>CAJXOG010000021.1 GCA_913057775.1 uncultured Fodinibius sp. | reverse complement strand
TGGAAGATTGGGCGCGTAAAAATCAGATTGCTGTATCAAAGATATTAATACCGCTGAGCTATGCCGCTATTCTGGGGGGAACCTGTACGCTTATTGGAACCAGCACTAATCTTATTGTAAATGGATTGCTGATTGATGAGGCTTCAACGGAGACCATTGGGATTTTTGAACCCGGACTTATTGGCGTGCCGGCCGCTATTGTTGGTTTTATCTATTTGACCGTCTTTGCTAAAAAACTGTTGCCCGACCGGGGTTCCGGCTTCGATACATTCAAGGATCCGCGTGAATATACCATCGAGATGATTGTAGAAGATGAAAGTCCGCTGCCCGGAAAAACGGTTGAAGAGGCGGGGCTGCGTCACCTCCCGGGATTATATCTGGTGGAGATTTACCGACAAGATCATATCATTGCTGCCGTTGATCCGGAGCAGAAGCTGAAGGGCGGTGACCGTCTTATTTTTACTGGAGTTGTGGATTCGATTGTAGATCTACAGCAAATAAAGGGATTAAAGCCTGCCACCGATCAGATTTTTAAACTCAACTCCTCTCGTCGCGAGCGACTGTTAATTGAGGCTGTGGTATCGCCTTCCCATCCTGTAAATGGGACAACTATTAAAGAAGGACGCTTTCGTAATATCTACGATGCCGTTGTGTTGGCAGTCTCCCGAAATGGAGAACGCATTGAAGAAAAGGTGGGAGATATCCGGCTAAAGACGGGTGACACGCTATTACTGGAAGCTCATCCCAACTTTCTGGAGCAGTATAGAAATTCCAGTGATTACTATTTGACGAGTGCCATCAGTGATTCGACACCGCCTAATTATGAAAAGTCAGGCGCTGCCTGGGGTGTATTGGCCGTGATGATTACTACCGTCGCATTTGGCTTGCTTTCGATGTTTCAGGCATCATTTTTGGCAGCGGGATTGATGGTGGGAACGGGATGTGTTCGGGCATCAACAGCAAAAGATTATATCGATTGGTCAGTCTTGCTTGTGATTGCAGCCAGCCTTGGCATCGGTAGTGCGTTGCAGTTTACGGGCGGAGCTACGGTATTGGCAGAAGCATTTTTAGGATATACGGAGGGTAGTCCGTACCTGGCGCTGACAGGAGTATATTTGGCAACGTGGTTATTAACCGAAATGGTTACCAACAATGCGGCTGCGGTACTTATTTTTCCTATTGCCATTTCGCTTGCATCTTCGTTTGGGATAAGCTATATGCCGTTTGTAATGACGATTATTATGGCGGCTTCGGCCAGTTTTTCAACGCCCATTGGCTATCAGACGAACCTGATGGTGTATGGTCCAGGCGGATACAAATTTACCGATTTTACCAAAATAGGTCTGCCATTGAATTTGATCATTGCGGCGATTACCATATTTTTGGTGCCACAAATTTGGCCTTTTTAGATTAGGTGTTGAAAGTTGAATGTTGGGTGCTAAATGTTAACAGTTGCACTTTAAATATTACAATTTATAATAGTTTAAAGGGAGTTGTACTCCCGCAATATTGATCAAAAATTATGCTTAAAGAAATTATTGGAATAGCGAAGGAAGCCGGCGAAGCGATGCTGGAAATTTATCACGATGCACAGGATGTGGAGATCACCCGCAAGGATGATGATTCTCCTCTCACGAAGGCTGATTTGGCTTCACATCATATTATAATTGATGCACTAAATGAGCTGGATCCTGATACGCCTGGAATTTCGGAGGAGTCAGGCATTCCCGATTACGAAGAGCGCAAAGGGTGGAACAAGTTCTGGATTGTAGATCCACTGGACGGTACCAAGGAGTTCATCAAAAAAAATGGAGAATTTACGGTTAACATTGCTCTGATTGAGGATGGGGTGCCGGTTTTGGGAGTAGTTTACGTTCCGGATAAGCAGACGATGTATTATGCCGAAAAGGGGAAAGGTTCTTTCAAGCAAGTAGGAACTGATGCTCCGGACCGTATTTACTCATCCGCCAGCAGTAAAGAAAATGAACTTACCGCTGTACAGAGTCGGTCACATGGTTCCGATAAATTAGTGGATCAACTCAAAGAAAAAGGACTCACGGTCAAAGAAACGGTTCCGGCGGGAAGTTCCATAAAGTTTTGTCTGGTAGCCGAAGGAAAGGCCGATATCTACCCGCGTATGGGTCCTACTATGGAGTGGGATGTGGCTGCCGGGGATGCAGTATATCGCTATTCGGCGCGCGAAGGAGTGCATTTGTCGCCATTGACCTATAATAAGCCTGATTTAAAGAATGGCAGCTTTTTGATTGGACTCGAAGATAATGTTGAATTTTGAGTGTTGAATGATGAATTAGCAGAAACTGAATTTGGTAGCTTATCTTGTAAGGATGAATTGGTTCTGGGCTCTTACAATAAAGACAGTCGACAAATGACTGATGACCGCTACATTGAATTAAGATTGGATTATTATGACGTACAAGTTTGAAAAATTGGAAGTTTGGAAGCTTGCAATAAAGTTTAATGCTCTTGCATATAACATAGCTGAAAAGCTACCAGATCATGAAAGATTTAACTTAAATTCACAGCTCAGAAGAGCTTCAACATCAATAGCTTTGAATATTGCTGAAGGATCTACTGGACAAACTAATCCCGAGCAGTTGCGATTTTTATCCTTTGCAATTCGCTCACATATAGAGGTTGTCGCGTGTATTCGATTAATACAGGAACGCAACTACATGGATTCTAACGTGGAATTATTAAATAGGTTTGAAGATTTAGGATCGGAATTATTTGCAAAATTAAATGCATTTAAAAGAGCAATATCATAGCCGGTCGCCCGTCATTTGTCGTCTGTCTTTAGATATGGAAAACTTAACACTCAAAACTTTTAATTTATTACTATGAGCGAAGCAAATTTAAAACCCACCGTCCTTTGGTTTACAGGATTATCCGGATCGGGGAAGAGTACGATATCAGAAAAAGTATATGCGCAATTAAAAGAAGACGGCTATGAGGTAGAGCATCTGGATGGGGATGCGGTTCGGGAAGTGTTTCCGACCACCGGATTTTCTAAAAAAGAGCGTGATGATCACGTGAAGCGCGTTGGTTTTGTCGCAAGTCTATTACAGAAGCACGGCGTGTTTGTAGTGGCTTCATTTATATCACCCTACCAGGATGCCCGCGATTTTGTCCGCAATAGGTGTGAGGATTTTACCGAGATTCATATCTCCACGCCGCTGGAAGTGTGTGAAGAACGCGATGTAAAAGGACTCTATGAGAAAGCACGAAAAGGAGAAATCGAAAACTTTACGGGTATTAGCGATCCCTATGAAGAACCGGAAGATCCCGAACTACGGATAGATACTACCAATATCACTCCTGAGGAAGGGGTGGAGCGGGTTTTTGAGTATTTGAGGGAAAGGGTTGGGAGTTAGAGAATTAGGTGATGAGGTTATTAAGTTACTAAGAGTTAGATGTTTAATGTTGAAGGTTGAATGTTAGAGTGCTTACAGGCGACCGATGACAGAGGTCGAAAAAGCAGTGTCATCCTGAACTTGTTTCAGGATCGTGTAGTTTTGAGAGAGTTTTACTCTCGAGAAACGAAGTTGCTTTAATGTGGGAGTGAAACGTTTTACCACTTGTAGACACCCACCTGCTGTTTATTGGGGTTGTGAAATTGCAGTAGTCATTGGGTTTCAAAATTCTTACTTTTACCCGCTTTAGTTTGACAAAAAATAAAACATACAAATGCATTTATATAAGCTAAACCACATCCGACAACTTGAGTCGGAATCTATTCATATTTTCAGGGAGGTAGCCGCACAGTTTGAGAATCCTGTTCTCATGTTTTCTGGCGGAAAGGATTCGATTACTATGGCACGGCTGGCCCAAAAAGCGTTTTGGCCGGGCAAAATTCCATTTCCATTTTTACACGTTGACACCGGGCATAATTTTGATGAGACCATTGAATTCCGCGATCAGCTGATGGATGATCTGGGCGTTGATCTTATTGTTGCTCACGTACAGGATATGATCGATGCGGGCAAGGTGAAGGAGCCCAAAGGACCCAATCCCAGTCGCAATAAGCTGCAGATTCCCACGCTGCTAAATGCACTGGAAGAGCACGACTTTGATGCGGCATTTGGCGGGGCTCGTCGTGACGAGGAAAAAGCGCGTGCCAAAGAACGGTTCTTTTCTCACCGCGATGAATTCGGCCAATGGGATCCCAAAAACCAGCGTCCGGAGTTGTGGAACTTGTATAACGGACGAAAGAATCAGGGTGAACACTTCCGCGTCTTTCCGTTGAGCAACTGGACCGAGATGGATGTTTGGCAGTATATTGCCGCGGAAGATATCGACATTCCCAGCCTGTATCTGGCGCATACCCGAGATGTGGTTGAGCGTGAGGGGACCTATCTGGCGAAGTCGCAATTTATTACGCTTTCGGAAGAGGAAGAATACGAAGAGAAGAAAATTCGATTCCGAACCATTGGCGATATGACCTGCACCGGAGCTTTTCAATCCGATGCCGATACTATCCCGCAAATAATTGAAGAGGTGGCCTCAGCGCGTATTACAGAACGCGGTAATCGCACCGATGACAAAAAGGCCGAAGCGGCGATGGAAGAGCGGAAAAAACAGGGATACTTTTAATTTTTACAGAACACAGATTATGCGGATTGTGCAGGTTGTCGCAGATGAATTATCTGTAAGTATCAGTTTAACCGGCGTTGATCCGTGTTCTATTCTAACCAGTACAAGAAATATTTTAAGTAATGAGTAACGAAAACGAAGCACAGAAGTATTTAGACATGGATCTGCTCCGCTTTACCACGGCGGGCAGCGTAGATGACGGCAAGAGTACCTTAATTGGCCGCTTGCTGTATGACTCCAAATCCATCTTTGATGATCAGATGGAAAAGATTGAAGAGTCCAGTCGTAAAAAGGGAGACGAATATACGAATTTGGCCCTGCTGACCGACGGGCTTTCCGCCGAGCGTGAGCAAGGCATCACCATTGACGTAGCCTATCGCTATTTCTCGACCCCAAATCGTAAGTTTATTATCGCCGATACACCGGGACACGTCCAATATACCCGTAATATGGT
>CAJXOG010000020.1 GCA_913057775.1 uncultured Fodinibius sp. | reverse complement strand
AAGCTCTTTAACATCGCTGAGCGACTCATAGTACATGAAAGCATTAAAATAGTTGGGATTTTCCCTTACAAAATTGAGATAAGTTTCTCCCAGTAAACGAATTAATTCCAATCCTGTGTGATCATGTCCACCGGCAAAAACTTTGGCAAACTGACTATTTAACAAATCCGATCCGCGCTGCGTAATTGCAAGGTAGAGCTCCGTTTTGTTTTTAAAATAAAGATAGAGTGTACCCTTGCTTAGTTCAGCCTCTTCAGCGATCTCATCCATCGTTGCCTGCTCGAGACCTTTTGAAAAAATAATCCGTTCAGCGGCATCGATAATTTGATTACGCCGCCGCTCTTTTTCTCGTGCTTTTCGATCTTCTTTTCCCATATATTTTTTATTGAAATGACTGCCAGTCAGAAAGTGACCAAAGTTAAGGGTAATCTTATATAAGTACAACATTAGCAGTTAAAAAATTCCCGTCCTCACATTAATAATTGTAATACCCCATAACACTTTCCCAATTATCCCCTACCTTGAACGTCACATTTTCATATCCAACCACAATGATCTCATTGAATTTTTCCAAAAAGTCTCTTGTAGAATTCTCTCTGTTTTTAGTAGCAATAATTTGGGCATTAAATTTTTCTGTCGTCAAATACTCCCTGGCCGAAATTGATCCGCTTAGCTTTAACGGTCTGCGATTTATTTTTGCCGCAGCTATTATCTGGATTGTACTACTCTATCGCCGACAACTATTTACCATCCCCAAAAAAGATTGGCTACCACTCATCTGCATGGGACTATTGGGTAATCTCATCTACCAGGGCTTATTTATTATTGGTATTGACTATACTTACGCAGCAAATGCCGCTGTTATGCTGGGTACGATCCCAATCTGGGTCGCCCTCATAAGCCATTTCTTTAACCTTGAACAGATGAATATCTTCAAAACGCTTGGCGTTCTTGCTGCCTTTGCCGGCATTATTTTTATTATTTCCGGAGGCAATGATCCTTTTTCATTTAGTTCTGATACCTTTCTGGGAGATATCATTATTATCGGCGCTGCCATTGTTTGGGGTGGCTACACTATCCTCTCCAAATCCTTCCTGACACGCTATACGCCCATTCAGTTTTCAGCGATTATGGCCACCATCGGTGCAATTGTTCTTTTTCTGATGGGGTTGCCAAAGATCATACAACTTGATTGGACACAAATTTCGGCAGCGGCCTATGGCGGGGTTATTTACAGCGGACTGTTATCCATAGGAGTAGCATATCTCATCTGGAACTATGGGCTTCAGACTGTCGGAGCTGTCCATACAGCAACCTACCAAAACCTTGTGCCCGTAATGGGACTTTTCTTTGGAATCGTTTTATTAAATGAACAACTAACCTTTCTCCAATATACCGGCTCAGCACTGGTAATAGTGGGAATTATTTTGGCTCGTTGGAAAAGAAAAGCAAATCCCAAGGTTGCCGGCGCTGAAATTAAAGGTGAATGAACTGCTAAAATCGATACGAAATATTCACTTTTGCACTAAAGCGTTCCCTGGTAAAATTAGGATATTCAGAGGAGTCAAAACCCACATTGCCTCCTATGAACCAAATGTCAGATAAAGCATACTGTCCGTCAATACTTATCGACCATGAATCCAATGCTGCAATATCATCAGAAAATTCAATTTCTGTTGGAGCGGTGCCGTACCCTCCATTTAAACTTATATAGGTTTCGGCCGTCCCAAAATACCGGCGTGCCACTAAATTCAGGGATCTGGACGTACCTCCCGATGACGGGACTAAATACGTCCGCGCTGTAAATAGATAGCTGCCCCGATATTTTGTGAGTGATATGGTATAGATATCAGTTTGAGAAGTTCCAAAATCGAGGTATCGTATTCCAGCTTCTAATTCAAAAGCAGCAGGCAGCGATTTGTAAAGCGAAAATCCAAACCTATAATCGGGATGCACAGGAGACTGTGAATACCCGCCGCTCACATAGGCATAAAATCCCGGGGCGATAGACGGATACGCATCAATATTAAACTGCACACCATCGTTACCAAATCGACGTGCATACTCAACCCGACCCGTAATTGAGCCGATGGGCGTTTGTCGTGTTAGCCCAAATTCTGTAAAATGCCAGGGATCAAAAATTGTACGAAACCGATCATGGCGATAAGATATCTTGGCACGATACTTCCTTTGCTGCAACTGGCTATCTTCCAATCCTTCACGCGCCTTGCGATTTCCGGAGTCTTCTGCAAGGATAGCTTTATATGTCTGCTCTGCTTCCCCATAGTTTTTCATTCCATAAAGAACGGACGCTTTCGCCAGCATAAATTCAGTATCCCCGGGATAATATTTTAATGCCCGGTTCGCTGTTTTCAGAGCCGCATCCATTTCGGCCGACCATTTTTGAGTATCCAGCAAGGTCATCAATGCTCTGCGGTTTTGGGGATCTTTTTCCAGCACATAGCTCAGTTCATCTTCAGCCTTTTCATAGTTACTTTCCCAGCTGTACAGACGCGCTACAAAAATTCGTATGCCATGATAATTCGGGCTTCGACTCAAGGCCTCATAAGCATACTTCCGCGCCGTTACATAATCACCATCATCAAAAGCAGCCGTTCTAGCTTTTTCATAAAGCTGGTCAACGGAAAGCTCTTTCATATCTTGCGCATAAACTGCAGCACTGCCCACCAACAAAAACCATATGCAGATGGTAATTATTTTTTTCATATCATCGATTTAATTGTTCACCGTCGCTGCAAGGTAAAATATTATTTGCCAATATATTTCTTCAAGTTAGGTAGTTCCTTATAATCTGCATCCAACATCTTAAGCTCGTCGTATATTTCTTGAGCCTCATTTCGCTTATCCAAATAGCCAAAAATTTTAATCTTTCTTGCCAAAAATGATTTACTTTGAGGGTGATGCTCGAGTCCCTGCTCAATAACCTGCAACGCTGTTTCGTAATCACCCTGCCAGATCTCATTATCCACATAAGCATTGTAGGTGTCCTTGTAGGTTGCATCTTCTTCCAACACCTTTCTGAAATGCATCTCTGCCTGCTCATAATTACCCTCCCAGGCATTCGTTCGACCGATTAAAATTTGTACATCGTGATATTCGGGAGCTCGCAACAGGATCCGCCTTGCGATAACCCGAGCCACTTCATAATCACCGTCAAAAGCCCGTTGCCGAACCTCCTCAAACTGCTCATCAATTGTTAATTGCAATGAATCCAGTTTTGCAAAAAGCGTGTCATATTCAGATAGAAAAGCATATTTCTCTGATGGATTTGCTTTTTGATTTTGCGTGGGATATAACCGGTTATTTTGCACTACAAAGTTGTTTATCGACTTAAACTTATTCAGCTTTTTACGCAGCTCTTCTTTTTTCTCTGAGTTATTGCTGCGCCTAAGTGAAAGAGTTTCGTTCAATGAGTATAACTCATCGCCAAACAGATAATACCTCCCATCCAGATAATCCGAAATACGATTTTTATTACGCATAAACGGCACTGACTGCGTACTCTGAAAGGGTTTCGTCGTATCCATCAGCCCACTGATCCAATGCACTTGTTTGGGCATATCCAAGTCGGTTTTTTGATCCAACATTGCCACAAGCGACGGCGTGATTTCGGCATGGGTATTCACCGATTTAAAGTGAACCGCTTTTTTCAATTTTGGGGAATAGATAATAATAGGCACATGATATCGTGAGATTGCCGTTGTTTGCGGGACAGGAATGAGCCAATGGTCACCTGTAATCACAAAGATCGTGTTCTCGAATTGTGGCTGTTTTTGATATGACTGCATAAATTGCTTAACAGCCTCATCAGCAAATAACAATGTGGTCAATTCATCTTGATACTGTTGGTAGGCCTGTTTTTGCTTCCCGGGAATATCCAATTTATTTAGCCGGCTCTGAAACTCCTGTTTATATCTTTCAGTATTTGGAACCGTAAATGGGGAATGACTTTGCAGGGTGTGGTAGATCTCGAGCCGTGGAAATGTATTAGCGGTATCCAATAATTCCGCGGAGAACGCCAGCATGGTTTTGTCATCAACGCCCCAGTAGTTTGAATGGCTTTTTTCCTCCGGGATCTGCTTCTCCAAACTTTGTTTATTTAATACAAAATCGGTCCCCTGATAATCCAGGAAAAAATCGAGTCCATCAAAATACGTATCGTATCCACTGTAAAAAGCTGTATAGTAGCCCCGGCTATCAAGTATACTAATAAGCGATTGGTGGCTAGGATAGTTGGGGCCAAGCTCCATAAATCCGTGGCGGCCGAAAGGAAGCGACCCTAAAAGTGACGGCATCAACCCGAATGTGCGTCCAGAAAGACTAAGTCCGTTTTCCCAGTACAAACCCTGCTGTGAAAGGTAATCCAAATAAGGAGCAAAGCCGGTCCATTGACCGGATGGACCAATAAATTCACCGCCTAAACTTTCTACCAACAGAAACACGATGTTAGGCTGACGCTTAAAATCTTCGAAAAAAGGCCCTAGTACATCCTTCTCATAGTCAGCCCTTTGCAGCAAAGGATATTCTTCCGGATCAAAATCCGAAGATTCATTTTCATTCCAATCAACTGCACCAAAACTCCGGCTGATAAAATAAGACAGCTTGTTTGCATGCTTTTCCTGTTGTGCCGGTGTACCACTAATACCTGCCTTAAAGAATGAAATCCCCAAAAAAACAACGATTCCAGTCAGCATGCCGTAAACAATTTTAGATTGCACCTCCTCAAAAATATGTGCTGCTTGTACTTTCCTAACAAGGACATACATCAGAACATATGCGATTATAACAAAACCAAACCCCACTACCGTCACCTGCTCGGCAGCGATAACTGTGTTTGCCATTTCGGTAAATGAGTAGGCCCAGAATTCTGCTCCCAACGGCATCTGTGTCGCTCCAAAATATGATATCAATAATATGTTCACCATCCCTATAAGAGAGATAATATGAGCGATTATTTGATTTACAACACTGGAGTTTTGGATTTTTTTTAATCCTAATAAGAAAAGAAGTAACACAGGAAGCAGTATAACGCAGAACTGAAAATCTCTAACCAAGGAACTCCAAAGATAGGTATACGCTGCGAACTCGCTTCCAAAATTCCAGATCCCGAGCACAGTCTCGTAACTGCGTCCTAAAAGAAGCACCGCAAAAAGAACGATGAAAAGCACCAATACCTGGGATAAAGAAATGGGAATTTTCGGATGCGTTACATTATCCATTATCGGGTACCCAATAGGAGGAGTTTCGTTATTTGAGATATATTTCTATCTGCTTTACCGGCACGGAAGATACGAATACCAAAAAGAATATTAAGATTTTTTAATGGAAAATGTTACATTTCGTGAAGTAGCACAAATACGAAACTGCCACAAAAAGTTTCAACGGCAAAATAGTAAGGCAGTTATGAATAAAATGAACTCTTATCGCAAGTTAGCTGGCATTGCTAAAAATTCAACAGATAAAAGTACGGGTGGTTCCCAATCATCAACCCCAGAAAAGAAAATTCTTATCGTTGATGATGACGACCTTAGCAGAAAACTGATTAATCGACTCGTTTCTAAAGAGTTTGATTATGAGATTGTAAGCAAATCTAATGGGATTGAAGCACTGGAATATGCCCAGGAACATGTTCCACAGCTGATTATTTTAGACTTGATGCTCCCCGGCATGAATGGATTCGAAATCCTTAAAAAAATTCGCGGAGATCAAAAATTTGAGCAGACTAAAGTGGTCTTGGTTTCAGCCAAATCACGCTCCGAAGATATTGAACGCGGCTTTGACCTAACTGCTGATGAATATATAACCAAACCCTTTCAACCCAAGGAGTTTGCGGCCCGTATCCGAAAATTATTGACAAAAGCCGCTTAGAACGTATATTGTGGCATGTTTGATTTTAACATTGCCTTACAGTCACTAATTGGAATAACCGTTTTCCTGGCCCTTCTATTCTTTTTTTTACTGGGATATACTTTTTGGACCCGAAAGAAGCAACAGTACTGGAACAACTATGAACAAAAATTTAGGGATTACTTTTTTTCTCTGATCCTGGATTATGCAGAACAGTCCGATCCAAAGCTCAATGCTGACGAAATTATCAAAAAAATAAGCAAGCGGACGAAAGATTATTCATTTTTCATAAAACTACTCAATGAGCTTGACGATATTCTGGATGGTACTGAACGCAAGCGACTCAATGATTTAATTGAACATCCCACCTTTGCCTCTTTTTACCAGAAAAAGTTATTCCAATTTTCTACTGATTCAAAAATATACGCCTGTATCTACTTTCAAAAAAGT
>CAJXOG010000019.1 GCA_913057775.1 uncultured Fodinibius sp. | reverse complement strand
TCTTGAAAGAGTTCCTCTGTTTCTCCGGGATGTCCTGTAATCACATCTACCCCAATTGCGGCGTCGGGCATCAAATTTTTAATGAGCTCAACCCGCTGTCGGTACAGATCGGATTGATAACGACGACGCATGAGTCCCAACATTTTATCACTGCCACTTTGCAGGGGCATGTGAAAGTGCGGCTGGATTTTATCGGATTCCGCTGTAAAGTGGATGATTTCTTCGTGCATCAAGTTTGGTTCCACCGATGAAAAGCGGATGCGTTCAAGCCCATTAACGGTATCCAGTTCCTGCAGAAGCATGAAGAAATTTTCATCCGTACCGCGACCAAAATCACCGGCATTGACACCTGTCACTACCACTTCTTTAAAACCTTCCTCGACTAATAACTTTGCGTTTTCAACAACGGCATTAATTTTTGGACTACGGCTTTCGCCACGCGCCATGGGTATCGTACAAAATGAGCAGTTATAGCTGCAGCCGTCCTGAACTTTCAAGAAAGCTCGAGTCCGGTCATCTGCAGAAAAGGCGTTATGGAAATCAACGGCTTCATTTACATCCGAATTGTAAACAATAGGTTCGGATCGTTTTTCGAAATCATCAAAAAGTTCGAGAAGCTTGAATTTGTTCTTGGCCCCGAGTACGGCATCCACCCCGTCAATTTCAGAAATTTCCTCAGGTTCCAATTGTGCATAGCATCCTATTACCGCAACAAAGGCCTCTGGATTTCTGCGGAGAGCACGGCGCACAGTTCGGCGGCAGGTACTGTTGGCACTTTGGGTTACCGAGCAGGTGTTTACGACATAGATATCTGCTTCGTTATCGAACTCGGTGATATCATATCCCTCTTGCTCAAACTCACGCTGAATGGCCATTGTTTCGGAGTAATTTAGCTTACAGCCAAGAGTTTTAAAGGCAACTTTTTTCATGTATTTGCAGATAGTGGAATTTTGGTTCGTTCTTCAAATAAAGAAAATACGAAATGACTGTAAAAATATCGACGTCGATACACACTATTACTCCTAATTGTATTGTTAAATTATTGCTCATTCCAATTACCTGCATATAATAATTACTCGTAAACGTCTATCCCACCAACTTTAGCAGGTAAAAATTCCAGCCACAAATAGGACACAAGAGAGGAATCAAAGAGTTTGTTGATTGGTATAAGGATTACTTCCTCTATAACGAAAAACAGCAGCGGTTTTAAAAGCTGACTAGAAGATAGTATTAGGGGAAATAAAAAAGGGCAGATAAGAATAATGTCTTCTGCCCTTAAAAACTCATTTACTATTTATCCCAAATAATGGTGCCAGGCGTAAATGATGATGGCTAAGACAATGAAATTCAGGATACTAATGGGTAGCATGCGTTTCCATCCCAATTTCATTACCTGGTTGTATTTGAATCGGGGTATGGTCCAGCGTACCCAGATGTAGACAAAGGCCCAGAAGAATGTCTTAAGGGTAAAGACAGATACATCCAGTATTGATTTTGCCAGAGGACTCATTTCCGGCAACCAATAACCTGCAAAGGGCAGATGATAGCCTCCAAAAAAGAAAGTAGTAATGAGCATACTGCCAATCATTACGTGCATATATTCAGCAAGAAAGAACATGCCGAATTTCATGCCGCTGTACTCCGTGTGAAAACCTCCAACAAGCTCTTGTTCGGCCTCAACCAGATCGAAAGGTGTACGATTGGCTTCAGCAAAAGCAGCAACAATAAATATTACAGCGCCAATAGGATTGCGAATAATGTTCCACCAGACTTCTTGGGAATTTACTACATCTATCATGCTTAATGAGCCTGCAAAAAGGACACAAGAAGCAACGGCCATTCCCATTGGCAGCTCATAACTAATCATCTGTGCGGCGGCACGTAATCCTCCTAACAACGAGTATTTGCTGTTTGAAGCCCAACCCCCGAGCGTAACACCATATACACCAAGTGAGTTGACAGCAAGCAAGTATAAAACAGCCGCATTAATATCAGTGGCATATAATCCATCTCCGAATGGTATGACGGCGACCGTCATTAGTGCGGTAATAACTGGTATCATCGGGGCTATAGCGTGAATGGTTTTAAAGCCACGAGCCGGAGTTACATCTTCTTTGAGAAGGAGTTTTACAACATCTGCAATAGGTTGCAAGAGCCCGAATGGACCCACGCGATTTGGCCCAAGACGATTTTGGATAGAGGCTGCAATGCGCCGTTCGGCATAAACGGCAAGTGCTGCAGAGTTAAGCAGCATAAATAGGGCAACTCCTAGAACGATATATGACGTTGTTGTTACTGGTTCCATTTAAAAGTCTTATTTAAGCTTTTACTTCTTTTTGTTCGATCGGTAGTTGAACGCCGTTTTCTTCGTCCATGCGCTCGTAGCTAATACCTTGAAGTTCATCTATTGAACTACTAAGCTCAGCAAAAACCTCTCGGGAATGATCATATTTAAAATCGAGTCCCAAACGATCACCAAGCTTATTGAGAAAATCCCAAACCGGTAGGCAATCCACCTTATTTTCTTCGCTGACCCAGTTGTCAAAGTTTGTACCAAATCGGTCTAAACGTCCTTCTGACATCTCAAGGTTGAGTCGACGATTGGTGTACTTTGTTTCTTTGGCAGGGTAGGAGCGTTGGATACGTCCATCAATATTCACATAACTGGCTGCATGTTCAGCAACACATGTTATGGGGATTACCAAGTCTGAAGCTTTCGTGGTTTTACTGTGATTGGTTGCCAATGAAATTGTATAGGGATTATCAAGATCAGAGGTTGATAGAACCTCACGGCCTACTAAGTCATCTGATAAGATGATAACCACTTTAGCAGCTGCAACATTTGATTGTATGGATGTATCATCTGCCTCATCCAGATTGATAACCCGGCATCCATTGGTATTCGGAGCCTGGTCATCAGTAATGAGAAAACCATCTCCGGCACCGGGAATTACATGCGGAGTAAATTTTGCATTTCTCACACCCAGTAGGTTAAAAAACTTATTGAATGCGTAATTTTCTTCTACCGATGCGTGAGGACTCCCGATAATAGTAATATCACTTGGATCGTTGGCTTCTAATACTTCAGCAAATGTCTCGATTGCATTATTCCAGGAAGTATTCGATTGGTTGTCTCCATCAAGTTTGATAGAAGGGCGGTCAACACGATTTTCGTTAAACTGCTCATATGCCTCACGACCTTCATCGGGCATCCAGTAATCGTTGACTTCCTCATTCTGTCGAGGAGTAATCCGGAGTACTTCATTATCTCGTGTCCATAGGTCGATATTACATCCTTTTCCGTTTGTAATATCGATGCTGGGCGTCTGATTCATTTCCCAAACACGAGCTTTAAAACGAAAATCTGTTGAGGTAAGTGCCCCTACAGGGCAAATATCAACGGTATTAAGAGAGTAGGGATCGTCAAATTCTTCGCCGGGCGCTGTGGTAGGATAATTATCGTCACCCCGTTGTACGATAGTAAGTTGATGTGTTTCACTAATTTCTTCGGTAAAGCGTACACATCGCGTACAGTTGATACAGCGTTCGGCATCAAGCGTAACGCGGGGACCTAAATCTACATGCTTGGGTTTGTGTACTTTCTTGACTTCAAATCGGCTTCCTTCAGGTCCATACTTATAAGTCTGAATTTGTAGTGGACATTCACCGGCCTGATCACAGATAGGGCAATCGAGTGGGTGATTAACGAGAATAAATTCCAGATTGTCTTTTTGCGCGCGCGCTACTTCTTTGGATGATTCTTGAGTAAGAACCACCATTCCATCTTGAAGGCGGGTCGAGCAGGACGTTTGGAACTTGGGAAACCAACGAATTTTGCGTTCGCCATCTTCATCCAGTTCATATTCTCCCGTTTCCTGGTCTTTAACCGGAGTGCCTACTTTTACCATACACTGTCGACAATTGGCAGGTATAGACATGGATGGATGATAACAGAAAAAAGGAACTTCCAATCCTTGGTCCAGAATAAACTGGAGCAGCATTTCGTCCTTTTCCTCATCATATTCGTAACGTGTACCGTCTATAAATACTTCTGGCATAATTTTGAGTAAATTTCAATTCACAAAACAAATCGCGATCAGGCAATTTGATACTTGTGATTTGTTATTTAAATCACGCAACTGCGTGAACAGATTTCTTGCATCGTTCTTCAAATTCATCTCTAAAACGGTTGATGGTATGACGAACAGGCCATACAGCAGCATCGGCAAGGGCGCATATCGTACGTCCCTCCATTTGGTTGCCAACATCAAGAAGGAGATCAAGATCCTTCATTTCTCCTTCACCATCTTTGATTTTCTTCAAGACCTTTTCGAGCCACCCGGTACCGTCTCTACATGGAGTACACTGGCCGCATGATTCGTGGTGGTAGAAGTGAGCAATTCTCCACAGTACGTCTACCATATCCGTATCTTCATCCATTACAACTAATCCTGCCGTACCCATCATTGACCCTACATCTTTCAATGAATCAGAGTTCATCGTTACGCCATCGAGCTGATCGGCTCTAAGTGGAGGAGTGGATGACCCTCCCGGAATGATGGCTTTAAGATCTTTGCCACCACGAATGCCACCTGCTACATCATTAATTAAATCTAAAACCGGAATTCCAGTTGGGTATTCATAAACACCGGGTTGATTTACATGACCCGATATTCCATAAAGAACCGGGCCGGGATGTTCTTCGGCACCAATATCGCCATACCAGTCAGCGCCGTTGTTAATTACCAGCGGGACATTAGCCAGCGTTTCGATATTATTGATGGTTGTCGGACGTCCCCATAAGCCATTTTGAGCAGGGAAGGGAGGTTTGGTACGCGGATAGCCTCGTTTACCTTCAAGAGATTCGAGCATAGCTGTTTCTTCGCCACAAATATAGGCTCCGGCACCGTAAGTCAATTCCATATCAATGGAAACATCAGTGCCCAGAATGTTTTCTCCGAGATATCCTCTTTCATAAGCCTCATCAACGGCTTCTTGGAGCATATCCACCCAGGAAAGATATTCCCCGCGAATATAGACATAAATAGTATCAACAGTCATTGCATAAGATGCAATAAGGGAACCTTCAATAAAAAGATGCGGATTGAATTCAAAAATTTTGCGATCTTTGAAAGTACCCGGTTCAGATTCATCACCATTACAAGCCAGGTAACGGGGACCTCCATCGGGATCGGGCATAAAGCTCCATTTGAGTCCGGCATTAAATCCGGCACCACCACGACCGCGGATATTTGCTTGCTTTACTTCTTCAATAACACTTTTTCGTGACCATGTATCGCGGTCATTTAATATTTTTTTGAGTGCGTCATAGCCACCGTTTTCCTCATAAACATCAATCTTTTCCAGATTGGGAATATCAGGAATAAGCAGTGGTTCAAATGATTTCCAGTCTTGAGCCATTATTTTGAGGCAGCTTGATTTCGTTTTTCCAGTTCCGGCATTGCCATCGATTCAAACTCCGGCATATTACCGTTTTTAAGATTCTCTAACAGGGTATCAACCTTCTCTTTGGTCAGGTTATTGACATAAACGCCATTTGTAACCTGTAGCATTGGTGCATATCCACACGCACCGAGGCATTCAACTTCCTGGATAGTAAACATACCATCATCAGTTGTTTCGCCTGCTTCGATACCTAATTCTTCTTCAAGGTGATGTAAAATCTCATATCCTCCGCAAAGTTGACAGCTCAGACATGTACAGACATCCAGAACAAACTTACCCTTTTCTTCTTTATAGTACTGCGTATAAAAACTCGCTACGCCGTGTACATGAGATTTCGGGACGTCCAATGTTTTAGCAACTAAGTTCTGTACTTCCGGTTCTACATGCCCGTACTTCTGCTGCGCAACCCATAAAACGCGAAGGGTAGCAGCTTTGGCCGTTGGAAACTTAGCCTTAAGCCGTTCTATTTCGTCAAGTTCTTCCTGTGTAAATGACAATTCAGCCATTAAATTATGCTATCTTATGTTTCGAGAATTGGGAGTAACATTTCCCAGTTCCCACTACTTTAGTTCTATTTATCTGCTTCTCCCAACACGGGATCCACTCCACCAATAATTACAACAGTATCTGCGACCATTTCACCATCAAGCATATCTTCCAGAGCCTGCAAGTTTTTAAATGAAGGAGAATTGATTTTTAATCGCCAGGGGTGGCCGGTTCCATTGCTTTGAATATAATAACCAAGCTCACCTTTAGGTCCTTCAACAGCGTGATAGGTCTCGGCACCTTCGGGCGGACAAATTCCGGTATCCGTCATCATAAAGTCGTGAATCATACCTTCCATCGAGTAATAAACTTCATCCTTGGAAGGATAAGCCTGTTTGGCGTTATCTGTTCGTACCGGACCTTTTGGAAGTTTGTCGAGACACTGACGGATGATACGAATACTTTCATGCATCTCTTCCATCCGTACATAATATCGTGCAAGATTGTCGCCTTCAAGACGAGTAGGAATTTCAAAATCTACCTCATCATAACGAGCATAAGGGGAGAAATCACGGAGATCATAGGCGTAACCCGATGCTCGAAGGGTAGGGCCGGTAGCCCCGATTTCTAAAGCATCTTCAGGTTTTAAAACACCCACTTCTCGGTTTCTGTCAAAGAAAATCTTATTTCGATCGAGCAGTCCGTGAAAATCCTTGAGCTCCTGCGGAAACTCATTTACAAAATCCTTTATCATTGCAAGAGCATCGTCCGTAAGGTCATTGGCAACGCCACCGATGCGAGCATGAGAAATGGTAAAACGATGACCGCCAATGTGATCAAAAATATCATACAGCTTTTCACGCTCGCGGAAGGTCCAGATAAAAAATGATACAGCACCGGCATCCATTACCATAGTGCCTAGCCAAAGGAGGTGAGAAGAAATTCGTGCTAACTCACAGCCAATCATTCGTATATAATGGGCACGTTCGGGGACTTCAACATTTGCAATTTTTTCGACCGCGGTACAGAGCGCGACATTATTACTGTAAGGAGAGAGGTAATCCATGCGATCGGTATAGGGCATGAACTCCTGATAGGTCTTGTTTTCTGCAATTTTTTCTACACCACGATGCAGATAGCCGATATCTACTTTCGCCTTTTCAATAAGTTCACCTCTCAATTGTAGGATAAGGCGCAATACCCCGTGTGTTGCAGGGTGCTGAGGCCCCATATTGAGCACCATCTTGGTATTGAGTGGGTCATCTTCATCAAGCATCTCGATGGTTGTATGTTTATCCTCGAGAGCCTGATAGAGCTTATTTTGATGCTCTTCAAAAAATTTGGAATCTAACTGATCGACAAGTCTTGTTTTACTCATAATAAAAGCTACTCAGTGTCAGGCGTTGAATTTGGCAGTTCAATAGAACCAGGAATGCCCAACAGTGGAAATTCTTTGCGCAAAGGATAATAGTTGTAATCTTCTGGCATAAAAATGCGACGAAAGTCTGG
>CAJXOG010000018.1 GCA_913057775.1 uncultured Fodinibius sp. | reverse complement strand
AATTAATCCGTGAATATCATAAGTGCCTTCATAGGTATTGACGGATTCGAGGTTCATCACATGATGAATTACGCGATATTCACCGGTAATGCCATTAGCGCCATGCATATCTCGTGATATTCGAGCTATCTCCAGCGCGGTTCCGCAGTTGTTGCGCTTCGCCATTGATACCATCGAATGATGGGCGCGTCCCTCATCTTTCAATTTCCCCAATCGCCAAGCCAGCAGCTGCATCTGTGTAATATCAGTAAGCATGTTTGCCAGCTTGGTTTGTGGAAGCTGATTAGCGGCTATGGGATAGCCAAATTGCGTGCGATCTCCTACATATTCCCGCGCTTTTTGATAGCAGAATTCGGCTGCTCCTACCGTGCCCCAGGCAATGCCATAGCGAGCAGAATTCAGGCAGGTAAAAGGGCCTTTAAGTCCGGTGATATCGGGAAATACGTTTTCATCCGGCACAAAAACATCCTCAAAGACCATTTCGCCAGTTTCAGATGCGCGAAGTGACATTTTATGCTTCGTCGGCGGTGCGCTGTACCCATCCATATCTTTGGTGACCAGAAAGCCGCGGATTTCGCCTTCGTCATCTTTATTTTCTTTTGCTTTAGCCCAGACCACTCCTACATCAGCAATAGGAGAGTTGGTAATCCACATTTTAGCTCCGTTAAGGATCCATCCGCCATCAGTTTTTACAGCGGTTGTTGACATGGAACCGGGATCAGAACCGTGATCTGGTTCGGTTAATCCGAAGCAGCCAATCAGTTCGCCTGTGGCCAATTTAGGCAGGAAACGTTCTTTCTGTTCATCCGTACCAAACTTGAAAATGGGGAACATGACCAGTGAAGATTGCACCGACATAAATGAGCGGTAACCGGAATCCACGCGTTCCACTTCACGGGCAATAAGTCCGTAGGCAGTCTGACTGGCATCAACACCGCCGTATTTGGGAGGAAGATAGGAGCCAAGTAGTCCAAGGTCCCCCATCTCGGTTGCAATATCTTTGTCAAAATATTCCTCTTGATTTCCCTTTAATGCTCGTGGTTCGAGCTCGCTTTGAGCATAGTCACGAGCCGTTTCCATGATCATGCGATCATCTTCGGAGAGCTCGGATTCAAACTGAAAGGGGTCGTCAATGTTAAAACTATTGCTGGACATGGGATAGTAGTTTTCTGTGAAATTTTCCTTTTATCGAAGGTAAGTGATATGGTTGAAAGTTGCAGGTTACAAGTTAAAGGTATTAATCTTTCAACCTTCAACTTGCCAACTTTCAACAAAAATCATCCCCAGTATTCCTTTTTTAGTTCCCGGCCGATAATCATGCGTTGCACCTCGGAGGTCCCTTCGCCGATCGTCATCAGCTTGGCATCGCGCATAAAACGCTCTACATGATATTCCTTGATATAACCATAGCCGCCGTGAATTTGTACGGCCTCATCTGCTGCACGTACAGCCAGTTCGGAAGCAAAAAGTTTTGCCATCGATACTTCTTTCGTAAAGGGCTTGCCCTGATCTTTCAGCCAGGCCGCACGATGGACCAGCATACGGGCTGCATCAACTTCCGTAGCCATGTTGGCAATTTTCGTTTCAATAGCCTGGAAGTCGCCGATGGGAGAACCAAACTGCTTACGTTCGCCCGAATATTTTAGCGATTCTTCGAGGGCACCGCGTGCAATTCCGACCGACAGGGCACCAATGCCTATGCGTCCGCCATCGAGTACTTTCATCGTATCAACAAAACCACGACCGAGTTCTCCAAGCAGATTTTCTTCGGGCACTTCTACATCCTCAAAAATGACTTCAGTCGTATCGCTGGAATTCATTCCCAGCTTTTCCATTTTACCTCCGGATTCAACGCCATCCCAGTCTCCTTCAACAATAAAAGCGCTGATTCCTTTCGTGCCTTTGTCGGGATCGGTTTTAGCCAACACCACGTAAATATCCCCCACCGAACCCTGGGTAATAAAAATCTTGGTACCGTTAAGAATATATTTATCGCCTTTTTTGATGGCCGTTGTTTTCATTCCTGATGCATCACTTCCAGATCCGGGTTCTGTCAGGCACCATGCTCCCAGTTTTTCACCTTTGGCAAGAGGGGTCAGATACTTCTCTTTTTGGGATTCGTTTGCCGCCAGAGCAATATGTCCGGAGCCCAAGGACGTATGTGAAGCTACGGTAAGAGCAAGGGAAGCATCCCATCGGGCAATCTCTTCGATAGCCAGGCAAAAGCTCACGTGTCCCACGCCACCGCCGCCATATTTTTCGGGATGAACCATCCCCATAAAGCCCTGTTCCGCTAATTTTTTGACAAGGTCATGCGGAAATTCTTTACTGGCGTCGCGCTCTTTTACACCTGGTTTAACATGGCGTTCAACAAAATCTCTGATGCTGTCGCGAATGAGTTGCTGTTCTTCGGAAAGTTCAAAATTTAGCCCAGTAGCTTGTTCTAATACGTCGGTACTCATAAGATGGAATTAAAAAAGTAGGTTGGAATTTATCTCTTACTTAAAATAGAAAATTTTAGACAAATCGTTTCATTTAAAAGTAAGGTAGGTGATTGGAAGGAGAGATAGACTTTAAAGAGGTTTTTTGAATGTACGTCCTCTTATTGTGTAATGCTGAACTTGGCGTGCCCCGACTTTTCGGGGTTTTAGCAGCTTAATAAATAGTTTAATATAGATCCTGAAATAGATTCAGAATGACAAGGATTTTTTTAAACCTATCCGAAATTCCACGTTACACCGCGACCAATTTCCGGATCGGGATAATTCCAGTCTACGGCACCCTGATCGCAGGCATACATGCACGTGCCGCATTCGATGCAATCCTCAACCTGAAAATGCACCTGGCCGTCTTCATCCATCGTATAACAATTGGCGGGACAAACGTAGGTGGTACATTTATGCGGACAGGTAGAATTGCAGATATCCGTATCTACCTCAATATGGGGCTTAATATCTGATTTTGCCTGGTTGCGATAGCTGACCAGTCCCAGTCGCTCTGTAAGATCAAGTGATTTCATTTTAGTAAATGCTTTTATCATTTGTCATTTCAAATGTAACGAAGTGAAATGAGAAATCTTTGTATTAAACTGTAAAACAAGGACCTCTTCCTTCGGTTGAGATGACGGTACAGTTAAAGTGATTTTGCTCCTTTAAATCCGATTTTCATGAGATCCCAGTAGGAAGAGTGTTCTTTTATAGATTCCTTCATCATCTCACGTGATTTCTTCGTAGGTTTGCTATCGATGGTAAAGAACTTACGCCCGAAATCACAAATCAGGTTCGGCACATCCTGGTACATCGTCGGATTATGCAGCATATGTACTGCATCCTGGAAACTGTTAATATCTTTCATAACGTAGCTATCTTCAAGCGCCTGCTTGTATTCACTGAGCGTGTTACTGGTAAAGTCATCGCGTTCCTTTGCTTTAATAATAGTCTCTGCACCCAGAATGCCCGACCGCATAGCGTAATCCATACCCTGAATAGCTTTACCGGCATTCATAAGTAAGTTCGCCGATTCGCCGCAGAGGAGAACGCCATCTTTGTAGACCTCTTTGGGCATTGCTCGTTTATCCCCAGAGGAAACCACATGCGCCGAATATTCAACGACTTCGCCCCCTTGAATAGTATCCTGAATAACAGGGTGTGCTTTAAAAGTATTCAGTAAGTCATGTGGACTTTTTTCTTTCTCGCGCATATCCTTGATTCCGGCCACCAAGCCGAGCGAAATAGTATCGCGATTGGTGTATAGAAAGCCACCGCCCTCAACGCCATCGGTAGCAAAGCCGACAAATTCATTGGACATGCCACTGAGTCCATTTAACTGAAAGCGATCTTCCAGCACTTTTTGATCGTAGCGGATAACTTCTTTGATGCCGGTTAGCATGTGATCGGCGGGCACATAATCATCCTGTAGCCCAACCTGACGCGTAAGCAGATTGTTTACTCCTTCTGAGATGATGACACTGTCGGCATGAAATTCTTCTTCCCCGGTACGAATGCCTACCGCTTTGTCATCTTCCATCAGGATTTCATCCACCTTGATATTGGTAGCGATGAAAGATTCCATGGCATAGTCGCTCTCATCGATAGCATCCTGAACTTTACCGGCTAGCCAGCGATCAAATTTGGAGCGCAGTACTACTACGCCGGAATAGGGCGTTTCGTTAAAGTGGGATGACTTAAAGTCGATGGAAAAGGTTGACTGATCGTCCATGAACGTGAGTCGACGATGATTGATGAAACGCTCCCATCCGCCGTCTTCCTCCTTCCAGTATTCGGGGACAAGCTTGGCCAGATCGCTGCCCCAGAGTACCCCGCCCGAGACATTTTTAGATCCGGCAAATTCGCCTTTTTCGATAAGTAGAAACTTCATGTTATTGCGTGCCAGCGTCATGGCCGCTGCCAATCCGGCAATGCCCGCTCCCACAATAATACAGTCAAACTTTTCGTCCATAGTTTAATAGTTGTTGAATGTTAAAAGTTTCAGGTTGAAGGTTCTAAACAAGCTGTTGTGCATTCAACTTTCAACCTTCAACAAATTAGCTTTTAATCTTCTTCAATTCTTCAATAAAAGGAGGCAACACTTTGTAAAGGTCTCCAACGATGCCGTAGTCGGCAATATCGAAAATAGGGGCATCTGGATCTTTGTTGATAGCAACAATGACTTTACTGTTGGCCATACCCGCTACGTGCTGAATGGCACCGGAAATTCCCACAGCAATATAGAGTTGTGGCGAAACTACTTTTCCGGTCTGACCAATTTGCAGGCTTGGATCCATGATTCCTGCTTCTGTTAATGCCCGGGATGCACCGAGTGCAGCATTTAGTACGGATGCCAATTCCTCAATTAACTCTTGGCCTTCATCATCTTTGGCCCCGCGTCCCGCAGCAACAATAGTTTCGGCTTCGGTTAAGTCAATTTTATCACCGGAAGCGCCAATGATTTCGCGCAGGGTTGCTTTGAGCTCGCTTTCATCAAAACTGAAATCGATATCTACAACTTCAGCTTCGGTTGGAGATTCATTCAAGTCGTAAGAACCCGACCGGACAGAGACAAGAATATTATCACCGGTGGCTTTATTATCGGAGAGGATTTTTGCCGCCATTACCGGGCGCGTGACCTCAATACCATTATCAGTCAGTTCAAACTCAGATACATCCGACAGAACAGCCGCGTCGGTATTAGCCGCCAGGGCGCCCAGAATATCTTTAGTGCTTTCCGTTGATCCAAAGCCAAACACAAAGGGATCGGCTTCGTCCATTACTTTAGAAAGTGCCTTAAGCAGCGGTGTATTTTGATGATTTTTAAAAATTGCATCTTCAATCGTATAAATTTTAGAAGCACCATACTTTTGAACTTCGTCAACGTGATCAGAGGCGTTGGCGTCAATAATTACAGCTTCGGAAGAGTGTCCGTTAGCTTCGGCCAGTTGAGTCATTCGTGATAACACTTCCAGCGATGCTCGTTTAATTTTTCCGTCACTTACTGCGATGTGGGTTAGTAGGGTACTCATTGTTGGCTAATTTATTTTATTTGAAATTCTTTGCTTCTGTAGCAGGGTGATTTATGACAAACGGCAAATATGAGACGAGTAACGTTGCCTTGTACATCTGCCGCCTCATATTTTACTAAATTACATTTTCCTCTTCGTCGAGTAATGTGGCTACTTTTTGAGCTAACTCGTCAGGTTCTCCTTCAAACTTCTGTCCCGGCTCGCGTTCGGGTTTTTCCATATAACCGGTTACTTTCGTTTTCGCAGAAAGCGCAGCTTCATCGAGATTCATATCCGAAAGAGCGATTGTTTCCATCGGCTTGCGCTTGGACTGCATAATTCCTTTCAGACTGGGGATGCGCGGCTCGTTCATATCATTCGAGCAGGTAACCAGGCAGGGTTGGGGAAGTCCGATTATCTCCTGTCCGGCATCGCCCTGACGTTTTACTACAAGTTTATCCTCCTCCATTGAAAGTCCTACAGCGTTGGTGGCATAGGGCAGATCAAGGTGCTGCGCCAGCATACTGCCGGCCAATCCTGCATCGGTGTCTTGTGATTGCTTACCGCAAGAGATTACATCATATTCTTTGTCTTCAAAAAAAGTGGCCAGAACTTTAGCATATACTGCTGAATCGTAATCAACATCATTATCAGTAGTAATATGAGTGGCTTTGTCGGCCCCCATTGCCAACGCTTTGCGGATGGTTTCTTTAGCTTTTTCGGGACCAACCAGCACGACTTCTACTTCACCGCCATGTTCTTCGGTAAGTACGAGCGCCTCCTCAACGGCCGAAGCGTCATAGGCATTGAGCACCATGCGGTCGGTATCTTGAATGAGGTTGCCCTCTTTAATTTGGATAGGCGCATCTACATCGGGGACTTGTTTAATACAGACGTAAAATTTCATACGATGAAAATATTTTCGGTTAGAATGGAAAAAGATTTTAACACATTAGGCCGAGAATATACAAAACCTGAGAATAAATGTTCAGCAGGTAGTCACGTACATACAGCCACTCACAAAAAAGTGTTTGAAGTCTTAAATAGCAATAGTAAAGCCGGAATTACTGCAATTTTTGATATTCGCTGAGGTGCCCCTGATCAATATTGGATAGTAGGTTGTAGGCTTCCAGTCGTATTTGAGGTTCAGCATCTTTAAAGATGGATGTTATTTCTCGATATTTTGCATTAAAGAAGGTATCAAAAAGTAGATCGGAGGACGTCTGCCGTTGTGCTTGCTGAATTTTCCCCAATGCCGATAAAATCTGATTTCGTGCCTGTTTGGGATTATTTAAAAACTGATCGGTTCCCTGTCGGTGATACTGGTAAAGGGCCCTTCGAAATGGCTCGAAATTGGTTTGCAGAAGATTGGAAAGCAGTTGGGCTCTGTTCCGCTGGTTGCTGCTCCTCGACCATCCGATAGCAGAGGTGGTTTGTGCAAGGGATACAATATTTTGTGCCCGTTGGTAGTATTCAGTACCGCCCAGTTCTTCGAAAGTGTCAGAATCATATCCTAAAACAGTGTAAACGTAAAAGTCGAGGAGGCTTGTAAGCGGATCGAACTGGAGTTCGTCGTGCAGAAAGGTGCGATTAGGCGTGTATTCAAAATTCCATTCCTCATCATTGAACAGAAAAATGACGGTGTTACGAGTGGTGTTATAAATCGGGCGCTGCGAGCGAACAATTATTTGTGCTTCAAAATTGTAATCCTCTACGGATAATAAATTTATCTGCAGGGACATTTTGATGCGTTCATTTTCATTGAAGTTTGCGTTGGTCCACTCAAATTGATTGATGTACTCTTCAATTTGTTGAGGAAAATTATCAAGGTAACCCAGGGAGGTGCTGCTTATTTGGCTTCGGTCGACCGTTACATTTGCATCAATTTCTTGCGCAGTGGTGTCACTTGGATACCAAAACATGATGCACAAAAGGCAAAAAGGAACAAATTTAAAAAGTGAAGAAATATTCATTTTCATTTTATAGATTACTTACAATCATCAAGAGATAAGTACATATGATACGAAAGCTATTACATTTACACAGGTTTAGACTCATATTATTAAATATTGTTGTAATTCTTATAACAGGGATTGGCTCATCGGTTGAAGCACAAACCGTTATTGGTGCAAGAGAACTTGCTGTTGGACAAGCGACATCGGCCTTACATGGTACAGACTGGTCGATGTTTGGAAATCCTGCGATGATGTCGGAAGATCAACGATCGGTATCATTTTTCGGGGTTCGCTATTTTGGTCTTGTTGACATAACGGATATGGCTTTTGCGGGATCATATCCCACAAAGTTTGGTGTTTTGGGAGTGGGAGCCCATCGCTATGGAGATGAGCTGTTCAATGAAAACAGGCTGCGTCTTGGATACAAGCATTCGTTTGCCGGATTCCATTTTGGGGCTATCATCAATTACGGTCACGTTGCATTCGGAGGTGGATACGGCTCGGCCGGGGCCCTTGGCGTAGATGTGGGAGTGGCGGCCCCGATTGTATCTGATTTATGGATTGGAGCCAAGGCAACGAATGTCAATCAGCCGGAGTATGGGTCAAGCAATAACGAAAGGTTACCCCGTGAGCTAAGTATCGGGCTATTCTATCAATTGTCTGATGTCGCCTTGTTTACCAGCGATGTAGTCAAAGATGTGCAGTTTCCTATTTCCTATCGCGGTGGGGTCGAAATATCCGTTATTGAAAATTTAATGGGACGTGCGGGCATTACCGTAGAACCCCTGACATTTTCGGGAGGATTTGGCTATAGCAGTGATTTCTGGGCTGTTAATATAGCCGTTCAGCGTCATGAAAATAAAATATTGGGATATAGCCCTGCTATCGATTTTAAAATCAGCTGGTAATGCGCAGTATTATACTAATTATATTGGGATTTTTTCTTGCAATGCCGGTAGCCCTGTTGGCACAACAGCAGGATACGACTCGTTCGGAGGTGCAGGATGATATTGAAGATGCTATTGAAAACTTTGACCCCGGCAATACCGAATTTGATAGCGAGCAGATGACCCAGTTTCTGCAGGAATTGGCAGAAAATCCCATCAATATAAATAACGCCAGTGTAGGTGCATTGCTTCAGATCCCGGGAATAAATCTTAAGCTTGCCCGAAGCATCATCGAATACCGATCCAATGTAAAACCATTTGAAACCATTGAGGAATTGGATGAGGTCCCGGGTATTGGCCGGGTAACGCTGGAAAAGACCCGCCCATATGTAACCGTGGGAAGTGGTATGGAGTTGAGAAGAGCGCTTTATACCGATCCGCGATACTGGACATCCGATGGAGAGTTCCAGATGTTTTCCCGTTTTCAGCGGGACCTGCAAGAGGGAAGAGGATATCAGCAGCCTCCACAGGAAGGAGGATATATCGGCGGTCCGACCAAGTATTACCAGCGCATGGGATATCAGAGTGATCACCTGTCCGTAAATTTAACGCAGGAGAAAGATCCCGGCGAAGAACTCGTAGGGCCTTTTCAGTTTGATCACCGCACTTGGCATGTGGCGCTTGAAAATAATGGACACTTGCAGATGTTGGTGGGTGGAGATTATAGTCTGGGTTTTGGACAGGGCTTGGTGCTTTGGAGCGGAGCTGCTTTTGGGAAAGGGAGTAACGTTGTTGGGGCGGTGAGTCGCAACGGTCGAGGCATAAAGCCTTATACATCAGCGCAGGAAACAAATTACTATCGCGGCGGAGCAGTAACCTATGGAGGAAAACTTCAGTTTACCGGATTCTACTCGGACAGAAAACGAAGTGCGAGTGAAATAAGTCCCGATACTACCCGCTTTCCCGGAACGGATGGTTATCACCGTACCGGAAATGAGTTTATGCAGAAAGATAATTTACAGCAAACGTTATATGGTGGACATATCCAGTTAGAGTTGCCTTTTGGTATTATTGGTGCCACCGGTTATCAAACGACCTTTGATCGGTATATCGCAGCCAGTAATCAAACGTATGCGCAGTACGACTTTGAGGGTACGTCAAATTATGCCTATGGTTTGGATTATACCTTTTTGGCCGGACCTGCGGTTGTTTTTGGAGAGATAGCCCAAAGTGAAAATGGGGGTTACGGCTTGATTGCCGGCGTTGAAAGTAGTCTTGGTGACGACACTGATATATCGCTTGCGTATCGGAAGTACCAGAAAGAATTTCAATCTATTTTAGGGAATGGATTTGGAGAGGTATCCGGTCAGCCTAAAAATGAAGAAGGAATTTATTTGGGTATGCGTCATATTATTGGCGAAAAAGTAACGCTTAGTGCGTATATCGATCAGTTTCGATTTCCCAGCGCCCGCTTTGGTACTAATCAACCCACCCAGGGATTTGATTGGCTGGCAAAGGCAGAGATAGATTTGACCAGCAATCTTAATTTTTATGTGCAGCTACGCAGCGAAATTGAGGACGATGAGTATGAGGTGTTGGATTCTTTTGGTCGAAGTCAGCGTAGATTGGGTGATGCACAACGCGGTAGCTTTCGGGCGAACCTGGAATATTGGGTAAATAGCAAGGTGCGTCTGCGCACACGAGGGGAGTTGGTGCGGAGCCGTCAGGCCGGGGAAGAGTTAGAGCTTGGCTATTTGTTGTACCAGGATCTTCGATTGCGAATCAATGATGAGTTCAGTTTGGATACCCGGCTTTCCATGTTTGATACCGAAAGTTTTGCCACACGGGTCTACCAGTTCGAAAATGATCTGCTGTACGTGTTTTCCAGTCAATCGTTTTTTGATCAGGGGCAGCGGATGTACGTACTTTTGAATTACGAGCCGTTCGATTTTTTGGAGTTGTGGGCCAAATTTGGAATTACCGTATATGAAGATACACAGGTTATTGGCAGTGGGTTGAATCAGATTGAAGGAGATCAACGCAGCGAGATTGGAATTCAGGCACGAGTGAGGTTTTAGGATTGGGCTGGTGATGAGGTGAATAAGTGATTGAGTGATGGTTAAAGGTATCAAAGTGACAAAGATACAAAGGATGGTTAACGATTGATGGTTGGCGGATGGCCAAGCCTGGTCATTTCGACTGGAGGCTGTGGGTTACAGCCGGAGTGGAGAAATCTTTGATTTTTGCTCGTTAAGATGTAGAGTCATTTGTTTTCCTTTTAAAGCTCTTAGTTGAACAAGGGTTGTACCCTTGAGTAACGAACTATCTTTTCGGGAGTAGAACTCCCTCAAAACTGGTATGGATCCTCTTTCAAAACCTGTAGTTACGAGAGAGTTGTACTCTCGAGAAACCAACAAACTTTATTTGCAAGCACCTGAGTAGCAGGGAAAGGTGTTTATACAGACAAAACGAAATGGAGTTTATCCTTGCATAAATTAGCGATAGCATATCCGCGGAGTTCTTCTATCTTATAAAGGCTTATATAGGATTATCTATTTTAGGAATTGATAGCAGCGTTTATGAGTTTTGATATTATCATCATACTAGCGGTATTGGTGCTCACATTTGTGGCACTGGCCATCGATTTATGGAGCCCTGATGCCGTTTTGATGACTGGGCTGGCAATTGTTACTGTCAGTGGTGTATTAAGTCTGGAGGAGGCTTTCCTGGGATTTAGCAATACAACGCTGTTGGCGTTGGGAAGTTTGTATGTGATTGGGGCTGCATTGCGTGAAAGTGGGGCCCTGGATAGGGCCAGTAATTTTATTTTGGGGGACGAAACCAGAAGCGTGCAACGTATTCTGTTGCGGTTATGTCCCAGCGTATCGGTTTATTCTGCCTTCCTGAACAATACGCCCATTGTGGCTATGGGAATACCGGCGATACGAAGCTGGGCAAAAAAGAATCATATTCCCGTATCAAAACTTCTGATGCCTCTTTCCTATGCGGCTATTTTAGGGGGACTTTGTACATTAATAGGTACCAGTACTAACCTGATTACCCATGGATTATTAGAGAGTCATGGTTTAAGGGGATTTTCATTTTTTGAATTGGCATGGGTAGGCGTCCCCTGTGCTATTGTGGGACTGGTGTATTTGGTGGTTGTTTCACCAAAACTTACCCCTGCCCGGCGCGATATCCGTTACGAAGAAGAGCAAATCAGAAAGCTGCTGGTGGAATTGGAAATTATGGATGGAGCGGATGTAGTGGGTGAAACGGTTTCAGAAGCAGGATTGTCAACAATTTCAGGATTTTATCTTTCGCGAATAAATCGAGGTGACCATGAAATTGGCCCTGTACCGGATGATGAAAAGCTACGTGCCGGTGATCATCTTTTTTATGCTGCACAAGGAGGGATTGCTGCAAAAACGCCTGAACTCGAAGGGTATTCGGGGCTTAAATTGGCTTATCAGCCACCGCGGACCATCAGGCGAAATGAAAAAGATCGTGAGCTCCACCAGGTTGTCGTAAAAGAGGGATCTCGTTTGGTAGGAGCAACTGTCGGTGAAGCTAAATTACTGGAACGTTTTGGAGCTGCTGTTACGGGAGTTCGTCGCAGGGGACGCCGAATCGATAAGCCTCTGGGAGAATTTGTTTTACATCCCGGAGATGTTCTCCTGCTGGATACCGGACGTGGTTTTCGTGGAGCACATGAAGATACCGAAGATTTCTTCTTAACCAGTGAGGCCGGTGGGGAAGCCCCGGGAGATCCTGAAGAAATAATGGAGGAGCGACCGGGTGGTAAAGATTTATATGTGTCGGTAGCCGTGCTATTTGGCGTGATTGGTTCGGTTGCAGGCGGCTTTCTACATATTGCATTGGCCGGTATTTTAGGAGTGGCCGTACTTTTGGCTTTTAATGTTATTGAAGCAGGTGAGGCCCGAAAGTCGGTCGACTGGACGGTTTTAATTGTCATTGGAGCGGCTTTGGGATTGGGAAAAGCGATGGAAGTGAGTGGGGCGGCAGTAATTATTGGAGAGGGCATGGTTGAATTGACAAGTGTCTATGGACCCCGTGCAACGCTGGCGGGGGTGGTTATTATTACAGTAATTTTAACAGAGTTTATTACAAACAATGGCGCGGTGGCGCTTATGTTTCCCATCGCATTATCCGTTGCAGAAACACAAGGCATTGAGGCGCGCGGCTTAGTCATCGGGATAACTTTGGCAGCCTCTATGTCATTGATTACTCCTATTGGCTATCAAACAAATCTGATGGTGTACGGTCCGGGTAATTATAAATTCACTGATTTTTTTAAGGTGGGTTTTCTTCTTCAAATTGCGTTATGGTCTGTTCTCATCATCTTGATACCGTATGTTTGGCCGATGTAGAAG
>CAJXOG010000017.1 GCA_913057775.1 uncultured Fodinibius sp. | reverse complement strand
TAGACCGGTACTTCAGTGCCGGGCGATGGTTTTAGCAGTGAATAGTGATTAGGGGACTAGGTGACTAAGTAAGAGAGTAGAAAGTTAAAAGTATTAAGTTAAAGTAATAAATGTCCTAATCTGTCATTTCGACCAGCGGGAGAAATCTGTGTTTTTGATGACGGCTGACAGGTGACGACTGCCAGCAAATAGAGTCCAAAGAGAAATGATTAAGTAACTGAGTGGCAGAGTAGCAAAGTGATAAAGCGACAAAGTCTAAAATTTAGCCTTCCTAATTGGTCAATCCTTAGGCCGGTACTTCAGTGCCGGGCTAATGCTCGTTCTGCAATATAAAAAGGGGATATTTGTGTTGATACGTATATAAATATATATTATACGTGTTAACATTGTTGATAAATTTGCCCATCAAGCCTATGAAAAAGAAGCTCACTCTTACTATTGAAGAATCAATAAAAGATCGTGCAAAGGTATATGCCAAGCAGAAAGGGATTAGTGTATCAGAAATGGTAGAACAATACCTGGATCGAAAAACACGAAGTCAGGGTAGTGATATACCTGCTGATTCTCCCGTCCATCGTTTTGCGGGGTCGTTGCCGTTATCGGCATCAGAAAAAAGTGATCAAGAGTTATTAAGAGAAGCGTTGGAAGAAAAGTATGGAACCCATTCTACTTGATACCGATATTTGCTTGGATTCCATTGCAGGCAGAGATCCCTGGAACGTGGATGCTAATCGGATTTTTCACGCTTCCGTAGAAGGATTGGTTGATCTCTTTATTAGTGGATTAACCTTTTCCAACTTGTTTTATCTGTTGAGGAGAACCCATGGCTCAAAAAAATCGATAGAAACATTATCAGCAATGAGAGATTTGGTATCTGTCAGTACTGTTGATGAAGAGATTGTTGATTTAGCACTTAACTCTGGCTGGTCTGATTTTGAAGATGCTTTACAATATTATTCTGCGTTAAATTCAGGTTGTGGGGTGCTTATAACGCGAAATCTATCTGATTATCAGAAAGCCGGGAATATTACGTTGATGGATTCAGCTACATTTGTGAGTAAATATCTTGACGATGCTGATTACCTTCGGAGATGATGAGGTTATTGGGTTACTAAGTAACTGAGTGGCAGAGTAGCAAAGTAATAAAGTTACAAAGTCTAAAATTGAGCCTTCCTAATTGGTCAATCCTTAGACCGGTACTTCAGTGCCGGGCTAATGATTTAAGCTAGAATAGGGTCTCACTACGCAGTTGTGAGGGAGTTATACTCCCGAATAACTGCAAGCAATATTCTACGGGAGTAGCAACTCCCTCTGAACAAATAGTCTCTGTTTGTAATATAAGCTGAGGACTTACGACAGATGATGGTAGGCAATGATGAGGGGTGAATGCTAGATATTCAATTGGGCACTTCTCGCCTCAGTTATTAGATCAAGTTATTGTCTTTACGAGCATTCCGTTGACTGAATAACCTAATTACCTAATCACTGAATCACCCAAAAAACAAGGTGTAACTTTAGGCGGATATTTCTTACTTTTTGTCTCATTTATTTTGGGATTATAAAATAACAATAAACGAACAGATGGCGATTAAGAAACAGCTACTACGGATTACGGCAGCAGCACTTACTATTTTATTTATTGTGATCGGAGGAGCTACCGCACAGGATATAGGCTCTATAGATTTTCCGAATCTGCGTTCCAGCGATCTGTCTGATCAGCAAATAGAGCGCTTGTGGCAGCGGGCCCAGAGTCAGGGATATTCGGTTTCCGATATCGAACAGCTGGCCCTTTCGCGCGGCATGCAGCCCTCTCAGGTGAGTGCGCTGGTACGGAGACTGAGAGATATTCGCATGTCTTCCGGCGATAGTTCCAGAGGTAGCAGCGAAGGGGAGCAACTGCGTCAGATGAATATGCCGACCGTTTCGCAGCCGGATACGGTTCGACGGGAACAACCCGACAGCCGCATTTTCGGGGCGAACCTTTTTCGGAGTGAACAAATCACGTTTACACCCTCACTGAATATCCCTACGCCCGAAAATTACCAGCTGGGCCCCGGCGATGAGCTCATTATTGATATCTGGGGAGCAGCCGAGCAGACCTACCGCAAGACCATATCACCCGAAGGCACTATTTCTATTGCCAATTTAGGACCCATGTATTTAAATGGATTGAGCATTGAGCGTGCACGAGATCGTGTTCGATCGAGCCTGAGCCGCATCTATTCGGGGCTTAAAGCCGAGGGCGATGCACCCACCGATACACAGGCACGTATTTCACTGGGCAACATCAGGAGTATTAGTGTGACGGTGCTGGGCGAAGCGCAAAGTCCGGGGACCTATACCTTGCCGTCATTGGCTACGGCTTTTAATGCGCTGTATTCGGCAGGCGGACCCAGTGATTCGGGTACCTTTCGCAGCATTGAGATCATAAGGAATGATACGATAGCGGCCACGCTGGATATCTATGATTTTCTTGTCTATGGCAATCAGGAAGATAATATTCGGCTGCGCGATCAGGATATCATTAAGATCGATCCCAATATATCAAGGGTAGAGCTTAGCGGTAATACCAAGCGCACTGGACTTTTTGAGCTGAAGGAGGATGAGACAATGCAGGATCTGATTACTTATGCCGGTGGTTTCTCGGATAATGCCTACACCAAAAGAATCAAGGTACTGAGTAATACCGAATCTCAGAAACGTATTGATGATATTGCCTATCCGGAGCAGCGTGATTTTGTGCTCAACGACGGATCGCAGGTTACTGTAGGAGAAGTATTGGATCGTTATGAGAATCGTGTGCAGATTGAGGGTGCGGTATTTCGTCCGGGCGGATATGAACTGAATGACACAACGACGGTCTACTCGTTGATACAACGCGCGGAGGGGCTACGCGAAGATGTATTCCGGAATCGCGGACTTATTTTACGTGAGCAAGATGATCTTACCACCAAGACTATTCCATTTAATATTGGTGATATAATGACAAACCCGGAACAGAACGATATCCAACTGGAGCGCAATGATGTGGTGCAGATTTCTTCTATTTTTGATTTACGGGAAGAGTATGAGGTAAATATTGTGGGAGCGGTACAAGATCCGGGCAGTTTTTCGTATGCCGAAAATATGAGTCTCGAAGACCTTATTTTACGTGCTGACGGGTTCCGTGAGTCGGCGGCTCCTTATCGTATTGAGGTTTCGCGGCGTATTACCGGGGGCGATTCAACCTATGTGCCGAAAGAGATAGCTGAAATTTTCCGCTTCCGGGTGGATGAAAATTTGGAACTCGGAAAAAAGGCTGCAGACTTTACGCTGAAACCGTTTGATAAAGTTTTCGTGCGCAGTTCACCCTCTTATTTTACACAGAAGGAGGTACGTATTGAGGGCGAAGTAATATTCCCGGGTGAGTATACCCTGGATGAACAGGATATGCGTATTTCTGATCTCATACAGCAATCCGGGGGGCTTTCGCAGTATGCATATCCGCAGGGTGCAAATCTGACCCGGCAGGTCCAACAAAATGTGGATGCTTCACAGATCAATCTGCCGGATTCTGTGAATGTCGAGCAACAAATTCAGGAAAGCTCGACCAAGGTGGGTATCCGATTAAAGCAGATCATGGAAAATCCGGGTTCGGATCAGGATCTGATCCTTCGTCCTGGTGATGTACTTGAAATCCCCAAAGAGTTGCAGACCGTACAGGTTGCCGGTGAAGTACTGTATCCGATCAGTGTACGTTTTGGTGAGAAACTATCCTTTAAGGATTATATTCGATCGGCCGGCGGTGCATCAGAAATGGGTAAACCTAAGGATGCTTATATTGTTTATGCCAACGGAGAAGTGGATAAGACCGGTAAGTTTTTGTTTTTCCGAAATTATCCGGAGGTGCGTCCGGGTGCTACGATTTACATACCTAAAAAGGAGCAGAAGCGTCAACTTACTACGCAGGAACGCATTGGTATTCTATCTGCTATTGTATCGATGGCTGCCATTGTAAGTAATACGATATTCCAGATTCGTCGCAACTAATGATGTTTGTGTGATTAAGGGATTAAGTGATTACGTGAGAAAATGACAAAGCTGCAAAGTTTGAAGAGTTAAAGGCGAATGATGGATGAACCCTGTTTACTGTTTAGTTGGTAACCAATAGACCGGTACTTCAGTGCCGGGATTATTGAGTGATAAGGAATGCAGTGGTTTGTTAACTTGCAAAGAGGCCTTTACAAAACCTAATAAACAAAAGCTCCCGGGGAGTTGTACTCCCGTAAAAGGTATAAGCAGTCGGTGCTACAACCACCTCGCTCAAATTGTTTCGAGTTAGAGATTTAAAAATTTCAGGATCGGGGCTTTTGGGATTTAGTAATAACACACAGAGAAATGGATAAAATTCTTGATTGTGATTAAGAAGCGCGGCCGCTTATCCTATATTGACAAGTGAAGTAGTAGTGATAAAATATTTTCAAGTTTGGGGCTGACCTTAAAACTGCCGGAGATTGCCTATAATAAGGGAAAACCAGTGCAGTCAATCGCGGATTTGAGGCGGTAACCGGAGCATATTTCACCATCTTAGATGCCGATAATCAATTGCCTGCCAATAGCATATCAAACCGGGTATCGTTGTTACAAAGCAAATGCGTTTTTCTGTTGTGGGATACTGCTGTGGAGGGAGCAAAGTTTGTCCACGATTTATTTGGCAATTATAAGAAATAGCACCTTCTTAAAATCAGTTAGCTTATGTCATTAAGTGTAGAAAGCAAAGCTGGAATTTAATATATTCCTGCAAAATAATTAGGACGGCTTATATGCAATGGTTCAAATCTGAAGCAGGGATTTTTGTACTCAAAGTAGCTGGAATATATCTGCTCTGGTATCTCATTTATGAACTCTGGCTGCTGCCGAATGGTACCCTCGACCAATGGGTAACCACAAATATTGTAGCAGTCTCGGCCGGGATCTTGGAAATGCTGGGCTACGATTTTTATGCCACCGGCAGATTGATAGGCATCGGGGAATCACCGGGCATTTACCTTGTTGACGGTTGTAGTGGAATATCAGCCATTGGCTTGTTCATAGGTTTTGTGATCGCCTATCCCGGGGCATGGATTCCGCGCATTGCTTTTGTCTTCATCGGGATTGGTGTCATCTATCTTGTAAATATCATTCGCATAATCGTTCTCACCATTACCCAGATACAAGCTCCCGAAATGGTTACCGTAACGCCCGATTATTCTACCACAGCCATTTTTTATGTCGTCATTGTTTTACTCTGCATGATGTGGGCTTATTTTGGGGATAATACTCGCGCTGCCGGTTCCTCTCCAGAGGCAGCCTAATTAGTATGGTAAACCCACATAACTTTTTTCGCACCAAAACCTTTCGTTTTTAATAGCGTCAGGTTGTTGTTAACCGTGGGATTACTCCTTTTTTACCTGGAGCATTGGGTGTGTCAGGGGGTATCCTTACCGATGCTATAAATGGATATCTTGTCCCGAGACTTTCAATGGCAATGGTGCCCCTGGTAATGAATGGGATGATTGGTAAAGCAGGGGAGGATTAATTTTGCAAAGGCCTTTTAGAGTTTTTAGTAAGATCCATTTTACCGCGACTCTTCTAAAAGGCCAGTAGTAAAAATCGTAAGGTGTTTTCTCCCCGGCCCACCATTATAAATTTGCGGGTAGAGAACCGAGGGCGCATAGGATAATTTCGTACCGGTGCTCTAAACAGAATTATTTAGATAATGTGATGGACCCCATGTTCAGAGGGAGTTGTACTCCCGAGGTAAGCCATCTGCTTGTTGTTCGAGGGTACAACCCTCTCTCAACTAAATGGGTTCCTTTTACCTTGATGCAAAAGGGACAAAAAATCAAGACTTAGAATTTTGTAGTCCTCATAGCCCGGCAGCAGGCGTGTTTTTAGATGGTCCTTTTTCTTATATGGCACATATCACATGATAGGAGCCGGTACAAAAAAACACAAGCACCTGCTTTGGGCTATTCCACAAAATTCATAGGTCCTGTCTGAAAGCAAGTTCTCATTTTCCCGCGATTCCCCAAACCCCCGTTTTTAAATACCTTAACTTCAGAAATACGGAATTATCCTGTCCGGCTGTTTCTTACCATTCTTAGATCTAACATAATACAATGAAATTTTAATGACTTTCAACCGTCCGGTATAACGGATTCTGTGCATTGGTCGAGGCTGACAAGGATAATTCTATACCGGTAATTTCCAATAAATCAATTTTATAACTAAAAGGACCATTAGAATTATCCCAGCCGAAGACCAAAGCCGGGTACAGAATTCTTAGCCGGTCACTTTTTTGGTTCGTTTTTTCGTGACTGAAAAAATGAACAGTAAGATTTGTATCATGTCCACCGTTCAAACGGAGCGCGGCAGAATACCAAAGCAGATACAGCATTCCAAGGCGGTCTGCCCTTTCAAAGCTTTCTTGAGCATCGAAGCCTTGGCGTAGTTGGTAGCATAGTAGGGTGACTGTTACTACATTTTTTCTTACTCAAAAAACGTAAGTAAATTTACAAGTTTGAAGGTATCTTTTTTACAGTTAAATATTTAGTTCATCTGCTCTTAAAAAGTTAAAAGGACTACCATTTCTGCATTAGGCTGTTGTAAAGGCAAAGGATTTATTTAATTTAAAGCAAGATCATATAGAATATTGATATCTGTTTTTATATCTAAGTTCTAAAACTATCAGCAGTGGATAACAAGACATTTCTAAAGAATCTTTTTCTGGAAGGACTTGAGAAATGTGCTCCGCATTACGCAATACAAGAATCTCTGCGAATATCCGGTAATATGATTGAAGTAAAGGATAACCAGTATCCTATCGATGGTAGGCCAATTTATCTGTTTGCTGTTGGCAAAGCGGCGGTTCCTATGTACCAGAAAGCCAGTGAGATATTGAGAAATCATATCACTAAAAGCTTGGTGATAACAAGTGATCAGGAAGCCGCTATATCTTGTAAGGCTGATGAAGTAATCGTCTGTAGTCATCCGCTGCCTGATAAAAGAAGTTTGGAAGCGGGGAATGCGGCATTGGATTTTATGAAAAACGTTTCGCCTCACGCTATGGTCATAGACCTGATATCGGGTGGTACTTCCTCACTGCTGAGCTTACCTGCTGATGGAGTTTCGGTAGATGATTTGGCTGATTTATACGAGTTGCTAAATAATTCAGGAGCAACCATTCACGATATAAATACGGTCCGAAAGCATTGCTCGAGAATTAAAGGGGGACAACTGCTTCGTCACCTCGACCCAAAAGTTACCCTTATCGATCTGGTAATTTCTGATGTGCCGAATGATGAGTTATCCATGATTGGCAGCGGTCCTACCATTCCGGATTGGTCTTCCTACCAGGATGCCTATCACGTGTTGATAGCGTATGATCTTTGGGATACCATCCCGGAATCCATCCGCACGCATGTCGAAAAAGGGATCAGGGGAGAGGTGGAAGAAACGGCAACCCCTGAGGAAGCTCTTATTGAGAAGCATCAGTCGGAAATTATTAGCTCGGCACGCAAGCTGGCGGATAAAATAGGGGATCTTGCATCCCAAGAGGGAGTAAAAGTGACAGTAGCCGATGAACCGTTTAACGAAGATGTTGAGGGGGTTGCCCGTTCTGTTGCAGATATAGTTTTACCCATTGCTGATAAGGATAAATCTCGAAGAGAACAACCAGCTCTACTAATTTTTTGGGGCGAAAGTACGGTAGAGGTGACGGGTGATGGAAAAGGAGGACGAAGCCAGGAGCTGGCTTTGAGGGGCGCACGCAAAATAGCCGGATACCAACATATTAGCTGGCTAAGTGCAGGTACTGATGGTATTGACGGTCCCACCGATGCGGCCGGGGCTATCGTGGATGGAGCAACTATTGACAAAGCCGGAGAGAAGAATATAGATCCGGAATCGTATCTGTCCGATAATGATTCCTATCATTTTCACGAGCAGATGGGAACGCTATTAAAAACAGGACCTACCGGTAATAATTTGATGGATGTGGTTTTGGTTTTGATTAAGTGACAGAGAGACAGAGTGACTAAGTGATAAAGTTTTAAGTGTTAAGTTTTTAATGTTGAATTAGGCAGGAATAAGTCCCCTCTATCAAGAGGGGTGGTCCCGACATTCAGTCGGGAGCGGGGTGTGTGTTTTGGGTGCCCGAGAACCGTTGACGGTGGGCAATTACCTAATAACTTTCAAGAAAAACACAATTTGGTTTATTTTCATCAGTTAATTATCCTCATTCTGATTTATCTATACTGGAAACCAAACAGTTATTTATGATCTGGCAAGACAGCATTTTTTTATGGCTATTACTTATCATTCCGTTACTCGTTGGAGTAAACTGGGGGTACAATAAGAAGCTGGATAAGAAACGGAAAAGCTATTTTGGAGCGGACCTTTTTGAAAAGTTACGCAGTGGGTTTTGGCCCAGAGGAAAACGTATTCGCATGGCTAGCCTTTATATCGGACTTGCCCTGCTTACCATTGCTGCAGCGGGGCCGAAAATTGGCACTGAAGTCCGCGAAGTAAAACGCCAGGGCGTTGATCTCCTGATAGGGTTAGATCTTTCGGACAGCATGAATACGGAGGATGTAAAACCCAGCCGGTTGGAAAAAGCCAAGTATGAGGTATCGCGACTGGTTGATCGCCTTAATGGTGATCGTGTTGGGCTGGTGGTATTTACCGGAGAGGCTTATCTCCAGGCTCCGATGACGTTGGATTATTCGGCTCTGCGAATGTTTCTAAATATAGCTGAAACTGATCAAATGCCGTCATCATCAACGAATTTTAGTGCAGCCATGGAAACAGCTTCCGAAGCATTTGAGTCTACGGATGAGGATGGGCAAAATGTGCAGGCGGCTAAAGTTTTTCTGGTTATTTCTGACGGAGAAAATCATGGAGAAAGTTATGATGAGGAATTGAACCAGCTTCTGGAGCAGAATGTATCTGTTTATACGCTGGGTATAGGGACCGAATCGGGGGGGACTATTCCGTTGTATGACGAAAATGGATCACTGGTGGGATACAAGAGAGATCAGCAGGGTAAGGTCATCACCAGTACATTGGAATCCAATGTCTTACGTTCGATTGCCGATCAGGCTAATGGGGAATACTATGAGATCCGTAGCGGCAGCTCGGGAATCGACAGCTTTCTGGGAAGGCTGGATGAGCTGCAACAGGGTGAATTTTCCAGTCAGGAGTATGCCGATTTTAAAAATCAATACCAGTGGCTGGCCGGGGTAGGATTATTATTTTTATTTATTGGGATGGTTTTTCCAGAATTTAAACCCGGAGATTAAGTGATTGGGTGACTAAGTAATGGTGAATGAGTTACTGAGTGACAAAGTTGCAAAGTGCCAGAGTAATATAATAGCAAAGCAAAAAACAAACTATTAATTTAATCAAGAGAGAATATGAGTACTTTTAGAGATTTGAAAATTTGGCAGAAATCAATGGATCTGGTTACCAATATTTACCAAAAGACTGAAGGATTTCCTGATTCGGAGAAATATGGACTTGTCTCACAAATAAGAAGATCTGCAGTTTCAATTCCATCAAATATCGCAGAAGGATATGGTCGTAATTCAAATGGAGATTTTGAGCGTTTTTTGAATATCTCAATGGGATCCTTGTTTGAACTACAGACACAGATACAAATAGCACTAAATTTAACGTATCTTGAAAAGAGTGATGGAACGGCTTTATATGGATTGAGTAGGGAGATAGAACGTATGTTAAGTAGCTTTATAAGAAGCTTACAGTCAGAATAAAGAAGCAACTTTGCAACTTTGTTACTTTTTGAACTTTGGAACTATCACAATGATAAAACTTTTTATTACCGATCTCGACGGATGTATTTCCATACCTTTTGAATCTCCGGACTGGGAGCTGCTTTCACAGATCCGCCGGCTCAATGAACAAAGCGTACAGGATCTGGCCGTTCCCTCGTTGTCGATCTGTTCAGGACGACCGTTTCCGTATGTAGAGGCCGTGGCTCAATGGCTGGGTATCGACAGTCACGTTGTATTTGAAAGTGCAGGGGTCTACAAGCTTGAAACGAATGAAATCAAACTGCATCCCGCATTTGATAAAGAAGCGGAGCAGCAGGTTCGCGAATTAAAGGAATGGCTTCGCAAAGAAATTGTCCCCCAATACCAGGGAATCATTATTGAATTCACCAAGAAAATGGATGCCGGTATTATTCATCTTGATACCGAAGTAATTCAAGAGCTTTATCCGCAGGTAGCTGAATACGTGGAAGAACATTATCCTAAATTCGAAGTGCACGATACGGAAGTATCCATCAATATTATCTTGGCTGAAAATAACAAACGGACCGGTATACAGCAGCTATGTGAACTCATGGATATTGATCCCAGCGAAGTGGCATATATTGGTGACAGCAGCGGTGATATTCCGGGATTACAGCTGGTGGGAAAAGCTTTTGCTCCACAGAATGCAGCCGAAGCCGTAAAGAGGGAAGCTCAAGTGCTCGATAGTGAAGTGACCGAAGCAGTATTGGAAGCGTATCGACAAGTTATTCGTGAAAACAGGAAAAAGCTCGCAGCGGCAGGGTGATTATTGGTGATTAAGTGATTAGGGAATTGGGTGATTAGGTGACTTAGTTACAAAGTGACAGAGTTATAGAATGAAGATTATTCTCTTGTCATTTCGAAGAGCGTAGCAAAGTGAGAAATCTTTGTTCAAAGTATAACTCTCCACAAAGATAAAACAAGGATCTCTCCCTGCGGTCGAGATGACATTACCAATATATTACTCTATCGTAATTTTTTCGACCTTAAAAGTTGAAGATCATTTGAAGACCGGTGACTAAGGAACTAAGCTAAATATGAAATAGCTGTGCTATTACAACCGACCAAAAAGACTCGTTACGAGAGGGTTGTACCCTTGAGTAAAAATGAAGAGCAAGTTTTGGCGAAGACAGGCAAACAAAAAAGGCTGTCATTTCGAACGAAACATATTGGAGTGAGAAATCTCTGTTTTAATTATAAGTTTCTTCAATGCTAAAACAAGGATCTCTCACTATCAATCGAGATGACAGGGTGGAGGATGATAAGCTAATGCTAACCCTTGATGTCATTTCGAGCGTAGTGAAACCAAGCCGAGTAATCTATCAGCTAATTACATATAATAAGCTATCTAATTCTCATATTTTTTAAGGAGCTCAAAATATTGCTCGATTAAACGCTGATAGTCATCCGAAAAGGTCGTGTAATCGGGATCATTAATCATATTGCGGACCTGCTTCTGAAGCTCTTCAAGCGTAACATCCGGAGATGCACGTTGGTCCCGTTCCTCTGCGGTCGTAGCTTCGCGCCGCTCTTCTTTACCTCGTTCTTGTACCGCTTTTTCAGCGTTGAGCATGCGTGATAAAATATTTTCCTGGCGCTGCATCAACTGTTGATCGAGCTGCCCGCCGCGCAAATCATTAATCGCATCTTCCATCTGCTCCGACATCCGTTCCAGTTCACTAAGCACGCGGTCACCCGACTCAAGCTCTCCACGGCGTTGTAATTCTCGAAGCTGTTTGCGGATCCTATTTTGCTGCTTCGACAGCTGATTAAGCCGCTCCATCTGGTCCTGCGACAGTCGGTTCCCCTGTATATCGTTAATCATTTCCTGAATCTGCTTGTTGAGCTGCTGTTGTTCGCCCGACATCTTCTTCATCTGTTCCATAAGCTGTTGCATGCTCATGGCTCCGCCCGAACCGCCGCCCTGCTGGTTGTTAAGCTGATCCAGGAGCGAAGTAATCATGGTAGTAAGCTCATTGATACCACCCAGTGACTGTCGCTGCGCGTGAGTGGCGTTCGAGCCGTCACGCTCTGCCAATAGGTCAACTGCCCGGGATAGATAATTTTCGACTTCGGTTTTCTTTTTGTTGATGCGATTGGAAAAGCTTGGAATCTCGGAGGATACCTTGAATAAAGAGTCCGAAAGCATGATAAACTGACTGGATATGTTTCGCTCTTTTCGGGCCTTTTCAACAAACGCGCTGGATTGCGGCGGGATATTTTCCGTCTCCTTGGTCAACTCTTCTTGATTCACAGATAGGTTGATAAGCGAGTGCAATACGTATTCCAGTGCGGCCATATTAATCTGACGCCGCTGCTGATTGAGCTGCTGTTTGGCGCTGCGCATTTCTTGGGCCTGTTGTTGCAGCTGTTGCTGAATATTCTGTTGCTGTTTTTGAATGTCAGAGTCTTTTTGAGAGGATAACTGCTCTTTAAGCTTTTTGATATTTTCCTGCAGTTCTTTTTGAATATCTTTCAGTTTTTCACTGCTTTTTTGCTGTAGCTCTTCAACCTGGGGCTTGGCTTTATCGGGCGCGGTATCGTCCATCTTGTTCAACTGTTCCTGCAGATCTGATAAATCCTCTCGAATTGACTCCTGTTGGTCTATCTCTTCTTGGGATATCTCATCTGATTCGCTGATCTCCTTTTCCTGCTCGGCCAGCTCCTCCAGTGACTGTGCCGCTTTTTCCAAATCACTGTTTAGCTTCAGGGATTTGAACAGGTTGAGGGTACGATCAATACGCTGCCGATACTGTTCTTCATTGAACTCATAGTTCTCGAGTGCTTTGCGCATTTCATCCGGATTCATTTCACCAAGCGAATTGCGAAGTTCTTGCAACGCTTTTTCGAGCTCGGGGTCATTGATTTCTTTCATCAGCTTCTGGAGTTCATCATAGGCCTCTAATGTTTCCGGCGACATGGCCTGATTTTGTTCAATCTCTTTTCTGATATCCTCAAACTTCTGATTTAATTCATCAACCTTTTTATCAATTTCCTGTCGCTCTTTTTCAACTTGATCAAGTTGTTTCTTCTGTTCCCAGTCGGTTTCAGGATTTTGCTGGAGTCTCTTTTTAAACTGATCATATTGCTGCTGCATTTGGTCAAACGACTCGGATACGTCCTCCAGGGATTCTGTTACTTCGCGCTCTTTAGAATCGAGTTCCTCCATATACTCTGTGGTAGAAGGAAAAGTCACCATCATTTTTTGGGAGCGACCTATCTTTCGTCCGCTATATCGATCATTGTCATAGGCCTCAATCCAATAGGTGATTTGGTCGCGGGCCTTGGGATTTAAGTTGGGGAGATCCCACTGATATGATTGCTGTTCATTGATTGTAGGTTTTGTCAATTCTATTGAACCTTTTTCCGGTTCGGGAGTAAAGGCACGTTGTAATTCATAGTGAAGTTCAGCTTCAGTTAGTCCGAAATCATCACTGGCCTCATACTCTAATGTTAACGGTTCGGCCGTTTTCATCTGGATATTTTCGGAGGGGGCAATTAAATCAACATAAGGGGATTGATCTTTACGGGGATCCATAATAAATCTGAACTTATTTTCATTGTTCAGACCGGCCTTATCCTGCATCTTAAAAGAGATGGTGTCGACAGCCCCAACCTTGGTTTTGATAGTAAATAGATTTTCCCGGGTAGTATCTCTATTGACAGAAAGCGTATCGTTTAGATTAGAACTGATGTACAGCAGCTCTGATAAGTTCTTATTGGCAAGGCCTTCAATTTCGATGGTAGA
>CAJXOG010000016.1 GCA_913057775.1 uncultured Fodinibius sp. | reverse complement strand
AAAAAATGATCTACCACAAAAAGGAAAATTCCAGCACCAAGAAATGTGTAAATGAGAATCATAGCTAAATTTTATGTGAAAGCAACCTAACGACATGGCGCATAAGGTGCGCACGGAATAATGTTGAGTTGTTAAATAATGAACGAAAAGCTAAAAAACCAGTGGTACCAAAGACTTGGCGAGGTGCGTCCCCTTAATGCGCGGGTTAGGTTGCTAAATATTTTAATTAAGGCAGTTTAAATTAATTTACTTCGGTTGCTTTAGAGTTAGCATTTTCACTCTGATTTATATTATTGGCAGTTCGATAATGAATGATATTGATCCATCCTAAGGCAGCAAAAATGATGAACACCATTAAATTATCCTGCAACGAATCAACATGTTCAAATCCAAGACTAACTAACATTGCAAGTATGATAACGGTCATACTTATAACTTGAGTTTTCGAAGTTGATGAATCCATTGCTACAAAATATTTATTGAATTATAGGGTAAAAATTTAATAAGAAACTGAAGTTAAGTTGAAGCAACCTAACGACCTTGCGCTTAAGGAGCGCGCGAAAAAAATGTTGCTTTGTTAAATAATGAACGAAAAGGGAAAATGCCAGAAAGTTGGCAGAGAATAGGCGAGGCGCGTCCCCTTAAAGCGCGGGTTAGTTTGGCAACTGAGGATTTTGGGCAAGCAAAAAATGTGATAAAAACGACGAAACCCAACAGGGGACGCCCGAAGAATTTAAGCCCAATGGCCCCGACAAAATGGGAGATGGGCATTTTGAGCAACGCCACGAGCACCGAGATTTTCCGCCGTAAAAGCAAGAATACCTCACCAACCACGAGGGCAAAAATACCAGACTTACAAGTGGCACTGGTGCAGATTCTTGGCCTAAAAGTGGCAACCGGAAAACCGTGGCAAAATTGGGGAATTGTTGCTCAGTTTTAGAGAAGCAAAAAACCGAGCAATACCAGATGACAAACCGCGAAGGCCGGCGGGCAAACTAACGACATGGCGCATAACCTGCGCACGGATTGATTTTGAATTAGCAACTAACGAAAGAAGAGGCTTAAAACCAAGGCTGGCAAAGAATTGGCGAGGTGCGTCCGCGTTAATGCGCGGGTTATACCTACTATTTAGTTTTGTGGAATTATAAAACTAAGTGATAATCCAAAGGTTGTAACTTCATCTTGTATACCAAATGCAGGGGTTACTACAAACGAATTATTTGGAGATGTTTCAAAAATTAAAGACAAACCTAAATTGAAGCCTGTTGTATTATCGTCTTCAGATTCAGAATTACCAGAAGAATCTTCAATTTTGGTTTCACCTGTACTATAATTAACTCCTATTCTTGGCTGTATTTTCATTGCATCAGAAGCTTCAACATCAGTAAATAAAGAGGCCCCAATTGTGAAATAATTGCCGGTCATATCAATATCATTATTACTCAAAACATCGTTTGAATACATCTGTCTTTGGTAAGAACCGCCCAAACTAAATGAAACAGGAATAGATTGATCTTGCTTAATTACTATATAAGAAGCGTAGGGTGATATTACCGTTGCATTTAAGTCTTCTCCCAGTAGTTGTTGGTCAAATCCTAAACGACTAAGTGAAATTCCTAAATCAAAGACACCAGAAAAGGAATATCCAAATCCTCCCGAGAAACCAGAAACATCATCATTTGTTGAGAAACCCCCGTCAATTCCAAATCCATTTTGACCTTTTTCCAAATATGAACTTTGAGCAAATGTCAAAGAAGTAATACATCCCAAGATCAGAAAAGTGAGAATTATTTTTTTCATAATGAGTTTGTGGTTAATTGTGGTTTAGTAGGTATAACGACATTGCGCATAAGGTGCGCACATTAAAAAAGTTGATTTGTTAAATAACGCACGAGGAGCTAAAAAGCCAAAAGTGGGCAAGACCTGGCGAGGTGCGTCCCCTTAATGCGCGGGTTATACGGCATTTTCTACTTATATTGAATGAGTTGGTTCTGCCTTAATTTCCATTCTTTTCATAGGTTCATCTCTTTTCGTGAATATATGAATTGCTGAAATTATTAGTACAAGAACAACTATTCTGACTAGGGTATAATAATATCCCCAGCCATCAATTAATACTGGTTCTAAATTAAGGTAGTCATGGAGATAATTTTTCCCGAAAAATTGAAAAACATCATAGCCAAAGTGAATAGCAATACAGTAAAGCAGTGATCCTGAGTAGTAATATATTAAAGCTAACAGATATCCTATAAGGAATGCGGCTATATAAATCAGAGGATTGTCTTCATAAAAATGTAACAAAGAAAAGATAAGAGAAGAAATAATTAGAGCAAGCTGTAGGTTTGATGTTTTCTTAAATAGATAACGAAATATTAATCCTCGATATACCATTTCTTCTGCTAAGGCGACACCAATGTAGGTAAAAATTCCCGTAAAAAATGTGTATTCAAAACTTTGAATAAAAGGGATGAAAAAAGACGCTCCCTCATTTAAATCGAATCCCGTAAAGCCCAACGCCATGCTTATAAATAATGTCATGGCCGTAACAAAGAATGTAAGTAATGCAATGATAACGAAACCCTTGGCCTGGGTTTTCCAATTTGAGGGGGCGGAAGGAAATAATGATTTTAAATCCTTTTGATACCGATTGATGTAAAATGCAGCTGCAAAAAAAGAAATAAAAAAGCCTGAAGCTGTTATCACACGCCCCAAAGACGTAGTTGCACTAAACACATCAAAATGATTCGGTAGCAAAAAATTAAACGGGGTAAGCCAAACCAAATTTATCATATAGATAAAAAAGAAAGCCATCAATGAAGCTTTGATGACTAAGTAAGTTGTTTTAAAAAATTTTGATATTCTTCCTTTAATTTTTTTTGACTGCATATAAATATCTTGGAACGTTAGTCATTTGGAGTTTAATGGATAGAACATATTTGCAATACGGAAAGGAGAATTATATGTTACTCGAGTTTGCCGTATAACCTAAGCTTATACATACAAATTAAATACTATCTAATGTACGCATATTATGCAAAAACGTGTATAAATTAATTATAGCCTGTGATTATATAATATTATGTGTATAAGTAAGTGCAGGGCTAATACAAATAATGTGTATGCATAATATAATTTATCTGTAAGGTTTGGAGCGGGAGCCGGTCTTACTTATAACTGTTCATCAGAGATAATAGATATGAGTAAGAGTATGTTGTTGACAAAAGTAAGAGAGGAGATCCGCAGAAGAAATTACAGTTATCGCACCGAAAAGGCTTACTGCAGGTGGATTGTTCGGTTCGTTAAATTTCATGGGCTTACACATCCATTGAAGATGGAAAAAGAGGAGATCGTTGCCTTTTTGAACTGGTTGGCGAATGAACGTGATGTGGCAGCATCTACACAAAATCAGGCGCTCTGTGCTATTATTTTTTTGTATAAACATGTGCTGGATAAGCCGTTGGGAGCATTTGATAATTTGCAGCGGGCCAGCAAGCCCAAGCGGTTGCCAGTGGTATTATCTGCTAAAGAAATCCGGCGTGTTTTGGCTAATATGGAAGGTGATGCACAGTTGATGGCTGAGTTGCTTTTTGGGAGTGGTTTGCGTCAGTCGGAGTGTCTTCGACTTCGGGTTAAGGATATCGATTTCGAATTTAATCAGATTTGGGTGCGCAATGGCAAGGGCAAAAAGGATCGGACTACGGTACTGCCCGAGGTTTGTAAGGAGAAGCTAAAAAATCAGGTTAAGCGTGTAAAACTGTTACATCAAAAAGATTTGGATAAGGGATTCGGGGAAGTGGTTTTACCAAAAGCATTGTCAAAGAAATATCCCAATATGTCTAAAGAGTTTGGATGGCAGTACCTGTTTCCGTCAGTGCGGCGGGCCAAAGATCCGCGGACGGGCACAGCACAGCGGTATCACAAATCGTCATCTTATCTGCACAAGGCGATTAAGGCGGCGGTGTCGAAAACCAATATCCTCAAGAAGGTGAGCAGTCATACATTTCGTCATTCTTTTGCTACGCACCTTTTGCAGGATGGTTATGATATCAGGACGGTGCAGGAACTGTTGGGGCACAAGAATGTAAGTACTACTATGATCTATACCCATGTACTAAAGAAAGGGGGGAGAGGGGTAAAAAGCCCTATTGATGGATAGGTTTTAAGAAAGGAGTGAGGGTATATTTATATCACAGGATTCAATTACATCTTGATGAGTAGATAAGCTGTGATCAAATTTGTACACTTCCCACTCACTACCCAGGACACATAGCTCAATAATCACTCAAATAATGAAAAATATCCTGAAATCAGGACAAGCTACGTTTAACATTGAAGTTCCTTATAAGCTGATCGAAACCGGAAAATCATCCGAAGAAAAGCCTTTGATTATTTATCTGCATGGATTTAATCAGAATATGGAGCAGTTCGAAAAACTGGTTGCTTCGATGCTTGATTTGAATGCCTGTCATCTGTTTGTACAGGGTCCGTATCCCATTTATGATCGCAGCCGGAAAAAGAAGGTCGAGGACTGGGGACGTTCCTGGTATCTGTATGATGGAGAACAGGATCAGTTTGTGGAATCGCTGGAGTCGGCCGCTGTCTTTTTAGAGAATCTGGTTGAGAATGTCTCACAGCATATTTCATCCAGTAGATTGGCTGTTTTCGGATATTCGATGGGCGGATACCTGGCCGGATATTTTGCCCTTTCTCGGTCGAAGCTTGTGGATGAATTGATGGTTGTTGGGGCACGAATTAAAACTGAGGTTTTTGAAGGTCGAAAGGGGAGTTATGATGATATGAATGTACTGGCGCTGCATGGTACGGGGGATAAAAGCGTGAAAAGTGAGCCTCAGCAGAAGAGTTGTAAACAGCTATCCGAATGGGGAGCAAATGTGACGTTTAAAGAAACAGACCGATCACATAAATTGGATAATATATATTTGCTAGAAACACAAAAATGGCTGAAATCTTTAGACTATAAATAAATATAGAATTTGAGATATAAACTTAGCATGTTTACAATCAGTTGGTTATAATCCATCAAGTTTAACGTCGTTTCAAAATAGGGAAACAGAGATATTTACTATCATGAATGTACTTGTAATTGAAGATGATCCTTCTGTACGCACGCTGGTAAAGGCGGTATTAGAAAAAAATGAGTATAACGTTGATATTGCCGAAACAGCTGAGAGCGGCGAAGAGCATGCCGTCGAAAATTCGTATGATATTATTATTCTTGATCTGGGACTTCCTGACGGTGATGGCTTTGATTTGGCTAAAGATGTGCGGGATCAGGAGATAACAACGCCCATTTTAGTACTTTCTGCTGAGCAGGAAACGGATGTTAAAATTAAATGTTTGCGTGCCGGCGTTGATGATTATTTGACTAAGCCGTTTAACACCGAAGAGCTTCTTGCTCGCATTGAGGCAATCAGCCGGCGCAGCGGAGAGGTTAACGGCGACCGAACGCTTGAATGCGGAGAGCTTAAAGTAGACATGCTCGAGCGCGAATTTTGGGTGAACGATACCAAGGTCGATTTGACTAATAATGAGTATAACTTGCTGGTTTATCTGCTAAAGCGGAAAAATAACATTGTTACCCAAGAAGAGATTGCCGAGAATGTTTGGGATATCCACTTCGATACGCAGACCAATTATATAAATGTGTATATAAGCTATCTGCGGAAAAAAATTCGCAACCACTCCGACGAAGAGTATATTGATACCGTTCGAAAAAAGGGATTCATTATCCGTTGCGAAGAGTAAGAGGTTTTAGATCTTTACCAATTTAAAAACCCTTGCAAGATAAACCTTCTTGCAAGGGTTTTTTATGTAATAGCCAAGCTTACCAATATTAACCGGGGTATCTCGCTTCTCCCTGTATGTATTGGCGCATATTTTTAATTTCAAATTTTTGCTTTGAAATAATAGTCTTAACCAGATCCCCAATAGAAATAACTCCTGCTACAGTATCGTCTTTCATCACAGGGAGGTGACGAATCTTTTTGTCCGTCATGATCGACATACAGGCCTCTACTGACTCATCAGGGGTTACACAAAAAACATCTTCAGTCATAATTTCATGAACGTTCGTGCTTTTTGAGGAACGCCCCTTTAAGATGACTTTGCTACGATAATCGCGTTCACTTATGATCCCCTTTAACTGTTGATCTTCCAAGACGATAAGTGCCCCAATATCATGCTTATCCATCTTGCTAATGGCCTGGAAAACAGTTTCATTGGGAGCTATAGAATAGACTTTGGTTCCCTTGTTTTTTAAGATATCCCGCACAAGCATAAGACCTCCGTTTTTATGTAAAGAATAAAGAACAGCTAAAAAACATTATAACATTTCTGAGGATTAAAAACATACACCTCGATTTTATTTATGGATAATGCTTTAAAAGCACAGTTGATACAGTATTTGCGGCAATTTGCCACCGAAGATCGCTGGCAGCGGATTAATAAAGTCATCGACAAACGTACACGCTATGTGTCGGTTATTCTGGAAGATATCTATCAGCCGCATAACGCCAGTGCTGTTCTGCGCAGTTGCGATTGTTTTGGGATTCAGGATGTGCATATTATCGAAAACAAAAATGAATTTGATCCCAACAAGGGAGTAACGATAGGCGCTGATCAATGGATTTCATTGCAGTCATATAATCAGCCGGATATAAATAATACTGAACACTGTTATCAGCAGTTAAAAGAGAAGGGGTATCAAATCATTGCCACTACGCCGCACGAAAATGATGTGACCATTGATGAGGTTTCGCTTGATAAAAAGACGGCGCTGGTCTTTGGGGCAGAGCTTACGGGGTTGTCGGATTATGCACTGGAGCATGCCGACGGTTATGCCAAAATTCCGATGGCGGGATTCAGCGAAAGCTTTAATATTTCGGTAAGTGCTGCTCTCTGTCTCTATGAATTGAGTACTCGGCTGAGGCAAAGCAGGGACGATTGGGAACTTGACGAGTCTGAGAAGTTGGATTTACAATTTAACTGGCTCAAAAATTCAGTCCGAGCACCTGAAAAACTTATTCAACGATTTCTGGAAGAAGAGAAAGAGTCGTAGATGGTATTAAAAACAGCATTCAAATAAAAAAGGCTGCCGAAAAAGCAGCCTCTTGTTACTAAATTTCAATATTTGGATGCTATTGCTAATCCATGGATCGGTGATTATTCTCAACAATCTCTTTGTACATCATGTATTCTTCGGGAGTAGTATCGGCGAATAAGAAATTGAGCGGATCAACAGGATTACTGCTTCTTCGTATTTCGTAGTGCAAGTGGGGACCTTCGACCATGCCCGATTGGCCGGTAAAGCCGACCCGATCACCCCGTTTAACCTTCGTGCCGGGCTTTATACCCTTGGCAAAAGAGGAAAGGTGAGCATAATAACTTTCGTAGCCGTATTCATGATCAATGATAAGTAATCGGCCATAGGTGCCTTTTAATCCCGCATATTTGACAACTCCGTCGCCTGTGGCAAATATTTCGCTTCCTACATTTGCTCTGAAGTCAAGCCCCTCATGTTGGCGTTCATATCCCAATACCGGGTGATAACGCATCCCGTAGCCACTAAGAATGATACCTTCAGTTGGCTTAATAGCGGGAATATGCTTCATTTTCTCCCGATTATTATTGTAGTAGTTTTTTATTTCGTTGAAGCTTACTTGCTGTATGTTGATACTTCGTTCCAGACTTTCCAGGTTTTCAGCCGTCCATTTTAGAATTTCCGCGGTTTCTTGGTTATATACGTCAAATTCGGAATAGACATCGGCACCACCGGCACCGGCCTGACGCTCATCATAGGGAATTTCCTCCATACCCAATACCGATCGATACATCTCATTGTCAGCTTTGGCAAGTTGGTCTACTTCTTGGTCTAAATCCTTAATTTTGGTCTTTGTTTGCTCCAGCTGATCGATAAGCTCTTGGTTTTCTGCTTTGAGGGCAATTTCTGCAGGAGTGCCTACCGAAAATGAGAGAATGGAAATACCTATTCCGGAAAGTACGACACCGCACAGAATCCAGATACAAGCCGTATAGACAATACGTTCTAAGCTGTTGTATTCGACGGGCACGAATTCACAGCTCTGCTCGTCGTAGTAGTAATAATTATTTAAAGCCATAGATGAAATGTTATATCATACTGATCTATAAGCAAGAGAAACTAGAAAGCCGTTTGTTACAAACGATCTAAAAGTAGTGATACCTGATAAAATATCAAAAGGGTAATACATGTCGTTATTCGATATCTCCCTCGAAATATTCGATAGCTCTGCGTGGCATGGCATCGGGGTCTGACTTATTGGCGATATGTGATTTTACCTTGTCTTGGAATGCTTCTGCAGCATCATAGCCGTAATGACGCAGAAGGTAATTCATGGCTATTACCTCGGCAATAACCGTGATATTTTTACCGGGGGTAATAGGCAAATTAATAAGCGGGATATCGACTCCGAGAATGGAAGTAGTATCACGATTTAATCCTGTGCGTTCAATATCTTTGGATTCATCCCACAGCGATAGTTCCAGCACTACCTCAAGCCGTTTTTGATAGCGAATGGCCCGGACCCCAAACATCGACATGATATCGATGATGCCAAGACCGCGTATTTCCATAAAATGCTTATTCATTTCGGTGGCAGAGGTCATCAATACGTTATTTTTCTTGGTAAGGATTACCACATCATCAGCTACCAGGCGGTGACCTCGCTCAACCAGATCAAGGGCAACCTCACTTTTACCGATTCCGGATTTTCCGGCAATTAAAATCCCAATGCCGTACACATCCACCATAGACCCGTGAACCATGGTTTGCAGGGCAAACTGGTCTTCCAGAAAATCTCGCGTCAAATGCATGAAGTGCGTAGTTTCCTGAGAAGTGCCATAAACAGGAATACCTGCTTCCTCTGCCATTTCTAACAGGTAGTCGGGCAGAACATTGTCGTGAGTCAAAATCAGAACAGGAATATCAAATTGGGTTAGATTTTTAAAAGCCTCAATCTGTTCTTCTTTGGAAAGATCTTTTAAATAGTTTGTTTCGGTATTGCCTATAATTTGTATCCGCTGATGGGTAAAAAGTTTTACAAATCCGGCCAACGCCAACCCGGGACGGTGTAAATCCGCCTCGGTAACATGGCGCTGATCGGCATTACTTTCGGCAACAAAATTTTGCAGATCTATTTGAACGCGTTCCTGAAGGCGTTCAATGAGATAGGATACTGCAATCTTTTCTTTTTTTGGAATTGATTCGTGGTCACCGAAAGGCATAATGGCTATCGCTTATTTAAGGTTTTGCTTTTATACTTTTTGAGCTGACGGGTCACATTTTCAATAACCATATTAATGGCCTGTTCATACGAGGAGGCTTGCTCTTTTGCGTTAATTAATTTTTGAGGAACCTTCACATTCAGCTCGGCCTGTTGTGGGTTTTCATCGTCGGGTACCGGCTGTAGAACGATATCACAGGTTAAAATCCGATCATAAAACTGGTCTAGTTTCTGTACCGCATCTTCGGCGTATTGATGGAGTTCCTTGCTTGAATCAAAATGTCTTGCCGTGAACGTAGTCTTCATAAAATATACCTCCTAAATTAGCTTTAGTTTTTAGCTCTTGGATGAGCTGTTTCGTAAACGTTTTTCAGTCGTTCAACTGAAGTATGCGTATAAACTTGTGTGGCGGCCAAGTTGGCATGGCCTAATAATTCCTTAATGACTCTGATATCGGCACCTTGATCGAGCAGATGCGTGGCAAAGCTGTGCCGTAAAACGTGCGGACTTTTTTGGGTCACTTCGCTGGCACGCTGCATATAATCTTTTACAATGCGCTGTACCGCACGTGGATACAGGCGCTGTCCGCTTGCTGCAATAAAAACAGCCTTTCGCGCATCGGCATCCGTCCGTTCTCCGTAAAGCTTTGGTTTTGTTTCAAGATGACTTTTTAATGCGTTGCCGGCTTGTTTGCCAAAGGGCACAATACGCTGTTTGGCCCCCTTGCCCAGTACTTTAATTTGGTTGAGCTTAAAATTGACGTCTTCTTCATTAAGATTCACCAACTCGCTCAGTCGAATACCCGTGCCATACAGCAATTCTAAAATAGCTCTGTTCTGCGATGATTTTGGCGTGTTTCCTTCGGCCAGATCCATCATTCTGTTTAAATCTTCAGCGTTGGCCGTTTTAGGCAGAGGTTTGTCTTTCTTGGGTACGATCAGCAAATGCGCGGGATTTTGTTCAACGATGCCGCGCTTAAAACAGTACTTACAAAAGGAACGAACGGCAGCTACTTTTCTTGCAATGGTACTTTTGGCCAGACCGCGCTCAGATAGGTGACCTAGCCAGAGCCGGATCGTTAGTCGTTCGATTTCTGTGATATCAACATTTTCTTCCGGCACATCAAAGTAGATAGTGCAATATTCAAGAAATTGATGCAGGTCATTTTTATATGAAGTGATCGTATGCTCCGAGGCATTTCGCTCGACCTTCAAATAGCGTAGATATTTATCAATAGCTTTCTTCATCTAGTTGCAATATGGATACTTTGCGGATAAAAATAAACAGTGATTAATTGAGATTGAAGAGTCTGATCAGAGAATTAGATATTGCGATCTTTCCACTGTGCTGATACTCCATTGAAGTAATCCGAAAGCACTTGTATCCCAAGCATTTGATACCAGCAAACGCCCAATGTATGCAGGAAGCCATATCGTAATTTCCAGTCAAACCATCTGTCTACTGTAAATCGTTGCCAAAACATCAGCAGAACGGCAGCAAGAGCCAGAAGGGTAAGCTTTGTTGATCCCCATAGAAATAAGAATGGTAAGCTTAGAATAGGAACAATAAAGGTGATAATATGCAGTAGCCCCATCCCGATAAACAGAACGGGATTGTGTCCAAAGCCGGCAAAAAAGTTTTTTCGAAATCCCTGCCATAGTTCTTTTCTCGACTCATACATGCGGCAGCTTATCGCATTCTTTCCGTGATACATCTTCATGCGAAATCCGGCCCGTCTAATATTTTTTGCCAGTTCAACATCTTCAACGACTTCATTTTTTACGGATTGATGTCCGCCGATAGTCTCATATGCATTCTTTTTAAATGCCATAAACTGTCCGTTCGCGGCAGCAAAAAGAGGACCCATTTTCTGCTTTAGAAAGGGAGGGAACCAATTCGGTAATCGATACACATAGCGCGTGGGCAGTAGTGTGAGCAGAGCAAAATAGACGAGCGGGATTATGGTCTTCTCCCAAAACGTGCCGAATTTCTGCTGCGGCCACAAGGTGATAAAATCTACGATGTCACTGCCCATCGTGCGTACAACCTTGGACGTTGTTTTCGGCTCCAGCCAAGTATCGGCATCAATATAAATAAGGATGTCACCTAAGGCCTCCTCAGAAAGCTGTTGACAAGCCCACGATTTGCCCAGCCAGTCGTCGGGTTTTTGCTGGCCACCAATTACTGTTAATGTCTCGGGATATTGTTCGGAGAGCGAATCCAAAATTTCAGATGTGCCATCAGTAGATCCATCATCAAGTACTAAAACATGGTGATTGGGATATTGCTGTTCGATAGCGGAACGCACGCACCTCTCAATAGAGTTTGCTTCATTGCGGGCGGGAATACAGATGGTCACCGCCGGAGCCAGCTCATCGAAATAGTTGCGCGGCGTCGGCGGCAGAGGCGTAAAATCTCTTTTATTGAGATACAAAATTCCGCCTGTAACCAGCAGGTATCCCAGCGCTATGTAGAGTAAAATTGTCATTACTAAAAGGTAGCAGTGTCAGTCCTAAGATCAAACAGCTTGCAGCTGATCGTTTAAACTATTTAATTGGCAGCTCATGAAAATATTATCCGATTTTTCGAAAGACGTACGTCAGCCCCTCCACACATCCGGCGGCTATCAATGGTGGTACTTCGATGGTGTTTCCTCGGATGATCGATTTAGTTTTGTAGTCATTATATATGAAGGGAATCCGTTTTCCACGCGGTATAATAGGGCACTTTTGGCGGATAAAAACCCTTCTCCCGTCGATTATCCGGCGATCAGTATCTCTATTTATGAGCACGGACAACCCATCTACTATAGCTTTACCGAGTTTGATAAATCAGATTGTCATTTTGATGAGGAACAGCCGCTGGTAAAAATAGGAAACCACAAGATGGAAGGACGTATTAAGGATAAGCAGTTACAGTATGAGTTACAGCTTAGCGAACAACTACCGAATGGAGATCAACTGAACGGGACGATTGCATTTAAAAGCCAAAATAGTGGCGATCTTTTTAAAAACTTGGATAAAACTTCTACAGGACACACCTGGAATTTGGTGCAGCCCAGGGCAGATATTTCAGCTGATTTAGATCTCGATATAAAAGGGGAGGAGAAGTCGATTACATTTAAGGGGCAGGGATATCATGATCAGAATGCCGGAGATGAACCCATGAAGAATGAGTTTGACGATTGGTATTGGGGACGCTTCCATTTTGATTATGCTACGCTGGTTTACTATGTGATGAATCGCAGGGATGAGCAACAGCACAGGGCGTGGCTCATAAACGGTCAAAATGCCGAGGTGTTGAAAACATTTGAAGAGGTTGAGCTGGCGGACAAGGGACTTACCTTATTTGGATTAAAGACGGCTCGAAAATTGGGATTCCGTTCCGGTGATATTGAAATACGCGTGCAGCAGTCGCAGTTGCTTGATAATGGACCGTTTTATCAGCGCTATAAAAGTGACGCTTTTTTAAAAATTCCTGATCAGCAGGTTATTGAATCAATGAAAGGAATCACCGAGTATATTCGTCCCAACCGTATTTATACCAAACTATTTTGGCCATTTGTCAATATGCGAATATGGTTTAAGCGGGAGGGATCGCATTGGGTACAGCGTTCGCAAAAACTTTATCGGTGGACGTGGTGATTGGTTGCTCCATAAATCCCTGGATTTTTGGAAACTCCGAGTATCTTTTTACGACTAAACTCATTTGTAATCTTGTCATCTCGACCAGCGGGAGAGATCCGTGTTGTCATTCACAGAAATAATGATGAATGCCTCTGGGTTTGGTAATAGATCACAAAAAACGCTCAAACTCACTGTCGTCAAATCCTGCCGTTTGGCGTAACTCATCCAGCATCTGATCAAGTACGTTTTCGAAATGAGCTGTTTTTTCTTCTTTGGTTAACGACTTATTCATTCGTACAGGTCGACCTACATGCAGATGCAGCTCCGGTTTGTTATGACGAATGGTGTGCATATAGATCCCAACGGGAACAAAGTCGACCTCATTTAATTTGTCGTGCAGCCAGGCCAGTCCGGCCTCAAAATTCATGGAGTTACCTGCTGGGGTAATTGTTCCTTCGGGGTAAATAAATAGGCTGGCATTGTCGCGTTCAAATGATTGTACGGCATAGCGAAGAGAGGTAATAGCACTACGAGGGTCATCCCTGTTAATAGAAAAGGCACCAATTTTCTGAAACAAAGAATAGGTTTTCATCTGTTTATCTTCCATGATGGCGCGGGCTTGCTGACGAAATCGGTACTCGTTGAGCATCAGTGGAATTAAACCATCCCACCAGGAGTGATGATTGAGATAGTAAACGGTTTTGCATTCTGAGCAAGGTTCGTATTCCTGCTTAAGCCATATTTTTTTGAATCTCCATTTAAAAAGGAGCTTAGTGTAAAAGCGGAAAACTTTAATAAAAACGGGTGATTCCTTGGCTGGAATAAAATCCACAGCGAAAATATTTGTTGAGTGTTAATGACCTGAATATCTTTAGCCTGCTATAGAGTTTCCAGTATTAAAAAAAGTATTTACTATGGACCAACAGGCGATTGAAAATTATGCTATCAATCATACTACGGATCACTCCGAACTCGTAAAAGAGTTGATTAGTGTTTCGGAAGAGAATCTCGAACATATTGATATGCTTAGCGGTAGGCTGGTGGGACGACTACTGAGTTTGCTTATAAAAATATCCGGGGCCAGAAGAGTGCTGGAAGTCGGGACTTTTGCGGGATATTCGGCATTGACGATGGCTGAGGCATTGCCCGAAGATGGAGAACTATTTACTTGTGAATACAATGAGCGCTACGAAGATATTTCCCGTACCTTCTTTGAAAAGAGTGAGGCCGGATCTAAGATTAAGCTGGTGATGGGTAAAGCCCTGGAAACTATCCCCACTATTTCGGGTAGCTTTGATTTTGTGTTTTTGGATGCGGATAAGATTAATTATCCCAATTATTATGCAATGATTTTACCGCGACTTGAGCAGGGAGGGATCATGGTAATCGACAATGTATTCTGGAGTGGTGAGGTATTAGATGGCAAATCTGATAAAGGTCGTGCTATCGACCAGCTGAATGCGATAATTCGGGATGATGATTCCGTGGAACAGGTGATGCTTCCGGTGCGTGATGGGGTTACCGTGCTTCGTAAAAAATAAAAAGCCTGAATCCGAGAGATCAGATTCAGGCTCAAAATTTAGCAAAGCGTTGTAAAATCAGTCAACGATTTCAACAAGCTCAATATCAAATGTTAAGTCTTTACCAGCCAATGGATGGTTGGCATCGAGCTTAACGAATTCGTCTTCAACAGCAGTGATTTGAACAGGAATAGCCTGTCCGTCTTCTTGCTGTTGCATCTGAAGCTGCATCCCAACCTCCGGATCGATGTTATCGGGGAGGTCAGATTTTGCTACTTCCAGCTCCAGGTCTTCTCGTCGCTGACCATAAGCGTCACCAGATTCAATCTCTACGGTGGTTTCGTCGCCTTGTTCCATGCCGACGACCGCTTTTTCAAAACCGGGAATCAATTTTCCTTCTCCCAGTGTAAACTCCAAAGGTTCGCGATCTTCAGAACTGTCAAATACAGTCCCTTCTTCTGTTAATGTTCCTGTGTAGTGCACTTTTACGGTGTCACCGTCTTTAACTTTAGACAAAATACTTTCGGTTTGTTTCTAATTGTCGTGAATGTCTATGAATATAATGGTTTTCAGCGAGAATTGAGACCCTATTATTATTCCAATATGATTACTAATAAATAGGATTCATGAAAGCAGAAATTGGGGAAAAGTGTAAGGCCCAATTTCTTCAAGCGAGTCTTTTATACGTTATAATATTTACTCCGTACTTCTCAAATATAATGTTCTTTTTTAATAAGTGCCTCCTTAAACGGCCTTTAAAACCTCATATGACCTTATATCTGATGTTTTTTTGAGATATGCTATACTTTTAGTAATGGATTATAGCTCTGTCATTGATGCTGTACTAGCTATTATAAATGTACGGAGCAAAAGTGGAAGTATAGATAAATACAGTATTATTTGAGGTATAGCAGGAGGATTTACTATGCGTTACTGAAGGTTTTTGAAGACAGATTGTTCGTAAGATGCCCTAAGTTATCATGCTGTCTTTTTTACTTTTATGTCCCTTTTATTTTTAGTGATAATGGGAAAAGAGACAGCAAACTAATAGAGTAGAAGAACCATATGACTTCATAAATTCCTCTATAAAATGGCTCCGGTACGGACTTTTGTCGCCTTAATAATATTATTTGGTTTCAGGATTCACGATTTAAAATCTGTGATGATGAATATTTAATTCAAAATGTAGTATTATACTGGAGTATTATAGAATTTTATTTTTGGATTCATTGTTACATTCCTAATTAACATGTATGAACAAAAGGGATAATGAGATGAAGGAACTACTCTTGAATTTGAAAACGGTGGCAATAATTGGCTGTTCAGCGAACAAGTACCGAACCAGTTACCATATTGCCAATTATTTGAAGGAAAATGGAATCCGTATTTTCCCGATTAATCCTAATTATGAGGAGGTATTGGGAGTTAAGTGTCTTCCAAGCCTGGATGAAATTCCAAATGATATAACTATTGATGTCGTCGATATTTTTCGGGATTCACAATACACGGCTGATATGGTTCGCCAGATTATTGAGTGGTCGGATAAAACGGGACAAAAGCCTGTGATATGGACCCAGCTGAATGTTTCTTCGGATGAGGCAAAATCTTTGGCCGAAGAGACCGGGTTTACGTATATAGAAAATGAATGCATGATGGTACAGCACGAAAGAGTTACGGCTTAGAATTCCTCTTTGGTTTGTTCCATTATTTCCTTTCGATCCTGATGATACTCCTTCAGCTTTTTTGCAAGCAAGCGTTCTATTTGCAGTTCATTTTCCGGGGGGATATAAGTGGTAAAATCAGTGAGCTTATCATCTGCTGTATAGTATTCTATCAGCAAGACATTTTCTGATTCCCAGCGATATGCGACTACTTTTTTCCAGTTAACGCACTGATCTAAAATGAGGATGCCCTTGTCTCTGAATTCCGGAACTATCTTTACGGTGAGTCCCCAGAATCCAAATCCCAGCAGTGACAATCCCGAGGTGATACCAATGCCGGTAAAAGATCCAAATTGTAGAATACCGGAGCGATAGATGCCGAAAACGATAATAAGTATAGCGATAACGTTGGGAGCGGCGTCGGTCCATAGAGATCGATACACATACTCGGTTTTGTGCATAGCTCGTTTCAGAGAAATCATTTTAAAGGCAAAGCCGGAAAAGAATCCGGCGACCATGCAGTATAAAAACATAGTAAAGTGAGCGGCAATATCTTGGGATATAAGGCCTAGCCACTGACCCAAGGAGATGAGGGTGAGAAGTACCATTGCGCCGACAAAGCCATTTAAGACCCTGCGCTGATTAAGATGCTGCAGGCGAAGTATTCGGCGATATCCCATCCAAAACGAAAGAAAAAATGCACCCGCCAATAAGCTAACTATGAGATACATGAAGTGTCTTTTTATCTGTTAAAACTGTTGGAATCCATGGCATGAACGCCTTACCTTTCGATCTAATATAATAAAAGATGACTATGCAAAGCGATATTTTACCTACCGGAATTGAAGTTTCTAACAGCGATCAGATTTTGGAAATTGATTGGTCTGATGGACATCATTCAGAGTACTCATTGTTTGGGCTTCGGAAAAATTGTCCCTGCGTTATGTGTCGTGGCGGACACGGAAATATGAATACTTTTGACCGATCGTTGTTTTTTGTGGAGCCGACGCAGCATTTTGAGGTCGAGGATATCAAGCAGATTGGCAATCACGCCATTAAGATATTTTGGAACGACGGCCATAATAATGGAATGTATCAGTGGGACACCCTGCGGGATATGTGTCCTTGTAAAGAATGCTATCCCGAACAGGAATAGTTCAAATATTTTATTCCCATGGCTGTTTTATCTTTTATTTCGGGGTTAGCATTGTTAATTCTGGGAGCGGAAGTATTGGTGCGTGGAGCATCAAAAATAGCAGCAGGGTTAGGGATATCACCACTAATAATTGGCCTGACCGTAGTGGCCTTTGGGACGAGTTCGCCGGAGTTGGCCGTAAGCATTAAAGCCGCAGTCTCAAATCAGGCTGATATTGCTCTGGGAAATGTAGTAGGAAGCAATATATTCAACGTACTTTTCATACTCGGCATTTCAGCCCTTATCGTGCCCCTTCGTGTCTCACAGCAATTGATCAGGCTTGATGTACCGCTCATGATCGGGGTCTCTGCTTTGACGTTCATTTTAGCTTTTGATCTAAATATCAGTAGAATTGATGGGATATTACTGATACTCAGTTTGGTTGGCTATGTCGGTTTTTTGATTTATCAAAGTCTGGGTAATTCGGAAAAAGATCCGGATTCTGATTTGACTGATGCAGGAAAAGATGAGCACAGTGAGAAATCAGGTTGGCTTTTTAACCTAATGTTGGTAGTTGGTGGTCTTGGATTATTGGTAATCGGATCGCGATGGTTTGTCAATAGTGCCGTAAGCTTTGCAAACTACTTGGGGATCAGCGAACTGGTAATTGGTCTCACAATTATAGCTGCCGGAACCTCGATGCCGGAAGTTGTGACTTCGATTATTGCAGCGATTCGCGGTGAGCGTGATATCGCGATTGGCAACGTGGTGGGTAGTAACATATTTAATATTATGGGAGTACTTGGATTTGCCAGTGTGTTGGCACCGGCTGGAATTGGTGTTTCCGAAGCATTTGTTAGCTTTGATATTCCATTGATGATTGCTGTAGCCATAGCTTGTTTACCTATCTTTTTCACAAAAGGGACGATAAGTAAATGGGAGGGTGCATTATTTTTGAGCTATTATATAGTATATACCCTTTATCTCATTTTAGCTGGGACAGATCATGAAACTTTGCCGGTCGTAAATAATATCATGCTGTATTTCGTCATTCCTCTAACAGTTCTTACTATTTTAGTCATTGCTATTCAAGAGTTACGAATCAAGAGTGAATCTGCTAACTGATCATTGCAGATAATATTTTCTACTAACTTTATCTGGCCCTTTTCGATTCAGCAAAAAAGCCCGAATAACTTAATCGTTGAACGAACTGTTGAGCAGGGTATCCAAAGCAACACGTGTTTCCCAAATGGTAGCATCAGAGCTGAACACTGAGTATGGGGCCGGAATCATATGATCTGGCCGCAGTTGGTAATTCTCGATTAATTTTTTGGGTAGACCTGGATCAACAAATGTGAAATCCAATGATGGAGCACTTCCCGAATTTTGATAGCTTAGATTTATTTCAACAGCTTTGGTAAAATCGTGGAAGTAGTATAAGTAATGACCGATATTTTGACGATCAAAAATGGGTTTTCCCTCTAGTGCTATTTCAGTAATTGTTGAAGAGTGGTCCCAATTCATTTTCATTGCAATTCCACGGCCAAAATTCATTTCTATGGTGAGATGACGTTGAGAGCTCGAGCTGCTGTCACTTAAAATCTCAAATTCAGGCTGTGGGATATCAAGAGAGGTTTCTTTATTGTATAACGCATTGCTCCCAAATGATAAAGAAATATCGGCTGGTATTCCTCTGCTGTAATCATCTGAAAAAAACTGCTGTGTCCAGGAATCAGGGGCTGGATCACGGCTGATCCAATAGGCCGCATCAGTATCCAAATTCTGAACAAAATTTATGCTGTTTTGCTTTTTGTGATCGTGGTTGAAATCAGAAGTTAGAGAAGCGGCAATCAAACAGATCAGGGATAGAGTTAGGATACCGCTACTCCATTTGTATTGGTGATTTTTGATAATGGACCAAACCAGCGGCCAGATTAGTCCGATGAGTAATACGAGTACAGCCATACTTACTGCCAGCATTTCGGTGGTTAGCATAACCTGCACCAGTCTGATATATGGCGAAATGATAAATAATCCCCAGAAGAAAGCGACAGCTAAAACAGCAGTTTGTTTCCAGGAATATATAGTCAGATTATCTCCTAGTATAATCCATCCTGCAAGTCCCATCAGTGCCGGCCAGGTAAAGATATAGGCGGCCGTTGGTAGATACCAAGCCGTTCCTAGGGATAAAATAATCCATAGGGTAAAGGGGCCGCTAATCAGCTCTTGAACCGATAATAAATTTTGGAACCAGCTGTATATCGCAATGAAAAGACCAGTATTTAATAGTGTAAAGCCCCAGAAATACCAGGCGTGATTATATACTTCACCTTGGATTATCCATTGATATTGTGGGTGCATGGCTTTGAAACCTTGCCAACCGAAATAGGTGATCAGGGTTCCAATTGCAATTGTTATTAAGAATAATAGCAGGCTGCCCAGATATCTACCGATGGTAATCTGATTTGTCCGAAATAGATAAATTAGAAAGGCGATTAAAAGCAGGGCAGTGACGAGCGCCAAAGGAAATGACCATCCGGAAGGATAGTATAGAAGTCCACCGGTTACATTATTGAAATAAACAAATTCTGTTTCGCTTTGTTGGGCAAAATTAGTATTTCCAAAATGCCTGACATTACCCAGTAAATTAGATCCATGATGTTGAACAGAAGCACGCGATAAGTTTTCGGGCGTATCCAGCATTGTGTGGTAGTGCAGAAAATCCTTGGTGAAGGCGAAATTGAGTCCGTCAAGTCCGGCCCGTTTGGTCACCGACATATCGGTATCATTGGGCAAGATTTTATAAACGGTATACATCAGCGAGTTGGCTACGGGATAGGGGGTGGCTTGAGCAAAATGGGGAATAAGATGTCCGTTATTTTCGCTGGTCTCAAACATCAAAGAGGGACCGCTGGAACCTCGGGATTCAAAGTTAAGCACGAGATCGATTTCTTGCAGCTCTTCAAATTCCTCCGCAAATAGTTCGGCTCCCAACAGTCCGCGCTCCTCACCATCAGTCAAAAGAATCCACACATTGTTTTTCAGGGAATTTTCCTGGGATTTGATAGCCCGAAGCGATTCCAAAATAGCGGCTACGCCCGAGGCATCATCACCGGCTCCATATGTGTTGGGCTTGGAATCGTAATGGGCCATCAGCAGAATAGTCCTCTGTGGATTGCTGCCCTCTATTTTAGCAATAATGTTATTCGCATTGCCCACCAGTCCGCGATCAAAGCTCGAGCCAATACCGATACCTGATTGTACTGTTGGCTCTAATCCAAGTTCACGAAGTTCGTCCATGATATAGTTTCGGGCACTGTCATTGGCGGCGGTGCCGATCGGACGGGGAGTTTGTGCCAATGCTTCTATGTGTTCAAAAGCGCGATCGGCTGAGAACTCAGTTGATGGAGCTGATTCAGGCTGCGGAGCTGGCGGCTGAATAATATAAGAGCTGAGCCAGATAGCACATACACCGATGATGAATAGCGTAATTCGTTTCAGCGTCGTTGATCTCATGATGACTAAGATATTTTGATAGATAGTTCCTCAATAGTTCTTATTGAGGATTGGTAGCCCAGACGCTGGTTTCAGTGATAAAACCACGGTCATGGAGCGAAAGCATATTACAGATCGCTTTAGCGATATCATCAGCAATCAATTTGGTAGGATTGAAATCGCGTCCACCGCGACCCGCCTTGTCGAAAAATGCGGTTTGTACTTCACTGGGATTAATCTGCATTACGCGGATGTTGTGGGGACGCAGTTCAGCCCTCCAGCATTCGGTCATTCCACCTAACGCAAATTTGCTTGCACAATAGGCCGTTCCACCCTCAAAACCGCGTTTCCCCGCTGATGAAGAAACGTTGATAATGTTACCGTAATCTTGTTCCACAAAGTGTTTGGCACATTCTCGCCCCACCATCATCGCGCCAACGGTATTTACTTGCAGTACGCTTTTCAGAGCTTTTTCGGATAGATCGGTGAGCTTAGAAAACTGTCCGTAGCCTGCATTATTGATGAGTACATTAAAACTATCCAGGTGATCTATCGTTTCGTTCACCAAATTGATAACCTGATCTTCTTCGCGGACATCACATTGCACGGGAACAGCACCAATTTCTTCTGCTGTGGATCCCAATTTTTCCTTGCCCCGGGCGGCAATGACTGCTTTTCCGCCGGCTTCAGTAATTGCTTTAGCCGTCGCCTTTCCAATGCCGGAGCTTCCTCCCGTTACCAATGCTTTTATATCAGATAATTCCATAGTTGAGTATTTTTTTAGATTAGATGCTTAATTTTTAATTCAATATTCACAGCATTTACTCGAGATACAAATCTTGTTGCAAATAAACTATCATTTAAAGTGTCGGATGTCTTATGGGATTAAGTCGTGACCCATTTTTTGGATAAGCTTCCAAGCCTTATCTACGTGATGCTTTTTAAGATTTGTATTTCCCAAGACAATGCGAATGGTGTATTTTCCATCCAGTTTTGTATGTGTCAAAAACAATTTCCCGCTTTTCTGTATTTGTTCGAGTAGCTTTTCATTAAGCTCATTGAGTTTTTTCTGATCATCAATGTAGCCGGGATGAAAACGGAAACAAATCGTATTCAGGGGAACCGGTGCCATCACCTCAAAATGATCGTGTTGTTCCATTTTCTGTTTTAGGTGTTGGGCAAACTGAAGATGCTGACGGATTTTCTCCTGTAATCCTTCAATGCCAAAGCTGCGCATTACAAACCACAGCTTAAGTGCTCGGAACCGACGTCCCAAGGGAATACCCCAGTCGCGGTAGTTTTTGACCCGCTCGTCTTCAGGTGTTTTTAAGTATTCTGGCATAATTTCAAACGTCCGAACCAGCAGTGCCTCATCTTGGACATAAAAGGCTGAGCAGTCAAAGTTGGTAAACATCCATTTGTGGGGATTAAAAACGAAGGAATCGGCATGCTCAATTCCTTCATTCATCCATCGCAGTTCGGGTAACAACAGAGCCGTGCCGGCGTAGGCAGCATCCACGTGTAAAAAGATTTCATATTTTGAACAGATCTGCCCGATTTCTTTAAGCGGATCAATAGCGGTAGAGCCGGTAGTGCCAATCGTTGCCACCACGGCAGCAGGCTTGAATCCTTTTTTGAGATCTTCACGTATTGCTTCTTCCAACGCTTTTGGATCCATAGCATATTCATGATCCACCGGAATCTTTCGAATGTGTTGTCGCCCGAATCCGGCTATTTTTACATCTTTTTCTATAGATGAATGCGTTTCAGAGGAACAGTATACTTTGAACATTTCATCCTTTGGAAAACCGGTTTCATTGACCTCAAACTCAGTGATTTGTTCCCGAGCCATCAATAGGGCACAAAGGGTAGAGGTAGAGGCTGTACTTTGGATGACTCCCGTAAACAGTTCAGGCAATCCGATAGCTTTGCGCAACCATTCCATCACCTGTTCTTCAAGTTCTGTGGCGGCGGGAGAAGTTAGCCAACTCATACACTGGGCGCCAAGAGTGGCTGTTAACATTTCGGCCAGCACTGAGGGATAGCTTTTATTGGCTGGAAAGTATCCCATAAAATAAGGACTTTCCCAGTGCGTCATACCCGGCATAATAGAATTTTTAAAATCATCAAACATATCTTCAAATGACTCTCCTTGAGCCGGTGCTTCATCAGGGAGCTGTTTTAAAATATCCCCGGGCTGTATGTCTGGCTTTACAGGATAGTTTTCAACCTCTTCAAAGTAATCGGCCATCCAGTCGACGAGTTGGTGGGCATGCTCACGGAATTTTTTATTGTCCATTGTATTGATTAGTTCATCTTCCAATATTTACATCTATGATAAATAACAAATTATTTCGAAAAGTTTGACTCCCGATGTTTACGAATAAGCTGGAATATTACAAAACCATAGCTCCTCAAAAAGCAAAAGAACTTCAAAAAGAATTGCGGGAAAAGATTTCTTTGCAATGCCTACCCAGCTCTCCCAAATATGTAGCTGGTGCTGATATTTCTTTTGATCGCGGATCGGACGTGCTGCATGCTGCTATTATTATATTGGAATTGGATACCTTAACTCCAATAGCGCGATCGTTGGCTTCGGATACAACCTCATTTCCATACATTCCGGGACTGCTGGCATTTCGGGAGATGCCGGTTTTGATGAAGGCATGGAATCAGCTTGAATACAAGCCTGATGTATTACTGTTAGATGGACATGGAATAGCACATCCCCGACGTATGGGTATTGCCACTCATTTTGGGATAGAAGTAGATCACCCTACTATTGGATGTGCAAAAAATATATTAACCGGGACGCATGGTGAATTGGGAATCAAAAAGGGAGAAAAAGCTGATCTTGTAGACAATGATGAAAAAATTGGAATTGTATTGAGGAGCCGGAGGGAGGTAAATCCGATTTATGTATCGCCGGGATATAATTGTTCTTTTGGCGATGCTTACGAAATAGTGATGCAATCATTGACGACATATAAATTGCCAAAGACTACACGATTGGCGCATCAGTGGGCGAATAAATTACGAAGAAAAGAAGCGGAAGAAGGATATCAGGAGCTATAGTCTGCCTAACACTGATTCCGCTGCATGATAGCCGCACATACCGTGAACACCACCGCCGGGTGGGGTGGAAGATGAAGCGATATACATATTGGTTTTTGGGATATGATAGGGATCAAACAGTCCCGCCGGTCGTGTAAAAAGTTGCGTAATATCTGCACGTCCGCCATTTATGTCACCTCCAATATAATTCGGATTGTATGCCTGCATATCCTGTGTATGCATGGCATGTCCCTCAATAATACAATCCCGGAACCCGGGAGCAAAGCGCTCAATCTGACTAATAATTGGTTCGGTCATATCTTCAGTTGATCCATTGGGGACGTGACAGTATGCCCAACCAGTGTGTTTATTGTCAGGCGCGCGACTTTCATCCCCCAAACTTTGTTGAGCAACTAACACATAGGGCTTATCAGCATGTTTCCCATTTGCTGTTTGTTCTTCGGATGTTGCAATTTCTTCGAATGTGCCACCTACGTGTACGGTCCCTGCTTTTTGGCACAGCTCGTCTTTCCAGGGTATAGGTTCACTTAGAGCAAAATCGAGTTTAAAAACCCCTTGCCCGTACTCATAACGTTGTAATTTTTTTGCATATGATTGTGGGAGCTTTTCACCGGCAATGTTTAAGATTTGTTGAGGGGTATTATTGAACAAAATGGTCTTGGTATCAGGTAATTCTTGAACAGATGTTATTTCAACACCGGTTTCAATTTCTCCGCCCAAGGATTCAAAATAGCCTGCCATTGCTTTTGTTATCGCATGCGAACCGCCTTTGGGATAGGGCCATCCAACGGTATGAGCTGTTATTCCGAGCACTAATCCAATAGCTGCCGTAGCTGTAGCATCAAATGGCATAATACCGTGGGCTGCTAACCCTGCAAAGAGTGCACGGGTTTGAGTAGATTTAAATCTTTTCGTAAAACCGTTGGCCGATCGAAGTGCTTGAAGACCAAATTGTGCCATTTTTAGGGGATGATTCGGTATTAGCGAAAACGGTGCCAGGATATCAGTTAGCAGTTCATCCCACTTCTCAAGGAAAGGCGCAAAGCTGTGAGCGTAGTTACTTTTGTCTTCTTCTTGAAGGTATGATACTGTTTTATCAAATGACCGGAAAAGTGCTCCAGAGGGTTGATCATCCAAAGGGTGGGCAACCGGCACTTCCGGTTGAATCCATTCAAGCCCATAATCTTTGAGTGGCAGACTTTTTAAAAAAGGTGAGGCTTTGGCCAATGGATGTATTGCCGAGCAGATATCGTGATGGAAGCCGGGCTGGGTTAACTCCAGCGTTCGGGTCCCGCCGCCGATGGTATCTTCCTTTTCAAATATTTTAACCGATAACCCCTCTTGTGCTAAGCGGATGCCCGCGGCTAAACCGTTGGGGCCTGACCCGATAATAATTGCATCGTATTTCATGTATGGAGGATATTATTAATCAATAAATGCAGAAATAATTTTCAGAGTCTTATGATAAACTGAATATTAATGGATAGAAAAACTAATAAATATGAATGTAAGATATCTAAAACCAATTTTGTGATATTCTATAAGCAATTCTTACATTCTGAACGGTATCAATGAGAGCGTAAATCCAAAATTGGATTAATTTGTTTGGATATTATTTGATTGTTATCGGTGCCAATAAAGGAAAAGCTTACAACGTGATTTATTTATGATAGTTCATCTGCTAAAACCGGAATTTGAAGAGCTCATTAAAGAAAAGGATTGGGTAGCTCTGAAGGATATCCTGAATGATGTTCCTGCCGTTGATGTGGCTGAACTATTGGAAGAGCTGGATGCAGAGATTGCCATTGTCATATTTCGTTTGCTTAAAAAACAGAAGGCGGCCGATGTATTTACGTATTTGAGCTCGGGCAAGGGGGTAGAGTTACTCAATATGTTTACTGCTCAACAGCTCAGTGAGGTGATGTCAAATTTGGAGCCGGATGAGCGTGTATCACTAATGGAAGAGCTTCCGGGTCATCTCACCCAGCGTGTGATGAACTCTATGAGTGTGGAAGATCGCAAACAGTCGCAAAAGCTGCTTGGTTTTCCCGACGAGAGCGTAGGCCGACTGATGACGCCCCGCTATGTGAAGGTGAAAAAGGACTGGACTGTTCAGCGGGCCATGGAGCATATCAGGAAATTTGGTCACAGCGTTGAGACGGTTAATGTTATTTATGTGGTAGATGCTGATGAGCATTTGATTGATGATCTGCGATTGAATCAGCTGATTTTGGCTGATCCCGAGGCGCCAATTTCTTCGCTAATGGATGAAAGCTTTGAAGCATTGAGCGCTTTCGATGATCAGGAGGATGCCGTAAAAATGCTCAGTAAGTACGATCGGGTGGCCATGCCGGTAGTCGACTCCGATGGCATTTTAGTGGGCATCGTAACTATTGATGATGTTATTGACGTTGCCGAGGAAGAAACGACTGAGGATATGCAGCTGATGGCCGGTATGAGCGCGCTGGATGACTACTACTCAGAGACTTCCATTTTTCAAATGGTCAAGAAGCGTGTAGGTTGGCTATTTATGCTGTTTATGGGACAGATGCTCACGGTTACGGCTATGGCCAGTTATGAAGATGCACTGGCTGCCGCGGCGATGTTGTCATTTTTTATTCCCATGATTATATCCAGTGGTGGTAACTCGGGTTCACAGGCCGCAACGCTTATTATTCGTGCCATTTCAACGGATGATATTAAGTTAAATGACTGGTGGATGGTACTTAAAAGAGAGTTGCTGTCAGGATTACTATTGGGTAGTTTTTTGGGAGTTTTAGGATCAGTCGTTATTGCTACCTGGATGGTAATGCGGGGCAATATATTTTCAATTGAGCTTGTTTTGCAGGCATTAACGGTAGGAACCAGCCTGATTGGGGTTGTGATTTTTGGTAATTTGAGTGGATCGATGTTGCCTTTTGTGATGTCACATTTTGGGTTAGATCCGGCCGTGACATCGGCTCCTTTTGTTGCTACCTTAGTTGACGTGACGGGTATCATTATCTACTTTTCGGTTGCGTTGTTATTATTACAGGGCGTGTTATTATAATTTCAAAATGATGGATATATGAAAGCATATTTAGATCTTGTTCGCAGTGTTTTGGAGAATGGTGTAAAAAAGGAGAACCGTACCGGTATTGATACGATCTCCAACTTTTCAGAGTTTTATAAAGTCGATCTGTCCGAAGGCTTTCCACTGCTTACTACTAAGAAGGTGTATTTTCGATCGGTGATCCTTGAATTGCTTTGGTACCTGCGTGGAGAAGATCATATTCGCTGGCTGCGGGATGAAAATGATTGCCATATTTGGGATGACTGGGCCGATGAGGATGGTCATGTGGGACCTATCTATCCGGTGCTGTGGCGGCGTTTTCCGTATCACGAGGAAGAGGAAATTCATTTTGAAGGTGATGCCTCACATATTTGCAAAACCGTGCTGATTAAGAAAGAATTTGATCAGGTTCAGCGCGCTATTAAGATGCTGAAAGAAAATCCAAATAGCCGTAGAATTGTTGTTAGCGCCTGGCATCCCGGCCTGCTCGACCAGATGGCACTTCCCCCATGCCACGTAATGTATATTTTTAATGTTACTGATGGTAAGCTTAACTGCCATCTCACACAGCGATCTGGTGATATAGCTTTGGGTATTCCCTTTAACCTGGCATGTTACTCGGCACTTACCATGGCTATTGCTAATGAGGTTGGTTTGGAGTATGGAACCTTTGCTCATACCATCGTTGATGCTCACATCTATGAAAATCATGTAGATGGTTTGAAAGAACAGCTGACCCGTGAACCTCGTCCGCTGCCAACTCTTGATATTGCCGATAAACCGGTTGATGATCTTGAATTTGATGATTTTGAGCTTAAAGATTACCATCCACACGATTCTATTAAATTTGAGGTAGCGGTATGACACTGGCCGCTATTGTAGCCCATGATCCCAACTTGGTAATAGGAAAAGACGGTGATCTGCCATGGCACTATTCAGAGGATCTGAAATATTTCAAGCGGGTAACCATGGGACATCCGCTTATTATGGGTCGGGTAGTATTTGAGGAGTTGGGAGAAAATCCATTACCCGGACGTGAGAATATTGTTTTAAGCCGATCTCGTAGTTATGATCACGTGCCTACCTTTTCTTCATTTGATGAGGCTTTGGAATATGTAAGGGATGAAGAGTTAGTGTTTCTGATTGGCGGTGGAGAAATTTATCGGCAGTTTTTAGGTCAGTGTGATAAACTTTTTGTCACTGAAATTCATCAGGAATTTGAAGGGGATACCTATTTTCCGGAATACCACGATGAAATTGGATCAACATGGAAAGAGATCAAAAGAGATGATAAGGAAAAGCTTTCATTTGTAGTTTACGAGCGGATGGAGTAAAAAAGTTGAATGTTAAAGTTATAATCAAAACTTGAAACCTGTAACCTTCAACCCTGTTTATTGTCACTTCATCACTGATGACCGTTATCCTAAATCTCTATATCTTTCAAATGCACTACATACGGTTTTACCACCGGCTCGGTGAGGGCGATAATATTCTTGGTGTCAGCCGCCTTGGAAAATTCAATAGCATTGTCTTTTTCTTCTAATATCCAGATACCTTCTTTTTCATATTGATAGGCTTCACTGTAGCTTTCATCAAAGCCGAAGTAATAATTTGCAGTTTCTTCATCATATGACAGTCCTCTTTTCTTAAGGACTTTTTGGGTCTTGGTTAATACTTTCTTTTTAATCTGCTTGGAAGGCTTTTTATCGAGAAAAGTTGTTCGAAAAAGCTTGCGTGACTGAAATCGCTTGCAGAGATTTGATAATACCGGATCGGAGGAATACTGCCAATATTTAATACTTTGAAATACATCATTATCATCAAGTTGCAGATACTTTTGCAGAACTTCGCCTTTAATTCCCTTTTGGGCACTGGGACGATTTTCAAGAAAGTATTGTAGGGCAGGGGATGCGTGATATAGTTTTTTGCCGGCATTTATTAATTCACGCACTCGGTCAAAGATATGTCGCACCAATTTATCAGCACTAAGTACTGTTTTGTGTAAATAAACCTGCATGTACATCAGCCGGCGCGCTAAAATATAGTTTTCAATGGCATAAATGCCCTTTTTTTCGATCACAATATTTCCCTTGTGTACGCGCATTGTTTTGAGAATGCGTTCAATGCCTACCGAACCCTCATAAACATTGGTAAAAGCACTGTCACGCTTCAGGTAATCCAAGCGGTCAATATCCAGTTGGGAGGATATAAGCTGGTTTAGAAAGGGTTTTTTGGAATACTGATCCGTAAAAATCTTAATGGCAAGATCTAACATGCCATCCATCTCTCTATTGAGATGACGCATTACCGCCAACGTCATTTTTTCGTGATGAAAATCTTTAATCAGGTCAAACTCCAGGGTGTGTGACAGTGGTCCGTGACCTACATCGTGCAGTAAAACGGCAATAAGTGTAGCTTCATATTCTGCGGGACTGATGGTAGTATCTTTTTCTCGGAGATTATTGAGTGTGCGTTGGGCCAATTCCATAGCGCCCAATGCATGAGAGAATCGAGAATGTTCTGCCGCCGGAAAAACCAAATAGCCCAATCCCATCTGCTTAATGCGACGCAGGCGCTGCACGTAAGGGTGATCAACAAGTTCCAAAACCGGACCCTTGGGAACGGTGATAAACCCGTGAATGGGGTCATTGAATATTTTATACTGCGTGCTTTTATCCATTGATTTGTTATTTAGAATCTATGATGGGCATAAAAATTAAACAGCTGCATGGTTATTCAAAAAGTGAATCTGGGAGAATATACTGTTCAGTATTGGGGATATCCGGAATTCGTGCGGGACGTTGTTTATTTAGGTTAAACCAAACGCCGTGGGCCTCGGCCACCGATGCCAGCTTTTTCTCATCACCGGTATAAATAGCCTGGAAGCTGGTAATACTGGAATTGCCGAGTGATTTGATTCCTGATCCGATCATAATATTGTTCGGATATTCTACGGGGCGAATAAATGCAATTTCGATGTTGGCCAATACAAAGCTAAAGCCATTTTTTAATTCACTGGCTAGCTTATTGACTTCCTGGATGAATTCAATTCGGGCTTCTTCGTAGTAGGTGTTAAAAATAGCGTTATTGACATGATTTAGTGGGTCTAAATCTCGAAAACGAATTGGTATTGTCGTCCAATGTGGAAATAAAGTTTTATCGTATTTCGGTCGAATCATAAATACAATTTTGTAATTAATTTTGCAGCAAAAAGATAGGCTCAAAATAATCATCTTAGCGTTTAATATCCTACCGTTATCTAAAATGAGTTTAGCGGTAGAGCTTTGAATTCTTATATTCGAGATTCAGAAAAAACAAAAAAGCATTTGTAGATATGTTTAACTCGACAGAAAAAGATTTTCTAGAAGAATTATTAGTAACTCCTAGTCCCACGGGTTTTGAATCAGCGGGACAGCAAGTATGGACTGAATATGTTGATGATTTTGCTGACAGTGTAGAATCCGATGCTTACGGGTCGGCTTATGCCAAGCTGAACACCAGTTATGATGTTGCTACCATTATGTTGGAGGCACACTGCGATGAGATTGGTATGATTGTGCAACATATCACCGACGACGGCTATATTTTTATCAACAAATTGGGTGGCAGCGATTCGACCATTGCCCGCGCCAAGCGCGTCAATATTCATGCCCGAAATGGGATCGTATCTGGAGTAACAGGCAATACGGCCATTCACCTACAGGACAAAAAGAATGGAGGAGGCGAACAGCCCAAGTGGAAAGATATTTATGTAGATATTGGTGCATCCAGCAGAGAAGAAGCATTAAAATTAGTGCAGGTTGGCGATCCCATCACTTACGCTGATGAATATGATTATCTGTCAGATGAAATAATATCTGGACGAGCGCTGGATAATCGTATCGGTGGATTTATGATTGCCCAGGTCTTGAAAAAGTTGAAAGAACGTCGAAGCGACCTGAAGGTGAATGTAGTAGCATTGAATTCAGTACAAGAGGAGGTTGGGGGGTATGGCGCACGCATGATGAGTTATCGCATTGATCCCGATGCTGCATTGGTTACGGATGTTACTCATGCAACCGATACCCCGGGCATTGATCACAAAGAACACGGGCTGGTTAAGCTAGGCAAAGGACCTTCTATCCAGCACGGCGGAGCTAATCATCCCCAAATCGTAGAGCTTGTTGAAGAAGTTGCTGGTAAAAACGAAATTGAACTTCAGCACGAAGCCACTAGTGTACGAACGGGAACCGATACCGACAGTATTTTCTATCAGAAAACCGGTATTCCAAGTGCACTTATATCTCTGCCACTTCGATATATGCATTCTCCGGTAGAAACAGCTTCTTTTCAGGATATTGAATCGCTCATTGAATTAATGACTGAAACGGTTATAGCTTTAGAGCCAGATCAAACCTTCAACGTTTTTTAGGGATAGAAGTATTGGGAATGTGATTATTTAAATTTAACTACCTCGGCTATTACTACACAATTAAAAAAAGCCGCACTCCTTGTGGGGAGTACGGCTTTATCAGGGATTGCGGGGTAAAAGTTATTTCGTTTTAGCTTGGCA
>CAJXOG010000015.1 GCA_913057775.1 uncultured Fodinibius sp. | reverse complement strand
ACACCTGATCGACAGCATGGATGATGCCATTGGAGGCTTCGATATCGGCATTCACGACCGTGGCATTGTCATTGACAGTGACATTGCCGTCGGCGCTCGTAATAAAGAGGTCTCCTCCGGCAAGTGCTGCGGCAGATTGTGGTGGAGTAAGGTCACCTGATGCGATATTTCCGCTTACGACATGATAGCTGAGTACTTCTTCGAGCTGTTCAGTTGAGAGCGTGGAAATATCGACCCCAAGATTAGCGAACGCATCGTTGGTCGGGGCGAAGACCGTAAACGGGCCATCACCTTCGAGAGTAGATACCAAACCGGCATCACTTAAGGCTGAAACAAGATCACTGAAATCGTCATTTGACTGAGCGACTTCAACAATATTTCCTGTTTCGCTCGGCGGGTCCGTGGGACCGTCGTCATCGCCACCACACGCTTGTAGCGTAAATACTAATAGAACTGCAATAAAACTATTGAACAGAAACGTTCTTAGTTTTATTAAGGGATTGTGAGTTGTTGTTTCCATAATAGTATATAATATATAGTGTGAATTAGTTAATAATTTGAGTTCACACTTATATACACTAGAAAAAAAGGGTATGACTAGTCGGCACTGATTTTTTTAATAAATAAATCGAATACCGACAGAAGGGGTAAATCCAGGCAGGTTTTTTCGTTGGATGGCGTACTGCAGGGCACCCTGTGATGATTGTTCCGGGATCAATCTCTTTTCCAGGGTATTTTTTCGATCTAACAAATTGACCAAATCCAGTCTTAGCTTAATTTTTGAATCGTTTAAATCCCATGACCAGTTGAAGCCGACATCGAGCTGGTGATAGGGACTTAGGATATCGTTGGATGGGCTGTTGAAATCGACGGTGCCATATTGTGAGCGATTGTTATTGATGGGCAGGTAATCATAGTATGATTTATTGAAGGCCCAGCTTCTTCCCCAAATGCTCTGCCACCTGACTGTTATCATGAAAGAAGAAAATATATTCCAGTTGACAGCGGCCGTAAGCTTGTGAGGTTCATTCCAAGGTGCTGTGACATATTGGGCGTTAAATCGTTTGGGACTTCTCTGCTTGGAAATACTGTATTCATAAGACAAGCTTAACTCCATCATCAGCTCCTCAAAAAGCTTCTCAGCACTAACACCGGTACCGTAGCTATATCTTTTGCCATGTTCAATAAAAGTGCTCTGTCTGTCAAATTTGGCATTTGGATCATCAGGCTGTTCCAGAAGGGCATGGTAGTCAAGCATCAAAATAGTGGGGTTCCATTTGTAATATCCTTCCCATTTTAGTGAGAGGGTTTCTTGGGGTTCCACAAGAATCTCAGAACTGGTATGATATGATTTCGGAACATCTGTGGTAAAGTCAACCGGTACCCAAAAACGGATTGAGGGAACAATGGAACTGGGGCCTACATTGGTCACATCAAACTGATTTACATACTGCCGGTATAATCCTCCTGACAACCTTAATGAAACAAAGCCCAAGGTGGTTTCCTGGAAATCAGTCTGGGCGGAAATTCGGGGTTCCAGAAAAAACTTCTGCCGGTTTGGGACATAGGTAAATCTTGATCCCGTGGTAATTTTTGTATTAAGATTAAGTGTATAATCATCTTCAAGAAATCCTGATAACAGAAAGGTTGAACTGCGGGAAGAAGAGAAGTGGTAAAATAGATCTGACAGCTTAAAAGAGTAATCTACAATTTTTGGCTCAATACCGAAGTTCAGTTTATGATTTCGATTCAGGCTATATTCAAAATTTGCATTAAAAGAATACTCCCTGATTGAACTTTGATCACCTGTGTGAGGTTGGCTGTCAATATATTGATCCAAGTTGTTTATAAGCTGGTTATTATTGCCGGGTACTGAAGCAATATCCTCAGTGCTTGCCATGCCAAAGTGATGATTTGAGTAATGATTGGAATAGGAAAGGCTGAATTGGGTCTGCCAGCGGGAATTGATCAGCCAGTTATGTTCCAATCGTAATATATCATTCATCCAGTCATAGGTATCGCGGGTATACATCGACTCAGGGGTTCCATCCTGATCACTATTGTTGGAAAGCAGACGGGTCTGAAGGTAGTTTTTGCCCCGATAGTAGCTCAAGTAAGTCGTATGAAAATCATTGAATGCTATTTCATTGCTCCAGTGCAAATCATAGAAATTGACATTGGATTGATGACTAGCCTGTTCAAAAAGTATTCCGTCCATGCCATTGTTAATCAGGTTGCCGGAAATTATGGGATCCAGACGGTCCCAATTTTCAAGGGTATTAGAAAGGGTAGGTTTTTGGTACCATCTCCAGATATTTGTTCTACCTGCTATCATAGTTTTATACTCGATCCCTTTACCAAGTGATGTTGTCAGGTTTATCCGGCCATTTAGACTAAGCGGATCAGCCTGCAGCATGGCATTGTTTTCCTCTTCACCCGGCAGATCTTGGGTTATAGAAATAATACCGGAGAGCTGACTGCCAATCGAGGGTCGGTAGCCGGCTTTGTGCACAGTAACTTTTTGTAAGGCGTAGGGACTAAAGGCACCAGTTAACCTGCCAAAGCTGACTGGATTGTAAATAGGTACACCATCCAGCATAACCTGGTTTTCTCCTTCCGCCCCACCTTGAATATTAAAATCAGCCAAAGGAATACTGAAATTAACACCCATTACGGATTGCACACTTTTCATGGCATCGGGAGAACCGGTATAAGAAGAAAGTGTTTGTGTGAGGTTATTCACCTCTTCACTTCCTGATTTATTATAGGGTAGTCTTGGCTGTATACTTGATACCACCAGTGGTTCAATAAATACCGGACGGGATTCTAGGTAGAACTTACGTGGGTTTTCACTATTTAGTGGGATGGAAACAGTATCTCTCACGGTTCTGTAACCTACATAGGTAACGGCTACTTCATATTTGCCGGTTAACAATGGAGCAATAGTAAACCGTCCCGCGCTGTTGGAAGAAGTCCCGGTAGAAGCATCAGCAATTAAAATGTTTGCGTCTTCAAGAGGCTTTCCCGTATTCTTATCAAGTACCATGCCGGCCAAACTGCCATACCGGGATCGATTTTGAGCAGATTTAATAATGACATACGTGCCCGAGGAAAGCTGGATATAATCCAGGTTGGTACCTTCCAAAATATTGGAAAGAATCTGTTCCGGCGTTTGATTTTTTGAAAGGCTAAAAACTTGCTGAGAGCTTAAGATTGACGAATCATATATAAGGTCAATTTGAGTTTTGTCAACAAGTTCTTTAATCGCTTCTTCGATGGGTGTTCCGCGAAACATGAGGGTATATCTTTCGGATGCCGTTCTGCCATTGTTTTGAGCAAAACTGGAAGACATTGAGAATAAAAGTAAATAAAATAGCAGTATACTCTTTAATTTCATGCCGATGCAGTAAAAGAATTGATCATCTCTTGTTTTCTATGATAAATCCGCCATTTATTTTTCGATACTTCAGTGCTTTGCTCTGACAAATATCCTGTACAATTTGATCAGCATCCACTTTGTTATTGTAGTATATGGTGAGGGTATCAAATAACACCTCTTTCGGTTCTACTTGAATATTAAGATCAAATCGCCTCTCTATTTCTCTAATAATTTGTATTAAAGGCACATTTTCGAAGGCAAATTGATTATTCATCCAAGCTAAAGTTTTATCTTTAGAAACATCAAAAGGCTGTTCTGGAATTCCATCAATATTTTTAAGACTGCTTTTTTGACTGGGTTCCAGAATAACGGACTTATCAGGTTTCTCGGTAGGATAAAAAGCAAGTGATCCTTCCGTTAAAAGCACTGATGTTTCCGGTACCGGACTATCTTTCCAAGAGCGAATATTAAAAGAAGTTCCCAATACCTTTACGGTTGCGTTTGAGGTATGTACTATGAAGGGAAGATTCCTATTTTCAACTTCAAAATACGCTTCACCTTCTAAAGAAACTTCTCTGTCGATTAAATTGAATAGTCGATTGTAAGTGATAGATGAGCCGCTATTAAGCGTAACAGTAGATTGGTCAGGCAAAGTTACGGTAGCCATTTCTCCATATGAGGCTGAGTATTGTACCGGTATAGCAAGATAGGATAAACCTGCCGCAATAACGATAGTTGCTGCAGCCGCTATCCATCTCCAATTTAATGTTCTGATTTTCGTTGGTTTGGGTTCATCATCTTTATCTTTAGTATCAGTATCTATTCCAGTTTGTGAAGCGATAGTAGCAAATACTTTATCCTTTTCCTCTTCGGAAACAGATACCTTCTGACTTTCATCAGTTCTTTTTGCTTCTGTCCAAATTTTCTCAACATTTTCTTGTTTTTCCTGATCCAATTCATCCAGGAATTTATTTAGCCAGTTGTTAAAGGAATTTTTGCTATTCATAATGTTTGCCACTAACGTCCTTGTAGGATTTGTACCTTTCCTGAAGGTTATTGAGTGCTGCAACAATGTGGTTATTTACTGTACGTGCTGATATATCCATAATTTCAGCAATTTCATCGTGGGAAAGCCCTTCATATCTGCTTAATTTAAATGCTTCCTGCTGTCTGTCGGGCAATTCATCAATCCACTTTTTTAACGGCTCTAGTAATTCTGATTCCTGATCTTCTTCAAAAACGATTGAACTATCGTCAGCAATTTGCACGTCCTCCATCTGTGTTGTGTGTTGGCGGGTATCGCGTAAATAATTGAGTGAATTGTTTTTCACGATCCGGTATAAATAGGTTTTCAATGATTTTGAAGGATCTAGATTTGAACGTTTCTGCCAAAGTTTTATAAAACTTTCCTGAACAATATCCATGGCAGAATCTTTGTTTTTGGTAAACCGCCAAGCATATCTTACATAATTTTCAAAGGTTGCATCAAACATATTTTTAAAAGCAATTTCGTCGCCGCTTTGAATGCTACGAGCCCACTCAGAAAATTGCTTATCAGAAATTGAGTCCATTCTTACTACATGTCAGTAATTGTACACTAAAAAAAACAGGTATGACTAGTTCAAATTGAGAAATATTTTCCAAGAATATAAATTTAATCGATTCATAATTTTACTAATGTACTAAGACAATAGGTTTTAACTTGTTGATAGAACATACCGTTGAATGCAATTCTATCCTGATTTTAAGTGTTACCAGCCTTTAATAGTTAGAATTCAATTCAAATTATTTAGTTTTTTTGTAGATGATACGGACATAAACATTGAGTTTTCGAAATGAGTTATCAGTGTTCTACTGGTACCGATAATTTCAGCACATGTATCAAAAATTCAGAAATCCAAGTGTTTTCATTTCTTTACTTTGCCCGATATATGTGTTCCCAGGTAGAATTGGTTATTTTTAGTAATATTGTATTAGTGACTGAAACTATCCTGAGTATGGCACGGTATCAAGCATTCCAAGTGCTAAAATAAATCTGAAAATTTTCACCAGCTGATTAGTTTGGATAGATAAATCTAACTTTTTCAATGAAACTACAGTCAAATATTATGATGAAAGTAAAGTTCGTATGGATTCTTTTTTTGTCCATGTTGATGGCAACAACATTACAGGCACAAGAACAGACACCGAATACGGTTCAGGAAGCTTTTTTGCCTTATGAAACCGGAAAAAGCACCATATATCGGAGTGCCAGCGGTGAGCCGGGCGAAGCCTACTGGCAGAATGCTGCCGATTATGACATTGATGCGCAGCTTTATCCCGATGATCATAGAATAGAAACCTCTATTACTATTGATTATACCAATAACAGTCCTCAGAATTTGGAGTTTGTCTGGCTGCAACTCGATCAGGATCTGTTTGAGGAGGACTCTTGGGGCGCTAAGCTTACTCCGCTGGGAGGAGCTCGTTTTGGTAACGAGGGATTTGATGGTGGTATTAACATAGAAAATATTCAAGTAACACATAACGGTGATACGTATAATCCTGAAACTCATACAGTGGATACCAATTTGAAACTGAATCTCAGAGAGGCTCTTGAGGCTGAAGGTAGTAAGCTACAAATCAGCATCGATTATAGTTTTAGAGTTCCAGAGCAAGGTTCTGATCGATTGGGACGCCTGGATACGAAAAATGGTGTCATCTATGAGGTTGCGCAGTGGTATCCCCGGATGGCTGTCTATGATGATATTAAAGGATGGAATGTGATGCCGTATTTGGGAGCCGGTGAGTTTTATATGGAATACGGGACCTTCGATTACTCCATTACGGCTCCGGCTGAATATGTTGTTGTGGCTTCCGGTGAGCTCTTAAATCCAGAAGATGTTCTTACCAAAACACAGCAAAAGCGGATGGAGCAGGCCCGAAATAGTGACAAAAGGGTGTATATCATTAGAAAGAATGAAGTGGATTCTGAGGATTCTAGGCCTAGAGGTAAGGATCGGCTGACATGGAACTACAAGATGGAAAATACACGTGATGTTGCTTGGGCGGCATCAAAAGCGTTTGTATGGGATGCCGCGCGTATTAATTTACCTGATGGAGATATTTCGATGGCGATGTCGGTATATCCAACCGAAGTAGCTGGTGATTCGGCTTGGGGACGTTCTACGGAATATGTTAAAGGATCAATCGAATTTTATTCCGAATACTTGTCAAAATATCCATATGAGAATGCAATTAATGTAGCCGGTACGGTAGGCGGAATGGAATATCCCGGGATTGTATTTTGTAGCTGGCAAGCTAAGGGAGCTAGCTTATGGGGTGTTACTGATCACGAGTTTGGTCATGAGTGGTTTCCTATGATTGTAGGCTCTAACGAGCGTGAACACGCCTGGATGGATGAAGGGTTTAATACCTTTATCAACAGTTTGAGTACCGCTAATTTTAATGATGGCGAATATCATAATCCCCGTAATGCTCGTTTTTTGAATAATTGGTTGACCAGCGAAAATACTGAACCCATTATGACGGCTCCCGATCAAATTCAAGAAGGGAATTTTGGACGCGTATCGTATTACAAACCGGCTCTTGGCTTGCAAATACTTCGCGAATCGATAGTCGGGAAAGAGCTTTTTGATGAAGCTATAAATGCGTATGTGGATCGATGGGCGTATAAGCATCCTACACCGGATGATTTTTTCAATACCATCGAAGATGTTACCGGTCGAGAATTGGATTGGTTCTGGCGGGGCTGGTTTGAAAAGACGTGGACGATGGATCAGGCTGTAGATAAAGTAGCTTATACCAATGAAGATCCTTCAAAGGGTGCATTTATCCGCATCAAAAATAAAGGTAAGTTAGTGATGCCTGTAAAAATAGAAATCACTCAGAAAAATGGTAAAACCGAAATAATAGAATTTCCTGTGCACACCTGGCATCGTGGGAATGAGTGGCTTTTCAAGTATAACTCCACCTCACCGCTTGAGAAGGTGGTTATTGATCCAAATAAAGAATTTCCTGATGTGAATCCTGAAAATAATATCTGGAAAACTGAATCAGCAAAGAAAGATACTTCAAATAACTAAGTTAAGTTGTAACAATAAAGTAAAAGAGCCTGCACTACAGCAGGCTCTTTTACTTTATTCTGCGGGATCAGTTTTATTTAGAAGTGTTGGTGTTTGAACTGTCCTTATTTTTATCCAATAACATTTCAATTCTGAGTGAAACAGTTTTTTCGATATTATTGCCACGCAGACCCATTTTCTTAAATTGTATAGTTCCCGATTTATCTACAAATACAGTGGTAGGCAATGCGCGAATTTCGAAGGCCTCAGTGGTAGAGCTATTTTTATCGAAGTAATAGGGAAAGGTGTAGTCATTTTCGCTGCTAAATGATTTTGCCTTTTCCAGAGTATTGTTCCATCTGGAATTTAGAATAAGGAATTCTACTTCGGGATGGTCTTTGTATTTTTCATAAACGTTTTGCAGGTATGGAAAAATCTCTAGGCACGGCTTGCACCAGGTAGCCCAGAAGTCGATCACTAGAACTTTTTTCTCAAACTGTGTTAGGTCAACGGGATTGCCCTCTAAATCCGTAATTTGATCAAATTCAGGAGCTTCTTTACCGATACGATTTTTGTTTAACTCTTTTCGTTTTTTCTTTTCCCAGACATTGTGAATTGCTTGCGTTTCCTTTCCAAAACCATCTTCAGAACCGTTAAAAGCCATATATGCTTCTTTTAATTTCTTCTGATAAAAAGTGTCAGTAGGAATCTTCATTAAGATATCTTTGTAAATATCGAAAGCGGCTTTGGGCTGCTCCTTATGCAAGTAGTAATTGGCAAGGTATTTTTTTACCGTCCTGGAATCCGAAAGGTTTTGGGCCTTGTTGAGGTACTTATCCGCTCTTTTATACTCTCCTTTCTTAGTATAAATCTGAGCTATGGTACTTAAAATATCTCCTTTGCGTTGTTCTTTGAACTTCGTTGATTCATCATCAGAAAGCTGACGAGGAATATACCCTTTATTTGTTTTTATTAATTTGGCGGGATCTGTATCAGTTTGTTTAAGTGCTTGCCGGGCATAATCCATTGCTGGATCGATCAAATTTTCATGCTCCAGAAATATCTGAGCCACCGCAAGATAGTTTTCTGAAAGTATCTGTTTATCAAAAAGAGGTTCTCGATCCTGTAGCCACTCTGCCGCTGCTTTTTTAGCTTTTTCGAATTCGCCACGGTGTGTATAATATTTGATAAGACTTTTGTACGCTTCCTGAATGTTATATTTGTTAAAGGTAGAGGGTTCAAAGTCAGTTCTGACAAAGCGTTCGAGCTGTTCCAGTTTTTTCTTGAAGTGTTTCTCCTGTTCAGTTTTTTCGTATAATTTAAGCATTGCAATATCACTGTCAGGGTACTTTTTGATGAGCTCACTTTCTAAACTGTCACCTTTTGTCTTTTCTCCGATAAGCTTATATCCCATTTTAACATCCTGTAATACAGAGTAGGACCGGGGGGTTTCTTGTAGACGATCATTAATAATTTTATAAGCTTTTTGACGAAGTTCAGCTTTTTGATCACTGTTTTCTTCGTTATACAGTTTATGAGCAGTCAATCTTATTTTAGCATCATAATTATCGGGATGATGTTTTAATTCTTTACGGTAAAGTTTGATTCTTTTCTCAGTCACTGCGGAATCAGATAAATCTTCGTAACGATCCGAAAGGATATACGATTTTAAAAGAAAGACTCCTTTCACAGGTTTTCCCTCTTGGTATGCGATAAGTTCGTAATGTTGATCATCTGTATTTTTATCAACTTGATCTTCGGATTTAACATAAAAAGTGGCAAAGTCGAATTTATCGACCAGTTGAATCTGGATTTGCCAGCGGTCTTTTGTTTTCTCGAGTGGAACTTTTTTGGGAATATTATAGAGAGTGGGAGCAAAGTTTTTAACAAAAAACATTTCTTCAGCTGATTTGATATCAGCATTAGGGTGATCGGGATGATACGTTATGGTAACCATATCTCCAGGTTCCGGTTGTTGCGGCTCAATAGTAACAGGAGAATCCTGTGCTACTAAAACGCTTGATGTTAACAGAAAAACAATGACTAAGCCAAGATACTTCTTTAAGAGTTCCATAGGACGCTTAATATTGATTTCAGATAAAAGTTTTAGCTGTGTTGATTTAAAACACAGTTCTATGCTACGGAACCCAGAGCACATTGTTATAAGATGGAGAAACTGTTGAGTTTTAACGTGTGAGAAGAGCTTAGCCTAGAGCTTTCGAAATGCGGTTTTGCAGGGCTTGGACAATCGGATTTTGGAGCTGTTCACTTGAGAAAGGTTCGACAAAAACAAATTCTAAGTTTTGATGATCGGCATGTCGAAACCGATCGTATAGTTCGTGCGCCATTTTGTTGAAATTCCCCTCGTAATGAATAACGCGATCGCTTTTTCGGGGTGCAGGTCGACTGTGAAGTAAATACAACGCTTCATCAATAAAAGTGGTATCGCCGCTGCTTATCCACTGTACTTTCGCTTCCGGGGAATAGTGCGAATACTTGGTCCCGGGACTTTTGGCCGTTTCATCTTTTGAAGATCCGCTATCCTGAATAACATCTTTGTCAACAATTCTGGAAATTTCATCTGCACTTACAGCACCGGGACGGTAAATGGTATAAGGCTCAGAAGTAATGTCCAATACCGTAGATTCAAGTCCGATTTCGGTTTCGCCCGCATTCACTACAGGAAAGTCATCTCCAAAATCTTCTTTGACGTGCTCTGCTTTGGTAGGGCTGGGCTTGCCCGATGAGTTGGCGCTGGGGGCTACAACTGGTCCGGCCAATGCTATAAGCTGTTGGGAAAGCGGATGCTTGGGCCAGCGAAGGGCTATGGTATCCAAACCCGCAGTGATGATATCGAGTACTTGCGGTTTCTTCTTAAAGATGAGCGTTAGGGGACCCGGCCAGAACGCATCCATGAGTTTGTGGGCATCATCTGAAATTTCTAAAGCAAAATATTTAGCTTGTTTCTTGTCAGAAATATGTACAATGAGCGGGTTATCAGAGGGGCGTCCCTTGATTTCAAAGATCTTTTTTACGGCGTCGGGATTTTTAGCGTCTGCGCCGAGTCCGTAAACAGTTTCGGTGGGAAAAGCGACAACTTCTCCGGATTTTAGAAGATTTATATATCGATCAAGCAAGGCTAACCTCCTGTTTCTTTTCGGTTGAAGGAGCCAATTCTTTTAAAAAACTTGCAGCTGCTTCTAAATCTGGAATCTCTTGGATGGCAAAGCGCACACGGTCTTCTTTTTGGATAACCTCGTACCGGCCTTCGGCTTCTTTTTGCATTTTCTTGAGCACGTGCTGGAAACGGTCGCCATAAAATTCTTCACCCAGATCGGAATCATGTTTTGGGCATTCCATCCACATACGATTTGAGCGAATACGAACTTTCGTCATAAACAGCCGCGATGCATAGAGCTTGACAACAGAAGCAGTAATCAGGTTTTGAGTAGCATCGGGAATGGGACCAAAGCGATCTTTCACTTCTTCTTTCCATTCCTTGATGGTTTCCAGCTTTTCAGCTCCGGCCAGTTTTCGATACAGGTTCAGCCGTTCCACATTGTCAGATACATAATCACTTTCGAGCAGGGCAGGGAGATCGAATTCGACCTGTGTTTCCGGCAGCTCAATTTCGGTTTCTACATCGCTGAATACATCACTGAACTCCTGTTCCTTGAGTTCTTTGACGGCATCATTGAGTATCTTTTGATAGAGGTCAAAGCCAAGATCGTTAATGAAGCCGCTTTGTTCGGCTCCCAGAATATCGCCTGCCCCCCGAATGTCGAGGTCGCGCATGGCAATATTAAATCCGGCTCCAAGATCCGAAAATTCTTCTAATGCCAGCAGTCGTTTACGGGCATCATCAGTAAGGGATTTAATATCTTTTGTAATCAGGTAACAAAATGCTTTTCGGTGTGATCGGCCCACGCGTCCCCGCAGTTGGTGGAGTTCAGCCAATCCAAACATGTCTGCACGGTTGATGATCATGGTGTTAGCATTAGAAATATCGATGCCGTTTTCGACAATATTGGTAGAAACAAGCACATCAAACTTGTGCTCATAAAAATCCTCAATGATGTTTTCCAGCTGTTTTGAACTCATTTGTCCGTGGGCAAATCGAACGCGAACATTGGGCATAATTTCGCGCACCATATTAGCAATAGACTCAATCGTTTTTACCCGGTTGTGAATAAAGAAAACCTGTCCGCCTCGTGAAACTTCCTGTGAGATAGCATCCTGTATAAGTTCTTTGTCAAAACTGTGGATTTCCGTTTCTACCGGTTGGCGATTGGGCGGTGGGGTATTAATGATGCTGAGATCGCGGGCGCCCATCAGCGAAAATTGTAGCGTGCGCGGAATGGGGGTAGCTGTGAGAGTAAGAACATCAACGGTAGTGCGGTACTCCTTAAGTTTTTCTTTTGTCTTAACGCCGAATCGCTGCTCTTCATCCACAACCAGTAAGCCCAGATCATCAAATTCAACATCCTTGGATGTAAGTCGATGGGTGCCGACAACTATGTCAACTTTGCCTTCTTTGAGTTTTTTGAGCGTTTCTTTCTGTTCTTTGCGCGTTCGAAAGCGAGAAAGCACCTCTACCGTAACAGGAAAATCTTTCATTCGCTCCGAAAATGTTTTGTAGTGCTGATCAGCCAAAATAGTCGTCGGCACAAGTACGGCTACTTGCTTGTGATCCATTACAGCCTTAAATGCGGCTCGGACGGCCACTTCCGTTTTCCCGAATCCAACGTCGCCGCAAACCAGACGATCCATGGGCGTATTGGATTCCATATCTGATTTTACGGCTTCAATGGTATCGCGCTGGTCGGGCGTTTCTTCAAACTCAAAACGAGCTTCCATCTCTGTTTGCCAGGATGTATCAGCTGAGAAATCAAAAGCATCTTTGGATTTTCGCTTGGCATACAGCTCGATAAGGTCGCGCGCTATATCCTTAACTTTTTCCTTGGTTTGCGCCTTTTTACGTGCCCAACGCCCAGAGCCCAGTTTACTTATTCGGGGTTGTGTGCCTTCTTTGCCCGAATACTTCTGGATTTTATGCAAGCTGGTAACGTTGACGTAAAGCAGGGAATTTTCCTTATAGCGTAGTACCACCGATTCCTGTTCCACGCCACGCACTTCGATCTTTTTAAATCCGGCAAATTTGCCGATTCCATAATCTACATGTACTACATAATCCCCGATGTTCAGGTCGCGCAGTTCTTTAATAGAGATATTGCTGGTATGGCGTTTTCGGCGGACTTTGGGGCGATGATACCGGTTAAAGATTTGATGGTCGGTATAAACGGCTAATCCCTCATCGTTGAGTGTAAAGCCCTCGTGCATAGATTCTACAGATAGATGGTATCGTAGATCTTTAGAAGGTTCGCCTAGCAGCTCTTCAAAACGGTCGCGCTGACCTTCATTATCACAGAGGATATAGGTATCAAAGCTTTGTTTGCTAAGCTTATTAATATTTTCACGCAGCAGCTTAATACTACCGTTAAAATCCGGTTGCGGACTGGCATCCAGGCGATACGACCAGTCTGGATTACTTTTTTCCGAAAAGCCACCGAGCTGAATGCGTGGATGGTTCTGATAGGATTTCTGCAGATTCTCCAGATCCACATAGAGTTCTTCGGGCGGCAGAATATCTTCCGTGGATTCAAGCTCATTAAACGTTTCGGAAGCTTGCTGGAATCGCTCTTCGATATCCGACTCAATAAGCGAGCGGTTCAGTAATACAAATACGGTGTCTTCATCGAAATAGGAGAGAACACCTTGTTTCTGACCCTTGCTCAGGCTGGAGGCATCGGGCACAAAACGAGCGGTATCCAAAAATGATACGGAACGCTGTGAGTCGGGATCAAACTCCCTGATGGAGTCTACTTCATCCCCAAAAAATTCCAAGCGTATAGGATATTCGCCCGAATAGGGATACACATCGAGGATGCCCCCCCGATGAGCAAATTCGCCCGGTTGATTTACGAACTTTACAGGGTCGTACTCTTGGTCGACCAGCTCTTTCCTGAGGTGATCGATTTCAACTGAATCTCCATTTTTAATCGTCAGTGATGCTTCCGTGAAAACATCCGGAGCCACAATTTTTTCAAAAATAGCCGCTGCCGACGTGACCAATACTGCTTTTGGATCCGTGTTTATTTTTTCAAGCACTTCAGAACGCTGAACGACAACGGAGCTGTCGGTGATCTGCTGATCGTCATAAGGTTTATGACCGGTCTCAGGAAAATAGCTGGCCTGTTGAACATCAAGTGCTTCAAGATCGCCCTGCATAAATTGGGCTGATTCAGGATCACCGTGAATGACAACAACCTTGTTATATTTTTGAGCCAGCTTGGCAACCAAAAAAGAGGGAGTGGAGCCTACAAAATGGTTGAGCTGTACAGTGTTACGTTCTTTGATATGGGAGTGCAGATCACTCCACGGGATTTGGGCTGAAAATGTTTTTAATACAGACTGTAGCGCCATGAAATTGTAAATTGGAAAAGAATTCTACTGCTCAGAAATTGGGTAACAAAATAACCATAAATTAGGTTCTATGGGAATGGGAACGGTAGCTGTTATCCGGTTTTATAATAAAATGACTGTTTTTGGTGATTACTCAGTGGCTTTACGGAAGATGAATTGTTCAGAGATGATACTCAGAACCAGCAGTAATATACCGGGGATCAGAAATCGCAGATATAAATCCTGTACATCGGTGTAGATAACTTCTTCAATCTCTGTCTTTTCCAGTTCATCAATTTGATTATAAATGTCTTCCAGTTTTTTGGTATCGGTAGCTCTGAAATATGATCCATTGGTCATATTGGCAATTTGCGTAAGCATTTCCTCGTCAATATTAACCTCTACATTTTGATACCGATCCCCGAAAATAGGATCTTTAACCGGATAAGGAGCTGTCCCGCGCGTGCCGGCACCGATGGTATAAATTTTGATATCATAAGAAACAGCAAGATCTGCTGCTGTAACAGGATCAATTTCTCCTGCGTTATTTTGGCCATCGGTGAGAAGGATAATAACCTTGCTTTCAGCTTTACTTTCTTTGAGGCGGTTCACGGCTGTGGCAATTCCCATTCCGATGGCTGTTCCGTCTTCTACCACGCCCATCTCAACATCATCGAGTAATCGTTTCAGCAGATCGTAATCAAGGGTAGGAGGCACCATCGTAAAGCTTTGTCGAGCAAAAAGTACTAGGCCGATGCGGTCCGAAATACGTTTGTTGATAAAATCTTCAGCTACACCTTTTGCTGCCTCTAAACGGTTTGGCTTAAGGTCTTCGGCTTTCATCGATGTGGAAATATCCAGCGTCAGGACAATGTCAATTCCTTCGGCATTGCGTTCTACGGTGGTATTTTTATACTGCGGACGTGCAAGAGCAATTACTACAAGAATGAAAGCTAAAACTTGTAATATTGGGGTTGCCCAGATTCCGTACGATCGCCAGTTGCCCCCAATATTTTTAAGTCCGGAAGTGCTCGAAAATAGGAGGCTGGGATTTTTTTTGCTTCGATGTTTCCAGATCTGATAACCAATAATCGGTATCAGCAGCAGTAACAACCATAATAAATGAGGATTTGCCCAACTCATGCGTTCACCTTCTCACTTTTTTCATGTTCTTCATAAAATTCTTCGCGTTGGGCTTCTATTTTAGACTGATGTTTGCGCCGGAGATGATCGATGCGGGGTCCGTCAATTTGTTGAGCACGATCCAGAAAGTTGTAAGCTTTTTGGAGAGCTCGCTCGGCCTGCTTGGGAGTAGGATTAAATTTGGCAAATTTCACCATATCTGCTTCCTGCAGGACCGCTCTGGTATCATCAATAAGATCTTGGTCGATAGAACCATTTCTAAGCATAGTTAAAAGTTCGCCACTGGTTGATTCTAAAGCAGGAAGGTTATAAAGTGATTCATAATATTGCCGGATGGCATCTCCGAGATCACTGTAAAAAGCCTTGTAATCTTCTTGGCTGGATAATTTAGCATTTTCGAGCTGCTTGATCGATTTTCGAAACTCCTTTAATGGGTTTTGAAATGGAGTGGGATTAAATACAGGCCGCTCTTTTTCTTGCTGTTGACGTTGTTGCCACTGCAGATAGTACTGATAGGCATAATAGGCAGCGATGGCTAAAATCAGGAATCCCAAAAGGTACGGCCACCAAGCCTGTGCAAAATCAAAAATGGGTTTAAGCGGACGAAGGGATTCATCGTTGCCTGCAAGAATACTGCTAAAACCAACGGGGATAGGTTTTGTGTATAAGGTTGTTGTATCTTGTTCCTTTACTAATTGAACGGGTAATTTAGGAATGAGCGTATCGGCGGTGCCAAAGAATTGAAGCTCGTAATAAACGCTGTCTTTATATTCGGAGATCTGGAACTGCTTTCGGGAACGAATCTCAAAAGTTCCACTGAGGTGAGAACTGTCGGGGAAAGTGATGTCATCGTATTCTTGGTTTTTATCAAGCGTAATAGAAAAATCGAAGGTATCTCCGACTTGCAGAGAGTCGACAGTGGAAAATTCTTTTAGATTTTGGGTCTGCCCACTGAGGGGAATAAAAATCAATAGAAGGCAGATGATGGAAAATTCGTTTACAAATCTTTTTATTGCCACTGAAATAATACGATGGTTGAAATTTATTTTATATGAGGATGATAATAACGCAATCCCAATTAATAGGCACCAAAAATAGAAAAAATAGCGCCATTCGGAAAAACTGGACGCCTAAAAGTTATGTGCAATATTAACTGTGCATAGATGTTGTGAAAATGATAACTTAAAGCGAATTATTTCTAACAAATTTGGAGTGATGCGAACGAGCTCATTATTAAGTGTACTGTTAATCTTTATTATGTGGGGATGTATTTTAGAAACGGACAATAGTGTGCCTGAACAGCAGCTGGAACCTATTTCAGCAACTGTTGATACCTCGGTTTCTGCTCCAACATTTGATCAATTTGGCATTCCCATAGATAGCGTTGAGATTCAAGATTATATCGTTAAACGCAACGAAAGTCTATATCTTATACTCGATAAATTTGATTTTAGTCCGCAGGAAATTTACTCGATAACACAAGAGGCGAGTGATATTATCGATTTTAATCAAATTAAGCCGGGTCAAAAATACCGTGCGTATATATCTGCTGACAGTACGCGAGATGTGTCACATATACTCATACAGAACAATCCATTGGATTATGTGGTGTTGGACTGGCAGAAAGATTCGTTACAAATTTATAAAGCATCGCGTCCACTTACCAGCAAAACAGTTGCGGCTTCTGGCAAGATAGAGAATTCATTATATCAAACCATAAGTTCGAAAGGTGGCAGTCAACTGTTGGCCAATAGAATGGCGAATATTTTTGCTTGGCAGATCAACTTTTTTGGATTACGACCGGGCGATTCTTTCGAAGTTCTTTATGACAAACAATTTATTGATGACGATTACTATGGTATTGGTGATATAAAAGCAGCTGAGTTTACCCATCGGGGGGAATCCTATCAGGCATATAAATTTCGTCATGGAGATGTGGAAGGCTATTTCAATGAAAAGGGAGAAAGTGTACAGAAAGCACTCTTACAAGCTCCGTTCAAGTTTAGTCAGCGAGTAAGCTCAAATTTTTCACGCAGTCGCTATCATCCCATACTAAAGAAGCGAGTTCCTCATACCGGTGTTGATTATGCGGCTCCGCCAGGTACACCGGTATTGGCAGTAGGGGATGGAACCGTTACGGAAGCACGATACCGTGGTGCTAATGGAAATATTGTAAAAATAACTCATAATTCGACCTATCGGACCGCATACCTGCACCTGCGGGGGTTTGCAAGGGGGATCAATCGTGGAGTAAAAGTAGAGCAGGGAGAGGTTATTGGTTATGTAGGAAGTACTGGTCGTGCTACTGGTCCTCATCTGCATTATTCGCTCTATAAAAATGATCACCCGGTAAACTCTCGTACGGTTGATTTACCATCATCAGAGGCGGTGCCTGATAGCCTGATGGATGTTTTTACTGAGGTAAGAGATAGCTTGGATCGCCATCTGGAAGCAAAAATAGATACTATGCAAGACAGCGGACCTGTTATCACACAGGTAAAATAATAATTAATAACGGTGCATGCGTCTGCGGAAAAAAGTCATGAGAGGGCGGATATACGAGGCGTTGGTTTCCAGTTCAATCATATCAATTTTCATCCGTAAAAATTGATCCCGAAGCTGGTGTTTGGCCTTTTCTCTTTTCTTTTGATACTCCTTTCGCACTTTTTCGCTGGATGTATCTACTAGCACTTCTTCACCGGTTTCGGCGTCCCGTAGCGGAACTAATCCGAGGTCGGGCAGTTCATCTTCAAACTTATCGTTGATAAAAATATTTACAAGATCGTGTTTACGGTTGGTGATCTTGAGCTGCCGATCGTATTTATCATCCTGAAAGTCGCTGGCCAATACGATGATAGCTCGTCGATTCAGTAGGCGGTTTACGTACGATAACGCCTCGCTGATGTCTGTACCTGTGCCTTTGGGTTCTGTGGTTAAAAGTTCACGGATAAGCCGTAATACGTGTAGTCTTCCTTTTTTTGGTGGGATTACCTTTTCGATTTCATCCGTAAAAAGAATAAGCCCGACTTTATCCCCATTCTTGATAGCACTGAATGCCAGTACGGCACATATCTCTATTGATAGCTCCATTTTGCTTTGTCCCTGGCTGCCAAAGATGCCGCTGGGAGAAATATCAACGCACAGCATCAGGGTTTGTTCGCGTTCTTCTTCAAACTGCTTAATAAATGGGTCTCCGGTGCGGGCGGTTACATTCCAGTCGATTTGCCGGATGTCATCCCCATAGGTATATTCGCGTACTTCCGAAAACTCCATTCCGCGCCCTTTAAATGCGGATTGATATTCCCCGCCAAAAAGGCTGTTCACCTTTCCTTTAGTACGAATTTCAATTTTGCGGACTTTCTGAAGAATTTCTTTTGAGATCATAATTGAAATATTGGTATTGCAGTAAGGGCAAGAATAGGGGAATTATTATTTCTTTAAAAGTTGATAATCAGGTTTTCCAAAGATGGCAATTTAGATATGATAACAATTTAGTAACAGTTTCATAACGGTTTGTTTAGATTCAATTATTGTATTGAAATATCTAAAACAGTGGAATGATCGAATAGATTAGCCATGCTTATTGGTAGTAAATTCAGTAAAAAGTATCAGCGATTTTTGAGGGAAATTGGTTCGCTTTCGCAGGAGGATACTTGTAAACAGATCTCAGTCAAGAAAATTAATGACAATCTCGAATGGGATCGGACAGAAATAAAAAATGGGCTGGAGTATTTTCAAGAGATTGGATTAATTAATACAAAAACGATTGGTGGTCCTCTTCTATATGGGCATGTTACTTTAACAGAATTGGGAATAGAAAAGTATAAAAAGCTTAATTGCTTATGAGTGATTCAGATTATAAAAATTGGGATAGTTGTAGTTAAATTTTTCCCAAAAATTACCTACCTTTGGCACGGATTTAACTCCGCAGCATACTATTAACAAAAATTCTGTATTCATGATTATAGGTGTACCCAAAGAGATTAAAACACATGAAAACCGCGTGGCTCTACTACCCGGCGGTGTAACAAAGATGAAACGTAATGGTCATGATGTATTGATCGAGAAAGGAGCCGGACAGGGCAGCGGTTTTCTGGATGAGCAATACATAGAAGCCGGAGCTGAAATTATTGACGATGTAGATGAGCTTTGGGATAAGGCCGAAATGATCATGAAGGTGAAGGAACCTATTGAGGTAGAGTATGACAGGATGAAGAAGGGACAAATTATTTTCACCTATTTTCACTTTGCTGCCAGTCGGCAACTTACCGAGGCTGTTAAAGAGTCTGGAGCTGTAGCAATTGCCTACGAAACGGTAGAAAAGGCAGACGGATCTTTGCCATTGCTTATACCAATGAGTGAGGTTGCTGGACGTATGGCTTCCCAAGAAGGGGCCAAATATTTGGAAAAGCCCGAAGGTGGACTTGGAATTTTACTGGGAGGTATTCCCGGCGTAAAACCGGCTAATGTGTTGGTTATTGGCGGTGGTATTGTAGGCGTTAATGCCGCAAAGATTGCTGCCGGAATGGGAGCCAATACTACGATCATGGATATCAGTATGCCGCGGCTTCGCCATTTGGATGATATCATGTCGCGCAATGTGGATACTATGTTCTCTTCCGAAGCTAATATCCGAAAGATGCTTCCTCATGTTGATATGGTAATTGGCGCAGTATTAATTCCTGGAGCCAAAGCGCCCAGCTTAATTACTCGTGATATGCTTGCCGATATGCAAAAAGGATCAGTATTGGTGGATGTAGCTATTGACCAGGGCGGATGTTTCGAAACATCCAAGCCGACAACACACGACAATCCAATTTATGAGGTTGACGGCGTTGTGCACTACTGCGTAGCGAATATGCCCGGAGCAGTGCCCCGAACATCAACGCTCGGATTAACCAATGTTACACTGCCATATGCGGTTGATATTGCAAATAAAGGTTGGAAAAAAGCTCTGAAAGACGACGAGGAGCTGCTTAAAGGACTCAATATTGTTGATGGAGATATTGTTTATAAAGAAGTAGCTGAAGCGTTTAATATGGATTACACTCCTATTGAAAACGTTTTATAAATACTGCGATTATTAGTAGAGAAGCCGAATACCTGTAAAAAGATGTTCGGCTTTTTTATTAAAACTTTGCACATCTCTAACATTCGTGAAACAATATGTGGAACATATAAAATATTTCTTTAGCTAATCAGTTGTAATGTATTGGCATGCAGGTAACTAAGCATGTTGATATCTTGGTGAACAACTTGTTAATAAGTATTTTTGTTTACCATAAGTCATCCCATTATATTTTTAAATCATTACATTAATAATTGTTGTTATAGATTATTTACATGGGCAAGATAATTTCCATAGCAAACCAAAAAGGCGGCGTTGGTAAAACAACGACGGCTATCAACCTCGCTGCCAGCCTTGCTGCTATCGAGCATACCACGTTAATAATTGACATTGATCCCCAGAGTAATACTACCAGTGGGTTGGGTGTTGAGGCGAAGACGGTATCGCATTCCGTTTATGAAGTGATGGTAGGAGGGGTGGATGCCTCGGATGCTATCAGGGAGACGGAATTACCTTTTTTGGAGTTGATACCTTCGCATATTAATCTGGTTGGGGCCGAAATTGAGATGATTGATCGAGATCAGCGGGAGCGTATCTTGGAGAAAGCTATTTCGGGTCTCAAGGAGCAATACGATTTTATTATTATTGATTGTCCGCCTTCGCTTGGATTGCTTACTATTAATGCATTAACGGCTTCAGATTCGGTTCTTATTCCGGTGCAATGTGAATATTTTGCTTTGGAAGGGCTGGGACAGTTATTAAATACGATTAAGATTGTGCGTCAGCATTTAAATACCGAACTTGAAATTGAGGGCGTACTTCTAACGATGTATGATACGCGTACACGGCTTTCGGACCAGGTGGCTGATGAAGTGCGGAAGTATTTCGAGGATCGTGTCTTTGAAGCTATTATTAAACGGAATGTTCGTCTTGCCGAGGCACCCAGCTTTGGAAAGCCGGCATTGCTTTATGATTCTACAAGCGTAGGCGCTAAGAATTATCTGGCATTGGCACGCGAAATTATCCATCGCAATAAAGAACTTTTTAAAGATAGTCCGGTATTTGCGAGTAGTTAAAAGGTGATGAATTATGGCATCAAAAAAGGTTTTAGGTCGCGGTTTAGGAGCTTTTTTCCCCGAATATGATGAGGAAGGGAAGCAAGCAAAAGAAAAAAAACAAAGTGGAGAACAGGAAGGGGATGGATCGCCGTATGTAGAGCCGCAGAAGCGGGTAAATATTGTATTGCATGTGCCGGTTGATAATATCCGTCCCAATCCGCATCAGCCCCGCAAGGAGTTTAACGAGGAGCGTCTTGAGGAACTTGCGGATTCTATTGATGCTCATGGATTAATCCAGCCGATTACCGTACGTTATATAGGTGAAAAGCGGTTCGAACTCATAAGTGGTGAACGACGTTTACGGGCAGCAAAGCTGGCTGGGATGGAAGAAATTCCGTCGTATATTCGTGAAGTTAATGATGATGATATTATATCGTATGCGCTTATTGAGAATATTCAACGCGAGGATTTAAACCCTATTGAAGTTGCGATGGGTTATCAGCGATTGGTGGAAGAAGCCGGCTATACCCAGGCTGAAGTAGCCGAACGGGTCGGTAAAAATCGGTCTACGGTCACCAATATGCTACGATTGTTGAATTTACCGGCATTTATTCAGGCAGGCTTGCGCGATCAAAAGATATCTATGGGACATGCACGAGCACTTCTTTCTATTGATGATGAAGACGATCAGGAGGAAGTGTATAATAAAATTATTGATAATGGATATTCTGTTCGAAAGACGGAAAAGGTAATCCGGAAACTAAATGAGGATCAACAAAAGGACTCTGAGCAAACTGATACCACTGATCAGGAACGTGCATTTTTAAAAGAAATATCGAATCGACTACGTAGTACGTTAAGTACAAAGGTCAATATTAAATCTAAGAAGAATGGTGGCGAAATACGTATCGAATATTATTCGGATGAAGAACTGGATCGCCTGCTCGATCTTTTCGATTCTATTTCTTAGCATATCTGTTTTTCTGTGTATACCTACGCCAGGTCAGTCCCAGCAATTGAATAATTCGCTTTCCTCTCAATATGGAAGTCTTTACACTAATGCTGATGTTTATTATCAGAAATTTAAATTTTCAAGTGATACGACTAGCAAGAATGTAAATGAAGGTCTACCCGATCCTAACAGTGTATTATACAAGTCGATGATTATTCCGGGTTGGGGACAAATTGTTAATAACCAAGCCTGGAAGGTTCCGATTGTATATGCAGCTTTAGGGGGATTGGGGTATTACAGTGTTCATCTGACAAAAAAATACCATGATTATCGTGCGGCGTTTTATAATTTAAATCCGGATACCCCTGATGACTTACGATTTGGAGAAACCCCTTCGTATATTCCTGAAAATGCTAATTTGAATGAGGTGCGAGATCTGCGAAACCAGTTTAGAAATAATCGTGATCTGGTTTACGTGGGCATAGTTTTGGCATACGGCCTTAATATTATAGATGCCTATGTATTTGCCCACATGCGATCGTTTGATGTATCAAAAGATTTGAGCATGCGTCCGCGTGTAAAACCTGCACTTATGGCACAGTCTAAATTGCCGGGAATCACATTATCAATCAATTTAATAGCTAACTAAATAAGTGTTATGAGCAGTAAAAATGATTTAAGTAAATTGACGGTGCCCGATAACTTTGGCGATAGCCACGAAAGTGATGTCTGGTTTATTTTTAAAATTATGGGTGAATTTGTGGAGGGCTACGATAAGCTTTTTAAAATTGGTCCTTGTGTATCCATATTCGGATCTGCACGAATGGGTGAAAGTGATGTCTATTATGAAATGGCTCAGCAAACCGCTAAGAAAGTCACAGAAAGAGGGTTTGGAATTATTACTGGTGGGGGACCTGGAATCATGGAAGCTGCCAATAAAGGAGCCCAGGAGGGGGGAGGTAAATCGGTAGGTCTTGGTATTACGCTACCTCACGAACAGGGATTGAATCCCTATGTTGATGACGACTATATTATCAATTTTCATTACTTTTTTGTTCGCAAGGTGATGTTTGTAAAATATGCTCAAGGATTTATTGTTTTTCCCGGTGGTCTGGGAACACTTGATGAGTTTTTTGAGGCAATGACACTGATACAAACCAAAAAAATTAATGCTTTCCCCATTGTGTTAATAGGAACGGATTACTGGAGGGGCTTGGTTGACTGGATTACTGAAACCATGGTTGCTAATGGTACGATATCAGAAGAAGATATTGATCTCTTCCATTTAACGGATGATGAGGAAGAGGCTGTAGAAATTATCTGTGATTTCTATCAGAAACATACGTTAAGTCCAAATTTCTAAATGGGTTTAATTTTATTAAAAAAATAGTTATACATTGAAACAAAATTTTCTATCAACCATTATATAATGTGTTGTTAGTGACCATAAAAGGTCTATTTTTTAAATCATAACAATAAAATGCGCATGATTTAGTTAACTTTTTGTATAAATCGTGAAATTCATTAGAATTGCGTATTTGTAAATTTAACCATAAACCGAACAAATAATGAAGTTGTTGAAATCAAGCATAACTGTACTCCTACTTGGTCTTTTTATCTTTGGGTTAGGCCAGACTGTTGAAGCACAAGATCGCAAAGAGGCCGTCCAAACGTATAATAGTGCTCGGGAGATGGTTCAGAGTGGCGATTATCAGAAAGCCATTGATCAATTTAAAAAAGCGATTGAGGTTGGCAGCCAACTTGGTCCTCAAGGAAAGGATATCGTCGAACGAGCTGAAGGAAAATTGCCCGAAGTGTACCGGCAGATAGCCCTTGACGAATATCGTGCTTTTAAACAAAATCAAACTATTTCAAACCTTGATGCTACGATAGATGCTTTCCGGGAGACAAAAGACGTAGCTGATGAATATGACAATTCTCAAGTATCAAATCAGGCGAATGGAGTAATTAATCAGTTACTGTACAGTAAGTCTATTATCCAATATAAGCAGCAAAATTTCCAAGATGCTCTTACAACACTTGACGAAGTGATTGCAAATGATTCCAATTATGCTAAAGCATATTATCAGAAGGGCATTGTACTTAAAAAGATTGATGGAACTGACTTGTCGCGTTCTATAGATCTTTTTGATCAAGCTATTGAAGTGGGACAAAAAACAAATGATAACCAAATTGTTTCTCGAGCAAATAATGCTGCTCGCGATGAACTTGTGTATCGTGGAGCTACAGCAATCGAAGAGAAAAACTTTTCGCGGGCAAAAGAATTGTTGAATAGAGCCCTCAAGTATGATTCAAGCTCTGCAGATGCCCATTATCGTTTGGCCCAGGCTTACAATAAAACCCAAGACTGGCAACAAGCGGTTGACCATTCTGAAGAAGCTCTAGGCCTTGAAACAGGAGGGCGAACTGATAAAGCAAAGATCTATTTTGAACTTGGTACAGCGTATCAGGGATTGGGTCAAAAAGAAAATGCATGTGGTGCCTATAATAACGCCGCTTATGGTAATTTTAAATCTCCCGCCGAACACCAGATGGAGTATGAACTTGAATGCGGAAATACTACCGGATAAGTAGTTTATTTAGTTCAAATATTTTATAAGGCCTCCAATCTTGGAGGCCTTTTTTAATTTATAGAACTTCTCTTTTAAGTAAGCTGAGCATTGACTATTTTCAGCACTAATTTTGGCCCTCAAATAAAACCAGATTTATAAAATGAGCTCTAAACAATCCACATTTGACGAGCTATGTGTAAATACGATCAGAACCCTTTCTATTGATGCGGTACAGGCTGCAGAATCCGGCCATCCGGGTATGCCAATGGGTATGGCAGATGCCGCTTACGTTTTGTGGACGAAATTTTTAAAGCATGATCCTGCTAATCCCGAGTGGTATGATCGGGATCGGTTTGTCTTATCAGCGGGACATGGTTCAATGCTGCTTTATAGTTTGCTTCATCTTAGTGGATATGATCTTTCACTTGATGAACTCAAGAATTTTCGGCAATGGGGAAGTTTGACGCCAGGACATCCCGAGTATGGTTTGACACCGGGTGTGGAGACTACAACTGGGCCACTTGGACAGGGTTTTGCTACAGGAGTAGGTATGGCTATGGCTGAGAAGCATATGAGTGCAAAGTTTAATACTGATGAGTATCAAATTACAGATCACTATACATACGGCATTGTAAGTGACGGCGATTTGATGGAAGGGATATCACAAGAAGCTGCTTCGTTGGCCGGTCATCTTAAATTGGGTAAATTGATTTATCTGTATGATGACAACGAAATTTCTATTGATGGAAGCACGGATTTAGCTTTTACCGAGGATGTGCAAAAACGTTTTGAGGCTGATAAATGGCATACGATCAAAGTAGATGGTCATGATCGGCAAGAAGTAGAACAAGCTATTGAAAAAGCTCAGGCAGAAAGCGAGCGTCCCTCGCTCATAATTTGTCGAACGCATATCGGATTTGGAAGTCCCAATAAGCAGGATAGCGCTGATTCGCACGGGGCTCCACTTGGAGAGGAAGAAGTCAAAAAGACGAAAGAAAATCTTAATTGGGATTCAGATGCAAAATTCCATATTCCTGATAAAGCATTAACGCATTTTCGCACTGCTATTGAGAACGGAGCTGCATCTTTCCAAGAGTGGCAGGATACATTTGAGCAATATCAGCAAGCTCATCCTGAGCAATCTGAGGCATTTTCGAACGCTATAAATCGTGAGTTTCCCGACAATTTCGAGGATATTTTACCCACTTTCGAGGCGGATAAAAAAGGCATGGCAACGCGTGCATCATCAGGTAAAGTATTACAGTCATTAACAGATAATGTGCCGCAGATGATTGGTGGGTCGGCGGATCTTACAGGAAGTAATAAAACCTGGATTGATGATGCCGGGATCTTTTCAGCTTCTGATTATAGCGGACGCAATATCCATTTTGGAGTACGAGAACACGCTATGGGAGCTGCGCTTAATGGTATGGCGTTGCATAAAGGAGTGATACCATACGGCGGAACGTTCCTCATATTTTCTGATTATTGCCGCCCGGCAATACGTATAGCTGCACTGTCTCATATTCCGTCTATATTCGTATTTACCCATGACAGTATTGGGTTGGGAGAAGATGGACCCACGCATCAGCCTGTGGAGCATTTGGCATCACTGCGTGCTATGCCCAATACATTGGTACTTCGACCTGCCGATGCCAATGAAGTAGCCTGGTGCTGGAAAGCGGCACTGGATTACGATGAAGGTCCATCATTGATTGTTCTTACCCGACAAAATGTACCAACTTTTGAACGTACACAAGAGAATACAGCCAAGAATGCCACTAAGGGAGGCTATATTCTAGCGGATTCTGAAAAAGATCAGCCCGATGTTATTTTGATGGGTAGCGGATCAGAAGTGTATCGTGCTATGGAAGCAAAAGAAAAACTTGCTGACAAAGATGTTGATGCAAGAGTAGTTAGCTTGCCGTCATGGGAGCTTTTTCGAGAGCAGGATCAAGAGTATAGACAACAGGTACTTCCTAAAGAAGTTACGAGTCGGGTCTCTATTGAGGCGGCCGCTTCACAGGGTTGGAGAGAATGGGTTGGTACAGAAGGAGCCATTATTGGGGTTGACCGCTTTGGTGCCTCAGCACCTTACGAAACTATTTTCCAGGAATATGGCATAACCAGCGATCGAATGGTAGAAGAGGCACTTAGGCTTCTGAAATAATTTATTAAGAAGAAATAAGCCGTCCCCGCTTATCTTATTTGTTTTTTGTAGTAGTATGATGGACGCAAGTAAATGTTACATCATCTACCGGTTCTTCGTTTCCGATAAAGTTTTCCAGTGAAGATTGTATTTTGTGGATTATCGATTTGGAATGAAGTGAGCCGTAGACACTCATAATACCATCGAGACGTTCTTCACCATATTCTTCACCCCATTCATTGCGCGATTCGGTAAGCCCATCGGTATAAAAAAGTATACTGTCTCCGCGATTAAAATGGAATTTCTTTTCCTGCAAGTGTTCCTGCATATTTGTTGATGTCGTCATACCAAGGGCAAACCCGTCGGATCGTAAATCAAAAGTAGCATCGCGTTCATTACTGAATAGGATGGGGGCGTTATGACCGGCGCGGGCAAAAATGAAATGATCTTCTCCATCGGGGAAGAAAGCAGCACAGGCCGTGACAAAGGTTTTATCCTTAATATCTGACTTTACGTAATTATTGAGCTCAAGGAAAAGCTCTTTTGGGGAAGGTTGACTTTTTTCGATGATAAGGTGAACTAAAGCCTGCATACGCACCATATATAAAGCGGCTGAAAGTCCTTTGCCCGAGACATCAGCAATCACGATATATGTTCCTTCATCAGTTTCGATAATATCAACGTAATCACCGCCTACTTCTTTTGCAGTATTGGCAAAGCAGGCAATTTCCAGATTTTTGCGAGAGTGTTCGGTATTGGGTAGTAAGCTAAGCTGAATTTCCCTTGCAAGGTCTATCTCCCGTTTTACATCCGATTTTTCCAATAGCTCAACGAGAAGCAACATCAGCATGGAAACAAATGCAAAGGGCAGGAGTAGGTTATGAAAAAATACAATGCCTGTAAGCTGTAGAAAACCGATCAAATAGTGCCCTATAAATGATACAACCGACAAGCCAAACACCAATCGCCGGGTAGGATTAAGGCGCTGCGTTAACGCGGAAAAAAGGCGCATTATTTTTAAATGACCGGGTATTGTTTCATTTTCCGCTTTCTCGATATTTTCACCGATGGCTTCGGTGTAGAGCTGCTTAAGGCGATCGGTGTCCTTATAAAATTCCTTTCCCATACGTTGACGGGTCATACCCGAAACGTATTCCTTATAGAAGGATTTAGTATTTTGGAATGCTGATTGCGCTTCGTTTTTTAATCCCATGAAAGAGTTTGGTCAATTATATAGGTGAAGTTGTTATTCGAAAACGACACTAAAAAGTTTTACCTTTTACCGGATAATTTAACAACTGAATAGTAAGAATTTTAACGTTCCAAGTTTAAGTAAAAAGAATGTCTAAAAGCCTCCTTTTTTTGTTGGATGGTATGGCCTTGGCCTATCGTTCACACTTCGCATTTATAAGCAGTAATTTACAGAATTCCGAAGGTATTCCCACGGGACCAATTTTGGGCTTTGCTAATACGCTTGAGAAGCTGTTGGATGAGCATGAACCTACCCATATTGCCGTGGCGTGGGATACACAGGCGCCGACTTTTAGGCATAAGATGGATGATGATTATAAAGCTAATCGACCACCGCAACCTGAAGAATTAACGATTGGTATTCCATTGATAAAAGAGATGATTGAGGGCTACGGGATCAATAATATTGAGCAGGATGGCTACGAGGCTGATGATATTATAGGGACAGTAGCAGATCGTGCGAATGCTGAAGATGTGGATGTTTTTCTGGTTACGCCCGACAAAGATTTTATGCAGTTGGTGCATGATCATATCACCATGTACAAACCTGATAATCAAAATGGGGGCTTCAATCTGATAGATCGCGAAGGAGTTAAAGATTACTTCGGAGTATATCCTGAAAAAGTAGTTGATGTGCTAGCTATACTTGGAGATAAATCTGATAACATCCCGGGGGTGAAAGGAATTGGAAAGAAAGGAGCTCCCAAGTTAATCAATAAATACGGCTCTCTTGAAGCTGCTATTGAAGATGCTCCGAATATGAGTTCTAAGCGTGACCGCGAAGGGTTGCAGGAATATGCCGAAGAAGCACTGCATGCCAAGGAAATGGTAAAGATAAAAACAGATGTGCCTGAAACAGTGGAATGGGAGGATCTGGACTGGCAGGGAGCTGATGATGAAAAGCTGGGAGCTTTCTTTAAACGTATGGAGTTTCGTACACTCACCAAAAAGTATTTGGGTGAAGAGATCGTTCGATCGGCGGATAAAAAATCAGATTCGGGAAATAAAAATCAGGGTGACCTGTTTATAGCGGATGATGAGACCGAAGAAGAATCGCCTCTTGAGAGTTATGACGAAGATATTGTGACCTATGAATTGGTGGATTCTAAAGAAAGTCTTGAAGAACTGGTAGATAGGTTCAACGGTAAGAATGTTTTTTGTTTTGATACTGAAACCGATGGCGTTGATCCCATGGAAAATTCCTTGGTTGGAATTGCTATCTCTGCCACGCCTGGTGTTGCCTACTATATCCCATTAAATGGAGAGAAAGGAATTGATGAGCAAGAGGCATTGGAGATTATGAGTCCACTTTTTACAAATCCGACAACCAAAAAGGTTGCCCACAATTTTAAGTTTGATTATATGATGCTTCGGCGGGCTGGATTGGAGATTCAGGGTAAGGTTTTCGATACGATGATTGCGGCTTATCTAATCAATGCCGATCAAAAACTAAAAATGGATACGCTGGCAGAGGAATATCTCGGCTATGAACCAATTCCTATTACTGATCTGATTGGGAGTGGGCGTAAACAAAAATCGATGGATGAGTTTGATCCGGAAGAAGTTCGCGTGTATGCTTGTGAAGACGCTGATATTACGTTGCGATTGTATGAGATACTAAGTGATAAATTAGAGGATGACGAACTTGATGATATTGCTGATCATCTGGAGTTTCCGCTTATTGAAGTGCTGGCAAAAATGGAGATGAACGGCATTTTGCTGGATAAAGAAATGCTTAACGAGTTATCTGCGTCGCTGCGCGATGATTTATTGGAACTCGAGCAAAAGATTTATGAGAAGGCGGGTACGGAATTTAATATTAATTCTCCGAAACAGCTGGGCGAAGTATTATTTGACAGGATGGGATTGCCAGCTGGTAAGAAGACGAAAACCGGACAGTATTCTACGGCTGAATCAGTACTTAAGAAGTTAGCCAAGGATTACGAGATGCCGGATCTTATTTTGGAGTACCGGGCTCTTAGCAAGTTAAAGTCAACCTATGTGGATGCTCTGCCAAAGTTAATCAATGAGGAGACCGGCCGCATACATACAGATTTTAATCAGCATATAGCTGCAACGGGACGCCTCTCGTCATCGAATCCAAACCTTCAGAATATTCCAATTCGCACCAAGCGCGGTCGTGAGATTCGCAAGGCATTTATTGCGGATGATGGATTTGAGCTGTTATCGGCCGATTACTCGCAGGTTGAACTTCGGGTTATAGCTTCTATGTCGGACGATGAAAATATGATTCAGGCGTTTAAAAATGATGAGGATATTCACTCACGAACAGCAAAAGAGATTTTTGAGCTGGATTCCCTTGATGATGTAACCTCTGATCACCGTCGAAAAGCCAAGGAGGTTAACTTTGGAATCCCCTATGGTGTAAGTGCCTATGGTTTAGCAAATCGTTTAGGCGTCAGTAATAGTGAAGGGAAGGATATGATTGATCAGTATTTTGAGCGGTTTCCGGGAATTTTGGAGTACATCAACGAAACGAAAGCTTTTGCTAAAGAACACGGCTACGTAAAAACACTGATGGGGCGTCGCCGGTATATTTCAGATATTAATGCCAGTAACTGGAATCGGCGATCATTTGCAGAGAGAACGGCCATAAATATGCCTATACAGGGAACAGCCGCGGATATCATTAAGCAGGCGATGATCGATATTCAGGAGTACCTGGAAAAGAATGAACTTCAAACCCGGATGCTGCTGCAGGTTCATGATGAACTTATCTTTGAGGTACCTGAAGAAGAGAAAGATTCCGTTCCCCAAAAGTTGAAAGAACTGATGGAATCTGCTTACGAATTAGCATGTCCACTGAAAGTTGATATGGGGCTGGCCAAAAACTGGCTTAAAGCGCACTAATTTTCTGTAATAACGAAATTTTTGGTTGCAAGTACATCGCCATTTGGTCCAAGCACCATTACCCGCCAGGAGCCGGTCCAGCTTTCGAGTATTTTTTTGGAACTCCATGTCCGCCAGTTATCTCCAGCTACCGTTAAGTCCACCCGAGCTTTTTCCTCATCTTTGTAATACCATTCGTGTGTAATTTGGGTAGTATCGGAGACGCCTTCAACTTGCGTAAAACAGTAGATAGTGCCAATATCAGCAGTAAAGACCGTATCAATACCTGAGGGTTTGCGATCTTCTATAGCTTCGGCAAAATCAAACTGTTGGATCTTGATTTCTTGAGCTTGAGTTGTCCCTGTAAATGAAATGATTAAAAATAGTAGCACGTATATTTGTGTTTTCATAACGTTATATCCCTATTTTCTTTTCAGACTTAAAGAAATATTGTTACAAATATACTAAAGACCAACTTTTTTATTCTTCTAACTTGAAACGGGGAAGGTAGAGATTCCATTGAATAGCTGCGAAGCGCAGGACTATAACGACCTATATTCCCAAAACAATATTGAGAGTTGGTTCTGAGGTACTTAACTGTAGTAGTAGATAAATGGTTGCTCCGGCCAATGCTGCTGTGGCATAAATATCACGGCGTAGAATAAGGGGATTTCGTTGCTTAAGACCTCTCGAATTAATCCTCCGACAGTACCGGTTATCGCTGCCATGATAACGATTATAATACTGCTTGAAACTACTTCCTGTGTAACTTGAGCTCCCAATATGGTAAAAACGGCCAAACCGAGTGCATTGGCTACTAGGAGTGCTTTTTCGGGTGGATCATTGTACTGGGTATATCCTATGGTAAAGAGAGATGCGATAATAATTACCAGCAGGTAAGTAGGATCAGCAATCCAAAAAACAGGATGCCGATCCAATAGTAAGTCACGGGTTGTACCACCACCTACGGCTGTTACCACAGCAATAATTACTACTCCAAGCAGATCAAGGCTTTTACGTCCGGCGGCAAGAGCACCGGATATTGCAAAAACAGCTACTCAGAAAAGATCCAAGTGGTAAAGTATATCTATAGACTCTGACATTTTTTATGTACTTCTGAGCTCAAATAAAAAGGGGAGTTCGAGTGAACTCCCCTCTTTTGCAATAAAAAATTTGAGTTCATGTTTATCTGAAGCTAATACCTACGCCCAGATTATAGCTTGAATAATTCGAGAGGGTATATGAGCCCGAGATGTGTAGAACGGTAAATTTAAGCCTGAATCCAGCAAGAGCCCGAAATCCATTATCTCCATCAATAGATACATCAATAGGCTCATCAACCGCATCAACGATTAAGGGCTCATTAGTTTGAGGATCGTTCTGGTATGCCTCATTGGGAACAACGGTGGGATACGATCCCGGCGTGGTAATACTGAAAGTAGAGGCCTCGTAACCAACACCG
>CAJXOG010000014.1 GCA_913057775.1 uncultured Fodinibius sp. | reverse complement strand
AAGCTTGAAAAAACTAGGTAAGTAAATTTCAACACCTACAAACACCTAACACGCGCATTAAGTGGGACGTGCCTCGCCAATTCTTTGCCGGCCTTGGTGGTAAGGCTTTTCTTTCGTTAGTTGCTAATTCAACATTCATCCGTGCGCAGGTTATGCGCCATGTCGTTAGGTGTACAACTTCAATCAACATAAATTTGTAGTGGCAGCTGGGTTGCTATCTGGTCGAAGTCTTTATCGTTGTGTAGCAGTTCCACTTCATGTTCGATGCACCAACTTCCGATGAGCATATCTACGGTTTTGCGAATTGTTACACCTTTCGATCGAAGAAAACGAAAATTAGATGCTGCTTTTATAGCCAATGATTTTCCTCCAAGATGAACACAGTCTAATGGCTCAAGAGCTTGTTTGGCTAATCTAAACTCTTTGTCATTATCAAAACCTTGTAGAATTTCGGTGAGGATAATGTCTCCCAAGAGAACTGACTGTTCAGAAAGAATCCGGTCAAGACTTTCGGTTTGTTTATTTTCTATGCCGTTGAAATAATCTATCCATACGCTGGTATCTACTAAAATCACTTATCGTCAGTCCTCATATCCTCTAAATTGCCCTTCCAGTGCAATTTCCCGCGCAAGTCTTTGATATTTTCTTGCTTTTTCCGCTGGACTAACAATTTTAAGCCTTCTTCCACAGCATCTTTTTTCGTTTTCAATCGACTCACCTTCAAGGCTTCATCCATCAAGTCATCATCGATCACTACATTTGTTCGCATAATTGTATCGATTTAGTTAATGTGTATTTTTTATCAATCTATACACATAACTGCTAAATTCCTAACTTTATTGTACACCTAATAGGCGCATTAACTCGGACGTGCCTCGCTCTCCTACGCTTCAAAACTAAAGCTTCGGTGAGCAGGCCACTGCTACTTTTGGCTTTTTAGCTCACCGTTCATTATTTAACAAATCAACACTAATCCCTGCGCCGGTTAAGCGCTGGATCGTTAGGTATTTTGACCTTCTAACCTCAACTGCTACTCTATAAAATATTGAAATCACTTGTATCAAAGATCTTAATATTTCGCCTAAAGCAACTTTGGCGATTATTTAAACAAGTCGGGTTTGTCCGTATTATTTTATTAGCTTCAATTATAGCTGGTTTTTTAGCATTTGAACTCCCTGATTTAATTTCAGGTAATCATTTGTTAGCAGTGCTAATCTATACGTTGATCATATTACCCATACATCTGTTGCGAAAGGATCAAGGATTCCTTAGAAAATTAGATTCCTCAAAAGAAGCCATTTTAGAGGGGGAATATCATGCTTTGGCACTTCCCTACTCCCTTTATCTTGTTTACTTTCAGCAATGGACAGCTATATTTATTGGACACTTATTAATTACAATAATCCCGCTCCTTCCTTCTATTAAGGTCGAAAAAAGGTATCGAGTCAATAATCAATTTGTCAAGTGGATACCAGTTAATTTATTTGAATGGCGCAGTTACTTCAGACAAAGAAAATTCTTTTTGTTCATTTGTTGTGTCTTAGCAGGCTTATTAAGCGCTTATGCTATCGCGATACCTATAGCAATATTAATATTAGTTGCAAGCTTTTCAGAGGCTTTTACTCATATCGAATCTAAAGAACTGATTGAATCATATCCCAGAACCTCGAATTTTCTGTGGTCAAAATTGAAGGATCATTCAATATTTATTCATTTACTGTTTCTACCATTTTATGCGCTATTTATGCTTTTTCATCTTGATCTATGGTACATATTAGTACTATTACTGATTATAATTGAATGCTCAATATGTTTTTGTCTGCTTTTTAAATATTCTTGGTTTGGATATGCCAAATCAGAAATTCACAACCAAATTCCTTTCGCCATTTTTTTTATAAGTACCATATTATTTTTTCCAGTAGGAATAGCGTTTCTTTACTTCTATTGGAAAAAAGCTATTAAAGCACTCCCTGTATATGTTAAAAATTAAAAACATCGACCTTTCGTATGAAAAGGAGCAAGTTTTGCGTGATTTCTCTATTGAGTTAAAGGCTGGTAATATCCATGGAATATTAGGAGCCAATGGAGCCGGTAAGACTACACTTTTTCAAATAGTTTATGGGTTGCTCACACCTTCGAAAGGAGAAATCATCTTTCCAGATAAAAGTTTTGATACTTCGCAAATAGGATATTTAGAAACCGAACCACAGTTCTATCCCTATATGAAAGGTGTAGAATACATTGATTTGCTATCTCATGGAAATTCTATATTTGATATGGACTTGTGGAATGAGATTTTTAAACTACCGTTAAATAAACTTATTGATACCTATTCCACTGGCATGAAAAAGAAGCTGGCTTTATTGGGTATTATATCACAGGATAAGCCAATCATGCTTCTTGATGAACCTTTTAATGGTCTGGACCTTGAAACAGTTGAAAACTTAAATCTAATTTTGAAAGAGTTGAAAAAAGAGAATAAAATAATAGTCTTAACTTCTCACATCCTTGAGGTGTTAAAAATTAACTGTGATAAAATTAGCTTTCTAAACAAAGGTTCGGTGCAAAAAACATTTAGTAAGTCTGGTTTTCAAGACATAAATACATACATAAAATCCGACATAACCCAACACTCAGAATCAGTAATTCAGAGTATTTTTAGTTAATAATTGTACAAAATACCTAACACAGCGTATCAACTTGGACAGGCCTCGCCCCTACTTCGCGCAAGGCTTCGTAGGGCAGGCAATGCCTCTCTTGGTTTTAAAACTCATCTTTCGTTAGTTGCTAATTCAATATTCACGTGTGAGCACCTTATATGCTATGTCGTTATACTGCAATTTGTAGTTAAATTTGCAGAAATTGCATTTTGGATATTGTTCTATTTATTAGTTTAAATCGAGACTATGAAACAACTATCATCACTGCTATTTATACTTTTATTATTTACTGCCTGCAGCCAAGAAATGACCGACGAATATACAGGCAATGTGGAAGAAATTTTCAGCAATATTTCGATTTCTGAAGAGCTAAACCTCTATGTTGATGGAACCGGGCAACCGGCTGATGGGCACTACACTTCCAACTATCAAAGCGGGTCCATTCAAGCCGATGTAACGTTTAGAGATGGGATGATTTCAGAGGGTAAAATTTTTAGTAGTGATGGAGTGCTAACAATCCGTTACACAACTGAAAATGACCTAATGAAAACATCCTATTATTCCAAAAGCAGCCAGCCCAGGATGGTAACCCTCCATGATGAAGATCTATCAGATCGAAAAGAGTTCCACACTTGGGACGAGGACGGTACCCGGAGAGTAAAAACTGATCAAACGGTTATGAAACAGTGGTACGACAATGGACAGCCACAGTTTAAAATGCCATTAAAGGATGGAAAATTACATGGGGAATCGGCTACATGGTACGAGAATGGTCAGATAAAATCAGAGCAGCATTATACCAATGGTGTAAAACACGGAACGTTCAAAGAGTGGGATAACGAAGGAAATGTTATCAGTGAACAGATTTACGATATGGGGGAGCTGGTTACAGAAAACTGAACCAATACCGTTAATCTGAAACAGTAACGCGTGACTATAAACAAGCACTTGCAGTATAACCCAGGCATTTATTAGACTTCTCGAGGACTTGTGATGCAGAGCTGAAAATGACGCTGGATATTAGTCATTTGTAATTTCCAACTTTGCCGAACTACTCGATCCTTTCAGGTCCTGTTCTTCAAACCTAAGCTGGAAAGTAGAGCCGTTATTCCGCTTGAGTTCAAAGTCGGCTTCCAGTTGTTTGGTGAGCTGATAAATAAGCGAAAAGCCAATCGTACTCTGGTTCCCAAGGCTGAAATTGTCAGGCATGCCTATGCCGTTGTCAGAAACCTGCAGCACAATAATTTTGTCTCTCTGGGTTATATCTACATTTATTTCACCTGAATCTTTTCCTGCGAAAGCATGCTTGTAGGCATTAGTTACCAATTCATTAACGATTAAGGCAGTAGGAATAGCTTGATTAATATTTATAGTGATCTCATCAATTCTTGTATTTAACTTAATATCTTGGACATCTGTATCATATACGCTGTTAATATTGTCGATTAGTTTATGGATAAATCGACCGGGGTTTACATTAGCAAAATCACCCGTTTGATATAACAGCTCGTGGACTTCTGCCATTGACTGAATACGGAGCTGGCTATTCTGTATTATCTTCTGAACCTGATTATTTTCTGTTTGAAACAGCTCCAGGTGCAAAATAGCTGAGATGACGGCCAGGTTATTCTTTACACGGTGATGGATTTCACCCAGTAATACATTTTTCTCCTCAAGTGACTCTTGGATCTTTGTTTCCTGAAGTTTACGCTGTGTGATATTTTTTGCTGTTGCATACAACTCATCTTGTTTTTTTGTCATGTGGATTTCTAACCACACAGGTTTTCCGCTTTGGCTTAATAACTTGTACTCACCATTGAAAACGTCAGTTGAATTTTGAAGCCAACTATCTATTTCTTGTTTCAACTTGTCTGAGTCAGTAAAGCTGATCAAAGGTTTGCCAATGACATTGTCAGACTTGAAGCCCAAGACCTCTTCTATCTTATTATTGATGCTTGAAATGCTGTAATTGTTGGGATCGAGTATAAAAACCAAGTCGGTAGCATTTTCCAAGAACGTAGTTTGACGCTCTAACTCTGCTGTTTTCTTTTTAAGCTGATTTTGTTTCTTTCTAAGTTCCAACCGCGCCTCTACTTCTTGTGCCAGGGTTTTAAGACTTTCAAGCTGCCAGTCTTCCAGTTGTTTAGATTCAAACCCCAATACGCAAATGGTCCCTATGTTATATCCTTCCTCGCTTTTCAAATTCACACCCGCATAAAATTTTACGTTGGGATCATTCTTTACATACGGCAGGTTAGTGAAGCGCTGATCTTTGCTGGCATCTTCTACAATCATCCATTCATCCTTGTGAATAGTCTCGCTACAGAAGGTTTCTCCGCGTTTCAACTCTTTTGGAGTAGGAGGGAAACTTGCTTTATTCCACTGTCGTTCTGCGTCCAAAAAGTTAATTTGTGATATAGAAGTCCTGCAAATCTGAGAAGCCAGTTTTACTAATGCTTCAAACTCCTGTTCTTCAGGAGTATCCAAGATAGAGTATGATTTTAATGCCTCAAGTCGCTCCTGTTCATTTTTAGTTAATTTCATTCAAGATCATAAGTTGGGTTGAGTAATATATTGGAGAAAATAAAAAAACCACTCGTCTATTAATAAAACTGATCCCTTGTGAGGGTAGTTGGCCCTATTTGAAAATACGAATATCGATCAGTGAAAAGTGAGCATGTTATACCCCATCCCAAATAACAACTTCGGTGAAATTATAAAATAGTCTGTTGAACGATGGCGTATATTCTACTGATATAAACAGCACCTATCATGAAAACACAAGGTTATATACCGCCGGATGATGAATCTCATACTTCTGTATTTATCATAACTATGGCAAATACTTTGTGGCTAATCTGCGCCCCAACGCGGATTCATCTCCCCACCACCTACCAACTTCCGGCTTTTTAGCACTCCGTTCATTATTAAATAAGACAACATTCTTTTGTATACATCTTTTGTGCAATGTCGTTAGGTGGCAATAGATACCGATAAATTTTAATAACGTTATGAGCCAAAGAGCGAGGTGTCGTTGCGAAGTAGGCTTGCGGATATCAGCACTCAACAGAATTAAAGTAGTTAAACTGCTTTTATGGGTGCTTAATATTGTTTTAAGTCGAAGCCATGCATTAAATGGAACGAACACCGTTAACAATATCTATATTTTTATAGCTCTTGAGAATTCTAGGAATTGTGTGTTTATGATATAATATAAAGGCCTTTTTAAAGACAAGATTGCTGTAGTACTTCGGCGATTTTCTACCTTCAAAATCTGTATCAATAATGGTACCTTTTTAATAACGATTTGGTTATTGATGGTTAAAATCATCCCATGGATTATTTTGTTTACCTTATTTCAGGGTATTCGGTATTCACCGGTATACTATGGTTGATTGCTTACTGGTTTGTGCTAAGGCAGATTTACGCACCTCCAAAAATAAGTCAAATAAATGCCCCGGAACCCTCCTCCTTTCCTTCCCTTTCGGTTTTGGTTCCTGCCTGCAATGAAGCTGATACAATCAGGCCCGCACTGCAATCCATACTTGAGCAGGACTATCCCAATCTGGAAGTCATTGCCATCAATGACCGATCAACCGATCAGACCGGCAAAATAATAGATCAATTAGCTGCCCAATTTGATAATTTAAGTACCGTTCACATAGAAGACCTCCCTGATGGATGGTTGGGTAAAACGCATGCTTTAAAGAAAGGCTACGAAATCTCAAAGGGAGATTGGGTGCTTGCCACTGATGCAGATGTTTGCTATAAAAAATCAGCACTAAGAACCATTATGGCGGTAGCAATATACCATGATCGGGACCACATTTCCTGTATCCCCAAAATGAACAATAATGGTTTTTTGCACGAAGCCGCCTTTGATGGTTTTGCAAGCCTGCTATTTAGTCAACGAAATCTTGAAGGGGTGCCTGATCCTGATTCGGATGATTATTTTGGCTTTGGGGCTTTCAATATGTTTCGAAGGGCCGTTTTTGATCAAACGAAAGGATTTGAATGGCTTCGCATGGAAGTAACTGACGATATGGGTATTGCCCGTATGTTACGGAATCACGGTGCTAAACAGGGCGTATATTACGCATTTAATCAGCTTGAACTGGAATGGTATGGATCGCTTGGAAAGATGATCAAGGGTCTGGAAAAAAACAGTATTGGGATAGTTGCCCATTACAATTACTGGAAGGGATTTTCAATACCGATAATTTGGCTTTTGTTTTTAATGGGGCCTTTATTCGGGTTATTCTCTCCGTTTATCGTAGTGCAGGTATTCGCGGCAGGCGTTATAATAGCTGCGTTACCGTTTAATTCCATGGCTTCATATAAGTTAGAGCGGCCACTTTTCCCATTTCTTTTCTCCGTGCTTGGTGTACTTTTTCCAATGTACGCCCTTATCCTTTCAACATTCACATGTTTAAAAAGAGGAGGAATAACATGGCGCGGGACCTTCTATCCTGTCGAGGAACTACGGGAAATGCAGCGGGTTCGTTTTTGAGATTCGTCTATATTGAGCACCTAATGATTTCTAAAACTTCTGTATTAAATTAACTATCGGTGATCTAAATAAATATTCAGAATCTTGATATTCAAAATAAGTGTTACATTCGTCCTATGACCAGTGCATTAAGCCGACACCGTAACACGGGATGCGCAGCTTAGAAATAATGTGAGTATTCATTCAACGTGCTGTTATTCTTAATAAGAGCTTGCAAATACAAAGCCGATGAATTTCCAAACTACAATACGAAAGATAAAGATTATCCATACCATCGTGTGGGCGTTTTTTGCGGGTTGCATCTTGGCTATTACTGTTTACGCGTGGATGGGGAATGTTCAGGTTGCTGCTATACTTTGTGCTCTTGTCTTTGTTGAGGTACTAATCCTGGCTGCCAATAAATGGAAGTGTCCCCTCACCCCTGTCGCCGGCCGATACACCGAAAATCGCCAGGACAATTTTGATATCTATCTACCTGTGTGGCTGGCTCGCTACAACAAAGAAATATTTGGAAGCCTGTATGTATTAGGAATCATTTTAACCTTTGCAAGATGGCAAGGATGGTTGGGTTAGCATTGCTTTTATGAGCCGCCTATCCTGCAATTATTTTTGAATACTAATCGTATTATATGATAAGGAGAGTTGTAAAAATTATTCTTCCACTAATTCTGATCGCTGTACTCATGGCAGCTTTTTACTGGAATGAAGCAAGAAAAGAGATCGTATTCCTATGTGGAAACTTTGAGAGAGGTGCAACGGAACAGAGCGTAATCAGGCAGCTTGATACGGGTAATTTCCTTCGATATAACACTGAAAATTTCTCGTCCGGCAAGCGTATTATTGTTGACAGCGCCTACAATTTATCAATGTATAAATGCATCATTGATATTAATGTGAGTGGTAAGGTGAAGGAGGCTCGCGTGGAGTAATAAAAAAGGCCCCGATAGTTCGGAGCCTCCTTTTAGTTGCTATATTAAAAAGTGTCTCAATGAATGGTTACATGCTCCCAGCTCCATCAGCCATTGCTGCGTCCCACTGGCGGACCTTGACCATTTTTCCATCTTCAAAAGTAAACTCCTCGAAGAGGTGCTTTTTAATCACGTTACCGTCTTTCATGTAGATCACCTCCCGACTGTCGACCAAAACGCGAACCTGGTCGCTGCCTGTGACCTTCACCGGAATAACGGCATCAATATCCCAGTTAAGAGAATCTGCGGAGGAAAAGAAACCGGCCATATCAGCCTGAGTCAGCGGAATTTCCATTCCTTCAATGTTACGCATCATAACCGTATCCGTCGAGTATGACCATAATGCTTCGGCATCCATCCGATTGAATGCTTCGGCCATTTCCATGAATATTTCATCTTCATTGCTCGTGGCAATGGTAAATTCATCTCCTCCATATTCTTCCGTCATTGCCATCCCATTTGAGGGTGTTTCTATTGGTTGACTACTCTCCTGCTGCTGGCAAGCTGCCACCATCAAAATAGATACAATTATCCCAGTTAATACTGATAAATATTTCATAAATCCCCATTATTTAATAGTTAATAAAAAAGAAGTAACGCATTTTTGAGTTTTCTTCCTATTGTGAGCTGCTAAATATATACTATTCACATATCCTATTGGAAAGGAGCAGTAAATACGCCTACCTTTCTATTCAATAATAAGATTGGTTATCAACAAATTATTCCGACCTATGTGTAATCATTATAAGCTTATGAGGAGGTGACCAGTAATTATGCACCGCCAAGTTATCTTTGAATTCAATAAGAGTGCGAGCCTACAAAACTGGGAAACGCTGGATGATGTGGTGATGGGTGGCCGCTCACAAGGGAACATCAGCCTGAGTCCTGAAGGCTACGGACGGTTTAGCGGTACCGTGTTGTTGGAAAACAACGGCGGTTTTTCTTCAGTCCGCTATTTTCCTGATAGTCTGGAGGTGGATCCACAAGACCGAATCAAAATTCGGCTGAAGGGCGATGGAAAACGATACCAGTTCCGGGTCAAACACGATCGGCAGGCCTATGAGTCGTATATCACCTATTTAGAAACAACCGGTGAATGGCAGGAAATTACCATTTCACTCAACGATTTATATCCTACCTTTCGGGGTAAAGATTTGGACCAGCCCAATTTTAATCACAATTCTATACAACGGCTCGGCTTTTTGATTGCTAATAAGAAAGCTGAGGACTTCGAGCTGTTGATTGATAAGATTGAACTAATTTGTGGATGATTCCTCTAGCCTCGATAGATAAATTAAATCCAAAAATTTGGGGTACGATTAAGCAATACTTACGATCGCAAAAATATTGGGTCTGGAGATTAAATAATCCTACCTTCAAACTCAGTAATTAATAAATTTTCGCACCATAGTTGTAAGCTAATGAGAATAGTACTATTTCTGCTCCTGTTTGTATTCACCGGTCAGTCAGCACTTTCCCAGTCTGTTGGTCGTATATTTGAGGAAATAGAGAAAAGAGCAAGTTATTACGAAATTCACGTCAGTGACGGGACCTATCGCCTTCAGTTTTATACACCGAATATTATAGAGACCTCTTTTATTCCTGAGGGTGAAACATTTCAGGAAGAATCGCATGCGGTAGTCATGTCGCCTAAAGAGGTTGCTGTTAAGGTTATTCGGAATGACTCTTCAGTAATTTTGAGATCAAAAAAGCTTTCCGCGTATGTCCAAAAAAAGCCGCTTAACATTTCCTATTATCGGGAGAACAAATTGCTTGTCACCGAAAAGGGCTATAAAAAAGACTCGCTAGAAACAATAAGGTTCGGCATAACCGAAGATGAAGCCCTTTATGGCGGTGGGGCTCGGGCATTGGATATGAGCAGGAGAGGGCACCGTCTGGAGTTATATAATCGAGCACACTATGGATATGGCGATCGCAGTGAGTTGCTGAACTATACCATGCCTGTGGTATTGTCGTCCAAACAATATTTGCTGCATTTTGACAATGCCCCCATTGGTTATTTAGATCTGGATAGCAAAGGAAATGATACTATAGCCTATGAGACAATCAGCGGACGCATAACTTACCAGATAGTTAGTGATGGTTCGTGGATGGGTATTATTGAGAATTATACGGATCTGACAGGTAAGCAGCCGATGCTACCGCGTTGGGCCATGGGTAATTTTTCAAGCCGGTTTGGATATCATTCACAGGAAGAAGTGCTGGAAACTGCCGACCTTTTCAGGGAGGAAGAAATTCCTATGGATGCTATCATTCTGGATTTGTTTTGGTTTGGTAAAGAGATGAAAGGAAATATGGGGAATCTTGCTTTCCATGCCGATTCTTTCCCTAAACCACATCAGATGATTGACGATCTACGCGACGATCATATTGAGACTATTTTAATCACCGAGCCGTATGTGCAAACAATGTCTAATCGTTGGGATGAGGCTGTAAAAAATGACGTACTGGCCAAGGATTCGTTGGGTAATCCGCTGACGTTTGATTTCTTTTTCGGCAATACCGGAATCATTGATGTGTTTGATGAGAAGGGCTACAACTGGTTTAAGGGCATTTATAAAAATCTGCTGGGAATGGGGGTTACGGGTATGTGGGGCGATCTGGGAGAGCCTGAAGTTCATCCTTCAGAAGCTATTCATGCCACCGGCACGGCCGATGAAGTGCACAATATTTACGGACATCAATGGGCAAAATTAGTAGACGAGGCGTTTTATGAGCACGACCCAAATATGCGTCCCTTCATCCTGATGCGCGCAGGATATTCCGGTTCGCAGCGCTATGGTATTATTCCGTGGACGGGCGATGTCGCTCGCAGCTGGGGTGGGTTGCAAAGTCAGCCCGAAATTTCGTTGCAAATGGGTATGCAGGGCATTGGTTATATGCACAGCGATCTGGGCGGTTTTGCTGGTGATAATCTGGATGACGAGCTTTATGTTCGGTGGATGCAGTACGGAGTCTTTCAGCCGATTTATCGTCCCCATGCCCAGGAAGCGGTGCCGAGTGAGCCCGTCTTTCGGAGCGACAGCGCCAAGGCGTTATCGAAAAAAGCAATTGAATTGCGTTACCGGTTACTGCCGTATAACTATCACCTGGTGTATGAGAATCATAAAACAGGAGCTCCGCTGATGCGTCCGCTGTTTTTTGAGGAACCCGATAATGAAAAACTGTTTAATTACGATGATGCTTATTTGTGGGGCAATGATTTTTTAGTGGCTCCGATTGTGGAATCAGGCCAAAAGGAAAAAGAAGTGTATTTCCCGAAAGGATCCAATTGGTATGATTTCTATACGCATCAAAAATATGAAGGCGGACAAAAAGCTACTGTTGCTGTAAATGATACAACTATTCCCGTCTTTGTACGTGGTGGTGCTTTTATTCCGATGGCCCAAAATATGCAGCATTCCAAAGAGTACAGCGGCAGAAACTTAACTCTCCACTATTATAAAGATTCGTCGGTCAAGCAGTCGAAGTCGGAAATGTATAATGATGATGGGCTTACCAGAGGTGCTGGTAAAGAGGACAAGTATGAACTACTTACGTTTAAGGCAAATCAAAATGAGGATAGCTTGAACGTTACCCTGCAGGCTGAAATTGGGAAGAACTATTCATCTACAGAGAAAAGGATTGACTTGGTTATTCATAACCTGAAAGATCGTCCCCGGCAAGTAAGGGTAAATGAAGAAATAGTTTCTGCGAACTGGAATAAAATTCATAATAGATTACGTATTCCGGTCAAGTGGATCACACAAGAGAATGTATCTATCACGATATCGTGGTAATGAATACTTAATGTCATGATTGATTTTATAACGGGTTTTTTGGGCGGTGTTTTTATCATGCTTCTATTTATTCAGATGACGACAAAGAGAACCATAACGCTTAATGGAGCAGTACCAAAATCTAAAAACCCCGGGCGATTTCGGAGATATACCTGGTTCTATATCATCGGCTGTGTAGTATCTGCACTGGTGATCATATATACATAACAGCAAAGAGATTGATCTATAGATCCTCTCTTGGATTAAAAAATACGGGTGGGATAGATCTTATCTATTGTCCCTAATTGGAAAAATTCGTACTCTTTTGCCCACAAAAAGCGATAAAATCACTATATGAAATTATATGTCTGAAGATGTATGAAAAATGTATTATTGGGTGTAACTATTTATCTTTTGATAGGCTGCCAATCTAATAAAAAACTTGAGCCCGGCCGTTGGGTGGGATCGCTGAGTCCCATGAATCATCCGAAAATGGAAAACCCTCTTACATATGATGTCTCGTATGTAAATGACAAATTGGTGATAGATATTGTCGGTCCCGATAGTACGGTGATTAAAACCCAGGATCCTCGGACAGAAGATGATACCCTCTATTTTTCATTTGAGGAACCCGAAGAGCAGATGCTATTAACTTGCAAAATGGCGGGTAATGGCGAGAATGCTTTTGCGGGAAAATGTACGGATGAATCCGGCAAGTGGGCTTATTTTAGGATGAGCTACCCAAGACTAGGCAGCTAATTACTCTGTTTGGAAATATTTTAAATTTAATAGTCTTCCGTAAATTTTTGGGATATGACTTTAATATAGTATTTATAATCAGCAAAGTTCATCTTTGATAAGTGAGATATGGAACCTTTAATATTACTGCACGGAGCGCTCGGTACATCAAAACAATTTGATTTCATCTTACCGCAGCTTAAAGAATATTTTGACGTATACCTGCTAGATTTTGAAGGACACGGTGATGCCGGACCTACCGACAGCCCTTTTCGGATATCCTATTTTTCAGAGAATGTATTGGGATATATGGATGAACACAGTATAGATCAGGCTAATTTTTTTGGATATAGTATGGGCGGGTATGTTGCACTGGTCTTGGCAAAAAATCATCCCCAAAGAGTAAAAAGGGTAGCAACACTGGGTACTATATTGCTATGGGATGAAGAGATAGCAGAACGCGAGTGCAAATATCTGCATCCCGAAAGGATGAAAGAAAAAGTACCGCACTTTACCGAACAGCTCAAAGAACGCCACTTGTCTGGCTGGGAGAGAGTAGTAAATAGTACTCGGGATATGTTGCAGTACCTTGGTGAGAATCCGGAAATAAGATCGGATGAATGGAAGCAGATAAACTGTCCCCTCCGATTTCATCTAGGAGATCAGGATTCCACGGCGGGACTAGGCCAGACGATTAAGGTTTATCAGAAAACAAATAGATCTGAGCTTATGGTATTGCCGAATACCGGTCATCCCATAAGTGAAGTGGATAAAGAATTATTAGTAAGCTCACTAGAAGTATTCTTTAGAGAAGTTAGTAATCCGGATCCCAATGGGCAGCCTCCGAAAAAGAATGGTCGAGGCAATTAATTGTTTAGATGTAGTATAATAGGTTTAAATCTCAAGAAAATTACTTGTTATGAAAAAATATATAGGCGTTATGCTATCGGTATTAGCGATAGTTTGTATGATTCAGCCCCTGCAGGCTCAGGAGACCAATAATTTCAAAAATCAATTTAACCGACACTTTGATTATGCCTCCCGGGTACTTTCACTGGCCAAAGCAATGCCGGCGGACAAGTATTCCTGGCGACCGGAAGAAGGGGTAATGTCTGTAGAAGAAGTGTATACACATATCGCCCGCTACAACTTTTACTATCTGGAAAGTTCTCTTGGGATACCCGTGGCCGAAGATGTGGATGTAAAAAATATTGAATCCATTACAGGCAAAAAAAATGTAGTAGCTATACTGGAGCAATCAATAGAGCATGTGAAAGAAGCAATTAAAGGAATGCCCGTTTCTAAACTGCAAGAAAAAACAGAGATGTACGGCAATACGGTAAATGGACAGGCTGTATTAATGCAACTGATTACCCATAAAAGTGAGCATGTTGGTCAGTCGATTGCCTATGCTCGGACGAATGGCATCGTTCCCCCGTGGAATAAGTAAAAAGTGAAATCATTTGCTGAGATAGGGCACTATTATTTGAGAGGTAAATTTTCGTAACATTCTTCAAAATATTATGAGAACCCAATAGGTTGACTATGACATTAAAATGGAGCGTTTTTCTTACGGCTGTATTCCTATTGCTCGTTAGCTGTAAGCCGGCAGAAAAAAACAACAGAGGCAAGAACTGATGTCCCGACAGATAATAAAGTTTACGGACAACAGCCTATACTGGAACCCGGAGTAGAATTTCCCAAATTGAAGGGAGGATTGGAGAGAGTACAGTGTAGATTGGAATATCCCGCTAAAGCACGAAAAAACAAGATTCAGGGTCGGGTGATTGTTAGTTTTGTTGTCAATAAAAAAGGAAAGGCACAAGACTTTGAAGTTGTGGAAGTATTAGGATACGGCTGCGACAGGGCGGCCATCGAAGCTGTACAAAAAACGTCATTTGAGCCGGCAACAAAAAATGGCAACCTAGTAAAGTTTAAATTCGCCTTGCCAATAACGTTTTCACTCAACTGACTTAGCGTCAGAAAGCCATTGCAGATTATATCTTCTTGAATACCACAATACCATTGTGACCGCCAAAGCCAAAGGTATTGCTCATCACCACATCTACCTGTTTTTTTCTGGCTTCATCCCGAATAATATCCAGTGATGATGGAATTTCTTCATCAATATTTTCGGTATTGATCGTCGGAGGAATCAGATTATCGTTAATAGACTTAATACTGGCAATAGCTTCAATGGCTCCGGCTGCACCCAGCAGGTGTCCTGTCATTGATTTCGTAGCTCCAATTGTTAAATGATCAGGCGATTCTCCAAATACATTTACAGCCGCTTTTATTTCACTAATGTCTCCAACCGGAGTAGAAGTGGCATGGGTATTTAGATAATCGATGTCTTTAGCATTGAGCTCACTATCGTTTAGCGCTTGTTTCATTGCCGCAGTTGCTCCCTTTCCTTCGGGATGGGTGGCCGTCATGTGATAGGCATCAGCGGTCATAGCTGCACCGGTAACTTCGGCATAAATATTGGCACCACGCGCTTTGGCGTGTTCATATTCTTCAAGAATAAGGGTGGCTGCTCCTTCACCCATTACAAAACCGTCTCGGTCTTTATCGAACGGACGCGAGGCACTTTTAGGATCGTCATTACGCTGTGACATCGCGCGCATGGCCGAAAATCCGCCAAAAGAAGCTTCGGTAATGCCTGCTTCAGAACCACCGGTAATCATAACCTTGGCTTTACCCCACCGGATGTAATTAAGCGCATCCATAATAGCAGTATTGGATGTGGCACAGGCCGATACCGTTGCATAGTTGATGCCCATGAGTCCGTATTTCATGGAGATGAGGCCCGGTGCCATATTGATGATCAGCTTCGGCACAAAAAACGGGTTAAAGCGCGGATTAAAATCACGCTCGGTATAATTTTTTACTTCATCTTCGAAGGTTTTCATTCCTCCCTGACCGCTGCCCCAAATGACGCCGGTATCGAACGGATCCATTTCGTCAAAATCGAGCCCAGAATCTTTTACAGCCTGATCGGTAGAAACCAGAGCATATTGGCTGTAGGGATCAGAACGCCGGATCATATTATGTTCCAGGTGATCTGCAGGATCATAATCTTTGAGTTCGCAGGCAAAATGCGTGCGGAATTGTGAGGGATCAAAATGGGTAATACGATCGGCGCCACTTACGCCGTCGGTTAGATTGGTCCAGAATTCATTGACAGAATTGCCAAGGGGTGATAAGGCTCCCAATCCGGTGACAACTACGCGCTTAGGTTTACTCATTGTGAGAAAAAAAGATTTATTTGAAGTAAATATCTGTGGTAACAATTGATGAGGTGAAACGCGTGGAAATTACGGATTCTTTCTCCCTCAACCAATTTGATATCGAGAAAGAAAGGTGATTTGGTGAAATGGATAGATTAACAATTAAAAAAAGCCCTCCGGTTTTGGGAGGGCTTTTTGTTTTCAGGGCTAAAAAATTAGCTGTCTTGGGTTCCGTAAAATCGCTCGGTATCAATTTTATCGCCGTCCCAGTGTTGTACAGCTACCTGTTCAAGGTCCATGGGACCATCGGTGCCTTTAAAGGTTACCGTCATCGTAGATTCTACAGCAGTAATACCTTCATCTTCATTAGATGTTATGCCCTTAACCTCGATGCCGTGAAACTCTTCAACGCTGCTGAAGAATTCGTTTTCGCGTTCGCGGTTGGCATCTTTGCCTTCAACAGCTGTTCCGTCTTCCAAAATCATAGTGACATCTTCAGCGTAATATTTTTCAAACGCATCCATCGCTGTTCCCTTTGCAATGTGATCGTAGATGTCAGAAATCTTGTCAAAATAACTCATAAATGTTGTATAGTTTGATATTAAAGTATTTGTGAGATAGTATAACCGAGCTAAACAAAAAAACGTTTACGAAAAAGAATATTTTTTTGGTTGCAGGGAGTCAGACATCAATCTATCTTTATCCACAACAGAAATCGAAATGCAGAGGTACATTTATGGCTACAGTAAAGCTCATCGAAATAGCACACGGACGCAGCGGCGACAAGGGAGACGGTAGTAATGTAGGCATCATTGCACGTCATCCGGAGGTGTATCCCTTTTTAAAAGAAAATCTCACTGCCGATGTTGTTAAAGAGCATATGAAGCATATTTGCAAGGGCGAAGTTGAGCGCTATGAGTTACCCAATATTGGCGCGCTGAATTTTGTGCTTCACGAAAGTTTGGGAGGAGGCGGAACGGTATCCCTGAAACTGGATGCCCAGGGTAAAACCCATGCCTCGATGTTATTGCGTATGGAGCTGGACGTGCCTGATGATCTGCTGGAAAAAGTAAAAGAAACGGCTTAATATATTTATTCGTCTGAAGCGGTAAATTTGACCGGTATTTTAATCTCCGTCTGATTCCATTCCATAATAATGTTGGTAGAATCTTCCTGGATCTCGGAGAAACGAATAGTAAAGGCTTCGGTTATTTTATCTGTGGATTGGGAAGGAATATCAACTCGAAAAACATCGTGGGTGGAATCGTAGTCAAAAGCACCCCATTGACCTAATGCACTGTTGAGGATAATCGTCCAGTTCCCATCTTCTTTTGGAATACTGAATAGTGCATAGGTTCCGGCATCAAGTAACTTACTGCCAAAGCTGATTTCTTTAGTGACTGTCAGTTCAGTTGCTTCATTGGCACCCGTTCTCCATACCTCATTGTAAGGTACCAGCTCACCAAAAATTTGGCGATCGTTTTTATAGGGTTGCCCATAGACAATTTTGATATACGTATTACTTGGTTCATGGGTTGCTTGGGCAATCGCAATGGGACTTTTTCTTCGATCGGGATCAGGTTCTTGCGGCTCCGGCTCTACACATCCGGAAAAGAGTAAAATACTGACCAAGACAGTTGGAATAGTTTTTCGGAAAAGAGAAAATAGTAGCTTCATGAAATATTGGTAAACTGAAATTATGAGGTAAGTATATAACTAAAAGTTTCCTATAAAAAATTGAGTCTGTTTACGAGTGGGTTCATATCCAAAACCAACGCCGATGTTGAATCTTAGATTAGAAAGTTGAAAGCTAGTTCGCACCCCGATACCAAATACAGTACGGGAATCATCATACCAATTAGAGAACGTGGGATCGGTAACTGTATTGGAAAAAGTGACTAAGTAGATATTGCTCAAATATAACGGAAGCAACAATCCTCCGTCATCAACATAGAAAAGTGGAATGGTATAGCGTGTATCAAAGCTTAAAAGATTTTGCGAATTGGGATAAACAAGCTCAGAAAATCCGTCTGAAACCATAGACTGATTATCAAAAAGTAGTCCTGATTGGGTGAGTCCACGCACTCCGACTCTAAGCGATTGATTCCACCGTTTTAACGGAGCAACAAAACCGTAGATACCGCCCCTGAGAGCGGTTGCGGACGGAGATGAAAAAGTAATTTCATTATTTGAAACTCCGAACGTAAGTTCATCCCCCGTCAAATAATGTTCAACTTCCGAAAACAAAATAAGGCCCGTATTGGGTTGGACGTCCCGAATATTTTGTTGCAGACGATAATTAAATTGCGCATAGATATTACCAGTTGTAATGTTGGAAAAGTCAGAGATCGAATTGTGAAAATCTGCATCAAAAAAGCGAAGCTGGGAGCGACGAATCTCAGGCTCTATAAAAAACGAAGTGCTGTAGATGTTTTGATTCAGATCTAACTGCAACGGTACACTCAACGCCAAGCTTCGCTCCTGCCTGCCCAATATCCCTATGCCCGAAGCAGATCGGTACGAAGGCTCATTAAATGCACGAAGCCTAAACCCGGGATAAAATGTTTTATTTCGATACGTAATATCGTACCAACCGCGGGTTTTAAAATAAGAGAGGTCTGCCGAGTAAGACTGCGTCGACAATGTATTGACACTGTGCAGTGAAATACCGGCCTGATATTCATCCAGATTCGATACGTTCTCTACAAACGGCAAGACGGTACGTGGCTTAAGCCAGCCCATCCCCGATGAATAAGAGTCTCTTTGCCAATTTGTCGAGGCTTGTGCAACTGAATCAGTAATTATATCCGCAAATCCAATAGCTGCTTGTGCACGCTGCTTTTGCCATAGCTTCTCCTTTACCGGTTTGTTTAAAAATGCCGTTCTCTCCAACACAGCCGGCAAACGTTTATTATTTTCTTGTCGTACAAATGCAATCCGATTTCCATCGGGACTGTAGCCCCCTTCAAAAGCATTAAACTTAGAATCGGTTATTTGCAGAACTTGTCCCTCCGACAGATCATATTCATAAAGTTGCATTGTGCCAGAAAAATCAGCGCTGAACAACAGCTTATCATCTTTTGGGTGCCATTCCGGGTCAAAAACAGATCCATCTTCGAATGCCAAAACGGGCTTCCCTTTCAACTGCTCGGCAATGGTATTGCCTTCGGTAATCCACAGTGCTTGCTGGCCATTTTTGTTGGATACAATAGCGAGTTGCCCGTGGTCTGGGTGAGTTGCTACGGCTTTAATCTCGTGATTCGGCGCCGAAAAAACCTCTTTCTCTTCACTGTAGTTGGAGTAATCCAGTGTAACCACCTTCGAACCCGCCGGAGAAGATTTAAGGGCAAAAAGCTGATCCCCATGAAAGGCCGGAGCATACAACCGACCATTTTTGGTTAACTGCTCTTTCTTGTGGGTATTAAAATTGTACTGCACTAATTCGGTTTTGGCTGTATTGTCAAAAATCGAATCAGTTTTGTAATAGCTGAAGATCATCTGCGTGCGATCCTTGGACAGATCATACCTAAAATCACGAACTGAATTTGTGGTAATCAGACGGTGTAATTTTTTATTAGTTAGATCATAGGTATAAAAGCCAGAGCGGGCATTGTAAAATGATCCGTAAAAAATAAGTTTGGAGTCAGACAGCCATTTTGGGCGCCGAATTTCGGTTCCTTTGTACGGCAAATCAAGCTCTGTAAAACGAGCACTGGATTTATTTTCTGCAAGCTGATTTTCGTGGTATTCCTCGAACCGATCATAAAGTTGTCCGGCCCATAGTCCGGTAGCATTACGCAGGGCCACGCCGTAACCCAGAAAGGGAAAATCCATATAGAAGTCGAGTGCATCGCGGGTAATATCATCCCCGTATTCAGTGTGCAGCCAATTGGTAAATTCGTATCCGCCTATATAATGGCGACCAAACGGCCGGGTATAGCTAGATGTCTGCATCAGCTGACCCATTGACCAGCGTTGCCCACTCTTAAAAGTTGCATCAAACTGGTTGGTGAAAAACGGATAATGGCCCCTGCCGCCGTGATCAGTAATATTTTTTGTTTCATGATAAACTGCAATTCCTTCAAGCATACCCATGGGAATAGCGGAATGAAACATACGCGCCAGGTCGGGCGAAAAAAGGCTGACGAAACGGGGTATATTGTACTCTCCCAGGTTGCTAAACTGCAGGGCGTGAACCAACTCGTGAGGACCCACATTTGCAAGCCAGTTACCCGTTTGGGGATTCAGTGACTTGCCTTTGATAGGAGGGAGTTCAATCTCCGACCGGAAGTTAAAAGGAGTTACAAAGCCGTTGGAACGGTCGTTATAGTTATTTAAGATGATGGGAAAATTATCGAGTTCCCCGCCCACAACATCCTGTACGCTTGGATATTGAGATTCCAACAGTTGTGCTAATTCAAAGGCTTGCGACTCATTTTCTTCGGCGAAAATGAATTTGAAATGAGGGGTTTTCAGTTGTTGCCAGTTTTGATCTGGCGGCCGATGTTGTGTGGGATAGAACTGGGCAAAGGAAGAAGCAGAAAATAAAAATAGAAAACAAAGAAGTAATAGTGCTTTACGTATCATGCTTCCTAATAGTGATTATTTACAATAGCTAAATCTAATAATGATGGAGACAATCATAAATATAAGGATTAGCATTTATTATAAATTACTTCTTCCAGACTGGAATAAAAAAACAACTTAGCCCATATATCCGGGCAGGTAATAATAAATGGCCCAGAAGTGCGAAAAGGTACCGGCCATTACAAAAAGGTGCCAAATTTCGTGGTGCCCAAACCAGTTGGGAATGGGATTCGGTTTTTTAATGCCATAAATCACAGCTCCAAGCGTGTAAGCTAAGCCGCCTACGCCGATCCATACCAAAAAGGCCAGTGGCAGTTTTTCCATCAGGGTCGGAAATATGATGACGGCCAGCCAGCCCATCCCCAAATAAAACAGGGTAGAAAGCCAGCGGGGAGCGTTCATCCATAGAAATTTTTTAATGATGCCTATAATTGCCAGACTCCAGATGGTAGCAAAAAATCCCCATTTCCATCCTCCTTCGAGCACTAGCAGGCAGATGGGGGTGTAAGTCCCGGCAATGAGCACATAGATCATGCTGTGGTCGAGTTTTTGCAGTAATTCCAGCGTCTTTTTTTTGACGTGCAGGGCATGGTAAAGAGAGCTTGCTGTGTAAAGTAGGATCATGCTAAGCCCAAAGATAGAAAAAGCAATAAGGTGACTGATGGAGCCACCTTGAATGGCTTCATAGATAAGAATAGCTAATCCAATAACAGCCAGAATAGCACCCATCCCGTGGGTAAGGGTATTTATAGGTTCCCTGATGTGTTGCAATAGTTTTTTCATGAGGTGAATAATCTATCCAAAGATACTAAATTGCCTGATCCCAACGAATAGGAAGAGATTAATTTTTTGAGGAGTTCCAATTAGTGATTTCAATATAAAATTGCTCGCCTTCCTGGTTGCTATATACCAACCGATTTGATATAGAAACCGTTTCAGAAGTTTTTGGAAGCCGATATGAACTACGAATAATACGACCCGTGATAACGGGATGACCATCTACGGTATCGGTAACTCCTGCTGATAACGATTTTCTTTTATTGTATATGATATGACTGGGTGTATAATTGCTGGGCCAATCGTCTACAGTAATGGATAAATCCGCTCCGCGTTCAGGGACATCAGAATTTTGAGCGGGTGGCTCCGACCATTCGTTAACTTTTGCACTTATTATCTGGATATTATCGTTACTTGCTGTATTTTCTGAAGAGGAGCACCCCATAAAGAAAGCAAGAAGCGGAGTGCAAAAAATTATTAGATATTTCATTGAAATATTTTTAGCTAAATATTAGTTATAGAATATAAAAACAGTTCTTTTGCCAAAATAGTATAAAAAGTTATGAAAAAGTTACGACTTATTTGGATTGTATTAATGGCTGTGACCTTTTTTAGTTGCAGTGATTCAAGCCCAACAGATCCGGATCCCGGAAATGAAAATGGTGAAGAAGCGTCTGACGAAAAGCAGTTTGTATGGAATGCCATGAACTATTGGTACTATTGGCAGGGGGATGTTACGGAGCTGGGAGATGATTATTTTGATAATGACACCGACTTCAATGATTATCTAAAAGATTTTGCGGATGCCGAAGCGTTATTCGAATCCCTGCGCCATCCTAATGATGATTTTTCCTTCTTTATCGATGATTATGAGGAATACCAAGACGAGCAGGATGGTATCTATGCCGCATTGGGATTCAATTATGGGTTCTACTATAAAAGTTCTCAGCAAGAAGAGTTAGTAGGATATGTTCGCTATATTATTCCGGGCTCTCCTGCAGATGACGCCGACCTCCAGCGACTGGATTTGTTTACAAAAGTAGATGGAACAACAATAACGGTAGATAATTATCTTGACCTGCTGACAAACAATTCGGCCCACGATTTAACGCTGGCTAAGATTGATACCTCAGGAGATGGCGTTCAATATGTAGATGATAAAACGGTCACAGTGGAATCTCGGGAAGTTATTGAAGATCCTATTCTTACCAGTAAGGTGGTGGAAACCAGCGGCGTAAAAATAGGGTATCTCATGTACAACTCTTTTCAAACGAATTCTCATAAAGACCTCAATGACGTATTTGCCGATTTTAAAAATCAGGGCGTTGATGAGCTTGTATTGGATTTACGCTACAACGGTGGCGGATCAGTTATAACCAGTCAATTGCTAACAAGCTTGATTTCCGGTCTCGGAAGCTCAACAACGTTTGGAGAGTTCTCATACAATGAGAAACGGGCTGCTAATAATAACCGCGAGGTATTCTTTTTAGATGAAGTGCCGCTGGAAAATGAAGAGGGCGAAATTGAGCGAGATAATGAAGGGAATTTTGTGAACTCAGAACCAATGAACAACTTGTCGTTGGATAATGTGTATGTGTTGACAAGTTCGGGAACAGCATCAGCCAGCGAGACCGTAATTAACAGCTTACTGCCCCATAGAGAGGTAACCTATATAGGGCTAAAAACAGTAGGGAAAGATGAAGGGTCTTTTACGCTGTATGATGCTTCTGCCCCTTATTTGGATAGTGACGATGCTAATCCTGATCATAAGAAAGCGATACAACCTATTGTAGTAAAAATTGTAAATGCTGACGGGGATGCGTATCCCAATGGCTTTGCACCGGCTTCATATGACCCCAATATAAGTGGTGGTTGTCCAGATGATCCTAATGATAATTGTGTTAATGAGATCAATGTGGATAATCTTTTAAATAAACCCGAGCTGGGTAATCCGGAAGAGCCTCTATTTTCACGAGCAATTGATCTAATAACAGGACAACAACAAAAACAACGGATAGATGCTCAAAAAATTAAGATGGAAGAGGTATCTCTACCTTCCGGTTTTGATACCTTTAAGCCTCATAGGCAGGGTATGCATATTGAGCCTTTTATGATGCCGGCAGATAAGAATTAATATGTGGGAGATCTGAAAGCTTCTAAAGGGAATGAGCCCGGTAAGGCTGATTCCCTTTTTCTGTTTAACAAAAATGTTAAAATATGCACCCCTTTATTGATTCCTGCTGGCCAGTAAAAGTTCCTTCTATTAAAGAATAATAGATGCTATATTTATTATGATATCAAAATGATACAGGGATCGTAAATTTAGGACTAAACCAATTTGGGGACTACCTATTGTTGGCGATCCGAATCCAAATATTCCGATTTTATTTACAACAATTACAACATACGTTAATTCTGTTTATGAAATTTGGAAGCGTTGACAATCCTGCAGACCAAAATCTTTCGCTACCTGAAGATCATCCTGAAACGAAAAAAGTGCTTTCGACTCATGGTGGTTTAGATATTCCGAATGTATTTGTGGGATGCGCAAAATGGAACAAGAAAGATCTAAAGAATTTTTATCCCAAAGACGTAGGCGATGAACTTGAATATTATGGCAAGAATTTCAACTCGGTTGAACTCAATGCGACATTTTATAATACGTTTGATAAAGATCAGATTGCAACCTGGCGAAATAAGGTGCCCGATAATTTCAAATTCTTTCCCAAGGTAAATCGGTATATCAGCCATTTGAAATGGTTGAATGGAATTGAAGAAGCTACCGACAATTTTTATGATAGCATCGTCCATTTTAAAGAGAAATTAGGCACCACATTTCTACAGCTGCGCGGTAAATTCAAGTCCAAATATTTTGACCGTGTAGCAAGCTTCGTCGAATATTGGCCGCAGGGTGTACCGTTGGCTATAGAATTTCGGCATCACGATTGGTTCGATGATGCCGGAGTGGCCAATGAGCTTTATCAGCTTTTAGAAGAACATAATGTTGCCAACTTAATAACGGATACAGCCGGTCGGCGCGATCTGCTGCACATGCGACTGACAAATAACGAAGCTTTTGTTCGGTATGTGGGCGCTAACCATGAAACCGATTATAGCCGGCTTGATGAATGGGTGGATCGGCTGCAACAATGGAATGAGCAAGGATTAGATAACATCCACTTTTTTGTCCATCAGAATAAAGAGCGAAAATCTCCTGAGCTGGCGGCCTATTTTATAAATAAGTTAAATGATGCACTGGGTACAGATTTGGAGCCCCCTAAACTTCCCGGTGATCAAAGTGACTTGTTTTGAAATGCTATTTTTGGTTATTATCCTTTTGGTGAATAGAAACTTCATCTAAAGAAGGCATCACGAATAATAATCTTTTCTGCTATAAATATTCACCCATAACATATATTTTCATCCTATGAAAACCCGGACAGTATTATATACAGTAATTTTTTTATTGCTTACGACAGTCGCCACAGCGCAGGATAATTCACCAAACAGAAGCAATAATTTTAGTGAGCAGGGAAGTCGAGCCCAATCTATTTATTTCGAAATTTTGGGTCCGGGTGTCACCTATTCTTTTAACTATGATACCAGGTTTCAAAACACCTTAGATGGACTTGGAGGGCGAATTGGAGTAAGTCTTATCACAGCTGATGGAAATTCCCTCTTTACGATGCCGGCTATGATCAATTATTTGCTTGGAGATGAGGGCAAGTATTTTGAAATGGGCCTTGGGGCGACATACCTGAACATACAAGAAAGGGGCACATTATTTGATGAAAATCCCAATATAATCGGGACAATGGTATTCGGGTACCGCTCTCAACCTGTTGATGGAGGATTTATGTTTAGAGGCGGCTTTGCGCCAATAATCAGTGAGGGCAGCTTCATACCATACTATCCTTATTTGTCATTTGGCTATAGTTTTTAGAAAAGAACTTCTTATAAAAAAGTATTAGCTATTCACCTAAACTTTCCGGGGATCAAAATAATCTGTTTTAATAAATGATAATGCAGAAATTTCCGTTTTGGCTTTTGCAAGCTAATGCATAAACAGAGAGCTTATGGCTAAAAATATATCGAGGAAAGACTTTCTCAAGACTGCCGGAGTGGGTTTGACTGCTGCCACTTTGGGGTTTCCCAACATTCTGTTATCCAAAGAGAAAGAAAAGTTGGGAGTGGCTCTGGTGGGATTGGGCAGCTATAGTACCGGTCGCCTGGCACCCGGCTTGCAAAAAACGGAACACTGCGAGCTGCGTGGCATTGTAACGGGATCTCCCCACAAAATACCACGTTGGCAAAAGCGATATAATATTCCCGATGATAACGTGTATAACTATAAGAATATGCACGAAGTTACTGATAATGATGATATCGATATTATTTATGTGGTGACGCCGCCGGGTCTTCATGCCAAATATTCTATCATCGGGGCAGAAGCCGGTAAGCATGTGTGGTGCGAAAAGCCGATGGCGATGAACGTAGAAGAATGTCAGTCAATTATTGAGGCAGCTAATAAAAATGATGTATCCCTTTCAATAGGCTACCGCATGCAGCACGAACCCAATACTCGAAAAATTATCCGTTATGGGAAACAGGAAACCTACGGCGCAGTTCGGAATGTTGAAACCGGCGCCGGGTATAATGGTTATCATTCTGCGGACAGCTGGCGCCGCGATGCGGAACTTGGCGGTGGAGCGCTGTATGATATGGGGGTTTATCCCATTAATGCATCTCGCTACTCCACAAATATGGAGCCCATTGCAGTGCGCGGAAAACAGTGGTCGGAGCGCGACATCTATAACAAGGTGGATGAGTTTACTGAATTTGAACTCGAATTCCCCGATGGTGTTAAAGCGGTCGGTGAAACCAGTTTTGGCAAATCAACAAATTATCTAAATGTGGATTGTACGGATGGTTGGTATAAGCTAGAACCCTTTCAAACTTATAGTGGCGTTAAGGGTGAGACCAGCGATGGAACTAAGCTACCACCCGACCCGCACCATCAGCAGGCGCGACAAATGGATAATGAAGCCCTTGCTATTAAAGAAGGTCGGGATCCAATTGTCCCGGGTATAGAGGGATTACGAGATATTCGTATTGTTCGGGCAATTATGGAATCATCCGATAAAAATGGAGAGACGATACCATTAGCTAGCTGATTTTAGATGATTAAAATCCAGTAAAGGTAAACGAGTGCAAAACCAGTTAAGAATACTAATCCACTCCAACTGAGCCACTTAAGCCAGGGTTGTGGTTTACAATCTTCCGGCATGTGTTCCGCGGTTACCAGTTTATAGTTGAGGTATGCTAATACCGGCGCGGTCAAAAATGACAAGGTCGTAGCCAGATCAACCATGAGGGTAAATGAATCGCCCAGAAAATATAGTACGCCAAGCGAAAGCAGGGAAATAGCAATAATAAGGATGCGATACACGCGAAGATTGTCTTTCTCTTGCATGGTGTCTGGCATGAGGACTTCCAGCATGCGACGGCTGACGCGCGGATAGGCGTCGGTTACGGTGAGGGTGGTGCTAAACATGGTGGTGAAGGCACAGATGATGATTACCGGGTAGAGCCAGTTGCCAAGACTTTCAGTGTATAGTCCTAATAGCTGATTGGCGAAAATAGCTCCGCTGCTGGCATACTCTTCGCCGCTTCCGTACATGACGAGCCCGCCCAGTAGGAGAAACCCCAATGCCAACAGTGCAGCACCGATATATCCGATATTAAAATCGAGAAGTGATTCCCTCAGCTTTGGACGATACTGGGTTTGTTTTTCGCGCTCGAGCGTCCAAAGCGAATGCCAGGCTGCGGCATCAATGGGAATTGGCATCCATCCCATTAAGGCAATTAAAAACGATACTCCTGCCACATCCCATATACTTGGATAGTAGCTTGCAACTTCGTGCTGCCCCCCTTGGAAAAGAGCGGCTCCCAGAGCAACAATTGTTGATATGGCAAGTACAACCATGATCAATTTTATGGCACTGTCGAGAGCTGAATATTGTCCAGACATAAGCAGGGCTATACATATGGCTAGCAGTATGGCACTCCATATCAATGGAGAAAGGGCAATACCGGTAAGCTCGGCAGCCAGACTGGCACTCACGATTGTGACCGCAGCTTGTACGGCGAACATGGTGCCAAGGGTGAAGATTACAAAAATACCAATGGGCCATTTGCCAAGACGGTTGTATCCTTCGATCATGCTTTCGCCGGTGGCTATTGCATAGCGCGGACCATATTCCAAGAAGGGATATTTAAAGAAGTTTGCCAGAATTACGGCCCAGATAAGAGCAAAACCATAAGTAGCCCCGGCCCGAGTAGATTGCACAAGGTGCGAAACGCCAATAGCTGCAGCTGCCATCAGCAGTCCGGGTCCCAAACTCTGTTTTATTCCCTGCCAGCGATCAGCATCCCGGCTTTTATTTTTTTCCGTATCACGCACAGCAGATTGTGACTCTTCAGCCATAACAGGAATCTGTGATTGAGAGATTTGTCAAATTTGAAAAAGAACAATAACAAAATTGGGAATGAAACTAAAAAGAAGGATTTAGGAATTTGGTTTAAATTGCTCAGGTCCATCCATAACTACCCCAATTGGATTGAGATAATGATGAATATTAATGGTGTTTCGATGATAATTTAGCACGTCTTTAAGCTGACGGTATACCTGGGGTGCTTCATCGAGTCCGCCGCCGCGCAATTCTACACTTTGTTCTTGCAGTCGATCATAAATCATGTCGGGCTTTATGGCAGATTTTGACAAATCACGCCCTCTGTAATCACCTTTGGCCTGCGTTCGTGACATTAACCGCCCCGCCCCGTGGATGGTTGAATAAAGAGCCTTTTTATTTTGTTCTGATTCTCTTCCTTTTAGGATGACTGAGATATCGCCCATGCTGCCGCCGACAAATCCGCGCTGGCCGGGAAATGCCGGAGTGGCACCTTTGCGAACCACAATAAGCTCTTGTCCGTCGTGCTCTTCTCTCCATGCAAAATTATGATTGTTATGAACTTCATCTAAAATAGTAGCATCAAAAGCTTCAGCCAAAGTATAGCTGACCCATTCGCGACCTGCGTAGGCATAGCGACCGGCAAGATTCATGGCGGCAAAATAATCTTGTCCAAGCGGTGTGTCGAGATCGAGGAGTACTTCTTTCTGTTCAAAATTGGCATCCCAGTCTTTACCCTGTGAGAGATTCATAAATCCCTGAGCTGTTTTGTAGCCAAAGCCGCGACTGCCAAAGTGAACCCCAATCCAAATATGATCATCCTCGTCGTAGAATAGATCTACATAATGGTTGCCTGAGCCAACGGTACCAAGTTGCTCGCGGGCGGTTTGTTTTAAAGATGAGGCTATCTTTTTATTTGGATAGGCATCCCATTCTGGGGCATCAAAAATGGGATGATCGACCGGAGCCTCGGGGTTTTGTTTTCCCAAGCCAAATTGGATACGCTCTTCAATGATGTCTAAAGCAGCAGAAGTATCAAAGGTAGAGAGGGTTCTATCCAGTTTTACAGCCATGTTGCCACAACCGATATCGAAACCCACACCAACGGGAGAAACTTTATTTTGGTAGGCCATGACCCCGCCAATCGGCATTATGTATCCCACATGTGCATCCGCCATAAGGGCACCGCGCTCGGCCCGCATCAGCACATCGTGATATTGCTCAAGCGTATTTTCATCGGGTTGTCCAAAGACGGAGTTTTCCTCAGTTGATTGAGAAACCATTGTAATATCTATAGCTTTATTTGTTATACTTCCTTATACAATAATAACAGTGATCGCCTTTAAAACGATTTGCTAATTTTGAATCTTCAAATTCAAATAACTGTTTGTAGAAAAACAAGCTGGTAGTTAATTAAACATTCCTTGGAGGTATTTATGATTACGCGAGAAAACATCCTCGACCTTGCTAAAAAAGAAAGTAACCATTGTGTATCAATTTATTTACCCACGCACAAAAGTGGTGAAGAGGTTCAGCAAGATCCTATCCGGTTAAAGAATTTGCTCACACAGGCTGTTGAGCAATTAAAAAACAGAGAGCTTAGAGAAAAAGAAATTGATGAATTGCTGGACGAGCCAAGAAAGCTGTTGGATAACCCCAATTTTTGGCGGCATAACGATAAGGGTTTAGCTTTATTTATAAGTGATGATAATTTTGAACATTACCGTATTCCACATGCTTTTAAAGAACGGGTGATGGTAGACGATCACTTCTTAATTACCCCGTTGGTACCTATGATTACGTTGGAAGGCACGTTCTGTATTTTGGCACTCAGCCAAAAGAAAATGCGGCTGTTGAAATGCACGAGGGCTAATGTTGAAGAAATTGAGCTGGAAGAATCACCAGAAAGCTTGGAAGAGTTTTTGAAGTATGATGTTAATGAGACAAATCTTCAGCATCATGCCGGTCAAGGGGCAAATGCTCAGGCTATATTTCACGGACAGGGCGGATCGCGTGATACCAATACAGAGGAAGTCATAAATTACTTAAAGGCTGTTGAAAATGAAGTAACTTCGATTCTTCGTAAACGAAATGATCCCCTGATTTTGGCGGGAGTGAACGAGGCGATTGCTGAATACAGAAAGGTCAATAATTACAGTCGACTGTTGGATCAAACTGTTTCCGGAAATACTGACCCCAAAAGCAACGAAGAAATAAAAAATGAAGGCTGGAAGGTTATTAAATCGTACTTTCTGAAAGGGATGTATGAAGATATCGAACGATTTGGCGACCTTTCCGGATCGGAGAAACAGTCCGATAATTTATCCCAAATTGTAGAAGCGGCTTACTATGGAAAGGTCGAATCGCTGTTTGTACCGATTGGAGAGCACAGTTGGGGTTGGTTTGATATGGAACGTGATACAGTACATCACAGTGCAGAACCGCAGAATGGAGAGCACGATTTGATAAATATGGCTGCTATTAAAACACTTACTCAAAGCGGTAATGTTTATGCACTCGATAAAGAAGATATGCCCAGCGGTTCTTCAATAGCAGCTATTTTCAGATATGCATAACGATCTTATATAGATAGGAATATTATCCGATTATGATAATATAATTCAAAAGGCATCGGCTTTACCGTCGATGCCTTTATTTTTTAAAACATTTTTCATTCATAACCTTTACACTTAGGTACGAACCACTTTTGTTAATTAAAAACTATTGGATTATGAAATTACGTACACTTCTTGTTTTGCTATTGGCCTTACTTGTAGGGGGCGGAGTACAGGCTCAAAGTCCGGCTGATGCCGAGGCCTCTATGGAATACTATTTACCTCAGGATGTTGAATACGATGAGTCTATCCCCAAGCCTCAAGAAATACTGGGTATGGTGCCCGGAGAATGGCATGTTCGGCATGACCAGTTGGTGCAATATATGCGAGCAGTGGCCGGAGCATCCGATCGGGTAACCCTTCACAAATTTGGCGAAACCTATGAAGATCGGGACTTAGTTTATTTAACCATTACATCTCCTTCTAATCATAATAATATCGATCAGATTCGAAAAGAGCATGTTGCACTTACGGATCCAACCAAGTCAGATGAGTTAAATACGTCTGAAATGCCCATTGTGTTATATATGGGATATAGTATTCATGGTGACGAATCGAGTGGTTCTAATGCGTCAATGCTGGTGGCTTATTATATGGCCGCGGCTCAGGATAAGGAGATCGAAGAAAAGTTGCAGAACAGTGTTATTTTATTGGATCCGAGCCTAAACCCCGACGGATTAAATCGGTTTGCCAGCTGGGCAAATACTCATAAGAGTGAAAATATGGTAGCTGATCCCAATAGCATGGAGCTTAACCAGCGTTGGCCGAGCGGTCGTACTAATCACTATTGGTTTGATTTGAACCGCGACTGGATGTTGGTTCAACATCCGGCAAGTCAGGGACGCATTAATAATTTCCATAAGTGGAAGCCCAATATTTTGACTGATCATCATGAGATGGGTACGAATTCCACATACTTTTTCCAGCCGGGCATACAGTCCCGCACCCATCCTATTACACCCGAAAAGAATCAAAATTTAACGAAGGCTATTGCCGATTACCATGCAGAGATTTTTGATGAAAATAAGCGTCTATATTACTCCCAGGAAAGTTTTGACGATTTCTATTATGGAAAAGGCTCAACCTATCCCGATGTAAATGGAAGTATAGGTATTTTGTTTGAACAAGCCAGCTCGCGAGGCCATGCCCAGGAAAGCGAAAACGGTGTTTTAAAGTTTCCGTTTACAATAAAGAACCAGTTTTTGACTTCACTTTCTACCTGGGATGCTTCACAGAATTTGCGGCAGGAGATCCTGAATTATCAGCGGAACTTTTACAAGCAGGCCAAGAGCGAAGGCGAGGATGCCGATATTGAGGGCTACGTTTTTGGAATAGAGGAAGACCAAGCCCGAACCTATCATTTAGCCGAGCTGTTACGTCGCCATAAAGTAGATTTGTATGATTTGAAAATGGACATCACGGTCGATGATGAGACTTTTAAAAGTGGTTCATCGTATGTGATCCCATCAGATCAAAAACAGTATCGTTTTGTAAAAGCCTTATTTGAGCGCCGCACTACATTTTCAGACAGTTTGTTTTATGATGTCTCGGCCTGGACTATGCCTTACGCATTTAATCTACCATTTGCTGAACTTGAAGGCCGGGATTACAGCGAAAACCTTTTGGGAAATAAAGTTGATGGGTTACCGGAATTTCCAAACGGTGAAGTAGTGGGAGGTAAAAGTGACTATGCTTATGTATTTGAATGGGATGAATACTACTCGCCGCGAGCGGTAAATCGCCTGCTTGATGCAGGGGTAAGGGTGAAAGTTGCATCGAAACCATTTACTGGCGTTACTGCAGATGGCACCCACAAATTCGATTACGGGACCATTTTAGTACCATTGGGGCCACAGTCGGTAGATCAGGATAAAATCCATAAGCTCGTTCAACAAGCTGCAGATGAAGATGGCCTAACGGTTTATTCGGTAGGAACAGGACTAACGCCTAGTGGAATTGATTTGGGCAGCGGGTCTTTCGAGGACTTGGAGAAACCATCTGTTGCTGTGCTTTCTGGTGATGGTGCCAGTTCGTATGAAGTAGGTGAAGTATGGCACCTCTTGGATCAACGCTTTGATATGCCTCCCACCCTTTTCCCGATGGATCGAATCGAAGGAGCTGACTTGAGTCGTTATAACGTAATTGTGATGGTGAATGGTGGTTATGATGACCTGTCTGATCGGACTATTGAAAAGGTTAAGCGTTGGACCCAAGAAGGAGGGACGCTTATCACAACAAAATATGCCAACAACTGGGCCGAGCGAAATGGACTGGCAAATATTGAATATCTCAATGAGGAAGAATCCGAAGAAGAGCAGCAGGTAACGCCAAAGCCGTATGCGGATATGAGTAAAGATCGTGGCGCGCAATATATTGGAGGTACTATTTTTGATACCAAGCTCGATCTAACTCATCCGTTGGGATATGGCTATAATGATGAAGATCTGACGGTTTTCCGCAATAGTACGCTCTTCGTAAAGAAGGCCGAAAATCCCTATGCCACACCGCTCTATTATACCGAAAATCCGTTGGCCAGCGGATATATTTCTGATGAAAATCTGGAAAAGCTATCGGGGACTGCGGCTGTTGTGGTAACTGATGTTGGCAGTGGACGTGTTATCTCGATGACCGATAACCCTAACTTCAGGGCCTTTTGGTTTGGCACGAACAAGCTTTTCATGAATGCGATCTTTTTTGGCCAAACTATTGACGGCGGATCGGGTAATTAAACGAAGCCAATAGTGCATTAACTTCTTTAGGCATGGAAATAATTTCTATTTCCATGCCTTTTTATTTTCTCAAATATTTTGATTGAACCCTGTTATATTCCAACAATCAAAAAATGAGATAGAAAGTATGAGTTTGTTTAAGTCAAAATTAGATTTAAAACCTGTGTTTCAGGCCCTTTTTGCTATTATTATAATAGGTGTTTTAGGGGCATTAATCCTTTCGTTGAGTATTGATAGCATGGTACAATCCAGCCTGGAAAGTACTACGGCGGAGGTTCTCAATACCTCGGTTGATGTTGAGGATGTTTCAATCTCTCTTTTGAATGGGTCCGGAACGATAAAGGGATTTACCATTCACAATCCGGATGGATTTAGTGATAAGCCCGCTGCCAAGTTGCAAGAAATTTCTATTAAGATGAAGGTGTCATCACTTCTTTCGGATACTGTTATTGTTAAAGAAATTCGAGTTCAAAAACCGGAGCTTTATTATGAGCAAAAAGCGACGGGTAGCAACTTAGATGCGCTTACCGATAATATGGGAGGGTCATCTTCTTCGGATACAAATCTGATTGTTGATTACCTGTTGGTAGAAAATGGGCAGGTTACATTAACAGCTGATATTGGCAGTGAGAAATCTGTAATGGCCAAATTTTCCAAAATAGAACTTGAAGGTATTGGACGTAGTGGCAGTAATGCCATGGAAAAGACGATACAGCAAATACTTGAACCTGTTTTGGAAAAGGCTCTGCAAGAAGCAGCTACCCAAGGTCTGATGGATAAAGCAAAAAATGCTCTGGAAGGTATGATTGATGGGTAAAAAGATCTCCTATCAATCTTATACAAAAAAAGAGACACCTGTATTAGAGATGTCCCTTTTTAATAAATAATTTCTTAGCAAGCGGGATGCTTACAGAGCGTTTGTTAGCTTATCGGTATAGTCCAATTTCTCCCAGGGAAATTCACTGCGCCCAAAATGTCCGTATGCAGCAGTGTCTGAATAAATGGGACGTTTTAGATTGAAACGACTGATAATACCCGCCGGAGTTAAATCAAAAGTCTGTTTAATAGCTTGAGCCAATTCAGCGTCTTTTACCTTGCCGGTACCATAGGTATTTACATTTACCGAAACAGGTTCCGGAATACCAATAGCATAAGCGAGCTGTATTAAGCACTCTTCGGCCAGATCAGCAGCAACAACATTCTTAGCAATATGCCGTGAAGCATAGGCCGCACTGCGATCCACTTTTGATGGGTCTTTGCCGGAGAAGGCACCGCCGCCGTGTGCACCGCGTCCGCCATATGTATCGACGATAATTTTTCGTCCTGTAAGCCCGGTATCTCCATGGGGACCGCCAATTACAAATTTTCCTGTGGGATTTACGTGCAGAATGGTTTCTGCATCCATCAACTCTTCTGAGATAACTTCTGGGATAAGGTGCTTTTTTAGGTCCTCTTTTATTTTTATTTGATCAATACCTTCGTCGTGCTGAGTAGAAATTACAATGGTATCTACTCTTTTGGGATTTCCCTCGTCATCATATTCTACCGTAACCTGACTTTTACTGTCGGGAGCGAGGTATGGCAGCAAGGCGGTTTCTTTGCGGATATGCGCCAGTTCCCGAAGCAGGTCATGGGAATATTGCAGCGTCATCGGCATATAAGTATCGGTTTCATGAGTAGCATAGCCAAACATCATACCCTGATCGCCTGCCCCCATTTTTTTATCCTTTCCTTCGTCAACGCCTTGAGCAATATCCGGACTCTGCTGGTGAATAGTTGTCAAAACGCCACACGATTCCGAATCGAAGCGATATGAATTTTTGGTATAGCCGATATTTCTGATGACATCACGAGTTATCTCTTGTACATCTACATAGGCGTCGGTTGTAACTTCGCCCGAGATAACGGCAAGTCCCGTCGTAACCAGGGTCTCGACAGCAACCCGTGAATCGGGATCCTGTTCAAGCATGGCATCGAGGATGGAATCAGAGATTTGATCAGCAACTTTATCGGGGTGGCCTTCTGATACAGATTCGGAAGTGAAAAGGTTTTTCATTTGAGTAAAAAAGTTCGTGTAAATAGTGATTATTAAGAAGCCTTGAAGCTACAAAAATCTGTATAATTATGCAGAATGATCTATCAAAAGAAAAAGCCGCACTCCTTGTGGGGAGTACGGCTTTATCAGGGATTGCGGGGTAAAAGTTATTTCGTTTTAGCTTGGCA
>CAJXOG010000013.1 GCA_913057775.1 uncultured Fodinibius sp. | reverse complement strand
ATGCCTCATTGGGAACAACGGTGGGATACGATCCCGGCGTGGTAATACTGAAAGTAGAGGCCTCGTAACCAACACCGCCATATACCGAAATTATAGGCAAACTCTTACCTACTAATGCGTTAATGGTCCATGCATCTGTATTTAATTCAACAGTTTGTCCATCCCATTGAGAAGCATTATATGGATTCTCTGTATTGTTGGGATCTTGGATAACATCACTGGCAGCCAAATCCAAATCGGAGCCTACTTCCATGCTCGTATACCCAAACATCACCGAAAGGTTAACCGGTAGCAGCTTGCCACCGGGCAACCACTGATTGATACCGTGTTTGGCACCTACGCCAAATAGGTTGAATGAACCAAAATCTCCAATCTCCGTTTTGGGAGTATAGCGAAGCATCAGTTCTGTATCTTTAACAATACCAACTCCGGCTTTTATCATGGGGGCGGGAACGTAACCAAATCCTGAACCTTCAGGCATGTTAAATTCAATAAGTTTTTGCCGGTTGCCGTTGATTTCTTCATAAGCAGCAAGCAATGAACCTGTTTCATCATTACCATTGATGGTAGGTGATACAGGATTTGTACCTTCCAACTCCAGCTGTTGAAGTCCAAGTTCATTAACATTAAATGATTTCGCGGCATCGGGCACAATAGCTAGTCCGGTACTGACGGTTACATCAAAACCCAATTTGCTGTGCGGACTGGCAGTATTGGTCCACCCGGTGTTGAGCGAAGCACCAAATCCCGATCCAAAAGGTTCGAGATAAGCGCGTGCGAGTGTATTGGCATCTTCACGCCCTGCTTGTAAGATATCTCCAATATCGCCAACCTGTCCAAAGGTGGGTGTTGCATTAAAGGTAAACAGACCAAATAGCAGTACAAATGTGAGAAAACGGTATCTTAATTTCATATCCCTAATTTTTAATTTTCGATTTTTAACCATCCGTAGACTATTGCAATACTAAAGAATTTGAGGCTAACTCTCTACTTTTTAATCCTCTTGCAGAGAATCGAGGATATTGAGGTAAGAATCGTACCTGTCGGCATCGATAAAACCTTCTTTAAAGGCCTCAATCACTCCACAACCCGGTTCGTGAGCATGTGTACAGTTGTTAAACTTGCAGTTTTGGCGCGGCTCTAACATCTCCGGAAAGAACAGTGAAAGTTCCCAAGGTTCGATATTGACCAATCCAAATTCTTTAATGCCGGGGGTGTCCACAATATATCCCCCAATTTGCAAGTGCAGTAGTTTTGCGAACGTGGTAGTGTGTTTTCCTTTCTCATTAAATGTAGAAATTTCACCTACCTTGCGGTCAATGTTGGGGTCGATGCTGTTTAGTAAACTTGTCTTGCCAACACCTGAAGGACCGATCAAAACAGAAGTGTTATCTCGAAGATCTTCTTTAAGCCGATCAAGAGATTCCTCGTCATTTATACTTGTTTTAAGAACAGGATAACCCAGCGAGTCATATAAATCGGCAATGGAATCTACATACGCCTGGGCATTTTCATCAGCCAGATCCATTTTATTTATGATGATAGAGGCCTGGATCTGGTAGGCTTCGCATGTTACCAGGAAGCGATCAAAAAAGCCCTGTTTCATTCGGGGCATTTTAACGGATTGCACTACGTAAGCGCGATCGATATTGGCTGCCAGTATTTGGTGATCTTCTTGATGATGAGTGGATTGACGGATAAGATAATTTTCACGGTCTTTTATTTTTTCAATACTCCCCGAGCCGTCATCATTAATTTCAAATTCAACATAGTCGCCAACGGCGATGGGATTGGTCAACGCGTGATCTTTAAGACGAAACCGGCCCGGAAGGCGACAGTTAATGGTCTGCATTCCGCTGTCCTCATCATAAGCAACTTTATACCATTGACCGGTAGATTCTACAATACGTCCTTCGTTGGGCAAATTTTACGGCTTTAGTTTAAAATTAGAGCATCATCAAAATAAAAAAGTCGCCCCGATAAATCGAGACGACTTTTAGTGTTTATAATTCAATCGTTACTCCATTACAATTGTCTCTTCGGTGGAGTCAGTAGATTCAGAATTGTCGCTTGTTCTCTTTTTATAGGATTCACTTACCTTGAAACGCTCCTGAGGGGATCGTACCGCTTCATCCTCAAGTACGATATCAAGCAGTGGATCCATGCGTTCGAGATACTTCACTTTGAGATCGCCGAGCACATCTTCTTCAATTTCAGCGACATCTTTCTCATTCTTTTGCGGTAACAGAACCTTATCGATACCAGCACGCTTGGCAGCCAGTACTTTTTCCTTGATTCCGCCTACTGGCAGAACAAGTCCGCGCAGGGTAATTTCACCGGTCATAGCCAGTGTACCTTTCACTTTGCGTTGGGTAAAGATAGATGCTACTGCTGAAAAGATGGAAACTCCCGCAGAAGGTCCGTCTTTGGGAACGGCTCCTTTGGGTACGTGTATGTGTAGATCCCAATACTTAAACGCTTCTTCTGGGATGTTCAATTCTTCAGAGTGGGCCTTTAAATACGACATTGCCAGCATGGCCGATTCTTTCATTACATCACCCAGCTGACCTGTAATGTGCAACTTGCCCGTTCCTTTTGATACGCTGGCCTCAATGAAGAGGATATCCCCGCCGTAAGGGGTCCAGGCTAAGCCTGTAGCAACCCCGGGAACTTTGGTACGTTCAGCTACTTCTGAGAAGTACTTACGCTTTCCAAGATATTCCTGGAGATCATTGGCTTCTACAACGTGTTCTCCTTCATCGCCTTTGGCAATTTTTGCGGCAACACCGCGGCATACCGAGCCAATTTCGCGTTCAAGGGATCGGACGCCCGATTCACGGGTATATTTTTCAATGATCTGTCTAATAGTTTCATCCTTAATTTCTATCTGTTCATCTTTCAGACCATTCTCTTTAATCTGTTTGGGCATCAGATGCTCTTTGGCAATCTGTGTTTTCTCCTGCAGCGTATATCCACTGATATTGATAATTTCCATACGATCACGCAGCGGAGCAGGAATAGTATCAAGTGAGTTTGCCGTTGCAATAAAGAGAACGTTAGACAGATCATATTCTAGCTCAAGGTAATTGTCCGCGAAGCTGTCGTTTTGTTCGGGATCAAGTACTTCAAGCAGGGCAGAAGTGGGATCTCCTCTGTAATCAGAACCTACCTTGTCAATCTCATCAAGCATCATCACCGGATTACTCGTACCGGCTTTCTTCATAGCACGCAGAATACGACCCGGAAGTGCTCCGATGTACGTTCGTCGGTGCCCGCGAATTTCTGCTTCATCGTGAATACCCCCGAGGCTAAACCGTTCAAATTTTCGGTTTAAGGCCCGTGCAATTGATTTACCAAGCGAGGTTTTACCAACACCGGGAGGGCCGTAGAAACAAAGGATGGGGGCTTTCATATCTTTCTTAAGCTTAAGTACGGCTAAGTACTCGATAATGCGCTTCTTAACCTTGTCCAGACCGTAGTGATCATCATCCAGTACATCCTGGGCATTTTCCAGATCCAGGTTATCATCAGAATATTTTTCCCAGGGAAGGTCTAAAATCCATTCAATATAATTGTGGATGACTCCATGATTTGGAGATGAGTTAGGAGTGCGTTCCAGACGCTTCAATTCCTTTTCAACCGTCTCCTGAGCTTCTTCAGGAAGATTTTTTTCTTTGGCACGCTTACGCAGGGATGCAATTTCTTGTTGTTCTCCATCTTCGCCCAACGCTTCCTGAATCGCTTTCATCTGCTGGCGCAGGTAAAAATCGCGCTGCTGCTCGTCTATATCTGACTTAACTTTCGTGCGAATTTCCTCGCTTAGATTCAGAACCTGAAGTTCTTTATTGAGAAACTCCATCACACGTTCCATCCGCTCAGAAAAATTACGGATCTCGAGTACTTCCTGTTTATCTGAGGTCGAAACGTTGAGGTTCGACGAGATAAAGTTAAGAAGAAAATTGGGACTGTTGATATTATTTATAGCAACAGAAGCTTCTGATGGAATATTCGGAGAAAGATTTACAATTTTTTGGGCTGTTTCTTTAACCGATCTGATGGAGGCATCAAGCTCTACACCTTCAATATCCATCTCTTGGCGGTAGGGCTCAACCGAAGCCTTGAAATAAGGATCTTTCTGCAAAAACTCTTCAACTTTGAAAGTGGTTTTTCCCTGGATGACGATACTTTTGCTGCCATCCGGCATCTTTATAAGCTTAAGAATTTGTGCAACAGTACCAACTTCATAAAGATCCTTTCCATCGGGATCTTCATCTTCATCATCCTTCTGGCTGACTACACCAATGGTTTTATCAGATTCGTATGCTTCTTTAACTAACTCGAGGGAACGGTCTCGGCCCACCGTAATAGGTACCACAACACCAGGGAATAGAACGGTGTTTTTAAGTGGTAAAATGGGAAGTTCATCAGGTACCTCTGATTGCGTCAATTCCTTTTCTTCCTCTTCGGACATCAGGGGAATAGCCTGTTCAAAATCATCAAATTGATCCTGAATATCTTCAAAATTGGCCATATTGTCGAAGATGTTCTTCATATATGCAATTATTTAAATCTATATTTTTTTCTTTGTTGTATTACATTGATGCAAATAAAGAGCCAACTTTATTCAAACTACCAATTAGTCATATTTACTGGCAAAATAGCAACTTGAGCTCTTAATTGAGAATGACCTTGACAGCTTGACAGAAATGTCCTCGATTATAGATGGAGCTGAATACCCACAAACGCTCCTCCCACTAATTCTTTGGTTAAGGAATGAGAGCGAAAAATGATCTGTGTTCCTACATTAAAATCCCAATAACGACTTTCATAGCCGGTGCCTATTCCAACGTGTGCAGGTAATCCGGCTGCCAATCTGGTTCCCATTCGAAGGGGAATTTTTCTAATTGGCCGGACCTCCATACCCAGGTGCATTGCCAGTTTGGTGTTAGTTAGGGCTGTATTATTTAATCCGAGAGTCAGGTCGCCCATAAATTTAATTCTTTCGAGATCCAGCATTATGCCACCATTTAGTGAAGCCGGAGTAGGAGCTGAAAATGTTTTTTCGCTCGGATTTTGAGCTTGTTCAAATGGGTTGGTAACCTCGAATGCTTCATCAAAATACGTTAGATACTGGCCACCGGATCCTATAAACATTGATTCCTTGGGGAATTCACGACCGATTTGCATAGTATCGTCTGGAGCAGAAAAAGAAAGTGGTTGTTCTGTGTACCGGATCATTCCAATATCATTAAAAGAGATGGCAATCCTCAGCGATTTCCCCACTACTGATTTTTTGGGATTATTCTCAATAACATGAAGGTCACTGCCAATAGGAATGAGGTATGTAAGTCCAAAATCAAAAGCCGCACCATAGCCGGTAGGTTCGAAATTGAACTTTTTATTTAGATTGTTATTGATGGCGGTTTGCGTATTTCCTGATGATAAGTAGTCTCTGGTCATTCGCGTATACTCACCGGAGGATTGATACGAAAATTCGGTTACATATTGGGCTTGAGTATCCACATCGGACCGTTGTTGCTGGCCATGATGAGTGGCACTGAAACTGGGGCCAGCAATTATAAATTTTGGGGAAATACCTACATACAACTTGCTCAATCGAGAAAATAGTCCTTCAAGGAAGGTGAACTCGCGTCCGTAACCCATTGCAATTTCAATATTTTTGCTGATATGCTGATCCAGGGTAAAGTCGCGAAGCTGTTGGTTATCTTGCTGAACATACTCATCTGAATACCAACCTCTGCCAACTTCAATGCGGGAAGCGTAGCGCGCCCTTGCGGCCAAAGAAAACGTTTCGTCGCCTCGATACCACGAAATACCTCCCAGCATAACATCTGTCCGTGTTTGATGCTGAGATACTAACCGGTTCCGGGGATAATTTTCGTCAATGATCGTTTGGCGTTGTATTGGAGTAATATCCACTGCACCCAATTCATAGGGAAAATAACTGTCGGTAAAGTTGAAAAACTGCTCACCGGCTACATCCGAAGATAGAACGGGTTCGTATACAATACCGGTCTCTCCCAGATTTATATGGATAGTGCCGTGTCGGTCATTGATAGCCAAGTTTGCCGGATTCCAAAACAATGCTTCATTGCCGGATAGGTAGGCCGTACCTCCACCACCCAGAGCAGTATTTTGGGCATTAATCACGGGTTGTGCTTGCAGGGGAATAGAAATACTACAAAATATAAATAGCAGTATAGCTACAGCTATTTGGGTAGTAAATCTAAAATTTAAACCGTAAAAAACTGTGTTTTTCATTTGGTGAACCTATGTGTCGGCGCCAAATCTATTATCCGACAACCTGCATTTTTGCGGCACGGAGCATCAATGTTTTCCGTCCTCGTTCTTTAAAAAATACAACAACTTTGGTTCTTTCACCTTTTCCGCTGCGACTAATGATTTTCCCTGGTCCAAAAACATTGTGAACAACCTTTGCTCCAACCTGAAAAGGATCCTCATCCGGGTTATCATAGTGGATCTGCGTATGTGATGAGCGATTATTTTTGTCATACAGCGGTTTTTTCCAATCGTACTCTACCCTTGTATTGCCATTGTTAGAACTGTTACCATTTTTGTTATCAGAGAATCTGTTTTTATCCTGATCAATGGATGACCCTGTTTCAGTGCGTACCACGTCAGAACTTACTTCATCCAAAAATCGTGATCTCGTTTTGCGCTGCTCTTCACCATATTTGTAGCGGCTGCGGCAGTGACTGAAATACAGTTCTTTTTCTGCGCGGGTAATAGCTACGTAGAACAGCCGTCGTTCTTCCTCGATATTGACATCTTCGTTATTGCGGCTGCCCACAGGGAAAAGCTCTTCTTCGAGTCCCACAATAAATACAACAGGAAACTCAAGTCCTTTGGCTGCGTGCACCGTCATCATGGTAACGGCCGGCTTATCTTCATCGTATTTATCGGTGTCGGTAATCAGACTTATTTCCTGAAGAAAAGAGCTAAGCGTGGCATTGTTATTGTTTTTCTCAAAATAGGAAATAGCGTTTTGAAGCTCTAGGATATTCTCGCGTCGTGTCATTGACTTCGGAGAATTTTCCTCCACCAGTGATTTCATGTAGCCAGACTCATCCAGCAGTTGTTTTGTTACTTGAACCAAGCTCGTTCCACTGGCAAGCTCCTGTTTTAAACTGTTGATCATGCGGACAAAATCCTTAACGCTATTTTCAGCCGGTTTATAAACATCGACCTCTTCCACATTTTCGAGTATGCGCCAGAGTGATTGGCCGGTCTGCCGTGCACGATTCATCAAATCGGATAGCGATTTTTGCCCGATTCCACGCGATGGTTCATTGATGATACGCATTAAGTTCGTGTCGTCATCGGGATTTATGAGCAGTGTTAAATATGCCAGCACGTCCTTAATTTCCTTGCGTTGATAGAAAGAGAGACCGCCTACCAGCTGATAGGTAATTCCTTTTCTTCGGAAGGTTTCCTCAAAAACGCGACTCTGGTAATTTGTGCGATACAGGATGGCAAAGTCGTTGTAGTCATATCCTTTGCGCATCTTCAAATCCTGGATATAATTCGCTACACGGTTTGCTTCGTCACGTTCATCATAATTATCGAGAACGGTGATGGTATCACCCATATCATTATCCGTCCACAACGTTTTTTCGAGCTGCTTATTGTTATTTTTGATAATAGAATCGGCAGCTTTCAAAATGGCTTTGGTCGAGCGATAGTTCTGCTCGAGCGGAATTTCAACCGCCTCTTCATAATCACTTTTGAAATCCAGAATATTGCTGATATCGGCTCCTCGGAATGAGTAAATAGATTGCGCATCATCACCGACTACACATAAATTTTCGTACTTGTTGGCCAACATATTAGTGACCTTATATTGGGCGTGATTGGTATCTTGGTACTCATCAATCATGATGTATTTGAAGCGATCCTGGTACTTTTCGAGCACCTCGGGATATTGATCAAATAGCTCGATGGGCTTGATGAGCAAATCATCAAAGTCCATGGCGTTATTATGCTTGAGCCGCTCTACATAAATTCTGTAGATCTTTGCAGTGATGTCATCAAGCGTGCTGTGGATAAATTTTTCACTGTAATGATCTGGATTGATGAGCTCGTTTTTGGCATCACTGATACGCCGCTGCAGAATGCGCGGCTTTATCTCTTTGGGATCGTAGTTGTTTTCCCGCAAAATCTGTTTGATAGCATTCTTAGAATCCTCCGTATCATAAATAGAATAATCGGAGCTAAAACCAATTTTCTCAGCTTCATACCGAAGAATTTTCGAAAATACCGAGTGAAAAGTCCCCATCCACAGGCGCTTGGCTTCTTCTCCAATCAACTGATAAATCCGGTCCTGCATTTCTTTGGCAGCCTTGTTGGTGAAAGTAAGCGCAAGAATTTCATTGGGTGCCGCCATGTTTTGATGTATCAGATAAGCGATACGATAGGTAAGAACACGCGTCTTACCACTACCGGCCCCGGCCACAATCAATAGGGGACCTTCACCGTGACGTACGGCGCGTTTTTGTTGCTCGTTTAAGTCGTGTATAAAGTCCGGTTCTTTCGGCATAAAATACTAAAATAATATCTTGTTGTTATTATACCTCCCGACTCCGTAAAAGCGGAGTCATCCTCCTCAAGGAGGGATTTTAAAGTTCCCCTGCGAAGGGGGTGTCCCGAGAATCGGGGTGGGGGATGTTAGGAATCAAGTTCTTCTAAAATTTCGCGCAGTTTTTCGAGATTTGTTTCCGTGTCTTCTTTTTTATCCCGCTCTTTTTGCACCACATCTTCGGGGGCATTATTAACGAAGCCATCATTATTTAGTTTGCCTTCGATTGATTTTAAAAATCCTTCGAGGCGATCAATTTCTTTCTGAATGCGCTTGCGTTCTTTATCCAGATCGATGAGTCCTTCCAGCGGTACGAAAAGCTCGGTACCTTCAATCACAGCTGATGCTGATGTTTCGGGTTTTTCTAAGTCAGCTGATACTTCAAACGAATCGATGGACTGAAGCTTGCGGAAGATCCACTCGTTATTATTTAATGCATTGGCCGTTTCTTCATTCTTGGCCTTAATAAGCAAGTCGATATCATCATTGGGATTAAGGTTGAATTCAGCCCGGATATTTCGAATAGCGGAGATCATTTTTTGAATAGACTCAAAAAGTGCTTGATCTGATTCAGAAACAGAACTTTCTTCAAATTCAGGCCATGAGGCCACAATCATAGCTTCCTCAGTATCCCTATCACGGATAAGCTGCCATATTTCCTCGGTAATAAATGGCATAAAAGGATGTAACAGTTTCATCAGCTGTTCAAAGAAATTAAATCCGCGCGACAGACGATCTTCGGGAATACTTGCGCCCTGTTCGTCGGCCTTAATCAGTTCGATATACCAGTCACAGAAATCATCCCAGATCAGTGAATAAATTTTGTGCAGTGCCTCGTTGATACGGAAGTTTTCCATATCCTTGTTGATGGCGTCAATCGTCTCGTGCAGACGAGAGAACATCCAGCGATCAACGAGGTTATCTTCATCAATTTCAAGAGAATCTTTAAGCTGTGTTTCTTCGGTACGATTCATCGACAGGAATCGGAACGCATTCCAGATTTTATTGGCAAAATTGCGACCCTGTTCACACAGTTGTTCTTCAAAAAGAAGATCGTTGCCGGCAGGTGATGAAAACAGCATTCCAACGCGTACGCCGTCGGTTCCGTATTCTTCCATGAGCCTGATGGGATCAGGAGAATTACCCAACGACTTCGACATCTTCCGCCGCTGACTATCACGGACGATACCGGTGTAATAGACATTGCTAAATGGTTTTTCATCCATAAATTCATAGCCGGACATGATCATGCGAGCGACCCAGAAAAACATGATCTCCGGGGCAGTAACCAAATCCTGCGTAGGATAGTAATATTCAAGATCTTCATTGGGTTCGCCGGTGCGGATAAAGTCCGGATCAAAGACCGTAATGGGCCACAGCCAGGATGAAAACCAAGTATCAAGCACATCCTCATCCTGACGAATGTCGTTGGCTATTAAATCATCATTACCCGACTTTTCGCGTGCTTTTTCAATGGCTTCCTCTTCCGTTTTGGCTACGACGTAATCATTCTTTCCGTCGCCGTAATACCAAGCAGGAATGCGCTGTCCCCACCAAAGCTGACGCGAGATACACCAGTCGCGGATGTTTTCCATCCAGTGGTTGTAGGAATTCTTAAACTTTGAGGGATGGAACTCAATGTTATCATTCATCACATTTTCGTGAGCAGGCTTGGCCAGCTCATCCATCTTGCAAAACCACTGCAGCGAAAGACGCGGTTCAATGATCGCATCAGTCCGCTCAGAATAACCAATCTTATTTTGCATTTCTTCAATATCAACCAGCTGATCACTCTTTTCCAGGTCTTTGATGATCAGTTCACGAGCATCAAAGCGATCTTCCCCGATGTAATGCTCGGCTGCTTTACTCAGCGTACCATCGGGATTGAGCATGTCAATAATTTCCAGCTCATGCTTTTGTCCGATTTGATAATCATTTTCATCGTGAGCCGGCGTAATTTTCAGACAACCGGTTCCGTACTCCATATCAACGTACTCATCCGCAATAATAGGAACTTCGCGCTCCACAACAGGGATAATAGCTGTTTTACCGATCAGCTCCTGGTAACGTTCATCATCAGGATGCACGCAAACGGCCGTATCAGCCAGAATGGTCTCGGGACGGGTGGTTGCAATCGTAACCCACTCGTCGCTGTCTTTAATTCTGTAGCGTACGTGATAGAGTTTTGACGTCTCCTCACGGTGAATGACTTCCTCATCAGAAAGGGCAGTTTGGGCTTCCGGATCCCAGTTGATCATCCGTTTGCCGCGATAAATATAGCCGCGTTCGTAAAGTTCGATAAAGCAATCAACGACCGCTTCATATAAATCTTCTTCGAGGGTAAATCGTGTTCGTTCCCAGTCGCAGGAAGCCCCAAGCTTGCGCAGCTGTTGCAGGATAATACCACCGTGCTCATCGGTCCAGTCCCAGGCGTGTTCTAAAAATTCTTCTCGCGTGAGGTCTGCTTTGGTGATGCCTTCTTTGCGCAGTTTTTGCACCACTTTGGCTTCGGTAGCAATGGAGGCGTGATCTGTTCCCGGAACCCAGCAGGCGTTTTTGCCCTGCATGCGAGCCCGACGTACCAGTACATCCTGTATGGTATTGTTAAGCATGTGTCCCATATGCAGAACGCCCGTAACGTTAGGTGGCGGTATGACGACCGTATATGATTCGCGGTCGTCTGGCTCGGAGTGAAAAAAACCGTTATCCTCCCAGAAGCTGTACCATTTATCTTCGATACTGCCGGGATCAAAATGTTTTGGGATGTTTTGAGAAGCCGTGGGTTTATCCAAAATTCTAAAAGCTCGTTTTACAGGTTCCGGTTATCGCTAATTTAGTCGCAAAGATACGAAAAAGGAAAGAAGATGTAGAGTGGGAATTAAGGTCGGGTGTAAAAGATAAATTGAAATAGAATAGGAATAAAAAAGCTTCCGTAGCAGAACTCTCCTACGCTAAAGCTTCAGTGAGCGAGCTACGGAAGCAGAAATTAAACTTAGAAATCTCAACCCAAAAATCCCGAAAAGGTCGGGAGAGGCTTGATTCAGGATCTGTATAATTACTGGTTATTTCGCACGCTTTAGTAATACTCCAAAGTGTCCGTCGCAGTCGTGTTTGTGTGGAAAGGTCTGGTAAGCCAATCCACCGTGAGCGATTACTTCGTCCGGCACATATCCTTCAACCGATTTCATCTCAAAGTTTTCGTGTCGGTCGAGAAAATTCATCACCTGCTCCATATTTTCCTCTTCTTCGATTGAGCAGGTGCTGTAAACCAAGCGTCCGCCTTTTTTGACCATTTCTGCAGCAGAATCGAGCAGTTCGGACTGCAGTTGAACAGCATTATCAAGAGAATCTTGGTCGCGACGCCAACGTAGGTCGGCTCGTTTACTAAGTACGCCTGTTCCGGTACAGGGCGCATCCAATAGAACAGCATCTGTTTCATCAAGTTCTACCTCCGTTACGTCTGCACGACGAACACGAATATTTTCGGCGTGATAGGAGAGGGCACTTTCGGCCAGTTTATCAAGTCGTTCCGAAGAAATATCAACGGCTAAAATATCCCCTTCGCCATTCATCAGATCAGACATTAAAATACTTTTGGTACCGGGTGCTGCACAAAGATCATAAATGGATTCTTCTGGTTGGGGATCCAAAAGGTAAGGCGCAAAACCGGCCGCAATATCCTGTACCTGGCAAAATCCTTTGTCCAGCCAGCCTTTCGAAATAAAAGGCGCAACACTATCCACCTTGAAATAGCCCGGCAGCCAATCACTTTCTTCAAATTCGATACCGTGTTTGGTCATTCGTAATTTAAAGTTCTCCGTTTTAGTACGCAGATTGTTGGCGCGGATGTAGTAACTTGGACGCTTATTGTTGGCTTGCATCAGCTTAAAAGCTTCGCGTTCGCCAAAACGATTAGTCCAGCGCTTTACCAGCCATTCGGGATGCGAAAAGGTGGTTGCAACTAATTTCGTACGATCTTCGAAATTGGGTTTGGGAAGATCATCAATATCTCGCTGCAGATTGCGCAGTATTGCATTGGTAAGATCACCGGTGCGCGAGCCAAGACTGTATTTAGCTATCTCGACAGACTCGTTGATGGCTGCATAATCGGGAGTGCTATCCATAAATACCATGTCATAAACGCCGAGACGCAGAATATTTTTTAAGCTCGACTTCATCTCATTAATCTTCACGTTCGAAAACTGATCGATAAGAAAATCGAGGTAAGAGCGACGTCTTAAAATATTTTGCACATACTCGCGTACTTCAGCACGGTCGCGGCTCTCGAGCTTGTTGGCACGGGAATAATCAAGAACTCCGTTATCTTCAAAATCTATTAGTATTTCTACGCTGATAGAACGAGCTGTTGCTTCGGTATTCAATGCAATATCTGTTTAGAGTTAAACTTTCCGGTGATAATCAATCCTAAAATCCAGCAAACCACATCCACACAGTGTAACAATCATTTTGTTCACTTATTCTTGTTCTAAACGAATAAATTACGTGGTTTCTCAGGTTGCCAAAAATACGATTTTAGCATGGGAGTTGCTAATAGAGAATGGATTATATTAGCCGGGTTTTGGGATTTCCTAATTTGATTTATTCTGTGCCCAATAGTAAACGGGAAGTCCAACTGCTAAAATTGCTATCCCTACCATCGCTCCCCATCCGGTAAACATTACACTTGAATACAAAAGATATGAGCAACATATGATAAACAGGATTGGTGTAAGTGGATATAGCGGTACTTTAAATGTATCACCAGAAGGTTCTTCTCTTCGGAAAAGAAATAGCGTAATAGTGGTAAGGAGGATAAAAAACCAGAAAACCGGGGCTGTATAATCGACCATCGTGGAAACAGCCTCCTTGGTAAATGCTCCTAAAAAAACCAGTCCGAGACTTATGCCTCCCTGTACCAACAAAGCGTTAATGGGCGAATTATAATTGGGATTCCATTTGCCAATCCATCCCAGGGCATCAAAGTCGCGTCCCAGTGCATAGTTGGTTCGTGCACCGGTAATAATGGTTGCATTGGCGGTTGAGAGTGCAGAAATGATGACAATAGTGGCCATAATAAAGGCTCCCTCGGATCCAAAAATACTATTGGTAAGATCTACACCTATTGTTTCGGATGTACGGAGCTGTTCGAGCCCAAGCACCTGAAGGTAAGCACTGTTGATGAGTACATATAGAATGGTAATTACAGCTAATCCAATAAGTAGCACCTTAGACATGTTTTGGCGGACATCCTTTAGTTCGGCCGAAAGATAAACGCCCTCGTTCCAACCACCGTAGGTGAGCAGGACAAAGATCATAGCTGCACCGGCCGAGCTATTAACTGATGAGCCTGTTTGGGGGGTAACTTCACCGCCGGTGATAACGCCGGCAAGTCCGCAGAGCAGTAAAATTCCTACAATAAGAGTTGTCATGCCGTTTTGAGCATTCTTGGCAGGATGCGTTCCCCATATATTTAATCCGGTTAACCCGACAACGGTAATGCCGGCATAAATAGATGAGCTGTATGTTCCCAGATCGTAAATAGTGGATGCATAATCGCCCAGGATAAAAGCGGCCAATGCAATGGATCCTGTTTGGATGACCGTCATGCGCCCCCATGAAAACAAAAAGCCTATGGACGATCCATAGGCTTCGGTAAGAAAATAGTATTCCCCGCCGGCGTCGGGTTTCTTTGTTGCAATTTCGGCATAGCAAAGTGCCCCGATTATAGATATGAGGCCCCCTGCTATCCAGAAACCGATATAATGAAGTTCGGTTGAGGCATTTTGTGCTACAATGGAAGGCAGTCGAAATATTCCGATACCAACCACAATGCCAACAATGACGGCTATAGCGCTAAGGTTTGTAAAGACTTTAAGCGGTGAACCCGAATCGGATGTGTTCATGCAGCGAAGACCAAACTTTTATTAAGATAGAGAGAAATAAAAGAAATTATTCCTTTGTTGCTGACCATTGAGAAAAATTCTTTTCCTGGCCGTTATGGTGCTGCATCATCCCATAAACCTTATCTCCTTCAACGCGTCCGCTAAATATATAATTTTGATCTCCATTTGATGCCCGTACGGTAAGCCGCTTTCCTTTTAGCTCGGCTTTATGGATATCAAAAAAGGTGTCGGTGTTATCGGTGATTTTGACAGAAACTTCCTGAAATCGCTGGTTGACTGTCATATTAAAATCGGTGTCATTATAACTCCATGACCATGCTCCTTCTGCTTGGGCGGGTATTACCCAGTAATAAATGTCGTGGCTTCTTCCATCGTTTTTCACCACTACTTTCTTATCTGCTTTCCAGCTTCCCATATCAAAACTGTGCGAAACAACTTGAGTGCCGGGTTGCAGTTTTTCTATTAGTTCGGGTCGTAATTTTTTGTTTACTGAGGGTAACAGATACATTGTTATTACAGAAGCTTCACTAAAATCAGTATCAAAAATATTTCCCTCCATGAACATTATTTGATCGTCAACGCCTTCGCTGCTGGCATTTTCGCGGGCTTCAGCTATACGCTCAGGATCAAGATCGATACCGTGTCCACTGGCTCCACGTTTTGCGGCCGCAATTACGATGCGCCCGTCTCCGGATCCTAAGTCAATAACATAATCGCTGGATTTTACATTGGTAATATCGAGCATGCGTTCAACTACGTTTTCGGGGGTGGGTACATAAGGGACATCCAGATCCTGAGCTGCAATGTGTGATGCAGAGGTAAAAGTAAATCCTAAAAATATTAATACCGTAAAAAAGTAATGAAATAATGATTTACCTAGTGTTAGCTTGTTCATAATTAGGTTACTTGAATTTTAATAAATAAGTAATTGTGTAAGCTAGTACGAAAACTTAAAAATGAAAGCTTTAGTTTTGTCTTTAAAGAACTAACTTTTTAATCAAGTTGTTCCATAGAGTCCTAATAATTACATCTTTTAATAGATGTTCGGATATGATGGAATTCTACAGGTAATTAGTTTTTAAATGGGCAGAGATTAAACAAAACAAGTGTAAGCATACAGATGCAAAAAAAGTATTACCACCGGGAACTACACTAATTTGTCAAGTATTTTAAAAAATTTTTGAGCATTTTGCTTGTTCTTGCCCCAGTCAAAAAGTTGGGTTTCTAATTTACATCTGGAGTGGAAAGCAACATGGTTTTTTTGGTCATTGTTTTTCATTTTGATGGTTATGTATTCACCAAATGACTTCATCGTCCATGATGCCCGGGCTGTTATATATCTCTCCCGGTAATTTTTCTTATCGATGGTAAATCCACAATAATTTAAGGTGTCAATAGCTGCTCGAAAGACCTCTTTATAATCTTTCTGGATGACCCGTCTATTTTGATAATGAGCCGTTATCGATTGCTGCCAAGTACCATTTTGGCGATAGATCAGCCACATAATAAGAAAGGTTCCGAAAGCAATTTCGAAACTATAGTTGAATAGAAAATCCATCTTTCATGTGGCTTATAATCATAACCGTTAGATCTATTAATTAACGATTATAATACTTACAGGCAATATAGAGCGAAGAGCGTAAGAGGAGCCTAATTTTGAAATGCTAAGCTAAACGTTGTTCCCTCATCTTGGTCACTTTCGATAGATAGGTCAGCTTTAAGCTGTTTGGAAAACTTTTTAATCAGTGTCATTCCCAATGACTTTGTTTTAATCTCTTTCGGATCTTTGGGAAGTCCCACGCCATTATCACGGATATAAATATTTATTTTATTATTTTTAACCGTGCTCCCGAGCTCAATAAAACCATCAGACCTGCCATCAAATGCATGTTTATGAGCATTGATCAAAATTTCGTTGATCACCAGACCAAGCGGTATTGACTTTGACATTTCCAGTCGGGCATCATCCAAGTTGAACTTGAGTTCGATGTCAGTATTTTTATTGACAAATGATCGATGGGTAAGATTACCAATACGCTGGATATATTCTTTCATACTGATATTAGAGAACGACTCATTTTGGTAAAGAGCTTCATGAGCCAGTGCCATCGACTTGATTCGCGCCCGTGCGGTTTTGAATGTGCCATTATTCCCATTTTGTGGGGAGGTTTGTTCCTGCAATTCCAGCAAAGCACTTACCAGTGCCATATTGTTTTTAACGCGGTGATGAATTTCTTTTAGGAGAATTTTCTTTTCATCTAATGAAACCTGTAATTTTTCCTGACTTTCATGAAGCTGACGTGTTCTATTTTCCACTTCCGATGTTAGCTGCTGATTCCATCCTCCAATAAGTTTAAAAGCACCATATCCCGTTACTACAATAATGCCGATTGATATCCACGATATAATCTCGAATGACTCAAGAGCATTAACTACATCAATAACAGTAGCTGTTTTCTGTTCCGTCATTACCTCTTCAACTCTAAGTTTGCCAAGGTATTTTCCGGAAAAAATAAATAAGGCAAGTGCACCTGTAATTGAGGAAACTGCTCCGGACACCCATTTTAAAGACAATTGGGACCGATTAGGCAGCGAAAAAAGACGACTTTTTAAACGTTCGACTGCCGGGGTAAATAGCCAAAGTAGGGGACCTGTTATTAAGATTGCCTGAATAAAAGAACCGCTCCACCAGCTCTTCCATATCATCAGGGTTTGAGAAGCGGAAAGTTGATGGCTGAAACTCCAGATAAAAGACCCAAGAGAACTTCCTATTGAGGCGATAAACATGATGGAAATAAAGAACGCAATACTCTTTAAGCTGCGCAGATCGTAGGCGACATTGAACCCCTGGTATGCCATTGCACAGATAGCTACGCCTAACACAAATGCAATCGCAAAAACGAGCGCCCAACCCCAAGGCATGCTCGAATGAAATGCTATAATGAACGAGCACAAAAAGATGGGAATAAATCCCCACTCAAAACCAAACCAGAAAAATAATAATAGGCCTAAAATTAATGCGGGATTAAAAACGAAAAACTTAATGATGTCGGTACGGCTATTTGATAATGACATCCACTCACTAGGCAGTAGAGTAATCGTAGCATATAGTGTTCCGGCAATGGCAATAACCCACATTGCCAACATTCCCCAAACACGCATATTCGACAGTGAATAACGCGAAAGTAGAATATCAAAGGTTAATGGCTTCCAAATTAATGAGGTGCTTTCTTGATCATTGTTTTTCATAACAATGTTATTCGGGGTAAAATTATTTGCTGCCAACGATATTTTAAGAAATGTAAGAAATCGGAGAAACATTAAAAAATTTTAATGTTTATTAATTATGATAGAAATTGGGGGGGTCAAAATAAGACAGGAGGGGGCGTCATTTTTTTGTAGTGATCAAGGTGGGAATTCTAAACGAGATTGGATTAGTTGCTATATAAGAATTTATTCTGTGCAAGTTATTGGTATACGAAAAAGGTGTGATTTGACTTTCATTTGCTCGTAAAAAGTCCTAACTTTTGCCGCTTCTTATGTGGTAGGAATTTTTACATTTCTTTCCGAAAAGAAATTATCAAAAGTTAACTCATTAGAACTAAACAAATAATGAAAAAAGGAACCGTTGCACAAGTGATTGGGCCGGTTGTGGATGTTGATTTCGATCAAGGCGACATTCCCCCGGTACTTAATGCACTTTATGTCGAAAGAGAAGACAATTCTAAACTCTATCTGGAAGTTGCTCAGCACCTCGGAGAAAATCGTGTCCGTACGATTGCGATGGATTCTACCGACGGATTGGTTCGGGAGATGGAAGTTGTTAATACTGGAGCTCCGATCTCGATGCCTGTAGGTGAAGACATCCTGGGCCGTGTATTTAATGTGGTAGGGGAACCTATCGATGGTATTGAGCCGCCCGAAGGAGATCGAAAATATCCTATCCACCGATCTTCGCCGGATTTTGAAGATCTTGCAACATCTACCGAGATGCTTGAAACGGGTATTAAAGTTATCGATCTTCTTTGCCCGTATGCTAAAGGTGGAAAAACGGGACTGTTTGGCGGTGCCGGTGTAGGTAAAACGGTTCTGATTCAGGAATTAATTAATAACATTGCCAAAGGTCACGGTGGGCTTTCAGTATTTGCCGGCGTTGGTGAGCGTACTCGTGAGGGTAACGATCTTATACGAGAGATGCTCGAAGCGGGTATTATTGATTATGGTGAAGAATTTAAAGAAGCATTTGAAAATGGAGAGTGGGATCTCAGCAAGGTTGATATGGATGCCCTGAAAGATTCTAAAGCCGCCTTTACCTTCGGACAGATGAATGAACCACCAGGAGCTCGTCTTCGTGTAGCACTTTCTGGGCTGACGCTGGCCGAGTATTTCCGTGAAGAAATTTCTCGCGATATTCTGCTCTTCATTGATAACATTTTCCGATTTACACAGGCGGGATCCGAAGTTTCGGCACTGCTAGGACGAATGCCTTCGGCCGTAGGTTATCAGCCAACATTGGCTACCGAAATGGGTGACCTGCAGGAGCGAATTACTTCTACTAAAAACGGTTCTATTACATCAGTACAGGCTGTTTATGTACCTGCTGATGACTTGACTGACCCTGCTCCGGCAACGACATTTGCCCACTTGGATGCAACGACGGTATTGAGCCGGGCACTTACACAGATCGGTATTTATCCGGCTGTAGATCCGCTGGATTCTTCTTCTCGAATTCTTGATCCGCATATTGTTGGTAAAGAACATTACCAGACGGCACAGCGCGTGATTGAGATTCTTCAGAAGTACAAGGATCTGCAGGATATTATTGCTATCCTGGGTATGGACGAACTTTCAGATGAAGATAAAACAGTTGTGTCACGAGCTCGACGCATTCAGCGATTCTTGAGTCAACCATTCTTTGTTGCTGAACAGTTTACAGGTCAACCCGGGACCTATGTGAATATTGAAGACACTGTTAATGGCTTCAAGAAGATTCTTGACGGTGAGCTTGATCACTTGCCCGAGAAAGCTTTCTACATGGTTGGTACCATCGAAGAAGCAGAAGAAAAAGGCGAAGAATTGTTGGCTGAGGAAGAAGCAGAAGCCGCAGAATAATAAGAGGTATGTAACCAATGAACACCTTTAGTGCTCAAATATTAACTCCGGAAGGTTCAATCTTTGATGATGAAGTAACCGGAGTTCGAGTCCCCGGAGAGATGGGGAGTTTTGAAGTTAAGACGCTTCACGCCAATATTATTTCTTCGCTTGAAATCGGGGAAATACTGGTTCGAAAAGCAGCCGGCGGGGAACAATCTTTTTCCGTAACCGGAGGTTTTGTAGAAGTTGTCGATAATAAGCTTACGCTATTAGCTGAAGCTGCTGAACCGGTTGAGGAAATCGATGTTGAGCGAGCAAAGCAAGCAAAAGAACGGGCCGTTGAGCGTCTTGAGTCTGACAATAAATCGATCGATAAAGATCGGGCACAAAAGGCACTTAAACGTGCCAAAAACCGAATCAAATTATCGATTGACATAGGGATAAATACCCAGTAGTTCTTACTATTTTGATAATTTTTTAAGGCGATCTCTATTTAGGGGTCGCCTTTTCTATTTTTGATTAATTTATTATTGAGGCCTTAGAAACATATGTTGACTAGCGGTATGTAAATCACGCCAACATCTATTTATAGCGGAATCGGGGTTGATGACTGCCATTCCTAAAAGAGGATAGAGGCTTTGTGCACAATGGAGAGCCGTTTGGCATGATCGTCGAGATTGAGCAGATACCTCATTGGCACGGTCATCGTCAAGATCCCCAGATTTTTGCAGTTCCTTCCATGATTGTTCTACAGTTTTATAAACGACCTCTTTTGCATTATCAAATTTTAAATTTGAGTATTTGACTTTTGTCCGCAATGATTTTGGAAGTCCGGTAACTTCAGAAATATCATTTTTGGACAGCAATATTTGTTTAGCTTCATCCATAAAACGCCTCGCTATTCCGAGCATTGAAATGGCCAGCGTACAGTGCGCAAATGCTTCAAATGGATACTGGTAGAGCAGTCCATCTACATGAACGGAATCCGGCGAAATAGTAAACGTTCGTTTCTCAGGAATCTGTACATCCCGCACCTCAAAATCGTGACTTCCCGTAGCTTTGAGTCCATAACTATTCCACCTTTTTTGTATTTCGATTTCATCTGGATAACAGGCTATGGCCTTGGTAACGGGAGCATCTTCTTTTTGTCGTATCTTTCCATCTTTTGTTACATAGCAGGTTGCGGTGATCAAAGTAGCATGATCTATACCGGAAGCGTATTTCCATGATCCATCTATAAGAAAACCAGAGTTTGTTTTTTTAGCTTTTCCACCCGGAAATCCAGAGCCGGCAATAAATGTATTCTTTTGGTTGAAAACAGAACGAGCAAATTCTGGTACCATGAACGCCCCAAAAAGTCCGGCACCTGAGGAGCGTCCATCCCAGGCTACCGTCAATCCAGGAGGTTGCCTCAAGCCAGGGCAGGGCTTCGGGTAAATCATGTTGGAATCCGCCATATTGCTTAGGGACAAAAAGATCCAGAAGGTTCTTTTCCTTGATAGTATCTAAGGCAGATGATGTTAGCCTTTCTAAATTATCAGAACGGTTGGCTTCTCTAGCAAGATCAGAGATCTCCTGTTCGGAAAAATAGTCCGAGATATTAATTGCCATATAAAATGAAAGTATATTTCAAACAGAAGCTAATAAATTACCAACCGATGCGTCCGGTGCCGGTTTCATTATTTTCGGTACTATCGGGATCTTGTGGCATCACAAAACCGGGTGGCGATTCAAATGCATCGTAGCTCCATGGTGCCTTGGAATCCGATGAAGCCAAGTTGATAAACTTACCGACAATGGGAAGTGCAGAACGCGCTCCCTGACCAATATATGTATCCTGAGGAAAGCGGATCATTCTATTCTCTCCACCAACCCAAGCCCCCATCGTGATATGTGGCATCATGGCCATAAACCAGTTATCAGCACTATTTTGGGTAGTTCCGGTTTTGCCGGCCACATCTTGACGAACCCCATAAACATTACGTAGACGTACTCCTGTTCCATAATAATCCTCACCACCACGAATAACGCCCCGCATCATATCCACCATCATATACGCGGTTTCGGGACTAATAACCTCTTGTTGGTAATCGGGATGGTATTCCTTGATGACGTTACCTTCTTTGTCTTCAATACGCGTAACGGCAATGGGATCAATGTGAACTCCCTGGTTGGCATAGGTCGTATATGCGCTAACCATCTCAAGCAGAGAAACTTCTGCTGTTCCAAGTGCGATAGAAGGATAGGCAGCGGTATTCGACATATCAATACCGAGATTGGAAGCCATCTGTTTTATTTTACGTGCGGCAGGTTCCAATTCTTCTAATTTATTGGTGCCTGGAGCTCCGGCCAGCTCCGGTAAAAGCCGAATAGTAACGTTATTTAAGCTACGGGCTAAGGCTTGACGCAAGGGCACCATTTCGGGTCCCGAAGGAACTTCAGGATCTTTAGGTTTCCATGCATCACCCGATCGATCATAAAATACACTGGGATATTTTGAGAATTTGTGATAGGGCTTGTAGCCATTGTCGATTGCTACAGTATAAACAAAAGGTTTAAAGGTAGAACCGGCTTGCCTTCGGGATTGATAAACGTGATCGTATTGGACATTGCCGTAATTGGACCCGCCCACCCAGGCTAAAACATTCCCGTTATTGGGATCAATCCCTACAAAACCGGCTTCGAGACGTGTTTTAGCATGTTTTACAGAATCAACAAAAGCAGAATCAGCCATCAGCGTATCGAAAACGACCGATTCCTGGTCAGTATCATACTTCGAGAAAGCATTTTTATAGCGATCTGTATCGCGGATAAATTCACGCAAAAAGGAGGGATACTTTTCCCAGAACTCATCCATGTATTCACCGTTGGGACTCGTCCACTCATCTTCATAAATAGCTTGCAGAGAATCCAACTTCGTCCGCAGTGCGCGTTCTGCATAGCGCTGCAACCGAGAATCAATAGTCGTATAAATGGTTAATCCGTCGGTGTTTAGATTATACCCATTTTCTTTTAGCCACGGATCTACTTGTTGACGCACATACTGCCCAAAATAACGGTTCTCCTGTCCGGCTTTTGATGGCGGCTGATAGTTAAGTACGATAGGTTCTTGTCGTAATTTATCGTATACCGCATCGCTGATAAATCCTCGCTTATTAAGCTGAAATAAGACCGTGTTGCGTCGACTTTTGGCGTTATCAGGATAGAGGCGAGGATTGTATAAATATACCATCTGTAGCGAACCTACTAACGTAGCCGCTTCAGAAATTGTTAAGTCACCTGCATTTTTACCGTAATGAGTTTGTGCTGCAGACTCTATACCAAAAGCACTGTTGGGAAATTCTACCGTATTGAGATACATCTCAATAATTTCGCGCTTGGTATAGTTGTGTTCAATTTGAACGGCTGTAATCATTTCCCGCAGTTTTCGGACAACAGAAAACTCTCGGCCAATTTTTTTATAGAGATTTCGGGCCAGCTGCTGTGTAAGAGTAGATCCGCCTTGAATACGTCCATTTATTAAGTGCCATGGAATAGCCAGAGTACGTATCATATCGATGCCCCAGTGATTGTAAAAGCGGTGATCTTCGGTGGCAATAAGAGCGTCAACTACATGGGGGGATATTTTTTCAATGGGAACGTGCGTACGATTTTCGGTATAGTAGCGATCTAATACTACGCCATCACGGCTTTTTAACTCTGAAGCAACGGCCGTTTGGGGATTTTCGAGCTGCTCGATAGAAGGGATGCCCTGGTACAGGTAAAGGGTAAATCCGGTAGCTGCCAATATGATAACACCTGCAGCTGCTCCGGCCCAACGAAGTAATTTTTTTGAAATTCCGTTATTATCAGACGATGAACTATTGTTGTTATCGCCGTTGCGTTCCTGGGCCTTTTTTTTTCGATAATCGGGATCGTTGAAATAACGATCCATGTCACCATCGTGATCTGAATTGCTCATTAATGATTCTTGGTTTCAAATTGTTTTAACATCTGTAGCTCTGGCTTCCAACAAACGAGAGAAATACCATCATTATTATAATAGGCCATCGTTTGATGGTCATAAAAGGTACCTAAATTTATATAGGTTCCGAAAGGAAATTGTTTCTGTCGTGGAATATGATCGTGACCGGTTAAAATAACATTTACATCAGAATTTTTGAGCTGGCGTTTGGCCCAGTTGTTCAATTGCTCTTCTTTTCGGGCATCCCAATCCATTTTACGAGTAATGCGCGAAAAGTATTTCATGATGGTATTTCCCGTTTGAGGCGGGAATATCATTTGAAATAGCTTTACAAATCGTCGGCTTCGTAAAACCCGGTGCATCAGAGGTCGCCTCAATTTGTATTTGGGATTATTGAGCCCATCGCCATGCAGCGTTAATATCTTTTTATCATCCTTACTAAATTTATATTGCTCATGGATGAGGTAAAATCCTCGATCCTTTAAATGATTGCGGGTCCAGTTGTCGTGGTTACCGGTAATGTATAGCGTAGGCCCCAACTGATTGTTGAAATCCTCAAATCGGTCTAGCAGTTTTTTACCGAGTTTAGGTACAAAACCCGGATATTCCATCCAATAATCAAAAAGATCCCCTAACACCGCCAAGCGAATGTCATTTCGCTGACAATAGTTGATCAATTGGATAAGCTCGGATTCAATACGTGCGTTTTTAGTATCTGTAAAACCGCCCAGGTGAACATCAGAAATAAATAAGAGGGGCGGTTGCAGTGCGGGGGAATCCATTGTTAACTGAAGCGATTATTTCTTCCGCTCAATGATAAACGTGATAAGATCTTTAAACGATGTTCTTTCCGGTGATTCGGGTAGCGTAGAAAGTTCATCAAGTGCTTGCTGAGCATATTCATTCATAATGGAACGGGCATAGGTTATTCCTCCTTTGTCATGTACAAAACGCACAATTTCCTCAATCTCATCATTACTTTTTTTGCGTTTTCGCATAAGGTGACGCATGCGGATCGTCTCAAAAAATGAGGCGTTATCAAGGGCTTTAATAAATGGGAGAGTTACCTTGCGTTCCTGTATATCATTTCGCTTGGGTTTACCGATATCATCGACGCCGTAATCGAACAGGTCGTCCCGAATTTGAAAGGCAATACCGGTATTCATCCCGATATCATGCATTTTCTGATGAATCGCCGGATCGTCGGAGGTAGATACAGCACCACACTCACAACAGGCAGCAATAAGGCTGGCCGTTTTTTCGGATATTACTTTGAAGTAATACTCCTCGTCCATATTAAAAAGACGGGCTGCTTTGAACTGCCGCAATTCCCCCTCGCTCATCTTTTTAACGGCATCGGAAAGCACTTTTAATAGCTTGAACTCCTCATATTCCAAGGCAGTAAGCAAACCTTTTGAGAGCAGGAAATCACCCAGAAGAACGCTGGCCTTATTTTTCCAAACCTTGTTAATGCTTAGAAATCCGCGACGGACTTCCGCATCGTCAACAACATCATCGTGGATGAGGGTAGCGGTATGGAGCAGCTCAATCATTGTTGCAGCTACATAGCTGCGCTCATTTACATCCCCAAAAAGCCTTGCTGACATAAATACGAGTGTGGGACGAATCTCCTTTCCCTTCTGCCGCAATAAATACTGAACAATTTTATCAAGAAGAAATACATCGGTACGGAGCTCGTCTTTGTAAAAGCTGCGAAATTCGGACAAACTTTCTGACACAGGTTTTGTAATCTGCTTCAGCGTTTTTTTATCCGTTCTCTTAAATTTTGTAACCTCTTTTAGTTCAGTATCAATCATTTGCCTAATTCCTAAGTAGAAGGCTTAAAAGTATTCAAAAGATGCTGGTTTAGAGCACCTGAAAGTTTGCAATGAATTAGACCTAATATAGCTGTCTGGGATGAGCTTCTCCACATTCAATTTTAGCTAAAATTATTTTAAATAGTAGTGGATCTTAGGTTGCTTGATAAAAATACGGAATAGAATAATAACTTGAATTTTAGCAATTAATCAGGTTTTATACTCCATCAAATTTTTTAGTTTATCCCGACGCAAGTAACGCGTACTTAAGAGACCTATTAAATACAACAAATAATGATTGAGATTAATACCAGCCGGGCCAAACAATTTTTGGCTGAAAGTGATTACATTGAGGCTTATAATCAGGCCGAAAAAGCTTTTAAAACGGTACAACAGGGCAGTGGAGAAGGATCTGAATGGTTGGGGTGGCGAGACCTGCTTGCCGATCCCAATGATGCTATTCTCGAACAGATAGATAGTTTGTCGGCCAATATTCGTAAACAGGCAGATGTCTTTATTGTATGTGGAATTGGTGGATCTTATTTAGGTGCTCGCGCTGTTATTGAAGCGTTAAGTTCCTTTTTTGGAACCGACGGGCCGGAGATTATTTTTGCCGGTCACCACATGAGTGGAAAGTATTTAAAAGATTTGATTGGCTATCTGAACGAGCCCAACAAAGATGATGAACCCAAGAGTGTGTTCTTAAATGTGATTTCAAAATCGGGAACCACCCTTGAGACAGCCCTTTCCTTTCGCGTGCTTCGAAAATGGATGACAAAACAATTTCCTGAAGATGTTGATGACCGGATTATTTGTACTACAAGCAAAGAGGGAGGAGCACTCAATGAACTCATTGACCAGCACGGATACAAAAAATTTATTATTCCTGATGATGTAGGCGGCCGGTTTTCGGTGTTGACTCCAGTAGGGCTATTTCCTATTGCAGTAGCCGGAATAGATATCAGGACGCTATTTTATGATGCGGTTTCAAAATATGAGGAACTGGAAAAAGATCCTGGGCAAGTTCTTGATTATGCAGCAATAAAATTTGCACTATTTAATAATGGTAAAACTTTAGACGTGTTAACTACCTTTGAGCCTCAACTAGAAGCTTTGGGAGGATGGCTGCAGCAGCTGCTGGGCGAAAGCGAGGGAAAACAAGGCAAGGGAATGTTTCCCGCCACGGCTACCTATTCAACTGATTTGCACAGTATTGGCCAGTTTATCCAGCAGGGGACTCGTAATATGATGGAAACGTTTATCACGGTTAAATCCGGAGAGAAAAATATTACGATCGAAGAGTTGCCGGGAAATCAGGATGGGCTTAATTATTTATCGGGACGAACATTCCATGAAATAAATACGCAAGCATTTAAGGGGACACTCCAGGCACACACCGATGGCGATGTCCCCAGCATTATTGTTTCACTCGATAAATTGAATGCACAACATATTGGTGAATTTATCTATTTTTACGAACTGTTGACGGCTGTGTATTGCTATTGTTTAGGGGTTAATCCCTTTGATCAGCCAGGCGTGGAAGATTATAAAAGAGAAATGTATCAACTACTGGGAAAACATTAGGGTATGTCGGATAATATCACAGAAGAATTGGGCGAAGCTGAAGAAGATAATCTTAAATTTATTTCTATTGCAGGTAATATTGGTGCGGGCAAATCATCTTTGACAGGTTTGCTGGCAAAGCATTTTGGATGGGAGCCTTTTTACGAATCAGTAGATGATAACCCATATCTGTCCGATTTTTATGAAGATATGCGTCGCTGGAGTTTTAATCTGCAGATATACTTTTTATCCAGTCGTTTTCGCCATCAAAAAGAAATGCTGGAGCGTGAAGGGCGTTTTGTGCAAGACCGCACGATTTATGAAGATGTTGAGATCTTTGCCAAAAACTTGCATGAAATGGGGTTAATGAGTGACCGCGACTTTGAGAATTATGAGGCGCTCTTTAAGGAGATGACGAATTACCTTCAGGAACCTAATTTGCTTATCTATATTCGCGCGCAGGTTCCCACCCTTGTCCAGCAAATTCAGCAACGGGGAAGGGATTATGAAAACACTATTCGTATAGAATACCTGGAGCGTTTAAACAGGTTATATGAAGATTGGATTAAGCGTTATCCCCATGAGAAGCTGATTATTGATACTGACGACTTAGATTTCGTAAATAATAAGGAAGATTTAGGACGCATTATTGAACTCGTTGAGCAGCGGTTATTTGGGTTGTTTAATTGATTGCAGGTAAATCCAAATATTCATATTTTTGGGAACTATTACGGATATGTCAAAACTCGAATTTAACATAGTAGAAATACCTGACGGCGAAAGTCGGCGCACGGTAGAGTTAACCGAAGAAGATTTGGATCTATCGCCCTATACATTTGAGGGCGGGACGGTTGATCTTCTTTTTTACCGTACGCTCCATTTTATCAGGGTGAATTTTCATGTGGATTCGGATGTAGAAATTGTGTGCGATCGATCGCTTGAACCATACATTCAACCTATTGAATCAGACTATGAGGTAGTGTTTAAAGTTGATGTTCAGGAAGAAAAAGAAGATGAAAATGGTGCTGTTCGGAGATTTAATTTCTCCAGCAATACACTGAGCATTGAGGATGAAGTCCGTGATACTATATTTTTAAATGTCCCGATTAAGAAACTGCATCCTAAGTTTCTTGATGAAGAAGGGAGGCCAAAAGAGTTTGAAACAAAATCTTTCGGAGATACTAAAGAAGATACAGACGCCGAGGTGGTAGATCCCCGGTGGGAAAAATTGAAAGAACTTAAGAATTAACAGAAATATCATTATTAGCTAATGGCACATCCAAAACGTCAACATTCTAAGTCACGAACTAACAAGCGTCGCTCACACCATAAAATAGGTGAGCCAACCCTGGCTGAATGCGATAATTGTGGTGCACTGCATCGCTACCATCATATTTGTAAAGAGTGCGGCTACTATCGCGGCCGACAGATTATCGATGTGAACAAGTAATTTTATCCTAACCTCTTATTCATGATCATTGCTGTAGATGCCGCAGGGGGCGACTACTATCCAAAAAGTCCGGTAGAAGGATCAATACAAGCTATTAACGAAGTTCCCAATCTAACGGTTATTCTTGTTGGACCGGAAGACGTGATAAACAATGAACTTGAAGAGCATGACTATGATCAGGAACGATTGTTGGTTCAGCATGCTCCCGAAATCATTGGTATGGACGAGTCACCTGCTCAAGCCGTAAAAACCAAGCAAAACTCTTCTATTGTTACCGGTGTTGGAATGCATAAAAAGGGAAAATGTAATGCCTTTTTAAGTGCTGGAAATACTGGGGCATTGCTGGCTGCTTCTACTTTTCTATTAGGAAAATTGGAAGGGGTAAGTCGTCCTACTATTGCAGCAATTTATCCGACGATCAAAGGTCCACGACTGGTAATGGATGCCGGAGCAAATCTGGAAGTACGTCCATCGATGTTTGTCGAATTTGCAAAAATGGGCCGGGTATTTGCTAAAGAGATTATGGATGTAGATGATCCTCAGATCGGTTTGCTTAATGTGGGCGAAGAAGAAGAAAAAGGAACAGAAAATCTAAAAAAGGCACATAACGAACTTCAGTCATTGCCCAATTTTATTGGAAATGTGGAGGGCGGTGATATATTCAGTGGAAAAGCTGACGTCTTTCTATGTGATGGACTGATAGGAAACATTGTTCTTAAATTTGGCGAATCTATTCCTGAAGCTCTCGAATTGTTTGTTAAAAAAGGAATCAAAGATTTAGGGCTTGGAGCCAAAGAAGCAAAGTTGGTTAGCAAAGTACTTAAAACATCACTTGCAGAATTTGATCCCGATAAAGTTGGTGGTGTGCCTTTCTTAGGCGTTGATGGATTAACCATGGTAGGACATGGAAGCAGTTCTCCATTAGCGATCAAGAATATGATATTGAGTGCCGCAAAATGTGTGGACCACAATATCAACGAAAAAATTGTAGCATCTCTCAAATAAATAACCCCCATACATGGCGGAAGCAATACAAGCAGCAATAACAGCAGTAGGACATTATCTGCCCGAGAATCGGCTGACCAATGCCGATCTTGAAGAAATGGTAGAGACAAACGACGAATGGATACGAACTCGGACCGGTATTGAGGAACGACGCATCCTAAAGGATGACGATAAGGCCACAGCTTTTATGGGGGCAAAGGCAGCCAAAGAAGTACTTGAGCAGCGGGGCATTACAGGCGAAGAAATTGATACCATTATTTTGGCGACGGTGACCCCCGATTATCTTTTTCCGGCCACAGCTTGTTTGGTTCAGAATGAGATTGGGGCCAGCAATGCTTATGCTTTTGACTTGTCGGCTGCTTGCTCAGGCTTTTTGTATGCACTCACTACTGGAGCTAATTTTATTGAATCGGGTCGTGCTGAAAAAGTATTGGTCATTGGAGCTGATAAAATGAGCTCGATTATTGATTATACTGATCGCTCTACCTGTATTTTGTTTGGTGACGGGGCAGGGGCCGTTTTGCTTGAGCCATCAGAAGATGAAACAGGAATTATTGATTATATTCATCGGTCAGAAGGGGATACGAACTTATCTTTATATCAACCGGCTGGTGGTAGTTTGAATCCTGCCAGTGAACAGACCGTTGCCGAGCGGCTGCATTACGCGAGGCAAGACGGGCGCACCGTCTTTAAGAAAGCGACCGTTGGAATGGCCGACGTAAGTGCGGAAATTATGGAGAAAAATGATCTTGAAGCTGATGATGTAGCATGGTTGGTTCCGCATCAGGCGAACTTGCGAATTATTAATGCTACCGCCAATCGTATGGGACTGGACAGCGACAAAGTGATGGTTAATATTGATAAGTATGGAAATACAACAGCGGCTACTATACCACTTTGTTTATATGATTGGAAAGACGAATTAGAACACGGTGATAATTTGATCCTGGCCGCTTTTGGCGGAGGATATACCTGGGGATCAATTTACCTAAAATGGGGGTGGAAGTAAGTTATGAGTACAGCGTATTTATTTCCCGGACAGGGATCACAATCTGTTGGAATGGGGAAGTCTCATTATGATGATAATGAGGTGTTTTCTTCCTATGTAAATCGAGCTAATGATATTCTTGGCTTCGATCTTAAACAGATTATGTTTGAAGGTCCGGAGGAGAAATTGAAACAAACGGAATTTACTCAGCCTGCTATATTTTTACATTCCATAGCGTTGTTTAATACGTTAGATGCAACTCCTGATATGGTTGCCGGACACAGCTTGGGTGAATTTTCTGCACTTGTTGCCTGTGGAGCCGTAGTATTTGAAGATGCTCTTAAAATTGTACGTCGCCGCGGTGAGCTTATGCAACAGGCCGGAGAAAATAATCCCGGTACCATGGCAGCCGTCATTGGGATGGGGGATGAGGTTGTAGAACAAATTTGTGAGCAGGCAACCGAAGAGGTTGGGAAAGAAGTTATTGCTGCAAATTATAATTGTCCGGGTCAGTTGGTAATTTCTGGGGATGAAGAAGCCATTGATAAAGCGGTAGCATTACTAAAAGAAGAAGGGTGCCGATTGGCAAAGAAGCTTCCTGTGAGCGGAGCTTTCCATTCTTCACTGATGCAACCGGCTTATGATGGACTTAAAGAAAGTTTGGAAACATTGGATATATCTAAGCCGGATTGTCCAATTTATAGCAATTATACAGCAGATCCGACAACAGACCCCGAAGAAATTCGATCGAACGTTTTGAATCAGTTGTTGAATCCTGTGCGGTGGACGCAGACGCTCCAAAATATGCATAAGAATGGGGCTGACTCGTTTGTTGAAGTAGGCCCCGGTAAAGTTTTGCAGGGACTTGTGAAGCGAACGTTAGACGATGTTGAAATAAATGGCTATAAATAAAATTATTTTAGGATGAGTTTATCACTTAAAGGAAAGACAGCGTTAGTAACAGGCGGAAGTCGTGGAATTGGTCGATCTATTGCATTAACATTAGCAGATTATGGTGCTGATGTGGCGATTACTTTTGCCAGCTCAGTTGATGCGGCCAATGAAGTAAAGGAAGAAATCGAAGCCAAAGGGTGCAAAGCAAAAGCTATTCAGGCTGATGCTGTAAAACTTGAAAAGGCAGAAGAAGTTATTTCGGAACTAACGGATGACTGGGAAAAGCTGGATATTTTGGTAAATAACGCCGGTATCACCCGTGATAATCTGATCCTGCGAATGAGCGAAGAACAGTGGGATCAGGTAATAGATACCAATCTTAAAAGTATTTTTAATTATAGTAAAGCCGTTGCCAAGCCCATGATGCGGAATCGTGGTGGCTCTATTATTAATATCAGCTCTATTGTAGGGCTTTCCGGTAATGCCGGACAAAGTAATTATGCTGCTTCAAAAGCAGGAATTATTGGATTTACGAAATCATATGCGAAGGAATTTGCTTCCAGAAATATTCGCGTAAATGTGGTAGCCCCCGGATATATTACTACGGAAATGACAGATGAGTTGGATGAGGAAATTCTTGAAGCAATCAAAGAAGAAACACCTATGGCGCGCGCCGGCGATGCCGAGGAAGTTGCTAATACAGTATTATTTTTAGCTTCAGACCTCAGTTCTTACATTACCGGAGAAACTGTACGAGTTGATGGTGGTATGGGGATGTAACCCAAAGTTTTTGTTGTTAAAAATGCATAGCTAAATACACTTTTTACATAAAGTGTATTTTATAAATTTAAATTGTATTTTCAGCCCATGCTTAACGAAAGTGGGCAGTTTTCATTAAAATTAACCCGAACATAAGTTAAATTACTGTTATGTCTCAAGACGTTGAATCAAAAGTAAAATCAATTATCGTTGATAAATTAGGTGTTGATGAATCAGAAGTTACGCACGAAGCGAACTTCACCAACGATTTAGGTGCTGATTCATTGGATACTGTTGAACTCATTATGGAGTTCGAAAAAGAATTTGATATCAGTATTCCTGATGAAGATGCAGAAAACATTGCTACGGTAGGTAATGCTGTTGAATATCTTCAGGAGAAAGTAAGCTAACATTCTCAAGCGCTAAACTTTTTAGCATGTCTAATCGCAGAGTTGTAATAACCGGAATAGGTGCCCTTACCCCTGTAGGTAAGACGGCACCTGATTTCTGGAATGGGTTAATATCGGGCAAGAGTGGAGCTCAGCCTATTGAGCATTTTGACACTTCTGACTTTCCGACAAAGTTTGCTGCACAAATTGAAGACTACGATGAACAGGATTACTTCGAACGTAAAGAAGCGCGGCGTCTGGACAAATTTTGCCAGTATGCGCTTATAGCTGCTGAAGAAGCGATCCAGGATACCGGTCTTGATTTGGATGACATCAATAAAGATGATGTTGCAGTAATTGTTGGAACGGGAATAGGAGGAATGAATACGTTTTATGAACAATCCATTTCATTTCATGAACATGGACCCCGAGGGGTGTCTCCATTCTTTATCCCCAAATTAATACCCGATATGGTAGCGGGACAAATTTCTATTAAATATGGATTTAAAGGTCCCAACTTTTGTGCTGTTTCAGCATGTGCTACCGGTTCTCATAACATTGCTTTGGCTTACGACTCTATTAGAAACGGGCAGGCCGAGATGGCTGTTTCGGGAGGATCTGAAGCACCAGTTTCACGCATTGGTGTAGCGGGTTTTAACTCGATGAAAGCAATGTCTACCCGTAACGATGATCCTCAAACTGCATCTCGTCCCTTTGATAAAAACAGGGATGGATTTGTACTGGGTGAAGGATCAGGAATTCTCTTTTTAGAAGAGTATGAGCATGCAAAAGAACGAGGTGCCCAAATATATGGTGAAATTGTAGGGTATGGCTTTTCTGCTGATGCCCACCATATTACAGCTCCCGATCCTGATGGAGAAGGGGTTATTTTAGCTCTTAACAGAGCACTCGATTCTGCAGGTATTGCCAAAGAAGATGTAGATCACATCAATATGCATGGTACCTCAACGCCGCTTGGCGATATTGCCGAGACCAATTCCATAAAAAAGGTGTTTGGAGATCATGCTTATGAAATCAACCATAATTCTACTAAGTCAATGACGGGACATGCACTTGGTGCTGCCGGAGCAATTGAGGCGCTGGCTACCTTGCTATCGACCTATCACGGCATGATTCCGCCAACAATCAACTTCGATACGCCGGATCCGGAGTGTGATCTAAATTATACCTTCAACGAAGCAGAAGTGCGAGATGTGAAATATGCCTTGAATAATGCATTTGGATTTGGCGGCCATAACACTACACTCGTATTTAAAAAGTTCGAAGAGTAAATAGTGAATGTTTGATAAACTCAGGTCATATTTTCAAACAGACGAAGAGTTACCGCCTGAGCAGGAAAAACGAATACAGAAGCTCCAAGGGATTATCGGTACTTCAATTGATAATCCGTTTATCTATATACGTGCACTGCGTCATCGCTCTACATTAGCCGATGAAAAATTTTCCTCCATTGATTCTTATGAACGTCTCGAATTCTTGGGAGATGCAGTTCTTGATTTGATTGTTACTGAAATTATCTTTGATTTATTTCCCAATGAAAACGAGGGTTTCTTAACTAAATTACGAGCTAAACTTGTTAAGGGAAATACCCTGGCAATGTATGCTAAAAAGTTGGAGCTTAACAGTCTTATGCTTTTGGGGGAACGGGTGCGTGGACAAGGAATTAAAGAATCCCAAAGTGTTTTATCAGATCTTTTTGAGGCACTTGTAGGAGCACTTTACCTTGATTTGGGATATAAACCGACCTCAAAATTTGTGAGAAATGTTATTGAGCAACACGTTGACTTTGACCAAATTGTAAATACGCTTGATAACTATAAAAGCTTGTTGCTGGAGTTTGCCCAAGCGGAGCAGATGGAGATTCCTACCTACGAAGTAATTTCTGAAAGCGGTCCCGGCCATGACAAAACTTTTGAAGTGCGCGTGCTCGTGGATAATAAAGAAATGGGCCAGGGTAAAGGAAAAAGCAAAAAAGCTGCAGAGCAAAAAGCGGCCAGGATGGCTTTAAGAAAAATGAAATAAATTAATTGTATTAAAATGTACTAAGATTTCATCAATGGAGGTAATTATTTCATACATTAAAAGTACAAATTTATTTCGCTTTGAATACTGAGAAACTTTGTTCTAAGTTTCTCAGTAATTTGTGAGTATTCTTAATTAATTAAGAAGTTATAAAGTGGTATTAGGAGATAAGGGATACATAATAATCCGTTTGCCATTGTATTTTTATATTATATAAAAAATAAAATATCTGACTAGAAAATTATGTTTAAAAAGTTAAAGTTCTTAATTGGAATAACCTCACTTATCATTTTTTTTGGGGTAATAGATTCGAATGCTCAAGGTGGATTGGAACAAGTTGCTAATGAAGGTATAATTAAAGTAGCTGAACCCGGGCAATTGGCTGATACATTGAATTTATGGGGGGATGTAAGAAATCCGGGAAGATATATGGTACCCCAAGGTACTTCGATTCCAGAACTTATATCCTATGCCAGAGGTCCTATAGGTCTTGACACAGGGGAGAGAAGAGTTAAGGGGATAGAAGCATTTGTTTTGCGATATTCGGAAACAGAGGGTCGTGAATTGGTAAATGTATTTAGATTCAAACCAGATGAGCCTCTACCTCGTGAATTGAGAAATTTTGTATTACAAAATAATGATACCATTACCATAAAAGTACAGCGAAAAAGAACTTTTTTCGAAGCGCTGAGAAACGTAACTCCTTTTCTAACCCTCATAATTACTGGGGTTCTTGCATATGACCGAATAAATAATTGATAATAAATTTAAATTAGAAGCCAGCAATAAGTACTAACAAAACTTTGTATGTTCATCTAAATAGAAAGATTTAAATTTTCTTGTTCTAAATTACATTTTGACTTAAGTATTTAATTTTATAAAATAATAAGACGGAGTAAAGAGAGAAATTCAGAATATTTATAGTACTATTTCTATCTGATGTAAAATAAACGTTTGCTAAAAAATTGGAGAGCTGATAATGGGGTTCGAAAGTATAATTGGGGTATTACTGTCAGTTGTAACAGCATTTTTGATTAGTTACGCATTTATGCCGGTTATAGTAAAAATTGCCGGTCTCAAAGAGTTAATTGATAATCCGCCAGAAGGTCAAAAAAAGGTTACCGTCGCAGATGTGCCAAACCTAGGGGGTATGGGTATATTTGCGGCATTTTTGATTGCCTTTTCTATTTGGGGTCATGCTAATCAACTAGAATCATACCCTTTTTTAGTAGCATCGTTGTTTATGCTCATTCTTACAGGGATAAACGATGATATATTAGAACTAACCACCCCAAAAAAATTAGTTATTCAGTTTCTTGCATCTGCTGAAATAGTTATTGCCGGAAAAGTTTTAATTACAAACTTCGGCGGTCTATTTGGCATATATGAAGTACCTTTTTGGGTTGGTGCAGTTATAACAATTCCTTTATTTGTCATATTTGTTAATTCATTCAAATATATTAATGAATTAGACGTACTTGCCGGCGGAGTAGGTATTATTATTTCATCTATATTTGGTATTTGGTTTTTTGGGGCAGGATTCTATACTCTTGCAATATTATCCTTTGTGTTGGCTGGAGCGTTACTTGGGTTCTTAATCTATAATATGCACCCTTCAAAAGTTTCATTAGGGGATACCGGTTCATTAATAATTGGATTTGTGCTTGTTTTTATAGGAGTACAATTTATTCAGATCAACAATACAATTATCGGAAATCCCTGGCACATTGATAACTCAATTATTTTTGCATTTGCAGTAATGATAATTCCGGCAGCTGATATAATCAGAGCACTTTATATCAGACTTCTTACTGACAAAAATCCTTTTGTTACAACTTCTCCTAACCATGTTTATAAGAAATTAACTGAGTCTGGAGTGACTAAAGCCTTCGTTTCAATTTCTTTTTGGTTAGGTAATTTATTGATTATTGCTTTAGCTTATTCAATGAGTGGGATGATGAATCCATCTCTGATGTTCTTAGCAATAATAATATTGGGGCTGATGCTATCACCTGTCACAAAATTTCTGCATAGCAGTCTTAAGCCAATACTGAAATTGAGTGATAAGAAAATATCTTTCAAGAATATTAACAGTAACTAAAGCTGTTATTTACTTCTTATAAAACATACTTAATAGCAGTGGGCTTTCTAACCCTTCTCAGCATCTCCTAAATGCTTAAGCTGGAAAAGAAAATTTCTAACTATTGTAGACAGATCATGATCTGTTTGTATTAAACGAGATTCAAATAGATACTTACCAAAAACAATAAGAAGAACATAAATACTGCCAGCTATCGAAATTTCAGCAAGTATAGGCCATGATAATATACTTGCAAGAGCAGCACATATAAGAAAGCTAAGTATATTGAGAAATAAATAATATGTGAGCCGAAAACTTGTGTTACTTTGCATGATATGGGGTTTTAAGATGATATTTATGAAACCTAACACACATGATTTAACTGCATTTCACTTATAAGAGATATTTGAAGAACAATTGTTACAAATAGAATTAATTGTTAACCAATTCCACTTGGTTATATCCTGTTAATTATATTAAGGAAAATTAATTAATATTAAAAAAAAATAATATTTAATCCTTTCAACAAATACTCTTTTGTTACTCATATTCTATGTAGGCAAAAATGTTCCGGGTTTATTTTAAAAGATTTAATAGCTCCATGGTAGGCTTGCATCCCCAAAATTATATATTTGAAATGTTATTATGATAACGGAGCACTACTATTTAAAAATTATTGTAATAATTATAGAATCTACATGAATTTTTGAAAGCGTTCTGTTCTGTTAACAAGTCTTTAGTTCAGTGTAAGCTTCCTCATTTTTCGAACCACTTAAAAGTAGAGGATTTCGGTTACGGTGGTAGTTCTACCCGTGTTTTATACCCCAAGGATTTGTGGGGTCGGTTGTGGTTATAATCGTATTTCCATTGCTGTGTTTTTTCTCGTACTTCGCTCAGGGTTTTAAGTATATAAGCGTTCAGCAGCTCTGAGCGGATGTTGCCGTTAAGCCGTTCGACGTATGCATTTTGCGTTGGTTTGCCGGGCTGGATAAAGGCTAATGTCAGATTATTATCTTTGCACCAAAGGTCTAATTTGCGAGAGACAAACTCCGGTCCGTTGTCCACCCGGATGATCTCTGGGAGCCCGCGAGACTCTTTTAAGTTTTCCAGCACCCACATCACCCGCCAGGCTGGCAGCGAAGTATCCGTTTCGATCCAAAGAATCTTACGGATGTAGTCATCAATCACATTCAACATGCGAAACGTGCGGCCATCCCAGAGGCTGTCATGCATAAAATCCAAGCTCCACACTTGGCTTAGGCTCTTCGGGTTGGAACAGCTGTTGCTTGGCCCGTGCCGGAAGTCGCTTCTTTGCTCGACGGCGAACATTAAGTCTCAAGGCCGTATAGACCCGATACACCCGCTTGTGGCCACCCCCCGCTAATCGATAGTAACACTGCCAGAAGCCAATGGCCGGATGTTTGCCGGTCAACGCCAGTAGCTCATCGATAATCGGTTGATCATCTTTCGGCTTCTTCCGATAGCTATTGGTACTTCGTGGAAGCGAGACTGCTTTGCAACCCTGACGAATGTTTACCCTGTGGTGCTCGCGCATTTAGGTAACCATCTCCCGCCTGCGTTCAGGGCTTACCCCTTTTTTTCGACAGCATCTTTGAGGGCAAGATGGACCAGGCTCAGGTCGGCGTACATGCGCTTAATCTGGAATTTTCTGTCTCAAGCTCCTTAATACGGGCCAGCTTCACTGAAGCTGAGTCCGCCATACTTGGCTTTCCAGTTGTAGAAGGTCGCATTGCTGATGCCGTAGCTCGCGACAAATGTCTCGGACCTTCAGACCCTGCTCCTGTTTGTTGAGGGTCGAGATGACTTGAGATTCGCTGAATCGTGATTTTTTCTACTTTCAAACGGTCAACTTTCAGGGAAGCCTACACTACAGTATAACTTTCATTCCATCAGCATAACGATTTGTACCGATATAAAGATATGTTTCATACACTGTGTATAGTGCACCAGTGAAC
>CAJXOG010000012.1 GCA_913057775.1 uncultured Fodinibius sp. | reverse complement strand
GTGGAGCTACGGGGACTTGAACCCCGGACCTCTTGCATGCCATGCAAGCGCTCTAGCCAACTGAGCTATAGCCCCTTTTAGGAGTCGATAAATATAAAGAACTTTTATCGAAAATTACACCCATTAATAAGATTACTTTTTTTTGTATTTGATTATATTAGATAACATATTGTAACCAACAGTTTTAAACAGGTATTTAAAATTTTTCTGGAAAACTCTATCTTACAACTTATCACAAATCAACTTTTAACCTACACTCGTAACACGATGATAAACAAACAATTATTACTACTTCTCTCTTCCGTGTTTCTTGGAATGGCATTGCTCACCAGCTGTGCCGGTACCGAAGAACTTAGAGCCCCTTCTGACCGTGATATGGAATATCTTCAATCATTAGATGAAGAGACCCTCCGTTCTCTTGATACTGATGATGATGGTCTTAGTGACTGGGCCGAAATGAATGAGCATGATACTAGTCCGCTTGAAGCCGACACCGACGGCGATGGTCTTACTGATGCTGAGGAAATCAATGAATATGACACTGATCCTAACAATGCCGACACTGACGGAGATGGTCTTGAAGACGGTGAAGAAGTTAACTCCTATGAAACCGATCCGCTCGAAGAAGATACTGACGGCGACGGATTAACTGATGGTGAGGAAGTTAATGAATACAACACCGATCCATTAAGTGCTGACAGCGATGGTGACGGTCTCACGGATGCTGAGGAAGTTAATGAATACAATACTGATCCTAACAACGCTGACTCTGACGGTAACGGTTTTACCGACGGTCAGGAAGTTGAAATGGGAACTAATCCCAATGACAGTAACGATCCTCCTTTCCTAAAGAAAGATGCTCTTGGAACCGTTAATTTCGACTTCGATATGTCGAACATTGATGAGTCCGCTGCTCGTATCCTGAACGAGAACATCAAGAAATTGATGAATTCTTCTAAGTTCCGAATTCGCATTGACGCTTTTACTGACCACGTTGGTGGCGATCAGTACAACTTGCGTTTGAGTAAACGACGAGCAGAATCCGTCAAACAATTTTATATCGAAAATGGCGTTTCTGAAAATCGCATTGAATCTCGCGGATTAGGAAAAGCGCCTCAACCATGTATGGAACAAACGGAAGAAAAAGGCTGCCGTAAAAATCGACGTGCAGAATCACATCCGTTGAACCCTTATCAATATGAGCCAAGTAACTAAGGCTTAAAGCAAAAATAAATTATTAAAGGCGATCTCTTTTCGAGATCGCCTTTTTTATTTTCTTTCATAAAACCTTTCAGCCAATCTGGCAATAGTATTGCCCTTTGCACTATAGATAAATCTTCTATCCCCCTTCTATATCAACAGTACTTATTAGCTACCGCTATTTATTATGACTACTGATCATTTCTAGTATCAATAGTTAAGGGTACAAAATCTGCATCCATAGATTACAATAGTCTTACTTTAGCTTATTTGCTCATTAAGACTCTTCTATATTCCGAACAATCAAGACCGAGCAAACAATAGCTACGAAACTAAATAAAGGAATTATGATAATGGCAGGCATAATATTCTGTCCCAACAGCCCCATTCCAACTACTTTTGCTGTAAGGGCTAACATCAAAATAGATAGAAAAATGACGTACAAAGGTGCCAGCAGATAACCCCATTGGGCTTTCTTTGATGAACAGTACGCCCGATACAAAAGCCAATGGCAACAAAAGCGCTAAATACAGTATATCAAAAAAAGACAAATCCCCGCAGTATTTTATTGCGAGGATTCGAAATTTAGAGGTAGGCTTCGCTTTTCCAGCGTTGCCGACTTATAATTTCCAGGTAAGTGTTCCCAGCGCCCATCGTTCTGGCATACGTGCACCAAGCACATCCTGATTATCCTGGTTAAATACATTATCAACCTGCAACCCGACCGACACGCCTTTAGTGATATCATAATTAAGCTTTACATTCCACAAGCTGTACACTGATGATTTAAACGCTCCAATATTCTCATTAGCTGAAGGTTCTCGCTTCTTCCAAACCGCACTTACCGATCCTTCTATCGGCCCATAGCTCACGCTGACAATTCCATTCACAAGGTGTCGGGCATAATTGGATACATATTTCGAGGCTACATCCTCATCCCCAAAAAAGTCGGTAAAAGTATAACCCATAGTACTATTAAACAGCCAATTATTACCCAGATTTTTACTCATAGAAAGCTCTGTTTCTACACCTGCGGTCGTAACGTTATTGATGTTTCGGGCATACAGGTAATTTCCTCCTGATTGTAGATTGTCATCATTACGAATATGTGCTGTATTCGTCAACGCGTAGTCAATCAAATCTGTTGACTCTCTAACAAATCCAGTTGCAGAAAAACGCACATTCTTCCGGAGAAAAAGATCAGCACCCAATTCGCCCGACCAAGCACGTTCGGCCTTTAGCCACGGATTACCGATATTTCGTCCTTCAGTTAACGGACCTGATAAGTTAGTTGAAATAAAACGTTCTGTATAGCTCGGAGCACGAACACTGCGCCCTCCTGATGCCCGTAATATCCACTGTTCTTGCTGATAGGAAAAGCTGACCTGTGGCATCAACTCTGTGCCATAATTATCATCATGATCCATCCGAATGCTTCCTGATAGGGTCATCGGATTAGTTGGGTGCCACTGCACCATTGCAAAACCTGCGTAATGCCAGTTACTGTGGTCCCCCCTATCATTACTTCTAATCATCCGGTTATCCAGTTGTGCACCATAAGTAAGATCCCAGCTGTCCGATAATTGACGATACTGATACAGCTGTAACGCCCCTCTGGAGGTTGTATGATTATTACCCGGGAACTGCGGATTGAAAATAAATTCATCCTTCGTGCGCTTAAATGATCCTTTTATAGTTGTTATACTATTTTGGGTACTTCGCTGTAAGCGCATCTGATTCCACCACATTGAAATCGTTTCGGTGGCTTCATCTAATGGACTCGCGGTATAAAAATACTTCGCATTAAAGTCACGATAGTCGTAACCCGTTCGGAGTGCTAAATCCCAGTTATTATTTAGCTTTACTCCACCTGAAACTGAACCGTTAGCAATATTAAAACGGTTGTTATAGTCGTTGGCCAACTCCTGGCCGGGACTTTGATGCCACATACCACCGCCACTGATACGGTAGTTTTGGGTGCTGTGATAAAATCCGCCTCGTCCCATTTTAAGATCATTCTGACCATAACCGCCTTTAATGCGGGCGTTCGTTTTCTTTTCATTTGACTGGCCACCAAATGTATGGGTAATAATATTAATGACACCACCCATTGCATCAGCACCATATTGTGCTGCCGCCGGACCGTGCAGAACTTCAATACGCTGAATTTCGTCTGGAGCTACCGGAATATTTGAATTGAAATGGGCTGTCAGCGGATCGTTTATCCTCATTCCGTCTACCAACACCAGCACTTGAGAAAATGTGCTTCCCCGCAGGCTAAAATCCGACTGCGTACCAAAAGCACCTCGCGATTGCACCTCCACACCTGGGATATAACGCAGCATTTCATCGGGCGTATGAGCAGGAGTATCCTCAATCATCTGCGCCGATATTGTTGTAATATTACGACCTGAACCTGCTGCTGTTTGGGGGACTCTGCTGGAAGAAATCACCACCTCTTTTGAAACTACCAGCGTATCAAGGGTTTCAACCTCTTGAGCCTGAGTAATATTACAAAGACCCAGCACAAAAAATACGCTGGTAAATATTGACAAGAATATAGTAGATATACTGATCCTATTCGATAAGTCCATTTTTTATAGAGAGCTTTATTTGATAGATCCTTTTTTAAAGGTGCTGAAGATATTGGAGGCATCACTTTATTGAAAGGCCAATTCTCATATTGTAATTCTAAACAAAAACCCCGATGAGGTCATCCCATCGGGGTTCGTTATCAAATATATATAACAATAAACCATCAGTGGCTACCGAACCATTCCAAAATATGTGCAACCTTGCTCATTAAATTGCTGGGACGACTGGCAATTCCATGTCCTGATCCGGGAATACGTACCATGGCCGACTCAACTTTTTGTAGCTGAAGCGCTCTGTAATATTGCTCAGTTTCAGACATCGGAGTACGATAATCCTCTTCTCCGGTAAGTAACATAGTTGGCGTTGTAACATTGCCAACTAAAGAAATCGGAGAACGATCCATGTAGTGGTCACGATTGTCCCATGGAAACCCCGGGAACCAGTATTTGTGATAGGAGGATCCATCCGAAGTCAGCACAAAACTGTACCAGTTGATTACCGGCTTTGCAACTACCGCGGCATTAAAGCGATCCGTCTTTCCAATAGCCCAGGCCGAAAGCACGCCCCCACCGCTTCCACCGGTGATGTACAAACTATCAGCATCTACATATCCTTTTTCAATTACTGCATCAACACCCGACATTAAATCGTCGTGGTCTTCGCTGGGGTAATTATGATGGATATAGTTTCCAAACGCCTTTCCGTAGCTTGTACTGCCGCGAGGATTCGTATAAACCACTACATAACCTTTCGCAGCCATTAACTGCAGCTCAGCTGTAAAGCGATCACCGTAATTGGTATGCGGTCCCCCATGAATTTCCAAAATCAACGGGTATTTTTTATCGGGATCAAAATTGGGCGGTTTGATGATCCAGCCCTGAATCTCTTTACCATCATAGGATGATTCGTACCAGATTTCCTCGACCTGACCCAGCGTTTTATGACCAAATAGATCTTCGTTTACTTGTGTCAATCGATTCATATTTCCGTTTTGATCTGTAACGGCCACATCGCCTGGATGGTAGGGTGTGGCATAGGTATAAGCGATATTTCCATTAGATGCTACCGTATATGATCCGCTACCGTAGGGACGTCCTATCGTTGTTCCGCCGCGATTATCAACAACTTTCTGAATCCCCTCATTTCCATTTATGGATATAAAACCGACCTTCCCATTACCTTCATTATCGTACTGCAAATACAGACCGTCAGCATTTTCAGCCCACTGCAGATTACTCACACTCCGATCAAAATTATCTGTCAGCGCTCGTTTCCCAGAACCATCGGCATTCATTATATACGTATTCGTAAGCTGATAGCTGTCCATATTATCGTCATAACCAAGATAGGCAATGTGATTTCCGTCGGGTGAAACCTTCGGACTCGAATCCGGTCCGCGCCGGTCGGTAAGCTGCATCATTCCCCCATCATCAACCGAAACCTTATAGAGTTCGGTATCTCGCTCTTTATACTGCCAATCTTCTTTTCGGTTGGATGAGATAATCAGATGCTCACCATCGGAAGTCCACTCGGGCGAACTGTGATTGTAATCGCCTTCAGTGATCTGCCGCGGCGTACCTCCTTCAGCAGGAATTACAAATACGTGCATAAATCCATCCTTGACAAATCCGGATGATCCGTCCCGCCTATACTCCAGATCATCAATGACGTTAGCGGGATCAGCCCATTCCGCTCCATTGGGTTTGCCGGGCAATGAAACCATCGGCTTATCCTCGCGGGGTATAAACATCGTAAAAGCAAGATATTTGCCATCGGGCGACCAGCTAATCGAACTTGGTGACTGTGTCAGGTTGGTAATCTTAGCCGTTTCTCCAGTATCCATCCACCGCATATACAGTTCGCTTGAACCGCTTTTTGTAGATGCAAACAACAAACGATCACCACTGGGCGACCATCGCGGTGAAAAATTATTATTATTGCCTGAAGTCAGCGGGCGGTGACGACTCCCATCAGAGTTAACAATCCACAAATTTGAACGGCGTCGGTCATCCATAATATCCATAAAATTTCGCTGATAGACGATCTGCTCGCCATCAGGGGAAATCTGCGTATCGGAGACATACTCCAGGTCAAATACATTCTCAAGTGTCAAAATATCTGATTGAGCTTTTGCATCCATTGAAAACACAAAAGTAAAAATCGCTAACAGGAATAAATGAAGTAGGTTTTTCATAGTTTTATTATATAAATATGAGTTTATCTCTGTACTTGAGGATTTCTAATCCCTTATCAATCCGGAGGGATAGGACACCACACTTTCGTGTCCATCTTTTCCAACTGCTGATACCCCAAATAGATAGTTGTCGATAACAATATTTTCTAGCGTAAACTCACTAACATCTCCTACATATCGCTGACTTTCCCATAGTGGCTTTGACGTTGGACGCCAGTAAATTTTGTATCCCTTAACAAGATCACTGTCCGGTTTTTCCCAGCGTAAGGTTGTGGATGGCTCAACTGCACCTCCAATTTCTACATTCTTGGGCTTTGGTGGCGCCTTGGCCAATGATGCCATCGCCACAGCATTTACAGCCGTTAGCTTTTGAGCATAATCGAAATTGACGTGCTCAATCACATCTCCATATTCTATTCCATCTTCGGTGCGGATATCTTGGTGCTGCTGAGTATAGTTTTCATGCGCTTCCATGATACGAACCCCGGCAAAACCGGCTTCGTTAAACGGACGGTGATGTCCGCCGCGACCAAAACGATCCAATCGGTAAATTAACATGGGATCCATCTGCGGCATATAAAGTTCGGTAGTCTCGTAGATATATCGAGCCAATTGACGAGATATTCCGTCATTCTCTCCACCGAAAAAGCGTTTCATCTGCAACTCACGTTCGGTGGCCTGCGAGGAGTAAGGCTCTGAAAAAATTCGGAATTCGCGGTTATCAACCACTCCATCAATACCTTTTATATTCCCGATCATATCATTATTCAGTACACCGATAATTTCCCAGCCTTCTTCTTTGGCCATCTCGGCCATATGACGGCCGCCGTAAAGCCCCTGCTCTTCACCCGATAATCCGGCAAAAATAATACTGCTTTCAAACTCATAATTTGATAAGACCCTAGCAGCTTCAATTGCACCCGCCATGCCAGAGGCATTATCGTTGGCACCCGGGGCATCAATAGTATCGTTCATCACATCCGAGGCGCGACTGTCAATATCACCGCTCATAATCACATAGCGATTGGGATGCGTATTTCCCTTTAATACAGCATACACATTCACAACCCACGTATCTTCGTCAATACGACTGTCGGGATCACCCTCTACCAGCGTTCGCTGATATTTAACCTCCAGGCATCCGCCACACTCTTGACTTATTTTTTCAAACTCCTGCTTGATCCATCTGCGAGCGGCCCCAATGCCACGCTCGTTAGAAGTGGTATCAGACATGGTATGGCGCGTCCCAAAATTGGCTAGCGTTCGGATATCCGATTCCAGCCGATCAGCGCTTACCTTATCAATGATATCATACATCTGTGGATCAATGGTGAGATCCTGTCCCTGAGCTGTATGCGAATAGGCTAAGAGCAGAATCAGTGGAAAGAGCAAAAAACGTTTCATAATGAAAAAGATTTATTTGGTGTTGTTGAAATAAAATTTGGCAACAATTTTTGACAACTTACGGAATTCGAACTTTTATGCGAACTGAATTCACATCTTATTACTTTTTGAAAGTCAAATTATACCTCCACAAGATCTTACATAAATTACCCTATTTGGAATTTCATGATAGACGAAGAAAACAATTCTCACCCTATTACCGAAGAAGACGGCCAAACTCCAAGCAGTAAATTACTACTACTCTCTCTTGTTTCTACCTTCTTCTATCTGATTCTTGCTATTCTTATTTTCCAATACTTTCACGAGGAAAACCTCAAGTCTGTTTTTGAACACGGCTATCCCGTTACAATCCAGCTTCTTATCGGGATTATATCAGGTGGCGCAGCGGCAGGTATAATCGGTTTCATTATAAATCGCCCTCCCGTTTCAGAAATCTTACATGATTTTTATATCGTTGACATGGTTTCAAAACTAAAGCTTTCCAGATTTGATCGAATTCAGCTTTCAGCATTTGCCGGAGTGGGAGAGGAGCTTCTTTTCCGCGGAGCCATACAACCATTACTCGGTATCTGGATTACCTCATTTATTTTTATCGGTATCCACGGCTATTTTAAATTTACATCAGTGGGACACATGCTATTTGGCCTGACAATGTTTGGACTCAGCATGCTGCTCGGCTATCTTTTTGAATATTCTGGCTTAATTGCAGCCATGAGTGCCCATGCGGTATATGATGTCATCATGTTACGCATGGTACAAGTGGAGAAATAGAGGATTTTTTACAGGAGACCCGCGTCATTCATGCTCTCACCATATACAATCAGGGCAAAGTAGTGATCGGATTTTTAGTGATGAATTTTTACAAGAAGGGGCCTAATATTTTCGCTGATGGCTTGCCCTATATTTTCATGGCTGGAAAATTGACCGTAATATTCGTAAAAGGTTAATATGTATTTCCAAAGTTGTCGCTGTTTGTCGGCAAGTGATTTCATAGAACTAATTATACAGTATCACATGAATAAATGCATGAAATAAAATATGAAATATGAAAAGAAATTTTGTAAGGATTTCCTTTCCCGATAGTCTTACTAACAGATAAGCCGTTGATTGTAGTCAAGAGAGAGTAGTTTTTAAGTCCGCCTTAGCTGGCGGGCTTTTTGTATGCTAGTCAGCATATTCTGGTTTGGAAACCATGGGAGATCTCTGTAAGAATCCTATGGAATTATATTATTTAAAACTACCCAGTTAATAAAAAACCTCCTGAATAATTTATTCAGGAGGCATAGCAAACAAAAACTGGCATAAACTTTTACCTATAGGACCTCTATTATTTGTCAAGAATTATATGGTCTACCCCTTGCTGATCAAGCAGGCTATTAAACTTTTGGACGTCTTGGCTTACAATTGTATTAAACTCCCTCATATACTCTTCACATACCTTTTTTAAATCTTTAAATCTTTCTTCCATTCCTCCAGTAGGCCTTGCATCATGATCCCGCACAACCTGGTATAACCTCCCCATCCGGTTACTTAATCGACGCTCCATACCAATTGGATCTTGCCCACTTTTGATATCATTATTGATAAACTTGTTTTCTACTTCTGTCAATTTTTGACTTAACGCTTTCGCTTGATCCTGAATTGGTTGCGAATCACTTTTCTTTTCTAAAATAGATTCTATCTGCTCCCGAGCTGAGCGTATCTGGTCAATGGCCTGTTGAAAACTCGTAATCATGCCGGCAATTTCATTCGCCATTGTATAAGTGTCTCTAAGATCCTTTGTAGTTGCATCCCAGCGTGGATCGGCTTTGAGCTGAAAAGATTTTTGCAATTGTTCCTCCCCAATTGTAAGTCTAACCGAATAAGTTCCAGGGACTGCTTCAGGTCCACGAGGAGGATTTCCAATTACCATTGTTACCAGATCATCAACGGTAAATGGGCCTTCGTGATTTAAATCCCATTCAAAACGGTTCAAACCTTCGGTCACCTCTAATTTATTTCGTTCTTTCAAATCCTCTGAATCTGTCGAAAAACTACGTATTACTTCTCCAGACTCGTTCAGAATATCAAGATCCACTTTCTTATCAGCTGCCTCTTTATCCAGATAAAAATTTACCAATGTCCCAGTTGGATAGCTGTCAGGCCCTGATGATCCTGCTGATCCCCGGAACTGTGTTCGATATGCATCTCTGGGATTAAATAGATGGTAATTTGAACTTTCAATCTGGTTATCCAATTGATGTAACGGAGACAAGTCATCTAAAACCCAAAAAGAACGCCCTTGCGTACTTAACACAAGATCATCGCGGTGTACCTCAATATCTGTTATCGGCGTATGAGGCAGATTTAGTTGAAACGGCTGCCAATGTTGTCCATCATCAAAAGAAATATACATGCCGAACTCTGTTCCCGCATACAATAATCCTTCACGATCGGGATCTTCTCGGATCACACGTACAAAATGACCCTCTGGAATCCCATTATTACCGTTTGTTAATAGATCCCAGCTCTGCCCATAGTTTCCCGTTTTAAAAATATAGGGATTAAAATCAGCCTCTCGATATTTGTACACAGCGATATATGCTGTTCCCGGATCATGTTCTGATAGCTCAATAACGTTAACCGTACCTCCATCAGGCATATTATCAGGAGTAACATCTTCCCAAGATTCACCTCCATTCTCCGAAATATGTACTAGTCCATCATCACTTCCAGCCCACAGTTCGCCACGCTGATGTGGCGACTCGGTAAATGAGAAGATAGAGCTATAAACCTCTACACCAGTAGCATCATGCTGTATCGGACCACCTGGAATGCGATCCAAATACTCCGGATCATTTGTCGTTAAGTCAGGACTTATAATGTCCCATGTAAATCCCCCATCGGTAGATCGATGCACATACTGTGATGTTACATACATCGTATCAGGTGCATGCTCAGATATTACGATTGGAAAGTTCCACTGAAATCGATATTTCAGCTCAGTCATATTAGTGCCTTCAGTATAATGAGGATAAGCTGTCATCTGAAGAGTTTGTCCAGTCCCCTTATGAAAACGTGTAATTTCCCCGCTGTATGATCCGGCATAGACGACATCAGAATCGTTTGGATGGACGGCAATATGACCACTTTCCCCACCTCCAACTGAATACCAGTACTGTTTAGGACTTACATCTCCGGGCATTTTATTAGGTACCGATATTGTTGAGTTATCCTGTTGTGCACCGTAAACCCTATAAGGAAACTGGTCATCGACTTCAACACGATAAAATTCGGCCGTTGGCTGATTCCTCTGCGTTGTCCATGTTTTTCCACCATTAACCGATACATTGGCCCCACCGTCATTACTATTTACCATGATATCCGGATTATTGGGATTTTGCCAAAGACTATGGACATCTCCATGAGGCACATCAATTTCATCAAATGATTCTCCGGCATCAGTAGATTTATAAAACCCAGTATTTAGTACAAACACTGTTTCTTGATCTTGTGGATCAGCAAAAATATGCGTGTAGTACCAAGCCCTCTGCCGCAACCTATGTTCATTATTGACATGTTTCCACGTCTCACCGCCATCACTCGAACGGTATAAACCGCCCGACTCATCTCTTTGCGTCTGCTGCATAACCCATAAACGATCTGAATTAGCAGGTGAAATAGCAATATCGACCTTACCAAGCGGCTCGTCCTCCGGCAAACCCCCAGATACTCGCTCCCATGTCTCCCCACTATCTTTGGACTTATACACGCCGCCTTCCTGTCCTCCGTCAATTAATGCCCATGGATCACGTTCTGCCCTCCAAAATCCAGCGTAAATAATTCGAGGATTATTTGGATCAATTTCAACATCAACAGCACCTGTTTTATCACTAATATACATCACCTTCTCCCACGTTTCCCCACCATCTTCAGATCGAAATACTCCTCGCTGTTCGTTCGGACCAAAGATATTACCTAATACTGCGGCATAAACTAAATCTGGATTTTTAGGATGAACTCTAATTTCTCCTATCTGTCCTCCATCTCGAAGACCTACATGCGCCCAAGTTTTTCCCCCGTCAGTCGTTTTGTAAATACCAATACCTGCAGAAATATTGCCCCTTGGTGCATCAGAACCGGTACCTACATAAATTACATTTGGATCAGATTGTGATACTTCGATAGATCCAATGGAACCCGCTTTAATTTGGCCATCAGAAATATTGGTCCAAGTTTCCCCAGCATCTTTTGTTTGCCAAACTCCACCCCCCGTAGACCCCATAAAAAATGTGTGAGGCTTTGATGTTACACCTTCCACAGCCGTAACCCGTCCTCCTCGATATGGACCAATTGACCGATATTCTAATCCTTCTAGAAAAGATGGATCCACAACCTGATTTTCATCTGTAGACTGGGCCTTTGTTTGTGTTGTAAATGGAAAGGTAAAAAGTACAAAAAGCGCCAAGAAACAAGAGAAACTTTGAGTTTTCATAATAATGCGAAATTAATATTCAGTGGATATTAAAATTTTCGGGATATAATAACGGATGGTATATCTGCCTTATCCAGGTGAGTATTATATTTAACAATTTCCTTTTTAAGCTCACTAAACCGATCGTAATGTGGCTCCAACTTGTTTTTTACGTCTTCAAAACGTTGATATGAACCTTCTGTCGGACGCGTATCCTGCCCGTTCACAACCGTATATAAATAGGCTAACTGGTTATCAAGTTGGGGAGGATAATTAATAGGATCTTGGCTCGATTCATTTTTTGTTTGTATAAGCTCTTCTTCTAATTCCGTGAGTTCCTTAATCAAACTATCTACAGAGGTTTGACTATTTATTTCATATTCAGCTTCTGCTATAAGATTCGCAGTGTTCTTGAGCTGTTTTCGAGCACTCCTAATACCGCGTATAACGCTGTTAACCTTAGTCAGTTCATCACGCACTTTTATTGCTAAATCGAGCTGTGCCTGTAAATCACGATCGGTTATATCATCCCATCGTATATCTTTCTCGATAGAAAACGGTTTTTCATAAGTATCACCATCAACCGTAAGGCGTACACTATATGTTCCTGTCGGCGCTTTAGGTCCGCCCGTATAACTAAGTGACATAACAGCATCGTCAACAATATCAGGTGCCGGATATTTCATATCCCAAACAAAACGATTTAATCCTTTATTAGCTGTTACATTTTCATGCTGTTCCTGCTTAAATGTTTTTACTGTTTGCTTATTTTCATCCAGAATTTTGATTGACAGCGAATCGGGTTCCTCATTAAGGTTATAGTAGATTTTAGCACCCGGGCTTGGACTTTCGGGTACTCCATGACCTCCGGACTCACCCAACTGAGTGCGCAATCCGTTAACTGGCGTAAACAAATAAGGAGCATTTGCGATTTGTTCATTTTCCAACTCTTGCAACACCGATATATCGTCCATAATCCAAAATGAACGCCCCTGTGTAGCAACTATAAGATTGTCGCGATGTACTTGAAGATCTGTGATGGGAGTTTTGGGAAGATTTTGCTGAAAAGATTGCCAGTGATCACCTCTGTCAAAAGAGATATACATGCCGAACTCTGTTCCCGCATACAATATATTTTCATTGTGAGGATCTTCTCGAACGGCACGTGCAAAGTGATCATCCGGAATTCCATTTTGGCCATTTGTCAAAAGCTCCCAGTCTTGACCATAATTTTCAGTTCTGAAAATATAAGGGGTATTATCATTTTCGCGATATTTGTAGACAGCCATATAAGCCCGCCCATCTTTATGATGGGATAAATCAATTGTATTAACCGTACCTTCTTCAGGCATACTATTTGGCGTAATTTCCTCCCAAGTTTTTCCATCATTTTTAGAAAGGTGAACAAGGCCATCATCTGTTCCGGCCCATAATATCCCCTCTTCAAGTGGTGATTCTTCAAATGAAAAAATTGTTGTATATACCTCAACACCAGTATGATCATGCTGGATAGGTCCCCCTGGAATGTCTTGGTATTCATCAGCGTTTGTTGTCAAATCAGGACTGATTTTTTCCCAGCTTTGTCCCTCATTTGTAGATCGATGAACATATTGGGAGGCATGATAGAGGACATCAGAATCGTGAGGCGAAATACGAATTGGAGCATTCCACTGATAACGATATTTCATGTTTCGAGGAGCCATTCCATCATGCAATTGCGGATAAGAAACAACATTCCGCTGATGTCCTGTTTCACGATTCAACCGCGTAATGGTACCAATATAGTTACCTGCAAAAATAATGTCCGGGTTATCAGGCTTTACTGCGATATGACCACTTTCCCCTCCCCCTACACTATACCAATGCTGTTTTGGAGTTATATCACCGGGATTCCAACTAGGTACTGATATTGTTGAATTATCTTGTTGTGCGCCATAAACCCGATAAGGGAACTGGTCATCAACTGTAGCCCTATAAAATTCAGCTGTCGGTTGATTGTACTGCGTTGACCAAGATTGTCCACCATTCTTAGAGACGTTAGCCCCTCCATCATTACCATTTATCATTGTGTGATTATCGTGAGGATTAATCCAAAGATCATGGTTATCAGCATGTGGGGTATCAACTTCTTTAAAATCCTCTCCTCCATTTGTTGACTTGTAAAAACCCGCATTAGAAATATATACAGTTTCAGCATCCTGGGGATCAGCATGTACATGCATATAATACCAAGCTCTGGACCGCAGTTTATGGTTTCTGTTAATCCTTTCAAAAGATTGCCCAGCATCCTCAGAGCGATACAGCCCGCCCTCTTTTTCTTCATCTCCTTCTAGCAGAACCCATACCCGATCTGGATCAGCAGGTGAAACTGTAACTCCTATTCGTCCCAATGTCCCACTTGGAAGTCCCTTATTTAACTTTTCCCACGTATCTCCTCCATCTACTGTTTTCCATACGCCTCCTTCAGGACCTCCATCAATCAGTGTCCAAGGTTTTCTCTCGGCCCTCCACATAGCGGCATACATAATTCTCGGATTAGAGGGATTGATTGCAAGATCAACCGCTCCGGTAGAATCACTGGCAAATAAAATCTTCTTCCAAGTTTCCCCACCATCCTCAGACCGAAACACTCCTCGCTGTTCATTAGGGCCAAAGATATCACCAAGCGCTGCTACATAAATCCGATCTGAGTCATTAGGATCCACGATAACATCACCGATTAATCCTGCATCCGGCAACCCAATATGTTGCCAACTATTACCGGCATCAGTAGATTTATACATTCCATCCCCCATTGAAATATTACCTCGGGGACAAGCAGAACCTGTTCCTACATAGATAACATTATCATCAGAAGGGGCTACCGTAACTGCACCTACTGAACCCACATTAAGGAATCCGTCCGTAATATTCTCCCATCTTTTTCCAGAATCAGTTGTTTTCCATACTCCACCTCCCGTCGTACCCATATAATAGGTTGATGGTTTTGTTGAAATTCCTTCAACAGCTGTTACACGCCCTCCCCGGAAAGGTCCAATCTGACGATAATCGAGACTTTGGTAATGTTGTTTATTCACAACTTGATTACTATTGACCTGCCCATATAATAAGCCCACTTCACATAAGCAGAATAGAAAAACAGCAATTATTGATTTGCCAAATAGTGATCCCTTAAACATAACACCCCGAATATTAGATAGTAACTAAAACTATATCTGACACTGTATGCCACTTTGAAATGGCAAGCTTGCAATTTCTCACACCATCTCTCATTAATATTTACGAGTTAATGAATTCAAGAATCAGCTTCCATACCCTTCATTTTGGACTAGCTCGTCATTTGCGTCTATTTCACGCTGTGGAAGTGGAAAAACTAAACGCGGAGAATCCCATGCCACACCACCTACTGAACCTTGGGTTCGCTTTAAATCGAATAGAAAATGTCCTTCAAAGGCCAGCTCGAGATGTCGTTCTTGAAGGATTTCATCTAAGGTAACAGGCGAAGACAGATCATCTAACCCAGCACGGTCTCTTAATCTGTTGATATCCTCAGTAGGGGTGGCTCCAACGCTTTCATCTAATCGATGATTAGCTTCAGCACGGATAAGATAAATCTCAGCAAGTCGCATCACATTCACATTTCCATATTGATTCTTCCATTTTCCAGAGTGCCAATTTCCGTTGTTATCTTCATAGAATAATGCAAGTCGATCATCCTGAGGCTCATATAAATCCAGATGAGTTTGAGTTATAACAGTCGAAAATGCATTACTCCCTCCCTCATCCAAAGAAGCATATGAACCGTGGAGTGCATTCTCGCCATCCTGAGTAGAGACCTGAGTCGCAAAAATATCTTCGGATGTATTATTATTAGAGTTGTTAAAAGCACTAGAGTATTCACTAACCAAAGAATACGGACCCTCAGTTATCACACGATTCGCCTCATCTCGGGCAAGCTCATATTCTCCCATATGCAGATAAACGCGCGCCAGAAATGCACTCGCCACAAAACTGTCAGCATAAATATAACTGGGGGACTCTTGGCCAAGAAGATCCTTTGCTGTTTGTAAATCACTCAGAACTTGGTCATAAACTTCCTGCACTGAACTTCTGGGTATATTAGCAGTTTCATCAATAGTTTCTGTAGCCTCTAAACTTAACGGAACACCCAAATTTTGGGTGGGATCACCGTCATTAAAATCTTTGGCAAACAAACGAACAAGCTGAAAATAGAGTGACCCTCGAATAAACTTAGCTTCTCCTTCAACTCTATCTTGATCTCCTTGCTCTACTACACCTACGGCTGAAAGCACATTATTTGCCACATTAATAGTGGCATAATTATCGAGCCACATATCACGAATAAATGCATTTGTTACCGTGATATCTTTCTGGTAGACTTCCCCAGGAGGAGGTTGGGTCCCTGTAAATTGCGCCTCTCTACCAGCCGCCATCAAATCTGGGAGTACATACATCCATCCTCCGTAAACGTCAACATCTCCCATATTATCATAGGCCCCAACAAGCGTCTTCTTAACGTTTTCAGAAGAACTCAAAGCTGCATCTGCGCTTATTGACTGCTGAGGTTCTACATCAAGGACATTATCGCATCCCAAAAAGGTGAACAGTAAAAAAGCTGCAATAATATATTTTGTGTTTTTCATATCTACTGCAATTCAACATTATGATTAAAACTATAATCTACATTTAGAAACCAATATTTAAACCAGCACTTATTGTTTTAGCCTGTGGTGCTGTATAAAAGGTATTTCCTATATTGAGGTTACTTTGAGCAAAGTTAAGGCTAACTTCAGGATCAAAGCCATCATACTCAGTAAAAGTCAGCAAATTAGTTCCCGTAATAAATACTTCCAGACTTCGTAAATCCATCTTAGAAAGAAATTGAGTTGGTAATTGATAGGTTAACTTTAAATTCTTTAGCCGCAAATAACTACCATCTGATAACTTCTTGCTCGATTTTGGCGCAACACCATTATTTCCATAAAGCCTTGCTTGTGGTACATCAGTAATATCACCTGGCTCTTGCCAAGCATCCAACTGACTTACAAGCTGATTATCAAAATACTTGCCGCTAGCTCTAGAAAAGTAATTAGCATTGTATATTTGATTCCCATAAACAAATTGCCATAATACATTCAGGCTTACTCCCTTGTAAGAAAAGGTATTATTAAATCCGCCAGTAAAATCTGGATTGGGATTACCTACTACTTTCCGTGTGGCTTGGTTGACATTTCGAGTTACATAGCGATCGCCAAACATTCCATCCACTTTAAAAGCGGTACCATTACTAATCTCCTGTTGTGATGGGTCATGATTTAGGTAAAACAACGCATCACCATTTGCGGGATTAACTCCTGCATATTCATTAGTATAAAAAACACCAATAGACTCACCCTCAAGTGCACGATTCACATACCGATTTGCATAACTTTGTACCGTAAGCACTTGGCCATTCAAATTCGTTATTTTATTTCGATTAAATGCAATATTAAAACTGCTGGACCAAGAAAATGTCCCTGTAATGTTTGTGCTATTAACCACAAACTCCAGACCTTTGTTCTCTAGCTCACCTACATTTCTAAGTTGAGTAGCGTATCCACTAGTTCCCGGCACATCAACAGCTAGAAGTAAATCAGTTGTATTTTTATGATAAACATCTAAACTACCATTAATACGGTCTTCGAGAAATCCATATTCAACTCCAATATTAAGTTGGTTTGTTGTTTCCCATTTTAAATCAGGATTTGGAGTTTGTGTTGGACTTAATGCCGAGTTGCCTGAATATGAAATCCCTTCAAAAAGCCCTGCAGACGGGAAGTTGTCAATCTCTGCATTACCTGTAACCCCATAACTAGCTTTTAACTTTAAAAAGCTAATCATTTCGGTATCCTGCATAAATTCTTCATTTGTAACTATCCAGCCTACTGAACCAGCAGGGAAAAAACCATATCTGTTATTTTCTCCAAAACGAGAAGAGCCGTCTGTACGAGCACTAAGCGATAACAAATATTTATCATTATAACTATAATTTGCTCGTGTAAAGTATGACATGAACCGGTATCTAGTATCGCTGGAACTACCTGATGTGATGGTTGCAGCATTTTCGATATTTCTGAAATTCTTACTTGGAAAATTTTCCCCCGCTGTCGCTGTAAAACTCTGCATCACCCAGTTGTAACTCGTACCCATAACGACTTCCAAATCATGCTGTTCTTGAAATGTATTCTGATAAGTAAAAATATTATCGTTGGTATAATTTTGAACTTCTGTCCATGCATTATAACCAGTGCCAGCAGCGCCTGTAAAATAACTGAGTCTAGGCTCACTGTATCGCTCTTCATTTTGATCAATAAGATCCATTGCAAACCGAGTCTTAAAACTTAAATTCGGCAATATCTCGTACTCTGCATTCACATTGGTCAACGTATGGAACATTCTAGCTCGAAAGTCCGAATTCTTAACAATATCTACATTATTAGGATACAACGTATTTTTATTATACGTATCTCCCCGCTGATAGCCCGGTTGATTTGGATCCGCATCTGCATATATTGGTGAAATGGGCGCTTGGGCAATCGTCTGCATTGGCGTTCCAAAACCAGACGAAGCCGGTAACCTATCATTCAATGTCCTATTGATATTAACACGCAATCCTAAATCAAGTTTATCAGTTGCCTCGTGATTTAAATTTAAGCGCCCGCTAAATTTTTTAAAGGTATTATCAAGCATAATACCTTCCTTGTCACTGTAAGCCCCAGAAATCATAAAAGTCGTATTCTCATTTCCACCACTTGCACTAAACTGAAAACTGTGGGATATAGCATCTTGAAATGCCTGATCTTGCCAATTATAATTAACAGGATTACTTTGCCAATCATTACCCTCTGATACATTATTCATCGTGGGTTCATAGAATTGAGTCAAATAATAATCGACCGCTTCCTGTTCGCTATTCCAAGCACCAGGATTCATACGATAGTCATATTCTCCCCCTCCGATTGCTGCACGACGGAAGTAATCCACATATTGTTCAGCATTCATAAAATCCAGCTTATTTGTAGGAACACTGCTGCTCACCTGGTAAGAAGCATTAAAGTTCGTCTCACCCTCCTGACCTGTTTTTGTATTTATAATAACCACACCATTTGAAGCTCGTGATCCATAAATCGCAGCGGCTGATGCATCCTTCAGAACTGAAATAGATTCTACGTTACTCATATCAAGGCTAGCAATGGGATTACTCCTAGGATCTCCCGTTGAAGAGAGACTTTGTGAAGTCACCGGTACCCCATCAATTACGTAAAGAGGTTGATTGCCAGCTGAAATCGATGAAGATCCTCGGATTTGAACACTAATACCTTCTCCCAATGTTCCACTTCCACTTGTCACTTGAACACCCGCAGTGCGACCTTGCAAGGTCTTCTCAACACTATTTTCAGTAGTATTTTGGATGTCCTCGCCACTTACGTTGGAAATATTCCCTGTTACATTCTCTTTAATTTGCGAACCGTATCCAACAACTACTACATTTTCTAATTGCTGTACATCCTCCTCCAATTCAATATTAATTTCAGAACGGCCATTGATCATAATTTCTCTTTCCTGAAAACCGACATAAGAAAATATCAACACATTCTTCTCGGCAGGAACTTCTAATGTATATCTCCCATCAGCGTCAGTAGATGTTCCAATATTTGTAGTATCTTTTACCATTACTGTAACCCCTGGTAGAACTTGCCCATCATTCGCCGAAACAACTGTCCCTGTAATTTCTTGCGTTTGTGCTTGTACAGATGTTAATACACCTCCCAAAAACAGGAATGAGATAATAGCAACTATAATTTTATTATTCATAGGTACAAGATATTTGAATTGAGATAATACATCCGTTGACATTACAGACTCTATGTTTTTTAAATTGCCCCGATATTTTTTCTTCCTTCGATTTTAGACTATTTAAACTTTTTTAGAAAATCAAATAACCATTTTTACTTAAATAAATTTTGCAATTACATTGAATTAGTAATATAAATTAATCTCCTGAAATTATACTGATGGATATAATAGTTTGAATAGCTGACTAATAATACTTTCCCGTATTGGAGTCCGCCCCAATAATAATTCGCTTTAGAAAACTTCAATTAGATAGTCATTGGATGGCAGCAAGCTGGTTTTTTTCGACGACAATGATAAAATCTATAACATTAACCTCAACAGGTTCAGTAATTTAGGCCACCCAGTCGCGTTTCTCGCAAATCTCAATATAGGAGGTCGCAAACTATGCTGATGTCCTGTTACCGACGCTAGAAAGTGGTCAAAAGACTGTTATAATATAAACTAAAAGTAAAATAGTATAGAAAGGGGAGAGTATTTGAACACTCTTGACAAGCATTAAAGGGTGCAGAAATCTACGTCCCTAAAGGCAACTATAAGGTCTAAAAAGATGGAGTTTTGTAAGGATTACCGTTTTCAATGGTCATACTTAACAGATAAGCCGTTGAATATAGTCAAGAGAGAGTAGTTTTTAAGTCCGCCTTAGCCGGCGGGCTTTTTTATTTTTTCAGAACTAAATAATACGATCCTCATCGCTTAAATCCGGGACCGTTCCCCGGTAACCAAATACCCATTTTATCAATTTAACCATCCAAGTCGACTGACTCTGAACATACCACTGGTCGGCTGCCCTGCGGACACCAAGCCCATATGTAGGATACGGATGAATAGTATCAGCAATATTTCTGAGTGTTACCCCATTTCGCATTGCCAGAGCATATTCCCCAATGAGATCTCCGGCTTGCTTTCCATAAATCGTAGCCCCCAATATTTTCCCATTCCACTCCTTCGCAAATACTTTAATAAGTCCGTCAGTTGACTCATCAGTAATCGCTCTGTCGATTTTATCATACGGGAATCGGTAGGTTTTATATGATATATTGTTCTCTCGCAACTCTTTTTCCGTTGCTCCTACATGCGCCAGTTCAGGATCGGTATAGGTACTCCACGGCACATGTTTCTGATCAATCTTTTTCGGTATTTTAAGCAGTGCATTCGTCACCGCAACTTTAGCCATATGCTCAGACATGTGGGTAAACTGATATCGTCCTGTGACATCCCCTACAGCATAGATATGCTTTTTGTTTGTCTTGCACCGATCATCAACGGTAATACCGTTCTCTTGATGATGGATACCCGCATTTTCCAGTTGCAATTCTTCATAGTTAGCCGAACGTCCGGCAGCAATAAGCACTTCACTGCCCTCCCAAACTGAAGGCTCTCCATTAATTTGTGTCTCTATCTTCACAGCTCCCTCTGGCGTTTCAGATAGCTTTTTTACACTCGCAGAAAGCTTAAAATCAATGCCTTCATTTGCTAAATAATCCTGGAGCATTCCGGCTAATTCCTCATCATCGTTAGAGAGAATACGCGGAAGCATATCAAAGGCAGTTACCTTTGTACCCAGCCGTTGAAACGCTTGTGCCATCTCAATACCGATAGGTCCGGCCCCAATAATCGCCAGGCTTTCAGGCTGTTCTTCAAGTTCAAAAATCGTCTCATTGGTATGGTACGATATCTCTTTAATTCCTTTGATGGGAGGAACCAAAGCCTTGCTGCCCGTTGCAATAATAATATAGCGCGAGGACACTTTTCTGTTTTCCTCCTCATTTACAATCCTAACCGTATCGCCGTCTACAAATATCGCCTGACCAAATGCAATATCCACGCCCATCTGACGAAAGATATCGGGATCATCTGCTTCTTCATATACTTCTACTCGTTTGGATCTGATGTGCTCCATCACAGCGGAAAAATCCAGTCCCTGCGACTTTTGATAACCGAACTTTTCGGCTTCGTTCACGTTTCGCGCCACTTTCGAAAGGTGTAATAATGTTTTACTTGGGATGCAGCCGTGCCAAGTGCAATCGCCTCCCAACTTATCGGCTTCCACCATCATCGTTTTCGCCCCAAAATTGGCGCCCATTCCTGCCGCAGTGAGTCCACCTGCTCCACCGCCAATTACAAGTAAGTCATAATCGTATTTCATATAGCACTTTTTAAATCTTTATCTGTTGATTATTTACGTAGGTCTCATCGACAAAAGCATGATGAAAATTAGATGCTCCACCCGGGTAGCTTCTTACCATTTGCAATCTGTTTGAAAATCGTTTTTAATCGTACTTGGTTTTACACTTTCATCACAATTAAAATCGTAAGAAGAAGAACACTATACTCGTCAAGTTATCTTACTTATTCCATCCTGTTGGTATAATCATTTTAATGTTGCTTATTTACATCTGAAATTCTTAGTAATATAAAATTTAAATCATACTTATTATGAGTGACAGTTACTACAATCCCAAGGATCTGAAAAAGTTTGAAGATGTTGGCGAATTTGGTCCCGAATTAGCCGAAAAGTTTTTTGATTACTATGGAGCTGTTTTTGAGGAGGGAGCACTGAGTGCTCGTGAAAAAGCCTTGATTGCTCTGGCAGTATCCCACACGGTGCAATGTCCCTATTGTATTGACGCCTACACCACCGAAAGCCTCGAAAAAGGAGCAAGTGAAGAGCAAATGATGGAAGCGGTTCATGTAGCATCCGCTATCCGTGGCGGATCATCACTTGTACATGGCGTACAGATGATGAATAAAACCAAAGATCTGAGCATGTAAATGTTCTCGAGAATCTTGACCTGATTAATGAGTCCCAACCATTTTAGTGTATTAAACACATTATGATCAAATCTCTTAAAACTCTTAACCACGATCTATCCGATCCGGCCTATCAGTTAGATGTACTCAATAATTATTCAGAATCACTGCGGCAACAGCCCAAATTCAAAGAGAAACTTGAAGAGATTGACCTCTATCCGCTTCGTCCCACCGGCATTGAAATATTCCAGATGAACGTTGGGTATATGTGCAACATGACCTGTAAGCACTGCCATGTGGATGCAGGTCCGGATCGTGACGAGATTATGACCAAAAAAACTTTTGAACAATGCCTTGAAGCATTACGAAACTCGAAAGCCACCACAGTAGACCTAACCGGTGGTGCTCCGGAGATGAATCCCCATTTTCGCTGGTTCGTTGAGCAGGTTTCAGATCTTGGCAAAGATATCATCGTGCGGTCAAACCTGACTATCCTAACCACAGCTCCCAAATATCAGGAGTTACCTGATTTTTTTGCCGAACATGGTGTAGAGGTCACTTGTTCTCTGCCTTTTTATAATAAGTCGCGTACCGACAGACAGCGTGGAGAGGGCACTTATGATCGTTCTATCGAAGCATTAAAAAAGCTCAACAAAATCGGTTATGGTAAAGAAGGTAGCGATCTCGAATTGAACTTGGTTTATAATCCTACCGGTGCTTTCTTACCCGGCGGACAAGAATCACTTGAAAAAGAATTCAAGCGACAGCTCGACAACAAACACGACATTGTTTTTAATAATCTATTCACTATTACCAATCTGCCCATCAGCCGATACCTTAACTTCTTACTGGAATCCGACAATCTGGATGAATATATGGATCGATTGATTACCTCTTTTAATCCCGCTGCCGCCAAAGGGGTTATGTGTCGCGATACCATTTCGGTAGGTTGGGACGGTACGCTTTACGATTGCGATTTCAACCAGATGCTGGAAATGCCGGTAGAAGAGGAAGCCCCGCAACACATCAGCGAGTGGAATGAAGCCAAGCTTAACGAACGAGAAATCAAGATCAACCAGCACTGTTTTGGTTGTACGGCCGGTGCCGGCAGCAGTTGTGGAGGGGCTACTACTGAGCAATAAAATCTATGGATATATATAAAGAAAATAACTCGTTTGGCCATGGCAGCGTGATTATGGTTTTTGCCAAGAATCCTGAAAAGGGCAAGGTGAAAACGAGGCTTGCCAAAACTGTTGGTAACGAAAAAGCGCTACAGGTTTATCAAAAACTATTACGAATTACTAAATCTGTTACGGATCAACTGGACGTATCCAAGCAGATTTGGTACTCTCGTTTTGTCGATAATGACGATATCTGGTCGGATGGCAATTACGAAAAACAGCTCCAAAAAGGAGAAAATCTCGGGCTGCGAATGCAACATGCATTCGAAAAAGCTTTTGCCGATGGATATCAAAACGTAGTGATTATCGGAAGCGACTGTAGCGCCCTCAATCCTGAATTGATTGAACAAAGTTTTCGGATCCTGAATAGTCATGAGGCTGTTATCGGCCCTGCCAGTGATGGCGGCTACTACCTGTTGGGAATGTCAGCCTTCTATCCCACACTTTTTGAAGATAAACCCTGGAGCACCTCTTCGGTTTTTGAAGAAACCACCCGACAGTTTGAAGAGATGAATATCTCATACAAACAGTTGCCCGTGCTTAATGACATTGATACCGAGGAAGATCTTAAAGCCTCAAACCTTGTTATTGATTCATGAGTATCAGCGTTATTATTCCTACTTTTAATGAAGGCGACTCAATAACCCAAACCATAGAAACAGTACGGAGATACAGCAATGACCATATTCAGGAGATTCTTGTGGTCGATGGGGGAAGTGCGGATCAAACCCTTGAAAAAGCCAACGCTGCGGGCGCTAGCATAATCGAAAGTTCTAAGAAAGGTCGGTCGGCCCAAATGAATGTTGGCGCAAAACATGCAGAGGGAGAAATACTTTATTTTCTACACGCTGATACCCATCCGCCAAAAAACTTTGACAGCGCTATAAAAAAAGCTATGAATCAAGCTCATCAAGCCGGTTGCTTTCAGCTCGCTTTTGATTATGACCATTTTCTACTACGGTTTTACAGCTGGTTTACTCGCTTCGATATTGATCTTTTTCGTTTTGGAGATCAGAGCCTATTTATCAGAAAAGAGACATTCCACGAGCTACAAGGTTTCCGGGAGGATCATATCGTGATGGAGGATCAGGAATTCGTTCGACGTATTAAGAACAGCTTTTCATTTGCCTTACTTGACAAGGCAGTTACCACATCAGCTCACAAATACAGGAAAAATGGAATAGTAAAGCTGCAGTTAATCTTTACCCTAATTCTTCTACTTTATTACATCGGAGTTGATCAAAATAAACTTATGGCAATCTATAAACAGTTTATCAATTAGGCCATTTGAACTATACAGCAGATCGTTTTTTACTTTGGTAATCAGACGGAAAAACTTAACCGACTTATCCTATATCCTGTAACAAAAAAATATAATATCAGTAGAACTGTGCTGTTGTATTCAAACCAAAAACAGATCAATGTCCGAAAGCCGAAAATTCTTATCCACAATCCTTTTTCTTCTTTTTGTTTGCTCTTCCGCACAGGCTCAAAAGACAATCAGCGGCACAGTCACTGATGCCCAAACAGAAGAAACGCTGCCCTCTGCCAATATTTTAATCAAGGATACCTATCGTGGCACCATCACTAACAGCAATGGTAACTTTTCTTTTACGATTCCCGAATCGCTGCTGCCGGCAACGCTTCTTATTCGCTATATCGGATATGAAACACAGCAGCTGACCATTACCAAGAACTCATCAGCCAAGCATAATATCTCGCTGAAACCGTCAGTAACCAAAATGCAGGAAATTGTAGTTACGGACGAAGATCCCGGGATGCGTATTATGCGTGAAGTTATCAAACGAAAGCAGCAGTGGCGAAAACAGCTCGAAACCTATCGCGCCGAAGCCTATACCCGGCAATCATTATCAAACGATACGGCTATTGTTTCTATCACGGAGTCCGTTTCGGAAGTTTTCTGGGATAAACAACGGGGACACCGAGAAGTGCAAAAATCCAAGCGCCAGACAGCCAATATTGAGGCGGCAAGTAACTTTGCGGGGGTAAGCTATCTACCAAACTTTTATGATGATAACATCGAAATTGCTGAATTTAATTTAGTAGGTATTACCCATCCCGATGCACTGGACTATTACGATTTTAAACTTGTTGATCAAACCTCCCTTGATAATCAAACCGTTTACGAGATTGAAGTAACACCTGCGCGAAAACTTCAGCCATTATTTAAAGGTACCGCTTATGTACTGGCTGATGAATACGCGCTGCTTGAAGTAGATTTAGTTCCAAATGATGTTTTAACTTTTCCGGCCCCAATAAAATCATTTGAAACATCTTACGAACAACAGTTCAATAATTTTGGTCAGGATTTTTGGTTGCCGGTAGATGTACGCATCGGAGGCGACATCAAAATTAAGATGGTGGGCCTTGACTTTCCTATGATCAAGTTTAAACAGCTTTCCCGCATTACCAACTACCGAGTCAACACCTCACTTCCCGATTCCCTTTACAAAAAAGAAGACCGATTCAGTGTTGACAGTACCACCTTTCAATCCGATTCATTGATTGCTCAACAGGTAAATACTGTTCCATTATCATCCGAAGAAGAGCTGGCTTACGCCACCCTCGATAGCACTGCTACGCTCGAAAAAGCATTTAAACCCAGCGGCTTTTTAGCGAAATTTATAGATGATGAGAAAGGTGAAGAAAATGAATCCAATCCCGGATTTCTTAGTTTTTTGGATGAAGTACCCGGCAACATTACTCCAGATGGGAGATACAATCGGGTAGACCAAGCTTTTGTGGGTTTACGCTATAGTATTGATGCCACCGATTGGCTCAATATTCGAAGCTATGGTGGATACAGTAGCGGTTACCGCAAGTGGAATTACGGCGGCGGGCTCACTATAGAATGGCTTCAGCAGAATTGGGCCTCGGCAGTTATTGGCGGCAATTATCGCGCCGGTACCGAAACAAGGTACTACTCCCACATCTATAATCCATACTATACTACTATTCCCAACTTGCTGGGTCACCAAGGCTATTTTGATTACTATCGATCGGAAGGTTTTCGAATTTTTTCGGGATGGGATTTTCCTCATAACCTCTCCCTTGAAATGGGATTTAACCATGAAAATCACACGTCCCTACCCACAACCACAGCTTATGATATTTTGGGCAATTCCAATTTTTTACTAAACCCTTCCATCCCCGAAGGCACAATGAAGTCCCTTGATATTACTGCAGGTTATAATATAGATGAAGGCTATAATTTTGGAGTTACAACACAAAAGAAGATACAACTTAGCATCGAGCATTCATCAGACGCGCTTGGCAGCGACTTTAAATTCACCCGTTATACAGGATTTCTTTCATGGTCATTTCCCACATTCTATCAGCGTAGATTTTTAGCCAACACGCTTGATTTCAATATTAAAGGAGGGACCTACAGCGGAGACCTTCCTCCACAGAAATGGGGCATTATTGACGGTACCATCGGGTCTACAGCTCCATACGGGGTGATGAAAACAATCCGAAATCGCCCTTATCAAGGGCAGCAGTACCTGTCCATGACTGCTGAACACAACTTCCGCACTATTCCTTTTGAACTATTGGGATTACGTCCGTTAGTCAATAACAATATTGGCTTTATTGTCTTTGCCGGCACAGCCAAAACGTGGGTAAAGGACAGCTTCTTAATCAATCAGCCCGGCTATACAGCAAGAGTAACTAATGGCGTACACTGGGAAGCAGGCGCCTCTCTAAATGGAATCTTAGACCTGTTCCGGGTCGATTTTGCCACTCGCTTGGATGAACCTGCTTTTTTAGTAAATATTAGTATCGCTCGTCTGTTTTAGCTGTTTTCGATCAATTTTGGCGAATCGCACATCCACTTTCAGTTCACAGTTTTGACGAATTTTTGGTATCATTTGAACTATTAGAAACAGGGATCAAAATATTTTTTATGCTCATACGGAAATCAGCTTATCGATTGTTATCTGTTTTAATAATTTTTGCAGTGTGTGCTCTGACAATACAGTGCAACTCAACAGCTCAGGATGAAAAGGAAACAAAATCAGACGAGCATGAAGAAGTAGAACTGGCCGTAGTTATGAGCCAGCTGCAAACCCACACTCATAAATTTACATTATCTGTTGAAGCTGAAAATTATGAACTGGCCTCATTTTATATGCATGAAATGGAAGAATCAGCTGAAACTATTACCGAAAAGGTTCCTACCTATGAGGGATATAACATTGCTGAACTGATGGGACAATATTTAGAACCTCAAATGGAATCCACCGAAGAAGCGCTTAAGGAAAAGGATTGGAATAACGTGCGCCAAAAAACTATCAAGCTTGTCGATTCCTGCAACTCATGCCATGGAGCATCAGATCACGGTTTTGTAAAAATTACTCCCGGCTTTGATATTAATCCTTTTAATCAGGATTTCTCTGCACCCAAATAATTTTGGCAGAAAAATATTGGGTGAATATCATTATTTCACAGAAAGGTCACTATTTTTTAAGCTGATCTTTTCCGCGAGATAATAATCCGATTGCAACTGCAAAGAGTGCTGATCCCAAAATAGACCAGATAATTGGAAAAGTTTCTCCGCCCACTTCTAAGTCAAAAATATAAGGGAGCCCCATTTCAGCAGCCAGCCACTTGCCAATCAAAGCACCAATAAATCCTACAACCGTAGAAATCAGGCATCCTCCCATTGAATAGCCTGCAATACTTTGACCAATAGCTCCGCAGATAGCGGCAATAACGAGAAGTAATAAAAAACTCATATAATCAACTTTGCGTTAGTCGGATTCATCCAAAATCACCGCAGATTCAAGAGGTTTGATAACTACGGCATCATTCGGTTCGAAAAGCACGCGATTGTCAGTATGTACCAGATATTTCTGTTCCCCGAGCTGCACGTGATAAGTAATATCATGCCCCTTAAACTCGCGTCCCAATACGGTACCCACATTTTCCGGCTTTTGATTGGTTGGCTTCTCCAACGTTAAATGCTCGGGACGAATGGAACAAAGTACTCGTCCACAGGCATTACAATTCAGATTCATCGGTCCCAGCTTGGTGGCTACTTGCGATCCGCCGTTTGCATCTGCATGGAACAGATTCGTTCGACCCAGAAACTGTGCTACAAACTTTGTCTTGGGATTGTAATAGACTTCTTCTGGCGTACCGATCTGCTCAATTTTTCCATCGTTCATCACCGCAATACGATCTGCAAATGAAAGTGCCTCTTCCTGATCATGGGTAACAAGCAGGGCACTCATACCCGCTTTCTTGAGCACTTCCCGCACCTCTTTACGCATAGAATCGCGCAACATCGCGTCCAAGTTAGAGAACGGCTCATCCAGAAGTACCAACTTCGGCTTGGGGGCTATGGCCCGTGCCAACGCTACACGCTGTTGCTGTCCACCCGAAAGCTCACTGGGATTACGATCCTTATAATCGCCCATTCCTGTTCGGCATAATACTTCCTCGGCATAAACAAGCCGTTTGTGCTTGGGGATATCGGTCAGCCCAAATGCTACGTTTTCAAGCACCGAAAGATGAGGAAACAGGGCATAATCCTGAAAAACAAATCCTATCCCTCGATCTTGGGGCGCCACATGGGTTTGAGGAGATTCCAGCAAGGTACCATCCAAATGGACTTCCCCTTCATCTGCATGCTCAAATCCTGAAATAAGTCGCAGGCACGTAGTTTTACCACAGCCGCTTGGACCCAGTAGGGCAAATATTTCATGCTCCCTGACTTCAAAGTCCAGTCTGTCTACAACCGGAGCATTTTCATCAAAGGATTTCGTTAAATTTTTTACGCTAAGTAAATCACTCATTACTTCTTCAACTCCTTAGAGAATAAGAATCCCACAAACAGGGATGAAAATAATAAAATTAACAGTGCAAAGGGAGCCGCTTCTGCAAACATCGCTTCTCCCGTATACGACCACACATTTAATGCCAAAGTATCAAACCCTATTGGCGATAGTAAGAACGTTATTGATAGCTCTTTCATTGCAGATAAAAAAACCAAAGATGCCGAAGCAATAATTCCACCCCGCAACAATGGCAAGGTCACTTTTATAAACGATTTTAAAGACGAATATCCCAATGACTGTGCCGCCTCCTCAAGATCTTCGGGAGCTTGATATAACGCACTGCGTACCGGTCCTATCCCTTCTGCCAAGAAATGCAGTGAATAAGCAATCACCAATAATAATAGCGACTGATATAATACGGTGGAAACCTGCAGGGAGAAAAAGACAAAAGCTAGTGCAAAGGCAAGCGGTGGTGTTGCATATCCCAAATAAGCAACACGCTCAATGGGATTACTTAACTTCGTTTTATACCGTACACCTATATATGCCAGAGGCAGAGCCATCAAGGTAGTGAGTACCGCAGCAGGGGCTGATGCCTGGACAGAGTTCAAAAAAGCCTCGTATAAATTACCGGCTACAGAAGCAAAAGCTGTTTGATTTAGCCAAAACATAATAGATGAAACCGGTAAAACGATGGCTCCTAAAAATAATATACCTACAAAAGTATAGGCGGGAACCGCCCATGGCCCTAATTCTAAGTAATTTTTTGCTTTGGAAACTCCTCTTCCCAACCGATGGAAAATTGCCTTCTTAAGCATTTTGTATTCTAAAACTAATGCTCCAGTAGTTAATGCCAAAAGCATAAGCGCCAGCCAAGCCGCATAAATGCGATCATAAGCTGCAATGTATTGCAAATAAAGAGCGTAACTGAATGTCTCGAATCGCATCAGCGAAACCGTTCCAAAATCACCAATCACATGCAAGCTAACCAATAGCGATCCTGCCAGAAGAGCCGGCCTAAGCTGGGGCAATATTACTTTGAAGAATGTTGATTTTGCATCGTGTCCCAACGAACGTGATACCTCCTCGATGGAGCGATCCATCCCCGCAAGCGCCGTACGAAGATTTAAATACAGATAGGGAAACGTGCAAAGCGTTAATACAATAAGTGATCCGGAAAAACCATTGATTCTTGGTATTGTCCATCCAAACCAAGCCTGAAAGGTTCCGTTATATCCACCGAGTCCCAATAGTGCGTAGGCCATTACATAACCGGGAATAGCAAGGGGAAGCACTCCCAATATGGTAATAAATCTGCGTGCCTTAATTTTAACCCTTACTGACAGGTAGGCCAAGGGCAAAGCAATCAGGATATCTAGCAGTAACACGCCACATGTTAATAACAAGGTATTGCCAAGCAGGTACAGGTTACGCATCCGAAAAACAACATTATTAAGCATCTCCGGTGACGCATCAAAAGCCCTGATCAATAAATAAACAAGGGGTAGTAAAACACCTGCTGCAATAATCCCCGCAATGAGTAATAGATACCACGGGGGTGACTTACTATTTGTTTTTGTCCCTATAATAGTGCTTATCCTTCTCTGAGAAGTGAAAAATTTAGATCAAATCTAAATAGAAACATCCTTGATAGCAACCGTTAACCTTAAATTATTACACCTTTTCGACTTTCCATATTACCCAGAAAAACTTAAAATGATCTTTTTATTTAATTAGTTTTGTACCAATCCTTTTTTTAAGTAAAATTAAGATTGGAAAGTTAAAACAATTCATCCCAATACATTAACAACACAAGGCTTATGAAACGAGTAGTTATTTTTCTTATAACTTCGGCAATGGCAATCAGTATGTTACAGGCCTGCGGACCAAGTGAAGAAGAAATTCAACAAAGAGAACAAGCCCGGCAGGATTCATTGGAACGAGTTAAACAACAGCGTCTTGAACAACAGCGCCAAGATAGCATTGAGCAAGCTCGTCAAGATAGCATTGAGGCTGCCAAAAGAGAACGAGCACGCAACAGAATTGAGTATGACAGCAACGGAGCATTTGCTGTTCAGGTTGAGGCATGGCGATCGGAAGATAAAGCTAAAGCACAAATTCAAAAGTGGGTCGAACGCGGCTACGAAAATGCTTATGTAGTTAAGATGGGTAACGAAGAGACCGGCAATATCTGGTTTCGCGTACGCTTGGGACAAGTTGCTACTAAAGATATGGCCGAAAAACTTCAGGATAAGTTGATGCGCAACCACAACGAAAAATCATGGATTTCAATGGCTATGGATGAGCAAGAATCTAATACTGCTGAAGCAGATACAATGAAAACAGAAGAATAATTAACTTTTATATAATAATTGAGAAAAGCACCGTAGTTAGATCTGCGGTGCTTTTCTTATTTTCAACGCCGATCACATAACAAACAAAGTTACTGCAGTAATGGAGAAGAACCTTTCTGAAATACCTACAGATCTCCACAAATTGGATGACTATCTGAACAATCAAGAATCCCAGCTTGATTTAAAAGAAGGTACAAAAGCACAGGTAATCTGGAATTCACAAGAACTAAAACAAACAGAATATGCTATTGTATACCTTCACGGATTTCGTGCCTCACATCCCGAGGGGGATCCCGTTCATAAAAAAATTGCTAAAGCATTTGAATGTAATCTGTATTTAAGCCGTATGGAAGAACACGGCATCAAAAGTGAGTATCCGTTGCTAAACCTATCAGAAGAAAAAATGCTCCGATCTGCTCGTTTTGCTTTTGAAATAGGCAGGCGTATCGGCAAAAAAGTTATTTTAATGGGTACATCAACCGGTGGCTCTCTTGCTCTTTACCTAGCCTCAAAACCAGAATATCAAAAAGATATAGCATCTCTTATTTTATATTCCCCTTTAATCGATTTTTACGGGATGAGTGCAAAGCTTTTGACAAAAAAAATAAGCCGGAAAGCGTTAGCAATTATTCCCGGCAAAAAACATCTCATCACAACAAAAAATACAACCTTCGCCGAAGATGAGATTTGGAATAAGCGCTATGCCCTTGCAGGTGCTCTTGAGCTGGGGGCTTTTGTTGAAAACAACATGACAACTTCCCTTTTCAAAAAGGTATCTCATCCAACTTTTGTTGGTTATTATTACAAAAATAGGCACGAACAAGACACCGTCGTTTCCGTATCTGCCATTAAAAAAATGGCCCAAAGCTTGGGTACTCGCACAGAATTACTCCATATTTCAAACTTTCCTGAGGCTAACAACCATGTAATCTGCAGTTCGCTAGTCTCAAAATCAGTTGATCATGTTATCGATAACAGCTGCAAGTTTCTGAAAGATGTTGGCTCCCATAAACCTAGCAAAATATAGTTGTTTAAAAGTAGCTAATAAGGCATCAGGAATAATATTTAAGCGGAAAATTTGTAGAAAACATTGAAATTACTGTATATTGAAATGCGCTCAAGTAGCGTCTCTCTTGATGAATAGTCAGGGTCTCACGACTGATACTCGTGAGGCCTTATTTTTTTGAATCATTTTCCTCTTCTATCCGTAAGCCTTACGCAATATAAATATGATATTGGATACCGGCTTATACCACTCCAGATAAATTTAGGCATTTACTCATTTTTGCGTACCATGTTCGTAAAATTTTTTATGTTTAGTCGTTCTTTCAATTAGGGAATAGTTTTCTAACAACAAATCCGCAGTAATGAAAAATTTTAAAATTAATCACAGAGAAGTTCAGTCCTATGATGTTTTGGAGCTTTGCGGTGAACTGGATGCTCATACGGCCTCTCAACTAGAGGATTCTCTTAAGAAGCTGATAGACCACGAGAAGCATCAAATAATTGTTAATTGCAAGCAATTAGACTACATCGCAAGTGCTGGCCTGGGAGTCTTTATGGCATACATCGAGGATGTTCGTTCGCTGGGTGGCGACATTAAGCTCACGAACATGAATTCTAAGGTATATAACGTGTTTGACCTCTTGGGGTTCCCCTCGCTCTACGACATCTTAGATGACGAAGCCGACGCTATCAAAAAGTTTGAAAACGACGAAGCTGAATCATAATTACCTTGGCAAAATCTACTACTACATATAGTATTTCTGTACAGGCTTCTACCGAGCACTTGGCTGAGGTACGGAATTTCGTTGCTAAACACGCCAAAGAGTTTGGGTTTAACAAACAAGACGTTGCCGATATCCGACTTGCTGTCGATGAAGCCTATACCAACATTATTAAGCACGCCTATAAGCACGATGACAAAAAAACGGTAGACATTGAGCTTGGATACAACGGAAATATTTTTTGGGTTTCTTTACTGGATACCGGCGACGCCTTTGACCCCAACAAATACTCAAAACCTGATGTGCGACAGAAAATAAAAGAGAAAAAGCGAGGCGGTGTCGGGGTTTACCTTATTAGAAAACTTATGGATGATGTGGAATATCACACTGAAGGTTCGGTAAACGAAATTAGGATGACAAAAACCAAATAAGACCTTGAGCAGCTCTTCCGACAAACAAAATGCAGGGCATTCCAGATTTGAGCTAAAAACTCTGCTTGAGACTTCGCGAATGCTTATTGAGTCTCAAGACATGGATTTTGTTCTCAATAATCTTTTGCTCATCACCATGGGTAAGCTGATGGTGAGCAGAGGCATGATTCTGTTGTATCAGCCCGGATCCGACAATTATATCATTTCCAAATCAAAGGGACGCAATTGCCCAGAAGAAGGCCAAACTATTTCTTTTGATTGGGATAAAGACATAGAAAAACAGTCGGTAATACAATGTGGCGTTGATGATTTTGAAATGCCCAACCTTATTGAAGGAGACCAACATTGTACGTTTTTTAACCTACAGACCAGTAACGACCATATTGGATTTTTATGCCTTGGTTCCAAAGGCAATAAGCAACCGCTGAGCCAGCACGAAGTGGAGTTCGTGGAAAGTCTCTCCATCATATCTTCGGTAGCCATTGCAAACTCCAGAATGTTTACCGAGCTGCGACGCATCAACAGAATGCTGGATCGAAAAGTATATGAACTGAATACGCTGTTTGATCTCAGTAAGGATTTTAATATCCTGGTCGACCGCGACGAGATTATCCGTATTTTCAAGTTTGCCATGCTGGGACAGATGCTCATCCGCAAGTTCTTTTTTGTTCTTGAACATGAAGACGAGCGAAAGATGATGGCCACCAGCGGCATTAACGGTGAGTTGTCTGATGATGCGATGGATAAGCTATTTTCGCTGGACGATGACCTGACCGAAGTGGATAAAACCTTAGAAAAAGAAATTCCATTTTTGGAAAAAAATGAAATTAAAGCCCTTATTGGGCTTCAATTTCAAAGTGAACGCGTTGCCCTTGTTGGCGTAGGAGCGAGAGCCAATGAGGAGGAGTACAGCAGCTCGGACTATAATTTCCTGCAATCACTTGGGAATCTTGCTGTTCTTTCCATCCAAAAAACCTACCTGCTTGAGGAACGCATTGAAAAAGAACGGATGGAGGAAGAGCTCAACATTGCTAAAGGTATCCAAAAAGGACTACTACCTGATCCAATTCCACAGAGTGATGAACTCGATATTGCTGCAAGTAATATATCTTCGTATCAGGTGGGAGGAGATTATTTTGATATTTTAGAAGCTCCCGAAAACAGGCTCCTCTTTGCTATCGGTGATGTTACCGGTAAAGGCATGCCGGCCGCCCTGCTGATGGCTAACCTACAGGCGATGTTACATGTATTACTACCCGTTGATATCTCCTTGGGAGAAGCTACCGGACAAATCAATGAGATTATCTATGAAAATACGCCCAGTGATAAATTTATCACGTTCTTCTGGGGTATTTTTAATCCAAAGAATTTCCAGTTCCAATTTGTTAATGCTGGTCACAATCCCCCGGTTTTGCTTAGATCAGACAAGGATGAATTTGAAGAACTCTCAGAAGGGGGGCTTATTTTAGGCGCGATGTCCACCATGACACCTTATGAGGAGCAAACGATCACACTTTCGAAAGAAGATCTATTAGTTTTTTATACGGATGGAGTAACAGAAGCCAAAAATAAAAGTGAAACTGAAGAGTACGGAGAAGAACGATTATTTGACTGTATCAAACAGAACCGTGATTTGTCATCCGGTAAAATACAAGACGCAATAATCAAAGACGTCAAAAGCTACTCAAAAGACATACAGTACGACGATGTCACAATCATCGTTATCAAGGTTAATTAAATAACCCCATTACCCCAAGTCCGGTATCTTCCTCATTGCCTTGTGACATCGTCAATATACTTTCGTAGGTATTGTACCTGTTTTTAATTTCTTTAACATAGCGCACCGTTTCTATTCCTCTCGTAAATCCGTAGCGCGCATCTTTATAATACTTTCGGTGCATTAATTTGAGCAGGGCACCTTCAACATTTTTCCATTCATTGGGATTTTTATTCTGATCAATCGCCAATCGGCGGGCATCTGCAATATGACCGGGTCCGGCATTATATGTAGCAAGGGCAAAAGACCATTTATTAGTGCTATCCATGTATGAATAGTGGTCAAGGTGCTCTTTAATTATCCGTACACCCTCTCTCACATTCGTCTCTACATCATAGAGTTCCTTTTCATTTGAAACCTCAGAAAATCGCGGCATAACCTGCATCAGTCCAACGGCACCAGCCCAACTCTTAGAGTTGGGATTAAATTTAGTCTCCTGTGCTGCAATAGAAGCTACCAATAGCCAGTCGACACCGGCAGAATCAGCGACCTCCTTAATTAAATCATCATACGGAGATATTATACCAGACCTCCTGCTCGACATTTCTGGATTATAGTACTCTGCAATTTGCTGTCCTGATTCGAAATATCGTTTACGCAAAACATTTAAAAACGTCGACCGCTTGGGTTCTTCTCCCACTTTACCAAACCGAAAATGCTTATATAGAAATCGATTTAACTCCGTTTCAAGATCACTGGCATTTTTTCTGATTGCCCATGCGATTGTATCATTCTTCGCGATGGTTGGTCCTTTGACCAATCCCTGCATATACCTGTTAGAGGCACTAAAAATGTTATCATCTGCTACCGTTGCCGGATGTTTATTATTCGATATTTCAAACAGAAGTGACTCGGTATCTTTAGTATTCGGAACCTGGTTCATCACCAGGCTAATTCCCTGATCTTTTAAATTTTGCAGTCGATAGTAGTAAGAGCTATTACGACGTACGGTGATAGGAATTTCACGCTCTGCTACTTCTTCGATCGTTTGCGGAGGTCTCTCTACTTCATCCGAAAAAACCAACACTTGGTCAACCAAATTATAAGGACGTGTAAATCGTACGTACTGCTTCCGCTCTTGAGTAGTTGTATAATTAGCAGCTATTAAATCTCCCCTTCCGCTATTGAGCAAATCATAGGGATTTTCATTGGGCCCTACGACAACGACTTCTAACGCAAGGTCGTGTTCCTGAGCAAACTTTCGTACCAGTTCATATTCAAATCCCCATTCAATACCCTGATGCAGAAAATAAGTATTTGAACTATACCTGGTTATCATTTTAATCGTACCATCCTGCCTTATATCGGGATAATCACGATCAATGGGTTCGGTTACTGTTACATTCAATCCCTCCTGGGTTCTCTCATCAACAAATTGATCAATATCATCAGTATTTATACATCCTGTACTAATAAACAATACTACAGAGAGGGCGCTCACAAAGGTGTTACGTATTGTTGAAGGAACTAATGTCTTATTTTGCATAACGCATCAATTGGTTAACGCCAGATGAATCTCATATGCAAATATTTTTACCAACGTATATTTTATATCTATAGGCAAAATACCCAAAATTCTTGAAAAATCGGCTATTTCAAAGAATTTCTAATGTTCATTAACCAATCTTTAGCAAGTTTCGGTATAAACCCCTTAACCCTAAAATAACTAGAATATTTGCTAAAATTGCCCGCGCAACGCTACGATAATATTTCTGCCAGGGGCACTTATGCCTGATGAATAGGGACGATAATGCTTATCAAATATGTTGCCCAGATTTAGATTAAGTGTTTTTCTGTAACCTTATGCGATATTCTCAGTTTAAACTTAAACCAGAACCGGAGTCTTCTGAAGTATTAAGGATGGTTTTTTTCTACAGATTAGTTCGCTGCACAACACATTTATCTGCGGTTCGTTTCTTATCTACAATTGGTCTGAACCAAATAGTATCGTAAATACGAAGATCTATACATTATGAAGGATCTATGAAAAGTGTATTAGCACAGACTTCCCCTCCAGCAATTTACGTTGTTGAGAAACCTTTTTTTAAATATTTTCTACTGTAATTTTTCAACTTATATTTTTGCACATCAGATACAAATTACTTTATGAAGAAGTTCCTGTCCTTCCTCGTCACTTGTTGTTTTATAATTACTGCTTTTAGCTCCCTACGGGCACAAACGGCTACTATTAAAGGCAAACTCACCGATAATAAAACCGGCAAACCTATTCAAGGGGCGAACATTTACCTATCAAGCCAGGAAACAGAATTTTCAAGTGGCGTTGCTACCAATCAGAAAGGGCTATATGCGTTTCGTGAGTTGCCCGGTGGAAGTTATCAATTAAAAATTACAGCAGTAGGATATCAAGAAAAGACCCAACAGCTTACTTTGGAAGCTTCTGAAACACAAATTCTGAATATTACGCTCCAGCCCATCAAATACGAGCTGAGTGAAATAGTAGTGAGCGATACAAAAGAAAATGCCCCCAATACTACGACTATCCAACGCATAGAAGCTGACGAAATACAAAATATAGATCTTGGCACCGTTGCTGACGTGGCACGCCTGTTACCGGCTGCTCATGTTGCTACCAATTCCCGAGGACAAACTATACTCTACCTCCGAAACTCTGCCGATCGGCAGACTGCACAGTTTTTCAATGGGGCACTCATTAACGTGCCTTGGGATAATCGGGTTGATATCGGTTTTCTACCATCTTCAATGCTCGGAGGGGTAACTGTTTCGAAAGGAGTACCTTCGGTCGTTTATGGCACAAATACTATTGGAGGAGCCGTAAACTTTCGAGCTCGCTCGTTATCAGATCAGGAAAATTTAACAGAAGTCAAAGTTTCAGGTTCGTCACCGGGATTAGGCGGAGCGTCAGTGGTTCATATGGGCACAAGCAATAATTTTTCGTACACCACTGAGGTTGGTTACACTAAACAAAATGATTACAAGCTCCCTAGTGGAGCCACCACCCCATACAGCCAGCCTTCAAATGAGACCAGAGTTAATACCGATCGCCGGAATGCCAATCTATTTTTTGAAGGCACGCAGCAATTCGAAAGCGGTGCACGCCTCAGTGCCTCTCTTTTTCATCTGGATGCTGAACAGGGTGTTGCTCCCGAAAGCAATCTTGATCCTTCACAAACAAGCGTTCGCTATTGGCGATATCCCACTATCCGTCAATCCATGGTCATTTTAAACGGCATGGTTCCGTTAGATTCAGATACCCGCCTTCGCGGATCAGCGTGGTTTAATCGATACACACAAGATATCTATCAGTATCAAAGTGTTGATTATGAAAATCTGGACCAAACACAAGCTGACCTTGATCTTACCGGCGGACTACGTTTTATCCTTGAGCAAGATATTGGCAATGGACAGCTCGATATAGCCTTAAACACACTGATAACTCAGCATGAGCAAACTATTGTTCCATATCAAAATAACAGTGCACAAACCGACTCAAACGATACATATGGACAGCAAATTTACAGCCTCGGTGCCGAATACACTTTCCCCTTAAGTCAGGATTTAACAGGTATGCTGGGCCTAAGTTATGAGGGAAGCGCCATCACCAATACCGGGCCGTGGGAAAATCAGGGATACGAAAATTATTTATCATCCACACTCAGCCTTTCGGCAGGATTAACATACAACATTTCTGAGCAATTACAGCTGCGATCCTCATTTGGTCGAAAACCCCGATTCCCAACCATGCGGGAACTCTATGGCGGTGCATTGGGCAAGTTTGTGCCCAACCCAAACCTTAAACCCGTAACAGCTTATCTGAGTGAAATTGGCATGGAGTGGCTTGGAACCACTGTCAGTAGCTCTCTCACCACATTCCTAACCCGCACATACGACACAATCGACAAAAGAACTATCCAACAAGGCCCCAATGCGGGTAAAGAACAGCGAATCAATCTCGATGGCATCCGTATATGGGGACTAGAGACGAAACTCACAACAAATCCTGTAGAGCAGTTATCCATTGACGGCAGCTTTACATATATGCATACTCGTGGCTTTTTTCAGGGCGATCCTCGCAAACTGGATGAAAAACCTGCGTGGGTTGGTAAGCTGAATATTACATATGACTTAACAAATCGCCTCAGCATATTGTCACAAACCGAATATACAGGCGACATTTATACCCGTACTGAGCAAAATAATTTTGTGCTGCTGCCCGATGCCCTCATTTTTGACGGACGAATCTCATATGATCTCTTTCAGAATAACGGCAGTCTTAGCGGAGGAGAAATCTTTTTTAGAGCCAACAACATCACTAATGATCTACGCGTCCTACAACTTGGTCTGCCGGGACCCGGACGTAAATTTCTGGCCGGTATTAAGGTCCAATTCTGATTTCACTTATTCTGCCTCGGGTTTTCGTCTCCAGGTCAGTCCCACCCCAATCAGTATGATAACCATCGCTAATATTGAAGTGATTGGAGGCAACTCTGCAAATAGGAAAAACGCCAATACCGATGCCAAGAGTGGCTCTACTAATATAAGTGTCGACAGCAACGTGGGAGACACATATTTAACGGCGTAGTTCATAGAGCCGTGCCCCAGTATCTGCGGACCAAAAGCCAATCCTGCCCCGGCCCAAATTCCTATTGTGGAAATATCGAGCAAGTTTTTATCCATCACAATCGCTACCAAGACACAGGCCGCAGCAGCATGAAAATATACCGGAAAGACATAATCTATCCATTCGCGTTTTTTGCGGATTTTTTGGCCAATGAGAAGATAAACAACAAAAATAATGGCAGCCGTCAACGCAAGAAAGTTACCAAATAGCGGATCCGCAAAATCTTGTTCTATCTGACTATCGGATATTCCTAGCAGTACCGACCCCGAAAATGCTAGCAGCACTCCAATCCACGTTGTTTTTGCAAAGCCGCGCTTATACCAAAGGCGCTCAACCAAGATCATGATAATGGGATGGACCGTTACCAGTACCGATGCCGAAGCAACAGAGGTGTAATAAAGGGAGGAAATCCAGAAGGTAAAATGTAAACCAAGGCATACGCCCGATAACGCTATCCATAATCGCTCTTTGCCTTTGCCGGAACGCTGCTCACTACTTCGCAGCCAAATCCAAAAGGGAAACAGCATAGCCGCCGCAAAAACGGTGCGATAAACCACGAGCACTAATGGGGAAGTGTCCGAAGCAAAACGAACCAGAATAGGAGCAAATCCAAAAGCGGTTAATCCGACCAGCAGGGCTGCCAGCACTTTTACTTTTGGATATTCCTCTGCCATATCACAAAGATAAATTTGAAATTATATTACCGGATTCGGTCCATGGATTTGACCAATTCGATATCGTCTTTGATCTTCTTGCGAGCGTACAGCTGAGCACCTAGCGCCAGCACTAATAATCCCAGACCAATGGTTTCATCCCATAGGAACATACCGAAGCCGCCCAGTGAAATGTAAATACCTATTGCAAAACCGATGGCAATTATTTGAATAAGCAGTAAGACACTTACCCACCTTTGGTGATTTTCACGATTTTTATATAGAAAGATTGCCCCAAGTGATCCCAGTGAAGCGATGGTTAAAATAATGGCAAAGCTTAAACCTAACCATTGCTGGGGATCGTGCATGGCATGGCTGTAGAGAGCGTTAAAAAAAACGCTTCCATTTAATAGAAAAGCTAAAAAAAGGAGCACTGATTGAATCCGTTGTATCACGAGTCAAACTAAAGTTTTATTCCATTTAATTGCGATTGGCAAAGATACCATTTTTTACAGAGTAGGTCATCCCAAAACCTTAAACAGTACAAGAAATAAAAAACCCAGAAGAATTACCTTCTGGGCTATTTAAACTTTACAAAAACTTAGGATTTTACTTTCGGGGCAGCATCATGATGACGTTTTGAAGTTCCATTAGACTCAGGAGCCTTAACGATAATGCCCGGATTTCGCTCATTGTAGAAGAACAGGTTTACTTTCCGTCGTCCTTTTTCGAACAGATAGTACAGCACCGGTACTAAAATAAGCGTCAAGAAAGTGGCGAAAATAAGTCCATTAATTACCGCTATGGCCATTGGGGCCCACCAGGCCGCTTGTTCACCGCCCCAGTATAAATATTCTCCTATGTTAGTGAAAAACTCAGCAGGTGCATTGATGAGCGTGATAAAATCGAGATTAAACCCAATTGCCAGTGGAACCAATCCCAATGTAGTCGTTAAAGCTGTAAGCACAACGGGCCGAAAACGTACTTTTCCACCCTGTACCAGTGCATCGTATAACGGCATATTATCACGGGTGCGAAGAATATCAATGTAATCAATCATTACAATAGCATTATTCACCACCACACCGGCCAGCGAAATAACACCTATGCCGGTCATGATAATCACAAATGGCATCTGAAAGATAACCAAACCGAAAAATACGCCGGCGGTAGACATAATCACCGAAGTCATTACAATAAATGGCTTGCTTACAGAATTAAATTGAGACACCAGGATAAATGCAATCAAGAAAAGTGCAATCAAGAATGCTGTTGAGAGAAAATCGATAGCCTCCTGCTGATCTTCCTGCTGACCGGTCCAATTTGCATCATAGCCGGTTGGCATTTGATTACTGATATAATCGTCCAATACCGTTTGCACCTCCTGCAGCACGGCGTTGGCGTTATAGCTGGATCGTACATCAGCCATAACCGTTACCACTCGCTCCTGATCTTTATGCTTGATGCCGCCCAATCCTTCCTTAATACCCCAGGAAGCAACACTCGACAATGGGATCTGCCGGCCTTCTTCACCTACGATATTCAAGTCTTGTAGAGCACTTAAATTATTGCGGAACTTCTTATCAAGCCGTACGGTTATATCATACTCATCTTTTCCATCACGATATTGTGATGCTTCAACCCCATTAATAGCTTGACGAATTGTATTACCAATACTTTGGGTCGACAGGCCGTATACAGCGGCTTTTTCTCGATCAATATCCACGCGAATTTCCGGACTCGGTTCGGGTAGATCCGTCTCTAACCCATCAAGTTTACTATATACAGGGTCGTTTTCAATGATGGTGAGAATTTCTTCTGAGATACGTTCCAGCTGTGGCATCTCTTTTCCGGATATCTCCAGATTAATAGGCTTACCTGAAGGAGGACCCTGCTGCTCCTCTTCAACTGTGATTTCAGCTCCGGCAATACCTTCCGAAAAATTATTCCGGGCATACTCCATAGCTCCAAACGATGTACCTTTTCGCTCTTGATAGTCTACAAAATTTAACACAATTGTTCCCAAGTGGGAGGAACTACCTTGGTTTGATCCCGGCCCCGATGTGATAGCCGAGCCAGCTGTACTTAATACCGATTCCACATCCTCATTATTCGGAATATTGGGGACTTTTTGCTCCAACTCATCCATCACTGATTTCGTAAATTCCACATTTGTTCCTACCGGTGTCTCTATCTGAACATAAGCCCGTGCCGGAGGAATACCTTCGGGAAAATACTCAACACCGGGATTGAAAATTCCAAAAAATATGAAGCTGGAAATCAACGTAAGTACTGCAATTCCAACGATACTTTTACCATGATCAAGCGACCAACGCAAGGTCGTCTCATACTTTTGCAGTAGTTTCGGAAGGCCTTCTTTTTGCCACCATTCTCCTATAGGATTCATGATATAACGGTTCGCCAACCACAGTAAAATTCCAGCAATAATTAACATAGACCAAGTCAGTACACTGTTAATCAATCCAATTAACAGTAGGACAAGAGCTGCCCCCACCATAAACAACCGCCCTTTATCAGTCATCTTAGGCCGATCAGAGCTGTTCTCTTGGTCAAGATTCATAAACAGGGCACATAGAACTGGGTTAATAACTAATGCCACAAACAGCGAGCTACTAAGAGTGATTATTAATGTCTGAGGTAGATAACCCATAAATTCCCCGGTGATACCTGGCCAAAACAACAAGGGGAAAAAGGCCCCTAAAGTGGTCAGTGTACCCGAAATAATAGGAATGGCTACTTCTGCAGTACCCTTCTTAGCTGCCGTGAAGTTATCATATCCTTCTTCCAAATAGCGGTAAATATTTTCTACAACTACTATAGCATTATCCACCAGCATACCCAGGGCAAGAATGAGAGAAAACAAGACAATCATATTCATCGTCATGCCTAACGCAGCAATAATGATAAATGACAAAAACATCGACATGGGAATTGCAATACCCACAAAGGAAGCATTGCGAATACCAAGGAAAAACAACAATACGCCTATCACTAACAACAACCCAGAGATAATGTTATTCTCGAGGCTGCTAACCATAGAATTAATATCCTTACTCTGGTCAGATGTTATTTCATAATTTGTTGTCGGTGGCAAAGTTGGTATCTCCTCGGCAAGGATAGATTTTACAGCGGAAGAAGTTTCCAAAATATTTTCACCACTACGCTTAACAACAGAAAGCGAAATTACCGGGTCATCATTAAGCTCGGCATAGGTTTCACGTTCCTTAAATCCAAACTGAACATTTGCAACATCACGAATATAAATAGGCTTATCGTCGGGAGCATCAATCACGATATCTTCGATAGGTGATACCGACTCGAACTCACCAGGAACCCGCAATAAAAATTTCTTAATGCCAACCTCAATGTTCCCACCGGGTACAGTTATATTTTCCTGCTGTATGGCGGCGATAATATCGCCAAAACTGAGTCCATAATATTTAAGCTTTGGGAGGTTCACATCTACTTTTACCTCTCGTTCCAATCCACCTGCCAGATTCACCTCTAACACTGATGGTACTGCCTCAATTTGATCCTGTAAATCCTCAGCTATTTCCTTGAGTTGTACCAACCCATACTGCCCTGAGATATTGACCTGCATGATAGGAAATTCCGAAAAATTGATTTCCTGTATTATAGGATCTTCAGCCTCTGTAGGGAGTTCCGGCTTGGCCAGATCCACTTTTTCCCGCACCTTTTGAAGTGCATCATCAATATTAACATCCGAATTAAATTCCAGGTTAATATTTGAATACCCTTCGGCGCTGGTAGAATTCATCTCCTTAATATCAGAAATGCCACTCAACTCTTCTTCGAGCTTACGTGTTATCAGGCTCTCCATATCCTCGGGCGAAACGCCAGGATAGGTAGTAATCACCATAATGTTTGGGATGGTGATATCCGGGGATGACTCTTTGGGAATATTGATATATGATTGAATGCCCATAATCGCAATCAGTAAAACCAATACCAGCACGCTAATGCGATTATCTATGGAAAATGAAGAAAACCAGAACTCTTTCTGCTTCTCTGAGCCTCCCTTTCCATTACCGGTCAAACTACTTTCTGTAATTTCTTCGTTGTCCATTCTTATTTATCCTACAAATTCTTTTCTGCAATTCTACTTTCACGCGACTCAACGATGGTTATACGCATACTGTCTTGTAAAAAGGATGAACCCACCGTAATCAGTTGATCTCCAGACGTTAGCCCGCTCTCAATGACAACCTCGTTTTTGTAGCTCGCTCCAAGTTGTACCGGTCTCATCTTAGCAACTTTCTTTCCTGCTGCACCCTCGGAAACTATATACACTACATTTTGTCCGTCATTTTGGTAGACAAATTCTTCTCCAATAATAACCGATTCATCCGTTTCCAACGTTCGAATCATCAAATTGGCAATCATGTCTACCTTGTAATCAGACGCTTCAGGGGGCAACTTTACCTCAACTTCAAATGTTCGTGCCTGTGGACTTATGCTTTTACCCACAAATGAAATAGGCAACTGCAGTGTATCGGCCTGTTGAAAATCAAACCATATTTGGGCCATATCTCCTCTTTTTACTACATCCGAATAGATCGACGGTACGCCAGTTGAAATTTTTAGATTTTTAGTTCCAATCAATCGTACTAGCACAGCTCCGGGCGTTGCCATTTCTCCCTGTTCCAACAGAATATTTTCAACTGTTGCATCAAAAGGTGCCTTAACGGTTGTCTTATTGATATTTACTTTTACTGCCTCAAGCGAAGCTTTGTTCTGCTCATAATTATATTTGGCATTTAAGTAATCGATCTCTGAACCAACGCTATCCTGCTCATACAATCGCTTCAGTCGTTCATAGTTTTCTTTGGCTTGTGCAGTTACCGCTTCCAATCGCTCCCGCTCGCGAATCAGCTGGGAATCATCAATCTTCAGGATCGGTTCTCCCTGCTTCACATCATCGCCGGTCTCTACAAAATATTTCTCGATACGGCCGGAAACTTCGGCAGAAATACGTACATCATTGGGTGCCTCAACGGTTCCTACCAGTTTTAGATACCGTTCAAAAGGTTGCTTTTGAATTTCATTTGTCTCAACATTAACCGTTTTTACCAACTCTTCCTGAGCAGATTGCTGCTCTTCAGAGCAGCCCGCAAACAAAATGAGACCTAAAATTCCTGTGAGAATCAATCGCTTAATCATAATATTCAGTTCTAAAACTTGGTTTACTCGTTTAATGAGGGTTTATCGTTATCTACAAATGGCACCATACCAATAGCCTGGTCATACTGTGCTTTGGCCGACAAATAATTGAATACCATTCGTGCATAATTTGCTTCAGCTTCTCGAAGCTGCAATTCAGCATTCGTAACATCCAACTGCGAACCCAACCCATTTTCAAGCCGGGCTTGTGCTCGCTGATATCCTTCACGAGCCAATTCCAATGCTTGTTGACGCACCGGAGCTGTTTCTATCGCTTGATTTAGTGATTCTTTAGCAGACTGTATTTCATTCTTAGCCGATCGGATGGCAGCTCTTTCTTGCTCTTCCAGATCTTTCTTTTCAATCTGTGCAATATCCAGATTCGCGGTTCGCTCAAATCCTTGAAAGATGGGTATCGATAAATTCAGACCAAATGTTTGTGTTCTTACACGTCGTCTATCATTCCCAAAGAACGTAGGAGTTCCGGGCTCCTCTGCTCTCCATCCTAAGTTATATGAAGCAGTAAGAGAGGGTAAAAAGCGACTTTTTATAGCCTTTATTTCTCTATTTTTAAGCTGATTCTGAGTCTCAATAATTCGAATATCGCCTCTTAAATCAGTCGCCACATCTACCATATCAGATTGTTTATTGAACTGGTAGGGCGTCATATTATCGACCCGTTTAATATTCTTGTTGGTTTCATTTGAGACTTTCTGAGCTGTAACATCAAAGGCATTCAAATCACCTTGCACAGAAAAATTCACGCTTAAAGGTACACCAAGTACGATCTTGAGCTCGCGATAGGCCTGCTGCACTGCATACCTTGCCTCAGACAACTGTGGTTCCTGATTTTTCAGCTGAACTTCCACCTGTAAAACCGCGTATTCATCAATCAGTCCAGCTTTTAGACGTGCCTTATTTTCTTTTAGATTTTCTTTCAAACGATTTACCGTAGCTTGCTGCAATCGTAACTGTTCTTTGGCTACCAGCACATTGTAGTAAGCCAAACGAGTTTGAGTAACAATCTGCTGGGTTGTAGCTCTAAGATTTTCAGCCTGTGCCTCTTTAAATACTTTGGAACTGCTTATCCCAACAAAAGCTTCTCCCCGAAACAGGGTTTGCTCAACCGAAAGATTACCCTGCCAATTATTATCTTCTCCCACGGGAATCGCCCGTAAAGGTGAATTGGGATCGTTGGGATTCTGAGGAAAAAAGAACACCGGAAGTTCTAAATTTCTGGTGTATCCTGCTGTAGCGGTCACATCAGGAAGTACAGAACTCCACGCTTTTGCTACCTCTTCATCAGCAATTTTAAGATCAAAAAGAGAACGCTTTATCTCAGAGTTATTGGCCAGCGCAACTTTTATAGCTTCAGTAAGTGCTAATGAATTATTCTCTTCAAGAATTTTTGAAGTCGAAGTCGTATCAATTTGCTGGGCTTTTATGGGCATTGATATTAAAAGCATCATCAAAAAAGCCAGAGAACCTACCTTCCTTAAAAATCCCCCTATGTAAGAAGAAATATGATTCATAAGTAGTTGGGCTTTTCCGGATGTATTCTTTTTAACATGGTTCATTTTAAGACTCATTCTTACGCACTTAATTACCATTTGTTTCAAAATTCTGACTGTCAGTCATCCAACGTTTTCGAGCATTCTCACTGGCAATTCCGGTTCCAACTAACTTTAAAAAGTTTTCAAATAGTGTATCTACCGAAAGTTCCATTTCATCCAACATCTCAAAATGATATCCTGTTCCGTGCATATGACTCATTGCGGTAATCCCGCGCGTACTCGACAGTATCACTACCGCCAACTCTTTAGGATTATAACTGTCGTTTACCGTTCCATCCTGCATCCCGATTTGAAGCGCCCGTATCATAAAATTCAACGCCTCTCTTCTGTTTTCCTCACATTTCTCTGCATGTTTGCTGTTTTTAAGCTCTTTAACATCGCTGAGCGACTCATAGTACATGAAAGCATTAAAATAGTTGGGATTTTCCCTTACAAAATTGA
>CAJXOG010000011.1 GCA_913057775.1 uncultured Fodinibius sp. | reverse complement strand
AAAAAATGATCTACCACAAAAAGGAAAATTCCAGCACCAAGAAATGTGTAAATGAGAATCATAGCTAAATTTTATGTAAAAGCAACCTAACGACATGGCGCATAAGCTGCACGCGAATGAATGTTGAATTAGCAACTAACGAAAGACGAGACTTAAAACCAAGAAGGGCAAAGAATTGGCGAGGCGTGTCCGCTTAATGCGCGGGTTATAGGGCGCTTATTAAAATGTTAATATCATTGATAGGAGAATTTTACAGAATCGCCACCAAATATTTCTAATTTAAAAGGACCATTAAAAACTGTCCAGCGGTCAAATCCTTCAAGAATGTTTTGCTCACGCCACTTTGATTCATAGTAGTACAGTAAAGTAACTTCATTCTCATAATCATTTTCAGTTTTATAATTAATATCCTTTCCTCTGAATACAACAGAAGTGTCACTATTGACTGATAAAGAATCAACTTCAGTTAGAGCATTTCTGCCATGAAGTTTTATGTACTTTATTGTGCTATCTGTTCTATTTGCAATAACTACTTCCAATTGGTTTTCTTGATAATCTCTTACCTTTTGACCACCATATACAATCAAAAATGACAACAAAATTAGAAGTGTATGAAAACTGATTTCCTTTGATGCCTCAAAGGGACTTTGTTGTTTAAAATTTTGAACTATAAGAATGATCAGAGTAATAGCTAACAGTGGCCACAGCACAAAAATATTACCATAAAGAATCAAGTATAATACACCATACCAACTTGTTGATTCTAGTAAAAAAGTTAAATATAAAGGAGCTGCAATTGATACTAATGAGATCAATAGCGTAATAAAAAAAGCTGTAGTTACTCTCTTTTTGGTAATTAGCTTCATGAAGTTTGATTAAGCCCTATAACGGCCTTGCGCATAAGGGGCGTGAAAATGATGCTGAATTTGATTTAAAATGTACTACGGAAACTGAACAAACCGAAACCGGCAACCAACGGCGAGGCACGTCCGACTTAATGCGCGGGTTATGCAGCCAGCTAGTTAATTTTACAGCAAGAAATATGTAGCTAGCCGAATGGTAAAATATAATATGACACCGATATACATGTATTTTTTGTGTTGTTTACGGGCAATTTTATCTGCTTTCGTATTGCCGGGGATAATAGTTTTTAATTGATCTATTGATGCGAAATATGTTGCTAAACCCATTATGAGCATGCAACTATCAAGGATGATATTAAATTCGTCCATTATTGTATGTTTTTTACTGGCTGTATAACCTAAGCTTATACATATGTATAAGTAAGGAATAATGGTATGGATAATATCACAAACATGCTATATAAGCCTCAATGATAATCATAGTGAGAGCTTATGTGGATAGCAACACCGTCGCCAAATACAGATAACATATACGCATAATATTTATTATCCATACTGAAAGGGACAGCTTTCTTAAGTTATCACACCCATCTCAATGAGTTCCTCATCCATCTGAGTTGCCATGTCTTTTACCTCATCGGCCGTCTCCGGATCCACAATGGTAATAAGACCAATACCCAAGTTAAAAGTCGCCCGCATATCGTCTTCGGGCACGTTGCCCAACTTCTGGATAAGTTCAAAAATAGCGGGACGTTCCCACGCATTCCACTCTAACTGAATAGTTAGTTTGTCCGGAACTACCCGTTTGGTATTGCCGATGATACCGCCACCGGTGATGTGCGAAAAGCCGTTTACACCGTCTATATACCGTAATTTTCGAATAATCGGGAGGTACGACTTGTGTACGGCAAGCATGGCATCCCCCACAGTAGTCCCCAACTTGTCTACGTGATCGGTAACTTCATATTCTGAAAACAGTACTTTTCGGGCCAGCGAATAACCGTTGGTATGCAGCCCGGTACTTGGGAATCCCAACAGCACATTTCCTTTTTCAATATCTGAACCGTCAATGACTTTTTCACGATCTACCATTCCCACGATGGTACCCGCAAGATCAAATTCCCCCTCACTGTAGATATCGGGCATTTCAGCGGTCTCTCCTCCAATGAGCGCTACGCCATTTTCTTTACAAGCTTGAGCAAATCCTTTAACCACTTGGTAACCGACGTCCTGCTCCAGTTTTCCGGTTGAAAAATAATCTAGGAAGAAAAGGGGATCGGCCCCGCAAACAGCGATGTCATTGACGCAGTGATTAACAAGATCTTGTCCCACGGTATCATATTTCCCTGATTTGAATGCCACAATCAGCTTGGTACCTACGCCATCTACACTGCTCACAAAAACGGGATCCTTATAGCTGCTCAAGTCAGGACGAAAGAATCCACCAAATCCCCCGATATTACTCAATACGGCATCGCTGTGGGTTTCCTGAACGACGCCTTTTATGGATTCAACCATCTCTTCTCCGGCTTCAATATCAACGCCGGCATCTTTGTAGGTAAATTTCTTTTTACTCATTGCAGATAACTTGGAATTATATTTCGTTTTTCAATCTGATATAAATATAGCCAACTTGAATCTCGTTTTTAAGAAATATTTCTCCACATTATCCACCGGAAACCCTTAATAGTATTAAATAAATAATATTTGTAGTACATAGTAGTTACTGTGGATAAGTGGATAACTTTTTAACACACAATAGGCAAGCATCTAAATTAGTATTGTGGATTATTTTGTGGATAAAATTTCTAATAAAAACAATAACTTAGGCGAATTTATTTTGAGTTATTAACAATCCACATAAAAGTGAGTGTCAAGTAAAAAATGTTATCGACACGAAAATCTTACTGTATAACTTGTGGAAAATAATATTCTGTTGTTGAAAGCTGTGGAGAAATTTTGTTGGTTTTGGATAATCTGTTTTAAGAAGAAGTTATACACATACTTGTCCACATAGTTATTAACAGACTTAGTTATGAAAGTAGTGCTGCAAAGGGTATCCGAAGCGAGTGTTTTAGTTAAAAATGAGAGCGTCGGCTCTATTGATCACGGCCTTATGCTGCTGGTGGGGGTACATGAAGATGATACCGAAGAGCAGATGCAGTGGCTAGCCGATAAAATACTGAAGCTGCGCGTCTTTGATGATGAAGAGGGTAAGATGAATCTTTCCGTACAGGATGTAGGCGGCGAAATTCTGGTGGTACCACAGTTTACCTTATACGGGGATTATGAGCAGGGAAACCGGCCTAGTTATTTTGAAGCAGCCGGTCCGGATAAAGCAGAAAAGCTCTATGAGGATATGATTGTTTATTTTAAACAGCATTCGGATCTTAATATTGAAAGCGGCCGCTTTGCCGCTTATATGGATGTACAACTCCACAACGATGGTCCTGTTACGTTGGTCATGGAGCGATAATAGGGTATAGGGATTTCCCTTATAGAATAGCGCTGAAATTTTTTGTTATTTAGCATTTCATGTAAACCTTTTAAATGAATAGGGATGTCCGGCTTTTTATTGTTATTCGGGCTTATTTTTATGTGGATTGGGGGCATGGTTGTATATGATTATTACACCGTTGTAACGTCTTATGAAACAATCCCCGGCAAGGTAAAAGCATTTCGAATGCAACAGCGGCGGAGCCGTAACAGCAATTCGCTGATGTATTATCCGATCATTGAATATGTAGCCTATGGTAATGAAAAGGAGTTAAAGGCGAACTCGGGGGCCAGCTGGCCGATGTATGATATTGGAGAATCGGGTGGAGGTCTATTATTCAAGAAAGATTGATGAGGCTCGTTTAAAATCAATAACGCAGTCTGTTATTGGATCTATCTTTTTTCTGATTGGCCTTGGGATTTGCTATTACTTTTGGTCGAATTTTGAAATGACGTTTTTTTCTTTGCTCTTTACGTTGGGTCCTGCGGTACTGCTGGCATGGTTTCTGGGATCATTGATGCGCAAAAACAATATTACCAGCATGCCTGAAATAAGCCATAAAATACGCAACCTTCGAAAAAAGTCCGCTCAAAAAGATCAGGATGATGATGCCTCATTAATTACTGAGCAAAGTGATTTGATGAGTACCGACCTGCCCGGGAATAAGAATATCAAAGTTGTAGGTCCGATCTTTGCCTTAGTGGGATTACTTGCTATTGCCATGGCTATGTATTTAGGATTGCAGCGCTGGAATTTCCTGGAGCGGACGCTACCGGTTGAGGGTACGGTAATTGAGTACTACGCCTCTACGGATAGTGACGGAACCACTTACTATCCGGTCGTTGAATTTAAATCACCCGAATCGGGAAGGGCCGTAACTTTTCGTCACGACGTAGGTTCTTCTCATCCATCGTATAGCAGGGGAGCATTGGTTCCGGTTCTATACGATCCTGATAATAATTATGAGGCTATTATTGATGAGAATTTATGGAACTGGTTTGGCACCATACTTATTAGTGTATTAGGTTTTGCGTTCTTGGGTATGGGTATTACAATGATACGCAGATGGCTTAAGATCGAACGATTTAAAAAGAAGGCATATACACATTAAGCAGTAAAGCAGCGATGTCTATTATTTTCTTATTTATCGATGGGGTAGGGCTGGGAAAAGCCAGTGATGCAAATCCCTTCACTCAATCTGTCTACCGTGGATTTTCGGCTATGACCGGAGACCAACAATTTACCGAAAAAGCAACCGATCAAACCGATACTAACCACCTGTTTAAATTTGTGGATGCCCGACTGGATGTAGAAGGATTGCCCCAGAGCGGAACGGGTCAGACGGCCCTGTTTACGGGAAAAAATGCACCTAAAGAGATAGGGAAGCACTTTGGTCCCTTCCCGCATTCGGGTATAAAGCCTTTCCTGAAAGAGCAAAGTTTGTTCATTAAAGCAAAACAGCAGGGATATAGCTGTAACTTCATCAATGCCTACCCGGATATATTTTTTAAAAAGGCGCGTAAGCGAAATCGTTGGAGTTGTACTACCTTAATGACTAAAAGTGCTGGTATAAGCCTGAATACCACTCAAGAGGTGAAGGAAGAAAAAGCATTAACTGCTGAGTTAACACAATGGGCGTGGCGGAAGCATCTCAATATCGATGTACCCAAAATTACCCCGGAGCATGCTGCTGATCGCCTGCTGGAGCAATCCGAGGAGTATGACTTGTTGCTGCATGAGTATTATTTAACGGATAAAGCCGGACACAGCCAGGAGATGGAAAAAGCCAATCATTTTTTAGATGTCTACGATCGGTTTTTGTGGCATTTAATTAATAACAAGTCTGGAGAAACCACTATTGTGTTGTGCAGTGATCATGGAAATGTGGAAGATCTATCCGTTAAAACCCATACGCTTAATGCCGTACCGCTTTTTGTATATGGACCCGGTGCCCGAAATTTTGCTGATGCACAACGTATTAGTGATATAACACTGGGTATTCTGGATACCTTAAACAATAAATTAACTGATTAGTCAGTAAATTCAATTATGTCAGCGCGTACGCCTACCATTACTTTGGTATATATAAACAGATTTAAGATATCTGTGTCGTAGCGTACGTTGGTAAGCGCAAGGCGTTTGCCGTCGATGGTACCATTATCCTTTTCATAATTGATCCATAGATTTTCCAGTGCTTCTTTGTAGAGCATTCCGGTGCCTTCCACACGTCCGACTGCAAAAGTGCTGGTGGTAAACCCTGTAGAATAGCTAAAGCCCAAAACATAAGCGGATTCGGAATATCCTGATACACTCGTTGCAGTTATGTTATAGTTGGCTTGTTCCAGATTAACCTGTGTTTGGTTCGCTGATAGAAAAGCCCCGGATGTAGTACATCCCGAAATAAATAAAGCGCCCACAATAGCAATCCCAGCAATAGTATTTTTCATGATATATCTTAACTAAGAGATGAATAATTTAAATAAGATTTTAATTTATTCACCTTGTAAAGAAAGGAATGCAGGAAAAACGCTATGGTAGATATAGGTTTTTCCCTTACTCAACATGAAGGTGCAGAAAAAAAATCCCCTTTCATAGAATAAAGGGGATTTTAAACGCATAATTCTAAGGGAGGAAATCAGATGTTGTTCAGCGTTTTTTTAATTCTCCCAAATATCTCTTCAATGGAGCCGACCCCGTCAATATGTTTAACGACATCTTGCTTTTTATAGTAGTTGAGGACGGGTTCTGTTTCCTGGCGATAGACGGCCAGGCGATTTTTAATTTTCTCGGGCGTATCATCCGAACGACCTTCTCCGCGGGTCAAAATTCGATCTACAAGTTCGTGTTGGGGAACTTCCAGCTGTAGAAAGGCATCCAGAGTTTTGCCTTTTTTATCTAAAATATCATCGAAAGCTTCGGCCTGGGGAACGGTGCGGGGAAAACCATCTAAAATATAGCCGTCGCCGTAGCGCTCATCTTTAAGCTCTTCTTCTACAAGGCCTACTACTTTTTCATCCGGAACCAGATCTCCGGCATCCAAAATGGATTTAACTTCTTTACCAAGCGGGGTTCCGTTTTTTATAGCGGATCGAAATATTTCGCCGGTGGAAAGGTGAGGTATTCCGTATTCTTCACTGATGAGTTTAGCCTGTGTTCCCTTGCCGGCGCCGGGAGGGCCGAAAATGATGATGCGCATAGTTTTTTATTAAGTTAAGATACTTCCGAATTAAGAGATGATGAAAATAGTGCAATCATCAAGTATATTCAACGGTAAAACGAAAGTTAATGAAGCTATTGTCATTTTACGTTGGGACAGGCTTTTTAATCTGAAACTAAATTAGCTATATGAGTTATTCACCAAAATTTCTTCGGTCGGTATTAATCGTTCTGCTGCTTTTTGTAGCTCATTCGGCGCAGGCACAACAAGAACCTCAGCTTGAAGCGGGTCCTATGCTGGGCTATGTGGAGATGCAGGAAGCAAATATATGGATACAAACAACAAAACCGACTTCATTTGAATTGACCTATTGGAAAAAGGGTGATGAGAAAGCTCCTAATCACGTATTTAGCAGTTCGACCTTGGCACTGGATTCTAATACGGCGCAGGTGAAACTGACGGATCTGGATTATGGAACGACTTATCGGTATGAGCTAAGCATTGACGGCGAGAAGGTCGATTTGCCGTATAAAACGGAGTTTACGACCCAGCAGCTTTGGCAGTGGCGCAAACCGGCACCGGACTTTTCTGTGGCTATGGGATCCTGTCTTTATATAAATGATTCTGAGTATGATCGTCCGGGAACGCCTTATGGAAAGGGAACAGAGATATTAACGCATATCAATGAACAACATCCGGATATGATGTTGTGGCTGGGTGATAATGTCTATTACCGCGAACCTGATTTTTATTCCAAGAAACGAATGGATTATCGCTATCAAGATGCGCGTAATACCCCGGAAATGCAGCCGTTGCTGGCCAATGCGATTAATCTGGCCACCTGGGATGATCATGATTACGGCCCCAATAATTCTGATCGATCCTATCGCATGCGTCAAGAAGCGCTGGAAATTTTCAGGAGGTATTGGGCAAATCCGGGATATGGAACCAGCGAAACGGATGGCATTTTCACCAAATATAAATACAGCGATGTTGAATTTTTTCTGATGGATGACCGTTACCATCGGGCACCGAATCAGCTTAAGAAAGAGGGCAAGGATTTCTTTGGAGAAGCGCAGCTGCAATGGCTGATGGATAGCTTGGTGAGCAGTAATGCGACCTTTAAAATTGTCGTGGTTGGGAATCAGGTGACCAATAAGATGAAGGATAGCGAATCGCTAATGGCATATGGCGAGGAATACGAACAGCTTATGGATTTTTTGGATAAGCATGATATTCCGGGTGTTTTGTTCCTTTCGGGCGATCGCCACTTTACCGAGCTATTAAAAACAGATCGGGAGGATTCCTATCCTATTTATGAGTTTACTTCATCACCGCTAAGCAGCGGGACCTATGGGGATTTGAACGAATCCGAGGAATATGATAATCCTCAACGCGTGGATGGTACGCTGGTTTATGATGATCAAAATTTTGGGATGATGCATGTGAGGGGAGAAGAGGATAATCGAAGATTGGTTCTTGAAACCTACGGATCAGATGGAGAAATGCTGTGGGATTATACCATCCACGAAAATGATCTTACAAATAAATAGCGGATAAGCTGCTTATTAATCATTTTTCGCTATATTTTGAATCCGGCGCGTCTACCAATTCCGCCACTCAGGCATTTGTGTTAAGTTGTTGAATAACAATATGTTAGCGTAATTACTTCTAACATCAGATTTTACCTTATATCGTACTTTTTCCCTAAAAGACCCATTTTCTTGTGTCTATTTTGTGTCTAAATTAGACTTTGTATGGCCTCTCAGCAACGATTCTTGTTACCTGCTTTTCAGCAGATGCCAATATAAGGTATTAAGAATTACTTCTACAACGTATTTTTATATTTTTCCGTGTTCTCATAACCAAGTTTAATAGAAATATTTTTTATGTCTGAGACGAAAAAACCTGATCTCTATTACTTTAATCAATTTGTCACAGAGCTCATAGATAAAGCAGAAATTTATATCTATGGGCACACCTATAAGGAAGATAATAACAAGCTGACGGTCACTAGTTTAGTACAAGAGATTTGTGACTTTCACAATAAAAGTAAAATAAAGGAAGTTACAAGAAATACGGTAGAGCTAGATCGAGAAATATCTCGAATGAAAGCTGTTTCTGACAAACAAAAAAATATTGTTAAAGAACTTGAATTTTATTTCGATGAGGGGTACAACCAAAAAGAATCGAGGTTGGATTACAATAGAACTAAGTTCTACATCGACCAAGAAGGGATCATACCGCTAGTCTATGACGAATTTCCGACCAAAATTTATGACTCAATTGTTGAATCTCTGAAAGGAACAAATTTTGAAAATATATTCAAGCATGTTGCCTTAGGAACACGATCCAATGGCCCCTTTTCTGAGCTATTCCAACACCTTCAAGAAGAAAAGCTTTTAGAACATAACAACTTGCTCAGTGATGTTGCTAGCCGATTTGATCAATTTAAAGACGTCTATTTTGAAAATCCCCCTACCCCTATTCCACAAATAGATGGCTCCGAGAATATCACCTTGAGTTACAGCAGAGGGTTTCAACGAGACTTAAAGCAGTACCAGTATAGTTCAATTCAGGAATATCCCAAGAGTTTTCATGATATTTTTGAGGATCAAAATGAGTGGTTTGATCCAAACCGTTATAACCGACTTGCCTTAATTGAGCCCAAACTAAAAGAGTTGAAAATATTTGACTGGCCGAAATGGGTAATTGAACATGTTTTATTAACAGAATTGGAATACATCACCATTCGTGATTATTTAGAAGGAATCATCGTTAATGAATTGAATAATCATATTAAGTTTAACCTTTTCACTTCTGCCTCTGGTGACACAATTGATGTTCAAAGCAATATCAGTGACCTTCCAAAGCTATCTAACAAGCTAAGCGATTATCGCTTTCCTGGCGGAATACAACATCATCTTGATCCTAAAAGAGGAACCATACTCGAGGGTAGTTTCTATAAAAATCCCAATATATTCACTTCCCAAAACAGGCATTCCCCAGAGCATATTGAATTTTCTATACTAGAATCTGTCATCAACTATCTAAGCGGTATTCTTACGAAGAAAATAGGGTTAGAATCTGGATTTAAAGAGGAGCTAGCACATTTAGTTATTGATGATATGTATTCGGCTAGTTGACCTTTTGGAAATAAAAAAATTCGTATTTCCAAAATACCTGATAACAGAATTGTACACTAGGGTTCTATTGCAGTCAAAGTAATTCTTTGGCTTAAATTAATCTTTAATAGAACCCTAGAATCTATGGAAATAAAACACTATCTCACCTCTGGAGAGGCTGTGGAATACCTTAGCCAGCAGCTCGACCAAGAGGTCAATTACTACGATTTAGACAACCTCCTTCGAGCACAAGACATCGATCCACCGGAAAAAATTGGAGGGCGTCGGATGTGGTCTCACGAGGACTTAAAAGAGGCAGCAAAAGCCCTACGCATTCGACGCATGAAACGTCCCAATCTCACTGAAGAACGTTCAAATTCAAACCAATAGGTGGAAACAATGAGTAGAAATTACATGGAAGATCATCGTCTTGTCGAAATGGTACTTGGAATGATAGGGAAAATAAATTCTCAACCTCGGGATATTGTAGTGAATTTATTTTTATTCCGTCCTGAGGAAGCCTTAAATCAAAAGAGTTCCAGGGATCTAATACTTAAGCTTAAAAAGAAAATTCTATACCATAGCTTAGAAGAGCCCCCTCACAAAGGCATATTTAAGTTAATGGAAGGTACTCTAAAAAAAGATATCCGTGCACATTTACATATCCCAGATATTTCTCGTGCATGGAATGTACCATTGCATCAATTAGAGCTTAATTGTTCTCGCCTAGAGAGCAAAAACTTCTCCACTGGTAAAGCCTATTACTGGGAATCACTAATCGATTGTTATGGTGACAGTCCCGGTATGAGTGACTGCTAATAAGATGAATGAGGAAATTTCCTACCTCCCCTATTAAAATCTTCTATTAAAAAAAGATGCCAGAGTTATTGAACTCCTTTATGAATCGTAAGTAACCCCCCGCATCCGTAATCATAAAACCTTACCCAAAATTATATGATCTCAGACCATCAACTAAGTAATATTGTAGATAATGCCAATGCTAATATCGTATCCATTATAAATCACTATGGCCCAGAACTTGACACATCTTCCCAACGTGGCACCAGAGGTAAAGCCCTTTGTCCATTTCATAATGAACAAACACCCTCATTCCATGTCACAAACGCTAAGGGTATCTACAAGTGTTTTGGCTGTGGAAAAGGGGGCGATGCAGTGGATTTTCTAATGGAATATAAAGGATATGGCTTTATCGAAGCTATTCGAGAACTAGCTAGATACCTGAATATCACAATAAATGAAACAGCCAGCAGCAGATCTAAGGACTATAAATCACCTGCAGAAATTATTGATGGCATCATCAAGGTAAAACATTCGATTCGGAAAACAGGTGAAGCCCGGCTCTGTTTTAGCAAAAAAGATGCTAAGCAATTACAAAAAAAAGGCATAAAAAACCTGCTACATATCAAAACATACCGCTCTCCTCAGGTAGAGCTATTAGCTCGATATGCTAAAGATGCCATCTTCTATCCAGAAGGATTGAACAAGCAGAAATTTTTTATGGCACTTCGAATTACTGCCGATGAAGATTTAGACATTAAAATAGCCAAACAGGTAGATGATCAACCGGTTCATTGGATCGACTTTGTCATTAAAAACTTTAGCAGGACGAAAGAAATTCGCCACAAATGCCTGCGTATTATTGCAGGATTTGACAGCGATCTCAAAAGAGCTGTGGAAAGAAAATACTTTAGCAAGAAATGGAATCGAAACTCAAAAGAATCTCTAGGTTAATGGAAATAGAGAAAGATATAAGCCCCGATTTTTGGCGATGGTATTTTAACAACAAGTTATCCGGTTTCCGTGAAGTTTCACGTCATGACCGAGTGCTAAATAACTGTAAAAATATATTTAACGAACATCAACCTCATAACCTTACTATCAATCTATTGCAAAATGAATGCATCGATGGAAACGACTATGACTACCCGATCCTCCATTTTATAGCAAAATACAGAGATCAATCAACTGAAGAAGCCCGTGATCATGTAGAAGTAGAGCTAGCGCGTTGGAGGGAGCGTGAAAAAGTGCGGAAGGAACACATGAAGTTTAGGCGGGACGAAGACAATTTACGTTGGAAAAAGAAAACCGGCGAAGACAGCTACGAAGAGGTTACTGATTATGATATTGCCATTAATTCAATCGTGGAATCCTACGATTTGAAAGTAGATGAATGGAACCGAAAATTCGATTGTACCCTCCGGTATTTCAATAAGGATGGGAAACTAATTACTGAGGATATTGAATTATCCCCCGAGCAAACACATAGTTTCAACAATTTCAGTAATGCTATTTGGGAAAAGGAAACCCGTATTACCCAGAATTTAACAAATCATGACATGCGCAAATTTTGGGCCGAGCTTGAACGCTATTATGAACCGCGAATAGTACGAGAATTTAAACACTATGGCTTTATTGAATTTGAGAAGGAAACATTCTTTTTGGCCGAGAATGTGCTAATAAAATTCCCAGAAAATTCTAACGATTCTCTTATTCTAACAGCAAAAGATGAGGGGGCTTATAAGGTGAAGGAAAATAAATATATAAAGCCCAGTGATGACCCTATGCATCTGCCCCACTTTGATTTGGGACCATCACAAGATGGACAGTATAAGGCAGCTATGAATAGGCTATTTGACGATCAGATGTTTGAAAAGAAACTCAAAAAAGAGGTCATAAGCGAATTTTGTAGTATGGTTGGCGGTGATAGCGAGTTCCGTCAGTGGGGCAAGCTAATTGTAGGTTATATTTTCAGCTATATTTTCTTTGATGATATCTATGACCTGTTTAAACATGTTATATTTCTTTACTTCTATGGAGAAGGCAATGTTGGTAAGGGAGAAGTCGTAAAACGGATCCTCGACTTTTACGGCATAAGCTATCAAGATAGTCTACAAACCCCACCCCCACGCTCAGTTGATGAAGCCATAGAAGAAAAGTCGCAAGTACCACTATGGGTTGATGAGCACGTGCCTCAGGTACCCGGTCAAGACCATAAAATCGAAGATCAGGAGTGGAACAGCTGGTTTGAGCTTAAGATGCGGCGTACTAACATTAAAAAAGGCAAATCCTACGGCTTAGAACGGAAAGCTGTACGTACAATGCCAGTATTTTGTTCTAATTTTCGACCACGGACTGACCATCTACAAAGTAGATGCCTCATACTAGAGTATAAACGAAATCGGCGGGGGCCGGAAAAACATGTGCGAAACCTCAAAAATAACAAGCAGCTTAGACAACGTCTGATGCTCAGCTATATGGAAAAATATAAACTTCTAAACCGAGAAGCTTTTGTATGGGACTTAGACCGCATTCGCAATAAGCTAAAGAAAGATGTACGAGAAGAACTTAGCAATCGAAGTGGCGAAGCCATTCTGCAGGACCGTCAAATATCACAGTTCGCTGCGTTAATAACCGTTTATCATTGGCTCTTTAAAGAATACAGAGAAGAGATTGAACTGCTACACCAAGATAGCAAAGAAGCCGAAAACGAATCAGATGAGGTTTACCGTAAAAACTTAAAAGAAAAGCTCAGAATGAACCTTTCAGATATCACCTTTGATTCGGACTTGTATCAATTTGTAAAGCAACAAACTACCAAATCAGCCGTAACTGCCGCTCAATATAATCCTTTCACTAACTATGTACAGACAATTAATACACTCATTGAAAGCAATGAAGTTAATAGCAATCACTTCAATTGGATGTCGGATGGTACGCTAAAAATTTGGGCTAAAGCGGTTTGGGATAAATACCTTGAAGCCAAACGAGGAACCGATGAGATTGTCCGTCGTGAAGCAGTTTACCAAAAGTTTAAAGAGCTGAGTTTATTGGATGAAGAAGGTGGACTAAAAACTATTACCTGGACTCCCTCCCACAGAGAAGATCCCGTAAATTGCAAAGGGTTTTATATACCCAATGCTAATGAAAACGAGCTACTAAGGATGGGATTTCAACTTCATAAATATGGACCATCTTCTGCTCAAATTAGGTCTGAAGAAAAGCTAGACAATGATCAAAAAAATTACGAAGACGAAACTGATAAACAGTTGGAATTTGATAAGGATATTCCCTTCTAGGTTAAATTAATTTACTATGCAGATGTTCTTAAAGTTTATCAAAAATAGTAGTAACAAAGTAATCGTAGTCAAAAAAAGGTATTTAAAACAAATTATCCCATAAATTGCTGTTACTTTCACTATTACTTTTCTGTTACTTGCTGTTACTTTAGCTTTCTCAACTGTTACTACTATTATTTTCAAGTAACAGGAAAGTAACATCTATAAGTATAGTATTTACATGTGTTTAACTAAATTAGTGTTAATTGCTGTAACTGCCGAGGTCACAGCAATTATCAGACTTAAAATACTGCAGACGTCGATTTAAGGCATTTTCAGCTTAACTATTACTCTCAAAACCTACGTCTCTGTTCAGAGATCTGGCAAAGGAATTTAGTTATATCGGAGTCAAAGATTTTCTCAGAAAACTCCGACCACTAACTAACATTATATGGAGGACAATATTGGAGAACTAGCAAACAGATACTGGAATAGTTTTCTACTTCCCACAAATTAACGTATTACTGTAATCACCAAGCATATAGCATTTATTTGGAATATGTGTCAGCCATGTATTTAGTATTCACCTAATTATGTTAAACAAATCCTTTATTTGTATTGAAAAAGCTCATTTTAATCGAGGATTCGTTAAACGATGAATTTCTCAAATCATTCCAATCGTCTACTTTTTAAGTGGCCTGAAAATGGATAAGCTTACAGTTTAAAAAGCACTTTTTATAACATTTCAGATTGTATAATATCCAACAAACAGATTCACTGAGTAGGCATTTACAATCTTTAGGGACAACTTTGACGAAATTGTTAAACGTTTTTGTTATACAAATCTATTTTATCAAAGTCTTAAAGCTGCCAAACGTTTAACATTGATATTAGTAATTTAAATGCTAAACAATTTTTATGCATTAAACATGCAAACTATTAAAATGGCAAAACATCATGACTGTTAAACGTCAGGACTGCAAAACGCTAAAACGTTAAGCCATTAATGACCTATGGCCGTTGTCCAAAAAGCACTTTGTTTAACATTTTAGGTTGGATAATACCTATTAACCAGATTCACTACGTAAGCTATTACACCACTGGAGACGATTTCTGACAAAATTGTTAAACATTTTTGTTAAACAATTCTTTTTTATTAAAGTCTCAAAGCTGCCAGACGTTTAACAGTGACATTAGTAATTTGAATGCTAAACAATTTTTTAAACATCAAGCATGCAAACCATCATGACTGCAAAAAGCTAAAACATTAAACGTTTATGAGGTTTGGAGGTTATCCATAAAGCATTTCGTTTAACAATTTTGGGGTCGATAATATCTATCAGAAAGGTTCACGAAATAAGCATTTACAACCTCTAGGGACAACTTTAACAAAAGTGTTATACGATTTTGTTATACGATTCAGCCAAAATAACCTCTCTTTTGAGACAATCTTATAACATGTTTTTTTGTTAATTTGTTTACATGTTGAATACAACATACCCTACTATTTAAATGATCAACATTTCAACATATTTATTTACAGTTCCCATTACTTATTAGTTTTCAATTGAATAAGTCACTCAGTATACATTTTCACTATATTAATTTTTCCCACCCTTTGACCTTATTCTCTGAAAGTGTTCTGGTATACTGAGGCTTCAAATCATAAGGGAGAATATCTGTTTCTTTATAAAGCCAATAAATAGCTGCTCTAGCCTGTTCAAGAGCTTCAGTAAAATAGGAAAAATCGTTTTTAAGAATTTGTAACCAACTTTCACAGTGTATTGCATGGTCTTTTCTAGGAATTGGATGAGTATTAAACTGAGTAGTTAAAATACCAGTACCAATCTCTGCCACCAATTCTTCGAAGATATATGCATTTTCACCATATTTCCATTTGAACTGTCGGGCACATCTTGAATCATGAGCTGTCCAGTGGATAATTTCGTGCAACAAAGTACTATAATAATTTAAATCCTGAGTACACTTCCCGTTTACTGATTTGAACTTTTTTATCTCAGGTATTTGAATAAAATCTTCAACTATTGAGTAAAAAGCTCGGTTACCACCTCTTTTTATTTCTGCACCTGTCTTATCTACAAATTCTTTGATTCGATCTGTATCTGTTATAGATCTTGTGAAAAGATCTGCTTGATCAATATCATAGCCTTCAACTTGTCCAGCATTAAAAACCCAATAGTATCTAAAATAATAATTCTTTTCTGCTTCCTCTCTTTCCTCTTTAGTAGTAAACTCAAAATCAAGTTGAGCATCAGCTCCCAAATTATTCTTTTTCCTATATTCAGTTTTTGGTATTGCAAACATTACGAGTGTTCCTTCTTCTCCCTTCTTTACACTTACTCCACTTTGTTTTCTTTGCCACTGCTTAAATGTGGCCCAGTGATTCGCTGGATAATTATTTTTAACGTATTCATTCCAGAGAATAAGAAAATTGTTACCACCATAGAATTTCCCAGTTACTGGGTTCCAGGCTTCAGGTAATCCATTGTGCCATGGCATATCCCAATCTGATTCATCATCTTTTATTTGGTTAAGAATTGTCTCAGATATTGAACCAACTTGTGAGGTATAGTGCTCAATTTTTTCAGGTAGATTCATCTCTTTATTTGTTTATAAAATTATCTTAAAAGAAAATTCGGAACGCCAAACTACTTTTGAAGGCATAGATTATTGAATGGTAAAAATACTTATAATATTTATACCACTTTAAGCTTTGACCTTTCAATAAGATCAACTAATTCTTTTTCAATATTTTTCCACTCTTTATCCAAATCCACGGTTTTAAACGTCAAAATCTGATCTTCCCACCTGTAATTTGCATGTATCGAGTCACCCACATCTGGATAAAGAAGCATACCTTCCACCTCTTTATTTTCTGGATTGGGAATATGCTGCATGTAGGCAAAGATTTGATACATATTGGGAGACTTGAAAGATATTGATCCTATATCTTCTCTCCTCGCCATTGTTTTTGAATAAAACTTGGTATCAATAACAATAATGCGATCGTCTTCTTCCAATACGATATCCGTATACATGGAGGGCATGAGGTCATTGTGCTCCTCATTATCTGATATAAAGGGCCAAGGAAAGCTAGGACTTTTTACTGTATATCGATTTTGCTCACGCTTATAAAAGTTAAACACAAAAGCCTCAAAAAGACGGGCCAGCTTCTGATGATCCCTCGTAAAATCTCGGAACTGATAATTCTGGCCAGACTCATCCAGTGCCGATGATTCAAAAATAAGCTGGCAAATCTGAATAAGGAATCCATAAAATGCATTATTCCGATGAATCTGAACCTGGGTGAAATGGTTTCCTTGCAACCTTACCTCTTCTACATCTGTAAAGCGATAGTAGATTTCCACCAATTCTTGATGTAACCCCTTATCCAACTCATCCATCTGAAGAAGCCTTCGTACTGTCGATTTCAGAATACGGTTGGGCAATACGTTATAACTGAGTTCATCATATTGACACCAAGCCTTCTTATTTTGAAAAGACAGGCTGTTTATGGATTCATCGATCAGCAGTTTTCCTCTAATGCCAGGTATCTCCTCTTCTTTTTGTCTATAGTTTCGATATAGTCCCCGCTTAAACAGATAACTGCACCCATTGGCCAGTACTTTACCTAATAGATTGGCAACTTCTTCAAAATCGTCAATCCCTGCATTGGTAAGCTCCGCTTCATCGAGTTTATCCCAGGCGTAGCTCAACAGATAATAGATATTTTTGACCGGGACCTGCTTCATATTGTAAGGAGTTGTTCTTCAACTTCTTCTACTTTCGTTGGTTTATCAAACCAATATTCATTGAGGAGTGGTATGATTTCATATCGGATGATATTTTTGTACCAATCCTCATCACCATTCTTTGTACTGCAAAAATAACTGTGACCAATCTGATAGCCCGGTCCGGGACCAAGTTCTTGCCTGTCGGCTATTCGCTTGTTCAACTCATTCAAGCGCTCCACAATAGTATTAATCAGGTGCTCTTCTACTCCATTTTCTTTTAGATGCTCCTGAAATTTATCACCAAAATTGGGCATCATATCAATAAAGACGAACCGGCGGCGAAGTGCATAGTCAACCATAGCCAAGGATCGATCGGCAGTATTCATCGTGCCAATCAGATGAAGATTTTTCGGAATATAAAAATCTGGCTCGTCTTCATCTTTACGGTAGGGAAGTTTAACCGTGAACTTCTCCCCTCTTTTATCGTTCTCGATAAGCATCATTAACTCACCAAAAATCTTGCTCAAATTTCCTCGGTTTATTTCATCAATAACCAAGAAATATGGTCTATCTTCTGGATCTGACTTGGCCCGCTTACACATCTGCATAAAGATGCCGTCTTTCAACTCAAAGTGCTCCTCAGTAGGACGATAGCCTCTAATAAAATCTTCGTAAGAATAAGACTGGTGAAATTGTACGACCTCAATACGATTTCGATCTTTAACACCGGACATCAGCCAAGCTAGTCGTTTGGCTAAGAACGTTTTACCTGTACCGGGAGGACCCTGTAGAATGATATTCTTCTTGTACTCCAACAAGTCGAGGATATTTTGAAGCTTATCCTCTTCCATGAATACTTCATTAAGAGCATCCTCCATGGTGTACGGCTTAAACTGTTGGATACCATCAAATGCCAGATCTCGAATCGTCAAAAATTCATCTTCTGTAAGTTTAAACAGACTGCCTTGATTGTTATTAAGGACCGAACAAGTTTCCAATTCAGGAATCGATTGTAAGGCTTCCCAACCCGGTTGATTCGGTGTAAACTCTTTCAATTTAAAACTAAATTTTTCTTTATCATCATCATCAGTGTGTAAAGCCTCCGTTACTTCCAACACAGCTTTAACACGTTTAACCGGAGTAGACTCATATCCGATAATTAAGTCACCAGGTTCGACTTCTTGAAAATGTTGGTATATACGTCTCTTATTGCCATTGTCGTTACGAGATGTGTACGATTGTTCCTGTCCTACTTCTTTTTCAGAAAAACGCCAAATATTTGGGTTCGCATTCAGCCACCAGTAATTGCGATCTTTGTTAGGCACCTCTTCACTCATATTTGATTCATCTTCTTCAGAAGCATGGTTTTCATACAACCAGCTAAAGAATTGGTCTAACTCTAAAGGAATGGTTGTTTGTGTTCGTTGGCCGACAACTTCTTTATAGAGATCTAAAAGTGGGGTTAAAGCTTCATTATATCGAATAAAGAAATTTCCAAAGGATTCTCCATGCTTACGGGAGATATTTAATTCTAAGAAAGCAGTAGCCGCCTTATCCCGGCGATTGTAAAACACATATTTTTCGGGAAATAAATACCCAACTAATTCACCATAAAACGATTCAGCCAAATATTTTAGATGGTACTCACTATTCTTATTCAGCATTGCATTTATTCGATCCGATAAAGGATCACCACCGTGGGCCAAATACAAAAATGATTTGCGATAGCGCTCTATTTCGTGATTGGGATCGCCAAAAGCTCGTTTCAAAGCCAAAGCGTTAGTAGCAAGGCCATGGACTTTTTCACCCATTTCTTGAAAATCGCTCCATGTGGCTTGCTCCAAGTTCTCTTTTTTAAAGAACTTCCTAAAAAAATCGTACCTTGGTTCCACAAAGGCTCTTTCGGTAAAATGGCTGTCAGCTACTTCTGAAAACTTTTTAAGATAGCTTTGAGCTTTAGAAAATTCTCCTGATTCCATATCAAAAACTTCATTAAATACTTCTATTCTATATTCGTTATCAAAAACTGCTTTCTCAAAGAAGTCATTATTGTACTTCTTAAAACTGGAAGTTTGAGAACGGTTTAACTCTTTCTGGCTAGCCTCAATAACTTTATCAAACTCTTTCTGGACATCCTCAAAGATATCAGTCCAGTAAAAGTATGCTTCAGGAGAACCATTAAATTGATGCTTGGTATCCTTATAAATCTCATCATCGGGATGAATAAACCTCCAGGGCTTATCATTATTGGCATAAATACTCAAACAATATCGTTGACCAATAGTTAGATTTAACCTTGGATCATCTGTTCGAACACTAAATACCACACGATCATCGGAAGGCTCGATATCTAACTCTTTGGCAATTCTTTGAACGGCACTTAGATAATTTGAAGCCTGTTCATATTCTATTTGGCCCAGAACCTCTTTAAAATCACTTTCCGACTCTTTTTCACCTTCTAGTATTCTGAATAGAATGTCCTGAGCTAGGATATTTAGATTATCATCTATGTAGCAATCCTCTGTTAAAGTATTTCGTGATAGCTCAACAAGCTCTTGATCCTTAGAAATAAATTCATCAATAAATTCTTCTACAAGTTCTAAATAATGAATATACCTTTTACCGGCTGAAGGCCTATCTATTTCCAATAGGTCAGTATAATCCGAATAAAAAGAATATTTGTAGAAGGTATATTTATCCGGATATCTAAAAGTAAGATAAGTAGCTATGGTACGCTCATCTTGAAACGAGCCCTTATCAGGATAATGTTCTCTAACTAATTCTTCCGCTTCTTGACCAAAATCATCAACTCTTTTTTTCAAAGGAATTGTTTCATCATATAGCATCTTAAATAACGAGCGAGCTTCTTCCGGATAATCCTCCACGAAGTGAATAAGTGTCTTACTCCTATAGTCCAATAGATTGCCAAATTCTATACTTTGAGCCATTTCGGCAAAATTGTCCGCCTCTATATCCCACTTCTCTTGGAAGTCGTTGATTAAACGCCATTTATACAACTCCTTTTCATTATGGTCTTCTCGAATAAGAGTCTTATATCGATCAATGAGCTCAACTTGCACCGAATTATTGTCCATATCTGATTTATTTCCCTTCTTTTCAACATTGCCCTTAGTAACTATGTCATATCCCAAATCATCAAGCTTATTAAAAGCAGGTGTGTTTTCCCCTCCACTAAATGAACTTGGATCTAATTCTTCCCCATTAGCATATCTATTAGCAATCGAGAGGACTAGCTTTGGAGGGTAGTGCTTACCGTCATGTACCAAATCATAGGTCGATGAATGACGCCCTGGTCGAATCCCCTCTTGATCAATTTCGGCCAACGCTTTTTCAATATGTTCTTTTTGGATATTGTCAGGAATCATATAGAAGTTTTAAATAGCTTACAATTTCAAATTTATAGTAAATCAAATCCGGTAAATAAACCATAAAGGCGATCCTCTTTATGTTTATCAATAACAAGAACTGGTTTTGTACTCTTAAGGCTTAAATCAGAAATGTCCTCATCTGGAAAAACTTTTTCAGCAGATTCTGTTTCCAACCCCTTATCTTTTTTTTCAAGTGCATCCCCAACCGACTCACTCTCCTTATCGCTTTTCTTATTTTCGGAAGCTAGATAATCAGCCAAGTTATAATCCGAAATCAGCTTCCACTCTTCATTGTGATATACTGGAATATAGGAAAAGGAGTTTAAGAGCATTTCTTTTCGAATATGTCCCAATGGTTGCCACAACTCCGCCTTTGTAACTCCAGTTACAGCATAATTTGATGCTTTCATATCTAAATCGTTGAGTTTGGATTCAAAAATCAGACATAATTCCAAGATAAAGCGTGTTTTTTGACGAGCATATACGCCCATATGGGCAGCTTCATTTCTCGTATCTCTAACATATTTATACAAGAAATCGAAATCACAATGATAAACAGAATATTCTCTCGGTAATTCATTAACATATGGTGAGTCTGAAACAAAACTCTTTAAATACTTTTTAAGCCTAAATAACCCCTGTTCATTATTACCATATATACTAGCCAGATAAGAGCCAAATGCTTCTAAGGTATGTAATAAAGGGGTGAAGTTCTCCGAATTTAACAGAGCTTCGTATCGAGCCTCTCTGAATTGATCTCGGAAATAAGTTATTACTTCATCATCTAATTGCTCGTGCATAATATTCCCATCATTCCAAGTTGTGATATTATGTTGAATATTTTTATTAAAATATTCTGGACTCTCTGTAAAAGCCTTACTCAACTCTGTCGTAGAAAAAAATCCAGACCGTCTTTTATTCTTGTGAGTAGGCTGAGGTTGTGATGCAATGATTAGGTCAAATTCTCCCAGCTCTTCAGGCCAGTCAAAAATAAGCTCTCCATTTTTGTTAAATACTGAAGCAGATTCACAATCCATTTTAAAATGAGACAGAAGGTCTTCAGAAATTTTTGGTTCGTATTGATCTGTCCATTTATTTAAAAAGCTTTCCCTCTTAGCAGCATCCATACTTGGATTGATCCAGCATAATATTACACACCAGTTAGCACTACCTTTTATAAAACTATTATCGTGCTTCCCCTCTGCTCTGGACATCTTTTTCGCCTCCGAAATAACCTCTTCGACATCCATCTTTTTTTGCGAAAAAGGTATTATGGCACCTTTACCGAGTTTACCTTTTCTATAGTATTCGTGGCTAAATACCATAGTCGGACATTTACGGCCATTAGAATAACGTCCATATCTCATCGGAAGTGAAACCGGAATCACCTTACTTTTCGGACTATTACCGAAAGCTTTTTGCCGCCATGAATCGCGCTTTCCTCCTTTTCCACCCCATAACAATGAACCAATAATACATGCACCAACTTTAAAGTAATACTCTTCTTTGCTCATGAATTAAGAGTTTTCATCGGCTAAAGCTTATCCTTTGGTTGAATCATGGGTGATTCTTCTAATTGACTTATTTCCTTTTGCTTTCTCTCAATTTTCTTCTCTAAATCCAAATACTTCCCATAAACCCAATTCTCGGTCTTAACTTTAATCTCTTCAGTAAAATCTTCCAGATCATAATAAGTACCAGAGGTTAAAAAATAAGTTGCTCCTACAAATGCAGCTAAGCCAGTTGTATAGGTTATTATCCCTATAATTCCTACCAACAATCCCAAAGAATATAAACCTAGCATTATTCCAGCCCATAGTAATATCAAACCGAGACGGACGCCGAAATAGATTACTTTAAACCTTTTATCGAGCTGCGCTTTTAATTTTTTCTGGTTTTTTACAACCACCTTGTACCAACCATGTTTTCGTTTAGCTTCCTCACGATCTTCCTTAAATTCTTTGGGTTTGCTAATCTCTGTGGGATTGTACTGACCAAGACTAAAAATGAATAGAGCGATAATTGCAATAACTAATACAATTATTACAATTGTTTTTAAACTAATCTTGTTGATCATATCAAGAACTCATTTCTAATTCTTGAGCTGGAACAATACCTTTTTCTCTCATCCAACTGATAGCTTTTCTCAATCTTTCTTCTTCATATTTGGCTTTTTCTTCTGACCAGTTGTAGAACTTCTCTATTAATAACTCTTCAGAAAAAGGTTTATCACTCTCAAGAAGTTCTTTCCAACAAGCAAATAATGTAGCGGCTACTTCAACCGAACTTGACTTAGCCTTTTTGAAGGTATCAATCAAATATTGAATATCTTCTTTCTCTTCAGAGAAGTACTTATCAAAATCTTCCCGATGCTCTCCAGCATTTTCAAGAGGCTTATAGTTGAAGAATTCATTCTCGTTATATTCAAACCAGTTTTTCTTTTTTAACTGCTTGTCAATTGAACGAGCCATTCTTGGATCATAAGGACCAGCCGCTTGCTGTAAGAAGTTTGTGGGCAGATTCATATTATTTGACTGTTGAGCTAAATAAATAAGCTTTTGCAACTTTAAGTGACCTAGTGTTGGTTGTTTGTGTAATTGCCAAACTATCTCAGCAGCCAGTACTATTCGTTTAAAATAATCTACGTTGGTAGGTTTATTCTCACTATAATCTATATCAGAATCAACAGATTCATCTAATGTATCACATTCTTCAATTTTAACTTGCCCATTGATCAACATCGGTAAGAGCCAATCTCTCAACTGCTCAAGAGCTTTATTTTCTATTAGATTACTTTGAATTTTTTTATGGGTCTGATCAGCGTGTTTATAGAATTTGTTCACCAATTTTTTTGGTGGTTTTACAGTTTTATATCTTGAGATAAGACTGTCAAAAAGTAAATTTTTTATACCGCTAGTTTTTCCCTCCCACCCAAAGAAAAAATCAGCTTCATAAAGTCTATTCCATAGATAAACAAAATTGTAAAGCAATTTTTCATCTTTTAGCGTTATGGCTTTGCAAAAGTTCGAACAAACTAGAGGATCTTCAAATCTCTTTTGTGTTTCTGATGTAACAAATGACAATCTACCTGTCGATTGTTTAGAACTCCCCCCAGACATTTCAATTATAATATCACCTGAATCAAGAATTTTATGGGTATTTTTTTTATGAATGAATCGCTTGGGTGCGTCAATTTTTTCGTCCCCATTCAATCCATTTAAATCTGTTCCTCTAATACAAGTTACTTCTTTTGTATAATTTCCTCTTTGACTCTTTTTACCCCAATCCCCGTTTTTCTCATCTTTTATCCAATCAGCTAGTGTTGATACATCCCAATTAGCTGGTATCTTTTTCTGTAATTCTTCATTGTAAATCATCTTCCCTCCCGACGACTTATAAGGCTTACCATTTGAATCAGGAAACTCAAACTGCACAAACCAATATTTATAAATTAACTCTAATAAACTTTTAAGTTCTGAATTAATCTTGTTATTAATTTTTATTTTTTTATCAATATTTGATAAAACATGAGCTATTTCATTTTGAGTGCCTTTTTTATAATCAGGTATTGGAAATTTAAGTATATGATCTTTATCACCCCGAGGCATTTTTGTTCCTTTTGAACCATTCATCACATAGTCAAAAAACGCATCTCGAAGTATTGAATAGTAGATAAATTTTGGATTATCCTTACCCTTTACTCTTAGAACCAATATATCAGAGGAGCAACCACCTGAATGCTCTGCAAACCATATTTTTTTTAAGTATGGTCGAATATTTGAAACTAGTATATCACCTTTACTAAATCGACGAACTGTTTTTTGTGGAGGAAGTTTATCAGCATTAATTTTTCCCTGCTTGTCTTGTAATAGATTACTTGTAGAGACATAGGAACTGAGATCAACTTCTTCAATTGCAATTCTTTCAGTAGAATATTCTACTACGTCTTTAAGTTGCTTACTCATACTTCAAGCTCTTAAGATTATCCATAATTTCATTTTCTAATTCTCTAGATTTCGCAAACATATTATTGAGATTAGAAGTATGCTCATTGATCTTATTTTCAAAATCCTTTTGATCTATGTCAACATGATCAATTCTTATATCAAAATATTGGCCTGCATTTAAAGAATAGTTTCGAGCTTTTATTTCTTCATATTTTACTTTTGCCGAAAAATCATCAATAACTTTCTTAGATGTGAATGTTTCAATGATCTTTGTCTTCTCTTTATTAGTTAATACTGTCTTTTGGGTACCACTTTTTTTTACCGTTTTACCTAAACTCGAAGCATCAATTAAGATAATTTCATCGTTGTCACTTTTATCAAGAAATATTATCGAAACACTTGTTGGGGTATTTGCAAAAATATTACCTGGCATGCTTATTACACCCGAAACTATTTCATCATCAACTATTATTTTTCGGAGCTTTTTGACAATACCATTTTTGGAAGTTATAAAACCTGTAGGTACAACTATTGCTGCTTTTCCAGTGTCATTTAAAGAATAGACTATGTGTTGCAAAAATAACAAATAAATAGACATTGAGTCCTTTTGCTTGTTAGGTATCGACGGTATTCCTGCAAAAAAACGATCCTTATTTTCTTTAGTGTCTAAATCATCTCTATAATCACTGAAATCCAACTTAAACGGTGGGTTTGATACTATATAGTCAAATTTCTGGAGCTTACCCTTTTTGTCTTTGTGATAAGGGTCCAAAAGGGTATTCCCTTTAATTATATGTGGAATAGAGTGAACAAGATCATTTAAAATCAAATTAAGACGTAGGAGATGAGAAGATTTCTGGGAAATATCCTGAGAATATATAGTGCACTTATCTTCTCCAATTTCATGCGCCAAATTCATGAGTAACGTACCAGAGCCCGCTGAGGGATCATAGCAAGTTACATTTTCCACATCTTCCTGCACTAAACATTTGGCCATGATTTTAGACACGGCATGGGGCGTAAAGTATTCAGCATATTTTCCCCCACTATTTGAATTATAATCTTTGATCAGGTACTCAAATATCGTTGCATAGAAATCAAACTTCTCATGGAAAATATTTTCAAAGCTAAATCCAGAGAGTTTGTTGATAATTGCTCTGCAGAACGCGTCTCTCTTACCAGTAACATATTGACTAATCTCATCAAATAGGATGATTTTTTCGCCACTTTCAGTTACGACCGAAAAGATATCACTGTTTTCTTTGGCAATATCCATGAGTGTCGAATCAAACAGCTTGGAAAAGTTTTCATCATTCTGCTGTTTATAAAGAACCGAAATAAAATGTTCTGGCCGTAGACGAGCGGTGTTTTCACTCATCTGCATCATTAGCATTTCATACTCATCATCATTGTAGTTAGACAATTTTTGCTCTAAATCATCAGCCTCAGCCAAACTTTCGTCAATTTGCTTTACTTCATGTATAAACTTGTCATTCAGGAATTTATACAGAAATACCTGTGTAATAATTTTAAACTCGTTTCCATCATTGCCTAACCCATAATTAGCGCATACGCTTTTTAGGTCGTCAATTAATGTCTTAGTCTTTTCCTTAAATTCTAGTGTCCTATTCATGCTACTTTACCGTAATATTCATTCATATATTCTTTTACAATCATCCTATTTATCCTTTTTGATGTCTTGGCATCAATTGGGATATCGTGCTTATCTCTAAATTGATTAATAACTATTCTTCCCATCATTTGCTTTATGTAACTTTCATTCTCAAGCATTTTAGAATTCTGTAGAATCTTATCATCAACTTCCGACTTTAAGTCCTGTAAAACTTCAAATAACTTTCTTTCTGACTCAGTTAAGGGGTCTTTCTCCATTAATCGTTTATGTAAGCGCGCATACTTCTCGTCATTTTTATATTTCTCTTTCAATAATTCATTTTTTCTTTTCAATTCTTGGGAGCGACTGTAAATATCTTCGAGATGTTTAATGTTCTTCTTCATCTCTTTCTTTGTCACATCGGTTAGCTTTTTCTTTTTGAAAAGACGCTCCAATTCCTCTTTTAAAGAAATGAACTCCGGATCTTTTTGGTCAAAGTTACTTCCCAAGGATTCTCTGGTTTTCTGCAACGTTTCTTTGAGCTCATCAGCTATGACTAGCTCTTCTTCTTTTACTTTGTTAAAATCAAATGCGATATCTTCTAATGCAACATTTAATAAGTTTTGGTTATCAACACTATTCTCAAGTGACTCTTTAGAATTAATTAACGCTAACCGATTATTAGCCTCAGTTGCTAAGTCTTTTAGCTTATGAAAATCCAATTTCTCGAGTAACTCATAATGCCCTTTGAGACGAATTTGGTTATATAAACTCTTAGCATTATCAAGGGCATTCGTGATTTTCAGCATTTCATCACGATCATCAATCTGACTAATTTGTTGCGAAAACTTCTCCGCATTTTCGGTATTGTAATGAAAAAGAACTTCTTTTATCTCTTCAATTTCTTCTTTGATTTCTTCAGGTGTCTTGAAGAGATTAGAATAATGCTCTATTTCATCACCAAGTTCTGACTGAAGCTCCTCAAAATATGCTTCATTCGTCTTTTTAAACTCCTCATCAATTCCAGCGAAATCCACTACATAACCATATCTGAAATCTTTGTAGGTCCTGTTTACCCTAGTTAATGCCTGGAGCAAATTATGTGACTTAATTTCGCGCCCCATATATAACTTCTTCAACCGTTTGGCATCAAAACCCGTTAGAAGCATGTTGTATACAAATAAAAAATCGACTTCACCGTCTTTAAAATCCTCCACTATATCTTTTCTCTCCTGTTTAGTGCCAACATCATGAAGAATCAGCGCTGCACTATCTACCTTGGTGTCATCTTCAATTTTATCAGCATAACTCACGGGAGGTGAAGCAGCGCGAGCTGGCTCCGGGGGCTCTTCCTTATATTTCCTGGTAAATATCTTAAACATCTTTTTTGCTTGATCAGAGCTATCACAAATTACCATTCCCCCAATGGTATGATCATTTTTCGCTATTCTTGTGTTTTCAAAATCATCTATGATATAGTCAAGCATTGGCTCAACAAACTTGTGATGGGAATAAACAAATCGTTTATCAGCGTCACCTTTTAGAATTTCAATTTCCTCTAACGCTTTTTGTAGCTGCAACCTGTAGCTTGTTTCAATTTCTTCTCGGATTAGCCTAAGGGTATACCCATCTGCTATTGATGCATTGTAGTAGTACTTATGTATATAATCACCGAATAAATCTCTGGAGGTATAGTCATCGCCTAATAACGGAGTCCCGGTTAAACCAATCTTAATTGCGTTTGGATCAGACTCTTTAAGGTTAGCAAGAAAACTCCCCTCGGGGTTATAGCTTCTATGAACTTCATCTAAAAAATAGATCCGCTGTATATCAATATCATAATCAGTATTACGTGTAACATCAGGATCATCCTTGAACTTCTGAATATTCACAACAGTAATCTCAGGCATACCACTGTCATTATGAATAGCCTTTGAAGATTTTATTTCTTTGGCAAACTCATCTTTTGAATTAACTGTATTAACAAATAGCCCGCGGCTCTTGAACTCCAGTTTTGCTTGAACCAACAAGTCCAACCTGTCTACAATAAAATAGAACTTGGGTATAACATCCTGTTCTCGAAAATAATCCTTCAGGTATTTAACATTATAATAGGCTAAAGCCGTTTTACCGCTTCCCTGGGTATGCCAAATAATTCCTTTCCTCTCCCCCTTTTCCAGATGATCGGCTATTGCCTTTGTAGCAAACATCTGGGGATAGCGCATCACATGCTCTTCGATTCCAGATCTCTCTTTAACATAGACTATCCCATAATTAAGGATAAATTTAAGACGCTCTCTTTTAAATAAGGATGTACAAATCCGGTTAGTTGGAGTGTCAGGCCTTTTATTCGTGCTAAATTCCTGAGAATCCTTAATACTAACCAAATTATTGTCTCTTAGTACATCATTTTCATCTTGATCAGAGATTGTATTAAGTATCTTTTGTAAGTCAAAATCCTCCTCTTCCCTGAAATAATTAAATGTCGGGTCTTCGTAAGAAGTCGGGGCATAGAATGCACCTTGTATGGTAGCTGGCGAATCATCATCGTACTCCATGTTATTGGAGAACACCATCAGCTGAGTGATATTTACAAAATTTCTAAACTTTTTATTTCTAAATCGTGTCTTGATGCGCTTCTGCTCAGCAATAATACCCTCACGATTATTTGGCTTTTTAACCTCAATAAAAACTAGGGGCATCCCATTTATAAGAAGGGTAATGTCTGGTCGAAATACTTCATCATCATTCTTATAAGGCAATTCAGTTACTACATGAAAGGAGTTATTATCAAAATCATTAAAATCTATAAGCTTTTTCCCAGACCTATCAACCAACATTTCATAAAAAGCTTTTCCAAGGTCTTCATTTTCTAAAGACAAGGTAACTTCATCATACAGCTTATCTATTTCCTCATCCCCATAATCAGGATTAATTCTTTTAATACTTTCCTGAAAAATATCTGTGAAAATATTATTCGATGTATCCCAATTTTGATCTGACAAAGAAAGGTAGTTATACCCCAACCTCATTAAATGGAGAATTGTTGGTATTTTTACTCTTGAATCTTCATTGTATTTCATACCCAACGTACTTTAGACATTTCCAAAGAGCCATCTGTTACTTTTCTCAAAAAATATTTTTTGGAAGGCTGAATACCTGAGTCAATTTACTCAATAGCCAAGACTACTAACTACGACACCAAGCTTAATATAAAAGAACTTCTTCAACTATAAAGTAGAATAAAAGAATTGAATATTTACAGACTTTTTAATTAAAAAAATGATTTCATAGCTAATAAGAGGCTATTTATTAGCCTCCAATCCAAATAAACTCTAATCTAGCGATACATTTATATCATCTAGACTGTTTGGTATCCCTTTCTCTTGGAATTCTGTATGCTGTTTTATTTCAAAGATCTTAACTTTCTTTTGCCAACGAATTTCCAGCCTTGAAGAAATATAGAGATAAACAGATCTTTTAAGTTCTTCTTCTGGACCTTCAAGCTCATCCCGTAGTTCATCATCTTTATTTAGATCTATAACTGAGGCAAAAATTTTATACCCATCATTTACTGATTTAAGATTGAACCTTTCTTTGATCTTTTTACTAGGCTCAGATGGTATAAATGAAGGAAAATCAGATTTCTTGAGTACATACAAAGATCTTCCTTGGTCTCGGTTATAAGACTGAAAATTAACTATATCAGTCTCTTTAAATTTTTCTTCGCTTAAGCCTTCTATCTTTAATTGGTTTATTAAAAAAGGTAGGTAAACACCAAAATTAACTATAATAGCCTCATCTTCATCACCAATAAATTTCTCAATAGCATCGAATATATATTTATTTTTAAATAGGAAAGACTGTGTACGATTAATACGGAAAGTCTCAGAAACTACTTTTTTTATTTTCCGGGATTGAGCTTCTGCTAAAAATGTGTCAAAGTTCAAGTTTGAAGTTGCTTGATTTGCAACGAAAGGACTTTTCGGAACAATTTGTTTAATATCCCCGACGGATACACTACTATACTCCTTTTCAATTTTTGAAGAGTTCGCAACTCTCCTGTAATCTTCTATTGTTTTTGACAATATCCTATCTGTAGAATTTTCAAACTGTTTAACTTTTGTTGGTAATAACTCTTGCTGTATATCTTCATATTCATAAGCTGAAGCAAGTTCGGCTTCTAATTCTTCAAAAAAATCCTTGGGAGATAGATTGTCACTTTCTTTAACCCATTCATCATTCAAGAAGCCAAAACCTACTGCTTCAATTAGCTCCTTATCTTCCCGAACCTCCTCAATCAATCTCTTAAAATGATCTAAATTCCTTATCCATTTTTTCTTTTCAGACTGAGATTTGGGAATATCAGGTAACTTTAATGGCTTTTGAGTACTGAGATACCGTCTTAACGTGTATTGCCTAAGAAAAAGTAAAGCAGCATATTTGCACATCCAGTGCTTTACTAGCCCCTCTCCACTTATTCCTCTTGTATCCGGAAAATAATACCTTTGTATAACATGAATATTTTGGTAATGTGGGTCTCTAAATTTAAAGTACATTGAAAACACCCCATCCATCGAATCCGGTAATAACTCATACTTGGGTGGCATTGAGTTAGTATACTCGAACATTTTTTTAAGCAGATTATATCTTTGCCTATATAAAGTTAATCCGCCTAAGGCATGAGCAAATTCAAAAAATCTTTCCCGTTCTTCTGAGCGCTTCTCGATTTCTTCATCATTATTAGGTCCATTTTCGAAATCAGAGAAATCATAGTCTGGAGTAATCTCTCCTAAATTCAACATTGCATATTGAGAAGCATTTGCCCAATAATCCATAACCATGTCGTCCCTTTCATAATCAATGGCAGTAATAATAATCTTCCATAACCAACTATACGTTTCTTCCTTAACAGGATATTCTCCAGTTTCCCCTATTAACCAAATTCCCCCAACTGAAGCATTAGACAAAAATCTAAACCGCTTATTTCGAACTGTAGCTAACTCCTCAACAGTCCTTAAAACGCTATTATAATATACCTCTGGATACGCTTTTGGATCATCTGAATGCTCCCGACGATAATTTGAGAATTTCGTATAAAAGTGTTCATAAATCGTGTATGCAATCCTATCGTTTTGATTCTTAATAGCATAACAAAGGGTGTCGGTCAAAGCTCGAAAATATTCATCAGTATCTTCTTTTTTAAAAAACTTCTCTTTCAGATAATCAGTAAAACTATTAAGATTTTCTTTTGTGAACTTACCTCCGGCATAGCTTGTAAGCTTACCTAAAAGTTCTTTTGGCTTTTTAAAAATAGTATTGAAGAATTTATTAATTGGATGCATTATCTTTTTTTATCAAGTACCGAACAAACTGCTTTGGGTAATAATACTTTAGAATTTTTCGGATAAAAAAGATGAAGGAGATAACTAGAAGAGTCGCGCTACTAACAATCAAACCCGCCAATAAATAGACGAAAATTTCATCAATCTGTCTCCATATTTCCCAAAGAGCTTTAACTATGTATAAAAAAGTTGAACCTAAACTAATCCTTAGAACCCATTTAAATACTTTCCAAACAGATTCACCCTCGAAAAGCTCTGTTATCAATACTGATGAATATTTATTGTCTAAATCAGTTATAACCTGCAGAATTATAGGGTAAGCTATACCCAGAATAGCAACCTGAAAGGATATACAAATTTCAACTATTCCCATCTTATGAATTAGTTTTGCTAAACAATTTTGACCTAAAAAATTTAGATTACATAACTAACTAACGAATTGCAAAAACTTCAACTAACCAGCAATTTGTGTATTAACTCTAGGTAAAGCTATGATCTTCGTTTGCGGAAAGATATTGATATTCTGCATTTGATAAATGCCAGGGAACTTGCATAACCATTGAATTTATATACATGCTTTTTTCTTGATCAGATCTACTCTGCATATACTCCCGATATTTCACGTAGGTCTTAACTAGATTCTCACTTGCAGTTTTAAAAAGTTTGAACTTCTCTCCTTGAAGCGTTTTACCAGTTATTTCATCACTATCGAGCTCATAATTTCTAATTGTATAAGTCACAGGGTCTGGCAAAACCCCTTCTTTACCATCAGCTCTTAACTTATTCACATCCAAAATAGGTAAACAAACAATAAACATCGTGTTGCCTACTATATCAAAACCTAGTATTGAGCTTATTACTCTTTTCTCTCTACCCTTTTTGACAATCAGCAACTTATTAACATACTTATTGATCATTTCCTCAGCATTTACGATCAGTTCATGTTTCCTTTTATGCCATTCACTACTTCTAAATAATCGGTTTATTACATTGATGCAATACTTAATATTTCTATGTGTTCCTCCACTAGGCCCTGAAAATGTATTTTTTTTAGGATGTGCCTTCCTATCACGAAGACCTGCTGATCTATCCAATTTTTGTTTTAGCTCACTCAGATAATCTTCATTACAAACATCATTAATAATAAGAGACAATCTCCTTTCCCATCTTTTGCCATTCTTCTTTCGGGCAATTGGTATATTTAATTGTTTAGCCTTCAATTTTATACCCATTTCGATCATAAAAAGTACTTTACTAAATGCTTCGTCATACATTGGCCAATGATAGTATGCATGAGCCATCAAATACTCGATTGTTTCATATGCTTTTAGAATATCCTCTGGAACTTGATCATGGAAATACCCATTAATTATGAAAGCCTTTGCATATTCTTCTTTAGAATTGAATTGATACAATTCCCATCTCGAATCAGGCTCGTAATATTCTCTCATTTTCTTTCGGTCATATATACTGGTAGGTTGTAATTTTCTTTTAACAATTTATTGATAATTAAAAAAAGGTTCACAGACCTAATCGAATTAAAAGCTCAACTCATTAAATTGTTTAACGGCATCAAGAAAGTCGAAAGGCTTACAAACCGACCCACTCGAGGCACGGTGTGATGTGGGATGATTTCCAAATTAATCGAGTCCCATCACTTAACATTTGTCTTGGTGTAACAATCATTACTTCTAACCTAAATTGTTACACTATTATGAATTCAGACAACACACATTCCCTAACAGACCAAGAAATCAAAGCGTTAAACGAACGTCACATTGGTGGCGTGGACAAATGGCTGCGTATGTTTATGGGCCTGGCCTCCGAGGTCACGAAGGGAGAGGACAATGTTATACACATGAATATAGTCTACTCTATCATAGTCAAACTGTCCAAGACTGAGATCGTAACCGGCAGCTAGACTCCAAAAGAAGTTTCCAAATCTTAAACCTGAAGTTCAATCATACATTTCAAAAATACTACAATAAATTAGGATCAATTAATGTAATACTTCTGGCTAGGATTGATTAAAAACAGAGTGTGTGATTCCTAGTATGCTTAGATATCGTAACTCAAAAACTTACACTCATAAAGTGTAAGCCCCCCTCTTTTCTATCAGTAGGAGTGACAACTATACCCGATTATTCGCCGTTAACCTTCTCCAATAGCTCCTCGGAATTATTCCGCACGTTGTTAACAGCTTTGTCTACCTGATAAAAGTCAATGGCATCATCCGGGAATGGGGTAAGCAGTTGTTTTAAGGCTTTGGTGTTGTGATTCTCAGGGTTCAGCCATTCGTCCCACTCTTCTTTGAGTAGCATCACCGGCATGCGGTCGTGTAGGTCACTCATTTTTTCGTTGGCGTCGGTCGTTATAATGCTATAGGTCGGTATCTTCTCGCCTTCCGGGGACTCCCATACGTTGTAGATGCCCGCAAAGGCAAACATGGGCTCGTGGGTCGGATGGATGTAGTATGGCGTTTTATTGCCCTTCTGGCCTTTCCATTCGTAGAAGCCACTGGCAGGAATTAGGCACCGATAGCGCTCGAAGGATCGCTTGAATGACTTCTTGGTATCGACAGATTCGGCCCGGGCGTTGATCATGCTGTATCCCACTTTTTTCTCCTTTGCCCAGAACGGCAGCAGTCCCCACCGGAACTGTTGGATGGTCCGCTGGCCTTCTCGGTTCTGTCCCACTACCGGCATGTTATGAGTTGGCGCTACATTGTAGTTTGGACCGACTTCTTCAATTTCTTTAATCACGGCTTCGAACCAGGCTTCCAGGTCTTCATCGCTTTCAATAAGGGTATATCGTCCACACATAACTAAAGGATTTGGTTTGCATTGCAGGCCAGTCTAATCAAATATACTGTTTTAAGACCCACTATTAGAAATCATCATACTATGAAAATAGGGGAATTTATCCTGTAAGGAATACAGGCTTTAGCGGTCTTACTTTCTACACATATTTATTTCTAATTCGCTATTACTATGATGATTTATAAGCAGATGACCCACTATCTTCGAGGACAGCTGACAGAGGATCAGGCCATGAAGCTTTGGAGCCACCTTCTTCTTCGGCCCCGCTTGTTAGAAATGCTTATCATTGAATTACAATTAAAACAGTACTTTACTAAGAAACAACGATAAGCAGGTACGCTATGTATTCCTTTGACCAACTTTCTGATGCTATCAATAAATTTAAACAGCAACACGGGCGTTGGCCTACAGTGGTCGTGAGCAGTGATTTTTGGGAGCAAAACGCTCATCATATTGCAGACCTTTCCAGCAAGGGCGTTGATGTAACTGTCTCAGATGTTCCTCACTTCAAGGGCTTTTACTTTACGAATATCCCTCGAACCGATGAGAAAACGATTAACACGGTCCGTGATCTGAAAGAACAAGCTGAGACGTTAATTGATCAGGGGAAGGGCCATTGGCCGGTGCGGTTTTTGCCTCAAGACGCACGGGTATATCTACAGATTAGGCTTTGTCCTATTATTCCCGGGCAAGCGCCAGTGGAAGGATTAGAGTTGCATTCCCATTATGCAGATGCTCCGGATGGAGAGCACGTGCTGATCCTTTTTGGCCAAGATACTTTCACTGAATAACTGAGCTCAGGACCGCTCCAGGAAATGCGTTTTCCCCGGAACGCTATCCATGATCGAGGCCTTGGTGATGGTGCCGTTGCCGTGGCGGTTATTGATAGCATCTTGGACCAAGTAGAAGTTCCGCATTTGGGCGTCTTCGCCAAAAAACAGCTCCTGTTGGCCGGAGTGATCCACTTTGATCGTCCCAATGCTCATTCGGCGTAGGGCGAAGCCCCGATCCAGCAAGGCCTTGATGCGAGGACGGGCTTTGCGCATGCACTCATAGTGAATATAGTCGTCAAGGTTGGTGTAGCCATCGGTGTTGAATCGGAACCCTAAGCCTTTGTGGTCTTTGTGCTGAATGCCAATAAAACAGAAGAATTTACGAGCTCGCATGCTATAGGCTCGCATCCGATAGGCCAGGCGGGTAATGCCCTTCATCATCTCCCCACGCACCCGCACAATATCGTCGCTTTGGGTGCTGAAGGTATGGTTATAACTGAGCTGGTCCTTGGTGATGTGTTGACCGGTTAGCACCTTGGCGCGGTCCTTGCCGGCGATCATCTCCCACATGATCTTCCCAAAGTATTTACCAAACAGATCTTGGAAGACCGGATACCCTCGATCGATCCCGTCCGCAATCGTCTGGAGCCCCTTGGCCTTGAGCTTGGCGTATCGCTTACGCCCAATGCCCCACACCTCATCCAGGGGCATGGGCCACAGCAGCTCAGCGGCGTCCTCCTTGTCCAGCACGAGCGTCAGCCCATCGGGCTTGTTGATATCACTGGCCAGCTTGCTATAGGTCTTCGAGTAGGAAATACCGATGGAGCAGACCAGCCCAATCTCCCGGTAGATCAGGTTGCGTAGGTCCCGGCCGTACTGCATAATTTCTGACTTGGATTTATCCTTTAAGAAGTTAATGTCCAGGAAGTACTCATCCATGGAGTATTTTTCGACCGTAGGAGCAAATTCTTCGAGCACGTCTTCAATCAGCGCACTGATGCCTTTGTACTTCTCGTAGTCCGCTTGCAGGCCGATGATATACGGGCAGATCTGTTCGGCCTCGTAAGCGCTCATGGCCGTCTTAATCCCCAAGGCCCGGGCCTCATAGGAGCTGGTCGCTACAATGCCTCTGGGTATTCCTTTTTCGCCTTTGTACCATCCCCCGATATAAATGGGGAGCCCGTGGAGCTTGAAGCACTGCTGTTCGACCTGGGCATAGAAGCAGTTCATATCCAGGTGCAGGTACAGCCGCTCTTTAATGGAGGCGTGTTGCATGTCCCGGCTCACGCACCGGTAGTCGGTAATCTTGTGGACGTCCTCATCGGGGTTGTAGGTTCCGGGGTCAACGGCAGGCATCAAAGACATGAAAAGTAATGGAATTTGTGGAGGTTTTATTTATAATATATATGAAAAGATATATGAAAAACAACATACCCTTTCATGCAAACAGTCCTCAAAGAAAAGGTAAATGTCGATGCCATCTTTCGAAGTTACAAAGATGACAACCAGAGTACGCGTAGCGGATGGGAACACAAACGTATCGAGCCTCGCTACGTGAAACGAAAAAAAGGAGAAGTCTTAAAGATTCAGGACGTCCGCCGCTCCTACGCTCAGCGAAAAGGCAAGCGCCTGCAGGTACATTTTGTAATCCACTGTGAGGCCGACCGGTATTTCCACCTGGTATATGACGCCGATAAAATCATCTGGATTCTGCTGTATGAGTTTGACGACCAGATGCTATTCGATGAAAAAGAGGTTGACGTCGAAATCCAGTGGAACGGGTTATCCGGATCCAAGGAATGATTCGTTACTTTTTGGCAATCACCCAGACCGCATGGATAATACCCGGAAGGTATCCAAGAAGCGTTAGCAAAATATTTAACCAAAATGAGCCTTTAAGTCCCACTTCCAGAAAGACTCCCAGAGGAGGAAGGAGTACCGCAAAAATGATCTTTAAAAGATCCATTAGTTGATCCCGTTTTGTAATTAAAAAATTAAAAATGCATACCGTCACAGACCGGCGAACCCTTAGCCGCAGCTGACCGGATTTCTAATAGCAATGTAAGATTTCCGCATGAATCACAGGAAGTAATATATAAAATAAAAGAATATTGTAAGGATTGGGTCTTGCAATGGTCTTACTTACAGATAAGCCGTTGATAATATCAAGAGAGTTACATTGAGCCTGCCCGGAGGGGCGGGCTTTTTGTATGTTGCGGCATTTATAGAAGTTTTTTAACCCAAGACTTCCTAAATATTAGCATCATATAAAATTTCCATAAAAACTGAGGAAACTGGAAGAGGAGTAATACATTTTGCTATAACAAAACGGACTTCCCGTTTAATAATCCTACTAATTTCAAAATTACCAATGGTATACCATTGACGGATACTTTTAATCCCCTTAGAATGAAAATTTGAGATTAGTCTTAAAATCACCCTTCATGGTCTTAAAACGGATTAATTCGGGAAATTTAACAGAGAGTTGGTCGAAACATGCCAAATAGCAATTATCATTTATATAAAAGTTTCTATAGGCTAAGGGGATAAAGTAACCTCATATTTAACCTATTTTTAAAATAAGATACCTTATAAAAGAACATTGAATACGAAGAAAGAGGCAAACTACTTCTTTTTCTTATATAACTTTATAGAATGTCCTTTAATTAATTTTTCAATCCACTCAACGGATCTGATAACTGCCTGAATTGAAATCTCAGGTATTTGCTCCTGCCCTTCTAGATACTCAGCTAAATAATGATCAGATGAAGTTAGTAGACCAAGTCGTTTGCACACTAAATATCCAACAGATTCAGCTTCAAACTCAGCGGATTCCCGACTTACTGAGGGTCTATGTGGCCATTTTTCATCCTCAAGACTACGTAAATGTCCACAAAAAATATGGCTTAGCTCATGTATCAATGTCTGAAGGTTAACTTTATCACTTTGCCTCTTATTGAGTGTAATCAAAAATCTCCGTCCTTCGTTATACGCATTGGAAGATAGGCGATGTACTCGTCCTCCGTGTTGTACAGGTTCGCTCAGTTCTCGACTGTCAATGCGATTTTCGACCAGATGTTCCTTGAAGCCACTTATAATGGTAGGATCAACGGTTCCTGATACTTTAAATGGTTCTTTAATTTCTTCCGGTACCAGCTTTTCTTCTCCTACCGTATCAGTGATGTCATACACAAACATAATCGGTCCTCCGGGTCTTAGCATTACCAGAGGTCGTGCATCAGCTTTTACGCGTCTGTCAAATTCGTCTTCCCAATGGGTTTTGGTCGCAAAATATTTAGTATTGGGTTTTTGGGCGTAAACCAACGATACGTTAAAAGCGGAGTATTTTTTGAATCGGCAAATGAAGTTTAAGTATTGCAGATAATTTGCACTATTTTTTAAGTGCCTTATTTCATGAAATAGGCCATACAGATCTTCTTCTAGTTCTCCATTTGTTTGCACGTCTCCCATAAAGTATGTCTGATTTTAAATTCGATGATCGTGAATTTATAAACTATTTTCCTTCACGCGAAATTAGAAAAAAATATATGCACATATAAAACCCCTCTGCAAAGCAGGACCTTACAGAAGGGTTTGTTAAATTCTACATCTTATATCATCTCCATAGTATCCCGGAAATTAAGCCCCGAGGTATGGTCATAAAATTGTTGCGTGACCATGGTAGTAGAATGTCCCATGATCTTACTGACCGCGTAAAGATCGCCATTATTCGATAAGACATGTGTGGCAAAAGAGTGCCTTAGACAGTGAAAAGTGAGCTCTTCGGGTAGGTCGGCCTCCCTCATGTATTTACGAAAGCGCTCTTGAACGGTTCTTGCGCTGTAGCTTCCCCAACCTCTATCCTTTTGCAGAAGAAATGTTTCGTCTTGTGGACGATCTTTATAAACGGCTGGTAACCGTTTCTTCTTTGCTTCTAGTTTTTGTTCCATCTTTTTAACTACCTCATAGGCCTTCCCAACAAGAGGTACTTTACGTGCTGATCCAGTTTTTGAGATATCCTCTGGAATATGTAGATGGGAATTTTCATCTAGATAAACATAATTCCAAGTTAGAAGACGAATTTCTCCCTGTCTCATACCGGTATAATAGGCCAGTCGGATAGGCAATCCGAAACTTTCATCTTTGGTTACTTCCAACAGTTTATTTACTTCTTCCTTAGTAAATGCGCGTTTGGTTTTCTTTACATCAAACATAAAATCTTGCCCTTTGAATGGGTTGTTATCAGTGAGGTCATATTTATAGGCCCAATTAAATGCAACCTTTATACTACGCATTTCTATATTTGCGGTAGTTTTCTCAATTCCTTCCTTCAGTCGAGTCTGTTTATATCGCTCCATATCAATGCGTTTATACGCATCCATTGGACGATCTTTACAGATTCGGAGAAAGTTTTTTAGGTTGCTTTTGTACCGAGTCACCGTACTTTCCGCGCAGCTAATTTCTTTATTGGGCCAAAAGTCCTCTTTTAAAAAGTTGGAAAGCCGAGGATTCTTATCTGGCTCTCGATTCGTATGATCATATTCATCAAAATATTCCTGCATGATCTGCTTTCCACGCTTTTCAGCCTGCTCCTTAGCTTCCTTTTTCTCTTTCTCAGTTGCATCATACTCATAGCTGATACTGGTCGAACGGATAACTTCATTATCAAAAGGATCTAGGAATCGTACGTAGAGTCGAAATTTACCGTAGCGTTTGAAAGGATAAATAGAGAATTCCATAAAAGTGCCTCGAAGTTTAATTAGGGTTGCTTTCGAGGTCAATGAAATAAATTAGGGAAAGGTGCTTTTGGAAATACAATAATTTGAATTTCCAAAAGTACGATATTAGTACCGAAATCGGTTGTCTACCTTGTATCCAAAATCCAAATATTGGCGCTTGAGCCTTTTTAAGGCCAATTAAATACGCATATTGAATAGGGAGCCTGTTAATCATTGGCAGGCTCCCTATTTATATATCTATTAATAAATCATTGGCACTATGACTTGGGATGAATTTTTTAGCTACGTTCGGGACATCTTGAACTTTGAACTGTTCAAGATGAGCGAGTCGTCCGTTACCGTTGTTTCTATTCTTGTTTTCTTACTACTACTAACCATTTTTATTGGGATTGGAATTTTTGCCAGACGAGCCCTGCAGCGACGCATTTTAAAACGGCTAAAGGTTGATTCCGGTACCAGCTATACCTTGGCGCGGATTACGCAGTATTTGATTATTACGATCGGGGTACTTGTTTCGTTCAACTTTGTGGGGATCAACCTTAGTAGCCTAACGGTCATATTTGGATTGCTTTCGGTAGGTATTGGTTTTGGTCTACAAAATATAACGTCCAATTTTATATCGGGACTTATTATCCTGTTTGAACGTCCCATTAGTGTAGGAGATCGGGTAATGGTTAATCAAATAGAGGGAGATATTGTCGAAATAAATATCCGGGCTACCATGGTGCGTACGGTTAATAATATTTTGATTGTAGTACCCAATTCCGAATTTGTATCTAAGGATGTTATAAATTATTCCCACGGCGACTCTACCTACCGGTTGGATGTAAATGTGGGCGTTTCCTATAGTTCTGATTTAGATAATGTTCTGAAAGCACTGCAGGAGGTCGCAGACAATAATAGTTCTGTAATGCAAAATCCTGAGCCCGAAGTCTTCCTTAATGAGTTTGGTGATTCGTCATGGAATATGCAGCTTCGTACTTGGATTCCCGACGTTAAGCAGTATCCCAAAGTTCGCAACGAACTCAACCAGGCAATTGTACGCACATTTAGAAAATATGGCGTTGAAATTCCATTTCCCCAGCGCGATCTGCATATGCGCAGCTCGGTAAAGTTGCCTATTGATAGCGGGGCACAAAAATAAAAAAGTAGCACCACAATAAGCCGTGATGCTACTTGGATATCAATTAGTATTAGGAAGATTCTAATTAGTTTTCAATGGGAATGGTTTCTTTGTCCATTTCTTGAATCAAGTTCGAAGCATCACCCCGTAAAATAGGTTCAATGCGTTCGAATTGCGCATCCACTTGTGCTGCCAGTTCCTCGTAAACGGCATATTGCTGTTCGGTAGGTCGTCCGTCACCGGTCCCTACGGTATTGGCCAGAGAAGCCAGTTTGTTATTGAGCTTAATGGGATAGTTGAGCACATCCTGGAACGACTCCGCTTTGGTTTGCATCAATTCCCCTTCCGCATCCGAAAGCGTCGACAGCATCGCATCAACACGTTCTTGCACTTCCTGATTATCGGCGTAGTCCGATTTTATGGCATCTAACTCTTCGCGTATTTCTCGAATCCGATTGATGGTTTTATGGGTTGTATCAAGCTTGCTGATAATTGTCCGGTGAAGGTCGAACTGCGCCTCGAAGTCGTCTTGCGTAACATCAATGCGCGGATCTTTGGTGATATCAAAGTTTTGACTCATCACCACTTCATTATCAACAATGAGTCGTACCTCGTAGGTGCCCGGAATGGCTGTTGGTCCACGGGTAGAGCCAGCCCACAGAATTTGTAGTCCATCCAAGTCTGTAGCGCCAGGATATCGCATATTCCATACAAAAGTATTCTGCCCTTTCTTGGTGGTCAGCACATCAGAGGGTACATCATGTTCTTTTTCATGAAATTCCTCTGATTCTTTTATCTCCTTGCCGTCCAGATCTTCTTTGTTAGAAAAGGTGCGGATGACATCACCATTGGATTCCGCAAATTGCAGTTGTACTTCCTGTTCAGTGATTTCAGTGTTGAGATTATAATGGACGACCACGCCATCTTTGGGATTTTCGCCCAGCGTTTGCCCAGGATCGGGTTCGGTGTGGTTGCCAAACAGGTAGGTTGTTTCCGGCTGATAGAGGTAATAGTCGGATTGGGTGACTTGGTCGCCAAGCTGATGGAGCATGGACAGATCATCCAACACCCAAAATGAGCGGCCCTGCGTTGCTACCACCAGGTCTTTGTCGCGTTTGTGTACGGCTAAATCAGTAATAGGTACAGCGGGCAAATTGAGTTGAAGCGGCTGCCAGAGGCTTCCATCATTAAAAGAAACGTATACGCCCGTTTCGGTCCCCGCGTAAAGGAGTCCTTCTTTATTGGGATCCTCACGAATGACGCGCGTAAAATCTTTTTCAGGGATGCCTGTTGTGATTTCTGTCCAGCTTTGACCGTAGTCATCGGTTTTATAAAGCATCGGCTGAAAATCATCGAACTTATAGCGCGTTGCGGCTAAATAAGCAGTGGCAGGATCATGGGGCGATGGATCGATGATACTGGCCATTGCTTCGGGCATCCCTTCGGGCGTGACCTCGGTCCAGCTGTCGCCGTTATCACGACTGATGTGGATGAGTCCGTCATCGGCTCCGGTCCAAAGCACACCAGGCTCAACGGGAGACTCAGCGAAGGTAAAGATGGTATTGTAATATTCAACGCTGGTATCATCCTTGGTAATGGGTCCGCCCGATTGCTCCTGCTTCGATTTGTCATTTCGCGTTAAATCCTCGCTGATGGTTTCCCAGCTCATGCCTTCATCATCAGAGCGGTGCACAAACTGTGACGTCGCATACAGTATATCAGGATCGTGCGGTGAAATGTAAATAGGGAAGGTCCATTGGAAGCGATATTTCAGATCTTTGGCACCCGCGCCCATCGGATTATCCGGCCATACGTCAATGCGGTCACTTTGGTCGGTAAAGTCGTTAAATTTATTAAAGTATCCGCCGTAACTGCCTCCGTAGGTTATATTGGGATTTTCCGGATCGGGCGCAATATAACCGCTTTCTCCACCGGCCACGGGATGCCAGTCGCGTTCATCAATGCCGTAATCGGCTGTACGGCTTTTAATGCCCACGGTACTGTTATCTTGTTGGGCGCCATATATGCGATAGGGAAACTCGTTGTCCGTAATAACCTGATAAAACTGTGCCGTAGCATATTTGTGATAGGATGACCAGCTTTTCCCTTCGTTGTAGGTAACTTGTCCACCACCGTCATCGGCTACGACCATGCGGTTACCATCGTTGGGATCGATCCACAGATCGTGATGATCGCCGTGAGGCGTGCCAATACGCTCGAAAGATTCTCCGCCGTCGGTAGATTTATAAAAGCCTACATTGAGTACATATACTTCATCTTCGTCCTGTGTATCGGCTACAATATGAGTATAGTACCACGCGCGTTGACGAAGATTGCGTTCACTGTTCACACGATTCCAGGTTTCACCGCTGTCATCAGAGCGGAAAACTCCACCATGTTCACTTTCAATAATAGTCCAAATGCGATCGGGATTAACCGGAGAAATAGCTACGCCAACCTTGCCCATTAGTCCTTTGGGCATGCCCGGGCGCTCCGAAATATTAGTCCATGTTTCGCCGCCGTCCGTACTTTTATAAAGGCCGCTGCCTTCACCGCCGCTCGACATTTTCCAGGGATTGCGATAGGCTTCCCAGAGCGAAGCGTACAAAATATTGGGATTGGTAGGGTCAACTTCCACATCAACCGCCCCGGTATATTTATTGTGATACAATACCTTTTCCCAGCTTTCCCCGCCATCGGTCGTTTTATATAAGCCACGTTCTTCATTGCCTTCGGTACCGAAGGCGTGTCCCATTACAGCTACCCACGCCACATTTTCGTCTTTGGGATGAACAGCGATTTCACCGATAAAATGTGATTCCGGCAGGCCGATATGCTTCCAATTTTTTCCACCATCAGTGGTTTTATACATACCGTCACCGGCCGACATATTCCCGCGGATACAGGTTTCTCCCATACCTGCGTAAATGACGTTACTGTTCGATGGTGCGGCTGTTAGGGCTCCTACTGATCCGGTCTTAAAATCACCGTCAGAAACATTCACCCAGTTTTTCCCGCCGTCGGTAGTCTTATAAACCCCGCCTCCTGTAAAGCCGGCATAATAGGTGTTTGGCTGGTCGGGATGACCGGTGACGGCTACCGAACGACCACCCCGAAAGGGCCCGATATTTCGATATTCTAAATTTTGTAGATAAGGATTCTCGAATGATACCTCATCAATACCTTCGGCTTGATCTGATTCTCCAAAACGTTGGGCCTGGGTTGATGAGAATGAGATACCCATAAAGAGCAAAGCAACTACCGCTACTATGCTCCATTTATATTTTTTGTTAGGTAGCAACATATATCCCTGTTTTATGTTTAAGTTAGATAATTCTATCCTAGAAAAAGTAATGTATAAAAAATTGGGTGGGTTGTTAGGTAAAAAATTGTGAACCGAAGATAGATCCATAATTTTGTAAGGTGTAATCTTTCAGCATTATCGTTATTTTCCTGATCTATGAAAACAACCGGATTTGTAGCCAGACGTTATTTATTTTCGCGCAAGCATATCTCACTGATCTCTACACTTACTATCATCAGTATCATTGGGGTAACTATTGGCACGGCGCTGCTTATCGTTGTGCTTTCAGTGTTTAATGGTTTTTTTGATGTGATTCAGGGACTTCTTCTTCAAAACGATCCCGATCTGCGAATAGAGTCCACAGCTTCTAATTCCTTTCTTTTTACAGGGGATATGGAACAGAAGCTGTCTGATATTCCGGAAGTTCAGGCCATGGCGTCGTATGTAGATGGGAAGGCGCTGTTGGCATTTGAGCACAGTGATGACAAAGTGGTGCAGGTGCAGGGAATAGATCCCGATGAATATTTTGAGGTGAACAACTTTAATGAAAACATTAACGAGGGTACGCTGGATTTATCCGTTCGCGATAAAAAGCCGGGGATGTTGATTAATGGGCAGTTGATGAATGAACTAAATCTCAGAATTGATGATGAAGTTGTTTTGCTAAGCGCTGCCGGAATGCGCAAATCGCTCACCCAATTTTCGCTTCCGCGCAGTTTTCGATTTCAAATTCGGGGTAGCTATTCCCAGCTTCAAATTACCGAAAGTCCCGGGGTTTTTATTGATAAAGAAGCAGCCCAGCGCTTGTTTGAAATGCGAAATACAGTTTCGGGTATAGATTTGCGAATATCTAATACTGATGAGGCAAAGGCCGTGAAAGAAAAATTACAGGCTTCACTGGGATCGGAGTTTAACATATCTACCTGGTATGATTTACAGAAACCGTTATATGATGTGATGTACCTCGAAAAATGGAGTTCTTATGTCATTTTAATGATTATCGTACTGGTGGCCGTACTCAATATTATTGGATCACTTACCATGATTGTTATCCAGAAAAACCGGGATATTGGGATCTTGTTGACGATGGGTTTTACCCCTTCGGATATTAAAAATATATTTGTCCGACAGGGATTTTATATCGGAATTATTGGATGTGTCATTGGAGGGGGAATAGGTTTGCTACTCAGCTGGATGCAGCAGCAATATGGGCTCATTAAACTTTCTTCGGCCTTTATTATTGATGCGTATCCGGTAAGTATTAGTTATATGGATGTTAGCATTGTGCTGGCGGGAAGTTTAATACTTTGTCTGCTGGCCAGTTGGTACCCTGCCAAAAGAGCAGCGCAGGTATCTCCGGCTGATGCTATCAGGTATGATTAAGCGACTATTCTTGCAGGCCCAACTTTTTACAGATATTACCAAGCTGTTCTAATTCTTCATCTGATAAAACCTCAAACTCCGAAATAATACGTTCCAGATGTTTGGGAAAGTAATTAGATATAAATTCTTCTCCCTCATCGGTTAGATGAATTAGCATAGAGCGCCGATCTTCGGGATCCTGATGACGTTCAACCCAGCCGCTTTTTTCGAGATTATCAATAACAAGGGTAATGTTACCTCCACTTTTCAGGAGTTTTTCTCCCAGCGCTTTTTGATTTAACGGGCCCAAATGCAGCAATGCTTCCAACACCCCAAACTGGCTAATGGTCAGTCCCACATCGCTAAGCTGTCGGTTTAACCGATTATTTATAGAATCAGTGGCACGCATCAACTTGATAAATGCGTCCAGTGTATTTTCCTCTCTTTCGCTGCCTTGGTAATGTGTGCCCATTACTTCTAACCTAAATTATTGGATATTAAATAGTGCAGAGTAAAATATATGATAATGATGTTGCGAAAGCCACTAATGGTCGTAACTAATTGTTACCGGCGCGTGGTCCGACAAGTCCCATTCCATTTCAATAGTGGCTTTTTCAGCGGCCTCCAGCATTTTTGGACAGCTCATGTGATAATCAATGCGCCAGCCCTTGTTTCGCTCTTTGGATGCCGCACGATAGCTCCACCAGCTGTATAGGTCTTCTTCACCTTTATGCAGACTTCGGTAGACATCTTCAAAGCCGGTTTGCAGCAGACGCGTAACCCATTCTCGTTCTTCGAGTAAAAATCCCGAAGTACTTTTATTTCGCTTGGGGTTATGAATATCGATAGGTTTGTGGCAGATGTTGTAGTCGCCACACATTACTATCGGCTTCTCTTTTGAGAGAAACTTTTGAGCAAAAGGCAGAAAATAATCCAGAAATTCTATTTTTAAATCCTGACGCTCATCACCGGTGGTTCCGCTGGGTGCATAAATGGAAAAGACATATAGGTTCTCAAACTCAGCCATCATCACGCGTCCCTCGCTATCAATCCAGTCTACGCCCATTCCTTTTTCAATGCGGAGGGGCTGCTGTTTCGATAAAATTCCCACGCCAGAATAGCCTTTCTTTTCTGCCGTATGATAGGCTTCATGGTAATCTAGCTTTTGAACAGGGCCTGGAACTTGGTGCTCCATGGCACGTAGTTCCTGTAGACAAATAATATCGGGATCGGTTTGATCGATCCAATCAGTAAAACCGTGGCGATGCGCAGCACGAATGCCGTTTACATTGAGGGATGAGATTTTAAGCATATTATTGTAGAAAGTAGAAGGTAAAAAGTTGAAGGATTGAGCATGAGTAGTTAATTCTTTCTACTCAGAACTTTTTACTAATTACTTGCTTTTCACAACTGCATAATTTCGTTTACCAACCTTTAATGTAAACTCAGTATCATTGTCAAAGGTCACGCTGAATCCTTTATCGGAAACTTTCTCATCGTCAATCGAAATACCGCCCTGTTTGATCAGTCGTTTTGTCTGTCCATTGCTATCGGTAAAGCCTGCATCAGAAACAATATCCAACAGACGTACTTCGGTTCCGGAGTCATATTCCAAGGTAGGAGCGTCATCGGGAATTTCATCGCCGACAACCGTTTTTTCGAAGTGCTTACGAGCAGCTTTGGCAGCTTCCTCACCGTGATACATGCGGGTGATAACCAGGGCTAATTCGTGCTTGGTGTTACGGGGATCTTTTTCTGCTTTTTCTTTGTATTTAGGCAGTTCATCTACATCAATATCTGAAAGTAATTCAAACCAAGAGTAGATTAGATCATCAGGAATAGATAATACTTTCCCGTACATGTCATTGGCACCTTCTGTAATACCAATGTAGTTATCATATGATTTCGACATCTTCTTGGTCCCATCGGTACCGACTAAGAGCGGCATCATAAGAGCAATTTGAGGCTCTTGCCCGTCATCTTTTTGTAGCTCTCGACCTACGAGCAGATTAAACTTCTGATCGGTGCCGCCGAGTTCTACATCCGATTGCAGGTGAACGGAATCCTGACCCTGCGCCAGCGGATATAAAAATTCGTGCAGTGAAATAGGCTGATTGTTTTCGTAGCGCTTGGAAAAGTCGTCGCGCTCAATCATTCGGGCAACCGTCAGCTTTGAGGTTAATTTAATAACATCCTCAAAGTCCATTTTGCCCAACCACTCCGAGTTATATACGATGGTGGTTTTGTCTTCGTCTAAAATCTTCGTTGCCTGATCGAGATATGTTTCGGCGTTTTCTTCGATCTCCTCGCGCGAAAGGGCCGGACGCGTTTCGTTTTGTCCGGTGGGATCACCAATCAGTGCTGTAAAATCTCCAATAATGAGAATGGCTTCGTGACCAAGATCCTGAAACTGTCGCAGCTTACGAAGGATTACCGAATGTCCCAGGTGCAGATCGGGACGAGTAGGGTCGCAACCCAGCTTAATCTTAAGGGGTTTGCCTTCTTTCTTTGATCTCTTGAGCTTTTCAACAAGCTCCTCTTCGGGTACAATTTCAACGGTACCTCTTCTAATTACTTCAAGTTGTTCGTCGACTGGTAAAAAATTCATAAATCGTTAGGAATTGCTCTGTTCTAAAAAAGGGAAATTTTCAATTGGATTATATTGCTCAAAAGTCTTCTGGATGGTTGTTGTAAAATCCTCGGCTCCGGGATAAACAGTGGCCACCGTATCATATGCCCAGGGTGCTAAATAGATAACGTAAGGATAGGTGGCCGAACTTTGTCGGGTTTCTTCGGAAGGAAAACTGAAACCGGCAAGAATTATTAGGATGGCACTAATAACGATGCCACTTTTTAGAAAACCAAACGCAGCACCCGCAATGCGATTAATAAAATTCAGCTTAATGGTTTCTAAAAACTTTTTGCTTAAAAATGCCGCAAGATGAACAAGTGATAACGTACCGACAAAAATAACGATGGCCGAAACAAAGGGGACAAAAGAAGCACCTTCTTCAAAGAGTGGGTTGATTGCTGCGCTAACAGGCTCCATATATTGAAAGGTAAGAAAAACGCCTAAAATAATGCCGACAATGCTGAGCACTTCCTTGATGATTCCATTAGCGAATCCGCGATAAGCGAAGTAAGCAATGGGAATCAAAATTAGGAAATCAATCAGATTCATAGAGACGGAGTTTACGAAAGTTCTTCTTTTACAACCTTGCTAACTACGGATCCTTCCGCCTTTCCTTTTAGCTCTTGCATCAGAATGCCCATAACTTGTCCCATGTCGGACATATCTTCGGCTCCGAGTTCCTCAATCTTTTCTTTGGCTTTATCGCGCACTTCATCTTCCGAAAGCATTTTTGGGAGATAAGAGTCGATAATCTCCAACTCTTCCTTTTCAGCATCGGCCAGATCATTACGATCACCTTTCTCAAACTGCTCGATGGATTCCTTGCGCTGTTTAGCTGCTTTCATGAGCACCTCAATAGTTTGCTCGTCAGAGAGTTCTCCTTCACCGCCTTTGCGTTCACTGATCTCTTTTTCCAGCAGCTTTGATTTCAGGGATCGTAGTACGCGCAGCTTATCCTTCTCTTTGTCCTTCATAGCCTGTTTGAGGTCGGCCATGATTTGGTCTTTGATAGCCATAAAAATTGGTTTTAAAGTTTTTGAGGGTAGAACAAGCTCATAAAAAAAGGCTCCACCCACTTATGCGGATGCAACCTTTTTATCAAATAAAGAAAAACTGTTAGTCCTTATTCTCGTTGATAAAGTCCCGCACGTTTTCTTCATCGATAATGGCTTCCTTGTAACCATACTTATTGTTAGCCGTTTTTTGGGCTACAATAACTTTGGCCATTCGTCGGTCGCCCGACTTTTGCTCTTCTTCTTTGGTTCCGAAAGTCTTCTTCTTAGCCATGATGGTGGTACTTAGGTATTACTTATTTAATTTCTTTGTGAACGGTATGCTTGCGAAGAACGGGGTTATACTTCTTCAACTCCAGTCGATCGGGAGAATTACGCCGGTTTTTTGTAGTATGATACCGAGACGTACCCGGTGCTTCGGTGCATTCTAAAATTACTTGTACTCTGTTTCCTTTTGCCATAATTCTTTTGTTTCTGGTTATCAGTTAGTTGTTATTTGTGATGAATGGAATTCAACAACCAATTATACCTAACTGTTAACTGACTTAAACGTCTTTAATGATAGTTCCTTTTTTTCTTGCTTCTTTCAGCACGGCATGGATGCCTTTTTTATTGATTGTGCGAAGCGTTTTGGCAGAAACTTTTAGTGTAACCCACTTATCTTCCTCGGGAACATAAAACTTCTTTTTTTGAAGATTCTGCTGAAACTTATGCTTCGTCTTATTATTTGCATTTGAGGAGCGATATCCATTCTGTGCTCCTTTTCCGGTAATGTCATCTTTACGTGCCATGATACGAATAAAACGTTATTTTACATTTCTCATATAGACTGGAAAAATAGGCTTATTCCCCAAAAAGATCAATGTTTCTTTTAGAGATATTTTTTTCACATATTAAGCCGTTCTGGGGGAACAAAAATAGGAACTTTAGGAAGACTTCTAATAGGGGATAGATTTGATTTACGAGCATATCTCGACATTTGTCAATAAGTGCCATCACTTTCTTTGATTTTGCTTATTTATGCCCTATTTTCAGGCGTCTTCATCATTATTTTAAACCCCATTCATACCCACATTTATGGCGAAAACTAAAGGATCAGATTACAAGGCGGAAAATATTCAGGTTTTAGAAGGTCTGGAGGCCGTTCGCAAACGTCCGGCAATGTACATCGGGGATACCGGTCAGCGCGGACTTCATCACCTTATTAACGAGGTCGTTGACAACTCCATCGATGAGGCCATGGAAGGCCATTGCGATGTGATGGATGTTACCATCAATGAAGACGGTTCCATCACAATTACCGATAACGGTCGAGGAATTCCGGTCGACGAGCATCCCAAAATAAAATTACCTGCCGTTGAGGTTGTGCTTACAAAACTGCATGCCGGAGGTAAATTTGATAAAAACACGTACAAAGTATCCGGTGGATTGCATGGTGTTGGCGTTAGTTGCGTGAATGCACTTTCCTCTCACTTTTATGCCGAAATTCATCGCGACGGTGAGATTTATGTGATGGAGTTCGAGCATGGGGCAACCGTTCAGCCACTCAAGGTAAAAGGTAAGACCGATAAAACGGGTACTACTATAACGTTTACGCCTGATCAGCAGATTTTTAATCAGACAACGGAATTTAAGTGGGATATTATTGCTGAGCGTATGCGGGAGTTAGCGTTTTTGAATCCCCAGATTACGATTAATCTTGAGGATAAGCGAGAAGATGATCTCTCTGAAACATTTCATTACGAAGGTGGCGTAAAGGATTTTGTTCAGTATCTGGACGAGGAACGAGAAACCATGATGCAAGAACCTATTCTGATTGAAGGGGAGGTTGATATGGTGCCTGTTGAGCTGGCTATTCAGTATAATGGCAGCTACTCTCAAAACGTGCATTCATACGTTAATAATATTAATACGCGCGAAGGCGGCACTCATATTTCCGGTTTCCGTCGTGCACTTACCCGTTCGCTAAAGAAGTATGCGAAAGATAATAACCTTATAAAGAGTGATATCAGTGTTTCAGGTAGTGATTTCCGTGAAGGAATGACAGCTGTGCTGAGTGTGAAGGTTCCCGAGCCGCAATTTGAGGGACAGACCAAAACAAAGCTCGGTAACTCTGAAGTACAAAGTGCTGTTGAGGTCATCGTTTATGAACAGATGAACGAGTACCTCGAACGTAATCCCAAGGTTGCCAAGACGATTCTTGAGAAAGTTATTCTTGCAGCCGAGGCTCGTGAGGCAGCAAAGAAAGCTCGTAAGCTTATTCAGCGTAAAAGTGCGATGAGCGGCGGTGGACTTCCCGGGAAGCTGGCGGATTGCTCAATTAAAGATCCCAAGCAAAGTGAGATTTACCTGGTAGAGGGTGACTCAGCCGGTGGATCTGCCAAGATGGGACGTAACCGAAGTTTTCAGGCGATACTTCCGCTTCGAGGTAAGATCTTGAATACCGAAAAGGCTAAGATCAACCGAATTCTTGAAAATAATGAAATACAGGCCATGATTACAGCCTTTGGCGCTGGTGTTGGCCACTCAGAAGAGGATTTCAATCTTGAAGAACTTCGGTATCATAAAATTATACTTATGACTGATGCTGATGTGGATGGTTCTCACATTCGCACGCTGTTGCTAACCTTCTTTTATCGATATATGAAGCCGATTATTGAGAATGGCCATGTATATATTGCGATGCCACCGCTGTACAAAATTACGGACAGTCAGGGCAATATTGACTACGCTTGGGATGAAGAAACACGGCGTAAGTTGGTAAAAGAACATCGTAAGTCGCGATATAAGTTTGATGTCTCCCGCTATAAGGGACTTGGTGAGATGAATCCGGAGCAGCTTTGGGAAACCACAATGGATCCAGAAACACGGACTTTGCAGCAGGTAACGGTTGATAATGCTGCCGCTGCTGATAAACTGTTCTCCAGATTGATGGGGCCTGATGTTCAACCACGACGGGAATTCATTGAGCGCAATGCAAAATATGCAACGCTCGATATTTAAAGACTAAGTGTCGGAGTGCAGAGGTTTTGATGTTCGGCTTTGAACGTCAACGATCAAACACTTTAAAACTTAGTCACTATTAGGAATCTAATTTTAACACTGTACTAAATATTATCCATGGCAAGAGATAAAATTATACCTATTGCGATAGAAGATGAGATGCAGTCAGCCTATATCGATTACTCGATGTCGGTTATTGTATCTCGTGCCCTACCCGACGTTCGGGACGGCCTGAAGCCGGTACACCGACGTATTTTATACGGAATGAGTGAGTTGGGCATGCTCCACAACAGAAATTATAAAAAGAGTGCTCGTATTGTAGGTGAGGTGCTTGGTAAGTATCACCCTCATGGTGACTCGGCTGTTTACGATTCAATTGTGCGGATGGTCCAGGATTTCTCCTTGCGCTATCCCTTAGTGGACGGGCAGGGGAACTTCGGGTCAATTGATGGGGATTCAGCTGCGGCAATGCGTTATACAGAAACGCGCATGGAGCGTATTGCTGAGGAAATGCTCACGGATATCAACAAGAATACCGTTGATTTCGATGATAACTTTGATGATACCTTGCAAGAGCCTACCGTTCTTCCAAGCATGTTGCCAAACATGCTGCTAAATGGAGCCTCGGGTATTGCTGTGGGGATGGCCACGAATATGGCGCCTCATAATCTAACCGAAACAATTGATGGGATTGTTGCTTATCTGGATAACCCGGATATCGAATGCAAGGAGCTGATGGAGCACATTCCGGCTCCTGACTTTCCTACCGGTGGTATTATATACGGGTACGAAGGTGTTAAGGAAGCATATGAAACAGGAAAAGGTAAGATTACACTGCGTGCCCGTTGCACAACAGAAGAGCTGCGTCACGGACGTGAACAAATTGTCATTACTGAGATTCCTTACCAGGTCAATAAAACTACCTTAGTTCAGAAGATTGCCAAGCTCACACAAAACGAGAAGATTGAAGAAATTTCTGAGATCCGTGATGAGTCGGATCGTGACGGAATGCGCATTGTGGTAATACTGAAAAGAAATGCCAACACAGGCATTGTGCTTAATCAGCTCTACAAGTATACTCAAATGCAAACGACTTTTGGGGTTATTAGTCTGGCGCTTGTGAAAGGGCGACCCAAAGTGATGCCACTTAAAGAGCTTATATATCATTATGTAGAGCATCGTGTTGAAGTTATTATTCGACGCACGCTTTATGATTTGGATCAGGCGGAATCACGTGCTCATATTCTTGAGGGACTTAAGATTGCACTTGACGATCTTGATGAAGTGATCAAAACGATCCGAGCATCCGATAGCCCGCAGGAAGCCAATGAGGCACTGCGTTCAAAATTTGCGCTGACCGATCTACAGGCGAAAGCGATCCTGGATATGCGCCTGCAAAAGCTTACCGGACTGGAGCGCGATAAGATTGAGCTGGAATACAACGATATTGCAGAAAAAATTGCTGATTACCGAGAAATTCTCTCAGACCGCGGTCGACAGAAGTCCATTATTAAGGATGAGCTTCTTGAGATTAAAGATCGTTATGGTGATGAGCGTCGTACCCAAATTGTCCACTCTGCCGAGGACTTCAGCGTTGAGGATATGATCGCTGATGAGGATGTTGTTGTGACTATCTCCAATAAAGGTTTCATCAAGCGCATGCCGGTCAGCGGTTATCGCCGACAGAAGCGCGGTGGAAAGGGAATGAAAGGAACCACTACCAAAGATGACGAATATGTAGAGCATCTATTTGTAGCGACCAACCATAATTACATTCTCTTTTTTACCGAGAAAGGGCAATGTTACTGGTTGAAGGTGTATGAGATTCCCGAAGGTTCGAGAACCGCTCGTGGGCGTGCAATTGTAAATCTTATCGATATTGATAAGGATGATTCTATTAAAACATTTGTTCCGGTGAAGACCTTGGACGATGAGGAATACATCAACAACAATTATATTATTATGGCCACCAAAGAGGGCAAGGTTAAGAAAACGACCCTCGAGGCTTATAGTCGTCCACGGCGAGATGGAATTATTGGCATCAATATTAATGATGATGATTCATTGCTCGAAGCTGCTCTTACTAATGGTGAGAGCAATATTATTCTTGCCAACAGAAAAGGACGTGCCATTCGATTCCACGAAGATGAAGTCCGTGATATGGGTCGAAACACTTCCGGTGTTAAGGGAATGGATCTGGGTAAAGATAACGAGCTTGTTGATATGGTTGTTATCAAAAATACTCACGGTGCTACCGTTCTGGCGATCTCCGAAAACGGATACGGAAAGCGTTCGCTGGTAGAAGATTATCGCGAACAAAGTCGTGGAGGAAAGGGAGTGATTACTCTCAAAGTTACCAAGAAAACCGGTGAACTTATTGCACTCAAAGATGTCTCGGATAAGGATGACTTGATGGTTATTACCGAAGGCGGTAAAGTGATCCGGATGAGTTGTGACGGTATTCGAACGATGGGCCGAAATACCCAAGGCGTTCGAATTATGCGTCTTGATACTGAAGGAAAAATTGCTGCCGTAACGCGTGTCGTTAATGAAGAAGAGGACGAAACGGTGTAGTAATTAATCTCTCTTTATAAGCTTTAAATGCAAACCCTGTCAGAGTTAATTTCTGACAGGGTTTTTTTATTAAAACTTGCAAAAGAAGCGATTAAGGGTTAGTGTTTAAATAGCGCATTAATTAGTAAACGCGCTATTTAAACATCAACTAACTATACATCATTATGAAATATATAAGTTCATTAGTGGTATTAACGCTACTTTTGGGGATCACCGCTTGTGATTTACAGAAGAATAAAAACGATAAGGATTCTGTAGATGAAAAGTTGTTGCAGTTGATTAATAACTCTTCCCTAGATAAAAACCTGTTGGTTATAACAGGAATAACGGATGATAATGAGATCGATTATCAAATCTATGACGGATGGGAAGCAACCTGGGCAGAAAAGGGTGAGGATAGCAATTACCTGGCATCGCTTGGTGAACCCGGAGAAGAAGTGTGTAGAGGTGGAGGAGTTAGCTTTGCGCGTTGTGTTCAAGATCAACTTGATGAAGGTAAATGCCTTAAACTATATGAAGAAGATGGTGATTATGTGGCAGAGGAAACAATGTGTAAAGATGATGGACCAGACCCAGAACAATAAAAATATTAACTAATAATTATTTAAAGACCAGTCTAACGTGACTGGTCTTTTTTTAATCAATCTCTTCAATTGCAGAGAGACTTTCTTTTAATATATTTGCTGATTTGGTAAGCCCTTCTATCTCTTCGTCGGTAAGATCAGGAGTAATCTTATTTTTAACCCCCTCCAGGCCGATAACACTTTGCAGGCTCATACAGACATCGGTGATGCCGTATTCACCATCCCAAAAAACACTAACAGGGATTACACTTTTTTCGTCTTCCAAAATCCCTTCAACGATGCGTGCAATAACAACCCCAATGGCAGTATTGGTAAATCCTTTGCGGTCAATAATTTTATAAGCTGCATTTTTTGCTTGTATAAAAAGCTCCTCCAACTCCTTACGTTTATAAGGTTTGTTCATGATGGTGTTATGTTCAATGGGTTTTCCACCGATATTGGCCTGGCTCCAGATGGGTACTTCAGAGTCGCCGTGTTCACCAAGGATATATGCATGTACCGAGCGTGGATCCACACTATAGTAATTGCCAAGGAGGGCACGAAACCGGGCGGTATCCAAAAGAGTTCCCGTTCCTACAATTCTTTGCGGCTCTCGGCTACTCAGCTTTTGTGATACGTAGGTAAGAATATCCACCGGATTGGTGGCAATAATCAGAATAGCATTGGGCGCATGTTTATCCAGCTTTGAAATAATATCCTTGAAAACAGCTGCATTTCTGTTAAGGAGTTCAAGCCGAGACTCATCGGGAGATTTTTGTCCAACACCCGCGGTGATAACAATTACCTGGGTGTCTTTAAGATCTTGGTAGCTGCCAGACCGCACTTTTACATTTCCGACCAAGAGTTGACCGTGCATTAGATCCATGGCTTCGCCTTCAGCTTTTTCTTTGTTTTGATCAACTAAAATGATCTCGCTTGCTATTCGTTGATTGAAGAGGGCATAGGCCGCGGCTACTCCAACATTTCCCGTACCGATAATGCCAACTGTTCTTCGTTGAATCATAATCTATTTTTAGCTTTTTAATTCTATGATAATATTTAATTATCAATCATTTCTTTTAATAATTCATTTCTTTTTTCTAATAATATATCTGGGGAAATCAATTTGACATCTTTTGGGAATTGTAATAGCCATTCATTGATGAAATTCAAATTATCAAAATAAAACTCTATCCTAAATAAATTAGGTTTAATTTTGTTTTTCTTAATAATTTTTGTCGGCAAATTAGCCTGAAATCGCTTCAATGCTTTCTCATATACATCTACTATTATTTTTTCCGAACTCTCGTCAGATCGAAAAATAAGCCCCTCTACGTCGATTTTGCCATATGGGACGAATTCTTCATTCAAAATTTTGATGTCTGACATGCGATCGAGCACGAAATTTCTAGTATCGTCTCTTTTATGGGAGTGACCTATTACATTCCAGTGGTCGCGATAAAAAACGATAATATATGGATCGACTTTTCGGCTACTGATTTCTTCTGTTGATTTGGCCCGATAGTTAAAGCGGATGGTTTTGTTTTTGGCGATGGCATTACTAATGACATACCAGTCTCCGCCCTCCATTTTTTCAGCACCAAAATTTAGATAGGGGTCCACTACCGTTCGTTCTTCCAGTGATTCCATAAAGTCTCGCAGCTCATCCGGCACCACTTCTTTTATTTTTAGCTCAACACCTTTGGCATCCTCAATGAGTTTTTGGTCAACCTGCGACTTCACAAAATTGAGTCCTACCATAATGGTGGCAAGCTCTTTATTCGTGAACATCAGCGGGGGAATTTTATAGCCCTGCATAATCCCATAGCCGTGGTATTTATCATGGGTGACGGGCACGTTCATTTCTGAGAGGGCATTAAAATCGCGAAAAACGGTTCGGCGACTTATGTTAAATTTATCGGCAATTTTATCTACCGTAATACGGCTGTTTGATTGTTGAAGCATAAGGATGAGCTTCATTCTACGCTCGGAACTGTTCATCAATAAGTCGGGTGATTTTTAGTGGTGGATGAAAGTCCAATATAAGTGATACCGCAGAGATTCTCAGTGAATAAAAATGAGAAAGTTTAAGATTTCCCGATGATAATTATAGCTTTACCGCTATAAAAATTGGAACCATTGGAGAGATCAAAGCATGTAATATTTAGTGGTTTTGGCAGGCCTTGGAGCTCATCCTCAAAATTTAAACCCTTGTAAAAAACCATCTTTTCCCACGATAAATGACCGGTCATTTCAATGAGATTGTCAATCTTAAAGGCATGTTTTGAGATAAGAATACATTCTCCTTCATGATGCAAGTCCTCGATTGATCCATCGACAATGCCAATATTTTTTAGGCCTAGCTCTCGTGCTATTTGCTTCATGGCCAGGCACTTTTTAGTAACTAAATCGTTGAGTACAAAATGTTTGTCTGGATGCGTAATTGCTAAGGGGATGCCAGGTAGCCCCCCGCCGGTTCCAGCGTCAAGGAATAGTTTGCTTTCTTGAAAGGGTTGTAACTTTGAAAGGAGTAAGGAATGGCGAATGTGTTCCCATATAGTTTCACGTGAAACCCCTCGGCTAACAAGGTTTACACGCTCATTCCACCAGAGGAGTTTATCTAGATAGAATTCGAGCTCATCCCGGAATTTATCAATAAGCCCATCGATTTGAGCAAACGTTTCACGTGGAACGGATTTCCGAATGATATTATGTTGTTCCACGTGAAACCTGTTTGATTTGGTGGTTGGCTATGGCTTGTAAATTAGTATCAGTTGTTCAGGTAAACCATCAGAACAGAGATATCACTGGGTGTTACTCCGCTAATTCGGCTTGCCTGACCCAAGGTTTCGGGACGAATACGATCCATTTTCTGTTTTCCCTCAGCAGAAAGACTGTTAATTTTGTCATAGTTAAGCTCGTCCGGAATGTGGGTGTCTTCCTGTTTCTTCATTTCCTCAACCATTTCAAACTCTTTTTCGATGTAACCCGCATATTTGATCTGAATTTCAACCTGCTCGTAAACAAGTTCATCAGTAGTGATCTCATGTGCTTCCTCTTTGAGTTCAGGATCGGCATTCATCAAGTTAAAGATAGAAAGCTCGGGACGAGGAATAAGCGTTTTTGCTTTTACAGGTTGGGAAAGGGTAGAGGTGTCTTGCTCTTTAAGCATAGGGTCCATTTTTTCGGGATAGACCGTATAGTCTGCAAACAGGTCATGGATCTTATCGATAGATTCTTTTTTGGTTTTGAACTTTTCAAAGCGTTCATCAGAAGCAAGGCCAATTTTATGTCCGAGTTCAGTCAGGCGCAGATCGGCATTATCTTGACGGAGCAAAATGCGATGCTCGGCGCGAGAGGTGAACATCCGATAAGGTTCTTCGGTACCTTTAGTGATAAGATCATCGATAAGCACGCCGATATATGCTTCAGATCTTTTGAGGATAAACTCTTCTTTGCCCTGGACTTTTCGCGCCGCATTGATGCCCGCCATAAGTCCTTGGCAACCAGCTTCTTCGTAGCCGGTGGTGCCGTTAATTTGTCCGGCGAAAAAGAGTCCTTCTGTAATTTTGGTTTCCATACTGCGCCGGATTTGATACGGAGGAAAGTAATCGTATTCAATGGCATAACCCGGACGAAGCATAACGGCATCTTCAAAGCCGGGAATAGTTCGGAGTGCTTTGTATTGTACATCCTCGGGCAGGGAGGTGGAAAAGCCATTCAGATACATCTCGTATGTATTCCATCCCTCGGGTTCAAGAAATAGTTGGTGACTGTCTTTATCAGAAAACCGATTTATTTTATCTTCAATAGAGGGGCAATATCGAGGTCCGGTGGATTCGATTGTACCATTGAACATGGGGCTTCGATCAAATCCAGAGCGGAGCATGTCGTGAACTTTCTCATTGGTATTGCCGATCCAGCAGGTGAGCTGTTCTTCTTGGGATGGAAGCGACTCCGTCATAAAAGAAAATGCATTGGGATCTTCATCACCATACTGAATTTCCAGATCTTCATAATTAATAGAACGTCCGTCGATACGGGGAGGCGTACCGGTTTTAAGTCGACCGACTTCAAAGCCGAGATCTTCAAGAGCTGCAGAAATTCCAATCGAAGCACGTTCGCCAGAACGTCCCCCGCCAAAATTAGTTTCGCCGATATGCATCAAGCCATTACCAAAAGTGCCGGTAGTAAGAATAACGGCATCGGCCTCAAAGTTTTGTCCTGTTGAGGTTTTTACCCCGGTTGCTCTTTTTCCGTCGTCGGTGGTCAAAACATCAATTACATTATCCTGGCGAAAATGAAGATTCTCTTTCTTTTCGAGTTCTTCGCGCATAGTCTTGCTGTAAAGGGCGCGATCACTTTGGCAGCGCGGACTCCACATTGCCGGTCCTTTGCTCGTATTTAGGATACGAAATTGCACACCGGATTTATCTGCAACTTTGCCCATTAATCCACCCAGTGCATCAATTTCTCGTACTAACTGCCCTTTGGCAACACCACCGATAGCCGGATTGCAAGACATTTTTGCAATGGCATCGAGGTTCATCGTTATGAGTAATGTGTTGGCACCAATTTCTGCAGCAGCGCCTGCGGCTTCACTGCCTGCGTGACCGGCACCGACTACAATGACATCGTATTTTGGGAAAAGAGAATCCATATTGTGTTTAAGTGTATGTTTTTATTACACTTATGAAGTTAAAAATTTGTGGATTTGATTGCTGTCGCCTCAATCCGTTGCTAAACCAGCGATAGTATTGAGAGTCTCCAAAAATAAGGGTTTTTAAGCAAAATATTTAACCTTCTGAATAAGAGTTATTATTCTGAAATATGATACGAGATGAAGGAATTGATATTTAACAAATTAACAATAAACTGATGCCAAAAATTACTAAGGCTGTAATACCGGCTGCGGGCAAGGGAACTCGGATGCGTCCGCTTACCAATTATATATCGAAACCGATGCTGCCGTTAGGTAAGAAGCCAGTGCTGGAACATATCATCGAAGAGCTAAAAGAAGCAGGAATAAAGGAGGTCGCCGTCGTTGCAGAAAGCGATGATCAAAAAATGGTTGATTATTTTGAGGATGATACATCGGTACAGTTTGTTTTTGATGATTCTTATTCGGGACCGGGTAGTGCTATTTTGAAAACAGAATCCTTTGTAGGAAAAGAAGATTTTGTGGTGACCTTTGCCGATGCTCCTCTGAAAGGTTCTGGAAGAGCAACATATTTAAAAGATCTTATATCTCTGAAAAGAGAAGAAGATGTTATGGGAGTATTGGCCATCTATCCAATAGGCAAAGAAGAAGCCTCGTCAAGAGGAGTGGTAAAATTTGAAGTTGATAAATATACAAATGATAAAAGAGTGCGATTAACAGATATAATAGAGAAGCCGTCTTCAACCCCCAAAGAGCCTTGGGCAACGGCTTGTCGATATGTATTGGATAATAAAATCTTCGAAATTCTTAAAGAAACAACCCTCGATAATAATGGCGAACTGCAGCTTACTCCCGCTATCCGCAAGATGATTACAAAGGGAGATTTGGTGCTGGGATATCCGTTGGCAGATGGGTTAACCCGCCATGATACGGGCAATTTTGAGGGATACTTTAAAGCATTAAGGACGTTTATCCCATGACAATAAGAAATGATTTTATAGCAACTTTTCCTGAATCAACCAGTTATAGCAATCCTGAACGGATTTTTTCACAGGAGGAATTCGGTAGCCCAATTCCCTTTTAGCTTTATCACTGGAGTAGACAACATTTCGGGTCATGAGTTTTGCAAGCTCCGGCGTAAGGTCGGGTTCGTTACCGGTAAAATAAGAAATCCCGGCTTGAAGATAGGCGACCAGTTTGAGAATAGGAGCGGGAATTATTTTTGGTTTTGCCGAAAGGTCGGATACATCTGCGATGATAGATACAAATTCAGCAAAGGTACAATTTTGACCTCCTAAAATATAGCGCTCTCCGTTGCTGCCCTGTTCAACGGCTGAAATATGCGCATTTACAACCTCCTCAACATGAGCCACGCTCATATTTCCACGCGTTACTCCGGGCAGATCATCATCGCGCAAAGCAAAAAACAGGCGTCCCCAATTGTTGGCATCATGCGGACCGACAACCATTGCCGGATTCATAATTACGACTTTTATATCGTGGTCGCGAGCTTGTAGCGCTTCACGCTCAGAAAGCCATTTGGTGCGTTCGTAGTTCACCCACGAATTGTTTCCCTGTTGTGGTGTTTCTTCGGAAATGGTTCCCTTTACTTTTCCCCACGCCGATACACTGGAAGTGTGAATGAAGGTGCCGACATTTTTTCCGGCGGATGCCTGAACCATATTTTTAGTGCCGGTGACATTAACCTCGGTTTGACGCTTATTTTTTTGTGACCACATATTTGTGTCACCTGCCAGGTGAAAAACAACGTCGATATCTTTGGGTACTGCTTTTTGCAGGGAAGGAAGGTCGGTAATAGAACCCTCAACTAAAGCAACCGGAAGTTGTTTTAGTTTTGACAAGTCAGATGTAGACCGATGCAGTGCTGTAACATCCCAATCTCGGCCAACAAGTTGTTTAACTAAATTGAAGCCAATAAAACCGGTGCCGCCTGTAACAAACGCCCTCTTTGTCATAAAGGTATTTTTGGGTTAAAGGGTAGTTGGCATTATGCTAGATGTAACATCTGTTTAGAAAATGAGCCAAAGGAAAAGAAATCCCAAAATAAAAAGCCCTAAACTAACCAAGAGTTTAGGGCCAAAAGTAAAGTGGAGGGCAATTTTACTGATCTTTATGCCAATCTAAAAATTCAACAATGGCCCGCCAGACAGCTTCCATTTTTGTGTCGGTTTCAGATTCAAAAGAAGTGTCATCGTCAACTACAACCATACATGCTTTATCTTTGATAAGTACGGAATAGCCAAGGTCATCTTCAATTTTCATAACTACCGGCATAAGCCATTTCCAAGACAAGTGAAACTTCATGTCTTCGAGTTGAAGAAACGCCAGGGGAATATCTTTTACATCATCCTGGTCTATTTTAATAGTGGATCCCATCAGATCTTCGATCAGGCGGTTGCCCTTGTTAATTTCTTCTTGGGTCATAATAGTATTTTTGATTCTTGAATATTTACTGCTCTAAAATACAGAAAATTGAAAAGGGTACAACGTTAATTAAAAGACTAAGATACAAGCTAGTTTTCAAAGCTACTGCTGCTTCCCTTTTTGGATGTTTTCTTGAATGAGAAAGTAAACTTAGTCCCCTGTTTGGTAGAGTCAACTTCATGTTCAGCTTCGAGTTGTTTTAAAAGCGTATCAACAAGCTGGAAGCCGAGGGAGCCATTCTGGGAAATTGATGTAAAATGATCAGGTAAGCCTTTCCCGTTATCAGAAATAGTTAGGGTAAGCACTTCATCCTCACTTTTGGATAAGTCTATAGAAATGAGGCCTTTTTTTCTGGTAGAAAACGCATGTTGCAGGGCATTCGTAACAATTTCGTTAATGACTAAGCAGGCAGGCACCCCTTGGTTAATATTAATAGTAATGGGAGATAGGTTGAGATCAAAATCTGTCGCCTGCAGCTGATCGTACATATCGTGCAAATTCTCAACAAGTTGTTTTATACTTTTGTCAAAGCGTAATTGCGAAAGGCTATTTGACTCATATAATAGTTCATGGATAGATCCAATTGCCTGAATGCGGGTAGTACAGTTAACCAGTTTTTCTTTTAGGTTGGGATTCTCTTCTTCATAAATCTGTAGCTGCATGAGCCCCGAAATAATAGCTAAGTTGTTATTTACCCGGTGATGAATTTCGGATAGAAGAACCTCTTTTTCTACAAGGGAGTGTTCAAGCTTGGCTTGGGTTTGCTTTTGATCAGTAATGTCCATGGCACTTAAAATCAGGTATTTTTCATCACCATCCTGCAGAGTTTCGGAATTAAGGATCAAGGAAATAGAATTACCAGATTTGTCGTTTATCACCCATTCTTCATTCGGAAACGACTGGCCTTCTAATAGCTTTTGAAAATCATGGTATCCTCTCTCATAATTATTATCACTAAGCAAATAGGAAAAATGACGCCCTACAATTTCTTTTCGGGTGTAGCCAAAAATATTTTTAAAGGCGGTGTTTACACGATCGATCATACCCTTTTCGGTAATGACAAGGATCGCCACATCGATTGTTTCCAAAATGGAATCAGTATATTTGCGCCTTTGTTCCAGTTCTTTGTCTTTGAGATAGAGTAGCGCATATACACCCACCGAGGCAATAGTTACAAAAAGGAGCCCCTTTAGTATTTGGATGTTAAGAAGACTAAAGGCATTGTCATTGATAGAGGCAGCAATAAAATCTGAGGTGATGATCCACCCATATCCAAACAATAGAAGCATGAAAGCAATAGCCTTGCTGCTTAACAGGATCTGCTTAAATTTCATAACTATGAGTCTTTTATATTTTAATGCATAGCATATGATCCGGTTGCCAAGAAAAATGAAATATCAATCTAAATAAGTGCGGCCGATTCCCTTAATTGAAGTAATAAGAATTCGGTTCCATTATACTATTTTATACCATTAATGAAAGAAGAGAAATGAAGGGTTATAATAAATGGTTTGTTTGAACCATAAAAACCTGGAAAAAATTCCTCTACTCAATTACACTTTTTTAGTAACCATTTTAAAAGTCAGTCGTCACATAACTGAGTGGGGGTTCAAGCCCGCTAATTATGTGCGATACATGTTTTCTGCTAAATGGATGATTCTAAGGAGAAAGAATTTGAATTAATAGAAGATATCCTGAACGGTCAGCAAGATGGTTACAGGATACTTGTTGACAGGTATGCATCGATGGTATTTAGTATCGTTGGTAAATTTGTGAGCAGAAAAGCTGACAGGGAAGAATTGGCTCAGCAGATTTTTGTTAAGGCTTATGAGCGACTGGATTCTTTTAAGAGGCAGTCAAAGTTTTCTTCCTGGCTTTATACGTTGGCAAGGAATCACTGCTTGGACTACGCCAAGAATATCAGGCGATCAAATAAGGAGTTCAGTGAAATGGAATCCCATGAACTTGAATCCCAAATGAAAGTTGAGGATTTACCCAACGATGATATTGAGAAGCAGGAACAGAGGGCAATATTGGAACGGGCCCTCTCTGCCATTACACCGATTTATGCCGAGGCTTTTTTGATGAAGTATCGTGATAATATGACGTACAAAGCGATGGCAAAGCGATTGGACGCCACAGAAGGGGCACTGAAAGTGCGCGTGCACAGAGCGCGTAAGGAGCTGCAGGATCATGTTAACCAATATAATTAGGAGATGATGAATATGGACAAGGAAGAGATACTGCGAAAATATCTGGATGGCGAATTATCCGGTGAGGAGGAACGGGAAGCCCTCCATATTATAGCAGAAGATCCGGCAATGCGGGAAATGCTTTCTTTCGAAAGATCAGTCCGAAGTACGATTAGTGAAACGGATGCGTATGACCAACCGGAAGTGCCCGAAGGGTTTACAGATCAGGTGATGTATAGTATTGAACAAGCTGAACAGCCAGAGCAGAATATCTCGCTATTCGAGGAGATAAAAAGCTGGATAAAAGGATTATGGATGCCGCGAGAGATACATTTGCGACCGGTATATGGCGTTGCTGCAGCAATGGTATTAGCGATATTCATATTGATGCCACTTAATTTTGATGCTTCCCAAGAGGTATCACAGGTAAATAGCACTCCGCAAGAATCGGTACAGCAGGTTGCCCATAGTCAGGACCAGGTGTGGGTACGTTTTGTTTATATAGATGAAAATGCGCAATCGATTGAAGTTGCCGGCGACTTTAACGGCTGGAAGCCTATTTCTCTCGACAAACAAGAGGTGAACGGAGAACAGGTTTGGACCGGATTGGTAGCGATGAGTAGAGGAGAGCACCGGTATATGTTTGTGAAGGATGGGGAGAAATGGGTGACCGATCCAATGGCTCCGATGCAGCGCGAAGATGGATTTGGCAATAAAAATGCAGTGATCTACTTATGAGAATAGGTCTCATTATTGTGATGTTATTAATTTCTATATCAAACGAAATGTTAGCCCAAGATTGGCAGACAGTATTTTCTGTTGATTCCAGAGTGGGATATTCAACCAATACCTATTTAAATCCCTATTACGCAGAGTGGAATCGTGCTCAAAATACTTCTTTTGGAGCACTCTCGGGTATTGGCCAAAGCACTTGGCTTGGCGATAAGGATATGGTTGAGTTAACGGGAGTTGCTGTCTTGGAACCGTTCTTTTCCGGTTTAGATACGTGGAAAGGAGGATTAGCTCTGGCAAGATATCAGCACCAATTTAGTCCTTCGGTAAGTGGAGGAATAGAAATGGGAGGGAGTTATTTTAATTCCTCTTTCAGCCGGAGCATGTTTTGGGCTCAACCCACATTAACGTGGTCGCCAACGCCATTTAGCCAACTAAAAGTAAAAGTGGGTTCGAACTTTCGGTCTTACCGAGATTATATGGTTGACAGTGTGGCCACTTCTATCAATGATCGATCTGATTTATATGCTCTTGAGTTTGAGACCTGGCCCAGCTTTAATTGGCAGCTGTCTACAGGGTTGTATGGGAATTTCGATTCTTTTCCAGATATACAGGAGGGATTTAGTTCGTTTGTGGCTGCGGGCCGGATTTTTGAGAAGGGTTCAAAAATTAGATTTAAGGTTGGTCTTGAGCAGTATCAAAACCAACAAACGGTAACTACCGGTGGCGGAGGGGGCGGTTTCCCACCTGTGGGAGGAGGGCCGACCGGAACAACAGAAACTATTGAAGAGACCAACCGCATTATTCGGCTGGGAATTGAAGGTAGTTATCCCATTAACTCCCAGCTAAGGGCCTTTGTGAGTGCTGAAGGACTGCGTTATAACACAACTGCGACCAATCAGAATATCAATGACATACAGGTTTCTGGCGGAATTAGATTGACGCTGCAGCCAAAGTCAAGAAAAGATAGAGGTAAAATATCGCCGGACTGGAATAATGAAAAAGAAATGCAGCAGGTGGAAATCTCCTACTCAGGGGATGGACGTATTTATCTGGTGGGCGATTTTAATAACTGGTCGCGTCCCGGTATACCACTCATAAATGTTAAGAAGGATCGGTATAGAACTGAGCTTGAGCTGGATGCCGGTTCTTATGAATATAAAGTGCTCAAAATTGAGGATGGAGAAGAAGGCTGGGTTGAGTTTTCCAGCGAGACGTATACCGTCGAAGATGGATTTGGCGGACAAAACGCACTGTTATTAGTTCAATAATTTAAATGAAATGAATATGATGAAGGTTTTAAATTTACATATAAAGGTCATCGCACTTTTGGTGGTTGCTTGTGCTTATTTTGGTATTCCTGATAATACCCTTGGGCAAACAGAATCGCTGGATAAACTGGAAGAACGGGCAGGTAATGCAGGAATAGAACAATCTGTAATTGATGATCTTAAGGCCAAAAAAGAAGCACGAGGTTTAAGTAATCAGCAGTTGGCAAATATGATTGAGCCGGCAGTACAACTTGCTGAAGATAATTTGCCGGCAAACCATGTCTTGCAAAAGGCACTGGAAGGACTATCAAAAGGAGTGCCCGATGCACGGATTGTTCCTTATATAAATAGAATGACAAGTGCCACTCGTCAGGCAGCCGGGGTCGTTGATCCGTGGATTGCAAAGCCAGAAGTAAAACAAATAATGGGCGGACAAAATGAGCCGGGGGGAGGCATGCGTAACAGACTTGTGGAATCGTCTTCTCGGGCTATAACACAAAATATTTCGCCGGAAAATATTGGACAACTTCTTTCTGATATAGGTGACAAGTCAGTACTATCACAAACCACAGGATCTAACATCGTTTCTGCAATGGATATTGTTTCGGACTTGCCTATGCAGGATCAGCCCGAACTTACACGTTCATTTATTGTTCGGGCGTTGAAGGGAGGATTTGAAGCCGGTGAATTTCAAAAGCTGCCCATGGCCTTGAATATGGCACAGAAGCGAAGTCAAATTCCCGCATCAAATATAATCAGAGGAGTTGGAAATCAGTTGCAGAAGGGAGTACCGGCGCGAGATATTTTGCAAAAATTGTTTGATGGAAATGTAGGAGGTGGGCCGCCTGGCGATATCCCCAAAGGAATGGAGGATAATCCCGGTAAAGGAAATAGAGGCAATAATTCCGGCAATGGCTAATTAGCAATCTGGAATTGTAGATTACTTTGCCATTCGAGATCCGTATTGACGCTGTTTATCAAGGGAAATAGTGAGCCTATCAAAAAGTTGGTAACCTTTAGAAATCTCGGTCGTCATATACCCTAAATTTAACACCAATAATAAATCTACAGGGTAATAATTATGACAACACAGAAGTTACTAAAAATACCATTTGTACTTTTATTAGCTGTTTCAGTTGTATTTATGGGTTGCAACAGCGGAACCAATGCGGATGGGGATACCGGAACAATGGAGGTCATGCTCCATGATGCACCGGCTAACTATGATGAAGTAAACGTTTTTGTCGAACGAATAGAGGTTAATAACACTGATAATGATGAAGGATGGGTAGAACTTGGCAGTCCCCAGCAAAGCTATGACCTTCTCGAGCTCACAAATGGAGTAACAGAAGAACTTGGTTCTGCCGAATTGCCCGTTGGAACATACGAACAAATTCGACTGATCCTCAGCAGTGATGGTCACAGTGTGGTAGTTGATGGAGAAGAACACAGCATGTTTGTACCCAGTGGTGCACAGACGGGTGTCAAGCTAAATGTAAATGCTGAAATTGAGCCCGACATTACCTACACCTTATTGCTCGATTTTGATGCTGCGCGGTCGGTGGTAGTAAGAGGTAATCAGCAATCAGGTGAAGACTATTTGCTGAAGCCGGTGATAAGTGCTTCAAATGAGGCAGTAACAGGAAATATTGCAGGAGCTGTTGAACCTGTTAATTCTGAACCGTATGTATATGCTATAGCCGGAGGAGATACGCTTTCTTCAACCAAAGCTGATACATCAAATGGCGAATTTAAGCTCATTGGACTTGAAGAAGGATCATATACTGTTTCAGTTGATCCTACCGATGATTCATACGCTACAGAAAATGTCGATGATGTTGAAGTGAGTGTAGGTGAAACGAATGAGTTGGGAACAATAACCGTATCTCAAAATTAGCAGAATTGAATAGTAATAACTGCCTATAAGGTAGGTCCGTCGGACAGACTTATTTACTGTCCGGCGGATTTACTCATTTGAAAAGAAGAAGGTTAGAATTGAATAGATAGCGTTGATATAATGTTAAAAATTTCTAACGTTAGCAGGACGTAATTATAAATAATTAGCTATGGTTGGTTACGGAGAAGTACTGCAGACAATTGGGGCAATGGTCATTTTTTCGCTGATATTGCTCAGCGCTACGAGCATGATTCAGCGGAATACCTATATGCAGATAGAGGGAGAACTGGAACAGGAAGTTATTGCGTTGGCTCAAGATATTATTGAAGAGGCCCGTACGAAAGAATTTGATGAGGTTTCCGTTGGTGCAACGGCACCACCGGCTGATATACCGGGTGATTTTAAAACCCCCTCTACTTTGGGACCAGAAACCAGTGGGACTCAAGATGATGACCAAAATGGGGATGGGAAAGTAACCCGCCATGAATTTGATGATTTTGACGACTATAACGGATGGGAAGATGTGGTAGAAACGGAGCATGGAGAATTTAATATTCGTGCCGAAGTTTTTTATGTAGATGAGACAAATTTTGAATCAACAAATACACAAACGACGTTTAAAAAACTACGCGTGTATATAACCAGCAAATATTTGGATCGGCAGGGTTCAGGCAGTCCTACCTTATATAGTCTCGAATTTGTTAGAAATTACTACGCTGATTAGCGGAGGATAGTATTATGAATATGGGATTAGTGACGAGTTATGTTATTGGCGGGATCCTTTTGATAGGAATCCTTGCACTAAATATGTCTATGTCCAATAGCTCCACAGAGTTGACGCTTACTGAAACAACCCGGGAAAAAGCAACGGGTGTACAGGAGATGATCACCCATGATATCCAAAAAATGGGGTTTAACAGAAATAGCAAGACCAGTCCCGTTTTAGTAGAAGCGGATAACCAGAAAATTGCATTTCGAAGTAACATTGACAACAGCAGTGACAACTCGGTTGAACTGATAACCTGGGAGTTTACAAGTACGGCTGTTGGTAATGGAAGTCCCAATGCCTATGTATTAAAAAGAACGGTTGAGGATGTAGACACAGGAAGTATTATAAGTGAAACTCCTATACGATTGGGAGTAACTAACTTTAATATTAAGTACTTGGATGAATATGGACAACCGGTTAGCAACCATATGGCAACACCGGTTGCAAGTTCTGATCTAAATAATATTCGACAGCTTTATATTACCTTGGAATTACAGAGTACTGCTAAAGTATATAACAATGCGGGCGATGATGGACGTTTTATACGGACTATTTGGGAAAAGCGTTTTTCGCCCCCTAATTTAGAAGATGTTTAACAAGTAAGAGGTGTTATTATGGGACGAGCAATGTTAATAATATGTGCGGGAATGTTGGTTGCACTAGGTATCGTATCGATGGGAACATCAGGTCAGAGTAAGATGCTGACTGAAAAAACAGTTGAGTATGCCCAGAAAACACAGGCTTTGAATGCTGCTCATACCGCTATCCAAATTGTAATGGAGGAAATCAACGAAAAAGGTATTGAAAATATGGATCAACAGTATGTTGATGACAGAAATAGCAGTAATACGTGGACTTCTTCAAAAGTTAATGGAGCTGAAATTGAGTTTTCAATAGAGTTTTTAAATAGTGACTGGGAAACGAACCCCTATTTTGAAGAGGATAAGGTACGACTAATTTCCAAGGCGACGATTGACAATAAGTATGAAGCAAGTGTGAAAAGTGTGTACGAAGTAGCCCCATTTAGCAACTTGGTTCCTGAATTTGCCGGAGCGCTTCAGCTGCCCAGTGGCTATGGTTCCTTGTCAGTAGATGGATCTGCTCATGAAATCAATGGTAAAGATCCGGATTGCAGTGAAGATAAGCCACCCATCACAGTAAATAACTCGCAAACAAAAGATGGGTTGCAAAGTCATGATCTGAATCTGGATGGAGATATTGCAGTCGATAATCAGTTAGATTATGAGCCAACGGACGAACTAATAGCGCGACTTGAAAATTCAGAGAATGCAACTACGGTGAACTCAGATTACAGTGATAACTTGGGAACCGCAGAAAATCCCGGAGTCTTTTTTATAGACGGTAATGTTTCACTGACGGGGCAGCAGAGTGAGGGTTATGGTATAATGGTTATCAAAGATAGTGCTCATATGGATTATGAGAATGAAGATGGAAATACGGTTAGCATTAGGGGAAATTTTGAATTTAACGGGTTGGTCATTTTTGAAAATGCACAGCTTTTCGATGGGCATGGCACACCTACTATTAATGGTTCTGTATTGGTGGGAGATACTGATGATACGAATGATATAGAGTTAGATATTGGAGGAAATATTGGGATCAACTATACCTGCAGCGGTGAAAAATATGCCAAGATGGGGGCAGCAAATACGGTAAAACAGAATAAGTATACACGCGTGGTTACACTCGAAGAGACAACGATGGAGTAAAATCAAGGTATCTTTATTTGGTACAACCTAATGAGTTTGGATACAGCAAATAATTCCAAGGTCTGTTTTGTTAGTGGAAACCCGTTTCAAGTATTTTCCCCAAATCGTTTTTTGAAGCTACCTTAATGGCCATCTTACTACATAAATGCCCGTATTGCTTCTGTAGTGGTGGCTTTGTTATGCCAAAAAACAGACTACTTGGCCGTTGGTTAAACAACTGCTACGGTCTTTATTTTAAAGTACAACCTCCTCTTACATAGCGTTGAAGGGCAGCCATTGTAGTTACTCTGAGAATAACTCCTCAAGTTTCTCTTCAAGTTCTTGTCCATGAATATCTTTCGCGATTATGATGCCGTTCTCATCGACAAGAAAATTTTTTGGGATCGCCGTTATGGAATACTCTTGGGCAATCTCATTGGAATAACCGTCAACCGTGGATACATTTGTCCATGTTCTATTGTCTTTGTTAATGGCTTGGAGCCACCGGTCTTTTTCATACTCGATGCCAAAGCCAAAAATCTCGAAACCGGAGCTATTGTACCGGTTATACATTTTTGCCAAATGATCACTTTCTGATCTGCAGGGACCACACCAACTTCCAAAAAAATCTATTAATGTGTACTTGCCGAGATTATCATATAGTGATCGCTCCACGCCGGACGTATCCGGAGCGACTATTTCAGAAACTTTACCACCGAGGGAAACCTGCTTTAAAATTCTGACTTTCTCTGATACCAGTTCTGCTACTTCAAGTTCTTGATGTCGTTCAGAGAAATCAGCGGCCAGTTCTTCATAGTAATCCATGTGCTTATCGCCGTTCCAACGAACCATGGTCGGATAAATAGCGATAGAGGTTCCCATCTTTTTTACAGCATGGATCAGGGTATCCCGATACGATTCTTCTGCCTTTAACACCCGATTTCCAAGCTTTTCTATCCGTGCGGCGTCTTCCGGGTTATCTTCTTCCACCAAATCTTCCAATTGACCTCTTATGGGGTACACCGTCTCTCTCAAAATCTCCATTCGGAATGCTTCATACTCTTCAAAAAGTTCGGTGTCCGGTGAACCAGAAACATCATACTCACCTTCAGCGGGAAAATTCATTGTAATATGTTGCCCGGAATCAGCAATGAAGGGTACCTGCAGGGAGTCGTGAATACGCAAACGGTAATAGTGGGGTTCAAGGCTGTAGGTAGATGAAAATGTACTGTCGGCATCAACGGCCAAGGTATCTACCACATCGAACTGGTTAGCATTAAGCCCTTTTGCTTGATACAATATTACATTCTCAGTATCAATGCTATTGAGTTTTCCTTCCACAGAAAATACCGTGTCGTTTTTTTCGCTGGTACAGGAGATGCACAGAACTATCGAAACAGCCAGGATGGTTAGAGACGTCTTGGAAATCATAACTTAATGACTATATAATTTTAGATATATGAGCAAAAAACATCTAATCCTTAAACTTTCCATGTTGAACCAGTATAGATAACACTCTTTGATGCTTTTACAAATAACAGGCTGTTATAGTTCGTTAAATCTTGAAGCAAAAATAGATGGTATATTTCTAAATTAATAAGCGCTGTAAAGTATTCACCGACTGCAATACCGGTCCTAAAAGCCAGAGATTTCATCACGAAGATTTTTGACGGGAAAATGGATTCTACAGCACTATCCTAAGTGTTTGATTTTTATATACTTGTTCAAAATATTGATATATATTCATCATGTGTCATGAGAGTCTGCGTGCTTTCTAAGCAAGGAAAGTAGAATCATGCTTTCAAATTCAGCCGAGTCATTTCGTCACAAGCTTTGCAATCATGCAATTTTTACGCTTGTTCTGCTAGCTGCGGTGCTGGTCAGTTGTCAAAGCTCGTCTGATAACGCCAATGAAAACGGCAAACCGCCTGTAGTTGAGATAACGGCAGTGGACTATGCCTTCTCCTCTCCGGATACCGTTCAATCAGGATGGGTTACATTGCAAATGACCAATAAGGGTAAGGAGCACCACCTCTTCGTGATAACAGAGCTACCCGAAGGGATTACCTATGCCGACTTCCACAACAAGGTAGCAGTTCCCTTGGACAGTATGAGAACGCTCGTGAGAAAAGGTGCTATTGACACAACTACCGCCCAAAAGAAGCTCGCTCGCATGATACCTGATTGGTTTCCGAAAGAGACTAAACCAATCGGGGGTGTGAGTCTGACAGCACCGGGCCGGACGGCCAAAACAACCCTCAAACTAAAACCGGGAAATTACGTGATGGAGTGTTATGTCAGAACGGAAGAAGGCAGGTTCCATTTTCTACGGGGAATGGAGAAGCCACTGGTAGTAACAAAAGATTCCACCGAGGCTTTAGCACCCCAGGCCGACATGAGTATTTCCCTTTCAAAAGGACAAATGAAGGCGGATACATTGGTATCGCCCGGATCTCATACGATTGCCGTCCATTTTGGCAAGAAGGCAAAAACCGATCCCCTGTATCTTTATAATCAGCACCTCCACTTGGCTCGGTTAGAGAATGAGACGAGTCCCGAAGAGCTGGCCGACTGGATGAAATGGGATCCTGTTATGCCCTCTCCTGTTGATTTTATCGGCGGACCTCAAAGTATGCTTGATGGAAACACAGCTTACATGCATGTAGACCTGACTCCGGGCCGGTATGCGTGGGTGTTAGGGAACCCACCCAAGGAAGGGGATATACAACCGTTCATAGTGAATTGATGCTGCGCATATAAATATGAAGAAATATGATTCGGAATGATAGACTCTTAAAATACTAATCATTCGTATTATGTTATTCAGTAATGCTGCAAAATTTCTTAAACAATTCTATTGTGGCAGCTTCTTGCTCATAATATTGCTTGCAACCGGACTTATCGGCTGGCAAAACCATTCAGATGAAGCTGATACAAGAAGTTCCCCACCTGTTGTGGAGGTTGAGGCAGTGGACTATGCCTTCCAGGCACCCGACTCCATCCCATCTGGATGGACCACATTTCGAATGACTAATAAGGGCGCGGAGCACCATAATTTTCACTTGCACCTGCTGCCGGAGGGGCGCACCGCCGAGGACTTTCGAAACGCCTTCATTGCCCCAGCCGATAGCCTTTGGCGGTTACTTCGCGCGGGGAAGATAGATTCGACGGAGATGTTTAAAGCATACGAGAGAATCGTGCCATACTGGGCCAAGACGGCGAATTTGAGAAAACGAGGCGGGATGGGCTATCTGGCCCCAAGCCTCTCGGCACAGAACACCGTCAATATTGAGCCGGGGACCTATCTGATGCACTGTACAATTCGGGCCCCTAATGGGAGGATACACTCCTTTCTTGGGATGCGCCATTTCTTTACTGTAACGGAGGAAAAGAATGGGGCTACACCGCCCGAGCCGAATCTCACGGCCCGCATTTCTGGCAGGAACCTTCTTTTTGACGACACCTTCTCCGCCGGGACGCACACGGTAAAATTTGAGGTCGAGGAGGTCCCGGCAGAAGTGGACAGCGCCTACTACGCAACGATCGCCCGACTCGGCCCCGAGACCTCTGTGGATAGCGTGGTGCAGTGGCCCTACTGGAATCCAGCCCCGACCGACTTTCTGGGCGGTATCGAGTACATCGAGTTCGGACGGACGCCTTACGTCACGGTTGACCTCTCCTCCGGCCGGTACCTCTGGCAATGGAATTACCAGGGAGCAGACCCGGCGGCCATGCACAAAGAGTTCATTGTGGAGTGATACCAATGTTTATTGAATGAAAGTTTTACCAAAGGAGATTTTGTTAAAACTAATAAACCATTCATGTTATGTTTTTCAGCAATAATGTAAAGGATCATTTTCACCGATACTTTCACATAGCTTTAACCGTGGTAATGACTGGCCTGATTATTGCGGTTCTCTTTCCTGACGATATGCAGGCCCAAAAATCGGATCATTCCCGTGAGGCTTTTATCGGTACGTGGTCAGGAGTGCTTAAGGCGGGAGGCGAGGAGTTACGTGCTGTCTTTCACATCGAACGTGCAGAGGACAGCGCCCTGACCGCCTCGATGGACAGCCCCGATGAGGGTGCAACCGGCATTTCAGCGTCAAGGGTCTCGGTCGATGGCGACAGCCTGACCCTTGAGTTTGAAAGCGTCGACGGCCGGTTCGAGGGTGTGCTCGCGGCGGCCGACACGACGATCAAGGGAATGTGGACAAAGAACGGCCGCTCATGGCCGATCACCCTTTCCCCGCCCGGCGCTCAGGCTTCGCTGCCGTCGCAGCAGCCAGAGGCGAACCCCGCCGATGTCAAGAGTCCGGAAGCAATTGTTACGGCCGCTTATGAATCTATTTCCATGGCCGATGGCAAAAAACCGGATCTGGATCGGCTACGATCCCTCTTCCTGCCCGAGGCTCGGCTTATTCCCACCGGTCGAAATAATGGTGTTCCGGTAAAAAACTTCTTCTCCGTTGAAAATTATCTTGAAGGAGCGAACATCGAAGAATTATCCAAAAAGCGTTTTGTGGAATATGAAATACATTCGGTGATGGAGCGCTTTGGGGATATGGCCCATGTTTTCTCTACCTATGAGAGTGCTGTTAAAGCCGAAGGGCCCGAACCAATCGGTCGTGGCATTAACAGTTTCCAGTTATGGTATGACGGAAAGCGCTGGTGGATCGTCAACCTGATGTGGCATGAAGAAAGGGGAGACCTGTCCATCCCTGATCGCTACGAGAAATAATACATAACGGTCCGACGTACAAGCAGTGTCTGAGGAAACCCGGCTTTGCCGGATCCCGCTCAACAACTATGTCGCCACGTTCCACAGAACGCTCACGAAGAGGGTGATCTACCAACCCAACGGAACATTTACCGCTGAGCGAAAGTAGACTGAATACCCAATGCGAGAACACCTAAGACAGAAGGTGGAGAGCTGCCGACTGTTCACAAAGAGTTCATCGTCGAGTGATACCAACGGTCCTTGAATTTAAATTTTACTTAAGAATATTCTGTGGGTCGTAGCCACGTTATCGGTTTCAGTAAGCGTATATCGCCTACACATAAAAAAGGTGTTTGTTTTCGTTGGGAGCTTACGTTTTGTACTATACCACTTTAATATCAACAATTTAAACTTATTACTCATTATAACCCTATGGCCAAATGCGATTTCGAGATCAATTATTCGAAAAGTACTGATGAGGTTAAAACAATTATCACTGAAGAGATCAGCGGCAATAACGGCGAAATACAGATGAACGATAATGTAGGAGCATTTACTATCTCTGTACCGGGTGGTGACGTTACCGGAGAAGTGGCATTTGAAGACAATAAGTTATCGGTAAGTATTACTGATAAGCCAGGCTTGATTCCCTGCAATATCATCAAATCAGTAATACAGGGTTATCTGTGAGGATGCCATATTACCAATCTCAATGCGATACTTATGATCGCTCCAGGAAATGCGTCTTGCCCGGCACACTGTCCATGATCGAGGCCTTGGTGATGGTGCCGTTGCCGTGGCGGTTGTTGATTGCATCTTGCGCCAGATAGAAATTGCGCATTTGGGCATCTTCGGCAAAAAACATTTCCTGTTGGCCCGAGTGATCTACTTTTACGGTACCAATACTCATCCTTCGAAGAGTGAAGTCCCGATCCAGTAGCGCCTTGATGCGAGGACGGGCTTTGCGCATGCATTCGTAGTGAATGTAATCGTCGAGATTGGTATAGCCATTGGTATTAAATCGGAATCCCAATCCTTTGTGATCTTTATGCTGTATCCCGATAAAGCAAAAATATTTTTGGGCTTGTATCCCGTAGGCCCGCATCCGGTAGCTGAGTCGCGTAATCCCCTTCATTATCTCCCCACGTACCTGGACGATATCGCCGGTGCGCGTGCTGAAGGTATGATTATAGCTGAGCTGCTCCTTGGTAATGTGTTGACCCGTTAGCACTTTTGCGCGGTCCTTGCCGGCAATCATCTCCCAGATGATCTTGCCGAAGTATTGCCCGAACAGCTTTTGGAAGATTGGATAGCCGCGGTCAATGCCATCGGCAATTGTTTCCAGTCCGTTGTCCTTCAGTTTGGCGTAGCGCTTGCGTCCAATACCCCACACCTCATTCAAGGGCATCGGCCACAGCAGCTTCCGGGCCTCTTCCTTGTCCAATATCAGTGTCAGTCCATCGGGTTTGTTGATGTCGCTGGCCAGCTTGCTATAGGTCTTCGAGTAGGAGATGCCGATGGAGCAGACGAGCCCAATTTCTCGGTAGATCAAGTTGCGCAGGTCGGCGCCATACTGCTCAATTTCTTGCCTCGATTTATTCTTCAAAAAGTTGACGTCCAGGAAGTACTCGTCCATTGAATATTTTTCGACGGTGGGTGCGAATTCTTCCAGCACGTCTTCAATAAGGACACTGATACCTTTGTACTTTTCGTAGTCGGCCTGCAAGCCAATAATATAGGGGCAGATCTGCTCGGCCTCGTAGGCACTCATGGCCGTCTTGATCCCCAGCGCCCGAGCCTCATAGGAGCTGGTGGCAACGATGCCTCGAGGTGTTCTCTGGTCGCCTTTATACCATCCGCCGATGTAAATGGGCAGCCCGTGGAGCTTAAAGCACTGCTGCTCGACCTGCGCATAGAAGCAGTTCATATCCAGGTGCAGATACAGCCGTTCCTTGATCGAGGAGTGCTGCATGTCACGACTCACGCACCGGTAGTCGGTAATCTTGTGGACATCCTCATCAGGGTTGTAGGTTCCGGGGTTAACAGCAGGCATCATGGATATGAATAATAATTGAACTTATGGAGTATTTATTTGTAATATACATGAAAAAATATATGAATTACAATATAGCATTTCATGCAAACAGTCCTCAAAGAAAAGGTTAACGTGGATGCCGTCTTTCGCAGCTTCAAAGATAGTAATGTCCATTCCCGAAGCGGATGGGAACACAAGCGCATCGAGCCCCGGTACGTAAAGCGCAAAAAGGGTAAAGTGCTGAAAATCAAAGAGGTTCGGCGCTCATACGCCCAACGCAAGGGCAAACGCCTGCAGGTCCACTTTGTCATTCGCTGCGAGGACAACCGGTATTTTCATCTGGTGTATGATGCCGACAAGGTTATCTGGATCCTGCTCTATGAGTTCGATGATCAGATGCTCTTTGACGAAAAAGAGGTGGATGTCGAAATCCAGTGGAACGGGCGATCAGGACCCAATGAATAATCCGTTGCTCTCTTTTGAGCGACGAGAGTCTCTTGCAAGTGTCGGTGACTATCAGTTTTTGGCAATCACCCACACTGCATGGATAATGCCCGGAAGATATCCAAGGATAGTTAGTAGAATATTTAACCAAAATGATCCCTTGAGTCCCACTTCCAAAAAAACTCCCAGAGGAGGAAGGAGTACCGCAAAAATAATCTTTATAAGATCCATATGTTGATCCCAATTCAGTAATTAGAATTTTTAATCCGCATACAGTTACAACCAGCTAAGTCTCTGTTTTGTTTCTTCCAGTTTAACCTGGCGCCGCGCTATCCGGATCGAAAGATTAAGCCCCAATCGTTGCCGTTTTTCCAGGCCTTCCCCACATAGGTACCATATACGGTGATCTTCTCCCACTCATCAGGAGTAATGTCAATGGGATCATAGGTGGGGTTTTCCGGTTGCAGGGTGATCCCATCTGCTCGTTTTCGGATGGTTTTGAGCGTCGTCTCTCCACGGTAGCGAATAGCGCCAATCTCACCATCACTGGGCTCACGCGGGTCAATAATAATATAATCCCCATCGCGGATATCGGCATCAATCATGCTTTCCCCATCGACGATGAGCGCAAAGTAGTGATCCGACTTTTCGGGATGAATTTCCACCGGCAGGTGCCCGAGGTTCTCGCTGATGGCTTCGTGCATTGCTCCGGCGGCAATCCTCCCCTTTACGGGAATGCCGGGATAAAAACCAGAGAGTTCATTGCGTTTACTCGGATGGATCTCGTACTGGCCGCGACCGTGTTTGGCCAGGTAATTCTTTTTGGTCAGTGCTTGCAGGTGTTGGTAGATGCTGTTAGAGGAGCTATAGCCAAATTCATCCTGCATATGATCGTAGCTGGGAAACTGACTGTAGTCCTCATAAAAGTCCAGAATGTATTCCCAAAGTTTCCGCTGTTTGTCGGTTAGTGACTTCATAGCTAATATTGTGCAAATTTATATGGATAACCACATGAATATTAGTAATTATAATATGAAATAAAAGAATTTTGTAAGGATTGCCCGACACAATGGTCTTACTTACAGATAAGCCGTTGAAAATATCAAGAGAGAGTTACATTGAGCCTGCCCGGAGGGGCGGGCTTTTTGTATTTGGATTAAGTGCACTTCTAGTAGAGTTAAGCAGTGGAAGGCTATAAAAATGTTTCGATCTATATGAGCCTAATCCTTGTACCAGATTAATTTCTGTCTTACATCGAGGGGTTATCTTGGCAAATAAAAAAGCCAATAGGAAAGAAGTGTTTAATATTGAAACCACTATTGAACTTTATTCAAGTGCGGGTGCCTTGGATAAGTTTGCAAGGGTTCAAGGCCTTTACAAAGATTCCATGCAACTTGAAATTGAAGGTAAAGTCAGGTGTGCTACGAACGGGTCAAGACATGGACGCTGAGGCTTGGGCGGAACAAGTCGCTAACTACAGGAACCATTTACAAAGCAAGCTGAACGATGAGGATGCAGAGTGGCTTTTATAAATTTTAAAATTTCGATAGAATGGTTGGAAAATCTATTCTTGAATCTCCATTCCCCTTATTTGAAGCAGAATATATTCCTTCCCACGAGTTAACTATGCCACTGGCCATGAACCGGATGATGCCGTGGAAGAGGTGCTTATCAACGAGGAAAAGAAAAAGCAGTTTGTTACCCATGCCAATGTGGTGAAAATATTGTATAAAGCAATTCTTACTGATCCTAATGCTCAGGATTTTTGATGATTCGCTCAGCACTGAAAACCATTAAAGATCGCATCAAGATACTGGGCTCGGAAGAGAATGATGATATTTCCGATATCCGCAAACACATCAAGGGTAAGCTGGACGAATCTATTGTCAGTGAGTCTTACTGGATTGACGGGGATAATGATCTGGTACATATTAGGCAGATTGATTTTGAGAAGCTTAAAGAGCGTTTTGCCAAGAAGAAACATAAACGCGTAGCCCTGCAGGGGCTGAAGACCAAGATTGAAAACCAGATCCAGAAAATGGTTGAAGAGAACCGCACGCGGATGGACTTTAAGGATCGGTTTTGAGGAGATGATCGAGAAGCACAATAACTACAGCATCAATCTAGATGTGCAGTTCGAGGAGTTTTTGAAGCTGTATCAGGATCTGAATGAAGAGCGTGAGGGAAGCGCAAAAGAAAACATGATCGAAGAGGAATTGGCCTTTATGATTTAAAAACGCAGCGCGAAAAATAGATCTGAAGGAGGAAGAACGTAAAGAGATCAAATAAGGGGTATCAGAACCTACTACAAAGTAGAAGAAGTTGGTCATGGACTGGACCAAACAACAGAAACGCATCGCCGATGTGAAAGTTACGATCGAAAATGAGCTGGATAACGTATCACCCGATCAGTTGGACCGCCAGCTCTTCGCCCAGACGTGTAACGAGGTCCTTGAATGTGTATCAGTCATATTAGGGTTAAGAACTTGATTATCTTTAAAAGGTAATTATTTGAAACTGTTATAAGTTGTTAAAAAGCACTTTCCTTTTCAGGAAGTTTAACTTTCTTTTTTTAAGTAGTTGTCTATTACTAATAGACAACTACTTAAAATATCTTCAAAAATGAAACTACCCTTTGCGTTGGCGAAGCGATTTGTCGCTGGAGAAACGTTTGATCAAACCATTCCCAAAGTAAAAGAGCTCAACAAAAAAGACATAACAGTCACCGTTGATTTGCTGGGTGAAAATGTAGAAGATCGTCAGACAGCCGATCAAACAGTTGAAAGTTATATTCAATTGTTGCAAAATATAGATCAGTCTGATCTGAACAGCACAATCTCCATCAAGCTAACCATGATGGGATTGGATATTGATCGGAACTACTGTCGCGATAATCTATTTAAGTTGTTGGATATAGCTCGAGAAAATGATCAATTTGTTCGTATCGACATGGAGAGTTCGGATTATACCCAAGTGACAATAAATATGTTTAAAGAAGCTTTTCAGGAATATGGCAACCACGCGGGTATAGTTATTCAAGCATACTTACATCGTACAAAAGATGATATCGAGGAACTTGCTAATATGGGTGCTGATGTGCGTTTGTGCAAAGGAGCCTATAAAGAGCCCAAAGATATTGCGCTGCAAAATATGGATGATATACGCGTCGCTTTTAAAGAATATGCTAAAGTACTGTTGGAGAAAACACCCTATCCGCGCATCGCTACCCACGACGACGAGATTATAAACTGGACGAAGGAGTATACAGGTCAAAATGGTATCGATCCTTCGCGATTTGAATTCCAGATGCTTTACGGGCTTCGACAGAAAACAATGGAAGAATTTGCGTCCGACGAATACAATGCCCGTATCTATGTCCCTTTTGGCACGATGTGGTTTGCCTATTTTAAACGCCGTTTAATGGAGCGTAAAGAAAATATCTGGTTTGTCCTTTCTACTTTATTTCAAAAATAACTGTGCTGGGTAAAACCTTTAGTAAAGACTACTTTATAGGTCAAGCCGGTGAGGATTTTTCAGAGATAGTCCCATTATAATAGTAGAGAAGCCCCATAACTATCCCCCATTGTACTAATATAGTAGCAACAGAGAATGCACTGAGAGGATTATACCAAGTATCCGGAGCATAGGAGGAAATGCTCAAATAAATCCACCAAATTAGCAAGGATATAACTTCAACGGGAACTACGTACTTAATAATAACTTCCCACCACCCACCGAGGGTATATTTTTGTTCTCCGTTATTAACAATCTCTGATCGAAAACGTTCTGGACCGAATCGGATAATAGCAAAAGACATAAAAGCCCCGGATACCATCAGCCCGACAGACCAAACAAAATCTTGATTGGCCAGAATATCTACTGAAAGAGCTGAGGGCAATCCCATAAAAAAGCCGGTCAAGCAGATGAAAATGGTTGCTGATCTGCGAGGGAATCCCATATCCACAAATACCCTACTTGCTAATTCAATCATTGATATTAAGGAACTAAAAGCGGCAAATGTTAAGCCTAAGAAAAACAAAATTGCAAAAATCTTACCCCCTGTCATTTCGTTGAAGAGCTGAGGCATCCACATAAAAGTTAGACCTGTTGAAGCGGGACCGGAGGTTTTCATTATTTCCAAAATCTCAACATTGTTCATAGTACTGCCCAAGGTCCCAAAGACTGTTGCAAAAATAGTCATGGCAGCAAGAAGTGATACAATATTATTACCGATGCCTGTTTGAAATGCACTAATGGTTATATCATCTCTGGAGCGCATGTATGCACCATATGTTAAAATAAGACCCCATGCGGCCCCTGTATCCCAGGCGTTTTGGGTAAGTGCTTCGAGCCATAGGCTTGGTTCTAAAAGCGTATGCCAATCGGGGGTAAATAAATACTCCAGCCCTTGCATACTACCCGGAAGAGTGACGGCCCGAACTAATGAGATTACAACTACTAAAAGTAATGAGGGAATCAGAATTTTGTTGATACGTTCAATTGATGAAATACCTTTTATAACAATAAGCCCCCCCAAACCCATCATAATAGCATGAAAAACAGAGGGCCAGAAAGAACCTTGAAATCCATCCCAAATCATGTTGGCCTGCTGCATATTTTTAGGTAAACTGGATGTGATAGATTCGATCAGGTAGAATAGTGACCAACCTGCAACTACGCTATAGTAGAACATAATTGCAGTAGCAACGAAACCTATGAATGCTCCCATCCATCCATATCGTTTTCCTACCAGCTTAACAAATGAGCCGATCACCCCTTTTCGCCCATACCTGCCAATTCCATACTCTGCAATAATTAGTGGAATGGAGAACAAAAAAAGACAGCATAACCAAGCTATTATAAAAGCTCCACTTCCTTCTTCACCGCCATTTTGTGCTGCAATTCGTGGGAAACGCCAAATATTGCCGGTTCCAACTGCGATTCCCAAAACACTTAGGATTAACCCTAATTTAGTAGAAAATAGGGCAGTACTGCTGGCATTCTTTTTATCGGACTTCATGCTAAAGTTATTTATGAAACTGTTCTGATTAGCCAAGAATGTAACTGCTAACTACTATGAATTATTTAGGATATGATCAAAGTGTACTGCAGTTAAACTTTGTAAATAATACGAATTAACGTTTTCGGATAAGGGTAAAAAGCAGAAATCATAACATGTTCTATATGTGGTATATCTTATTAATAAGTCGAGAGAGTGATATGTGATATTATAAATTATTGTAAAACACCCCTGCTGCCTTTTGGAAAGAGGTGAAGGTTAGTTATAGTAATTTTTAAATTGGAATGTAATAGGCGTAAAAGCTAATGCTATATAAGTAAGTCTATTTGAACGATAATTGTAATTGAAAATAAAATTGATGGAAATATGGATATAAGAAAAAGAAATATCTATTTGGAGTATTCCTGTTTTGTAATCTTATTTCTTGCCTTGGTGATGATGTCTACAAAAAGTCATGCCCAAGAGAGAAAGTTACCGGCAGACACAACGATTGTTTCAACAGATAATGTGACGATTAAGGGTGAAGAAGTGCCTTATCGTGTAAGTGTAGGGACTCAACCTGTTTACGGCGAAGACGGTAAGCCTGATGCCTCCCTGTTTTATACCTATTACGAACGAACTGATGTGGAGAATAAAGAGGATCGTCCTGTTTTTGTGTCTTTCAATGGTGGACCCGGCGCGGGTTCGTTATGGATGCATCTGGGATATACCAGTCCCAAACGCCTGAAAATCAGTGATCAAGGTTATCCCGTACAGCCATATGGGGTTGAGGACAACCCGCATTCCATTCTGGACGTAGCGGATATTGTGTACGTAAATCCGGTTAATACGGGGTTTTCCCGGATTCTCAATGATGGTGAAAAAGAGCAATTTTTTGGTGTTAATGAGGACCTAAAGTATTTAGCTGACTGGATCGATAATTTTATTTCGAGACAGGAACGCTGGGAATCACCTAAATACCTGATTGGAGAAAGTTATGGAACTCCGCGTGTTTCCGGTTTGGCCGGTCAATTGCAGGGAGATCACTGGATGTTTTTAAATGGTGTTATTCTCGTATCTCCAACCGGTTTGGGATTAGAGCCTGAAGGTCCGTCCCCCCGTGCTTCGGTATTGAAACTTCCATACTTTACTGCTGCTGCCTGGTATCATGAGCAGTTACCGCAGGATCTGCAGAGCCAGGAGTTGGAAGAGATTTTGCCTAAAGTAGAAGAATTTACCATTGAAGAACTTTTGCCGGCCCTTTCACGTGGTGGATTCATCGACGAAAAACGGAAGCAGGATCTGGCCCCACAAATTGCACGTTATTCGGGACTGTCAGAAGATTTTGTTCTTGATTATAATTTGGCGGTACCGGCGTCAGTGTTTTGGAAAGAACTGCTTCGTGATGAAGGTTATACCATTGGCCGACTTGATTCCCGTTATACAGGAATTGATAAAACAGATGGCGGTGACAGACCTGATTATTCTCCGGAGTACTCCTCTTGGAAGCATTCATTTACTCCGGCTATAAATCATTATGTACAAGACCAGCTTGGCTTTAAAACAGATCTGCAATATTACGTTTCAGGTCCGGTTCGCCCTTGGAATCGACAGGGAAATGAAACCGGAGAAATGCTACGTCAGGCCATGGCAGAGAATCCCAATTTGGAAGTCTTGGTACAGTCAGGCTATTACGATGGAGCTACTGATTACTTTTCAGCCAAATATGTAATGTGGAATATTGATCCCAGTGGTAAAATGAAAGATCGTTTCCATTTTGAAGGTTATCGAAGTGGTCATATGATGTATTTGCGGACTGAAGATTTGGAAACATCGAATGAGCACATTCGGGAATTTATAAGAGAATCGATGCCCGCTGAAGGAGAGCCGGCAAAATATTAAATTTTTAATAAGTCATATTTTAATGGCATAGCATATCTCATGTTATGCCATTTTTTAATTTATCGTAGCGAGAGTTCAAATTGAAAGTTACATCATGCCACAATTTGGGTGTATGCTTTTTAAGTAAAAGGACTAAAAGGGTTGGGAGACATTTCTTTGTATAGTGTCCTTATTGTAGCTGCAGAGGGTTCAAAATTATCTTTAATTGATAGTAAAACTAGTGAGAATATTAGTGTGGGGATATTGTTAGTAGATAACTACATGCTAAAGTTTTAGAGAAGGTTCTCTGCCTTTCTTTTATGAAAGAAGAATGAATATTATACAGCCTTATACTTTTTTTCATCTTTTTACAGTTGGGGTGTTGACTTTATGGTTGTATTAGCTAACTATACCAAGTCGAATTAAAACAATCTAATCTTCGGAAGGATAAATAAAATATACAGGGATACAGCTATGAGGATATATATACAAACGGCTCTAGTTTTGTTTTTTCTTTTGTGTCTTTCAAGTATCGGGTGGGCACAAACAGGAATAGTAGAAGGACAGGTTACGGAAAGCAACGGAACAACAATGCCAGGGGTTAATGTGGTTGTTGAAGGTGAAAATATCGGTTCAACAACAGATGCAGATGGGAACTTTCGTATAACCTCAGTTCCGGTAGGAGTAGTAGAAGTTACTGCTCGTTTTATTGGTTATAGTACCCAAACAAAAGAAGTTGAGGTTACTGCTGATGAAGTTGCTCAAGTTAATTTTACATTGAGAACCTCAACAATGAATTTAGACGAAGTAGTTGTTACGGGAACGGGGGGAGAAGTTGAGCGTAAGTCATTGGGTCATACCATTTCTTCTGTTGAACTGGATGGGGTAGAAAATGTTGCTTCAAACTCTGTACAAGATGCTCTACAAGGAAAAATTGCTGGCGTAAGTATTAACAACCAAAGTGGGGCAATTGATCAAGAGCCAAAAATACGAATTAGGGGAACCTCAAGTTTGGCAATGTCTAATCAACCCCTGATATATGTTGATGGGGTTCGAGTTAATGGGACGGGAGGATTTGCTCCAGGATTTGATGCCGGAGGATTGGGTTCGCCATCGGGATTATCTAATATAAATTTCGATGCAATAGAAAGAGTCGAGATACTGAAGGGGCCTGCTGCAGCAACACTTTATGGTTCGCAAGCAAATGCAGGTGTAATGCAGATTTTTACTACACAGGGAAGTGAACAATCAGCTCCTCAGTTTGATATAGAATTAGGAGCGAGCTTACACCAAATGCCAAATAAATTTAAGAAAAATGCCGGTTTTGCTGAGACTACTGCTGAACAGCAAAATATAAGAGATGTATTGGGAGTAAATGTTGATTTATATGAGCCATTTGAGTCCCCAGTTAATCTTATTGATCTGTATAGTTTGGGAATTGGGCAAGAGTTTTCAGGTTCAGTACAAGGTGGCGGAGAATCGATGACTTATTTTGCTAATCTCCGCTACAATCATACTGATGGTCCTTGGGATCCTCAGCCTTCCAATTTTAATGGTGGTGAAGTAGGTCAATCTACTGATATATATAAGAAGTTTTATTTTACCGGGAATTTAAATTTTATCCCTACAGATAACTTTCGTGTGAGAGCTCAAACGTCTTATACGAATTCAAATATAGACATTTACGAAAGTGGAATTACCATATATACTCCTACAAGTACCGCTCGCTATGCGAAGCCAGAACGTGTAGGGCAAGTGAGTGAATATGATACTTTCGGGATCCCCTTATTTGCTACAGTGAGAGAAGGTACATATCCGCAAGTAACGGATGTTTCAAATCAAGGAAGATTTGTTTTACAGGCCAACTATTTTCCTTCTGATAATATTTCAGTAGATGCTTCATTCGGTGTTGATTATCGTGATCAGCGCAGTGCTAACTACTTGCCATTTGGTTATGCTGTTGACGGACTTGCACCTACTCCTGATGGTGAAATTACTATAGGAACAAGGCAACAAATGGTTTGGTCTGTGGAAGCAAAAATGAACTGGTCTAAAGATTTTACAGAAAATATCCAATCAAAATTTGTGGCGGGATTTCAGGGGTATCATGACGAGCAAAACACTACAGCAAGTACAGGCACAAATTTTTCCGGTCCAGGGTTAGAGGTTTTAGATGCGACAGCTTTTCAAACTAGTATTTCTGGGTTTCAGGAAGTAGTTAATGCCGGTCTTTTTGCTCAAGAGCAAATTGACTATAGCGATTGGATTTATTTTACGGTAGGAGTACGTTTAGATGCAAGTAGTGCATTTGGGGATGACTTTAACTATGCAACATATCCAAAGATTTCAGCATCATTTTTGCCGACCGATGCTTTTAACTTTGAAATAAATAATGTTTCAACACTTCGATTGCGTGCAGCCTGGGGACAGTCCGGTCAACAGCCCGGTGCATTTGACAGGTTTACAACCTATACTCCGGTCAATTCCCCTGAAGGTTCCGGTGTGTTACCTGGAAATCCAGGAAACCCTGACCTAAAGCCGGAAATCGCAACAGAATGGGAAGCTGGTTTTGAGATTGGATTGTTAGAAGATCGAGTAGGAATTGAAGCGACTTACTGGGATAGGACGGTAGAAGATGCGCTTATCGACCGAACCTTTGCGCCTTCCGGTGGTTTTACAACGCCACAACTTACAAATGCAGCAGAACTTGAGGGCAGGGGCGTCGAATTAGGTTTAAATAGTGATGTAATACAAAGTCAAAACTTAGATCTGAATGTTTTTGTAAATGGAGCCTATCTATATGAAAATGTTAATTCTCTGGGAGGGGAGCCCCCAATAAAAGTTGATGCAACCTATATTCGTGACCGAATGTTTATTAGAGAGGGTTATGCTCCCGGCTCTTATTTTGGAACTAAGTTGCCGTCAGGTATCGACTTTCCTTTCGATAGTAATCAGGACGGGACCCCTGACTCACAGTCAGAACTTCAAAGCTTTTTCTCAGGTCCAGTAGATCCGGGGACGTTTAACTCAGCTATTATGGTTGCTGGTCCTGATGGAGAAGCGTTACCGGGAGGATCTACTTATTTAGGTCATTATCTGGGAAAGCAAACCCCTGACTGGGAAGGAAGCTTTGGATTCAATGCAAATATATTTGAAAACTTCACAATAAGTACTCGGTTTCAATATGCGACAGGTAACTACTATCATCATAACCTGACCGATGCTTTTAGAAGAGTAAACAGTGCTATCGGCCGAAACTTTATGAAGTCTGCTCAATTAGAAGCTACTTTAAAAGATCCAAGCAGTAGTACAGATGAAAGAATTTCTGCTGCTCGCACTTGGGTAAATGAGATGGTCTCCCTTTCTCCCTTTGATGGACTTAATGAAATAGAGAAGGCTGATTATATAAGATGGCAAAACCTAAGTATATCTTATCAAATCCCATCTGATAAAGTAGAAAGCTTAGGTATAAATAATGCATCTGTGACAGTCTCTGGAAGTAATATTGCCTTGTGGAGTAAGTACGGAGGTGTTGACCCTCTCGCTACTGGTGAGGCTAGTTTAGGGCAAGGAGCTGATTTGCAAGAGAACTTTGGGGGTGGTATGGATACCTATGGAACACCGCTTTTAAGGTCATATACAATGACTCTCAAGTTTGATTTTTAAAAGATACTTCGTGAGACCAATTTTCATATCAAAAATATTGTCAATTATGAAACGCTTATTAACTGATCTTAAAATACGTTTTAGTGAACTATTCGTTCTATCATTGTTCATTTTCTTTCTGGGTAGCTGTGGGGTGATGGATGTAGAAAATCCCAATAGCCTGACTGAAGAAGATATAAGTGTTCCTTCTTCGGCAAATGGTTTAAAAAATGGTGTACTCAGTGCATTAATGACTGGAACGGGATGGACTTATGCATCAATTACTACAGTAAGTGATGAAATATATTGGACTGGCTCATATGAATCATACAAGACTTATGATGAAGGAAGAGTTGCCTTCGAAGAGAATGAAATTACCGTTGCCGGGTACCCTGAAATTAGCCAAGCACGATATATGTCGGATTTGGCTATTTCAAGATTAGAAGAGTTTGATTCCAATGGGGAATTGGATGATAGGTCAATCTTGGTTCGCACATATATTTATGGTGCACTTGCACGCATAACGATTGCTGATTCATACGATAACTTTGTGTTCTCTGATGGTCGGGAGACGAGCCCACCAATAGGTGAGGGGAATATGAGTCAGCTTTATGATCAAGCTATCGGCATGTTAGATCAAGCAGTAAGTATGTCCCAAGAAATCGGGAATGAGACTTATGAGATGCAGGCGTTGGGAGTTCGTGCTCGTGCCAAGCATGCTAAAGGAGTCTGGGAAAAGCTAAATCCCAAGGGTGAAGTTCCTCAAGACCCATTGGTTTCAGGGACAGGAGCATCGGATGATGCAGAGGCAGCCTTGGCTTTAATGAACCAAGATTACAAAGCTAAATTCAACTATAATGAACCTCAATTGCTAAATTATTTGGCAGATCAGGTAAATAGTCGAGGAGAAATTACTTTGTCAGAACCTTTTGATGATATCAAGACTAACGAAGATGATCCCCGGGTTGTAGCTATTCAAGAGGATTTTGGAGATACGGATTCCTATACCGAAAGCTATTCTCCTTTAACATGGTTATCAGCGCGTGAAATGCGTTTGATTATTGCTGAAGAAGCAGTGGGAACAAATGATACAGAAGCGCGTAGCCAAATAAATGCAGTACGATCACTTGACGGTTTGCCTGATATGGAGCCTGGTGATAGCTTTGTTGAATTTATAGAGCATGAACGTCGAGCCAACCTTTATCTGCAAGGTAGAAGGCTAAATGATATGTATCGGTTTGGCACGCAATCAGATAATTGGTTGTCAGGAGAAGATGCATTACAAACGCCGGGTGTATTACTGCCAATTCCATCAAATGAAAGATTGGCAAACCCTGATGTATAGTAGTTCAAAATTATTCCAAATCTTTTCATAAAACTTAATAAGGATTAGTTATGGGTAAATTATTTAGAATAGGGCTATCAATTATTGTTGGCAGTTTCCTTTTAGTGGCAATATCAACTCCAATATGGGCACAGCCATCTGATGCTGCACCGGATCGTGCATCCGATGAGGGGGAAGGGCCTTATGAGCGACTTATCATACGAGGTGCAACGGTTATTGACGGGACAGGTGCTCCGGCATCGGGACCTAAGGATATTGTTATTGAGGATAACCGAATAGTAGCAGTAGAAAGTGTAGGATACCCGGGAGTTCCCATTGATGAGGAAAAGCGTCCCGATGGAGCTACTAAAGAGATAGTTGCTTCGGGAATGTATGTAATGCCCGGTTTTATAGATATGCATGTGCATACTGGTGGAAAACCGAAGGTACCCAATGCCGAATATACTTATAAGCTTTGGATGGGGCACGGCGTAACAACGGTACGAGGCGTTCCTTTTGATGCGATGGAATGGTCGCTGAGTGAGAAGGAACGGGCAAATAACAATGAAATTACCGCTCCCAGAATGTACAGCTATCACCGAATAGGTTCCGGATGGGAAGATCGCGAGGTCACGGATCCGGAGTCGGCGCGGGAATGGGTACGTTGGGCAAAGGACCAGGGCATTGATGGCCTAAAGCTTGGAGCTCATGATCCGGATATCATGGAAGCTGTATTGGACGAAGCAGAGAAGCTAAACCTGAATAGTACAGCTCACCTCGACCAGATGGGCGTTGCCCGTATGAATACACTGGACGCTGCTAAATTGGGGTTGGGCGCGCAGACACACTATTATGGTTTGTTTGAATCCATGTATGATGATCATGATGTACAGCCCTATCCCTATGATCATAACTATCAAAATGAGCAACACCGCTTTGGTCAGGTAGCACGGCAGTGGGACAAGATTGTGGAACCCGGTGGCAAGGAATGGAATGAGCTTATTCAGAAGTTTCTGAAGCATGATCTTACCATGGATCCCACAATGACAATATATGAAGCCAGTCGTGATGTAATGCGAGCACGTGCAGCTGAATGGCATAAAGACTATACGCTGCCAAGTTTGTGGGAGTTTTATTCTCCAAGCAGACGTGCCCACGGATCATACTGGTTTAATTGGACAACGAAAGATGAGATCGAATGGAAAAACTTTTATGACCGCTGGATGCAGTTCCTTGATGATTATAAGGATGCAGGCGGACGAGTAACAACAGGATCGGATTCCGGATTTATTTACAAGCTTTACGGCTTTGGATATGTAAGGGAGTTGGAGCTTTTACAGGAAGCCGGTTTTCATCCGCTTGAAGTTATTCGTTCGGCAACAATGTCTGGTGCAGAAGAATTGTATAAAAAGTTAGATGAAGATCCCCCGTTTGGTATCATACGTCCCGGCAAGCTTGCAGATTTGGTAATTGTGGATGAGAATCCGCTGGAAAATCTGAAAGTGCTTTATGGAAATGGCGCTGTTCAAGTAGAGGGGGTCAATGAGGTGAAACGAGCAGGTGGTGTTAAGTATACGATTAAGGATGGAATTGTATATGATGCCCAGGAGCTGCTCGAGGATGTTCGAAATATGGTTGATGAGCAAGCCGAAGAGCAGGGAGAAAAGGAATGGTACTAACGGTATTATTTAAAATATGAAGTTCATGCCCCTGAGATAATCAGGGGCATATTTTTTTTAAAAATTTAATGAGATGAGGATGTATCATGGGATGGCAAAAGGGGATAATATTTAAAACGGTAATTGTAACCATTGTATGTTTTTTCGCAGGATTTCAGAATGGAAAGGCGCAAGATTTTGGCGATTTGGCTGAAGGTCCGTATGACCGTCTGGTGATTCGCAATGCCATGGTGATTCCCGGTCACGGTGGACCGCCCGTTGGTCCGTACGATATTATGATTGAGCAGGATAAAATTACGGATATGATCCCGTTTGATCCGGTTACTGCAGAACGAAGAGGAGATGCCAATCGCCCGACCGGTGATCGGGTTATTGAGGCCGACGGTAAATATGTGATGCCCGGAATGATTGATCTGCATATGCATCTCCGGCAAGAACCAATGCCTATCGAGTATGTTTACTATACAAAATTGGCTCACGGGGTAACTACGCTGGTACCGGCACCTGATCGTGGTCTTGATGAGGCCATGAATGAAGCTACACGCAGTGAGCGAAATGAAATATTGGCTCCTCGGATGTTTCCGATTTGGGGTTGGGGTAGTAATACCGATTACGACCGGGAGTTTTTGGAGAATCCAGATAATGCTCCTCAGATTGCCCGGGAGATGGTAGAGAAGGGTGCTCATGTTGTGAGTGTGGGAAATCTGGGCTGGAACCAGGAGCTACTTGGAGCGGTTTCTGAGGCTGTGGAAAATGCCGGTGGAATAACAACTTATCACATTCCCCCGTCAACGACTGCTGTAACGCAGGCTGTAGACGCTGCGCGGCTCGGTGTTACGATGATTGAGCACCATTATGCGTATGCCGAATCATCCCTCGACAGACAGGTTCAGGATTATCCGCGTGACTATAACTATAATGATGAAAATGAAAGATTTCGTCATGCCGGAAAAGTATGGACCGAAGCCAATGAAGAACGCTTGTTGGGAGAAGTTGCCGATTCATTAGTGGAATATGGTGTGCATATGCTTCCCACGAGGGTTGTTTACGAGGCCAATCGAGATATTTTGAGAGCTTCAAGTTTGCCTTGGCACGAGAAGTATACCCACCAGGCTTTAATTAACTGGAATTTACCTAATCCCGCTTTCCATGGGTCATATCATTATGACTGGACATCCGATGACGAGTACTACTGGGATTATGCGTTTGACCTTTGGGGTGATCTGATCTATGAATTCAATAAGCGCGGAGGACATGTCTCATACGGAACTGATGACAATTATATCTGGGCGACGCCGGGCTTTTCAAATATTCGGGAACTACAGCTGCTCCGTGAAACCGGACTGCATACCCTGGAAGTGTTAAAGGCGGCAACACATAACAGTGCCCAGACCCTGAGGCAAGAGAAAACGGGGCTTGTGCGACCGGGATATACGGCCGATTTGGTTATAGTTGACGGAAGTCCGTTGTATAACATGCGTTTCATGTATTCTTTTGGTGCCCTCACGCTGGATGATAATGGGGAGATGTATCGCACCAATGGCATTGAACATACGATTAAGGGCGGAGTGGTTACGAATAACGATCGCCTTATGGAAGAGGTGGCTCGTATGGTTGAAGAATCAAAAGAAGGAGTATCTCCTTCTAATGCTATGACAGAACCATTTATTAAAGAATAAGTGCTTTTTATAAAAAATAATAGGACGAAATTAATTTTAATTAAAGAGTGATGTTATGGAACGACTAATCAGTCGCATTGTGAAAGGTATATGCTTAAGCCTGATCATTTTGGGCTTGGGGATGCAAAGCAGCGAAGCTCAAAAGAAGTTCGGTGATCTGGCCGAAGGTCCGTACGATCGCTTGGTGATTCGCAACGCCATGGTGATTCCGGGCCATGGAGGACCACCGGTAGGCCCGTATGACATTGTTATTGAGCAGGATCAGATAACCGAAATGATCCCGTTTGATCCGGTTACGGCAGAACGACGTGATGATCTGGAACGCCCGACCGGTGATCGTGTTATCGATGCCAGTGGAAAATATGTAATGCCGGGATTAATTGACCTTCACGGACACCTTCGACAGGAGCCAATGTCACTTGAATATATTTACTATTTGAAGCTTGCCCATGGGGTAACCACTTTTGGGCCGGCATCGGATCGCGGGGTTGAAAATGCAATGGAAGAAGTACGCCTCGAAGAAAATAATGAAATATTAGCTCCTACGATGTACCCACTATGGTCTTGGGGATCGGGGCTGGATTATGATCAGGAGTTTTTAGAGAATCCCGATAATGCTCCACAAATTGCCCGGGAGATGGTGGAGAAAGGTGCTCATCAGGTATATCTGAATGGCATAACCTGGAATGATGACCTTTTTGAGGCCGCTGCCGAAGCTGTTTGGGAAGCCGGCGGAGTAACAGGGGTACATATTCCTCCCTCAAATACAGCCGTAGTAGATGCAGTAGACGCGGCACGCTTGGGTGTTACTATGATACTACATCATTATGGATATGCTGAATCATCCCTTGACAGGCAGGTGCAGGATTATCCACGTAACTATAATTTCGATAATGAAAATCACCGTTTCAGAGAAGCGGGAACGGTATGGCAACAGGCCAACAAGGAAAAACTTCTTGGCGAAGTGGCTGATTCGCTGGCAGCCTACGGTGTTATTATGCAGCCGACACGAGTGGTGTATGAAGCAAATCGTGATATTTTGAGGGCTCAAAATCTGCCATGGCACGAAAAATATACCCATCAGTTGCTCATAGAATGGAATCTACCCGATCCGGCATATCACGGTTCCTATCACTACGAATGGACCTCTGATGACGAGCAAATTTGGTATGAGGCTTATGACCTGTGGGGAGATTTGATTTATGAATTCAACAAGCGGGGCGGCACCGTGGCTTACGGAACTGATGACAATTATATCTGGGCAACACCGGGCTTTTCAAATGTCCGTGAGCTTCAGCTTATTCGTGAGTCAGGGATGCATACACTCGAAGTATTAAAAGCAGCCACTCACAATAGCGCGAAAGCTCTTCGCATAGAAGATGAAACAGGATTGGTGCGTCCGGGTTATGAAGCGGATCTTATCCTTGTTGATGGAAGTCCACTGGAAAACCTACGATTTCTCTATTCTTTCGGGGCTGTGACCCTGGATAATAGTGATGAAATGTATCGTACCGATGGCATCATTCATACAATCAAAGACGGAGTTGTTGTCAACAACGATAAGTTGATGGAAGAAGTGGCCCGGATGGTGAAAGAATCCAAGGAAGGGGCTGAGCCGAATATTGCAAATGAGCCCTTTTTAATTGAAGAAGAATAGCTTTTATGTTTGGGCAAAAAGTGTCCAAATTTATTCTCTTCGGCGATAATTTTATTACTGATCTTCATTTGGGGTGGTACAACAGTATCGATACAAATCTGAACAGTAAATAATGGAGTGTTTTGGCCGGGCAGGCAGGATGGTAAAATATGAATTCGATAGATAGGGCGGGGCAGAATTACATACTGTTACAAGACTTACAAACAAATTAAGTCCTTAATGCTTGATAAGTAATAATGTTCTCAGTCTAAGATGAGGAAATAGAATTTCAACATAATGACTTCTATAATGATACGAGCAAAGCAATGGTTAGGTGCACTATGTATATGTGCAGTACTATCTATTACTCTAATAACATGTTCCAGTAATCCCGAACCCTACGTAAATGAAGTTGACCAGGCTCGGGATATGCTTGATGAGCAGCGATCGGAGGTACGTTCAGAACTGGACGAAGAAGTGACTCCGGAAAATATTGAACAGCTTATTGAGCTGGGTCTATGGACAGAGGCAGAAACCCACCTTGATAGTATCGATGAAAATAATACAGAGTACAGGTTGATAAGGGCACAACTACTGTTCAAGCAGCACCGATACGAAGATGCTGAACGTATTGTCAATGAAGTTTTGCAGTCTAATCCCGGCAGTCGTAAAGCACAACTGCTGCAGGCGGAGTTGGATATTCAGGCCTGGCAACTGGAAGAGGCCGATCAGCTGGCAGCTGAATTGCTGCAAGAAAATGATCGTGATGCCGAAGTTGGAATGATTCGGGGCAGAGTTGCGCTGTTAAATCGCAATTATGATGAAGCCTTGCAGTGGGCGAATAGGTTACAGGAGTGGGATTCGGAATTTGCCGGTGGATATCTGTTGGAAGCAGAAAGTCGTTTTTGGTCACAGGATCCTGCCGGGGCTGAGGGGCCGTTGATTCGTGCTATAGAGTTGAACCCGTTTAATCCCGATGCACGGTTTAGCTATGGATATGCCATCTGGCGACGCGTTGATGCTACCCAGCTGGATGATATGGCTGCCCAGTGGAATCTGGCTTTTGAACTTAACCCGTTACACTATCTTACACATTGGCATTTTGGAAATGGACATACTAATTTGACTTATGCCAATTATGCTCATCCTACTGATAGTTTGGTGCGGCCGCGTCTTGATGAGGCTGATGCGTTAATATCCGAAGACAGGCTCGATGAGGCGATTGATATTACCCGGGAAGTGGAATCGGAATATCCTGAGTCGGTACTGCCGGCGATGATGCGGGGCTCAATTTATTATATGTATTATGATATGGATCGGGCGACACGGCTTGATTCTGCCCAAACAATTTTTAGATCTATCCTGGAGAAAAAGCAAAATTATGGACCCGCTCACAATGGACTGGCCGCCGTTATCAAACAGCGTCAATTTGAGCAGCTGGATGGATTTAAAGAGTTGAAGGAACGGGTTGAAGAAACGGAAATACCGGAAGAGGGATCGGTATTCTATAATATCTTTGAAGATGCAAACTACTACCCGGGTGATCGCGTAAAAAAAATGATTGCCCAGCAGATAGGTCCGAGTAAGGCCTATTTGCCGATGATTAATAAATTTGATTCTGATTTTGCCATTCCCCCGCTTCATATTGATTTAGCTGAAGCGATGGAGTCAAACTATTTTCGGTATGGCACTACTTTTGATAATCGGCAGTGGATGGATATTCGCGGAGTCGGTAGCGGAGCTACGGGTATCGAATATCTTGAGCGGGGTGCCCACTGGGAGCGCAATGTATTAGCCCATGAATATGCACATCTATACCACGGACGCATTTTAACGGATAAGGAAAGTCGACGTATTCGTTCGCTGTATCACAAGGCAATGAAAAACAATCGCACGTTGGACTACTATGCATCCAATAATGAAAGTGAATTTTTCGCACAGGGATATGCGGGATTCCTTTCGGAGAAGAAAGTACATCCGCTTAATCATAAATCGATGAATACCCGGCAGTATATAAAGGATAAAGATCCTGCTTATTATACTTTTTTGGATTCCCTTCTGCAGAAACAGCAGGAATATCTTTCCGGCAATGAAGAAGTTATGGCTGATAATTGGGCCCAGACATACCTCTCGCTTGCTGAACGAGCTGGCAACAGTGATGATCTGAATACTGCTGTGGCATACCTTGATACCGCCTTGACTCACAGCGCTGATTACATGCCGGCCATACTGGAATATGCCGAAGTTGATGCTACACAGGGTGAGTTCGATACTGCTGAAGATAAGATTGCCCGTGTAAAAGAGTTGGATGAGGAATACGCCCCGATTTATGTAACTAAAGCTAATGTCATTCATGAGGAAGCGGTACAGGGAAGACTTTCGTTTGACAAAGCAATTGAGGAACAAATAGTCTTTTTGGAAAAGGCTGAAACCCTTGAAACAGATCTTGCCGAACGGGCACGTCTCAACCGGCTTTACCGGGAGCGCAATAAGAGTTACGGAAATTGGGCCGAATCGATAGAAGTTGCTGAAGGATATGTAGAAGAGGCACCGACCATTTCGACCTATCTCCGAGATCGAAAAGAAGAGGCTGAAACATTTGCCAAGTATATGCGGAGTTTGCTGGGATATTCAGAACAAATGACGGATTACTTTGAAACGCTGATCGATCAAAATCCTCAAAACTTTGAGTATCTTTTGAGGTATGCGGAGGTGCTTACGCTGGCCGACGAACCAGATCAAGCGCAAGAAGTACTGCGGGAAGGACAGCGGATTTTATCCGCTGCCGATAATGAGCGTGTTGATTACACGCTGCACATTGCCAAAATCCACGCCGAAAATGGTCAAAATGCTGAAGCGGAAGATCTGATTGACTCTATCAATAGACAGGAGTTGGGTTTTGCGGAAAAGCTTCTGCTTGCTGAAGTTTATGCCGGCCTGGATCGCGTGAGCGATGGAAAAGAAGTGCTGGATCAAGTTGAGGATCTTACGTTACCCGAGGAAAGAGGCGACTTTGAATATGTGAAAGCTGTGATGGCTGATGTCGATAACAATGTAGATGAAGCTGTAAGCAGTTATCGGCAGGCGCTTGACTATAACCCTTATCACTTGAAAGCCAGGGCGGCATTAGTAAATCTGATGAATGAACGCGGTGACGAAGAAGCTTCGAACCGGTTAATGGACGAAGCTGATAAATTGTCCATTCCCTTGGGACCTGATTTTAATCGGTTAACTTCATAAGTGATTAATTTTTAAATATGGTTGGGAAAGGGTAAAAATCAGCTATTGCAAACCAATAAGCATTATAACTTTGTATTTGTTTTAATTCTTGACCTTTTCGGGGACCACTTACAGCCTCTCCAAATATATTCCATTTAGTACCTTCTTGATCTTCTAAAACTATTGGGAATTTCTTATCAGTGGAACTAAATGTTAATTCTGTTCCATTTTCCAGTATACGGGAAAATGAAATGGCCATATTGATCTTACTATTTCCTACTACAACTAAATTGGTGGCTTCAAATGAATCGTTAATTACTTTAAAATTGTCGCCAAAGTTCGATAGGGGATAAGTTTTTGCTTGTAAATTATCAATTACGTTATGCACCAATTCTTTACGTTTAAGTCTATTATCTTCATTAAAAATTGGGAATAAAATGCGTTCATCATCTTCTGAGTAGTCTTTCCCATATAAATATTGGTTATAATTACGATCAAAACCTGTATTTGTATTTAGAACCTGTGATTCTGGGAAAGCGTTTCTCCAGGCTCCCCACGTCATTTCGACTATTTGTATAGTTTCTGTAGTGGTAGATTTGAATTCCCCACCAATGCTTTGATTTTTCATCTGTGACCAAAAACTATTTGTTGATCGATCATAGGCGATTAAGTTATTTTTATGTATAAAGCCAGATACTCCAAAAGATGTTGTTTGGCCACCAATAGTTCTATTCCATGCAATACCCGACCCTGTTAATGGACAATAAGTTACTGCTATAGGGGTACCATTGATAGAGTCATTCACTATCTCATGATAGTATAATATAACATTGGGATAAGCCTTAAGTTTATCTCCAATTTTTATACCGTGTACAAGTTCCCAGTCTTCCAGAAAAGAAACATCAGAGGCAGTAGTGAATTTAGGATTATCAATAGATGGGATATCATCTTTCCCTACAGCGTTTACTATTTGCTGACAAGGAATGATCCAATTTTCTCCGGCACAATCTTCAAATTTAACTTCATTACTAGTTTCAACAGAGGAAGTGGTGCATGAGATTGCAAAAAGAATAGTTGTAAATATAAATAGAAGTAAAACTAATCTATTATTCATGTAAAATTAGAATAAATTAGGTTGCTTTTATTATTGACTACTATATTACTCTCAATCTTACCAAAAATTTTACATTTAAATAACTATAGGTTTGGTAGAAGTATCTAAGTGCTTTCTAGGATTATATTTGATCTTTTTAAGAGCATAGAACTTTTTGACGGAGGAAGTCACTATGCACAGAAAAACTAACTACTTTTAAAAGTTTTTTGAGCAAAGCACTTATTTTTAGAGTACCCCCCAGCTGTTCTGGTACAACCAGATCATTATTCTGTCGAACGGCGCGGACACCAAAGTGGGCACCATCACGTCACCTTGGGAATTTTACGGGGAGTGGAAAAAGATCAGTGATGAAGACGAGCCGGGGCTGGTCAGCCTCCAAACGGCTATCTACGGGATTTGCGAGAAAGAGCGGCTGTCAGATCTGATGGAGCATTTTATTCTCTTTGAAAGCGCGAAGTCGAATCCGAAGAAACTCTTTGCCCGAAATCACCAATATCTGGGCGTGAATAATGCTATCGAAGCGGTACGTTCTATTGAAGAGAACAAAGGAAAGCTCGGGGTCTTCTGGCATACGCAGGGAAGTGGAAAAAGCTTTTCCATGGTATTTCTGACGCGGAAAATCATGCGCGAGCTTGCCGGAGACTGGAAGTTTGTCATCGTCACCGACCGACTGGATCTCGACGATCAGATCTACAAGAACTTTGCCTCCGTTGGGGCCGTCACCGAACCCGAAGACAACGTACGGGCCGACAGCAAGGAAGAGCTCCAGCAGCTGCTCAGCGAAAACCACCGCTACGTCTTTACCCTCATCCATAAATTTCACAGCCGGGATAACGAAGATTTCCCCGTCCTCAGCACCGACGATGATATTATTGTCATTACCGACGAGGCCCACCGCACGCAGTATGACAAGCTGGCGATGAATATGCGCAAGGCGTTACCGAACGCTGCCTTCTTGGGCTTTACCGGCACGCCGCTTATTAAAGGACAGGACGAGAAGACCCGGGAAGTATTTGGGGATTACGTGAGCGTCTATGATTTTCAGCAGTCCATTGAAGATGGCGCCACGGTGCCGCTCTACTACGAAAACCGCATCCCTGAGCTGCAGCTCACCAACGAGCACCTCAACGAAGAGCTGGAAGAGCTGTTGGATGAAGCCATGCTTAACGAGGCGCAGGAGGAAAAGCTGGAGCGGGAGTTTCGTCAGGAGTATCACTTGATTACCCGGCAAGACCGCCTCGAAGCCATTGCCGAAGACGTGGTGCAGCACTTCCTGGACCGGGGCTATCTGGGCAAAGGGATGATGATCTGTATTGATCGCTTTACCACCGTTCGCATGTATGATCTGGTGCAGCAGGAGTG
>CAJXOG010000010.1 GCA_913057775.1 uncultured Fodinibius sp. | reverse complement strand
CGGAAACCAATCAATCCGCGAGAAGGGACTTTAAAAATAAGGCGACTATTTTCTCCCTCCTTCGTCATGGATGTCATAATTCCTTTCCTTTTCTGCAGATTATCAATCACCCTATTGCTGTAATCTTCGTGAACATCTACAACAACTTCTTCAAAAGGTTCGTGCTTTTGACCATCAATTTCTTTGTAGAGCACTTCGGGACGAGATACTGCAAATTCATATCCCTCGCGCCGCATCGTCTCGGTAAGGATAGCCAACTGGAGTTCACCACGGCCAGATACTTTGTAAATATCCGCATCTTCAGTCTGTTCTACCTCAATAGAGACATTGGTACGAGTCTCACGCATCAGCCGGTCTTTAATTTGATTAGACGTCACATAATCTCCTTCCAATCCCGCAAATGGCGAATCATTTACACGGAAAAACATCGCCATAGTCGGCTGGTCGATATCATAATAATCCAGTGCTGTCATATCGGTGGTAGCTGTAAGCGTATCTCCGATATCCACTTTTTCATATCCGGCCAGCGCAAAAATATCTCCGGCTATCGCCTTTTCAACAGGCTCACGCTTTAATCCATTAAAGGTAAAAAGCTTGGTCGCTTTGGCCTTCTCTTTAAGGTTTCCTTTGCGATCGAGCAGTGCAATCTGCTGTCCCTGCTCAATGGTTCCCTGTTCCACGCGTCCAATGGCAATACGTCCCACATAGTCACTCCAATCCATACTGCTTACCAACATCTTAAAGGGAGCGTCCATCACCTGTTCAGGAGCAGGGATGGTTTCAATGATCTGCTCAAAAAGCGGGCTCAAATCATCGTTCTCGTCTTCGAGCTCATTTTTTGCGATACCGTTGATGCCTTCAGCATAAATAATGGGGAAATCGAGTTGTTCATTGGTAGCATCGAGCATCACAAAGAGATCAAAAATCTCATTCAATACATCATCCGGACGTGCGTCCTTGCGATCAATCTTATTGATGACAACGATAGGCTCATATCCCAACTGCAATGATTTACGAAGCACAAATTTTGTCTGTGGCAGCGGACCTTCAGCGGCATCTACCAAAATAATAACTCCATTAACCATTTTGAGGATACGCTCTACCTCTCCACCAAAATCGGCGTGGCCGGGTGTATCAACAATATTGATTTTAGTGTCGCCCCACTTAACGGCAGTATTCTTAGAACTAATGGTAATGCCTTTTTCTTTCTCCAGATCACCGGAGTCCATCACACGCTCGGCTACCTCTTCATGCTCATGAAAAGTTCCGCTCTGCTTCAACATTTCGTCAACCAATGTTGTTTTCCCGTGGTCGACGTGAGCAATAATCGCAATATTTCTAATATCCTTGTACATAAATTGTATTGATTAAAATCGGATTGCATGCCTCATATATCACTGCGATGCTATCATCCTGAATTTATTTTAGAATAACACAGAAGTGGGTATTTATGAGTACCAACAATCCTATAAAATTTAGCCAGCAAAGATACGGCTTTATTTCCCCAATTCCTTATCACAAAATCTTATTCTTTTAAAATGTTTCAACATTCAACAGGTTGACTGCCAACTGCTCCAGACCTACATTGTGTTTCAATAATCAACCGCAGTTATCAGACATGCAGAACAAGCAAAAAATAGCAACAGCCTTCCTATTCGGCCTTGCGATACTGGCAATACCCCTTTGGTTTATCTCCTATCCCGAAACAACCTTTCGACACAATCTCAATTACTGGCTCATTGGCAGCAGTCAGCTGGCTGGTATTCTTGGCTTTATCCTCTACTCCTTTTCTCTGATACTTTCTACCCGGCTTAGATGGATTGAAAACCTGTTTGGCGGTTTAGATAAAGTTTACCAAACACACCACACTGTTGGGAAAATAGCATTTTTCCTGATTCTTTATCATCCAATAGCATTAGCCCTACGATGGATCCCCCAAGATTTTACTAAAGGCTTTCTTTACTTACTTCCATTTCACCGTCGCTTGGCGATCGACCTTGGCAGCTGGGCATTACTGGGATTCTTCTTGCTAATGCTGGTTACTTTTGTGATTAAAATTCCCTACGATAAATGGAAATTATCCCACAAACTTACGGGCCTTGTTTTCCTGCTTTTTATCGCTCACTTTTTTTTATTGGATGAGTTAGTCAGTGCCAATCTACCGCTTGCTGTTTATTTAGGATTATTCTCCCTTCTGGGTGTTATTAGTTTTTTATACAAATCAGTTTTCTTTCATTGGATCGTTGATGAAAAGTCATATACCGTAGAAAAAGTAAACAGACTTAATAATAAAGTTATCCAAGTAACTCTGAGCCCTAATAACAGTCAAATACAATTTATTCCAGGGCAGTTTTGCTTTTTCAGCTACCGGGATCCCTCTATCAGCAAAGAAGCCCATCCTTTTACTATTTGTAGTACTACTTCAGAAAAAAGCATAACTATAATTGTTAAAGCACTAGGAGATTATACTAACCACCTTTACCAAACTCTTAAACCCGGTGTTAGAGCTTTAATTGAGGGACCTTATGGTCAGTTTGATTACAAACAGTATAACCAGCCACAGCTATGGATTGCCGGGGGCGTAGGAATTGCCCCATTTATCAGCTGGGCAAACGATTTACAGAAGCGCTCACTTCCCTCCAACTTTGAGACAGACCTGTATTACTGCATCAATAGCAGAGAAGAAGCCATCTATATTGAAAAGTTCAAAGAGCTTGAAAACAAACTACCCGGCTTCTCATTCCACTTAACTTGTGCTGATCGGGAAGGGTTTTTATCGGCTGATGAAATTAACAATCTCAAAGGAAGAGAGATCTTTATCTGTGGTCCCAAAGAAATGAGGCAATCACTGTTAAAAGAATTTCAGGGGCAGCAAGTACCCGATAAAAACATACATTTTGAGGATTTTGACTTTTTCTGATTTATCATTAATCACCAATAGCTCAATTTTGGCATCACTGATATTGAACAGTTACCTTAATAATCATTGTTATTTAAATAGTAATTATTGATTTGATACTGATATGGATTTAAAAATTGACAACCAGCGCTTTGTTGTTTGCGGTGCAAGCAGTGGATTTGGACGTGCTATTGCAGAACTTTTACTGGATGAGGGTGCTAAGGTGATCGCTGTTGCGCGTCGAGAAAACAAACTTAATGAGCTCAAAGAATCATACGATACTCAAGTTGATATTGTCGCCGGTGATTTAACGGATGACGATACCCACAACGAAATTGAAGCGGCTATTGGTAATGACCAGCTCCATGGCGTCGTCATCAATGCTGGTGGACCTCCTGCCCTGAGTCCGCTGGAAACAGCTATTTACGACTGGGATGAAGCTTATGAAAATGTCATGCGCTGGAAAATCGAATTAGTGCTGCGATTGGTTTCTTATTTTACCTCCAAAAAATATGGGCGCATTCTATTTGTGGAAAGCCAGTCAGTAAAGCAACCGATTCCCTCGTTGGTGCTAAGTAATTCATTTCGGGCCGGTATGGTCGGATTTGCTAAATCTTTATCGCAGGAAGTGGCCAAACAGGGTGTTACAGTAAATGTCCTCGCGCCGGGATCACACGATACGCCCGCTATCAAACGCGTAATAAAGAAAGCTGCGGATGAATCTGATAAATCAATGGAGGAAGTCCGTGAAGAAATGGAAGCCTCTATCCCGGTAGGACGCTTTGGAAAAGGCAAAGAAATAGCCTCCCTGGCAGGTTGGATTTTATCTCCTCATGCTTCTTATGTTACGGGACAGACCATCAGTCACGATGGCGGAAATATTCAAGGTTTATTTGGATAGTGAGAAGTCCAGAACAAGCTCAGGATGAAATACACTACTTTGAACCTATAATTTAAACTGAGAAATTATGTGGCATCAAACAAAAATTACGCTTTCAGCAAAGTCACGCGGATTCCACATCATCACTGATGAAGTATTAGAACAAATCTCCGAAATCGAGAATATTAGCAAAGGCATTGCCCACATCTTTATTCAACATACCAGTGCCAGCATTACCATCAACGAAAATGCTGATCCCGCAGTAAGACGTGATTTTGCCACTCATTTTAAACGGATGGTGCCCGAAGATACATCGATGTATGAACATACGGTCGAAGGTCCCGATGACATGACTTCGCACATCAAAAGCTCAATGCTGGGACATTCGCTGAGTATTCCCATCACCGATGGAAAATTAAATTTAGGAACCTGGCAGGGTATTTTTCTTTGTGAACATCGGAATAATGGAGGGAATCGGAAACTTGTAGTTACTTTGCACGGGGAATAATTAATCAGTTTAAATACGTATCTCATATCCCTTAATAAAAAAGCTTCGCCGAGCAAACCCATTCCGAGCCTGCTCAACGAAGCTTTAGCGTAGTTGAGCGGAGAGGGAGGGATTCGAACCCTCGATACCCCTTATGGGGGTATACTCCCTTAGCAGGGGAGCGCTTTCGACCACTCAGCCACCTCTCCAACAAAGAGTCGCAAATATAAGCGCCTCAGCAAATTTTATCAATGGTTAACTTATATTTCTTTTGTAACCCAAGGTTTATTCTTCCGGATCACTATCAAGGATGTAAATTTGTGCCAAATTTCGTCCCTCCTGGGCATAATCTAATCCGTATCCCAATACAAAAAGCGTAGGAATTTCAAATCCCACATAGTCGAGCTGCACGTCATGATGCGTCGCCTCTGTCTTGTGCAAAAGCGTCACCGTAGCAATAGATTCGGGGTTCTTCTTCTGCAATTTATCCACCAGATAATTCATCGAAAGCCCGGTATCCACAATATCTTCTACCAAAATTACATGTCGGTCTTCGATATCAGCATCAATATCTTTAAGATCGGTTACTTCTCCCGACGACACTTTTTCATCCCCGTAGCTGCTGAGCTTTAAAAAATCGACCTCGCAGGGAATATCAACCTGACGCATCAAATCCGACAGAAAAATATACGCACCATTAAGCACACCAATAAAAATGGGATTCTTCCCTTCATACTTTGCCGACAGTTCATCACCTAATTCGGCTACTCGTTCATCAAGCTCTTTTTGAGTAAGATATATACTAAATGTTTCACCGTTACAGCTAACGGTTTCGGGAGTGTATAATGACATGTATTGGAGTAATTACTTTATTCTAAGGTACCATTTCGTTTCGGTATCGCACTTAACCTGTTCCGAAATAGTGCCCAGGGATGACTGATTTTTAATTGGCGGAAAGATAAGAGCACAGATCGTTTCTTCAAAAGATTCTATGACAAGCACTTTCTCTTTATCAACAGTACTTACTTTACGGTTCGTTAAGTGCTCGGCAACGGTTTGGTGCCCCTGCATCCCCAATGGCTGCAGGCGGTCACCTTCTTCCCATTGGCGCAGAGTGATGGGCCAGGATATTTTATCGGCATCCATAAAAAGAGCTTCGTCCAAATCAGGATTGCCAAATTGTTCTACAACTAATACCCGGCTTCCAATCTCAACTTTGGAATTCTCCAACCTGCTGCGTGTAAATATTCGAGGTTCATATGTGTTTTTCTCGCTTCGAGTAATTACATAATGTCCCCGATCGCGAACAATCGAAAACTCTGATGTAATACCAATCTTTTTCCCCGTCTGAAGCTTTTTGAGTTCGCTGACACGATGCAGATTGTGTTGCGATATTTGGATATCCGGTTCTTGCTTTTTGATTAAGTGCAATACCAACGCCCGCTGCAATCCTGATTCTAATTCATCAAAAGCCTGTTTTTTAATGCCGTTACTTTCCAAAATCCGATCAGCAATCCATTCCAGTGCATCTTCATAATTTTGAGCCTCCTCTCCTACACTAAGAATATTGTCCTCCCATCCCGGGAAAAATTCTGCCACTTTTTCTGTCCATTGATTGCGCAAAAAGTTTCGGGCGAAGTTATTTTCTAAATTCGACTGGTCGGTACGATAGGGAATTCCTTTTTGTTCAGCATATTTTTCAATTTGTTGGCGTGAGAAAGGTAAGAACGGACGGAAAAGTTCCCCATCCCAAATATCCATACCGCTCCAGCTGGCCATGCCCGCGCCACGGAAAAGTTTTTGCAAAATGGTTTCCACTTGATCGCCGCGGTGATGTGCCAAGGCAATTCCATCTGCCTCATGCTTCGCAATAAGATCCCTAAAAAAGCAATAACGCACATTACGCGCCCACTGCTGAAAGTTTTGTCCCTGAGCTTCGCTGGGATTAGCTTCTTTAAGCTCGAATTGAAATTCCCATTCCTCTGTTTTCTCAGCTACAAGATCAGCATCTTTATCAGATGCTTCTCCCCTCTTTTGATAGTTCACGTGTGCAACAATTCCAGAAATATTAATCCTATACAAACTATGGAGCAAACTCATGGAATCAACGCCGCCACTAACTGCGATAATTAACGTAGGGGCTGAACCACCAAAAACGGAATCTATGGATTCCTTAACAGCCTGTTCAATTGGTAACAAGTTTGATCTGCTCATAAGAAAATGAATCTATTCCGCCATCCCTATTCAACATCAGCAATGCTCCGTTCTCATCAATACCCAGCAACTTATATAATTCATCTTGCAACTCATTATCAATTTTGAGTCCAACCCATTGCCCGTACCCAATGATATTCCTGTTAATCGTCTTTATTAATGATGGTTTCTGCTGTTCCCACAAGGTATATTTATACTCAATACGGTTCAGTAAGTCGCCCAAAAATTGTTCGCGATTTATATCTTCTCCCTTCTCCAGCGAAACAGAAGTGGCAATTTCTTCTAATCCATCAGAAAACTTTTTCTGGTTGATATTCAGACCAATCCCAATAATTAAACGATCAAATATATTACCGCTGAAGACTGCCTCTGTTAAAATACCGGCCGTTTTTTTATCGTTCAAAATTATATCGTTAGGCCATTTTATAGCTGCGCACGATGCATTTAAAAATTCATTCAGCTTCTCAACGATTGCCAATGCACAAGCCAACGTAAGCACATGGAAACGCCTGGTATCAGCAGGAGTTAGCCCAATCGAGAACGTCAGGTTTTGTCCCTTTACCGACTCCCAATTCCGCTCATATTGTCCCCTACCTCTGGTTTGATGATCCGTTAAACAAATCAGCCCATGCTCTATTTTATCGGACGGCAGTTTTTTTAGATAGGTATTTGTTGACTCTAACTCTTCAAAATAACGAACACTGTGCCCCAGCCATTGGGTATTCAATTGTTGTAAAAATATTGGCTGATCAAATGTTGAACTCAATGGTCGCTAATACTAACTAAAGATTTAATATTACGTTTAGGCTAATTTACTTTTTAAAAGATCTATTTTAGCAATGGGAGTAGGATCAATATTATTCACAATAGCCAAGTAGAAGCTTGTCCAGTCAGCCAATTGAATGAGTGAGAACATACGTGTAAGGCGTGTTTGACCTCTTGTTTTTAAAATATGCAGTGAGGCAGTTTGATCTTCCACCAACTCCTCCACTATCTCCATGCGGCGCTGCACCCTCGGATTGTCCTCCTTATCAATCAAGAGTATCACCGACAGTCGGCCGGTTAGGTGCACAATACGCTCCCATCCTACAATTTCATTATGATTCATTTCTGGAAGCGTGTTGCCATAGGCCAGTGTCTTGGCATTTTCTGCAAACTGATTACGCCACCGCAGATTCACCGACTCCATCATCGTTGCATCAGAGTAAACAATCGGTAACGTATCATTAATTTCTTCCGCTAAATTAAGTGCTTCGTTATCCTGGGGATTTGAAAATAAATCATTCTGCTCAGATAAAAACCGGGCGGTGTCTTTCAGTGCCCCATCACGTTCTTCCACTATTCCCAAATGCTGAAATATTCGATATAACGGCACAAAGCTATATCCAAGTGCCGCACGAGGAGGCATTCTTCCGGGTATTTTAATGTAATCAAATTCCTCTTTGGCTGCCTTTACCATCAGCTCACCGCCGGTGGTCACGGCTATGGTTTGGGCATCCTTTTCACGTGCAGTCGTTAAAGCTGTTAAGGTCTCTTCCGTATTTCCGGAAAAACTGCACGCTATAAACAAAGTATTTTTATCTACCCAGCTTGGTATTTCATAGTGTCGAACCACCTGAATAGGATATGGACTGCTGTCGTAGCAGAACGATCGAATGAGATCAGCCCCAATTGCTGAGCCGCCCATTCCCGCAAAACATATGTTGGATATCCGTTCTTTATTAATATTCAACTCAATATCTTTTGTACTCTCCACAGCTTCTTTCCACTGCTCAGGAAAGGTGGATAAGAACTCCCACATATTCTGGCTGTCAATCGATTTAATGTCCTCCAGATTCATATATATTTATTCTTTTGTCTCCCAATTTGAAAATATATTATCAATGTCATCCAACGTTTCTGCTTGCAATGCTTTGTTAGCCAGCCGTTGCATATCAGCATAAGAGTTTGATCTTAGCAGCTGTTTTACCGCTGGCAGTACCACTGCATTCATACTCAATGTATCAATACCAAGTCCCATCAAACAGCATGCTGCAATAGGATCTGAGGCAAGTTCTCCACATACACTTACCGGCGCTCCATTACGTTCCCCCGCTTCGGCTACTTCTTTTATTAACTGCCAGATAGCCGGATGCCGCTGATCATACAAATTTGATATCCGTTCATTCCCCCGATCAACGGCCAAAGTATACTGTGTAAGGTCATTAGTCCCAATACTCAAGAAATCAGCATGCCTGGCAAAAAGGTTGGCCTTCAGGGCTACACTCGGGATCTCTACCATCAACCCCAGTGGGATTTCTTTATCAATATTAATTCCCTCATTCAGTAATTCCTTCTGAACCTCATCGATAATATTTTTAAGCTTACGGATTTCATTAATTGTTGAAACCATCGGGACCAATATGCGAATGCGCCCCATAAAATCACCGGATGTTTTAAAAATAGCCCGCAGTTGATTTTTTAACAGTTTTGGCTGCTCCAATAACATCCTGATTCCCCGCCATCCCAGAAAGGGATTCTGCTCTTTTTCCTCATCTCCAAAAAACTTATCGCCACCCACATCAAACAAACGTATGGTAACCTGATGTGGAGCAGTCAATTCAAGAATAGAGGCATAAAAAGCCACCTGATGATCAATATCTTGAAAATGTTTTCGGCTTAGATAAATAGATTCTGTCCGCAACAGTCCCACACCCTCAGCCTGATATTTATTGGCAATACTCAGCTCCTCGGCAAACTCGATATTAGCTTGTAATGTAAATGGGGTCCCATCAGATGTTTTATTAGGCTTTTTACATAACGATTCAAAATCAGCCTGCCTTTTGCTCTGCTGAGCAATCAGGCTTTTATATTTTTTTCGCGTTTCATCTTTGGGATAAACAACCACCTCTCCATTGCGTCCATCGAGTACAACTTCATCACCTGAGTTGATAACTTCGGTCGCTTTTTTAGTCCCCACCACAGTAGGAATATTCATCGACCGGGCAATAATTGCTGCATGTGATGTAGCTCCACCCCGATCAGTAATTAATCCTTTGATATCACGATTGGAAAATGAGATAATTTCCCGCGGACTCAACTCCTTGGCCACTAATATCGTACCCTCTTTAATATCATCTCTCTTATTATGTATAATCTGTAACAAACGGTCACGGATATCAGAAATATCCACTGATTTATTTTGGAACGTCTCTCCATGATTTTGGCGAATCACCTGTAGATAATTCCGAAAAATACTTTCTACCGCTGAATCAACAGGTTTATTATTTGCTGAAATTTCTTGTTCCACCCTATCATGCAGTTCCGGATCTTTTAAAATGGCAATCTGCATTTGAATGAGATCAGTCGAAGCCTTCAGATCGGTATTCTCTAACAATTCCTCAAGTTCCTCTTCTGCTATATCAATAGCCTCATAAAATTTACGGATGTGGTCTTCTGCCTCATCATCGGCGATCTGGGTATCGGTGATATGAGGGCGCACACGCTGGAAAAGGCTGGTATTACCAATCACAATACCAGGACATGCAGGAGCCCCAAAAATATACATCTCTTTATGATCTACCTGATCACTCATTTTCATCCTCATAAACTTCACCAAATCCATCATCAATCAGCTCGGTAATAGCTTCCGTAGCCTCTTTCTCATCAGGTCCGTCGAGCTCTAACTCAAGCTCCGCTCCTTTTTCAGCAGCAAGAGTCATCACCCCAAGAATGCTTTTCCCATTTACTTTGTATCCATACAAATGGATGTAAAAATCGGATTCAAATTTTGATGCTAATTTTACTAATGCGGCTGCAGGTCGAGCATGCAAACCGGCATCATTAACAATCGTAACTTTCTTCTTTATCATCCTGTATTATTTCATTTAAATCGTAAAATGCCAATAATTAAAGTAACTATCCACAGCAGTTGACAATAAAATATCGTTCCCACAAGGCTTCGAAAGAATTGTAAACTTAGCTGCTGTTTTCTTAACTTAATTGCCATTTATAATTGCTAAAATCTAAACTACATGTCTGTAACAAAAAAGGACGTAAACTACGTTGCTGATCTGGCTCGATTACAACTGAGCGAAGAGGAAACAGAGTCGCTGGTTAACGATATGAATCAGATCCTCGACCATATGAAAACCCTCGAAGAACTTGACACATCTGATGTAGAACCACTTGAGCACGTCATCGATTTGGAATATCGGCTGCGTGATGACAAAGCAAAAGAACCACTTTCTCACGAAGATGCGCTTAAAAATGCCCCCGATGCCGACACCGATTATTTCCGCGTGCCACGGGTTATTGAGTGATATTAACCATGTCATGCTGTCCCGAGTATTTATGATCAGCATCTGAATATACTCTAAAACTTAGATCCTGAAACAAGTTCAGGATGACATATTTTTAAATTGCATTAAATCCATTGCCTTGAGTTCTAAGAAAGAGCAAACCCATTCCTTAAAGGAAGATTTTATTTCAAAGCTATCAGCCAACAAGAAACATTGGATTTCGCTGGCTGTGCTTTTTATCCTGCCGCTCTTGTTATATTCAGCCATATTTTTTGGCGGCAAGCAATTTCTGGGCAACGATGTTCTGCAGTGGCGAGCCGGTGCAGAGTCTGTAATAGAACATGTCGACACTTACGATGAGCACCCCCTATGGGCATCCAATATGTTTTCGGGAATGCCGTCAACCGTCATTCATAATCCTCCTCCACCACTCAGCATCGATTCTTTCTTCAAATGGATTGGCGGACAAGCCCATCCCCTGGCATTCTTTTGGATACTATTGAGTGGTGCCTACGTCTTTTTTGTCGTCCAGAAGATTCGCCCGTTTTCGGCCACCATTGGGGCTATTCTCATTGGATTTACAACCTATCTGCCCATCGTTATCGAGGCCGGTCATTATGCCAAGTTTATGGCCTTTGCGTTTGTCCCTTGGATGTTCGTGGGCTATTATCTGATCTCCCGATCACAGAAAAAACTGCTGGCTTTTTTTACTTTTGCTCTGGCGGTTACGCTACAGCTCCGGGCCAACCATCCCCAGATAACCTATTATTTTTTGTACTTGCTGGGCTTTTGGTGGATGTACGACAGTTGGCTGGCTTACAAGAAAGATGAACTATGGGATTGGGCACAACGCACTGGTATCGCCTTTGGAGCTGGCGTTCTGGGAATCATCTGCAGCATCGATTTATACTGGCGACTTTACGAATATTCTCAATACAGTACTCGGGGCGGCTCTACGCTTGCATCTTCAGGTAGCAGTGGCGGACTAACATTAGAATACGCCTTTAGCTGGTCACAAGGAGTTGGAGAATTGTTGACCCTTATAATTCCGGGACTATACGGCGGATCATCCAGCGAAGCCTACTGGGGACCAAAATCGTTTACCAGCGGTCCGCACTATTTTGGGGCCATCGCTTTTATTCTAGCTTTAGTAGGACTATTCGCCTATCGCAAGAAAATAAAGTACCTTTTCTTTGGCGTGGGCTCGCTGACCCTTCTATTTTCACTTGGCCACAACTTGCCGGCGTTTAATGAATTTGCATTCAACTATATCCCCTACTTTGACAAATTCCGCGTCCCCGAAACCTGGCTCATTGCAACAGTTTTCTGCTTCGCGGTGTTAGCCGTATATGGCATTGAGGCTCTGTTTGATATAGCCCAAGATAAACAGAGATCTATAAAAGAATTATATACACCGCTGGGTCTCGCTATTGGACTTGGCGTGATTTTCGCCTTCGGCAGCAACACCTTGCTCTCTTTTGAAAAGCCGGGCGAATTCCAGCAATATGCTCAACAAGTAGCCCAACAGAACAATGTATCGCCTGATAATCCACAAGTACAGCAGCGGGTACAAAACTTTATTAACACGCGATTAAAACCCGATCGCAAAGAGATGGCCAGCAGTGATTCTACCCGTTATCTTATTTTAGCGTTACTTGCCAGTGGACTTATTGTTGGATTTGTAAAACGAAAGGTAAGCAAAGGATACCTGCTTATTGGCTTGCTGGCTCTTACCGCCTACGATATGCTCAGCGTTGACAGCCGCTATGTTAACGAAGATCAGATGGCTTCGGATACACTTGAAGCTGAGCAAATGATCCAACGGCAGCAAACACCCGCCGACAAATATGTCATGCAAAATATTAATTCCAGTGAGGGTTATCCCTATCGCACCTTTGCTTTAAATCGCAACCCATTTAACAATGCTATTCCCTCATATTTTTATCCAACCATTGGCGGATATTCGGGGGCAAAGCTGGCCCATTATCAGGATCTTATCGACCATTTATTAATGGACAATCAAACCGGATTTAATCACGCTGTCTTGGACATGCTGAATACAAAGTATCTCACTATCCAGCAGCAACTTCCTTTCGGGGGATATACAGAGGTATTCAGTCAAAATAACCAACGGGTATACCGCAACGATGATGTGCTTCCAAAAGCCTTTTTTGTGGATACTGTTGTTACCGTTGATTCTCCTCAACAGGCTGTTAATCGGATGAAACCTTCCGCTGACTTTAATCCCTCCATATCAGCTATTGTAGAAACAGAGGATACGGTCAGCTCATCCGTTGATACTACAGCTCAGGTTACTATCGAAAGTTATAAACCGAACGAAATTACGCTCAACACTTCATCCGAAAAAAACCAATTTTTGGTATTAAGCGAAATATACTATCCCGTTGGATGGAAGGCGACCATTGACGAGGAACCGGCTAATATATACAAGACAAATTTTGTGCTGCGCGGATTGGAGGTTCCGGCCGGTGAACATACTGTGAGATTAATATTCGAACCCACATCAAATATCTGGGGCGCACGCATTGCCTGGGCGGGGCATATTGTAATATACATTCTGGGGATTGCGGTTGTTGTCAAATCCTTTAGGAAAAAGGGTCAAGCTTAAAATCATGGCAAAAACGTCCGGCATTTCTTTTGTGATATGTACCTATAACCGGGCACAATATCTACAGGACACCCTTCATTCTCTGCTCAAAAATGAAGCCGATCCCAATCGTTTTGAACTTTTGATTGTTGACAATAATTCAACAGATAAAACGCCGACTATTGTTCGCAACTTTATTGATAACTATCCCAACCACCAGATCCAATACATAAAAGAACCGAAGCAGGGGCTTTCATTTGCGCGTAACCGGGGCATCAAAGAGGCTAAAAATCCGATCATCACTTTTCTCGATGATGACATCTCAACCGATATTGACTTTATTAATAGCTGGCTTTATTTCTTTGATACCCATCCCAATGCAAAATGTGCCGGAGGAAAAATTGAGGTTCAATTTGATGATCCGCGTCCCGATTGGATGTCTCACTTTCTGCTACCCTTACTGGGACACCACGATTTGGGAAATTCGATCAAAAAATACAACCAACAGAAATATCCCTTTGGCGGAAATATGGCATTTAAGCGTTCCATTTTTGATCAGTACGGTTTTTTTGATACGGAGCTTGGCCGAAAGGGAAACCAATTAAAAGCCAGCGAAGAAAAAGAATTTTTCCAACGCCTGAAAAAAGCAAACACTGATATATATTACGTACCCAAGGCAACTCTGTATCATCGGGTTGATAAGCAGCGGCTTACCAAGGAGTATATAAAAAGACAAGCCATTGGATTAGGCCAGAGTATTGCATTACAACTGCAAGACAAAACCATAGCAGATAAGTTCACCAAAAGTGCCAGCGAATTTTTCAAAATGATCATTTCGCTGGGACTATTTCTACCCTACACGCTAGCTTTTCAACTCCCAAAGGCTTTAATGCTTATCAAATTTCGCAAATGGATTATAGAAGGCTACCTTTCGGTTACCCAATAAATTTATTCCAATTTGTCGGTTCAGATTTATAACAATTTACCTGCCAATGATTTTAACAAACGACTTTGTTTTTATTCATTTTCCCAAGAATGCCGGATCATTTGTCACCCAGTGCTTAAAAAAAATCTATAATGGCAGATCTAATAAAACCGAAGAGAAGAAAATATCAGACTACTTTTATTATCTCCTTGATAGGGAACGCACGAACTATTCCAAAAAATACATGTCAAAAGCACTGGCCTACACGGGAGAAAAAATTAAGACACAGCACCAAGGGTGTGACGAAATCCCAAAAAAGCATCGGCAAAAACCTATAGTAAGCACGATACGAAACCCATTTGACCGGTATGTGTCGCAATATAAATTTGCCTGGTGGAAAAGGAATCCGGTTTTAAAAGAAGAAAGGCTCAAACAGATATTTCCCAATTTTCCTGATCTTAACTTTTCTGAATATCTTGATTTGGTGCTGAATTACAATCTTGAAAACACCAAACAAAAAAATGATATAACGCTGGATATCGGTATTTACAGCCTTTACTATATCAAACTCTTCGGAAAGAATTATTTAGAGTTACTATCCTCAATAGATAGTATTGATGAACTGGAAAATCATCATCTTTACGATGCCGATTTCCTCTATCAAGAAAAACTTCGTGAAGATCTTTTTCAGTATCTAAAAAAGTTTGGATGGCCCGAAGAAAAACTTCAGGTAATCTACGACCATAACAAAGTAAATACCAGCCGTGATGATTTTTCTTACAGGAAATACTATTCGCAGGATAATATCGACTTGATTAAAGAGAAAGAAGCCTTAATATTCAAGTTATTTCCATCTTATTCGTTCTAATGAAAGTGGGGATTACTACTAATTCTTACATATGGTTGTTTTTCCCCGCAATGAATATTTTATGATAGAGAAGCTAGCAGATTATTTTCCTACAGGAGTAAACATATTTGCAAGAAGAGCACTCAACAAACTGTTAAAACCTTCAAAAGACCGGGTTTTCTGCATCTCCATGCAGCGAACAGGAACAACTTCAACGGGTGACTTCTTGGCTGATCACGGCTATTCCGTAGCCGGATGGACTGTTTCAGATTATTATAACTGGCCGTATCTTTACTCCACAGGCAACGATGAGGCTATTTTTAAATCTACCGCTTTTCAAGCATATAATGCCTTTGAAGATTCACCGTGGTATCATCCCGATATGTATAAAAAACTGTTTAACCGGTTTCCAAATAGTAAATTTATTTTATTGCAAAGGGATAGTGAGGAATGGTTCGATTCAATGTTGAGACATTCTGATGGAAAAACCCCGGGAAATACTTTTCGCCACTGTCAAGTGTATAATCGATTACCGGAATTTTACAATCGACTGGAAGATGACGATGACTTTCATCCCACGCTTAACAAAAGCGATAACCTTATGAGCCTAAAAGGGAAAAGGAAGCACTATACAAAGGTTTATGAGGATTATAACAAAGAAGTCATCACTTTTTTTGAAAACTCAAACCCTGAAAGGCTATTTACTACACAACTTGAGGACCCGGATAAGTGGAAAAAGCTGGGCGACTTTTTAGAGGTCAACGTTGATAACGATTATCACAAGCATTCTAACAAATCCTGATGAGCATCTTTTATTATAAAATGACTTGTCGAAAAAACGTACTCAATGGAAGATAAGATACCTGTCACACAACCTTTTTTACCTCCGCGTGAGGAATACGAATCATTCCTCGCAGATATTTGGGATCGCAACTGGCTTACGAATAACGGCCCTTTGGTACAGGAGTTGGAAGGTAAGCTGATGAACTATCTCGGTGTTGAAGAACTCAGTTTAGTTAGCAATGGTACTATTGCACTTCAAATTGCCATGAAAGCCTTGGACCTGCAAGGCGAAATCATCACAACACCTTTTTCATATGTAGCAACCACAAGCAGCATTGTTTGGGAAAATTACACTCCCGTTTTTGTTGATATCGATCCGAATACATTCAACCTAGATCCGCAGAAAATTGAAGAAGCGATTACTCCGCAAACATCAGCTATTATTGCCACTCATGTTTATGGGAATCCTTGTGATATTGAAAGTATACAAGCCATCGCAGACCGCCATGGACTTAAAGTTATTTACGATGCGGCCCACTGTTTTGGAACAAAATACAAGGGACAGTCCATCTTTAACTTCGGAGATATCAGTACATGCAGTTTTCACGCCACAAAGCTTTTCCACACGGTAGAAGGGGGAGCAATTGTGACTGATAATCCCGACTTGCGACAAAAAATAAACCTTATGCGGAATTTTGGCCACGATGGGCTAAATAACTTTACCGGCGTAGGCATCAACGGTAAAAATTCTGAGCTGCATGCGGCTATGGGACTGGTTAATCTCCGGTATATTGATTCGGTCCTTGCTCAACGCAAAGAACTAAGCAAATTTTATGACCACTATTTGAAGGATGTTGACGTTAGCAAACCTTCCATACAATCCCACGCAGAGTACAACTTTTCCTATTACCCTGTGTTGTTCAACAGTGAAGAACAGCTTACTAAAGTCCAGGCAAGGTTAACCAAAGCAAATATTCAAACACGCCGTTACTTCTATCCCTTGCTTTCCGATCTCGATTACGTGGATGGAAAAAATGCTACACCTGTTGCAAATCGGATTTCGAAACAGATTTTATGTCTACCCTTTTATCATGAGCTTTCTGAAAAGACAATTGGCAAAATATGTAAGATCATAAAAAGCGTTTAAACTATGGACCTCAAAAGAGTATTTATCCTTTATTCAGAACGGTCTGGCAGCAACTTGCTGCGCGTTCTTCTGGGTAACCACCCTAATCTTTCAGCACCGGTATCTCCACAGTTTTTTGATAGCTTTACTCCTCATATTGAAAAGTTTGGAGACCTCAGAAAAAGGGAAAACAGCATTTCGCTTATTTCAAAGCTGATAACATATGCCAATCACCCATTCAGTGACTGGAATCTTAAGATATCGGCGGAAGATATCTATTCTGAATTTGCTCCCCAAAATTTTATTGAAACTGTGGATGCCTTATACGCTACAAAAGCCCGGGAGGATAACAAAGCAGGATATGTATGCAAAGAAAGACATCTGTTTAATTACAGCGGACTTGTAATGGCCAGCTTGTCTGGCATAGACTGGCTCTTTCTCCACCGTGATCCACGCGATGTCGTGAGCTCTTGGCTAAAAAATAATATACTTTATTTTACCGCCTATGAAGCAGCTCAATCGTGGAAAGAAGATCAAAAAAAGTGTTTCGCATTGCATCGTGCCTATAACCTGTCGTATCATCAGCTAAGTTATGAAGAGCTTATTACGGATACCGAACAGACTCTGACGTCACTGTTAGAATATCTGGACATGAATGTCGACGAGCAGTGCTTCCAAAATGAACAGAATAATGAGGAAGCAAATCGGAATGTGCTGTGGAAGAACCTGAACAAACCCATTGACTCATCAAACAAAAAGAATTACGTAGATATTCTTTCTCAAAAACAAACCTTGATTATTGAATCTGTTTGTAAACAGCAGATGGAAGCACTTGACTATCAATTAGAAACTGATGCACAATGGTCTCCTGCTATCGGAAAAAACAATTATCAATATTTCAATAAGGTTAAAGAGCTTCTGAAGCAAAAAATACGATCAAATAAGAAAACCTCGGATCTTCTCCGAGACCGACAGAAATTGAAGCGCGAACTTATAAGTAGTTTATAACATGAGTATCGGAATTGTCCAGCCATATCTTTTTCCCTACATAGGATATTTTCAGCTAATATCTGAGGTTGATACCTTTGTCTTCTATAATGATGTAAATTTTATTACGCGGGGATGGATCAATAGAAATAAAGTACTTATAAATGGAGAGGAGAACTACTTTACCATTCCATGCAAAGATGCCTCACAGAACAAGCTCATCAACGAGGTCAAGCATGCAATGACAGACAAAAAGCGGGGCAAACTTCTACGGAAGATCAAATTCTCTTATAGCAATGCTCCCTTTTTTGATGATATATTTCCTATCGTTGAAAATGTGTTACAAACAGAAAGTAGCTATATTGCCGATTTGGCAATGCAAAGTGTCCGCCAAACCAGCAGTTATCTGAACATGGATACCACATTTAAAGTCAGTTCCGAAGAATACAATAACACCGACCTTGGGAAAGCAGAACGACTTATCGACATCTGTAAAAAAGAGAAAATGACAACTTATATAAATCCCACGGGCGGAAAAGAGCTTTACAACAAAGAGGAATTCCTAAACGATGGCGTCACACTACAATTCATTGAGCCATCCCTAAAAGAGTACGAACAGTTCGATAACGATTTTGTACCAGGGTTATCAATTATTGATGTTATGATGTTTAATGCTCCGGAGAAAATTCGCGATGATCATTTAACAGCCTATAACTTGGTATGATATGCAGAACGTAGCAATTTTCGGCGTACCTCGATCGGGAACTTCCTGGCTCGGCCAAATTTTCAACAGCTCTCCAAATGTAGTTTACCGCTATCAACCGATTTTTGCCTATTCGTTTGATGAGAGTCTCACTGCCGAGAGCAGTCAAAAAGAGATTACCCATTTTCATGAAAAGCTATTGCAAACAAATGACGATTTTGTTTGTCAAAGACAGAATATAAGCGGCAACCAAACGCCAACATTTTCCAAAACGCAGCGTACTCATCTGGTATGGAAAGAAGTCCGATACCTCGATATCATTCACAATCTTTTAAAACAATCAAAAATAAAGGTTGTTGGCATTGTACGGCATCCCTGCGGAACCATTCATTCCTGGCATAATGCTCCAAAAGAATTCGATGAACAATGGGATATATTAGAGGAGTGGCGGTACGCTCATAAGAAGAATACTTCTGAACACGATTTCTACGGGTATGAACGTTGGCTGGATGCCACTCGAATGTTTCTACGTCTTCAGAAAAACTTTCCAAATCGCTTTCACCTGCTATGCTATGAAAAACTAGTTGATAACCCTTTAAAAAACACCAGGGAAGCTTTTGATTTCGCAGGTCTTGCCCTGAATGAACAGACGGAGGCTTTTTTAGAAGAAAGCACCGCTTCCACATCAGATGATCCCTATGATGTGTACCGGAAAAATAAAACCGGATTTGAATGGACAAGCCAGCTTAATCCCGTTATCATAAATGAGATCAAAACGGATGACCGATTTCTTGAAATTGAAAAACATTTTAGATGGAATACCTTGGAACAGAAAAAGCGATAAATGAAATAGAACCGCAGGTATCAGTCTGTATTACCACTTATCAACATGCTGCATACATCAAAAAATGCGTGAAAGGTGCCCTCGATCAAACGACGAACTTCCCAATAGAAATTATTATTGGGGAAGATGAATCCTACGATGGAACACGAGAAATCTGCAAGCAGCTAGCAGAACAACATCCGGAGAACATTCGGCTATTTCTGCGCTCGAGAGAAAATGTGCGCTATATTAATGGTAACCCTACCGGTCGCCATAACTTTTTGGAAACCCTAAAGGTAGCCCGCGGTAAATATATAGCTTTCTGCGACGGTGATGACTATTGGATTGATTCCCGGAAATTGCAAAAACAATATGACTTCATGGAATCAAGTGTAGATATTTCTATGTCACTGCATAACGCTTATATAATTGATGAAAAAGGGCTACAGAAATCTATCTTTCCAAATATAAAGACTCAATCAATAATCAAACCAGAAAAAATTATTGAAAAAGGAGGTGGATTTTGTGCTACAAACAGTGTCTTTTTTCGGAGCGATATACTGACAAAAATGCCAGACTGGTTTGTGGATGCCTATGTCGGCGATTATTCACTGTATCTGCTGGCTATCGAGCACGGTAAAATCGGAGCCCTACCGGATATAATGAGCTGCTACCGGAGCGGACATACTAACTCTTGGAGTAATTTGAGCAACCAAGCACAACACCTGGATAAATACCTCCAATCATTAAAAAAAATGCTTTTTGAATTCAATGACTATTCAGATTATAAATACAACTATAGCATTCATATCCGAATAGCGCTCGAGGAAATATATACAGCATTTAAAATTATGCTAAGCGGAAAATTGAGCTATCTCAATAAACTTTCTATCCATGATAAACGGTACACCTTACCCGCTTTTAAAAAGATTATAAAACGTAAAATCGGATTGTGATATCTTCTTTACAACTTCTATGATAACCAATCAGAAATATTAGTAAGTTCTCACACCTTTTTAAATAACGAACAACCGTTTTGGGAGTCATATTCAGGCAAAGCATTCAAAACACGATCATCTCCTATATTGGCGTAGCCCTGGGATTTGTGGTTACTATCTGGATGTATCCCAATATTCTCACTCCCGAGCAGTATGGGCTTACCCGCGTACTGTTGTCACTGGCCATGGTTTCGACCCAGCTGGGCAGCCTGGGAATCAAAAATACCATCATACGATTCTTTCCCTTTTTTAGAGATAAAGAAGAGAATCATCACGGTTTCTTATTTTTATCTCTTATTGTTCCGTTGATTGGTTTTCTACTGCTCGGATTGGGACTCTATATCTTCCGCCCCCAAATCACCCAGTATTTTGTAGAACGTTCAGAGCTGCTTCTCGACTATTACTGGTTTATATTGCCGCTTGCTTTCTCCATTCTTTTCTTCCATGTCATTACCAAATTTGTGCAGGCACTCTACGACACCGTCCTATCTTCATTCCTGATGGATGTTGTTGTCCGTGTTTTAACGGCCTTATTACTCATCATCTACTTTATGGGGTGGCTTACGTTCAATCAGTTTGTCATTCTGTTTGTCCTAAACTATGGCATCGTTCTTTTTATTCTTTTTGTCTATATGCTCTGGACCTCCAACGTATCGCTCATTCCCGATTTTTATTTCTTGAACAGGTCGCTTATTCAAAAGATGATGAACTACAGCCTGTTTTCATTTTTCGGAGGTATTGCTTCCATTATTGTCTCCAATATCGATATTATCATGCTCAGCTCCCTCGCTGGTCTGGATGATACCGGAATTTATGCCATCGCATTTTATATCGGATCAGCCATTACTATTACCCGACAGTCCATCTATAAAATATCATCTCCGGTCATTGCAGATGCTTTCAAGGAGCACAACTTTGATCTTATCGAACAGATCTATAAACGATCTTCCTTAAACCAAGTTTTAGCCGGCGGATTACTATTCTGCGGGGTCATAGCCAGCCTGTATAACCTTATGGACATACTGCCCAAGGAATACTCGGGAGGTGCAATGGTTATTATCATTATCGGCATGGCCAATATGTTTGACATGGTAACCGGCATTAACGGAGCAATAATCCTTAATTCCAAGCACTACCGATTTGACTTCTATTCAACAGTACTGCTCATTATCATAACAGTAATCTTAAATTATCTGTTAATTCCTATATATGGAATTGTCGGTGCCGCTATTGGCACCGCATCAGCAATCATCATTTATAATACACTCAAATTATTCTATGTATGGTTGCGCTTTTCCATGCAACCTTTCCAATGGAAAATGTTACTGATAGTCTTTATCGGGATTCTCTCACTTACAGTCGCTTACCTCATACCGCATCCCGCCAACAACTATTTAGATATACTTTTGCGTTCTGTTGTGGTTACTATCACTTACGTTCTTCCCTTGTGGGCCATGAATATTTCTGATGAATTAAATCAGCTTATTCAAAGCATTCTCAATCAAGCAAAAGCACTTTTATCTCAAAAGAATTAAACGATCTTCTACTACCATGCAAGCAATACAGGTTATCAACAATGATGAACAAAATACTCTTGAAATTGGCACAGTCCCCGATCCCGAATTTTCGGCGAAGACCATCCGAGTAAAAATTAAAGCAACTGCTCTCAACCGGGCCGATCTGCTTCAGCGAACGGGAAACTATCCTCCTCCTAAAGGCGCAAGTGAAATTCTGGGACTTGAGATGGCTGGAATAGTAGAAAAAGTGGGGAACGAAGTCACTAAGTGGAACCTAGGCGATCGTGTCTTTGGATTACTGGCCGGCGGTGGATATGCGGAATACTGCACCATTCACGAAGATATGGCGATGGAAATTCCGGAGAACCTACCTTTTGACAAAGCCGCAGCTATTCCCGAAACCTTTTTGACGGCTTTTCAGGCGCTAGATTGGCTCGGAAAACTGCAAGAAAAAGAAACCGTGCTCATTCATGCTGCAGGCAGTGGCGTGGGCACTTCCGCTATTCAGCTGGCCCATCACTTATATGATGCCCAAATCATTGCTACGGCCGGCAAACAGCACAAACTCGATGCGGCAAAAGAGTTGGGAGCAAACTTTGCCTATAATTATAAACAGCAAAATTACGCTGAAGAGATCATCAGTGACGTTGGTCCCGATTCGGTAGATGTGGTTGTAGACTTCATCGGCAAGCCCTACTGGCATAAAAACATGGAGGTAATGGCCATGGATGGTCGAGTCGTTTATTTGTCGTTTCTGGGCGGACACAAAATCGAAGAGCTGAGCTTAATACCTATTTTGCGCAAGCGATTATCTATTATGGGATCAACGTTACGCAATCGATCCGAGCAATATAAAATTGATCTCACTAAAGATTTTGCTCAGAAAGCACTTTCCCTGTTTAGAACCGGAACGCTCTCTCCTGTTATTGATTCTACGTTTGACTGGACGGATACTGAACAAGCCCACCAGCGTATGCAAAACAATAAAAACACCGGCAAAATTGTATTAACCGGAATGTAATTTGATAGTCACTAATTTACACAGATAAAAACAGATTTCTAAAAATCTCAATGTAAGATCTGTGGCCAAATACCATCATTCATTTATTAAAAATAAAGCGCTTAAATTCTGGTTGATCACCGAAATTCATCAAGAGCCCTATCTCAATACCCGTTGCTTTTAAATAGTTGATCAATTGTGCTTTATGCTCTGGTATCAATTTAGAAACAGCTTTTAATTCTACTATCACTTTGTTTTCTATTAACAAATCTGCCTGATATTTTCCTATCATCCTATTTCTAAATCGAACTTCAATTGATTCTTGAGCAACGACTTCAAGACCACAATCATCTATAAGAACTATAAATATTGCTTTCTCATAAATGGACTCTAAGAAACCTGTGCCAAGCTCATTATAAACTTCATAATATGCCTTGATGATTTTTCTGGTCAACTTGTGATGTCTATAAGTATTCATCAGTCTATAATCTGTGTTGATCTGTGGCTAACTATAAGTAAGACCTTTTTTGCTCGCACTCCTTACGAAATTGGGTGAGAATTTCTACAGGGAGACTCTTATCTTGGGAGCGAATTATTTTTAGAACTGAACTGATTTATATTCATGGCGCAACAGACCTTTAGCACGCATGTGGGGATGGTGGACATCCTGCCCGGCGAAGTAAAAAAATGGCAAGCACTGGAACGCATTATTCACGAAGAGGCCAAAAAGTTTAACTTCGAGGAGATCCGTACACCCATTATGGAGCAAACCGAGCTCATCGCTCGCGGCGTGGGGCAACTAACTGATATCGTCTCCAAGGAAATGTTCGCCTTTGAAAGAGGTGATGATCAGTATGTATTGCGTCCCGAGTGTACCGCACCTGTGGCGCGCGCTTTTGTAGAACATCACTTAGAGCAGCGCGGCGGAACGCAAAATCTATACTACATCGGACCGATGTTCCGCGCCGAAAAACCACAAAAAGGTCGCCAGCGACAGTTCCATCAGTTTGGGGCCGAAATTATTGGCGCCGACGATCCCGCTGCCGACGTGGATATTATCGCACTGATGATGTCGATTTATGATCGCGTTGGCATCAGCAATACCTCCCTGAAGATTAACTCTGTTGGTGATCCCGAAAGTCGAAAAGCTTATACCGAAGCACTGAAAGATTATTTTCGTCCTCATCTCGAGGATATGAGCGACATTTCCAATGAACGCTTTGAAAAAAATTCCCTGCGAATTCTGGATTCCAAAGAGGAAGAGGATCAGCCTTTTATTGATGATGCACCAGTTATAACTGATTTTCTTACAAAGGAAACTGAGGCTCACTACGCCCGAGTCAAAGAGTTACTGAAAGAACTGGAAATCCCTTTCGAAGAAGATCCATATTTGGTACGCGGACTCGATTATTATACGCGTACTGCTTTCGAGCTTATCAGTCCCGATTTGGGGGCGCAAGATGCGCTTGGCGGCGGCGGACGTTATGATCTGTTGATCGAAGAAATTGGCGGACAGCATACTCCAGCTGTGGGATTTGCAGCCGGTATGGAACGATTGTTCATTGCCTGCGAAGAGCTGGGAATCGACCTTGTTGAAGAAGAAATGCTGGATGTATATATCGTTACGCTCGGTGAAGAAGCCCGTAACTGGGGACTTAAGCATCTTCCCAAACTTCGCAAAGCCGGACTCTCGGCATCTATGGATTACATTGGTCGCTCGATCAAAGCACAGATGAAAGATGCCGACCGCGAAAATGCTCGTCATGTAATTATAGTCGGCGGCAATGAACTGGCTGAGGGCAAATTCACGCTTCGGAATATGAAAGCCAGCAAAGAAGATTCATATACTTTTGAGGAGATCCTTAACAAACTAACCAATTAAAACAGGGCGCATCCTATGACGAACAAAAAATACTATCTCATAGGTGCCTTGGTCTTCGCTGCAGCCATCATCGGTTATCATTTCCTTGCGGCCTCACAAGCTGAGCAGGAAATAAACAAAGCTATCCAAGAGCAGACGGGACAATCAAATACGATATCGGTTCAGTATTCCAAGATAGATATCGCTCCCTTTTCGGCAGATATCACTGTAAGTGACCTAAATATTATTTTTGGCAATCACATTGAACGGGCCCGACAACTCAAGCTCGATCTCGGCTATCTCGATTTCCTCAATATCTATTTTGGGGGAGCTGAATACGGGTTACACCACTTAGATAATGCAATTATTACTGCGGAATCTCCCTCATATACAAACAAGGAAAAACGTCAAGAGATAAAATCCGATTCACTTACCATAGCCTACCAAGGCAATGCCCTTGATGGCATTCAAAGTGCTGTCAATGGATCATCTTTTGGTACCAATCACTCTCTTGAAATCCAGGGTAGCAACATCACATTTTCTGTGCCCCAAAGCCTATTATCAAAGGTCAGAGCTCAAAAACTGAACTATTCAGGTGTTATCTCAAAAACTCAAACAAGCTTTTGGAAAGAAGGTACTCATCATATTCGCTTGGATTCCCTGCTTTGGACGCCCGCCGAATCATTTCAGAACAAGTACAGTTTCTTTATAAAAGGTTTTGGCTACCCAACCGATGCCATCCCCTTCCAATCTGCAGAGCTGCGGTCAAAACCCGTACCTCAAGCTGGTGATACCTTACAGATTGAGTCTACTGTCAAATCGGAGTTGGCTTTACTTACCAGCCGGGGAAATATTATTCTTAAAAATCCCTTACAAGATTCCGAACTTCAAAATATGAAGATTTCACTCTCTGATTTTTCGGAAAGATTCGGAAACGTATTAAACAACATCGAACAACTCTTATCCATCTCCCTCCCTAAATCCAAGGAGGGAATTACTATTCAGCTACAAGGATCTATTGACAATCCCAAAATCACCAAATAGTCTGAACCTCCAAAGCTTACGCATTTCTTTAAGGAGTACGAGCCAATAATTATTCAATAAGTGTTCAAATTAAAAAAGGCGACCCTGAAGGCCGCCTTTTTAACTATTATTTTGTAAAGTAAGAAATTAAGAAGTCACTTCGTTTCCTTCAGGTACATCGTAGGGCTGTTGTGTTTCTGCACCATAATCCGGACGTCGGCTCAGGAAGTAATAACCCAACAGACCACTGGCAAGAGAACCAATTAAAATTCCCACCTTTCCAAATTCAAGAACTTCTGATCCTGCCTCAAACGAGAGGTTAGCAATAAAAAGTGACATCGTAAATCCGATTCCGGCAAGCAGCGCGACGCCATATACCACTTTCCAGGTTTCCTTGTTGTCAGCCAAATCAGTAAACCCTAATTTCGTGAGAATCCAGGTAAATCCTAATATGCCTACCTGCTTACCCACAAATAATCCAATTGCAATACCCCATGTTAAGGTAGAAACAAATGCATGGCCCATTACTTCGGGATCAAAAACAACACCGGCATTGGCAAAAGCAAATATTGGCATAATCAGGAAATACACCGAGAAGTGTAATTTATGCTCCAATCGGTGTAGCGGCGATTCAGCATGTTCCACTGTTTCTTCCATATGATGCAGTGCCTGTTCTTTAGTTACAGGCATATCGTCGTCTTCAGCCTGTTTAAACAGGTCAAAGCCTTCTTGGGCATACTCTTTCAAACGCTCCAGACTCCATCCACGGCTTGCCGGCATCACAAAACCAAGCATTACTCCGGCAATGGTTGCGTGAACACCGGATTTAAGTACGGCCCACCACATGATAAATCCTATAATCATATAGGGAGAAATTTTATGAACTCCGCGATAATTGAACAGCATCAAAATGAGGAAACAAACACCGGCAATGCCCAAGGCTATCATACTTATGGATTCCGTATAGAAAAAGGCAATGACCAAAACGGCAATCAGATCATCCACTACCGCAATAGCTGTTACAAACACCTTCGCCCAAACCGGAACCCGAGAACCAAGCAGCGCTACAATACCAATTACAAAAGCAATATCTGTAGCCATTGGAATCGCCCAGCCATCCATATAGCCCGTTCCTGCATTTAAACCCCAGAACATTAACGCCGGCAATGCGGCTCCCCCAACTGCAGCTACAGCCGGCAATAAAGCGGACTGAACGGTTGAAAGCTCTCCATATTTTAGCTCACGTTTAATCTCTAACCCAACGAGCAGGAAAAATACGGCCATCAATCCATCATTAATCCAATGGTGAACTGATTCATCAATCATTAGATCTCCAACCCCTATAGAGATATGAAGCTCCAAGAAATGATGATACCATTCATAAAGCGGGCTATTTGCCACAACCAAGGCAAGTATGGTAGCATACAAAAGCATCATACCTGCCGCTGAGTCTCTTTGGAAAAAACTCTTAATTTTTTGTGTTAAACCGTTGCTATTATCTGTCACTTTCCTATTGTTTTGCTTTAAAATTTAGTTGTTGAATATAACATTTTGCGCAATTGTAGGATAATAGAATTTTCATCATCCTTATTCTGACTTACGCCATTTTCTAATCTCCCCTATATCTTCCACCTCTCCGATAATAGATATCTCATCATCTTCTTCTAAGACAGTATTTCCGTGCGGTATCTTGATTTTACCATTTCGCTTCAGAATCGTAATAAGACTTTCACCGGGCAGATCAATCTCCATGATCTTTTTGCCAATAAGCTTTTGAGTTTCATTACTTCTACTGATCGTAATATTGATAAAGCGTTCATCCCTAAGAAGAATTTCTCGCAACTCTGATTCATTGTCCGCACTTTTCCATCGCTCAATAAAGTGTCTACTGTCAATCATCTCAGCTAAGTGTGCAATTAGTCGCAAGTGCTGACTAGAGTTCTCAGATGAACTTACCAAGAAGATCATTGCACACAAGTTTTCAACTTCTCCTGTTTCATCCTCATCAAGCACTTCAAATCCCTCGGTAGAAACAGCAATACTTTCCGGAATACGCACCAGTACCATCTGTGGCTCGAAGTCTTCATCAACTCGAATATGATTAATAACTGTGCTATTGCCGAGCGGTATTGTTCCCATATCCTGAGCCTTGCAAAAGCTATTGACAAGAAATCCCTGATTCATATCCAACCGATCAGCCAAAATATCTGAAGCCTGTTTGATAATCGTCTTATAACTCAGCTCTTTATTTGGCTCATCAATAACCGCAGCACTGGCCACTACATGTTCATAAGGATCTTCTTCACGAAGCCCCTTCTCCCGAAGTATGCCCCGCATTTCTCGCTCCAATCCATGATCTTTGCGTTTACCCAGACGAGCCGTTACATGAAAGATAGCCCCTTCGCGATCGATCTTACCGTATGCATAGTAATAAAACCATCCTATACTAAAAATACTCACTACCAGGGTAAAGAGAATTGATAGGAGACCCATTTCCAGAATAAGAACAGCCGAGAGAATCATCCCAATAATCTGCACCCAAGGATAAAACGGTGAGTTAAAACCAGGATCATATTCCTCAATTTTACTTTCACGCATTACAATTACGGCCAAGTTCAGTAATCCAAACAAAAGTAGCTGAAAAGCACTGGCCAACTTCGCTACTTGGGCAACATTAAAAGCTACGAGAAAGAAAATCATCAACAGAACAGTAGCAATAATGGCAATCACAGGAGTACCCTTTGTACCAATTTTTGAAAACCGGTTGTCAATAAGCTTGTCTCGGGCCATTGCCAAGGGATATCTTGAGGCCGACATGATGCCCGCATTTCCGGTAGAGGCAAATGCGGCTACCGCAGCTATTACAACAAGTATGATACCCAGATCTCCCGGCAACCAACTCATAAAAGCTTCTCCGGCCGTAGCAACGGGAGTAAGATCTTCACGAAATTCACTGGGATCTAACACTGAAACCATGATAAATACCCCGGCTACATACACGAATATGGCCGACATGATAGAGAGGAACATACCCCACGGAATATTTTTATCGGGATTTCTTACCTCCTCAGCCACACTAGCAACTTTTGTGAGTCCGGCATAGGATACAAAAACCATCCCTACTGTAGCCCAAAAACCAGTGGCCCCATCAATAAAAAGTGGTGTGAACTGATTACGGGTAACTTCAAAGAAATCAGCAGAGAAAACGGAGAATAATCCCTGGGCAATATAAAAGGTCATGATACTTATCAGGGCGGCAACCAATACTTTCTGCAGGGCAGTAGTCTCCTTAGCCCCAAAAATATTCAAGACACCAAAAACAACGGTCAATACTATTGCTACCGGCAAAATGGGAAGGTCGATAAAAATGGAGATATAAGCGCCCATTCCGATCAACGCAAATGCACTTTTTAACACTAGGGCCAACCAAGAACCGTAGCCGCCAATGGTACCCATCACGGGTCCAAGGCTCCGATCAATAATGTAATACGTCCCCCCTGCTTTAGGCATAGCCGTAGCTAACTCTGCTACACTAAACATAGTCGGTAAAACAAGAAGCCCTGAAACAAAATATGCAATAAACACCGATGGACCTGTTATTGCTGCAGCAATACCCGGTAATAGAAAAAATCCGGAACTAAACATTGCTCCCGTAGCGATTGCATATACATCCCACAACCCAAGTTGCTTTTCCAGTTTTTCGTGCTGCATGCTCTTTTAGATTAAAACGGTTATTAAATTTTAATTCAGAGTTTAAGAAAATAAGCCATTTTCTTAAAAAAACTTCTTCTCTGTTTTATTGAAAGAATATCAATATTGAATACAAGACTTACTTAATCTGTTATCGGTTCCCAGACATCGGGGTTAACTATTTATTTTTGAGTTCTTTTATCTCCTCAATATCCTCTGTTTGGCCAATGATAGACAATTTATCTCCCTCGCGGATTTCAGTATTGCCATGGGGAATATTAACACTTTCCCCTCTTTCCAATATGGCCACAAGGCTTTCTCCGGGCAGATCTACCTCATATATTTTCTTTCCAATCAACTTGGCTGTTTTATCATCTGAACGAACATAAATATTGATAAACCGTTCGTTCCGTAGTAATACTTCCCGAAGCTCTGCTTCATCTTTTGCTGAAACCCAGCGTTCAAAAAAATTCTTCTGATCAATCATTTCAGCCATATGCGCCAAAAATCGCAGGTGCTGCGTAGCATCCTTTTCTGAGCTGACTAAAAAGAACAGGGCATAAAACTTATGCTTCTCCTCATCTTTGCCATTATCCTCAAAACAGGTGTCTCGTGTAACCAACCCGTCTTTTATTCGCACTATAAACAACTCCGGCTCTGACTCAACAGGTATTCTTGTATGATTTAACGCAGCTCCATTTCCGATCGAAAGTGCTCCAAAATCATCTTCATTTTGGAATGCTTTAATTAACTCTTCTTTCTTCATACTCACTTTTGTTGACAGGGTGGTACAGGCTTTTTCCACAATATCTTCGTAGGATATCTGATCATCAGTCACATCAAAGATTGTAGCCTTACTAACAACCAGCTCGTATGGATCTTCGTCGCGCAAACCTTTCTCCTGTAAAATGTGGCGCATCTCATGCTCAAGACCGCGATCTTTATATTGTCCCAATCGCTCATGCACATGAAATATAGCTCCCTGCCGATCAATCTCACCATAGGCATAATAATAATACCAGGCTACCGACAGAATGGTGATAGCTACCGTAAACAAGATAGACAGAAGCCCCATCTCGAAAATCAGCAGCCCCGACGTTAACATACCCAGCATTTGCACCCAGGGATAAAACGGTGACTTATAGCCGGGATCATACTCTTCAATTTGGCTTTCCCGCATCACAATAACAGCCAAGTTGAGGAGCCCAAACAACAGTAACTTAAAAGCACTGGCCAGCTTGGCCACTTCTTTAACATTAAAGACCAATAGTAAAAATATCATCATCCCAGTCGTAGCAACGATAGAATAGACGGGAGTATCGAACTTACCTAACTTCGAAAAGTTAGCGTGAACCAACTTATCACGGGCCATAGCCAATGGGAATCGAGAGGCCGACATAATACCGGCATTACCGGTGGAGGCAAATGCAGCAATGGCAGCAATAACCACTAAAATAAGGCCTGTATCTCCCGGCAGCCAATCTAAAAACACATTACCGGCGGTGGCAACAGGAGTTAAATCCTGATAAAAAGCTTCAGGCTCCAATACGGATGTCATCAAAATTACGCCGGCAACATATACTACAATGGCGGTTAGTATCGACAAAAACATTCCCCGCGGTATATTTTTATCCGGATCTTCAACCTCTTCTGCCACACTTACAACCTTAGTAAGCCCGGCATAAGAGACAAAAACCATCCCTACCGTAGCAAAGAAACCTTGCATCCCATCCTTAAAAAAGGGGGTAAACTTCTCTCGATGGATATCCAACATGCTTAAAGAAAAAAGGTGCGAAAACCCTTGTACCAGGTAAAAAGCCATAACCGAGAGCAGAGTGATAACAAGGATATTCTGCAGCTTACTTGTTTCTTTTGCGCCAAAAACATTAAGTGCACCAAAGGCAATAGTGAGAATAATCGCAATCGGTGTTATAGGCACATCAAAAAAGATCGATATATATGCACCCATTCCGATGAGTGCAAAAGCACTCTTGAAAACCAGGGATAACCACGAACCAAATCCACCAATGCTCCCCATCAATGGGCCTAAAGTACGATCAATAATATAATAAGTGCCGCCAGCCCGGGGAAAAGCCGTCCCAAGCTCTGCCTTACTCAACATAGTGGGTAATACTAATATACCCGAAACCAGATAAGCCAGGAACACCGATGGCCCTGTAACGCTTGCAGCCAAGCCCGGCAACAAAAACAAACCGGAACTAAACATAGCTCCCGTTGCTATTGCGAATACATCAAATGCTCCAAGTGTTTTATTAAGTTTTTTGGAATCTTTCAGTTCTGCCAAAGTAAAATAATTGTGGTTTTAGCTATTCAGAATTGAAAAACAGCTTATTAATTATGATCTATTGAGATGTGTTATCCCCGTTCACCGGGTTCTTCCTGTCCCTCATCCTCAAAAGAAATAATTCCCTGTTTACCCATACGGGCTACCATGCGAATGATATATGCGACTACAACAAGACCGATAAATCCCTGTATCTTAACACTTAATATCGGATGTAGGTTAAAAAATACGATAATAGTATACTCCAATGCAGCTGATACGATAATAATTCCGAACAACCAAGCAAATTCTGCGATAAGTTTATTTTTTATTTGGCTGTTCATCAGTCTTTGTTTGACAGTTTATATTAATTGGGAACACTAAAATACAAGGATTGTATTATTCCTAAAATTATTAGAGCGGTTTTTAAATATTTTTAATTCTATAGTAATATTTGAAAGCTCCATTCCCTACTTGTTTTAAACAAAGAACATGTCTTCATATATAACTCAATAAGAAATATGGAATAATTTTGTTTCTAACACCTCATTTATAGATTTTCACCTTTTAGAACAATCAAAAATTATTCCTCGCAATTCATGGGCGAACATCTCTTAATTGGTATAACAAGTATTCTACTGTTTGGTATTGGTGCACAGTGGGTTGCATGGCGCTTTAAGTTACCCGCTATTCTCCTATTGCTTATCAGCGGAGTTCTTGCAGGACCGGTCTTTGGACTTCTTGATCCAGACCAATTAATGGGTGATCTGCTTTCGCCTTTTATTTCTGTATCTGTTGCTATTATCCTTTTCGAAGGAGGCTTAAGCCTTCGTTTTTCTGAACTTAAAGATATTGGCAGTACTGTTGGTAACTTGGTAAGTATAGGAGTGGTCTTAACTTGGGGCATTACCGCCGTTTCGGCTTACTACCTATTTGTATTCGACTGGGAACTCGCCATACTGCTCGGAGCCATTCTTGTAGTTACCGGACCCACCGTTATTATTCCCTTACTTCGTCAGGTTCGTCCCTCTGGGCAGGTAGGTTCTATTCTTAAATGGGAAGGCATTGTCATTGATCCCATCGGAGCCATGCTTGCTGTTCTTGTCTTTGAAGTAATTTTAAGTACCAGTTTTTCTGCCGCCACCAGTGTTGCCGTTATGAGTATCATGAAAACAATTTTATTTGGTACACTGGTAGGTTTGGGGGGAGCTGCGTTGATCTATTTTTTACTAAAGCGTCACCTTCTTCCCGATTACCTGCAGAACCCGGTAAATCTTATGGTCGTTGTCACCGTATTTACCATTTCGAATATGCTTCAACATGAATCGGGTCTCTGGGCTACTACCTTAATGGGTATCGCATTAGCAAATCAAAAAACAGCTCGTATTCATCACATCACAGAATTCAAAGAAAACTTGCGAGTACTCCTGCTGTCTGCTCTATTTATACTTCTGGCAGCACGGGTAGAGTTAAGCAGTTTAATCCAAAATTTAAGCTGGAGCCTCGCAGCCTTTCTTGCTATTCTCATTCTTATTGCACGACCAATTGGCGTGTACATTTCTACATACTTTGCAGATATCAATTGGCGTGAAAAACTTTTCCTGTGCTGGATGGCACCTCGTGGTGTTGTAGCGGCGTCTATCTCTTCTATTTTTGCGATAAATTTAGCTCAAAATGGTTTTGAACATGCCGACCAGCTGGTGCCTATTGTTTTTCTTGTAATTATCGGCACAGTCACTATTTACGGTCTCCCCGCTGCATGGGTAGCCCGCAAGTTAGGTGTTGCTAAACCTGTGCCAAATGGACTTTTAATTCTTGGTGCCCACAGCTGGGCATTGAAAATTGCGAAAGCAATTAAAGATGAAGGGTTTAAAGTGCTAGTTGCAGATTCGAACTGGAAAAATATTAGCCGTGCCAGATCTAAGGGACTTAAAACATACCACGGAAATATCCTATCAGAATTTGCATTAGAAGAATTAAATCTTGATGGCGTTGGACGAATGATTTCTTTAACGCCCAATGATGAAACAAACTCACTTGCCGCCCTTCGATTTGGAGAAATATTCGGTCGGTCCCACGTTTTTCAGCTTGCCCCCAATACACAGGGACAGATGGAAAATAAAGATGTAACGAGTCACCTAAGTGGGCGAATTTTGTTTCATGAACGTTTAAATTTTGAAAATTTATCACGTTTCTTTTCAAAACATACAGCAATCCAATCGATGCAATTTAATGAGGAAAATCCTGCAACTGAATTTGAAGAGCAAATTGGAGAGCAATATATCCCGCTTTTTTTAATCACCTCTAACAACGAGATTCGTCCCTATACAATTGACAATCCTCCCTCCCCCACCAATGGCGATCAGGCATTTTATATCTATCTGGATGATGAAATCCGACAACAAATAAAGCAGGAAACTACCTCTATTGACGCTTCTGGCCCTGAGCAGTCAAAATAAAATATTGCAATATATACTACCCGTTTCGCCAATCCGTTTTAAAAATGGATAGAGGTTTTGTAGACTTAAATAGAGCAATTCGGTAAAATTCATTTAATCGTGTTATTTTAGTTATTGGTTATGATTAATTAAACAACAATACCATGAAAAATTGGTTAGCAATATCATCGCTATTTACAATTGCTTTAACACTTACTTTCTGTAGTAGCTCTCAGCAATCTATTTCTACAGAATCTTCTGATCAGCAGCCTCAAACAGAATATTCTGAATACTATACTTCCGCATTCCCGCACCGAGATATCAGCTCTCAATTAAAAAATGCCCAACAATCAGTCGTTCGAATTGTATCTACCGGATTTTACAACAACTTTAACTTTAGCGGCAAAGCCATAACGTTGGCCGATGTTAAAACCAACAATCCAAAAGATATTGCCACATCACAAACATCCTCAGAAGAAAGTACGAGCGGTACTGCTATTATCCTCGACCAAAATAATAACAACTCACTGCTGGTCACCTGTCAACATACGGTCTTTTTTCCCGATACGATGATTACCTATTACAAAGGACCGGATATACCTGAAGAGACCTATATTGAATCTATCAGTATTAAAAAGAATCAAACTAATCTTGTATACACTTCTTCTGAGTTGCAGCCGTTCAAAGTTTTAGCTACAAATAAGCGTTTCGACCTAGCCCTATTGAACGTTGAATTTGAACAAGTAGGAAATTTGGGCTTATATCCCCTCTCAGTAAAAGCCGGAAACAGTGATTTTCTACAATTGGGTTCATTGATTTATGTGCTTGGATTTCCCAAAAGCTATCCTATGGTTACCCGGGGATTGGCCAGCTCCTCAGAAAGTTATAATGATCGTTTTTTTGTTACTGATGCTACTTTTAATCCGGGTATAAGCGGGGGATTGATTTTAGCCAGCAACAATAATTTTAAATCTTTCCAATGGGTAGGGATGGCAAGCTCATCAACGGCTACCAGAGAACAAATACTCGTACCTCGTCCCGAAAACGATAACTACACCCGAATAACCCGCCCCTATTCCGATTCAGTTTTTGTACAACAAAAAACTCGTATTAATTATGGAATCACTCAAGCCATCCCCATCAACCAAGTAAGAGAGTTTTTGAATGCTCAAAAATCCCTTCTTGAAAGTAAGGGATTCAAACGACTATCTACGCTGCAATAGGTTAAATTTTTGCTTGTAAAATCGGCTCTTCCCTATTTTTTTACGCTCATAATCAAATTATCACTAAAAACTAGCGGTTGATGCACATTCTCAAATTCGGCGGTACTTCAATGAGTGATGCCAAAACCTGGCAACAAGTAATTGATATCATTTCACGCTACGAATCTCCTATTGTAGTTGTTTCTGCTACGGCTCGAACAACCCGTGAGCTCATAAAAGCAGCAACAACGGCACTCGATGATATCGAAGAAGCCCGGAGTATTGCTGCAGATATCAAACAGCGTCACAACAAATTAGTCACAGAATTTTTAAATGACCATCAGAATAAGACGCCCCTAATTGAGAATTGTAGTACCTGGATCGATCAACATATTGAGGAACTGAACACCCAGCTTGACGCCATCAATGATGAGCAGGAACTGACTGAGCAAGAAAAGGATGCGGTAGCCTCTATCGGAGAAAAGTTGTCATCCTATTTATTCGCTCAGTGTGCGTCAGCTGCAGGTATCGCTACCCAGTGGATTGATGCTGCCGATATTATTCGCACTGACTCTGATTTCGGACAAGCCAATCCCGATGAAGATTATATAGCCAATCAAGCTGCATCCCTTAAAGAACAGGTTGTAAAGGGCAAGATCCCTGTAATGGGTGGTTTTTATGGTATGGATGAAAACGGCCATACTACCACTCTGGGATTCGAGGGCTCCGATTACTCCGCAAGTCTTGTCGGTGCAGCTCTTGATGCTGAAACTATTGAAATATGGACTGATGTAAGTGGCATTTATACCTGTGATCCCCGCTTTGTACCTGAGGCAAGACCAATCTCACAGCTCAGTTTTCAAGAAGCCACAGAACTGGCATATTTTGGTGCCAAGGTATTACATCCCTCCACGACCAAACCGGCATCTAAAAAACAGATCCCCGTCTGGGTAAAAAATATTTTTGAACCCGATGAACCCGGCACCTGTATTTCCACAGAATCTACAAACGGCGGACCTGTTAAAGCGATCACCTATAAAGAAAACTGTACAATACTTACAGTCACATCATCACAAACGGTAATGGGATACGAATTTTTGGCGGGAGTTTTTGATATCCTGCGCTGGCATCATCTGGCCGTTGACGTCGTAACAACAACGGAGGCATCTGTTTCTATTGGTATCGAAAATGGTGCTAATCTTGACGATGCTATTGAACAACTTAATGGCTATGGATCAGTAGACGTATTAAACAATCAGGGAATTATCAGCCTGGTTGGCTGCAACAGCGACAAATTCTTGGTTGAAGATATTCTTTCCCAGGTTAAAAACGTACCACAAAATTTAATCTCCTACAGTAAGTCCAAAGGGAATCTTAATCTTGTCGTTAGTAAAGATCAGGTACTCCCTGTTGTTAAAGATATTCATCAAAAACTATTCAGCTGATCATCTCTTTATTTAATAAATACTAAACTCAGAAGTTTTTGTGAATATACCATAGTACCTTTTCCATCTCTTTTTTAACGTTGGAAGAAGATCCCACATAGTGATTATTCATAAAACTAAAATATAGCTTCTTGCCACTTTTGGTCAATAAATAACCACTCAGTGAATGGTTGTTGCTTAGGGTGCCTGTCTTTGCAAAAACGTACGGTTTTTCTTTGTCGTCACGAGGGGCATACCAACTACTTATTGTTCCGCGCTCTCCTCCTGCAGGAAGCAAATGAAACAACTTTTTATCAGCCACAAATTCATCATCAATAGCTCCCAAGAGGCGAATCATAGACTCGGGCGTAAACATATTATAGCGCGATAATCCCGACCCATCCACCCATTGCGGTTCTCTGGGTAGGATATCCAAATATTCTTCCTTCATTTTTTCGATAACAGTTCTGGAGTTCAGGGGCTTCCCCAGCTCAGAAGCCGTTACCAGTAACAGTTGTTCGGCAATAAAATTATCACTCGGCTGCAGCATCCGCTTATATGCTGTATCCGATTTTATGCTATATATTTTTTGGGGAGATTTCGGACGCTCGATCTCAACATATTCAACTGTTTTATCGAGGGTATCCGACAACATATCAGTAAACAATTCGGGGCTGTAATGAAACGGTTTATCAATCGTATAAGTATTGGTATCGGCCTCAGATTTATAGGAAAACGTATTGTTTGTCATCCCCCGGTGAAGAAAATCATCACGGTGTTCGTTTTCTTCTACAAATGACTGGAAATATTTGGGAGAGACCGCCAGTCCACTATCCGTTTCAGCAATCTTGCGAAGTTCAATTTCCTGAATAGTAAATCGAGCTATATTGCCAAAGATAGGAAACGGTACCTTTTCGGTCTGATAATAATGTTGATAATCGCTCCAAGACCATCCCGGCCCCAACAGTTCATCATCAAAATTGGAATCAGAGAAGTAGAGATCTTCATCCCGTTTTTTTAGAAAGTCGTAGACCTTCTTATTGCCAAAATCGGGATGTAAAAACGATGGATCACCCGTTCCCCAGAAAATCAGTGAGTCCCCGCGCACTTCGTATTCCAGCGCTTTGATGGAGTCAGGCAACAGCTTCAATCCGGTATAGAAAGTAAAAAGCTTGGTGTTGGAGGCAGGGGTAAAATAGCGATTCCCGTTCTGGCTGTGAATCATTGAATCAGTATCCGGGTCATAGAGGGCAAATCCTGTAAGATTTGCCGAAAAAACCTGAGAGGTATCAATCATTGTTGCCAACGGAGCTACTTCCTTTTGCTCTGTTTTGGGCTGCTCCCTGGTAATTTCCTCTGTAGATTGACACCCGGCTGCCAACAAAGTTATTAAAAAAATTGATACCAATAATTTCTTTCCCATCTTACTTAAACTGAAGATTAATATTTAGCTAAACCCTTTTCATTAATTCCACTAAAATAAGTAGGAGCTGTTATATCAAGCATGGTCTTGAGGCCCGGAGCAGCTCTCCTTATCGATCGTATCACATTCACTATAATAGCAGAAGTTGCGATATCCCCGTTTATTCCACCATCGACGGTAGAATTAAATGTAGGATCCCCGGTTATATAAATACTATCATGAGATTCTTCTATTCCGACGGCTGCTTCAAAGACCAGCCTAATAACTTCCTGATCATTCTGGTATCCCCGCGCGACCTGTCGCACCCCTGCAACATTTCCAGGGCTTACCATGCCACTTTCCGTTTGGATTGGACTTTCAGCCTGTATCGATTCTAGTATTTCATCCACATTCGTCAGCTCCCAATTCATGGCATCAGCAATCAAATACACAGATTCCGGCAACCCCACATGCCGTATTCCTTCTCTTTTCTCTTCAAATTCCGATTGAGTAAGCCCCACACCAATCTTATCATGGAATGGTTTTCTGCGCGGACGTGCATCTTGCACGCGCTCTACTTTAATATGCTTTACCTCTCGACAAACCGACGTTAGCACGGAAGGCAGAAAATCCATCAAAAATCCGGGATTAACACCAGTGCCAACACAGCTAACGCCCTGCTGTTTGCAATAGTCATCAATACGTCGGGCCAGCTCGGGCTGCGTTTGCCAGGGATGGGAAAGCTCCTCACACGTTGATACGACATCCAAACCACAATCTACAGCCTCTCGAATTTGGGCTTCCATCTTTTCCAAGGATGATACTGTAGATATGACTGCAATATCAGCTTGATCAACGGCTGGACACGAATTCAGATCAGATGAAATGGAACTACTAAGCGCTTCAATTTCGGCATAATTACCCAGATCTTTGCCCACTTTTTGGGGATCGGGATCAACCGCCCCAACAATTGAAATTCCTTTTCGTTCTACAAGATAGCGAGTTAGTTGTTGCCCTATGGGACCAAGCCCCAGTTGAATCACATCAATCATTAAATATTTTTTTGAGTTACTTTGTAACGAAATCAAAAATTGATCGAGAAATGTCTGCAAATGTAGCAAGCACATCATCGCGGCTTTCTGCTTCTTTTGATAAAAGTACCAATACATAGCGGCGATCATCTGGAAGATCGACAATCCCCACATCGTGATTTACACCCGTAATCCATCCTGTTTTGTGAGCTACTTCAACGTCGTCGGGCAATTGGGCAGGAATCATCTCGTTAAAATTCTGATTCTTGAGAATAGCAATCATTTCTTCGGATGCCTCCCTGCTGACTGCCTCGCCACGGGCCAGTTTTTCATAGATAGCTACTTCATCAAAAGCAGTAGTGCGGTTGCTTAAACCTTGTTCAAACGCTTTAATATCTTCCACACCACGTAACACCTTAATACTGTCAGCCCCATAATAACGCATGGTCTGCGTCACATTCTGCGCACCAACTTTTTCAATAAGGATATTTGTAGCCAGGTTACTGCTGATGGTAATCATGTCACTAATCAATGTGCGTATAGGTCGTCTTTGCCCAATTAAATCATACAGCTCTCCCTCACTATCCTCATTAATATCCATTTGGTAACGACTGCTGTCGATAATACTTCGAAACTCATTTTTGACTTCAATGGAATCATCCAGCGAAAAATGACCGGCCTCAGCCTGCTTGAATAGTTCGATCATCACCGGAGTTTTCATCGTGCTTGCGGCATGAAACATCTCTCGCTCGTTGATAAATATTTGCTGATCGGTTCCAATTGTTTTAAATCCAACAGCAAACTGACCATCAAGAGTGGATAGATTCTGTCGTATTTCAGTTTTCAAATCAACAATTGTATCGGGATTCGAAGAACAAGCCATTACGAGAATTAAGACAAGACTTATCTTCGACAAATGCACAAGTGGTTTCATTGTCGACCTAAAATTTAAAAGCGCGTTCGGGAACAAATTCTCAAAGGCGTTTTGTGATTAAACTCATATAAATTATATCTCATACATATCTTCCACGTCAATAATGTTACCCTCTTTATGCTGCAGATATCGACGGGATTCAAGATAGCGATTGAGATTATACTCATCGTAGTTTTCCGCTTTAGGATCAATACTGCTCACCTTAACCCGGCCTGCAGAATGAATAAATTCGTCATTACCAATCCACATGCCCACGTGCACAACACGTCGATCCCGTTCTTCGGTTGCCTCACTTCCAAAAAACAGCAAATCACCCGGTCGCAAATTCTCAAAGTTACCGGTAGAGTCAACTAATTCACCTGCATGAACTTGCTGAGACGCATCTCGCGGAATAATCCAGCCATTCATAAAATAGATCGTCTTGGTAAAGCCACTGCAATCCATGCCTTTGGAGGATGTTCCTCCCCACAAATAAGGTGCCCCTTTCATTGATTTTGCCTCCTGCACCAGTTGATTCTCTGATGCTTGGACGGAAGCCTTCCAATCGTCAAAAGATCGAGCCTCAGAACGGCTTACAAAACCGGTTCGCCCGTCGGGATAACTAACCTCATAATAATTTCCTTCTGTCCCTGTAACTTTGAGGATGCTTCCACTTACCAAATCAGATACTTTTAATGATTCGCGATTCGGCTGTTCAAATGCATAACCATTGGTTTCGAGATAAATAATTTTATCCGCTGATTTCCACTCTTCATATTCTTTTTGGCTCATTTGATGAATACCTCCATAATCAACCCACGACAAATAATCATCCGGTGTCTGTATAAAATACCAGCTGCCTTCTTTTTTAAGAACCTTAACGGGCATACCCAATGTGGCCTGAGTTACGAGTTGTGCGGGATGGGAAGGGCGCGATCGAAGGTTCGCTACTGAGTTGTTAATAATTCCCAGTGTCTTTCCCTCAAGCCCATCATCTGGCAGCACATTGATACTGTCAACAGTCGTAATATTCATTGCTGAAAGTGAATCGAGCAATGCGGCTTTGGCTTTCGGAAGATTCGTTTCTCCCTTCAGCACCCATTCCCCATTATTAGATTCTGCTTCTACATCAAATAATGCCACCCTGCTGTCGGGTGCAAAGTGTTGCGAAGTGTTCGTAATTTTCTGTTGAATATCCTGTTTTTGGGATGGCCCACAAGCCATCAGAGAGACAAACAGAAAAATTATTAGTGATGTTGATACAAATCGATATTTCATTGCATTAAATCTTTTAGATAATTATTGATGATATATAAAAGGCACAGGGAATCTAACTCCTGTGCCTTTTGTAAATCTATTGGTATAGTTTAATAATTAGTAAGCAATATTTATTTCGTATTTGCTTAATTCTCTACATCCCACCATAAGCGACCGTAAATTGAGTTATCGCCTCCAAACTGACGATCAACCGCTTCCTCATAGTTATCGGTATTGTTCAATGCCTCATCAGAGGTATAAGCCTGTCGCAACGGTATATCTCTGCCTTGTGGGTTTACCATATTATCGGGATATCCGGTTCTACGATATTCGGCCCATGCTTCATATCCATGCATGAACAGATGCAGATACCGCTGCTCCGATATCATCTCGATGCCATTGGCAGGATCATAAACAACATCCGGCTCATTTAGATAGCTTTGAACACCTGCATTATTACCCGTCCACTGCATAATAGAAACTTCAATAGCCTCATTATAATGTGTTGCGGGGGTATCTGTAGTCCAATCACGCTCAGCCGCCTCAGCTAATGCAAATTTGGCTTGTGCATAGGTAACCAGATAAACAGGGGCATCCTGCTCGTAGATATCCGTTCCTAATAGTGAGTAGTCATCGGCCTCAACATCATTAGGGTTACCATACGGCAAACCAGTATAATCGCCGGTACTTGCAGCCAGTTCTCCATAAACTGAGAGCCTGGGATCATTGTTCGGCTCCATCATGTCGATTAATCTCACTGGCAGCGCCCACCACACCCGGGATTGGCGTATGATCTGATTGTACCAGTAGTTTTCGTTGTTTTCATCGGCCAGATGTTGGAATACGAAATTATCATCATTAGATGTCATAATTCCATCATCCATGGCATTGGTGAACTCATCTTCGGCCCATGTTGCATCTCTTTCAGATAAACGAAGTGCCATCAACATGCGAACGGTGTTACCGAACTTTCTCCACTTTTCGATATCACCGTCATACATAATATCATTCGAAAGTCCGCCACCTACTTCGAGCTGATCTCTGGCTTCCTTCAACAATGCAAAGAGATTTTCATAAATCTCTTGCTGCGTATCATAGGCCGGAGTAAAATCTTCTGTCCCATTCAACGCTTCAGAATAAGGGATGTCCCCCCATCGATCTGTCATGTGCCAGAAGTAATAGGCTTTAAGAATCTTGGCAACAGCCGCTTCATTAGCATTATTTGTATTTTCTATGGCTGTTTGAAGATTCATCAGTGGTCCCTGGTACATCCAGTAAAAGCTGGTTGTACCCTCGGGATAAAGAGAATCATCAATATAAATGATTTCAGACAGATACTGCGCATTGTACTCTCCCTGTGGTGAAGAGCTCAATGATGGCAGCGAAAGCATCGCATTAGCAATAAGCTGCGAAGCTTCAGCTTCACTCGGTAAATTCGGATTAGTATTTATATCGTCATCAAAGCTTGCTATTTCGCAGCTACTAACCAGAAATGCAATGACCGTTATGGATAAAATTAGTTTCTTCATAGTTATACTCTTAGAAAGTTAAGCTTAAGTTCAAGCCGAATGTGCGGACGGTATTCAACTGTCCAGTCTCTGTCCAGGTGATATCCTGGCTTCCTGTTGACAGCTCTGAGGGATCCAGGCCTTTTGGTGCTGCCTGCCAAATCATAACCGGATTTTTAGCATAAACAGCAACTTCAGCTGAACGGATGGGCAATCTATCCATCAGATCGTTGCCAAATGTATATCCGAATTTAACTTCGCTTAGCTTGATATACGAAGCATCGGTGACCCAATCTTCGTAGATATCGTCGCCCAGTACACCTCTGTAATAATCGCGTGCATCAACATAGGTGGAAACTTCTTGTCCGGTAGAGGCTGAAATACCCTCTACATGAACACCACCGTCTTCACCAAGGGGATCACGAACATTTGCACCACGATCATTGACAGCTGCCGTAGCCGGAGCCAAACCTGTCTTGTGGGCCAACATTCGCGACCAGCTAAAGAATTGTCCGCCCGACTGAAAGCTAATCATCGTAGCTAGGCTGAAGTTCTTGTATTGGAACGAATTTTGGAATCCTCCGGTAAATTCTGGAAGAACACTTCCAAAATTGTGGGTAGCATCCGTCCAGATCGGCAAATTATTATTATCCAACAAAATTTTGCCAGTCTCTTCATCACGCTCATAAGCCTGACCTACCAGAGCACCGTATTCTTCTCCTTCATAGGAGTTCATATAACTTGCAGTTCCCGAATACACGCTACTATTATGCGTATAAACATCGATATCCGGATGAAGTTCAACAACCTCATTTTGATTTCTACCCAAGTTAAATTTTGAGTTCCAAACCAAATCTCTTGACTCAATAGGCGTACCCGAAAGTTCAACCTCGATGCCCCTATTTTCAATAAGACCGGCATTTATAGTAGCAGTATTATATCCACTGGTTCCGGATATATCTAAAGGTATTATCTGATTTTCGTTCTGCTGCTCGTAATAGGTAAAGCTTAATTTCAAGCGGCCGAAGAAGTTAAGGTCAACACCACCTTCATACGAATGTGAGAACGATGGCTCTATCTCTGGATTATTCAGATTGTTAGGTACCGACAGCGTATTCGTACCATCATATACAGTACCAATACTGTAGACCGCTGATGTTTGATAAGGACTCAAGTCAGAGCCTGCTTGCGCATAACTTAACCTAAGTTTACCAAAAGTGAGCGGCTCCCAATCGACAAGTTCGCTGAATACGAAACTACCTGAAACTGATGGATACCAATAGGAATTATTATCCTCCGGCAAAGTAGATGTTTTGTCATTTCGAAGACTAAGGTCAACGAAATAGGTCTCATCATATCCCAGAGAAACCAGACCATATGCACTGTAAATCTGCTTTTCAAGTTCGTAAGATGTGTTATCGGGCCGATCAACCGAAGCCGCAATATTATAATAACCCGGTGTTGACAGTCCGCCTACCGTTGACTGACGCAAGAAGGAGTAATCACGATCGTACATGTTTGCACCAACAGTAGCATCTATTGAAAAAGCGCCCCAGTCATTAACATATTGAGCTGAAATATCGTAGTTCATTTCCCGGTTTTCGTATTTGCCAACCGTATAGCCGGATGTTCCCGTACCGCCTACAGCGGACTTCCACTCAATATGCTGTACATATACATCCCCGCGCAATGATGCATTCAATGTAAGTTCGGGCAGCACATTATATTCTACTCCGAAGTCACCAAATACACGATTTCGATCATCCGTTGTTTCATTTTCATAAGCCAGAAAATATGGATTATCCCAATAAACAGCACTTGGTGTTTCTCCTTGTGAAGGAATCCCAATATTCCAGTGTTTTACAGTGCCGTCATCATATCTGTAATCTTTTAGTTCTTCCATGCTCACATTGCGTTGGAACCATTGTCGAAAGTATTGGGATCCATATCCATACCCCTGAGGCGGACGTTGCCCACTATTTCTTGCATAATTAATATTTGTGGAGAATCTCCAATCCTCACTTACATCAATTCCAGCGCTCACACCCAGGTTATTTCGATGATGTTCGGTATTGGGATAAACTCCATCCGTCCTGGAATCATTGAAACTTAAACGATAATTGCTATCATCTCCTCCTCCGGAAATTGAAATAGCTTGGTTCGATTTAAAACCGGTTTCAAAAAAGTTCTTAACATTATCCGGCTGTGGATTAAAGGGAGTTAACTCTCCATATCGTGGATCCTGTGGATAAAAACTAAAATATTCTCGAACCATGGTTCCATCCATACGAGGACCCCAGCTTTCATCCCAATTTGTAGGTACATAAGGATCACCATTTGAAAGTGTAGGAAAGTCTAATGAGTAACCTGCACCGTATTTATTCTGATATTCCATAAAGTTTCCGGCACGTTGTACTTCAAAACTGGAACTGAATTCAACAGATAGATCTCTTTGTCCTGCCCCACTTTTGGTAGTAATCATAACTACACCGTATTGTCCACGAATACCATACAAGGCAGAAGCAGCAGGTCCTTTAAGCACGTTTACTGATTTAATATCATTGGGATTTACATCCTGTGCCAAGTTACCGAAATCAGCTCCTCCGCTTCCCGCAAAATTTTGATTGGAAATAGGGGTTCCATCAACCACAATTAACGGTTGACCTTCACCGCTTAACGAGTTAACGCCACGAATTTTAATAGTCTGAGTACCTCCCATACTTGCTCCGGAAGATCCCGAAATTTGCACTCCTGCAATTTTACCTGACAAAGCTCCAATTACATTTTGATCTTGGGAATAGGTAAGTTCATCTCCTCCCACTTCCTGGGATGAATATCCAATGGATCGTTCATCACGTGTGATTCCCAATGCCGTTACTACCACATCATCTCCAAACGTTTGTACCTCGGATTGGAGCTGAATATTAATAGTACTTCGTCCATTTATGGGGACAACCTGGCGCTGATATCCAATAAAAGAAAATGCTAAGCTATCAGCCTCATCAGGGGCTGAAATTGAATATTCGCCACTCTCATTGGTTGATGTACCAACCGTTGTATTGGGAACCATCACATTAACACCAGGTAGTGGATCTCCTGTCTCCGCATCCGTTACCGTACCGGAAATCTCTTGCTCAAACTGTATTACCAGTGGCGGAGGGTCAGGACGGTCCCGCAATATAATTTCTCTCGTTTTAGAGATAACAGCTTCATAAGAGGTGTTCCTGAGCACCTTTTGCAGAGCGTTAGCTACAGTCACATTTTTCATATTAACGGTTATCGGCTGTCCTAACGAAAGCATTTCGGCATTATAAGCTATGCCAAGATCTGCTCGCGATACAATATTTTCCAACACTTCTCGTATCGGCGCATTCTCCACGTCAACTGAAATGATTCCCTGTAATTCCGGGATGCGATCGGAATACTTGCTAACCGAGTAAAATGATTTGTTGATAGACTCATTTGCAGCAGACGTTAGATACTGTCCCTGAGCATCGGCCGTATACGCCTGGCTTACTGGCGAAACCAACAATACCGCCAGGCACCAGAGCACCGACTTTGATAAAATATGCAATAACGATTCTTTCATAGAACCTCCGTTTGGATTGATTTTTTTATTTAAGAAACTATCGCTTTTGAGTTACTAAGTTTTCTGTTTTAGTGAAACCGGTTACAAAACATCATTTTTATATCTCACCGAATTATTTTATAAAAGTGACTTTATTCTCATCTAATTGATATTGAATTTCTAAAGATGTCGTAATCACATCCAGTACATTTCGGAGCGACCGACTCTTCAAATATGCGGTTAGCTGAAGCTCCTTTAGAGCCGGATCCTCAAAAAAGACCTCCACGTCATATCTCCGCTCCAATGCCTTCGCTACATCGTTCAATCGGTTCTTTTCAAATTTCAAATAGCCATTTCGCCAGCTCATATATAATTCAATATCTTCCACTGTTCGAGTGGCTACAGTACTTGTTGAGAGATCAAATGTTCCCAACTCATTGCGATTTAAAATAGCTTTTTGATCCTCAGATTCTTTTTTATGCCCAAACGAAACCCGTCCTTCTTCAACAACAACTTGCACCTGCTGGTCCTCAGGATATGCCCGTACAGAAAAAGCCGTCCCCAAAACCCGAACCGTTGACTCGTTAGAGTACACTAAAAAAGGCTTGTCCTTATTCTCTGACACCTTAAAATAGGCCTCACCATCCAGATGGACTTCACGAACATCAGAAGCAAATTTTGTGGGAAGTTTAAGTTCACTATCAGCATTGAGCATAACTTCAGTACCATCGGCCAGTGTAAGGTTGGCTCGCTGTCCATTATCAGTACTAATTTGTCGCAATACCTGCTCCTGTTGTTTTTGATCAGATGGATGCCAACTCTGGTATGAGAGTACTCCAAAAAGTCCGGCGACTAAAAAAACTGCAGCTATTCGAATAAATTTCTGAGTTCCCGAATGAATGGATGAACTCCGAAAAGACCAATAGCGCTTTTCATCTGAATCCTTACTGATTGATGAATCCTTCTGTTTATTTATTTGCCTGCCCAGCCGATTCCATTCTTTATCAATATTCCACTCCATATCCTCAGATGAAACGGCCTTACCGGAAAGCTGCCAGATGCGCCTTAATTTCTGAAACTGTCTCTTATTCTCTTGACTCTGATCAATCCACTGCTCAACCCTTCTTCGTTCCTGATCGGTACATTCGCCCGCCAAGTAGTTGGCAATCAATTGATACTCTTTTCCATTTAGCTCCATCACAATGTCTTTTAATGATCGATCTTTTCTTCATCTATAAGACAGTTGTGAAAAGCGCTACCCCCAATTAAAATTTTGGGTGACTAAAATCCGTATTTAAAGAATACTGAAAAGGTTTTAAGAAAGGTTTTTCTACAAAAATGAACCGGCCAAAAGTATTAGCTCATCCTATTTGTGCGCGAATATCTTTAAGTGCCAACCCCATATGGTTTTCAACAGTCTTGCGACTAATATCCAAAACTTCAGCAATTTCGTCATAGCTAAGTCCGTGCCGGTGATAAAGGATAAATACCCTGCGGCGGCGTTCAGGCATCGCTACAACAGCTTCCCATATTTGATCAACTAACTCATCCTTTTTATCAAGTCCGAAATCAACTGATGGCTTTATATTTTGCAGCTTCTCTCTTGAAAGGGTCTCTCGGACTTCATTTCGATGCCCTCTTTCGTTAATATGATTAATTGCAGTATTGCGAACCGCTTTCAAAAGATAGGCTTTAACAGAACGGTGCACTTTCCACTTTTCGCGGCGATTCCAGATTTTTATAAACACATCTTGTACAAGATCTTTAGCCCGTTCGTTACAGCTTGTAAACTGATAAGCAAAAGAACACAAATCATAATAGTACTCACAAAAGAGCTTTTCAAAAGCCTGCTCGTCCCCCTCGCGAATCCTTTCCACCAGATTGTTGCCAGCCTCGTCTGTTTTTCCTTTTGCGATATTCATATGTTAGCGAAAGCCGATATTGTAATCAGTAATCCTGAACTAATACTCCACTCACTTTAAAGCTAATAAAGGGTTGCGGTAATATTATTAGCAGACCAGTATCTTATAATTAAAAATATTAAATCAAAATAGATACTATTAAATACCTTAATTATATCCATCCCAATTCGTGATAAAATTCTGCCCAGGGTTAAGTTGGCATCCAGCAGAACTCCTCCTTCCCTTCTATTATTAATATCCGATGCTAACTATCTTCGTTATCCCCCTTCTAGGAATACAAACTATAAAGGCTCTTTTCTGAAAAGACCAATTAAATATTTCCATCATCCAAAACGATATCAAATATCCTTCATTCAAAACCTCATAAATAATAGTACAAATGGCGAACCGGAAACAGTAAAAAGATGTAAGTCCCATTTAAAATAGAATAGAACGACCTCTGTTAAACCTGTTATCTTGTACAGTTGTTTGATTGTTAATAAGTCAAACAATAAAGGTATGTGCTACACAAGTAATACCAAAAATTGTATAAGCAAGCATAGTACTATTATGAAGCTGAATCCAGTGATGGGGCTTCTTCGGTATCCTCGGAAACAATACCCAGCCTTTTTGCCCGCTCCATCCATTTTTTGCGCGCCATCTTTTGCATATCTTCAATGGTATCTACCTCGTCAATAATCTCCATCCCCAGAAGCGTTTCCACAAGGTCTTCCATTGTTACAACACCAGCAAAACCACCGTACTCATCTACTACTATGGCGATGTGCTCCTGCTTTTTCATCAGTTGTTCAAAGAAATCCTGTAGCGGCATCACCTCAGGGACAATAAGAATATCACGCTTAAATTCTTTTAACTCTTTATCCGTTTCCCCGCGAGCCAACATCAGCAACAAATCATTTTTAAGCACGTAGCCAGTTACTTCATCACGACCGGCACCATAAACGGGAAGCCGCGAAAAATGAAGCCGTTCTAAATTTTCACTAACATCACTCACCTTCAGCGTTTCATCAAAACCAACTACCACCGTACGGGGGGTCATAATATCTTTGACCCGAAGTGAATTAAAGCGAATCAAATTCTTAAAGATGCGCGATTCTTCCTCTTCAAAAATACCCTCTTCTACCCCACGATCAGCCATGGCTCCGAATTCCTCACGACTAAAACTGGGGACCTTTTCATCCTGTGCAAGCCATCTTGTAATCGCTTGCGACATCACTACCAGGGGATACATTAAAAACATAAGTACGCGAAGTGTTTTAGCAGCCATTGGTGCCAAACTTCGCCAATACGTTGCCCCAATCGTTTTAGGAATAATTTCAGAAAGCACTAAAATTAAAAATGTTAGCACGGCTGAAGTAATAGCTACATAAGCATCCCCAAAAACAATTTGCGCCTGTGCACCCACTCCGGCAGCGCCAACGGTATGGGCTATGGTATTTAAACTAAGAATGGCGGAAAGCGGCCGATCGACATCTTCCTTGTAACTATGGAGAAGTTTACCCGATGTATTCCCCTTTCGCTCCATGATAGCAATATAGGAATGGCTTACCGAGAGAAGCACTGCCTCCAATATAGAACACATAAACGATACCCCGATCGCAAGCGCCAAATAAAATATCAGTAAATACATAGGTCAAAAATAGAACAATTGTACCTGATTAAAAAGCTTCCATCACAGAATCCATGATTCTAGGTTTATCAAAAAAAATCCCAAAAAATCATTTAGCTCCACTGCTTTGATGGTTATATTAAGTGCCAATTTTAAAGAACTTATATTCTTGCTTCAACTCGAAAACATATCTCTATCATTCGGCGACGAAACGCTACTCGACGGCATCAGCACCATTATTAATCCCGGTGAACGGGTTGGACTCGTAGGTCCGAATGGTGCCGGTAAATCCACGCTGCTCAAAATTATCGCCGGGGAAGTTGAACCCAATGGTGGGAATATTACCATGTCGAAAGCAGCTACCGTCGGCTATCTGCCGCAAGATGGCGTAGATCCTGACCCTAATCTTACGGTCTATGAAGAGATGGAAAGTGCTTTTGCCGATATCCAGGAGCTCGAAGAAAAAGTGCAACGAGCACGCGAAGAGTTAGCTACGCTTGAGGAAGGGAGTCAAGAGTATAACGCAGCTATGGAACAGGTAGGAAAGCTCCAGAATCGTATTGAACAATCCGGAGCTTATGCGCTGGAATCAAATATTGAAAAAGTATTGATGGGGCTTGGGTTTACGCCGGATGATTTTGAGCGTTCGACCACTGAATTCAGCGGAGGCTGGCTGATGCGTATCGCGCTTGGCAAACTCCTGCTTCAGCGTCCCATGTACCTATTGTTGGATGAGCCTACGAACCACTTGGATATTGAATCGCTCCGCTGGATCGAACAGTTTTTGAATGGCTACGAGGGTGCAGTCATTATTGTCTCGCACGACAAGGCTTTCCTGAATAAAATCACCACCCGCACGCTGGCTCTTGAGCGCGGTGACTTACATGATTATGCCGGCAATTACGATTATTACGAGGAAAAGCATGCCGAGCGAAAAGAGCACCTTCGCAAAGCCTATGAAAATCAACAGCAGGAGATCAAAGAGATACAAGAATTTATCGACAAGTTCCGCTATAACGCCAGCAAGGCCGCTCAAGTGCAGAGTCGCATTAAGCAGCTGGAAAAAATGGATAAAATTGAGCTCGACGAGCGGGAAGAGGAAATTTTCTTCGAATTTCCACCACCAGAACGCAGCGGCGCTGTGGTGATGAAGCTTAACGATGTCCGAAAGCAATACGATGATAATATTGTTTTCGATGATCTCTCCTACTCCATTGATCGCAGGGATAAAATTGCGGTTGTGGGTCCCAATGGCGCGGGAAAATCGACCATGATTCGCATGCTTGCCGGACTTGAAGACTTTGATGCCGGTGAACGCGAACCCGGTCATAATGTGACAACCTCCTATTTTGCCCAACACCAAGCCGATGAGCTGGATCTCAACAAAACAGTATTTGAAATTATGCGGGAGGCCGCGCCCAAAACTGATGAAACCCGCCTGCGTACCATTTTGGGATGTTTCCTTTTCCAAGGTGATGACGTATTTAAAAAAGTATCAGTACTATCAGGCGGAGAGAAAAGTCGCCTTGCCTTGGCACGGATGCTGGTGCAACCTGCGAACTTCCTGATTTTTGACGAGCCCACAAACCATTTGGATATGCAATCCAAGGAAATTTTGCAGCAGGCACTTGACCAGTACGAAGGCACTTATATGATTGTAAGTCACGATCGGGATTTTCTGGACCCCATTGTGGATAAAGTGCTGGAAGTACGTCCTAATGAGACCAACACGTTCTACGGAAACGTCTCTTACTACCTGGAAAAGGCGGAAGAGCGAGAGAAGGCCGAAAAAGATCCTACTTCGGATAACAACAAATCTGAGTCGTCCAATAATGGATTGTCGCGCAAGGAAGAACGGCGAATTACTGCCCAAAAGCGGCAAAAAAGGCATGACAAGCTAAAGCCGCTGAAAAAGAAAATGGATCCGCTGGAAGAAAAAATTGAGAAGCTCGAAGAGCGTAAAGAGGAGATCGAGAATCTAATGGCCGAACCGGACTTCTATGACGACGAGGAACAAGTAAAAGAGATCTCCATGGAGTACGAAAAACTCAAGGGAAAACTCGTTGAAATCTACGCCGAATGGGAAGAACTGGCGATAAAAATGAGTGAAATCGAAGAGGAGTTTAGTGAATAGTAGTGAGTTATGAGTATTAAGTAGTGAGAAAACCAGCATCTCAATACTCACTACTCAATACTATTATCATGTTGCAAAAATCTGATCTTTATTTCGAAAGGCCTTGAATTCAAGCGCGTTGCCACTGGGATCCTTAAAAAACATCGTAGCCTGTTCACCGGGCTTGCCCTCAAATCGAACGTACGGTTCAATAATAAAATCAACACCTTCGTTCTCTAACCGATCGGCCAGCTCCTCCCACTGTTCCCACTCTAAAATTAATCCAAAATGCTTGGCCGGTACGGCGTGGCCATCCACATCATTCATGCTCGATTTGCCCGCTTCCTCAGGACTTAGATGCGCCACAACCTGGTGCCCCCAAAAATCAAAATCGATCCAGTGATCTGAACTCCGTCCTGTATCACAGCCTAAGATATCCCGATAAAAAGTGAGTGTTTCTTCCAGATCGGAAACCGGAAATGCTAAATGAAAAAGCGGTGTTGGTTCTTCTGCCATAATTAATAAGGATTTGTAGGTTTTCAATTACATCAACAATGTGATAAGATATAAATCAATCAGCACTCATGCATTCATGGAAAATCTCTTAGGTAATTATCTACCATCCATATATCCAGATACGCATTTTTAACTTACATTGAATGCCAATACATTAGCTCTTGTTATGGGATAAGGATTGGAACATTAATAAAAACCAAAAATCATATTAACTCATGCAATCATTAAAAAAGTATTTGCTATCATTTGTACTGCTCTTTTTTGCTATAGGTTGTGCACAACAGGAGATGGAACAGGAGGAAACAACCACTGAACCAGCAACCAATTTCACCAAAGCTGTGGCAGTTGTTCATCCTACCGATAATGGAGACGTTACCGGAACCGTTACTTTTGAACAAGAAGACGATAGCGTGCGTGTCCAAGGTGAGTTTGAAGGATTGGAAGAAGGCAAGCACGGTTTCCATATTCACCAGTACGGTGATTGTCGGGCTGCAGATGGTACTTCAGCCGGCGGACACTACAATCCCGCTGATAACTCACATGCCGGTCCTGATGCCGAAAGCCGTCATGTAGGCGACATGGGCAACCTCGAAGCTGATGCTGATGGAAATGCCACCATCAATTATGTAGATAATACTATTACCCTTAATGGTTCCGAAAGTATAATGGGACGCGGTATCATTATCCATGCCGGTGAAGATGACCTCGAATCTCAACCGACCGGTGCTGCTGGAGCACGCATGGGATGTGGTGTAATTGGCGTTGCCAATGCAGGCTCTAACTGATAACATTCATTTTTAAATTATTATGCCGCAGATGCCTACGCATTTGCGGCATTTTTTTCTGCCTATGCTTGATCATATTAAAACTTCTAAGATTCTTTTTTTAGATATTGAAACCGTGCCGCAGGTGTACCACTTTGACGACCTTGATGAAGAAAAACAGGAGCTGTGGGACGACAAAACCAAATTTAAACGTAAAGAAGACCAATCAGCCGAAGACATCTACGATACTGCTGGCATACTGGCGGAGTTTGGAAAAATCGTCTGTATCTCGGTTGGCTTTATCCAGCAAAATAAACTTCGTCTTAAATCTTTTTATGGCGATGATGAAAAAGAGCTTTTAACGAACTTTAACCAGCTGTTGAAGAACCATTACAGTTCTAACAACGATCTTTTATGTGCCCACAACGGTAAGGAGTTTGACTTCCCCTATATCGCGCGCCGCATGTTAATAAACGGCCTAAGCCTGCCTTCCCTTTTGGATATTGCAGGTAAAAAGCCCTGGGAAATCAATCATCTTGACACTATGGAATTATGGAAATTCGGGGATTATAAACATTATACCTCTCTTAGCCTATTGACTAATATTTTCAATATTCCTTCCCCTAAAGACGATATTTCAGGAGAAGATGTTGCTCGCGTGTACTGGGAAGACAATGATGTAGAGCGTATTGCCAAGTACTGCGAAAAAGATGTGGTGGCCACTGCTCAGCTGTTCCGGCGCTACAAAGGCCAGCCACTTCTCAAAGAAGAACATATTATCTCAGTCATGGACGATTAGAACATGAGGTAAGCAACTTAGCTGTACTTTAAAGACCGTACATTAATTTATAAGCTCAGGCAGAGCCACGTAAAGTTCCTCACTATCCCGTATTATATATTTTTAGAACTTCTACCGTACAGCTAATATGTTTGTTTCGTAAGGTTTTATTGAAACAAATCTTCGGAATTATGAAAAAAACACTTGCTACTCTCATTCTATTTCTATGCATGTCGTCTGCCTACGGCCAGGAAACAAAGCTCAAAGGCAACTGGCAGGGACACATTAATGTGCAGGATCAGCAACTTGTCATCAAAACGCATTTTACGGGTGATGATTCGCTCCATGGCACTATCGATATCCCGCAACAAGGAGGACGTGATATTCCGCTGCAGGGTATCACAGCTAAAGCACCCGATTCTGTTTTCTTCAAGTTTCAGGCCGGACCTGGTTTGGCCAAATTCAAGGGAGCTTTCCGGGGCGAATCGGCCATCGCGGGCACTTTTCACCAGCGCGGTATGCAGTTTCCGTTTGAGATGAACCGCTATCAGCCAAAAACTGATACATCCGATAAGAAAATAAACAAGGAGTCAAAGCCTTATAATCATACCGACCTGATAATTGAAAATGATTCCGTCAATATTGGCGGCACCCTTACCTGGCCCAAGGAGAAGCAAACTGACCGGCTAGTCATCATGATCTCCGGCAGTGGAGCGCAGGATCGCGACGAAAGCCTGCAGCCTATTACCAATTTCAAGCCCTTTGCCTCGCTGGCTGATTCCCTAACCGTCGCTGGCATCGCCACCTTTCGTTATGACGACCGAGGTGTAGGAAAATCTACCGGAAATTTCGATAACGCTACGCTGAGCATACTGGCCGATGATGTGGAAGCAATTATCAAAGAGTTTACCGATAGCCGCGGCCCTAATTTTGATGAAATTATTCTTTTAGGCCATAGCCAGGGCGGTGTGGTGGGCGGTAAAGTAGCGGCTGAACATAAATATGTTGACAAGTTTATTTTAATGGCTTCAACAGGCGTGTCGCTTAGAGAGGTACTGCAATTTCAGGCAAAGCACCGATTTCAAAATGCGTCTGTTGACACTCAGCTGGTTGAACAGGAAATCGCAGCGCGGGAAGCACTCATGGAAGCTATTCGTGCCGACAAAGGAATATCTGATGCCCGCAAAGAGTACCGGAAACGGTTCGCGGCTATCCAGATGGCTGCTGGTGCCGACAGCATACAAGCCAATAATCTGGCAGCTAATCAAGCCCACCAGCTTCAGCAAACTTTCCAGAGTCCACAGTTTCAATCCCTTTTTTCTTATGAGCCCACGAGCGATCTTAAAAAACTGGACATCCCAGTACTGGTGCTGTTCGGCGGTAAAGATACCCAGGTTCCCGTAGAGATGAATAAAGCCCCCATCAACCAAGCACTGGAAACAGCCGGAGTAGATTACAAAGTACAAGTCTTTGATCAAGCCAACCATCTGTTCCAAAAAGCTAAAACCGGGCAGGTGCAGGAATACGGGAAGCTGGAAAAAGAGTTTATGGATGGATTTTTACAAACGATTGAGCAATGGATAAAAAAGGATCAATAGACTCCCGAATTTTAGTACTCCTTCTAATAAAATATATTGGCGCAAGTTAATCCTTCTCGATCCGTATCTTCCTACTACACGAAGACTTCAAAGGGTACAGCTGCTACGGATTGTATAGAACCAAGTGGCTAAAAGAAGAGGTTTAGCCATAAAAACCTTGTGCCGCCAAAAAAAGCCTATCTGCAGATCAAACGCATGATCTGCTAGCCGTTCCAGCTCTTCATCTTTTCATCAATGACTTCCTTCAATCGACTGACAGGCACGCGATCCTGCGTCATATCATCGCGATAACGGATCGTGACCGTATCTTCGCCCTCCGATTCAACTCCATCAAAATCAACGGTAATGCAGAACGGCGTACCCGCTTCATCCTGGCGACGATAGCGCTTGCCAATTGATCCGGATTCATCATAAAGCACGTTGTAATCTTCGCGCAGATCATCAGTAATTTTGTGGGCCAGATCCTGTAGCTTATCTTTTTTGATAAGCGGAAAGATGCCTACTTTCGTAGGCGCCAGCTGCGGATTCATTTTTAATACCGTCCGGGTATCTCCATCCACCTCCTCTTCTCTATAGGCATCACACAGTACCATCATCACCGTACGATCCAATCCAATAGAGGTCTCAATTACATAAGGGACATATTTTTCCTGCTTTTGCTGGTCATAATACTCCAGCTTTTTGCCTGAATATTCCATGTGCTGACTCAAATCAAAATCGGTGCGGTTATGCACTCCCTCAACCTCTTGCCAGCCAATGGGATATTCATACTGTATATCAGCCGCTTGTTCGGCATAGTGCGCCAATTTATCCTCGGGGTGTGGATGGGTACGGAGCTTGCTTTCACGAATACCCAACTTCTTATGCCAGTCAAGTCGTTTTTTCAACCAATGATCATAACTCTCTTTATCGGTCCCGGGCTCTACAAAATACTGCATCTCCATCTGTTCAAACTCCCGCATGCGGAAGACAAACTGCCGGGCAACCACCTCATTACGAAAGGCCTTTCCAATCTGGGCAATTCCAAACGGAACCTGTTGACGGGCCGTATCCATAACATTTTTAAAATTCACAAAAATACCCTGTGCCGTTTCGGGACGCAGATAAACCGCGTCATCGTCACCCCCTCCGGAAGACGTAGCACCGAACTGTGTTTTAAACATCAGGTTAAACTGACGTACTTCAGTCCACTCAAACGCGCCGGATTCAGGGGCACGAATTTCTTCATCCATAATAATTTGATATAAGTCCTCGCAAACTCCTTTACGCGATCCTGCTGTATCAAGCAATTCCTGCAACTCATCTGCCTTATCGGCCTTGCCATCACTGCGCAATTTTGCAATGTGATTCTCAATGAGCATGTCCGCCCGATAACGCTTATTTGACTGTTTGTCATCAATCATGGGGTCATTAAATCCTTCCAAGTGACCGCTGGCCTCCCACACTTTAGGATGCATAAAAATAGCTGAATCGAGCCCCACAATATTGTCATGTCGCTGGGTCATCTCTTTCCACCAAAAGTCGCGGATATTACGTTTGAGCTCTGTACCCAACGGACCATAATCGTAGACGGCACCAAGTCCACCGTATATTTCTGAGGATTGATAAATGAAGGCTCGGGACTTCGCCAACGAAACAAGTGTATCTAAGCTATCAAGTTCGGTAACTGACATGTACGTACTAAAAATTTGGGTTTAACAATGATTTTTAAGATGCCCAAAGATAGAAAAAAATTACTGCTTTAATTAATTATCCTTTTATCCGTATTTTAAAGGCTTTTATAACATTTAGTTGGGAATCCTTTTCCCCATCAATTCCATTAAAACCCAAACAACAGTTTTAAACAAGATTCATTTATGCATTCGTATCAAGTTGGCGTGCTCGGTGCTACCGGGGCCGTCGGACAAAAATTTATTCGCTTGCTCTACAATAATCCATGGTTCACTGTTAAAGTATTAGGAGCCTCAAAACGATCAGCCGGAAAAAAATATAAGCAGGCCGCTCACTGGATAGAGAAGACTGAAATACCCTCGAATGCAGCTGAACTTACCGTTCAAGAATGTGATCCCGATAAGTTCAAAGGAGTAGATTTCGTATTCTCGGGATTAGACTCATCAGTAGCCGGAGATATTGAACAAGCTTTTGCCAAAGCAAGTATTCCCGTAATCTCTAATGCCAAGAACTACCGGATGCACGACCAAGTACCACTGCTGGTTCCTGAAGTGAATCCGGACCATGCTGATCTCATCAAAAAACAATCATTTGATCCAAATGGTAGCGGTTGGATTGTTACCAATCCGAATTGTGTATCCGTACCACTTTCGATGTCATTACGTCCATTGCATGATGCCTTTGGCATAGATTCTCTGATCGTAACGTCTATGCAGTCGGTTTCAGGAGCCGGCTATCCCGGCGTTTCAAGTATGGATATTGTAGCTAATGTAGTACCCTATATTGGGGGTGAAGAATCTAAGGTACAGACCGAAGCAACAAAGGTTTTGGGTACACTCTCTGATGACTCTGTGAACTTTAATGATTTCACCATTCAAGCTACAGCTGTGCGCGTCCCTACGATTGAGGGACACCTCCTTTCGGTATCAGTGAAACTGAAAAATGTACCATCTTCTATTAAAGAAGCCGAAAAAGCATTTACAGACTGGCAGAACCCCATTGCGAACCTGGACTTACCCTCATCCCCGTCTAATCCCGTGCGATTATATAAAGAAGATCGCTATCCTCAACCACGACTCCATGCTGATCGTGAAGGCGGAATGCAAACGGCTGTCGGGCGACTTCGCCAAGGTACCGTCATGGATTTGGGATATGTGGCTATGGCCCATAATACTATTCGCGGTGCAGCCGGCGGTGCCATTCTAAACGCCGAACTTTTATGTGCGAAAGGGTATATCAGCTAATCTTTTTGAATCTCTAAACTTGTCGGAATTCAAAGTTCCGGCAGGTTTATTGATTCCAAAACCTACCCTTCAGTATTCTCATCATCCAGTTCTTTGAGCTTGTACTCAGAGAGGTGAACACGAGCTGATGAAACGGCATTTTGGGCATCCTCGCGATCGGATCGCTTGACTTTTAACTTAAGCCGGCCTTGCTCACTTCCGGGCAAATCCTCGAAAACCTTCATAGAAGTACCTTCCAAAATAATCTTTGCGCTCCACCACCCTTTCTCAAAACGCAGATCTTCCAAATCGGCATAGGAAACCACCGACGACTGAACACCGGATGTCACCAAGCCTACAAAACTATCCTTGACTTCGAACTCAAAATGAAGTCCATCTTCTTTTACTTTTAATAAACCCTTTGCAACCTGGAATCCATGATTAATATTCGGTATTTCAACAGGAACTGATGGACTGGAGGAGTAATTCATTATGGGTGTTTTGTATTTATGGCTGATCGAAAGGAGTATATGAAAATTATTGAAAAAATTTTGTAAGGATTTGCCATCTCAATGGTCTTACTAATAGAAACGTGTAAAAGCGTATAAGCCGTTGAAATAGAGAGTAATATCAAATGTCCTTCCGGGGTGAAGCTGTGGATAGCAGTTTCACCCTCTTTTTTTTTGGCAAGCTTGATTTACTTGTCATTAATCCGCTCCTATATTGTTCTTCTTTAAATTTTTTTCGGGGTAAACCAATATGCGACATAAAATTACAGCACTTTGTTTCTTTCTAACCGCTTTCATTTCTGCAGAGGTACTTGCACAAACCGTTATCATTGATGAGGATTTCAGTGACGGTGATTTTTTAAATAATCCCACTTGGACAGATAGTGAATCCAAACATATCGTAAATGCTTTAAATATGCTTCAGCTCGATGCACCCGGTGAAACTGCTGAAGCTGTAATCAGTACACCATCAACAGCTGCCTATGGCGAATGGGAAGCATATATTGAGCTGGATTTCAATCCGTCCAGCAGCAACCTGTCAAGAATCTATATTATAGCTGATAGCCAAAATATGAAAGGCAATGTTGATGGATATTTTGTTCAAATTGGCGATACCGAAGACGAAGTAAGCCTTTATCGTCAGGATGGTAACAGTACAACAAAAATTATAGATGGACCCGATGGGCTTATTGATACTGACCCTGTAACCGTTCGCATCCGCGTGAACAGAGATTTAGATGGAAATTGGGAAATTTTTGCCGATCCTGACGGAGGTACCTCATATAGCTCGCAGGGAACAGTAACAGATAATACATATACCCAAAGTGAATTTATCGGCCTATTTAGTGATTATACCAGCACCCGGTCCAACCTGTTCGAATATGACGATATTCAGGTAACTAAAGTTAATCCACCTCTCGATATCCAAAATGTTACCATCGTAGATAATCAAACCATTGATGTCTCTTTTAATCTGGATGTAGATCCTGCCAGTGTTCAAATATCAGACTTTAGCATTACGCCCAATATCGGAGGTCCCAGCAACACAAGTATTACAGGGAATATCGTTCAACTCACGTATAATAATTCTATCCCCGGTGGAAAATATACCCTGAATGTTAGTGATATAGCTGACAATGATGGCAGTACTATTGATCCCAATACTAATTTTGAGTTTCAATTTTTCGACACTTACACCCAGGGAGATATCATCATCAACGAATTTGCTTATGATTATCCGACGACAATCAACGAAGAATATATCGAGATCTGGAATACCAGTAACAAGTACCTAAATCTTGCCAATTGGCAAATAGCAGATAACAACAGCAGTTCCAGTTTAGGCTCCGATCCCATTCCCATAGAACCTGACAGTTTCTTAGTTATTTCAGCGGATACTGCCGAACTGAACAATCTTTTTGGGAATAGAGCCTATCACGAAGCCGACTTCCCCGCCCTTAATAATACAACACCTGATGCAGTACAATTGATTACTGATACTGGAGCTAAAGCTGATTCTCTAACTTATAGCTCAAATTGGGGTGGTACAGATATAGCACTGGAACGCCGGTCATCTTCTGCTCCGAGTATCTATCAAGAAAATTGGGGAGATTCTCCCAATCCCGATGGCGGTACGCCGGGTATGTCCAATGAGGTGGCCGAAGATAATGCACCACCCAAGTTCACTGGTCTGAACATTCTATCTACACAAACACTGCAACTGATTTTTAATGAGCGGCTTGATCAAACCGGCAACTATGGGATCACTAATAACAGTATTTCATCAATCGTTCAGACCGCAGCTGATACTGTAGAACTCTCTCTGGGATCGAACCTGCAAAATGCTCAGGATTATTCCCTATCCATCGGGAATGCTACAGATATCTTTGATAATACCATCGTTTCGATCGATACCTCCTTCACATTTTACGATCCGTCCCCAGTGGATTCCGGCGATGTTGCTATTAACGAATTTATGTACGCACCACCGGCAAACAGCTCCGAATATATCGAGATCTACAATCACTCCGACAAATCACTTGATTTGCAGGGATGGACACTCAGTGATAACCGAGATAGTTTTGAAGGAACAATTTCCAATGGTCAATTTATTATTCCACCGTACAGTTTTGTGGTGGTTGCTCCCGATAACACTATCGAATCCGAATATGCCACTATTGCGCTGTTGACCATGGGCGATTTCCCAGCTCTCAATAACGGCGGCGACAAAATAATCATCCGGGACAAAAACGGTAAGCTGCTGGATTCTCTGGGTTACACCTCCAGCTGGGGCGGTGATGAAATAGCCCTCGAACGCCGCACTGTTGATGTTTCAGGTTCCTATCAAAGCAACTGGGGCGACAGTCCAAACGGATTTGGTACGCCGGGGTCACCAAACGATATTGAGCCTGACACTGAATCTCCAACCGTTGAGCAGTTTGAAATCCTGAGCAACACAGAATTAGCACTCATCTTTTCCGAACAGTTAGATGAGAACTCAGCAGAAGATATCAGCAATTATTCTATCACCGATTCTCCCAATATCTCGGGCGCACAATTTTCAGCCCCCGACACTGCTCTCTTAACACTCGATAATCAGTTACAAAATGCGGAAACATACACTCTTGGAATAGAAAATATTACAGATCTATTTGGGAATAAAATTTCCGCTGTGGATACCTCCTTTACCTATTATGAAGTTTCCAATGCCGATTCCGGTGATGTGTTTGTGAATGAATTTAATTTTGTCCCCCCACCCGGGAGTACCGAGTACATTGAAATTTACAATACTTCTAACAAGTCATTAAACCTTCAGGGATGGACCTTAAGCGATAATCGCGGTATTCAGGCAACTATTACCAACGCACGTTTTATAGTACCTCCAGATAGCTTTGCAGTAATTGCACCTGACAATACGCTATTGACCAATCATCCCGATATTGCACTGACTACGATGGGTAATTTCCCTGCCCTGAACAACAGCGGCGATCAGATCATCGTACGAAATCAAAGTGGCACATTGTTGGATTCCCTGCAATACACTTCTGACTGGGGTGGTAGTGAAGTGGCACTTGAAAGACGTACGACAGAGGTCTCAGGAACATTTCGCGAAAACTGGAGCAATGCTCCCAGTGGATTTGGTACCCCGGGATCACAAAATGAGGTGCCCAAAGATCAAACGCCACCTACTTTTGAGAACCTAATTAGCATTGATAACAACAAGATTGAACTCACATTTTCAGAAAAGGTAGCCCCCTCATCAGCAACAGATGAGCAAAATTACCAGCTCTCCCCGCCAATCGGAATTCAGTTGATATCAGTACACGATGAAACGGTAATCCTATTCCTAGAACAAACACTTACTGACGGACAAATTTATGAAGTAACTGTTTCTAATATCTCTGACATTTTTGGTAATACCTTGACAAGCGCTACCCGGGAGCTTGGATACCTGCAAATTGATGAGGCCCAATCAGGACAAATCGTTATTAATGAAATATTGTATAACCCGGGATCTCAAGGAAAAGCCGATTTTATTGAACTATACAATACAACGGATAAGAATTTCAATTTAACCGAATGGGTGATCGGTGATTACAGTGGTGAAACCACCATTGAAGATCCCCTACAACTCGAAGCCGGTGAATATATCGTGCTTACCGGGAATCAAAATTTTGCGGCAGGAATTCCCAATGCTATAGCTATAAGCGGATTTCCATCATTAAATAATAGCACACCCGATGACGTTTATATCAGAAATAAAAATGGTGTACCAATTGATTCATTGCGATACTACCAAAGCTGGGGTGGCAATATCGATGGATCTTCTCTCGAACGTAAAGACCCACTAGCGGCTTCAAATGATGCCTCAAACTGGCAGACCAACAGCTCTGGAAACGGCATCTCGGCAGGAAATCAAAATATTACTTTTCAGGAAGACACCGATTCTCCGCAGATGATTTTTTCGAAGGTAATGGGTAATAGAAATTATGAAATTCGGTTTAATGAATTTATACGTTTAACTGATAATACTGCTTTTTATGCCGAAGGAGAACGTCTTTCGATAACTGATTTTGACTCAACCAGTGCTAATGTAATTTTTCTAACTTCCCCTGCGTCAAAGAGTGATAATATCAATGAGAATAGCAAAACAATCCAGGCAGAAAATATTAGCGATGTAAAGGGAAATACAACCACAAGTTCCGAGATAACGGTAGCACAACCACTTCAAAACGGAGACTTGGTTATCAATGAAATTATGTTTAATCCTCTGACCGATGCCGATGATAATCAGCCGGATCAAACTGAGTATATTGAGCTTCGGAATACCCAAGATTTTGCCATTTCTCTCGAAGGGCTATTTCTACATGACGAACCTGATGAAAACGGGGATGTTCGTGATATTCGTCCCGTATCTACAACGGCAAAATGGGTTCTTCCGCAAGGATATGTACTTATCCATGCCGATGAGGGTTCAAACTTTGAGGAGAGTCAAACTGCTGTCTTTTTCGATCTGGCATCACCAAATATACAATCCATTATACGGGCAGATCGATCCAGTTTAAGCTTAGCTTCCTCTGGTGACGCTATTTACTTAGCCGACAGCACAGGCACAACCATCGATTCCGTTTTTTATGATGAAAACTGGCACAATCCCAACATTATCGATACCCGTGGCATTGCCCTCGAACGTATTGCCCCTGATGGACCAAGTAGTGATGAGGCAAACTGGGGATCCAGTGTAACTGAAAAAGGCGGTACGCCAACTTCAGAGAACTCTATCTATCAGCAAAATGGTGAAATAAACCAAGAAACAGGTATCAGTTTTAATCCCAATCCTTTTTCTCCGGATGATGACGGTTATGAAGACAACCTGTTTATCAACTATAAGCTCGACCAACAGGACTATCTGATAAAAGTCCGTATCTATGATCGCTATGGACGTCTAGTGAGTACATTGGCCGACGGCGAACAATCCGGATTTGAAGGACAGCTTATCTGGGATGGGCGAAAAGATGACAACAGCCGCAACCGTATCGGCATTTATATCGTTGTTTTTGAAGCCTATGATAGTGCCTCAGGAAGCGACCTGAGTTTCAAAAAGACAGTAGTCCTTGCCCGACAGCTTAATTAGGGAATATGAATTAGGAAGTTAGATATTTTTCTTAGTTTTAGGTCTTGCTTCTAACATCACGATCATTAATTCCTAACACATTACATGCGCTCTACCCCTATCGGTATTTTTGACTCCGGCTTCGGTGGCCTGACGGTTATGAAAGATATAGTCAGCGAGCTACCACAATATGACTATCTCTACCTCGGCGATAACGCGCGATCTCCCTACGGAACCCGCTCGTTCGAAACCATTTATCACTACACGCTGGAGTGTGTCAACTATCTTTTTGACCAAAATTGTCACTTGGTAATACTGGCCTGTAATACTGCCTCGGCCAAAGCTCTTCGAACGATCCAACAAAAGGATTTGCCAAATATCGATCCCGAACGAAGAGTACTTGGTGTTATTCGTCCCACCGCCGAAGTAATTGGCAACTACTCTAAAACCGGACATGTGGGTATTCTAGGAACAAGTGGTACCGTAAATTCCCGATCATACGTGATGGAAATCAAAAAGCAGTTCCCCAAATTGACAATCCACCAGGAACCTTGCCCTATGTGGGTACCTCTTGTGGAAAATCAGGAGTTTGACAGTGAAGGCGCCGACTATTTCGTAAAACAACATATAGACGGAATCCTGTCTCAGTCCAAAAAAATAGACACTCTGCTACTAGCTTGTACTCACTATCCACTGCTAATTGACAAAATTAAGCAGTTTGTTCAAGATGATATCACCATTCTAAGCCAAGGTGAGATTGTCTCTAAAAGTCTGGGCGATTATTTAAACCGACATCCGGAAATTGAAGAGAAATGCTCACAAAACGGAAAACGTAGGTTTCTAACCACCGATTCTACCGATGATTTTGATGCTCATGCGAACGTATTCTGGGGCGATACAATAACTTCTGAGTTCATCCACCTTTAGTAAATATGCCAACATCTAACAAACTTGCCATTATTGGCGGTGGAGCTGCCGGATTTTTTGCTGCTGTAAACGCAGCACGCCTGAATCCCGATCTCAACGTCACTATTTTTGAAAAAAGTCGCGAAGTCCTTTCCAAAGTTCGCATTTCAGGCGGCGGACGTTGCAATGTAACCCACCATTGTTTCGATCCGGAAATAATGTCAAAAGCTTATCCCAGAGGTGGCCGCGAACTCCGCTGGGCTTTTGAGCAATTTCAACCGGCAGATACGGTATCTTGGTTCGAGAATCGGGGCGTTGAACTTAAAACAGAGAGCGACGGACGCATGTTTCCCACCACCGATGACTCGGCAACAATCATTAATTGCCTGAAAAGGGAAGCTGATAAACATGGCGTGGATATTTGCACCCGCTATCGGATTGAAGCAATACAACCCACGGACGATGAGCGATTTAAGTTATCCATTCGCGGCCATGAACCCCAGATTTTTGATTCCGTAGTTATTGCCACGGGCGGCTCCAATCGGCGCAGTACTTATGAGTGGCTGGAAGATCTGGAACATTCAATTATTGAACCGGTACCGTCATTATTTACATTCAATTTCAAAGAAAAAATTTTTGAGGATCTTACCGGTATCTCAGTGAGCAACGGATCTGTCAGTATTGCGGGTACCTCCTATCAACATGATGGTCCTATTTTAATTACACACTGGGGGCTGAGCGGCCCAGCCGTGCTAAAAACGTCGTCATGGGCAGCAAGATATCTCTATGAACAAAACTACGATTTTACTATCCAGGTCAACTGGTTGTATCCTCTTAATTCACAAGAAGTTCAACTAAAGCTTAAAAAGCTTCGGGATATCAATGCCCGAAAAACTGCACAAAAACAAGACTCCTTTCCTATCCCTAACCGTTTGTGGAATCGATTCTTGGAACTGGCTGAGATTGATCCCAAAAGAAGATGGGCTGAACTCTCCAATGAAAACATCCATCACCTCACAGAACAACTCACGAACGCAACTTATGACATCGAGGGAAAGACCACTTACAAAGAAGAGTTTGTCACCAGCGGCGGCATCCCATTGGATGAGGTAAACATGGGTACCATGGAGAGCAAAAAAATATCTAATCTCTATTTTGCCGGGGAAGTACTAAATATCGACGGCATCACCGGCGGATATAATTTCCAGTCAGCCTGGACCACCGGCTGGATTGCCGCCCAGGATATAAGTTAGTATTGGATCTCAACGGATTCAAAACAAACGACCTCTCCCTGCAGTCGAGATGACAGGAAAATTAGAACTGTCATTTTGAATAGATCACAGTGAAATGAAAAATCTTCGTTACCCTTTAAATATCTGTGGCATAAATTTATAGCAACTTACTGGCCAGGTTTGCCAGCTCAGATCGCTCTCCCTTCTCCAGGTTGATATGCGCATAGAGTTCATTATCATGCATGCGATCCACCAAAAACGATAGACCGTTGCTTTGGGTATCCAGATATGGTGTATCGATCTGGAAAATATCCCCTGTGAAAATAATTTTCGTATTTTCGCCTGCTCGAGTAATAATTGTTTTCACTTCATGCGGCGTCAGGTTTTGAGCCTCATCCACAATAAAAATTACGTTCGACAAACTGCGTCCGCGAATATACGCCAGCGGAATAATGCGCAGCTTATCATTTTCCAGCATCTCATCCACCTTTTGAAACTTTTTGCTGCTCTCGGAAAACTGATTTTTGATAAACGACAAATTATCCCAGAGCGGTTGCATATAGGGATCAATCTTAGAGTTGATATCGCCCGGCAGATAGCCTATATCGTTATTACTTAACGGCACAATGGGACGAGCTAAAAATATCTGATGAAAGTTTCGTCGCTGTTCCAACGCACCGGCCAGTGCCAGCAGAGTTTTCCCTGTACCAGCCGCACCAGTAATCGTCACCAGCAAATTATCCGGATTCAGAATAGCGTTTAGCGCAAACGTCTGCTCCGCATTACGGGGCGTTACGCCATAGGCCGTTCTCTTTTGTACCAGCTCTATAGAATCACTTTCTTTATTAAAGTATGCCAATGCCGAACCCGACTGTCCTTTCAAGATAAAAAACTGATTGTTATTGGGCTTCTCCTCCTGTAAATCGGTATAGGGCAACCTCCCATCCTCATACATTTTATCAATGATGGCATCGTCACAGGCAACTTCTTTCTTGCCCTGATACAAGTGATCAAGATCTTTTATCTGGATCGTTTCGTAATCCTCGGCATCAATATTCAGCGACCGCGCTTTAATCCGCAGATTGATATCCTTTGAAACCAGAATCACCTTCTTCTCCGGTTCCTCCTCTATCAGCTTTAGCACTGAATTCAAAATGCGGTGATCATTTTTTTCATTTCCAAACACTTTTGACGCATCAAGCTCGCTATTTTCATTACTGATAACCCGTAGTTTGCCGTGCGTCTTACCATTCAGGGGAATCCACTTCTGCAATAAATTCTTGTCGGATATCTTATCGAGATAGCGACTGAACTCCCGCGCATGCAGATTTATAACATCATTGCCCTTTTTAAACGTATCAATCTCTTCGAGTACCGTAATGGGAATAGCGATATCATTTTTCTGGAAATTCTTCACTGCCTCAGAATCATACAGTAATACCGAAGTATCCAGAACGTAAATTTTCTTTTTCTTGGATTTAGCCATACCAAAAATAATTTAGATTGGAATAAACAGCCACTATGCAAATGTTTCTAACAGATTATCGAATAAGCCAGTCAGAATCAATACTTGCCAATTTTTTAATTAAATAATTCAGATTTTACCGGATAAATCATACAGTGCAATCGAGGCAGCAATTGCCGCATTCAAACTCTCCACATTTTGCCGGGCAACCGGTGACGAAATCCGCACACGACTTCTGCTCTCCGTCATCAGCGTATCACGAATACCGTGCCCTTCATTACCAACCACAATTACTCCTTTTGTAATGGATGATATTTCTTGCAGTGGTCGTGATTGCGAACCGGAATCTAACAGAAAAACCTGCCAGTCCTTACTTTCAAGCGTATCAAAAACCTCGGATAATTTTCCATTCATAAATGGGATCGTACCCGTTGCCCCGGCCGTACCCCGCACTACTTTGGGATGAAACATATCCACCGTACCCTTTCCCGAGATGATACCCGAAACCCCAAACCAGCCGGCGGTACGAATGATCGTGCCCAGATTCCCCGGATCCTGCAATCCATCCAGTGCAACAATTAACCCAGATTGGGAGGCTAATTCCTCAGTTGTTATCTCCGAAGGCATCTCACACAACGCCAGTACCCCCTGCGGGGTATCGGTATCCGAGACTTCCATAAATAGCTCTTGTGATAAAGTAGCTACCTCCAATTCATTGGTCATCCTTTTCCAGTCGGCCTGCTCCCAGTACCGCTGACTTTCGTCAAAAAACAAGGTCCGTATATGTATCTCTTGATTCACAATCACCTGCTGTACCGCACGAGCTCCTTCCAAAAGAAATAGACGCTCTTTATAGCGATACTTTTTGCGATTTAATTTACGAAGAAGGGTCTGTTGTCGATTAGATGCCGTTGATAAATTCAATGTATAGCTGCTTGGTTCTTATTTATAGTTGGAATGCTTGTGAGCAAATCACGTAAAATATCAGATGAAAATTATTTGCGAACTGAGCTTCATATCATGAAAATGATCCTTATTTTAAGGTCAAAATTTAACAAATCACGAAGCCAAAGCTATGGATTTTCTCAAGAAATTAGGTATCGAAGGTACGAACCTGGGCACAAGCACTGGGCAAAAGTTTTTTGGATCAGGAAGTGAAGAAACGATATCGAGTCGCACGCCAATTGACGGCTCCCAAATAGCCGACACTACTGTAACTTCCCGCGAAGATTACGATACAGTAGTGGCCAAAGCACAGGAAGCATTTAATGAGTGGCGCATGATCCCCGCTCCAAAACGCGGTGAAATAGTCCGACAAATAGGACTCGAACTACGTAAACATAAAGAAGATCTCGGACGCTTGGTTACCTATGAGATGGGCAAGATCTATCAAGAAGGGCTCGGCGAAGTTCAAGAGATGATTGACATCTGCGACTTTGCTGTAGGCCAATCACGCATGCTTTATGGTAAAACCATGCAGTCGGAACGCCCCAAGCACCGCATGTATGAACAATGGCATCCGCTGGGTATTACCGGCATTATTTCGGCTTTTAATTTCCCGGTTGCTGTCTATAGTTGGAATGCTATGATTGCCGCTATCTGTGGAAATGTGATGATCTGGAAAGGATCCGAGAAAACTCCCCTGTGCGGTATTGCCGTCCAAAATATTATTTCCAAGGTATTAAAGCGAAATGATCTTCCCGAAGGTATTTTTAACCTCATTACCGGCGGACGCGAAGTTGGTGAATGGATGACGGAAGATCAACGCATTCCCCTTATTTCAGCAACCGGTTCTATACGGATGGGTAAAGAAGTAGCCAAAACCGTTGGTGCTAGACTCGGCAAAACTATTCTTGAGCTTGGCGGCAACAACGCAATAATCGTTTCCGAAAATGCCGACCTCGAAATGGCAGCCCGGGCAACCGTCTTTGGATCCGTAGGAACCTGTGGTCAACGCTGTACTTCTACGCGGCGCCTTATTGTCCACGAAGATGTTTTTGATGAACTGAAAGATCGCCTGGTTGAAATTTACAAAGATGTGAATATCGGTAATCCGCTGGATGAAGACACATTGGTAGGTCCGCTTATTGATGAGCAAGCAGCCGAGAGCATGCAACAGGCCCTTAAAGAAGTTCAAGAGGCCGGCGGAGAACTTGTTTACGGTGGAGAAGTACTGGAAAAGAAGAAGCTTAACGGAGGACATTATGTAAATCCCGCTATCGTGATTGCTGAAAATGAGTACGACATTGTACAGGAAGAAACGTTTGCTCCGATCCTGTATTTGATTAAATACAGTGATCTGGACGAAGCCATTGCCAAGCATAATGGTGTTAAGCAGGGACTTAGCTCTTCTATGTTTACACTAAATATGCGGGAAGCTGAAACCTTCTTAAGCGCTCGTGGCTCGGATTGCGGTATTGCCAATATTAACGTAGGTACCAGCGGTGCTGAAATTGGCGGTGCTTTCGGTGGCGAAAAAGAAACCGGCGGTGGACGCGAATCCGGTTCTGACGCATGGAAAGCTTATATGCGACGACAAACAAATACTATCAACTGGAGTGATGAAATGCCATTGGCCCAAGGCATTGAGTTTGATGTAGAATAGGCTCCACTTGAATAAACTTACACTAAAACAAAAAAGCCCCAAATCGGGGCTTTTTTGTTGCAATCAATATATTTCCTACAAAAATATCTAAAGTATGCTATACGAAAGACCGGCAGAAAGTACTTGCTTAATTTGTACCTCTCGAGAAAAATCGCTGTCATAAACCATTACAAACTGGAATGACATATTGAGGTAATCATTTATTTTCCCTATCAGCTCGTTCGAGAAGTTGACATCAGTATTGTCTATATGACGCTGCATATTCGTAAAGGTTTCAACGGAGCTAATTAATCGAACATTAGACACTATTTTCTTTTCAAAGTTCATCGCTAAGGAATAACCCGGCTCAAATCGGAAGCTTTCACCCGGCTCAAGTCCATAGCGTGTAGACAAATCTGTATCAGAAATAATAGTTTCCTTCATTGCCAAACCTGCTTCAGCAGTAAAATAATCTTCCGGTTGAAAAGCGATACCTCCAATCTGTGTAAAATAAGCCGGGGCAAAAAATCGAGATATCACGGTAGGGGGATCGGTAGAATAATCAAATCCCTGATCAAACTGCGTGCTAAAATTGATATTGCCAAAGGCACTCCACCGTTCATCATCAAACAGATAACTGAATTTATTATTTATGGCAATACGGTCATCCGTTTTCCGTGTCCCTTCATCCTCTATCCGTGACTTACCATATTTAAAGTTGGTTGCCAATGCATAAGCAAATTTACCTTTTCGGTACTTCGCATTAAAAACAGTGGAAGCAGTAACACTAATCGTATTAACACCACCCTGACTCCAATTATCATACGAAGCCTGTGATCCATTCAAGCCACCCACCCAATCCAACGACCAGCCTCGAAGGGTATCGGCTACCACAACTTTACTGTTCACATTCGACATATCCCGCACGGAAATATCACTATCATTTTCGAGTAGTCGACTTATTTCAATAGCCTCTTGACTTAAAGCCGGCGGGGTTATTAAAACAGTAATACAAAGGAAGAGAACAAATGAAAAATATTTTTTCATAAAATAATTTGGAAATAAAATCGCCTTGGTTATTTATTTTTCAGCTCGAATATATGGACATTTTTAACCCTATAAAAGTTTCGTTATTCAATATTTTGTCAGCTTAACATTTTGCAACTGTTGATTTTCTACGACTACTGCGACATGCTCGTCTAATTTTGTAGGCAACTCCATTCCATAAAATTCTGCTTTTATTGGAAACTTACGATGGCCGCGATCAATCAATACTGCAGTATGAATTTCCGAAGGTTTAACATAGTTTGAAATAATTTTCAGGGCCTGAAACATTGTTTCACCCGAAAAAATAACATCATCTACAATTACGGGATAGTGATTCTTCTGTGATTCAATCTCTTCCAACGTATGATGTGAGTTTTTCTCTTTTAGTGTAAAATGAGATAATCTTACTTTATCATTAAATATAGGATTTAAAATATCCTCCAGAGCTTTGGCAACAGCATATCCTCGTTCACCTATTCCAAAAAGATCGATTGGAGCGTCATCTACATTGTGCTCCGCTATTTCGTGTGCCATTCGGTTTAGGGATCGCGAAATGCGGTCCCTGTTCATTAATACTAATTCTGATCCGGAACTCATTACCTTTGACTCTTTATTTGTTAAAAATAAACTATTACAAATAATTTATAATAAAGAAACAGCTTTGTACATTATTAATAGTTAAGACAAATAAAAAATAGAAAGAGAGGTTCATTATGAGTCGCAAAACAAACTTCCTGTTATTTACCACCTCATTTTTAGGAGGGTTGGCTGCCGGCTTCCTGTTATCACCCAAGAAAGGAGAGCAAAACAGAGCTTGGTTGTCAGAAAACGCATTGGGTTTGAACCGGTGGGCAAAAATATAGCGCCGTATAGCCAAACGAAAAAATTCTCGAGAACTCCAGAAGCTCCGTAAGCATATCCACCAAGGCATTCAACAAAATATACCCAATCTATATGAAGCCACCGATACTATCCCATTAAGCGATGATAATATTCTGAATGAGTAAGTCAACCTCTCCATATCACGAGAAGTTGCTTCATTGGATTTGGGAAAACCGCCATTTCAACTTTCGTAATCTTAAAACAGTTGACGGCCAAAAGGTCTGGATACACAATACGGGGCATATTAATAAATCGGACGGGCCCGACTTTTTATCTGCGGAAATAACCATCGAAAACCTGCGCTGGTTTGGAAATATTGAGTTGCACTGGTCGCTATCTGATTGGAAGGCACATAATCACCACACTGATCCCGGTTTTGACAATGTCATTCTGCACGTAGTTTTTAATTCTACCGAATGCCAAAGCTTCAGAAGTGATAAAACACAAATTCCTACTCTTTGTTTAGCCCCGTACTTTTCCCAACCACTGCAGTCTTTCCTGAAACAATATCAAAGCAAACCCGAACTGCCCTGTGCAGGTCAACTTTCTTTCATATCAGACGAAGCTTTTGCTCAACAGCTGCAAAAAGCTCACAAAGAATATTTTGAAGAAAAGGTAGATGATCTGCTGGCTTTTTACGATGCTTCACTGCCTCCATCCCGGGGGTGGATAAAAATGCTCATCACCGGCCTTCTTGACGGTCTTGGGATATCTCACAATCGATATCAAATGCGCGAGTTGGCCAACCTTCTCTACAAAGAAAATATTGACACTTTTTCAAAGAATGCGTTTCGCATTCGTGCTATAAAACTTTCGGGAATCAATACTGATAGTAAAAATACCATCCAAGAATCCATTAAATGGAACCATAAAGGATGCCGCCCTGGTAACCACCCACGGCTCCGCATTCAACAAGGAACAGAACTTTTTTGGCAGATCCACCACTGCCCTTTCGAAGAATGGCTGCAAAATAGTCCCAAAGAATTGTGGCAAGATCTACTCGATGAAATCCAAACAAAACCAAGTGTTGGCCAAGAACGGGCTTCTATTCTTTTCGGAACAGTGTTTCTGCCTTCGATGTATTTTCTAGGAAATCTGTTTTTCAAAGAAGAGCTTAAAAATCATTGCTGGTCACTTTGGCAAAAGCATGAGGCCCACATTCCCTCTTCCCTCCTTAAACTTTTTGACAATACCGATGTATCCCCTTCTCTATATAAACAAAAACTTGGATCTATCTATCAGCTGAGATCCTATTGTCGCCCCCGCAATTGTCAGGATTGTAAAGTTTTTAAAAGTGTAATTTCTTCTTGATTCAGAACGTGTAAATTCATATCATCTGCATCTGTTGAAAAAGGCATATAATTGCCCGGTCGTCTAATGGCAGGACAGCGGTTTTTGGTACCGTCAGTGGGGGTTCGAGTCCTCCCCGGGCAACAAATTCTAAAGGATGACTTCATAGCCATCCTTTTCTATTTTTTATAACTTCCTGAAAACTCGCTTCGTTGGATACGCCCTTAGCCATATTTGCCGGACGCAGCAATCTCGCTCTTTCAAGAGCTATTGCTGAAAAATACGGTACAGACTTAGGTGAAGTTACCATCAAGCCGTTTTCAGATGGTGAGCTCTATGTGAAATATGAGCAGAGCATTCGCGGCGAAGATATTTTTGTGGTACAATCTACCCCGCCGCCGGGCGACAACATCATGGAGTTATTATTACTACTTGATGCTGCAAAACGAGCGTCAGCAAAGCGGGTAACAGCTGTAATACCCTACTTTGGGTATGCTCGTCAAGATCGTAAAGATCAGCCGCGTGTTTCTATTGCCTCTAAGCTAATGGCAAATTTGCTGGCAGAGGCTGGTGCTGATCGTATTTTAACAATGGATCTGCATGCAGCACAAATTCAGGGATTTTTCGACATCCCGGTTGACCATTTATATGCCAGCCGGTTATTTATTGATTATTTCAGCGACCACCCGATTGAAAACTTGGTCGTTGTCGCTCCCGATGTAGGAAGTCTGAAAATGGCTCGAGCATATGCCAAGCGTTTGGGAGCACGGCTTGCTTTTATTGATAAAAGGAGGCCCAAACAGAATGTAGCCGAGGTAATGAATATTGTCGGTGAAGTTGAAAACAAAAATGTGCTGATAGTTGATGATCTTATTGATACAGCAGGCACACTAACAAACGCCGCTGCCGCACTAAAAGATCGCGGAGCACTTAATATTATAGCAACATGTACGCATCCGATATTATCGGGTCCTGCGTACCAACGAATTGAAGATTCACCTATTGATCAACTGTTGGTTACAGATACAGTACCGTTGCGTAAACCTTCTAGCAAAATTAAGGTTTTGAGTGTAGCGGGTATTTTCGCTGAGGCAATACAGCGTATCCACACCAACGATACAATAAGTGCACTTTTTGACGATTAAATTAACGTTTTAGAATTATGATTACTCCAGAAGTAGTAGATTTAGAAGGAAAAATTAGAGAAACAGGCCGTAAAGCCGCAGATGCCCTTCGGGATTCCATGCGTGTGCCCTGTGTTATGTATGGACCTGAGGTTGAGGAAAATGTACATTTCTCAATCGATGAACTGGAATTTGAAAAAATACTGAGCGAAAGCAAGCGTCAGATACTGAATATCACAGTCGATGGCGAAGAGTATAGTACCCTTCTGAAAGATGTGGAATTTCATCCACTGACCGATCGTCCCGTTCATGCAGATTTTTATTTAATGTCCGAAGATCACAAAGTAACACTGAGTGTACCTATCAGGCTGGAAGGCACTCCTGTTGGTGTTACAGAAGGAGGCGGTCGTATTTTCCAACCGATGCATATCTTGCGCATCCGTGTTAAGCCCGATCTTATTCCCGGAGCTTATACGGTTGATGTTAGTGAGTTAGAAATTGGTGATTCTTTGCACGTCCGCGATCTCGAGCTTGAAGGAATTATACCGCTTGATGATCTGGGACGAACCCTGGTAACTATTCGTCCTCCAAAATCCGAAGCACTGCTTACTTCTTCACTTATTACCGAAGAGCCAGACGAAGAAGAGCTCGAAGAAGGCGAAGAAGCACTCGAAGAAGGCGAAGAACTTGCAGAAGGTGAGGAAGCCGAAGAGGGCGAAGAAACCGAAGGCGACGAAGAAACAACTGAATAATAGCATTGACCAAACCAGTGTAACTGCTTTATGCCGTTAATTATAGGTCTGGGAAATCCCGGAAGTAAGTACGCTGGTACTCGTCATAATATTGGTTTTGAATTTATCAATACGCTGGCATCATCAATGTCAGTACGAATGGGGCCTGGAAAAGGCCCTTTTCATGTAGGAAAAGGAAATCATGCAGGGCATTCGATTTACCTGGTCAAACCCACTACCTATATGAATAACAGCGGTGATGCCGTACGCCAAGCCGTAAATTGGTATAAAGAAGATATTGGCAACTGCTTGGTTTGCTATGATGATCTGGATCTGGATGTAGGAACTATTCGTTTGCGTCCAGGAGGAAGTGCAGGTGGGCATAACGGAATAAAAGATATTATCAATAAACTAGGGGTAAATTCTTTTCCCCGATTGCGTATTGGGATTGGAAATGACTTTCCAAGAGGACAACAAGTACAACATGTACTTTCCTCCTTTTCTGATGATGAGCGTTCGACTATTGAATCAACCTTGGACAATGCGGTGGATGCCGCTCTCTGTTTTGTCAGAGAGGGCATCGATCAGGCAATGAACAAGTTTAACTAATCGACTACTAACTTATACTAATAAACTAAAGTTGACATGAATACCTTAATAACCTACTTAATACCGGTTAGTGGTGTACTTGCGCTACTGTACACCTTCTTAAAATCGTCTTGGGTTAACAAACAAGACACCGGCACGAAAAAAATGGCGACCATCAGCTCACACATACAACGTGGGGCAATGGCTTTTCTCAAAGCAGAATATAAAGTATTGTCAATATTTGTAATCTCCGTAGCCATTCTATTGGGTGTTACTGCCAATGCAGAAACATCCCACTGGCTTGTATCAGTCTCTTTTATAGTTGGTGCTTTCTGCTCCGGTTTAGCCGGCTTCATTGGTATGCGCGTTGCTACAAAAGCAAATGTACGTACTACTAATGCCGCTCGCGAAAGTCTTGGTAAAGGATTGAATATAGCATTTGCAGGCGGTTCCGTAATGGGACTCGGCGTTGTAGGATTAGGTGTTCTTGGCCTTGGAGCTCTCTTTCTCATATTTGGTGATATGTTTGGAACCGGCGACGCAGCAAGTGTCAACAAGGTATTAGCTATTGTTACCGGATTTTCTTTCGGTGCTTCTTCTATCGCTCTCTTTGCTCGTGTAGGCGGCGGTATATACACCAAGGCAGCCGATGTTGGCGCTGACCTTGTAGGAAAAGTCGAAGCAGGTATTCCCGAAGACCATCCATTAAACCCTGCTACTATTGCCGATAACGTTGGCGATAATGTTGGCGATGTTGCCGGAATGGGAGCCGATCTTTTTGAATCATATGTAGGGTCTATTATTGGTACTATGGTATTAGGTGCTGCATTTATGACTAATCCGGAATGGGCAGATAACTTCAGTGGTCTTTCTGCTGTACTGCTTCCACTTGTTTTGGCAGGTACCGGAATTTTAACTTCCATCCTCGGAACATTCTTCGTTCGTGTTAAGGAAGGTGGCAACCCACAAACCGCATTGAATATTGGTGAATTTGTATCTGCTGCTGTCATGCTTGTAGCTTCTTATCTGTTAATCCAATGGATGCTTCCTGCAAGCTGGACCCATACGACTATTTTCGGGGATGAAATTGTCATTACAAGCATAGGTGTTTTCTGGTCAACAATATTTGGATTGGCTGCAGGATTACTTATTGGCCTAATAACCGAACACTACACTGGAACCGGTACAGGACCTGTTACTGGTATTGTAGAACAATCTTCAACCGGTGCTGCTACGAATATTATTGCCGGTGTAGGCGTAGGTATGATTTCTACTGCAATTCCTATTGTGATTATTGCTACTGCAATGATTGCTTCATACGAATTTGCCGGACTATATGGTATAGCTATTGCTGCAGTAGGCATGCTCTCCAATACCGGTATACAGCTGGCTGTTGATGCCTACGGACCTATATCTGACAACGCAGGCGGTATTGCTGAAATGTCAGAACTGCCCGGAGAAGTACGCGAACGCACAGATAAACTTGATGCTGTAGGGAACACCACAGCCGCTATCGGTAAAGGTTTTGCCATTGGCTCTGCTGCGCTCACAGCACTTGCATTATTTGCCGCATTTATCACTTCTTATAATGCAACACACGAAGTGGCATTAACTGGTATTAATATCACTCAACCCAAGGTAATGGGGGCTCTTTTCATAGGAGCAATGTTACCCTTCCTGTTCTCTGCTCTTTCCATGAAAGCGGTAGGCCGGGCAGCAATGTCAATGATTGAAGAGGTTCGACGACAGTTCAATGATATTCCAGAACTGCGCGCCGGACTTGATGCCATGAACCGCAATGAAGGCACCCAGCTTGAAAACTGGTCAGAAGAAGATCAGGATACTTTTGAAACAGCTATTGGAAAAGCCGAGTATGAGAAATGTGTTGCAATCTCTACTACGGCGTCACTCCGTGAGATGGTTGCTCCCGGCGTTCTTGCTGTGGTAGTACCTGTCGCTTTTGGATTCCTTGGCGGAGCCGAGATGCTAGGCGGCTTGCTTGCCGGAGTTACCGCTTCTGGTGTACTAATGGCACTTTTCCAGTCCAATGCCGGCGGTGCTTGGGATAATGCCAAGAAAATGATTGAAGAAGGTTATGAGTACAATGGAGAAATGCTCAATAAAGGCTCTGATGCTCATAAAGCTTCTGTTGTCGGTGATACGGTAGGCGATCCGTTCAAAGATACCTCTGGTCCCTCACTCAACATTCTTATCAAGCTTATGTCGGTTGTTGCGCTTGTCATTGCAACGATGATCTAAGCTTACTAAGTTAATATTTTAGGCCCTGTCCCTATTTCGAGGGATGGGGCTTTTTTTTGAGTTTATTGGGTGGTGTGTATTGCGTATCTTTTCCCTCTGATAAAATCTTCTGCGAAATACCAAATAGGCATCACTTCTATGGATATATTTAAACTGTTCTTTAATCATGATCTACGTTTGGATAAACTGGCCAAGCGCAATGCCAATAAGACTAAAGAAGAAGAGGTTGAGGCTACCCTTGAAGATTTTATGCAACCCGATCCCACCTATTCTAAATTTTACATCACCGGCACACATCTGGATCAAGAAAAGTTTGGGATTAACGTACTTTCCAAAAGTGATGAAATACTTGATAACCTCAGTTCTACTTTCAAAAATCATCAGTTTACCTCTACTAGAAATGATTCATTTGATTCTTTTAAAACAGGTTTGCAAACCCTTCATATTGGAGAAGCCTTGGTAATCTCAAATAACAATAAGTTGTCTGATGTAAATTTAGCGAACTTGACTATCGATGAAGAATCAAAAGTGGGACATAAAAAAGATGAGATAAGATCAGTTATTGAATCGGGAGCCTATCTCTTATATAAAGAACCTGCGCATCACGGATTTGACCTCCATCTATTTTCTGAGGAAAATATTTATCCCCTGCTATTCGAAGCTTTCAAACCTTTGGTTGACAACGAGTTTCGGTTTTTCAGTATCAATAATAAGCGTATGCGTTCAGAGCGGCATTTCTATTTCGAAACGTGGACGCTCGATAATCCTCCTCATGGTGCCGAAGAGGTTTTCTCCGAAACCGTTATATGAAAAGCTCAACAGAAATATTTTCGGCATATTTCCATTCTATTATTTGTTATTCCTTAATATTTTTAAAATTCCTTCGCTTTTCGTTATTTAGTACTTAATATTCTTAAGTACTACAGGGATACATTATTTAAAAGAAAAGGGATCAGATTTCTTTTAAAACATATACTGATCACAATAATTAGTATCAGGGATCGGAATTTGTATGGCTTACTCACAACAGATCATCCATTAATGTCAGACATCTACAGTTGCTATACAATTTCTCCCTCTTTTTCAAACCTTCACTAAAACTATATGTATATGAATAGAGCAATTCTAAAAAAGTTATCATTGGCATTGGTGGTGGCCTTCACATTTACTTTACTAATTAATACCCAAGCTTACGCTCAAACACAGATTTCGGGTACCGTTGTGGATGCCGAGGACGGCTCCGTGCTCGGCGGCGTAAATGTAAGTGTTAAAGGTAAAGTAGTGGGTACATCGACAGGAACTAATGGACGGTTTTCATTATCTGTGCAACAAGCTCCACCTTTAACCCTTATTTTTACAATGGTCGGTTTTAGAACCGAAGAAGTAGAAATCACTGAAAGCTCGGTAACCGATTTAACAGTCGAACTCTCCGAAGCCGCTATTGTGGGGGATGAAGTCGTTGTATCAGCTTCCCGAGTGGAAGAAAACATCCTTGAATCTCCCGTATCTATTGAAAAGTTGGATGCGATAAGTATACAACAATCTGCATCGCCCAGCTTTTATGAATCCCTTGCCAATTTAAAAGGGGTCGACTTTAGTACGCAAAGTATTACGTTTAAATCTATTAATACCCGCGGTTTTAACGCAAACGGCAATACTCGTTTTGTTCAACTTATTGATGGGATCGATAACCAGGCTCCGGGCTTAAACTTCCCTGTTGGAAACGTAGTGGGTATTCCTGAGCTTGACCTGGAAAGCGCTGAACTGATTCCGGGCGTTGCCTCAGCACTTTATGGACCAAATGCTATTAACGGTATTCTACTGCTCAACAGTAAAAGCCCGTTTGATTATCAAGGACTATCGGCACAGGTTAAAACAGGAGCCAATCACTTCGACTCCAATGTTGAAGATCCCTCCCTATATCAGGAATACGGACTGCGTTACGCCAATGCCATCAACAATAAATTTGCATATAAATTCAACTTCTCCTACCTGCGTGCTCAAGACTTTGTCGCCCAAGATACACGTGACAGAGGACCAGCTTCGTACGGCGTAGTCGAACGCGGTGCCACCTCACGTAACGGAAATCGTGTATACAACGGGGTTAATGTCTATGGAAATCAGCTGCTTACGATTGGGCAAATTGCCGACCAGCAGATTGCAGCAGGTAACCAGAATGTAGCCGCAATTAGAAATCTATTGCCTGACGGTGAGGCCGGAGCTTTTACCCCTACCGGTTTCCCAGAATCATCATTCGTGGACAACACCTCCGAGAGCCTAAAACTGGGTACTGCCCTACACTATCGCCTTACCGATAACTACGAAGTATTGGGACAGTTTAACTGGGGCGCCGGCAGTTCGGTATATACGGCTAACGACCGCTTTGTACTGGATGATTTTAACATCTGGACAGCAAAATTTGAGGTCAAAAATCCCAACTTTTTTGTCCGCGCCTATACTACCCAGGAAGATGCCGGTGATACCTACGCCGCCAATACCCTGGCAACACTTGTTAACATAGAAACTTTTGTACCGGCCTACTTTCAAACATTTGCGAATGCTAGAACTCAGGGAGCAACTGTTGAAGAAGCCCATGCCCAGGCACGGGTGGCTGGAAATCAGGCGCAACCGCAACCGGGCAGTCAAGGGTTTCAATCACTGGCAGGTGATTTAAGAAGCACCCCTATTTCTGAAGGCGGAGCCTTGTTTATCGAGAAAACAGGACTGTGGCATGCTGAAACCAAATACAACTTTGCTGATATTATTGATCCCTCAACTGTGGAGCTTATCGTAGGAGGTAACGTCCGCAGGTATGACTTAAACTCAGAGGGTACCCTTTTTGCCCTGCAGGATAATGGAGAGGAGTTCGATATCGACGAGTTCGGAGCCTATGTTCAAGCATCAAAAGCATTGGCTGATGAGAAATTAGATCTTCAGGGATCGCTCCGGTATGATAAAAACGAATATTTCGACGGGCAGTTCAGTCCTCGATTCTCAGCTGTTTTTACCATTGCTGATAACCACAATATTAGAGCGTCGTTCCAGCGCGGTTTTCGCATTCCCAGCACACAAACCCAGCTTATTGATCTCGATGTTGTAACCCGCCGGCTGATCGGTAGCAACCCGGTACTTGTTGATCGATATAACTTTGAAAGCAATACTGTTTATTACGAAGACAGTATAGAAGAAGCACGCGGAGCTATTAACGCCGGGCAATCCATGGCCGAAGCTCGTGCTCTGCTGGAACCGGTTACATTTGATGAATTTGAAACTGAGAAGGTAAATTCATTCGAAATTGGATACAAAACACTTATCAACAACAAGTTATTCATTGACGCTTATTACTACTATAGTGCCTATGAAGATTTTATAGCCGAAATACAATTTACACAGGCCGTTGATATCACTGAAAGAGGTAATGAAGATGCTCGTGATGGTTATGATCCTGCCCCAGGTTTCGATCCCGATTCTGATAGCGGTAAAGAGGCCATCATCAACAATAACGTGCCTAATGGACGCCTGCAGTCGTATGGTTTTGATGTTAACGCTGATGGTACGGTTGAGGCACATGGTTTTGCTTTTGAAGCCAAATATATACTTGGCAATGGATATTCTTTGGGAGGGAACGTAGCATTCAACAGGCTGATCTCGCAGCAGGATCTCATTGATCAGGGGTTCCGAGCCGAATATAATACTCCCGAGTGGCGATATAATCTTAACTTCGAAAACCGAAAGGTCACCCAAAATATTGGGTTTAATGTGGTATATCGCTGGCAGGATGCCTTCCTCTGGGAATCTTCTTTCGGAAAGGGTGTTATTGACTCTTATGGCACATTAGATGCCCAAGTAAGCTATCGTCTGCCCTCATTGAACACCTCAATAAAACTGAGCGGCAGTAACATTCTAAACAGCCACCATGTAACCTCATTTGGCAATCCCCGGTTGGGTGCTATCTACATGGTCTCCTTCACTTTTGATCAATTCATGAATTAAACTACCGACACCATGATATCTTATTTAAAAACATCGTTTCTACTATTACTTGTCGCTGCCTTTTTATTTGCATGTGAAGGTAGCTATGATTCCCTTGTTGAAGATCAGCTTGAAGAAAATCCTACTCCTGAACCTATTACAGGAGATGCAGGCTCTGCTGATTTCAGCAACTATGTAGCTATCGGCAACTCATTAACCGCCGGCTATATGGACGGTGCACTTTATAACATGGGTCAGCAATATTCGCTTGCCGCCCTTCTCCATCAGCAGATGCAAATCGCTGGAGCTCCCGGCAACTTTAACCAACCCGATATAAACTCCGAACGTGGGTTTAATACTTCAGTAAGCCCTAACCCAGATAATGGTACGGTACTCGGTCGGTTTAAACTCGATACCAACATCCCCGGTCCATCGCCTACCATCGGTGGAGATCCCATTGCTCCCTACGAGGGAAATACCGGCGAACTCAATAATTTTGGCGTTCCTGGTATTCTTCTCGGTCAACTGCTAACTCCGGCTACCGGTGGACCACAGTCTGATCCAGCCTTTAATCCCTTTTATTGGCGCTTTGCATCTGCTCCCGGTTCCTCAACAATTCTGGGCGATGTTATTGCTACACAACCTTCCTTTTTTACCCTGTGGATCGGCAATAACGATGTGCTGGGGTACGCAATTTCCGGAGCATCAAATCCTGGCCTGTTGACTTCGGAACAAGACTTTCAAACCCAATTTAATGCTGTTATTACCCAACTCTTAAATAACACATCTGCAAGTGGAGTCGTTGCTACGATCCCACCGGTTTCTACGGTACCCTTCTTCCAAGCGGTTTCTTATGATGCCGTAGAATTATCAGCCGAAGAGGCAACACAACTTAATCAAGGGTTAGCTGGGGTAAATGCCGCCCTACAGGCCGTGGCTGATAATTTCCCCAATCGTTCTCAGGAAGATATGGATGCCCGAAAAGTAAATTATCAAGAAGGGGCAAATTCAATACTGGTGAATGACCCCGATCTTCCAGACTTGGAAAATGAATTTGACCAGCTCGAACAGTTAGGAGCTATATCAGCTCAGCAACGACAAATGTTAGTACCCTATGAGCAATCACGTCCACTTACTGAAAATGAACTTGTAACCTTATCAGCAGGATCTGTTCTTGGGACAGAATTAAATCCACAGAGTCAAACACCTACCACCATAGGCGTTGTCATTCCTTTGGGATATAATTCACAGGAATCAGCTTTTGGTGATGCTTACTACTTGACCGTACCGGAACAGCAGCAAATTCAAAGCAGAACCACAGCCTTCAACACTATTATTGCCACCGCTGTTGCCCAAAATGGTGATCGGCTGGCCCTTTTTGATATCAACGCCGGTTTCCCGGGAAATCCCAATACGGAATTAGGTGCTTTTGCAGATCTTTTCGGTGTTGATGGAGAGTTGGGCATCAGAGTTCAGGGTACGCTTTTGCAGCCAGACTTTTCACCCAATGGCGTATTTTCTACGGATGGTATACATCCCAATGCCCGGGGAAATGCAATATTGGCCAATGAGTTTATCGATGTTATAGAGGAGGCATTCGGAGCCAGTATCCCGGAAGTAGATGTACTTAATCTACCAAGCGTACAACTTTGCGCAGGAGATTGTGTGAGCCAACAGCAACAAAAAGCGGTCTCAGATAATATCACCTTTGGAATTTCTGTAAAATAGGTTTTGCCAAATTCTACTCTTAAAAGAGGTTATCTCTTAGCTGGGATAACCTCTTTTTTTATCTGCTTATTTTGACAGTCTACTGATTATCAGCAACCGTGGACTTGTCTCGGGATCAAAATCACTGCCCTCATAATCCCCATTCACATCAATGATTTCCAGCTGCCGTTTGGCCATCTCCCTCTTAAACCAATCCAAGCCATACAACTTTACACGCTCCCAGTAAACACGCGGTTTATCTAATTTATCGCCCGCAAATGCAATATCTTTATGGATAGCTCCATTTTTAATGTAGCGCTTAATCTCATATCTAATTCCCTGAAACTCTCCCTCTTCCTCTGATACAAAATTCTGTTTTACCTTTTCCGCATTCAAATAATCGAGTACAAAAAGTCCGTCCCCTTTGAGCATCTGTACTACACTATCAAGAACGGAAGCATTTTCTTCATCACTTTTAAAGTATCCAAAGGTCGTAAATAAATTTACAATAGCATCAAACTTCCGGGGCAGCGGATCTCGCATATCACGTACTTCGAACTGCGTGTTTTCAATCCCCAGCTCCTCAGCTTTTTCCTTTGCCGTTTTAATCGCTTCCGATGATAAGTCAATACCGGTTACATCATAACCGCGCCTTGCCAAGTTATGAGAATGGCGTCCCCGACCACATCCCAAATCCAAAATAGAGTGATATTGTTCTGATAATAAGGTTTCTTCTAAAAATTCAATCAGCTGTTCTGCTTCGGCCTCATCCCGATCGGCATACAGTTTTTCGTAAAGGGGACTGTCGAACCATTCTTCAAACCAATCCATATAGCTATTTTAGTCGTTGTTTACATTATTTAATGCACGAATGAAGCAAAAAAGTACGCTTATTGCAAACTGATACTTTTATATTTCCTAAGCTTTTAATTTTTTATAGTTAACAGTGTTAACATCAGTTTTAGCACTTTTACATTTTAGAATCATTACTGCGTTCTTTACATAATAAATATCCCATTGCAACTTTTATTTAACTTCAATTCAAAATCCTGAATATATGCGAAAATTAATTGCTACTATTTGTCTTGTTTTATTGTGTTCGGGATCCGCTTTTTCCAGCGGGTTCTCGATCTATGAGGCCAGCGTACGAGCCAATGGAGTGCTCGGCGCTTTTTCGGCCTATGCTGATGACGCCTCCTCGATTTTTTATAATCCTGCCGGTCTGGGTGGGTTAGAAGGAATAAATATAACCGGTGGTGCTACTATTATTGCTCCGCGCTCATCCTTCCGGAACCTCTCTCCACTGGCCCCCATCGGTCAAGAAACAAAGATGGAAAAGGAGGAATTCTTGGTTCCAAATTTTTATGGTTCCTATCAAATAACCGATAATCTGACAGCCGGTATTGGAGTTTATGCTCCTTTTGGACTCGGTACCAAGTGGCCCGAGGACTGGGTAGGCAGAGGTTCTTCGATTGAAACCAGTATTGAAACTATTTTTGTTACCCCTTCTGTAGGATACGAGTTTTCCGATACCGGTATTGGTGATATTCGCGTTGGGGCTGGGTTACGTATTGCTGCTCACGGCAAAGTTAAATTGAGCCGCGCTGTAACAAGCTTTTCGCCTGAAGGCACTTTTGCTCTGGACGGAGATCTTAAAGAACCAGCTTTCGGATTCAATGCAGGCGTTCAATACGAACCCACCGATAAAGTTACTTTTGGATTCACCTATCGAAGTGAGGTAACGACCGAGTTTGAAGGTGACGCTACCTTTGATAACCTAAGCGTGGGCTTCCCCTCCTCGGCCCAGGGCGGAGCAAAAATTACACTTCCCGCAAGCTATGTGGTAGCTGTTAATGTGGAGCCTATTGAAGGCCTACGCACCGAGCTCGACTACGTTTGGTGGGGCTGGTCAAGTTATGATGAATTAGCCATTGAATTTGGCCAACCTGTGCCGGCCCTCGGAGGCAGTACTATTGTAAATGAAAGAAATTATAAAGATTCATGGCAGCTGCGCTTTGGCGCCGAATATACCCAACTACCGGTCGAAGGCTTAACCGTTCGTGGTGGTATTACTTATGATGAAAATCCCATTCGGGATCGCTATGTAGATCCAACTCTTCCCGATTCCGATCGCTGGTTGTTTTCTGGTGGTCTAAGCTATCAGGTTACCGATTACCTCGCTGTTGATGCCTCTTACATCTTCATCCGAGCCAAACAGCGAAAAGTAACCGATACACACGAGGGTGGCATTGACGGGGTGTATACCACCTATGCCAATCTTCCCGGTCTCGGCTTCACACTGAATTTATAATTGAATTAAGGATATCACGCTATGAATTATTTAATAAAACATTCCAAAAAACTGCTGTCGCTGGTTCTTGTACTGGCGCTCATAACAAGTTGTAAGGACTATCAGGATCTGGATGTTGAACCGGTCGATACCGGCGATGCTGACTTTTCTTCGTACGTAGCCGTTGGGAACAGTTTGACGGCGGGCTTTCAAAGCAATGCATTATATGAAGATGCGCAAAAATATTCGTTCCCAAATTTACTTGCTCGTCAACTTCAAATTGAAAACTTCGAGCAACCTATTATCGGCAATCCCGGTATTGGTGATCCCGGACGTATTGAGCTTACCAACTTGGAAAATAGTACTACACAGTACAATACCAATCAGGGACAGCCGATCAATACGGGAATAGGTCAGCCTTATAATAATCTGGGCGTACCTGGTATAAAGATTGATGCTTACATGAATGCTCCTGATAACAATCCGTTTTATCCGCTGATTGTGAATGAAGGGAGCCCTCAAAATCCACTACCAAATATTCATGCTGCTGTTCAGGCATTACAACCAACAGTAGTATCATTTTGGTTAGGTAATAATGATATCCTAACCTACGTGACTAGCGGAGGACTTCGTCAATTTACCAATCCGTCTAATTTCCAAACACAGTATGTTTCAGCCATTTCACAGATTCAGAATATGGAATCTGATCCCACGGTTATCACAGCAAATATACCATCCGTGGCCAGCATTCCTTTTGCTACTACTGTTGGGCCGCAGTTCCAGGCTCAAATCCAAGACAATCAACAAATCCCAGGCTTGTTCGTTCAGAAAACCTTTTATCAGGAAAACCAACAAATTGGTGCTTCTGAAAATCGACAACCTGCCGGTTTAATCCAGAAAACTAATCTCGATGATACATCCCTTGCACTAATTCTGTTAACCGCAAGAGATTATCTCCCTTATGTGGGTGTAAGTGCCAATCCACAGGCTCCATCATACGATGAAGCAGCCGTTACTGCTATTCTCGATTATTGGAGAGGATATATCGTCAATGCCGGTGTAGCCACAGAACAGGAGGTCGCAAACTATTCTCAATCCGATATTGAGGATACTATGACTCAGATTACCATTGGACAATACGAACAAACATTTGGACCCGCAGAAGCCCAAACATTCGCTGCAAACTATGATGGTTTTAATTTCAATCAACCTTTTGGGCTGAATGAACAAAACCCATTTCCCAATCAGTTTGTTCTGGGAGAAAATGAAATTAGCATCACCAATACGGTGACCGGTATTTTCAATTCAGTCATTGCGTCCCAAGGGGATATTAACTTTGATGTGAATAGCTTTTTTGGTCAGATCATTCAGGATGGCCAATATACCGATCCCAACTCCAATGTAACGCTACAACCAACTATAGGCAGCCTGTTTAGTCTGGATGGCATCCATCCCTCTAATCGCGCTCATGCTGCCTTAACAAATGAACTAATCGAAACGCTTAACAGTGCAACAAATGCTGATATCGATAAAATAAATGTGGCTAAGATTCCCGAAGGAATTCCTGTTGCCAACTAACTTGCTTTATCAAATTTATCTGATTCAAGCGGAGGGCCTTCCCTCCGCTTTTTTATTTCCTTGATTTCGATTCCTCCCTGCCCTTTGTATCTTCCGCTGAACTTAAAATGATTGATAGCATGACTTTCAACGAAAAACTTAGGTCGGCCGTACAGGCTACCGAATCGACCCTTTGTGTGGGACTCGATCCCAACCTGGATTTAATGCCGGACCCGATTACTTCTTCGAAGCAACCAAATTCCCAAAAAGTAGAGCAGTTTCTTAAACAAGTAATTGATGTAACGGCTGAACACTGCGCAGCCTATAAACCAAATCTCGGATTTTTTGAAGCACTGGGTGCTAACGGCTGGGATACGTTTGAGGCCATTTTAAATTACATCCCAAGTGACAAAATTATAATTGCTGATGCAAAGCGGGGCGACATCAGCTCTACCGCAGAGCATTATGCCAAAGCTTTTTTTGAGCATTTTGATGTTGATGCGGTAACCCTGAATCCCCTGATGGGCTTTGAAACACTTGATCCATTTCTAGATGATTCCTCCAAAAGCATTTATGTACTAACCTTAACTTCGAATCCCGGGGCAAAAGATATCCTGCTAAAACAATTAGCAGACGGAGAAACTATTTCCAGTTTTATCGCCAAAGAACTGAATAGAAAACAGCAGGCAAGCAAAACCACCATTGGGATGGTCGTTGGTGCAACCAAAGCCGATGAATTAGAATCAGTTATCAATAAATTCCCCACATCACCACTTCTTATTCCCGGAGTTGGTAAACAGGGCGGCTCAATTTCAGCATTGAATAAATCATTGGAACAACATGCAGGCACTCCCCTTATCAACTCTAGCCGAAGTATTATTTATGCAGGTAAAAATGAAGCCAATTGGGACCGACAAGTAGCTAAAGCTGCAAAGAAGTTCAAAACGAAATTAGCTCCAATTACAGAACGCTATGTCTAAAAAGAAGAAAAAAACAGTTATTGTATTTACCGACGGGGCCTGTAGTGGAAACCCGGGTCCCGGAGGATGGGGCGTGCTTCTACAGTGGAATGACGAAGAGAAAGAATTAACGGGCGGCGCCAATCATACTACCAATAACCGCATGGAGATGCGCGCCGTAATTGAGGCCCTCAATGCCCTAAACCAACCCTGCCATGTAAAGATTCACAGCGACAGTGCCCTAATCGTTAATGCGTTTAAACAAGGTTGGATAGACGGCTGGCTTAAACGGGGGTGGAAAAAAACCAATAAGAAACCGGTTGAAAATCGAGACTTATGGGAGGAAATGCTAGCCGCCATGCAGCCCCATGATGTAGAGTGGATAAAAGTTAAAGGGCACTCCGATAATGAGCGAAATAACCGCGTGGATGCCTTGGCGGTTGAGGCTTCAAAGAGATTCCAGTAATCCTAACTTGCAGGGATTTATTGCAATAAATCCCTGCTCCACAACTCCCTTTAAACATTCATTCTTTCCAAGGCCTTTAGATTCGCAAACGGCTTCATCTTCATATCCGAAAACATATTACGCTGTGCCATCATATAACCAGTAATGGCAATCATGGCCGCATTATCTGTGCAATAAGCTAATTTGGGGATATGTAGTTTACAACCAGTTTCCGAAGCCAATTCATTGGCTTTTCTTCGCAACATGGAATTAGCTGAGACTCCTCCCGCCAAAGCGATGGTCTCTACTCCGGTATGCTCAATCGCATTACGCAGCTTCTTCACCAGCACCTCGGTAATGGCGTGTGAGACACTGGCACAAATATCATCCAGGTAATCTTCCAAAAATTGCTCTTGATCATCCTGATCCTCCAAAAAATATTTGACCGACGTTTTAAGTCCAGAAAAGCTAAACTCAAAATCGTTATCCAGCATCGCTTGCGGGAAATCATGGAAATTAGGATCTCCATACTGTGATCGTTCATCAATAACCGGTCCGGCCGGATAAGGCAAACCCAAAATCTTCCCGATCTTATCAAAAGCTTCCCCGGCGGCATCATCACGAGTTTGTCCCAATAGTTCATGCTCAAAGGGAGCAGACACATGAACAAGCTGAGTGTGTCCGCCCGATACAGTAAGCGAAACAAACGGGTATTCAGGCTGCTCATCAATAAAATTCGCATATATATGGGCATCCATGTGATTGACTCCCACAAGTTGAATATTTCGAGAAAGGCACAACCCTTTGGAAAAACAAAGTCCCACCAACAGCGATCCCATCAGACCGGGCCCCTGTGTAACCGCCACAGCATCAATTTGAGCCAGCGGAGTATTTCCTTCATCAAGAGCCTGCTGTACAGTATGCCAGATGGTCTTGTGATGCGCCCGCGATGCCAGCTCCGGTACTACCCCGCCATACTGCTCATGGACCGCCTGAGAAGCTATTATATTCGATTGGAGTCCATCATCTGTGTAGACAGCAGCGGCCGTCTCATCACAAGATGACTCAATGCCCAAGATCTTCATATTATATCCGTATTACCTATTCCAGTGAAATAGCCAAATATAAAGGTTCCTTCTACTGTAACCAACTCAGGACATCTACCAAAATTGCTCTGACCCCTATTTAAATCAATAGCTGAAATTTAATTCCAACCAAACTTCCTTCAAATAAAAAAGCCCTCCGCCGGTTGGCGAAGGGCTTTTTGACTGTTCTTTATCTATTTGCTGTTACTCTTTGTCCTCGTCATCGACGACTTCAAAGTCAGCGTCAACAGCATCTTCATCATCTTCACTGTCTTGATCAGCTTCGGCGCCGGCGGCTCCATTTGGAGCTCCTCCTCCGGCAGCGGCTCCTGCTGCGGCTCCCGGTCCGGCTGCACCGGCTCCAGGTTGACCCTGGGCAGCGCCCTGATAGATTTCTTGCGAAGCTTCTGACCATGCGTTATTCAATTCTTCCATGGCATCATCGAGCTCGTCCACTTTCTCTTGATCGTGGAGCTCTTTCACTTTCTCAAGTGCAGCTTCAATTTTCTCTTTGTTTTCATCAGAGATTTTATCTTCGTGCTCATCAAGCTGCTTGCGTGTAGAGAACACAAGACTGTCTGCCTTGTTCAATTTTTCAGCACGCTCGCGAATTCGCTCGTCTTCTTCTTCGTGCTTCTCGGCTTCTTCTTTCATCTTGTCGATCTCTTCTTCAGACAATCCGGAAGAAGACTCGATGCGGATGCTCTGTTCTTTGCCGGTGCCTTTATCCTTGGCACTTACATTGAGCACGCCATCGGCGTCAATATCGAATTTAACCTCGATTTGAGGTACGCCGCGCGGTGCCGGAGGAATACCATCCAAGTGAAAGCGTCCAAGCGTTCGGTTATCCTGAGCTTTAGCACGCTCGCCCTGCAACACGTGAATTTCCACGCTGGTCTGATTATCAGCAGCGGTAGAAAATGTTTCTGTCTTGCTGGTTGGGATGGTTGTATTTGCCTCAATAAGCTGTGTAGACACACCACCGAGCGTTTCAATACCGAGCGATAGTGGCGTAACATCAAGCAGTACCACATCGTCAACATCGCCAGACATTACCCCACCTTGAATTGCAGCACCTACGGCTACAACTTCATCGGGATTTACGCCCTTACTTGGATCCTTACCAAAGAAATCTTTTACAATTTCCTGGATCTTCGGAATCCGGGTAGAACCACCGACTAAGATTACCTCATCGATATCATTTTTTGAAAAATCAGCATCATCCAGAACCTTCTGGCAGGGATCGAGCGTCTTCTGAACCAAATCATCGATCATTTTCTCAAACTGAGACCGACTGATATCGATATTCAAGTGCTTTGGTCCGGAATCCGTAGCCGTAATAAACGGTAGGTTCACATTCGTTTTCTGCGAACTTGACAGCTCAACCTTAGCTTTTTCGGCAGCATCCTTTAATCGCTGCATCGCCATCGGATCTTCACGAAGATCAATGCCTTCGTCTTTCTTAAACTCCTTGGCCAGGTGATCAATCAGACGAGAGTCAAAGTCATCGCCACCCAAGTGAGTATCACCACTTGTGGATTTTACTTCAAACACACCGTCGCCAAGCTCCAGAATGGAGATATCGAATGTACCTCCACCCAAGTCGTAAACCGCAATGGTCATGTCATCGTCTTTCTTGTCAAGACCATATGCCAGCGATGCGGCAGTAGGCTCGTTAATAATTCGTTTTACATCAAGGCCTGCAATCTCACCCGCTTCTTGCGTAGCTTTACGCTGCGCGTCGTTAAAGTAAGCCGGAACGGTAATAACCGCTTCAGTCACATCTTCGCCGAGATATTCTTCTGCGGTCTGCTTCATCTTTTGAAGCACCATGGCAGAAATTTCCTGCGGCGCATATTTGCGATCTTCAATCTGAACGCGAGCCGTATTGTTATCACCTTTTACAATCTCATAAGAAGCTTGCTTGGCTTCTTCTTCCACTTCGTCATAGAAGCGGCCCATAAAACGTTTGATTGAAGAGACCGTTTTTTCTGGGTTTGTAATAGCTTGTCGTTTAGCAGGCGCACCAACTAAACGTTCACCGTCTTTGGAGAATGCCACAACCGATGGGGTTGTTCGACCGCCTTCTGAATTTTGAATAACAGTAGGCTCATTGCCCTCCATTACGGCAACGCAGGAGTTGGTTGTACCTAAGTCAATTCCTATAATCTTTCCCATAATAGTAAGTTTATGATTTTTTGTTGTTTGTTTAATTCTTTGTGCAATTTCTTGTGCTTCATGTCATCCCGAACAGATCCGGAGTCAACATGAGACTAAATATTTTTACTTAATCGGAATAGATTCTGCATCATTGAGAACATCCGATTTGGGCATTGTAATTGTTAATACCCCGTTGCGGAATACCGCATCAATTTCAGCAGTATTCACATTCTCAGGAAGCGCAAACGAACGCGCAAAAACACCCGCTGAACGCTCCTGGCGACGATAGACCTCAGAATCATCTAACTCTTCGGCCCGTTCGCCTTTCACCGTTAAAACATGCTCTTTGAGAGCAATATTAATTTCTTTCTTTGACAAACCGGGCAAATCCAGTTTAATCGCATAGGTTTCATCACTTTCCACAATATCGCAAGCCGGGGCAAAATCATGCCCTTTATCTTCAAGAGGCACAATACGTTCAACAAAATTTTGTATATCCTTTCCCAGCTTATTCAACTGTCGTTCAATATCAACTGTAAAGTCATTCATGGATTTACCCATTTATTTTAAATTCACTTTTATATGAGCAATCACAATGCCAAGCTGCAAAGGTGGGATACTTTTATGACGTATTGGCATTATTGCGTCATCAGCAAGAGTGAATTGTCAGATTTGCGGATTGGGCAATCAATTCGTCAGAAGTGACAGATCATCCCAGAACGATGGGTAAGAAATGGCAGTAGATTCGGCATGTTGTATTTGGGATGGGTGGTCTCCCATCATACTCAATACAGCGGCCGACATAGCAATGCGGTGATCGTGATAGCTGTTATAAGATGCCGGCTCCGGCAAAAAGTTGGCCTCTCCCGTTATCTCAAATCCATCTTCATACTCAGTAAAATCGGCACCGGCTTTTTCAAGTACCTCAGCCATTGCTGCCAGCCGATCTGTCTCTTTATGGCGCAACTCTTCGGCACCCGTAATTCGTGAAACACCATTAGCAAAAAGCATGGCAATCATCAGAATAGGTATCTCATCGATGCAGTTAGGTACGACCTCTTCAGTGATTTTAAACGGTTGAAGGTCGGAGCTGCAAACTATTAAATCTGCTACCGGCTCGGCCCCTTCTTTCTGCTTATTACTTACAGTAATATCAGCTCCCATTTGTTTCAGGATACCCAAAGCCCCAAAACGAGTGGGATTCATCCCTACATTGGGCAATGTAATTTCTGCATTGGGATGGATGGCTCCTGCTACCAACCAAAAAGCTGCAGCTGAAAAATCATTGGGAATACGATACGATTGCTCAGGAATTTTATCTCCTTGCGATGAGTAGATATGCTTCTCTTCCCCTTTTTCTTTAATTGTAAGATTCAACAATCGCTCGGTATGATCGCGGCTGGGAAGCGTTTCTATCACTTCGGTCTGCTCCTCCCCAAACAAACCCGCCAGCAAAACACACGATTTTAGCTGGGCACTGGGAATGGGCAGCGGAAAGTGCAGCGGCTTCAACGGTCCGGAACGACTAATTTCCAGGGGAGCAAAATCATTTTCCCGAGCGGTAATTTTCGCTCCCATTTCGGTAAGCGGATCAATAATTCTTTTCATCGTACGTGCTGACAGGGATTCATCGCCAACAAGACGTGCCGGAACACCCGATCCAGCAATGATACCACTTAGCAGACGCATGGTGGTGCCGGAGTTTCCACAGTCCAAATCCCCTTCTGGTGACCGCAGTCCCTCTCTACCCACCCCTTTGACTTTTACCGTATTCTCATCCTCACTGACCGATACTCCCAATCCACGCATGCACTCGATAGTGCTGTGAGGATCGGCGGCAGAAGAAAAGTTGCGAATAATAGATCTGCCTTCATGCAATGAGGCAAACATCACCGAACGGTGTGAAATTGATTTATCAGGAGGCAGCTTTATTGTTCCATTTAGGGCGCGGGCGGGGTGAACTTCTTTATTCATAACCTACTGTGAATCCAATAATTCTTGTGCATCTTTCGCCTGTGGCGTACCGGGATAATCTTCGATAAGGGTATTGAGCGTAGATCGTGCCTCACCGGTTTGACCCATCTGGATGTAACTCTCCGCTTGCCGTAACAACGCTCTGGCAACCCAATTACTAAACGCCTCATACAAAATATTTACGTTGGCATAAGCCTTTACAGCTTGCTTATAATTACCCTGCTGCTGATGGACTTCTCCCAGATAATATTGGGCTTCAGCTCCCACTTCCGTCGTATTCGATTCGGCAATGGGTGATAACAGCTCTTGTGCTCGTTGATAGTTTCCCTTTTCAACAGCAATTTTTGCCAGGCCAACCTTTGCTGGCTCGTAATCTTCATTGCCTTGCAACGCTGACTGATAATGTTTCTCAGCCTCGTCAAGATTATTCATCGCCAACTGGGCATTACCCATGCCGATATATGCCTCTTCCCGGTATTTCTGCTCTTGGTCAGCAAGGCGGCTAAAGTATTCAAACGACTGTTTATAATCTACCCGCGAATAGGCAATACGTCCCAATGATGCAAGCGCAGGCCCAACTCGCTCTGAATCAGAGAAATCGTTAACAATCATCTCGTACTGATCCACAGCCTTCGCAATTTGATTAGTTTGCTCATAAGCATTAGCCAGATTAAAATGGGCATCTGGTAATAGCTCTTGGTTATTGGTGATTCTGATATATTGCTGAAATTCATCAATAGCTGCCTGGTAATTGCCTGACTGCATACGGTTATCAGCCTGACGAAATCGAAGCCTGTCAGCCATCGAAGTCTGAGGATGATCTGCAATAAAATCTTCCAGAATAGCCGAACTTGAATCGGACTGTCCCATCGACATCTGCGAATACTGAATGCCGTTCACCGCTTCAATGATATACTCGCTCTGTGGATACCCCTGCATCACATCTTTATAAGAGGCAATAGCTTTTTCGTAATCACCGGCATTATAATAAGCATCACCGATATTATACTGAGCACGTGCTGCCCATTCTGTATTGGGATACTTATTGATAACCTCCTGAAACTCTTCAACTGCCTGGGTATAATTTCCTGTATTTAAATAGATATATGCAATATTGTACTGGGCCTGCTCTACGAACTGGCTATAGGGATAAATTCTCAAAAATCGTCGGAATGTTGTTACCGCCTCATAGGTCTGTTCATCCCGATAGTAACTGTTCGCCATTTGATACATCGCATAATCGCCCCCGGGCTCAGCTCCTATCGCTTCCTGATAATAGGAAATAGCATTGTCGTAGTCGCTAATTGCATAATAGGCATCTCCAATCCGCAGTTGCGTATCAGTATCATAGGGATATAATGCCACGTCCGGCGCTTCGTAATCTTTATAAAAAGTTTTGAACGGACCAACAGCCTGTTTGTAATCACCATTTTTGAAATAGCTCCAGCCCAGTGCATAATTAGCCGAACCAATCATCTCATGATTGGGATAGCGATTAATAAATTCACCAAACTGTTTGGCAGCCCGTCCATATTGCTGCAACTGGTAGAGCGCATCAGCACTCCAGAAAAGTGCTTCTTGTCCCAATTTAGTATCGGGTGCGTCAGTATATACCGACCTGAAAATTGGCTGGGCTTGTTCATATGCATGATTACTATATTGAACCCATGCTTTTTGAAATCTGGCCTGGCGCTTTATGGCAGAATCCACATCGGTAACTTTCTCGGCTGCCTCAAAAGCCTGTAAGGCACGGGTATATTCTTTATTTGCAAAATAGGCTTCGCCCAATAAGGTATAGACCTTGCCTTTCCAGTCGAGCTCGCGATCACTTCTGACCAACGGTAGCAATGCATCAATAGCCTCAGTATATCGACCAACTTCATAAGCCGTAATAGCCCATTCATAATAGGCCCGTTCCACCCAGAGTCCTTCTTGAAACCGATCTCCAAACGTGCGGAAGGTATTTAATGCATCAGCATATCGCGAACCAAGCTTTTCATTCACTGCCTTATAGTATAGAGCCTTTCGGGCCGTTTCATCATTCCCCTCGGCGGCTTTGCCAAACTCATCGGCAGCCCAATGGTAAATCTCCTGTTTATGATATAGCCATCCCAGCCCATAATGAGCTACGCGTACTTCATCGGTCCCCTCCTTTAGATTTATATACTGCTTGTAATACCTTGACGCCTCATCATAATTACCCAGATAGTTACTACTTTCTGCAATCAAATAGACCGCTTTGGAACGCAGTTCATCATCAAGGTGAGGCATTGCATTTTTTAAAGCTTTTATGGCTTCTTTGTAACGTCCCTGCTGATAATACGATTCTCCCAATGCCGTACCCACACGACGAGTCATTTCGTTATTGGGATAGCGGTCTTTTAAAATTTCAAAGGCAACGCTTGAAGAATCGTACTTATTTTCACTCAGATACAATCGTCCCCGAGCATATAATGCCTTAGCTGCCCACTCACTTTGGGGATATTTATCAGCCAACGTCATAAAATGCTGTCGTGCTTGTACAAAATTACTATCAGAGGCAGCTGATTCGCCCATCCAATAATAGGCCTTGGCTGACTTCTTTTTATCCAGTCCTAATTTTAGGGCACGGTTGTAGTACGTTTCAGCCTCTTGATAATGACCTGCGCTGTCAGCTTGCTGGCCGAGATCAAAAAGCAGCTTCGAGGAGTAGCCGGAAAACGGAAAATCATCGATAAATTCTTCCAAATGCACTGATTTATTTACAGAATCCGTTTTAGCCTTAGCTCTTGCTAAATAATAGTTTGCGGTAGTAACAAGCTGATGGTTTTTATGATTCTGAATAAAATACTTGAATTCATCAATAGATTCTTCAAAAAGTCCTTTATTAAAAAGGGTAACAGCATTGTCGAAATCTTGGGAAGTAGCCTCCTGTATTCCCTGCGCTTGAAGTTGTGTAAATACAGTGAGTATACCGATGAGTAGTAAGGTAATTATTCGGCGCACGTTTACCATTGATCAAATAAAATTCAGGTTTTACTTATTACTGAATATACCAAGAATTGAGTTTTTGTTCCGTAAATAACAGAAAGGAATTCCATTTATACATAGATTTCACATATCTATGTATTTTATCAATTCATCAGCTCGATATTCAAGATCATTTTCGAGTACGGTGCTCTCCGATTCAACAAGAACAGAGTACCCATATCGTTTAAGTGCGGCTGTTACGCGAGAAATATCTTCCAAATTAAGTTTTACAGATACTTCAAATGCCTGATGATCACTATCAGGACTTTCTACCGCTACTCCCAAAATTTTAGCGCCCTCGGCCTCAATAACTTGCACAATCTCGGAGAGAGAAAAGTCTATAGGCTCAATTTCTATAGTCAGCACAGACCCCTTTTGTTCGAGGTTCAACATCTTGGATATCGCCTCCAGGATTTGCTGCTTAGTGATTACACCCAAATAGGTAGCTTCCTTATTCACCAGTGGAAGCAAATTCAACTCATATTGCAACATCAACCGAACGCCTTCAAAGATGTGCTGACCTTCAAAAATTTTGACAACTTTATCCATCTGCAGATCTGAAATCTGCTGGTCGTCATTCGCTCGGTCAATTTGATCACGACCAATTTGACCGATTAGCTTTTGAGTAGTGGGATCAACTACCGGCAAGGCATTTACCTGCTCCTCTATCATGCGCTCCCTTACCGTCGCAACAGTATCGTTACCTCGGAGAGGTTCAAACTCGGACTTTGTTATGGATTTATTTGCAAGCATCAGTAGATAATATAATACAATTTGTTACATAACTGATTCAGCCGTATCAATATTGTCGAGTATTGCGTTAAGCCGCATTAAATCTGATTTATCTATACTAAACGTAAGCTTTATATCTGAACCTTCGTATTTTTTTTCTATAATATTTGCTTCGCGGTGTAAAAACGCGACTCCTTCATATTTCGCTGCGGGAATACTCATGGTTTCTGTAACGAAATCTTCCTCAATAAGTTCCTTTATTCTATTTTCCAGCTTTTCAAGACCTATACTCCGTTCGGCAGAGATAAATACAGCATCTGGATAAGCCCGCTTCAGCTCATTAATGCGATGGGTATCGATGGCATCCATCTTATTAAATACGAGTAGACTCTTTTTATCGTTTACCTCCATATCTTCAAGAGTATCATCCACCACATCAATATAATCCTGTACTACTCGGGATGAAGCATCTACCACATGCAATAAAATATCACATTCACGCACTTCATCGAGTGTGGATTTAAAACTGGCGATGAGATCATGCGGCAGTTTTCGGATAAATCCAACAGTGTCTGACAAAAGTGCTTCGTGGTTACCAATTTCATATTGTCGCACAGTGGAGTCGAGCGTTGCGAAAAGGCGATTCTCAGCCAATACTTCAGTATTCGTCAATGCATTCATCAAGGTAGATTTACCGGCATTGGTATACCCAACAAGCGAAATTCGTACTTTTTCGGACCGACCCTTGCGCTGGGTCTGCCGCTGCTGATCAATTTTATCGAGCTTTTCTTTGAGCGTAGCAATACGCTTATCAATCATACGGCGGTCCATCTCGATCTGTGACTCACCGGGTCCACGAGTACCGATACCACCCTGCTGGCGCGAAAGGTGTGTCCAAAATCGCGTTAATCGCGGCAGCAAATATTGTAGTTGTGCCAGCTCTACCTGTGTTTTGGCAGCAGCTGTTTTTGCTCGTGATGCAAAAATATCCAGGATCAACCCACTGCGATCCAACACCTTGGCTTTCGTTTCCTTTTCGATATTTCGGATCTGCGTAGGCGAAAGGTCGTCATCAAAAATAAAGGTATCGATATTTTTTTCGCCCTTCATGGACTTTAGCTGCCGAAGCTTACCGGATCCAACATACGAAGAGGGATCGGGGTGCATTCGATTTTGCAATACCTTATCAATCGTCTTCCCACCGGCGGTATAGGTGAGCAGTTCAAGCTCATCCAAATATTCTTCGGCCTGAATGCGCGGGGTTTCGGGTCCATAGACACCTACAAGGATGGCCCGTTCTTGGACAATATCAGAATTTCGTATCTCTTCAAACAAATGAGTAAAGTCTAAAAGTTTTAATTGTAATTGCTACAGCTGTTTAAATTGCTGGATGTTTATATCATCCTTAACATAACAACGAATTCGTCGTCCGAGTTTGTGTGAAATTATTTTTTTAAAAGATGCTTTTCTGTAATCAGGTACATCCAGTTCCAAGCGAATAAATTTATCGGTATTATCACTTTTATCGACACTGTAGATAAAAATATAATGCGTATATCTTTCATGTTCTGTTTCTACAAAATCACGGATTTGGTGCCAAGCTACGGTTTGTGATGGTTCATTTACATTTTTTACGATGCCGTTGTCAGTAATAAATCGTTTTGTTGCCAAATAACTGGCAGTGAACCAGCAAAACCCGAGCCAGCTATACATGCCGGCAAGTACAATTTCAATTGTTGCTCCACGGTATATTGCGGTACCGCCCACTATAAAAACGGTAAGCATAAACAAAGTCGAAAACAACGGATATCCTCCCAATTTACCGGTCTTCCAGCTCAATCGTACATTACGCAACCGAATAACATTTGCTACAGAAATAGTAGCCAGTACAGCAGCACCCAGTGTAAAAATGCCCAGCACAAACCAAAGGATAATATCTGCATCCGTATTTATCATATCATGATGATGTTGATTCGGCTTTGTATAAGCGCGTAATCAGTGTTTCTGTAACTAAAAAAAGCAATGCTATCCAAATAAACCAATTCCAAATTTCTTTTCCGAAAACAGAAGAACGCAATTGTTCATCCAATTTATCATTTGAGAGATCATCTGCAGCAATAATATCAGGCAGATAAACCTTATCATCCAGTATATTTTGCCACTGCTCTTTATCTAACGTATCAAAGTGCGATTCCATTATATCTTGATTTACAGCTACCTGCATTACCTGATCGCCTGCAGATATTTCTAATATTCCGGGTTCCCATTCTCTTCCCTCATATGCTATTTTCATACCATTGGACTGTCGCTGGACTTCCGGCTTGTAATCCGTTCCATTTATCGAAAGTGTAATATCCGTTTCTGAAATGGACTCTACCCATTGAAATGTATTTCCAAGTTGATGCTGCTGAAGACCGCCTCTTTCGGGTGAAGATGCATATAGTATGGTTCGATAATACATGGGCGCAAAAAGGGGGGTTACCGGGAAGTTTGACCAACCAGGATCAGCTCCCAATGTAGAAATGAGCAACATACCTTCCCCAAATCTGTGTTCGGCAAGTAAAATATCATCGTTTGCAGCTTCCAACAGTGTTAAAGTATTGGAATTGGAAGCAGGTTCATAATGGTAATAGTAGAACAGGGAGGGCAAATCAACCCGAATTTCCTCATTTTCTTCTTTGTTAAAGATACCATCCAAAATAGGATGTCCTTCTTCGAGTTCTCCCATTTTAGTAATGGTTTCAAAAGAGCCGTATTCTCCTATCACATTATCAAATTGACCGGCATTAAAAAGAGAAAAAAATTGGTTATAGCTTTCTATTTCACCCTGTTCAGAAGGGAAAAACAGCACGCCTCCTCCATCTTGCACGTATTGGCTCAGCCCCTGATGCCAATATGCAGGAATGCTGGTAAGTCCATTTAAAATCAATCCATCGTAGTCTGTCCATGTCCCCTGTTCAATGCCATCCACTTGTTTTTCTTCAAATAGGATACGCGCATTGGTTTGCCGAGCAGCTTCCAATGCCGGAGCTATATACGATGTAAAAGAAGAAGACTTTTGGCCATTGCTAACCAACAATATTGACCGCTGCCGGGGAATCTGTACTACAAAATGTCTTGTATTATCAAAATCCACTTCGTCTCCCTCCAAAAGAATTTGGCCAGACAGATATCCAACGTCTTCCGGAACGAGTTCAAATAAAAAGTCTTTGGTTTCTCCCGGCTCTAACGCAGTTTCATATTGGCCCGTCATCTCCCCTTCTACCTGCAATGAAACAAACTGATTGGAAACAGCTGCATCACCCGTATTTTCTACTTCTACCGATAATGTAATCGGCGAACCCGGACTTAACAGCTGGCTCTCGAGTGAAACTGATTTAACAGCCACATTTTGCTGTTTGGCTTCTTCCAACTGAATAAGCTGTACCGATATCGACTTTGCCCCCGATTCATCACCAAGTTCAATCTTTTCCAGACTTGAAAGCTGACTAACCTGCCCATCAGAAACAACATACAGCACCGACTCCCCCCCCGGTGCATCTTTAAGTTGCTGATATACCTCCTTAAACTGATCTGCAGTATAATGTCCACTATTAACCGATATTATATCATCCAACTGGTTGATCGCCCTGTTGCTACTGACAAAACCGGCATTTGTAGCATCAGTAATATTTGTTGTTTTAATAAGAAATTTATCGTCGGTGTTACCGTTTCTTATTATCCGATCAACAATATCCCTGGCTTGATCTATTAGTGGACCATCCGTTCCAACCCGGCTCATGCTGGCACTGTTATCAATCAAAATAGCAACTGATCGGGATTCACCGGAACTTGCTGAGCCTGATATAGTTGGAGGTAAAAAAGGACGGGCCAGCGCAAGAGCTAAAAACAATACAGCCAACGTACGCAACGCAAGCAACAAATATTGTTTGATTCGTATGCGACGAATTGTACTTTTACGAAGCTCATTAAAAAAAGACAAGGTTGAAAAGGCAACCTTTTGTGGCCGCTGCAGATTGATCAGATGAATGATAACAGGTAACGCTACGGCCAAAAGCCCCAACAAAAATAAAGGATTAAGAAAGTTCATTAATATCAAAATTGTTACTTTTGAAGGCTTAAAAACTTAGCCATTCATAAGCTATTAAATAAACAGCGATATTTTAACAATTATTACGGAGAAAAAATTATCCCCATTCATGAATACGTTTAAAGCTGCAGGTATTTTTTTATGTACTGTTTTACTATTAGCATCATGCTCAGATATTCCCGATCGCAGCTGGTCGGATGCCGTACCAGAAGAAGCCCCTTTTGTAATCATTCCCGATGAAGCAGCTTCGCTCAATTCGGTCCTTGATGCATCCCAGACGCCTTTATTAGATGACATCACTTCCTCAGCCGTTCAACTATTATCACGAATTGACTCTACAGCCCAATCTTCAATTCCCCTAAATGCTATTACACTTTATCCAGATGCTGATAATCAGCTTGCCATTGTCTGGATGGCCCAGGCATCCAACGGGTTTATAGAACGAATGCAAAACAACTTTTATCTGGATTTTGCGCAAAACCAGTATTCTTTTAACAACGTCAAGATACATATTTTACATCTTGGTGATCGGAGACTTTTTGCAGCTCAACTTCATAACGATCTATTTATATCCGAATCCAGCCTGGCACTTGAAGAAACGATCCGAGCTTATACAGGTACACATCCCCGAGCAAATCTGTCGGATATTACACCCCAAGCGGGGAACATCATCATGAATACTCCCTCTTTAGATAAATGGGTAGAGCAGTTATCCATGGTTACGTATCGTCCGATGATTAAGAATGCCCTTGAAGGAACAGAACCAACATTATTATCCGTTACGCGAGAAGGCGAAGGGCAAGGTAGCATGCTTGAACTTTCCGGCACCGTTCCGCTCAGCGAAAAGGTCCCATCCGATTTGGTAGCGGCGGTATCATCTACCAATGCGCCCATTGTTTTGGATCAATATATTTCATCTAATGCAGCGGCAGCAGGGATATTTCGTCTTGAACCTCGAAGAGTGCCCCCGACTTCTCTGGTCGACACTACGCGCTTAGATTCGGTTCTTATCGACGATCAAATTGCATACTCAGATATTGCCAAAACACTTGAACCGGAGTTTTCACTGGTAATGTATGCACAGTCCGGATTCCTTTCTACCGGAGAACATCTCTTTCTGCGTAAGGTTTCGGATGTCCCCGCTTTGCGACGAGCACTTAATTCACTGACTCGCAATGATCACATTCAACGTAGCGACGGTACGTATGTCATTCAGAGCAATGCCATTGCCCAACTAATAGGAAGCTCATTTTGCACATTCCAGAACTTTTATCTGGATATCATCGGAGATGTTGTAGCGATCTCAAAACGCAAAGGACTTGTTGAGGGTGTTTCCTCTGACCGCAGCCGACGTCGTACCATGTACTATGAGCAGACATTTCGGGATATAAAAGAAGATCTTCCCGAAGAAATTAGCGGATTCTTTATTGGTAACAGTGATTTTTATTCATTTGTAGAACCTTTTCTATCCCCAAATAATTACCTTAATGCACTCACTTCAAAGTTTGATATCCTAACTGCATCGACCACCGAAAACAGTGACAATAATTTTTCCTTCAGTTTAAAGGCGTATCAAACAAAAGATCGCTCAGCACCTTATCAAGAAAAATGGCTATTCCCTACAGGCTCCGATTTAACGGGCAAACCAATTTTAGCTGATATTGGCGGCAGTGACAGAAATGAGGTTATTTTTGCTACAACATCCGGTGATCTATACGCTCTGGCAGCTGATGGAACAGTGGTGATGCGAGCGAATACCGGATCTGATACTCCGATTGGATCTCCCGTTGTTTACGACTGGTATGGAACCAATCAAAATGTAATTCTTCTTGCGGCCGGCAATAAAGTCTACGGGTGGAATGACAATGGAGAATTACTTCCCAAGTTTCCTTTTGAACTCAGCGAAAAAATTACTTCGCCATTAGTCGTAGAAGATATCGACCGAGACGGATTACCTAATGCCATGGTCGCTACCGCGGATAGAAAGCTACACCTTATGAATGGTCGCGGTGAGAATATTAACGGCTGGCCTATTACTACAAACGCAGAGATTAGAACCATCCCAACAGTTACAAATTACCAAGGGGCAACAACTATTTTCGCATTTGCTGAAAATGCCCTGCATGGGTGGCGTGCAAATGGCAATGAAAGGAACGGTTTTCCGAAATTCATTAATGCCTCGTTAAACGGTTCTCCTGTGCTCTATGAAGGCAATATTTTAGGAAATGCTGCCGACGGTTATTTATATTCCATGGGACCCAATCAGCTTTTTGCTGATTCACTTAATGTCTTTGAAACAAGTACTGAATCTTCTGATATCGAAGCTGTTTATGCTTCAAATAGTGCTTTAGTGGGAACTCCTTCTGTTCACGATTTAACTGTACAGGATGGGAGTCAAACCCATCGGGAACCGATGATTTTAACAATGAGTTCAAATGGTTCTGTGTTTTTGATTAATGAGGAAGGCCAATTACGATATACACAGAGTATGGGTCAACCGGCTGCCCCTATGTTCTCTCCTTTTGTCTCAGATATTGACAAGAATGAGCAGAAAGATATTGTGGCATTGGCAAACTTCGGCCGTCTATACGCTTGGGAGATAATGGATAGCGAACGTATTTATTCGGTCCCAACCAGCGGCATGCAATATCCTATAGTTACAGATATCGATGGTGATGGATACAATGAACTTATTGCTCAAACGAGAGAAGGACTGCGTACCTGGACGATCTTCGGTACGGATGAAGAAAATAATGAAGCCGGTAGCGAGGAATCCAAAAAGTAATAGCCATAGTTACAGGATATCCCCCAAGGCCTGTCGCAGGTAACTAAATTTAAACTCAAATCCGTGTTGCTGTAGCTTTTTAGGCTGCATGCGTTTGCTCGTTATTACGGGATTCGCAGCTTCTCCCAATACCATATCCAATACAAATTCTGGTACTCTAAATATTGACGGCCGATGTAATTGAGACGCCAGTTCGCTGGTAAATTCATTCATTGTTACCGGATTGGGAGCATTCAGATTATAAGGACCTTCCAACTCTTTATTTTCCAACGGATATATTAACCCGCGACACAAATCGAGCATATGAATCCAAGGAAAGTATTGTTCTCCACTTCCAATAGGTCCGCCTACAAAAAGCTTGAAGGGCAGTAACATCTGCTCCAAAGCTCCACCGTCCTTTTCAAGCACAACGCCAATACGCGGATTAGCCAGACGAACTCCGTATTCGGTCACAGGCTGAGCAGCTTCTTCCCAATCCACACACACTTTTGATAGGAAACTACTTCCAGCCGAGACCGACTCATCCAATACCGTATCATCGGCCGGCTCGTAATAATCAGCTCCCGAAGCGGAAATCATTACTTCAGGTGGATTATCCGTATCTTTAATAGCTTCCACCAGTTGTTCTGTACACTCTATGCGACTAGAATAGATCTTCTGTTTCACTTCATCAGTCCATCGCGTTCCAAATATCGAGGACCCTGCTAAATTGATAACTGCATCTGCTTCCTCCATTTCCTGCACAAGGTTATCATCCCAAGAAACAAATTGCTGATTTTTTGCCGTTTCATTCTCATATTCTTTTGGGGATCTGCTTACAATAGTTAAAAAGTGTCCTTCTTGGAGCAGTAATGTTCGCAAATAAGATCCTATAAATCCGGTACCACCGGTAATTAAAATCCTCATAAATATTTTTCTTTTTTATTCATATGAAGCTATTACATTTAGATTCTCAATAGCATTCCATTAAGAATAAGTTTTGTAATGAATCAATCATACCTCAGTAAAGCAATAACAGTCATCCGTTTACTCTTGGGTATTCTATTCTTGGTTTCAGGAATAGGAAAACTTATCAGCGGTTCCGATGCCGATACCTCGTTGAGTTGCTGGCTACTGAATACTTTTGGCTTATTGAGTATGCAACTGCTATTGTAATTGCAACATCCGTTATTGAACTCGTACTGGCTGCCTTCTTAATATGGAATAAATTTCTAAAATGGGCTTTAGCAGGTACTTTAGCAATGCTCATCGGTTTCTCTTCGGTGCTTTCGTACTTTTACTTCCAAGGGATGTCGGTAGAAAACTGCGGTTGTTTTGGCGCCTTTGGTTTTGCATCGGGGCTGGAATTTACCCTGATTCGAAATGCGGTACTTATCCTGCTTACTATCATCGCATTTGTACTGATCGCAAAAACTAATGCCACAAAAAATAGCGATACTTTCTAATTTCGAGATACACCTAATCCCGGCGCATTGGATAGCTTTATTCTTTTATCATCTGTAAGAGTTAGTCCCGAAAAGGGATCATCGCTAATCAGTAAATGGCCATCAAGATCTACATAATCGGCCCATGTTCCCAATAGCGCTCCTGCAGATATTCCCAATGAACTTTCGATCATGCATCCAATCATCACCTCAAGATCTCGCTCACGGGCTTTTTCAATTAGCTTAAAAGCTTCAACCAAACTGCCTACTTTCTGGAGCTTAATATTAATACCATCAAATTGATCCCCAATTTCATCCATATACTCTCTGCCCACAAAGCTTTCATCAGCAATAATAGGTAACGGCGACCACTCTTTTAACTGAACCAGTTCCTCTTTGCATGAGGAAGACATTGGTTGCTCAATAAATTCTACGTTTTGATCAGCTAAAAACCGAATAGCTTGCTTAGCCGTATCCAGATCTTTCCATCCCTCGTTGGCATCTACCCGAATAACCTGATCTGATACTTCTCGAATACCTTTAATAATTTCTTCATCACGATCAGTGCCGAGCTTTACTTTTAATATGGGATAGTCTTTTGCTCCTTCTACTTTTTGCTGCATTACATCAATGGCATCAAGACCAATAGTAAAAGAGGTCGGAGGTGTTGTTTGTGAAGGAGCATCCCACAATTTCCATAGCGGTTTTCCCTGATTTTTGCCCCACCAATCCAGCCAAGCCATTTCTACGGCTGTCTTTGCCGACTGCACAGGCTGATCGATTTGCTGAAATTTATCCCGAAGTGCAACAGCAGATTTAATCTCATCAAAAAATGAGGTAGAAAGTTGCTTTAGAAAAGCAATGACGCTATCTGCATCTTCGTTATACCGACGATTGGGACCGGCTTCTCCCAATCCCGTAACGCCATTAGCCGTTAACTTAATCAACACATTGGGAACCGTTTCTTTGGTTCCGCGTGCTATTGTAAATGGATGGGAAGGTGTAAGTTCTAATTTTTCAAATTCGAGCTTAAAACGAGACATAGCCTAAAATTTTAAGTGCATACATATAAAGATAAAATATGGGACTTGCTAAAATGAGAGCATCAAATCGGTCAAAAAAACCACCGTGTCCGGGTAAAATATCAGAAGCATCTTTAGCATTGGCTGCTCGCTTTATTCTGCTGGCTGTCAAATCACCAATGGGACCAAATATGCTAATCAGCAATGTAGCTGGGGCCAACACAAGTAGTGATACCGAAAACTCAACCGGCACAGCATAATAAGCAATAGTCAATCCGACCAGAGCTCCAAGAATTCCAAAGAAAAATCCTTCCCACGTTTTATTAGGGCTAATCGTAGGTGCTAATTTATTTTTTCCAAGATATTTACCCCCAAAATAGGCAAATATATCATTCCCCCAGACCATCAACAGCAAGCCCATCGTCAACGCGAACCCAATTTCGGAAGCTCCCGTATTTCTGATCAAAATAATTGCTAACAAGCCCAACGGAGCATAAATACCGCAAAAGAATGTACCAACCACCTGTTTTAAAGCGTATTCACCGGACTTAAAAATTTGAATGGCTATAAACAACAGAAAGATACCCATTCCAATAGCAAGTGCATGGGGTAAATAGGGACTCAATAATATCCACAACCCAATGGTATATGGAAAAAAGTTATCCGGCTCAAATCCGGCCCCCGCAGCCAGCATAGATAACTCTCGCTGAATAAAAAGGGCAACAAGAATAATTAATCCAACAAAATAAAAGTCGCCGAGCCATGTAATAAGTATAAAGAAAGCCGCGGCCGGGACAGCAAATAGAATACGTTTAGTAAGCTCAGTCACAGATCAATTATTCTTCTTCGTTGTTTCCTTCTTCCGGCAACTCAAATTCGGCCAGGGCTTTTCGGGCTTCCTCTTCGTACTCATTAGGTACATATAAATATACCATCCCCATTTCACCATAATTTACACTAAATGAGGAATCTCGTTTGGACAAGATGTTAGAGGGGATATCAAGACTGGCAAGGTAATTTTTAGCACTTTCAACTTCGTATTCAGTACCACCCTCCATAACACAAGCCCAGTTTTCAATATCATTTGGTTCAGAACCTGTTAACATAATTAACCTCCAGCATTAGTGTTAATTTCATTTCTGTTATACATCCAATATACAATATTGGCAGTAATTAACAGACTGATTATTACGGCCCACAACGGTGGCATTGATTCTGGTGTAATTTCTGCAAAAGCTGACTCGGGATAATAGGTCCCCACCAGCACACTTCCTCCATTATTAATTAAATGCGCGACAATAGCTGGTATAATACTTTCTGAGACCCAGGTGAGGTATGCAAATAACATACCCAGTGTTGCAAGTGGTATTAAATTACTAAGCTGAATATGATATAATCCAAAAAGTAATCCCGATACGATAATGGCCGGCCAGATACCCCAACTTTTTTGAAAAGCACTCATTACGTAGCCCCGATAAAGGGTTTCCTCACAGATGGCCGGTACCAGTGCAACATGAAATAAGGTAAGCATCAAGATATGATCACCGCGCAGATAGTTTTCGATCATCTGCATCTGGGTATTTTGCATATTGCTAAACATTTCGGGTACGGGGACAAGGGCATTAAGCCACGATAGGAACCAAATGGTAGGTTGTATTGCAATAATTAATACAACCGTTATGGCTGATTTTTGAAGCGTATCGGGCTGAATAGAAAACCTGAGAAACTTTTTTCGTCCCTCCCTTGAACTATGCAATCGTGCAAAAAACCAGGTTGCCAGTCCCAGAAATAATATCTGTCCCGCCGAATTACCGATAAAAAGCAGATCCAAGTTTTCTGTAAGTTGCGACATCATCTCGTTCGCATCTGCGCTTATGCCGCCCTCCATTAACATCAATGTAATGGCTACAATAGAGGCCGTAACCTGAAAAAGTATAAAAGCCGCTATAATCCAAAGCAGGGCCAAGGCCCAGTCAGAAAAGCCGTTGCGCTCGGCCCATGATCGATAATTGGCATTAAAAATACCCGATTCAGATGATTTATTATTCACTAACCTGTTTTGTTGCCTAAATTATCCTTCCTTCTTTCCAAAAACTTTAGCTCCAATCATCCCGGTTAAAACATTTAAAATGCCATACATGGGAAGATTGTATAAAAGCTGTGTGCCGATGCTATTTTGATCCCGCATGCTTTGAACGGTAGAATCAATCATCTGTTGTTTAGTATCATCGGGCAATTCTGACGCCTCAAAATTAGCAATCGTACTGTCAATTAGCTTTTGCGTCATATCGGGATCAATAAATTGCCAGATCTGATTAAACACAACGGTTACCAATGCAATACAAATACCAGTAAACAACCCGATAAGCGCTCCTTTCCCAAGTTTTATGCTGATATCATATTCATTAGCATAGTGCCAAATAGCCAACATGCCCCCAAAGGCCCCAACTAAACAAACAAAAACTCCCAACAGCTGCACCGGAGAAAATAAAGACCCAGTTGGCTCGGAATTTATCATTGCATAACTTGTTACCAATGACAGCGCAAAAACAATAATCCCAAATATTAGGCCTGCTATTCCCACTGATGTCCAATATGGTGGTTGATTATTTTGCTCTGCTTGTTGCTCTGCTACTTCATCCATAATGATCCCATTTTGTTTTAGTTATGTTGAAAAAAATCACCGATAAAAATAAGTGCTGTTGAACTTCCCAGCATCCCGCCTAATACCGTTCTTGAAACCAATGTATTCTGCCATAATCCAAAGAAATTTCCGGCAGCATCAATAAGATTAAATAATAGCACAAATACTACAATTTTCTTTATATATGCCACCCTCGTTATTTTCATTAACGATAGCATAGGCAGTAGCACCCACCCCAAAGCAAAACCGGAATAAATCCCCATACATCTGCTGCACACAGCCATGGGTTGTCCGCTAATCCAAAACGAGCGATCCGCAATTTGATGACATAAACTATTGAAACTCTGATGCTGCCATTGCACAGGCCATGGAGTAGATTGGTTAAACAATCCACCCCCCATAGCAACAAGTACTACTACAAAAACCAATAATAATATCGATGCATATAATATTGGCTGGCGTATTTGCATAAGAGCATTAACCGTTAACTACTTTCTTTAATCCATTTACAAAATCAGAAGGTGCCCGACACGGCTTTCGAGTATCTTCTTTCATAAAACAGAGCTCAACTTTCCCTTGAATATGAGGGGCATCCCGTCGCTCAGTTTTGACGTAATAATAGGTTTCGAGCCGCACAGTGGGAATATCAAACAGCAAGACTTCCACATCCATCAGCTCATCATAAAAAACCGGTGATTTGTAATCTACTTGCGTGTGGATCACCGGAAGCATGATGCCATTTTGCTCTAATTTAGCATAAGGTAATCCAAGCGACCGTATCATCTCAGTACGCGCCTCCTCAAAATATTCCAGATATCGCCCGTAATAGACATACCCCATTTGATCGGTTTCACCATACCGACTGCGCAATTTATGGTTGTAACTATGAATAGGGTCTTTATCAGGAAACAATGAATACTCGTCTACTTCTTGTTAGATACTTTTTTGAACTCACCCATATTGGCATACTTGTCAATACGGGATTCAACCAACTTCTCAGGTGATTTTTTCTTTAATCGTTTTAAGGATTCCAGTATTTTTTCCTTTACTGCTTTAGCGGCTTGGTCAGGACCACGATGAGCTCCGCCAAGCGGCTCCTTGATAATACCATCAATAATATCCATTCCTTCGAGATCTTCAGCCGTAAGCTTTAATACTGCTGCTGCCTGTTCTTTATAATCCCATGTCTTCCACAAAATAGAAGAACATGATTCAGGAGAAATCACTGAATACCAGGTATTTTCCATCATATAAACCTCATTACCCATACCAATACCGATAGCACCGCCACTGGCTCCTTCTCCAATCACAACCGTAATAATAGGTACCTTCAGCGTAGCCATCATCTTAAGATTTTTTGCGATAGCTTCAGCTTGCCCACGCTCTTCGGCTTCCAGTCCGGGATAAGCACCAGGCGTATCAAGCAATGTAATGACTGGAATATCAAATTTTTCGCCCAACTTCATCAAGCGATGAGCCTTACGGTATCCCTCGGGATTGGCCATTCCAAAATTGCGATACTTTCTGCTTTTGGTATCACGGCCTTTTTGATGTCCCATAATAACCACAGACTGACCATTAATAGTTGCAAAACCGCCCACTATGGCCTTGTCATCACTGTGGTAGCGGTCGCCATGTATTTCAACAAAGTTTTCGGTGATTTTATAGATATAGTCCAACGTATAGGGACGATCGGGATGTCGTGCCAACTGCACACGCTGCCAGCGTGTTAAATTTGTAAATATCGATTCTCGCAGTTCATCAACACGTTTTTCGAGCCGTTTTATCTCGGGCGAAAGAACCTCATCATCCGCAACAGATAATTCACTCAGCTCTTTGATCTTTTTTTCCAGATCGGCAATAGGTTGCTCAAAATCTAAATACTGCATAAACAAATTTTATCACTTAAAAATGACTTCAAATATAAGAACAAATCCGAAGATATTAAGAAGATATCTTACTATCTAAAGTGTCCCAAATATACTTTGAATTTTTAGTGTCCATACCCGCCAAATAGCTTCCCAAACAATAGATTTCGACATCTTAGAAACTCCTTCTTCGCGTTCACGAAAAATAATAGCTACTTCCTTTAGCGAAAATCCCGCTTGCCATGCCCTAAAATGAAGTTCAATTTGAAAGGCATAACCGTTCGACCGAATTTTATCTACTGAAATACCTTCAAGTACTTTTCTATGAATACACTTATATCCGGCTGTGGTATCAAAGATTGGTAATCCTGTAACAAATCGTGCATAAAGGTTAGCACTATAAGACAAAATTAGTCGGCTTAATGGCCAATTGATTATGCTTATACCTTTGGCATATCGCGATCCAATAGCCACATCCGCAGCTCCAGACTTTACTTCTGCAATTAATTTCGGAAGATCTTCGGGATTATGAGAAAAATCAGCATCCATCTCACAGATATATGAATAGTTATGGTCAAGTCCATATTTAAATCCTTCTACATATGCTGTACCCAATCCAAGTTTGCCGGATCGCTCAATCAGGTGCAGTCGTTCTCCAAATCTATTTTGAGCTTCTTTGACTAAATCAGCAGTTCCATCTGGTGATCCATCATCAACAATTAATAAATCAATATTTTTATCCTGATTTAATACTTCATCAATAAGCTCCGAAATATTATTGGCTTCATTGTACGTGGGAATTATTACTAATGTCTCTTTAGACATAAACCTTGTTAAAATAATTATTTCTACTTTTAATGGATACTTTTTGTTCTCTTAAAATGTACTAAGGATACGAAATAGCTTATTAATGTTGCATGAATAATTTTCCTATCTTCAGCGCTTAAGAATATAAAAGAATTGCCAACTTATTAATATTTATTACCATTGTTTAATTTAGAAAAGACTGCTTCATCAACAAAAGCCCGTCTCGGTACACTTACTACTGATCATGGTGAAATCGATACCCCTATCTTTATGCCAGTGGGCACGTTAGGCACGGTAAAAGCCGTAAAACAGGACGAGCTGATAGACAAGGTAAAAGCTCAAATAATACTCAGCAATACCTATCACCTTTATTTACGTCCCGGATGTGATATTATCAAAAACGCCGGTGGACTTCATTCTTTTATCAATTGGGGTCGTCCCATTTTAACAGACTCCGGAGGATATCAAATTTTTTCACTGTCCGATAATCGAGAACTATCTGAAGAAGGAGCCAAATTTAAAAGTCATTTGGACGGATCAAAACACATGTTCACTCCAGAAAATATTGTGGATATTCAGCGCACGCTTGGTTCTGATATCATGATGGTTTTGGATGAGTGCCCGCCCTATCCCAGCAGCTATGAATATGCCAAAGAATCGATGGAACTTACTCATCGCTGGGAAAAACGTGGGCGTAAAGAATTTCTAAACTCCCAACCTAAATACGGTCATAAACAAGCTCAGTTTGGCATAGTTCAGGGGGGCACCTACGAAGATCTACGCATAGAATCTTCTAAGTACGTAACTGACCTTGATTTTGAAGGTATTGCAATCGGCGGACTCAGTGTAGGTGAACCTACCGAATTAATGTATGAAATGACTGACCTCAATACCGATTATCTTCCTGAAGATAAACCGCGTTACCTGATGGGCGTAGGCAAACCCGAAAATCTTTTGCATGCTATTGCGCGGGGTATCGATATGTTCGATTGCGTATTACCAACAAGGAATGCACGTAATGGGCAAATATTTACCCGAAATGGATATATTAATATCCGCAATGCCAAATGGAAGAATCATCAAAAACCGTTAGACCCCGACTTTCCTACCGATTTATGCCAAAAATATAAGATGTCATATATCCATCATCTATTTCGCAACGATGAATTGCTCGGATTAGAATTGGCCTCTCTCCATAATCTCACATTTTACTTATGGCTGATGGATAAAGTAAAAGAGCGAATTGCCAATGATACCTTCCATAACTGGTATAAAGATAAAGCTGATACCTTAGCTACGAAGATTTAATTCAACCAATTTCCAACAAAAAAAGGTGATCCATGGGGGATCACCTTTATGCCAGGAAAATAAAAAAGAGCGGGCGGGGAC
>CAJXOG010000009.1 GCA_913057775.1 uncultured Fodinibius sp. | reverse complement strand
CCTCTTTTTACCAGAAAAAGTTATTCCAATTTTCTACTGATTCAAAAATATACGCCTGTATCTACTTTCAAAAAAGTGCCCACCTTGAGAGTCGCGTATTGGCCAAGCTTATTACTGTAAGCAAGTCAAAAAAACTGAAATTGGCATTTGCTGCTACTAAAGCACTACAATCAGCCGATGACTGGACGATACGTAAAAGTGCTCTTATACGTTTTTTTAAAAGAGAGGACACCTCTGAACTAATGGTTGCAGAACTGCTTCACGTATTTGATTCTGGACTGGCTGAGGACCGGGAACAGGTTGGAAAAGCCTTTAAAGATTTACTGCTAAAAAAAATAGATCCGGACATCAAAAATATCATTGTCCGATATATGGGATATCAGCAATTTTATGAATGCAGCGAATTTTTGTATCAGTATCTGGAACGGATACATTACGGCCCTGAAAAATACTCCCTGATTCGAGGACTGATTATAGCTCTTGGCGAACTATTTCATACCGAAGCTGCTTCTATCATCATAAGCTATTGGGAGAAAGAGAAAAACATCTCCATTCGATTGGCCGGCATAAAAGCACTCAGCACTTTTGGTGGAAAAGAAAATTTATCTTTCTTACTACAATACTTATTTAGAGCTGAATTTCCCATCCGAAAAGCTATTATCTATGAATTTATGACGGGAGATGAAGACCGTATAGTATTATTGACCGCATTTATTAAAAAAACATTGCAATCACTTGCCGATATTGATATCAGAAGCAAATCACACAAACAGCTCGATTTATATTTAGACAAAGTTTTAGATACTACCTCAGGAATCAAAATTGCGCTTAATCACCGACTAAAGAAATCCTATGCCTGAAAGCTTTTCGTTATTTAATATCATTGAGCAGTTCATCATAGGCTATTTTATTACGATCAATACCGTTTATCTGGCGTTGATTATCGGTGCCCTTCTTTATGTTCGCAAACAACTGCTGCACCGCAGTGTCGTTGAAGCAGATGCTCTTTTTAAGACCGAGCTTTTTAAATCTATCAGCATCCTTGTTCCCGCCTACAACGAAGCAGACAACATTGTGGAGTCGGTGGAATCTCTACTAAAACTTGAATATCCCGAATATCACATCATTGTCGTCAATGACGGAAGCTCCGATGATACACTGCAACGACTTATCGATCATTTCAGTTTGACTAAAACTGAAATATACTTTGAAAAGCAAATCGAACACCAGCAGATCCGCGCCACCTATCGTTCACCAGATAATCTTATGCTTACTGTTGTAGATAAAGAAAACGGAGGCAAAGCAGATGCTCTTAACGCTGGGCTCAACATTGCTGAAACAGATCTAATCTGTTCTATTGATGCGGATTCCATCCTTGAACAGAATGTTCTGAAAAAACTTATCCAAACATTTATCGAACATAAGAATACCGTGGCAGCAGGAGGGGTTGTAAGGGTTATCAATGGCTGTAAGATTGAAAATCGCGAAATAAAGGAAATCCACACGCCCAAAAATTTCTGGGCCAGACTACAATCGGTAGAATACATTCGCGCTTTTCTATTTGGGCGTGTGGGATGGGATTATTTTAAAAGCCTGCTTATTGTATCCGGAGCATTCGGAATTTTTGATCGGCAAGCTGTTATTAAGGTGGGGGGCTATCTTACCAATACGGTAGGTGAAGACATCGAGCTGATTATCCGTATGCACAGCTATCATCTTCGCAATAATGAGGATTACCAGATTCGATTTCTGCCAGAACCTATCTGCTGGACAGAAGTTCCCACTGACTATACAAGCTTACGAAATCAGCGCAACCGCTGGCACCGAGGTCTGGCGGATTCGCTGTGGCAACATAAATACATGTTATTCAACCCCTCTTACAAACATATCGGGATGTTCGTAATGCCATTTTTTCTCTTCTTTGAGTTACTTGGCCCCATCGTGAACCTTTTGGGATATGCTTATTTGATTATTGTGCTTTCTCTGCCAAGCCTTTTCAACCTGACATTTATTCTTCTATTCTTGGCTGTATCCATTATCTATGGGATGGTAGTTTCATTCATTGCCGTTTTAGCCGAGGAGATCGCCTTCAAAACCTACAGTGATTTTAAAGATGTGGCTATCCTGAGTTTGTACTCCTTCCTCGAAAATTTAGGCTATCGACAAATCCACGCTTGGTGGCAATTCAAAGGACTAGTAGACTTTTTAAAAGGGAAGAAAAGCTGGGGCAAAATGCTTCGTAAAGGATTCAAAGAGTAAAAAACCCTTGCTCATAGCCTAACTGGTAAATACGAATTTGTACTACACTCTTGAACCGCCACTTAGTAAATAGAGGATTGCCATACGAACAGCTACACCATTCGTAACCTGGCTCAAAATAATTGATCGATCGCTGTCGGCTACTTCACTCTCCATCTCCACACCGCGATTTACCGGGCCGGGATGCATGATTGTAAAGTCGGGATATTTTTCGAGATGCTTCATTGTAATCCCAAAAAGCTGGTGATATTCACGGATGCTGGGGAAAAGTTCGGTCCCATCCTCCTGCCGCTCCAGCTGAATACGAAGTGCCATTGCAATATCGCACCAGCCCAGAACCTCATCAATATTGTGGGATACCTCAGCCCCCAGTTCGTGAACATAGGCCGGCATCATTGTCTTTGGACCGCAAACCGTAACATTAGCACCTAACTTTAACAATCCAATAACATTGGATCGCACAACACGGCTGTGTGCAATATCCCCAATAATAGCGATATTCTTATCCGTTAAATCGGAATGTACCTGCTGCATGGTAAACATATCGAGCAGGGCTTGAGTAGGATGTTCGTGCGCGCCGTCTCCTGCATTGATAATAGCTGCATCTACACAACGCGTTAAAAAGTGGGGCACACCGGGACTTTCATGACGTGTTACTACCATATCAATCTTCATGGAACTGATATTACGAATAGTATCTTTTAGGGATTCTCCTTTTTTAACGCTCGATGCTCCCTTAGAAAAGTTAACCACATCGGCGCCCATACGCTTTTGAGCCAGCTCGAATGATAGGCGTGTACGGGTGCTATCTTCATAAAAAAGATTCACAATTGTCTTATCACGAAGTGTGGGCACTTTGGGAACAGGGCGATCCAGAATCTCCCGGAAATACTTAGCCTGTTCTAATACATATAAAATATCTTCTTTAGAGTAGTCCGCCAATCCCAGAAGATGTTTGTGGATAAATTCGTGATCGCTATCCTGTAGTTCAATATCTTCAGTCATCTACTCAACCTCCTCATCAGCATTTTCTGTCACGTAAACAGCGTCTTCATCATCAAAGGCCTTAACTTTTACGCGCACCTCTTCCTGTATATGCGTTGGGAGTTTCGTACCCACATAATCGGCGCAGATAGGTAACTCGCGGTGGCCCCGATCCACCATACAACAAAACTTGATACTACGCGGACGCCCGTAATCCATTAACGCATCCATGGCAGAACGCACTGTTCTACCGGTGTAAAGCACATCATCCACAAGCACTACATCGCGATCGTACAAATCGAATGGGATTTCTGTCACTTTTACCTGCGGCATTTTCAACTTCGTTCGAAAGTCATCCCGATAGAAAGTAACATCGAGCACTCCAAAATCGATATCATATTCAAATTTTTCCTCAATATGCTGCAAAATACGTTTCCCCATATGCACCCCTCGGGTTTGCATACCGATAATGGCCAATTGATTGGGATCGTCATGCGGCTCTAAAAACTGATGGGCAAATCGCAGATAGGTGCGATTCAAATCTTCGGCCGACATTATTTTTATTCTATTCAAACGCGGATCCTTGTTTGTTTTTGTAAGTAAAAAGAATGTAGTCAATGCTTATTACGAACTCAATACCACGCAAAAGATAGTTTGTTATTAACAGCCGGACAAATTTAGACCCAACTTGACTAGTCTACGAATCTAAATAGCCACAAAAGGAATAACACATCCAAGAAAAAAGCCCGACCACATACAAGCAGCCGGGCTTACAATAAAAATGTTAATTGTCTTTCTTATTCTATTCGGTTTCTTCCAGAGTGAGAGTCCCCAAATCAGTTTGCTCATCTTCTTCAACGACCACATCATTGATTGTTGTATCGGCATATTGCTCATTGGTGGGTTCCAAACTTACATCATATTGCCCATCTTCTAATCCCTGCAACAGAAAACCGCCATCTTCATCAGTCTGTGTTGTTGCCGCAGTATCATCATCCATAATTGCAAACACATTAGGAGCCGCTTCTGCAGGTTCTACACTCCCTGCAATTGATCCTACCTCAACTTCTTCACCGTCTTCCATAAAAGCTTTTAAAACAGGCTTTAAGATATACATACCACTATTGCCTGCCTTATGTACCGAACGTCCGGCATCAAAATCAACGGTAACCTCAATTTCTTCACCCGCTTCCAGATCAGTCTGGAATTTAATTTTATAGCCCGACTGTTGTCCGCTCGGAACCTTGAGGTCTTTAATAGTACTGTCAACCATTACGGTGTTATCAGAACCAAGAATTAGCCGAAGCTCTTTATAGTGCCCCGGTTCTAAATCGGCCTCAGCCAATAAGGTATCTACGCCATTTGTGAGTTCTAATAAATTTACATTCATCGGCTCAAATGGTAGGTCTATCCATTCTCCATCATGATCACTTTCAGTAGTGTCACTCTCGGCCGAGTCACTTTCTGCAGGCGTATAATGGATTCGCAATCCCTGCACGTCAATATTAACCTGCTGATAATCCCCGGGGGCATCCGTAAGTTTTACCTTCATATGGGCTTTTCCATCAGCGGTATTGCTTGTTTCAACATTCGAACTTAAATCACTACACGAAATAGCTAAAGATGCTATTAGCACTAATGAGAGGATATTTTGAAAATAATGTAAAACTCTATGCTTCATATTTTTTGACAACTTCATAATAAGCTCCATCTTAAATTTTATACAATATTTTGTTCGTTCCTCTAATTCATATCCAAACCCAACTCGTTTGTTCCGCTCTTTATCTACTATCACATCTCGAATAAGAGCAGTAAATCCTTATTTTACTTTATTGTACTAACTGTAATACAGGCATCGATATGAATAAAGCTTTTTTTCTTGACCGTGATGGCACTTTAAATGTGGATTATAATTATGTGCACAAACCCGGAGAGTGGGCATGGTGCGATGGGGCAATTAGAGCTCTACATTGGATGAAGGAGCATCAGTACAAAATAATTGTGGTTACTAACCAGTCTGGCATTGCTCGCAGACGTTATTCCGAACAAGATGTGCAACATCTACACCGCTGGGTTGATAAAAAACTGGCACAAAGGGATATCTATATTGATGACTGGTATTACGCTCCATATCATCCGGAGTATGATACTCATAAAGAGTATTCACCCAAAGATCGCAAACCCGGCACAGGTATGTTCGAAAAAGCCGCAGCTAAACATGAGATCGATTTCAGCAGATCATATATGGCGGGAGATAAAATCACTGACCTGAAACCGGCTATTGAGCTAGATATCACCCCCTTCTTTATCCGATCACGCCACGAGCCCAATCAGGATAAGCAATGGCTGAGAGATCACAACATTTCAACCTTCAATAATATTGGACAAGTTATTAATATCTTGAAGGGATAATTGTACCGCACATAACTTTTAATGCTTTAGACAACTTTTTTTAGTAATGTTATTATAACCGTTACTAAAAAAGGGGTGAGCAATGAAACGCTTTCTCATATTCACAAGTGTACTATTGTTTATCAATGGGCATAGTTTAGCCCAACTGACCACACCGGACTCTGCAGGAAACATCCATCCCTACTGGTCGCCTACCGGTGACGAAATTGCCTTCGCTTCGCCCGTCAATGGCAATTTTGATGTTTATGTGATTGATTTAGCAAGTGGTGAAATTCAAAATATGAGCCATCATCCCGCTAATGATTATTACCCTTCGTGGGCCCCAAATGGGAGACGTTTAGCTTATTTTTCTGAGCGCGAGCGTCAGCATTATTACGACCTTAAATATAAAGATGAGAACCACCAAGAGAAGGACTTTCCAATAAATTCGGCTCGTGATGTTGATATGCCTTCATGGTCTCCAGACAGCCGGAATGTCGTCTATCACTCAAGTGAGGATGGAGATATGGATATTTATCTTCGCGATTACAGAGGTAACCACATCCGCAAGCTCACCGACAATGAAGACACTGATGTATACCCGTTCTTTTCGTCGGATGGTCGGTATATTCTTTTTCTGTCGGATCGAGATGGAAATCTTGAAATCTATAAAATGCGTCCCGATGGCCGCAATCAAACCCGGCTGACTTACTCACCTCATTCTTATGAGGTTGACCCCATTTGGTCGCCCGATGATAATCAGATTGCATTTGCATCCAACCGTAACGAAAACTTCGACATCTATGTTATGGATGCCGACGGATCAAATACTAAACAGCTTACCACCGATCACCATTTTGATTTGGGTCCCCAGTGGTCGCCCGACGGCAAGCATATTGTCTTTTCTTCGAATCGCTTTGGCAGCTTCGATATTTATACCATCAGAGCTAACGGCTCCGAACTAAAACGACTAACGGGCCATCCCGGCAAAGATCACTACGCTTCGTGGTCCCCAGATGGCAATAAAATTGTTTTTAGTTCTGATCGCAGTGGTAAGTCGGAGATTTATATAATGGATAAGGATGGAAACAACCTGCGTAAACTAAAAATCAACCGATATCAATAATATTAACTGATGCAATGAACGTTTTTAAACTGGCTTTAATTTAGATATTAGATGCTCAAGCCTAATATCCTTTTTTGCAATCAAGAAATGGATATTATCTTCAAACAAAAGTCCAGCATTATGACACGAATAACATTGCTATCTATCTTCCTAATACTTTTCTCTACTTTTTTAATTGGTTGCGAAGATACAAATCCAGCTAGCCCTACACTCCCCGCTGAATTAGTTCCGGGACAACTGGATGTACATTTTACTCGAAATGTAACAATTCCCGAAGCTAATGCTTTCCTGACCGATTTATCACTTCAGCCAATTGATCTATCAAATCTAGAAAGTAGGGTTGAATCAAATTGGACTTGTGTGGGAGTTCCGGAAGGACAAGAGAAAGTCTGGGTCAAACGACTTATACATTATCCTCATATCAATTCCGCAAGACAAAAAACCAGAACCACCCGAATAGATTAATATTTATCTCATCCCCATTTTATTGGTCTCTAGCCTATAAACTGCGTTAGGGGCGGTTAAAAATAAAGTGGACTTATTTGAACCACCCCAGGCTAAATTCGTAATTCTATCCGGGGTTTTAACTTGTTGCAGTACTTTCCCTTCAGGCGAAAAGATCCAAAGTCCGCCGGGACCCGTAGAATAAAGATTGCCGTCAGTATCTACTTTCATCCCATCTGCTGCACCTTCGGCGTCCGATTCCATTTCGGCAAATATTCTTCCATTTGCTAGCAATCCGTCTTTATTTACATCAAACACGCGGATATGATTATGACGAGTATCATTTATATACAATAGGGACTCATCCGGTGAAAAAACAATACCGTTCGGCAGATCAAAATCATCAATCAACAGTTGCAGACCTTTTTCGTCTGAATAGCGGTATACACCATTAAAACCCAACTCCTTATCTTCGTCTGAAACCCCAAAAGGTGGATCCGTGAAGTAGATAGAACCGTCCGATTTTATCGCAAGATCGTTTGGGCTGTTTAGCCGTTTGCCATCATAATTGTCGGTAACTACTGTAAGCTTTTTATCTTTCGATAATCGTGAAACAAGGCCATCATGCTGAGCCAGCAATAGGTTCCCTTCCTGATCAAAAGCAAGCCCATTGGAATGGCCACTGGGTTTTAAATACATAACAGCCCCTTCATCGGGCGTCCATTTATAAACGGTGTTAGCCGGAATATCGCTGAACAGCAAATATCCCGAATCGTGCCAGAGCGGACCTTCCGTAAATTCATATCCGTCAGTAATTATTTCGGGCTCTGCGTTTTCGTCAACAATCTGCTGTCCAAAAGTTATCATAACCGGCAAGACGATCATCATTAACGATGCTAAAAATGCTTTATACATATATTTCATAATAATCTTGTTTTGTTTAAATGCCCTGAAATTTGACTCGCTTCTATTTCTTCCCTAAGCAAACAGTAAGATTTATAGATTCCAGATCCTAAAAGTTACTAAAGAATACATCACCCTGAAAATCTGAAACTGTACAGATCTGTTATCAATAAAAAGATTTAAATCCAAAGCCCTAAAATTCTTGCCATTCATTTGTTATATTAATCGCTCAATTTTGATACGGTATTTCGGGATGTTCACAGCATCCTATTTTGACGAGCTAAACTGAGGTAATTACTAACTATACGATTGTTGTTATGAAAATTCATGAGTATCAAGCGAAAGAACTTTTAAAAGAATACAATGTTGCCGTTCCCGCCGGGGTAGCAACGACTTCGGTTGACGAAGCAGTTGAAGCAGCTGAAGAGATGAAAGAAAATGGATCATCTCTTTTTGTTGTGAAGGCCCAAATTCATGCCGGTGGCCGCGGTAAAGGAGAAACCAAAAGCAGCGGCGCAAGCGGCGTAATTCTCTGTAAAACAATTGATGAGGTTCGCGATGCGGCCGAATCACTGCTCGGCGACGTGCTGGTTACCAAGCAAACCGGTGAAGAAGGACAGAAGGTTCAGCGTATCTATGTTACCGACGGCGTGGATATTGAACAGGAGTTTTATCTCGGTATCCTGCTCGACCGCGCAAAAAGCAAAAACGTCATCATGGTTTCTACTGAAGGCGGTATGGATATTGAAACCGTTGCTGAAGAAACCCCGGAAAAAATTGTCAAGGAATGGGTTGAGCCGGGCATGGACCTGCAGCACAATCAAGCCCGACACTTAGCTTTTGCACTCGGTCTGGAAGGCGATGCTTTCAAAAAAGCCGTGAAGTTTATCATGGCGCTGTACAACTGCTATCTGGAAACGGATGCCAATATGGTAGAAATCAACCCGCTTGTTCTTACGCCAAGTGGTGATGTGATGGCCCTTGATGCCAAGATGACTTTCGACGACAACGCGCTCTTCCGTCATCCTGATATTGAAGAATTGCGTGATAAATCAGAAGAAAATCCAGTCGAGCTAGAAGCATCCGAGTATGGACTCAGTTACATTAAGCTGGATGGAAATGTCGGCTGTATGGTAAACGGCGCCGGACTTGCCATGGCTACCATGGATATTATTAAACTTTCCGGCGGTGAACCGGCTAACTTTTTGGATGTAGGCGGCAGTGCCAATGTCGAAACTGTTAAAAACGGCTTCCGGATTATTCTTGAAGACAAAAATGTCAAAGCAATTCTCATCAATATCTTTGGTGGAATTGTCCGCTGTGATCGTGTAGCCAACGGTGTTATTGAAGCAGTTAAAGATCCTGAAATTGCTGAAAAAGTGGAGGATGTCCCCATCATCGTTCGTCTACAGGGTACAAACGCCGAAGAAGCGAAAGAGATCATCGACAACTCAGATTTGAATGTGATCTCTGCCGTTCTTCTAAAAGAAGCAGCTGAAGAAGTATCGAAAGTACTGGCACCTGCTTCGTAACCACATTAATAGTTTAGACTCTAACCCTGTCAGCGTTTAGAACGCTGACAGGGTTTTTTATTTAAAGGAACAGTATAAGCAGCATATCGGTTTTTGTGCACAAGGTATACTATATAATACAGCCAACTATCATGAAAAAAACACTGCAAATCGCTAACATCGCAGCACTTATCGTTACTATAATTTTTAATTATGTAGCGGGAGCAGGATTAATCAATGGTCAGACAATTGGTGACATTTCAGCCCGCTATGATAACCTGTTTACACCAGCCGGCTATGCTTTTTCTATCTGGGGGTTAATCTACCTTATGCTTGCGGGTTTTGTTATCTATCAGGCAAGGGGACTTTTCAAGAAGGTAGAAAACAACGATTTTATCCTTCAAATTGGCTGGTGGTTTGTAAGTAGCTGCATTGCCAACAGCCTTTGGCTAATCGCCTGGGTTCATGACTACCTTGGACTCTCCGTTCTGTTAATAACCGTTCTATTATCTTCGCTGATGAAGATCGTCGTCAATACCAACATGGAGCGCTGGGATGCGCCTTTTCCTAAAATTGTTCTACTCTGGTGGCCGTTTTGCTTTTACTCCGGATGGATTACCGTAGCCATCATAGCAAATATCTCTGCCTATCTAACCAAAATCAGCTGGCAAGGCTGGGGCATGAACGACCCTGCATGGGCCATTATTATGATTATCGCAGCAGGGCTGATTAACTTATTTATGATTGTAAGTCGAAATATGCGCGAATTTGCCTTGGTCGGCATTTGGGGCTTAACTGCTGTTTCAGTTGCAAACTGGGGCACCCATCAACCCATTGTTATTACGGCTGTGATTGTATCAGCCATACTATTTGTAGCAATTTCAATTCACGGATATAAAAACAGGGCAACGGCTCCACACATCAAATTTAAGCAGATGAGAAAGAGCTAAATACCTTTGTATAGAATATGGTTATTTCTTCGTTTTTGTTGCTCCCAAATAAATAGCTGCCAATACAATAGCTGCACCAACATATTCGAGCGTTGTTGTCGGGCGGTCGAAGAAAAGAATATCCCATCCAAATGCCAGTGCCGGCTGAAGCAGTAATGCCAATCCTGCCACCGAAGCATTCACCTGCGGCAATCCTTTAGATATAAAAACCCATCCAAGAACCTGCCCTACAATTCCAAGTCCAATAAGAGCTGACCAGGTCTGCAGGTCCGGAATGGAAAAATGAGCTCCAGGTTCGATTACAACCGTAAGTCCTAAAATAGCTGCCGACATTAGGCTAATCCACATCATATTGGGAATTAATGAAAAGCGGAGCTTATAGCCCGCCGACTGTGATTTCCGAAGCGTAAGTATATAAAGTGCGTAGGTAAGTGCCGTAAGTAATCCGTAAAGCACACCCATCTCTACAGCGCCGCCCCGTTCTCCCCATCCTGTTCGGACAATCATAAATAATCCAACAACTGCAAAAGGAATGGCCACCAGCAATCGCCAACCAAGCTTTTCTTTTAGAAAAATAACGGCTAGTGTGGCTACAAAAAATACCTGCATATTTCCTAGTATGGTAGCCAATCCCGGCCCTACAAAATTAATGCTGCGGTGCCAGAAAAAAAGATCCATACTAAACAAAAGGGCGCAAACAAACGGAATGGCTAAACTCTTAATCCCAAACCACAACCGATCACTTTTGATAATCGTAATTCCCAATAGAATAATCCCGCCAAAAAGCATCCTGTAAAAAGCAGAAACCGTTGGTCCAACATTAGCCAACTCAACCAACACTGATGTGAAGCTTACCATCGCCGCACCAAAAATAATATACCCAATGGCACGTAACGAAACCTGGGAATCAGTCATATTATGATATATTTCTTAGCCAGAGATGAGCAAATAATATATAATAACAAGGTTAACCAGCTTTGCCGGATTGGGACATCTGTTGCCTACATTCTTTGTAATACTGTTCGTATTGGCTTATGATTTTACTCATTTCAAATGTTTCAGCCTGCTTTCGCGCATTTTGAGCAAGCTCTTTATGTAAATCCTCATCCGATAAGATCTTGACCGCATAATCGCCCATACAATCGATATCATCCAAATCACAAAGATAGCCGGTTTCTCCATGGATATTTACTTCGGGCAGCCCCCCTATGTTTGAACTGATAACCGGCACACTGCAGCTCATAGCTTCAAGAGCGGCCAGACCAAAAGTTTCAGAACCGGACGGAATCAAAAACAGATCTGCAATTGAAAGAATTTCCTCTACTTGGTCTTGCTTGCCAAGAAATCGAACCTGATCACACATTCCCAGCTCGCGGCACCGCTGTTCAGCACGCTGACGATCAGGGCCATCACCAACCAATAGTAACTTAGCTTTGATATCATTTTCCAAAATACGAGCAAACACACTTACAACTTCCGGCACGCGTTTTACTTCACGAAAATTCGATACATGTACCACCACCTTTTCATCATTGGGACAAATTGCCTTTTTAAAGTGATTTTGATCAGATTTTTGAAAACGGTCCAGATCAATAAAATTAGGAATAACCTTAATATCCTTTTTGATATCGAAACGCTCGTAGGTTTCCTCACGAAGATACTCCGATACCGCCGTAACGCCATCACTCTGATTGATCGAAAAATCGACCACATTCTTATAGCTCGGATCACTACCTACGATAGTAATATCGGTACCGTGCAATGTTGTAACAAGCGGAACGTGCTCTGCTTTTTCTCCCAGTATCTGCTTGGCTAAATACGCGCTTGTAGCATGCGGAATAGCATAATGTACATGGAGAACATCAATCTTTTCGTATTCGATGAGACTCGCCATCTGATTGGCCAGCGCCAGATCATACGGTGGATACTCAAAGAGCGGATAGGTATTCATATTCACTTCATGATACGAGATATTCGTCCGAAACGTATCCAAACGGGCCGGACGTGCATAGCTTAAAATATGAACATCGTGATCGCGCTTAGCCAATCCCTTAGCCAGTTCTGTGGCAACAACACCGCTTCCCCCAAAGGTTGGATAACAAACAATTCCTATATTCATCTAATAGTTGCTTAAAAAGTTAATCCGATAATACCGTATTTGTAACACTTAATTGTGTCTAACATTTCATCTCAACAAAATAACAGTGTATCTCATTTCCAACAATCCGATATTAGGTGCAAAGTTAGTTATCTATTATATTAAAGGCTTGGGATATTTTGGAGATCCACTGCATCCAAACACACTTTTTGTTCAAAAAATAGATATCAACCTATGGCTGGTCATTCCAAATGGTCTAATATAAAGCATAAAAAAAAGAAAGAAGACAAAAAGCGGAATAAGATTTTCAACAAACATCTGCGTGAGATTTCTGTTGCTGCACGCGAAGGTGGCGGCGATCCAGAAATGAATCCTAGGCTTGATACCGCCATCAATAATGCCAAAAGCGACAACGTTCCCAAGGATAATATTGAACGCGCCATCAAAAAAGGAACAGGAGAACTCGACGAGGGCGACGGCAAATATGAAGATGCTACCTACGAAGGATACGGTCCCGGCGGAATTGCCTATTTTATTGAAGTAACTACTAATAACTACAACCGCACGGTGGGAGAAATTCGCCATATCTTTTCATCCCACGGGGGCAATCTGGGTACCGACGGTTCGGTCGGTTACCTGTTTGAACAAAAAGGAATGATCCGAATAAAGAAGGAAGATCAGGATCAAGAAATTGATGAAGAAGAATTTATGCTGCAAGCCATTGATGCCGGGGCAGAAGACCTTGATACTGATGGAGAGGTGCTGAATGTAACAACCGCCCGCGAATCGATGTATGAGGTTAATGACAAGCTCGAAGAAATGGGCTTCGATATTGAGTCGGCCGAGCTGATTCGCATACCCATGACCGAAGTTAAAGTAGAATCAAATGTGGCAGAATCAAACTTTAAGCTGATGGAAAAGTTTGAAGATAATGATGATGTGTCCAATGTATTTACCAATATGAAAATGGATGATGAAACGCTGGCTATAGCAGAGCAGATGGACTGATTTTGCAATTTTTAGTTCTTCTTTTTCGTTAATGTGATGAACAATAAATAAGGACAGAACAATGCGATACGTTTGGGTTTTACTGATAAGTTTTCTACTGCTGGGGGCTTCCATCGAAGATGCTCGCAAGGCAAATGAAGCTTACGACGAGGGCAACTACGAAGAGGCCATCTCGCTCTACAAAAAAGCAATTGATGCCGAGCCCGAAAACGCAAAACTCTATTTCAACTTAGCTTCGGCCCTGGCTCAATCGGGACAAACTGAAGGAGCCATCCGCACCTTTGAGCAGTATAAATCGATGACCAACAGTGCTGAGGAAAAAGCAAAAGCCAATTATAATATTGGCAAGGTTTTATCCGATAATCAGAAGTGGGATAAGGCTGTTGACTACTTTAAAAAGTCGCTTCGTTACATGGCAGGAGATGAAGATGCGAAACATAATTTTGAGCTTGCCAAGAAAAAGCAGCAGGAGCAACAGAATCAGCAGAATAAAAATCAACAGAACCAACAAAACCAGCAACAACAAAAGAATAACAAGCAAAACCAAGATCAACAACAAGACCAACAAAACCAGCAGGGCCAGCAGAAAAACCAACAGAATCAACAAAATCAACATCAGCAGAACCAGCAACAGCCCCAAAAGATGAGTAAGGCCCAGGCACAAAAAATATTAAAAGCCCTGGAACAGAAAGAGAAAGAGCTGCTTAAACAATTCAAAAAACAGGAAACGGAGTCCAGTAAAAGTTCCAATGAGAAAGATTGGTAAAGCATTTTATACCGTCGGTTTTGTTCTGGTTTTCGTACTCCTCGGGAGTCCATTTAGCTGGGCTCAGTCAAACGTGTCTGTTGAAGCCAGTTTGTCTCAGACTACTATTTATACCGGCGAACGCGTTAGCCTTTCGATTGAAATAAGTGGCAATTTTAACAATGTATCCCGACCCGAACTTCCTCAGTTTGAAAATTTTCGTTTACTGAGCGACAATCCCTCCACTTCTCGAAGTTACAGCTATGTAAACGGTCAAAGCACGGTATCATATACCTACAGCTACTATCTTATTGCCCAAAAAAAAGGAGAATACCAACTACCGCCCGTCAGTGTTTCGATTGACGGGGAAACCTATGCCACTGATTCCATTCCGGTTAATGTGATTGACCAAGACGATTCCGCCACATCTGGTGATTCATCGGGACAACCCGATATTTTTCTAAAGCTTGAAGTTTCTGATAAGAAACCGGTCACGGGACAACAAGTTATTACTGATGTTATTTTATATTTCCGGGATGGATTGGAAGTAAACTCTTACCAGCCCGTGCCAGGTTGGAAGGCTGAAGGGTTTTGGAAAGAGGAATTGGAAAACACCGGACGTCCCCGGGCCGAATCTACCGTTCTAAATGGCATTCGATATCGCAAAGCTCGATTGCTCCAATTTTCGCTATTCCCTACTAAATCAGGCGAACTAGAAATTAGTCCCTACAAAATTGTTGTGGCTGTCCGCTCAGCAAGATCCGGGAACGATCCGTTCAGCAGCTTCTTTAGTGGTTTTGGCAGCAACCAACGAGAAGTCGAACTATCCAGTGATCCCATAACAGTCGATGTTCAACCTCTTTCTCCTACCGATGATGCAACCTACATTGGTGCAGTGGGCAATTTTGATATTTCAAGAAGTATCAGTACCAACAATGCCCTTGTTGGCGAATCTATCGAAATTAAAACGCGCGTAAGAGGTTCGGGAAATATTCCACTTATTTCGAAACCCAATTACGATCTGCCCGAGGGACTTGAAATTTACGAACCCCAAGAAAATACACGCCTTAATCGTAGAAATAGCACTATTAGCGGCAGCAAATCATTTACTGATGTTATCATTGCTCGTTCACCGGGTAATTATACGATCCCAGCAAAAACAGTATCCTACTTTAATCCATCGCGCGCCCAACATATTACTACCACGCTCGAACCGCTTACCTTTTCGATTGATGAAAATCCGGAGGCCATAGCCGCCTCTGGAAATTCCGGCGAAATTCCTGTTTCTCCTATCACAGGTCTTGCCAGCTGGATTGTGATATCACCAAACCCAGCAGATCTTCTGGAAATATGGTGGTTTTGGCCGGGACTTATTATTCCACTATTAATTGTTGGCTTTGCATACTGGCGAAAGTCGTATGCTGAGAAAATGCAAACGGATACGGCCTTTGCCCGATCGGTCAAAGCATCCGACAAAGCACAGCAACGCCTCAAAAAAGCTATTGAAATTTCTGAACAAGGAGACATCAAACAGGCCTATAACCTGCTGCAAAAAGCGATAACAGGATTTATCAGTGATCGACTGAATATGCCAGAAGCAGGATTGTCCAACCAAGATTATATAGAAGCGCTCAAAGAACAAGACATCGAAGAAAATTTGGTTAAGAACGTACGCATGCTGCTGGAAAAATGCGCTACTATCAGTTACGCGCCTAATACCACTCATGCATATCTAAAATCGCATGTTGGATTGGCAGAAAGTACGCTCGAAAAACTACAAAAAGTATTATAACCGTGCCTACCAATCGAATTCCAAAAATATTTCTTTTCCTTTTTCTATTCGGGGGATTGGCTTCCCTCAGCTTTGCACAGCAAAATGCCCAGGCCCTTTTTGATGATGCCAATGAAATGCTCCAGGAAGGTAACTATCAACAGGCCTTATCGTTATATCAAAAGCTGGAAGGTCAAAACACCGTCTCCGGTGCTCTATTTATAAACATGGGAATCAGCTACCAGCATATCGACTCGCTGGGAATAGCAAAGTATTACTTTTTGAAAGCTTCACAATTTGAAGAAACTGAACAGCAGGCTCAAAAAGCACTGGAGTTTGTAGAATCACGATTTAGCCGTCAATCAGCTGTGCTACCCAAACTACCCTGGGATATAGCTACCGACTGGCTGCAGGAACATATCGGGGCTAAAAACATTTTGTTGATAGGCATCATTACGCTAAATGTTGGGGTGCTTATCTTTATTGCTCACTGGTTTGTGCAGGCCTACCCCAACGTATTACGTATCGCAGGGCTTTCCCTCATCGGGGCAGCACTGCTCATTATAGCCTCCAGCTTTTACACGCAATATATTAGTGAACGATATAGCAAGGCGGTGATGGTAACTGAAAAGGTATCCGTTTTAGAAGAACCTACCGAAGAAGCCTCCATTGTCAGTCGTGCTTACGAAGGCTATACCTTCACTGTTGATCATCGACAAAGCAAATCAGAGCAAGAATGGGCTTACGTGCGCATGAGCAACGGCCTGTATGGATGGATTCCCAACAGCGAGATACTTATACTCTGACTACTGTAATATTGCGTATTCTGTAGTGCGCTTTTATTTACAAACGTAGTACGAAATACGCAACATGACAATCTCCTAACAAGGACAAATAACAATCATATAATTATGTCTGAAGTAGCCGATTATATTGAAATGAACAAAGAACAGTTCAAGCACGAGCTGTTCGATTTTTTACGCATTCCCAGCATCAGCACCGATTCAGAATATAAAAATGAGGTCATCGATGCCGCAAACTTTTTGCTTGATAAACTCAACAGCCTTGACCTCGATCGGGCAGAGGTTTTTGAGACAAGTGGTAATCCCATTGTGTATGGCGAGCTGATTACTGATGAATCTAAGCCTACTGTATTGGTTTATGGTCATTATGATGTGCAGCCACCTGATCCTATGGATATGTGGGAAACTCCACCCTTTGATCCCAAAGTGCGCGACGGCGATATTTATGCCCGCGGTGCCAGCGACGACAAGGGACAATCGTTTACCCACGTGAAAGCGCTGGAAGCCTATCAAGAAACGGACACTGATTTTCCTGTAAACATTAAGTTTATCTTTGAAGGAGAAGAGGAGATCGGATCGCCCCACCTCGTACCATTTATTGAGGAGCACAAGGATCTTCTTGAATGCGATATGGTGCTCATTTCAGATACGGCCATGTTTGCCGAAGATACCCCCTCAATCACCTACGGGCTCCGTGGACTTGCTTACATGGAAATTAATGTTCAGGGTCCCAAAAGAGATCTGCACTCCGGTGTTTATGGCGGTGCTGTTGATAACCCTGCTAATGTGCTCTGCAAAATCATTGCACAGTTAAAAGATGATGACGGCGTTATCCAAGTTGACGGATTCTATGATGACGTCATTCAGCTTACTGACGAAGATCGCGAGGCCTATAGCAAACTCCCTTTTGATGAAGAAGAATATAAAGATAAACTCGGCCTTAAAGCCCTGAAAGGTGAAAAAGGATACAATACGCTGGAACGCACTTCTGCCCGTCCCACGTTGGATGTGAACGGAATGTGGAGCGGCTACCAGGGAGAAGGCGCCAAAACGGTACTTCCATCCACAGCTGGTGCCAAAGTAAGCATGCGCTTGGTGCCCGACCAAGATCCCAAGAAAATTGCGGAGCTCTTTAAAGAACATGTTGAAACGATAGCCCCGGATACCGTTACCATTGAGGTAAATGAGCATCACGGAGGACATCCGGCCATAACGGATTTAACATTTTATGGACTGCAAGCTGCGGCCGATGCTTTTGAAGAAGTGTATGACAAAGAACCATTTTTCACACGAGAAGGTGGTTCCATTCCCATTGTCGCAGATTTTCAGAAAATTCTGGGTGCACAGTCTATCCTCATGGGTTTTGGGCTCAACAGTGACGCCATCCATTCACCCAATGAAAAATTTGCTCTCAAAGATTTCTATCGGGGCATTCATACCTCCGCAAAATTCTTTGAACTACTTCCCAATTACAGCTAAAATCTTAGCGCCTCGAATTCTGGCCGCGGACCTCTGGTTCGCGGCCTTTTTTATTTAAGCTATTTATTTATCCGTACGATACCGTTCAAACCACGCGATAATATTTTCAACCTTATCGATAAGCTGACTGGGACGGTCAGCAATAAAGTGTGACGCACCCGGTATCTCAACATAAGCTGTTTCAATCTCGCGAATCTGAAGCGCGCTATAAAGCTGTTTAGCTTCAGAAGGCGGCGTACGCAAATCATCAGTCCCAACCATCACCATGGTCGGCGTTTCAATATTCCCAACCAGAGAAACGGGAGAATGCTCCCAATACGCCTCAAAGTTTTCCCAAGGCTGACCCGGATAGCGGTAATGAGCATAGCCGTAATAATTATCGGCCGTAAGCGTCTTGCTGATCCAGTTCATCACCGGCTTGATAACCGCTGCAGCATCAAATTGATCGGTCTTGCCAACCATCCACGAGGTCATCGTGCCACCGGCACTTCCGCCTGTAACAAACAAGTTCTCTTTATCTATATATCCCTTTGCAAGCACTGCGTCCAGCCCATCCATCACATCATGATAATCATTACCGGGATAGTCGTGATACAACAGATTTCCGAACTCTTCCCCGTAACCGGTACTACCACGCGGATTGGGATAAAAGACCACGTATCCAGCCGAAGCATACAGCTGAATTTCAGGAGAAAATCGATCACCATAGTTAGAAATTGGTCCACCATGATTTTCAACCAACAGCGGGTATTTTTTATCGGGATCAAAGTTAGGCGGTTTTACAATCCAGCCCTGAATTTGGCGTCCATCTACCGAAGATTGATACCAAACCTCCTCTACTTGTCCCAATTCACGGTAATCCAACAATGCATCATTCAATCCGGTAAGTTTAGTTCGTTTTATCTGATCCATGCTGGTTACAGCCAACTCCGCCGGATAGTAGGGAGTGGTTTCATTGTATGCGATCGTACCATCATCAGCCATCGAATAGGATCCGCCACCATAGGGACGAGCAACTGTAGTACCACCCACATTATGAGCAACTACGGATGTTCTTCCATCGAGAGTAGTATGACCAATTTTTGTATTTCCTTCATCATCATACATAAAATAAAGGCCTTGGCCATCTTTATCCCAATGGATAGACGATATACTTCGATCTAAATCCAGCTCAATCTCCTTTTTATTGCTACCATCAGCGTCCATCATATATAGCTCTGTTAGCTGATAGGTCTGTACCTTGTCATCATATCCCAGGTATGCAATTTTTTCTCCGTTGGGCGATACCGTTGCGTTGTAATCCGGGCCGTTTCGGTCAGTCAATTGTTCAATATTGCCACTTCCCACATCTACGGAATATAGCTCAGACTCCCTGCGTTCATGCTCCCAGCCTTCGTTTAAGTTGGCAGAGAAAAACAGCCGTTTACCATCGTTGCTCCACACAGGATCTCCTGAATGATGATAATCACCCTCGGTAATTTGACGCGGTGCCCCGCCTTCGGCCGGTACGGTAAAAATATGCGTAAAGCCCGGATCGATATAGCCGGAGCCGTCGGACTCGTAATTAAGTCGAGTCGTTACTCGAGGATTATCTGCCCATTCCGCACCTTCCGGGGGCTGTTTCGAATCTGCAAGCTTTGGATTTGATTCGGGCACCTTCATGTTAAATGCCAGATGCTTCCCATCAGGAGACCAGGTGATACCACTGGGTGATTTTTCCAGTTGAGTAACTTGTGCAAAAGCGCCACTTTTTACCCAATAGATATAAATTTCACTGCCATCATCTTCTGATGAAGAGGAAAAGACAATGCGGCTGCCATCAGGTGACCATCGAGGGCTACTTTCATTCGCGTCCCGCCCGGTAAGCTTACGGTGATTAGAACCATCTGTATCCATTATCCAGAGTCGAGATACCCGGCGATCCTTCATCTTGTCCATCTGGCCTCGGGAATAAACGATATGTTCGCCATCCGGTGATATTTGCGGATCTTTAACCCACTGTAACTCAAACACATCCATGCCGGTAAAGAGTTGATCCGATTGTGCAAACGTAATAAGAGGGAGCAGAATGAGAATAAAGAGAGGAAGCAGTAAACGTTTCATAAAGATAATGGTTTTAGGAATTTGAACCAGCTATGCAGTAGTACATTCAGAAATTATTATAATGAAAGCAATTATAGCTATTAGAATACCGTGCTTCAATCAAAAAGTGGTTTCAATATTACATTCACCTTCTGTAAATTTTTGTTTAAACTGTCCAAAGAACTTGAATCCAATATTAGCTGACGATGTCGATATCCAACAACTATTCAAAGCTACTTCTTTTAGGATGCTTTGCCATCTTTCTTGTTAGCTGTGATTTATCCAAAAGCGATGAGTTCCAAGAAGAATACACGTATTCCTTTCAAAAAGATAAGCAATTAGTCGTTGATATGACATCAAGACAGATTACAGAGGACAGTACCCAAACCCTCCTTAATGTGTCATCACAGTCAGGTAATAACTTGGTTTTCCATTATGAAAAACGAGTAACTCCTCCCCCTAATGTTATGGATGGAGGCAGTATCACCACGGTCTACTTTCAGATACCTGCTGAGGCTTCGACCTTCACATTTGAAGGAGCAGAATTAACCAATGCCAACGTCTATTTTCAAAGAAGTTGCTTTTGCCCAATAATCGGAGCTCTAAAAGTGGAAAACGGTGTTTTAGAAGGGCAACGATTAAGTGATAATATCTGGTCAATTTCAGCTTCACTACAGCCGCAAGGACCCCGAGAAACCTATAGCGTTGAATGGAATAAGACTTTTATTCTAAATTCGGAATGAGATTATCTGTTGTTCGGAGTTGCTAGTGAACTTTATAGAATATTCCACAGATACATTCTCCAAGGTTCTGTGTCAGGGCACGAATAATTTATTCGTCTACAACAGAATTATCTACCACTCCTTTTTCAAGATCGTACTTAGTGGCATACTCAGATTCATCTACAATAGTTTTGGGATCATTATTTTCATCCACAATAACCACCTTAGGCTTAAAATCCTGAGCTTCCTCGGGCGTCATCTCAGCATAAGAAATAATGATCACGCGATCACCCACTTGGGTCTTTCGCGCCGCGGCTCCATTTAAACAGCAAACACGCGAACCGGCATCTCCGGAGATAGTATAGGTTTCAAGGCGTTCACCATTGTTAATATTTACGACCTGAACTTTTTCGTAGGGTAGAATGCCGGCTTCATCAAGCAACTCTTGATCAATCGTAATACTCCCCTCATAATGAAGGTTTGCCTCGGTTACCTTCATCTGATGTAATTTAGATTTGAACATCGTCAAATTCATGATCGTAGCTATTTTTCAATAATGATATTATCAATTAAGCGCGTTTCTCCAAGATAAACGGCTCCGGCCAAAATATATTTGCTACTGGAATCCAATTTCGAAACCGGTTTCATCTTCTCAAAAGAAAACAGGTTAAAATAATCAATTTTGAATCCTTTTGCTTCCAATTCGTTTTTCTGATGTTCTAACAACAATTGCACATTTTTCGCTCCATCAGAAATCTGCTTCCCTACATATTGGAGTGAGCGATATAGACCCGGAGCCAGCTTCCGCTGCTCATCATCCAAATACTTATTTCGACTACTCAGTGCCAGACCGTCGTTAGCCCGTTTAATGGGACCCATAATCAATTCCACATCGTGATTAAATTCTGTTACCATCTGCTGAAGGATGCGAAACTGTTGAATATCCTTTTGGCCGAACACCGCAAAATCAGGCTCAATAATATTGAAAAGCTTATTCACTACAAGCAAGATACCCTCAAAGAATCCAGGGCGCGAACCACCATCCATATGTTCATTGAGCTCATCAATTTCGATACTCAAATACTGTTTCCCGGGATACATGATTTCATCCGTAGGAGCAAATACAGCAGTAACACCCTCTTTCTCACACTTAACAAGATCATTTTCGAGTTCTCGCGGGTATTCCTCAAAATCCTCGTCAGGTGCGAATTGTTCGGGATTTACATAGATAGAAGCAACCACTTCATCGGCATATTTTCGTGCCAGGCGAAAGAGAGATAAGTGTCCCTCATGAATGGCGCCCATAGTTGGTACAAATGCAACAGTATTCCCTCCCTTTTTTAGGGATCGTACTTTCTCACGAATATCATCAATAGTTCGTTGTGCTTCCATTTAATCACAAAAAAGTAAGGGCCTAGCAAGCTAAACCCTTACAAAAAAATTATACTTTCATTGAATAGATGCTGAAAAAAGTTCAGCATGACATTGAGAGATAATTAAACGGCACGATCGGGATCAAAATCCTCTAATAACTCCTTAACACGGTTGAGGAATGCACCGCCGTGAGCACCGTCAACAATACGGTGATCATAACTCATTGACAGATACATCATATGGCGGATGGCAATGACATCGCCTTCAGAAGTTTCGCGCACCACCGGACGTTTTTCAATAGCACCCGTTCCCATAATGGCAACCTGCGGCTGGTTGATAATGGGTGTTCCCATTAAGTTGCCTACACTTCCATAGTTGGTAAGTGTAAAAGTACCGCCCACAAGATCATCAGGATTCAGATTTTTGTTACGCGCTTTAATAGCCAAATCATTAACCGATCTTGCCAGCCCAACCAAGTTCTTTTCCTGAGCTTTCTTAATGACAGGAACAATTAATCCGCCCTTGCCACCTTCGCCCAGCGCAACGGCCAATCCAAAATTAATGTCGCGCTTCAGGATTATCTCATCATTCTCGGTATCCACAGAACTGTTAATAAGTGGAAATTCGCGCATTGCCTGTATAATCTTTTCAATAAAGAGTGGCGTGTAGGTCAACTTAACGCCGGCTCGCTCTTTGAATTCCTTCTTATTGGCTTCACGCCAGCGTACAAGGTTAGTAACATCCACCTCAGAAAAAGTCGTAACATGTGCTGAGGTCTGCTTAGAGCGAACCATATGCTCCGCAATCATCTTGCGCATGCGATCCATCTTAATACGCTCTACATTTTCTGATGGACGCTCAATATCAAGTTCTCCGGCAGAAATAGAACGCTGCTCACCTTGTGCAGGAGTTGACTCTTTCTTACCAGGCTTGCTCAATCCCGAATCCTGTGCAGCAGGTTGTGCTGGCTGTGCAGGTTGAGTCTTTCGCTCCTCAAGATAATTCATCACATCTTCCTTGGATACGCGTCCACCCTGACCCGAGCCTTCAATACTTTCCAGCTCTTCCTGCGAAATTCCTTCCTCCTTGGCTATGGATCGCACCAGTGGAGAATAAAATCGGCCGTCACTTCCTATACGTTGCGGCTCGGATCCACCGGATGGCGCTCCATTTGAACTTGTAGTTTGAGCAGGCTGTGGTTCCGTTTTCTGTGTTGATGTAGTTTCCTGTTTTGTTTTCTGAGTATCAGCAGTAGAAGAACTTTTCGTATCGGCCGAAGCTGATACTGCTTTTCCGGTCGCGATAATTGCAATAGTCTGACCCACTTCAACGGTATCACCTTCTTCGACCAGAATTTCTACCAGAGTACCGGCCTGGGGAGAGGGTACTTCTGTATCCACCTTATCAGTAGAAATTTCGAGGAGCGTTTCATCTTCTTCCACTTCATCACCAACCGACTTCGCCCATTCGATGACCGTTCCTTCCATCACCGACTCACCCATTTGCGGCATCTGAACCTCAATGCGTTCGCCCTCTTCATCGGTATCACCGCCGGAAGGTTCTTCGGATGACTCCTCTGCCACTACTTCCTCTTCTTGCTGTGGCTCCTCCTTACTTTCCTCCGTCTGTTCTTGAGCTTCAGATTCTTCAGCAGCTCCACCTCCACTATCAGAAGTATCCGCTGCGTCAGGATCGGTTTCGATAACCGCAATAGCCTGACCAACTTCAATAGTGTCACCTTCTTCAGCTAAAATTTCGATAAGGATTCCGGCTTGCGGAGAGGGCACTTCGGTATCTACCTTATCGGTAGCAATTTCCAAAAGGGTTTCATCTTCTTCCACTTTGTCACCTACTGCTTTCGCCCATTCAATGACAGTCCCTTCCATTACCGATTCGCCCATCTGGGGCATTTCCACTTCAACTCTGGCCATCGTTACTCAGATTATGTTATTAAAAATTTGAATATAAATACCTTCCATAAAATGCTGGTTCCAACGTTCAGAAATCAGCTCTCAAAGATCACAATAAATGGGGTTAGATCAAAATATTTAGGACTGCAGAGCACATATTTAAGTAACCATTTAGTTAGCTTTGTTGCTATTCTAAAATCACTTTATCGAAACCTCAAGCCCATAATCGCCAGGCTAACAAAAGGCAAGTAACTGTAAACAAAATCCCAAAAATTACAAACAGACGATCAGATAACCACGCAGGCAAAAACAGATCTGCTACCGATCCCACCTCCGCGCCCTGTTGCTCGGCCAGATCGGTAAGCGGACACCGCCAGTTATTCAACAATAAGGCGATCAGTTCCACAATCACTATTCCTAGAGCCCACCAGGTAAGCGTATTCACCAGATCTAGGGCCGCCGTTACAAAAACGTAGACAGTGCTGATCCCGATCAGGAAAAAGAGAAAGGAATGAACTACCTTTATGTAAAATACCGTTTGGGACATGTTGTGATATTTACCACGTATTTCGTAGTGGGTATCAATTGATAACAAACGAAGATTACGGAATGCCGTATTACGAAAGCGCTTGCTCCAAATCCTCCAACAAATCATCTGCATGTTCCAAGCCCACACTAATTCTGATAAGATTCTCGGGCGTGATCGATCCTTCACCCTCACTGCTGCGGCGATGCTCCCACGTGCTTTCAACCCCGCCCAGACTGGTAGCCCGACCAATCAGTTTAGATTGCCCTACAATATTAATCGCTTCATCCGCATCGCCCTTAATCAAAAATGAAATCATCCCACCGAATCCGGTCATCTGTTTTTTAGCAATATCGTGTCCGGCATGAGTTGCCAAACCCGGATAAAACACCTTTTCTATTTTCGGATGATTCTGAAGGAATCGAGCCAAAGTAGTAGCATTTTCGTTGTGCCCCTTCATGCGATACGGCAGCGTTCGGGTACTTCGTGCCAACATCCAGCAATCATCTGGCGAAGGAACTGCTCCACCGGTACGCTGTACCATCCGAATCTTTTCAAACATCTCGTCATTCTCATTTGTCACCACAGCACCACCCAAAATATCACTATGCCCCCCAAAGTATTTAGTCGTGGAATGTACTACCAAATCCGCCCCTAATTTCAACGGCATCTGATTGATGGGCGTCGGCCACGTATTATCCACGCAGGCAACCGCACCGTTTTCGTGTGCCAACTCACTAATCGCTTCAATATCCATCATACTAAATAATGGATTTGACGGCGTCTCTATCCAAATTAACCTCGTATTTTCATTAATATGATCTGCAATATTTTGCAGGTCAGTCATATCAATAAAGTCAGCTTGCAAGCCCCAAGGTTTCATCAAATTATTTACCAATTTTCGATTCCCTGCATATACATCTTCTGGGATGATGATATGATCACCAGGGTTAAGCGATTGAAAGACGGCTGATGCTGCTGCCACACCACTTGAAAATGCCGCAGCCGCTTCTCCTTCTTCCATTACTTTAAGTACCTGCTCCCACTGTAAACGATTAGGATTCCCAAGGCGAGTGTAGTGCCAATCGCCTTCAGAACGACCTTCCTTATCGAGTTCATATACTGTGGAGCGGTGTACCGGCGGTACGATATCGGGATTATTATTTGCCACTTCCATAGCGGCATGTATGGCCTTGGTTTCGGTGCGCATTTATACTGAGGATTTTATTTGGGGTTATTAACAATGGTAATCATTTGCCCGTACTTTTTCAGAAAGAAAATCCCGTCCCGCAGCAAAACCACGGAACGAGATTTTAATATCTTGTATATTGATAACTACAGCCGACTAACAACAAGCTTCCTCTTCGACGCTATAATTTTTACTCTCTCCGAAAGTATGGAAAGCCTCCCACTCTACGCCTTGCGGATCAGTAATCCAGCTCTTGTCAGAGTTGGCATAGCAGCAGGTGGTTTCACCTTCATTTCGGCTTAGACCGTGTGTGCGATCGATGTTTGAGCGTAGCTCCAAAAGTTCTTCTTCTGACTCTGCCTCAATACCAAGATGTTCAATACCTTTGGTTCCCTCACGTTCGGCTATCGAAAAGTTTACGCGCGGGTCCTCGAGCATCCATTTGGCGTAGTCTTCTTTTTGCTTAGTTGGGGCTACGCCAAAGAGCGTACTGTAAAATTCTACTGACTCGTTCAGATTGTTCACTTTTAACATTACGTGCATACGTTTCATACTGGTATCCTTCTTTTTTTAGGATGATTATTCATAAGTCTTCACCCTATGTAGTCGTAACTCAACCGAAAAAGACGCAAAATTAATCAGGATTTTTTGATTGACCTGACTCCTCTGATCATTGATACCTTCAACTTTAGGAAAGGGATGGCTATTCAGTTTGGGTTTTTTCGGCCTGCTGAATTCTGAGTATAGGTCGAAGTGGAGGTAGGATAATCTTGTATCGGCTCAGATTAAAATGAGAAGGACTATCAAAGTTATCTCTCCCAAAGACCGGAACAAGTTCAGAATTATCGTGTTCTGCGCACAGAACTTTAGGCCGCATTATTAGTCCTTAGAGTCTGTATCAAAAAGACACCTAACAATCTTCACAGGACTCTTCTTCATTTTCCTCTTTAATTTTGTGATATGCTACGGCACGTCCCTCTTTACCAAACTCTACCTCACAACAGGCCGCCAATACTTCTCCCAACTTTTGTCGCGCCCTCTGTACTCTTGATTTTGCTCCCGACAGTGACAATCCCAGATAATCGGCCACTTCTTGCTGAGTTTTTCCTTCTACATCTGCCATCTTAAGTGGCTTTCCATATTTTTCCGGCAGCTCATCTATCATCGGAATTAACCAGGAAAGCACTTCTTCGTGCACCCCATGCTCTCCCTCAAATTCATTCAAATCAAGAATAGGATTATCATTGCCACCCGTTTTAACCTCAGTTCCCGCCGGCTCTTCTCGATCTCTTCCTTTTTGACGATAGTGATCAGCCAATGCGCGACGAGCTATCCCAAACACCCATGATTGTACGCGATCTTTATATCGCAGGTCCTCAATTCCTTTATGGATACGGATAAAAATATCTTGAAGCACATCATCGGCTTCCTGATCATTTGAAACCTTCGACCGAATAAAGCCGCGTACCTGTTCACTAAACTTTTCCCAAAGGGTTTCGGTGTTTAATCGACGGTCTGACATTTTTTAAATTTTACTTCATTCATTAAGAATGATAAATATAATTGAAAACTTAGAAAGTAATATCAATCCACCTGTCCTCCCCGCCTACGCCGAAGCGAAGTTTCTGGCTTCTCACAGACAGGCTTTTCCAAGGACAAACTCATTTTAATAGATTCGAATCTTAAGTCCCCTTTGGAGAAAGGGGATTTAGGGGAATTGAACACATAAACTCAAAATTTATTTATTGTGCAGAAAGATCAATCCTCCTGCCCTTGTGGAATTGAACTCCATTCCACAGGGCCTGTCCTCCTTTTCTAAGGAGGAATCTCTTTTATTCAATTTATGAATGGCGAAATAAACAAATTCCCTCTTGGCGAAGAGGGATTTAGAGAGATTAATATTACAAACAGCATCTTGTCATTTCGAATGTAGCTATGCGGAATGAGAAATCTATGTTTTAGCCTACCGCTATTCATCGAAAACAAAGATCTCTCACTTCGTTCGAGATGACATTTGGTGGTATACTTTATCCACTCGAGGCTTTTCAGCTATATCTTGCTGAGTTACTCTGTGGCTCTAATTGCTTTTATACGATCCAGCACCGGGGGATGCGAATAGTTCAAAAACACGTAGAACGGATGGGGCGTCAGATTCGAAAGATTATCTTTGGAGAGTTTCTTTAACGCATCAATCATCGGCTCTTTTTTATAGGTCGTAGAGGCAAACTCATCGGCCTCGAACTCATATTTACGGGATAATATTTGCATAAAGACCGATACAATCATATCAATGGGCGCGTAGAGCATCCCAAAGAAAATAAGTCCGGCATAGACTGATATCTGCTCTATAAAAAATGCATCATACAATCCTTCAGAATTCAGAAAAATCGATAATAGCAAAAACATGATCCCGGTCTGCGCAATACTGATCGCCATGTTCTTAATAATGTGCTTCTTTTTATAATGACCAATCTCGTGGGCCAGCACTGCCACCAGCTCATCTTCTTCATGGTTGTCAATCAGCGTATCGTAAAGCGCAATGCGCTTGTTTTTGCCAAAGCCCGTAAAAAAAGCATTCGACTTGCTGCTGCGTTTAGAGCCGTCCATGACATATACGCCCTCCATTGCAAAATTAACCTTATCGGCATAGTCGCGGATTTTCTGCCGGAGATCACTCTCCTCATCAAGCGGCTCAAAATCATTGAAGATCGGCATAATCCAGGTGGGCGCTATGAATTGAATGAAAAGCGTAAATGCCGTTACCGCACCCCATGCGTATAGCCATGCATATTGATCGATAAAGGTGAAAAATGCCAGTATCCCCGCCAACAGCGGTCCGCCGAGTAGAATACTCAATCCCAATCCTTTAACCAGATCCAATACAAAAGTTTTGGGCGTCGTTTTATTAAAACCGTATTTCTCTTCGATCACAAAAGTAGAGTAAATACTAAAGGGCAGAGAAAGCAGCTGTTTGGCAAAAATCAATATCCCAATATACACCAGACCCGTCCAGATGACGCCCAGCTCCCAGCTGCGGACGATCTCATCCAACCACTGGAACCCACCGGCAAACCAAAAAACAAGCAACAGACCGAGATTAAATACCGAAGTTAAAATACCAAACTTCGTCCGCTCTTTTGTGTAGCGCTGAGATTTTTCATAGGTCTCCTCATCGTAGACATCCTGAAACTCTCCGGGTAACCCCTCATCAAGTGACTTTAAATTCAGATAATCACTAACCAGATTGAGGATAAAATCTATGGCCAGTGTTGCTAATATTATTACTGCAAAAATATTCATCTATCTGTTGAAGGATCTAAGTTTTTGGGATGTTAAATTTTGAAGTGAAATTATTATATAACTTCCGCTTCATCTTCTGATATAACGGTGGTACCCCAGCCATCATAGCTACCGTTTTTTGCAGTTGCCAACCGTTCAAAAAAGTTTTTAAGCTCCAAAAGTCGATCTTTGGTAGGTTTTATCTCTTTTTTTGCCAGACATAACCAATTATCGGACGATTCGGAATAATGCACTGAAGTATCAAACTGTAAATTCATCAGGCAAGACTTGGTTACGTAGGCATCCCACTCATTTGGAAAGTGCAAAAAGAACTCCATGGACTGCTCTACGTCCGGATCACCTTCCGGCGTCTCAATATTATTAACTGCCATCTGTTCTACTGTTTTTCGTGCCATAGTGTAATCGACAATATTTCTTTTTTGATAATATTTTAAACAAGCTTCGCTTTTCAAGTTTCCATCCCCAAAGGTACGGAAAGTGAACGATATCATTAAATTCGTAATTAATATCCCTGATGTTGTGTTGTTAAAAGAAATTCATAACTTTCTCGCTCATTTGTTCAGATTAATAATTGATATGTATGGCTGATTTAAGACGTGAACTTGGCTTTTGGGATGCGTTAACCATTGGGGCCGGCACAATGATTGGAGCCGGTATTTTTTTACTGGCTGGTGTTGCCCTTGAACTAACCGGACCGGCCGCGATCTTTTCATATATTGCCGCTGGTATTATCTGCATTATTACGGCTTCGAGTGCGGCCGAACTGGCTACAGGAATGCCGACATCCGGCGGGGATTACTTTTTTGTATCCCGCTCGCTGGGACCAGCCTTTGGAGCTATTTCAGGCGTAGGCATCTGGCTTAGCCTTACCTTTGCCATTTCTTTTTACCTTTTCGGGTTGGGAGAATATCTCAGCCAGTTTATGCCGCTTACGCCTTTCTGGGGAGCCGTGCTGGGTGGTGTATTGTTAATTATTCTCAATATCGTAGGTGCCAAAGAATCGGGACGCACACAAGTGGTCATAGTCCTTACCCTCTTTGCTATTTTAGGCGGATTTAGTGTGTTTGGATTTTTCAATATTGATACCGCTAACCTCAACCCATTCTTCCCCTTAGGTACTGAACCTATTTTCACCACTACTGCCCTTGTATTTGTCTCTTTTTTGGGATTTGTGAAGATCGCAGCCGTAGCCGAAGAAATTAAGGATCCGGCTAAAAATCTGCCGCGAGCACTTATCGGATCGGTGGCATTGGTCACTGTTTTATATGTGGTAATTCTGTTGGTTATTGGCGGCATCTTTCCACAATCAACTATTCGGGAGGTTAAAGATCCACTCACCACCGCAGCCCGACAAATGCTCGGAGGATTTGGTGGAGTCGCCATCATTTTTGCAGGTCTTCTTGCTACCCTCTCATCGGCCAATGCCAGTATTATGGCATCCTCTCGTATTAATTTAGCCATGGCCCGCGACCGTATGGTGCCAAACTGGCTCAGCGAAATCCATAATAAATTACTAACTCCTTATCGTGCCATCTTGTTAACCGGTCTATTAGCGTTGGGATTCCTGTTGATTGAAAGTCTTGAGAATCTCGCAAAAATTGCCAGCGTTTTACAGCTATACAGTTATGCGGCCCTCAATATTGGTTGTATTGTCCTTCGTGCTGCCAATCCCGATTGGTACAAACCAAGCTATCGGACTCCGGGAAATCCCCTTGGGCAACTTATTGCTGCACTGGGCTGTTTGGCCGTAATTATATATTCGGGACCATTTGCACAAATTGCTGTGGTAGTACTTATTGTTGTAAGTCTTGCCTGGTACCTAACATGGGGACGCAACAGGGTATCCATAGATTCTGCCATTCCAGACTTTAAAGAACGTTGGGCTGAACACGGATGGAGCCTCTTTTGGATTGAACCTGAAAAAATCGAAAAGGAAGAAGTCGAAGAGTGGATTCCCTCCAAACGCCCGCTCAATACAAAATCGCCACGACACTTGGTTACTGCACTGGCTAATCCTGAGCACGAAACTGATTTACTAAGACTTGCACAATTTATTTCTTCAGGAAAAGAAGAACCGGGTATTGTTGAAGGCATGCACTTTATTCACGTGCCCTATCAAACACCCATTTCTACCATTAGGGAAAAGCTGGAGCAGCGGCCTTCCATCCAACGAAAAATTGATACAATTCTTGAACAATCGAGTGAAGCAGCAGATCATATAAAAAATGGATATAAGGATATACTCAAAAAGACTGACTTCCGCTCCGTTACTGATGCTGCCCACGATGTTTTTGGAGCCATGATTTCAGAAACGCAAACCCGTGAAGCAGATATGCTATTAATGGGTTGGCAAGGAGGCTTTAGTGTGGGAAGAATCTATAATTCTCCTGTTCAACGTATCATTAAAAACTTAAAGGCTGATGTAGGAATCCTTAAAAATCGCGGCCTTGAGAAGATCGATTCTATTCTATTACCATGGGGCGGTGGGTTGCATGCTTGGCTGGGACTTGAACTCGCTGTTCGTATTGCTCGCATCCATGATGCAGAACTAAAAATTCTTCGCCTAGTTAGAGAGGGCACTGACATTGACGATGAGCGTGAATCACTGCTCGAGACCATCGACCCATTGGTAAACGATTTTGATAAACTGAATTTGGATATTCGCTTAGCTGAAGATGTAACCTCCGGCATTATGGCTGATTTTGAGGACGATACTCACGACTTGGTCATTATTGGTGCCTCCCGTGAGTGGGGCATCCGCAATGTACTTATTGGTACGATCCCAGATATTATTGCCGATCGCGCTCCATGTTCCGTACTTATGGTTCGGAGATATGTTTCAGAACACTGGAAGGTAAAAGCAAGTGAAGGGTTCAAACGCGTGAAAGAAAATCTTGGCCTTAGCACTTCACCGGATACCGATAACAATACGTAGATAGGCCAGGCAATCTGTTCCATCCTAATAGACCAATATCATTAAAACAGCATCAATTTGAGAGGATACTTCATTGACGATGATCACTCAAATAGATATACTGCCATTTATTTCTCTCTCCCACATTTCTATATAAAAAAATACTTTTTTAAATAACGGTGATTTAATATCACCAAATAAAATCCTATGGCAGAACAATCGGGATTTAAGCGAAATATTGGACTGTTCATGGCCGTAATGATCGGGATCGGAGCCATGATGGGACCAGGCATCTTTGCTCTGCCCAGCGAGGTTGCCGAATCGGCCGGTCCGCTTGGCATAATAGCCTATCTTGCCATGGGCTTACTAACGCTTTTTACAGCCTTTAGTTATAGTGAACTCGGAGCAGCAATCCCGATTGCCGGCGGTGGATATTCCTTTACAAGTCGAACGTTACCTCGGCCCGTTGCCTTTCTTACCGGATGGTTTTTCTGGATAGGAAATACGTTAGCCTGTTCTCTTTATGCAGTCATTTTCGCACTTACTATTAAAAATTATTTCCTGCCAGAGATTAGCGTCATTCTTGTGGTGGTTCTAACAACGATCGCTTTTACGCTTATTAACCTAAGGGGACAGGCTGAGGCGCTCACCTTCATTGCGGTGATGAATATTATTGAACTGATTGTGCTTGTGGGCGTGGGCGTACTTGGCGCTTTCCACGTCGAACCCGCAAATCTTGATCCCATTGCGCCCATGGGGTACGGACCCTTAATTCCAACCATGGGATTAATTTATATCTCCTATGTCGGTTTTGATCTGATCACGGTTGCAGCCGAAGAAATTATCGAACCGGCCAAAAATATACCTCGGGCCATTTTTATTACCCTCGGCGTAGGTATTGCCATTTATGTACTGCTGCTCTGGGTCATGATGGGGGTCGTCAATTATACGGACTTAGCCCAAACAAGCACCCCATTTATATTTATCGCTGATCACATGTTTGGCGCATGGGGACGCTGGGCCGGCATCATAGCTACGATTATGGCAAGCCTATCCGCTTTCAGCGTAACCTTGGGGGCCAGCTCACGCGTGCTTTTTGCACTGGGCCGCGACGGTCACTTTCCTGAAATTTTTGCACGTCTTCACTCCAAGTATAAAACACCACATATTGCTCTTTTCGTCTGTGCCGGACTGGTAGCCGTGCTCGGAGCTTCGGGTATTGTCAGGCTACTCGCGTCAGCAAGTAGTTTTGGGTATCTGATTGCCATCGGCATTGTAAATTATGCAGTCATTGCCCTTCACCAACACATGCCCAACCTGCGGCGACCTTTTAAAATTATATTGTATCCTGTCGTTCCTATATTGGGTATCATTACCTGTTGGTTTTTTGTTCCCACATTAGATCCCCAAAGCCTTTTCTTAGGCATTATATTGACCGTTATTGGGGGTGTACTTTATCTTTTTCAACCGAGCAATCGAGAGGATCTGAGTGGATTGCCGGAATTTATTCAACGCATTAAAATTAAAATTCAAGCTTACTGGAGGCCTCACATGAATGTACTCATCATTGGCGGCGGTAATTTGGGTAGCAATATCGCCGACCGCCTGCTAAAACAGGACGAGTTTCGCATGGTTTTTCGTTCCTCAGAATATCAAATAACCTTTATTGAACAGGACGAGAAAAAGTGCGATGAATTAGAGCAACGATATAACGTACCCATCTTTCAGGGTGATGGTACCAAACAGGAGATACTTGAACAAGTGGAACCTCACAAAATGGATGTGGCTATTGCTGCCACCAATAACGATGAGCGAAACTCTATTATGGCTCTTCAAGCCAAACGATTGGGTATCAAACGTGTGATCGCGATTGCAAGGGATCCATCATATGTATCTCTGCTTGAAGATAATAATATAGTCTGCATAAGCGCGCCTTATGCCACGGCAGCTATGGTAGAAAATCACCTTGACCGACCCAGTGTTGCCGATCTTTTCGAAATCGAAAGTGGGGTTGCAAGTTTGATTGATATGGAAGTTCCAAAGAATGCTAAAGTAGTAGGCCAGGTAATACAGGATATCGATATCCCTGATCAATGCGTTGTGGCAGCCTTAATCAGGGATGATGACTTTGTCGTTCCGCGAGGACAAACCCAAATCCTAGAAGGAGATCACGTCGTATTTGTAGGACCCAGCAAGGCCATACAGACAGCCCATAACATTTTCTCAACCATCCCCGATTCCTAATATTCAATTTTTCGGTTCATTTTCAACTATGACACCGTATATTTTTATCGCCTCCTTGAATGAATTAGCGTTTTGCCTTGTTGAATTATTTCAACATTAAGCCAATATCTAATATTCTTTTTATGAATTTTTCTGATCAACATGTGATCGTAACAGGAGGAGCCGGATCGCTGGGCTCTGCTGTAGTAAAATTACTATTAGATGATGGAGCCAAATGCAGCGTGCCCTGCTTTAATCAAGATGAGTTCGAATCTTTTCAACTTTCTGATCACGACCATGTTTTTGCAAAAATAGGAGTAGATCTTACCGATGAAGATCAGGCTCAATCGTTTTTTGATGATGCAATAGAAGCCAATGGTTCGCTTTGGGGATCCATTCACATTGCCGGCGGCTTTGGGATGGGCTCTATTGAAGATACCCCAAAATCTGACTTTATGAAACAGATTAACCTTAACCTGGTGACCTGCTACAACAGTTGTCGGGCTGCAATACAAAGATTTAAGTCTCAAAGAAGCAGTGGACGTATTGTTAACATTGCCGCACGTCCCGCTCTGGAACCCCGACAAGGAGCTGGCATGACAGCTTACACCTCATCCAAAGCAGGTGTTGCTGCATTAACTGAATCACTTGCTGCCGAAGTGGTTGAAGACAACATCTTAGTTAATGCCATTGCACCATCGGTAATTGATACCCCGCAAAATCGGAAAGGCATGCCCAATGCTGATTTTGATAAATGGCCCAAGCCCGAGCAGCTGGCGAAACAGGTTGCTTACCTTATTTCTCCTGCAAATGATATTACGCGGGGAAGTATTGTGACCGTTTATGGGAAGAGTTAGTCTACTTTATCTGTGCTTCTTTTAACAAATCCTTAGCTGCCTGATATCCTCGCTCTATCATCTTATCGGTATCTTTGGTTTCACTTCTACTAAATTCCGCCAAATTGGGCTGAATAAGGAGATCAATCTCATTCGTATTAACATTGGCCAAATGTTTCAGCGCAATTTCCAGCGTATTACTCAGGATATCCAGAATATTATCGGGGCGTTCATAATTACGGTGAGCATTCAAATCAACGCCTATAGTATATTCTGCGCCGAGCGATTGGATGGCTGAGAGTGGCACGCTCTCTTTTAATCCACCATCCACCAAAAGACGTCCGTCATATTCAATCGGTTCAAAAAGCACCGGAATGCAAGTACTGGCCTTGACTGCTTCGGAGACATCCCCTTCATCAAGAATAACTTTTTCACCGGTGGAAATATCAGTCGTTACTGCGGCAAATGGAATGTCCGCCTCATCGAAGTTTACATCACCCAGATATTTATCCAATCGTTTTCCCATTTCATCATTGGTCAGAAGCCCTCTCCGCGATAATGCAATTCTTGAGATATCCGGCCAGTCAAGTTCGAGGGCAATCTTCTCAATTTCATCGACCGACATACCAAAAGCATAAAAAGCTCCGACCATAGCGCCAATACTGGTGCCCGCAATACAATCTATTTTAATCTCGGATTCTTCCAGTGCCCGAAGCACGCCAACATGCGCCGCACCCAATGTCGCTCCACCGCCCAGTGCCAGACCAACTTTCTCTTCTGTTTTAAAATCAAATAATCCCATGGAAAAATTAATTTTAGATTTTAAATCTATTTCTATAATCCAAGCTACAATTATTCGTAGCAACAAGGGAATAGAATAAGGACTTCTGGTGTTTAGTCAAATCAATAAGAAGTATAAAAATCATCTATTTTGTTATTAAATAGTTTAACATTAAATTAAAAATAACATAAACCCGAATTTACTGAATCTAACTAATATTTTTTATGAATAAGCAACCCCTGTTAACCAAATACAATTTATCCGGATTAAAACTATCCAACCGTGTGGTGATGGCTCCGATGACACGAAGTCGGGCGGGAGAAGGCAACGTACCTACCGATTTAATGGCAAAATACTATCGACAGCGATCGTCGGCGGGATTTATCATCAGTGAAGGCACCCAAATTTCGCAGCAGGGTATCGGCTACCCTTGGACACCCGGCATCCATACTAAGGATCAGATTGAAGGATGGAATAAAGTTACAAAAGCAGTACATGAAGAGGGCAGCAATATTTTTGCCCAGATTTGGCATGTAGGACGTGTTTCCCATCCTCGGTATCACAATGGTGAACCACCTGTTGCACCATCTGCAGTAAAACCAGAAGGACAGATTTTTACCGCCAATGGAATGAAGGAATTTGTGACCCCACGTGCTCTCCAATCCGATGAAATTCCAGGCATTATTGAGGATTATGCACAAGCAGCCCGCAATGCTATAAAAGCCGGTTTTGACGGTGTGGAGATTCACGGAGCCAACGGCTACCTTATCGATCAGTTTTTAAAAGACGGTACCAACAAACGCTCTGACAAATATGGTGGAAGTCTTCAAAACCGAAGTCGGTTTGCAGTTGAGGTTGTTGAGGCTGTGTCGGATGCAATCGGAAGTGACAGAACTGGGATTCGGCTTTCTCCAGTCGGACGTAATCAGGGCATAAGCGACTCCAATCCTAAAGAAATGTTTGGCTACTTATTGGAGCAATTAAATGATTACAACTTAGCTTATGTCCACCTGATGGAGGCAATAAGTGATGTCAGTGATATTGATAATTACCCGACAAAGGTAACCGAATATTTCCGAAATATTTATAACGGTACCATTATTACCAACGCCGGATACGATCAAGATAGTGGTAATGAAGCTATTGAAAACGGAACAGCTGACCTCGTTGCTTACGGGCGACTATTTCTGGCCAACCCTGATCTTCCTGCTCGATTTGAAGCAAATGCCAAACTTAATGATCAGGATAAAAGCACTTTTTACGGAGGCGATGAGGAAGGATATACCGACTATCCGTTTATGAGTCAGTCCACTGAAGTGGCTGCCGAATAGCTTGATCACATGTCCGATCCTATTTACTGGACAGGATACTTTTAACAACTCACAATATAGATTTTTATACAGTATCCGCTATTTTGTACTGCAAATGTAAAGCAATTAAAGTTTGAAGGAACCATTTATGTCGCATAATAAAGGCATCCATCACATTACAGCGGTAGCCGGGAATCCTAAACAGAATCATCAATTTTATACCAAGGTCTTGGGCCTGCGGTTGGTCAAGAAAACCATAAACTTTGACGATCCGTCCGTTTACCATCTTTACTACGGCAATGAGTCGGGTGACCCCGGTAGTATCCTCACTTTTTTCCCCTGGGAACACCTACAGGATGGAGAGCCTGATCGCGGACAGGTTGTTGCCGTTTCATTTTCGATACCAACGGGGTCTAAGGCTTTTTGGCTGGATCACTTGCGGGGCCATAACCTCGAAATTGAAGAACCTTTTTCACGTTTCGGAAAGGAAGTAATTGGCCTGCAAGACCCCGATGGATTGCATCTCGAACTTGTGCTTGATCCCAAGATTAATAGTTTTGAAGGGTGGTCTGCTGGACCTATCCCACAGGAACACACCATCCGTGGATTGCACGGAGCAACCCTGGCAGAAGAAAACCACTCCGGAGCAGGGAGGTTGCTCGAAGACGATTTCGGATTTGAGCTAACCAATCAGTTAGAAAACCGATATTTGTATGAAACAGATGCTGACTTTGGTTCTGTAATTGAGATTATTGATGGATTCGATCTCAACGGGCGTCCGGGCAAAGGCACAGTGCACCACATCGCTTTTAGAGTGAAAGATGAAGAAGAACAAGAGTCACTGAGAATGCAACTACTTAACAAAGGCTATTATCTTACCGAGGTAAAAGATCGCGACTACTTTAAGTCGGTCTATTTCCACGAGCCCGGAGGTATTCTATTTGAAATTGCAACTGATCCACCCGGTTTTACACGCGATGAAGATCTGGACGAGCTTGGATCATCCCTAAAATTACCCAGATGGCTTGAGGATGAACGCAACGTAATTGAAGAAGAATTACCAAAACTAAACAGTTAGTTAATTATTATGCCTGAACACAGAGGACTGCATCATATTTCTGTAATAGCCAGTGATCCCCAAGATAATTACGACTTTTATGTAAAAAAACTGGGTATGCGCATGGTTAAGAAAACCGTCAATCAAGATGACCCTACTAAATACCATCTCTTCTATGCCAATGCTGAAGGTAGTCCAGGTTCCAGTCTGACCTTTTTTCCATGGCCGCGTGCTCGCCAAGGAAATCCAGGCTCTGGTGAAGCCACAGAAATATCACTGGCAGTTCCCAAAGATTCTCTGGAATTCTGGCAGCAGCGACTAGATGACCAAAACATCCCGCACAGCGAACCTTTCAAGCGCTTTGGCAAAACACATATTTCTTTCAAGGATCCCGACGGTTTACAACTGCACTTAGTATTTGATTACTCCGCCGCTGAACTAAAAAGCTGGAACCAATCATCGGTACCAGTCCAATACCAGATACAGGGATTTTGGAACACTACCCTCAAGTTGGATCAGAAAGAAGAAACAGAGGAGATACTAACGTCGATATTGGGATTCAAAAAGGCTGAAACCGAGGGTAACCGCATACTTTACCAAACAGAAAGTTCTCTCGGACATAGCCTGATTATAGAAGAAGTTAATTCTCAGCCTGGTCAAAATGGAGCTGGCATTGTCCATCATGTTGCCTTTCAAAGTAAAAATGAAGAAGATCTTACCGAGATGCGTTTTGAAGTCATTCGGAGAGGGTTGCAGCCTACCGAGATTATCGACCGACACTTTTTTAAGTCGGTTTATTACAAAACGCCCGGGGGCGTACTTTTTGAAATGGCTACCAACGGACCGGGCTATTTTGTGAATGCTGACCCTGATGAAGATCAGGCCGAAAAGCTGGAGCTTACCCCATGGCACGAACCAAAACGAGAGCAAATCGAAGCTTCTTTACCGCCTATCAAAACCTAAAATGCACAATATTCAATTATGTCATTATTCCGAGTCGATCCCGATAATCCCTTTAGCGGCCCACATCAAAATCAGCAAATAGTCACCGGCGGCGTTGATATCGATGAAGCTAAAACAGCTATGATTTTAATTCATGGTCGCGGTGCTTCGGCCCAAAGCATGCTCATGTTTGTGGACGAATTTGAGGAAGATAATATCCACTATCGTGCTATCCAGGCAAAGGGACATACATGGTATCCACGATCGTTTATGGCGCCTAGAGAGATGAATCAACCGGGTACTAAAAGCGGGCTGCAGGCTATCTATGACCAGATCGTTGATCTTAATAATAAAGGGATCCCAACAAACAAAATCGTGCTGCTGGGCTTCTCTCAGGGCGCATGCCTGACAACCGAATTTGCTGCACGTCATCCGCAACGTTACGGTGGTATTATCGGTTTTAGTGGCGGTTTAATTGGAGAGAATGTCAATACTCAAAATTATCAGGGATCGATGGAACAAACGCCCGTTTTTTTGGGATGCAGTGATCGCGACCCTCATATTCCACAGGAGCGTGTTGACCTGACTGAGGAAGTATTTCGAAAAATCGGTGCCAATGTCACCAAGAAAATTTATGTAGGCATGGGTCACACCGTCAATCAGGATGAAATTGACCATGTGAATCAAATATTGTCATCTTTATAGCAAGGTTTGTTCTGCACAATATTTATACAGAATCTGCTCAATCAAACATCAATTAAAACAAATATTGTGAGCTTAGGATCTTTATTTTTTCGAAAGTATTTATGCCAAAGCAGTTCAATATTTTTGCTAATTTTCTTCCTGCTGATTATTACGACGATCCCCACTTTTGCTAATGATGGGGATGATGACGAAGAAGATTCAGGGTCCTCTATTATAGATTCTGGAGTGTTGACGGTAGCTAATCAGGATACCAGCAATTATCTCATTATCGGCGGTGCCCTCCGTTATAATTTTTACCTTGAAGATTATGGCGGTTCCATTCGAGAATCCGACAGCCAATTTACCTTTGATATGTGGCGAATTAACGTAGAAGGTCGCGCCGAAGGTATTAACATAAATTTTGAGTATCGGTTTTATCCTACTTTTGGAACATATTTCATCAAGCAGGGATGGTTGGGCTACGATTTCTCAAAACAAACCAATCTACAGGTAGGCGTTACCCAGGTTCCTTTCGGATTACTTCAATATGCGTCCCACAACTGGTGGTTTCAGCTGCCGTATTACCTGGGACTGGAAGACGATCATGATATGGGATTTAAACTGACAACTACTCATGACAATTGGGATTTCCACCTGGCCTATTTTATGCAGGCCGATCCCAATGGCATTGCACAATTTGCTCCCCAAAATACCGCCCGCTATTCGTACGATATTATTGCCGAACCCGATGAGGGATTATCTAACTCCGAAACCAATCAGTTAAATGGACGAGCCGCCTATAACTGGGATCACGGAACATTAGGCAGTACTGAATTAGGTCTCTCCATCCAATACGGCGGCATCTATAACAGCGCTCTTGATGAAGTGAGCGATCACTACGCATTGGCTCCACACATCGATGGAACCTACGGCAATCTCAATGTCAAAGCCGAATACATCTACTATAACCACAATGTTCAAAATGACCTTGGCAATACGGTTGATGTTGTACAGATGGGGGCTTATGGATTTCCTTCCAGCGATGGTACTCCGGCATATGACGTTGCAGCAGAAGGTAATATGTATGTGCTCGGTGTTTCATATTCCAAAGATGTGGATTGGGGACCGATCTCTAATCTTACATTCTACGATAACTACACTTATCTGGATAAGACCAACGAGGCATTCACGGATTCCCAGCATAACGTTCTTGGAATGAGGATCACTGCCGGAAAGGTATACACCTATTTTGATATTGCCTCTGGAAAGAACCAGCCCTGGCTGACGGATAATTTTGGGGAAGGACTGGGCGCCGGTGTTAATGATCCCCGCTGGAACACGCGGTTCAATATCAATATCGGCTATTATTTTTAATTGCTTGCCTTGCTTGCGATAATAGTTCATTATTCCCTTGAATGTCATTTCGGAATGAGTGCAATTAAGAGAGAACTTTTTGTGATGCTTTTCACCTATACTGTCAAAAACAAAGATCTCTCGTTGCACTCGAGATGACAGGGTAGTTGTACCGATATAATTTGTACTCAATATTACTTTTTCCCATAGTAGTCATTTCGAGAGGAGTTTAACAAGGTATTAATTCCTTGTATTGATTAATTGGCAACAGGGATCTCTCACTTACATTCGAGATGACAACCAGGTTTAATATTTTATTTTTCTTGTACTTTGTCATTTCGAACGAAGCATAGCGTAGTGAGAAATCTTTGTTTTTATCGATGATTATAACTCGAGAAATTGACCTCTCCTGCTGGTTGAGATGACAGTGGTTGTTTTATTTATCTAATTCCTAAGCCTATTGTTATTTCAAGCGTTTGTAAGAAATCTTTGCAATTAAAAATTGTAAGGATTGAACCTTTCTGAGATCTTACTATAAACTTCAGGCATGGATAATTTATGCCTTATTACGTTTATATCACGACGAATCCCGGAAAAACGACCCTTTATATCGGGATGACCAATGAGTTAAGTAAGCGTCTAAACGAACATTATGAAAATAGAGGAGATCCCGAAACTTTTGCCGGCCGTTACTATTGTTACAAACTGATATACTATGAAGCTTATAAAACGTTTCAAAAAGCGATAGAACGGGAAAAGGAATTAAAGAAATGGCGCCGAGAGAAGAAAGAAACACTTATCGATAGCGGAAATCCCAATTGGGAGTTTCTGAATTATAAAGACGATTTCCGGGTGGGTAGGATTTAACTTTTATCTGTCATTTCGAACGGAGCATAAGTGAAGAGAGAAATCTTTATTTTGAATAATTAAAACAAGGATCTCTCGCGCTCGAGATGACAATTAAGTTATAAGCATTATCAATATTGTTATCATTTCGAACGAAGCATGGCGTAGTGAGAAATCTGTGTTTCAATTGACAATAAAAAAAAGCCCGGATCATAAAACCCGGGCTTTTTACTCGTAATAGAATTATTCAGTTACTTAGTCGGATGCAAATACTCATCCATCTTAATCACATTATTATCACGATTGATATCAGCCATGCGCTTAGTGGGATCAATCTCAATCCGTTTTATCTCTTTCGCCGGACGAGGAACTTCGACCGTATATGTGGGATTCACCCATGGCCAATCTCTTTTGATAGTACGTGGAATATTAGGGTTTTCATTCGGCTTGGTATTCCGCATAATGCGCATCGGAATATAAAACTGTTCCTTGCTGCCATCTTCATAGGTAACCATCAGATCAATCGGCATCGGCATCAGATCTTCCCTTTTTAGCGTAACGTAGGTTGATCCGTCAACACCCAGCACCGAGTTGATTCCGTAATCGATATGCTTGGTGCTCTCGATAAAGTACTGATAGTACCAGTCCAGCACCATATCTGACTCTTCTTCCATCACACGCAGATAATCACGCCCATCGGGATGTTTAAACTTCCACTCCTTGAAAAAGCGCTTCATCCCGCGGTCAAATGTTTCACCACCAATAATATAGCGCAGCTGATTTAAAAACACTGCCCCCGTTGAATAAGAAGCCGTTCCATAAGCGCGGTTGGTATGAAAATGATCGGCATGCGTATCCAGCGCCTCCTGCTTGCCATCTTCAATGATGTTAAAATACGACTGATAAGATCGTTGATGTAAATTCTGACCCTTCCCCTCATTAAAAAGCTCGTCCATGGTCAGAGCCGATGCATAAGTCGTAAATCCTTCATCAAACCACGGATAGCGGCTCTCATTATTGGCTAACACGCCGTAATACCACATATGGATAAGCTCGTGAACAGTAACGCCTACCAGACTACCCAGCGACCGATTTCCGGTAATCAAGGTGCCCATAGGGTATTCCATTCCCCCATCTCCGCCTTGGATAACAGAGAACTTCTCGTAGGGATAATCACCAAAGTTTTCACTCATAAACTGAAAGGCTTTGACCGTATACTCAGGCAACTTTTCCCAGTTGTCACGGAGCTGCTCCTGGGAGTAACGATCGGCATTTACGGCTACCGTATCTTTTTGATAAAAGAAATGTAGCTTAGGGCCATTTGGTACCTGGGCAGTCGTATGGGTAAAGTCAGGATCAGCGCCCCACATAAAATCATGAACATTATCCGCCTTCCAGTGCCAGGTTAATTTTTCTGAATCCGGACGATCAACCTCTTCTGCATAGCCGTGACCAATTTTTTCAGGGTTTTGCAGATGCCCTGTCGAGCCCATTACGTACGAGCTGTCAATCGAAATTTCGACATCAAAACTTCCAAAGACCCCATAAAACTCGCGACCCACATACGGATTGGGATGCCAGCCATTGTTATCATATTCCGAAATCTTGGGATACCATTGACTCATCGAAAATTCGACCCCTTCTTTGTTCATCCAGCCGCTGCGGCGAATTTGCCGCGGTACCTGACTTTCAAACTCCATATTAAAAACTGAAGATTCTCCGGGTGCAATAGGCTCATCAAGGGTAACTTCCATGACGGTGCCCACAACATCATACGAAACGGCATCACCATTCTGTTTTAGGCTATTAATATGATGGTAGCCAATCTCGTCTTTAGGTAATTTCTGGATACGATCACGAACCCGACTATCGGGATCTTCAATCGTGCGTGAGCGGACATCCATCATGCTGTTCGGCTGAAAGGCATTGAAATACAAATGATAGAATACCCGGTGCAGTGTATCGGGCGAATTGTTGTGATACGTCAGCTTTTGGGTGCCCGTAAATTGATGGTTTTCGACATCAACATCGATATCCATTTCATACTCTACCTCTTGCTGCCAGTAGTTTTCACCCTGTGCATGGGCAGAGAACGTAATCCCCAAAAAGAGTAGCGGTAATAGTAGATGTCTTAATTTCATAGTATCGTTTTTTGATTAATTATTTGATATCAAAAATGAAAAAGTGGTTAAACTCCAAATAGAGCTTACAATTTCATTTCTTAAAACGTATTTCGGCTTGCAAAGGCACGTCCCAGCGTGGCTTCGTCAATAAATTCGAGCTCCGTTCCCATCGGAATGCCGTATGCAATGCGCGTTACTTTTACCTCATCAAAAGGTTTAAGCAACTTGTTTATATAGTAGGATGTTGCTTCGCCTTCCGAATCGGGATTGAGCGCCAAAATAACTTCGTCAATCTGCTCGTCATCCTCGTTGATCCGCTGCATAAGCTGTTTAATACGAACATCATCAGGACCAATATTATCGAGAGGAGAAATAACGCCTCCGAGTACGTGATAGCGGCCGCGAAACTCATTGGTTTTTTCAATCAGAAATACATCCTGCGATTCTTCAACAACACAAATTTGTCCAGTTTGACGTTTTGTATTTTGACAAATAGAGCAGGGATCTCCGTCGCTAATCACGCCACAGGTAGAGCAGCGAGTAATAGACTTTTTGAGACTTATTAACGCCTCTGCCAAATTGACCACCGACTCGTCATCCTGCTTCAGTAGAAACAGTGCAATGCGCCGCGCTGATTTACGTCCCGTTCCCGGAAGCTTGGCCAACTGCTCGATAGCCTGCTCCAGAATTTCTGATGTTCCTTCCATGTAATTTTGTTGACTGTTAAATGTTACAGGTTGTAGGTTATTGAACTTTCAACTTGTAACCTTTAACAATTAAAGCCCCAATTTGCTTAGATCCATACCAGGCATACCGCCGCCGGGAAGAATATCTTTATAGGTTTCCTGCATCCGTTCTTGGGCAGCTTCTTCGGCTTTATCCAGCGCTTTATTCACACCGGCCACCACCAGATCTTCCATCATCTCAGCATCTTCAGGATCAATAACATCCTTGTCCAGTTTGATACTCAAAATTTGACGCTTGCCGTTGGCTTTAACTTTAACCATACCACCGCCGGCTTCAGCCTCAACTTCAAGTTTCGAAAGTTCCTGTTTTGCTTCTTCCACTTTTTCTTGCAGCTCGGAAAACTTCCCGAACATGTTAGCCATATTCTGATTCATAACAATAGGTTTTAACGTTTTGATATGTTTAATTCATTCAACACAATCTGTCATCGATTGTAATAAGATAAGAGTCTTAGACTACTGATTTAAATTATAATCCAATTCAGCGCCAAAGAGTTCAACCAGCTTCTTGATCGTAGGATCGCGTTCTTGAAGCTTTTTAAACCGCTCATATGGACTCATTGAATCCTCACCGCTCTTTTCCTGCTTTTTAACAATGCAGGTCATGTTGAGAAAAGCCCCGATTTCGTCCTCCAAAAGTTTACCAAGTCGACGCCGATTTTCATCCACAATCTTTTTAGCAAAGTCATCATTAGCCCGAAGCTTCAGATCCCCATTTTTTAATTCAACAGGATCAACACGCTGCATCTGAAAGTAAAGCATTTGGGGTACGTGCTGACGGAGATTATCTAAATAATCATCCCAACAGTCATTTATTTCTTGAAGGGAAACATCTTTGGGAGCACGTTTAGTCGCGGTTGCCGTTTCGCTTTCTGTACTTTGTTTTGATTTCGATGGCTTATTCTCATCAACACTATTTGGCTTGGGATTGCCCAGTGATGAGGCTCCAAACAGGTTTTCAAACTCGTCTTCATCATCAGCCTGCTGTTCCTCTTCGTTAGCCGCTGCCTCACTTGTTAGCGGTTGTTTTTCGGATGTTGATTCTTCTTTGGGCGAAGTTTGACCATTCGAGTCGGTCGGGGTTGACATGTTCTCTTTTGGATCCGCTGATTCCTCGGATAATTCTTTTGGATGAGACTCCAACTGTTCCTCTTGCATATCGGACTGCCCATTTGAATCCGAGGTCGAATTAGGTGAGGCTGATTCAGTACTTGGTTGCTGTTTTTCACTTTTCGAAACCTCTCCGATCGAGCCTGTCTCAGTCGATGCAGCTAAGTCGGTACTATTTAGCTTTTTTTTTAACTGCTCCAGCTCGGTTAGCAAAGTATTTAACTTTTGCGTGCGCTCCATATGGATAAGTTTAAGGAGCGTTATCTCAAACTGGATTTTAGGCTGATGGGCTTCCTTGATCTTGTACTGGGCCTCACTCAAAATGTGAAGCATCCGCATCAAGTCATCTTCTGTAAAAGCTTTCGATGACTCTCGATAGCGTTTTTTAGTATCAGGAGATGCTTCGACCAAGTGCATCTGCTCCGAACTCTTTGCCACATAAAGATTCCGCAAGTGCTCTGTTAATCCGACTAAATATTCCTGAATATCATAGCCCTCCTGTAGCAACTCGTTGATCAATTCCAGTCCGTGACTGGCATCCTGCGCTTCTACCGCATTCATAAAGTCGAACATGCGCTCGGTGCTTACTACATTGAGCGCCCGGAGCAGCTCGTCATGCTGAATGTTGTTGCCGCAAAAAGCGATAGCTTGGTCCATTAATCCAAGGGCATCGCGAAGTGCTCCGTCCGCTTTTTTAGCAATCACGTGAAGCGATTCCTCATCGATATTAATACCTTCATTCTCAGCTACATTGGCTAGGCGTTCCACGATCTGGTCAACGCTGATACGTTTAAAATCAAACCGTTGAACACGCGATAATATGGTCGGAAGCACCTTGTGCGGTTCGGTTGTGGCAAAAATAAAAATCACATGATCGGGCGGCTCTTCAAGCGTTTTCAGCAAGGCGTTAAACGCCGACTTGCTGAGCATATGAACCTCGTCGATAATGTAGATTTTATAGCGTCCATTTTGCGGAGGAATACGAACGCGTTCGCGCAGGTCGCGAATATCATCTACACTGTTGTTCGAAGCCGCGTCAATTTCAACAACGTTGAGCGTCTGATTTAACGATTCACCATCTACTTCGTGATCAATGTCATTTACCGTTCGGGCCAATACACGTGCCATGGTAGTTTTACCCACCCCTCGCGGACCACAAAACATATATGCATGGGCCAGTCGGTTTTTCTTAATTGCATTTTTAAGTGTGCTGCTTACATGCTCTTGAGATACAATATCGTCAAAAGAAGTGGGACGATAGGTACGTGTTAAGGCGCGATAATTGTCAGACATCAGAGGCTCTTGTTGAGCTATTGGTTATTGCTTTAAACAACGGATAAATCTACAAAAAATGAAGGCCATTTCGCAGCTGAATTTGAAGCATCGCCTGACTAATTGCCTACTTCATAATTTGAAGGTACACGATTTGCCACGCGGGAATCGGCCCAGTCACCATACGTTATTAGGGAAATTGGATTGAGGAGATTGCCGAAAGGATCAACAAAGAAGGTGTGGTTTTTGGTATTAGCATCAATGCTGCTCTGTTTATAAATGGACAATGAAAAATTCTGCCGGTTAAAGGTAAAATTGGCCTGACCGTCGTATTTAATATTTACCTTCCGCTTGATTTTAAAACCCTTAAGAGCCTCTCGTCTATTTTGCGAAATATTGCTTTGTCCCAAGAGTTCATATTTGGTTTCGCCGTTCGAAAGTGGAGAAATGTCCGTTTTATGTTGCACTGAAAAATCGCTCTCATCCAAGTTATCGTTATATAGCATTTCTAGAAAATAGTTGAATGAACCGAGATAACTTCGAGCGCGGTTTTTCTTCCACTTAAGTTCTTGCTGAGCACTTTTGGGGGTTATTTCCTCGAACCGGATAAACATTTGATAACCGCCTCCTCTATTTCTATAGGTAGGCCATTGAAAATCAACAAGATCAACATAAAGCTCATAGCCCAAAGCCATATTCGTTATTTTAAGTGGGCGCTTAGCTCGGGCTGTGAGTATATCATTATGCTCTTCAAAATCGAGAACCCAGGGGTTTTTAACAGTGACTTGCTCTGCCCATTCAGTACGTCCGATAAATTGTTTGGCGAAGTATTTGTATTGGTCTTTCCACTTTTTATTGGAGGCTCTTACTTCAATTTCTGAGAGTTCCTGGACATTTTCTTTAAGAGAAACATTGATGGTTTGTGAGGAAGAGGAAGAAATGTTGACCTGTTTCGCTTTCTTGTTAAATCCCACCATGCTAAAAACGATTTTATAAGATCCGGGTTCCGGAATGTTTAAAGTAAAATGCCCGGTCTCGTCGGTGGAGCTCCCAAAAGTAGTACCCGAAAGATAAACGTTAACGCCGGAAAGGGGTTCCCCCGACTCGGCAACAGTGACGGTTCCTTTTATTGTTGATTGCCCTACCGCTGCTTGAGAACTAAGGAAAAAAAGAAAAACAAAAGGTAACAGGTTACAGTATTTCATAACCTGTATTATGGGTTTTTAAAAATCCTTAGGCAACATCATCCATCACATTATATTGCGGGTTATCACAAAAAGATTCGCCGTGTTGCAAGGTCTGGAATTCTTGTTTTGAAATGCTATGTTTTTTGAGTGCTTTTTGGAGATCATCCAACGGTTCATACATCCCGTCATCGGCCATGGGAAAAGTCCCAAAGTGCATACCAATACTCCTCTCGGATTCCAGCTCTTTATGCGTTTTAACCGCTTCTTCGGGCGACATGTGAATGACCTCCATAAACCATCGGGGTTTATAGGCTCCGATAGGAAGGATGGACGTATTAATAGGCCCCACCTGCTGCCTGATTTCTTTGAAAAAATCTCCATACCCGGTATCTCCGGCAAAGTAAATATTGCCCGACGGATTTTCTAATACATAACCACACCAGAGAGTTTTATTCCGGTCAAAAAGTCCACGCCCCGAAAAGTGTCGTGCCGGGACGGCTGTAAGGGTAGTATCATTACCCAAGCCATATTTATCCCACCAATCCATACGAATAGTCCTATCTATCCCCTGGCTATGTAAATATCGTTCCACGCCGAGAGGAACAATAAATTGAGGATCAAACCTATTTTTCAGATGCTTTACCGTTTCAATATCCAGATGATCGTAGTGGTTATGACTTAACAAAACGGTGTCTATAGAGGGTAGTTTATCAAAATCAATTCCCGCCGGTCGTTTGCGCTTGGGGCCAATCCATTGGTAGGGACTTGCACGAAAGCTCCACACAGGGTCGGTTAAGATATTTTGCCCGTTGATCTGAATTAAAAAAGTGGCGTGATTGATAAAAGTGATGCGGTGGCTATCCTCATCAACGGTCTCTTCCGGAGCGGGATAAGAAGGCAAATCATCCTGATCGTAATCATGCCAAACACCCTTATCGTTGCCGCCCAGCCACCACTTTAGCACTTCTCCATAATGGTGTGTCCCAGCTCCATCAGGATTAATAAATTTCTTGCCGTCGAAATGGTCGGAATTGTTCTCATTGTATTTTGGGGCGGACAATAATTTATCCGCAACGAAAAGGGCGGATACAAATGTCGCTGCAATTGCAAATGTCCAAATCATTAAAATGATACGCTTGTTCTATAAGTTTTCAAATAATTACAACTGATGCTACTACGTTTTGTTTCCTCAAATTTAATTTGCCTTATTTTGAAGATGCTTGTTGAAAAAGTCGAAAATACGGGAGTATTCATCAAACCACGCATCAGGATCTTCAAAACTGTGACGTTCCGAAGGGTACATCATCATATCAAACTCTTTGCCACCAGCTTGTATTAGCTTTTCAATATATTGGGCAGCATCCTGGAATCCCACATTATTGTCGGTTAATCCATGTAAAATAAGAACAGGGTCTTCAAGTTCCTCAACATAGGTAATAGGCGAACTGCGGGCGTAGTGGGCAGAGTCGGCTTCGGGCGTACCCAGCCGTGGCTGCGTGTACCACGGATTGGTATAATAGTAGTTTTCCCAGTTTGTAACCGCCCTTAATGCCGCGGCTGCATCAAAATAACTTGGAGCTACGCTGGTAGCATACAATGCCATAAATCCACCATAACTGCCACCGTAAATTCCTACGCGGGAAGTATCGGCCTGCGGATAATGCTCAGCCAAGTAATCTATGCCATCAATAATATCACGGGTTTCGTATTTGCCCATCCAGTTTGTGACATCTTCGCGAAATTCACGTCCATAACCGGTGCTGTGACGATAATCCACTTCGATCACATAATAGCCGCGTGCCGTTAAATACTGGTGAAACATATATTCCCGATAATAATTATTAGACCAGCCTTTATATACATTCTGCAGCGAGCCTGCCCCGTGTACAAAAACAACCACCGGATGGTCTGAACTTTCCGTTTTGTTGATGGGTTCCAGTACCGACATTGACAGCTCATTTTTTCCGTCTCTGGCAGTAAAACGTATATAATCTTCTTTTTGCCAGTCTATCTTATTAAATCGATCTGGGATTGTTTGTGTCAATCTTTTTTCCCCAGATTCATCACTCAAATTAAGCGAGTAAATTTCAAACGGTTCATTAAAAAAACTGTATTGATACACGAGGTGTGTGTGGTCTTCACTCAACTCAAAACTCTGTCGATATCCCGCCTCAGTCGTCAATTTCTCTGTTTCACTTCTGTCAATATTCATCCGGTAAATATGGCGTTCACCTGGACCAACTTCAGTTGAAGCATAAATAATCGTTTCATTATTAAGCCATTCCGCCCACGGAACTTCGTATTCTCCACTGGTATGTTGCCGCAGGTTAGATCCATCAGGATTAATCGTATAAATATGATTCCATCCGTCTTTTTCGGATAAGATCATCAGTTTATTCCCGGATGGGGCAAAAGCGATTTCTGTGTTATACAGCCAACCTTTCGTTGAGTCCTCAAAAACGGTAGTAGGTTGCTTTGAAGTGAGATCAAAAACTTTAACCTCACGCTTCTCCATCGGTGGTCCGGTAACATCGATAGCAAGATAATTACCCTCAGCACTTATATCGGCCTCTATATATCCTTTATTTTCTAACAGCAGGTCAACCTCTTTGGTTTGCAAGTCCACAATAGAAACAAGATGACGAGCAATTCCACGTCGCGCAGAACCGGGTTTTACATATTGGTCTACATATTCCGGGAAATAGTATTCTTTATAATCCGAGGTATCATATTGAGTAAGAATGAGGTGCTCATTTCCTGCCCAACCCTCAACATTAAACCCGGGCTCATCATCCTTTTTACTGGTAACTTGAGTTAGCTTTGAGGTACTGATATTAATCATCCAGATATCCCCATCCTGCACAAATGCAATCCGTTCGCTGTCGGGTCCCCACATCGCCCCGTATTCCTCCGCTTTGGAATCGACCAGTTGTCTTTTGTTTGTAAAGTCGAGGTCTGCAATCCAGATATCACCTTGCTCGTGGTACAGTAGTTTTTGACCATTGGGAGATACATGGAAATTTCGATCCACTTCGTCAGAAACAAGATTGCGCTCTCCGCCCGTAACAGGTCGTCGAAACAGCTCTTCCTTCGACATGGACGAGTCATTAGCCTGATAATAAATATGAGACTGATTTGGAGAAAAGGAAACAATATCTGGTCTATTGCCGGCAAGTAGCGGTTCGTAAAAAATTGATTCTAAACTTAAGGTATCGAGACTGCTTTGACCAAAACCAAGTGCAGGAACAAAAAGAAGTATCAGAATTAATCGTAGTATTGATCGCATAGAGAACAAGAATAATTTATTGTTTGCTGACCGATAATAAATAAAGGTTTTCTGAGAGGGGCAAAGAATACACCAAGGTTTTACCTATTTAATCATATTAGCCAACCTAACGATAAAAAGGTTGGCTTTTCTTGTGAGCAGCAACCATGGCGGCTCCAACAATACTGGCATCATTTAAAAAGCTTGCTGCTTTGAATGCCGTATTTATTTTAATAAACGGAAATGCTTTGTCTTCTTTGCGACTTAACTTTCCACCCAGAATAAACAGATCGGGATGAAATATTTTTTCTAAATGCTCTAGAACGAGCTGCAATCGCTTGGTCCACGTTTTTTTATGAATAGCTTCCTCTTTACGGGATTTATTTGATGCATATTCTTCAACAGTAATACCTCGAATTTCCATAAGTTCAAGTTCGGTATTGGGTACTAGCCTTCCATCCATAAAAACAGAAGAACCAATAGCAGTACCTGCGGTAAGTACAATTGTTACGCCCTCCTGATTTTGACCGCCTCCAAAATGCATCTCGGCCAGGCCGGTGGCGTCCGTATCGTTAATCACAGAAAATTCATTTTCGGTAATCTCTGAGAAAAGCTGTTCGGCATTGGCATCAATCCAAGAATCATCAATTCGTTTGGCGGATAGCACAATACCTTTATTGACCGGGGCAGGAAAAGCACAACCTACGGGGCCTTTCCACCTGAATTCTTTAGTAACAATCTGGTGCATCTTAGCAAGAATCTTATGGGGCGTGGTATCCTCAAGAGGGGCCGTACTTTTTCGATCGGATATTATCTCTCCCCTTTCAGTATCCACGATACATCCTTTTATACCAGAATTGCCAATATCTATTCCTAAGACTTCCATAGGGATTTGCTACTTCTCAATAAGCACCCAGCCCTCTTCATCAATCATACGCTTGGCTTTCTTCCATTTGATATCGATGACTTCGCCGCTGTTCATGTTCTGGATTTTAACATAGTCGTTGCGGCCAGGTTCTTCTTCTACCGTAACAGGCTGTGGTTTCTGATCGCTTCGCTGTTGCTGTTGTCCTCCATTTTGTTGAGCTCCGCCTCCCGACTTAAAGCCCATATTGGTAGCATCGGAATGCTGGGTTTTCGCCCGATTCATATCAACTTTGGCACGCTCTTCAGGAGCTTGCTTCATTTTCTCTTCGTCAGCCTGCATCTCGGGAATCGCCTTCCAGATCAGCGAGATAGCCTCCTGATTAATTTCATCAAGAAGTTGCTTAAACATTTCAAACGCTTCTTTCTTGTATTCTAACAAAGGATCTTTCTGTCCGTATGCACGGAGGCCTATACCTTCTTTCACGGAATCAAGCTCTCGAAGGTGATCCATCCATTTACTGTCGATGGTGGAAAGAACTGCTGTTCGTTCAAGAGCTCGGGCAACTTCTTTACCTTCGTTTTCATAGGCCTCATCAACATCTACGACTACACGCAAACGGCGAATGCCGTCGGTAAAGATAACCTGCACTTTCGTTGGTTTATTATCGGCATCCGACTCTTTAATATTTTTGATGACCTGATATAATGGCTTGGAGATCATCTCTTCTTTCTGGCGGTACACCTCGTATGCCCGCTCGATAATATGATCAATAAGCACATCAGGACCCATCTTACCCATTTCTTCACGATCGAGCTTAATATCCACAGCCAAGAATCGCAGAATCGTATCGCGTAGCTTGTCGAGCTCGCCCTCCGGATAATGTTCTTCAACAACACTTTCCACGAGATCTTCGAGCATGTCATAAATATCGCTGCGAAGTTCATCTCCCTCCAACGCGTGTTTCCGTCGTTTATAAATGACTTCACGCTGATTGTTCAGCACATCATCATATTCCAGCTGTTTCTTACGAATGCTAAAGTTATTTTGCTCAACCTTGCTTTGGGCACGCTCCAGTGATTTTGTAATCCAAGAGTGGGTAATGGGTTCGCCTTCTTCAAAATTGAGACGTTCCATGACATTGGCTACCCGATCAGATCCAAAAAGCTGCATCAGGTCGTCTTCAAGGGATACAAAAAACTGTGATTCTCCGGGATCTCCCTGTCGTCCAGAACGTCCACGAAGCTGCAAGTCAATTCGTCGTGATTCGTGACGCTCCGTACCAAGGATGGCAAGCCCGCCTCTTTCCTTAACACCCGGAGCCAGCTTAATGTCTGTACCGCGACCGGCCATGTTCGTAGCAACCGTAACAGCACCGGGTTGACCAGCATTTTCTACAATTTCACTCTCTTGGGCATGGTGTTTAGCATTCAGCACGTTATGCGGGATCCCCTCGCGTTTCAGCATACGGCTAATCGTTTCCGAAACATCCACGCTGGTGGTACCCACAAGTACCGGCTGTTTATTTTCATGATATTCACGGATGCGTTCAATAGCCGCGTTGTATTTTTCCCGCTTGGTTCTAAATACGAGATCCTCTTTGTCATCCCGAATTACCGGCTCATTGGTAGGAATAATTACAACATCGAGATCGTAAATTTCATTAAATTCGCCCTCTTCTGTAGCTGCAGTACCGGTCATTCCAGCCAGCTTGTTGTACATACGGAAGTAATTCTGCAGCGTAATGGTTGCATACGTCTGTGTTGCAGCTTCAACGCTCACATTTTCTTTCGCTTCAAGAGCCTGGTGTAATCCGTCGGAATAACGTCGGCCCGAAAGTACACGTCCGGTGTGCTCATCAACAATCTGAACTTTCCCATCTTGCACAATGTATTCCTCTTCGCGCTCGAACAGCGTATACGCTTTAAGCAGCTGATTTACGGTGTGAATACGATCACTACGTTCGGCAAACAGGCGGTGTAGTTCATTCAGACGTTTTTCACGCTTTTGCGCTACCTCCTGCTTCGCCTCCTCAATCTTTTCCTCTTTATATTCCTCACTCCACTCGTCATTTTCTTCAATTTCTTTGATCTTCTTCTCCCGAAGCTCATCCATCTCTTCATCGAGATCTGTGGTCTCCGTTCCCAGATCGGGAATCACAAAGAACTCTTCCTCTTCATCAGCTTTGGTTATAAAATCCTGTCCTTTCTCCGTCATCTCGATGTTATTCATCTTCATATCCACCGAGTAGTAGAGTACTTTGTCAACCTCGGGCAGACGACGGGCATTATCTTGCAGGTAAAAAGCTTCCGTTTCCTGAACCAGTTTCTGGTTTTCAGGAACCTGCATCATCTTGCGGAATTTCTTGTTTTTTGGAAACCCACGTCGGGCACGATACAAGGCAAGACCAGCTTCTTCTCTATTTCCCTCCTCAAGATGTTCTTGGCCTTCTTTAACAAGGTTAGCAACCAGTTTTTTCTGCGCACTTACCAAGGACTCTACCCGGGGCTTGAGTTCTTCATACTTTTCAGACTGCGTATCTTCGGGCACAGGACCGGAAATAATCAGCGGCGTTCGAGCTTCATCAATAAGAATAGAGTCAATCTCATCAATAATGGCAAAATTGTGATCACGCTGCACCAACTGCTCAGAGTTGATCACCATATTGTCACGCAGATAATCGAAACCAAACTCGTTGTTCGTTCCATAAGTTATATCGGCCTGGTACGCTTTGCGCCGTGGCTCGGAGTTGGGATCATAAAGATCAACACAATCTACCTCGAGGCCGTGAAAGTTGAATAACGGCTCATTCCATTCGGCGTCACGCTTAGCCAAGTAATTATTAACCGTAACAATATGTACACCCCGGCCACTGAGGGCATTCAGATAGGCCGGCATAATAGCAGCCAGCGTTTTACCTTCACCGGTCTTCATCTCAGCAATTTTACCTTGATGCATTGCAATAGCACCGGCAATCTGAACATCGTATGGCACCATACCCCATTCGTTCATATTGCCACCAACCATCCATTTTTCGCCCAAAAAGCGACGACAAGTATCCTTCATCACGGCAAATGCTTCAGGCAAAATTTCATCCAATACATCTTCAATAGTATCGGTTTGCTCCTGTTTGAGTTCATCTAACTCTTCAGCAAGTTCGCGCCGGCGATTCACTGATAACTCTTCATCGCTGTTGAGTGTATCTTTTAAAGACTCTATTTCTTCATCAATTTCTTTGGTGGATTCCTTTATTTTCTGACGGAACTTTTCTGTTTTTTGCTTCAGTTCCTCATCAGAAAGCTGATCCATGCCCTCGTAGTGTTCATTTACCTCTTCGACGATAGGCCAGATCTTTTTGAGATCGCGATCGCTTTTGGTACCAAAAATGGAGGTTAAGACATCTCCAACCGTTTCGGTTAATGTATCGAACATAAAATATTACGGGTCTCGTGCAATTTTTGTGATTTGTGAAAGTTACAGTTTACGCGGTGCCTGTTCAAATTATTTAACGGCAGATCTCGTATTTTTCAAAATTATACCAATACCCGCGCACCTTAATGTAACCGTTAATTTAGGGTTCTTATTGTCTAATTTTATTTTTATTTTAGGAGTCTCTCTAAGAATTGAATTTTCATAAACCGATTTTTAACAATGAAACGTACTTACCAACCAAGCAGCAAGAAGCGTAAATCCAAGCATGGTTTCCGTAAGCGCAATAGCAGCAAGAACGGAAGAAAAGTGTTGAAGAACCGTCGCAAAAAAGGACGTCACGGTTTAACCATTAGCGATGAACAAGGACCGAAGTAACCATATTTTTGGCTCTGGTGATGACGTAAGTTTACCCAGAGCCAAAATATTAAGGGGCCGGAAGAACTTTCAGCATCTGTTTGAACAAGATGCAAAAACTATCCGCAATACTTTTGTTGATCTGCGGTTTAAGATTTTGGAATCAGATTCTTCCGGGTACCTTATGGGATTTGTCGTCAAAAAAAGCTTGGGAAAAGCAAATAAGCGAAATCACATGAAACGGCTCCTCAAAGAAGCATATAGGCATCATCAGAATATCTTATCTGAACCAATTGAAAATGCCGGCAAAATGTTTCATGGGGCGCTGATGGCAAAGACGACAGATGCCAGTTACACTGATGTAGAACAAAATATTATAGCTTTGCTTAGCAAAGTTCGAGACCAACTCTCTACGACTTCTCCCGGCCATTCATGAAGTATCTCTTTATAGGACTTGTCCGCTTATATCAATTAATCGTTTCTCCATGGATGCCCAACAGTTGTCGGTACCATCCAACCTGTAGCCAATACAGTATCCAAGCATTTCAAAAACATGGTGCACTTAAAGGATTGTGGCTGACTATAAAACGGGTTGGTAGCTGTCATCCCTGGAGCAAAGGAGGGCATGACCCTGTGCCGGAGCAAAAAAATAATTAATAATATAGACTGAGGATTTCTTTTGGATCGTAACACCGTAACCGGATTTATATTAATATTTTTAGTAATGGTTGCATGGACCTACTATTCCATGCCATCAGAACAGGAACTACAGCAACGAGAAGCCGAGCAGGCTCGTCAGGATAGTATAGCTGCTGCCCAGGCCGATAGCCAAAAACAAAAACAGGAGCAGCCAGAAGACATTACCCAGCAGCAACAAGAGCCTCAGCAGGATAATGAGGAAGATACCCCCCGCCTGACCCAAGATCAGGAAGAAGAGCCTGAAATGGGCATGTTTTCCGAAGCCAGTATAGACGATACCACAAAGATAGTAGTGGACTCCCCGCTGTATAACGCCACGTTTACCAATGTTGGCGCAGGTCCATCCAAGATTATTTTTAAGGATTACGAAACATGGGATCATAAGCCGGTTCAGATGATTAAAGACACGACTGAATCGGCATACTCACTGGGATTCCTCACCAGTGAAAACTATAATGTGGAAACCGACGACTTGGTTTTTGAACAGGTTACCCCCGGTGATACGGTTTCCGTCGGAGAAAATGACTCTACCAAGGTTAAATACGCGCTAAATATCAGCGATGATAAACGTCTGGTTTATACCTATACCCTTTTCGGAGATTCCCATCAGATTAAGTTGGATGTTGAATTTGAAGGACTCGAACGAGATATCATTGGCGGCACTTTTGATTTCGGATGGAAGTCACCGCTCAACTTCACCGAAAAAAATCCGGCGACTACCGAGGCTACCTATGCATCGGCCTATGTATACACAGGCGGAGAAATGGAGCAGCTTAAACTAAGTGAAGCCGGCCGCAATACTCAGGATTACAACGGAACCATTGACTGGGTGGCAACGCGAACCAAGTTTTTTGCTCAGATAATGCAAACGGATAACCCCACCCAAAGTGCTCTTCTTGTTGGTGAGCAAAGCGGCGAAACCGACCTTTCGACAACAGAACATCGCTATCAATCATATATAACAACTGATATATCCCAGCAGGATAATGCCTCTTTCCATATGTTCGTAGGTCCGTTAGACTATTACGCCTTGCAGGATTATGATGGTAGCACATACGGTATGGTTGATACCGGATATAGCTGGCTTAGCTGGCTCTCGGACCCAATTGTCGAATATCTCGTTATTCCATACTTCGGCTTTGTTGATGACTATATGGGCTACGGATTTGCTATTATCCTGTTTGCGATATTGATTAAGATGGTGCTATATCCGCTGACTAAGAAAAGTTACCGCAGTATGGCGGCTATGAAAGAGCTGCAGCCAAAGATGCAGGAGATCAAGGAGAAATATGAGGATGATCCTGAGAAGCAGCAGAAGGCTACCATGAAACTCTATAAGGAAGAGGGCGTAAATCCGCTGGGCGGTTGTTTACCCAACCTGTTGCAGCTACCTATTCTGATTACCCTCTGGCGCTTCTTTCAAAATTCTATCTTGATCCGTCAACAGGAATTCCTGTGGGCCAGTGATCTCTCGGCGCCAGATTACATACTAAGCCTTCCCTTTAGCGTTCCCTTTTTGGGCGATCAGGTAGCTGGTTTTGTACTACTTATGACCGCTGCAATGTTCGCTCAAAGTAAACTCACCGGTGGCATGGGACCCGGCGGTGGTGGAGGCGGTGCCCCCGGCGGCGTCAACATGAAGGCCTTGCAATATGTCTTCCCGTTTATGCTGTTGTTTATCTTTAACAATTTTGCGGCCGGACTTAGTCTCTACTACTTAATTTATAATGTAGTATCCATTGGTCAGCAGTTGATTATCTACCGACAGATGGATAAGGAAAAGGAGGCGGCAGAAGCGTGATAAAAACCAAAAAACATTGATTTAGAAAGGCTCCGTATTCCGGGGCCTTTTTTATTTAGCCTGATTTATTCATAGAAGAATGAAAGATCATATTTTGTGAAGACACCAGATCTCTATTAATAGACCTTCCACCATAAAACATAGATTTCTCATTCCGCTTTCGCTACATTCGAAATGACAAGTTAGATAGATTACGTCTGGTCATGTCAACCGTAAGAGAGAGATCTATGTTTAAGTATCACATGAAACTTGGCAGTTCATAAATCATCCCTATATTTGGCCTTATGCCAAGTATTGCAAAACATATTTATCCCTCTATAGTTTGGCGCGATCGGGAGAAAAAACTATGGAATCCCATCCATAAAAAAGCCCTCAAGAACCTGCCCGAGGAGCGGGTACGTCTGCGGGTTATGGAAGCCTTGATTCAAAAAGGTTGGTCAAAACATCGCATATCAACCGAGGAAGCTATTGGTAAGTTAGGTGATACCTCCATGCGAACCGACCTGATCTGTTATTCCCAAGACTTTGATCCCAAATTGTTAGTCGAATGCAAGGCAGAATATATATCCATATCTGCAAAAACAGCAGAACAAGTAGCCCGATACAATCAAAAAGTGGGTGCTCCCTATTTGTTGATGACCAACGGCATTTCGGATTTCTGGTACACCATAGATAGAGAGTCGGGCAAAGTGAAAGAACTAAATGAACACCCGGATTTTTTGGATGGCAAACAACAGCAATTAGAGTATAACTTTGATGACTGGAAGCAACGTGGTTTTGCCGGCGAAAAAGCCTCTCCCGAACTTCGGAAATGGCTTAAAGTAACATTGCCCAATCTATGGCTGTCGAGCAATGAAGCAAAAGTCCAATTTCTGACATTCAGCAATAGTCCTTCTGATATCGACCTTAACCACTATTATCGAATAGTACAAACATCAGAGAACCGGCGCTTGGCTTTAACAACGCTTAATACGGCCTTTGGAGGCAATCGGCTGGTGATTATTCTCAATAAAGAAAATGAAAACAAAGCCGTACTGGAAATTAACCTGGATGTGCTTTTTGCCGAGAAAAAGGGAAATAGTTCGGTCTATTCCCGGAAGGGCATTAAAACTTTTGATCTTGGTGATTATATAGATCTGGAATCAAAAACTAAGGTTGATACTATAGTAAACGAGATCGATAAATTATTTATAAAGCATGTCGATTAACTCACGCTTTGATAATTTGTTGGATACGATTTTTACTGTAACTTCCACATCTCATTTTCATCAAAAAAATCTGTTTTATGCATCATTTACACCGCAAAAAATTGTTCTCACTGCTTGATGACGAGGAATCCGCCGTTGTTTATATGAAAGGCGCTGAATTGATGTATCGGTATGATACGGACTATGAATTCCCCTTCCGTCAGGAGTCGAATTTCTGGTATCTAACCGGTGTAAATGAGCCGGATTTTCATCTCATCCTTGATCTTAAAAATCAGGATTATCACCTGTTCGCTCCCAATCGCGACGCCCAGTATGCCGTCTGGCACGGACGTGTAAAATCGAAGGAACAGCTTCAGGAGGAATACCAGCCTGATCATCTTCATTACGAGGCCAAGTTGCCTCAGGTTCTTAAAGAATTAGCCCCCGAAAAAATTTACTGTATTGAAGAAGAGCAGGCCGAATTTATCGAACAATTTGAACGGGAACTCCCCATTGATCTGGATACGCTCGATAATGCCATTACCCACTGCCGCGTATTTAAAACAGACTGGGAGCTCGACCAGATGCGGGAAGCAGCTCGCGTAAATAACATTGCTCATGAGGCTGTCCTGGAGGCATTGGAGCCAGGAAAATACGAGCACGAAATGAAAGCTGTGTTTGATTATCATCAGATTAAAAATGGTCTGATGCAGGATGCCTACAACGGCATTTTTGCGGCGGGAGAAAACAGCGCCATTCTCCATTATGTTGAAAACAACCGCGAAATAAAAGACGGCGACCTGTTTTTGATTGATGCCGGTTATGAATGTAACGGCTATGCCTCCGATTTTACGCGGACCTATCCCGCCAATGGAGCGTTTACGAATTCGCAGGCCGAAATTTATGAAGCGGTGTTGGAAGCTCAAAAACAGGTTATTGACGCAGCAAAACCCGAAGCAAAAATGGAGGATCTGCATATTCTGGCGGCGCGCGTGATGATGCAGGGGCTTAAAGATGCCAATATCGTAAAAGGTTCGATCGATGATCTTATGGAAGAGGATATTTTCGCGCTCTTCTTTCCACACGGACTTGGTCATTTTCTTGGATTGGATACCCATGACGTAGGCGGATATCCAAAAGGAGTAGAACGCATTGAACGGCCCGGCATTAAATACCTACGGATGCGACGAACATTGCAGCCGGGTATGGTTCTAACCATTGAACCGGGCCTTTATTTTGTTCCTGCCCTCTTAAAACCCGCCCTTGAAGATGATAAAGCCTCCAAGTTTCTGAATGCTTCGAAGCTAAATGATATGATGGATTTTGGCGGTGTTCGCATTGAGGATAATATCATCGTTACCGAAGATGGTTGCGAAAATATGACAACCGTTCCCAAAGAGCGGGATGAAATAGAAGAGGTTATGGCTGGCTAATTGACTAATATATATTAGATGAGGCTATATGTGATGAAGTCCACTTTTATAGTGGGCTTCATTTTATTGTGCTCATCATTCTAATGAATTAAGCCCATAGATATGTCTATCTACAAGAGAGATAAAAAGTTAAATAGCACACTTCTTGAACCAATAAATTTTACCCTGTTATTGTTCAGTGGAATTTGCATGCTCCTGTTAAGCTTGCCGGCTGATACTGCCGAAGCTCAAAACGTAGGTTATACATCTGGCAGCAATACCTCTATTACATTGCAGTATTTCGCCTGTGGCGGGAGTATCATATAGAATCGGTGATAACAGTGAGCTAAGATTCCTTGGCTTTGTAACCACCTATTCCAACCTATCACCCCATGATGATCAATTATTCTTAGATCTTAGCTATCTCTTATATACAAATTGGATTAACAACCAATCCTTTAACACTTATTGGGGCGTTGATTTGAATATGTTAGCTGAAGATCCCCTGATCGGGCCGGGGCTACTTCTTGGGACATCGTATCACCTGGAATCCAAATTTGCCATTTTTGCAGAAGCCGGGTTGAATGTTTTTATAGATGGAAATGGCAATACTACCGTTGGCTTGCACAATTCTGGCATTGGAATCAGGATTGGTTTATAGCTTAAGGAATAGATAAAATTCACTTTATAAGTGGACTTTATTTTATGTTCTACTCATTAAAACTGTCGGGCAAATCATTCTCGTAAAGCACTACATCGCCCTCTTGGGCAAAATTCTGCATGCTTCGGTTTGCTTCATATAAACTGCTCACAATGGTAACATTTTGCATATCAAAATCTGTTGAGGCGATCCCCTCTCTAATAGACTCAGTCTGATTTGGCCCAACGAGGATCACCAGATCTAAGTCGGCAATGCCAATTTGTTTGCCAAATTCCTTGTTTTTTTCCTCTTGAAGATCGCCCAGTTCTATCATCCCGGGCGTAATGATAATTTTGCGTCCGCCACTAAAGGCGGCCAGTGTTTCAACGGCATTTTTAGCCCCAACAGGATTGGAGTTAAAGGCGTCATCAATAACCGTTATGCCGTTCCGTGACTTCAATTCCAGGCGGTGCTCTACGGGCTCCATACGCGAAGCAGCCATGGCCATAGTAGTGAGGCGTAGATCTAATGATCGGGCAACGCCCACGGCCAACAGCATATTTTGTACGTTATGAAATCCCAGTAACTGCATGATAAACTGTTGTTCCTCCTGGCCATCAACAGTCACCAAGAAGGTCATTCCTTCGGGACCATACTGAATATTCTTAGCACGGATATCACCAGCTTCCAGTCCTGCAAAAGTAACCTCCAGATCATCCCGCAGATCGGCCATAGCCGTAACCCGTTCATCATCAGCGTTGAGGATGGCTTTTCCGTTTGGCTTGGTACGTTGTACCAACGTGGATTTCGTTTTGGCAATGGCATCTTGCGAGCCAAATGTTTCGAGATGAGCAACGCCAACATTGGTTACGACTGAAATATCCGGTTCGGCGATATCACAAAGCTCATCGATATTACCTTCGTAGCGGGCTCCCATCTCAAGCACAAGAATCTGGTGACGAGCTTCCAGGTCGTTATTGATGACCTTGCAAATACCCATTGGCGTATTATAACTGCCCGGTGTGGAACAAACGGAGTAGCGTTCGCTCAAAAGGTCGCGAATCATAAACTTGGTGCTTGTTTTGCCATAACTGCCGGTAATAGCAATAACTGTGAGGTCGGGCATCTGGGAAAGTTTCTGCTTAGCCAGCTTGATAAAATGGCGGTGCACATACGCCTCGATAGGTTTTGTAATTATTGCCCCTGCGAAAATAAAGAAGGGCAGAAGAGCGTTTCCGAGTACCCATCCAAAAGCCAACAGGTACATATCGGCAGCATATAAGGCCGAACTTTTAATCGTCATCTCGGTAAAGGGAATATATCCCGCATAGGAGATATAAGTAGTAGCAACCGGCAATAAAAGAGATAAAATGGCAACAGGTATTGTGAGTCTAATCATCCGAGGTGTAAACACGAGCGGCTTTTTGGATTCTTCTCCACCATAATAATTGAAAGGCCCAAACCATGAAATCCCAAAAACAGCCAGAATGATTATGGCCGCGCTCCCGGTAACTGCATTGGAGAGGAAAATCAGTAACACAAAAATGATAACATTATATAACACGTGCTCAACCGTTATGACGCGCTGATTCCAGTGATCAACAAGCCAGTGCCAAAACTCGTTGAGTTTATAGCCGTTCTGTTGAAAGATGTGCAGAAAATAACGTCCTCTGAGCAAGGTGTGACGTGCCATGACCAGCACAAAAACCAAGATCAGGATATCAATAAAATTTAAATACCAGTTCAATATACAGCAGTTAGATTAAAGAAATAGCAAATGATGAATGGTCGCTAAAGTTTGGAACATCCGTTATATTAACGCGCTTAACAAAATAGATAATCTTTCATCTAAAATTCGTTCAAATATATGAAATTAATAATCCCAATGGCAGGTCGAGGCACAAGAGTTCGACCCCATTCACATACCGTTCCCAAACCACTGCTGCCCGTCGCCGGAAAAATGATTGTGGAACGGATTGTAGAGACGTTTGCGCGCACACTCGATCGTAACATAGATGAAATCGTATTTATTCTTGGTCCCGATTTTGGTCAGGAGATTAAAGATGCCCTAAAAGCCATGAACGATCGTCAGAACGCTGAGGCTACGTTCCGAGTGCAGGAGAAAGCTGAGGGAACAGCACATGCTGTATATTGCGCAGAAGAGGATCTGGATGGCGAATGCATTATTGTTTTTGCTGATACCATTTTTGATATGGAAGGTTCTGTGTCCATCGAAGATGCCGACAGCGTTGTCTGGCTAAAAGAAGTGGAAGATCCCTCTCGTTTTGGCGTAGCCGTAGAAAAGGATGGCAAGATTACTGATTTCGTAGAAAAACCAGATGAACCGATATCTAATCTGGCCATCATCGGCGTATATTACTTCAAGGATGGCGCCGAGCTTAAAAAGGAAATTGAATACCTGCTGGATAACGATATTCGCGGTAAAGGAAACGAGTTCCAGCTTACCGATGCGTTAGACCGCCTGCTGAAGGACGATAAAGTGTTTAAGAAGGCAACAGTTGATCAATGGCTGGATTGCGGTACGCTGCCAGCCTGGAGAGAAACTTCCGGCATTATTACTGAGAAAGAATATGAAGAGGTAGACGAAGATCGTTTTCCCGATACTAAGATTATTCCTCCCGTTTATATTGGGAATGACGTGGAGCTTGAAAACTGCATTATAGGGCCCAAAGCCAGTATTGCCGAGGGATCAAAGCTCAAAAAGTGTACGGTCAAAAACAGCCTGATTCAGGAACATGCACAGCTCGAAGATTGCAAGATCGAAGATTCAACCATCGGTCGACACGTAGAGCTCAAAGATGTTGATCAGGAAGTGCATTTGGGAGATCATACAAAGATTGGAATCGAAGTATAAGAGTAGTGAGATCTGAGTACTGAGATTATAGCCCCGGGATTAATCCCGGGGCTATTTTTCTTAGCTTTAATCTCTCAAGCCCGTATTGGGAATGGGTTTTCCCAATACTCATATCTCAATATTCAATACTACCATTAAATAAAGTCTTCTAGAGGTCGATTCTGATCAGCATCTTTTAAAGTATCGTGTACCTCTTCGTGGCTCCCCTCGGGCTCCAGATGGATCGTAACAATAACATCTCCTTTGACGGCATTAATAAGTCGTTTTTCGAGTAGCGTTGCCTCATCATGAGCCTGCTCCAAGTTTACATCTTCCTCAAAAATAGCGTGGAATTCAATCCACGTTGTGCTGCCGGTGGTACGGTGACGTAAATTATGGACGTTGACCATAGAGCCCGGCAGTTCTTTGGATATTTCTTCGCGGATGGCTTTATCTACTTCCGGATCACGGGAGTCCATCAGTCCGTCTACTGAATATTTGAGCAGCTTGAATCCCTCGTACATGATATAAAAGGCCAATAAAATGGCGACCGCCGAATCCAGTATAAGGAAATCCGTAAACTTAATAATAAGCAGTGTGGCAACGGCCCCGGCGCTGGTCCATACATCGGTAAGGGTATGCTTGGCATTGCTTACCACAATCATATTTTCTTCGCGCCGCCCAACTTTCAACAGGTAGCTACCTAAGGCAAGATTCACAATGCCCGCTCCACCGATCAGGTAAACACCGGTCATCAGCTCACGCAAATTATATCCGTACAGGTAATTTTCGACAGATTGATAAATAATAGTAATACCTGCAAGCGTGATAACGGCCCCTTCGATTCCCACAGATAAAAACTCGACGCGCTCGTGTCCGTAAAGGTGTTTTTCATCTGCAGGTTTGGTACTCAGCAGCAATCCGTAATACACAAAGGCAACTGCAAGAACATGGATCACAGATTCTGCGGCATCAGACAAGGCTGTATTGGAACCAGTAATGCCAAAGCCCGTGACTTTGAGCGAAAGAGACAATACCGATACCAGCAGGCTAATACGCAGAGCTGTTTTAGCAGAAGATGTTTTCAATGATTTTTCCGATAAATGTTGGTTATAACAGGGTTAAAAGATTACGCAAAGAATACCTGAAAGCAAGTGTATTTGTTCTTATTTTTACGCTCGTTTTATGACAAGTAATTAATGAAAGACAGCGAAGTGGAAGATATCCCTCCCAAGCATCAGAAAGTATTTAAGGAAATATCAGCAGCCGGGAAAACGGTTGATCAGGAGGTGTATGTCGTTGGCGGATATGTGCGCGATTTCTACCTCAACCGTACCAAAGATGCTGATAAATTAGATATCGATTTTGTGACAGTAGGATCAGGTATTGATCTGGCTAAAGAAATTGCCGATCGCCTGGATGCTGATAACCTTTCGGTGTATAAGCAGTTTGGCACCGCGCACATCAGGCACGACAATATGGATCTTGAATTTGTAGGGGCACGCAAAGAAAGTTATCGAAGTGATTCCCGCAAACCTATCGTAGAAGATGGAACGCTGGAGGATGACCAACTGCGGCGTGACTTTACGATTAATGCGCTTTCATGGTCACTGAACGAAGAAAATTATGGTCAGCTCGTGGATCCGTTTGGCGGGATACAAGACCTTAAAAAGCAGCTCGTTCGCACCCCGGTAGATCCACTCAAAACCTTTGAGGATGATCCCCTCCGGATGATGCGCGCCATCCGTTTTGCTACCCAGCTTAACTTTGATATCGAGGAACAAACCTATCGCGGTATTGAAGAAATGGCCGAACGTATCGAGATTATCTCCAAAGAGCGTATCATCGAGGAGTTAAACAAAATTGTGCTGGCCGACAAACCTTCTATTGGATTTAATTATTTGTTTAAAACGGGTTTGCTTGAAAATTTCTTCCCGGAGATGGTAGAGCTCCACGGCGTTGAGGAGGTGCGGGGCGTTCGTCATAAAGACAACTTCTGGCATACACTCAAAGTACTTGATAATGTGGCTGAAATGAGTGATAACTTGTGGCTTCGCTGGGCCGCAATTATGCACGATATTGCCAAGCCGGCTACCCAGAAATTTGTAGAAGGTACGGGGTGGACATTTCACGGTCACGATGCCCTGGGTGCCAAATGGGTAAAGCCCATTTTTCGGCGATTGGGGCTACCACTCGATGAACGGTTGCGGTATGTCCGTAAGTTGGTTCGCCTGCACTTGCGTCCCATTGCGCTTGTTTCTGATGATGTAACCGATAGTGCAGTGCGTCGCCTGATCTATGAAGCCGGCGATGATATTGATGATCTGATGATGCTATGTCGTGCGGATATTACCAGTAAAAATGATTACAAGGTAAAGCAGTACAACCGTAATTTTGATTATGTGGAGAACAAAATAGAAGAGGTTGAAAAGAAAGATCGTATTCGCAATTGGACAAATCCAATCAGCGGAGATGAGATTATGGAGGCCTTAGATCTTGAGCCAGGCCCAGTTATCGGAGACATCAAAGATGCGATCAAAGAAGCTATTTTAGATGGCGAAATTCCCAACGAGCACGATGCCGCTCATAATTATATGATTGAAATCAAAGATCAATTTTTAGAAAAGAATTAAAATAATATTTCATGGCCAACGACGTCTGGATTGCCGATTCATATGCAAAAATTAATTTAGGATTACACGTTTTGGAACGACTGCCCACCGGTTACCACGCCATAGAGACCGGGATGTGTTTTTTGGAATGGCGTGACCATTTTGAGGTGAAGCAGGCTCCTGAAATGAGGCTGGAGATGGACGATGAGAATATCCCTACTGATGACAGTAATCTCATCAACAAAGCTGTTGAAACGCTTGATCGATACATCGGGCTGCAGCATAATTATTTGATTCGCGTTGATAAACGAATTCCCGCAGGGGCCGGACTTGGCGGCGGGAGCAGTAACGCAGCCTTAACACTTCGAATGCTGAATAAAATTGAAGAGCTGGGGCTTACCAATGATGAACTTATTGACTTAAGCCGCGATCTGGGAGCCGATGTGCCCTTCTTTATCAAAGGGAAAACCGGCATTGCAAAAGGTATTGGCCATAAAATTGAACAGCTGGATCTGCAACCTAATTTCTGGATTGTTACCTGCTTTCCCAATGAGCAGAGCAGTACGGCCGAAGCATATCAAAACTGTGTGCCTGATCCCGATCCGGAATTCGACCTAAAGAAGATACTTACCGAAGAAGATATTGACGAGTGGCAATTTATCCTCAATAACGATCTGGAGAAATCAGTCTTCCCGCGTATTAATGTATCCGGGAATATGAAAGATCAGATGTACGAATTTGGGGCTACCTATGCTTCGATGACCGGAAGTGGATCAGCGGTGTATGGTATTTTTGAACAAGATTTTGTGGCTACCAATGCTTATAAGGGATTATTAGAGCTGGACTTCCCAACGAATTTAACACGTCCCGGCTTTGAACCAGATTATGGTATTTACAGAAAAGCATGAAATAAATTCTAAATATTAAGAGGTGCACGATAAAATGCCCTGCATTTCAACAGTGTCGGGCTTCCAAGTATTATGCCCAACAAGAAAAAGGAAGTCTTTTTTATCATCTTTTCACTTTGGTTGCTGGTCTTTGCCGCCAGCAGCCAAATTATGATTATAGCACCTATCCTTCCGCGCATTAGTGAGCAACTGGCCGTATCTGAAGCACTACTGGGAACTCTTGTTACCGCTTATGCTGTGATGGTTGGTATCTGTGCTCTTATTACCGGGCCTATTTCCGACAAAATTGGTCGTCGGCGTATTTTAATTTTAGGCACGGGACTAATGACCGTTGCGCTGTTTTTGCACGGACTGGTTTTTAACTTCGTGAGTTTTCTTTTAGTTCGAGGATTAGCCGGGGCTGCCGGTGGGATTCTAAGTGGAGCCTCGGTTTCGTATGTGGGGGATTATTTTCCGTACGAACGTCGCGGATGGGCCAATGGTTGGATTATGAGCGGCATCGCCATAGGACAAATTCTGGGCATTCCTATCGGGACAATTTTAGCAGAATACTTTGGATTTCGAGCACCATTCCTAGCTTTTGCTGTGCTTATGTTATTTGCTTTGCTTCTGATATGGATTACCGTTCCACAACCCAACGTACATCTTCAGAAAGCAAAAATTACCGTACTGGGATCCATCCGAAAATATTTGTTAATGCTTAGAAAGCCAGAAATATTGGGCTCAGCGGTGAGCTATTTTTTGATGTTTCTAAGCCTGTCAGTATATGTAATTTATTTGCCTACGTGGCTGGAAACGACCTTTAATGTATCAGGAAATGAAATTGCTACACTCTTTTTAGTGGGTGGCGTCGCCAATGTTATTACGGGTCCACAAGCCGGTAAATTATCCGACTTATGGGGACGTAAAAGCATCATCATATTCTCCTGCATCGGATTGGCTATAGTGATGGCTCTCACAACGCAGCTCGTACAATCATTTTGGGTGGCATATATCCTCTTTTTCCTGATTATGGTTCTGGTGGCTATGCGCATCAGCCCATTTCAGGCATTAACTACCGAGTTGGTATCGGCACGGAAACGAGGAACACTCATGAGTCTGCTTGTAGCTATCGGGCAAGTAGGATATGGAATAGGCGGCACCATAGCGGGACCTGCTTATGTTTCTCAAGGATATATTAGCAATACCATTATCGGGGCAGCGATGATTTTTGGGATGGCTTTCATTGTTTGGAAGTATCTGCCCGAACCTAAACTAACGCATTCCAATTAATTCTTTCTTCTTCATTTTCTACTTTTAATTCTTGTATTTTCCTCATTACTTGTTTCGTCACTAATTCAGCAACCTAACAGCTTCTATAGATGTCAACTGATACAACGCTCAATCCCCGCACCGGAATGGATGTCGATTCCTTTCGGGAAGATATAAAGCAGCACCTTCATTATACCTTAGCCAAAGATAAATACTCTTCCACCGACTGGGATCAATATCGCAGCGTAGTGTTGGCCGTGATGGATCGGCTGCATGATCGTTGGATTAATACCCAGCAATACTATTATCAGAACGAATCAAAGCGGGTATATTACCTGTCGATGGAGTATCTGATTGGCCGATTAATGGATAATATGCTCATTAATCTGGGTATGCAGGATGTGGCCGCCGAAGCAATTGAAGAAGTTGGTTTTGATTACGACAAAGTGCGCGAAGCCGAGTTAGATGCCGGATTGGGTAACGGTGGTCTCGGTCGGCTTGCTGCCTGTTTTTTAGATTCCATGGCTACGCTTGGCGTACCGGCACTGGGATACGGCATCCGGTATGACTACGGTATTTTTGATCAGGATATCGAAGATGGCTGGCAGGTCGAAAAGCCCGATATGTGGCTGCAATACGGCTATCCGTGGAGCGTCGTGCGTCCCAAGAAAAAATACAGGGTGCAGTTCTATGGAGAAACTACCGCCAGTGAAGACAGCAGTGGCCGCCTGCATTACGAATGGGTAAATTCTCATAATGTAACAGCGCTGGCTTACGATACACCTATTCCCGGCTTCCAGAATGATGTCGTCAACAACCTACGCCTCTGGAAAGCAACGTCTGATGAAGGCTTTGATCTTAAAAGCTTTAATCAGGGAGATTATATTGAGGCAGTACGCAGTAACCTGCTTGAAGAAAATATTTCGCGCGTACTCTATCCCAATGACAAAGTGTTTAAAGGACAGGAGTTGCGGCTAAAACAGGAGTACTTCTTGGTTTCTGCATCTTTACAGGACGCCATGAATCGCTTTAAAAAACAGTTCGATGACCTGCGCAAGATTCCGGATCAGATGGCTATTCAATGCAACGATACCCATCCAAACTTAGCAGTGCCCGAACTCATGCGTATGCTAATGGATTTGGAAGGATTAGAGTGGGAGCCGGCCTGGGATATCGTCTCGCAGACCATCAACTATACTAATCATACGTTGATGCCCGAAGCGCTCGAAAAGTGGCCGCTTTCACTGATGTCAAATCTACTACCACGACACGTACAGATTATCCGAGAGATCGACCGACGGTTTTTGGATTCCATTGAGGTATCCGGCGATGATCGCGATAAAAAGAATCGAATGCGCGTAATCAGCAATGAGATGGATGCCCGCGTACGTATGGGAAATCTGGGTATCATCGGCGCAAAAAAAATAAATGGGGTATCAGAGTTGCATAGTGATTTGATGAAAAAAACCATTTTCAAAGATTTTGCAGATCACTACCCGGAAAAATTTACAAATGTGACGAACGGCATAACACCCCGTCGCTGGCTCCGGCAATGTAATCGCGAACTGTCCGACTTAATTTCTAGACAGATCGGTGATAAATGGGTTACCCATTTGGATCAACTACAAAAGATAGAACAGTTTGCTGAGGACGAGGAATTCCAAGAGGCATTTAAGGAAATTAAGCTGAGCAACAAGCAGAAACTGGCTGAATATATCAAAGATACCATGGGTGTGACCGTTAATCCGGAATCCATTTTTGATATTCAGATCAAACGCATACACGAGTACAAACGTCAGCTGATGGCTTTGATGCATGCCATTACGCTGTACAACCGCATTAAAGATGATCCCAATGCAGACATCGAGCCACGTACACTGCTCTTTGCGGGAAAAGCTGCGCCGGGCTATACCATGGCTAAATTGCACATCAAGTTAATTAATAGCGTAGCTGAAGTGATTAACAATGACCCAGAGGTAGCACCCAAATTGAAGGTCTTGTTCTTGCCAGACTATAGCGTAACACTGGCAGAAAAAATGATTCCGGCCGCAAACCTATCAGAGCAGATTTCCACAGCGGGTATGGAGGCGTCCGGAACCGGAAACATGAAATTTGCGCTGAATGGGGCCTTGACCATCGGCACGCTGGACGGTGCCAATATTGAGATCCGCGAGCAGGTGGGGAAAGAGAATATCTTTATCTTTGGGTATACCGTAGATGAAATTGAAGAAGTCCGAGCTCAGGGATATAATCCACAGGAAATTTATGAGTCGGATGAGGAGCTTAAACAAGTGATTGACCAGATCCACGAAGGATATTTCAGTCCCGACAATCCCGATCTGTTTCATCCAATAACTAATGCATTACTAAATCAGGGCGACTACTTTATGGTGCTTGCTGATTTCCGTAAGTATGTAGAAAAACAGGAAGAGGTCGAAGCCAATTACCGCGACGAGTTTGACTGGAATCGTAAGGCAATTATCAACGTAGCTAATATGGGGCACTTTTCATCTGATCGCTCTATTAAAGATTACTGCGAACGCATCTGGGATGTAGAAGTCAATCAATAATTAAAAACCATCTTACCTTAACTTTTTTGAGTGCCGTGGAATTTAGCCTTCCATGGCACTTGGTATATTTTAAACTTGAAAAGCAATAACTTTTGGGTATATTTATTTGTATGCTCAACTAAATTTAGGGTTATGGCTGATAAACTGACAGAAAACAACATCTTTTTTCTTACCTCCGCATTTGCACGCAAGCTGGGGAACCAAGCTGATGAACTTTTTGAAAGCATCGGTTTATCCTCATCACATGCCTTACTATTACATCTAATCAATAAAAATCCCGAAATTCAGCCGGGCCAACTGGCGGAAATGCTTCATCTAAAACCATCCACGATAACCCGATTGGTTCAAAAACTGGAGCGTCGCGGAATGGTTGAAAAACAATCTAAAGGTCGTGCTACAAAAATTGTATGTACAAATGATGGACAAAATACTGCTGGAAATATACGAACGAAGTGGGATAAGCTGATCCAACAAAAAAGAGAGGAGTTAGGTGGACGCTATGTCGAAGTGTTATCAGAGATGATTTCAAATGCACTGGACACAATGGAAGAATAAAAAACCAATCCTAGCCCAATAAAAGGGCGAAATTTATCTTAGCTTTTCTAACTCCGCCAAATTTTTATTATAAATAGGAATTTTATCCTGCTTCACTCCATATTATAGATAGCTATAGTGATCAATTTCGAGGCTACTGCAACTCCCTTCTTGTAACAAAAGCATATTACTCTCCTCTTATTGATACCCGTAAGATATATGGGAACAATTTTTCCCAGTATCTCTAAAAAGCAAAGAATCTCTAACTTCCGATAAAATTAGGGGTATTATGGTTAATGATTCGGGATTTACTAAATTTTTATTGTATCTGTTGCTCTTTCCCGCACTATTTCAAGGTGCACTTATTGAGTTCACTTGGGCCGCCAGCGATCCGGTTATCTTAATGGCCGCCAAACGGTTATTCCTACTACTTCCGGCCTTTGCCTTTATTTTGGGATGCTGGATTACTGTTCCGGCATTATTGACCGCAATATTTCGGCATAACAGAAAAAGTTATGTCATCACCCTTTTCATCACTTGGTGGGATTTAGGGAAAGCTATCGTTTCATTTTGGGGTGGAATTATCCGCTTTTTCTTTTATTTGGTTGTTGCACTGCTTGGATTGTTGAAAACGCTTATGTTGGGAATATGGTCGTTAATCCAATCCATTATACTAATGCCTTTTCAAATGCTGGGCAAAGCCACGCAAAAGGTAGTGGGCTCAAAAGTGCCCTGGATTGCTGTATTTCTAACACTGTTCTGGGTATTGGTTGAAACCATCATCTTTACCTACGTAACCACACCGCTCGTACTTGATACCATGTCGAACATTACGGGTGAGCAGTTATCAGTAACAATGGTACGCATCCCGCTTTTTACTTTTCTGTTTTTTATCGTACTGGGTAGTTATGCCGTACTTTCCACCTTTGTAGATTCCGTAAAAGAAAAAGATATTTCTCAGATTCTTGGTATTGGTGCCATTGAAATTATTGTCCTATTCGTAGAAGTCGTATTCCTGTATCGCGAATTTGTAGATGCCCTGGTGCCTTGGTTCTCCATTTACGCCGAAAACTTTCAAATTAGTATGCTGGGTATACTTGCTGTATCAGCATTTATGTGGTTTGGGATTCGAAGCCTATCATGGTTTCTGTTTGCCGCGTACGGCACACCTACGATTATGTCAATCATCCAAGGCGAAGGTATTGAAATCAAAGCATCCACTAAGAAAAAATCTAAGAAAGATAAGGGTTCGTGGGATTTCTCCAGAGGATTTATGCAACAATTGAAAGATGATGCCGACTGGGTACAGGAGAAGGGAGAAGAACTTCTGGCTGCCTTTATGCTGCCACCCCTTCAAATTATTGCAGCGGGAATCAACTTTCTGACCCTTTTAGTTAGCGGCACACACCTTTTTGAACTGCCCTTTAAGAAGCTTGATGACATCAAACCAAGTAATGTACTTATCGAAACCATCTCTAAAAAAAGCGAAGAACTGAAAACATCCGCTTCTTCAAATTAATTTTGATTATGAATACATATTTCAAAAATAAGAAGAGCTTATTTTTCGCTTTCATAGTCTTAGCAGTGACCTTTTCGGGTTGCAGCATTGAAGGTGAACCGAATCCTCGATTATCACTATTTATTGGCGTAGATGTAAGTGGCTCCTACGTAAATAGCGGACACTACGATGAATCAATCAGCTTTATGGCCAACTATATTTATGCTCACTTAAACGGACTGGGAGAGCTCGAAAAGCCAAATGAACTTTTTGTGAGCTCTATTGGCGGTGCAGAACCCGGCCAACCCAAATCGTTCTACCCCATACACGTATTTGAAAATAAATCGGTGGATGAAATCGAAGCTAAACTGCGGGAATACTTTCCAAAAAAGAAGCAAAATGATCTTACCGATTTCAATGCGTTCTTTGAACAGATTGCCGAAACTATTCGCTCCAAAAACCTAATATTACGACCTGTTTCGATTGTTATGCTTAGTGATGGGGTTCCTGATCTACAAAAAAATGGCGAAACCGATTATCGCAGCATTAAACTGAGTCCACTGGAAAAACTTTCTCGCAATATTACCGTTCGCCTGCTTTACACCGATCCTGTTACAGGTAAAAAGTGGCGCACCGAAATACCAAGGCGAAGAGTAAAGATATGGACACAAAGTTCAGAGGTAATGACCACTTGGAACGATTCCACCATATTTTTCCAGGATTCTACGTTGGCCAAACAAGATCGCTGGCTGAAGTGGACTAAGGATAACGTTGATTTTGGAGTACGAGCTCGACGAGTAGATTAACTTATTCTCCTCAATTAAAAGGCAGATAAACTTATCCCTAAAAAAGATTGGCCTGTTCGCTGTCTTCCTTTGGCGCACGTTCAATCTTGGGATTGGTAATTTCACCCTGCTCAACTTTAAGCATATCGGATTTGAACTTTTTCCCGTAAATTTGCTTGGCTATACCTTGCAGCGCCTTTTCCCCACGGGGAGTAATAAGCAGCCGATCATGGTCATCCAACGATAAGAAACCAAACTCTTTCAAATCATTAACAATCATATAGGCAAGCTTGCTTACGGCCCCACAATTTTGCTCCACATAATTCCGGCGTGGCGCTTCTTCATCCGCAGCATAAACAAGCCCGAGAACATTCATTTCAACCTCGGTAAGTGGAAAGCCTTCCGATCCGCGACTCAGCGTATCATCCCAAGCCTGTTGGCTGTAATATCTGCCAAACCACCATTTCCCTTCCTTGATAAGCTTATTGGTTACCGTGCAGGCAAAGTATTCGCCGGGTTTAGCTTTCTTGGGAATGCCCCGGTCGCGATACATCGAAACTAACGTTGCCAAATCCAGTTCGTGAAGATTCGGCGGATAGCTAAAATATGTATCTGATTGTTTTTCCATGACGCCTCAAGTTAGAAAACTGGAACCTTATTGTCATGTTAAATTTACGCGAATTTCTAATTCGTGTATCCTGAACTCGTTTCAGTATCTACTTGTAAAAGGAGCTGAAATATATTCAGCATGACACGAAACTCGATAAATAGTTTAAATAGTTAAATAATGTGAGATGGCAGACGCCTCGCGTTTCAAATTTGCCATTTCACGACCCTCGTCTGCTACCTTACTTTCCTTTCTCAGTAATAAGCTGCACCGCAATATCCATATTTACGTCTTCGGGATCAAAATCATCAGGCAGGCTGATATTGGTTTTACCATACTTGATATAGGGTCCGTATCGGCCGGTCATTACCCGAACTTTTTTTCCGTTATCGGGATGATCCCCCAACTCTTTGATAACATTGCTTTTGCGCGATTTCTTATTCTTTTTCTGCTCCAAAAGCTCAAGAGCACGATCCAGCTCAACATCCAGCACGTGATCACTTTTGCGAAGTGAAGCAAAGGTTCCGTCATGCACCACAAAAGGACCATAACGACCTACACCGGCTCGAACAACCTCACCGGTTTCCGGATGTTCCCCCAGCGGACGGGGCAGCTCTAACAAGCGCAGCGCTAAATCCACATCTACCTCTTCGGGCTTCATATCTTTAAGAAGCGAAGCGCGCTCCGGTTTCTTATTGTCTTCCGTACGCTCCCCAACTTGCACATAGGGACCGTATCGCCCATTCAGTACAAAAATTGGCTCTCCGGTATCGGGATGATTACCGATAGACTTCGGTCCCTCTTCTTCAGCCTTAATCAACTCTTCCAGTTTTTCTCCAGTAATATCGCTTGGCTTCCAACTTTCCGGAATCGAGGTCGTCAACTCTTCTCCTTTCACCTTCTTTTTGATATATGGGCCATAGCGTCCTACAAAAATCTGGATATCATCGAGGTCCTGAATGGGCAGATCCAGCTGACGTGCTTCTTTGGGATCAATTTTATCTTCCTGTTCCTTCACTTTAGCCTTCAGTCCCTTTTCACCATTATAGTACGTTTGTAGATACTCTTTGGTATCTAACTTGCCCCTGGCAATTTCATCCAGCTTCGTTTCCATCTCTGATGTAAAATCACTGTCTACTACATCATGCAGATTTTCTTCAAGTAATTCCGTTACTGCAAATGCCGTAAACGTAGGCACCAGCGTTTTCCCATCGGCCTCACAATACCCCCGGTTCTGGATGGTACTGATAATAGATGCATACGTACTTGGACGTCCAACGCCTCGCTTTTCAAGCTCTTTAACAAGTGTAGCTTCCGTAAATCGCGCCGGCGGTTTAGTCTCGTGGGATATGGGCTCAATACCTTCTTCCACCACTTCTTCCCCTTCACTCAGTTCGGGCAAGAACTTCTCCTGATTTTCGAGCGCTGCATCGGGATCGTCACTGCCTTCCACATATGCTCTAAAGAAACCGGGAAAGACAATCGTTTTCCCACTGCTTTTAAACTCAGCAACTTTGCCGTTAGCTTCCGCTTTGATCGTCACATTGGTAAATTCGAGCTCTGCTTGCGCCATCTGTGTTGCTATGGTTCGCTTCCAGATCAAATCATACAACCTGAACTGATCACCACTTAGTCCTGCTTCTTCCGGCTTCCTAAAATAACTGCCCGCCGGACGAATAGCTTCGTGTGCTTCTTGCGCATTAGATCCACCGCCGTAATTTCTAGGCCGGTCAAACAAATACTCTTCGCCGTATTCCTTCTTCACCGCATTACGCGCGGCATTAATTGCTTGCCCCGACAAACGAGCAGAGTCGGTACGCATGTAAGTAATATATCCATTTTCGTAAAGCTTCTGTGCCACACCCATAGTGCGCTTGGCCGAAAAGTTCAGTTTCCGGTTGGCTTCCTGCTGTAGTGTAGAGGTAATAAAAGCAGCCGAAGGATTCCGTTTCTGGCGATTTTTCTTGACTTCAGAAACTTCCCACTTTGACTTATCCAGATCGTCACGCAATTCACCGGCAGTCTTGTCATCCAGCAAGACAACCTTCTTGGGCTTTTTGAGCTTCCCGGTATTTTCATCAAAGTCCTTACCCGAAGCCAGTCGCTTGCCATCCAGATGGGTAAGATCAGCTTCAAATATATTGCTGTCGTCCTGCTTGTGAAGCTGTGCTTTCAAATCCCAATAGCGTGCTGAACGAAATTTCATGCGTTCTCGCTCACGCTCGACCAAAAATCGGACAGCCACCGACTGCACTCGTCCCGCTGAAAGACCGGGTGCAATCTTCTTCCAGAGCAGTGGGGAAATCGTATATCCCGCCAGCCGGTCAATAATTCTGCGAGCCTCCTGAGCATTTACGAGATCCATATCGATATCACGGAAATGATTAAGGGCTTCCTTAATTGCCTCCTCGGTAATCTCGCGGAATACCATACGCTTAACCGGCACATCAGGATTCAAGAGCTCGGTGAGATGCCAAGAGATGGCCTCACCTTCCCGATCTTCATCCGTTGCCAGAATAAGTTCATCCGAATTTTTAAGCTCTTTCTTCAGGCGATTGATGACCTTCTTTTTGCCGCGTGGAACAACATATAATGGCTCAAATCCTTCATCAGTATTTACACCCAGGTTGGCCCATTCTTCGCCCTTAAACTTTTTTGGCACTTCCTTGGCGTTAGCGGGAAGATCACGGATATGTCCCATCGACGAATCAATAGTATAATCCTTGGGCAGATACTTCTTGAGTGTTTTAATTTTTGTGGGTGACTCTACAATTACAAGAGACTTCATATACCTCGGTTTCTACAAATTCTTGATCACTTCCTTCAACTCGGAAGCATGATCTTTAGTATTTACTTTTTCAATAAGGGCTTTAACGGTGCCATCGGTGTCGATCACATAAGCAGAACGTGTTGGCGCCTTGAATTTATTGCCAAACATATTTTTTTCTACGATTGAATCGGTTGCTTCAGCAAATTTATATTCAGGATCAGATGCCAGAACATAGTTTATACCCAACTTTTCGGCATAATTTTTATGTGACCCGCAGCTGTCTTTGCTGATGGCTATAAGATTGTATCCCTGCTCGTCAAACCAATCGGCATGCTCAGCCAAGCTTTTATTCTGCTTGTCACAGCCCGATGTATTATTGCGCATATACACCGATACAATCGTCGGTCGATCTAACAATTCGGCAAATGATACGGTTTTTTCTTCACCATTCTCGACGATATCGAGCGTAAAATCAGTATTAATTTCTGTTCCTGTATCAATCATATCTGTTTCTGTAAAGATATTTTATGATTAGCGACGCATGTACTAACCGTAATTTTGGTCACTTTCGTTCTGTATCTAATGATTATTGCATCTTTTATAATAAAGTGATCAGCCCCATACTGCAATAAATCTTTTTGATGGCGGAAGGTATGGCTATTAATTGAAGATTAGATGAAGGGCGAGAAGCATAAAGTAAAGAGCAAGAATACAATTCTTTTAACTTCTCGCTTATTGCTCTTTCTTCAATAAAAATCGCGCTACGGCTGCCACCATAATACTATGATGAATGGTCCCATCAGCCACATAGTCCAGAAACTTATCCATCGGTAAAAGATGTACATTAATGCGTTCGTGCTCGTCTCCAGTTGGTTTTTCGGATGTTATCAGTTCACAATCTTCAGCTAGATACAAAAATGTATAATTGGTCATGATGGCAGGATTGGAACTCACTTTTCCCAAACTGCTCCATTCCACCGAATTATATCCGGTTTCTTCGACCAGCTCCCGCTTGATAGATTCTAACGGCTTTTCTCCCGGGTCAACCATGCCACCCGGAATTTCCAACGTTGGCTGCTCGATCCCATATCGATACTGTTCAACCAACACTACCTCCTCATTTTTTGTTATAGGGATTACATTAACCCATTCAGGAGCATCCAGCACATAAAATTCACCCTCATTTTTCTCATCATTTGCTTCCAATCGCATTTTTCGCTGCAAAAGATTAAAAATTGGTGTATGATATTCCTTATTTTCATGGACTACCGACCACGGTTCAATAGTAAATTGGAATGATTTTTCACTCATAAGATTAACAGGTTACGATTTATGTCTGATCGATTTGAATTTGAAACAGAAGAAGTAAATTCTCAAGAAGAACTCCACGAGCGCATGGTTGATGCCTGCGATGCGATGGAGAATATTTATGAAAACGGTGAATATCCCAAATTACTGGTCAAGCGATCGTGGTCCAAACACAATCCTATTATTACAGGAGAAATGGCCAAGCCCGAAGCTTTTCGATGGTATTTGCTGCGCGAGCTTAAAAAGCTGGGCGAAAAAGGAGCAGTTATCAAGATCATTCCCTCGCGTGAACGCTTGCCGCTTAATGATCCCGACCTGCTGGATAACACCGATGAAGATGACTGGGATATTACACAAAAAAAGCTATTCCTATTTAGTCCCGAACGGATAGAAATTTCACTTAATCGACTTGAGCATTATACCGGCACTGATCCCGAAGATTTTCAGCGCTATATTCTCTTTACAAACTACGACATGCACGTAGATGTTTTTCAAGAAATGTTTCCTGATTGCGTTACCCCAGCTCGGGAAGGCGTTCAAATGCCTGCCTATCATCATAAGCTCGATAACAATAAGGGGGTCACACTTATTAATATTGGCGTAGGACCCTCAAATGCTAAAACTATTACGGATCACGTAGCCGTTCTTCGACCCGATGCCATGATTATGGTAGGCCATTGTGGTGGACTGCGAAACCACCAGGATATTGGCGATTTCGTGCTTGCAACGGGATTTATGCGCAATGATGGTGTTTTGGATAATATCCTTCCGCTTAATATTCCCATTACGCCCAACTACTTGATGAATGTCTTTCTCAAAGAAGTGCTGGATAAATATAACCGCAATCACCGCATGGGCACTATCTTTACGACTGCGAACCGAAATTGGGAATTCATCAAGCGTCGAACAGTAGAACAAATTCATATGAGCCGCAGTATTGCCGTGGATATGGAATCAGCCACGGTAGCCACCAACGGCTATCGCTATCGTATTCCTAATGCCACCATGCTCTGTGTCAGCGATAAGCCCCTGCACGGCCAACCAAAGCTTAGCAGTGACGCCCAGGAGTTTTATGAAGACTCTAAGCAGCTTCACGTTGAGATGGCCGTGGAAGTCCTCAATATGTGCAAAGAAACCTATCCCGAGGGATTGCCCAATGCCAGCATACGTGCTATGAACGAACCGCTGATGGGTGGTCCCGACGACGACTAAGTAGAAAACAAAAGTTTGCCCTTAAACCCGATAGGATTTTTGTAATCCTATCGGGTTTTCTTTTTTATCCCAACCAGATATTATTTACCATAAAACAATAACTATTTATTGTTTATCAATAAAAATTGATTGCTTATCGGTAAAATTTCTTGTTATTTCTTAGTGAACATCAAGAAATAATTTAAAGATATGGCTTGGAATTGGTTCAAAAATGATGGGAGTATCGCCGGTTTTCTGTACTTTTTTGCTCTGCTTGCCTGGGGTATTTATTTCATTTCAATTTTAGGCGGGTCGCTATTATTTATAGCTGATATTTTTATTGGTGATCTACATTTCCTTGAATTACCTGCTCGAATTTATATCTATGACTTTGGAGAAATTATTACCAACAGTGATACAGCAAACATTTTTAACAGTTCCATTCTAGAAACGAATGCCAGCTTTGAGGATATCGAGCTCCAAAACAAGTGGAGCTACTATCTGGCTTCTATAATGACGATCGGTCTCGATGGGATTATTCTTTACGGACTTACCCTTCTCGGACGCATACTACGAAGCTTGCGACGCGAAGAGCCATGGAATAACCAAAACTCCAAAAACCTGAAGATCATCGGCTATTTAATGTTGCTTGCCGTTCCCTATAAGTATGGTATTGGATGGCTCTCGTATCTGATGATCAACCAGATCCAACTTCCGGAAAGTATCTCTCTTTTTTGGCCGCCAATTGCGTGGGAGCTTGGACTGGCCGGTTTGGCTGTGCTATTGGTAGCCTTCATTTTTGAAGAAGGTACGCGACTTTATGAAGAACAAAAACTAACGGTGTAACTCAATTATAATCTAATAGGGAATGCGATGAATATCTTGGGAAAATGGTCGGTGACCTCTTTCATCAATTTTATGGTACAGCTGGCGTGGGCAGGTGTGGTAGTTATACTCTGCCTGCATATTCTTTTAATCGTTTTTCAGTTTTTTGGTTTATCAATCGTACTAATCGACCTGCCCATCCAAATTTCGCCGGAGGTGCTCCCTGAAAAGCTGTCTATGAAAACGAGAGATAGCCTGATCATATTTACCGACTCCATGCAGGCTTCCTACCATCCCGCACTTTTTGAAAACGGAAGCAGGTGGGCGATTGCCATTATCACACTGATACAGGCTACGGGACTTGGAATCATTGTGTATGGACTCTCACAGCTGAAAGCCATTCTGCGGAATCTGATGATTGAGAACCCCTTTGCATCGGATAACGAAAAAAGACTTCGTATTATCGCGATATTGGTGATGTTAATTACACCCTTCCTTTACGGCTATGAATGGCTCAGTTACTGGTTTTTTACATCGTATGTTGACGTCCCTCAAAACTTACAGACTATATCACCCACTTTTGATATCATTTACGTTGTTATCGGACTCGTTATTCTTGTGTTGGCAGAAATTTTTCGGCAGGCGACTCAAATCCATGAAGAACAAAAACTAACGGTATAGCATTATGACTGGATTCGGTAAAAAATCGACGGCATACATTTGCTACCTTATTGTCAACCTTTGGTGGTACCTATCGTGTATAGTTGGCTTTATGCTACCGGCTGTACTCACATATGGATATTTTCAAGATCCCCAGTCTGATTCCATCATGGGAATAAATGTGCCGCTCGCAGACTCAATGGTTGCGCTTAAAAACCCTGAGCAATACCAACACATCACCGTTGATTCGGTATCGGGACAGGTGGATTTTAGCTACCTCTTACAACATAGCTCCGTCTTGTACATTGCATGGGCGCTGTTTTTCTGCATAGTGCTGTTCCTCTTTATTTATGGGATTTATCAGCTTCGTAACCTGCTCAAGGCCTCCGTAAATAATGCCATATTCATCCAAGAAAATGTCAATCGCATAAAAATATTGGCTGGCATCATCGTGCTCGTGGATCCACTAAGATGGATACAGCACCACTTCATTTTTAAGACGATAAACAACATAACTCCACCCGAAACGGCCGACATCCGGATTGGACTACCTATGGTTGGCGACGAGTGGACCTTTATTATTATGGGACTATTGGTCTTTACACTAGCCGCCGTATTCGAAAAAGGCAACGAAATGTATCAAGAATTAAAACTCACAGTATAGCAATATGTACACTAAAACCTACCGAATTGTCATTCTTAGCCTACTGTCGATATTTATAGTCTGGATGGCTTACTTGGGATTTAATCAATACCAATCCGTTAACAAGGTGCTCGATGCCCAAACATTGACTAGCGAAAAACCAAAAATACAATCATTGAAAATCGGCAGTCTCAGCATCACTAAAACCACCATTCAGAATATAAATAAACCGGAGCACCCAGTATACGGTAATACCTATGTTTCGGTTACTAACCTGGATCAAAAAACACCGTCGGCACAAATTGATAATATGCTGCTCACCCTTTCCGAACGGCAACAACAACGTACCATCTATGGACTTCGGGGATTCCCCTCATTTCTCGTCTTCCAGGATGACCTGTCGTTCTGGAGATCACAATTCTACCTGCAGATCCTGTTTTATTATGGGGGATTCGTCATCATCGGGATTCTGTTCATGCTGTTTTACGAAATCAACTACCGGAAAAATAACAAGCTGTTTGTGCCGGCCATCAAAAATGTGATTTTAAGCCTCTCGATTTTATTCAGTGGCGGAGCCATACTCAAATGGGGATTAGATTTTCGGTTGTTTAACTTCCTCAACAATCAATTTTACCTTGGTGAACCCTCACCGCCTATTGACAATAACTTGGTACTTCTTGGCGGTATATTACTATTCACAGCCATTATTCTAAAGCGCGCCGTTGCACTCCAGAACGAACAAGACCTCACGATTTAACATTATGGCCATCAAAGTAAACTTAGATTTGATGCTGGTTAAGCGCGACATGACCTTGACCGAGCTTTCGGAGGAGGTAGGCGTTACGATCTCAAATCTGTCGATCTTAAAAACCGGAAAAGCCAAGGCCATCCGTTTTTCCACGCTAAATGCCATTTGCAAATCCCTCGACTGTCAGCCGGGCGACATTTTAGAATATGATGCAAATAATAACGATAATGGTTGAGGTAATACGGCCGGTTTTAACCCAGATATGACTAGATATGATTTTACAAGCTAATAACGTTTCTAAAACTTTTAAAAAATCGAAGGCAGATACTTTTCACCTCAATATTGATCATCTTGAGATTCAAGATGGTAGTTTTGCTGCCATCCTAGGTCCAAACGGATCGGGGAAATCAACCTTTTTGAAAATTATTCTCGATCTTCTTTATGCTGATTCCGGCCACATTTCGCTGATGGACAAAAATCATAAAGATAAAGTGTCAAGGGCCAACGTGAGCTATCTGCCCGAAAACTATTCCTTTCCGGAGGATTTTACGATAAGGGAGATGCTCCATGCTTTTGCCGACCTCAAAAGATCGGCGCTCAATGTTGGTAAGATCGATCATAAGATAAATAAACTGGCTAACGCTTTTAATGTGAGTTACCTCAACAAGAAGATGAAGAATCTCTCTAAGGGGATGAGACAAACGGCAGCACTCATGCACACCTTTTTGGCCGATGATCAGTTTTATATACTCGATGAACCCTTCAACGGACTCGATGCCGTACAAAAGAAGGCCATCATGGATTACATTTTTACAATTCAGAAGGAGCGAAATATATCTATTCTCATCACCACCCACATCCTCTCAGATATCGACAAAACCTGCGATACCCTTTTCCTTATCAACGACGGACGAATCATCAATTCAGCTACCAAAAATGAAATTCAGGATCAGTTTGGCTCTGTTGAGGACTACTATCTTAATTATTTTGACACCAAAGACCCCGTTATATCATGATTCGTTTTACCATACGAACACTTCTCAAAAATAAAACGCTCTGGGCATGGCCCGGTATTTTTATCCTGTTTGTAGTTGCCGTTACTATATGGGGTGGAGTCTCGGCAGACCCTTCGGGTTATTCTTATGCAATAAATTTAGGTGGCTTACCCTTGCCAACCGGAATAGTGATAAACCAACTGGTTTCGATCACGATCCTCATCGCAATTATTGGTATCCCTACTCATTTTTCAGAAAATATTAAACCCGAACGAGCGTCCCTGCTCCTATCCAAACCCATATCGCGAAGTGAATTATTCGTTTCGGATTTTGCCGGCGTGTACACTTTTTGTTTTGCCTACACGGTCATTAGCGTACTACTTTTAACTTTGCTGACCGCAGTGCACGGAGTACTATTCCCCTTCCACCATGCCGTTGTTATGATCGTATTTCTTCCCCTCATATTAATAAGCTACTATATTACGATCGTTCTATTCCTAATACTCACCAACTCGTACCTCGGAGGAGTTATACTGGGATATTTCCTGGCCGGATTTTCTTCCCTATTCCTGAATGTTGATCCCTTTCTACAGATGTTCGGTTTAACGGATACCTGGTTCGAAACCCTACTAAATATCTTGGCCTATCTTATCCCCAGTGCCGAAGGGTTTCAACAAATAATGGGGCATATTTTTAGTAGCGGATTTTCAAGTCTCGACGGATCTCTTTTGGCCTTTGCTTTTGCCAGTTGTGTGCCTTTTTCGTTATTGGGTTTCTACTTGTTACGAAAGAAACAGTTTTAGTATCAGCTGCGTATTAAATACTGAAACTTCACAAAAAACTGGCGATTCGTCTCTTTGAATCCTCTGAATCCGTTGGGACCCGGCTGATCAAAGTGATTGAGGTAATCCGTCATGCCAATATAAAATTTGGTAAATGGGTTAGCTTTGTAATACACCAGAGGATAAATTTGCAGCTGCTCATTAAAAGAGTTGTACTGCGTAATGAGACGAGCAAACAGCTTTTTGGAGAAGTTATAATTGCCATTCAATCGATAGATATCACCGCTAAAGTATTCTTGCTCTCCATTTGCGGCCGAAAGTTTTGAATAGTTGTAACTAAGCGACATCTCCAGACGAGGGGTGAGTTTTATGGTTGCATCCGCAGAAAAGTTATATCCTTCTCCCAACGTAGGATTCTCCCGGCGGTTGACGTATTTACCAAAATCGATATGTGTACTCAGGGATAGCTCGTTTAACGGGTTGGTACTCAGATCTACCATCATTCGGTTCATCTGCGTAAAAAACCGTCCCCGAAAACGCTCATCGTTTAATGGTAAATAGCTCAGCGACAAATTCGTTTGTCCGCCGAAGTTATTGCTCCATCGCGTAAAGATATATCGCTCCTGAAATTGTCCGGCAAAATCGTATCGCCAGGTTCCACTTACACTTACGCTTCCTCTCGATAACCAATCCCAGCCGGGATAATAGGAGAGGCTTTGCGAGGCCTCGAACCTACGCTGATCAACTTGGTTAATGAAACCGTTCTGGGTATGGAAAGTTGGGGAATAGGAAGTATAACCAAAAGAAAAGTTGTAATACTTGGCCTGACGTGAAAACTGAGAAGTCAACAACGAGCCTCCAAACTGTTCACCGTTGAAAGCCGCATCATATGAACTCTGCCCAAGAACCCTTGATTCATCAAAAAGGGCCTGCTCATCTAACTCTTTTGTATTAGCATAGGCCACCTGACCACTAAAATAATAATTGTCAGTCAACAAAATACTCCAGTCGATACTGCCCACATAGTTATGTCCATCCTGTTGATTACGAGTAGTAATCAATCCGCCAACATGCGATTCAGATCCAAAATTATATGTCCCGCGAACCACATTATTATAAGCCTCAACATCAGATTGAACCAGTGAGCTCCCGTACCGCCCGGGAATAATAAAAGGGGCTTCACGATCATAAGCTGTCAAAAATGCAATACTATAATCTTCTGCCTGATGGGTTACTTTTCCGGCAGCCAACGGACGATTAATCATCCGGGAATAAAACAGATTTTCTCTTGTGTTAAACAAATCACTGCCTTTCATAAAGAAAGGACGCTTTTCAGAATAATATAGTGCAAAGGTTTCATTAGCAGAGATTTGAGCCTGATCAGTCTCTACTTGGCTAAAGTCGGGATTAACAACAGCGTTTAGCGAAGTCGTCGAGGTTGGCTCATACATCACACTTCCGCCGATACGTCCATTAATACGCCCATGATCCAATCCCGAATTAGGATTCGCGGCATTATTAATGGTACTGCTTTGATAGCTCATACCGTAAGGCAGAAATTCTACTGTATTTGTGTTTTCAATATTTTTCATCCCCGTTAATATCCCATTTTGGCATACAAGGCAGGAGTTATCCAGATCTACTTCGCTCCATACAAACTGGTAGCGACTATTGCGGGGATAATTCCTTATAAACTGAATAGACCAGTTGTGAATATTACGGTCAGGAAAATTGAGACTTTTGAAGGGAATTTTCATCACCCCGCGATATCCGCTATCGGTAATCTTCCCATCCGAATACCAAAGCATATCAAAATTCATATCCTCATTATTACCGGTGCGCATGCCATCCATTTGAATCCCCAATGGATTTATAAAAAGCTCATACGCCTGTTGGTTGTTATTAAAAGGGTCCAAGATCACACCAACATAGTCATCCTGAAAGCTGTTATCACGATCAGAAATATTTGCCCTGATATTATTTGGATTGGGATCCTCGCTTATAAAAGCAAAATACAAATTTTGATCGCTGTACAGCACTTTCACTTCGGTATTTATCCATGCCTGAACATTATCGTTCGGTTGTACTTGGTGTTTGATGTAAGCCGATTCTGCCTCTTGCCATACTGAATTGGATAAATCGGCTGAAACTTCAAAATCCTCTTCTATGGCATAAGGCGATATCTGTTCGAGCGTATCTGCTACCGGCTGAGCTTTCGCGGTACTAAATACAACTGCGAAGAACATAATTGTCGCGAAAAATTTTCGGGCAATAGCTATCTGGAGCATGTATCTACTATATTCTAAAAATTAATATCCCTACTTAATATTGCGTTTATCTCTTACGGGTAATTCACAAAATGTTACACCAAAAATCTTATAGAAAAAGAAGAAATAACAGTCTAAAGCTTTTAAAGGTTGTTAAAAAATAATGGCCAACTATGACTTTTTTGTAAGGATTCTGGGTGACATTGCTCTTACTAATAAACCTAAATCAAGAGTATATAAATATGTCTAATCAAGAGCAGTTCGAAGCCAATGACTTTTTAAAGCGTACTGTAAAAGAGATGAATCCCGATGAACAGCCGCGCGAAAAGCTTACAAATTACGGCAGTGAAAGCCTTTCGGATGCAGAACTATTGGCCATTCTTTTGCGTACCGGCAGCCCAAAAATGAATGTTATCCAGATGTCGCAAGCCCTGCTTGATCACTTTGACGGGCTACGTTACCTGGCTCGGAAGGGATGGCAGGATTTAAAAGTAATCCCTGGGATGGGTAAGGTAAAATCGCTCACTTTAGAAGCTGTGTTTGAACTTTCGCGACGGATTCAGATGGCCAGCTTGGGCGAACAGGTTCAGATCACCTCACCAGAAGATGCCGTTGCTTATTTCGGTCCAAAACTACGCGATCTCACGAAAGAGGTATTTATGGTGGCTTTCCTCAATAATGCCAAAGTGGTAATGGGATATAAGAAGATCAGTTCGGGAGGCTCAACGGCTACTATTGTTGATCCGGCCGAGGTTATGCGTCAGGCTGTTATGAATGAGGCAAATAGCATTTTACTGCTTCACAATCATCCCAGCGGCAACAACAAAGAGTCAAAAGCCGATATTCAGCTTACCAAACGAATCAGCAAATCAGGTAAATTGCTTGGTATTCCGGTAGATGATCATATCATCATCGCAGGCGACGGTTATACCAGCTTCCGCGCAAAAGGATTACTAAATTGATATAGAACACGGGTTACACAGGTTAAGCAGATCTACACTGAAAAGTTATTTGAAATGAAACACAAAGAACTTACCGGCCAAATAATTAAGTCTTTTTATAAGGTTTATAACAAACTTATATGGATTTCTGGAAAAAGTTTATGAAAATGCCCTAAAGACAGAACTCCGAAAAAGCAACATCCAGTGTTATTCTCAACATCCCATAAAAATATATTATGATCAGAAAGTTATCGGCGAATACTTTGCTGATCTCATTGTTGAGGAAAAGGTCATTATCGAACTCAAAGTATCTAAAAGTTTATCTAAAGCCAATGAGTACCAACTTATCAACTATCTTAAAGCCACAGATATTGAAGTAGGTATTTTATTTAATTTTGGAAAGAAACCTCAATTCAGAAGGAAAATATTCACAAATAATCACCAGTGACTACCAGTAAAACCCGTGTTATCTGCGTTCTATTCTATTCGATATTAGAGGCAAAAAACTCTTATATTTAGCGCTCATTACATTTTCAGCAACAAATCAACTCATGAAGGATTACCTGCGCTCTATCATCAAACAATCGTTGCAACAGTTTGACTTAAGCGATAATAACATTCCCGAAATTCAGATCGAAAAGCCTAACCAACCCGAGCATGGGGATGCTGCTTCCAATATTGCCATGAACCTAGCCAGCGTGCTTAAGATGAATCCGCGCAAAATTGCCGAACAAATTGTAGAGGGACTAAAACATGATGAGCAGAAAATCCAATCTGTAGAAATAGCCGGACCGGGATTCATCAATTTTAGATATGCGGAGAACTACCTTTTTGATGAACTTGCTGATATTCTAAATAAAGGCTCAACCTTTGGAAAATCTGATTCTTTAAAAGGGAAGCGCATTCTTGTAGAATTTGTGAGCGCCAATCCCACAGGACCGCTTACCGTGGGTCACGGACGTAATGCCGTATTAGGTGATACGGTTGCCAATCTGCTCGAATGGACCGGTGCCGACGTTGATCGTGAATATTATTTCAACAACGCTGGCCGACAAATGCGCAAGCTTGGCGAAAGCGTCCGGGCGCGTTACCTGCAAGAGCTGGGACATGATACTGACCTTCCTGAAGGTGGCTACGAAGGCGAATACATTATAGATATTGCAAAAGGTCTAGTTAAGGAGTACGGTGACTCACTTGTTGGTTCTAAAGAAATGATTACCCCTTTCAAAGGACCAGCAGAAAAAGAAATATTCGATATGATTCAAGCGACGCTCAAGCGGATGAATATCGAGATGGACCGCTTTTTTAACGAGCAGGAAGTGTATGATGACGGCTCCATTGATGAAATCGTAAAGAAGCTACGCGAAAAAGATCTGGCTTATGACAAAGACGGTGCTACTTGGTTCCGAACCACCGAGTTTGGCAAAGATCAGGATACCGTACTCATCAAAAGTACGGACGAACCCACTTATCGACTGCCCGACATCGCTTATCATGCAAACAAGCTTGATCGCGGTTACGACCAATGTATTGATGTCTTTGGCGCTGACCACATCGATACTTATCCCGATGTTCTTTCCGGAATCGAGGCATTAGGCTATGATCGGTCCAAAGTAGATGTCATAGTTTATCAGTTTGTGACGCTTGTCAAAGACGGAAAGCCCTTTAAGATGAGTACCCGTAAAGCTAATTTTGTTACCCTTGATGAGCTGATGGATGAGGTTGGGGCTGATGTTACCCGCTTCTTCTTTGAAATGCGCGACCCGAATACGCACCTTGAATTCGATGTCGGACAAGCCAAGGAGGCCGGTGAAAAGAATCCTGTTTTCTATCTACAATATGCCCATGCCCGTATCCACAGTATATTGCGAAAAGTAGAACAAGAATATTCTTTTGATATCGGAGATGAGCCAACATTAGAGCTGCTTAAGCATGAGTCGGAGACAGCGCTCATCAAAAGCCTGCTTCGATTTCCCGAAATGATTCAAAGTGCTGCTGAAAGCCGAGAACCACATCGATTAATCAATTACCTTGAAGACCTTGCATCGGCCTTTACCTCCTTTTATCACGACTGTCGTATTCTGGGCGAAGAGAAAGCGCTTATTCAAGCACGGTCGGCCCTGGCTAAAGCAACAGCCCAAGTTCTTGCCAATGGATTGGGAATTCTGGGAATTTCAGCTCCAGAGAAGATGTAGAAAATCGAAAGTTAAAGGTTGAAAGTTGAATGTTTAGCTACCCCTTCAACCTGTAATATTTAAGATGATTTTCTATGCAGGTATCAACTTCGTAAAGCAGACAATCCCTTTTGTAAACTGCTCAGCAATTGAAAACCCAGCCCGATCGAACATCTGATTACTATCCTCAACAGTCCAGAATGTGAGTCCGCCAAGGCCGGCCGAATCCTGCATCAAGCGAATATACCAAGTGGGCGATTTAATCAGGTGCATCATAAAAAATACTCCATCTTTTTTTATGACGCGTCTAGCCTCGTACAATACTTTTAAAGGGTCGGTAAGCTCATTAAGTGTCCCCCCCATCATCAAGCCGTCAAAAGTTGCTCCAAAGAAGGGTAGATGCCGTGCATCAGCTCGAAGCAAATACAAATCTGCTTGCTCTGCCTCAGCCTTTAACCGTGCCTCATCAAGCATCTGTCGAGCAAAATCGAGGGATACCACATCACATTCCGGCTGTTCCTTTTTAACCAACCGACCGTAAAGCGCTGTCGAACAACCAATATCCATATATAGTTTATTAGCCTGAGGATTCAACCAATTGATCAAGAGTTCTTGCTCTTTTTGGATGGGAAACTCTTCTCCGGTTAAAATAGACAGCGATCGTTTACGCCAGATATCCTCATAAACGGCCGCGGTTAACTTCCAATGATTTGAGCTTTGTGCCCAAGTCATCTCAGACGACTCATCTCCCAATAAATCAATTATATTACCTTCAATCTCATATTCATCCCCTTTATTGGAACAAATAGTTCCGTTGAAGTTTTTCTGTAGGTCAGCAACTTCGGAAGGAATAGTTATAGACGCGCGCTCATATTTAGGAGACCGGATTTCGAGAGACATAGTGGATTATAACCGTTGATATTCAAAATAAGAAGTCATTACTGACATACTCGTTCTAACCCAGGATGATACGCAAATAAATAGGCGGGTGTTACAATTCTGACTGACTCTCTTTCTGAAGAATCAAGGAAATTTGAGCTCCCTTTTGCACACTCAACATTTCCTCGGCATTTCCTTTATTAATTCCAACTTCAAGCATCCCCGAACTACCGATATAGGCCACCGGTTCACCTTCGGTGACTTCACCAAAAGTCGTTTCAATCTCATCAAGTATGGTATTACCTACATAGATGCGCACGTTTTTATCCCCAATAACTTCTTCCAAAAGCTCTTCTGAAATATTGGTTATCAAATTGCCAAACTTATCGATATGAATGACCATACCTTCAAGTCCATCCTTATCGGCAATGGGTACCGTCCAGCGGTAACTAACCAAATCTTCCGCAGGATCTCCAAGGTCTTCTAATGCCACACCTTGACTTAAGTGTGCAGCGACAGGAGCAAAAATATCGCGCCCGTGAAAAGTGTTGGATGGATTTTCTCTCCAATACTCTGCGTTTGTCAAACGAACCGCTTTGTAATCAACATCCGTGGCAAGGAGTGAAAAAATCCCGTTATCGGGACCAACAAAATATTGATTAGCCATTTTTAAAGCGATCGGATCGCGATCTGTACCCACGCCCGGATCAACCACAACGGTATGTACCGTGCCCTCCGGAAAAAGCATTGCCGAATTTTTCAAGATCCAAGAACCAGCCATAATATCCTGCGAGGGGATCTCATGGGAAATATCAACCAGCCGAACATCGGGTGCGATATTCAGCATGGCAGCTTTCATGGCACCCACATAGTAATCCTGCAGACCGAAATCTGTGGTAAGAGTAATCACATTACGCATAGGTATTAAGCATCACCGGCATAACAAGCATCAGAATGCGCTCGTTTTCTTCTTCGTCTGATGGTTTCACAATTCCGGCCCTGTTTGGAGTAGAAAATTCAAAATAGACTTCTTCATCATCAACATTCCCTAATACATCAGCCAGGTATTTAGCATTAAATCCTATCTCCATTTCGTCGTCGCTGTATTCACAGGCAATCGTTTCTTTTGCCTCGCTGCTCATATCAATATCCTCAGCGCGAATCGTCAGCTTGTCGGAATTAAGCTGCAAGCGAATTTGACGGGTTGTAGAACTCGAGAAAATAGCTACACGCTTAACCGTAGCCAGCATCTGCTCTTTGTTGATGATCAGCGTTTTTTCGTTGTCTTTGGGAATTACCGACTCATAATTGGGATACTGTTCGTTTATAAGCCGGGTAATCACAATTGTGTTCCCACTTTTAAAACGTGCGTGATCTTCAGTGATGGTAAGGGCGCACTCTTCATCGTGCAACGCCTTTTTCACCAGATTCAACGCTTTTTCGGGTACAATAAAGTCAACCTCCTTATCACTGGTGAGATCTTCCTTGATATACTTTACCAAACGATGACCATCGGTAGCTACGAATTTGCTTTCCTCGGGACCAATATCAAAATAAACGCCCATCATAGCAGGACGCAGATCATCATTGGAAACAGCAAAAAGCGTTTTATCTATCGCAGTCGTGATTACTCCCTTATCGGTTTCAAGGGTATGACCTTCATCAAGGTTGGGAACCTCCGGAAACTCATCGGGATCTTCGCCCACAAGCTTATAGGTTCCCTTGTCCGTTCGAAATTTAATATTGAATTTTTCATCCACCTGAAAAGAAACGGGAATATCCGGCAACTGCCTCAGAGTTTCTATTAGACGATGAGCAGGAATCGCCACTGCACCTCCTTCCTCAATATCGGCATCCATCGATTCAAGGATAGAAATTTCAAGATCCGTAGCGGTAAGGCGCAACTTATCTCCATCACTTTCAAATAAAATAGTTTCGAGAATTGGAAGAGTCGCCTTATTCGGCACCGCCCCTGATACAGCGGATAATGCTTTTACCAGTTCACTGCTTGATACGTTGAATTTCATAAATAAATATTTTTAGGCTAAGCGTTCGACAGACCGCAATTATTAGTCTGAATAATAAGTACCATATACTAATAAATACTTACTCTCTTAGCAACCATATAACCCATGCTTTCTACCACTAATTTTAGCGTGCTTACCCCTATTAATTCTGCTATTTGGATGTGCACATGCTCCAAAAATGGATAGAATTTTCCTTATATTTTGTCTCGTAAAAATTTCAGCTAGGTTATTCCGTATTAACGTGCAGATACTTTTATTGGGACCTACTGCCGTAGGCAAAACCGCTCTCTCAATTGAGCTGGCCCAACTACTCGATGCCGAAATTATTTCTACCGATTCCCGCCAATGTTACAAATACATGAATATTGGCACCGCCACACCTACCGACAATGAGCGGTCAGGTATATCGCATTACAATTTATCTATCATCGATCCCGCCACAAAAGACAGTGTCGTCAATTTTTATGAGCGGGCCATGGAATGGAAAAAAGAGATTCTATCGCGCGGTAAAAACGTGTTATTTGTTGGAGGTAGTACCTTGCACGTGCAATCTGTTATTCAACCCTTGGATGATGTTCCTGAAGCCAACGAAGACAATATTGCTAAACTTGAGAAACAGATTGAAGAGAAGGGCATCGAAAAACTGTATCAAAAACTGCAAGAGGTAGATCCCGATTACGCACAAAAAATGGACGGCATGAATACCCAGCGCATTGTTCGCGCTCTCGATGTATGGATGCAAACCGGTCGCCCGTTTACCTCATTTCATTCTGATGACAACAAGATATCTGTCCCTGACGATATGGTTGTATTCGGACTACACCGTGATCGACAGAAACTATACGACCGAATTAACCGCAGGGTAGATCAAATGTTTGAAGAAGGATTTCTGGACGAGGTTCGTACAATTCTTGATATGGGATATTCGTTGGAAGATCCCGGTTTGAATACGGTTGGATATAAAGAAGCTATTGCTTATTTGAAGGACGAAATATCCCGCGAACAGATGATTAAAGACATGAAAACACAAACTCGGCGCTATGCCAAGCGACAGCTTTCATGGTTTCGACGGTGGGATTTTATTAACTGGATCGACTTGGATCAAACCAAACAATCTGAAGCTCGTAATTTTATCCAGTCGCAGTTAGCAGCTAAGGCAAATAAAGATTAACTTTACCCTCATTAAAACCGCACAATTTTACACAAGCATGTATAAGGCTACCGTAAACATTACACTCCGTAAATCAATTCTTGATCCACAGGGCAAGGCAGCGCATAATGCGCTCAAGAACCTTGGCTTAAATGAGGTTAACCAAGTTCGTATTGGCAAACTTATTGAGCTCGATATTGACGCTGATAACAAAGAAGAGGCACACAAAGTTGCCGAAACAGCGTGTTCGAAATTACTTGCCAACGAGGTTATGGAAGACTTTGAAATTGAGATCCACGAAAACTAATTAGCTATAGCTATGAACCATCTGCCTTTTAGCTTATTAGGATCTAAACCGGGAGAACAAGAGGAACAAGAAGCTCCCGATATTGATGTTGACGTTCTCGAAAAGGAAGAGGAGGACGAAAATGAAAAGTCCCCGTGGAGAGTCATTCTCTATGACGATGACATTCATACTTTTGACGAGGTTATCGGCCAGCTTATTAAAGCCCTTGGATGTACCCAAGATCACGCCGAAGAGTTAACCTATAAAGTACATAATGAAGGTAAAGCTGAAGTCTATGAAGGCAGCTTTGAAGATTGTTTTGAAATCAACGGCGTGCTCAAAGAAATTCAACTTGTCACCGAAATAAAAGGATAAACTGTGTCTGCTACATTTGGCGTAATTGTATTTCCCGGCTCTAACTGCGATCACGATGCGTATCATGCAATGGCTCATGTCATGAACGCTGAAACAAAATTTCTATGGCATAAAGATACCGATCTTTCGGATATCGACTTTTTGTTGATACCCGGTGGATTTTCTTACGGTGATTATCTTCGTTCCGGTGCCATTGCCCGTTTTTCACCTATCATGCAATCGGTTATTGATTTTGCTGAAAAGGGCCGCCCCGTATTGGGTATCTGCAACGGATTTCAAATTCTCCTGGAAGCAGGACTGCTACCAGGAGCAATGCTGCACAATAAAGATTTACGTTTCGTTTGCAAGCAAACACATCTGCGCTGCGAAACATCTGATACACTCTTTACTCGAAATATTGAAGAGGATAGCGTGCTGCAAATTCCCGTAGCTCACGGTGAGGGAAATTACTTTACGGATAAAGATCAATTAAAGAAGCTCCAGGATAACGATCAGATTGTCTTTCGCTATTGTGATTCACAAGGTAATGTCACGGACGAAGCTAACTTTAATGGATCTGTCGATAATATCGCCGGAATTTGTAATACCCAGCGTAACATCCTTGGAATGATGCCTCACCCCGAACGCGCTGTTGAAGAGCTTATCGGCTCTGATGATGGTAAGCTTATTTTTGAATCTGTTCTGAATGAACTCGCTGTTGCATAAACCAGCAACAAATATTTTATGTCCAAACAATCATCCAACAAAACGCTTCACAGCCGCGGACTTACCAAAAGCTATAAAAAGCGTACCGTTGTTTCGGATGTATCCATCGATGTAACACAGGGAGAAATTGTGGGTCTGCTGGGACCAAACGGAGCGGGAAAAACAACTACCTTTTACATGTTTGTTGGATTGGTAACTCCCGACGATGGTCAGATCTTTCTGGATGAGAAAAATCTTACCGGCATGCCGATGTATAAAAGAGCCCGCCTTGGGGTTGGATATCTCTCTCAGGAAGCAAGTGTATTCCGCAATTTAACCGTCCGGGAAAACCTCGAGTCTATTCTCCAATTCTTTGACTTTACGGATCAGGAAATTAATGATCGTGTTGAACAGCTAATTGAAGAGTTTGGACTAGAACGCGTGGTTGATAACAAGGGATACAGCCTCTCGGGGGGCGAACGTCGCCGTACCGAGATTGCCCGGGCACTCGTCACCGATCCGAAATTCATCCTCTTAGACGAGCCCTTTGCCGGCGTTGATCCCATCGCCGTTGAAGATATTCAGGAAATTGTAGCCGATCTCAAATACCGTAATATCGGCATTTTTATTACCGATCATAACGTTCACGAAACCCTTGCAATTACTGATCGAGCTTATCTGATGTTTGAAGGAAATATCCTAAAGGAAGGAACGGCTGATGAACTGGCTGAAGATGAAGAAGCAAAACGACTATATCTCGGCAATCAGTTCAAGCTGGATCGCTATGGTCGACAACAAGAAGAGTAGCACGAATTAATTTTTAATCTTAATACATTACAATATTAGTAAGATGAATGAGATTTCTGTACAGTCGCTAAAAGAAAAAATCGATAGTGACCAAAACAACTTTCTTCTTTTGGATGTACGCGAACCTTTCGAACAATACCAGTCTAAGATTGATATTGAAAACTCAGTATTAATTCCTGTTGGTGAACTTACAGATAGAATTGATGAGCTTGAAGATCACAAAGATAATGAGATCATCTGTCTTTGCCGCAGCGGTGGACGAAGTGCCCAGGCATGCGAATTACTGCAAGAGAAAGGGTTTGAGAATGCAAAAAATCTCAAAGGCGGTATTAACAAATGGGCACGTGAAATTGATGACAGCTTGCCCGTTTATTAGACCATGGCCGCAATCTGATTGAGCAGCTCCTCATTACTATCCGTATTTCTAAGTACTTTGAGTAGGCTCTGCATCGATTCTTTCGGTGATTTCTTAAGCAGATAACGGCGTACCATATTCCGTTCTTCCATGGAATCGCCGATGAACTTATCTTCATTTCGAGTTCCCGATGCACTAATATTTATGGCGGGATAAATACGATCATTTGCCAACTCACGATCAAGTACAACTTCCATATTCCCGGTTCCCTTAAATTCCTCAAAAATAAGATCATCCATTCGGGAATTGGTTTCAATAAGACAGGTCGCAACTATTGTTAACGATCCGCCTCCCTCAATTTTTCGAGCCGAGCCAAATATTTTTTTAGGAATTTCCAGCGCGCGTATATCCAATCCACCTGATAGGGTACGCCCACTGCTTTCTTGAATATTATTATAAGCCCGACCTAATCGCGTAAGAGAATCAATAAGCAATACGGCATCATCACCCATTTCAGCTTTTCTCTTAACATAACCAAGGGCAAGCTCCGTAATTCGTATATGGCTGTCGGTAGGCTTGTCATTCGAAGAAGCAAATACTTCTGCATCAGTTGATCGGATAAAATCAGTTACTTCTTCCGGACGCTCATCTACCAATAATATCCCGGTACTAATATCGGGATGGTTTTTTGTTAACGACTCAGCAATTTTTTTCAACAGCACCGTTTTCCCGGTCCGGGGCGGTGCTACAAGCAAACCCCGTTGTCCTTTTCCAATAGGAGCAATCAAATCCATCACTCTCATCTCAATATCCTCGGGATCAATACCCAACTCAATATGCTTATTTGGCATAATAGGCGTCTGTAGCTCAAAACGTGTGGCCCGCTGCCACTCCATAGGATCACGCCCATTTATCTTCTCAATAGAATAAATATGGCGATGTCCTCTTTCATCTTCTTCATATTCACCTTCAATTTCCAGTCCGGGGCGGAGGTTATATTTTTTAACTTCGTCGGGTCTTAGAAAGGGATCGCTCGGTTCATAGCTAAATTCATGATCCTTTTCTCGAGCAAAGCCGTAATTCTTTTCATTAATTTCGACCACGCCTTTATATCGGCCGGCTACTTCCACATTTTGATTGTCATTAAATCGAGGCACAAAAACATTCTTATTCTTGTTGCGACCGCGATTTTTATTATTTCGTGAACGTCCCATTACATCCAATAATTTAACTTATTACCTACGTATCTGATGTTGTAATCATGACTACTAACACACAGAAGGTAGGAAAGTGATTGTGATTTAAGAATTGAGAGGTGAAAAAGCAGTACAGCTCAAATGCTGTACTGCCGAATTGAATAGATAAAGATAATAATCTTTACCGATATTTAAAATTTACCGAACTGTTGTTGTTTCATTGATCCAGCCATAGCAGTCCATCAGAGAAGAATTAATTTCAAAGCTTTCGCCTTCTTCCAATGGTGGTTTCCAGAAAAACTTCTCTGATTTTGAAGGAGTTACCGGTTTGTAAGACTGATACTTTCGATCAACTTCATTAGCTGTATTAGGGTCTGTTTGTTTGGCTTTATCCAAATAGTCTAGTACTAACCAGTATACAGCCTTATCTTCGGGTGTAAGTTTTCGGTCGCTAGTGCACTGATTTACAGCACGAGCATAAATATCGCCAATCTGAATATAAGGATCACCCCAGCTACTGTTATAGTTAATTGCCTGGCGAGCGAACCTACGTGCACTTTGCAATTGATCTTGGTTTAGATAAGCATCAGAGATATTTAAGGCGATATCGGCCTTTTCTTTATCAGTCGATGCCTTATCCATCGCTTCCTTAAAATAGTTGATGGATGTATTATAATTGGCATTATTTTTTGCAGCCTCAGCTACAGCCATTATATTTTCAAAGTTAGGATTTAGCTCATATAGCTTCTGGCTTACTTCTCGTGCCTTCGCAGCCATTTCCTGACTTTGATAAACCTCCCGTAATTTCGTTAAAACCTCTTCGTCTTTCGGACTGCTTTCCAGTTCACTTTCCAAAAATTTAATTTGTTCTTCCGGGGAATCAAATAGACTTTCTCGCACATCACTGAATGAATTCAATAACTCTTGGGAAGCATGGGGCTCAGCTTTTTTCATCACAGCTAAGGCTTCATCCTTTTTGCCACCAGAAGAATATTCATTGAGTATCCTTTGTATGTAATATCCTTTAGATCTTTTCGTAAGCTTTTCCGGCTTCAATTGAAAAGCTTTATAATAATCATCTGCTGCACGCATTGATGCATTATCAACATTGTCGGAATGAGTCTGCAGCAAACGACCTCTTTTTATATGCCAATCATATTTTGCATCTGTATCATCTGAGAACTTTTCAAATGCCCGGTCAAAGATTAACAAAGCACTATCAACGTAGGCTTCTTTAAGTGAGGGATCTTGCTTTTTCTTTGCCACTTCACTGTAAGCGGTGGTAAGGCGATCAATTTGGCGTTTTAAATCAAATCTGGAATATCCTTCAATGGTTTCTGGCATTGCTTGCCACATCCAGCGGCCAAACTTTATAGCCTCTTCAAAAGAATCATTCTTATAGTTTTCATAAAATATTGAATAAGCTTGTATTTCACTCATTCCACTTGGCGGCTGCACAGAAGACTGTTCTGTCTGTGCCAACGACCAGCTACTGCCTAAGAATATAAAAGCAGTTATTAGTATTAACTTTTTCATAATGATAACATTTTGCTGTATGGTTCAAGTTTAAAACTGTTACTAAAGCAATTTATTGTTATTGAAGCTTTGGACGGAAAAACATTACTTCAGCCAAATTAAGCGTAAGTCGCACTCCCCAAATATTTTCTTGAGCCAAATTTGAAGTTTGTGTTCCCCTTATTCCATATTCAAAACTTAAATCAATGGAGGAGTTTGACCGTGGCGATCGGATACCAATTCCAAACGCAAACTTTAGTGTGTTAATCCGTTGTCCATCAATATCCAGATGACCCGTATCATAAGAAGCTCCCGCCCGATACTTAAAGTTCGATAAAAAATTCGTTGATCCTGTAACATAGGGAAAATACTGTACTCCCAAACCCATTTTATACCGGTCTACAAACATCTGTTCTTCAGAGGGCTTGAAATCATTTCCATATCCCGACCAGCCCTCATAAAGTCCTTCAAGACCAACCATCAGCTTATTACTCGGGCTGTAACTCACACCACCGCTTACCTTCATTGGTAGTTTAATAGGACCAGTAGCATTTTGCAAATCCTTACTCAAATTTACGGCTCCATTATTTATAAAACCCGTTTGTTTTCGTTCTGAATTGAGCTCAACAGGAAAATCAATGGTCGCTCCAATCCCCAACTGATCATCTTCTTGCAAAATATTGGGTAAGCGAATAAATGTTCCTACACGATGTCCAAAACTGTGACCACTCGTTTCAATAGTGAAATTGACATCACGATAAGGAGATTGTGGAAATCGTGCCACATAAGAATCATCCATCGAAAGAAAATACAGTGACGTTGCATAACCGACAGAGATATTTGAATTAATTCTCCAGCCAAGCCCTAACTCAGCTCTATTTAATCCGCCACTGCCACGATTTTCAAGATTAAAATCGATTGTTTCTCCCTGAATATTATCGCCGATTGCTATTGTTTTCTGCTCAAAGGTCCGAAATTTGGCCTCTGTTACAGGAGCAAAAGAACCTGAAACCCCCAATTCTCCTCGAATGATCGGGAGTTGAAGTTGAAACTGACCAACTGAAAAATTTGAGTTCGTAACACTTCCTGTGCCATCACTGGCGCTATAAGAATCAACGCCAATCTCTCCTACGCCAAGACCATATACCGTATTTCCCCAATGGGCAGGATTTGCAATCGTTCCTACAAATGTATCATTAAAAGAAACCCCTAGCAATCCCATAGATTGGGCTGCCGAATTACTTGTGGGTAGTGGATATCCAATACCTATTTTTGAATAAACAGATCCACTTGAGGCCTTAGCATCACCTGATTGGGCAAATGCTGTAGAAGTTCCAAAAATCAGTAGTATTATTATAAGAGCTAACTTTTTCAACGCTAATTCTTAATATTTTTTAAAGAGGTAATTATAATTTTAGGCTTCAGTCCATTGGGAACCTGATCATCATCAGTCATTATAAGAGTGGATTTTATAACACCATCATTTGGAAGTGTTATAAAAAACTCTCGATCTTCCGGAAATCCATTTCTTATAATATTTTCGACCAGTGTTGTAACATCGAATCGATATGTGCCATTTTCAGCAGAATAGCTGCCTTGCAATCGTGTCGGGTTATTTAACGGCACGCCCGGATCAATATTTTCGGGTAGTCCCTCGGGGTTAGCCAAATGTAAATATGCTACCTGTTCTTTGGCCCTTTGCGTAGTTGAAGGCTCTCCGTTTAAACTTTGTTCCAATGCAGAAGTATTTTCATACAGTACCAATTCTGCACGAGACAATCCCGGAGGCTGAATATCTAACTCCTCGATTCCCAGTTTTTTAAAATTAAGCACACTTTCGTATGTACTGTACAAAGGTAATGATCCCTGCGGAATGGTGGTGTTACTGCCTCTGTCTAAATAATATCCCCACCTATTTAACGATACATCAAAAGTATCCGCCTCGGGATGTTGAATAAAAAAACGAGTCGAATCTCGGTAAAGCGGAATAACCTTTGCACTGTTTTGGGGGACTAACGCCAATCCGTGAGCATCATACACATATGAAGAATCTACCGCTCCGGTAGTATCTTGTTTTGAGGAATCTGCGTACATGCGATATTCATCCACCCACTGTGGAGCAATGTCAGATAGGTTAATCATCAGAGAATCTTCTGAGCCAACCGAAAATTCACCAAGCTTTTGCTGCGCTAATGCAAGCTCATTATCCACTTTTAACACTCGGTCGCGCCAATATTGATTAATTTGATACAAATCAAATTGTTGAGTACCAACGGTATCTCCCGAAACCTGTCCGCGATCATACATAATCCGCAACAGCACTTCGCCATCAGATTTCAATGTATCAGAGGCTGCTGGAAGGTTGGGCTTTAAATAACCAGTAACGCCCATACTGCCAAATAGCGGATCATCAAAGCTGCCGGCCGAAAAAAGATTCAGCTCACCTGAATAAGATGTAGCATCTACTGAGGTTAAGCCATTGATAATTAATGTGTCTCGCACTACTTCTGATGTAGGATCTGTGAGGTTGCTGCCTACAGAGCCCGGATTTTCACAGGCACTGAACCCTACCAAGACACCTAAAATTAAAACTAAGTAAAATGACCTTACTTGTTGAAAGGAGATTTGTATAAAATTTTGCAACGAGATACTGCTCTAAATTTATGATTCTTCCGTTTCTTCTTCAGTTCCGGCAATCTCATCATAGTAACTGGCAAACTTATCCGAAACATCTTCAGGTGATCCCTGAATTTTTCTTGCCGAAATACCCAGATCTTCAAAAAGATCGTCTAATTCATCTGTTATATGATTGCCGGTAACAACATGATCGCTGTATTTTAAACCGAGGGTGCGTAAGTCAACGTTTTCCCCCTCTATAAGATTGTCTTTATCAACAGAATCGGGTAAACCGACCAGATCTAACAACTTTTTGTTAAATATTCCATTGTTTTCGGGATGATGGATATTGTATATCACTTTAGTATCCTTAAACAGATCCAGATCATTATACTTCTCTTTGGCAAGCAATGGAATTAATCCTGCTGCCCAATCGTGGCAGTGAATGATATCAGGCTCCCATCCCAACTTTGCCACAGTTTCCAAAACACCTTTACTATAAAAAACGATTCGTTCGTCGTTATCATCATAGTGTTCATCTGTTTCCGGATTCATGAACATAGCCTTACGGCTAAAGTAGGTGTCATTATCCAGGAAGTATACTTGTAGCTTTGCATTGGGTATACTAGCTACCTTAATTCGCATATTTTCAATTTTTTCGCCCACTTCGATCTCAATGCCAGAGAGGCGAATTACCTCATGCAATCGATTTCTTCGATCATTAATAGTACCATATTTGGGTAACAAAATGCGAATCTCATATCCCTTGTCCTGCAAAGATGCCGGCAAAAACCGGAGCAAATCAGCCGTATGTGTCATTCTAGCAAAGGGAGATATTTCAGCAGCAGCATATAATACTTTCATAGATAAATACTAATGAATTGGTTGTTTATTTATTGTTTATTCGTCGGACTCTTTTTTTTCCTGATCCGCATAGAGCTGACTCATCTCTTCGTCGTCAAGTGAATAAAAATCAAAAAGCGTATCGCCTCGCAGACCTAAGCGCAGGGTTTCAACAGGAATTACTTCTGAGGGCTTTATATTGCCAAGATTTACATTGCTTCCAAACTTACGAATAAACCAAACCTGTTGTTCTTTCTGAGGAGCCTCAAAAATCAAATTCTCTACGGGTACTGAATCTGCGATCTCATCAATAAGTCCTGATCGCACTTCACCGTTGGGACGAAACACGCCCACTGTTCCACTTTCCCGAGCCTCACAGATAATTTTCCACGCGCCGGCCTCAAGCTCGCGCTCAATCATTTTAACCCATTTATATGGCGGTATTATATCATTGGGATTTTTACTCCCTATTTCCGACAAAATCGTAAAGTGCTTACTCATCTTCTGAATAATCTCCACCTTTCGTTTATCGGAAAGCCATATTGTGCCATTCGACACCTCGGCATGCTCGATATTAAATCGATCTAACAACTCCATGTACGCATCAAGCTGATCACGCAGTACGTAAGCCTCAAAAAGCGTTCCCCCAAAATAAACCGGGATATCTGCATTAGCATATACAGCCAGCTTATCTTCCAAATTCTGTGTTACGTAACTGGTTCCCCAGCCAAGCTTTACAATGTCAATATAATTAGAACAAGATTTGCAAAAATCTTCAACTTGTCGAACACTTAGACCCTTGTCTAAAACAAGCGTCATTCCTTTTTCTCGAGGTTTCTCGGTACGCTTTGGGAGGTGATTGAGCTTAAAAGCCATTGGAAATTATAAATTTGACAAATTAAACGGACAAATATACTAAAATGGAGCCTGTTAATAAAATCTTTTAACAGCTTTATTCTTATTAAGTTGTCAGCAACACCTGCATTATATGAACGAGAACAAACGTCTTAAGCAAGTTCTCGTTCTGGCTTTAATACCATTGCCGAGTATGGTTCCATCCACACATGCTGCTCTTCTCCAAGCCCGTAGTGACCGCCCTTATTTGCCCCCCCGTAATATTCCGACTCACTATTAAAAACTATACGATATTGCTCTCCCTTAAAAGGTCCAACCGAGTAGTCAGATATCTTTCGATCAGAAAAATTCAATATAAACAAAAGGTGATTTGCTGGATTCTTAGCCTTTCTCAAAAATGAAAACACCGAAGACTGCTCTTTTCCCAAAGCTATCCACTCAAACCCATTGGGATCTTTATCCAGCTGGTGTAGCGATTCTTCCCGTTTGTATAATAGGTTTAAATCATCTACCAGCTTTTTAATTCCCTGGTGTCGTTTGTGGTCCAGTAAATGCCAATGAAGCGATCGATCTTCGGCCCACTCACTTGTCTCTGCAAATTCACCACCCATAAACATTAATTTTTTGCCAGGATGGCCAAAAAAATATGTGAACAATAAGCGCAGGTTGGAAAACTGCTCACGCTCATTGCCTGCACTTTTCCAAACAAGGGGCTTCTTAAGGTGTACAACCTCATCGTGTGAAAAGGGAAGGGTAAAGTTTTCCGAATAGTTATACATCATCGGGAAGGTGATCTTGTTGGGATCGTTCTCGCGTTCTTCTGGATTTTTTTTAATGTACTCCAGCGTATCATTCATCCAGCCCATATTCCACTTATAATCAAAACCGAGTCCATCGTTATGTACAGGTGTTGTTACTCCAGGCCACGAGGTAGATTCCTCAGCAAATGTTAATATTCCAGGAAATTCACGATGGATCATCGTATTAAAATCCTTCAAAAAACGTATAGCCTCTAAATGTTCATTGCCTCCGTGTTTGTTTGGCGTCCATTCACCTGGACCCTTAGAGTAGTCCAGATATAACATAGAAGCTACTGCATCTACACGCAGCCCATCAATATGATATTTATTACACCAGTAGTGTGCATTTGACAATAAAAAATTTCGCACTCCTTCTTTGCCATAATCAAAAATATAGGTGCCCCAATCTTTCTGTTCTCTTTTTTTGGGATCCTCGTATTCATACAAGGGAGTACTGTCAAACATTTGCAACCCTTGCTCATCCTTTGGAAAATGTCCGGGCACCCAGTCCATTATCACCCCAATACCGTTTTTATGACATTCATTTACGAAGTACATAAAATCTTTGGGATCTCCCAGACGACTCGTAGGAGCAAAATAACCTGTGAGTTGGTATCCCCAAGATGGATCATAGGGATGCTCAGCAATCGGCATCAACTCGATATGTGTAAACCCACAATCCTTTACATAGGGAACCAAATCGTGCGCTAATTCCCGATAGCTCAAATATTCATCATTATTTTCGCCCTTCCTTTTCCATGATGCCAAATGCACTTCATAAATAGATATGGGGCGCTGAAATGATTGCCGCTGCTCCCGGCTTGCCATCCAATCATCATCGTCCCATTCATAATCCGATAAATCGTACACTAGCGATGCTGTTTTGGGACGCACCTCCATGGCATAAGCATAAGGATCTGACTTTAAAAAGGGAGGAGCATCCTCAGCTGTTTTTAACTCATACTTATACAAAGCCCAATGTTCAATATCAGGAATGAAGATCGTCCAAATGCCCGTATCTTCATCCTTCTCCATAGGATGTTTTCTGCCATCCCAATTATTAAACTCACCAACTACACTCACGCTATAAGCATTGGGTGCCCAAACAGCAAAGTACACCCCATCATCAGTAAAGTGGGATCCCATAAAATTATAAGCCGCATGTTGATGACCCTCTTGCCAGTACTGCTTATCTTTATCTGTTAAAATAGTGTTCAAAGTTTAGAATTTAGGGCATTATCAAATTCACGTGATATAGTTAATGCAAAATAGACCAAATAACAACTTCGACAACTTTCCATTCAATCTATAATGAAATACTACAAGTTGGCGATTTCTATTTAAATCTATACATCACATACATTCAGCTTTTAGGAAGCTATGTCAACATCAGTGATGTTTTTCTTTTGTCAGGCTAACCACAAGATTTATGAGATCAATCAAAATTTCTGGGCCAGCTTTTCAACTTGATCAATTCTCTTATAGCTTATTGTACCTGATTATCATATTGTCCGTACTATTTTCTACTCTAGCAAATGCACAGGCTATTAAAAAGTAAAAAAGATAGCCCAAGATGCTGACAGAAGAATAAAAGTTATTGTCTTCGTTTTAAAACGAATTTAAAAATAAACCCTGATCTTCTTCTACCTGTCGTTTCCACTTATTATATCTCTCACGTTGGGTCGTAACCTTCTTGAGATAGTTTCTAGCCTCAGCATATTCCAGGTTTTCACGCAGGTGTTTATAATTTTCTTCGGGTGACATGCTGTTAATTTTTGAAAACGCATTCGATAAATTAGTGTCGCCCGTATAAGCTACAGATACATTTCCGGCACCCGTATTATATGCACAGATAATCAAATACTCCCGCGTTATCTCATCCTCAGCACGATCAAAATAATTAGATTCCATGATATCTATAAAAGTTGTTCCCATCTGAATATTATTGTCCGGCTGAAACAAAAATTCTTTGGTAGGAATACCATCTTCATTAAAAATTCTTCGATAGGCATCGCGTCCTCCTGTGGTTGGCACCAACTGCATTAACCCATACGCATTAGCATGTGAGGCGGCGGTAGGATTAAAATGAGACTCAACATGAATTATTGCAAATACAAGAGCCGGATCAATATCATGTTGACTTGAGAACTTATATATGAAATTCTCAACCTTTTCTGCTCTTTTTTGCATATGATCATCCGAAAGCTGAAAATTCACATATACTACATAACGAGTCTCCCCATCGTCACCTTGCACCTCTTTTGTTTTCGTGTTTTTTTCTGCGACCTCTTTGGCGTACTCATCCACGGGCTGATCTTCAGGTTTGTTCAGCTGATCTGCTAAAACTGCCTCCTTGGCAATCTCTTTGTTAGGTACATTTTCTGTTTCAAATCCTTCCCTGGTTCCTTTAAATTTCATGGCTTCAGAAACCTTTTTAGGCATTTCCTCCTTTACTTTTTCAGCTTCTTCTTTACTCCCGGTAATTACCTCAACCTGACCACTTCCTTTTTCAAAATCCGTTGAAATTCGCAGATTACCATTTTCTTTATATTCTACCCATTGTTTCTTGGACCGCTCTTTGAAGTCGCCCCATTTTTGCAGCATTTCCTCTTTAAATGCTTTGTATTCCTTTTCAAATGCCTCTCTATATTTTTCATAATCCTCTTCAGAATTTGCTACACCATTCTCAATATTTTCCAAATACTTCTGATACCCCTCTTGGTACTGTTTTTTATAATCTTCAAAACTATCCTGTGCCCAAACAGATGAAATACCAATACAGAATACTGTTAATAAAATTCCTGTAAGATACCTTCCTAAGCAACACACCCCTTTTTGCCTAAACATAATATTTTCTCTCCCTAGCATTGAAATTAATACTACTAATACGATTGGCAATATTATCGCTTTATTATCCCCACTTTTAATAATAAAAGAAATATCTCAACCCGGTTATTCCGGGTTGAGATATTTTAAAACCTAATGGTAATTTCTCTCCCAAGCTATTGCCCGGATGGCATACTGCCATTTTTCATTTCTTCAATAGCTTTTTTCATTTCTTCAAAGCCCTTTTCTGCCTTGAACTTTGTGTAAAGCTCTTCATCTTTAGATAGTGTGTTTTCAAGTGCTTGGTTCAAAGCATTCGCCGCTTCTCCAACGGGTAAACGAACCAGCATAAGCACTTCATGCTTGGTATTATTATCTCGCTGATAAAACTTACTTCTATCAACATCCACACCGCGCAATGTTTGTTGTCCCACTGATTTAGATACATCAGTAAACACCTCACTGTAATTGCTGTTTGCACCTGATGTTGTCTCTTCAGCGAAATTTTTCTGCATAGCACTTATTTCAGACTCAAGCTTAAGCGTAAGTGCTGCTCGTCCATTTTGCATCGCCTGCTTTCTCGCCATACTTCTTCGAGAAGATGTTCCTTCACCGATAGCATAGATATATTCACTATCGCTACTGGGTGGGTTGGTGTACCAGCTTGGCAAATCACTTCCCGAGTTATCTGTTGCCGGTTCCGAACTGCTGCAACCCATAACTAAAAATCCAGCTACTAAAAAAGTGAGTAGTATACGTATTTTCATAATGATCCCTGTTTATATTATTAGATGATGTAATTAAAGTAGTCCATATTGATGAACTTTTATTAAAATCCTATTCCATTCATTGGAATGATAGTTTAAAAAAATTTATCAGCAAATCACATTTATTTGATAAATAGCTTGGCTAATCCTGCTTACTCCACAGATAGTAACTCCTTGTTTATAAATCCTGCAAACTCTGAAGACAACTTCTTCTGTACTGCCTGAACTGCTCTCTGACGCGCATACTTTTCATTCATACTTCCTTCACGTCCCTCGGCCATATAGGTACTAAACCATTGTCCATTTTCCTTGTTTTGAGCTTCAATTTGTAATGCCCACTGGATAAATTCATACTTGGGGCGATTTAGGTCAACCGGCTCCATCATAAGACTGATAGTCATTTCAATCACCGGATCGCCAGTATTATTGGCCACCTCAAATCCCTCATTTTGCAGTTTTCTGGTAATTTCAGACTGTACTTCTCTGGGCACCTCTCCATCTTTTAACAACCTCACAGTACAGGCTTTCTTCGCCTCTCTATACTCTTGCATAATTTCTGGCAAAGCTACATTACCCCGTGCTGCCTGTCCGGATAGAATAGCCCGCTGATTAATTAACATTTCATTAACTCGTGCCGTTGCTAATGCTTGCTTCAAATAAATTAGACCTTCTAATCTACTATTGGTCTGTACAGCATTTTTACGAAGGGAATTAATCTTATTTTGATTATCCGCTATTTCCCCACTATATAACTGCGCTGTTTCTATACGATCCATTGCTGCAAGAGCATAGAATGTGCCATCCGAAGCCTGATGCATTTCTTTAATTTCTACATTCCTCATTTGTTGATCCGAGTTCACCTCTGACTGAGTAATTAAATTGGTGTTTTCCCGGATCGTTGTGCCTTCCTCGGAATCTGTTATTTCTTGAAATTCATTAACGTATGACTCGTTAACTTCAACTTCCGACACAAATATTTGGGCCAAGTTGGATTGTGCCTGTGTTCGGGCTCCCTCTCTTGTGGGCGAAGAACCTACTGCCATCAAAAATTGGTTCTCACTATATTGATCTGACGGGTTATCAATCCAGACCGGTAATCCCTGGCTTTGTGCTTCTGCCGTTGCTGAACAACCATAGGTAAATACAAGCAAAACAAGTCCCGCCAATAGTACTATTTGATGGCTTATGCTATCGATTCTCATAATATAGATGATGCGAGTCCACTTTTTAGTTAGAGTAAATTGATGCTATCGGTTCTAAACGTTCCTGCTCACTTATTTTTATATTGCGTGCCTCTGAATACAGCAATTCGCCTGCCGGCGAATAATAGTTAAATGTAACATCATGTTCTCCGGCTGGAAGCTTAACTACATTTGTATACACCTTACCTGGCATTGTTTGCCAACCCCGCAGATCGGCCTGCTCTGTTGCCTCACGGGCCCTGCCACCCAGAAAACTTGCAACATCTCCTGCAATCGAACCATACTCATCTTCGATTGCATCGGTAATACCTTCTTGGGCAACAGATTTTAGAATTCCCCTTATCGTTGCTCGTGCAATAATAATGGGCTTCTTAATTTCAAATGTTTCCCGAGCCACCTTATCCATCTCTTCAATAATCTTTAGCTCAGTACTCATAGTATCATTTATCACCACATCAATAATACCCACATTTGAGGGTCTCATTTTTAGCCTGGGAATAGCAATTTTTACACCTTTCCCATCAAAGTTTAAATCAGTATTAATACTAAATTCCACCTTATCAGGAGCATTACCACAAAAAGCCATTAGCATTGTATTATAATGATCAGGATGCTGTACCTTGGTAAATGCAGAATCAAACTTCAGCTTTGAATCAGGCATTGCCTGATGATTATTTATGGCCCTTTTCAATTTATTCATTTCGATCCGCGCCCCATCTTCTTCACCGGCTTTGGCATAGAGGGCACCTGCCAAATAATGGCTCAGGGGACTATCATGAATACTGGAAGTGCCAGCCTCCCATTTTATATCCTTTTCCGTGGTATCAGACTCAGCCATGGCACTTGCGTATTCACTATATTTTTGCTCTGCTTCAGAAAGTTTTTGCGCAATTCGCCGAGCCTCAACCAACGCACTCTCAAAGTTATCCATTTTCAGATATCCCAAACTCTTAAACCCGTTGAGATACACATCTTCATATACCTCTCCATTATAGTTCAGCTCAGTATCGTTACTAATAAATGCACCAATCCCTGTTTTTATACTTTTGGTAAATAGCTGATCTATATATTCTTCGGCATTTGTAAAAGACTCAATGCTCTGTTTATAATCTCCCTTGAAATAATTAATTGTTCCCTTTTCCAAGGCATAAAGTACACGATCTTTTGCTTCATAGATCTCATTTTCTTTTAAGCTGTCGGCTATATAATCAGCTCTTTCAAAATCTCCTGACTGAAAGGACATACGCATCTGTTTTTGACCATTCACTAGCTTTTGCGAACCACACCCCGACACCAGTGCTACAAAAACTACTATAAATAAGCCCCACATTATCTTCCTGCCAAACATGAAACTGATCCTCACGTTCTTAATTACCCTTTGATTACAATTGGGTTAATATTACATCCCTAGCCTGAGCTGTGTTTTTACAATTGACTAAAATTCTTTGCTCTCTCTTCTCACGTACTTCAACAAATCACTAAACTATTGAAAGCCATAGAATAAAAACAACCTGAAGCACTTATGAGTTAGGGGCTCACCATTTTACTCTACTCCGCTCAATCATCTTCTTTATTTTCTTATTGCCAATCCATGCCTTTCGGTTTGATTCCACGTTAATCAATTCAAGATTGACAGTATAAAACTTGGCGGCACGAGTACCATCTAAATTCTTGTCTACATTAGCTTCAATACCACCAATCAACATATAATCGGCACCAAGCTCTTGTGCAAGAGAAGCTGCAGACTCATAAGAAGCATGTTGCTGCTGATCATCGCGCTCAGCCCTAATCTGCCCACGCTGGTCAGGATCTGCAACAATCTCCACTTTTTGACTGTTAACAATCGCCCGCTCTATTTCTTTGATAAAAATATCCGTCCGGATATGCTCTGTAGTATTATTCCTGATATCTCCAACAATTAAAACCGGTGAATCTTCATTTTGCAACCATGCGGCCGAAAGAATATCAGAAGTCATATCTTCTGCCACCATACGGGCATCAGTAGAATTCCAATTCCCTGATAAATCTGACTGCGATCCCGGATCTACTCTTTGAACGCTTTGTGTTGGACCACATCCCAAAAAAAGAAATGCTGCAATTACCGTAGTTAGAGTAACTTTTGTAAAGGTCATAGGTCAACTCTCTTATGTTTAAACTTATATGAAATTTGTCCCCGTTTTATTTTTTTACCATCTGTGAACATGCTGTTTTTCAGATGAGATTTCAAATATTAATTTTATTTTTTACAAAATTCCACCCAATATAATTACAATATACTTTACTTTATTTTGCGAAAATATAAATAAGCTTAATTATTTAATCGCATTTAGATATTCAGCTATAACTTAAATATTTGTATCTCTTATAGTTAGAGGTTACCATTTATCAAAATAATTCATCTAACCCGAGGAGTTAAAATTATGGTTCCGGACAATATTAAAAACACTTTCTATTACATTTTAGCTGCCTTTCTTATGGTTTTGGGCGTATCGTTTAATGCTGCACAGGCCCAAGATTTTGAAGAGTGGAAAGAAAACTATCTTCAAGAGTTCCAAGAGTTTCAAAATGAGTATGACAAAGAGTTCTATGAGATGCTCCAAAAAGAATGGGAAGACTTTAAGTCGGAGCACAGCGCGCAATTCTATGAAAAACCGAAACCCAAGCAGCTTCCTGTTGTAGAAGAACCCGATTCGCCGAATCCCAAACCCGAAAAGCCACGGGATGAAACCGATCCAAAAACGGAAGAGCAACAACCGAAAGAAAAGCAACCATTCCCAGAAGCAGACCAGCCTCAAACAAAAAATAAACGAACTACTTCTAACCCTCAGAAAGAAGAACCAATAAAAACTGAAGAAGATCGGGAAGTTAATGTAGAATCTGAATCTTTCACCCCCTCTAAAGGGATCACGACAGACTTTAAGCCTAACATCAAAAAAGCTGATATTCGCTCCAAGCAGTTACAATACTTTGGCATTCCAATTAATTACAAATATTACACCGCCTACGAAAAACAATTAGAAAAGCCGGTTAACCGTAAAGCCATTGCAGAATTCTGGAAGCACCTAAGTACAAAAGATTATCCTTCTTTCCTGGAACAAATTCAGCAAGTGCGGACGCAATTGTCGCTAAATGATTTTGGATATGCCCAACTACTGCATAACATTGGTACACAAATTTATGGACACAAGAGCAATGAGGCTACGTTATTTACGTGGTTTATGCTAACCCAATCTGGATTTGGCACCAAGGTAGCCTATAAAAATCACAAGGTTCACCTACTGGTTAAAGCCACCCCGCACGTTTTCCGAAAGTCGTTAACTATGAATGGTTCAAAATATTATGACATTCAATTAAGTAATGATTATCCAACCCTTCCAGAAAGATTTTATACATATAAAGGCCGTCATGCTCAAAAAGAGACAAGACCCATCAATCTACTTTTTGAAAAGTTTCCTACATTGCAGCAAAAACAGCAGCAACAGAACCTGGAATTCACCTTCCGGGATTCCACTTATTCGATAAACGTACCTGTAGATGTCCAGACTGTTAACTACTTCAAAAACTATCCTCAGGCTGACTTGGAACTATATTTTAGCAGCCAGATAGAAAATAATGAGACGCATTCACAGTTAACTAAATCAATAAAACCTCTACTGGAGGGCAAGTCTACCCTCGAGCAGGTAAACCTGTTACTTCGTTTCACACAGCGCTCCTTTGAGTATCAAACTGATACAGAACAGTTTAAAGCTGAGAAAAAAATGTTCCCCGTTGAAACGCTTTACTATCCGGCATCTGACTGTGATGACCGAGCAATTATGCTTGGATATTTACTTGATCAGCTTACCGATCTCGACTATATCGTAGTACGTTATCCGGGGCATTTAACCCTTGCTGTTCACTTTCCTAACGAACAACCAAGCGGGGAGCGCATTAACGATCCCATCACATATAACGGGAAACGCTACTATGTTTCCGATCCCACTTACTTTGGGGCCGATGCCGGGATGATTATGCCGGATTACCGCAACATACAACCTTCTGAAATATTTGATCTGTAGAACAAAAGCTTACTTTTCAAATTCCACAAAGGCCTCCTCAATATTATCCGGTGTTTGGGTAAATTTGCTTACAATCCATGTTGCCAGAAAACTAAGTAGAAAGGCTGGAATTAATTCATATAGATTATCTTTTAACACTGGAATGTAGTACCAAACTATGGTTACTACCGTTCCGGTAATTAGCCCCGCAAAAATACCCTTGCGTGTTGTTCCTTTCCAATAAAGGGCAAGTATAGATGTAGGGCCAACTGCTGCTCCCAATCCTGCCCAGGCAAACAGTACCAGCCAAAACACTAGCTCCTGAGCAACCAAACTAAAGACCAGAGCTATGGCTACAAGTACCACTACAATAATCCGGCTATAAAGTACCAGCTTTCGCTGGGTAATATCCTGACCTTTTTTGATAATCTTGTCATACAAATCACGAACAACTGATGATGCCGCCACCAGAAGCTGTGAATCAGCCGTAGACATAATAGCCGCGAAGATAGATGCAACTACTACTCCAAAAATTATAGGATGCAAGTGCTCTTGTGCTAAGGCAGGATAGAGATTTTCGGTATCACTGGCCGGCAGCAGTTCTACCTCTGGAAAATAAACCCTGCCTGCCAGACCAATAAATATGGCGCCCCATCCCATCAAGACATTCCAAATTGTACCTACAACAGCCGACCATCGCAACTGTTTGGGATCATCAATAGACATATAACGAGAAAGAATATGCGGATTCCCCGGCGAACCAAGCCCAATACCCAGAAAGCCAACGAGTCCGCCAAAACCAATAGCCAGGGGATCAACAAATCCAGCTTCCATGTTACTTAGCTGCGATAGAACCTGAGGTAAACCACCTGCATCCCAGATAGCAATAAAAGGGAGCACCACCAGTGCAAAAATCATAAAAATGGCCTGAAACATATCCGTAAGGCTGACGGCCAAAAAGCCACCCAGCACCGTATATCCCATGATAATAATAGCGGTGAGAATAATGCCGTTGGTTTGCGTAAGTCCAAAACTGGAGGCAAAAGCTTTACCGCCCGCCACAAATTGAGCGGAGACATAACTGACCATAAAAATCAGGAATACAACAACCAGGGCAATGCGTAGATAGCCATTTTTGTCGTTGAATCGCTCTGCAAAAAAGTCGGGGACGGTAATACAGTTATAGGTCTCCGAAAAATTACGGAGCCTCCGGGCATAATACAGAAAAAGAAAAAGCTCAACGATAACATAACCCATCACAGCCCATATAGCCGAAGCGCCCTGGGCATAAGCCATGCCCGTTACGCCTACAAGAAGCCAGGCACTACGCCCCGATACCACTGCTGACAAAGCCACCACAAACCGATTTATCTGCCGTCCCCCAATAAAAAACTCGCTGATACCTTCCGAAGAAAAGCGGGAAGAATATATTCCTATACCAACAAGTAGCAAGAGGTAGCCAACAAATGCTCCAATGGCATATTCATCTACCGCGATTGAGATAACCTGTGTTTCATCCATTGTCACGGAATTTTACACGATAAGAAAGAGCCACTGCCAATCCAAGAATAAGCAGTGGCACCACAAACATAACCAGATAAAATGAGGTCATAACTTATGACATCTTATAATCGCTGAGTCAACTATTATATCATGGGAAAATGCCCATCTGATTGTACATGATACCCACTTTATTAATGGCGTTTAGAAAAGCTGCCGTACGAAGATCGATATCATGTTTTTTCCGCAATTCATTCAGCTCATTATAGGAATTAACCATTGTTTCTTCGAGACCGGAATCAACTAAATCCTTCTCATCTGCACCTTGAGCCAAAACCCCCATTTCTGCTTCCGAAAATTTACGATCAGAAATATTTTCGATAACATTTAAAATTTTTCGGTAACTGCTTTCCTCAAACCGCTTTTCCATGCGGCCAAAGCGAACGTGCGAAAGATTTTTCAACCACTCAAAGTAGGAAACGGTCACTCCGCCGGCATTGAGATAACTGTCAGGTATTATAAGTGCTCCCTTCTCTTTTAAAATATCGTGTGCCTTGGCCGTTGTTGGTCCGTTAGCAGCCTCACCAATTATCTTTGCTTGGATATTAGGTGCATTCTCTTCAGTAAGCTGATTTTCGAGTGCAGCCGGTATTAGGATGTCACACTCCTCTTCTAAAACGGCCGTATTATTTTCAAGCTCTTTGGTATCACTAAAACCCAGTATGGACCCGGTATCCTCACGGTGCCGCATCAATCGTTCAAGATCTATACCTTCAGCGTCATAGATGGATCCTTCTATTTCTGCTACGCCAACCAGAATGGCACCGCCCTGAATCATATTCTGTGCCGTATGATAGCCCACATTACCGAGCCCCTGAATAACAAAGGTCTTCCCTTCTAATCCAGCCTCCAATCCGAGATCTTCCATATCTTCTTTATTTTTACAAGCCTCCCGGATCCCAAAATATACTCCTCGGCCGGTTGCTTCGGTACGTCCGCGTACTCCGCCTTGGGGAATGGGTTTTCCTGTCACACATGCTTCGGCATTAATATCAGACTTTAACTGCCGATAAGTATCTAAAATCCACCCCATTTCACGAGCACCGGTACCATAATCAGGAGCCGGAACATCTGATCCCGGTCCTAAAAAGTCCTTTTTAATCAACTCGTAGGTATAGCGGCGGGTAATGCGTTCAAGCTCATCGTCCGAGAATCGAGACTTATCAATCTTGATACCTCCCTTTGCCCCTCCAAACGGAACATCAACAACCGCACATTTATAGGTCATAAGTGCTGCCAGAGCCATTGTTTCATCTTCATTAACGGTAGTGCTAAAGCGAATTCCTCCCTTTGTCGGCAATTTGTGATGGCTGTGCTCCACCCGCCACCCATGAATTACTTCGATAGAACCGTCATCGCGTTCAAGTGGAAAGGTAATGTGATAAACGTTATTACAGATTTTAATTTGATCAAGCAGTCCCTGATCGAAGTCAGAATATTTGGCTGCTATATCAAACGCCTTATTTACCTGAGCAAAAAATTTATAGTCGGACATAAAATAGGTTTTTTAACTGATGTAATATTTCAAAAAATCTTAGCGACTCAATAGATCGACAATCGCAATATTATTACAGAGTGTCAACATTTATTACCCCTGTTTAAACATAGCCGTATGAATTTTCTTCCACTGCTCAGGTTTCCCATCGGTATGCATTAACACTACTTTTTTTGCGGTGAACCGGATATAAAATTCACGACCAATATTGTTTAGGATTTTTTCTTTTTGCTTTTGGTTTATGTCTCCATATAACAAACTAAGATGCGGCATATATTCGTTTTCGTACTCTTCAGGGCAATCAAATAGGCGACAAGCATTTTTATGCAGATAGGTGAGTCCTTCATTCTGTTCTACATGGATGAATAGTGATTGATAAAACGTATTTAGATAACCGGCTTTGGTAAGCTTTAAATCAAATGGAGTTACTGAAGAGACCAGTGTTTCTGTTAGTGCTTCAAGCTCGGTTTTCGACGCCGTCAACCCCCCAAGGAGCGTAACATGAGGAGAAAATAATGGCGTATCGTACTTCTTGCTCAACTCTTTAATACGCTGTTGCAATTTATAGGCTGTATTGCCCGTGGGTTCCAACCATAGCGAATATGTTGCTGACTGTTCCATAACTATGACTAATTATCCCTCTTAAATATTTAATGTTGTCTTCTCATTAAATATACAGTAAACCAACCCTTTTAAAACAGGGGGCAACTAATGTAACGTTACTTTTTATTTATTCAACGGCAGATAAACATGCAAATGATCAGCCGTACCTACATGGCGAATCGTTGATAGTCCAAGAAGCTTAAAAGAATACTCAAACATCCAATTCTTCCATCTTGACCTCCCCTTGGTGCGTAAATCAACAGCATGTACATACCCGCTGGCTTGCATATAATGCAGTGAGTGTTCCTTCTCGGAGAGTCCCATTCGCTGATAGTCCTCGGGGCTACGCTGAATATCTGTCACAACCACCTCGCTATCTGCAAGCGTTACTGTAGTTAAAGCAACTCGCATAATGGGATGTAGCGATCGATAATAGGTATGAATTTCGTCCGTCTTGGTATTCAGACTTGAATAGTACAACACCCCATAAAAAGTATACGCTGCCACCAACACTAAAACTCCTCGGAAGATATACTTAAGGGCTTTCTTGCCCATACCAAACTTATAGACGAGAATTGCCCCATAAAGCAACAATAATAATACCGTAGCCAGACAACCAATCGAGAGTGCCAGCCATCCATTAGTTTGATAGCCGTTATATATAAATACCGAGGCTCTGACAAGCAGAAAAAAGGGTAGAGGTAAAGCTATAATGCCCAACAAAACATTCAACAACACCTTCTTCCATGAGAATGAGTGGGCGCGTGGCTGATTTCCATCAAGTGCTTGCAACTGCTGATCGAACCGATCATTTAACTCTTTGAGCTGATTAAAAGAAAGGCTCTGTTCTGTGTCCATAGATGCTATGATATAACTTAAGATCACTTATTTGCACGACGGGCGAAAACAGAAGTTACATCACGCTAAAATAAAAAAGGGTCCTGGCCGAAACCAGAACCCCAGTACAACTCATCACAATCCCTATTGCTAATTAAATAAATTTTGGATAAGAATCCAATCTATCTCAGATAATAATACTCCAAAGCGAATTCCTTCAATTGTATAGCAACAAGTTTAAGCGTGATCCTCATCAGATTGTAAATAAAAGACATTCAAAATAAAAAGCACCGCTAAACTCCCTAAAAAGCCAAATACCAAACTTCCCGGCATATTAACCATTACGGCTACACTCCCAACGACTACCGCCCCAATAACACCGGCAATAAGATTGGGTACAAGCTCAACACCTTGTTTCCAAATACTTACCTTGGTAAGTGCTCCGGCTACCAAGCCAACAGAAATTAGCCAGAATATTATCGTCCCATTTAATTCTTCCATTCTGAAATATATTTTATTTTTAAAATGATTTACACAAAAAATATACTTTTTAAATCGATTTTGGAACCGATTTTTTACTATACATCTATCCTGATACCGTATATTACTTAGCATTCTATCAATAGTTGTTCAATGGCTGAATCAGATATCCGCAAAATTATCCATATTGACATGGATGCCTTTTATGCATCCGTTGAACAACGTGATTTTCCCGAATATCGTGGCAAGCCCGTAATTGTAGGAGGATCGCCCGAAGGGCGAGGGGTCGTAGCTGCCGCCAGTTACGAAGTCCGAAAGTTTGGTGTTCATTCTGCCATGCCTGCAGCCAAGGCCGTTCGCTTATGTCCGCATGCTATTTTTGTTAAGCCCCGCTTTGAGGTTTACCGCAAAGTATCGGAACAGATCAGAGAGATATTCTTCGAATTTACGGATCTCGTTGAACCACTCTCACTCGACGAAGCCTATCTTGATGTCACTGAAAATCATATAAACCTGCCGTCTGCCACATTAATTGCAAAAAAGATTCGTAAGCGGATCATAGAAAAAACCCGGCTCACCGCATCAGCGGGCGTGGCACATAATAAGTTCCTGGCCAAGGTCGCTTCCGACTTAGATAAACCCGACGGACTTTCAGTAATTCTACCTGAAGATGCCCAAGACTTTATAGAAAAACTCGAGATCGGCGAATTTTATGGCATAGGAGATGCTACCGAATCCAAAATGAAATCGCTGGGCATTTACACAGGCAAAGATTTAAAGGAATGGACGGAAATTGATCTGGTTAATGAATTTGGCAAAACCGGGCGGTATTACTACCGCATTGTTAGGGGTATCGACAACCGACAAGTAAAGACCCACCGCATCCGAAAATCGATAGGAAAAGAACGTACCTTTTCTGAGGATGTTGATGACTTGGGATGGATCAACAACTTTTTGCGGGAATTGTCCGAGAAAATCTCTCAAAGCATGAAAGACAAAAATGCTGCCGGCAAAACGGTAACGCTTAAAGTGCGATACGAAGATTTTGAAACCATCACCCGCAGCACCTCTTTTAGTCATTATATTAACGATGCCAATGACATCGCCAATACTGCCATTACACTGCTCGAAGAAACCAAAGTAGGTGACCGGAAAGTGCGCCTGCTCGGTATTACGCTTTCGAATTTAAACCTTAATGAAAAAGGCCATTTCAAGCAGCTGGAAATTCCTTTTGGATAAATAGTCTAAAGTGCCATCATCGGTTTATGCAGATATTTTAAACAACATACTACTCTTGATGCCCATTAATTTTCGTTATCTTTAGCAGCTAAAATAATTCGTTCCAATCCCCGCATATCCGCGGCAAACACTACTTTTTAATGAGTTACACTCTTTCCGATTTCGATTACGATCTTCCCGATGAATTTATCGCCCAGCAACCGACCGCGCCGCGCGATCATTCACGGCTTCTTGTGTATGATCGTGAGTCTGACACTATAACCGATGACCGTTTCTACAATATATTAGATTATTTGCCCCAAGAAACTACTCTTGTGGTTAACAACAGCAAAGTGGAAAAATGCAGACTCCTTTTTGACGACGGCAGCAAAGAGATTTTTATTCTCGATACAGCCAATAATACCACCTTACAGGCGATGGTTCGTCCCGGCAAAAAGTTCAAAAAGGGGAGAACGGTAGAGTTGACAGATACTATCTCTGCTGAAGTATTGGATATTGATGATGAAGGGTTGCGGACCCTCAAAATGACTCCTTCGCTCGACCATAAGGTTTATGAACAGTATAAACATACGCCTTTTCCGCCCTATATCGAGCAAAACGAATCGTTATCAGAAAAGTATCAAACCGTTTATGCTGATGATTTAGGCAGCAAAGCCGCCCCTACCGCGGGACTTCATTTTACCGATGAGCTTCTTGCTAAAATTCAGGAGCAGGGTATTGAGCAGGCTGAGGTAACCCTGCATGTGGGACTCGGAACCTTTGCGCCGGTCAAAGCTGATAGCATCGAAGAACACACCATGCACTCGGAATGGTTTAAAATAACGAAAGAAACAGCCAAACAGTTAAATACCGCTGAACATATTACAGCAGTGGGAACAACCAGCGTTCGGGTGTTAGAGTCGGCACTCAGAGAGCATAAGCAATTTACTTCAACAAAGATGGATACGGATATCTTTATCCGACCCGGCTTTGAATTTAAGGGAACCGATGCGCTAATTACCAATTTCCATCTGCCCAAAAGCACCTTACTGATGTTAGTGGCAGCCTTTACCGGTTATGAAGAAATGAAAAAAATATATCAGCACGCCATCGATGAGGAGTATCGTTTCTATTCCTTTGGCGACGCCATGCTGATACTTTAAAGAGTTAATAGTGTATTCTGTTGGCAGAAATAACAGCTACTAAAAAGTAGAAATATTTAGGCTTCCGGTTTATCCTGCTGTTGTTGCTGCATCTCTTTCATTTTCTGCTGCATTTGTTGCTGAGCATTTTGCTCTTCGTCACCGTCAACCATTTTAACCTGGTTCTTGAGTGATGTTGAAAGTTCTTCTACATCATCCTCGGAGAGCACTTGGTCCAGATCCTCAATACCAACCTTTTGCAACAGGTTATAGATCATACGGTTGTGCAACATCTGCTGGGCTGCGGAGCTTAATTGCATCAGTTGCTCCTGTGGAACCTGCGCGCCGGAAAGCTTAATCTTATTCATTACCGGTTCAAGCAGGGTCTCAATCTTTTCGGACATCTGCTTTTCCAGCTCTTTGGCGTCAACATTTTCTTTACTTGTTATTTCATTTCCGTCAGCATCAACTAACTTCATAATTTACAAATACTTTGGTTTTAGAATTACTTCATGTTTTAAACACAGTCTTACAGGATATCGTTTATCTTACAGAACTCAAAAAAGTTCCCTTCCCATAATTTATTCCTCAAAGACCAAGGCATCGGGTGTAGCGCCAAGCTCTTTTAGATATTCGATCATCGCATCGTTAAAGGCTGGCGGACCACACACATAAAAAGGCTGATCAAAATCATCAATCTGGTCTGCCAGAAATTCTTTATCAATAAATCCATCCAGATTGATATACTCATCGGTAGGCTCATCCGTAATCACATTGATAAACTGTTCTCCAAGTATTTCTTCAAATTCATCTTTCAGGATGATATCATCTTCCGTTTTATTCGAAAAGATCAACGTATTCGAACCGATGCCATTCTTGGCATACAAATCACGTATAATGGCAATAAACGGCGTTACTCCGGCACCGCCGGCCAGAAATACCCCTTCTCCCTTATATTCAATGTTTCCCCAGGCATCATCAATAATAAATTGGTCTCCTTCTTCAAGCTGACCAATTTGTTCCGTTACCCCATTATGATCCGGATAGCTCTTAATCACAAACTCAAGGTTATCATCATCCTGCAGGTTTGTAAATGTAAATGGACGCTTTTCGTCACGCCATCCATCTTTGTCAATAGCCACCTCCGTAGCCTGACCCGGAGCAAAGGAATAGCCATCGGGTTTTTCAAAAGTGTACGCTCTTACATCATGGGTAATATCTTCAATGTTTAAAATCTCAACCTTATGACTCATAGCTATTATCTTGTTCTAATTAATGTTCACTAAAGAAATGCTTTTGGGGCTTTAACCATTCAAAAAATCATTGGAATTATTGGAGGTGCTGACTTGTTATTTATTTTAACATTAAACTAAATGCAAAGAATTAACCATTTATATGCAATCTACAGAAGAACAACCCGTAAAACTAGCAAATACAGAATATCCCATTCACGAACTTCTTCAGAAAAGATGGAGTCCTCGAGCCTTTTCCGAAAAGTTAATTGATACCCAAATGTTAAATCAACTTTTTGAAGCCGCGCGCTGGGCTCCTTCATCCTACAATGAACAACCCTGGCGTTTTATCGTAGCCCGTAAAGAAGATCAGGAGGCGTATAAACAACTCGCTTCCGTGATGAATGAGTTCAACCAAAGTTGGGCTACGGATGCCCCGGTACTTGTATTAGCCCTCACCAAAACAACATTTGATTTAGATGGCAGAGACAATCCTCATGCCGGGCATGATTTGGGACAGGCTATTGCTCATCTGACTTTCGAAGCCACCAAAAATAATTTATATGTGCATCAGATGGCCGGCATATTGCCTGAAAAGGCTCGTGAGCTGTACAATATATCCGACGATTATAAACCGATGACCATGTTTGCGATCGGTTATAAAGGGCAACCCGAATCACTGAATGACAAAATGCAAAAGCAAGAAACTTCGCCACGCATTCGCAAAGATCTCGACGAAATCATCTTTGACGGCGAATGGGAAGAATAGTAATCCGCAATACCGACATTTAGAAGCTGCTGATCATCTCCGATCAGCAGCTTTTATTCTCTATTCTCCTTTTAAGTTCTGTTCTAAAAAACGAACCGTCTTTTGCCAGGCGTCCTCAGCGGCTTTTTCAACATATCGCGTACCAGAAGGATTCGCGAACGCATGTCCCGCCCCTTCATAAATATGAATAGCATTCTCAACGTCTGCTTCGTTTAGCGCAGATTCAAACTCCTTCACCTTTTTGGGTGGAATTCCTCCATCCTCTTCACCAAATATCCCAAGTACCGGCATCTCCAAGGTTTTAAGTTTTTGCGTATCGGTCACCAGTCGACCGTAATAAATAACGGTGGCATCAATCTTCTGCGGATGGGCCAATGCTGTGTTCAGCGACCATGCCCCACCAAAGCACCAGCCGATCACTCCAATATTTTCTGCTCCCTGCTTTTTATTAAGATAGCCATAAGCCTGGGTCAAATTATCCAACGCTTCTTTATCATCAACAGAACGAGCATAGGTTCCTGCGCTATCGGATGATTCCGCAACCTTTCCATTATACAAATCTACGGCCAACGCTGTATATCCTTCACCGGCCAGCTTATCAGCCATCATTCGAATATTATCATTCAATCCCCACCATTCGTGAATTACAATAATTCCGGGAGCATTTGTTGCTCCTTCGGGCCTGGCCATATATCCTGTAATCTCTTGACCGTTCACGGTAGCATATTGCACTTCTTCTCCCGACACCGCTGCTGATTGCTTTAGATCCTGAGCGGCATTTTCAACAGGGGCATCTCCTTCGTGCTCCCGATCCATTCGATCTACGAAATCTTCTTTGGGGCTATTACTGCATGCTGTTAAAAGCATCGCCAATCCCAATACTAAAAATACACGTCCTAGTTGATGCATAATCTCCTCATTTTATTACGGTTATACTCTTTTTAATCAAAATATGAGCTGAAAAGTTGCATGATTTCGTATTTAATATCTATCACCGGTAAATCTATTATCTAAAGAGAACTTTGAAAAGCTGAATTTGAGGATTAGACTTATGATCAGTACAATGACTAAAATTTAATGGGAAATTAAATAGTGATTCTATTTCCTATCGGCATATCAAGAGGTCTAAATAAATAATTAAATATTGGGGTACATATGAGTTTTGATTTCAAAAAAGCCAATCAATCATTTGATTCACTTCCATATTCCAAACGACTCAAATCGGTAGGGGAGCTTGCAAAGAGTACACTTACCATTGTTGGCAAAGACCATGATATCATTACACCATGGGTTCGCATGATCATTTATCATTCACTTATGGTCACCTTCTTTTTTGCCGGATTCTTTTTATGGCAATACGAACATCCGGGTTATGGATTGCTCTCTTTCTTTTTGGCCTTCCTACTCTTTGTATACAAGCATTTTTATGACAATAAACAGGAGATGCGCATGAGCTGGATTGTCTACGAGACCGTGATTGGCAATGATCCATCATACAAAGGAGCAACCACTGCCAGCAAAGAATTAAAGTGGCATATAAGAAAAATTGCGTGGATCGATATCCTGATGAGCTTCGTCAATAAAAGCAAATTCTTTGGTGGCGGGATTATAAAAATGCTGATTCGACTCTTCATTGCCGGACTTGAAGAAGTATGGGATCTGGCCAACCACTACCTGTTGCCATCAGTAGCCGTTGATAAAATGGATATTACCACTGCAGTAAAAGAGATGAAAAAACTAAAAGACCGAGTACCAGAGTCACTGGTAGGTATCTTTGGAATCGATTTCTTAGGCAGGGTTGTCCGCCATGTGACAGTTCCAGCCTATATTATACTATTCATTATTTCTGCTGCATTGGGATATTTTGGAAGTGAAATATTCCCAGCCACTACAATTGATGTTGGAGGCGACGACATAGCCTTTACCTTTGTTCCCATTATTTTTGCTTTCTGGATCGGCAAACTTTTTAGTAATGTGTTTGAACGTACCATTACTGCTATCAAGGTCATCTACTTCACAGTATTTTATACGAAAATTACCCACCCAGAACGCATCCGCGAAGATATGCAAGAAGACCTGGTTGACTATCTTAATCTTGATCCTGTGGAAGAAGTTGATAACCTGGAAGAGCAAGATGTAGAACAAGAATAGATATTTGATCTCCCATCCCAATTAAAATGGCGCAAGCTTTTACACTTGCGCCAAATTTAAATCAATAGCATCTACAAATAAGTAGCGTTTCTTCTACTCCGTTGCAGGAGAAACACGGATGATACCGTTTTCTGTCTCCGTAGCAATGTAAATATTACCATCCGGACCCTGACGGACATCGCGGACCCGCCCGGCATCTTCAAAGACCTTTTCTTCACCGACAACCTTCCCGTCTTCTAAATCAACATGCATCACATAACCAAACTTGAGCGACCCTACGAGTAAATCTCCTTTCCATGCGGGAAATTTATCACTGGTCACAAACGTCATCCCTGAAGGAGCAATAGAGGGATCCCAATACCATTCCGGCTGTTCCATTCCGGCCTTGGCCGTATCATCTGTAAATGACGTTCCATCGTAATTGATGCCAAAACTGATTTCCGGCCATCCGTAATTATTTCCTGCTTCAATAATGTTGATCTCATCACCGCCGCGAGGACCATGCTCATGCTCCCAGAGCTGTCCTGTTTCAGGATGCAGATCCATGCCCTGTGGATTTCTAATGCCATAGGCAAATACAGCGTCCACCCCTTCCTTACCTACAAATGGATTGTCTTGTGGGATGCTACCGTCATCATTCAGGCGATAAACTTTTCCGCCGTCACGGGTAATATCCTGGGGATTGACGTCGCGGTTGCCTCGATCCCCAATTCCAAAGAAAACATGCCCTTCGTTATCAAACACAATGCGACTACCAAAGTGCTGTCCTCGCGAACTGTTGGGTTCAGCCTTATACAACACCTCATTATCTGTGAGGGCCGTCCGCTCTTCATTTAACTTTGCTCGCATCAATGCGGTATTTGCTCCCTCACCGCCTTCAGGGCTGGAATAGGTCAAATAAATCCAGCCATTTTCCTCATAGTTGGGGTGCGCTTGCACGTCGAGCAATCCACCCTGACTGCGGGCCCAAACTTCCGGAACTCCGGCAATAGGCTCATCAGCCAAGCTTCCATTACTGTAGAGCCATAGGTTACCGCTCCGAGCCGTAATTAACATATCCCCATCAGGAAGCCAATCCATACCCCATGGTACATCTATCTCATTGGTAATAGTTTCCATGGTATATTCTGGATTTTCAACCTCTTGACCCTGATCGGTATCAGCCTCCGGTTCATTTTCGGGGGTAGCATTACAAGCCGTTAAAAATATTACCGCTACAAATATTGATAGGTATTTATGCATTTTAGTACTCATAATAATTACTGTTATTCCCATTCATCGTGATACAATTATGAATAAATAATTAACACCATTCGTTCGATAATTGCCAATTATACACGTAAAAAGTTATGAATAATACATTTAGACATGTATTCAATAAATACTTCTTATTTCAGGTAGGTGACTAATTCTAATATGGAGTTCTCCAATCATTGTACTATCGCCCCTAAACAGCCATGATTTTCGGTTGTAATTTGTCCGCCAAAGCGAGATATTTACACTCTTTTCAAATATTTGCGCCCGTAGCTCAACTGGATAGAGCGTCTGACTTCGGATCAGAAGGTTAAGGGTTCGAATCCTTTCGGGCGTACTTCTTATAAGCCCATGACTCGCAATGAGTTATGGGCTTTTTTATTTTCAATATCTGGGGTAATTCAGGAGGGAGAATTCAAATTTGGGTAACATTTGGGTAACAGGATTACATGTGTACACAAATTTTAAAGATTGAATGAATGATAATCTTGTGCATATAATGATCTCATATATTTGAGATATAATTAAAAATAGCAACTATAAAAATATACTCTTGGGAAAATACCTTAGGCTTTATATTTCTCTTTTTACCGACTTTCTAAGAGCACCTTTTCAAGCTTCTTGCCCATCTCTTGATGTTTTTGTTTATCCATTTTCTTGAGATTTATGAGTTTCCACTGTATTCCCGGCATTTCCCTCAAGTGACCAACTGAAAATAGCTCCCATTTCGGTTCTGCTTGCTGAAAACTTAAAAGGAACTCTTTCTGCT
>CAJXOG010000008.1 GCA_913057775.1 uncultured Fodinibius sp. | reverse complement strand
AAATGGACTGAAAAGTGCACTTCTTACCGGAGGTATTGTTGCCTTATTAGCCTATTTATTTAACCAGGATGAATAACGATGGAAACCCAATCTACTAATAATACCTCTCTTACAGAAAATTCTATATTCTTAAATGGGAAACAGTTAGCCGAAGTGTTAGATGTTGCAGCCCCTTCTCTTTCTGAAGCTGTTAAAAAGAGATACAATTGCGGGGGATATCCTGTATATGAATGGGCCGTTGAGACAGATACCGGTCGCATTAAAGGATATAAAGTACCTGAATTTTTGGTCTCTGGAGAAGATCAATTACAAGAAAAAAGGCAAAACCCAACCGATAAAACACCTACTCAGTTAACTAATAGCCCTAATAAGGGTAAAAAAAGTAGAAATAAACCGGAGCAGATCATCAATAACTATTCGCTCTTGCCGGAAGGAGAAGACTATGTCCGCCCCGCAGGAATGGTTACCCTGCCCTTGGTGATCAAAAAAGCACTTGACCAAGACACGCCGCAAAGTCGGGCCGTTATTGGTGCTATCATAGCCATGTTGGGTGCTATTACTGGACATGCTGTTTCTAATAATGCTACTGGAGCAGGAGTTGGCGCAATAGCCGGGTTTGGAATAGCTCTTTATATGTATCAGTATTCCAATCCTTATATCAATTTGAATTATCAGCCAGCATTAGCTCAATCAACTGATAGCTATAATTTACTTAAGCAGTATTCAGACAGTCCTAACCAGTCAGGTTTTTTGTCTAATTAGGAAAATATCTCCGATTTATTTCTACTATATTAATAGAATCATTCCCCAAATACCTTTTTGCCACTCTTTTTCCAGCATAACCACTTCATCATCAGTTAACCCCTTAAACTTTATATAGTACGAGCTAGTTTGAATAACTGGCCATAATCTAACGTAAAAATCCAATCAGGTTTTCATATCCTTTAACAGATATACTCGGCAATGAATGTTCTTATCTTGTCATGATATTGCAATTGCCGACCTTCTTCTAACAAGGGTTTACTGACTGTTGGTAATATATATTTATAGGCGGATTATATATTAAAAACTACTCTGACCAAACCTATTAAATTAGATATGATGAAAGAAATGGGATAGCTCAAATTGGTTTTAACCCTATAATTCAAAATATTATTGATGATTTAAACTCATAAGGGATAGTATGCTGATTTTTCCAACTACATTAAAAAAACTATTGAACAGGATGACAGAGAAAGAAGAAACTTCGGATGGAGATGGCATAAATAGTAAATTTAATAAATTATCTAGAATACAGAAGAGTAGCTTTTTTGTTGGCTCTGAAAATAGGCTAGAAAAAATAAATGACTTTAATGATCCAAAAAAAGTCGAAAAGGAGTTAGATAAAATACGCCTGCACTTAAAAAATTATCTTCAACTGGATAACGTAAGCTTTCTTTTCGGTGCTGGTACATCTATCCACCTAGGCTCTGAATCAATTCAGTATATCCCTTCAAAACTACTTGATGAATTTTCTACTGTAGAGAATGGCAAAGTAATCGTTGAATCGCTGACAAATAGAAAAATAAAAAAGGAAGAAGATAACGACAATAAGGAGTATAAAGACTTAGATGTTCAATTAGAAAAACTCCTCAACAAGCTCCTAAATCTTAGTTACTTATCAGATATACCTAATCTGCAAATTTCACAATCTGATGATGAAGATGGTAACGAATTTGAAATCACTTCTGATTCCATTCAGGAGCTTATCAAAATTATAAAAAAATACATTTTTGAAATTTGTGATCTCGATAACATACCATTAGGTGAAAATTCTTTTTTCCAAACTAACGGAGGAGAAATAGATGATTTCAAAAAAGCATGTAAAGAAATAATGGGAGACTATGGCAAACATATCTTTCATAAAAAACTTCTCAAGTCTCTTCTTCAAAGACCACTCAATCTTAGGCGGGTAAATATTTTTACAACAAATAATGACCTTGCTTTTGAAAATGCTTTTGATGAGTTGGGAATCCACTACATAGATGGTTTTACAGGACATCATAAGCGAGCATTCCGGCCAGAAGTCTATAATTATGATCTTTACTTTCCTGGGCATACCACAGAGGGTCAAGTAAGAAGAGTAGAACGGGTTATCCGATATTTTAAGCTTCATGGATCAATTTCTTGGGTTGATACAGAAAAGTCCTCTGAAAGCCCTTTTGGGGTTGAAGAAAAGACTATTGATTATCTAAGAAATAATGAAGAAGAACAGGGGGAACTGTTAATCTATCCTTCAGCAAAGAAAACTGAATACTCACTAGGTTTTCCCTACTCAGAATTATTTAGGCAATTTGCAGCAACAATTACCCAAGAGCAGTCTGTTCTATTTTGTGTTGGATATAGCTTTTCTGACGAACATATCAATGACATTATTTATCAAGCTCTATCGATCCCTAGTTTCACACTCGTAATTGTGGACTTCAAAGGAACTGAAAATAAGGAGATTGAAAGGCTTAAAAACTTAGATGATCCTCGAATAATAATTATGGAAGGTCCTTATTTAGGAGACTTTAAAACCTTCGCAACTGATATCATTCCGAGCTTCCAAGAGATGGACTCAAGGGAAAAGATTGCAGATACATTAGAAAAACTGTACAGTGAAGATCAAGAGGTTAGCAATGAGTGATAGGAAAATAGGACATGTCGTATCTGTCGATAGTTTTAGAGTTGTCATAGAATTAGATGGAGACCTTAAAAGTCTATTCAAGAGTGGCTATGACAATATTTATGATATAGCCCGCATTAATTCGTATGTGATACTTCCAGTAGGATCAGAAAAAATAGTTGCTTATATAACCCGTGTTAAGGTTCAGGATGAAACCGAGCTAAACTCCTCATCTTCATCAGGGATTATTACTTTGCCAGAGTCTAAACGATTGATTGTGGCAACTATGATTGGCACAATCACCTCTGATAAAGAGTATGTCCAAGGTGTTTATAATTTTCCAATTCTTGATAATCCCGTATGGTACGTTAAAACAGAAGATTTGGACCAAATTTTTGATCAGGAGGATAAAGAAACTATAGATTTTGACGAAGACTACTTCTTACCAATCGGAGTACCTCCCGCCTTTCCAGATTACCAAATTAAAATTAATCCTGATCAACTATTTGGAAAGCATGCCGCAATATTAGGTAATACCGGTTCGGGTAAATCCTGTACTATTGCTTCAATACTTCAGTCAATATTCAAATGGGAAAACAATGATCAAAAAATTAACAGTGCCAATGTTATAATTTTTGATACCAATGGGGAGTATGAAAAGGCTTTTGATTTTGAAAATTCTGAGTTAAATGAAAGAGTTAATGCATTAAACATATCCGAAAATGGTTTAAAAGTACCTTACTGGTTTATGAACTACGATGACTTTGATTATCTATTTCAACCAGCAGAAGGTTCCCAAGCTCCAGTTTTAAAAAGAGCTCTAGTTAAAGCTAAAGATCAACGTTCAGATGTTAAGCAAGGAATCCCAAAAGCATTTAGAGCAGAACTTGATAATCTAATTGAATTGATTGAGGTATATAACAAAAATGAACTTAATAAAGCTGTTTATTTCAGTATTGAAGAGCTACATGATTACTTTGAAGAAAATCATCCAGACTTGGGAATTCATGATGTTCTAAGCCTTTTAGTAGCTGAAAAATCAAAATTGAGTTACAATGAACCATGGGTAAATGGAATTATTTCCCCATCTATAAGACAAGAGGTTCTTGACAGGTTAAAACCAATTCTTAGAGGACTTGATAATGAGACAGATGGGAGCTCTGTTTCTAAAGAAAATGATGCCGATTTACCAATTTATTTCGATTTTAAAGATTTGTTTGAAGAATGTATCGATGAAGCAATAGAAGAATTAGAAACATCTAGTTCTCGTATTAGAGAATATGTGACAACTTTGATATTGAGGATTAGAAGTTATTACTATGATGACCGAATTAGTATTCCTTTTCTTTTGAAGAGTGATAAAATTGAAAAAGCTCTTCCAACATTTCTTGCTTTTTTGACTGGCATCTTTACTAAAGCAATAAAGGACACAAACAACATATATAGTGAATATTTGAAAGAAGAGGATAAAGAAGGTGTTCCTAAAAACGTTGTAAAAAAAGATTCCGATAGCCAAGTCGCCATTATTGACTTGTCTTTACTTCCGTACGAAGTTCTAGAAAATGTTACAGGATTAATTGGCCGGCTAATTTTAGAATTTCTACAACGATTGATCAAGGTACCTGATTATCAAAATAAAAGAGGCGATTTTCCTATCGTTCTCGTACTCGAGGAGGCTCAAAACTATATCCCAGAACAAGATCGTAAAGAAGACCGAGTTTCCATATCAAAAAGAGTATTTGAACGAATTGCCAGAGAAGGAAGAAAATATGGTCTTTCACTTGTAATAGCTTCTCAACGACCATCAGAATTATCCAGAACAATTTTATCCCAATGCAACTCTTATATAATTCACCGCCTCCAAAATCCAGGAGATCAAAGTTATGTTAAAAAGTTAGTTTCGTCGGCCAATGAGGATATCCTCAATCAACTACCAGTTTTACCACAGCAACATGCTGTAATCACGGGAGATGCTGTAAGAAGTCCTGTTCAAATAAAAATCAATGATGTAAATCCACAGCCAGACAGTGACGATCCTGAGTTTTTTGCCAAATGGATTCAAGAGCCAGAACAAGATCTAGATAAAAAATTTCCTGACTTTGAAAAAGTAGTAAATGAATGGATCAATAAATCAAATAATCAGAATGAGGAATAGTTATGGCTGTAAGAGAGAATTTTTATTTGTTTAAATTTGGAGAGCAATTATCCAGAAATGGAGGAGTACTTAGAGAGGACACTAATGTAAAGTGGAAAGGAGAGCTTGTTCTTCATGATGAGAATTCAAATCCAATAGGAAGTGTCGGTGCTTTAGAGAATGATGATGAGGGCAAACTTGCGGAAGTTGTGATCAACAAAGATGATTTTGACAAAACTAAGTATAAAGCTGAGTTAGCCGTGGATAAATTATATACCCCAACAGGGAATTATGATGATACATTACCTGAATTTAAGCCATCAGGAGTTCATTTAGTACTTAAAGAGAATTAGGAATCTACTTACTGAAGATCTCTTGAAATTTCTCCTCTAACATTGTTACCTCATCTTCGGTCAATGCCTCAAACTCTTTAGTACGAGCACGCTTTGACAACTGGCCATCATTTTGACGTAAAAACCAATTGGGTTCTCCATTAAATTATTCAGCATACCAAAATAATCCCTCTTAAAAAATATTTGTCCCGAGTAAACAAGCCTAAAAAACGGCTTTCATATTTCCATTCTAACGCCCGATCTCCTTCGGCAACGTATGAAATCATTAGTCTTTTATCGGCTTAGATATTGATTTTTATCTCGATCACTAAGAATATGGAGACCATCTAAAAATTGATCGATATAAAAGGAGAACCAGATGAAGAAGATTACTTTCAAACGAAATGAACTCTATGAAAAGGTTTGGGAAAAGCCGGTATCTCATTTGACTGAAGAGTTAGGAATAAGCAGTCATAAACTTTACAAGGCTTGTGAAGAGTTAGACATACCAACCCCATCTGCGGGTTATTGGGCAAAGTTGAGACATGATAAAAAAGTCAATAAACCTGAACTACCTGAATCAGATAAAGGGTCATTTACCTTAACAATTCGTGAAGAAAGTAGAAGGAAGAAAGAACAAACTAAACCAACTAAACAAATTTCTGTCTCTAAAAGGCTAACCCAGCCTCATCCTTTAATCAAACAGGCACGCAAGAATATTGACAAAACATCTCTTAACCGTTATAACCGAGTTAGGGGTGGTACACCGCTGGACCTCTCTGTTGGACCTGATAATGTTGAGAGAAGTTTGCGCATACTAGACGCACTATTAAAAGAGATAGAAGAACAAGGCTATAACCTGACGACGAAAAGGAAGAATAAATCCTACTGGATGTTAATCAGCAACGGACAAGACGAGGTCTATTTTCAATTAAGGGAAAAAGGTAATAGAACTGAAGTCTCTGATGATCAGCGTTGGCCAGAGTATGAATATACACCTACAGGAGAACTGCAATTGGCATTATTTAGAGAAACCTATGATCGGACGGGAAAAGTATTATCAGATACAAAATCCAAGAAATTGGAAGACCGATTAGGTGAATTCTTTATAAAGCTTGAGCAGGTCATGGAACAAGTAAAAAAGCGGCGTTTAGAACGAGAGGAATATCACCGAAAGCGAAGGGAGGAGAAGGAAATAAAAGAGGCAGCAAAAAAGCAGCGTGAAGAAGAACAAGAACGTCTAAATAACCTGGAAAAACGAGTTAACTCTTTTAGGCAATCTCAATTCATTTATAATTTCATAAGCGAAATTGAAAACAAACAGTCCCAAATGGATCTAACTGAGGAAGATCAGCTGAAATTCGAGACCTGGATTATATGGGCCAGGAACCATGCTGATCGCCTAAACCCAATTAACCAGTCAGTTAAAGAAATATTGGAATAAAAGGTGCTCTATTGTGACTGATTTACAATAAATGGCAATGCTTGGGACAAGTTGGGACGTTTCTAGATCGGATGGAATTCTAGAAAAAATTCCCAACTCATTAGATTACCTGCCAATCTGAGCAATTATCTTACATTTTAATTCAATAAAAGCAGAAATAGCCTAAAATATCATGCTATCCCTTAAATAGAAGGGACCCAAAAGCCTTTCATAATTTCTATTTTAAACTCCGATCTCCTTCGGCTCTTCTATTTTTGCATTAATTAAGTTTTCCAGTCATCTTATTGAACATAAATTTATCTGGATAAAATCTTTAAAAAGCTCATCAATATGAATTGGGGACAATTACTTAGTGATAAAAGATTAACGAGAAATAAAGAAAAGCCTAATCAAGTTAGAAATGCTTTTGAAAGTGATTATGGGCGACTCACATTCAGTCCCGCAACCCGAAGGATGCATGACAAAACGCAAGTTTTCCCTCTAACCTCAAACGATAACATACACTCTAGATTAACTCATTCGCTTGAAGTAATGGCCATTGGTCATTCGCTCGGTATAAGAATAGTTGAAAGCTCAAAATTTCAAAAAGAAGTTAACCTACCAAAAGAAGAATTATTACGAACTGTCCCAATAATTTTGAAAAATATTTGTTTAGTTCATGATATTGGGAACCCACCATTTGGACATTTTGGAGAGACGGTAATAAAAGAATTTTTTACTGAACTATTTTCCAATAGCAACTCTATAAACTTCAATTTAAGTAAAGACAAAAGAAAAGATTTTGAGAAATTTGATGGAAATGCGCAAGGATTTCGAATTCTTACAAAACTACAAGTATTACAGGATGAGTTTGGATTAAATCTAACCTGTGCTACATTAGGATCATATTTGAAATATCCAAATGCTGGAACTATTGATGAAAACTTTTTATCGAAAAAGAAAAAAGGAGTTTTCTATTCGGAAAAAGAACGTTTTGAAGAGGTCATAGAAGAGTGTGGGATGAGAACATCCAAAGATAAAATCGCTAGGCATCCCTTTGCCTTTCTAATGGAAGCCGCAGATTCTATATGCTATTTGGTAATGGACATCGAAGACGGCTACAATAAAAATTGGTACACCTACGAGGAACTAAGATCATATCTTAAAGAACACATTAAAGACAAAAGTACTTTTGATAAAATAATCAAAAATTCTGATAACGTAAGTGGAGAAAATTCTAAAAATACAAGAATTGTAAGACTCAGGATTAGTTTAATTGACTACTTGGTTGATATAGCAGTCGAAAACTTTGTCGATAATATAGATAAGATTCTTGCAGGAAAATATAACAAAGAGTTAATAGAAGACGACGACGCTTTAGTAGCTGATACTCTAGATGATTTCTGTAAAAAAAGAATTTTTTCTCAAAGAGAAATTGAACATTTAGAGCTTACAGGTCATTCTATAATAAATGGATTACTGACATACTATATTGAATATATCTTCAATTCTAATGGAGCATATGCCAATAGAGCATCTAATTTGATTTCACGAAGCATAAAGCATGCCGCCTGTTTTGAAGAAGGGAAGAAAGAATTTTCAGAACTAAATCCTTATTATAAGTTAAGGGTTATTGTGGATTTTATAACCGGTATGACAGATCAATTTGCACTTAAACACTACCAGAAACTAAGTGGCCAAAAAATTATCTGATATCAGGCATAAGGTGAAGGAAAACGAATCATCCTTCAATCAGTATTTATATTCTATAGTCCCAAAAGAAGCTATAGAATTTATGGAAAACGCTGCGAATGTTACAGACTTATATATTTTTAGTGGAGTTATTAGAAATTTCTTCTTAGGAATTGATGAGGCTCGAGACCTTGATTTTGTTGTTGAAGATGTATCTAAAATAACACGAATCATAAATAAATATCAGTTCCGTAAAAATAGTTTCGGAGGGTATAAAATTGTAATTAATGACCTTAATATCGATTTATGGGAAGTAAAAGATACTTGGGCTTTCGAATATCAAAATCAAATCAACTATCAACTATATAAAGCAATACCAAACACATCCTTTTTTAACTTTTCCTCTATTATTTATCACTTCAACAAAAAAAAATTCATCTTTAACGATGATTTTCTAAGATTTTTAAGAGATAAATGTTTAGATATTTCCTATTCTCCAAATCCAAACTATGAACTTTGTTTAATTAATACTCTATATTATTCTGAAAAGTATGAATTAAGAGTAAGTTCCAAGTTGAAAAAATTTATTAAAGACTATTATTATCAAATTGATTCAAACTTTCCCGACATACAAAGGAAACATTTTGGTAAAGTTTTATTTTCGACTGAAGAAATAAAAAATAAAATCGAGTTGGTCCTACAAACAGATAAAGCTTATAAAGACGACTAATCAGATATTACCTCGAGGTATAGCAATGATCGCAGCTGCAACCTGTTTATCTAAAGGCTCTTCAGTGGGAATGTTATCCCACAAAAACTTAAGATCTTCTCTCTTTAAAGGATTTTCTTTAAGCCAACTTTTTAGATCTCTTAGACTATTATATTTTTTCCTTCCCTTTAGTCTAGATTCTTCAGCTTTCTTGAAATAAGGATGAATGATGTCGAGTAAAAGCTGTGCAAACTCATAACAATCAATAGAATATCCCTCGATTTTTAGATGACTGCTAAATAAGTCCCGAAAATCCTTGTATATATCTACTAAATTACTGTCTGATTGCTCTTTATTTTTCTCTGCCTTTATCCAATACTCAATAAGTTCCTCAAAAATATTCAAGGCTAGCCTCTTCTTGTTAGGTAGTAATTCCACTTGTCCCTCATTTAGCCGATCCACCATATTAAAAACATATTTATCTGCAGCCTTTAATCGCTCTTTGATATTAGTACAATGTGGTAGCTCTTCATTGAGAAAAGCACAAATTTCAGGTAAATCTCTACTCAATCTATTTTCATCCCTGATTAATACCCACTTGGGAGCCCTTCTCTCTGTACCTCGGATCGCAAAAAAACCCCAGCTATTATCAGATTTAACAATACTGACCCTGGATAGTACTTGAGCAGTTACATCCTTGTATTCCTCATAAAGCTCTTCATCTATCAATCCATCTTCCTCGATAAAGTCTCTTACAGGTTTAAAAGCATCATCAACTCCCTTCCATTCCCGGTCCTCTTCCTGACGTTTTTCATATAGGTTCCCCATGGTATCAGGATCGATTTTCTCTTTACTATCTGTGCTAAACTCATCTGGCACTTTAATATTTGAGCCGATGACTGTATCAACTAGATCATGCCGTTCAATAAACTTTTTATCTGCTTCTAATTGGAATACTTGATGGTCACTCGGCCAATAAATATCTATTTCATCATGAGGACTGTCTAACCTATCTACACGTCCTGCTCTTTGCTCAGCTTTGCGAATTACAGTAGGCATATCAAGAAAAACGACCGCAGAAGATTTTTGAAGGTTTACTCCCTCAGATAATGCATCTGTACAAAGTCCTATGACTTGAGAACTATCTGAAGAAGGTCGAAATAGATTTTGGATTTTTTCTTTTCCACTATCATTTCTTCCTCCAGTAGCAATGATTAACTGAGTATTATCAGATATTTGCTCTTCAATATGCTGCTTAACAACGGAGTGAGTGATTACAATACTATCAAATGCTAAGACGTGGCTATGCTTATCAAGTAATTTCGCTAAGTATTGAGCTTTAGATCGTTCTCTGCTATCGCTCATTTCCTTAGCATTAGCTACAATTTTGTTGAGTATCGAAATTTCTCGTTGAACTGCTTCAAAGTACTCCTGTTCATCAGTAAGCCAATCCGGGAAGTACTTTTTATCAATATTATAGATATTGGGAAGCGCTTCAATTTCTTGCAGCGATGACAAGATATCCCCAGAGTCTGTTTTCGATAATGAATCAATACTTGCCCACTCTTTGGCTGCATCTGTTCCCTCAATATGTTCTACTAAAGCTGCCCTAGAAGAGCGCAAACAATTTTTGATGTTATATCTTGATAAAGCCGCCGCAGCCTTCAGACGACCATTAACAAAATTCTTAGGATCCACTCCTCTTTCAATTTGATCATTCGTCATCCGAATTTCTTTCAGAAACAGGATCCCTTTTAAACTACCAGCCAGTTGGTCAATCTCACGTCCCAACCTAATATCATCTTCTTTTTCTTTGACTGAATAAGTATGACAAACATGCTTTGGAAAGCGACATAAATTCCCATTGTTATCGACGAAAGCGTTAGGTCTCCGGTCAATAATTTCATTAATCTCTCTTTTTGTTCTTCGTACAATAAACTTTTGTGAATAATCCTTAAGATGTTTTAGGACTTCAGAACCAGGCTTAGATCCTTTACGTCTATTTATTCGCTTTAGCTTTCTATAAGCCTTGTAGGCCTTCTCCGAAAGGTTATCAAGACCTAACAGTTCAACCATCCGGAGAAGATCATTCCACTTTCGGTTAATGGGAGTGGCCGTAAAAAGTATTACATGATCCGCTTTATTATTTTGTATGGACTGAGTTCTATTTGATGATGCATTTAAATAGTTATGGGCTTCGTCTATCAGTAGAACAGTCGCTTCCTGTATATCCTGCAGATGAGATTGGCTCTTTAGGCTGGATTGATGACTAAGTACACCATGAGAAATAGGATTTGCAACGGTAAAGTAAAGATCATCCAGTTCCTCTTCCCAGTTGGTTGTCACTAGAGGAGGTGCAATGATTTTATATTTACTCCTATTACCACGCCCCTGTTGCCAAAAGCGATTTAACAGAGCCGCAAGTAGATGCGCTCCAACTCTTGTTTTGCCAGATCCTGTAGGCTCAGCAATTAAAACACTACCTTCATTGTCTAGAATATATAAAGCCTGCCCAATTGCCTGCCGCTGGGTCGGCCATAACGAAAACTCTTGACCTGGATGTAAGTCTTTAAAATATTTTTCTACCCAATCTCCCTCTAGAAGCTCAGCTATAGCCCTTGCTAATGCTTCATCCCATTCTACTAATTGAAGTAATTTATTCAGAAGTCCTAGTAGGTCATCATTATAGTCCTTACTCTCTGATAGATAATGATTCGCTATTCCTTCAAGATCATCATACTCAGTCTGCCCTTCTTGATAACGGACATTCACTTCGGCCTGATACTCCATCCCAGAATGTGAAAAATTGCTGGACCCCACAATTAAATGCTCTTCACCAACATATACCTTGCCATGAAGATTAGAATGTATTTTAAAGTCAATATTCCCTTCCTCCACTGCTTTTATCAACGAAAGAAGCGGACCATTGAGCTTGATTGAAATGCCTTTTTCCAACCAGTAATCAGCAATATGATGAGAAAAACTATGCTTTTTCTTATTAAGGCTTTTTTTAATTATTTCCTCCCGAATGATGGGTTCATTACCAAGAACTATTTCAATTGATCGATTTTTCCACACTTCCTCTCTGCCAAACTCCTCGATCAAATACTCAAGAGAACTAAAACCAGTAAGAATGAGAAAATTGCTGGATGCCTCTAAATCTTTCTGAACCCATTTTTTTACTTTACCTCTCTCATTATTTAATGGGTATTGATTAGCAGGTGGCCACTGCCAATTAAATAATTCTCTTTGCTTGTCTCGAGACATTGATCAATGATTACTTAATTGTATCACTCAAATCATAACCTGCTTTTAAGCATAATATTTATACTTGATATAGTTCATACATTTTTTGGGGCTTCCAAGCACTCTGCAAATCCTCCAACTTATTTAAAACATTATCTCTTGTTTTATCCCAAATAGATTTTTTTATCTCTTGCTTTGTCAAATACAAATAAACTGTATCAATTAGCAATCTCATAAGGGATTTAAGTTTTATTTGCACTTTATGATGTGCAATAGACTTAAGTTCATCACTTAAATGCCCCACTCTCTTCATACTTCTAAGTGCGTCCATTCGATTCTCTTCATTTTCTTCAATGCATTTATTAAGCAGAGTCTTCTCGGCATCTTTAAGTAATTTTTTAACTGCACTGATCAATAAAAAACTTAATTCTCTAGATTCAATCTGAAAAGCTTTGACTTGCTCAAGTAAACACCCAATATCTTCTTCAACCTGATCAAGAAAAGGTGAAACTAAGTTAAGAAAATCCCTAACATTTTCGACCCGTTCTATATTGCTATTTATATGGATATTTACCGGAAAATCCTGTGCATGTATTTTAGGTAATGCCAGTCTTATCACATGAAGATCTGACATTGTTTCAATAATAATACCCTTACCTATTTTTTGGTAAGGGAAAGGCGCTCCACTACTATCAAAAATCAGGGGTTTTAATCGAGAATCTAATAAAGTATACCTCTTGTTTAATTTACTTAGCCCAAATTCATTTTTCGCTTTCTCAGAATTTTCTCGAAGATCTTTTAAGTTAGTAAGAGTTGTATTAGAAGTCCCAACAGCTCTAATAGCACCAGCTTGAAATCCTGATTCTGACAACAAAAAGCTTCTATCTGCCCCTACATCTTGTGCTATCTGTTGAAGTGTTAAAACCTTTTCTTTAGGAATAGGTGAATCCCAAAGCTTACATTCGACAACCCATTTAATATTTATACCATACTGTGAAAAGGTCACCCAAACATCAATCTTATGTTTACCTCTCACCCCTTCAATTTCTTTCTCTACGACCGCACTTAAACCTAAAGAACGAAAAAATTCTGCAACCTCAATCTGATATTCCTTCCAGTTTTGAGCCATAAATCGCAATTACGAGTAAACTTAATATAGTCTGCCGAACAGATATTAACCTATTAAAATACCACCTGCGCCAAATATATCATCCCCAAATAACTTAGAAACAAAAGGAGCACCTAAACTACCTATAGGACAAGAGTTTAAACCTAAGGCGGTAGAAACTATCTGAAAACAATAGATATAAGCACCTGCATCTCTCCAGATTAAGCTATCTGCATTTTCATACTTTGCTTTGGTTCTTTGAGGATGAGCTAAAAACCATACTATCAATGAATCTTGCATATTGATAATTTCATCAATATGCTGGCAAAAGTCTTCAACTAAACTCTCATTCAAATCTAGTCTATAAAGGCAATGGTCGATCGAGTTATATAGAGAAAATAACCTTCTATCTTCCGTTGGTAAGGAAATAATTATATCAATCGGATGTAATCCACCAGCAGAAGGCGAAGGTCGGTGCATCAGAACCATTCCCTCATCTGAAGTACCAATTTTGATAGTTTTAGATGTATACCATAGTAATTCTCCGAGTTGTTTTTCGCTTATCCCATCTTCAAACTCTCTACTAGATGTTCTTTTTCTAATTACTTTAAAGAAATCTTTTTCTCTTTCCGGGAAGTTCTTTTCAAGATTTATCTTCTCTTCGATTGGATATTTGTACTGGACTTGTTTTCCTGTTTTTTCTTTGGGGTTTGGATTTTCCATACAATCATTTGTACCCTAATTGCTTCATAGTTTTGTAATATTTAGTACACCCCCTACAGTTACCACAAGCTATACTATTTTTATGGCAAGAATGAGCCCAAAACAAAACTTTCTTAGGTACCTTTGATTTCTGAATCAATTCTACACTTGAATACTCGATTGCAGGCGTAGTTACCTTAATATCACCCTCTTGCAGCGATATCAACTCATTTATCATTTCATAAAATTCTGGAGTCCCATCTACATGAAAATCATCTGAATTTACCGAACCCAAAATAATTTCATTAATTCCTAATGAAATGCCTTTCATACAACCCAACGTTACAAGTAGTTGATTTCTATAAGGCCACCATTCACTTTCTGGAGCCATCTCTAATGCTTCTTTTCCTGCAAGATCCCCAGATCCTAGTTTACTACAATCAACTTCTACAACTGAATGTTCTAGACCCAAGTTTTTGGCTACAGCTCTGGAAGCTCGAATCTCACCTTCAGCGGGTTTTTGACCATAATTTATGGTAATTGCATAGTTAGGCCTTTTCCAATAAGCTAAAGCAATTGAATCTAAACCTCCTGAAAGTAATATTGCTTTAGCCATTACATAACTCCCAAAAGGTTTTGTATATAGCTGTAGTTAAATCCTTCTCAATTTTACAACCGGTACCCTTCAGCATTTTCAAAGATTCTTCAGTTTCATTTTCAGTATATGCAATAACCTGCTTTCCTTTTGAAACTGCATATCCGATTTCAAATAGTGTCCCCGAATCTAAACCATCCACTACCGCAAAAATTAAATCTGAATTCTCAATGGCATTGATATCTTCTTCAACTACTTCATCTGCATCTCCAATGCCGATTTCATGTAAGGGAGAAAAAACTTTTAATCCCATACCACTTAAACAATTGCGGATTTGACTGATTAACCACCTTTGAGAAAAGGTGAAGAAAGGACCTGCAAGATAAATGCTTTCTTTAGGAAAGTCCTTAATATATAACTCATCAAAAGGTTCATTTCTAAAAGCTCTTTCAAAATTAAAACCCTTTGAATTGACATAACTTGCAGCTGCTAATGAAGCTTTCTTAGCTGAATCTTCTAAAGATTTGCCATTGAACCAAAAATATGCAAAAATAGAAGTAAATACGTCGCCAGACCCTATAGGCCAAACTTTATTTGTTTTATAGACAGGAATATTTACTCTAGTCTGCTTATCCTCAAAAAGAAAAGCACCTTTAGCACCCATTTTAAGAATCAACCCATAACAATCTTCTTCTTTAAAAAAATACTCAACTATATCATCTAACTCGGTTTCACCACTCATTAGTTGAGCTTCTGATAAATTAACTACCGTAACTAGTTGATTAGCCTCAGATACCGTATCCGAAAATAATTTTGGAACTGAAGGAGATTGAGGATCATAAACAACCTTATCGCCCTTTACATTAACATCTGCTTCTAGCATTCCAAAGTACAAAACATTGTCATCCGCAACTTCTAATAAGGGACGAGTTTTAAAGTATGCATCTGGTCTTGGATTGATCCTTGGCGTAGCTAAAGGATAATCATATTCAAAAGTAGGCGACTTAAATATATTCTCAATACTTAAGCTAAGATTATGAGATTCCTTCAATGACAATAAATACTGCCTTATCCTATTGTCAGCCGTCGTAAAAAGGTTTAATGGATAATCTTTGTCTAAACCTCTAATTGATAGGCATGCTCTAAGTCCAGAACCGAAAATCTGTTCCCAATGAGGTTCTAGGCAATACTCCCCATAAGTTCCACCAACTATTTTCATTATGATGACCTTATCAATATTTCACAATTACCCTCTTCAATCTGTCTTATCTCACCAATATACTGATGGCCATCATTAATACACTCAATCAACTTCATTTGTCGACCAGAGAGTAAAGAACCCACCACTTCGCCTTCATTCGTAACGAGTTCAATAGGTCCTGTTGCTCCACCTAAACGTATAGTTAAAATATCTCCTTCATTAAGTGTATCAATTATATCGGGATTTGGAGATGATAAATGAGTTTGAATTGAAAGGTCTTCGCAACTTTCCTCCTGACCAATAGAGGGTCCAATTCCACCTGATGATCCTGACATATTATATTTAGTTAATTGTATTTAGCATTTTTAATGCAAAACTATTTGAGCGTCTCATTTGGTGCCACATTATAGCATCCATTATTGAAGCTTTAACATTTAATTTTTCACAAAACTCTACAAATTGAGATTCTAAAAATAAATAATGAGAATTTATATCGTTCACTTCTGGAAATATTCCAGTCAACCTACCCGCACGCAATAAATGTATATCTATAATTGCAACTCTATCACTTTCCAACCAATTTCGTGTTATCCAAGAAGCTGTTTTTAAGCCAATTCCTTTGATTTGCAATAGCCATTTCCTTAACTCATAGGCATCTTCTGTTGGTATATCATATATATCGTCTCTATTTAGAAACAATGCCAAATATTTACTCTTTTGGTTGACAAATCGATAATGCACTGTATTCCCCGATGAAGTTTGTATTGGTTCCGACAATACTTCTTGGATTTTTGTTTTGCTAGCTCCAGGCTTAAGCAAATTATTTTGTTTTAAGCGATGGAATGCAGCTATACCAACGTTTGAAGGGATCCCAAACCCTCCAAGCATACAGGCTGAAATTTCTTCTAATATATCTGTACCTAATCTATTTTCTATTTTTTCTTCACTTTCTTCATGTATTAAATACTGCAATTTCCAGTAAGCCGGTGTAAAAACCTCTTTATAAGAGCCCCACTTAATCCCATTACAAAACTCAGTACTTGGATCTGGGAAGTACTGAATTTTTTTATTAATAGAATTTATTTTTTGTCTTTCATCGATAAGATTTTCTAAGCAGCTATCTTTTTTAAATATTCTTTTTTGCGGCAAAGCATCCATAATCCCCAAAAACTTAAATTTATTCCCTTTTATTGATCTTGGCGGTGGTAAAGTGTCACTACAACCCTAGAAAAGTATCTAGTTAAAAACAAAGTATAACCAATAACATTCCTACTTTGGAATTAATATAACTTCTCCTCACATGAAATATTTGGTTTTAACCCCTTAAGAATTATCCCCTCCTAATCACAACTTTCTCTAGTAGCCTGATGTTGAAATTCTTGAATATTATATAATGGTGGAATAACTATTCTACTTTGCTGAAGATAATCTTTAGTAATATTTCCCATAGTTTTTTTCTTTGTTCAATATCATTTAAAAATGATTCAAATAATACATGAATTATAAAATAGTAAAATGATTTAGAAATTAATTCTTTACCGTTAACTTCCCGGTTCCATCCGGCACAAGATCATTTTTTCTCAACCACCCAATACCCTCATAAAACTCTTTCTTTGGGATATCTTCTTTCTCTTTGGCCCAATACTTCTCTGTACTGGCAAACAGTACTATCTCCTCATCAGTTGGTTCCTTTCCATAAGCAATAAGATCATGCCATGCCGCATAGACTGTTTGACGAACTTCCGCATCACGAGTTGAGAGTGGAATAAATAGTTCTATAATGCGATCAATTTCATCTGACTTATCTACGAGCTTATGGCCAAGTTTTTGGAAAGGCTCATGGAATCGAGTTCCTTTTTTATAATACACAATCCCATTTTCATCCTCTTCAAAGTTAAACCACCCTAACTTTCTTGCTCTGGGCTCTACCTTATTTCTTAATCTAGTATAATCAGCCGATCCAAATTGCATGCGCTTAGGCTTTCGACCAAGGTCTAAACGTGTATGTGACTCAACTATGTGACAAACTTTCTCCATTTTAGTACGTCCCAGATGTTTTTTTTCACCATTATATCTTTCATATCCATTGATCACACGGGCCATGATTCCAGCTTGAACATCGGTTGCATCCATACCTGAAACTTTCGCAATCTTTTTCTCCCTAACTCTACTGCCAGGCATCTGATAAATAGTTGCTTCCTCAGACTCCTTACTTTTTCCATCGTCCTCTAAGGCACCATCCACCAATGCCTCCAACAGCCGCTGATCGGTTTGCTGGGAGCGGCTTAACTTTTCTTTGAGATCATCGCACCAAGTAAAATACCGCTCAATTTCTTCGGTCAGCTTTATTTGATCCTTATATGGCATAAAAGGTATAGTAAAGTTATTTATATCTCTTAAAACAAGGTTTTGATTACCTACGCCACGGGTATTTTCTAAGGACTGTGAATAAACTAAAGGTGATTGTATTAGATATTTTAGAAAGTATGGATTCACAAAATCTGTATTAATTTTTAGCAAGGCCACACTGACAAATATGCTAAACTCGATATCTGTTTCTACAACAACTGGTATTCCAGTTGTACCTACTTTGGTTAATAAAATATCACCTCTTTCTGGATTACAGCGTTGACTTAACTTCTCATGTTCTTTTTCTGATATGTATTTGCAATCCGTAAAGTCAATCTCACCTCCACTGATATTCTTAACAGAAATAAATCTCACTCCATCTTCAATATAGTTTGGAGTATGATGAGCTCCATCTGTTATTAGTTGACAGATATCTCCAAGTCTCACCCACTTCCAATTTCGAGGAAGACCAAATGGAATCTCCTCACTTGAAACCGGATCTAAATCTTTAGGCTTACGAATCTCACCCTCACTATACAATCGCTGCTTTTCTTCTTTGATGCGCTCCAGCAGTTTCTCTGCTGATTCATCATCGGGATTCTGAGGCACTAATCTACCACGGACGGCTTCGTTGAGAATAGCTTGTTTAAGCTGGTCAATGTGCTCGGGCTTGCGGTAGATTTGCTCGAAGTGGTCGGTGAGTCGCTGCCAGCTTTGCTTGGAGACTTCGGGCGTTTCGGCGGACTGTAAGTCATCCAGTACGGCTACCTGCAGACGTTCGTCTACCTCTCGATCTTGCTGGACTTTCTTCTCCAGCTCATCGACCTGGGAAAAAAGCGTTACTATTTTTTGGACGATTCGTTGCTGTTCTTCCAGTGGAGGAAGTGGGAACTCAACATTTGCTACAAAAGTACCTGAAACCTCCTTAAATGTAGTACCTGATGCCCGCTCATCCAGAATTTCACCAACATATTTTAGATAGTAATAAATATAGCTATTCATCCCTTGCTCGTAAGGAATACAAGACTGAAAACCTTGATTCGTAGCAAGATCCTGATCTGCAATAGCTACATAACCTATTGGGGCTCTACTAGAAAACAATACAGTTCCCTTAGGCAATAGAAATGTGGAACTGTTTTCTAAACCCTTTTTCGAAATATCCCTTCGTCCTCTACTTATGTATTTACCATTTCCATTTAAATCCGCTGGAGTAAGCCATGAAATTCCTTCGTCAGCCCAATACTCATCATTTGAGGTTTTGGGAGTACCACCTCCTTGTATTTTTCCGATATCGCCTATTTTGCACCATTCCCAATTAGAAGGGATTTCAAAAGGGATCTCGTCAGGTTTTAATGGTTTCAGTGATCTTGGCTTTCGAATTTTCCTTTCTTCATAGAGCTTATTTTTAACCTGTTCAATTCGTTCTAAAAGATCTTCGACTGACTCATCACTGGAATCTTGCTTGGTTAACTTCCCCTGCACTGCTAGTTTTAGAATAAGTTTCCTAAGTTGCTCTAATCCCTCTTCATTATCCGTAACCAAGTCAAACTGATCTATTAATTGCTCTAAATTCATGCTCATGCCAGTGTCTCTTTCAATTCATTCTTCAGTTCAGAACGAAGGGAATCAATCTCCTGCTGTAGCTTAGCGCGCCGGTTGATCAGCTTATCCACATCGTAGCTTTCTTCATCGCCATCATGTGGATTTTTGACATCCAGGTTGTAGTCCCTTTCTTTAATCTCATCAATGGTCACCTTCCAGGCGTACTCGTTTTTCTCGCGGTCATCCCACCACTCTTTTTCTCGGTCAAACTCTTCAATGCGGATCGGCTTGGTCTTGGAGTAGCTTTTGTATCCTTCCGGGTAGGGATGCTCGTAGTACCACACCTCATCGGTTGAGCCGCCTTTTTCAAAGAAAAGTAAATTGGTATTGATACTTGTATAAGGGGAAAAGACGCCTTTTGGCAGCCGAACAATGGTGTGCAGGTTGTTCTCATTCAAGAGTTTCTTTTTTATGCGTGTCTTCACGCCTTCCCCAAACAGAAAACCATCGGGCAGTACCAGGGCCGCTCGTCCGCCTTCTTTCAGCAGACGCATAATCAGTACCAGAAACAGATCGGCCGTTTCCCGCGTCTGGAAACGGGAGGGAAACCCTTTTTCAATACCGGTTTCCTCCTGTCCACCAAAGGGTGGATTCGTCAGAATCACATCCACCTTATCTTTCTGCTTGTAGTCGGTAAGTGGCTTTTTTAGCGTATTATCATGCCTGATATTCGGAACTTCGATATCATGCAGGATCAAATTGGTTGTCCCCAGTAAGTGAGGCATCGGCTTCTTTTCCACGCCCTGTACGTTCTCCTGTAGGATTTCATAATCTTCAACCGAATCAGCCTGCTCTTTCATGTGCTCGATTGAATCCACTAGAAAACCAGCCGTACCACAGGCCGGATCCAATACCGATTCACCAAGCTGCGGATCTACCATCTGTGTCATAAATTTGGTGACGGCACGAGGAGTGTAATATTCACCCGAATTTCCGGCGCTTTGCAGATCCTTCAGAATCTTCTCATAGATCTCGTTAAATTGGTGCCGGTCGGCCTTCTTATTGAAGTTCACCTCATTAAGCTTGTTGAGCACCTGACGCAACAGCGTCCCTGATTTCATGTAGTTGTAGGAATCCTCAAACACATCCCGCACCACAAAAGCTCGCTCGGAGCTCTGATCATCCAGCTCCATATCCTTGAGCTCATCGAACATCTCATCGATAAAGGCTAACAACTCATCCCCAGTAATGCCTTCTTCATCCTCAGCCCAATTTCGCCAGCGATACTTCTCGGGAATAGGAGATTGATACTCCTCATTCATCATTTCCAGTTCTTTCTCGCTGTCATCAAATACTTTTAAAAAGATCATCCATCCAAGTTGAGAGATCCGCTGGGCATCACCATCCACACCGGCATCTTTCCGCATGATATCCTGGATAGACTTAATAACGTTGCTTATTGCCATCTGAAATTTATTCTTCTGTTTGGTTTAGCTCTGTGAAAATGAATTTAAAATCTGACTGGATTACAACTGCTACTTTTACAATTATGACACCATCTAAGAAGCAGTATTATAAAGATCCTGTTCGATCCGCTGAATCGCTTTCTCATATTCTTCGCGACCGCCAAATTCTTCGATCAGCTCCATTGGAGATCCCATCTGATTAAATGGATCCAGCTTTAACACTTTAGGATCTTCGAGATTCTTAGGGCCTTCGTCGGCATATTTTTCCAGTAAACCCTCCAACACTTTCTGAGCAGTATCGGAGTACTTCCCAAAGTAATCCTGCTTTTGTACCTGTTTGGCACGCTCTTGTCGCGTTAGGGGCGGCTGATCATAAGCTACATGGCAAATCAGGTCAAAGGGATCCAAATCCTTGTCCACTTCTTTTTCCAGCTCCTCAAAGAATACCCCTTTCTCCCGAAGCTCATCGACAATAGCTTGTTTACGATCGGTTTCTTTCCAATGCCTCAGGAATACATCGAGGGATTCAAACTCATCAAGAATTTTATCTCGGGAATAATCTTTTACCGATTCTGTGATTAGCTTACCGTCATCGCCGTAATATTGGACTCGCTGATTAATTACATTGACCTCAACATCATTGACGTAAAACTTTTTAGGGTCATCATCCTCTATCTCCCCACCAGGCACTTCAATAGGTCCATCAATGATAACTCCACCATCATTCGGGAGGTCTTCTGGCTCATCTTCATCCCTTGGACCATCATCTGGCAACTGAGGTGGCTGATCTGGCGTAAAATCTCCGTCTTGAACAGGTTCACCATCAAAATCAGGATCAGCGAAATGGCGCGTAACATTTCTGAAATCCATAATTGTGAAATACATCTTTTCATTATCCTCATCAATACGGGATCCTCGTCCGATAATCTGCTTAAACTCTGTCATTGAGTTAATCTCTGCATCAAGGACTATTAACTTACAGGTTGGTATATCAACCCCGGTCGTCAAGAGTTTGGAAGTAGTTGCCACCACTGGATAGGTTTCTTCCGGATTCATAAAATCATCTAACTCCATCTGAGCGTTCGGTACATCACCGGTAATCCTTACCACGTACCGGCTATTCTTATTAACCAGCTCCGGATTCAGATTCACCATCGCGCGCCGCATCCGATCGGCATGCTCTATATCCTGACAAAAGATAATTGTCTTGGCATATGGCTCATTCTCCTGTAGAAACTCCGTAACCTTCTGCGCCACAACCCCAGTACGAGTCCCAAGTACCAAATTGCGATCAAAATCCTTCTTGTTGTAAATCCGATCAGGTATTTCATTCCCATAGGCATCCTTCTTACCTTGCTCTGGACGCCAGCCTTCTACATCGCGATCCAATGTGTATCGAATGGTCTTGTAGGGAGCCAGAAACCCATCTTCAATACCTTGCTTGAGAGAATAAGTATAGATGGGTTCTCCAAAATAGTGTTGGTTTGATACATCACTTGTTTCTTTCGGTGTCGCCGTAAGTCCAATCTGCGTAGCCGGAGAAAAATATTCTAACACTTCGCGCCACTCGGAATTTTCATCGGCACTCCCCCGATGGCACTCATCAATGATAATCAGATCAAAGAAATCCCGGGAGTATTCACGGAATACATCCTTATAATCATCATATCCGGTCACCGCCTGGTAAAGTGCAAAGTAGATCTGATGCGCCTTACTTACGTTCTGGCGTGAAATCTTAGTAACCGTATCTCCGAATGGACTAAAATATTTCTTCTTCGGATCATCAACTAAGATATTCCGATCTGCCAGGTATAGAATGCGTTCGTTATTTCCAGCTTTCCAAATCCGCCAAATAATCTGAAATGCCGTAAGCGTCTTCCCAGTACCAGTGGCCATCACCAGCATCATTCGATCCCGGCCTTTTGCAATTGCTTCCACGGTCCGGTTAATCGCTATACGCTGATAATAGCGCGGAGAAAGACCATCCTTATCATAATAGTAAGGTTGGGTGACTAATTCCTCTTCGGGCTCGTCAAATCCTTTCCAGGAGCGGTATCTCTGCCAAAGTTCTTCAGGTGAAGGGAACTCATCTAATCCGATTCGTTTCTCAATTTCGCCTTCACTCTTAGTGAAATCATATTCTATAAACCCATCACCATTCGAACTATAGGCAAAAGGGATATCAAGCGTTTCAGCATAATCCTTTGCTTGCTGGATGCCAGTGCCCAATGATTTATTGTTAGCCTTTGCTTCAACAACGGCCAAAGGCATGTTTGCTTTATAGCTAAGAATATAGTCAGCACGCTTGGGTTGTCCTCTCTTACATTTTCTACCACGGACGATTACCTTACCAGCTGTAAAAGAATATTCCTCCCTAAGCTGCCGCTCTCGATCCCATCCGGCATCAAGAATAGCTGGAGTAATATATTTCGTCCGAATATCCTGTTCGGAAAGCTCGCTTTTCTTCATAGATGAATTAATTAGTAAAGATCAATAGCGCAACGTAATGATATTTCTTTAATGATTATAACAGAAAAAGGCGGAGATCAAATTATCTTCGCATGTATTTTAAATCCTCGATATCATAATTCTACTTCTATTTCTATGTTCGGTATTACTTTCCAACGATTTGGAGCGCGTTGATTATCGCTTTCTTCAGACGTACTTAGTTTAGTAGGATAACATGTACGTACATCAAGAGCTTCATAAATAGCATCTGCCAATTTAACTTTACTGAGCACCTCATCAAATATATATCCTAATCGTTGAAGGGTCGTTGTTTGGTTGAATCTTTGTGCTGCTTTAAAGAGATCTGACGATTCAATATTACTTTCTAATTCAGATAAAACAGTAGCTGCTCTATTAAATCCACCAATCCGATCTACATAGAATAACAGATCAAAAGCTGTTAGCTCAGGTGATGAAATATTTATAAAACCTGCATCTGTTTTTTGTTCTTGGATATCTTTTTTATTCCACTCCTTTTTTAAACAGAAAACTATAGATTGACGCCGATTGTCTATAGGACGAATATAGGATGAATCATGAACGATAAATTGTTGCTGAGGTTGTTGGTGAGCAGCACCATGGTACATGGCGGCCGTCAATAGACCAACATAATATTCACGATCCAGGAAGGTCATTAAATCATCAATGAAATATCCAAACGGAAGGGTCTGTCGCGTAGAATATTCAGGTGGTATTATTAAATAGAACTTGTTCCGTAGTCGAGAAATTTTGTTCTGTTCAAGTAATCGCTGAGTCGTTTTTTTAAAAGCATTTTCAGACAACTCAAACTCTTTCTTTACCTCATCTGCAGTAAACGTAAAACGGCCCCGGCTTCTTTGCCGATCCAAAAAGGAATCTAAGTATTCGTAGTGATTATCAGCCATAATTTTATTTTTCACCTTCAATATGGGCGGAAGTTCGACCCTTTTTGCAGGTAATAACTAAAAAATTATCTAAAACACATATTTTGATTAGCCTAAATCTAAATTCATCAATCTGGCGATAGCACCTTTCATTTAAGTTCGTATGATGACATTACCTATCTCATCATCAAAATATCATGTCATCGGAATAGTCAATCATATCTATATTTCGGCACTATTCTTTGTTTACTGCCAATAATTAGAAATATAATTGACTGAAAAAGTTCTGAGCTTGGGCCCCTTATCAAATAAGCTAAAACACCCCTTGTGTGTTATTGAAGAGACTTTTGAGAGCATGGCCCCTAGCTTGTACCCCTGCTTGGCCCCAACTTGGACCCCTGTCATTTTAATTGAAAAAAATGGACCTGAGCAAATGGGAAGAATTACCAACAAACAATAGCTTTAGCCCAATTTTGAATAACCATCAAAGATCATCCCAGGAAGCTGGATATCCCTTTTCGTTTAGTTCAACGTCGATATTAGTGTTAATAGACTCTGCGGCTTTAAGAAATCTATCAACCTTATACTGAATCAAATAATCAGCTAAATCATATCCCTCTTCTTTGTCATTACTATCAGTACTTGCTTCAAGGATATCCGAAACTCCAATGTCACAAAAGTATGATAGACTTTCGGCTTTCTTTTGCCAATCCTGGTAAGCTCCTAAATCAGGAAATAGCGTCACACTTCGTCCAATCAATGACTTGCAACGTTCAGGCTTAAGATTAGACTTAGACCCTGCTGCAAGCCAAATAAATTCGGGGAAATATACGCTGCTAATGATTGCTGTTTTCTCACTTTCAACAATGGCTACGGGAATACGCTTATCACTTATCAACAGATGCTCTCCAAAGAAACACTGTTGAAGATTATAACTATCATATAATAAGCTATGTACCCAGTTAATATGAGGATAGGGATCCTTAACTCGATGGCCATAGATATCATATAGCATTACCTTACCTGTTCGGACGTTGCCCTGGCCATCCATTTGCCAGAAAACCGTAGCTCCATCCCAATGTTTGGAAGTGCCAATGTGGTAGGTGTTTATGAGCTCTTGAACAACCTCTCTGTCAAAAAGCGAGTGCAGATATTGGATAAAGTGATTTTGGTTATAGCCTTTTAAACTGGCCGTAAAAAACTTTTGAGGTATGTGGTCGATACGTTGGGGCTCTGCTTTTAAAACGCTTCTTTGGTGCCAATAGGAATCATCCTCTTGCCCATAGCCATTCCTGTACGGATCTTTAAAATACCCACAGCTACTTTCCCGGTCACAACGTCCAAATTCATCATCAATATACTTACCGGTTTGATAGTCTGTGTACCTAACAAACCGTTTCTTTCGGCATTGCGGACACTGAAACTTCTTACTACTCTCGTCAAGTCTGTAACGATATGTTGTAATATCCTGTCTCATAAAAAGTTTTTTATAGAGCTACATTTCTTGCATTTCCTACATCCTAAAGTCTTCTACATCGTTTAAATCAAGGTACTGTGTAGCTGATGTAGCAAATGCAGGTTCAAAAGAAAAGTTTTTATTGTTGGGGTTTCCGTAGATAGACGACGTTGCCAACTGATTTTCGCGTCACCTTTATTCCACTATTTTGAAGTCGCTTCTTAAATTTACTCTTCCCTACCGGATAGTATCCGTCTTCACCACAAAATCCTTTATACTCACTGAATATTGTGGAAAGTGTAACATATAGCTCAATGGATTTTTTATAATTACTTTCATTCAGAAACTTCAACACCGAATCAGACTCCATACGATACTTCTCATTTTGCTTCTCTACTGCTTCGCAGGATGTGAATCCTCTTTGCTTTAAAAGTCGTTGAAGTCCATCCAAGACCCAATTAAACACACCTGAAAGCTCGTTCCGAATAATATTCGCGGCTAACTCCTTATCCTGCTGATCTTCGGGAATGGTTTTGTCAAAAGGAACAATCATAAACCGACGAAAAAAGGCAGTGGTATGCTCAACATCAGTTGGTAGCTCATTACAGTTAAAGATAAGCTTGGCATAATCAATAAGAGTGAAGGGTTCACCGTAGGGCAAGCGAGCTTCAACAGGTTCTCCGGATACCAGCTGTTTAAACAGAGCTGTATCCATACTCCCATTGATCTCACTCGCATAATTAACCAGTCGGTTAGCCAATTTTGCCCGATAATACCCGGATTTGTCTGTTAACGACTGAAGAGTATAGGTGGAGACGTTTTCACTGCCAAGGAGAGCATTGACAATCTCAAAAAACACGCTCTTACCATTCCCACCGGGACCAAGTAGTATTAACGCTTTTTCAAGCTTAAGTGTGGAGGTATTAACAAACACATACCCAACAAACTCAGCAAGTAACTGCTGCATGTCCCTATCAGGTAGTACCTCATCCAAATACTGGATGAATCTTGGCGAAGACGCCTTGTTATTATATCCAAACGGTAGCTGATAGGTTAGGAAATCCGCTTGCCTGGGAGGGCGAATCTTAACCGGCTCTTTACTCGCTGGATTAATTTCAACGGTTCCATTTTTAAGGTTGATAAGAACAAGTTCATCCGGCTTTTCGGGAGTGGGCAGGTGAGCAATACTCATAAATTGCTTGAGCAATTTTTCACGAAATTGATAGTAATGGGCGTCAAATTTATTGACCCCCATCTTTCGGGCTGCTTGGCCTAAAAAGGTTTCCAATTGGTCTTCCTCAAGCTGACTCCAATAAGCCCCATTGTACAGGTATATAAAGTCATGCTTTTTACATAATCCCCAATTATTGTTTTCAGCGAGCTCTAATATTTTCTCAATCGTAATTACTATATAGTGCTTCTTATTGGGCTTATCGGTTCCAGCTTCCTGGTAAAAGTTGACGTCCTCTACCATGCCAAGAAGCCTTTTAAGTACTTCTTCGTGAGGCGTAGGGGATGGTGGCTTGGCGTGTTTTAACACACCATTCTTTATTATTTCTGGTGTTAATTGCTGCATTCTAAAAAGTAGTTTTGTATGAAGTTCTTATTTCAGGCCATTCAAAAACAGAATACTTTTCCCTTACGTATTGTAAATTAGGCTCAAATGCATTAGACTGGTCACCTAATTGATGATATAACTCAGCAATACTTTGGACATCCTTATGCACGTGATCTGGGAATTCAGGTAGGCATACCTCCTCACCATTTTGGTTTTCTTTCTCTATGGTGACGGTATTAGAGATCATACCTACCTTTAGTAGGTCTGACCTCATTATTCCACTAATTTATGAATTGCTTTATTTTCGGTATTAGCTTCAATCCATTCCATGATTTCAGACTCACGGAAGCCAACGGCATTTTTAGAAATCTGGACTTTGCGGGGAAAGTCAGGCTCCTTCATCCTGTCATAAAGGGTAGATAGGCCAATTCCTAGTTTGTCTGCGAGTACTTGTGGGCGTATTAATTTTTCCATAACGGTCAATTACTTTTAGTGTTTTCGTTTGTAACTGACCGCATGTTACCGTTACTGCACGGAAAAGATTAAGAAGAGTAAGTACTTTTCATGTACTCTTCATACCCTTGCTTATTTTTTTAATATGCCCATGAAGCCCCCTCTCTCCATAACCATACTTATCGGCAAACCACTTTTGAGAAACAGCATAACCAGCTACGGTTGTATGCTTAATCGTACCATCCTTATGAAAAAACCGAGGTTGCGTCTGAATATCATGAATAACCTTTTGTAAGTCCTCAACTAACCCTTCACGAGTATTATGATGAGGCCTGTACTCTTCAGCAATCTCTTTCTTTTCCTGTTCTTGCAGATCTCTATAATCCTTTAGCTCTGTAGGGTAATCTCTATCAATAATTTTACTGGTAACTGCTTTTATCCCACTGAGATGGTAATAAACTTGCTCATATTCCTCTCCGTAAAAAGTTATAGATTCCAAGGCTCTTCTCGTTTTTTGCTCTTGTCCATGTTGGGAGTAAGCATTAAAAACTTTTTCAATCTGCCTATAATTTTGATTAACAAAATCATTTGGTTGGGAAATATGTAAGAAGTGGCCTACTTCCCATTTGATATGCTCAATGATATTTTCCACCAGCTTTACATGGTTGGATACTACTAAATCCTCTTCTATATCCTTCCCGTCCGAGGAGGTAGTAGAGTCGTAAATTTTCTCCAAATAGTATTCTATATCATCAATAAATAAATCGATCTTTTCATTTAACTCTTGGAGTCGCTGTTGGAGACCTTCTTTTATGGTCAATAACTCAGCATAAGTAGCAATAAGATTATTCGACTTATTATAATGCTCCACATAGCGATCATATTTTTGTTGTATGATATCCCGATCAATTAAATCCATTCCTATTCCTGTTATCCTAATTTATGAATCTTTGTTTCTGCTTTCTCTCCAGATATAATGCTCCTAACTCTCCAACTCCACCGATTTAATGCCTCAAGCTTTCTATCGTTATAGTTGTACCATTGGTAATGCCTGCCTGTAACTCCTTCAATCTTATGATTCATTATTTTTTGAATCACAATTTGATCAACGAGACTTTCCTCCAACTTAGTTGCTACTGTGCGCCTTAAATCATGAATCCTAAAATCGGAAACATCCGTTTCATTTTGAATCTTTTCGTCCGTACTCTTAACACTATTTAATGGCTGACCTTTGATACGAGGTGACTCAAAAACATACTTACTATCTCCGGTAATTGGCTTTAGCTTTTCCAATATCTCTTTAACCATATCAGATAAAGGTACATCGGTCTCCTCATTATTTTTGGCCCTTTCTCCTGGTATTGTCCAAATATCCGCTAAAAAGGCTTCTTGTTTAGGCTTTCCATCTTCGCCGATTCTTATGCGCTTACATGCTTTATTCCAGCTTATTTCTGACCATTCCATAAGCATCGTTTCGGTTTTTCGCTGCCCTGTTAAAAGCAATATTTTATAATATGATTGGATCGGTTCTGGCTTCGTCTCCCAGTACTTCCATAGCTCCTTAATTTCTTCTTCGTTGTAAACTCGATCTCTCACATTCTCACCTTGATCAAATACGGGGGTATTCTCAACTGGATTCCTTTCAAGCTTTATTCCTACATTGGTTAAACCGAAATCGAAAATCTTAGATGCAGTCGACCTAATGCGATTGGCCATAGTAAATTTACCCTCTACCTGACCCTTTTGATTTAGAACCTCCCGTACATGTTGACTGGTAAATTCAGAAACAGGTATCTCACCCCAATTGTGATTCTCTATTAACTCAACATCAATATGGCGCTGATATTCAGCTTGTGTTCTTTCTGCAAGGGTAGGCAAGTGCTGTTTAGAAAAGATATCGGCAAGCTCCCGAAAAGTTAATTCGTTGGGCTTGTATCTGCGCTTCTCCTTTTCTGCCTGTGGATCTATGCCATCATTAACCTTGACCTTTAACTTCATCACCTTAGCCCTTGCATCAGAAAGACCAACAGCAGGAAATCTACCAATAGTAAATCGCCTATTTTTACCAGCGAAACGGTATCTATATGCAAAGGTTTTAGAACCGGCTTTTGATAGTCTTAAAATTAATCCCGACTCCTTTTCATCATAATATTCTATGGTTTTTTTCGGGGGTTTTAATCCCTCGACAAATTTATGAGTTAGTCTTTTTGAAGGCATAGTAATTTTAAAATTAATAACCCTGCCTTGTCTGACCATAAATCAGACGTGGAAGGGTACTAGTTCAGCGTTTTATTTCTTGTTACCCAAATCGAAATTTGGGTAACATTTGGGTAACAGAATACTTGGCTTGGGCCGTAAATGCTCGTAACCACCCGGAAGTAGATTACGCTATAAAACCATGAAATGCAACGATTTACCGAAATATTTGTACGTGCTCGGAAACCTACGGAAATGGCTCAAATCTGGCTTCGGATCAGAAGGTTAAGGGTTCGAATCCTTTCGGGCGTACTTCACAACAATGCCCGCCTATTCCAGGTGGGCATTGCTTATTTTATTGCCACTCTTTCGGATGGGGCTATTTCAAGAAACCGGCAATAATAGTCATACTGATGTTACATATGATGGTACATGAAATTTCTTCTTTTTCTGGTGGTTAACCCTATGCGATTAGTCCTGAAGCAGCTTTTCGAGTTCTTCCATATCCATCGGCTTTGAGACCTTACCTTCTTCAAGATTCTTCATCGCCTTGTCCATCATTTCCAGAGTCCTTTTGGAAATTTCATCGGGATGGATAAGCTCCCGTTGGCTGAGTTCAACAGAGCCATCCTCATATTCGGTGACATAATAATGCTTTGTTCGGTCACCTCTAATGGTCAGGCGCTTTTTGGAGTCGAGCTTCGCATCGTACTCCTTTTTCTTTTCTACAGAATTCATAGCACTACATATTCTTTCTTTATTTACCTTTCCCACTGTGGGGTTTCCCACAATTTGCGTTAATCAACTTCCTTAATTACAAGTTTTGTTGCCCATTCTAAGGGTCTGTTGGGATAGCAAAAATTATTAGTCACCATAAAACTGGAATAGGCAGGGCTTACGGAAAAAATTCAATCATTGCAGGATCATTTAGAGGTTCAGGTATTTGAAGATATTATAATTGGTCGTAACTTATCCGAAATTTGGATACGCTGTTATCCGATAGAACTGTTCATCAAGACACCGAAGATATTCTATTGTGACGTAAGCTAACCAATTGAAAATTGTAATCGGATATTAAATATAAATTATAATGTTATTAGGTCATTTTGGTGTTGGATTTGGAGCCAAGTCAGTAGCACCGAAGGTGTCTATTGGCACCCTAATTCTAGCAGTACTATTTGTTGATTTACTCTGGCCCACTCTTCTCATTTTGGGTATAGAACATGTTAAGATAGCTCCGGGTATCACAACCGTAACGCCTCTGGATTTTGTCAGTTATCCCTTTTCACACAGCCTGCTCATGGTATGTATATGGGGGATACTCTTTGGAGTGGGGTATTGGCTTTTTCGAAAAAATACAAAAGCAGCCATCATTTTAGGTCTGTGTGTAGTAAGCCATTGGGTACTGGACTTAATTGTACACCGCCCGGATTTACCATTGTTTCCCGGAGCATCACCTGAATTAGGATTCGGATTATGGAACTCATTAATAGGTACGCTTTTCGTTGAATTTCTCTTCTTTGGTATTGGAATAGCTCTTTATCTCAACACGACAAAAGCGAAAAACAGGGTTGGTAAATATACATTTTGGGGACTGGCCACTTTTTTAACGATCATTTATTTTGGCAATGTATTTGGGCCAACACCAAGCAATACCGAATCAATTGCATGGGTAGGCCACTTGCAGTGGCTGTTTGTTGGATGGGGATACTGGATTGACCGGAATCGAACTATGAAGTAACATCAATACTTTAGCTACCAATGAAGAGAGCAAATCATACTGAACTGATAGCTTTATTTACGTATAATCCATGGAGTAATAGGTGTAGAATCCCAGCAGCATGAACAGCGGGGTAATGAAAAACTGTATGACCGGAACCATTACAAAGATCCCTAGGGCCCAGATAGTGGATTCATTTACTTTCACGATCCAGCCATACAGGAGTAAGCCGAGTATCACGGCAAATGCAATGGCAATAATCCACTGAAAAATCGGCCGTAACTTATCGAATTGTTTCATTTTTTAATTCCATTTTAACAAATGATATGGTTTCCCAGAAGCATCCCATTCAGATCTACCTACGGTTCAGAAGCCGCAATGCTGATAATAGCTAAACTATGAGGAAAAGTATTAAGTATTTAAACTTCATTGCATGCAGACCATTAATATGGTTAAATATATGAGACTTTCGGCTCCCAGACACCGGCTTCAGCAGCAGCTGCAGCAAACTCAGAAAAGTCCTTAGCTTTCCGTCCTAATACCCGCTCCACATCATTACTCACCACTTGGTTTTTAGGGTTCCCAAGAACCTCTTTAAAGAGGTATTCAAAAAGCCAGACATAATCGGCAGGAAGCCCGGCTATTTTCATTCCTTCAGTGTATTCCGCCAGGCAGATCGGCCGGTAGGTAATGACTCTGCCAGTAGCTTTTGAAATTTCCTCAACAGCCTCGGCAAAACTCAGTTTCCGTTGGCCGGTCACTTCGTAGGTTTGTCCGTTGTGTTGGTCATCTGTAAGGGAAGCGGTTACCACATCGGCAATATCATCGGTATCTACAAAGGGAATTTTTGCATCCGGCATGGGCAGGGCTACATCCCCCGAAATTACGGGATCAACAAAGAAACTTTCGCTGAAGTTTTGGTTAAACCAGGAGGCTCGCACGAGGGTATAGTTCAGCCCTGAATTCGCTATGAGTTGCTCGCATCGTTCTGCTTCTTTTTCTCCCTTACCTGAAAGCAACACGGCTTTTTTCACTCCGGCTGATTTTGCCACCTCCACAAGTTTCTGAATGGCTTCATACGCTCCGGGTACAGCCAAATCAGGATAAAAAACAATATACATCTTGTCGATACCTTCAAGCACATCACTCCAGTTTGACGGATCCTCCCACCGAAAGGAGGGAGACCCGTTCCTGGATCCGACCCGTACGTTATATCCATGTTCTTTGAGATTTGATACTACTTTTCGGCCGGTTTTACCGGTTCCTCCGATAATTAAATAATTGGTTTCCATATCAGTAAGATTTTGTGTTCAGAATTAATGTTTGAATTAAGTGGTGATGAATGTGGCAAGCAGAAACAGCATAAATGAAATCACTGAAAAAACGGTACGGATGAGATGCAGTCGGTTCCACCGTGCTTCATAATTCTGCCGCTCCCGGGAGATTTTCTCTTCACTCAGCTCGTGCAATGACAATGAATCCAGAGCGTCATTAAGCGGCACATTTCCTAATCCGGTAACTATCACAGTACCTGCGCCATACAACACAGTAGCAGCAAGAAGAAACCAAAAGGTCATTCCATTATCCCAATACAGAAAAACACTCAGAATTTGTATGAGAAGCGCCCCGAGGAATACCAGCATGAAGAGCGGATTAATAATCGCCCGGTTGATCTTCTGCATCGTTTCGATGTATGTCGAATCCTGGATCCGTTTCGTCCCGGGAATGACCGAAACCTGCCATGCATAGAAGAGTCCGGCAGACAGTCCGGTCAATAGAATAGCGAAGTACAAAACGATGATTTTAACGGTGATTTCCATATTTACCACATTGTTTGAGTTCAGAGGTAATATCGAATCACCAGAGCGTACGAACTTGACAAAAACTGCCAAAGATTTATCCGTTCAAGCCAAAAGGAGAGGAATCTGAGCTTTTTCGGTATTCCAATGGAGATTGACCTGTCCAGCGTTTAAAGGCTCTGTTAAAGGCACTCTGTTCAGAGAATCCGGTTTGAAAGGCGATTTCACTTATCGTTTCTGAGGTATTTCTAAGAAGTTTGGTGCTGATCTTTTCTTGGGTATCCTGTACCAGTTGTCGGTATGTGGTTCCCTTTTCTGAAAGTCTCCTGCTGAGCGTTCGTGTACTCATCCCAAGATGTTTCCCGATCTCTGCAGCAAATGGAATGCCGCTGGGCAATGCGTCTTTGATAAGATTACGGGTGTCATTCAGCAATTTATTAGCAAGCACTTCCACACCATCTGCCTTCTCTTTCAGGCGCTCCATCATAAACTGATTAATGCTCTTGTCCGCTTTCGACGATTTAGTGTCCAAATCTTTGGACTTGAAGACCAGTCTGTTAAACCCCTGACCAAACTGAACCTCGCAGGAGAAAAAATCTTCATAAATTCCGGTTTCTTCAGGTCCTTTATGGGCAAAAGACACTTTGAGAGGTCGGATATCTGCGGCGGTTATCTTGTGAATCACAGTGAGAGTCGCTACCAAAGAAGATTCGTTTGAGATCTCAATTCCTCTTCGAGTAGCCTCTCTGAAGATGAAGATGCTGCCGGTTTCTCCTTCATCATGAATCTTGTAGAGTTGTGTATCTGTCATCAAGATGAAAAAACGCTCGCACCTTTTGAACATATCTCTCGGAGACATGCAGGTTTTCCAGGCTAGACCTAAAACATCATAATCATCCAATACCATTAGTTGACCAACCCGAATGGAAAATCCAGGTTCCAGATACTGATCAATGATTTCGTACAATTCAAAGAAAGGCTCTGTTGGAGCATATTTGTATTCACTCTGAAGAATGTCTGAGATTCCCAAATGTGAAATGGAATCAGTAGGCAAACCTTCTTTTTCAGCCTGATCAACAACTTTTTTGAATATGCTTTTTAAAACAAAACTCATCATTCATCCATATGAGAGGTATCAACTGTTTCGAACTACTGAAATGTAAATAATTTTTGGATAAGGTAGCTGAATCAACTCATAGATTCTCTTTTTGTAAACTAAATATTTTTGTTACCAAACGAGTTACAGCAGAGAGAAATTGATCAAGTCTTCATTGTATTTTGAAGTCGCTGACATTTCAAGACTGATCTCTAACCCCTTTAATGAGCAGCCAAAACGCCAGTGTAACTTCGCCTACACCGGCTGATACACCCACGATCAGGGAAAAAATGTTTTTCAATTCCGGGAAGAAGATAAACCCAAAAGATTCGATCAGGTATCCAAAAGCTGTAAAAGTCAGTAGTACACCGAGAAATTTTGGAAACAGCTTTGATTGGTATAACAGGTATCCAAGCAACAGACAGTGAATGCCAAAGAATGCCCCCGCGATCAAATATCCCATGTTGTGCAGCTCCATAAAAAACAGCGAGAATTCCTGAAGCTGAAGGGGATCAAACGAAGCCGAAAATGCAGGTGAATCCAGTACTTCAAGCGCAGCAAAATGATTCAGCAGGTTCAGGCTTCCTATTGCCGGATGAGCAATTAACCGAAATGCAGCAGCCGTCATTGCCAGACCTCTACTGACCGGTTTCAGCAAATAGTAGAGTAAGATGGAAACGCCTGCATCACATAAAAAAGCAATCAGGTCGGTCGTCAATCCAATCTTAAAAAGAAAAGAATCACCCAAAATATTTTGAGCGGTAGCAACGGCATCTCCATTGACAACCAAGAGTTCCCTAACTGCCCCCTGACTAAATCCCGCAAAAACAATGATAATCAGGTATAAGATCCCGGTAATCCGGGCAAGTCTTTTATAATTTATTGGTTCCATAGTAGCTGCAGTTGCATCATCAATTTTGATATTACATGGTAATAACCACATTTCCCGTTTTATGCCCCTGCGCTACGTAATCAAAAGCGTCGCTAATAGTGTCTAAGCTATACTCTTTATCAATGACGGCTGAAAGGCTATGATTGTTGAACAATCCAGTGATAAAACCAAGATCGTCGGTTTTCTCCTTATTCTTTCGAAGTCCGGTAAAAGCGAGAATGCTTTTTTGCTTGCCTTGTCCCGTTCTCAACATATCAAAAACAGAGCGCAGGCTTAGGATCGTCGTCAAATAGATACCTTTGGGTTTTAAAAGATGCTTTGTTTTGCCGAAGGAATATTTTCCAACAGTATCAAAAATAATGTCAAACTGGGCCTGCAGATCTTTAAGGGATGTTTTTCGGTAGTCGATGATGTGATCTGCTCCCAGCGACTTCACCAACGCGATGTTCTTTGAGCTGCATACACCGGTAACTTCGGCGCCATAGTATTTTGCCAGTTGAACAGCATATGTCCCCACACTACCGGACGCTCCGATGATCATCACCTGATTGCCTTGCTTGATCTTTCCATGATCTCGCAAAAAGGAGAGTGCCGTCAAAGATCCGTATGAAATAGCAGCCGCTTCTTTGAAAGACAAATGGTTCGGCTTATGGACGATAGGATCTTTTTCAGAAACAACAACGTATTCTGCGTGAGCTCCATAATTGGTACCGCTGTCGGCTATCACTTCGTCTCCAACGTCAAACCGGGTTACGTTATCACCCACCCTTTCAACCACACCCGAAAGCTCGGTGCCGAGTGTTTTAATTTTTGGTTTGAATATTCCTGTAGCCAATCGTGGGAAAAAATCTTTGCCCGAACGAAATATGGCATCCACCGCAGTAACAGTCGTAGCCTTCACTTTTATAAGGATTTCATCTTCTTTTGGCACAGGGCTGGCAATATCTTGAACTACAATTGCACCTTTGCTCCCGTAGGCCTTGAATAATGCCGCTTTCACATCTTCTGCCACTGCTATTTACTTATAATTTAGTATCCAGCAGAAGTTTAATGAATTTTGTCATTTATTCATCGACTTATTCAATAATTGTGTGGGATAGCAAATATTATTTACTCAAAATAGGTAGATAAGATAATAAGTAATTGAAAAGCTGGAGATCAGATAAAAGAGATTAAAAGTGATCCGAACTGCTTTGGAATACTTTGAGAGATTGAAGTTTGCAAACTCTCCGAGAATAACCACCATAGACAGTAACAAGAAGAACAACGAAAAAAAGAAACTCGTGTAACCTTTTACGGCGATGGTTACCAGGTCATGGATCATTCCGCTTACGATGAAGGTAAAGATGATAGACAGGGAAGAGGGAAGGATTTTTCGGAAGTTGGTGAACACATATTTTCCAAGGTAATACCCAAAAATCGGATTCCAGTATTGCCAGAAAATACGCGGAGAAGGAGCTGTGAAAGAGCATCTCAGCATCTTTGTAAGCGATCCGGAAGCCCCCAGCGGAAGGCCATTACGCCTGATTACATAATCATTCAGGGAATATGAATGGGATGTTTTCATAACATAATAAAGTAATACCCGGGATATTTGGAAACTCTGTTTTCGAAAAAAGATAAAAAATCAGGAATCCAGAGTGCTATACTAGTATATTCTTTGAATAAATTATCACCTATTAGGATAAAAGTTCGTACCAAATTGATAAAAAAGAGCTCATGCAGTGGGTTGTCTGCCTTTAGGAAATGCAGACAACCATATCGCAAATACTCCCAATCATGAAAACATTCATAAAAATCACCACTGTACTGCTGGCCGTTTTGGGATTTTTAATTATTGTCATCTACTGGTTTGAAGCTGAAAAAGAAGTGCGGATCCTGTGTTCCATGTTTCAAAAAGGGCAGTCGGTAGAAGACGTTCAGCGCACATTAGATACCGGGAATCTACTCAGCTATAGAAAGGATCCTGAAGAAATTTCCGTCCATTCCATCTACACGCTTAATTCCACAGAATGTACCGTTCGTTTATCGGATGAAGCTACCGTGACGGGATCGGTGTATCGGCAATACATCCGGTTGGAAGGAGTAGCCGGGGGATTTGCAGCCGTGCTTACTTTTGGGCTGTCTGTATTTCAGCTGCTGCTCGCGCTTGGGGTTCCGTGGGGTGAATGGGCCTGGGGTGGATTTCACAAAAAACTCCCCAGATCACTCAGAATTTGGAGTTTTATTTCTTTTTTGCTGCTGATTATTGCCGGTTTTTCTGTGCTCTCTTCCACGGATTTTATAAATCTGATTCCGCAAAATATTTCAAGGATCATTGTATCTTTGCTTACAATCATTTTTCTGGGAAGTATAGTGGGCAACTTCAACTCCCAAAGCGCAAAAGAACGAAAAGTGATGATTCCTTTAAGTATCTTTCTTTTATGCAGCTATTTGGTGGTTGTAGTGTATTTGTTGGGGTGATTTAATAGCTCTAAACAAGCCGAACAAAGTTTAGATTTGAAGCATTTTTCACGACTAGTCGATATCAGCATAATAGCCCTTACAGGTTGGATAGGTGTTATTAAAATAACAGAGTATACACCCTTTCCGTCTTGGCCGTTTTCCATTTTTTAGCTAACCTTCTTTTTTATTAAGGGAAGAGTGAATACCTGCAGATTTTGCACTAGCCTTGTACGCATAAGTTTTGAGCGTATTTAAACATGATCAACTGAGAAACTCATGTATAATCTAAAAATAGTTTTGCTGCTAACATGTAGTGCCGTCTTGACAATTAATTCCTGCTTGCGGGAAAATCCTACCCCCTGGAATGGTCCGAAACTTACGCAACCACGTGATCAATTAACCGTTGACCAACTGCAAAAAGACAGCACCCCTTCTTTAATTGACATGAGTTTTTTTGCAAAACCTGAATGGGCGGGTGAGGCTGCACATAACTTCTCCGGTTCCATTTCTTTTAAGGATACAGAACTGATTTTCCCCAAAGAAAGAGATCCATATTCCGGGGAGAATATTTTCCCGGAATTCACCATAGCCTTTGTTTCACATGGTGTAGAACTCATTCCAACTCGGAAAGATAAAATAAGTACGAGAAAACAAAGTAAGAGTCTCTGGGATGTGATCGTTGGCACTGGAGCAGTTTGGCAGGAGAAAGAAGATGGTGAATGGAGCCGCGCATCTTTTCCCTTGACGCTCACCGACAGGTATATCGGACAAGCCAGAAATTGTGTAGCAACGTTCGTTTACAAGCCGCAAGTAATGAGTAATGTATACGTGCAATGTAGCCAGGAGACGGCTGACCTTAATGATCATCAGGTAGGGAATATCCGGGTTATGCTGCAGACTGAGTACGAATCTGGACTTAATGCTGATTCGACTCAGGTGATTGAACAGCATAAACAATTTGAATCGCAAAAACTTCCAGTCTATCCATTAAGTGCAATTGACACAAATAATGAAATTGCTAACTATTTTGAGAAATCTTTGCATACAAATGCTCCAACGAGTGTGGGAGCGGTATTAATGGATGGAAAGCTTTACGTGCACCCACCCAAGACACGTCACGGGCTGTATCCTTATCCAAATGAGATGCGACACGGCGTCTACTCTGTTACCAAAAGCATGGCAGGTGCGCTTTCGCTCCTGTATTTTGCTGAACGTTATGGCGAAGAAATTTTTGATGAATTGATTACTGAATATGTGCCGGCACTGGCTGACCATCCCGGTTGGCAGGGGGTAACGTTCTCTCATGCCTTAAACATGGTTACCGGCACGGTGGGAAGTGAGCAATCAGAGCATCTTTTCGAGATTCTTATAAAGGCCCGTACTGCAGAAGAGTCTATACAGAATATTGCCACACTCGGGGATGCTTCGGCAGCACCCGGGGAAACCTTTAACTATGCCTCCACCAATCTGTTTGTGTTGTCCTATGCCTTACAAAACTATGTTGAAGAAAAAGAAGGCAAGCAAACTAACTATTGGGACTTGGTTAACGAGAATGTTTTGGAACCTATAGGTGCTGAGTATTTTACCGTAAGGCAAACCCTGGAAACCCATGGATCAAAAGGCATTCCTATTCTGGCTTATGGAGCACTTCCCACACTCGATGAAGCTGCAAAAATAGCGTTCTTGCTCTCTAATGAAGGAAGCTATCAGGGACAACAACTGCTGCACAAAGAAAAAACCCGTGAAGCGCTTGGCCGCACACCATGGGTTGGTTACATTACTGATAATGACTATCGAGGCAGTAGATACCGGCATTCTTTTTGGTCCAAAACTATCAGATCTCCCAAATGTGACGTAGAAGTATCTTATATGTTGGGATACGGCGGTAACTATGCGTGGTTTTTCCCAAGTGGTGTAATTGCCATTCGGTTCATGGATGAATATGATCTGGATTTTCGCAACCTTGTCCGGGCAGTGGAAAAAGTGAGATCATCATGTCAATAGGAGCAAATAATGAATCGTTACTGCTTAAGCTCCAACAAATTTAAATTACACAGATCCCCGTTTCAAAGGAACTTGATCGCGATACTGATTTTAAAGAACCAATTCTAAGCTCCCCGTTAAGTGCCTGACCGTTAGCTGCCTCACAAGATTTTATTTATTCCTTGGTGTACTGAAAGACATTTTCAAATGGCTCATCAAAGACCTTTGCTATTTTAAAAGCTAATTCCAAAGATGGAGAATACTTCGCTGCTTCAATAGCATTTATAGTCTGACGAGTTACTCCTGCCTTTTGGGCCAATTCATCTTGGGTCATCTCTCCATTTTGAAATCTGAGAACTCGAATATTATTCTCAATTTGAAATTCACCCATATTAAATTCCCCGTTGGTAGTAAAAAATTTGGGTGCCTGATTTTATAAGGATAGCAGTAAACAGTACGAAAACAAGAATATGAAACATCATAAAAGGTAAAGCCAAAAATAATTTTTCTCCTGAGGCTTGGCTTACAGCATCAGTAATTAGCACATTTACAATCAGTGTAATTACCGCTACCATGAGAAAATAATAAGCATTCCTGAACGCCTTAGATTCAATTAGCTTATCCCGTTCATCTTTGGCAACTCCACCAATTTTCGTAGAGTCCAGTAGATCTAACACAAGCTGTACTAAAAAGGCAATCCCTATCACCTTCCAAATTAATGCTGTAATTTGTTCACTATAATTTTCAACCTCCGCAGGTAATCCAAACACTGATATCAAATAGTATCCCAATATTGCCAGTGTTAATACAAGGGAGCTCCAAGCGTAAATTTCTTTCCGTGACATTGTTAATACTCCAGATTTAATAATTAATCTTATCATTCTGGAGTATCTACGGATATGTAAAATAAATGTTACACTATATAAAATATTTTTTACACCCGAATAATAAAATGTCGAGGGGATATATCCGAGGCGGGACCCAATTGCATAATGCCAGAGCAAAAGATTCATTTATCGTTTCTCAAAGTACGAAAAGGATATGTGCTACACCCAGGGGGATTGCTCGGAGGCCTGTGCAATTTTTGCCGTGTCTATGGCAATAACCAGCTCTTCGTTGGTGGGAATGACCCAGACTTCCGTTTTGGATGCATCGCTGCTTATTTTCTGCATTGTGCCCGATTCCGTTGATTTATTTTTCCCGGGATCAATTTCAATACCCAGTGATTCCATATTTTCGAGAGACTGCCGACGGACCATTGCCGAATTTTCTCCGATTCCGGCGGTAAAGATAATGGCATCACAACCGTTTAAAGCTGCAATATACGAGCCGATATATTTCTTTAAATCATAGCAGAATACATCAATCGCCTGCTGACAGCGACGGTCCCCCCGTTTTGCTTCTTCAGTTAGTTCTCTCATATCTGCTGCATAACCGCTCAGTCCCAATAAACCACTATGTTTATTCAACAGTGCATGCAGGTTATTAAGAGACAGCTCTTCTTTTTCAACCAGGTAAAAGAGGATAGACGGATCAATGTCTCCTGAACGGGTACCCATTACCAATCCTGATAGCGGAGTGAAGCCCATAGAAGTATCAATCGACTTGCCGCCTTTTACAGCCGAAACGGAAGCTCCATTTCCCAGGTGACAGGTAATCACCCTGGTATCCTCCACTGGTTTGTCGGTGATTTTGTAATATTGACGACTCACATAATAGTGTGATGTTCCGTGAAATCCATACTTGCGAATTTTATAACGGCGATATAACCGATTTGGGATGCCATAGAGATATGCTTCGGCAGGGAGGGAGTGGTGAAATGCCGTATCAAATACCGCAACATGGGGTATTTCAGGCAGATACTTTTTTGCGGCTTCTATTCCTTTTAAGTTCGGGGGATTATGAAGCGGTGCCAGGTCGAATGCCTGCCGGATGGCATCCATGACATCTTCATCAATAAGAACCGAGTCCTTGAACATTTCACCGCCGTGAACAACCCGATGGCCGACCGCTTTGATATCATCCGTCGATGAGATTGCCGTGTTGTCTGAATCCATCAGGAAATTCATAATATCCTTCAAAGCCTGAACATGATTCTCGATCTTACGGGTATCTTTTATCGATTTAAATCCCGCAGGCTCATGTTTAACAATGGAAGTAACGGCACCGATACGTTCCACGATACCGGAGCAGATCTCTTTTTGTTCGGAGGTTTCAATGAGATTGTATTTTACGGATGAACTGCCGCAATTGATCACAAGTACGATCATTACATTCTGTATCTAGAGGTTGAGTAATTGATTTGAAATCAGCTTAATATAGTAAAGGTGAATGAATTTTTGATAAAGGTTGCAGGATTCAAGTTGCATGATCTACCTAAACATACTATCTGCTTTTTGATGCAATTCCGTCAAGACCAAATGGGTTGAGAGTCGATTTTAAAGAAATTCATTAGATTAATGGGATGGGAACGTATATCGACCAATATAAGTTAAAATGGGGTTCTGCAAGTATTTCTAAGGGTATTGAACCTGACCTTATTCAATTACTTTTCCCGTTATTGCCCTCATAGTGTGATAGATTCTACAACAAAATATTATATATCTATGATACTTTTTTGCACGTTAATATTCATCGATGGTTCAACTTCAAATTTAACCACAAACGAACAGTCTTATGCATCACGCTAAAGAACTACTGCCTCCAAATATCTTCTTGGTGTTAGTAATACCGATACTGTTTCTGCAGTCTTGTGGTTCGAAGGAGTTTTCTGATACGCCCAAGCATGCAACAATGCATTCTTCCGCTCTTGCTCAGCAAATTATAAAGAGCGTGTCGGCTGATACTATTGATTTCGAAATCGAGAAAATCACCAAAACCGAAGAAGAATGGAGGAAACAACTTACCAAGTCCGAATATAGGATTCTCCGAAAACAGGGAACGGAAATACCCTACACCAATGAGTACTGGGATAACAAGGAAGACGGGATATATTATTGCCGAGCATGTAGGCTGCCGCTTTTTCATTCCGATACCAAGTATAAATCTGGTACCGGATGGCCCAGCTTTTGGGCGCCGATTCATAAAAAGGTTGTGGGAGAACGGGAAGAAAACTCCTATTTCATGACCCGTACCGAAATAGTATGTGCCAGATGTGGTTCCCATATTGGCCATGTATTCGAGGACGGTCCAGAACCAACGGGGTGCGATATTGTATGAATTCAACCGCCCTCCAGTTTGAAAAGAATGCTAATTTAGAAAATCAAAGTGAGGTACAGCAATGAGTAAGCTAACCACAATCATATTAACCGGCCTCTTATTGATAAGTATCACGGCAATAACAACTTCCGGCCCAAACAATTAGGTATCATCCAAAGATGAGGGACAAATAGAAAGCCAAAATTCAGCAAAGGCCACAATATCGATCGGTCATTTTCTATTACAATGAGAAGCAAAAAGAAATTGCCGAACGGTCGCTGAAAGAGATCGATAATTCAGATCTTTGGGAAGATCCTATATGGAGTGTTGTAATCATTAATCCCGCTTAAAAATGTACTCTAAATTCTAACTGTTTCAATTTTTTCTACTGGAAGCCAATCATCCATATTCCCATAACTGCTTTTATCTATTACAAATGATTCTATTTCCTCTATTCTCTTTAATTCAATTAGAACTATATATCTTTTACCAGCCCACTTTTTAAACTGAGCATCCGTTAATTGTAGTTTGTCCTGATTCTCTTTTACCAAAGAAATTGATTCTTCGGAAGACATTTTCTCAGAATTATATACTGTATTTACAATTGCTTTCGCTTTAATAACGCCTTCTGCATTATTATTGATGAAGTATAAAATATCACCTTCGTTAACTCTTCCGTATGGTAATTTTCTCCCGGTTGCCCCACGAATAATCATTGTTTTACGTCCATCCAATAATCTTTCCAACTCATTTGCTTTCGCATCAAGGTATACAACGTGATCCATAATTATTTCTCCATTATTCATAGTTTCAATTAGCTTTTGTATGCTTCTGTTCTTTCCTTAACTCTCTGCTGTTCTGTAATAATCAATTTTCGTCTGTTTTTCCTGTACAGCCAGAGGCAAATAAAAGTAGAAGAAATATTAATGATAGCCATTTCATGTGGTACTGAATCTAGAGGGGGAATATTTGGAACTCTCATAAATCGGGAAAATAATTGAGAATAACAGGACGAACGACAGCAACAATAATCCCCATCCTAACAAGGAAGCACCAGCAGGAAAAATAGATGATATGAATAGATAATCTTGGCTGACCGACCACAACAGAATAGCAGTCAGTACAGCCCAGAGAATGAATTCAATAACACGAATTTTGGAATAGTGATGCAGTGAAAGTAACAGCCTGCGCTTATTTGTAAATAGTCCATAGATAGCTTTTCCGCCGAGGTAGAGTGCAATTAGAAAAATTGCTCCGGTTACAATCCACAAAGCAACTACTGCTTTGTTAATTACGCTGAATTTTACCGTGCCTTCACCTGTCCATTCGGACCATTCTTTCAAAATAGTTGCCATAAAGGGCCAACTACGCTGACTATTGGTGAATATGACAATACCGTCACCTGTTTCCGGAATAATATGAAAGTGAGTCATCCACCCATGACCTTGCCCCCCATGCCAGATCGCCTTCTTGCCACCCGGCAGTGTTTCTATGAAGTGGCCAAATCCATACGCTTCAGCCACAAATCCATAGATACCGGATGTTTCGATATGTGGGCTTTGCATAGCCTGGAGACTTTCCTCATTGAGCACCTTCTGCTCTCCTTTACTCGTGGGGATCTCAGCAATTGCAAAGCGTGCAATATCTTCAACAGTTGAAAACAGGCCGCCCGACGCTTTGTACGGGTACACATACGGGGAAATCGGTTTGCCCTTTAGATCGTATCCCATGGGCACTCTTGAGACCATTTCTTCATTCCAGTTAAAACTTGAGTTATGCATGCCCAAGGGTAGCAACACCTCATTCTCCATATACTCGTTAAAGTCCCGCCCGGTCACTTCTTCGATGAGTAGTTCCAAAAGGTTGAAACCGGGATTGGAATATTCAAACTTTGTCCCCGGTACATATTCCAAATGTACCTCCTTTCTTAGGTACTGCCTCAGTGAGGGTTTCTCGCTATTTGGCGAATATTCCTCACCAAATGATCCCAAGGGCATCCCGGCACTATTGCTCAACAATCTTCGGATAGTTACGTCATTTATATTGTATTCTGATTCAGGCAGGGAAAAATCACGCAGGTATTGCTGGACTGGATCATCCAGGTTGAACAGGCCCCGCTCTACTAATTTCATTACGCCCCAGGCGGTCACTGGCTTTGAAATAGATTCCGCCCGGCAGATTGCATCGACGCTCATCGCCTTTCCCCGGTCAATGTCAGCGTAGCCATAGGCATTAGACCATACTAACTTCCCATCGGTAACAAGTGCTATGGAGGTACCGGGTATATTGTACCAGTCCATCAAGGTCAAAACACGGTTATCCAGATGTTGAGTAAAGGTATCAACCGGGCCTCCCTGTTCTATTGATTGAGAAGTGCATCCCACACTTACCAAGAGTATAATTGAGAGGACTGACAATTGATGAATTCTTTGTTTGATCAATTTCTCTATCAGGCTATTTAAGCCATTCCATTTCATCGCAGTTATAATTTATTTCCACTAGATGTAATTTTATGTAGGTATATTCTCCTTCCGGCTTGTGCCAAACTGCTTTACCACGAGATGGCAGTTTTCTTCCTTCAAAATCTTGATACTCTCCTAATGGGGTAGTCCATCTGTAGTTACTGTAATTTTTACCATCGGCTGATGCAGATCTATCTTCTGATGAAAAGTTGATTAATTCGCCATTCTCATTGAAATAGAGTGTAGCTTTTATGGTATTTCCTTGGTTCGTATACGTTGCGTTTACCGTAGTAGAGTCAATAATTTCCCATTTAATACTTTTATCAATTAGTGCAGCTGGTGCAAGAAAACACATATCATTGAACAGGGTGACCGTTTCACTCCTATTCATTTCCGGGCCTCTTGCATTCACAACTTCAAGCAAAGAGGCCATTTTTATCTGCATCGAAGCCGTTGACCCTACATACCTGTGGAGCCCTTCTATAGGTACTCCATACATCGAAGACTCCATAAAAAAGAGTCTGGAAGGCGGATCGAAAAAGTTGTATTGAATGGCCGTTACATCAAGGTATTCAGAATCCGGACTGGGTTTAAATTGACCTTTGAAAACAGCTCGGAAATTATGGGGTTTTTCTTTCCCAATGGCCCCGGTATACCTGAGGTACTTTTGTACGGGCGCCGGAAGATGGGCAATGTCCCCTTCAGCTAGAAGGTTTTCCGCAATATTTTGATTTACCCTTTTTTCAACCTCTGTTTTAAATTGATTTTGATAACTATTCGGCAATTGACCGGCAAAAGCTATAATGATAGGTACCATCAAAATGATATTGGCAATAGTGCCAAATTTGGCGTCACTCCAGGAAAGAATAATGAGAATCTGGGACAAAACTACTGCTACCATTCCAATTATCCACCACATGTCATTTCCCTTCAGATAAAGAGCCAGTACCAGAAGAAAAAGAAGAGAAGAAAATAGCCAAAGCAATCCAACAGGTTTGGATATGTCCTGTGTTAGTTGGTCAACCTGCGCTAATTCAAACGCTTTGACAAATCCCAGAATATGAATCAATCCATGAAGAAAGATGATGAGTGAAAAAAATATTTTAGCCATGAGTTTTTCCCTTTTTGTTTGTTAGCACTTCTTCCAAATCTCTTCTTGATGAATAGGGCATTGGTTCAGAATAGCCGAATCGGATTAAGAGAAGAGGGTGCTTCGAGCCAAGGTTAAATTTTGCGGCGAGCTCCTTTCTTACCTCCAGTTCTTCACATGGCATGTTCACGTGGGCATGGCTGATATCCAGTTTCGTTGCAGTGAGTCCAAACCGTTGAAAAGACCGTCCCAGCCTAATCCAGTGAGCAATATCGTTTTGAGCTGTGGTAAACAGTGCAAATCCAGATGTTGCATCGATAAGCTTCTTCCAGCGTTTTGCCTCGCTTTTTGCAGTGACAAAATGTTTCATCACGATGTTGCCAATAAAACGAGGCATGTTGGGCAGTCCCATACTTTTGATCCACAGTCCATCGCCTTTCTTTTCTGCCTCGGCTTTTGAAAACCGGAACCAGTCAACTAGTTCCTTAACGAAATCCTTATTTTGAAACTGCCTATTACTCCCTTCAATGATAAGCGGTTCCAGTTCATCAATTTCACTTTCCTCGGTTAGGGTTATCAGATCAACACCCTCAAATTCAAAGGAATTTTTCAATTCCTTTAAGTCCCTCTTCGGCACTTCTTTGTCGGTATATTCATTTCTGGTGGATTGCCGCTCAGAGATATAGTCAAAGAGTTCGTCCTTTTCAATGGTGCTATCGCTTTCCACTGAGATCGTAATAAAATGGGGTTCATTATCTTTTTGAGAAATGCGAACATCAGCCCGCATTTTATAGTGGCTTGCGGCCAAAACAATATTTTCGACAGCGCATCCCAGGCTTATATACAGGGCGTGATTATCGCTGTCCACCACCGGTAATGCTCGATTAAAATCAGGATGAATGTGGATTTCACCTTCTCCAATGGTGAAGTGCCAGGGCTGAGTATTGTGTCCCGATGGTGCTTTTATCGCATATTCTATAAGCCTTTCTAAATCAACTGTTGGTTTCATAATGCTTAGATTTTGACTGAAGTGACGCACGTACCCTCGGCAGTTGGGTTAAAATCAATAATAAGATCCCCATTAACCCATAAATAAGTTGCAGCGGTGGTTCAGATGCATAGCCGATCATTGCTATTTGCACACCAATCCAAATAATCAATGCTATACTTATCAATACTGCTCCAAGCCATGCCCATGGTTTTCGCTGCCACGAGCCAAAGAATACAATCAGCGGAAGAACCCCCAAAAAAGTGAAAAGGATAATGCCGGGAATCAGAAAATTGTGAAAGGGTGTCCCCTCAAGAAGGGTCGTCGGTAATGCCAGAACATCACCGGTAGGATCCCATATCAAAGCGGCCCCGCCATACAGTCCGCTTGCTGCCTGGAAAAACAATAAAGTCAAAAGCCCATAGAAACTGATAGGTCTTTTGTCAGGCGTGTTCATGAGCTGCCTCCCTGATATTTTTAAAAATTAGAACCGAGCAAATAATAGAGACCAATCCGAAGAATGGTATAATTACGATTGCCGGCATCACATTTTGCCCAAGCACACCCATAGCAACAACTTTTGCGGTCAGGGCTGTCATCAATATAGACAAGAAAATGAAGTAAACGGGGGTAAGTAAATACCCAAACGGCTTTTTCTTAATAAACAGTACGCCGGAAACAAAGGAGAGTGGCAAAAGTAAGCCGAGATCCAGCCCCTGTACGATTAATGTGGTGTAATGCTCCACTTGCCCGGGAATGATCGACCCGTCCAACAGTGGCGGTACAATCACCTGCAACCACATGACCCCGATGGCCAGACTGTTAAAAATCAGGAATCCCCCTACCCATTTTACTGGCGTGGATTCGTGAAATCGTTCAGCCAGATTGGTGAGGTCGAATGAAAGCAGCGTCTGAGCAAATGCAAAAAATGATGTGCCGAGAAGTATCACATATACAAGAAACAACACATTATACATCCCCATCACCAGGTAAAACAGGTATGTCACCAGGAAGTATCCCAGCGTACCGGCCAGGAGAAATTGACCTTTGAGAGACCCTTTGAGAGCCCAAATAAGTGATAGCAATAGCAGTGGCACTGCTACTAACAGGGTGACATAATCCTGGGCGATGCCCTGCGGAGCAACGTCCTGCGACATGTGTTTATAGAGTCCTTTCCCATAAACAGTCACCGTTTCTCCTCTTACCGTTTCAATATCATACGGACCGGGACCGCCGGTTGAAAAAATGCCCATTGATGCAGCGACAACAGCCAGTAAAATTATTATCGATGACAAAATGGTAATTGATTTCCGGTATTTCATAGCGAGTCAGTTATAGATCACAGTACGTTACTTATACAGAAAAGATTGTGCCAATATGATGCCCTCACAATTAATTGAATGAGACTTCATTTTGTGTATCTCACTATTGCAATCTTGCGATAAATCCAAGTCTAAATTCGCAGATCTGCATACCCTAACCGACAGCAGGTATATTATTTTCAGCCATTAATATCATTCGATAAGTATCACCCTGATTTTCTCATATGGGCACATTAATTGCATTGATAAAAGTAGTACTGAGCTCTGGATTTTGCAGAGTAGTACGATATGATTTTAATCTTAATAAGGACGTATCATGAAACGACTCATATCACTTTTATCAATTCTTGGAATGGTACTTATGTTAACCGTACAGGTAGCCAGTGCTCAAAGCCGTATCAGCTGGGAAATCCGGACAGGTATTAACTTTGCTACCCAGGAATTAGGCAATGCCGATCTCAACACAGGATTTGGTTTTGATGGAATCCTATCCTATCGATTTATGACACATACTTCTGTATTTGGAGGATGGGGGTGGCATCACTTTAGTTCAGATGATTCATTTGCCGGTGCAAACATGGATTTTGAAGAAACAGGATATACGTTTGGTGTAGAATACCTGCATCCGTTGGGTAACTCACCATTAGATTTTTATATCCGCGGCGGTGGTATCTACAATCATATTGAAGTGGAGAGTAGTGACGGAGATATTACTGTAGATTCCGGTCACGGACTGGGCTGGCAAATTGAGGGTGGACTTGCATTCGATTTTGGCAACCGTTGGATGCTAAAACCAGGTGTTCGCTACCGTTCACTATCCAGAGATATTGAGGTAGGCAATACAACCACAGATATCGACTTGACTGTTTTCAATACCTCAATAGGTATTTCGAGAACCTTCTAACAACCTTCAAGCCGGAAGCAGTAGTTACTGTTTCCGGTATTTTATCATTGTAGCGTAAAATATTGGCTCAGCTTATTTCCTTACGCTTCTTAATACAGTTTGAGAGGAATAATTATGAAACCACAACTCTCGCCATCGGTGCGGTCATTAGGCTATTGGTCAGCAATATTTTCATCGGTGTTCAGTATCGCCTACATCATAGCGCAATTAATAGAGTGGATGGGACTACTCGGATCACAAGGTGGACCGGAAAGTATGAGCACTCCTATGGGGCTCGTTTGGCTGCTGACTCCTTCTTTACTGCTGGGAATCTCATTTTTGATCCTCATGGTTAGCATTCACTACTGTGCCTCCGAAAACGACAAGATCTGGAGCCACTTGGGACTTTCATTTGCAACAGCCTATACTGTTCTGATTGGCATCGTTTACTTTGTGCAGCTTACCCTGGTTGTACCACGACTCATGAGTGGGAATACTCAAGATATTCAGCTGCTGATATTTACTCCGTTCGACTCTTTTTTATATGCAGTAGATATACTGGGATATAGCTTTATGAGTGTGGCAACACTATTCGCGGCCAGAGTATTCACCGGCGACGGTTTGCAAAAAAGGGTTCGATGGTTTCTCACTGCCAATGGCCTGCTAATACCGTTTCTTGTATTCCAGATGTACTATCATCCCCTCATCTTTGTGGCCAGTTTATGGGCAATAACTTTTCCGGGATCAACCATCTCGCTAGCCATCTTATTCAGGCGACAGAAAACTATTTCACCAGAAAGGCTATAAAACCATGAAAAAACTATACCTGATCATATTTTTAGCCGTATTTGCAGCCTGTAGTAGCGTTAGTAATCCGGAGAGGGCTGTTAACAACCTTGAGCCACGTCCCGGTGTATCCGGTACGCAGATCGACAGTATCTTTCAAACACTCCGCTATTTCCCAAATCAAACGCAATTTTCCATCGCCTTCATTGCTGACAGCAGCGTCACCTTTTATGGGGCTGTGAGAACTAATGACACGCTGAAAACCATCGATAATAAAAGCAACGTGTTTGAAATTGGGTCGCTGTCCAAGGTGTTTACCGCTGCCTTGCTTACAGACTTGGCAACCGAAAACAAGCTACAGCTCGATCAGCCTATCCAGAAGTACCTGGACTTTCCACTTCACGACAGTTTGCAGATAACTTTCAAAGAATTGGCCAATCATACATCGGGCTTGCCACGCATTCCCTCCGGCTTTGTCTGGGAATCGCTTTGGCACATGGATAATCCCTATAAAGATTATGACGAGGAAAAATTGCGGGATTATATGAGCAACGAAATGGAGCTTGCCGACGAATCGGAAACCGCATGGCAGTATTCCAATATCGGGGCGGGTATTCTGGGCTATACATTAACAAAGGTGGATGGACGCTCATATGAAGAAATGCTTCAGCAACGAATTTTTGATCCTCTAAATATGCAGCACTCTACAACGCAACGTGAATTGGTTAAAGATAGGTTAGTCACCGGACTTAACAAGAGAGGTAACCCAACCTCCTATTGGGACTTGGGAGCAATTCCCGGGGCCGGCGCTATTGTCTCCACAGCAGAGAATCTAACCAAATTTGCGCTAGCTAATTTTGATCCCAACAACAGAGCCTTGAGACTACAGCAACAAAAAACCTTTACCGTAAACAGCGATTGGGACATGGCCTCGGGCTGGTTCATCCGCAAACAAGATGCAAAGCAGCTGTACTGGCACAGTGGCGGTACAGGTGGTTATCGCTCAATGCTGGTCCTGCATCTGGATAGCAAAAAAGGAGTGGTGATCTTATCCAATATTTCATCGGGACACGAACACGCATCTAATATTAGTTCTTTAGGTTTTTTCCTTCTTCAAAGCATAAAAAGCCAAGCTCCAATCCTTGAAAGCAGAACTACTGATCATTCGAGTAATGGCCAAATAAAACACAGTTAAATGCAAGAGACATGAACACGCTAAAGAAAATCCTATGTATTCTTGGAAAGGGATTGAAATGGGTCCTCATCATTTTAATAGGGCTTCTTTTACTCTCTGGATTGTACAACTTAACGCTACCGGATTCATCTTCAATTACTGAAAAACTGACGAATCCTCAAAAAGCATATCTGGCAGAATATATGCACCTGCAAAATGAGATAACAAACAGCATTTGGCCTGGTTTTGGTGACGTCAAAATTCCTATCATTGTATACAACGAAGAATATGCGTTCCTGATTGGTATTGAACAACCTGAACCCGGCTGGTATAAAATGCCATCGCGAGAACACCGGGGCGGTCCATGGGAAAAAGTAGAAAATGATCGTTTTTTAGACATGCCATATCACCGACATCCTCTGCCTGATAAAAACATAACTCCTGAAAACTTCACAGTTACAGTTGGTGACAGTTGGGTTAGTACCATGCAAACAAGAGAGTACGCGGAAGTTGCGTTTTATAATGGGTTCCGGGATGAACTACCCCCTGTTATAAATTGGGTGTTCCCCTATAAAATATTCTGGAACCTCATTATGGGAAATGCAGACAACTATGTTAGCGGACTCATACACGAGGCATTTCACGCCTACCAGGGAATATCTGTTTATGACAAATTTGAACAAGCTGAATCTATTGCTCGGCTGTCGTCAGATTATCCCTGGGAATCACCTGAAAACCAGAAAGGATGGAATCAAGAAGCCGATCTACTACTACGAGCTTATAACAGTGTATCTGATACTTCTTTGAATCACCATATAAGCGAATTCTTGAAGCACCGCGACCAAAGAAGAACCTTAGCTAACATATCGCCACAGCTCATCGAATATGAGCAAAAAAGGGAGTGGCTTGAAGGATTAGCAAAGTACGTGGAGCTAAAGACCGGTATCGTTGCTTCAGAAATAACACTTTATGAATCGGCACCAATAATATCAACGTTGAGTGACTTTAAACATTACGAAGACAGTAACACTTACCTTGAACAGCAAATTGGTGAAGTAAGGAGAGCAGCATCTCGCAGTGGAGAAAGCCGATTTTATTATCTGGGGATGCTTCAAGCAATGCTATTAGATCGGACAGCTCCTGAATGGAAAAAGGAAATTTTTAAAGAGAATTTATATTTGGAGGATTTGCTTAAAGCAAGTGTTGCTACTGGAGAAACAGTGCCAACTTTATAATAACGTGGATAACAAAATCTAAAAAGGGTAAAAATTAGGAGTTTTCTACACTTCTCCGGCCATTGACGGCAAAACTGCTTAAATGCCAGCCTGTTATATTGCAAAAAAACTCGATCATTACCCAGAGGGAGTAAATTATGCGCTTGACTTATATTATACTTTTGGTTTTTAGCATTTCATGTAATAGCTCCACTCCATCTACTCTTGAAAAAGTAAGAGCTTTAGACCTTAATTTCATTGGTGGAGACATCAAGACCTATTACTCGGCTGGATATGAGGATCGTGCGGAAGCTAATTTACACCTTCTATCACAATCCACTAGATTCTTCGCAGAACATTTTACAGTGGACCAAACTTTCTCTATTGCTGTTATTGATTCGGCCGATTGGAAAAAAATAACCTCTATAACTTACGGCCTCCCATTTGTATCGGGCCCGCCTTATATCGTTTGCATTCCAGCTAACTCAGAAAATGTTCTTTCAAATACTATTGCAACTGCAATTGACGGATATGAATTGAATGCTAAATATGGAATAACAAATAAAGAAATCGTCGACCTTTTTGTATCGCTTATTGGTTTTCATGAATTGGGTCATATTTACGCCAATTCGTATGGCGCTACTTTCCCAAATAAATGGACGTTTGAATTCGCAGCGACCTATTTCGCCTATTTTTACCTGGATCAAAACTTTACCAGAGAACGTGATATTTGGATTGATGTATCGGAAATCCTGGTAAAAGAGATAACTCCCCAACACACTACCCTGGATGATTTTGAAGAGATGTATGTCAACGTAGGAGTTGAAAACTATGCTTGGTTTCAAGTAGTATTTTTATTAAAAGTAGAGAAGGTGTATAAATATCAGGGGAAAGCTTTTTTAAACAAACTTCAAAATCATACATGGAATCCAACTTCAAAAACAGAGTACTTAAATGAAATGGACAATATCGGCGGGGAGTTTACCAAATGGGCTCAACAGTATAAGTTACAATAACCATAAATAGGAGCAATATACCCCGCGCATTAACTCAGACAGACATCACTATCTGATTGCCTCCCTTTCGTTTTGAAACTAATTTGATACTCTGGGACCTGCCGGTTATGCGTAATATCATTATAGCATGTAATCCCTTCCAATAAATATATCGTTTATGGATTATAGAACTCGTATTAAATTGAATATAGAAGGTGATGATAAAAGCTATTTCACCTAGAATGGAACAGAGGAATACTATGAAATGCTTCGAGCAGCATATTTAGATATTAAAAATTAAAATTAAATCTATTCAGATATTTCATTTTTGGTGATACATATAGTGATACACCAATCCCTGTAATTGCCCTGAAAAAACTATAGTACCTAGTTATTTTCTGACTCCTGATCAGAAGATTTAGGGGTTGAATCCTTCCGGGCGTACCACCTAAACTCGCAATAAGTTATGGACTTATTTATTTTCCCCAAAACCCTTTGTTAAAACCTATAATTTTAGGCTGGTATCAGGAAATAAGGCAAAGCCCTACTTATTTTAAGCTGTTAAACAGTCGAATATTGTGCGTACCGCAATAAAAAAAGCCCTTGCAAGTATCAGTTACAAGGGCTTACTATTCATCAAGAGAGAGAGCCTTAAAAAGGCTCACCCTATAATACACTTTCCTTCAACCTATTCCAATAAAATCGGGCTTCAGAGCTTAAAATAGCAGATAACACCTATCTGTAATAGCGGAAAACACCTACGAAATACCAACTAAGTTTTCCCATCTATTGTAGCCTATAAGATAGAGTTCTAAGATCTCTAATTTTATCTACCCTCTCGCCATCTTTCTAGTTCTTTTCAACTACTGCAAATACCGTCTGGACATCCACCGGGAGTTCTACTATGACAGCATATTTTGTTCCCTGCTGAGTGTAGTCAAACTGCTCATATTCGCTGCCTACTAACTCTAATATCTCTTCGACCTTCTGATAGCTGAACAACGGTTCTCCATCCTCATGGAACCGACTGGGAAGTTCTGTAAGTGGAACATCATCCAAACTAAATTTCGGATTAGCAAGCATTGACCATATTGCAACTTGAATATCACGCCATGTAAGATCACTGTCATTTGCTTTTAATTCTTCTCGAATATTCAGCAGGTAATTAATTTGTAGCCACCCCTCAACCATATCCGTCGAAAAAAGCTTTACGTTATTATAAACCCCATCATTCGTGTTTAGTGGTTTGAAAACATCTATACACCATCCGTCAAATTTTCCATTACTAATTACCTTATTCGCCTCTAAATTTTCCAAATCGAGATCAAAATAGGCTTGTTTTTCAGCGTTTATATTGACGGTAAGAGACACATTTTCTCCACTTTCAACCGGGATAACTTCTTCGACCGGCTCAAAAGAGTCTAGAATATTATCTGTGTTTCCCGTTGTTACGTTTTTACAGGAAATTCCCCCGAAAATTAAAACAGTTACTAAGAGGGCAATGATTTTGCTTGATGATATTTTCATATTGTATGTACCCTTTATATTTGGTGGGTATTATTTGCTGTTCAATACATCCAAATTTAACACTTATTTGTTCGGTATAACTAATTAAAATTTTATTAGATTAATTTTTTTATCAACACATGAGGTGAGACGTCTTGCTATATCATAAACTTGAATTATGAGCATTTGTCTAACCCAATTACATACAAAAGAAAGCTCCCATCCCTATTAGGAATGGGAGCCTTTTACCCTGTCCTCTCACGATGTCTTCCTTCATGAACAGTTATTGGTAAGACACTTTAAAGGACAAATAGTTACATTAGGTTGTTTTAACGTTTCCAGCAATAAAAAGGCCCCCACAAGTATCAGGTTTGAAGGCTTTGCCCTTCAATCAGTGAAACTCCAATACCGATGTGCCTCTCAGTTTCGAAAATTGACTATTATATACCCAACAGGTTTGCTAGAATAGTTATTTCAACTAAGGAATCATTTAGTACTATTCCGTATTATCTCTCTGAGTCAGGCAGCCTTTTTGGGTTATTTAAGGTTTTTTCAACTTCTATCAGGATTACAAAAACAATCACAAAAGGGATCGATAACTTTTTGATTTGGTCCAGAATAGTAGTTGTGGTCACTCAGAATTATACACTATGTTTTATCGAATTTCGTAAATATATGCAGTCAACATATAGCAACCCTATGCTATGATGGAAGGCCTCGTGTTTACAGATAATTTTGTTACCCTTAGTGAAAAGACAAGTATATAAGCTTCAAGTTTTTCCTTCAGCTAATTGCAGATGCTCGTTTGGAAAGTAGACATCTGTATCCTCTATATATTTTGCATCCTTTAGTTGCGGGACAACAATTAATTTATACCACTTCATAAAACTTTCGGCTGGGATCGGATCCATGCTACTCCAGCTGTCAACATCCACTGCCATGACTGCCAACCCGTCCAGTTCATGATGTTTAAGATAACCTAAAACTTCTTTGTAATTTCCTGCGCACAAAGGTTTGTTATTTTTTTCGTTGTCGCTTATGACTTCAAACCGTAACATCCTGAGATCTCTTGCAGTAGGCGTAGTTTTTCCACTCATAATTACTCTCTCTTTATTCCCTAGTTACCATTAACTCCCATAGCAATTCCAATATGGCAAGATTTATGAACATTGTAAAACCCCCTCCCTATCAATTCTCACAAAAGTGATTTTAATGACCAACTGATCACTATCAATCACTCATTTAGCCGGTCCCACTTTGCTGATTCCTATTCTCCTTTTCCTCTTTTCGAAATTGCATAGCAAAGCTTGCCCCTTCTTCAGATGATCTAAAATTATAATCAGCATTCAGTTGATTCGTTAAGGTCCTAATTAGATTCATTCCGAGCGACTTTTTCTTGCGATCAAAATCATCGGGTAAACCTACCCCATTATCACTAACTTCTAATTTTACAAGATCCTCTGACATTGTTAAATCAATTGTAATTGTTCCCTTTGCTCTTCCCTCGAATGCGTATTTAAGGCTATTAGTTACCAATTCATTAACAATCAACGTACAAGGCATCATCTGTTTAATACTTAAATAAACCCGATCACAATTACTTTCAATTTTAATCTCCTTTTCAGACACCATGGCGTTAACAATATCCCTTGCCAACCTGGTGATATTTTCACCTACCGCAATAGTGCTATAATCACCAGATTCATATAGCTGTTTGTGAATTCCGGCTACTGCTCTCATGCGGTTTGCACCCTCTTTAAGCGTGTTGACAAGTGTTGGATCATCCTCTTTTAGCCACTGCAGCTGTAGCAAACCTGCCACAACTGCCAGATTATTTTTTACCCGATGATGGATCTCTCCCAACAATGTTTGGTTTTCTTCTAATGATTTTTCCAATCGTTGTTTGTCAAGCATCCGATCTGTCACATCTTGGCTGGTTCCAATAGTAAAAAATGGCTCCCCTGCATCATTATAAAAATGTATCGCATGGGCTTCGACATACTTGATTTGATTATTGGGAAGTTTAATGCGGTACGTATCCTTAAACGAAGTTTTGTTGTACAACGACTCCATAAATTTCAGATGAACCCGCTCCTGCTCTTGGGGAGACATCCGACTCAAATAAGCTTTGTAGGAAGGCTCAAGCTCTTCTGGTTCCTGTCCCAAAATGCGATACATTTTATCCGACCAATAAATCTCATCCTGTTGATGAGCTACCTCCCAAATCCCTATATCCGCAAGGTGTTCCGCTGATCGAATCCACCTTCTAACTTTCGTTATTTCTTTTTCGGACTTTTTTAACGTATCAACTACGAAACACATAGTTTCGTCAGATAGCTGTACCCCGGATTCTAAGACTTGAACTGCCTGTCCTATCTTTTCTTTTATACCCACACCAATTTTTCCCAAAAAGTTTCTCTCTGTATCCTAAAGCTTCGATATTAAACCATTATAAAAAAAATATTACTAATTCTACTAATTCGATTCGTTATACTTTATTCTCGAGGATGTAATTATGATTAGTATTGGGATAGACACTTTAGTTTTTATCTACTCTTGACTCCAGACTCAACATCCAGATAAAAGTAATCTAAAAAATCAATCATAGCTATACTCCAAGATGTGGCGAATAAATGTTTCCTTGTTGAAATAATGCATCAAGAGTATACCAAGGAAATAGGAGGCAGAAGTAATATGGCCGTCGTGAAAAAGACGCTGGTAGTATGGAAAGTAATTTAAGCAGACATTGGTATTAATGTACATCTACCCTTCTCGAGGCACTCGGAATAATGCTGCACATTCAGAGAATCGTTCTGCCAAACCTACCATTACCAACCGGTCTCCGGGGTGCAGTTTAAAATCACCGACAGGATTGCCAATGGTTTTGTCATCCCTTTTTACAGCCAATACTGTTAAATTGTATTTGTTGCGTAATTGCAACTCCTGAAGTGTTTTTCCAACTACCGGTGCTCCCTCGCGGACAACAACCCCACGCGTATGCAAGCCTTCCTCATCAAGTCCCTGTAGTACCATAAGATGAGCCTCCTGAACACTGCCCCTCATAATTTCATAATCGTGCGCACGCAACGTTTGGATGTGATCATCTATCTCATACTGCGGTACCATGTAAGCTCCAAGCACCTGTGAGAAGATCCGTACCGTTGTCTCCATCTCCTCAGGAATCACATTGTCAGCACCTAAATTTTCAAGCTGATCAACATCTGACAGATAGCGAGTGCGAACAACAATTTGCAGCGTAGGATTATGATGCCGTGCTATTCGAATAATTCGTGGACTGGCAGAAGGATCGTTAGTAGCAATTACCAACATTTTGGCCTTGTCGATGCCTGCCTTTTCGAGGATATGAAAACGACCTGCATCTCCATAGATAGCGGGAATATCATTCTCTCTCATCTCTTCAACCGAATCAGGATTCATTTCGATAACTACATAGGGAATGCCGGTTTCATGCAGTACCTGCTCTAAATGGCGTCCGGCCGGGCCATAACCGATAATTATTACGTGATCTTCTAAGTTCTGCTTGTACTCGGTTTGCTTACCCTTTGCATCTTCTCCCAATTTGTTTAGTGGGGTACGGCTAAGCAATTCTCCCAATCGGGGGCCGGCATTTAACATAAAAGGAGTTCCAATCATCAATAACACCGAAACAGCAATAAAGATTTGTGATCCCAGCTCCCCCATACCTGCAGGAGACATTCCGGCAGCACGTCCGGCGCGCTCAAGTACAAAAGAAAATTCACCAATTTGGGCCAGTGCCAATCCCGAAGCAGCAGCAATTCGTACGGGATATCCAAGCGTAAGCAACCCGGCGGAAGTGATAATCAATTTTAGCAAGATTACAAAAACTGCAATGCCAAGTAGTAAAAGAGGATATTCTAATACATAACTAAGATCCAGCAACATCCCTACAGAAACAAAAAAGACGGCGTTAAATATAGTTCTCAATGGTAATATCTCGCTGAGTGCCTGCTCGCTGAATTCACTTTCACTTACTACCAATCCGGCCAAAAATGCCCCAAGGGCCAAGCTTACATTGGCCATACTGCTAAGTGCTACGGTTCCAAAGCAAAACGCTACTACTGTTAGTAAAAACAATTCCTGACTCCTTGTTTTTGCTACCTTTTCCAATATCCATGGAACAACGCGGCGCGCCAAAACGATAACACCAAAAATAAGGAGAGCGGCTTTCCCAAGTATCCAGAATATATCATATCCCGACTCGGATTGCCCTGCTAAAATTGGAACCAGCAGTACCATTAACACAATGGCCAGATCCTGGAAAATTAGTACTGCCAAAGAAAGCTGACCGGTAGGAGTATCGGTTTCCTTACGTTGTGCAAACAACCCCAACACAATGGCCGTACTGCTCAATGCTACCAGAAAGCCTGTGTAAATTGAGGTGTTTAATGATACCTCAAAAAACGACAGTAATCCCACCACTACTAATGTGGTTACTGCCACCTGAAATCCGCCGCCTATAACAATCGCCTTTCGGATGCGATTTAATTTTTCGAGACTGAATTCTATACCAATCGTAAACAGTAGCAGAATTACTCCTATCTCAGCAAGGATATCCACCAGCTCCTGGTCGGGTACCAATGCCAAGGCATTCGGACCAATAATGACACCGGCAATAAGAAATCCGACAATGGGTACCAGGTTAAGCCGGTAACATAGATAGGCAATTCCCACACTTACCAAGAAAAGTGCCACAAGTTCATTTAAAAACGGAAGTTCTACAGCTAAAACCATAAAGAGAAACTATGACAATATATTATTGGTCCTGTATTTAATACACAGATTTGAATTGCAGATAAAGTAAAGATTTTTCTTAGCAACCCCTTATTGAAAGATCTCTAAATATACTATTGCTGCAAATCTTTAAAATCACTTTTCGAACTTTTATTTCCCCCTCCATAAATATGGAAAAGACCTCCATTAACTTTTATTGACCTAAAATAAAGTGATAGAAGCACATAAAGCTTGCAATTATAAAAATGCTTGCACATACAATTATTAGTATAAATCAATTAAAAAGCCTGCCCAAACGGGCAGGCTCCATCCTAACAGTATATTTTCAGTATAATTTTACACCTTTGCAAATTCCAGCTTCTCCGGCTGAAAGGGCTCATCAAGAGGTGTTTTAGCCAAATGATTGGTGTAGTTACTGATCGTCTTTAAGGCGATGATGAGATTTACCTCCAATACATTCTGATTGCTGTAACCGGCATCCAGAAATGCTTGTACGTCGGCTTCATCTACAAAACCACGGCTTTCAACAGTCGTTTTTACATAGGTCACCAGCGCATTCAGTTTAGCGTCAGGTACCGAATCGCCGTTGCGTACTGCATTTACGATGTTTTCATCTACTCCAATCTGATTCTTCAAAATGGTGGAGTGAATAGCTGAGCAGTAATGGCATTCGTTTTCGATGCTAACAGCCAGAATAGCCAGCTGTTGTTCTGCAGGAGAAAAGTCGGTTTTGCCGACAAGTTCATTCAGCGATAAATAGCCTTCAAGTACCGCCGGGGCTTCGGCAAATTCTCCCAGCAGATTAGGGACAAAGCCAAAGTTTTCCTTGGCTGCTTTAAGCAGTGGTTGTGATTCTTCGGGTGCATTTTCTGTGTTATAGATTGTAAAGTCCATAGTGGTATTTCGTTATTTGTTAAGAGTTTAAAGTATTTGTGTATCTCAGATGCTGAAACAAGTTCAGCATGACACGATTTTATTTGTTAAAATTTCATGTGGTCACTTCTGCTTGTTTAGGTGGATTGATAAATTCCTGATTGACCCAGAAAATGAGTGGCAGAGCAAAAGCGAAGTGACGTAGTAATGTTACGACCGGCGTCATGGGCGACTGATTGATTCCAGCGACTCCTGCTCCGAGCAACGGAAGCATGAAGAGCCAGACAAGTGCGATAGTCTCAGCCGTTACAAAGATAAGTGGACGTACCCAATACGGTCCCCAGAGGTGAGGAGCGATTGCAGTATACAGAATGGCCAGTAAAATACCGTTTCCATAGTGACCAAAAATTCCATAGACAAGTCCCAATCCTGTTTTACTTCCCAGCAAACCGGGAATATCCCACCATTGGCCGGTAAAAAGTAAACCAACGATATCAAACAAAATCGTTCCGATAATTCCGGCGATAATTGCCTTCTTCCAGTTTAGATTGTTCATAGCGAGTAATAGTTTGTTTCAATTTCGATTCAAATCTAATATGATTGAAACAAACCGGAAGGCGAATGACAGCTATTCCCGTATCCTTATCAATTTTTCCTTTGTTTTATACCTCAGCTTGTTTTCGATACTGCGAAGGCGACAATTCAGTCTCTTTTTTAAAGAAGCGGCTGAAATGGGCCGGTTCCTCAAATCCTAATTCAAACCCAATCTCTTTGGAGAGTTTATCGGTCTTCGTAAGCTGACGCTTGGCTTCAAGGGTAATGCGGTGGTGAATCATCTGCAGCGGGGTTTTGTGCCCGGCTTCTGAAAACATATTCGAAAGCGTTTTGGGAGACTTGTATAACATCTTGGCATAATCGCTCACTTGATGATATTCCCTGAAATGCTGTTCCACCAGAATATTGAATCGACGAATCAATTCGGTTTGCTTACTTCCCACTTTATTGGGGAATAGCTGTTTGCGAGCAAGGCGGGTTCCTTTAATAATCAGGCGCTTGAGTAACATTCGAAGCATCTCTCCCTGTATCCCATCTTTGGTATTCATCTCATCCATAAATACTTGGAATAACGTTTCGAACTTAGGTTTCTCCTGTTCATCCAGCATTATGACGGGCAGTTCTGATGATCCCCAAAATAATAAGCCTTCGCAGGAAACCTCTTGGTCATTTTCATGGATACAATAAAACTCACGATTAAACATCAGCACATAATATTCACCGACAAGGCTCGAAAGATCCGCATTTTGTATGGGCGTCAGGCAGATCATCTGGTCCTGCTTTAACGGCACGTTTTCACCGTCCACATCAAAGGATATCGCAGAACCACGATTCCATATTATCTTGAAGAAATCATTGTTTTTATAGCGATAAAAATCAGTTTCCTCGTCGGCCAATACTATTTGGCTGTCTAGCTGAGTATCTGTAAATGAATAAACCATTAACAAAGATCATCGTTGGTGTTCTTTTCTCATTTTTGATGCGACAATCCCTCATAACCTTACTGTTTTAATCAGTCATAAATGATTCCATAAAGGAAGAATCGACAAGGAAAAGGGAATTCTTGCCATTCTGAATCAAATCAGGAAGAATAATATTACTTTTTGAAAAAGTTAGTAATACATATACAGGAAGGATCATCAATAATCATGATAACTACTATTTTCGATATAACTTTACTTATAACATTAATTGATTTTGAAGCACACACATTTACCATAGCCCTGGTAAATAAATCCACATACTCTAAGTTCATCCCAACTTAGACTACCTGATCTGCCGGGAATTGAAATGCCCGGCAAATCTTTTTGTTACCATATTTAATTATATCGTACTCAATATTTGATTACCTGTTAAACCCAAAAACACGCCATTTATCTTATGGAACACTACGATGCCACCATTATCGGAACCGGACAAGCAGGACCTTCGTTAGCAGCCCGCTGCGCGCAAGAGGGATTAAAGACGGCCGTCGTTGAGCGCCATCTGTTTGGAGGAACCTGCGTAAATACCGGATGCACCCCTACCAAAACGCTGGTGGCCAGTGCCCGCGCCGCCTATATGGCTCGGCGGATGGACGATTTTGGAGTTGATATTGAAGGATCTGTCTCTGTAGATATGGAGAAAGTGAAAGCCCGGAAAGATGGCATTGTCAAAGAATCAACGGAAGGCGTCGAAAACTGGCTAAAAAGCACTGAAAATCTCACGGTGTATGAGGAACATGCTCGTTTTGAAGAGCCGAAGGTTTTGTCAGTAGGAGATAAACAGATAAAAGCAGACAATATTTTTATCAATGTAGGTGGACGTGCATTTGTACCGCCAGGATTTGAAGAGGTCAATTACCTTACGAATACCAGCATCATGGAGCTGGACGAAGTTCCGGAACATCTTATTATTGTGGGCGGAGGATATATAGGCCTGGAATTCGGACAGATGTACCGGCGGTTTGGCAGCGAAGTAACCATTATTGAACTGGGCGATCACCTGCTCCCCAAAGAGGATGAAGACGTCTCGGAAGCCATCCAAGTAATACTGGAAGATGAGGGGGTGAACTTTCGATTTAATGCCAAATGCATTGGTGGAAAGAATGAAGATGGACAAGTAGTTGTGGATGTAAATTGCGAAAACGGTCCACCAACAATTAAAGGATCTCATCTGCTGTTGGCCACCGGACGCCGACCCAATACCGATGATTTAGGACTGGAAAACACTTCTGTTAGAACGGATGACCGTGGATATATTCAGGTTGATGACCAGCTTAAAACTACTGCAGATGGCATTTGGGCCCTCGGGGATTGCAATGGCGAAGGCGCTTTTACTCATACGGCCTACAACGATTTCGAAATTGTAGCAGCCAACCTTTTTGATGATAATCCGCGCCGCCTTTCTGATCGTATTATGTGCTATGGATTGTACATTGATCCTACCCTGGGCCGCGTGGGAATGACCGAAGCCCAAGCCAAAGAATCTGACAGAAATGTGCTGATAGGAAAACGCCCGATGAGCCGTATTGCACGAGCCAAAGAAAAGGGAGAAACCAAGGGATTTATGAAAGTGCTCGTCGATACTGACACCGAAAAGATTCTCGGCGCCGCTATTCTAGGTATCGAAGGCGACGAGATTATCCATTCCATCATTGATATCATGTATGCCGATGAGCCATACACTACCATCAGAGATGCGGTACATATTCATCCTACGGTATCGGAACTCATCCCCACCATGCTGGAAAACCTCGAACCACTGTAATGGTAATGTATTCAACAATATTACAGAAAATACCAATCTTGTAAGATTGAATGATTTTTCCCCATCAAACAGCTGAACACTAATTAATAAATCGGATAAAATATGAAATGGACAAAAGCAGCAGGCGTTGGCTTACTGGGAAGTTTAATTATGTTTTTGTTAATGATGCTTGGAATTCACGGGACGGGGTTTGCACCATTCAATACACCGCCATCTGCAGCTTTCTTAATTGAACTGGGACTACCCGCCCAACCATTGGGCTTAATCGTTCATTTTGGATACGGAGCATTCTGGTCTGTTCTTTTAGTATATTTATATGAAGATAATGTTGACACAAAAAAGGGTTTGGCTATAGCCTTGGGAGCGTGGCTTATTATGATGATCATCTATAGCCCAATTATTGGATGGGGTTTGTTTGGTTTTGGTGATGCCCACACGTTGTCAGCAACTGATCCGTTGTATCTGGAGGCCGGTCCAAAATATCTTATTAGCACCTTAATTTTACATCTTGTTTTTGGAGCTGTCATAGGGCTTGGCAATGCAAAGTGGGTTACTTCCTGAGCTAAAATAAGTATATCTTATTATTAATAGCATTTGAACAATCTGACCTATTGAAATCAGTGTTTCTAATAATTGATAATGGAATTTGATCCGATTTATAACTGGTTCATGAGCCTCGGGGAACCATACGGGGTTAACCCTGTAATATTTGGCTCTATTTATGTTGGAGCTATTCCTTTTTTCTGGGCATCAATGTGGTGGCTGGCAAAAAATATCCGCAATAATCGCTCTGTAGCAGGACCGGTTATAATGGCTTGCTGTTGCGCAATTTCGTCGTATGTATATTTGATTTTTGTGGGTAAAAATGTGCCCTACTGGGTGTACGGACTGATTATTGCCATCATTGTCTATGCTATCTATTCCACCCTGAAATCCGTTAAACAAAAAAAGCGCAGCATTCAGGAGGAAGAGGCAAAAGCCTAATTATCCTTTATTAGCCCAATTTAGCTCACGATGATTAAAACCTTCTCGAAGAGAAGGCTTCACTATTTGAAAATAGGGTGACACATCAAAATCGCGCGGTGCAAACAAGCTATGGTGACGAATGTGTAAAATCTCTTCCTGTGATTTTTTTGCGGCCTTACTGTTGGTTTCATCAGCCTCAATATTTGGCAGGATGGGATAGCTTACCGACTGAAATGCCTGGGCGATCAACGAAGAACAAATAGCTTTGGTAGGATCGCCGCTGCCCAGAGCCAACAGTCGGCGCCGATATTTTTGAGGCACCGGCGGTGTTTGGATAAGATAGCGAGCCAGGTCAAAAATATTCTTCAAATCATACTTATAACCAATTCTCTCTTTCATAAAATTGATCACCTGTTTTATCTCTTTAGATGAAAGGCCTAAAGGTCGGCAAATTCTGGTATGATTTTTACAATAGTTACCCAACGGAACCGCTCGAACTCCCTCCGTTACATCAGCTTCAATAAGTTGTGGTTCTGAGTTAAGGCCTTCACCTTCCCTATCACCCATACCTTTTCCTACACAAAGAGCAGCATGCGACCACGTGGATTGTGTGATATATTTGATGGCCATGCTAATACGACTCGAGCCATCAATCAGCAGCACATCACCCGGCTGCAGCGTTGCCTCCAACGCTTCTCTCGTGCAGGTGGTAACAGACTCATGCTCCTCGTCTGTTTGCGTTAGGAACCGAGCCAACCGGTAACCGAGTCCACTAAGTGCGGGAATCATAGAAATTAGTGCATTATTGTATACATACTTTTGAAAAACTATTAGATACTATTTCACACCCTACAAATATCGATCAACCCAGGCCGCTGCCACCGAACCCACATATTTTGCATCCTCCTCATTACTTAGCAGATGGTCCGCATCATCCAGCGAGATAAAACTTTTGGGATGCTTGGCCAGCTTGTAAATATGGGCGGCATTATCAATACCCACAGTTTGGTCTACCGGAGAGTGAAAAATAAGCAACGGCTTATCAAGGTTTTCAATTACCTTGTTCATCGCCTGTTCTTTGAGATCATCCAAAAACTGTTTTTTAATGGTAAATACACGTCCGGCCAGCTTAACACGGGCTTTCCCCTTTTTCTCTATCTCCTCTTTTTTATCCATAAGAAGATGAGCAACATGTTGAGGATTACAGGGCGCGCCAATCGTTGCTACCGCTTCGACAGACGCAACTTGATGCGCTGCCTGAAGGACCGCAGCCCCGCCCAGGGAGTGACCAATCAACATTCTTGGGGCAGACCATTCCTGATCCATGTATTCGGCTGCCGCTTGCAGGTCATCAATATTTGATGAAAAATTAGTGTCAGCAAAATCGCCTTCACTTTCTCCAAGCCCTGTAAAATCAAATCGGAAGACCCCCATACCATGTTCTGTTAACGTACGACTAATGCGTCCTACCGCACGCAGATTTTTACTACAGGTAAAGCAGTGTGCAAATAATACCGTCCCTTTCGTAACTCCTTGATCCGGCTCATCCATTCGCGCCGATAGTTTGACTCCTTGACTACCCGGAAATTCAATTTTCCTACTTTCCATAATTAAAATTTTAAGTATTAATTATTAGTATAAAGTTCTGTTTCCGGCCAAAAGACCAGCCAAGCAAACGCAAAGTAATCTCCAAAGGTGACAGCCTCCAATTGTTGCCCTTTGTGCTCACCTTCTACTGCTTTGCCGGTAATCGTCCATACTGATTGGGTTTGCTCATCCACAATGTTACCATCTTCAATGGCAAAAGTCAGCTCTTTTTCTCCCAGCACTCGCTTGAAAACACCCGTCGAACCTGACTCTTTGGATTCCGCTATTTGGGCAGCATCCATAGCCGATGTCGCTCCATCCGTATGGATAATGAGTAGCGGGGTATCTCCAACGGTATCATTAATAACCTGTTCTTCACGCGTAACAGAATAGGGATATGCTTTTTGCTGTTCATCTAATTTAACACCAATTACTTTTTCCATGGGCGGTAATCGTCCGTCATCATTACCCGCCCCAAATAGTGGGGTATTATTGATATCGTCATATCCTGTATAGGGATTTTTGCCATAATTACGGTTATATCCCGTATTCTTTGATAGCACCATTCCTTTGGGATAGTTCTGTTTAAATTGATTGAACGAAATAATCTGGCTGGGAACCTGCTCAAGGGTCGTTCCTACATAATCACCGACAATAGCTTTACCGGTAAACTGCTGCCAAAGCGTTTCAGTCTTGCGATCGAACATCACCAAATCGGAATGGCGGAGAAATCCGGATACCCCAAACTCTAATACTTCACCATCAACTGTTCGCTCAAACACCAAGGCTGAATAGCAAAGCGGACAAAAGGTAACCAAAAGTGGGTCCCCGTTAATACGATCACTTACAATTTCGTGCCATATCATTACCTGCAATGGGTAGGCACGAACGGAGCCCTCGTATTCCACTGCTATAACCGGTTCTTTATCAACAATCCACGACTCTGCTTCATCAATAGAAATAAATTGGGGATTATCAATGGAAGGGATGCCGTCTTTGGGAGGCCCTCCTCGCTTAAGCTCATCAAGTTCAACAATAGCTTTATCTGTATTGGTTTTCCAACCCGGTAAGTTTTGCGATTGTCCGGAAGCTGCCAAACTAATTCCAAATAAGAAGATTATTATATAACTTAGGCTGCGAAGCTTGAATAGGGACATGACTATTATTATTTACCGTTTGATTGAACAATAAGGTTTAGAAAACATGATCAACTGGTTTAAAAGACGTCGTAATAAGAATACATCTTACGATACCAATGAAGAATGGGTTGAGGCTTTATCTCCACCGGTAGACGAACAAGCCGTTGATGTATTGAGAAAAAAACTCATTCAAGGCCTTAAACCGGCCTTGCACAAATATGTTGATCGTGAATTGGATCAGTTTGTTGAGGATGTAGCCCAAGATGCCCTTCTGAAAGTGTTAGATAATATTGATTCCTTTCGCGGGGAGAGTAAGCTTACTACCTGGGCGATGAAAATTGCCGTACGCGAAGGACTTACCGAACTTCGTCTCAAGCGTTATGATGATATTTCAATTGAAGATCTGAAACCAGAAGATGGCAGTCGGGAAGTATTTTCGCTAACCGTTGCCAGTGACGAAACCAGCCCCGACCGATCCCTTCACGAGTCACAGCTTATAGATAAAGTGATGCAAATCATAAATGAAGAACTTACCGACAAGCAAAAGAAGGCCATAAATGCGCTAATGATTCAAGGGCTACCTATACCTGCTGTTGTTAAACTTATGGATACCAACCGCAACGCCTTGTACAAACTGGTTCATGATGCACGGCTCAAAATCAAGAACAAATTAGAACTTGAGGGCATTGATCCCGACAAAATGCTTGATAAACTGTAAGATCTATTAGCCTAAGAACATCAGTGGTTATGAGTAACAAAAGATATCAACAAATTTAACATGGAACTAACGACCGACATACTTAAAAATTTGATCAAATCAGCCCAAATGGCTATCGAGCATGAGATCGGCTGCGATGAGTGCTTTGATGAGCTTCACGAGCTTGCCGAGATGGAGCTAGCCGGCAAATCGCCCGCCGAAGCCATGCCACTGGTCAAAGATCATCTTGATAAATGTGGAAGCTGCAGAGAAGAATACAAGGCTTTGCTTGAAGCCCTGCAAAATATTGAGAATGGTCAGAAATAGCCTCAGGAACGCCAATAATGATCAGATTCCTTTTTTATAACTCTTTACCAACCACCGGCTACTTAAATAACCCAATACCCATCCATATATAAGATGCAAAAGTAAGGTTATCAAAATGTATGATAGACCGCTCTTCAGATAGAGTGGGTGATCAATAGCCAAATTTTGAGCATATCCCAAACCAAAGAATCCCCACCCCAATAAGCCTGCGGCTCAAATAAAACCGATTCTCTTTCAGCTTTTTCTCATCCATTTCTGTATCCCCGACTTAGCCTTTATAGGTACAAAGACGAATTAGCAACCAACAATCTTACCTAACTGCTTTTCGTGGCGGGATAGTTATCAAAGCAATAAACCGATTGGAATTAAAAAGTTTGGGTAAGAAAATCCTTATTCAGTTCATCAGGAAATGTAGATAGATATTACATATAAGTAATATACGATATCACCTAAAATAAGAACCACTTTCAGCGGTATGAAGAACTCTTCAAAAATATGGGCTGTCTCACTTCTTTTATGCTTGGTACTGCCAAACATAAATCTGGCACAAACCTGTAGCTGTGCGGGTGCACCCTTAATTAGCTCGCAGAGCATTAGTACCGCCTCAAAAGGCAATCTTTTTGTAGGTCTTACTTATGAATTCAAAGAAATTGACAACCTTTACACAGGCAGCCAACAGCTCGAAAACAATACAGTAGAACGTAATACACAGTCTTCTCTTTTGGAAATTAATTACGGTATTACAAATCGACTCACTATTTCGGGTACGCTTACCTATGTTCAAAAACAAAGACTGTCAATTGCAAATAATGAGGAATTGATTACTCGTGGCATAGGTGACGGAGTAATACTTCTTAAATATGTGCTGCATCAAAATACAATGAACGAACAGTATCAACTGGCTATTGGGGGCGGGGCTAAGACGCCATTGGGCAAAACATCATTGAAAGAAGATAACATAGCTTTGAACCTGGATATGCAACCGGGAACTGGTGCGTGGGATGGAATTGCATGGTCTTATTTTTCAAAAACTTTTGCTCCCGCTTCAACTATAAATTTCTTTATCTATAACACTTTTAGACTTACCGGAAGTGCTGAACGTTTCGATCAAAATGATAAATATAAGTTTGGAAATGAATGGGTTGTCAATACAGGTATCACTGACAAACTGTTCTCAGATTTATCATATGTAGCCATGCTCAGTTATCGTTCAACAAGTTCCGACCAGCGCAATGGGAACCCCCTACCCAACACAGGAGGCAAATGGATTTCTTTAGAACCCGCACTACAATATCAATTTACAAAAGGGCTTTCTGCTAAAATATCCGGCAAAATTCCTGTTTATCAATATTTAAATGGTTTACAACCAACAACAAGTTACACTACTTCAATTTCAATTTTCTATAATTTTGGAGAAAAGGTGATTTTTTAATCCAAACAACCAATGCAATGAAGAAATCTAACGCCCTACTTTTATCCAGCCTTTTCTTGCTGTTCACCGCTTGTAGTGGAGTCACATCCAATTCTGGAAATGACGACTCTTCAAATAACAGTAATTGGCTGATCCCAAATGAACAGGTCATAAACGGAGGAGTACCAAAAGATGGAATTCCCTCTATTGATGATCCCAAATTTAAACCCACACACGAAATTGAATACGTTAATAATGAGCGTCTAATCACCGGCGTTCGTCATGGTGATATAATAAAGGGGTATCCACACCAGGTTATGGACCACCATGAAATAACAAATGATCAATTTGGGAATCTTCCGGTCTGTTTTACATACTGCCCGCTAACAGGTACAGGCATTGCTTTTGAACGCCTAATTGATGGAGAACCAGTTGAATTTGGAGTATCAGGACTTCTATTTCGCAATAACCTCATTCCTTATGATCGTAAAACAGGTACTAACTACTCACAAATGCAGATGCGCGGAGTCAATGGCCCCCGAAAAGGAGAACAACTTAAAACATTACAAGTATTTCAAACTAAGTGGTCCACTTGGAAACAGCTATTTCCTGATGCTCAAGTCCTAACGACTGAAACAGGATATAACAGAGACTATAGTATATTTCTTTACGGCGAAAATTATCTTGAAGAAGACACTCCTCCCTTATTTCCATTAACGGTAGATGATAAAATCGTCCAAACTTATAAAAAACGTGAATACATCGTAATTGAAAAAGATATTGATATTGATTTGGCTAGCACTATCATTTATACACTCCAAGATTTTGATTCCGGAATTAGTCTGAAAAGGGGAGAAATTGGAGATACAGAATATATTGTTGCCGGTAGTTCAGATTTAGACTTTGTAATTGGATTTGAAAAACAACTTCCCGACGGAACAACCTTAAATTTCGAACCTGTACAAAATTCTTTACCCGTTATTTTGAAAGACCAAGAGGGCAACCGATGGAATGCTATGGGACGTGCCGTCGAAGGACCACGACAAGGAGAACAGCTTACCCCCACACGCTCATATTATGGATACGAGTTTGCGTTTGGTGAATTTTTTGTCTGGAATTAAATTATCGTTTCACTTAACCGTTAAGGAAATACGCTAGCTGCATGGCATTTATAGACATTATTGAACCCAAAGAGGCAACGGGCAATCTCAAGGAGATCTACGAAGAGCTTGAACAAAAGCGGGGCAAACTCGCAAAAATTCACAAGCTACAGAGCCTTAATCCCGAGACGATTACGGCGCATATGGATCTTTATATGTCCATCATGTTTAGCAAGTCGCCACTGAGCAGGGCCCAACGCGAAATGATGGCCGTTGTAGTTTCGTCCACGAATGATTGCGAATACTGTCAACTGCACCATGGCGAAGCACTTAATCACTATTGGAAAGATGGTGACCGTGTAAAACAGCTTCGTGATAATTATAATAAGCTGGACCTCAACAATGTGGACAAGCGACTTTGTCAGCTGGCAAGGGAACTAACGCTTAATCCCAATAGCATAGATGATGATAAGTATATAACTCCGCTTAAAAATACGGGATTATCTGATCGAGCCATTCTGGATGCAGTGCTGGTTATCAGCTATTTCAATTTTGTGAACCGCATGGTATTGGGGTTGGGCGTTGAAACCAATGAAGAAGAGATACAGGGATATAAATACTAAATCAAAATGGGTTTAATAATGAAGATCAATCTCCCTAAATCCCTCTTCTCCAAGAGGGACTATAAAGCAGTATTTACTAAAAGGGTTCCTCCTTAGAAAAGCCTGCCTGCGCGTAGCCGTAGCTTAGCTTCGGCGAAGGCTGGGAGGACAGGAGGATTGATTATAAGGTATGATTTTATTTTCGCAGTAGTGCTAATTGTAGATTAAAAGATGATATGCAGAAAGTAATTATAACAACGATCATATTTATGTTGGGTGTAACTGTTATTCCTGCTAATGGCCAAGATGGAATGGAAATCATTCAAAGCCGGTATTCCGTAGAAGAAACAACAGACCGACTCGAAAATGTATTAACAGAAAACGGGCTCACCATCTTTAAAAAAGTGGATCACCAAGAAGGGGCTGCCTTAGTTGATATGCAACTTACCCCAACAACCTTACTTATTTTTGGGAACCCCAAACTAGGCACCCCGCTGATGCAATGCGCACCATCAGTAGCCATTGATTTACCGCAAAAGATGCTGGTGTGGGAAGATAAGGACGGACAAGTTAAGATAGGATATAATACCATCGACTATCTTAAAAAACGCCACAGTATTGAGGGTTGTGACCAAGAGCTTCAGAAAATTAGCGGTGCCCTTCAAAAATTTGCCCAAACTGCAGCTAAAGGAACATAAAATCATTATAAACTGCTCATCAAAATAATCAAACTATTATGCCTCTTAGCAAAAAACAGGAAGAACTGTGTAGTGAAAGTGAATGGGATTTTTCTAACCTGAGCGCACTCTTTTTAAATTGCACGCTCAAACCGAACCCCAAAGAATCTCATACTGAAACGCTTATTGAAGTTTCACAATCAATACTGGAAAAGAATAACGTATCAACTGAGGTAATTCGTCCCGTGGATTATAATATTGCTCCGGGGGTGTATCCGGATATGACTGCACACGGCTTTGAGGAAGATGACTGGCCGGAGATTCAGCAAAAGGTGATGGATGCTAATATTTTGGTTATCGGCTCACCAATCTGGCTGGGCGAAAAATCTTCGGTTGCTACCAAGGTTATTGAGCGTCTGTATGGCTATTCCGGTAATCTAAACGAGAAGGGTCAATATGCATATTATGGTCGGGTGGGCGGTTGCTTGATCACCGGTAATGAAGATGGTATTAAGCACTGCTCGATGAGTATCCTCTATGGGCTGCAACACTTGGGATATGTGATTCCGCCACAAGCCGACGCCGGATGGATTGGCGAAGCAGGTCCGGGTCCCAGCTACGGTGATGAAAGTGAAGATGGTCCGGTTGGATTTGATAATGAGTTTACCCAACGCAATACTACCTTTATGACCTGGAACCTGATGCATATGGCTCACATGCTCGATCAGGCAGGAGGAATTCCTGCTCATGGAAACCAGCGATCAGAATGGGAGGCGGGTTGTCGGTTTGATCATCCAAATCCTGAGCATAGGTAGATATTAGCTTATCAGCATGTTTAATGACAGTGCTGATGTGCATCTGACCAACTTTGTCCGGTTGGGCAATCTGGTGTGCCATCACCTCCCGATAGAGCAGACCCCATAAACCACAAGCCTAGTACCACTGCAATCACCAAAATACCAATCCCTAACTTGGAAGTTATTGATGAATTATCCTTCTCACGACAACAATTTTTGTATTTACGGCCACTCCCACAGTGGCATGGATCGTTTCTTCCTAGTGTATCAGACATAATGTTGAAAATACTTTTTAATAAAAATTGACTCCTTAACGTAGGTACAATATTGAGACTTTACAGCTAGTGTGATAGTTCCTGTTATAAAACAGTTTCTTTAGCGCCATTCTATGAGCTATTCCCAACTTATCTATAACTTAGAGAAATAAAAAAAGGGGAAGGCATTTTCCAGCCTTCCCCTTTAGTGGGTATGGGATGGTATATTGATCTAAACAGCGACTTCAACTTTCTTTTTAATCGAATTCCCCTTTAAAGCATAGAGTAGTGACACGGCAATTATGAGTACCTGAAACTCCATTCCTCGGCCACCGTTATTGCCCATATTAATAGAGTTCCAGCCATATTGGGCATGTACCATCACAATGGCACCAATCATAATAGCAGTAAAAATTAATCCTGCCATACGTGTTGTCCATTCGGGACCAAAACCTCCCCATAACATCAGTAACGCGCCGCCAATTTCAGCAATACCAAGTATTAGTACCATTGCAAAAGGCATTCCCATCATTGCGGATACATCTCCTGTCATGGCTACTTTTGGAAAACCATGATAGATAAATATAGCTGCCAGCGACAGTCTTGGTAACCAGTGTGCTATTCCCGATAATTTATTTAGTTGATCCATATCTTCTCTTTTTATTCATAATTTAATGTTTAACTATTTGATGGAGTCAATGCCAATCATCTTACCTTTTTTGATCTACACTACTACAGCTTTTTTTACATTAAACATTACTTTCACACCAGTTTATAAAGGAATTATACCTTATCAGCCTGTAACTTTGTTTTAAATATATTAGATTACTCAACGGTTTTTTATATCAGTATTTAGGTGACAAATCGGCTATTAGGAATAATATTTTTAGTGGGTTTTATGCATTCTGGGATCCAAATCCTAGAACAAGGTAAATCTTACTATTGCTTATAATGGACCCGGTCTTCCTGACGATTTTGAGCTCGGTGACGGAGACTCGCTCGGATCAATATTAATTGAGACCTTCACAGCTCAGCTTGAAGCCGATATAAAAATTAACAATGATCATGACGGTGCAAAGTTTGTATTTACCTTTCCGCCGAATTAGCAAGAATAGAACTCCTTACCTTTTATAACAATTGCTACTAAATCAACACCGATTGATAGTAGATGACATAGGTACCCGCTAGAATCAATAAGCCTCCAGTAATTCGTACCATATGGGGAAGGATTTTTCGCAGATACTTCATAAGCATATCTTTAGCAAAAGTTGAAAGTACAATAGTTGTAATCATCATCCCGCTTATTCCAACAAAATACGCGCCGATATAAGACGCGCCCATCCATATCGTTGGAGCTGCCATTGCCTGCGTTGCCACCACTAAAAACAGGGGAAACAGACATCCCAGGGCACCAATAGCATAGGCAATCCCAAAGACAAATGCTTCGACCGCCTCAGTTCTGTCGGTAGGATTATTCATGTTGATCGAAAATGAAATGTCTTTCCCCAACACCATAAAAATCCCCAGCACAATGAGTACTGCGCCCATGCCGATTGTAATCCACATCATGTAATCCTTAAGCACTTGAGCAGCTACAATAATTAGTACACCAGCTACGGCATAGACTATTAAAATACCCAAAATACTTAACAGAGCCAGTTTTAAACCACGGTACAAACGCCTGGCTAAGCCTGGCTTTTTCTGTGAATCCCGGGATATAAAGGCCACAATATAGCCGGGCAATAACGCTACTGCACAAGGGGCTAGAAAAGCCAAAACACCCTGCACAAACGAGAAATAAACAAATTCCATATAATAGTTAGTTAACTAACTGGTCAAATAGTTCCCGATACTCTTCTTCACTCAGCGCTGTCTTGTTTTTCTGAAAGGCAATGGTACCATCAGTATTTACTCCCACTGTTGTAGCCTGAGATTGAACACCAAATGCTCTCATAATATCAGGCTCTCCTCTCGTAACAGGAAAAGTAAACCCTTCCTCTTCGGATAATTTTCTCATCACTTCTTCATCGTCGGTGGGATCAATGCCAATAGCTACTAAGTTAAGTCGGTCTTTGTATTCGGGATAGAGTTTAGATAGCACGGGCCAGTTCTTAGCACAAATGGGACACCAGGAAGCTGTAAAATATACGACCAGTGGTTTATTCTCCTCCATGGATTTCTGAAGGCTAACGGTATCTCCATCTATGGTAGCAATTTCAAAATTGGGAGCTTTTTTCAATTCTTCAGTGTTTTCCTCACTCGAGGATTCTGCTTGTTCAGAAGAACAACCTGCAGCAATTAAAAAAAGGGTAAAAACTGTAATTACACCGGTTATCAGTTTATTCATAGGATAAGCCATTTTCATTTTATTCATATGTTTACATTTCAGAACAACTGAACAGATAGATTCTTACTAAATGACTCAAATTATTTAGCCGGAGACAATTTACATCCACCAAAAAAGGATTTCAATATTTTGATCACGTAAGATTTTATCTCTTGTGATCATCTCTAAGTATCACCAATACCAAAAAGGAACCCTGATTTATGAATAAAGTAGCAATTGTGGTTTTAGCCGACACAGAATCCCATGAATCTTTGGGACGCATTGTAAACGCCCTTGAACTGGCCAAAGAATTACAAGATAACAACGATGAGGTCAAAATTGTTTTTGACGGAGGCGGCACTGAGTGGATTCCTGCATTAGAGGATGAAGAACATGACGTGCATCCGCTGTATGCAGCCGTTAAGGATAATATTCACGGTGCCTGCCGTTTTTGCGCTAAAGCTTTTGGGGTGTTTAAAGAAATTAAAAAAACTGATATAGAATTACTTGATGAATACGATCAACACCCCAGCCTGCGAAATTTTATTGTTGACGGCTATCAAATAATTACATTTTAAAATATAACTTTTGCTCTTCCATGGTCCCCTAAGATTCCCATTCTCTTCTTTTTTGAGAGTGGGAATCTTATTTTATTAGATTCGACCAACTAATAAATTTAGGAGAGCAATAATGGTTTTATCATTATTACTATGGACCGCTGTAGCTATTATAGCTACGGGTATTTTATGGAAAGGAAGCGACTGGTTAGAACACTCCAGCGAGGGATTATCAACCTATTATGAGCTGCCCGATATTGTACAGGGAGCGTTGGTCGTAGCTATCGGATCCAGCTTTCCCGAACTGGCTACCGTTGTGCTGTCTACCATCTTACATGGAGAGTTTGACTTGGGCGTAGCAGCCATTGTGGGTTCTGCTATTTTTAACATCCTCATTATTCCCGCCGCTGCCGGGTTGGTTTCTAAAGATCCACTGGAATCAAACCGGGACTTGGTATATAAAGAAGCTCAGTTCTACATTATTTCAGTTGCAGTATTAATCATCACCTTTTCTTTTGCCGCAATTTTTAACCCCATTAGCGCAAAAGAAGGGATCATTTTAGGAGAAATGGATAGATTTTTAGCCTTACTTCCCCTGCTGTTATATGGCTTCTACATTTTTATACAGTACCAGGATACGATGGACTATGTATCTGAGCGTGACTCGAGCAACATTAATCCGTTAAAAGAATGGGGCATACTCATCGTTAGCTTAGCGGTAATTTTAATTGGTGTTGAGCTATTAGTGCGTTCGGCCATTGAGTTTGGAAATCTACTGGGCACGCCCTCATTCCTCTGGGGAATCTCTGTAATTGCAGCCGGTACCAGCATTCCCGATGCCTTTGTGAGTATAAAGAAAGCTCAAAAAGGAGATCCCGTCACCTCAATGGCAAACGTACTGGGCAGCAATATTTTTGATCTTCTTGTCTGTATTCCCGTAGGCGTGCTTATTGCCGGCGCTACTGTGATAAATTTTTCGGTTGCTGCTCCGCTGATGGGCGCTCTCACCCTGGGGACGCTCCTTCTATTTAGCTTTATGCGCACCGATATGATATTAGACAGATGGGAGTCAGCGGGACTTATTTTCTGCTACCTCCTATTCCTACTCTGGATGGGACTCGAAAATTTTGGCGTTATAGATTCTATCCCTTCACTGCCGTCATAACTCAATAAAAACTACTTACTCTAAAAATTATAGTTGATAAGAAGTGTTCCTGATGTTGTACCACTCACTGTATGAGTAGTATTATTCCGCATATCAACCTCAAACGTTCCCGACTGATCGGTGAGCACTAAACTGCCTTCAATTTGAGAATCATTTATAATCTCCCATTCCAGCTTTAAGTCTTCGCCACTGCCAACCTGATACTGTAAGGTCCACGCTACCTCTTGGTTGATATTGCTACGAAAATCTCTGTACAGATCCAAGTCATCAATTTCAAAATAAGCGTGCAACGCCCCTTCTGGCGGAGATGGGGGCGCATCCTGATCTACTCCATTATCAAAGCCTTCGCTGCCCCGGCTTGACTGTCCAAACCTGAGATCCACCGTATCTTCGGTACTAATGGCAAACGTCTGCACCGTATACACCGATCGCAGATCATCAAAATTAGCTATTATCTCCGTATCCTCAGTAATCGTAACAGTCACTTGGTTTTCTTCCGAACTAACGACTCCGGTCCACTCTCGAAAAGTAAATCCCTCATTCGCCGTAGCCTCAACCGTTACCTCTGTATCTTCTTCAAATGTTCCTCCGGTAGGATCTACCGATCCTCCATCCGACGGACTCTTTAACACTGTCAAGCTATACTCAACAGGATCCGGCTCATTATCTCCCCCGTTGTCGCCACCACCATTACCAGGTCCCGTTCCTCCGTCGGAACCACAGCCCCAAACTATGAGAGAAACTATTAATAAGAGACATATTTTTTTCAATAATTTCATTTTAGGCTCTCTATTTATTTAACGTCATCTTTTCATATAAAAATCTTGTTGGCCAGGTACACCTGCCAATCCTTGGGCATTCTCAAGAAAACATTTTAATCTTTAAATAGAAATTGATTGTATTTATTATTTTTTGCCAAGTAATCACTCCAAATAAGCTATCATCAGGTTATGTTTACTTCAAGAGAATACTGACTACTTCTGTCAAAGATATTATTTGCGCCACTGCAAATTGTGCAACTGCAATACGGATGTTTGAAACAAAGTAAACCTTCTTAAACCTGTTTTCTTAAATGAAATTAAGGTTGTCTTTTATTTAGAACAGTTGAATAGTGCATTTGTATTGCAAATTGTTTTAATTGATAGTACAACTTCATAAAAAAGCAGGGGGCTTACATGAAGAAACTACTCTTATCTTTTGCACTATGTTTGGTCTTTTTTGCATCTTCATTTGGACAAACACAGGATGACCTTTATAAAAAGATTGACTATCTGCAAGTTAACCAAACACAACTCGATCGGTTCTTGAAGGTAGCTGACAGGGATCTTGCATCAGGATTTTCGTCTCTTCTCAAGAAAGATGATGTAAAAGGCTGGTATTTATACAAGGTAAAATATCCCGGTGGTGAAAAAAGTAATTACAATTTTGTGAGTATCACCATTTCTTCCTCGATAAATAATTTGGGTGATTATTTTTCTGAAAACAATGCGCCCGGTTTTGTACCTTCGCCTACAGCCAAGGGGGGTACGGAGCAACTTTCCAAACTTGCCACCCTTATTAAGTCTGAAATTTGGAGGGTTGAAAATAGCGCTTTCGCCGATACGGGCTCAGCTCCAAGCCGATATATGTCCATGGACTACATGAAGGTAGCACCGGGAAAAGATCCCGACTACCTAATGTTGGAGGATGAAATTGCCAAGCCTATCCACCTGGAACGGATTGAACGGGACAGAATGGCCGGCTGGGAAGTTTATTCCCTTATTTTGCCATCCGGAATGAACTACGGATATAATTTTGCTACCGGTAACCATTTTAAAGAGTTGGAACATTATGAGTTTGGTTTGAATGAACAAATTATCCAACAAACCATGGGTCAAAATAGCAATGTGCCCGAGCTTTTTGAAACGATCTACAACACCAGAGATCTTATTAAAGTAGAACTTTGGGAACTTGTTGATCATCTACAATAGCCATTGGGTAATATAACTTATTCTTGTTGCAGATATTGGCCACACCCTCTGTAGGTGTTACCATCTACGGTTACTGTAACTGTTTGTGGAAAATCGAACCCACTCATACTATCGGTACAGGGGGTATCTGCAATAACCAGCTTAAGCGTTTGCTGTGCATCTTTTGACCGATAGACTGTTCGTTTTCCTTGAATATCAGTCTCGGATGTAGGTGTTTTGACGGTTATGGTATCCCGACCATAATTTCCCACGTATTTAAGCTGATTATTTTTCTTAAGCTCTAAAAACCAGCCGGGTTCCTGTCCCAAGGCCCTAAAATCGACACCCCGAAGTTTTGCAGCTTCCCACGAGCGCTCTTCTGGCACAGACTGACAGGTCGTAAATGAGCCTTTTGGTTTTTGAAGGATGGCTTCATTACCCTTGCTCCAATACAAATATGAGTTGCCTTCATATCGAGCACCCGATCCGGACTTTACAGGCAATACTTTGATCGTTGTATTAGGCAACAAAAGCCAGGTACTGTCTTTTGTTACATGCGCAGTAAATTGCAGGGTATCAGCACAGTTATATACAAAAACCTGATCAGTATCCACGGATTCAAAACCGGGCAATTCAGACTGCTCTATAGTATTACTTTGATCATCCGATTCTGGCTCAGCACGCTGTCCACAACCCAACACTAAAAAGGCTAGACTCAAAAGTAGTATCAGGTAGATATAATTGTATTGACTGAAAAATTTCATTTTAAAAAAGCATAAATATAAAAGGGAGAGCATTATAAAATACTCTCCCTTTCTAAATAATGATACTTCTAATTTCTCCTTAGCTCTTATCAACAGAGTACTTGCCCGGACCAAGCAAGAAGATAACAATAAAAGATAGCAAATATATTACTGGTAGTTCCATATCACCAAACCAATCACCACCGGGTAGGTGTACAAAAAACACGGCCACTGCCATATTTATTGTTAATATTAGTGAAGCCAAGCGGGTCCAAAATCCAGCTATAATTAGAAGTGAGCAAATTCCCTCGGCAAAAGCAGCCAAAATTAATGATGCTGTTGGTCCAATACCTAAGGGATCCAAAAATTGAAATTCACCTCCAAAAACACTCATCATTTTACCCCAACCGTGACCGTATAGCATAAAGAAAGCAACAAAAATCCGGAAAATGGCTGCGGATGTTCCGGCATCTACAAATTCACCTAACTTGGAAGAACGTAATCTATCTAACATAATACCCCTTTTTTTATTAAGAATTACTTTTTCATTAAAAGACTTAATATTGAATTATACTAATAATATTAAATCCTTTTGCATAATTAATTACAAATAAAGTGATTGGCGTTCCCCTAGATCATAATATATGTAAGTATCTATGATTTCTGAGCACACTTAACACAGTGCGCTGTCCAAGGCATAAACTTCAAACGTCCCAACGGTATCTCATCTCCACACTTAATACAGATACCATACTTACCATCATCAAGCTTTTTCTGTGCTCGCTCTAACTTTTGAATCCTGCTTTTTTGTTCGCGCAAAGCCGCATCATTGATGGTCTTATTATTGATTGCATCCATCCGCGACAAACGTCCATATGCGTTATCGGGTTTAATGGGTTTTGTAAGCTCTTCAAGCTGTTTAATCTCCTCTTTGGTCTGTTCAATCTTCTCATCCAAAATCTTCTTCATCTCCTGCTGCTCTTGTTCTGTCACGTTGCTTTCTCCTTTGTCATAAAATTAAATGCGGCATAAGCCATTAAAGTGGCTACGCCGATTGTAGCAATAGCTATAAATAGAATAGATTCCATAGCCATTCCTTTATCAATGGCCCAACCCATCAAAAATGGACACAGTGCTGTACTCAATACCATCAACGAAGAGAAAACCGACCGCACGGTACCGATAATCTCCGTACCATACAACTCGGCCCATAACGCTGATTTTATATTGCTTCCCATCCCCATGGTAACACCAATAAGCAACATGTAAGCAAAGGCGGACCAGCTTCCCGGGTGGTAATAGGCAAATACCAATCCCGCCCCAAAAGGAAGCACATAGTAGGGAATAAGTGTTTTTGCACTAAAATAATCTATCAACGGACCTATCGAGATGGAGCTCACCACTCTACTGGCGGCAAAGGCTACAAAAGCCGAAGCGATTAATGTGGCCGTCCAGCCGAGCTGCTCGGCAATAGAAACCTGGTACAAAAATAAACCCGTTGCCCAGAAAGGTGGCAGCAGAACCACCGGTGTTACCAGCCAGATTCGGAAATCTTGTGCTAACATGCTATACACCTCCCAGCTGCTGTCGTTAGTTTGGGATTTTTCCTCAGTATGTTCAACATCTTTATATTCGCGGCTACTCAGAATAAACCGAACAAGCGGTATAAAAAACAGGGCAATTACTAACACAATAATACCCCAAGTCATGCGCCAGCTAAAAATGCCCAGTAGGCCTGCGATAGCTAATGGCAAGATCCCTTCCCCTATAGGATATCCCAGACTGGAAATACTTAGAGCTTTCCCCCGCTGATGTACAAAATAACGCGCCATGGCGGTCTGCGCAGTATGACTACTAAGCCCTTGTCCCGACAATCTAAGCAATACTAATCCCACAAATAATAGCGCCACATGCCACGACAAAGCCACCGTTATACTTGCTACCAGCAACCCGGCGGCCACCATCTGGCTGTACGTCCGAAGAGGCAGGTCATCTATCCACTTTCCCAGGTAAGGCAATAAGCCTGCACTTACGAGTGTAGCTACAGAATATAGACTCCCAAAAGTAGCATTGGAAAGAGAAAAATCCTTCAAAAAATAGGGGACAAACAGGGAGATCAAGAATGTTTGCCCAAAGCTGGACATAAATGTAAACGATAGCCCAAACGACAAAATGCGTTTTTCTCTAAGGGCAAAACTGAGATAGTTCACTAAAATGATTCCAATTTATTGTTGTCTGAGATGAAGCTCCAAAAATACGGTTAATCCATCAGAACATAAACTCATTAGTATCTATGTCAACCTGCTTGACCTTCGTAGAATCTCTTATAAATTACGGGGTCATATTCTCACGTTTCGTCAATAACTCAATAGTACCATATGTACGAAAACAAGGAGCCCTATAACTGCAACCCGCCCGGTACGCATCTCGAGCAAATCGCTCATCCGAGTGGTAGTAACCATGCTATCGAAAAAGCTATCATTATGGAGCACCGGTTTGCGTTCTTTTTTTGGATGAAATGGCGAAACCGCCTCAGTGATAAAGAGCTTCTTAAACAGCCCGCACCAACGCTCGTTACCATAGACTGGCATCGCGACCTCGCTCCGGTTCCTGATGATCAGAAAAAAGTATTAGAACAATTAGACCAAAGTAATCTTTCTGATATCGCCAACTACGTTTGGGCGCAATTTGACCAGACGAATGACGGACATATTTTATGCGCCTCATGGCTAAATCTTATTGGAGATGTGGTACTGCTTCAAAATACGACGGACTATCAGCATAGCACTGTTAAAGATATGAATGGAAACGATCACGGCATTTTTGAATTTCGTGATTTTAATAGCTTCCAGGAATTTATGCTAGAGCGGAACGACCAAAATATATTCTTCGACATCGATCTCGATTACTTTGTCCACGGCAAAGGTAAGCAGCATTACTCTGAAGATTTTAATCGCTATTCTGATGACGAAATCAAGCAAGTCATTGACATATCGAGGCCGGTGTTTCAAAAGATCCTCCCTAACATCAGTGGCGTTACAATCGCCCTTGAACCGGGCTATTGCGGAGGAATTATAAATTCTTGCCAGATCATGGATCAGTTTCACTCCCAGCTTTTTACCAAGAATAACGAGTGGAAGCATTTAAAAAGATCTGATACATAATTCGATTATTTCAACTCCGCGGGCAGTAGGGTTGTATCCATGTTTTTTAGATTCCATTATCATGGATCAGCCGAACGTCAAAGACATCGGACGAATTTATCATAGCACCAGTGTTTCGCCCTGTTTTCGAGCGGAAGCTGGCAACCTATATCCACCGGCGGGTACCAGAAAACTCCGTTAACTGGTACAAACTGCGAGTATATGGCTATCTTTGCCGGAATTGCCACAGAAATAAATCACAAAAAAATTGGAAATAGATCCCCAGTCACTAAAGCCCCGCCACCACTGATACAATAGTGCCATCCTAAATACTTTTTGTATGTTTGAGACACTTCCAAAAAAGTAAAACAACCTGATTACTGTGGCAAGCAGCGCTGACTTTTACGCAAATCTTCCTGTTATTGAGGATTTTTTTAATGGTTCAAATCCAGAAAACTTCCACTCCCTTCCCGATGATTGGTATGTAGCTGTAACAGATATTATAAACTCCACCGATGCCATTCAAAATGATCGCTATAAGGCAGTAAATATATTGGGCGCCTCACCCATAGTGGGAATCTTTAATATAGCTGATCACGATACAATTCCCTTTACATTTGGCGGAGACGGTGCTTCGTTTTGCCTGCCGCCCGACCTGCTGGACGATGCCCGACGCGTTTTGGGAGGATGCAAAACCATTGGCAAATTAGAGTATGACCTCAATTTACGCGCAGCTATCATTCCCCTCTCATATATCCGCGAACAAGGACATAAAATAAGGGTTGCCCGGTATCGTGCATCAAAGTTCTATATTCAAGCTATTTTTTTGGGCGGCGGCTTAAGTTTTGCTGAAGAAGTGCTGAAAGAATCAGACTCGGATACGTTTAGTGTATCGGCCTTAGAAAATGCGCAAACGGTTGATTTTAGCGGACTGGAATGCCGCTGGCAAGAAGTAAAGCAGCCTAAAAATGAGGTAATCACGATGATGATAAAAAGCAATCCGAAGATAGATCAGCCTCAAGAAATATACGAAGAAGTGTTCCAAAAAATGCGCACGACCTTTGGTTTTGATGATAAAACCAATCCCATTAATGTAAAGGGGCTTTCCATGACGTTATCTTTCTCAGAACTTATGGGTGAGGCCCGGTTTCAAACACACGGTCAGGGTTGGCTAAAACGCATCGGCTACATACTAAAAGTACAGCTACAAACTATTATCGGTAAAGTTTTAATGGCCATGGATTATGAAACGACGGCCACTAATTGGTCGCTCTATAAATCAGATCTGGCCCTGAACTCCGACCACAGCAAGTTCGATGATATGCTGCGTGTAGTTATCAGCGGCAGTAAATCCCAACGCCAAGAGTTCGAAGCTTTTTTAAATAAGCAATTTAAAGATGGAAGGTTGGCTTACGGTATGCACCTCTCCGATGCAGCTATGATAACCTGCATGGTATTTCAATATCACCGCGATCATATCCACTTTGTTGATGGCAGCGGCGGGGGATATGTTTCCGCAGCCAGGCAACTAAAAAAACGTCTGCAGAGCCTTCAATGATGTTTTGGCAAGTTTGAGCGCTCACTGCCACTACCCATTGTCATTGACGAAGAAAACATCAGCGCCACTTGCGATAATGGTGTGCTGACAATTACTGTACCCAAAATAAAAGAGAAAGGCGGCAAAAATATTGAAGTGAACTAAGAGGAGCCGGCTCATTTTGTAAATAGAGAAAAAGCCGCGGTTTCCCGCGGCTTTTTTTATGCACTTGATTTCATTTTCATTCAGAATGTTTCCTCTTTGGATTCATCCTCCTCTCTCTTCTTCAACTGGTCAATTACAATCGGAATAATAAAGAACAAAGATGCAATAGCACTGATAATAATTGTTGTTAAATCAATATCCATTTTTCAAAACTGTTTTAATGTAGCGTTCTGATATACCGATTCCATTGCTTATACAAATTTCGGTTATATCAATTTGTGATTGGGAGGGCTATCAAAATCTCTTAAGACTGATAGCCATTGCACATTAAACAGCTATAGAAATGTATGGAAGGGAAAAATATATTTTAACAGGATTGGAGCTCGATCTACTAAATGATAAATATGTAGATAAACCGTTGCCCTATTTTCTGCTACTGATGCAATAAATTTATGAACAGCCGATTTTTCCTGATCTTCCGCCGATAGCAATGGTACAGGAATATTGGTTATGCTTATTCCGCTTTCTACCGGGTGGTAAACATAAAATAAGTTCTGTTGTGCAAAGGGATACGTAGGCTCGTCACTCTCTTCCTCTGCAGGTGAGACAACTGCAGATCTTTTCTGCATCAGAGGCTGGCCCTGTGCCAACGAATGGCCAAACAACGCAATGGCCAAAATGGCTAACAATATGTTGTTCAATTTCTGCATCAGCATTAACATACAAATAACATCCGCCGGTTGCAGTACCTATATTCCGAGATAAAGGTTCGCCACAATAGTCAATGGTTCGCTATAGCTGTTCGATAAATTTCGGAGGCACATAGTTCGTCAGCCAGATACTCTCCTCACTTTCGGATTGATAAAAGTCATAACCCTCGCGATCCATCTGGCTTGAAAACACCAAAAGGATCTCCGGCTCACCGTGCCGTCCGCCTACCTTACGCGCTTCATTAATCGTGGTAGATATATGCACAAAATTTCGGCTGCAAGCCTGAATGCCATCAGCCAAAATAGATGCTACATTATTACTACCCGTTCCGTGATAAAGTTTTTCGGGAGGGGTTTTCGGTTTTAGCTGCAAATCCACGTCAATAGAATGTCCATAACCCGCCCTGATGTATTTCCCGTCACTGCTCAAAATAAACCGCTGCTTCGAACTATTTCGCATGATATGCTGAATAGCATCCCGATCTAAATGTCTTCCCTCATTGTGAGCCTTTTCAATCAACTCAGATACCTCAGCCCAGCCGTTATCGTCCAAGTCCAGACCAATATCCTCGGGATGATGACGCAATACATAGCTCAAAAATTTGCTGAGTGCTGTTATATCCATCTGCTATCTACATTAAATATTCTACAAACCAGTGTAACCCTTTCATTTTAAATTATTAATAGATATATAACGTTTCGCTTTACTGGCACTAACACAAATAAGTGGAGGATTATGGAGCAAGAGGTAAAAGAGTTTTCACTTCGGGCAAAATCAAAATGGGGCATGGTCTTTTTATTTTCTCTGGTAGGCGGACCCATGCTATATGCCGCATACCTTAATTATAATGTAGGAGAAACACTTTTTGCTGTCCTGATGGCGATTCTATTTCTGCTTTGGGCTGTGGTTATTGTAATTGCAGTAGGTTATAAGATTAAATTAACAGACACTTCTCTTCATCGGCAGGGCTTAATTTCACCAAACGTTATTGATTTTACAGACGTAAAAGCTATTCACTTCGGATCTACATGGTCTAACTTTTATGTAGAATCAGATGATAAAAAAATCTTTTTTGGAAAGGATTTTAATAATTACGAAAACATTTTACAGGGTATTGTTGACAAGGTAGGTGCAGTCAAAGATCTTGAAGAGGTGAAATTTATGGGTGATCCCGATAACATTGAAGAATACGTTGGCAATTAACCCTCGCTGTTCTTTCAATACAATCATACCAAGAAATACCTCTGACAAATAAAAATCCCCTCCTGATGAAACAGAAGGGGATCTGAAGATTAGCAATCTGAATCAGACTTAGTTTTCAACAGCCGTTTTTTCGACTTCAATTTCCACGTCAGGACGTTCTTGCTGCTGACCTTTCAAATATTGATTAAACCATCGCATCATGCGCAGATTATAGTCGTAACGCGCCGTTGCATTGCGGTTCCCGTGTCCTTCTCCGGGATATAGAACTAAGCGAACCGGAGTGTCGGTACGTGTTTTAATATGACGATACAGCTCATAGGACTGACCCGGATCAACGCGCGTATCTTCTTTACCGTGCATAATCAACAGGGGCGTATCTGCTTGTCCGGCATAATAAATGGGACTCCGTTCCAGGTATTTCTGATAATTGTCCCAAATACGCTGGCGGGTATGAACAAGATAAAGCTCTTCAGGAATATCGCTGGTTCCCCATTTTGAAATATTATCACTGATGCCCACAAACATGACTCCTGCTGCAAAACGGTCGGTATACTTTGTAGCCATCCATCCGGTAGCATATCCACCATAAGAACCACCGGTGACACCTACTTTGTTATCATCTACCAATTCTTCTTCCACCAATTCATCAACGCCGGCAACAATATCATCAAATTCTGCTCCGGCTAAATCACCCTGGCTGCTTTTAGCAAATGTTTCTCCACGGCCGGTACTGCCTCGGTAGTTGGGATAAAAAACGAAATAATCCTGCGCAGCACCAACCTGTCCGGCATCAGAATAGTTTGTTACCCAGCCATGATTATAATGGGCTTCAGGTCCGCCGTGTACGGTAGTAATCAAGGGATATTGCATACCCTCTTCATAATCAACCGGATACACCAAGATGCCCTGCAGTTCAGTACCGTCATCTGCTGTCCATGTGATTACTTTTTGCTCACCCAACTGTTTCTTATCCAGCCAAGCGTTAGTATTCGTCACTCGGTTAACGTTATTATCAGCTAATTGATACAACTCTTGGGGATGAGTTGCAGAACTTGCTGCAAAAACAGTAGCTCCATTCGAAGCACGGTCAAAGGAGGAAAGATTGGTATCACCCTTACCTACAATCGTATTCATATTTGAGCCGTCTGCGTTGATACTCCCGTATGTTGACCAAACGCCTTCGCTGCTCAGATAATGCAGTTTGTTATTGCCGGTCCATTTAAACTGCTCAAACATACCATTGTATTGAGGTTTCAGCTGTGTGGGTTCGCCACCGTCAGCCGAGACAACAAATAATCGTCCGGCTATCGTATCATGAATATCAGCTCCGGCAATCATCGCCAGTTTATTGCCATTTGGGCTCCAGCCAATTTGACCGAGTTTTCCTTCGTGATCCACTTCGGCAAGCACTTTTTTGCCCTCATGGTCAACGACTTTTACTTGCTGCTTCATGTAATAATCATCAACCAGCGGAGTAGGAGACACTCCTATGGCAATTTTTTCTCCATTGGGACTCCACCGCATTTGATAAATTGATCCCTCTACCTGAACCTGATGCGGCCCATGGTGAGGCATATCTACATTTGCTACATAGCCGCGTCGCTGTTTAAGATTTTCTTCATACACCTCAGGGTGATAAGGCAGCGAAGATCGTTCAAAAGTAATAGTATCTTGTGCCATAAAAGCGATGTGACTGCCATCAGAAGCCCATTCATAATCCCCAATAGCGGTCTCAAAGGAATAAATTTTCTGGGCTTCTCCGCCATTCATCGAAATTTCGTATAAACTCGTCGTTTCATCCGATGAACGTTTTGCCAAAAACGTAATGGAATTATGATTGGGTCGAAAAGCGATATCACTAACGCTCATCGTCGTCACGTAAGGAATGGAATTGGCGCTGGCCAAATCCGCAAGATACAGGTGATAGCTTGCCGGCTTATTTTCCTTTTCGGGATCTGCTTGCTTCTGCAAGGTATAAATTGCTTTTTCTTCGGATGGAGCAATCGCAATCTCATTCACCTGCTGCATCTTGGCAACATCTTTTGGGGTTAACCCCTGATCCGATTGTGCCGCCAATGGCTGCACGGCTACAAAACAGATCATTAATACAAATAACATAGGTTTTTGTAGTGATGATGGTATCATACTTATTCTCCGATTTTTGTTGATTATTTTGAGGATATCAAAAATCCGTTAGCTCACTTCTCTAAAACATAGAAATTGTACTTCATTGTTTCTTCAATAAACTGTTTTTGAAATTACTTTATTCGGCAGTACCACGCTCGATATCAAAAGTTAAAGTGAAACTGCTGCCAAAATCACCTGAATCTACTTCCAATTGTCCATCCAGCTGAGTGGTCAATGTATTAATAATCGTCATTCCCAACGAAGGTTGCTGCTCAATATTAAAATCTTCCGGCAATCCAATACCGCTATCTTTCACACTTAATTTTATTTGTCCCTCATTTTCTTTAATTGAAATATCGATTTTACCTTCATCACTACTTTCAAAGGCATGCTTATAACAATTTGTAATCATCTCGTTAAGCAACAGTCCACAGGGAATAGCTTGACCTACCGTTAACCGAATCGGTTCCATATCCATACTCACACGGATATCTTTTTTAAAATCGGTCATCGATTCTTCGATCATATTGAGCAGATCATTTATGTACTTATCAATGGCGATTTCCGAAAATGTTTCTGAGCTGTAAAGCTTTTCATGCACCATCGCAATCGATTGTATGCGTGACTGGCTTTCCTTGAGCTTTGCCAATAGGTTTTCATCCTCGGTATTAAATACCTGCATCTGCAACAAGCCGGATATAATTGCTAAATTATTTTTTACGCGATGATGAACCTCTGCCAGAAGCGTTTCTTTCTCTTTCAGAGATTTTCGTATGGTATGCTCATATTTTTTATGATCGGTATTGTCACGCACATAGGTAATTAGCCGTTTTTGTCCGTCCATCTCATAAAATGCTGTATGAATTTCAGTTGGTAACTTCGTGCCGTCTTTCTTTAGGTAGGTCCGCTCCCAGGCTTCATCACCCGTTGTAGCTATGCCGGCAAATGTCTCAGGCTGTTTACTCTGAAATTCTTCCGGAGTCAGATCCAGTACATGCATTCCAATCAACTCTTCCCGGGAGTAACCAAAAAGCTCGCATGCTCGCCTATTGCATCGCAGAATGGTTCCATCTACATGAATTTCGAAGATGGCATCAAAGGCCATTTCGGTAAATGTTCGATGTCGTTTTTCACTTTCAGCAAGTTTCTTCTCAGCTATTTTTCGTTGCGTAATATCCCGGTTAATACCCACCCAAAACTCATACTCCCCGTCATCCGTAGGAAATGGTGCCATATCCAGCTCAACCCAGTAAGGGGTGCCATCCTTCTTATAGTTGATAAACTCTTCCCGCAACGACTCTCCCCCTTCAATCTTTTGATTGATTCGGGCTAACGCCTCTTCTGAGGTTTCAGGTCCGTGCAAAAAGGTGGGCGTTTTATTAATAATCTCCGCCGAACGATAACCGGTAAACTGCTCAAAAGATTTATTGACAAAAACAATACGCGAATTCAGTGGGTCATCTTTCGGAGCCCGGGTGATTATCACCATATCATTCAAATTATCCAGGGCCAGCTGCTGTAACTTTTCACGCTCCTCCAGGTTCAGGTGCTCCATTTCTTTGTCTTTATCTGCTTTAACAAACACACCTACGAATTCTTGCCTTTCTTCATCTGTAACCAGCTCTACCTTATCGCGCAGCCAAAGATAATGTCCTGACTTATGCTTAAACCGGTATTCTATTGTTATGGGATCATCCGGTTCAAGATTATCTAACATTGAAACTACCGATTGGCGATCCTCAGGATGTATTCGACTTAGCCAGCGAAAATCCTCAGCTTTCATTTCTGATCGGGAATATCCCAAAAGGCGGCTAACATTTGGGCTGATATCTACATAGGGATACTGATCACCGCTCTCTCGATGATAGTATGCGATTGAACTTTTTTCCAGCAGCTTTTCAGGTCGAAATTTGACCTCACCACTGTCATTCGCTTTGTGTCCCATTAAAGCCTGAAGGTATATTTACATTCATCAGTCAACGTTATTAAAATATGAAAACTATTGTAGAAAAGCGGATGATTGTATTCCTAAATCAGTTTTGGTTATTGCTTTTGATGATCCCCAAAATATCAATACCATATATCATCTATATAACATGCTCCGAATTTAATTGATATGGCAAAGATCAAGATAAATATGTGGTCCGGTCCTCGTAATATATCCACGGCTATCATGTACTCCTTTGCACAACGCAGTGACACCCAAGTGGTGGATGAGCCCTTCTATGCGCATTACCTACTGCAAAGCGGTGCCGAGCATCCCGGACGTGCAAAAGTGCTCGAAAGCCAGCCCAAAGATCCTTCTATTGTAATGCAAAACCTGAGGGCAACCGGCACAAACGCGAATGTCCTGTTTATCAAAAACATGGCTCATCATATGATAGAGATGGATGTCATCCTGGAGCAGCTTTTTGAAGAATTCACTCCCGTATTTTTGATTCGCAATCCTGCAGATATGCTGCTCTCGCTTGATAAATCACTGCCCGATCCCTCACTGCGTGATACCGGATATCAGCACCTGCTCGACCTATTTGAAACAGCCGAAAACAAAAATCTTCCTCTTATTGTACTCGACTCCAAAGAACTGTTAAAAGATCCTGAATTTGTTTTATCAGCATTGTGTGAACAGCTTGGTATTCCGTTTAGGGAATCCATGCTTTCATGGCAACCGGGTCCCATCCCCGAGGATGGCACATGGGCTGAATATTGGTATGATAATGTCCACGAATCTACAGGATTTAACCCCTACACTCCTAAAACTGAGGATCTACCCGATCGCTTAGATCCTCTTTATGAGCATTGCAAGTCGATTTATGATAGATTGCTTGCACATGCAATTAAAAGGTAATATTAACTTATAATTAGTCAGTTTTCAATTATGGATACACATCCCAAAATTCCAGATCCTCGTAATAAAGACATAAAAGTTTGGATTGACGGTAAACTATATGATCGTCAGGAGGCTAACATTTCGGTCTTTGACAGCTTAGTTCAAGGTGGTGATGGCGTCTGGGAGGGGCTACGCGTTTACGATGGAAAAATATTTGCGCTCGACGAACACCTCGAGCGATTGCAAAATTCTGCTCATGCCATGGCTTTCGATAACGTACCATCAAATAACGATATCAAAGAAGCTATCTTTGCCACGCTAAAAGCCAACGGCATGCGCGATGAAACACATATTCGACTGACACTTTCACGCGGTAAGAAAGTAACCTCCTATATGGATCCGCAAGTCAACCAATACGGACCCACCCTGATTGTACTGGCCGAATGGAAGCCGCCAATCCATGAGGAGAAAGAAGGTCTGCAACTGGTTACATCCTCAATACGGCGCAATCCACCCCAGTGTATCGACTCCAAAATTCATCACAACAACCTAATCAACAATATTCTGGCGAAAATTGAAGCGAATGTTGCAAATGCCGATGGGGCTGTTATGATGGATATCGAAGGCTATGTATCTGAAGTAAATGCGACAAACATCTTTTTTGTCAACCAGGGTAAAGTACTTACGCCTTTTGCGGATAGCTGCCTGCCCGGCATTACACGTAAAATTGTAATCGACCTCTGTAAAGAAAATGACATCCCTGTGGCAGAAAAAAGAATCAGTATGGCCGAGATGTATTCCGCCGACGAGTGCTTCACTACTGGCACCATGGGCGAACTGGTTCCCGCAGTGGAAATAGATCAGCGCGTAATCGGTAATGGCACAAAGGGACCTGTAACCGATCAGCTGCAAAAACTACACCGCCAACGAGCTAAAACAACAGGCGAACCTCTTCCTTTTTAACAGAAAATATCTAGATCGTATTGGCAGAATCTCCCAACATAACTTTTGAAAACGTAACTTTTAGCTTCGAAAAAGAGCAGATCGTAACAGACTTTTCATTTGAGGCAGCACCCGGCCAACATACCGTATTAAAAGGGGAGTCCGGGTCGGGGAAAAGCACTCTTCTCAAACTTCTTTTGGGATTTCATAAACCTCGGGGTGGCACCATTTCAATTGATCACAAAAACTACGATGCCCAAAAAGTGCGAAAACAAACAGCTTGGCTGCCACAAGATTTAAATTTGGGGTCCGGCACTGTTGCGGAGGTCATGGCCAAACCATTTGAATTTGCAGCCAACCAATCCACCAAAAACAACAATACTCAACAAAATCGAATTAGAACGTTGAGTACGTTAGGGTTGACTCCGGATATCATCGACAAGAAGTTTCGTGACCTTTCCACGGGCCAGCGTCAACGCGTGGGGTTAGCAATTTGCCACCTGCTTGATAAGCCGCTCCTCTTACTGGATGAGCCAACCTCGGCACTGGATAAAGCATCCAAACAAAAAGCCGCAGAGTTGCTGCTCAACAATGAGCACACCGTAATTTCAACCTCACACGATCCATTTTGGGTAGCTAAAGCTGATAACATAATAGAACTCTCGTAATGGAAATTATTGATCTCACATGGGCACAGCTTGGAATCGGCTTTATCATAATGCTGGTACCGGCCTATATTTTATGGAAGTATCGAACCGGGCTAAACAAAAAGCTATTAACCGCCTCAGTACGGATGGTGCTACAATTGCTTTTTGTAGGATATTACTTACAGTATCTGTTTGAATATAACAATCCCTGGATTAATGCCGCATGGATTTTTGTGATGGTAGCCGTTGCCGATTTTGCAACTATTGACCGCAGTGATCTAAAGCGCAAATGGACGGTCATTTTACCGATCTTCGGAGCTACCTTTTTTGGCATCATTATTATCGATCTCTTTTTTCTGGAAGTGGTAATACAACTCCCCAAACTACTGGCGGCACAATATACCATCCCCATAACCGGAATGGTGCTGGGTAACTGCCTTAGGAGTAACGTCATTGGAATTAATGCTTTTTACTATAGTTTAAATGAACATCAGGAGCGCTACCAATTTTACCTGTCATGTGGAGCGACACGTTCCGAGGCGGTACATTCATTTTTTAGTAAAGCACTGCAAAAATCTGCTAATCCAACATTAGCTTCTATGGCTACTATTGGTCTTGTTTCTCTACCCGGGATGATGACCGGTCAAATTTTGAGTGGCAGCTCACCACTTATTGCTATCAAGTATCAAATTATGATTATGGTTGCCATTTTTTCGGGCACCATACTTTCGGTCTATTTAGGAATTCTTTTCACCAATAAATTTGTTTTTAATGATACTGATATGCTGGACGAGACGATCTTAAACAATTAATGAGTCTTATCACTGGCTATTATCGTTCTATAACATATTTTTTAAATCAAGCCCCGAGTTTTATAGGATGATTTATGTAATCTCAAAAGACCTTTAAGATTGTGAAGTTTTCAAAACTACTTATCGTACTGCTTGCTGCGGGATTATTTGCTACGGTGTTGGGCTGCTCCACCTCCAGCACTACTAATAAGGAAAAGAAACAGAAGACCACTCCGGAAAATAACTGGACACTTAAGGATCATATTAGAAGAACAGCCAAGGCAACCATTACCGGTAGCCAAGGAAGTGAACGCGTTATTATTAGGGGCGAAAGCTCTACAATAAACCCGGGCAACCAGCCTCTGTTTATTATAGATGGACAAAAGGTTGGACGAAGCTTTGCCAGTGTTGACGAGATGCTATATCCTGGAGAAATAAATTATATCGAAGTAATTCCACCATCGCGATCCGCCCGTTATGGTATGGAAGGCTATTATGGGGTAATTGAAATAGAATCCAAACATGCAATGAACCAAAATTCTTAATTTGAAATACTTGTGGCTTGATTTCGAGTCCAAAATTAAGAACCGGTCCTATAACTCAGAGGTAAGGAACAGACCTATACTATTAATTGCTGGATGTATTAATAGAACGCTCCTGAAGTACACGTCCAACACTCAAAAAGGAAATACCCTGCTGTTGTGATGTACTGATATTTACTGCCTCTATGGCCGGTGGATAGATAGGTTCTTGCGAATGCCACCGTACCAGAAAGTTAGCTCCAACACCGCCTCTAAGATCTTCCTCTTCGATTACAAACGAAGTAGAAGCCAGAGGGCGAATTTGTTCCGTCGAATCTAAATACTGCTGAATTAAATTTCCTTTTGAATCATAATACGCGACTTCAGTAATAGTAAAGGAACGATAGGGGTCTGCATTCCGAATACTTAGCGTGGTCGTTAGGTTAAATGTTTTCTGCCGGTTTTGTTGGTAGATATGCGAGTAAACAGGTACATATACCAGCTGACCCATACTGCTACTCTCTCGTTCAAAATCGGTGGGTTCTTGCTGTGATATAACGCTGCTCGTATTTTCCTGTTCGATTACCGAATCTGATTGTTTATCCATAGAAGGGGACTCCTGTTCAGAAGTACATCCTCCCATCACAATTCCCAAGACCAATATTGTTAGTATACCATGCCGCATAAAATATCCGGATAGAGGTCAACCTTATAATGACATCACTAAAATATAACCATTGCTTTCAAAAGTACTAATCTACATACGATATAAATATATTATTGACCTTCAGTTTTGCTTCAAATTCATTTGTTATGTTTGAGCTGCTATGAAATTACTTATCATCGAAGACAACGAAGATTTGCTACAGAATATCCAGACGTATCTGAAGCGTGAAGGATATATCTGCGAATCTGCAAAATCCTATTCCGCCGCTTTTGACAAAGTGATGTCGTACACCTACGATGTGGTACTTATTGACATTATGATTCCCGGTGGTTCGGGCCTACAGGTTTTGCGAGAACTGAAATCCGTAAATCCGGAAACCGGAACCATCATTATATCGGCCAAAAATGCTCTGGATGACAAAGTGGAAGGACTTGAGTTGGGCGCTGATGATTACATCACCAAGCCCTTTCAATTACCCGAGCTGCACGCCCGCATCAAGGCCGTAAATCGCAGGCAGCAGCGCGACGGAAAGGAAATTATTAATGTGAACGAGATCGCCATCAATACTAAAACCATGGAGGTTACGGTGGATGGAAGTGAGGTAACCCTTACGCCCAAGGAGTACGAACTGCTGCTCTATTTTTCATCCAATAAAAACCACGTACTCTCCAAGCAGACCATTGCCGAACACTTGTGGGGCGATTACGTAGATCATCTCGAAAATCTTGACTTCGTGTATCAACACATCAAAAATCTGCGCAAAAAATTAGAGAACGCCGGGGCTAATGATTATATCGAAAGCGTCTACGGTATTGGATACAAATTTAAAGTCCACTAATTGCCATGAAGCTGATAACAAAGTTTGTTCTCATTTACCTTACTGTAACCATTATTGTGCTGGGCATAGCGGGTTTTGTGTCTTATCACGTTATCAAGGGCGAACTCGACAACGAACTTAAGTGGCGCTTTTTGGATCGGGTAGAGCGTGTAACGTACCTGCTGGAACAGGGGAAAAACTTTGAAAACACGGTGCAAGATGACGATGACACCAATTTAAAAATAGTTGCTCTCCCGAATCGGGTAGAACCAAATGTAGAAATTCGCGATACCTTGGTCTGGCACGATCGGCTTCAGCAGATGGAAAACAATCTGAAGCTTGTTGCCTATCGCAACGTTGATGGCAGTGCTTACCGCATAACAACGTATGGGGCGCTGGTTGAATCGGACGATATCACCGAAGCCGTAATACAAATTCTGCTCTGGATTTTGGGGCTGCAAGTTATTGGTGCCGTTGGAGTCGGATTCATTGTTTCTAACAGGTTATTTAAACCGTTCCGCAAAACGCTGGAGCGTATTAAAAACTTTAGCTTGCAAGATAAAAAACCGATTACCACTGAAGAAACATCAGTAGCTGAATTCGATGATTTAAACAAATTTGTGGAGCAGATGACCAGCAAGGCGATATCAGACTATAAAAACCTTAAAGAGTTCGCAGAAAATGCTTCCCATGAGCTTCAAACTCCTCTATCCATCATCAAGGGTAAACTGGAATTGCTTACCGAAACCGACCTTTCGCCCGAACAGTATCAATTTGTAGAAGATAGTCAGCGTTCGGTGAAAAAGTTATCGCGATTAAGCGAATCGTTGGCTCTGTTGACCAAGATTGAAAATCATGAATTTGTCGAAACAGAAGAGGTAAACTTTTCAGAACTCATTGAAGAGAGCACGCAGGCATTTGATGAATTTATTGCTCTTAACGGCCTAACGGTTGAAGCCGATGTCGAAGATGATGTTTTCGTTCAAATGCATCCCGTTCTTGCAGATATATTATGGACCAATCTTTTCCAGAATGCTATAAAACATAATGTGGAAGAGGGAAGTATTGATATTTCGTTAAACAGCCAACGCCTTCGCATCTCCAATACTGGTGACCCACTCTCATCAACACCCGATGAATTGTTCCGACGATTCATAAAAGATAATGTTGATTCCAACTCTATTGGGCTCGGTTTAGCTATAATCAAACGAATTGCCGACCAATACCATTATACCATCTCATATACATACGAAGATGGCTGGCATACTGTGAAAATTGACTTACAAAACTGAGAAATCTTCAAATTTTCTTCAGTATTCGTTTAATGTTTGAACAGTATCACCTGTTATCTTTTGAACTAAACAAATCAAACGACGTCATATTTTCTAACATCTACACAATAACATGAAAAAGTTACTCTCGTCCCTTTCCCTGCTATTACTTTTTTCAATTCCTGTTTTTGCACAATCTGATGGCTCCATATCGGGCACCGTTTTAGACCAAGAAGACGAACCACTGTCTAGTGCTTCAGTGGCTATTTATGATTCAAGCCAAACCAACATCATAACCGGTGCTTCTACTGACGGCGACGGAGCCTTTTCTATCAATATTTCCCCCGGCCAATATGTATTGAAAATTACCTTTCTCTCCTTCCAACCCTATACTCAGGAGGTGCAAATTTCGGAAGGTGAAACGGTAGCTGTGGGCACTATTAACATGACTCCAACCTCCGAAAATCTCGGAGAGCTATTTGTACGTGCAGAACAATCCGAAATGCAGATGAACTTTGATAAGCGTACCTTTCAAGTGGGACAGGATATCACCAGCCTGGGCGGGTCGGCTGTTGATGTGCTAAATAATGTCCCTTCTGTTTCCACTAACATCGATGGTAATATTAGCCTGCGTGGTAATGAGTCAGTCCGCGTGCTTATCAATGGCAAACCATCGAGCATGGTTAGCAGCAGCAATGTAGATGCTCTTAACAGTATTCCCGCCACAATGATTAAATCGGTTGAAATTATTACCAATCCCTCTGCCCGTTACGCTGCCGAAGGATCCGGCGGAATCATCAACATCATTCTAAAGAAAGATCAGCGCCGTGGCCTTAATGGTAACTTTCAGGTGGGCACCGGTTTGCCAGAAGAGTATGAGGGATCTGCCAACATAAATTATCGCGTAGGCGATATTAACTGGTTCTTTAATGGCGGGCTTGATTACCGCAGCGAACCCGAAGGAGGAAGTTCTTTTCAGCGTTTTGCAGGTCCACAAGATACCCTTATGTATCGTGAAAAAACTGATTCTCAAGAGTCAGAGCTTGACGGCGATCTTCAATTTGGGGCTGATTTTTATCTTACAGAAACACAGGTACTTACCGCAAGTGCTTATCTAAGTGCCGAACGCGAAGAGAACAATGAAGATATCACTTATACTGATCTGGAATACAGTCCCGGAGCATTTTCCGGTGATGTATTAGAAGAGACCTTTCGTCAAAGTAGGCAGGACGGCAATGAACGTGATATTGACATAAACCTGGATTATGAGAACAAAATTGACGGTGATGATCACAAGCTCGTTGCTGATGCCAGCTTTGATATCAGCTGGGAAGAGGCCACAAATAATATTGAAGAAATCGTCCGGCAGGGAAATGCTGATCCCCTGATGCAGCGTGCCATCGATGAGGAAGAAGAAATGGATCTCCGTTTCAACGCCGAATATGAGCGCCCATTATTGGGTGACGGTAAACTTGAAGCCGGCCTGCGCAGTGATACCGAGTGGATGGATAATAGTTATCGCGCCGAAACACTAGTTAATGGGAGTTGGATAAGCGAAGCGAATTATACAGATAACTTTCTCTATACCGAAAATGTCAATGCTGCTTTCGCTATTCTAAACTACGAATGGTCTTCCTTATCAGGACAAGTTGGACTGCGTCTTGAAAACACAAATATCCGTACCGAGGTAAAAAGTGATAATACGGTAGTCACCCAAAATTACGTAAATCTCTTTCCGAGTGTGTTCTTGAGTTACTCTTTCAACGAGCAACAGTCCGTTCAAGTAAGTTACAGCCGACGGTTGCGGCGACCATGGTCTCGCTCTTTAATTCCTTTCAATGATTTCGATGACCCACGCAGCCAGTATACAGGTAACCCCAACTTGACGCCGGAATTCAGCAACTCTTACGAGTTAGGATACCTGCATTATTGGAGTTCCGGATCACTGCTTACGAGTTTTTATCATCGCTATCGTACGGATGTTATTGAACGAATAACCGAGATCCAACAAGGCGTCACACGGATATTTCCGATCAACCTTGCTTCCGAAAAAGCTTGGGGTGTTGAGTTCTCAGCTGATCAAGAAATTGTGGATCGATTGAATCTAACAGCTAATGCAAACCTATTTCAATCTTCATCAGAGGGCATCTATCAGTCCGAAAATTTGAGTGAACCACAAGTGTTCAGAAGTGAATCCGAAAATTTCCAGGCACGCATGCGACTGCGCTGGGAAATTGTCGATGGATTGAACTATCAAGCCTCCATGCGCTATCGCGGACCCAGCGAAACTACCCAGGGACGTCGCGAAGGCATGACCATGATGGACACCGGACTTTCAAAAGATATTATGGATGGTAAAGCCAAGGTTACGCTTAACGTTCGGGATCTGCTTGATTCGCAGAACTTCAATTATACCGCAGATACTGACGGGAATCCGAATACTGATTTCTATACACAGCGTGAATTTAGCTGGTCCTCGCGTTCCGCTACTATCAGTTTCCAATACTTCTTTGGCGAACGTGATGAACGACGCCGTAACCAAGGCAGAAATGGCGATGGTCCCGAAGGTGGAATGGGAGATATGTAAGTTAGCTGATTTTGATTCAAATTGAGCTCTGCAGTGATTATCTTAGCATAAACAAAATAAATGACCTTATGAGCTCTCTTATCGATTCATACAAACTTGGCGACATCGCCGTTGAAATCAGCGAAACTGATAACCCCGAAAAGTTAAAGGTGGATTGTAACGACGGTAATTATCACTCCGAGTTTACCGTCCGAAAGTATGAGTACGAAAATTATAAGCGTCACATGAATCAGCGCATTAAAAACGCTTATGATGAACAGTACGAGGAAGAATAGTAAGAGAAATATTTTCAGCAATACTAAACCCTCAGGACTCAAAAATCCTGAGGGTTTTTCTTCTTAGTCTTTAGAGGGATTGCGCAAACTTTATCATTCATGCTAAACTTGGCGTGCCCCCACGAATCGGGGTTTCAACATCTATAAAATAGTTAGTCACTACCAGTGGGATTATTTTTTTAGGAGACCCTGAAATAAATTCAGGGTGACACAAAAATTGAGTAAGCCTTAATCAAATAAATATTCCCCGGTGTTCTGCATGTGAATCAGTCGATCTACACGATCTTCGGTTTCGGGATGTGTTGAAAACAAATTCATAAAACTGCCCCCGCTGAAGGGATTAACCGGAAACATGTGCGAAGTTGAACGCATGGCTGTATCCGACACATTCATTGGAATTTGCTCAGCCGCCTTTTCAATTCGCTGCAATGCCGATGCAAGCTGAGCCGGTTGGCCGCATATTTCTGCGCCTACACGATCGGCTTCATATTCTCGTGTTCTGCTAATAGCTGCCTGCAGCATGGTCGCAGCAATAGGAGCTGTTATCAACACAATAAGTGCCACAAACGGATTTGATCCGCGGTCACTACCGCCTATAGGAATGAAATAAGCAAACTGTGCCAACATCGTTAGTGCGCTCACTACCGTGGTGACAATAGTCTGCGTAAGAATATCGCGGTTTTGAATATGGGCCAGCTCATGGGCTATTACTGCGCGCAACTCATCCTCATTAAGTGCCTGCATGATGCCTTCTGTGACCGCCACCGCTGCATTTTCGGGATTACGTCCCGTCGCAAAGGCATTTGGTTGTTTTTGCGGGATGATATAGACCGCCGGCATTGGAAGATCGGCTTTACGGGATAACTCTTTTATCATTCCGTATAATTTGGGGTGCGAGCTTCGATCTACCTCCTGAGCGTCATACATCCGCAGAACCATTTTGTCGGATTTCCAATAGCTGAAAAAATTCATCCCCATAGCAAAAACAAAAGCAATTATTAAACCGGTAGATCCGCCCAGAACCTGCCCAACCAGCATAAAAAGTACGGCAGCCAGCGTCATCAGAAAAACCGTTCGCAAACTATTTCTATTCATATCATTCTTTAAAAATTTGGAGTTGCTTTTTCTATCTGTTAAACGTAAAAATTGCCGCTTTGTTTTAGTTTCATAAACAAATTTTCTGCCAAAAAGCATCCAGAGATGTCAGACGAAAAGTGATCCCCTACATACTACATGGAATGGTAAATATCGCTCATATTGTTATAAGACGCTATATTTGTGCGAACAAATATGGAACCAAATCTACAGAGGTGATCACTATGCCAGCTACAATGAAACGCATATCCGCTACAGATCTTCACGATCGCATGACGAGTGAAAATCGTCCTGTTTTGATCAATGCATTGTCGGAAGAAGCCTTCACGAGCAAACGCATTCCGGGCTCCATCAACATTACGGAGCATAACCTCGAATGCGCAACGAATGTAATTCCTGACAAAGATCAGTATATCGTAGTCTACTGCGCCAGTGTGGATTGTGATGCCTCTCCCAAACTTGCTGAAAAGCTCACAGAGATGGGCTATAACAACGTTTGGGACTTCGAAGAAGGCTTAGCCGGATGGTGCAGCGAAGGCTATCGCCTTACAGGCACCGACGTAAACTAACATATATCACTTTTTGATTTGGGGAGCCGCGGTCATTCAGTTGGTCGCGGCTTTTATTATTTTATGATCTATTTGCCAATTGAAATTTTTTGAACTGCCATCCCATACATGGAACAGAAAATCAAAGAACTCGAACAAGAGGCCCGAAAACTTGAATCTACCTCACATGACCGGAACTCTTTACTTAAAAAAGCTCAAAGTTATGGGGAGAACTTTTTGTCCACGCTGGCCGAGCAACCTGCTTATGTGGATTCGGAATCCATGGGCAAAGGCGTTTATAAGCTGCCCTTTGAGGATGAGCCCAAAGAGTTTGATCAGCTCCTCGAAGTTTTAAAATCCGAAGTGGACAGACCCGGGCTCAATCCCGCTTCAGGCAAGCATGCTGGCTATATTCCCGGCGGCGGACTTTATCCCTCGGCCATCGCCGACTACCTGGCAGCTGTCACCAATCGCTATACCGGCGTTTTCTTTTCATCACCGGGTGCGGTCAGAATCGAAAATATGTGCGTGCGGTGGATGAATGACCTTATCGGCTATCCCGAAGAAGCTGCCGGCAATCTAACTTCCGGAGGGTCTATTGCGAATTTAATTGGGTTAGTCACAGCTCGCGACGATTCGGGTATTAAAGCCAAAGATTTTAACCGCGCCGTAATTTACACAACCCGGCAAGTGCACCATTGCGTGGTCAAAGCCATCAAGTTTGCCGGCCTGCAAGAAGCTTCGCTTCGTACCATTCCAATGGATGACCGCTACCGCATGAAGGCAAATGCTCTGGATGAGCAAATTCAATCAGATAAAGACGAAGGACTCATCCCGCTGACGATCTTTGCTTCTGCCGGCACGACCGATCTTGGCGCCGTCGATCCGCTCGATGAAATTGGTGATATTGCTGATCAACATGATCTCTGGTTCCACGTAGATGCAGCCTACGGAGGCTTTTTCCTTCTTACCGAATACGGCAAAAAAGTGATGAGAGGCATCGAAAAGTCCGATTCGGCTACTATTGATCCCCATAAGGGACTGTTTCTGCCTTACGGATCTGGAGCGCTACTCGTCAAAGATGGAGAGAAACTATACGATTCGCAGCACATGTCTGCCAACTATTTACAAGACACGTATAAAGCCACTGAAGAAGCGTCCCCCGCTGATCTTTCGCCGGAGCTCTCAAAGCACTTTCGTGGATTGCGGATGTGGCTGCCGCTTCAGCTTTTTGGTGTTCGACCGTTCCGCGCCGCACTGGAAGAGAAACTGTTGCTCACACGCTACTTCTATGACAAAATTCAGCAAATCGATGGCATCGAAGTGGGTCCGGAGCCGGAGCTTTCGGTTGCCTTTTTCCGGTATATTCCCGAATCAGGTGATGCCAATACCTTCAATAAAAAGCTAGTCGATGAAATACACCGTGACGGACGTATTTTTATCTCCTCAACCCATATTAATGGAACCGTGTTCTTACGGCTGGCTGTACTCAACTTTCGGACACATCTGGAGGAAGTGACTCTTATTTTATCGGTCTTAAAAGAAAAGATTCAAAAACTGGAAGCACTGTAACCGTTTTTGTAAAAGCAATTAATTTACCGGTTCAAAGAAAGACAATTGATGTACCTCTGTTAACTTTAGTATATGCAGCAAGTCATCGTAACGGTCATCCTGTTTTATCTCTTCCCACAAAGGATCCGAAAATATAAAATATATATCTCCAACTTTATCTTCGGCAGCTCGCTGCAAGTGAAAGAAAACCTCGTCGTACTTTTTCATCCCCAAATAGGCCATTGCAATGTCAACTGAGGATGCCATGTATGAATCATCAGAATCACCGATTTGCAAGGCATCTATAAAATGATCCGCCGCATCGTCCATGCCAAGTCGGGCGGATATATAAACTAAATGGGGGATATTCTTTTGCTCTCGGGATACTAAATTTTGCAATACTTCAAATTCATTGTGTGCTTTCTTCAACTTTTGCATAGCAACCAGAGTCCAGCCCTTTCCTTCCAAAGCCTCCAGAAATGAGGAGTCCAACTCTAGGGTATAGTTATACTGTTCAAGGGCATTCGAAAACCTGTTTAAATTGTAATAGGCCCTGGCCAGCTCAGCATTATAAAGAAGATTTGTAGGTTCTAACTCCAGGGTCTGCTCAATCCAAGAAAGGGCAGTTTCATTTTCACCAATCATATTTAAAAAGCGAAAATAATTATAACATACTTCCGGATTCTTCGAATCGATCTCGTATGCTTTATCTAATAAGGATTTTGCCTTTTTATAATTTTGCCGCGACAACAGTTCTATCGTTCCCTTCAAGGCCACTGCTACTGCAAATTTATCATCTAAAGTTAATACAGCGTCAATATTTTCTTCGGCCTTTTTATAAGCACGGCGGGGTGACATCTGCCCGTAGATACCCAAAAATATATAGCATTGAGCCAGCCCAATTCTCGATTTCAGATCTGAAGAATCTTTCTCAATTGCCTGATTAAAACATTGCATTGCTTTTTCAACCGAGGTAAGCGAATGCTTTTTCAACTCAAAACTCCCTTCCAAATAGTATTCGTAAGCCCCTTTTGTATTGCGGGTTTTTTGGGGCGTCGGCTCCGGCCTTGAATCTTCTCTTTCAAAACCTTTTTGAACTTGTTGTATAATCTCTTCAGAAATACCATCCTGTATTTCAAAAATATCTTTCAAATGGCGTTCATACGTTTCTGACCATAGATGGAATCCTCCGCCGGTTTCAATAAGCTGCGCCGTAACACGAATCTTATCTTTATTTTTCCGTACACTTCCTTCAAGAATGTGACTAACCATTAGGTCTTCTCCGATAGTTCTGATATCCACATTTCGGCCCTTGTAGGCAAAGGCTGAAGTTCGGGAAGTAACATCAATCCCCTTCATCTTGGTTAACCCGTTGATAATTTCCTCGGTAAGCCCATCCCCAAAATATTCGAAGCCCCTCTCTTCACTCATATTTGCAAATGGCAACACAGCCAATCGGTTTTTAACCCGACCGCTTTTGGCTTTTACGTCCCGAACCGTTGGCACATTAATCCCGTCATTGGTAACGGCAAAAATTGAAATGGGATGTTTTACATTTTTCAGTTCAAACGTTCCAAGCTCTTTTGTTTTTACCTCGCGATGATTTCTGATTTCATTCTGTACCTTATCAGAAATCAATATGCCCCCGGAAATTGCAAGTGGTTCAAGTCGGGAAGCAATATTTACGGCATCGCCATAGACATCTTCATCATTGTAAGCAATGTCACCTACATGCAGACCGATGCGAAGTGGCAAATACGGATTGGATAAATCGTTCTGAATTTTAATGCCACACATAACAGCATTATAAGCACTGTTAAAAATAGTAAGTGCACCATCACCATAATAGTGAAGGACCTTGCCTTCAAATTCCGTAGCTCTCTCGTTCAGCACCCGGCGATGCCGCTCCTTTTGTCTATTAGCCTTATCTTCGTCTTCCTGCATCATAGCTGTGTAACCGACAATGTCGGTAAACATTACAGCTGCAAGCAAACGTGTTGTTTTTGCGCCCATCATAGCCGTATTAAATTGCAGTCTGAGGTGTTAGGTCGAGCCTTTCCCTACAGGGCATTTTGAAATATAAACATACATAAAGCTTTGTATAAATGTCGGTTAGAGTGTATTAATTTTATTGATGGATAACATACTTCTTAGGCTGTTAGCCAATTTAGGATCGTATCCAAAATTACCCCTTTCCTTTTCTGTGAAAATCCTTTTTCTGATACAGCATTATCCATACCAAATAATGACTGGTGTATCGGTCCCGCAACAACAGGATAATAACAAAGCGAAAAAATATTCATAAGTAAATCCTGGACGCTAACGGAAGCTATTTCATAATTTGCCGCAGCATCATTCAGCTCCTCCCCAAAAGTTGTGACCTGCAGTGCTACCTGATCTTCAAAAATAGGCTGTAGCCAGTCTGGCTTTCTGCTAATTTCCGTAATCACAAAGGCCAACACCCGAGGACTTTGATCTGCTTTTTGCAAACTGTTTTCGATCAGTAACTCTATTTTTTTAAACAGAGGTACATCTTTCGAAAGAACATCATTCAAATCTTCAAAGATTACCTGCACCGATTGTTTATACACATGCTCAAAAAGTTCTTTTTTTGTATTAAAATAATAGTGTATCATGGCCTTCGTTACTCCAATATGATCGGCAATAGTATGGAGACGGGTCCCCTCAAATCCATGGGTCAAAAACTCATTCCGGGCGGCCTCAATAATTTCTTGTCGGGTATTTTTTGCCTGCTTACTCATAGAACTAAATAGTTAGTTAGATTGGTTTTCCTCAACCTAACTGTTACTTAAGGGAAGAGCAAGCCCATTAATCGGGTGGTTAGGATCAACCGCTTTCAAAAAATAAAACAAATCCCTACCAGACCGAATATAATTAAGCATGCCCATAAATTCGTTTGAATATTGGTTACTTATTTTTCAACATAGTTATAAACTGTTTACAGATATTGTTTCCAATATCCTTTTTGATAACTTTACAGTATGAAACAGCTAATCATTATCACATTCCTTGCTTTATTTACAGGCAGTGCTTCAATTCAGCCTGACACGACCGCAACCGATTCTGTTCAACAATCGGATTCTCAACCGGTAGTAACCATGATTTCTGTAGAGGGATCTATTTCTCCTACAACAACCAATTATATCAACCGGGGAATAAAAACGGCCAATGAACAGGGTGCCGAAGCTCTCATCATTCAGCTGGATACTCCCGGCGGACTGTTGGAATCCACAAAAAATATTGTGCAGTCTTTTCTTAAATCCGACGATTTACCCATTATCGTTTATGTAGCTCCCGAAGGAGCTCGGGCTGCCAGCGCCGGGACGTTTATCACAATGGCAGCTCACGTTGCAGCGATGGCCCCAACGACTACCATTGGAGCTGCCTCACCCGTGCAGATGGGAGGGGGACAATCTGACTCTGTAATGCAGAAAAAGATTTTTAATTATTCCGAAAGCTTTATTGAAAGCATTGCCAATCGGCGCGACCGCAATGCGGAATGGGCCAGATCAGCAGTACGTGATGGAGAATCCATTACCGCTGAAGAAGCTCTCGAGTTAAACGTGATTGACCTGATCGCCTCTGATACAGATGAACTTTTACAAAATATTGATGGACGCACCTTCAATGGTGATACATTGGCAACAAATAACGCAACCATCAAAGAGGTGCCAACGAATTTTGCCGAACAATTTCTCGGCTTTATCATGCGTCCTGAGGTAATGCTTATTTTAACGATGATTGCTATCTATGGTATTATTGGTGAGGTAACCAATCCCGGAGCCATTGTGCCCGGCGTTGCCGGGGTCATCGCGTTGGTGCTCGTTCTTTATGCTTCGGCAGCCATGCCAATCAATATTGCCGGATTTGCGCTTATTGGACTGGCTATCATTTTATTTGTCGCCGAAGCCTTTACGCCCACCTTCGGATTACTGATTGCAGGGGGATCTGTATCTTTCTTCTTGGGAGCACTTATGCTTTTCCAGGATCTACCCGAATCGATGGAGCTTTCATGGGCTTGGCTTGTCCCAGCCACGATATTAACAGCGCTCTTTTTTGTCTGGATTGTAACCGAAGGAATTCGTGCCCAATTCACGGACAGTAAAACGGGAAAAAACTCCATGATTGGCAAGCAGGCCAAAGTCGTCGATAAGATTAACAATAGTCAGGGAAAAGTTTTTGTGAACGGTGAATACTGGGATGCAATTAGCGAGGAAAGTACTATTGAAGAAGGAGAATTATGCGAAATCACTGAAATTCAAGGACTTAAAATGAAAGTCAAGCCATTGTCAAATTCATCAAAAACAAATAACGGATAGCCAATTTTTTTAACAGCTATTACTAATCCCTAAAAAAGAAGCTTATGGAAAGTTCGAACCAACTTTTTGATATGATAACGTGGATCATCACTATTGCTGTTTTAGCAGCAATATTGCTACCACAAATTTTTAAAATCCTTCGGGAGTATGAACGCGCCGTTGTCTTTCGGCTCGGTAAATTTCATAAGACCAAGGGTCCGGGTCTTATCATGCTGATTCCCTTCATCGATAAAATTGAGCGCGTTGACCTGCGGGTATTAACGATCAACGTAGATCGACAGGAGGTTATCACCAAAGATAACGTTACGGTACACGTTGATGCTATTACCTTTTTCCGAGTTATCGACGCCGAAGCCGCAACCATACAAGTCGAGAAATATATCCACGCCACATCGATGCTGGCACAAACAACGTTGCGCAGTATTGTAGGACAGGTAGAACTGGATGAATTGTTGGCCGAGCGCGATAAAGTAAATAAAAACATCCAGGAAATTATTGACCGACAGACCGATCCCTGGGGTATTAAGGTGGTTTCTGTTGAGGTACGAGATGTAGTACTACCTGAAAATATGAAGCGTGCTATGGCACGTCAGGCTGAAACGGAGCGCGATCGTCGTGCAAAAGTGATTAACGCCGAGGGTGAATTCCAGGCTGCCGAACGATTAGTTGAAGCGGCCACTATGATGAGAGAAGCCCCAATGGCACTACAACTGCGATTCCTGCAAACAATGAGCGATATCAGCGAAGAAAATGCTACGTTCGCCTTCTTACCGCTGCCTATGGAGATGCTCGAGGTATTTAAAGATATGTCGGGTGTTGACCTCCCCCCACAAATTAATGAAGACTCAGATGATTCGAATGAAGAATCATAGTGAATATTCTGAAAACTAATCGTGTTTACATTTGATTTAATTAACTGGCGCAGGTGATGAAGCTTGCGACAGTTTTTTTATGAATGGATAATACCGCCCTAGTGTTGTCGTTATACGAATCAATATGATTCGAAGTCTATTTTTTCATTTTAAATTTTTACCAATGCGGACGCTTTCTCTCTTATTTTTGATTGCCTTGCTTCCACTGTTCAATTGCCAGGGACAACAGCAACAGGCCGACCATAAGTCAACCGTTGAAGCATCAGAATCCATCAAACCCCATAACCCCTATTATTCCCGTACCGATACGACCAAACTAAACCTCCCTGACTCTGTTTGGAAAAAAGTTCTCAAACCCAAAGTCTATCACATTGCCCGCGAAAAAGGAACCGAGCGGGAATATTCCGGCAAGTATTGGGATTATGATGGAAAAGGCACTTATTATTGTGCGGCATGTGGCAACAAGCTTTTTGAATCGGAAGCAAAATATATGAGCCACTGCGGCTGGCCCAGCTTTTTTGAACCGGTAGGGTTAAACAGCGTAAAATTTAAACCGGATAACTCCTACGGCATGGAGCGGACCGAAGTGCTTTGCGGACGATGTAATGCACATCTTGGTCATATCTTTAATGACGGGCCGCCCCCAACCGGCAAGCGCTACTGCATGAATTCTCTTGTATTGGATTTTGTGCCCAACGACAGTACACAAACAAACTGAATTTTTAGTTTCCAATAACACGGTTGAATAAGCGGTCCCACATATCAGCGCGCATATCAAAGCTGGGTTCGAACTGTTTAAAGCCCGTAACTTTAGTCGAGTCGCTATTAAATATCAGCTTATAATTCCAAACAAAAGGTGCCGACTCGTCAGTAAGCCATAAATCGGATCGACCAAAACGAAGGTCGTGAACAATCAGTCCTTCAGGCTTTTTCTCCGCAGCATAGTATCCGCGCGAAAACCAAATGAGCCGCTCGACAGGAAGCTGATTTCGATACGGCTGCAATAGCTCCTTAGTTTGAGGAACCGATTGGAAATCGATTCCATCATCTTCATCAAATATAGAATACAATCCTGCATAAAGCGTATCATTGGCTTCTGCATAGCCCGTCCACAGAAAAATATTCAAAGGAGAAGGGGTTGTCATGTATTGCTCGGGGCTAATCTGCTGCCGATTAAAGTTATCCTCAAATACATTGTTAACATGATATTTAACCCCAAGACCCAACAGCAGATACACCGAACTTATCCCGATACCCATCCAGTTTACCCATCTTCGATTTTGTGATTTCCTATTCAAAAAAAGAGCTGTTATCAATCCCAACAACAAAGGGAGCGTATAAAAAGGATCAATAATAAAAATGGAATTAAAGCTGAGGGAGTAGTTACTGAATGGCTGAAAAACCTGAGTGCCATAACTTGTGCAAACATCAATAAAAATATGGCTGAGAAAAACCCAGAATACGAGCCACGACCAGTCTCTCCATGTGACATCATTTTTTTGGTAACGCTGCAAAAGCCATCCAAATAAAGGAGCAGCCAAAACACAGAAAAAAAGTGAATGCGTAATACCGCGATGAATAGCCAATGCCTGTACTTCTGATACAAAAGGAGAGGCAAGAACATCAAGATCGGGCAGTACGCCAAATGCCGAACCCCACAAAGCTGCCTTATTTCCAATTTTCTTTCCCAAAAGGGCTTCGCCCACCGCTGCACCAAGGGTAATTTGTGTAAGGGTATCCATTTAATTTATGATAGTTCTTATCCTGAAATAAAAAATTAGCTCTTTTACCAAATACTTTGGAACGGATAGGAGTGTTTAAAAGTTCAACTTTGCATCAGAATCGAGTTGTATTTTAAGATCGTACATAAAGTATAACATCCTATTACATTTTGTAATGAACATTTCGGTTAATTTTTTCATTGTGTCAATACGACTCATAATCCTGAATATTATTTAACGTCCATGAAGTTTTCCCTATTCCACAAAGTATGCTATTTATCATTATTGCTGCTTGCCTCAAGTCTGGTTATTTCCTGCTCGGATGATAACAACGACAATGGCCCGTCAGTAAACAGTTCCTCATCCACAACGCCATCGGTTGAAGCGGTGAAATCTCGTTATGGTGCACTTCCCCTTTCGGAACGGCTAAGCGGGACGGTCTATGCAAAAAACCAAGTATCACTGTATCCTGAAATTTCAGGGAAAATTGCTACCGTCCATGTGCAAAACGGCGAATACGTGGAAAAGGGAGAGCCAATCGTTTCTCTAGAGGATAGCCAGTATCGAGAGCAGGTACAACAAGCTCGTGCAAATTTGCGGATTAACGAGGCACGTTTAAAACAAGCGCGTGCCCGCTACAATGAGCTCGAGGCACAGTACAAACGGACGAAACAACTGAGCGATCAACAGTTATCGAGTGAACTTGAGATGGAAACCCTTCAGGCTCAGATGTCGTCTGCCGAAGCCGATGTGGATTTGGCTGAAGCTCAGTTGGAACAGGCGCAATCCAGTCTTCAAGAACAACAGGACTTGCTTTCAAGAACAGTAATAAAAGCACCGATAACAGGAACCGTGGGCCAGCGCAACGCCGAGACCGGAATGCAGGTTAACAGCAGTACCCAACTTTTTACGATCGGAGATCTTAATAATTTACGAGTGGAGGTTGTATTGACCGATCGGATGCTTGATGATATTGAGGTGGGACAGACGGTACACATTTATACCAGTTCCAATGCAAACAACAGTAATTTTATTGAAGCTGAACTTTCTCGTATCTCTCCATTCCTCAATAATATAACACGGAGTACTGAAGGAGAAATTGATGTGAAAAACACTGGCAATAAGCTCCGCCCGGGTATGTTTGTGCCTGTAGATATTTTATATGGACAAAGTGAACGAGCTACCCTGGTACCCACCAGCGCAATTTATACCGATCCTAATTCGGGAGAAGAAGGGGTATTTGTAGCAACTTCTTTGGGATCAGAGATACAGCCTGCCGAACAGGTTGATCCCCAAAATCCGCCTCCCCTCACAGAACCAACCGAAGTACAGTTTAAATCAATTAATGTAATTGCTGAAGGACGAATGGAAGTAGGAGTCGAAGGTATTGAGCCCGGCAACTGGGTGGTAACGGTTGGACAGGATTTACTTTCGAGCGGGCGCCAACAAGCCCGTGTTCGTACCAGTTCATGGGAACGCATTTTAGCACTGCAAGGGCTACAGCGCCAAGACCTGTTGCAGCGCGTGCTGGACCGTCAAACCGATATCAACGATTCTTCGAGTCAATAATTTATACACCTGATTATCTAACGCTATGAAGATTACAGAAACAGCCGTAGAACGCCCCATCGCAACCACGATGCTTTTCCTCATCATCATCGTTTTGGGGGTTATGTCATTCCGATTTTTGCCGGTCGATTTACTACCTCCGGTCGAATATCCACAACTTACCGTTGCTACCGAATATCCCAATGTTGGTCCCGAGGAAATTGAAACCATCATCACCCAGCGCATTGAAAACACTATTGCGGGAGTGCCCGGTGTGGAACGCGTTCGCTCGAGCTCATCAGAAGGACGCAGCCGCGTAACGCTTGAGTTCGCCCAGGGGACCGATATTGATGTTGCCGCGAATGATATTCGCGCCGCATTAGACCGGGTTCGCGATGAGCTGCCACCCGAAGCTGAACCGCCCCGCATCTGGAAATTTGATCCCAATAATTTTCCTATCGTCATTGTTGGCGCTAACTCGGATATGAATCTGCAGGAGCTCACACAAATTCTGGATCGCGAGGTAACTAAACGCTTTGAACAGGTACCCGGGGTAGGCTCCATTGACATATGGGGCGGCGTATACCGGGAAGTGCATGTAGAAATAAAACGTGATCGGCTGATTGCAAGCGGACTTTCATCAGCAGAGGTACAACAGGCCATTGCCAGTGAAAATATTAATCTCCCGGGCGGGAATGTGAATTCCGGTGTGCAGCAGCTTTATGTCCGTACCCTCGGCGAATACGAGAACATTGATCAAATTGCTAATACTATTATTCGGATGGAGGATGACAAACCCATCCGCGTTAAAGATGTTGCAGAAGTACGATGGGGATATGAAGATCTTAACCGGCTTGTCACTATCGATAAAAAACCGATGGTTCGCTTTGGTATCCGTAAACAGACAGGCGCCAATACCGTTGCTGTTGCTGAAGATATTCGACAGGAAATTGATAAGGTGAACAGCGAACGAAGAGATATGAATCTGTTCGTTACCACGGATCAAAGTGAGTTTATTCAAAATTCTATTGACAATGTCCAAAGTTCAGCCATTTGGGGTGCTTTATTGGCCATTGTTGTACTTTACTTCTTTTTAAGAAATGGTTCATCGACGTTTATTATCTCGCTAGCCATTCCTATATCTATCATTGCAACCTTTGGACTCCTCTATTTCAACGGATTAACGCTTAACCAAATGAGCTTTGGCGGACTTGCCCTGGGGGTGGGCCTGATTGTCGACAATGCCATTGTGGTACTCGAAAACATCATCAGGCTCAGGGAGGAGCGTGGCAAGGATTTAAAAACCAGCTCGCTGGTAGGTACCCGCGAGGTTGGCGGGGCAATCGTTGCCTCTACAATAACGACATCGGTCATATTTTTGCCGGTGGTATTTATGCAAACAATCTCGGGCAGCATTTTTCAAGAGCTTGCACTGGTCGTTGTTTTTGCGCTGTTCTGCTCGTTGTTTGTGGCTCTTACCCTGGTACCCATGCTATGTAGCAAATTTTTGACGGTTCAGCCCGATAACTCAGAAAAAGCCGCAAAAAAGAGTTGGTTTCAGCGGACATTCGCCGCCCTGGAACAGCGATATACCCACTTTATCGATTATACCCTGCAACATAAACCGGCCGTTTTTACTATTACCGGTGTATTGGTACTTGGTTCGGTTCTGCTTATCCCTCTAATTCCTGTGGAGCTGGCTCCCCAGTCAGATGCTGACGAAATTGACGTGGACTTTATGATGGCCGAAGGTACTAACATTGCTGTACAAAACGAGTACCTTAAAGAGTTAGAAACGGTTGTCCGTGCTCATTTACCCATGGACGATGTGGAACATATAACAACGGATGTACGGGACGGACGCGCCGAAGTTGAAATTGCTATGGTTGATGCCTCGGAACGTTCAATGAGCACATCTAAAATAGCCGATCAGATTCGCGAAAACGTTGCCGGTACCGTACCCGGTGGCGATATCCGCGTCAGTGCGCAATCGGGCTTGTGGATTTTGAGGCGTATTTTTGGCTCCGGCGGTGGAGAAGCGGTCGAACTACAGCTGCGTGGATATGATTTAGAACAAGCCAAAACGCTTTCCGAAGAGATTAAAAAGCGGATGGAAGAAATTCCTGAAGTCACGGGTGTTCGTACTGATCGGCGCGAGGGCCGGCCGGAACAGAATCTTATTTTCGATCGAGATAAAATTGCTGATCTCGGCCTTACTGTTAGTGGCGTGGCCCGGGTTATCCAAACGAATGTGGGCGGCAGCCGTGCCGGTACTTTTAGAGAAGGCGGCGATGAATTTCCTATCAGGGTTCGACTGCAACCGGAAGATCGCCTTAGTACCAAAGATCTGGAGAATATTTCAATTCGTACGGCCGACGGACAAGTACTGCCGGTTACCGCAGTAGTTTCACAATCCAAAGGCCGCGGACCTACCGATATCAATCGCGTAAATAGTCAGCGCGTATCGTACATATCAGCTAACCTCGAAAGCGGTGTAGCGCTGGGCGAAGCCGTTGAGAAAATTCAAGCCAACCTTTCTGATTTACAGCTTCCCGAAGGCTTCTCCATTGTCTACGGTGGAGAATATGAAGAACAACAAAAAGCAGCAGCCGACTTTCAGCTTTCTATTATCATGGCACTGATACTTATCTATATGGTGATGGCTGCCCAGTTTGAGCGATTCTTCGATCCACTGGTTGTTATGTTTTCAGTCCCGCTGGCTATTATCGGCGTTGTTCCAACCCTGATGATCACCGGAACAACCATTAACATGCAAAGCATGATGGGGGTCGTGATGCTGATAGGTATTGTGGTAAATAATGCTATTGTGTTGGTTGACTACATCAATTTAATGCGAAGAGAACATAATATGGGAGTGCGTGAGGCCGTCATTGAGTCCGGGCGATTACGATTACGCCCCATCTTGATGACGACTCTTACTACTATTTTAGGACTCCTGCCGCTTTCCTTCGGCATTGGTTCCGGCGCAGAAATTCAGGCTTCCCTGGCACGGGTGGTTATTGGAGGCTTAACGGCTTCAACACTTATTACGTTGGTATTCATCCCTGTAGTTTATGTTTCCGCCGAAAATGTATTATCAAATGTTAGGTCAAAGAGCTGGGTACCTGCGTGGATGGCCGGCGAAAAAGTTGAGCCGGTAAAAGCTTAATGTTTTGTCTATTCATTAAAAAAGCCCGCTGAAAAATCTCCAGCGGGCTTATTATTTCTTCAGTACTTATATCTCCTTTTTAGATCTCATCTGTAACTTCCTCTTCGGTTTGGCCGGCAATAAACCATGCTCCACCTGCCAATGCTAAATCTTTAAGCAGGCTAGGCATACTGGACTGCATTTCGCCACCAACTACGGCCGGCAGATGAATGCTTAACACAAAAACAAGCAACAATATCCCAAGCAAAATAGTAGCTAACCGGACCTTCCGTTCAATCAGAATGCTTAAACAGGCAGCCAGCATAGCCAATCCCGTTAAGTACACCCAGAACACTCCACCCGGAATGGGTACCATCCCCGCCATTTGACCTGCATTCACAAAGTGGAGGATTCCAAATACTCCAAAGGGCAACGCATATAAATAACGACCTATTTTAGAAAACATAACTAAACCTCTTTTTAGTTAAGGTTGAAGAATACAAACTTATAAAAATAAAGTTTAATGTTAAATTTTTTGGTTTTGAGGCTGCATTATTGGCTAATAATTACCTATTTAATCCTATGCACATCTGCAAACCTAAAGCTTAACCGCTAATGCAGTAATGCAATAGGTCAAAGCAGCATTTTCATAGAACCATTAATTTATTATAAAAAATAGTCTTAATTATCCCCTATTACAGCTCTTAAACAGACTTTTCGAAAATTATCTGGAAGTTTTTAATCCCAAACACCCTTTTGGAACAGATCTTGTAACTCTATCTAACGAACCACAAAAACAACATAATCTTCACAACCATAAATTAACCAGAGGTTCTATTATGAAGACGTTACAACACATAACCAAGTCGTTAAGCTTGGTAGTACTTTTAATCTTCGGGGTCGTCGGAATGGCTTCTGCTCAATTCGATCGGGATATGCAATATTTTACTAATCCTGATCAAACCGGGCTAAATCAATTTGAGGCACCCTTTGAAACTGATATTGAATTTGATGGCGTAAATGTCCGTATCGGCGGCGCCAATACCCTACAATTCCAAGGTATTTCGCATGACAACGATGCAGGAACACTTCCGGAATTGGAAAACAACTTTAACCTGGCTACTTCTAACTTAGATCTTGACGTAGCACTGGCTACAGGTCTTCGCATGCACTTGCGCACGTATTTAACGTCGCAACACCACACCGAAGCCTATGTTAAAAGTGGATATATGCAAGTAGATCGGTTGGACTTTATTTCTGAAGGACTGCTTTCCGGGCTCATGGATAAGTTACGTATTAAAGTTGGTCACATGGAATTAAACTACGGTGACAACCACTTCCGACGTACTGATAACGCCGCCGCGATCCACAACCCATTTGTAGGCAACTATATTATGGACTCCTTTACTACTGAGGTAGCCGGTGAGATTTACTACTACAATAACGGCTGGATGGGAATGTTCGGAGTTAGCAATGGTAAACTAAACCAAAGCGTTGTGGCCGGTGATATTAAGACACACGGAACAGTTTACGGAAAGATAGCTTACGACAAGCAAATGAACGAAAATACACGCTTCCGTCTGAGTGGTTCTATCTTAAGCGTCACAAACTCTCCATCTATTTATCTGTATTCCGGTGACCGTGCCGGTTCTCGCTACTACTCTGTAATGGATGATGGATTCCGTAGTGGACGTTTTGCTCCAAGCTTTACTCCTGGACGTGGCGCACCTGCTGCAGCCGGAGAGATGTATGCCTTTATGCTTAACCCCTTTGTTAAGCTCGGTGGACTGGAATTCTACGGTGTATACGAAAACGTAAGTGGAAACATCAAAGGAAATGATAGCCGTACCTTCAACCAATACGGTGCAGAGGCACTCTATCGTTTCGGAGCCAATGAAGACTTCTATCTCGGTGCTCGTTACAACTTAGTTGATGGTGAAATGACTAGTGGCGACATTGAAATTGATCGCTTCAACATTGGCGGCGGCTGGTTCTTAACCAAGAACGTTATGGCCAAGCTTGAGTATGTAACACAATCGTACGACGGTGACGGCTATGTCGGAACCAAGTATGAAGGTGGTGAATACGATGGTGTTATGCTCGAAGCCGTAATTAGCTTCTAACAAGTATTTAACCATAGGAGCAAACGACTTATATCCCTAAGTCTAAGTTCCGATCCCCTGATGCGGTGTCGTCTTTGAAAAGGCGACACCGTTTTTTATTTGTACTCGTTTTTAAATGGGAACAAGCCCTTCCAAAATTCTTTCAACATAATATTGATTTCTCTCTTTCCTAGAGATAATTCCTTAAAGGGGAGCTTTGCAAAACCATAAGGCCATCGCTAATGTAATGCGGCGATCCCCTTTTACCAGCTTGGATCGGGAGATTGCCTGCCTATGCCGAAGCCTTTATGTCATAGTAAGTTATCTTTCATAGAAGGCTCCGCGCAGGCAGGCTTATCAAGCTCGCAAGGATAAGCTCGGTTTTTGAGTTTTGCACAAAGCTCTCTTCAATAAATGTAGGTCAATTCTCCGGCAATTTACCGGTATGCTTTCGAACCAACTCTGTTTTTATTATCCAAGGATGGCGTATTATAGTAACTGGTAACATTGAGAACCTGTATCCCCCAATCCCTGCATTTTCCTGATTTTTCTGTCCCGCATTTGCTTTCTAAGAGACGATCAAAACGAATAGAGTATGTTGACATGCATCTAAATCAACGTTCATTCTAACTGCAAGCAATTATATTGTTATAACTACTAACAAAAACAATGATTATAGTTGGTGTTCCAGGCTTTTAATTAGGAAGCGAAAGAAAAGCAGGCATTACTAAAGTTATATTTTATATCTTCGTATTCCTACAAGTACAAAGTTTAATAATACGGGATAGCTCGTTTTGAAAACAAACGAACTCCTCTTTAAAACTATTAATTTCGTTATTGGCGAATGACAGAAACGTGATAATTGATCTTATCGATCAGCTCTTTGAAGTCAAGGGGCTTAATAACAAAGTCATGCGCTCCGTCGATAAGTGCCTTTTGAGTTACTTCAATCTCAACGTAAGAACTCATCACAATTATTTTAACCGAGGGATATCTTGCCTGGAGAAAAGAAAATAATCCATTGCGATCCAATAGCTGGCTATCAACAATGATTAAATCGATGGGTTTGGTTGTCAGTACTTTTTGTGCTTTTGTTGCGTTACACGATGTATAACAGCGAAAGCCCTCTTCGCTCAAGATAAGATGCAAAGAGTCGCGCACTACTTCTTGTTGATCAACAATAAGAATTGACTGAGGCTTCATGAAAAGCAAAGTGGTTGACATTACTACGTTATTCATTGTTAGTAATGCAATTACAAGACCACTTTTGCTATCAACAGCAAATTGATTAATTATAGCCTTTAAATCATTTTAAGATGGGTTATTTAGGTTTCATAGCGCTGACTTGTCTCTGTCAGCTTGCAATGCTGCAACAGGGTTGATAATGTACTTTGCACTACTGCAAGTTTATGTATTTTAAACACATACATGAATGGCTTTTAGTATTATAAAAATGGGTACTACAAGACCTGAGCACTCTTTTTCAGCAAAATACAGTATGAAGAAAAAGTTTGGAACGATCGTTGCACTATTAATAACAGACAAATTACAATAACCCAATAATCACAGTTAACAAGGGGCAACCATGAAATCTTTATTTACAACACTTTTAATCTTTTTATTTACTATATCAGGGAACGTACTGGCACAGTCTGATTCTTATGAAATTCTTGATAAAAGCACTATACAAGTTGAGGGGACTTCTACCCTGCACGACTGGACATCCGATGTAGAAAAGTTTGGTTCGTACATTAAATTTAATGCTGCTGCATTAGAAGGAGATACCTTAAGTAATCCGGTTGAATCACTTTCACTCACCATTCCGGTTAAAAGTATCGAAAGCGGAAAAGGAGGAATGAACCGAAGAACGTACGATGCACTTAAGTCTGATGATTTCCCCAATATTATGTTCCAAATGAACAAAGCCGAGCTGGTTAATGCCGATTCTGCTCTAACGTCTATGGAGCTTAATGTAGAAGGAAATCTAACCATCGCCGGATCAAGTAAAAATATAACGCTGCCCGTTACCGGTACAAAGCAAGACGACGGTTCCTTTAAATTTACGGGCGAATATGAACTCAACATGAAAGATTATGATGTTGATCCGCCATCGGCCATGCTCGGAACTATTAAAGCTGGAGAAATGGTTACAATACCTTTTGAAATTTACATAGGAAAATCCTAATAAAACCCTATTAATGCGCCCCGCTATTTCTCTATTTTCCTCCTCTATATTGGAACATGTTAGATGGCAGTCCCTGCTGCTGCTAACTCCTTTAATAATCCTTACCAATATATCCCTGAGCGGGGCGCAATCTTATTTGTTGGAAAACGTCACTATTGAAAAAGGAGGAAAGGTTTGGATCGAAGGCGAAGCCGGCATGATAAGCTATCAATGTAATGCCGAAAACCTATCCGGAGTCGGTAGAATCAACAATCCAAACAATTCGCCGAACAGTATTCAACAGCAAGACGGGCAAATTGAGATTTCAGTTTCGTTACCGGTCGAGGCTCTTAGTTGTGGCAAACGAGCTATGGACAAGGACATGTATGAAGCGCTTAAGTCGGATAATTATCCCAACATCAGTTACAAGCTATTAAGTGCCGAGCTGGCAGATGAGAATAGTGACACTACCGAGTGGATGAACATTCATACCCGCGGTATTATGGAAATTGCAGGTGTACAGGATACCACATCTTTCATGGTACAGGGTAAATTGCTGAATGATAACAGGTTTCAGGTGAAGGGATCCAAACAAATCCATATGGATACCTATAATATTGAGCGCCCAACGGCCATGTTAGGCCTTATCAAAGCGAGTAAAGACCTGAGCGTCCATTTTGATGTAACTGTTCAACTTGAAGATACAACACAGATCAAGTAATTAATCTGAGACTCCCAGTCGCTCCATTTTGCGATACAGGGTAGAAGGATCAATACCCAGCAGACGAGCGGCCTCAGATTTATTTCCTTCCGTCCGTTTTAACACGCTTTGTATATGATGTTTTTCAAACACCTGAATAGCCTCATCCAACTTATCGCTATCCATTTCAAAGTCATCACTATCTGATGACTTCTTAAAAGAGACCGGAAGATCTTCAAGCGTCAGAAAATCACCATCACTTAACAGCACCGCCCTCTCAATTATATTTTCAAGCTCGCGCACCTGACCTTTCCACTGATACGCCATCATAGCACCCATGGCATCACTGTTGATTCCTTTTAAGTTTCGTTTAAGCTCTTTGTTATATTTATGTAAAAAGTGATGGGCTAATAAAGGAATATCTTCTTTGCGCTGCTCCAATGGTGGAAGGGAAATTTCAACCACATTTAACCGATAGTACAAGTCATCCCTAAAATTGCCCTCTTCAACCTCTTTTTCGATATCTTTATTTGTAGCTGCAATAATCCGGGTATCAAACGATACCATCTGATTAGACCCCACCGGCTTTACCTCTCGCTCCTGGAGAACGCGTAATAAATTTACCTGCAGATTTAGCGGAATTTCGGCGACCTCATCCAAAAATACCGTGCCTCCGTGAGCTGCCACAAACACGCCGTCTTTATCGGCATTCGCTCCCGTAAAAGAACCTTTTTTATGACCAAATAGCTCTGACTCCACCAGATTTTCGGGAATCGCCCCGCAATTAATAGCTAAAAAGGGTTTCTTGGAACGATCGCTGTTGGAATGAATAGCACGTGCTACCAACTCTTTACCTGTACCGCTTTGACCAGTAACCAACACGTTGCTCGTTGCCTGGCTTACTCGCTCCACCATTTTATACACTTTTTTCATGGCAGAACTCTCACCAATAATATGGTTGAAGTTATATTCCTTATCGATCTGCTCACGCAAATATTTATTTTCCTGCGCCAGACTCTTTTGTTCCAGCAAATTTTGTATCCGGATAAGCACTTCATCAAATTCCAGAGGCTTTAGAATATAATCTGCAGCACCTTTCCGGAGTGCCTGAATAGCAGTTTCAATAGTGCCATGAGCCGTAATAATAATTGTCAACGTGTCAGAGGAGTGCTTTAAAGCATATTCAAGGACGTCAATACCGCTGGCATTCGGCATTTTTAGGTCGGTGACAATTATATCGTAACTTGCCTTATCTATTGCATCAATAGCCTCACTGCCATCTTTTACAGCCGTGCAGTTATATCCTTCATCCTCCAGCACTATGGTTAATGATTCCCTGATGCTGTCTTCATCATCTGCAATTAAAATCGATCCGTTCATAAATTAGTTTTTAGTCGGTAGTTTGATAATAAATGTTGTTCCTTCCCCGTAGTCCGATTCCACTTGAATGGAGCCTCCAATTTTGTTGATAATACCGTGACTTACTGAAAGCCCCAAACCGGTCCCGCTTCCCACTTCCTTAGTTGTAAAAAAAGGCTCAAAAATACGAGATTTATGCTCCTCCTTAATTCCTTTTCCAATATCTGATACCGTAAGTTTTGCCATGCCGTCATGTTCTTCCGTCACTATTGTTACCCTGGGATTATCCTGCTTTTCCATCGCATCAACAGAATTAAGCAACAGATTCACCAGCACTTGGTGAATTTGATCGGGCACACAGGAAACAAGCGGAAAGTTTGGGGATAAATTCATCTCAAATTCTACATTCCGGCAACGAGCATCGTGTTGGAGTAACCCTACTGCCGACTCGATAATTTCATTAATCTGTACATTCTCAGACTGCATACTTGAGGGACGCGAAAAATCAACCAGGTCACGGACAATTTTATTAATGCGCTGAATATGATCCCGCACTTTTTTAAGCTGATCTTGAATAAAATCATCATCCGTCTTGCGCTGGCACACCTGTACCAAAGACGAAATAGCTGTCAATGGGTTGCCAACCTCGTGGGCCACACCGGCAGCCATATGTCCAACCGTTGCCAGCCGCTCAGATTGCTGGATCTGTTCTTCTTTCATTTTGATATCCGTAAGATCGCGTAAAATCTGGGAGCGCCCCACAATTTCATCGTCATTATTACGAATATACGATTCGGTCAAATTTACCAGCTTCTTTTCACCTGTTTTTGTTAGTCGTTCCGTTTCGTAATTACTGACATTCCCTTTGTACTTCATCCCGAATTCAATGCACTCCAGCTCCTGCATTTCGATAAGTTCATCGGGCACAATTTCAGTTATATCCTTTCCGAGGATCTCCTCACGTTGCCAACCGAGCATTTCTTCTGCTCCTCGATTCCAGGATGTAATATGGTTTTCGTTATCTATAGAAATAATCGCATCAGCCGAATGCTCAATGATATCACTGTAGCGCATTTTAGTAGCTTCAAGCTGATCCTCGTAGTACTCGCGGTAATTATACACGGTCCATGCGGCCCAAACCATCAAAAAGAGAGAAACAATAACGCCTCGGCTAAAATAGAGCCACTGCATGGTTTGCTGAGAGGTTTCGGAAAGAATCGTTTGGTCAATTATTTCAAACGCACCAAATACAACTCCTAAAATTATAAGGGAGGTAAAAAACAGATATCCCATGCGAGCTTCGCGCAAAAATCGAATAATCTCTTTCATACCGTACTCACTTTAATCTTTCTCATGGTCAATAAAACTATTAATTACCAACTGCCAAGCAAACGTCGAATGAGCACTATTTGACCAATATGATATGCATTGTGATCAACAATAAGCATTGCCTCTCTGAATAGGGTCTGCCCATCACCATGGGAAAAGGGCTGCTGCAAATTATTTTGGGGATCTCGAACCAGCTCGCTCATCTCTTCAATCCCGTCTTGTACCGCCTCCAAAGATGCCTCAAACTGTTCTTTGCTATCAGGTTTCGACTTTTCGGGCCAGTAATCATCGGGCCAGTCGAGCGCTTCGTAATCTGGATTTTTGCAAAATTCCAGAATATCATCCTGACCAATCCGGATATGCTCGACAAGCTCCCAGATGGTATGGGGAACACCCTCAACACGAATGCCCGCCTGCTTAAAGGTTAGCCCCTGCACAGCTTGATTAAAATCAACATGTGCATTTCTGCCCTCGAGTTGCTCAAGTAATAATGATCTAACTGTTTTATCTGATCCCATAATCTGATGCTTTGATCAAAATTCTTCAGACCGTTAAGGTAATAACCGTAGATCAAAAGTCCTTATTATAAAAAGTAGGAGATGCATAATACCGAAGAATGGGAACAGGAAAATAGTGCAGAGAATGGAGTTAAAATAACAAAAGCCCTGCGTTTGCAGAGCTCTTTTTCAATCAACTGTTTACAAGATAATGGAATTACCCCATACGGAACAAGTATTTTTGATATACACCAATCAATATATAAGTAATATATATATAACAGTAAGTAAACTTTATCTATTATATAATTGTTATTAACTTCTAATCAGAAATAGCCGCGTATAATACTAAGAAATTAACTTTTTTTGTGCTTTATGCCTAAGCAAGTTGGCAATCTTACCCTTTATTCCGTCGATGACCTGCATGAACAGTTGGGACTCAGTAAAATGACAATCCGCGCCTACCTGAGGGAGGGGAAAATACGGGCCCGCAAGCTGGGGGTGAAGTGGTATGTAACCGAAGAAGCCTTGCGAGAATATTTTAATGAATCTACGGGTGGATCCGGTCCTCAGAAAAAGAAACCCAAGAATTACCGTTATGTTGTTAAGGGCATTAACGATTTGGTCAGCGAACAGGAAGAATGTGAAACGATCGATGAAACCATAGAATGTATTGAAGAACAGGCTATTATAAGCTTGTTTCAGGTTGCCATTCTTGATAGGGAAACTGATGAAGTCGTGGAACTTATTAAAGCGCGCGATTTCCTTGACCGCCATACCTAAATCTCATTGATTACCTAATCACAAAATAGTTATTCAACCAAAAGAGACTTATTTTAAATTGCTCATCAAAAAAGATTTTAAACTCAACTCCTGTTATGCTTAAAAAAGACGATACCAAACTCGAAATTTTTGGATTTGGCGACGATGATAACGACGAAGACATGTTTTACTGCTTAGTGAATACCACCAAAAGTCCCGATGGGATAGATCTTGAAAAGCTTTCCAACGCAGATCCCCGAAAGTTTGACGAAGTGCTCAACGAAATGGGCTGCATCCTGCTGCTACGGGGCGATGAAGTGGAGGAGCTTATCAACCGTGGAGATATAACCGATACTAATTTACATAAATCGCTGTACGATCTGGCTGTTGACCAAGGAATTATCGATTGATGAGTTATTACGATCAGATTTAAATGTAAGCACGTCTGGCAAATTGGCAAACCGCCAACTCTTAACGAACTACTGAAAAAGGACCCTCTTGCTGCCACCAGTGCCAGGCACGAAGAATAGCAACCATTGTTTTTCCATCTGATATTTCTCCGTTATGAACCATCTCAACAGCAGCTTGAAAGGGTACTCGCTCTTTAATTAAAAACTCATCGTCGTCAACCTGTTGTTCAAATGACGTAATATCCCAGGCGGTATAAAGATGGATAATTTCATCAGAGTAACCGATTCCCGGGTAATAATGTCCGATATACTGAAATTGCTGGCACGTCAATCCCGCTTCTTCCTGCAGTTCGCGACGCGCCGTGGGACCGGCCTCCTCATCGGGATCAATTTTGCCCGCGGGCACTTCATAAAATATCTGCGACATCGGATATCGAAACTGTTTGACCATCATTATGTCTCCGTTTTCAAAAACGGGCACTACCGCCGAAGCTCCCGGATGCTTGATCCATTCCCGGGTTGAAGTAGTTCCATCGGGCAGCTCCACTTCATCAAAGTAAACATGAAGCAGGCGCCCGCTAAATACTTTTTGAGAGGAAATTTTGCGTTCAACAAGTTTATCAGAATTATACATAGAAAATTTTTTATGTATCTTTTAGCTGTTCAATCGAGACAGAATAAGCGCGAATTATAACAAACAATTAGGTTTTCCATTGTCAGAAACATTTAACATAGATCACAAGCAGATAGACGTTAAGCAGGACCTGTTTACATGGTCAAACCTGATCTCACTGTCGCGCATTTTGATTGTTGTGCCCGTCGTTTACCTGCACTATACCAATGGCCAGCAAATTACCTGGCTCATCACTGCACTTGTAATATACGGTATTGTATCTGATTATTTGGATGGGTTTGTAGCCCGAATGACCAACCAGGTTTCGGAGTGGGGGAAAATTCTCGACCCTGTAGCCGACAAATTTTGTGCTTTTTTTCTGTTTCTCTATGCTACCTACATCGATATCATTCCACTCTGGTTTTTCCTACTCGAAGTCGGTCGCGATGCCGTCATTGTAATCGGGTCAGCATATATACAGTACCTTCGCGGCAAGGTGGCCATGGCTGTTATGTCTGGCAAAATAAGCGTTAATGTATTGGGATTATACTGGATGGCAGTTTTCTTCTTTCCACAGGAAGTAGAAGTACATTTTATGCTGATGGGTGCTTCGGTAGCCCTTATGTTTTACTCCTTCTTTGATTATCTTCATCGCTTCAATCTTATTCGCAAAGGAGTGGAGTTTAACTGATCATTTTAATTGCAGAGATAAATCTCTCTGCTCAACTTTGTTTTTAGATCCTGGATCAACTTCAGGATGACATTTTAGTTTTTAAATACGAAGCATACTATGGGTTTTTTAGAAAAAATTGGTCTTAAGAAAAAGGAGAAAGTCGAAAAAGGGGTTGAGAAAAGCCGTTCCGGCATCATGAAAAAAATCGGCAAGGCCATTGCCGGCAAAGATACGGTAGATGCCGCCGTGCTTGATGAACTGGAAGAGATCTTAATTACTTCTGACGTAGGCGTTTCTACCACACTCGAAATTATCGATCGGATTGAAGCGCGCGTTGCTCAAGACAAATACCTCAACAGTGACGAGCTGCAGCGTATTCTGCGGGAAGAAATCATTGGACTTCTCAAAGATCATTCGGCAGATAAACCCGCTGAATTCGATGCTGAGTTTCCCCAAAAGCCTCATATTGTGATGGTTGTAGGTGTCAATGGGGTTGGCAAAACAACCTCCATCGGAAAGCTGGCTCATCTCTATAAGAAAGCGGGCAAAAATGTAATGCTGGGCGCCGCCGATACGTTTCGGGCAGCGGCCGTTGACCAGCTTAAAATTTGGAGTGAGCGCGCCGGAGTCCCCATCATTCAGCAGGGGCAAAATGCTGATCCGGCTGCAGTCGCTTACGATACTGTGGAATCGGCTAAGGCTAAAGATGCCGATATCGCATTGGTCGATACAGCCGGACGACTGCACAACAAAAAGTCGTTGATGAACGAGCTGGCAAAAATTAAGCGGGTTATGGGTAAAGTGGTTGACGGTGCTCCCCACGAGGTACTGCTTGTCCTCGATGCCTCCACCGGACAAAATGCCATGCAGCAAGCCAAAGCTTTTACTGATTTTGTAGATATCACCGGTCTCGTACTCACCAAACTGGATGGAACCGCAAAGGGTGGAATCGTTATTGGCATATCAAACGAACTGGATGTGCCCGTAAAATATATTGGCGTTGGCGAAGAGATCGAAGACCTGCAGGTATTTGATCGAGAGCTTTTTGTCAATTCTATGTTTAAGGACTAACACCTGCTTTAATAAAAAAATATCGGAGTAGTATCACCGTAGAATTTCTTTATTTTTATTTTTCAACTTTTAGTGATACCATTTGCCTGAAGGGCATTTTATAGCCAATTCTCTTAGAATAGCTAGTAAAAAACGGTAATGTCTGCTTATCGCATTATTTTCTTGTCTGCCTTATTACTTTCGATTCCCTTGCTGGGATGGGGACAAGATCATGTAAAGAATATCCCTTCTGGAAAACAACTCCTGCAAAAGGGAGATTCCCTGCAGCATGCTGCCCGGTATGACTCTTCCACCTATTATTATCAGCAGGCAGCTGATTTTTTTAAGGAGCAACCCGACATCAAAGAGCAACGCGATGCGCTCTTTCAGATCAGCCTGAACAAGGCCGACCAAGACGATCTCGACGCGGCCGCAACATTTCTTGAAAAGGCCTGGTCACTTTCCACTGAAAACTTTCCTGATGGTAATATTTTTAAACTCCGCTATTATCATCAAAAAGGGATTTTGGCAGAGGCCAAGGCCGAATATCAAACCGCACTTGATTGGCATCATAAGGGATTAGCGCTGGCAGATTCGGTTGAGAATAGCACGTTATTTAGAGTCCGAATGGACACCGGCATTGGTGAGGTGTATTTATCAGAGGGAAACTACAAGAAGGCTATTACACAGTTTTCTAATGCCCAGAATACCTATCATCGCAGCGGACTTGAAGATCAAGCGTTGTTAAGCCGTATTTATAACGGACGCGGCACTGCCCATCAAAAAATGGGACAGAATAACAAAGCACTCAAATTTTTACGGCTCGCTCTCGAGATGGATCAGCAACGACTTCCGAATCCCCATCCCGACCTGTCTATTCTTTATAACAATCTGGCATTGGTGTACTATTATCAAAGTGAATACCAGCGGGCACTCGAAAACATGATGAACGCAACCAATGTGTTGGCGTCTTTCCATGGAGAAAACCACCGCCTGGTTGCCGCCGGATACAACAATATTGGCGTAGTCTACTCCGAAATGGGGGAGATGGAGGAGGCCGCAAAATACCTCGAGAAATCATTGGAAATCAAAGAAAGAGTGCTTGGTGAAAATCATCCGGAAGTGGCCGTTGGATACCAAAACATAGGCGCCACATACTCGGATATCGAGCAGTATGATAAGGCCATAACCTACTATCTAAAATCAAAAAACATCTATCAAAAGCGTTTTCCCGATGGACATCCTGAGCTGGCGAACGTCTATGCCAATCTGGGCCAGGCTTATGGACAGAAAGGTGCTTATAACAAAGCGCTCGATTTTTACTTTCAAGACCTCGATATCAATCGACAGATGCTTTCTCCCAATCATCCATTTATTGGAGACACCTACTCCAAAATCGGTAAAATATATGCCAATATGGAAAACCATCAAGAAGCACTTAATTATTACCGTCGGGCGATGGAAGTGCTTCTAACCAATTACAAGGTGGAAAGTCCATTCCAGGAACTCTCTCTCGAAAATGTAGTATATCCCGAACTGCTGCTTAACACCTTGCGATTTAAAGGCGAAGCGCTCTATGAAGCAGGCAATCAAAGTGGAAATACTAAACAACTCGACCAATCCCTGCAAACCTACCTGCAGGCCGTGGGCTTTATCGATGAACTACAGCGATCGCTGGACCGCAGTAAATCAAAATTTTTACTCCGGGAGCGTACGGTTGATATCTACCGGAAGGGATTTAAGACTGCTCTCACGCTCCTTCAACAAACTGGGGATAAAGACTATAAGCATCACCTATTCTATTTTGCCCAGAAGAGCCGTAACCAAATTCTGCTGGAACAAATACAGAAGCTGAATAATCAAAAGTTTGCACAGATTCCGGACTCGCTTATTGAGCGCGAAAACAAATTACGCGCATCCGTTACAGATTTGCAACAACAGCTTTCCGGATTTACGGTTCGGGGCATGACTGGCGATTCCCTGAAAAGGATATCTCTGCAGGATTCGCTTTTTCATGCTCGGAAATCATTACAAAATCATATCCAAAAGCTGGAAGATGACTACCCAAAATACTATGGTCTGAAATATGACCCTCCTGTTGCCAATATTTCGGAAATCCAGCAAAACCATTTAACTCCCTCTCAAACAATAGTTTCGTATTTCTTTGGGGAGGAATCTCTTCATGCTTTTATAATCAGCAAGGAATCTTTTGAAATACAGGAAGTTGCCGCTGACTCGCTACTGGATAAAACCATTACCAATTTTCGAAATACAACCCTCAAAACCACTTCGGTGGATACCTTTGCAAAACAAAGTCATGAGCTGTATCAACAGCTCGTTGATCCTATAGCAGATTATATTACAGGTGAAAACCTCCTCATCATTCCCTCGGGTTCGCTACACTATCTACCCTTTGAGGCATTGCTTACAGATCCGACATCAAAAAGTGAAAAGAAACAATTCCACAATCTGCCATACTTGCTCAACAAGTACAGCGTAAGCTACGTGCCTTCAGCGGGATACCTGGAGCTTCGGGCTCATCAGAAAAAATCTTTTAAAAAGAAAACGCTTGTAGCTTTTGCACCCGGGTTTAAAGATCTTACCGCTTCCCAACGCCGGGAAGTCTATCCAGAGATTGGTCGACCCATTTCTCCGCTTCTTTTTAACAAAATAGAAGCACAACGTTTGGAGGAACTGTTTAACAGCCCCGACGGATTCTTTTCCTTTCTCAAATCAAAAAAAGATGAAGCGGATCTGTTTGTTGACCAAGAAGCTACCGAATCAACATTTAAGGAGGCATCTCTTACTGACTATCGATATATTCACTTTGCCACCCACGCTTTTTTGCATGAAAAGCATCCGGAACAGTCTGGAATTCTCTTTTCCCCACCCGAGGAGCAGGAAGATGGTACGTTATATGTCTCGGAGATTTATAACCTACAGCTGCAGTGCGACCTTGTTACGCTCAGTGCCTGCAATACCGGCATGGGTAAACTTAAAAAAGGAGAGGGTATCGTTGGGCTAAGTCGCGCCTTCCTATATGCAGGAGCCCGCAACTTGCTGGTCTCTCTTTGGAGGGTAAACGATCGATCTACAGCACGGTTTATGCGTGACTTTTACACTCTCCATAATGGCGGAACTATTATGCCCGTAGCTTTACAGCAAGCCAAACAAAATATGATTCAACGGGCTGAGTATGCCCATCCTAAATACTGGGCACCGTTTGTTTTTATCGGCCAATAAAAAAGCCATGCCGTAACAGCATGGCTTCAGATAAATTTTAATTGGCTAGAGTGTTATCCCCCGGTATCATCGTCATCATCCCCACCCGTTTGCTCGGGATCAGGGAAAGCCAATGAAAACTGTTTATCAAAATCAACCATAATATCCTCCTGATTTATTTGAATTATTTTGTTCACATTTCTAAGAATAACTACTGATCTCAATATTCTATAAATTGTCAGAAAAGCCAAACTTTTTACCTTTTGCTGGATTCTATGTATATATTCAGGCGGTTTAGTTATACGCAACAAAATGTTCGCATTTTATTAAATAATACATGCTACGGCTGACAATATACCTGGGCTTCTTGTTACTTTTTCCCTTATCGGCATGGGGACAAAGTATTCAGCTAGCCGACTCCCTTTTTAAACAAGGTCAGGAATATGACGAAAAGGGAAGAATGGCGGAATCGGAATTCTACTACCGCGAAGCCTATAATTTATACAAACAATTCCAGGATACCGCCTCATGGCTTAAAGCCGGGAAAGAATACGCCAGCTCTATGGTATATCGCTCTAAGAATGATCAGGCCATGAAACTCTATAAAAAGTTACTGGACGTAGATCACGCGGCCAATGACACTTATAACCATGGCGATCTTTACACGAGTATGGGGTGGTCGTCCAACAGAATGGGAAAAACAGATCAGGCTGAAGAATATTACAATAAGGCCTTACCACTGGCCAAAGAGTCGGGAGACAGCCTACTTATTGGCACAGTATATAATAACCTAGCAAGTGTACATAAGCGCAGGGGCAACCATTCTGATGCACTTGAAAACTATCAACAAGCGCTTAACTATTATAAAAACAAACGGTATAGAGCAATTACGTTATCCAATATTGGCGGAATATATACCGAATTAAACCTATATGACAAGGCCCTGGAATATCACAACAGAAGCCTGAAAGTTCGCAAGGAGATGGGAAGCGTATATTCACTGGCTAACATCTATAATCAAATTGGTGTAGTACAAAGTAACCTTGCCAATTATGATCAGGCGTTGGTTTCATATAAACAAGCATTAGATAATAGCCGGCAAGCTTCCACCCCAAAGCTAACATCACAAATTCTTAATAATCTTGGGGTTCTCTATAAAAAGCTGGGAGAATATGATCAAGCCATTGATTATTACGAACAGAGTCTGGCGATGAGAGAGGAAATATCGGGGCCGAGCGATATTGCACGAACAACGAATAATCTCGGACAACTATATTGGGACCAAGGCAACAAAGAAGAAGCAGCCAACTATTATCGCAAGGCCCTTACGCTTCGAGAACAGGTCGGCAATCCTTATGATATTGCCTCCTCGCTAAACTCCATGCTCCGGCTAACCGTTGATCAAGAAGATTATAAACAAGCTGCCATCTATGCCAACCGGCTTAAGATGATGGGCGATTCCACCGACAGCTACGATATGCTGCAGAAAGCTTCGTCATTTTTGGGACGAATTGACCGTTCACAAAATCAAGACCAAGAAGCGCTCAAACACTTCAAGAAAGCCCACAGTTACAGCCAGTATTTGTCGCGTCGTCGTCAGCTTACTCCCATAAAAGACCTTGCCCAACAGTATCACAAGCTTGGCTCCGACAGCGCCGTTACCTATGGGCAAAAAGCCATTGACCTTATTGAGAAACAACGCTCCAACGCTGGCGCCCTTTCAGATCTTAAGTCGGGATATTTTGGCAAGCATTCTGATTTTTACACTGAGGTCGCATCGTGGGTATTAACCTACACTTCGGATGTTTCCAGGGCATACAAACTAGTGGAACAGGCCAAGGCACGAGCACTCAGTGATGAGCTGGCGAAAGCCTCCCAGAATATCGATGAGCAGCTACCCGAAAAGGTTCGCCTTGAGCGCAATCAGAAAAGGAACCGGATTGATCAGCTTTACAGTCAGCTTGAAAGTACCGTAAACACCAAAAAGCGGGAAGAGCTGCGACAAAAAATACGGGATGCCGAACTTGCATATGCTTCATACGAAAATGAATTGCGGAGCGAATATCCTCAGTTAAAATCTCTTCAATCCCCAAAACCGATCAGTCTTAAACAAGCCCAAAACAGTGTTGACGAGCAAACCGTTATCCTGGAATACGCCTTGGCCGGCAACGAGCTATTGGCTTTTCTTATTAGTCAAAACAATGTGCGAGTTGAAACGCTGTCACAACCAGGCAATATCGGAGAGCTTGCTACAAAGTTGACCACTATGGTGACTGATTTTAAGGATGCTATTCTTTCAAACGCTTCGCGTACACGATTGCGATCAGAATCCGCGGCACTGTATAATTTCCTTTTAAAGCCTTTTAAAAATGACCTCGAAGGCTATCTAAACCTGACTATCATCCCTGATGGCGCACTTGCATACCTCCCGTTTGAGGCCATCTCACAGGGCGACCAGTATTTAATCGAAAATTTTAATATCAAATATATACCTTCCCTCACCAGCCTTACACTTTTAAAAGATCCAGAATCCCTAAACCGAAAAGACTTACTTGCCGTTGCGGGCTCCAACTTTGTAGGTAATAATGAAAGCAGTTTACAACGAAATAATCTGAGCAATCTTCCGTCCACTCTTATCGAGGTTGATTCCATTGCCACTCACTTCCGGAACGCCTCTATCCTAAAAGATGAACAGGTATCAGAAGAGGCCCTTAAAAATTTGTTGCGTCAAAACAACTATCAGTACGTCCATCTAGCCACACACGGAATTATTGATGAAAATCAGCCTAATCGCAGCGGTTTGGCTCTTTCTACCAAAAGCGAAATTTCGGCTTCAGACACCGAAGATGGCATGCTGCGTAGCTCCGAAATTTTCGGGTTGAATATTAATTCGGATATGGTCGTACTTAGTGCCTGTAACACGGGGCTGGGCAAAATGGTTAATGGAGAAGGCATGCTGGGCATGCAGCGATCCTTTTTCTATGCCGGCACTTCAACGGTTGTGGTAAGCCTGTGGAATGTGTATGACCGATCAACAGCATCATTTATGAACGAATTTTACAAGTCACTTCTTCAGCAAGACACAAGCAGGGGATGGATTGATAGCGCCCTTCGCTGGATTGGGTGGGAACAATCTATTCCTTTTGGAGCCAAGGCCAAGGCAATGCGCGAAGCCAAACTAAAGATGATTAAACATCCCCTTTTTAATCACCCTGTATACTGGGCGCCTTTTATTGTAATAGGACGATAGAAGTTGATTTAGATGTCCGACATCTTTAAAGTTTCGGACATCTGTCTATACCTCTCTTAGAGTTTCCTAATTATCACTTTTCGTAATCTCAATAAACTGCTGGTTATCAACAGCAGGGGGGTTGTCAGTATTGGCAATCATAACGGTCGTTGCATACATCGTGCGCAGAATACTTGCCATTTTTTCGAAGCGGATTTTATGTACTTCATCTGATGGACGGTGATAATCTTCATGGATACCCGAAAAGAAAAAGGCAAAAGGCACCTTTTTACGACCAAAATGCCAATGATCGCTTCGCCGATAAAACTGTTGAGGATCATTCAAATCGTTGTACCTTTTATCCAGCTTTATTTGTCCCGATTCCTTATTGGCAACCTTAATAAGGCTGTCCAGATCCGAAGAAATCAGTTCCGCGCCAATAATATAGGCATACTTTTGAATGCCTTTGCTTTCATGCGTAGAATCTATCCGGCCAATCATGTCGGTATTTAAATTTACTACCGTTTTTTCCATAGGAAATGCCGGGTGATCGGAATAATATCTGGAGCCAAGCAATCCCTTTTCCTCGGCAGAAACATTTAAAAACAAAATAGAACGCTTGGTTTTTATACCATTCTTTGCAGCTTCAGAAAATGCTTTGGCAATATTCAAAAGTCCTATTGTTCCACTTCCGTCATCGTCAGCACCGTTATAAATACGATCTCCGGTAGAATCCGGCTCTCCAACACCCACATGATCGTAGTGGGAAGTCAGCACTACGACTTCATCTTTTAATTCTGGATCCGCTCCTTCATGAAAAGCCAAAACATTTTGGGATCTTATTGTTTCTTTGGATAAATGGGGGGTTTGCGTCAATTCATAGTTCAGCTCTTTAGGTTGAAACTCAGTAATATTATCAACCCATTTCTGCCGATAATCTTTTACTTCTTCTACAGAATTCAATCCTAATAACTTTGCAGCTAATTCTGGGTTTATAACATTATATCCCCCGCTAAATCCGCTCGAAGAATTCCCACTTTTATCCCGGTAAGCCAAACTCATACGACCGGTTTCTCCAAAGCCATCCTGCATTTTTTGTGCTATTACATCAAACTCTCGAGGTTCCTTGGCCGGTACTATCAAAATGCCCTCTGCTCCCCGGCGCATAATCATCTGAAACCGTGCCCGAGCATCTATCTTGGGATTAATAAGCGTATCTCCACCTACGACTTTTGGTGTATTCTGAAATACCATTACCCATTTATCTTTTAGATCAACACCATCCAAATGGGCTACCTCGCGTTCCTTATCGTTAACACCAAATCCTGCAAACACAATCCTTCCTCTCAAGGTATCAGTACCACCAAATAGTCTTGCAAAATTAGCCACTTGATTGCTGCTGGCTACCGATCGATCTATTCGTTCATTGGTATTTTTGTCTGTTTCATACAATTCAAAAACAATGCTGTCACTCTTTGATGCATTGAGCTCAAAGTTCTGAAAATAGCTGCCGTTATCACCAACCGGGGATAATCCCAACTTTTCATACTCTTCTGCAAGAAAGTTAGCGGCCTTCTTCTCCGCAGGCGTACCCGTTTCGCGTCCTCTCATGGTATCATGTGCAAAAGCTGTTAGATGGGGTTTTAAATAATCCACCGATATCTCATTTTGGAACCCTAATAATTGTACAGTATCGGTGACAGGTTGCGAAAGTTGATTCTGGCTCGAGGGTTCTGATCCCGCACAGCTGACGGCAAATACCAACAGTCCAATAAAAATAGAGTGTAAGTGCAATTTCATAAGTAACGCTATTTTCTTTTTAGTTCTGATTCGTTTCGGGTGTGCCGATAATTTCATCAACAGGTTTTAAATCCAGATAAAACGCTGTTGGATCATCATCTTCGACATACAAATTGATCTGCCGCTCTTTCAGCATCTCTAAAATCGCTAAAAAGGTAACGACAATCTTTGTCAGGTTTTTAAGCTCACTGCACATCGTCTTAAATGAAGTCCGTCCATTTTGTTGCAGGCGTTCCAACACATACTCGCTCTGCTCTTCAATGCTAAATTCTATCTTTTCGACATGGTGCACACTTTCCTGTTTTTTGATATCGGCCAATACCTTCTTAAAAGCCGCCATCAAATCAAACATTGTTACATCCTTCAGAGCTTCGCCGCTGGCCTGCTTATCCACTTGGTCGACCTCAGTATATCCGCGAAAATATGACTTCTGGGCTTCTTCAGCTACGTCTTCCATCTTCCCGGCCATCTCTTTATAACGCTTATATTCGAGCAGACGCTGTACCAATTCGTACCGGGGATCGTGCTCATCGAGATCTTCGTCGGATTCTTCTTGGGGAAGCATCATCTTGGCCTTAATCGACATTAGCATACTGGCCATCAAAATAAATTCGCTGGCGACATCTAAATCCAGCTCCTCCATCAAATTAATGTACTCCAAGAACTGATTGGTTATATAAGAGATGGGAATATCGTAGATATCAAGCTCATCACGCTTTATAAAAAAGAGAAGGAGGTCGAGTGGGCCTTCAAAATTTTTAAGTTGAACTCGATACATTAACTACCGTTCGGATTTGGGCTTTCCAAGTAATTTTAATGGGATAAAAAGGAATTATTTGTAGCTTATCTACTCAAAGTTAATGTAACTGTTGTTTATTGCCTAACTTTTTATAGTTTTTATACCAACATTGGCTTTTTGAATTATAGACTATGGACTACGCGAATTTAGTTTCAGCCGTACAAGAGAACAATACTCAAGAGGCAAACAAAATCATAGAGGCGCTCCGCCCAAGGTTAATAGCATTTCTTCGTATCCACATGAACGCAAATCGGTCTGATGCAGAAGATTGTGCTCAGGACTCTCTTCTTACATCGCTTGAGGTTATTAAGAAAGATCGAGTGAATAATCCCGACCAGGTAGTCTCGTATATTCTGTCGATATGCAAAAATAATTACCTTAAAATGCAGAAGAAAAAACGCCCTGAGGCGACAAATGAAATCCCCGATGATCACCAACAGGCCCCTACCCAGCTGCAATCGCTGCTGGATGAAGAACAGGAACGACTGCTTGAGTGGTGTTTAAATCAGCTTAAAGAGAAATATCAGGAATTTATGCAGTATTTGTTTGATCACCCTGACTCACATGCTAAAAAAGTGGCAAAACACTTTGATATCAGTGTTAACAACGTTTGGACACGGAAACATCGACTAATTCAAAAACTTAAAGACTGCTACCAAGAAAAAAGTAAATTATAATGTAAGGATTGGGTTTCTCAAGGGTCTTACCTACAGACCGTAAGATATTAAGATCGTTTAACACTATTTAAAGCATATAATTTAACATTTGGGAATGAACAAAATGTCAAGAGACATAGAACTGGAAAAAGAAATTGATGCCTATGTTAAAGGCAAACTGTCGGAGGAGGAAGCCCAAAAACTTTGGGAAAAACTTCTCCAGCACCCTGACTATATTGAGCTTTTAAAGACTGAGTTAGGTGTAAAATCTATTCTCGAAAAACGTTCTTCCAACAATAACTCCACGTCTGCTGAAGAAAACGGTATTATTTATTCAATTCAGAATTCCTGGAAATGGATGGCGGCCGCTGCTGCGGTTGCGGTGCTAGTTGTTTCAATCAACTTCTTTCAACTTGATACGAATAAATCATTACAGAGTGAAGTACCCGGCCAATTTAATCTGGCAGAGAATCTTTCCTCTGCAGAAGTATTTCGCAGCCAAAAAACAGAAACACTTCCAGCAGATTCACTACTCAACCGAGGATTCGAAGCCGCACTTTCCGGTGATATATCTAAAGCTATTGCTGCCTATGATAAAATTATAAACAAATACGGAGACGAGTCTGCCGCTACAAAAGCTTATCTAAATAAAGGCATTATACAATACAATAGCGGAGGGTTCGGTGAGTCGATCGAATCATTTAAGGCAGTTATAAAAAGAAACACTAAAAGAGATGTCTTAGAAGAAAAAGCATATTGGTATATGGGGAATGCCTATATCAACATTGAACAACTGGATAAAGCACGGGAAGCTATTCATAAAGTTTATTCCATGGATGGTATTTATCGTAAACCCTCTTTCAGACTGCTAAAAAAACTGGATTATAAATTGGGAAATGTTGATTCCGATAACTCCGAAGAGCAAATAAAAGAAGGCGAATAACCTTTCGAAACTTTGCAAATAATGAGTTAATTTACTTTCCGTAAAAGTTGGTTAACTCATTTCATATATATTTTGCAAAACCCACTCTTAGACGCTTCTGATAATGACCAAGAGTTCGAACGCACGTTGCGTCCCACTCGCATAAGCGAGTTTGTCGGACAAAAGAAGGTTATTCAAAACCTCTCGGTTTTTATTAAAGCGGCACAAAAACGTGATGAGGCATTAGATCATGTTATTCTTTCGGGGCCTCCCGGCCTGGGGAAAACAACTTTAGCCCATATCATTGCAAATGAAATGGGTGTGCAAATTAAACCCACCACGGGACCTGTTCTTGAAAAACCTGGGGACCTTGCCGGCATGCTCACCAATCTCGAAGAGGGTGATGTCCTTTTCATTGATGAAATTCATCGACTTAATCCGGTTGTAGAGGAGTATTTGTATTCAGCCATGGAAGATTACCAGTTGGATATCGTAATCGATTCCGGCCCCAATGCGCGCAGTATTCAAATTGAACTGAACCGCTTTACACTGGTGGGAGCAACCACGCGAAAAGGACTACTTACCGCACCATTGCGTGCTCGCTTTGGTATCGACATGCGGCTCGACTACTATGACGTAGAACTTCTGCAGCGTATTGCACTCCGCACAGCCAGCATCTTGGATATGGGTATCACCGAAACCGGAGCACACGAAATTGCGCGTCGCAGCAGGGGTACCCCCCGAATAGTCAATAAACTGTTACGGCGTACACGTGATTTTGCCCAGGTAAAAGATATGGATACTATCAATGATGAAATTGCCGATACAGCCCTAAATGCCCTTGATGTTGACGAGAATGGGCTGGATGAAATGGATATCCGCATTTTAAAAGCTATTATCGAAAATTACGAAGGAGGACCCGTGGGCTTAGGCACGTTGGGAGTTGCAGTAGGTGAAGATAAGGGTACTATTGAAGAGGTTTATGAACCTTACCTTATTAAAGAAGGATTTCTGCAACGAACGCCAAAGGGACGAATCGCAACTCGTCAAGCGTTTGAGTATTTAGGGGTAGACCCCGACAAAAAAGAAGGGAGTTTATTTAATTAGACACATAAAAAAATAACTAACAAACATTACTAAAATCCCTTCCGTTCATTTAAAATATTAAATATATATATTTTATTTATTTAATACTTTAGGGAACTATTTCTCATTGATATGTGATTATCGAATATTACTATTCCTAATTAATCACATATTACAATGGAAACAACAACTCACAATCCCTTAATAAAACTAAGAACATTTCTGTTCAATAGTTTTATTGCAGTTCTATTAGTATTTACGCTACAAGCGTGTGGTGGCGATGACGACGGTCCAACGGACCCGCCGAGCGAAACAGGAAATATTGTTGAAGTCGCTCAGTCAAATGACGATTTCAGTGATCTTGTTTCGGCTCTAAGTGATGCCGGGCTGGTATCAACCCTTGAAGGTGATGGCCCGTTTACGGTATTCGCTCCCACTAATGATGCCTTTGCCAATCTACCCGACGGGCTACTTTCAAGCCTTTCTAATGATCAGCTTACAGAAATACTAACCTATCACGTTATAGTAGGGTCGAAAATAGCTTCCGGAGATTTGCAATCCGAACAAGCCGTTGAAGCTTTTGCCGGTGGAGAGCTTTTTATAACCGCCGATGGCAATGTCGTTGTCAATGACAATGCCACGGTCGTGAATGCCGATATCGAAGCCTCCAATGGCATCATCCATGCTGTCGATCAGGTGT
>CAJXOG010000007.1 GCA_913057775.1 uncultured Fodinibius sp. | reverse complement strand
CGTGCCCAATTTGTAAGTGCATCAACTTTTGTGGTGAGAAAACCGTCACCAAGTGAACTTTCAATACCCATAAGTGTATAGGCTAAATTTGATTAATTAAACATTCCTTGCTTCGCATCCCAGTCGAGTGTGCCAGCTTTAACGGTGTAGAGCAGCCCAACAAATAGGATAAGAATAAATACAACCATGGCAACTATCGTTCCTACACCGTATTCGAGGAAATTAACTGCCCAGGGATAGATAAATACTACTTCGAGATCAAATACAATAAATTCCATTGCTACCAAATAGAAAGCAATAGAGTAGCGATCGGCCGCATCGCCAACAGGGTCCATACCGCTTTCGTAGGGATCAAGTTTGTTTTTGTTTGGACGGAATGGTCCCAATAGACGAGATAAGCTCATCAAAACAATGGCCAGAACGACGGCAACTCCAGCAATAATTACAATTGGTAAATAGTTCTCAAACATCGGTTAGTAAATTAATTTTGGTCAGTCGGAAATTAGTGGCAATGGGTCGCAATGTCAATGAAATTAAGACAAAGAATATAGGACATCTGAATTTGAAAACATACAAATATTGGGCACCATTATTATTTAAAATGAGTATATATAGTTGATGATTTTTAGCTTTGCTAAGCTATCTTAGCAGGTAGAATGTATGAGCGCACCTGTCGGTTTTTCTTCACGGATATCGTTGTATTTTTCGACGGCTTTTTCAGTCTCCAATATATAAAATGTTACTCCTTTTTCTGCGAGAAAATCGGTTGTTTCCTTGCATACTCCTAATCGTTCATAAAATCCTTTGGAAAGAACAATAGCCTGTGCCCCTTTTGTTATCAATTCCTCAACATCAGCGGGTTGAATGCCAGGATTATGATGGGTGCCGGTTTCATTCCAGTCCCATTCGCGTGAACCACCGGGGAAAAGTTTTGCATCCTTATATATATTCCCGTCACTTGTTTTGATGTTACCCCATTTAATGGAATTAATTTTCGGAGATTCTTTTTTAACAACCATAACAAATAGTAATATAATTTGATCTTCATTTAATCAAACATTTAGCTCGAAAAATACGTTTATTAAACTTGGTTCTAAAGTTTACGGGTACCGTAAAAATCTGTAAATTTACTTGCAATATTTTCAATACTAATTAATTAAAAGAAAACGATTTACCATTGGATAAAGTCAAGATGGACATATTAGGGCTGTCAACAAGCCCAAGCAGCGGTGGAGCTTATGCGTTAATCTTAAATGAAGTAGACGGTAACCGAAGATTGCCTATTATTATTGGTACGTTCGAGGCTCAGGCCATTGCCCTTGAGTTAGAACATATTAAGCCGCCGCGACCTATGACACATGATTTGTTAAAAAATATGATTCAGAATTTCGGATCGAATGTACAACAGGTCTTTATAAACGATTTAAGTGAAGGCACTTTCTTTGCAAAAATTATTTATGAAGATAATGGTCAGAAGATGGAGCAGGATGCGCGACCAAGTGATGCTATTGCTTTAGCCGTCCGTTTTGATGCTTCAATATATGTGGCCAGCGAGATCTTGGAAGAAGCTGGTATTGTCTCGGAAGGAGAAGGGGGAGAATTATCCACAACTTCAGAGTCACAGGAACAGACTAAAGAAATGAGCAAGTTGGAACGTCTTGAAAATGAACTCCAAACTGCCATTGATACCGAAAACTATGAAAAAGCCGCCAGGTTACGGGACGAAATCCAAAAACTTAAAGGATAGGGGCATTGCAGGTTACCAATTATTCTTTTGAGCATCTTCCATTTTCGAAACTTTTTAGAACCTATGTTCAAAATTTTGATGAAGTAAGCAAGTTCTTTGAGACCAATCCGTTTGACTACAATGCTATTTCACAAAAGATAGACGGATTTGCATTTCAGGGTAATCGGAAGCAGGCAGCGTCCATTTTATCTGCTTTAAATAAACAGTTTGATGTGCATAAGGCGGCACTCCGTAATATTAAGCGACTCGAAAAAGAGAATGCACTGGCTGTAGTTACCGGTCAACAGTTGGGGGTGTATGGCGGGCCGTTATATACGGTATTAAAAACGATAAGCACTATTCATATCGCCAAAAGTCTCGAAAAAAAATTCGATCGGCCGGTTATCCCCGTGTTTTGGCTCGCGGATGAAGATCATGATTATGATGAAGTTCGCAAGCTTACCATTATTGAGGATGACGAACCTAAAACTTTTTCTCTTCCGCCTAAAAATAATCATTTGCCAACTGTTGCAGATTTGCAACTTCCCGATGAAATGTCGGATATAAGAGGTCAGCTTAAAGAGTCATTATACGATACTGATTTTTCAGATGATCTCTGGGAGTTGCTGGATGGATCTTTTCAGAAAGACCACTCATTTTTCAAAGCGTTCGGATTATTTATCAGCCGTTTGTTTTCGAAGCATGGTTTAGTATTGGCGGGCAGTAATCATCCCGATGTCAAGGCAGCTACAGGCCGTTATCTAAAAGCTTCAATAGAGAAGGCAGATCAGGTTCGCGACCATCTCGAAAAGAAAAGTGCGGATCTAGGGGAGAAGTATCATCAGCAAGTTACCCTTTATGACTCGAATCTTTTTTATCTCGATGACGAAAGTGGTCGCACAAAGATAAGTCGAAATGGTAATGGCTGGAAAACCGATGGGAACATTGAGTGGAGTACAGCTGAGCTCGTTGATGAGATTGATACCCACCCGGATCGTTTTTCGCCTAATGTTTTTCTAAGGCCTATCCTGCAGGATGCCCTGTTGCCAACTGTTGGGTATGTCGCAGGTCCTGGAGAAGCAGCTTATTACGGGCAAATGAAAAGCATGTACCAATGTTTTGATATGGAGATGCCGATTATCTTTCCGCGGTTGAGTGCAACGGTGGTTGAACCGGCCATCGATCGTATTATTGGAGAACTGCCGTTTGAATTTCATGAATATGGCAAACGTATTGAAGATCTGGAATCCGATTATGTAGACAGGACTGATCAGCATGATATTGAAGCAATATTTGAAGACTGGCAAGCACGGGTCGAGGAGATATCAAATAACAAGAAGAAAGATGTTGCGGATATAGACTCCACATTGAAGGCGTCAGCTGAAAAAGCAACTTCTGTCTATATCAATGAGCTGAATAAATTAAAAGGAAAGGTTTATCGTTCGGTAAAAAAGCAGGATCAAACACAGTTGGATCGAATTCGAAGAATTAAAGCTAATCTGTTTCCCGGTGATGGACTACAAGAGCGAACAGTTGCCGGAATATTTTTTATGAATAAATACGGCGTTGATATCTGGGATAAACTTTTAAATACTCTTGATCCGGATGAGGATTTTGATCATCACAAATTAGTATATCTATAGTTGTGGATATCAATCAAAAGAAAGAAGAGTTACGGCAGCAATTATTAGAACAACGAAAGTCTATTTCCGAACCTGAATTCTATGGTGCTTCTGCAGATATAATTGAGGAGTTAAAAGAGCAGAAAGAATATCAGGATGCCGGAATCATCCATTGCTATGTATCAATGAATGAGCGTCGAGAAGTTGAAACTCGTGCACTTATAAAAGAAATGACTGCACGAGGTCGGGATGTTGTAGTTCCGGTAACAGATTTTGAAAGTAGAACGCTTACACATCTTCGGTTAAAATCATTTTCTGATCTTGAAGAAAATAGATGGGGTGTTATGGAGCCACGGAAAGGGGAGGAGGTTACCCCGGAGGAGATTGATCTTGTAATCGTTCCCATGGTAGGGGGAGATGAGCAGTGTAATCGCATTGGATATGGAGAGGGATTTTATGATCGTTTTTTAAAAGAAGTTCGTTGTCCCAAAATAGGGCTGTCATTTGATGTTAATATTATAGAGGAGCTGCCAACTGAGAATTTTGATATTCCGTTGGATAAAATTATTACAGAAAAGCGTATATTGACTATAGATTAATTAGCTTGCTTATAGTGTAACACAGTCCCATATTTATACGTAATGCTTGCTGTTAACAACATAATAATGGGCATTAAATTATGGCAGATCATATGAAACAGCGGACAAAGCAACAGCATTCTGATTCTTTATTGGACTTTGAGGCTCATGAACTACAGGCCACCATGCATGAGTTTCTCGAGGATGAGAAGAAGTCAAACACGAACATCTGGAATTTTTCAACAATTGCAGGAATTGCCATGTTCTTTGTAGGGATGATATTTATTATTCAAACAATAGGATTGTCTATTGGTCCTGATGTTTCCGGTTTAATTGAAATGTTGCCGCTGATAGGAGGAGTAATCGTCACAATGGTAGGATTCGGTTATTTTGTTGGAGGGAAAAAGAAGTCAAAAAAGAAGCAGTCTTCTAAAAGTTATGATTTCGATTATGACTTTGGACAGTCACAAAATCAAGATACGGAAGAAGACTTTACGCTAAATAATGACTTAGGATCTGAAAGCAGGAGTAAGAATAGGAAGAAAAGTTCCTCTTCGGGCAGCAGATCCCAATTCGATAGCTATGCTTTCAAACAGACTAAAAAGTTGTACAAATCCCGAACGAACAAAAAGATCGCAGGCGTTTGCGGTGGATTAGGTAAATACTTTGGCATTAGTGCCGGAGTGATACGGGCGTTATTTATTATCACTTTATTTGCAGGCGGAGGAACTTCACTGCTCATCTACATAGCTCTTGCCATAGCGTTGGATAAAGAGCCTCCTGAAATGATGGATGATTTCGAGTTTTAGCATTTCTGTAGAATTAAACTCATGATCTTTCAAAACAAGTTCGTCGAAACTTAGATGATTCTTATATTCAGAAAACAATTTTTGAATATAAAATGACATAACGTGTTTATAACCTTTGAAGGGATTGATGGAAGTGGCAAATCTACTCAGATAGAAAAATTACGGAACCGTCTTGAAGAAAAAGGCGCTCACGTTGATGTTTATCGAGATCCCGGTGGTCCAGTCGTTTCGGAACAGATCAGGCAGATATTACTTAATCCTGATTTTGAAATTGATCCCGTTACAGAGCTTTTATTGTTTTCTGCCGCCCGTTCCCAGTTAATGGCAGAAAATGTGTTGCCCGGACTCAAAGAAGATAAGGTTGTCATTTTAGATCGTTTTTTTGATTCAACAACAGCTTATCAGGGCTATGGAAGAGAATCAATATCTCTTCAAGAGATACATAAACTTAATGCCATTGCCAGCCATAAACGCCAGCCTGATTTAACAATCTATATGAAATTGTCATTGACTGATGCTAAGAAAAGAATGGCAAAGACAAAGGATAGAATGGAACTGGCGGGGGATGTTTTTTTTGAAAAGGTGATTAAGGGATATAATGAACTGGCAGCACGTGAAGATCGGTTTTTTACTGTTGATGCAACAGAATCCGTTTCAAAAGTACATGATCAAATCTGGCAACATATTAATAGAAAATATTCATCTTAGGCGATAGTTTTGCTTAAGGTTTTAATAGTTAGAGGAGAGGAAAGATATTTAGAATAAACTAATTTTTCGGGCAATTATTTTTGGGGTTCAGAGACTCTGAATGCAGAAATAATATTATCTATATTTAAAATTAATATTCATACTTATATGCGAAAATTATTGCTGAAAACAGATAAAATGCTTATCTTTATCGCATTGTGGATTAACCTTACTACAAAATTGAAAGTCTCCTTAGAAAATCTTTTCAATTTTTAATTTTAACCAACTCTGAAGTATAAATTATGGCGCACGAAAGAATTGAAGTTGACCTGCCTCTAGCCAAAGTCTATGAATACTTAAGTGACCCAACTTACTTTCCTCACTTCTTTGAACGAATTGAAAAAGTCAACAAGATAAATTCTCAAACATTCGAACTTTCCACAACACTTGGTGGCGAAAATTTTGAATGGACAACGAATATCATTGATGATTTGCGAAACACTCGTTTCGCTTGGATTACGATTAATGGTAATCTGAACCAAACCGGAACGATCCGTTTTACACCACTTGATAACGGAGAGCGCACACGTGTTGATTTTAGCCTCGATTATCGAACGTTTTATGGAGAACCAGATGAAGAATTGGCAAAATTTATAAAGGGTCTTCCCGCTCAGATGAAAAAAGATCTCCAGCGATTTAAGGATGAGGCTGAAGACGGTACCTTTAAGCAAAAGGCTGACGATACCCTTACAAAAATTGAAGAAGAGGAAGCAGAGGCTGAGGCTAAAGCAGAAGCTGAAGAAGAAGCAGCAGCATAATTAATTTTATATTTAATACCTTTTTAAATGCGCACTGAAAAGTGCGCATTTTTTTTGTCTATAAAATACATGACCCTTTCTAAATTCGTTCAGAGTCCGAAAAGCAATCGTCCTTATTATATACTGCTTGGTCATCCGGTGGAGCATAGCTGGTCCCCATTAATGCATAATATTGCACTACAGCATTATGATATAGAGGCCGAATATCATGCTATAAATGTCCAAAGTAATGAACTTAGTGATTTAGCTTCTTTTTTAAATAACGATTTCTTTTTGGGAGCTAATGTTACTATTCCCTACAAACAGTCGATTGCTAATTATTTGGATACGATTGATTCATCAGCTCAAGAAATTGGCGCAATTAATACGATTGTTAAAAATGAATATCAGCTCGAGGGATATAATACCGATTATGCTGGATTCATAGAACCTTTGCAATCATATGAATATGAGCTGGAGGGCGCCTCGGCTGTTGTTTTTGGGACGGGGGGAGCAGCTCGCGCTATTGTATTTGGATTAGCTAAAATGGGAGTGGAGGAGATATTTTTGGTGTCACGATCACCAAACCGCATTACTTCATACCGTGATAATCGCCGAGTACAAATTGTATCTTACGATAACTGGACCTCCTTTGCAGAGGAGGCATTGTTGATTGTAAATGCTACGCCCCTGGGAATGGATCCCCAAATTGATTCATCACCGGTTCGTGACCAAGAGAAGCAATATCTTGAAGCAAAAATATGTTACGATATTGTGTATAATCCTGTTGAGACTAAATTCTTAAAACAAGCTTCCGAAGCCGGAGCCCAAACGATTGGTGGATTGGAGATGTTAATTCAACAGGGAAGTAAATCCTTTAAATTGTGGACGGGTCATCCGTTTCCCGTTAACATTGTACGAGATACTCTTTATGAAAAACTTGGAAACTGATTTTTCTGTACTTGTTCCTCAAATTTTGCAGGAGGATAAAGGTATACGAGCCTGGTTTACCCTAAAAAATCAAGAGCTCCAGCGCCCCGGGCAAGCCATTGCCGGACTAAATTTGGGCTTTAATACTTCAGAGAAAAAGGAACAGGTGGCCCAAAACAGATTGGCATTACTCAATAGCTTAAATATTGATCCCGATTGGGTAGTTTATGCTGACCAAGTGCATAGCAATAGAGTACAATTTATTACTGAGGGAGGGACATATCCTTCAACGGATGGATTGGTAACAAAAGTACCGGGTTTAACGCTTGCCATTCAGGTGGCCGATTGTGCTGCGGTATTGTTGTGGGATAAAGAAAATAATGTAATAGCAGCTCTCCATGCCGGATGGCGGGGAGCCGTTGGAAATATTATTCCAAGGGGAATCCAAAAGATGAAAGCGCACGGAGCAGATCCATCAAAAATAAAAGCGTTCGTTAGCCCTTGTATTTCGGCAAAGAATTTTGAAGTTGGGATGGAAGTTGCTGAACAGTTTCCATCCCGGTTTGTGAATGATATTGATTTTGAAAAGCCTCATGTAGATTTGAAGAACTTCATAAAGCACCAGCTTACAAACGATGGTGTACCCGATAATCAGATAGAAATACGAGAGGAATGTACAATTAGCGAAGCCGGGAAATTTTATTCTTATCGACGAGAAGGAAATCAGAGCGGGCGGATGTTAGCCCTAATTCAAATTGCAGAATAAGTAGCAAAAAATACTGTGAGAGTTTCTTACGCACCGGGATATTATGCGCCTATCCCCGAGGAACATATTTTTCCCATGAAAAAATTTAAGGGGCTGTATAACTATCTGTTGGAAAAAAGTATTATTGCTTCCTCTGATGTTGTTGCACCGTCGATGGTGGATATGGCTAATTTACAGATGGTTCACACCCGAGATTATGCTAAGGGTATTATGGAAGGGAATCTCAACAGAAAGAAATTGCGTCGCTTGGGCTTGCCGTGGTCAAAACGGTTGGCAATTAGATCACGATTGGCTGTGCAGGGGACAATTAATGCAGCGATAATGGCTATGCAGGATGGTATATCAGGAAATCTGGCCGGTGGTACTCATCATGCAATGGCAGATTTTGGAGAAGGGTTCTGTGTCTTTAACGATGTTGCTGTAGCGATTAAGGTGTTACAGCAATCAATGTGGGCAAAAAATATTTTAGTTATTGATTGTGATGTGCATCAGGGAAATGGAACGGCCGCTATTTTCGAGGATAATCCCAATGTGTATACCTTTTCTCTACACGGCGAAAAGAATTACCCCTTTAAAAAACCACCCTCTACACTGGATATTGGATTGCCCGATAATACTAAAGACGACCAATACTTAAAAACGTTGGGTGATGCGCTGGATACGATTTTTGATGATTTTAATCCCGATTTAGTATTTTACCTGGGTGGAATTGATCCGCTGGAGACCGATCATTTCGGGCGGTTATCATTAACGAAGAAAGGATTGCACCGGCGCGACACAGTAGTGATCCGAAAAGTAGTGGGCCAAGATGTGCCTCTTGTTTTACTACTTTCGGGAGGATATGCACCTACGCTTAAAGAAACTGTTTTGGCGCATGCACTGATGTACAAAACGGCTAAAGAAGTTGGGTATTAGTTCAACTTTTTGCACTATAAATGATTCTGACTTCTATCTCATTTTATCTATCTTCAGAGCTATTTTGAAATTGAATAATTGCTTTTGAAACAGAAGAATATTGTCATATTGGGTTCCACCGGATCGATCGGTGAACAGGCATTGCAAATAGTTCGGGAGCACCCGGATCGTTTTAATGTCCTGGGAATTAGCTGTAACAGCAGCTGGCAAAAGCTGTTGGAGCAGGTTCAGGAATTTCATCCCCGATATGCGCTGGTTGCTAACGAGCAATATGCAGATATATTAAATGAAAAGTTGCCCTCAGGCACGGACTTGCTTGTTGGACATGAACAGTTGCTAGAACTTGCTACACTTGAAGATGCCGATGTAATATTAAACAGCTTGGTGGGATATTCAGGCTTCGAGCCTACGATTGAGGCCTTAAAGGCAGGTAAAAAATTGGCACTGGCCAATAAAGAGTCATTGGTTGTCGGCGGAGAAATTATCAATGAGCTTATTAAAGGTGATAGGAGCCAGCTTATTCCGGTAGATTCTGAACACAGTGCTATGCTGCAGTGCTTAGTTGGAGAACCCATCGACAAAATCGAGAAGCTGGTTATCACGGCCAGTGGTGGACCATTTCGGACATGGTCAAAAAAGCAGATGCAGGATATCACGGTTGATGACGCGCTTGATCATCCCAACTGGTCGATGGGTGCAAAAATCACCATTGATTCGGCCACGATGATGAATAAGGGGCTTGAGATCATTGAAGCGCACTGGATGTTTGACATGCCGCTGGACAAAATTGAAGCTGTTGTTCATCCCCAAAGCGTAATTCACTCGGTGGTAACATTTACAGATGGATCAAGTAAAGCACAGCTGGGACCTCCCACCATGCAGGTTCCTATTTTGTATGCGCTTACGTATCCGGAGCGAACAACTCTTGATGCTCCTCGATTGGATTGGCAATCTTCTTTTGATTTGACCTTTGAGCCGGTTGACTATGATCGCTTTCCCTGCTTACGTTTAGCTAATGAGGCCATCGAAGAAGGCGGATTGGCTCCGGCTATTTTGAATGCGGCCAATGAGGTGGCGGTAGAGCGCTTTCTGAACAAAGAAATTACGTATATTGATATTCCAAAAGTTATTGAATCGTGTTTGGGTCAATTAAATAATTCAGGATCTGTTACGTTAGAATCATTGAAAAGTATAGATCAACGAGCCAGAAAACTGGCACTAACAATTTAAGAATTATCTTGTTTCATGGAATGGATTGTAAGTTTATTGTCAACGCTGGGAATTTTTGCCGCAGCTCTTTTAATTTTAGTGTTCTTTCATGAGTTGGGGCACTTTTTAGCGGCAAAATTATTTGGGATGCGGGTGGAGCGCTTTTCGCTTGGATTCCCACCACGAATTTGGGGTTTCCAAAAAGGAGAAACCGATTATTGCATTGGTGCTACTCCATTGGGAGGATATGTGAAAATTTCGGGGATGATTGATGAAAGTATGGATGATGATTACCTCGATGAAGAACCCAAACCCTGGGAATATCGCAGTAAACCGGTGTGGCAGCGTATTATTGTGATTACGGCAGGAGTCATTTTTAATATGATTTTGGCTGTTGCCATATATGCGGGACTGGCCTTTTCGAATGGTGAAACAAAGGTTAAGCTCGATAGCGTTGATAATATTTACGTCGCAGAAAACTCACTAGCGGACCAAGTAGGATTTCAATCCGGTGATAGACTGATAGGCGTAAATGGGGAAGAAGTACCTTATTTTCAGGACCTGTTTTCTCCCAATAAAATGATGGCTTCTTCGCTGAGTTATATGGTTATGAGAAATGGGGAACAAGTAACCATTCCAGTAGCAGATAGCTTACTTGATGAGATAGGACAACAGGGACTAATTACTCTGAATAATGCAATGCCCACTGTGCCCATAACCCAAGTGCAGCCTGGAGAGCCAGCCGATCGTGCAGGTATTCAGCAGGGCGATCTTATTACAGCAATTAACGGTGAGCAAGTAGGATATTTACAGGAATTAATTTCACGAATTACAAGCTCTACGGATAGTATAACGGTAGCTGTTAACCGTAATGGAGCCACCCATGAGTTTACTTTAATGCCCAACGAAAACAATAAGCTTGGCATTGTATTTAATCATGATCCTGAGGAATATTTTGCTATTGAACGTTTTCAATATGGACTTTTTGAGTCAGTGGATTTTGGTCTACGGAGAACGAATGAAACAGTGTCAGGAATTATGGGAGGGTTCAGTAAGATGTTTTCAGGCGACATCTCCGTTCGAGATAATTTGGGTGGACCTGTCGCTATTGCCAACGTCACCAAACAGGCAACAGATGCCGGTGGATTTGTTGGCTTTTGGAATATTACGGCCTTTCTGAGTATTACGCTGGCAATCATGAATATTTTGCCCATCCCTGTGCTTGATGGCGGTCATTTGATGTTTTTAATCTATGAAGGCATTACCCGGCGTGAACCATCACCCAAGGTAAGAATGGCACTTCAGCAAATTGGATTTCTGTTGATTATTGCCCTCTTTATTTTTGTTACCTTCAACGATATTCTGCGACAGTTCGGCTAACTAAATATATCTATATATGTTTGCACGCGAGGGATATACAACTATATTCGTAACCCTTATTTTTGCACTTATTGTAAGTGGAATTGCTCGGTATATTGAGCCCCACTGGACGGCCTATCTCTTGTATACTGCGATGGCTCTGCTGGTTGCTTTTATTTTATATTTCTTTCGCGATCCCGATCGAGAAATAACCGCCGGGGATAATGTGGTCATTTCACCCGCTGATGGTAATATTGTACAAATCAAGGAAGTGAACGAAGATCGGTATATCAAAGGTCCGGCCACGCAAATTAGTATTTTTCTATCACCTCTTGACGTCCATGTAAACCGGATACCGGTTACCGGAACGTTGGAATACCTTGAATATGAGCCTGGAATGTTCCTTGCAGCCTATGATCATCGTGCTTCGGAATTGAATGAGCGAGCCGATTTTGGTGTAAAGCATCCATCAGGAACAAAAATATTTTTTCGACAAATTACCGGACTATTGGCACGAAGGATTGTATATCATATCGAAAAAGGGGATAAGATTGAGGTTGGAAAGAAATTTGGAATGATGAAGTTTGGTTCCAGAATGGATATACTTGTTCCGCCGGAGGTCGAGGTGAATGTCTCAGAAGGAGAAAAAGCCGTGGCGGGAGAAACAATTTTAGCTACTATTAATCCATAAGATGAAATACCCCATACAAAAGTGGAAGCGATTTCGTCGTCGCAGAAAGCGTAAAAAAAGAAAAAATGGTCGTTCCAGGAAACAAATTCCCCGCACGGTTATTCCCAGTTTTTTTACGCTGATGAATCTGTTTTGTGGTTTTTTGGCTATTATAAGTATTGCTGAGGGACGTCTGTTTTTTGGGGCATGGCTAATCGTTTTTGCGGGATTATTTGATGCTCTCGACGGATTTATGGCACGCCTCTCTAATGCAACCAGCCAATTTGGTATTGAGCTCGATTCTATCAGTGATGTTGTTTCATTTGGTGTGGCGCCGGGTTTTTTATTGTATTCATTTGGACTGGCAGAGCTCCCATTTGTAGGTATCATACTTAGTGCTTTGCCGCCTCTCTGTGGCGCGGTACGGTTGGCTCGCTATAATGTGGATGTACAGGAAAGTCAGGAAGACTTCTTTAAAGGGCTTCCCATCCCCGGACAGGCCATTATGATCGCTGCATTTTACCTTACTTTCTATAATCAGCTTGAGCTATTTGAAGGCTTTGAATATGGAATTAACGCCATTTTAATTCCACTGATTGTGTTACTTTCCTTTTTGATGGTTAGCACCATTCCATTTGATAAAATGCCTAGTTTCGATAAGCAGTCAGTGCGAAAACACAAAGTAAAGCTTTCCCTTTTTATTGTTTATGGGATATTAATTCTGCTCTTTCAGGAAGTGGGATTAATGATTGTCTTTTCCATCTTCGTCCTGAAAGGTATTTTGGTAGGTGCCTACCTTTTCTGGAAAGAGGCCTTCGGAAAGGATAAATTCTTTGAGGAAGAATAAATTAATCTGGGTTTCTACATCAAAATTGATACTGCAGTCCCAGCGAGTGCACGGTCCCAAATCCCGTCTCAAAAGGTATAATAGCATAGTTCGCTGATATTGATTCCATATCCAACCCCAAACCCGCACTCCAGGGACGGACGGTGTCCCCGGTTTTGTAGCCTGTTCGTAAAACGATAATTTCTGCTACCGATATTTCGACTGCAATATTGGTGTAGATTTGGTTAGAGCTATTTCCCTGTGTGGTCTGTCGAGATTCCTGCAGTGGAAATATTACATCATTATTTAAAGCTACCGATATTGGCAAATTGTCGTTTTTAGGAGGGACGAATGTGAAGAGCTTGGCACTAATTCCGGTTCTAAACGTTGTAGGGAGTTCAGTTGATTGGGTCCTGAGTTCGTTCATTTTTCCCAGGTTTAATAAGCTGGCACCAATGCGTATTCGATTATCCCAAAATGCTCCTGCAGCTCCCAAGTTAGCAGTATATCCCGATGCGTTATAGATATAATATTCTTCTCGCAGATATTGTATTGTTGCCCCTAGTGCCAATGAGCCCAGTCGGTATGCATAACCGCCGCTGAGTGCTATGGTGCTGATATTAAATGAACCATCGGGGGGACCCGGTTGGTTGCCCCTTAACGGAATTTCATCGGCTTGAGAGGTTAGAAACCCAAATGCAAGGGCCCGGTTGTTTTTGCGAATATTGACACCTGCATGGGTATGAGTAAGGTCACCAATCCAAAGGGTATAATCGGCATTGAGGATGGAACTGTTTTCCATCGCTAAATTGGCGGGATTGGAATACAGACTGGAAGCTCCCAGTAGCTCTGCAGTGACGGCCTCATTTAATCCCAGGGCCTTGGTGCCGGGACCAAGGGTTAAAATATCGAGACCGGAATCTTGGGCAGTAGCTGAGATACCCAAGAACAAAAGTGCAAATAAACTAAAAATGCCGATAGAATTGCGAATCATAACTTTATCTGGATTCCAAAGGTGTGCATGTATGAAATGTTGTTTGGTTCTTGTACAAATGCATAATCTACAGAAGGAGAAAATAAGTCAAAGGGTAGATGCACCGAAAAGCCCGTACTGAAATGATTGGTTTGCCGGATTGATGAAAGGTCATTGATTTGCCATCCGCCCCGTAGGCTAATACGTTCGTGGAGTTGATAGGTACTACCAATTTTTAAATTGTTTGCGGATTTATTTTTATGCACCATTTGTCCGCCTTCAAAGCTTATTAACAGGTTAGAGATAAGTAGATATGACAATCCGAACTGTATTTGCCTTGGAAAGTTGTCGGTTCGGGCAGAGGAATTATCTCCGTATAATGTGCCTGAACTCCAGCTGTAGGATGCAAGCAGATCGCGGATGACAGCTGCGGCCTGTAATCGATCCGAAAACAAGTGCAGTATACCGATATCCAATCCTAGGGTTGTTGCATTAGGGAGATCGTTATGCAGATCAGAAATATAGTATTTAAGCCCAATACCCACCGAAAAATGATCTGTAATTTGTTGCCCAAATGCCGCCGCTATTTGGTATTCCTGCGTAGATAACATATCGGTGTGATATCCACTTGAAGTACGTCCGTCAATATCGGAGACGTTAGCATTGATGATAGAAAAAGATGCCCCTGCTGTAGGTGGTAACTCGAAGGTGCCACTCGCGGTATTGAGACTACGATCAAAGCTCATTGCTGCTGTACTAAAATCAACCTGTGTGCCGGCGCTTTGGGCGGCCAGTGCAGGATTATAATAGCTGTATACGCCATTTGAAGTATTTGAAATCAAAGCATTTCCCATAGCCATGCCGCGCGGGCCGAATCCCATGCGGCTGAATGACCCTGCCTGACCTCCGCTTTGGGCAAGGGTAGAGATTGTGAATCCTGTTAGCAACAGGATAAGAATCCCAAACTTAATAAGTGCACTTTTGATAACCATACTTTAATCAACGACTAAAATTTTGCCACGAATGGTACCGCTTGCCGTATCAATTTGATAGAATACGGGTCCGTTGGCTACTTGGTTTCCCTGATGGTCACGTCCATCCCAAACAGCTTCGTATGTTCCTTCTGAGAAGTTTCCCGAGCCAAGTTCCCGAACCATGTTCATTCCAAAATCAAATAACCTGATTTGTACATTCCCGGCTTTCTGAACCTCATATTTAATTCTGACGATATCATGGCGACGTGGGGAAAAGGGATTCGGATATGCATAGGTTTCTACAGAGGGGGCATCTTGCTGGTAGCGGTTCTGGCCATCCAAAGGAAAATTGACGCGTGTAATTTGCCATGATTGTCCGCCATCGGCTGTAGAAGCCAAGCCATCACTGGTACCCACCCATAGCCGGTTGGTAGTAGAGGATAGGCTATAATACTGGGCTGATTTCTTAATAAACGTATTCGCACTTTTTATTTGTGGTATTCGATTCCAGTTGTTTCCATTATCGGTACTTTTGAAAAACCCATTATCCCCGGCGGCGTATATTGTACCATCTTTAAAACCAATATCATTTATGCGTTCACCAGGCAAATAATGATCGAAGGTTTGGCCGCTATCACTAGTTCGCGCAATGCCATATTGTTCTTCATCACTGATTCCACTCGACCAATTCGTAAGCCATATATCGTCAGTTTTGGGATGCTGTTTTATGGTAATAATCCAGTTGGCAGGCAGCCCATTTTCGGAACTATCAAATTGAATGTGCTTCCATCGAATACTGTCAGTGGGAGCGAATAGTGCGTTATCAGAAATATTGAGTCCACCTGCCGTACCTGCCCAAACGCGGTTCTGATCATCAATTAAAACGGAAAACCCAAGTAGATTTTGATCATATCGCGGGTCGTATTTGTTTTCTCCATTACCGTTAAAATTGTATTCTTGTTCGGGTACTAAAGTATCAGCCTGTTGTGGGGGAAGAATAATTCGCTCCCAACTCTTACCAAAATTTTGGCTACGGACTAATCCCAATGCCCAGCTAGCCGAAAAGATTGTATTGCCAGTTTGGGCAATTTCGAAAGGAGGGGATTGCTCCTGTGCTGTTATAGGTAATTTTTTATAAGTGGTTCCTCCATAGACGAAAGAGGTATCATTTTTAGCTTCATTTGGATTTTCAATATAATCCCAATTGTCACCGCCATCGGTGGAGATGTGAAATCCCAGTCCTGCTTGCACGCTACCGTCGGGAGTCTCCGCATTGTATCCCAAACCTGCAATAACGGTATCGGGTGCCAAGGCCAGTGAAAAGACTCGTCCATTTTTATTAACGATTTCTGAGGCTCCTTCAGGATAATACCAGTTGGCACTATTGTTAACTGTTCTATTTAAGGATGGAGCAATCCATAGGGTATCGCCCAAGGCGGCCATATTAGAAACTGAATTTTGAGCAATTGATTCTGTAGGAGAGGGGACATTCCCAACAATTTGGGCTTGGCTTTGGAAAGCCCTCCCACAAATAAAAACGATAAAAAATGTTATAATTCGCAGCGTCTGTCGCATGACCTCTATTTTCTTGGAAACTCAAATATAGGTGTTATTATCCGAAAATAAACTTGTTGATTTTCGGTTCGACGGACACTATCTTCAGATCGTTATGAAAAAATCAGCTCATAAGAACATAAATTGGTGGTGGCCTGTGAAGCAACATACGCAGGCAGTGGCATTTTTATGAGTTAGTTTAAAGAAAAGAATTTTTTAGAGCCCACTGCAGGAAACTGGAGTGGGCTTTTTTATTTGTTAAGTAGATATGAATAAGAGTCATGCTGTCCCGATAGCTTTCGGTATCAGCATCTATAACATAAATTTTATGAAACTAGCTGAGTTCAAAAAATTAGCAAAAGATTATACGGCCGTGCCGGTTTACCGGCGACTGATGGCCGATGTACTAACACCTGTATCACTTTTTTTATCATTGCGAAAAGATGCTGACTATCCATTTCTTTTAGAATCTGTTGAGGGTGGGGAGCAGGTTGCACGGTACTCCTTTTTGGGACGTAATCCCTATCAGGTTTTGCAGTACGATGGGGAACAGGTAATATTGCAGCAAGATGATGGTGCTGAGGTTCTTAATCAGTCGTATTTTGAGGCACTAAAAGAATTAACGACTCAGCACAGCGAGCCCATGCTACCTGATTTACCACGATTGACCGGGGGAGCTGTTGGGTTTTCATCCTATGATACGGTTCGCGAAGTAGAGCAATTGGGGGATGTTCCGGCCGACGACCTTAATATTCCGGAAGCCATCTGGGCATTTTATGATAAAGTTTATGCCTTTGATCATGTAAAACAGCAGGTGATCATCATAAAAACAGTGTTTGTGGATGATGAAGGAGAAAAATCTGCGGAAGCTCTATTTGAAGAGGCACAGCAATCGCTCGATGAGATGGAGGAGCTGGTGTACCAACCCAACCGCTCAACAGATTCGTTCTCCATCAACCCGGATAATCTTACCAGCAATATTGAGAAGCCTGAGTTTGAGCAGATGGTTGAAAAGGCCAAGGAGTATATTTATGAGGGCGATATCTTTCAGGTCGTGCTGTCACAACGATTTGAAACGGATTTCAGCGGAGATCGCTTTATGTTATATCGTGCGCTGCGGATGGTGAATCCGTCGCCGTATCTGTTCTTTTTGGATTTTGATGATTTTGGATTGGTGGGCTCATCTCCGGAGGTGTTGGTCCGCGTGCAGGATGAGACGGCCCAGTTGTTGCCTATTGCCGGAACACGTCCCCGTGGTAAAACGCCCGAAGAGGATTTAGAACTGGAAGAAGATCTTAAAAACGATCCTAAAGAAATAGCTGAGCACGTAATGCTCGTCGATTTGGGACGTAATGACCTGTCGCGCGTCTGCAAAGCTGCCACAGTAAAGCCGGTTCGCGAGCAGGTGATCGAGCGGTATTCACATGTCATGCACATTGTATCGGATGTGAAGGGCAAATTGGCTGACAATAAAACAGCCGTGGATGCTCTTAAACACTGTTTCCCGGCAGGCACAGTTAGTGGAGCGCCTAAAATTCGGGCGATGGAAATTATTGACGAGCTGGAACCAACCAAGCGGGGCCCGTATGCAGGAGCTGTAGGTTATTTTGATTTCTCCGGCAATATGGATACCTGTATTGTGATTCGAACCATGCTTGTTACCGACTCAAAGGTGTATATTCAGGCCGGTGCAGGTATTGTGGCTGACAGCGATCCCGAAAAAGAATATGTAGAAACGCAAGACAAGGCCGGTGCATTGGTAGAAGCTCTTAGCGTTGCCTTGTTGATAACAGATTAGTATAAATAACATGCTGAATTCGTTTCAGCATGTGAAAGAGTAGTGTAGATTGATCCTGAAATTAATTCAGGATGACCAAACAGTTAAAATAATTAAAGCAGAAAATTAAGCAGCAATGAAAACAATATTATCAGGCATACAATCGTCAGGAAAACTTCATTTGGGCAACTATTTTGGAGCACTTCGTCAGCATATTCAGATGCAGGAGGAGGGCGATGCCTTTTATTTTATTGCGAACTACCACTCGTTGACATCTATAAATGACGGCAAAGAAATTTATCAGAATACCATAGATGTGGCTCTCGATTACTTGGCGTTGGGATTAGATCCCAATAAAGCGACGTTTTTTGCCCAGAGTGATGTGCCTCAGCACGCTGAACTGGCTTGGATTCTTGGTACGTTTTGTCCTGTTAGTCTGATGGAAAAGGGCGTGGCTTACAAAGATAAGGTATCACAGGGACTGAAACCGAACATTGGTTTGTTTACCTACCCGATCCTGCAGGCAGCTGATATTTTGATGTACAATGCAGATTTGGTGCCTGTGGGACAGGATCAGAAGCAGAATATTGAAATTTGTCGCGATTTAGCCGGTAAGTTTAATCATAATTATGGTGATGAATATCTAAAGCTACCCGAGCCGCATATTTTGGAATCAGTGGCAGTGGTGCCTGGTATCGACGGGCAGAAGATGAGCAAGTCCTATGGTAATACCATTGGCATTTTTGATGAAGGTAAAGAGCTTAAAAAGAAAGTGATGTCCATCCAGACTGATTCGACACCTTTGGATGAGCCCAAAGATCCTGAAAGTTGTAATGTATTTGCGCTGATTAAACTTTTTGCAGATGAAGATAAAAAGAATGAAATCGCCCAGAAGTACCGTGATGGTGGGTATGGCTATGGTCATGCAAAGAAGGAATTGTTGGAGATGATTGAGGATTATTTTGCGGAGGCACGGGCCAAGCGCAAAGAGTTGGCGCAGGATTTGGACACTGTTCGCGATATCCTGAAAGAAGGTGGAAAGAAAGCACGAGAGCGTGCTGAAGAGGTTATGGAACCGGTCCGCAAAGTAACCGGACTGCTTAAAACCTACGATTTTACGAATTAAAAAGGATAGGCATAAAGATCCTGAAACAAGTTTAGGGTTATTTATAGAAAAAAATAAGACTACAATGGTTTTAATCATCGATAATTACGATTCCTTTACCTACAATCTGGTGCATATCGTGGCAGAGTATACGGATGACTACAAAGTGATCCGCAATGATGATCTCACCGTGGAAGAAGTAAAGGAGCTAAATCCCGACAGGATACTTATTTCGCCCGGTCCCGGTCGTCCTGTTGATGCGGGGATTACGGAACCTCTTATTAAAGAGTTAGGGCATAAGAAACCGATTTTGGGGGTTTGTCTCGGTCACCAGGCGATAGGAGAAGTATTTGGCGGGAAGGTGATTCATGCTCCGAAATTGATGCATGGAAAAACCTCTTCAATTGATCATGACGGGAAATCAGTATTTCGAAATATTCCGGATAACTTTACCGCTACCCGATATCACTCACTGGTGTTGGATCCCGATCAAATTCCCGATGAGTTGGAAGTTTCGGCACGAAGTGATGACAGCGTGATAATGGGGCTGCGACATCGTGAATATCCACTGGAAGGTATCCAGTTTCATCCCGAAAGTATCCTTACGAAAGAGGGGCCGAAAATTGTTAAAAACTGGCTAGAGTTGGAATATGAAATTGCTGAATGATGGCGTGGTAGAAGAAATATTATAACGATATAATTAATTTTAATTGAATGCCTTAAATTTTTGAAATGCAAGAAGATATAGATTTTAGTTCAATCTTAGATAAGCTCGTTCGAGGAGAAAGTATGGATGAGCTGGAAGCCGAAAAAGCACTCCATCTGATTATTAGTGGAGAGGTCCCCGATGAACAAGTAGCCGCTTTTCTAGCTGCTATGCGAACCAAGGGAGAAACCACACAAGAACTCACTGCTTTTGTCCGCGTGATGCGTGAAGCAGCCATAAAGCCGAAGGTGAATATTGATGGTGCGGTGGATCTCTGTGGAACCGGAGGTGATAGTTCTGGGACTTTTAATATTTCTACAGCTTCGATGTTTGTGGTAGCCGGTGCGGATGTTCCGGTGTTGAAGCATGGAAATCGAAGTGTATCAAGTAAAAGTGGAAGTGCTGATGTGTTGGAAGAACTCGGTGCTGTCATTGATTTAAACAAGGAGGAAGTAGAGCAGGTATTTGAACAGGCGGGACTTGTATTTATGTTTGCTCCCAATTTTCATCCCGCCATGAAACACGTAATGCCGGCTCGTCGCACGATGGGGATTCGTACTTTCTTTAATATTCTGGGACCTTTGCTAAATCCGGCCGGAGTTAAGCGTCAGATGATTGGTGCTTACAGCAGAGAAGTAGCGCGCGAAATTGCGCATATCCTTGCAAATCTTGATACAGAGTTCGCTTATACTGTAAATGCCCATGATGGGTTGGATGAGGTGAGTTTGGCTGCCCAGTCGGAGATTTACGAACTCAATCACAATATGGTAAAAGAGTCGACTACCTTTGACCCGCGGTCGCTGGATTTTGAGTGGACTGATTTAGAATCCTTACAGGGCGGAGATGCTAAATACAATGCGGATATCATTCGTTCTATTCTGGATAATACATCCACCGATCCCCAGCGAGATGTCATTATGCTGAACGCTACATTTGGTATCCATGCCTCGGGTAAAGTCGATAATCTGACGGGAGCACGTAAGCTGGCGGAAGAAAGTTTACGTGCTGGGAACGCACGAAAAGCGCTGGATAGATATGTTGAAGCTTCAAATGATGTTGCGAAATAGGTAGACATTATGCCCAATATTTTAGATGAGATAGTTGAACAGACGAAAATTGATCTCAAAAAGCGGAAGCGTAAGGTAAGCTTCAATGATCTTGGAGAGATGGAGCTTTTTGAGCAGCCTATCCGAGATTTTGCCGAAGCGCTACGACTTGAAAACGATGTGGCTGTCATAGCAGAAATTAAAAAGGCCTCTCCCTCAAAGGGACTTATCCGTGCCGATTTTGATCCCCAAAAAATAGCGGGGCAATACCAGGAAGGAGGTGCTTCTGTCATTTCTGTTTTGACGGATGAGCCTGCATTCAAAGGAAATCTTAATTATTTAAAAATAGTCTCAAAAGAAGTTTCTATTCCATTGCTGCGCAAGGATTTTATTGTCGATCCTTATCAGGTTAAAGAGGCAAAAGCTTATGGAGCAGATGCCATTTTGTTGATTGCAACTATTACAGAGGGAAGCCAGCTTGATGAACTTTTGCACGCCACAAAAGAATTTGGTTTACAAGCGCTGGTCGAATGTTATTCGGAAGACGATATCGAAAATGTTAACTTTGAGTATATTGAAGTTTTGGGCGTGAATAACCGCGATTTACGATCGTTTGAGGTTGATCTGCATCGCGGTATTGAATTGCTTCATAAGGCTCCGGAGGATACGGTGCTGGTATCGGAAAGCGGACTCGGAAAACCGGAAGATTTAAAACTGCTTTACGATGAGGGCATTCACGCCGCGTTGATTGGGGAGCATTTTATGCGTCAAGCTGATCCCGGTAAAGCTGTGAAAGAGATGAAATTAAAACTGGAGAATTTAATTACCAAAGAAGCCGAAGCATAGATGTTTGCAGATCCGGAAGAACGAACAAAAGTAAAAATTTGTGGAATCACATCACTCGAAGATGCTCGATTCGTTTCGGGGGCATTGGCACATTACATGGGTTTTGTGTTTTATGAGGATAGTCCGCGTCATGTTTCGCCGGCTAAGGCGGGTGCTATGATTAACTGGCTGCACGGACCCGATTGTGTGGGCGTATTTGTGAATCAGCCGCTGGATGATGTGAATATGATAGCACGTCAGACGGGTATTGATTTTGTACAGCTGCACGGCAACGAAAATCCGGATTACTGTTCACTTGTTGATAAGTCGGTTATTAAGGCTATTCACGTTGAGAAGGGAGATACAGCCTCGGATCTAAATAAGCGTATTGAACCGTTTTTGAATAAGGTTGAATACTTGCTTTTTGATACTAAAGTGGAGGACAAGTGGGGCGGTACGGGACAGGCTTTCGACTGGTCTATTTTAGATCAGGTTTCCCAAGGTGTTCCATATTTTTTGGCGGGTGGATTAAACCCGGATAATATTTACGAGGCCTGTAAGAAAGTTCATCCCTATGCAGTGGATGTTTCGAGCGGATTAGAAGCTAAGCCCGGTGTGAAGGATTTTGATAAGGTGGATATATTTATGGAAGAGATGCGTGATATTTGGGAAAAACAGGAGGTTGGGGAATTGTAGTGCTTTAGCAGTGAGATTTGAGTATTGAGTAGAAATGTAAGTTTTAATAACACCTTAAGAGGTAAACAATGAAATACGATTTACCGACGAAAGAAGGATATTACGGTGAGTTTGGAGGCAAATTTGTCCCGGAAATTTTGATTCCCGTCTTGGAGGAATTGGAAGAGGCTTTCAATGATGCCTGGAATGATGAATCTTTTCAAAGGGAATATCGGCATTTGCTAAATGAATATGTAGGACGACCGACAAAGCTGACCTATGCTAATCGACTGACCGATCACTATGGGAAAGCAAAAATTTATTTAAAGCGTGAGGATCTTTGTCACACTGGGGCGCATAAAATAAATAACGCCATTGGACAAATATTGCTGGCCCGGCGCATGGGTAAGGATCGCATTATTGCGGAAACAGGTGCCGGCCAACACGGTGTGGCTACGGCTACGGCTTGCGCTAAATTTGGCGTTGATTGTATTGTATATATGGGCGCTGAGGATATGGAACGACAGAGGTTGAATGTTGAACGCATGCGGTTGCTGGGTACGGAAGTTCGTCCGGTTACCAGCGGATCGCAGACATTAAAGGATGCGACTAACGAAGCCATCCGTGATTGGGTCACCAATGTGGAAGATACGTTTTATATTATTGGATCAGTCGTGGGACCGCATCCGTATCCCAAGATGGTCCGCAATTTCCACCGTGTGATTGGTGATGAAACTCGCAAACAGTTAGTTGAAGCTGAGGGACGAGAAACACCAGACTACCTGTTGGCTTGTGTGGGCGGCGGCTCTAACGCGATAGGGATTTTCTATCCCTTTATCGAGGATGAATCGGTTCAAATGTACGGGTTGGAAGCAGCAGGATTAGGCGCAGAAACAGATAAAACAGCAGCTACACTTAGTATAGGACAACCCGGTGTGCTGCATGGGTCTATGAGTTATTTGCTACATAATTCCGAAGGGCAAATTCAGCTGGCACATTCTATTTCAGCGGGACTTGATTACCCGGGTATTGGTCCAGAGCATTCGTACCTGCATAAAACTAAGCGTGTTAATTATAAAGCGATTACCGATGATCAGGCGATGGAGGGGGTCAAGCTCCTTTCCGAAACCGAGGGGATTATTCCGGCCCTGGAGACTGCTCATGCAATAGCGTATTTGGACGAGCTAATGCCCAAGACATCCAAAGATGAAATTGTGGTCTTGAATTGCTCCGGTCGTGGCGATAAAGATATGGGCACTATATCAAAAAATATTGAACATTGACGAAAAACTTAGCGTATTACCACTGAATAAAAACTTTTAAAAGTAATTTATCACCCTGTTCCGATAGTTTTAAGGATCAGAAATTGCAAACATAGATTTTAATGATTGAAACAGAAAACAGAATAGCACAACTTTTTGAACGTCACGATGGTTCGGAAAAAATTATGAGCCTGTTTTTAACGGCCGGTTATCCAGATCCACAAGCTACCGTTGATCTTATTTTAGGATTTGAAGAAAACGGGGTAGACTTGGTTGAATTAGGCATGCCATTCAGCGATCCCTTGGCCGATGGCCCCACTATTCAATATTCTAGCAACGTGGCGATTGAGCAGGGAATAACAATGAAGAAAATCCTGCAGATTGTAGAGCAAGTGCGAGAGAAGTCACAAATTCCCATCATTTTGATGGGATACATTAACCCGGTGCTGCGGTATGGTGTGGAAGCATTTTGCGAAGATGCTTGCAATGTTGGAGTTGACGGCCTCATCATCCCAGATATCCCGATAGAAGAATCGGGAATACTTAAAAAAGAGGCTGATAAGCATGGTTTGGCAATAATCTATCTTGTGGCTCCCAATACCTCTGATGAGCGAATGAGCAAAATTGATGAGCAATCAGAGGGATTTGTATACTGCGTGTCTGTTACAGGCGTTACAGGTGCCCGGGAGGGTGACGAAGTGGCAAAGTCGGTCCAAAGGTTTATTGATCGTGTGAAGAAGAATGTGACACGAAATCCGAAAATGGTTGGGTTTGGGATTAAATCCCACGAAGACGCCCAGCGCATAGCAGCCGATATGGACGGTTTTATTGTGGGAAGCGCGCTCATTGATACCATCCGAAAGCATTATCCTGAGGAGGGATGGAAAGATGAGGTATTTGCATTTGTTAGAAGGTTAAAGTATGGTAAACAGTAAAATTTAATGTCATTATTAAGGCTATGAAATCAGTATTAAAATTATCAGTACTTATTTTTCTTGTAGCTGTTTGGGTTGGCTGTGAGGGCGATTATCGCCAAAAGGCTCGTGGCAGTTTTGGTGAGGTTGTGGTGATAATGGATTCAACCCAGTTTGAAAGTGAAACGGCAGAAGCTTTGCGCCAAACTTTTGGGGGATGGATTCAAACAATTCCCGGAAAACCTCCGCGCTTTGATCTTCGATTTCAGGATTTTAGTACCAATAAGCGGTTAGAGCAGCTTAAGCGGTATCGAAATTTGATTGTAGCTGCTCCTATTGATGACAGTACAAATACCGGAGAATTGCTTCGTGCTTTACTAAGTGATGAAATTGAACGTCAGGTTCAAGAAGGTGAGTCATTTGCTTTTCCCCTTAAGGATCACTGGTATCGGGATCAATGGCTCTTACTTTTATCCGGTCAGTCGGATTCTACCCTTGCTCAGCAGATTCGAAATTCCCAAGAAACATTAACGGATAATTTAATTGAAAAAGAGATACAGCGATATACCCAAGAAATTTATGATCGAGGAGAGCAGGTAGCCTTAGCTGATAGTATTTGGCAAGCTGAAGGGTGGCGAATGCGGATTCAGCATGATTGGCTTAAAAATATAGATACGACCTATACTCAAAATGGTCAGAAACAACATTTTATGACTATGCGACGTCCACTTCCTGAAAATGATCGATGGTTTTGGATGTGGTGGAAAGAAACGGATGATGCCACCTATGTTGATGAAGATTGGATTAATACTAAAAGAGACTCTCTCAACGAACAGTGGATTCGCGGTTCGCGCGAAGAGTCGTATGTAACTACTGCGTATAACCGCCCCCATGAAACCGAGCAGTTTACGTATAATGATGATTTAGCGTTTGAGACCTTGGGTGTCTGGACCATGACAAATGATGCCATGGCCGGCCCGTTTGTTAATTTAACGGTATATGATGAGGAGTCCGAGCGTCTGTTTATGCTGGAGTTTGCCCAGTTTGCCCCCAAATACGACAAGCGCCGCTTTGTACGACAGTTCAGGGCTATGATTCGCACTTTTAAGAGCGATTCGACGTGGCAGAAAGATCAAAACAATATAACATCACAGCAATAAGACTTTTGTTGACAAAAGTTATATATGGATGACCAACACGCACTATCTGATAAGGAAGTTAAAGAAGAAATAGCTGTATCATTTAGTAATGCTGCTTCCTATTACGATGAACATGCATCTGTACAAAAGGAGATGGCAGATCGCCTCATTGCCTCGTTACAACCGTGGAGAGATATTATTCCCTCCGGTCCAATTATCGAACTAGGAGCCGGAACAGGATTCGTAACGAAGGGAGTGGCTGACTTATATCCCGATAGAGAAATTGAAGTTATCGATCTTTCAGAGGGTATGATCGATTTCTGTAGCAATAAATTTGTGGATCATGATAATATAACCTTTAAAGTAGCAGATGCTGAACAGGTGCCCGAATTTGATGATCCTCATTACGCTATGACAGTCAGTGGATTTACGGCGCACTGGTTTGATCAGCCTGCTCAAACACTGGCAAAGTGGTTGGAAATCACAAAACCGGGTGGATTATTATTAGCCTCCTTTCCTGGGAATGAGAGCTTTCCAAAGTGGAGGAAATATTGTCAAGAGTTGGGACTTCCGTTTACAGCAAATGAATTGCCCGATGTAGAAGAGATGGTTATTAAAATGTCAGTTGGTCCAGCGCAGGTTGATTACTATGAAGATACCATCACCCGGGAGTATGAAAGTGCCAAAGGTTTCTTTGATGAACTTAAAAGCTTGGGTATGGATACGCTGAAACAGGGGCGACAGCTAACATCAAAAGAGATGTCACTACTTGTCGACCACTGGGATGCTTCCACAGAAGGAAAGGTTTCTGTAGACTATCACGTCATCTTTTTGGCTGTAAAGAGGGATTTCGACTCGTAACGAACTAATATCCATCAGGATTTTCTGATTGCCAGCGCCATGCATCTTTGCACATTTCTACAATATCTCGTTTAGCAGTCCAGCCAAGTTCTTTTTCAGCTTTGGTAGGATCAGCATAACAACTGGCGATATCACCGGGTCGTCGGCCGGTTATTTTATAAGGTATGTCTTGTCCAGAGGCCTTTTCGAAAGCATTTACGACATCCAATACGCTGTAGCCTTGTCCTGTACCGAGATTGTAAGTCACTACTCCAGGATTGCTTTGTAACTTTTCCAGTGCTTTAAGATGGCCTATGGCCAGATCTACAACATGAATGTAATCACGAACACCTGTGCCATCATGGGTCGGATAATCATCTCCAAAAACAGAGAGCTTGTCCAACTTACCAACCGCTACCTGGGTAATATAAGGCATCAGATTGTTGGGAATATCATTGGGATCTTCGCCAATCTTCCCACTTTCATGGGCGCCTACGGGATTGAAGTACCGGAGCAGGGCTATGTTCCAGTTATCGTCAGAGACATGTAAATCGCGCAATATTTTTTCAATAAACAGCTTAGTGCGGCCATACGGATTGGTTGCTGTCAATGGAAAATCCTCTTGGATAGGTACTGTTTCTGGATCGCCATAAACAGTGGCCGAGGAACTAAAGACTATATCCGTAACGTTGTGTTTTTTCATTACCTCGCAGAGATAAATAGTGCCGGTAATATTGTTTTGATAATAGGAGAGAGGTTTTTCTACGGATTCACCCACTGCTTTAAATCCTGCAAAATGAATTACCGAGTCGATCTCATGGTTACTGAAAACTTCGATTAATTCTTCTTTATTGAGGAGATCAGTTTTGTAGAACGTTAGTGATTTACCTGTGATTTCCTCTACCCGATTAAGTGCTTCCTTCTTACTGTTACTGAGATTATCGACAACGATGACGTCTTCATTATTTTCTAATAGTTCCACAACAGTATGGCTGCCGATAAATCCGGCACCGCCGGTGACTAAAATACTCACGATGTAATAATTTTGGGTTTAGTAATTCTAATGGTCTGCCAAAATAAAGATACTATTTGGCAAAAAACACTAATTCTGTGCTTTCGCAAGGTGGGTTAGTTCATCTTGAATAGTTGAACAAATACTATCCATTTTATCAACTGATTTTTCCAGCTCTTCATTGTCGGCATTATCGTCGAGCAGACTTTTGGCGTGTTCATATTCATCCACGACCTCATCGGCTCCCATCATTTGTGCCCCCGGTTTAATCTTGTGACCGGCTTTTCGGAGATCGGTCATATTTCTATCTAAAAGATGTATGCGATAATTTTCGATAAACTCATCAAAAGAAGTTACCCCAGCTTCACAAAACTCGGCGACATATTCTGAGTCTTTAAAAAGCATATCAATAATTTTATCGGCATCGATAAACTGATATTTCATGTACAATCTCCTGTCTTAGATGATATTGCTTTTACTAACGTATTTAGCACCGTCTGTAAATAATGCATCCCAAAATTAACAAAATGAAATTGAATAAGCTTAAATATTATTACATTCTCACTCATATTAGAGAATTTAAATATGCTATTCGTTTTGAGGTTCATTAATTCCATGAGGCGCCGGTTTCCCATCTACAAGATGTACAAATACAATTTTATCAATCTTGATAATAGTTTCTTTTGTGAATTTGTGGCGCACTTCGCATCGGACTGTTATTGAGCTTGTGCCGAACTTTACTGTTTCCATACCAATTTCGATAATGTCTCCGAGGCCCGCCGAGCTAACGAAATCAATTTCGGACATATATTTGGTAACAATATTGCCTTTATCGAGCTGACAAGTAACAAATATTGCTGATTCTTCATCAACCCAGCTTAGTACCGTGCCCCCAAACAAGGTTCCATGGGCATTCAGATCCTGGGGTTTTATTAGTTTTCGACTAAAAAATTGCATAATCAGGTTATTTACTTCAAAATACTGAAAGGTAAAGGTAGAAAATTCTAGGTGCCAATGCTTATTACGTTTACTACTTGGTGTAATTTAAATAGAAAAGCCCGGCACTTGGCCGGGCTTTAATTTTTCATTTATGAGCGTCAATTCCATCCCTCGGTTTCTTCGGCGCGTTTCCATAAGACGGGTGGTTCGGGCTCTTTTTCTAACTCCACATTTTTGGTTTCAAGCAGATTGAGAGCCTCTTTTACAGCGCGTTGAAGTTGCGGATCGTTACCTTCAATGATGCTGTTCGGTCGCTGTATGACCTGTATATCAGGACTGACACCTTCGCCTTCGACATCCCATTCTCCTTCGGTGTTAAAGAAGCCGCCGCGTGGAGCGGTCATACCGCCACCGTCTATGAATTGTGGAGTATCCCAGATGCCTACAAGCCCGCCCCAGGTACGGGTGCCAATTAATGGACCGATTTCTTTCTGTCGGAACATATAGGGTAAGAGATCTCCACCGGAACCGGCACTTTCATTGATGACCATTACCTTGGGTCCCCAAAGTCCGGCCATTGGTGTCGTAAAAGGCGGAAATTTATCCCCGGTTTTACTGTTAAAATATCCCAACAGTTCGCGATCCATGACATCAATCATGTAGTCGGCGGCTGATCCACCGCCATTATTTCTCTCATCAACGACGATTCCATCTTTGTGCTGCTGGGCAAAGTAGTAGCGGTTAAATGCATTATATCCGGCTTGTGCCGTATTTGGTAACCAGACATAGGCAAGCCTTCCGTCTGACATCTCATCAACCTTACGACGATTACTTTCAACCCAATTGCGTGTCCTGAGCTCTCCTTCATTGGCAGTGGGCTTGACAGAAACTTCCTTTGCACCTTCCATCGACGGCTCATCATTGATTGTCAATATCGTGTTGCGATCGGCTGTTCCCTCAAATAGGCTAAAGGGATTTGTCGGGGCCTCCAATTCTTGACCATTGACAGCAAGAATATAATCTCCTTCTTGAATATCGATACCCGGCTGTGCCAGTGGCGCATGCAGATCCGGGTTCCAGTTCTCGTCGGTATATATTTTTTTGATGCGATATCGCCCATTGGCCCGTTCAAGATCAGCGCCCAAAAGCCCAATGGAAACCTCATCGACTTCGGGATAATCCCCGCCAAAATTGAATGAGTGACCGACCGAGACCTCACCGCCAAGAATGTCGATTAGATAACTTAAGTCTGAACGGTGATGAATATGATCGACCCACGGGCTGTACCAGTCATATATTTTTTGCCAGGGGGCACCGTGTACATTATCCACGTAGAGAAAATCACGCTGAAAGCGCCATCCTTCGCGGAAGATTTGATGCCATTCTTTTTCAGGTTCAACACGAATGCGGATTCCGTTGACATCAATTTTGCCATCACCGGGATTTTGTGGTCCACCTACCGTTGACACTATGCCCCAGGTTTCTCCACTGCGATATAGGAGGTTCTTGCGGTCATGAGAAACGGTGGCTCCCTGAATAGGAGAGAGGAACGCTTCAGATTTTCTGTCCTCAATATTGTATCGATGTAAGGTGATCCCGGGCTGATCGGGTACATTTTCTTCATAAAATACATGACCCACGGGTCCTTTAATCAATCCCGTATAATTTTTTTGAGGAATATCAGCAGCTACGATTCGATCTTTAATGCCCTCAGGATCAATGGTTACTTCGGGTTCTTCATCTGCCGTATCCGCATTCCCATTCTCATCGTTACCATTTTCCGGAACAGGCTCCTCATCACTCTCGGGCAAAAATGGAGATTTCGTATTGTCGTCCAGCATAACTACATAAAGTCCTCTTGTAGTCGACATATCATACGAACTCATATCCAGCCACCCGGTATTAAGACCAAAATCAGTGCTGGATAGAAAGTAGATATATTTGCCGCTTTTATCCCAAACAGGATCAATGGAATCGGCCATACCATCAGTAATTTGATACCTATTGCCCGTTTCTACATTATACACTTTGATTACGTGATATTGGCTTGATAAACGCTTGGCGTATGCTATCCACTGGCTATCCGGTGACCATTGAGGATGCATCGTCCGGTTGGGATGCGCATAACCGTCAGTGTCAATTTGGGATGCTTCGCCCGTTTGAGTGTTCACATACCAAAGCCGAAAGTGGGTATCGGTATAAGCAATATATTCTCCATCGGGAGACCATTTTGGTTCATAGAAAAATGTCGGCTCGGGTAGGTCAATTTTCCGCGGTTTTTCGAGTCCCTTTTGATCAGAAACATAAAGCTGATATTCTCCGCTTTTATCAGAAAACCATGCAACTTTTTGCCCATCAGGAGACCAAGCGGGATATCGATTAGCTACTCCTGAACTTTTAGTAAGATTACGCCAGCTACCTTTTTCTTTAGGAACGGAAATAACTTCGCCGCGATACTGAAACAGTGCTCGCTCACCGGTGGGCGATAGCGAGGCATTATCAAGTTGAGTGGGCTGGACATCCACCCAACGAGGCCGAGCCTGCGTCATATCACCCTTAACATGAATTTCAATTTTCTTGTGATTACCCGTTTCCGGATTAAGCTCATAAATGTAGCCGCCTTGTTCGTATACGATAGTCCCACCGCCGGCATCAAGGTTTTTTACATCAAATTGGGAGTGGAAGGTCTGCTGCTCACTTTGATCGGTTTGCGGATCGTATGACCATATATTCATCGTATAATCTCGCTCCGATAGAAAATAGACTTTGTCATCCAGCCATATAGGATTTATATGTCGCTCTTTGTTAACGCGAGGCGTTCTTTGCAGGTTATTTGTTTCAAGATTTACCACCCAGATAGGTTTTGCTTGACCACCCCGATAGTTCCGCCATTCGCTATCCGAGAGACTAACAGGCTGATACGCAATGTGGGTGCCATCATTGGAAAAAGCCCCCGCTGCTGCCCGGGGAATTTTATGTTTCTGGGGAAGTTCGCCATCAAGACTTACGGTATAGAAGGTAGTTTCTTGTGTGGGATGTCCTTTTCTTCCAGAAATAAAAAGTACTTTTTCCCCATTGGGTGTCCATCCAGTTACTTTGTCATCTCCGGGATGCCAAGTTAATCTTTTAGCCTGACCGCCTTCTGCTGATATCACATAAACATCAGTGTTGCCGTCGTACTGTGCTGTAAAGGCAATTTTAGAGCCATCAGGAGAAAAGTGGGGCTGCGTTTCGCCGCCTTTTCCGCTAGTAAGCCTACGAGCTTCACCACCATCGCGATCGGTTATCCATAAATCGTTGGCATAAACAAAAACGATGTGATCTTCGCTTATTGTAGGTTCCCGCAGAAGCCGGGTGCTTTCATCTTGGGCAAAAACATCCGCAGCCGGAGTGAGTATTAACAGGGCTGTGATGGTCCAAAGAAAAGTGGCAGCTAATTTTTTCATAAGATAGTAGAGTTTGGAAGAAATCAATTTCTAGTAACTAATTAACAAACAAGCAAAGTTGCAATGTTATGGTGACCATTTAAAGGGTAGAAAAAAACTGAGGAATTTTAGTAAGAGTTATTCTTCCACAGGCTCCCAAAGTTCAACCTTATTCCCTTCCGGATCCATAATCCAGGCAAACAATCCAAATTCAGTATCTTCGATTCCTCCGATTAGGTTAATCTCGTCCGACTGTAATACCTCGACTAGCGCCTTCAGATCATCCACAATAAAATTGAACATAAAATCTTTCTTGCTGGGCTCAAGGTAATCGGTATTGTTATTGAATGGACTCCAGATGGTATATCCTTTGGAGGGGCGTTCGGTATTATTGTTCCAGTTAAATGTGTATCCGCCATAATTTTCATCAATGGGGACACCAAGATGGGCTTTGTACCACGATGCTAATTCTTTGGGATTTTCAGCCTTAAAAAAGATTCCACCAACGCCTATAACTTTTCTCATAATCTTATAGCCCGAATAGTTAAATACCTGATTATGAAACAATTGTAGTCTAAAATTATTTGTATCCCAAATAAAAAAGCCGCCCGGTTAAGGCGGCTTATTGATACGGTATTCAGATCTGATTAGAAGTAGTAGGTTCCCATTAAAGCGGCGCCTGTTGAAAGACGGTCACCACCGTTATCGTTAATCAAGAAATTGAGTTGTGCTTCTACTCCAATGCTGAAATGATTACCCAAGAAATATTCTCCACCTCCGGTTGCACCGAGTAGAAAATCAGTGTCTTCGGGACCAACTTCAGGGGATGTGCGCTGCAGAATGCCACGTGCTCCAAGATAAGTGGCAAAGTTAGATCCCATATCTTGATAAAACCGCGGTGCCACACCCAGGTTGATTGACGTAAAACTGTCTTGCTGATGATTGATCCCAAAAACAGGGGCAATGGTAATATTGTCATTCAACCAGATAGGTATTTGTAAGTTGGTTTGATTGCCTTGCAAAGAAGCTGTAAGACCAAAATTACTGTCGGTAGGTTGGTTTTGAGCAAAAGCAGTTGTTGTAATTAACATTAGTGCAAAGCCCAGCGATAGTAGTTTAGCAACGTTTTTCATAGAAAATTCTGAGTTAGTTTGTTCAAAATAACGTTACTATTATAGCATGGATGAGCTATAATGTTCCAACTCAGGAGTTTTGCAATGCTTTTTTGCAGGCTTCTAAATCTTTTTTCGCCGGCTCATAATCGGGTTCAATTTCCAGGCACTGCTCAAAATAAGAAATGGCCTCTTCGTATTGCTCCAAATGTTTTAACAAAAAGCCAATATTATTATAGGCCTCGTGGAATTCGGGATCCAGCTCTATGGCTTTTTTGTAGCATCGTCCCGCTTCCAGGCTATCATTGTTGCGTAGATGATGGTTACCCAAATTGAAATAACCCAAGGGATCTTCGGGGTTTATCTCAGTGATATACTCAAATAATTCCAGGGCTTTTTCATCTTCATTCGCCAACTCATAGATATCAGCGAGATTATTTAAGGCCGGTACATAATCAGGCTTAATATCCAGCGCATTCATATAATGATTGATGGCTTTTTCAATATCCTTTTTTTCATAAAAAGTATTGGCAAGGTTAAAATGAATCTTGACAGCTTTGGGTTGCCGGTTAAGTGCCTGTTGATAGTACTCTATGGCCTGATCATAGTCTCCGAGCATGTGATATCCAATGCCCAATTCGTTAAGCAGGTCGCCGTCGTTGGGTGATTCGTCAAGCTCTTGTTTTATTTGTGCGATCTGTTTCTCAATTTTTTCCATAGCTGGCTAAGATAAGAAAAGCTTCAGATGAACTCATTCTTAAATAGCAACTAATTTTGTTTCCCTATAAACAGGAAATAGTTCCAAAGCCCGAGATAGGCCTGGTGAATATTCGTGTGCATTGATGTGAAATTTTCTCCTAAAAGAGAATACAGACTACCCTCAAAATCCACATGATTCATTTCCATCCATTTTCGAAACCAAGAAAAAGGAGAAGTATGGAAATCAACCACGGCAAGACATCCATCTGTGTTGAGATCATTTTTAAGTGCTGTTATTATATGCGGATATTCTGCTCCCATCATGGTTAGTGAGTAGGAGAGTAAAATGAGGTCGTAGTTTTCTGTATTTAGATTGCCAGAACCGTAACGCATCCTTTTTAGGATAATAGAAGAATCTGTGATTTTGTTCTTAGCTTTTTCAAGCATATCAGGAGAGAGATCAACACCGGTAATGGATGCATCAGCATACTTCTGTTTTAGCTGGATAAGGTTTTTGCCTGTGCCGCATCCCACTTCTAAAATTTTGGGATTATTCGGTAAAGCATGGATTTGTTCTATGAGTCTCGTTCGTCCGAATAAAAAACTCCATCGGGTAGCGTCATATATTTGGGAGTGACGTCGATAATATTGGGCAACATTTCTTGCATTATTCTCAGTTAAGGGGATCTCAGATGTGTTGCTCATAATACGGTGGCAAGATGTGTTGATTCGTAGGTTCCCACGCGATCCTTCTCATGCAAAGGTTCTGTTGTGTTTGGATGAAAGCTAACGTTTTCAAAGACGAACTCCGGCAGGAAATTGGGTTTAGGCATGGATGAACGAAATAAAATGCGAGCACCACTTTGGGCATGATCCAGTAATTGTCTCCATTGTTTGGCAAGTTGTTCAGGTTGTGTAAATGCCATCCAGTCCTGATGATCCAGTAACACAAAATGAGAGTAGGTTTTGGTGCTTCTTTGCAGGGCTTGCAACAGGGAGGATGTTTGGGTTTCAATGCGGTGAATGCGGTTTCGTAAAGTCCGGAAGTTTTTTTCAAGCAGATAGTTGGGACAACAGTCAGGGGTGTAGTGCCCCGTAAGATAAACGCGCCAAAAGTAATTATCCCTGATAGGTAACTTTGTGAATACCTGACGTAAGGATTGGCGAATGAATTCCAACAGTCCGTCTTCGTATTGCTGTTTAATCATCTTGCGTTGACTTGCTGGAACACCAAGCATTGTCATGGTAGCATGACGACTAATAAGCCATTCCGAAAAGGGATTCCAGAGCTGCGGTTCAATTTCATGAAAATAGTATGCTTGTTCTTCTAAGCTGTTGGCGGATAAAAGATTCTCAACAGCCGGTATTAACTCTTTTCGTTGAAGCTGATTAAAAATCGCATGAGCCACTTTTCCGGAAGTACCGCTAAAGTAAAAGCCCTCATTTTTAGATCCGGAACTAAAGCTTTGGATATTTCGATCCCAGAATTGCTGTGCTTGCTTTGGTAATAATGGTCTTAGTTGTTGATGGTAGATGAGTTCGGCTCCGGATTTTTGCCCTTCACCAAAAAAGTTCCACAACAACGTATGGTTGCCATTTTTAAATATAGCTTTTTTTAATTTCAATAAAGCATTTTGGGTGGGATTGATATCAACACATTGTATATGGTTAACATCATCAAGCAGATAATCCAGCGCGTTATCACCGGCGCTGGTAAGCATCAGGATATCGCTTTCAGAATCGAGGTTAAGCAGTGCTCTATCTATCCGCGGGTCCTCCCAGCAGGTATTGTACACTAGGTTGCCGGAGACTATAGTATCAAAGAAACGGCGCTGGAGCTGTTGTACAATGTCGGATATTGATCTCATGGAGTGTTAAAAATATAGTTTCCATATGTAAATAATATGAATCCACTTTTTGGGAGTTTTTGATAGCAAAAAAATATGATTTAAAAGTGTGATTCGATGTAGAATTTGTATCTTTGAGTAATCCTAAAATAAAGAATTACGATTATGGCTGCTAACAACGAAAAATCGAAAGAGAAGAGTGAAGCAACAACCGAAGAGAAAAAACGTGAAAAAATTAAAGGCTATAAAAAACTGATTGATCGTTTGAAGAAAGAACGAGACGAGCTCGAAGACGAGATTAACAGGGATTATCGCGAAGCACGACGTTATGTTCGTTCTCATCCTGAAGAAGGCGTGCTTATTGGATTTGTAGGCGGTATTGCATTGGGATATATCCTGGGCAAATTGGGACGGAAGTAATTGTAGTAAAAGTTGAAACTTGAATAAAAAGAAGAATTATTGTGAGCACAACGACGATCAACTCGGAACATCTTGCTGAATTATTTGAGCGCGTGGATGCGCTCAGGGGGTATCTTTGACTATGATCAGCGCAAGGTAAACATTATCGAGCTTCAAGAGCAGACGCAGGATCCTAGCTTTTGGGATGATCCCGACGAAGCCCGTCGTATTATGAAAAAGCTTGATCATGAAAAAAGTATGGTCAAAAGCTGGGACCGACTGGATGAGCTGCGCGAGAGCATTAAAGTCTATCAGGAATTTCTGGATGAGGGGGAAGACGTAGACGATGAGCTGCAACAGGAGGTCAAAAAGCTTGAGAAAGGTATTGAAGATCTTGAGCTGCGAAATATGTTGCGCGGTGATGATGATCACCGTGATGCTGTTCTTACTTTTAACCCTGGTGCTGGCGGCACTGAAAGTCAGGATTGGGCAGAAATGTTGTATCGCATGTATACGAGATGGGCAAAGAAACATGATTGCGAGATTTCAGTAATGGAATATCAGCAGGGCGATGTCGCCGGATTGAAAAGTGCAACGATACAAGTTGAGGGAGAGTTCGCTTATGGCTTTTTGAAAGCGGAAAGCGGGGTTCATCGATTGGTTCGCATTTCTCCCTTTGATAGCAACTCACGCCGACATACCTCATTCTGCTCGGTGTTTGTATCTCCACTGGTAGATGATACTATCGAGGTAGATATTGATGAAAGTAAAGTTGAGCTGCAGCGTTTCCGTGCCAGCGGCGCGGGCGGTCAGCATGTGAATAAAACAGAGACTGCTGTCAGGCTTATATGGGAAGGGGAGCTATCTGATGGAACCGAACAACGGGTAGTCTCTGAATGTCAACAGGAGCGGTCCCAGAAACAGAATCGTGAAAAGGCGATGACATTACTTAAGTCGAAGATTTATGAGTTGGAAAAGCAGATCAAAGAGCGCAAAAAGCAGAAGCTCGAAGATTCGAAAAAGGATATCGAATGGGGATCACAAATACGTTCGTATGTATTCCATCCCTACAATATGGTGAAAGATCATCGTACTGATTACGAAACTTCTAACACTGATGCGGTCATGGATGGCGAACTCGATGAGTTTATCAACGAGTATCTGCTCTCTATTTCGGCATCCGATAAAACGGAATAATGATTACTATAGGCATTACCGGAGGTATTGGCAGTGGCAAGTCCACGGTCTGTGAAGTATGGGCAGGGTTGGGGGCTTTTGTGCTTAATGCTGATGATCTTGCCAAAGAGGTGATGGTAACCGATGCCGAAGTCAAAAAGCAGCTGATTGATAGTTTTGGATCGGAATCATTTTTGGAAGGTGGGAAACTAAATACCCAGCATTTAGCAAACGAAGCATTTGAAAAAGGACGTGTTAAAGAACTGAATGCTATCGTTCATCCGAAATTACCTGCCGCTGCATCCCAAAAAATAGAGGAAGCTGAAGCACAGGGATACGATATTTTTGTGTATGAGGCTGCCTTGTTATTGGAAAATTTAAAACCCGGTTCGCTGGACTATATTGTACTGGTATTAGCTGACAAAGGTCACCGAATTGAACGTGTTAAACAGCGGGATAACAGCTCTGAGGAAGAGATAAGGCAGCGAATGAAAAAGCAACGTAACTTCGAAAAAGCGACTGATCGGGTTGACTATGTTATCCGTAACAATGGAACACTTGAGGAACTGGAAAAGAAAGCCGAAATTATATATCAGAGTTTTTTACCTGAGCGTGATACACAAAAATCATAAATGATGATTAGCAAAAGAGGGAAGGTATGGTACACCGAAAAACAAATCGTGTCATTACCCTGGAAGAGTATATTATTCAGGCACAGAATAAATTTCCGGGGGCTACGGGAGAGCTGTCTCAATTACTTCGCGACATTGGCCTGGCGGCGAAAATTATTTCAAGAGAGGTTAACAAGGCTGGAATTACAAATATATTGGGAGAGGACGGATCAACCAATGTTCATGGGGAAGAAGTAAAAAAGCTGGATCTTTTTGCCGACAAACAACTTATTTCGGCTTTAAATCGATCGGAAATTACGTGTATGGTTATTTCCGAAGAAAATGACGGAATTGTTGAACTCGATAACGACGGGGGAAAATATATTGTCTATCTGGATCCGCTTGATGGATCATCAAATATCGATGTTAATGTCTCGATAGGAAGTATTTTTTCCATTTACATGAGAAAAAACCCCGATACCAATCAACTGAGTGAGGAAGATGCGTTGCAATCTGGAGTACAGCAGGTGGCGGCAGGCTATGTGTTGTATGGATCAAGTACATTGATGGCATATACAACAGGGTTAGGAGTTTCGGTATTTACCCTCGATCCCAGTATTGGTGAGTTTATTTTATCAGATGATGATGTTAAAATACCTGATCACGGTACAATTTACAGCGTGAATGAGGGTAGTTATCACTCTTGGGATGAAGGACTCAAAAAGTATATAAAGTATTGTCAGGTTGAAGATCCTGATACCAATAGGCCGTACAAGGCACGGTATATTGGTTCGATGGTGGCAGATGTGCACCGAACTCTCATTACGGGCGGTATTTTCATCTATCCCAATAGTAGTCAATATCCAAATGGGAAACTGCGGCTGATGTATGAATGCAATCCTCTTAGCTTTCTGATTGAGCAGGCCGGCGGAATGGCGATCGATGGTGAAGGGCGTATCTTAGAAATTGATCCCGAAAGTATCCATCAACGGACGCCTATCTTTATCGGATCAACGGAGAATGTTTTGAAAGTGAAGGAGTTTCTTGATGAGTACAAACAAGAAACAATTGAAGCGTAAGATCTTGTACCAGTTTTGAAAAAAATGATACAGTAATAATGGGAGGGACCATTTTAGAAGCTTACTTTTGTCCCTTCTTGGATGTCATGCGAAACAGAGAATCCGCCATTGGTTTCGATGACGTATTTTGCTGGTTCTTCTGATTCAAAACTTTTTTCGGAAAAGGGCTGGGCATTCTGGTGGATGCGTACAATTTCAAAACTTTCATTCACAAACATAATATCCAGGGAGAGAGGAGTATTAGCCATCCAAAAGCTGCGGGGTTGATTTTCATCAAAAATAAATAACATACCTTTGTCAGAGGGCATATTTCGCACATCCATTAAACCCTGATTGCGCTCTTTGTCGTTGTCTGCTATGGCAACATCTATGGTTGTCAAGGTATCCTCATTGGTATCCAAAAAGGCAACGGATTTTTCATAGGTGAGTGTACGACCGGTATTTTTTGGATTGTCTTTTGTTTTTTCTTGTTCTGAACAGCTGAGAAATATAAGGGGTAATAAAAGTACGGTTAACAGTATAGATGCGATTCTCATTTGAGTAATAATTTACTTTGATTTTTTGTCATCGTAAGTATAGCAAACTTTTATCAATGCATTTAAAAGTTAATGGTTACTTTGCATTATATAAAAACAAAGGGAAAAGAGTTCCCAGTTCAGTTGTTTTTTAGACGTATTAACGGTATCTTTGATTGCTTAAAAGTGAGCGCCGAAAGGTCCTCACTTTTTTTTTGTACCTAAAAATAAGAAAATCGTGCAAAACGAAGTTACAAATAAGATTTCAGAACTTGCAGAATCAGTGTTATCAACAACTGATTTCTTTCTTGTTGATGTTGAGATTAAAGGCGGAAATACGCCCGAAATATGGGTGTCTATAGATGCCGAAGATCGCGGTGTAAACATGGATGAATGTGCAGAAGTAAGCAATGAGCTTAGTTTTCTGATGGATGCGCACGATGTGTTTTCCGGAAAATATCGCATTAATGTTTCGTCACCGGGATTAAGTCGGCCGCTGGTAGATCGTCGTCAATATCCTAAAAATGTAGGACGTAAAGCTAAGTTTAAGTTTAAAAACGACGGTGAATACATTAAGATTGAAGGTACTTTGAAAGAAGTTGATAATGATCACGTTGTTGTTGGTATGGATGATGAATCAACAAAGAAAATTTTATTTGACGACCTGGTAGAGACGAAAATAATTCCTTCATTAAAATAATTTTAAGCAGACAGGAGCTAACTGATGTCAAACGATATTTCAAAACAAATTATTCAATCTTTCGCTGAGATTGCCAAAGACAAAGATATTGATAAGGATCTTCTTCTTTCTATCCTTGAAGATGTTTTTCGAACCATGATTCGCAAAAAATATGGTTCTGATGAGGCTTTTGAAGTTATTTTGAATGCTGATCGTGGTGAAGTTCAGATTCTCCATATTCGTGAAGTTGTTCCGGAAGAGGAGCTTACGGATGAAGTGCAGGAAATTACGTTGGAAGAAGCACAGGAACACGATCCTGAACTTGAACTCTACGATGAATTTGCCCAAGAACTTGACATCCGTGATTTTGGCCGTCGCGCCGTAATGATGGCCCGACAGCAATTGGCTCAGCGTATACGCGAAATTGAGAAGGATAATGTATTTGAAGAGTATTCTGACCGTGTCGGAGAAATAGTTCTGGGTGATGTATACCAGATCCGCAACCATGAAATGCTAGTGAACCATAATGGCGTAGAACTTACCCTTCCCAAAGATGAACAGATTTACAAAGATCGTTACCATAAGGGAGATACCATCCGCGCTGTTGTAAAAGAAGTAAAACGACATCATGGAAATCCGTCGGTTATAATTTCGCGAACGTCCCCATTATTTTTGGAGCGGTTGTTTGAAAATGAAATTCCCGAGGTTTTTGATGGTATTATTGATCTCGAACGCATTGCCCGTGAACCCGGCGATCGATCAAAGGTAGCAGTGATTTCGCATGATGAGCGTGTAGATCCTGTTGGAGCATGTGTTGGTATGAAAGGAGTTCGTATTCATGCTATTGTTCGCGAGCTGCAGAACGAAAATATTGATGTTATCAATTACACCGATGACAAACATGAGTTTATAAAGCGAGCACTGCAGCCGGCAAAAGTTTTAAGTGTTGAATTGAGTGATGACGGTGAACATGCTAAAGTGTTGGTACCGGCTGATGAGGTTTCAAAAGCTATCGGTAAGGGCGGTGTAAATATTCGCCTGGCTTCAAAACTCACCAATTGTGAAATTGATGTTTATCGTGAAGTGGAAGAAGAGGACGATATCGATCTGGGTGAGTTTGAAATTGATTTCGGCCCTGATGTTATTGAAACACTCCACGAGATTGGCTGTGATACGGCAAGACAAGTTTTAGAACTGGATGAGGAGGAGATCGTTCGGCGGACAGAAGGTAAAATTAGCGAAGATGAAGCCGAGCGCATCATCGATATTATCGCATATGAATTTGATGATGAAGAATAATTGAACTTACATTTCCAAGAATCCTGTTTTACCTTATACTAAAGGTTCCCAATTAGTGTAACAGATAATAACGAACGTACTTTTTCAGAAACAAATATATATGTCCAAGAAGACAAGAAGATTATTCAAAGTTGCATCTGAATTTAACGTCTCTACAACTTCTATAGTAGATTCGTTATCAGGTGAGGGCTTTGATATTGACAATAAGCCAAATTCCAAGATAACGCCCGAAATGTACGAGGCGCTGGAAGAGGTTTATGGTGTTGATAAAGAAAAAAGTAAGGAGCATGAGAAGGCGAAGGAGGAGTATGAAAATCGTCGAAATCAAATTCGTGCCAGCCGTAATCAAAGTGTTTCTGTTGAGGATTATCTGGAACCCCTTGAAGATGAGGATTTGCCGATTGAACCTCAGGAAGAGGAAGAAATAGAAGGTATCAAGCCAAAAGATGAGGAACAGCCTGAAGAAGAGGTTGAAGAAGAACCCGAAAAAGTTGAGTCATCTGAAGAAGATCAGGTTGAAGAAGTAGATGAGCCTGAGGAAGAAGATGTAAAAGTTGAGTCTGAAGATGATTCAGAGGAGGAAGCTCAGATTGAAGAAGAAGTTGAAGAACCTGAGGAAACGGTAGAAGCAGAAGAAAAAGAAGTTACTGAAGACCCGGATGAAGAAGAGGATGTTTCTGAAGAGGAGCCTGAAGACGAAGATATTGAAGAGGAAGAAGATGACTCCGAGGAAGATGAAGAGGTTGAAGACGAGGACGAAGATGACCATGAAGAAGAGGAGGATGAGGACGAAGATGATGAAGAACAAGAGCAGGGTGTAATTCGGGGTCATGCTGGTCGATTGAAGGGAACAAAGGTTGTTGGAAAGGTTAAAGTTGATGAAAGTAAACCTAAGCGACGTAAAAAGCGCAAGCGTAAAAAAGATCGACAAGAAGAAGATGAGGACGGATCAAATAGCAAGTCGGCCAAGCGCGATAAGAAGAAGAGTAAAAAGAAGGGTAAGAAGAAGGGTAAGAAGAAGCGACGTAAGCGCGGAAGTCGGGTTGATGAGGAAGATGTAGAACAAAAAATGAAAGAGACACTGCAGAAAATGCAGTCGTCTGAGACGGTTGGCAGTAAGCGTCAGAAGCGACGCCGCCAGCGAAAGGAGGAACGTGAGGAGGAAGAGCAGCTGCAGCAAGAGCTCGAAGAGCTTGAAGATGAAATTATTGAAGCTACTGAGTTCATTACAGTCAGTGATTTGGCTGAGTTAATGGACGTTAAAGCCAATGATGTGATTACGACCTGCATGGATCTCGGCATGATGGTGTCTATCAATCAACGATTGGACGCCAGCACAATTGAGCTTGTGGCTGAAGAATACGGCTACGAAGTTGAATTTGTTGATGCTGATGACGCTATTGAAGAAATTGAATTGGAAGAAGATGATCCCGAGGATCTTGAACCTCGTGCTCCTATTATTACGGTAATGGGTCACGTTGATCACGGTAAAACTTCTCTGCTTGATTATATTCGCAAATCACAGGTTGCTGAAGGCGAGGCTGGTGGTATTACCCAGCACGTTGGTGCCTATGAGGTAACGACTGATGACGGGCGACCTATTACGTTTCTTGATACGCCGGGTCACGAAGCCTTTACTGCGATGCGTTCGCGTGGTGCACAGGCAACAGATATTGTCATTCTTGTGGTTGCAGCTGATGATGCAGTGATGCCGCAAACGATTGAGGCGATTAATCACGCTAAAGCAGCCGGGGTCTCTATCATTGTTGCGATTAATAAGATGGATAAGCCCGGTGCTAATCCCGATAAGATTAAGCAGCAGCTTGCCGAGCATGATGTAATTGTTGAAGAGTACGGTGGTACGAATCAGGTTGCAGAAGTTTCTGCTAAGACGGGAGACGGTATTCCTGAACTACTTGAGAAGGTTCTTATTGAGGCTGAGTTGATGGAGCTGAAAGCCAACCCCAATCGAAATGCTGATGGAGTGGTCCTTGAGGCTCGTGTTGACAAAGGAAAAGGTATTGTTTCTAATATTCTTGTGCAGAATGGTACGCTTGAAGTTGGTGATCCATTTGTAGCCGGACCTTGCTTTGGTCGAGTGCGTGCGATGGAGAACGAGCATGGAGATCGGATTGAATCAGCTGGTCCTTCTACGCCATTGCAGCTAACCGGTTTTGATGATATTCCACAAGCTGGTGACAAGCTGGTTGCTTTGGATGACGAGAAAAAGGCCAAAGAAATTGCCAATCAGCGACAGCAGATTAAGCGCGAGCAAGAGCTGCGTCAATCCAAGCATATGAGTCTGGATGACCTTTCACGTCGTCTTGCACTTGGTGAGATTGAAGACCTCAACCTTATTATTAAGGCCGATGTTGATGGCTCAATTGAAGCACTTTCCGGGTCGTTGCAGAAACTAAGTAACGAGGAGGTTTCTGTGAACATTATTCATACCGGTGCGGGAGCCATTACTGAATCAGATGTGCTGCTTGCCTCTGCTTCGGAAGCAATTATCATCGGTTTCCAGGTGCGTCCGACTTCCAATGCGCGTAAAGTAGCCGAAGAGGAAGAGATTGATATCCGTCTATTTAGCGTTATTTATGATGCTGTTGATGAGGTTAAGGATGCGATGGAAGGTATGCTCTCACCTGAGATAAGTGAGCGACTTTATGGCAATGCTGAAGTGAGAGAAATCTTCAAGGTTTCTAAAGTAGGTACCATTGCCGGATGTTATGTAACTGACGGTAAGATTAATCGCAATAACCCGGTCCGTGTAGTCCGCGACGGAGTTGTGATCTATGACGGGGAAATCGATGCTCTGAAACGCTTTAAGGATGACGTTAAAGAAGTGAAGAGTGGGTACGAATGCGGTATCAGTATTGTGAACTATAATGATATCAAAGTTGGTGACGTCATAGAGAACTATGAGGTTGTTGAGGAACGCCGAAGTCTCGAAGATGTAAAAAGCGATGAAGACTAACGCTTTAATTGTAAGTTAGGATTATGAGTATTCGTACAGAGCGGCTTAGTGCAGTAATAAAGCGTGATCTTGGAAAAATCATACAGAAGAGTTACCAACAAAGCGGTTCCTTTATTACGGTCACAAAAGTGGATGTTACCCCTGATCTCCTTATTGCCAAGGTACTGTTGAGTGTGTATGCTCCCGGTAAAGATGAGGATGCTATTTTTGCTTATCTGGAAGAACAAAATGCGGCAATCCGTAAAGAGTTAGCATCTAAGATTCGCCATCAGGTGCGTCGAATTCCTGAATTGCATTTCATCAATGATAAAACAGCCGAACATGTGGAGAAGATGGAAAAGCTGTTTCAGAAAATCAGGAAAGAGCGAAAGCAGCGGGAGACTAACGAAGACGATGAAGAGTAGGCCTGCTCATGGCAAAAGCGATCCCGCTCAAAGAATTGCCAATATTCTCTAGTCAAAATTTGCCGGATCCCGATTTTGATTATAAGCAAGGGGCCGCCTTTCTTATTAATAAACCTAAGAGGTGGAGTAGCTTCCAGGTTGTAAAGTTTTTACGTAAATGCACAGACATTCGAAAAATAGGTCATGCAGGTACGCTTGACCCAATGGCAACAGGATTGCTTATTCTATGCTGCGGTGATGGTACGCGAACGGTTTCAGCTTTTCAGGAGGCCGATAAAGAATATATAGCCGAAATTTCTTTCGGCTCATCAACGCCCAGCTTGGATGCAGAAACAACACCAGAAAAACGCGCTTCTTTTAATCACCTATCCAAGAATAGCATACAGAAAACATTAGATAAAGAGTTTTCAGGATTAATTGTCCAGATACCGCCCATGTATTCAGCACTGAAGCATGAAGGTGACCCGCTTTACAAATTGGCGCGAAAAGGAAAAGAGGTTAAGCGAAAGCCGAGGCAGGTAATTATCGAAGAAACAAAAATATTGGAATGCAATTTGCCACGGTTGGAGTTATATATAAAGTGTAGTAAAGGGACTTATATTCGTACGCTTGCTGATGATCTTGCAAACTCATTAGCAACAGTTGGACATTTAACCGGCTTGCAACGAACTGCTATTGGCAAATATAAAAATGAAGACGCATTAACGGTTGGAAAGATGGAACAGATTTTTTCGATAAATGATTATGCATCAAATATTGAACTCCTTTAATTGAAGGCATCAAATTTATAATACCAATGTCTGAACTTGTTTTTTTAGAAAACGTTGAACGCGAAGATAACACTGTTTTAACGGTAGGAACATTTGACGGAGTCCATGCCGGCCATCGGGCTATTATTGATACAGTTGTAGCCAAGGCCGAAGAAAAAGGAGCTCGCAGTGTTTTGGTTACGTTCGATCCTCATCCAAGAAATATTATCAATCCCGGTGAAGATGGCATCAAGCTATTGACTACGTTGGAGGAGCGTTGCGAAATTCTTGAAGAGCTTGGTATTGACCGGATGATTGTAATCCCGTTCGATCGCGATTTTTCTTTATTGAGCTCGGAGGAGTTTATTCGTGATATTATCCATAAAAAAATTGGCGTTAGTGAATTTGTTATCGGTTACGATCATCATTTTGGGCGAAACAGGGAGGGAACCATCGAAACCATTGAAAAACTTGGGGCTGAGCTTGATTTCGATTCCTACGTAGTATCCAAACATGAAGTAGGAGAAAAAACAGTAAGCAGCACTGCTATCAGAAACGCCATTAGTGAAGATGGAAATGTTGAACAGGCTACAAATTTTTTGCAGCGGCCGTATCGTCTAAACGGAACGGTAGTGCATGGTGATAAAAGAGGAAAAGAAATTGGTTTTCCAACCGCGAACATAAAGCCGGAGCATATAAATAAGATTATCCCCAAAGAAGGGGTGTATGCCGTAAAGGTCCGTATCAATGGTGGCTGGTTTGATGGGATGATGAATATTGGCACCCGTCCGACATTTGATGGGGAGCAGGAGACGCTGGAAGTGCACTTGTTTGATTTTGAGATGGATATTTATGGCAAGGAAGTACAGGTACGATTTTTTAAGCGCATAAGAAATGAGAAAAAATTTAGCGGTAAAGAAGAATTGATTGATCAATTAAAAGAAGATAAAAAGAAGACAAAGCAACTCCTTAATGAGCATTAAAATATTGCAAAATACGGTATGAACGCTTATCTTTGCTAGCTAATATAAGAACGTTTTACACAGTTGTAGAAAAGACAAAAAGAACTTAATTAACAAATGGCGATAACAAAAGAGCGAAAAGAAGAACTTGTAGAAAAATATGGTGGGTCAAAGGAGAATACCGGATCTACTGAAGCTCAGATTGCAATATTAACTGAGCGTATTAATGATCTGACTAATCACATTCAGGAAAACACCCAGGATCATCATTCTCGAAGAGGATTGTTAAAGCTGGTAGGGAAACGACGAAAGCTACTCGACTACCTCAAAGATAACGATATTGAAAAATATCGAGAACTTATTAGTGATTTAGGAATTCGTAAATAATTTTTGAAAGGCACGTTATTGATGACGTGCCTTTTTTTATACTGCACACTTTTGCAGTGTTTTCCTTCCTAATTGATCAATTACAAAGTTTTGAAATTATTACGTAAAGCTTTGTCCATTTATTTTAAATTTGAATAGAATACAGTATTACGATGAAAGAAGATTTTAGAAGTGTAGAATTTGCACCTGGCAAAACGTTATCAATAGAAACAGGCCGTATTGCTAAACAGGCCGATGGTGCAGTTGTGGTTCGCATGGGCGATACCATGGTATTATGTACAGCGGTAAGCTCAAAGGAACCGTCTGGAAAACCCTTTTTCCCGATGACGGTTGACCTCCGCGAAAGTTTTTCTGCGGGTGGTAAGTTTCCGGGTGGATTTATAAAGCGTGAAGGTCGCCCAAATGACAAAGAAATTTTGTCCAGTCGACTAATTGACCGATGTCTTCGACCTTTGTTTCCGGATGGCTACACAAATGAAACGCAAATTATCTGTTCGGTACTTTCATCCGATGGGGAACATGATGGTGATGTACTTGGTGCTGTCGGAGCATCTGCCGCACTGCACATTTCAGACGTACCATTTGCAGGACCCATTGCCGAAGTTCGTGTTGGACGTGTTGAAGGAGAATTTGTTGTTAATCCTACCATTAGCGAGATGGAAAGCAGTGATATCGATATGATTATTGGTGGAACTGCAGAGAGCGTTTCTATGATGGAAGGTGAAATGGACGAGGTTTCTGAAGAGGAAATGCTTGAGGCTATTAAAGTTGGTCATGAAGCGATCAAAAAGCTTTGTGTTTTTCAAGAAGAGCTTCGCGATGAATTTGGAAAAGAAAAGCGTGAGTATGAGCCGGAGCCTGTCGATGAAAGTCTTAAAAATAAAGTTCACGAACTTGCTGAAGAGCGAATTCGTGAGCATGTGAATATTGGTCTTGGTAAAGAGAAGTACAGCGAAGGTCTTCAGGAAATTAAAGATAGCGTTATTGAAGAACTCACTGATACGGAAGAATACGCTGAAGAAGAGGATACGATTAAGGATATTCTTAGTAATATTGAGAAGGAAGAGCTCCGTAATATGATTCTTGAGAAAAAGAAACGTATTGACGGACGTTCTCCGGAAGATATCCGTGATATATGGACCCAGGTCGGATACTTGGCTCGTACGCACGGATCAGCAATTTTTACTCGCGGTGAAACGCAGGCCTTGGTTTCCGTAACGCTGGGTACGCAAAAGGATGCGCAGTCTGTGGATACGTTATTAACAGAAGAAGACAAGAAGTTTTTCCTCCATTATAACTTCCCCAACTATAGTGTGGGTGAAGCCGGATTTATGCGAGGGCCCGGCCGACGTGAAATTGGTCACGGACATTTGGCTGAGCGTTCAATTAGTAAATTGATGCCTACATTTGATGAGTTTGGATATGTGATTCGGGTTATTTCTGATATTACTGAATCTAACGGCTCATCTTCTATGGCTTCTGTTTGCGGAGGTTCAATGGCCTTAATGGATGCCGGAGTTCCCCTCAAGAAACCTGTTGCCGGAATTGCAATGGGAATGATTGTGGGCGATGACGACGAGGTTGTTCTTTCTGATATCCGCGGTGAAGAAGACTTTATGGGCGATATGGACTTCAAAACGGCTGGTAGCCGAGATGGAATTACGGCATGTCAGATGGATATGAAAGTAAGCGGTATATCTTTTGAGAAGCTTGAGGAAGCACTTGAGCAGGCTCGACAAGGACGTTTACATATTCTTGACAAAATGGAAGAAACTATTTCTGAGCCCCGCGATCAGATTTCTGAATTTGCTCCACAATTTGTTAAGATGGAGATCGAAGCGGATGATATTGGATCTGTTATTGGGCCTGGTGGTAAAGTTATTCAGACCCTCCAGAAAGAAACCAATACCGAGATTTGGGTTGAGGAAGATGAGGAGCGCGGCAAAGGTAAAATTACTATTAGCGCTGATCAACTTTCAAATGCAGAAGAAGCGAAAAAACGTATCCAGGGTATTGTTGGTCATCTTGAAGAAGGAGCGACGTACCAGGGTACGGTGAAAGCAATTAAAGATTATGGCGCTTTTGTTGAAATTGTACCGGGCAAAGATGGATTGCTCCACGTTTCAGAAATCAATCACACCCATGTAGATAATGTGAGTGATGTGCTTTCTGTAGGAGATGAGCTCGAAGTGAAGCTGCTCAAAGTTGAGCATGGCGGAAAGCTTCGTCTCTCACGAAAGGCGTTGATTCCTGAAGATGGAGATAACAACTAAGCTTATTCATATCTTTATAAAAAGTAATACATTTGCGCCATCTCGATTGTTCGGGATGGCGTTTTGTTTTAAGTCAGGTATGTCTTTTTGAACCGGGCTTAGCAAGTAGAGAAATCTATAGTCATATAAAAATTGGTAAAAGGGTAAAACAAAGATTTCTCATTTCAATTTAGATGAAGGTTTAGTTATAAAAGCACATAATATTTTATGAGTACAGCAGAGATTATGAAAGAAATTGATTTTGTGAATAAAACGACACTCGATAACGGCCTCAAGATTGTCACCGAACATGTTGACAGCGTAAAAAGTGTAGCTGTTGGCATTTGGGCCAAGACCGGCAGCAGAAATGAAACACATAAAATGGCCGGCGTCACTCATTTTTTGGAGCATATGTTATTCAAGGGAACTGAAAACCGATCTTCGCAGGATATCGCGATGAGTATGGAATCTGTTGGCGGATATTTGAACGCCTTTACTTCCTCAGAATATACCTGTTATTATTCCCGCTGCCTTAATACACAGCTTGAACGAGCCTTGGATGTACTTTCGGACATGGTTTTACATCCTTCATTTCCGGAAGGTGAAATAGAAAAGGAGAAGAAAGTCGTTATTGAAGAAATGAAGATGTACCGTGACAGTCCTAATGATTATCTGTTTGAACAGTTTAGTGAACAGGTTTTTAAGGGACATCCATTGGGAAATTCTACGCTTGGTTTTGAAGATACGGTATCTGCTTTTGAGCGTCAGGATCTGTACGATTACATGGATGATCGTTATCAGCCGTCAAATCTGCTGATTTCTGTAGCTGGAAATGTAGATCATGAAAAGGTAGTGAAGTTGATCAGCGAATATTTTAGGGAAGTTGATCCCCAAGAAACGGTGGATCAAAATCCGTCGTTACCGGATTATGAAGTTAGTGATATAGAGCTTACAAAACCGATTGAGCAAACGCATTTGATAACCGGACGCCGCGGTTTGCACTATGACCATGACGATAAATTTAGGTTGTTGCTGGCTAACACAGTGTTGGGAGGAGGAATGAGCTCTCGTTTGCACCAAAATGTGCGGGAAAAATATGGCTACTGTTATACCATCACCTCCTTTAATCAGTCTTACAGTGATACCGGTTTGTATGGCATTTATGTGGGTACAGATAAGGATTATGTGAATCATGTTCGAGAGCTTATTGAGGCTGAATTAGATAAATTAAAGCAAGATCCCATCCCGCAAAAAGAGTTGGCTGAAGCGAAGGCCCAGCTCAAAGGAAAGTTGATGCTCTCGGTAGAAAGCATGAGCAATCGCATGTCGCGCTTGGCTAAGAGTGAAATCTATTTTGATCGCTTTGTTACGCTCGATGAACTTCAGGAAAAAATAGATGCCGTAGAAGCCGATCAGGTTCAAGATTTTGCCCAGGATTTCTTTAACAATGATTTATTTTCTGAGGCTTTATTGCTGCCTGAAGCATAGTGATTTTCGTTTCGAGTCTGATCAGAAATGATTAGTTTCGAGATCAATATTTTATCAATAAGTATTAACAAAATTATTCGTTGAAGCATGGTTTATATCAGCAATTTGTCTGATCACGTTGATGAAGAAGTAACGTTGAAAGGGTGGGTCTACAACTACCGAAGCAGTGGAAGTCTCTATTTTGTTGAAATGCGCGACGGTTCGGGTATTTGTCAGTGCGTAGTGGCGCAAGATGCCGTAAGTGAGGATGCTTGGGAACAAACCGAAGCGCTACGTCAGGAAACTTCCCTTGAAATTACCGGAAAAGTGGTTGAGGATGAGCGCAGCATTGGGGGACATGAGTTGCAGGTATCTGATCTTAATATTTATCAGGTTGCCGAAGATTATCCTATTACGCCCAAAGAGCACGGCGTTGAGTTCTTGATGGAAAATCGTCACCTGTGGCTGCGAAGTCAAAAGCAGTGGGCAGCTATGCGTGTGCGCAACGAAATTATATATGCCATTCATACCTTTTTTCAAGAGCGTGGGTTTGTACAGATGGATGCGCCTATTTTTACCGGCAACGCCGCCGAAGGTACGACGAATCTTTTTGAAACAGAGTACTTCGATGATCAAGCCTATCTGACGCAGTCAGGTCAGCTATATGGGGAAGCGATGGCTATGGCACATGGATTGATTTATACTTTTGGTCCTACGTTCCGTGCTGAAAAGAGCAAGACTCGTCGCCACTTAACCGAGTTCTGGATGATAGAACCCGAGATGGCGTTTTATGATCTTGATATGAATATGGACCTTGCCGAGGACTTCATCAAGTTCATCGTTAAACGGGTTCTTGATCGACGTCCCAAAGAGTTGGAGATTCTTGAGCGTGATACATCTAAGCTCCAAAAAACAGCTGAAGAGGGCTTCCCTCGTATTTCGTACACCGAGGCCGTTGAGCAGCTTAAGAGTGACGATATGGCCGCCATGCTTGATCAGATGGTCGCAGATCGCAAGCAGGAAGTGGAAGAGCTTAAAGAAGAGCGTGAAGAGATTGAGAAAGAACGCGGACAAGCTAAGAAGTGGCGCAAAGCGCAAATTGATGAGCGCGTTATAGAAATTGGCAAGCGATTGGATGAAATTGAAGAAAACTTGCGAAATATTCCTGATTGGAGAGAATCGGCCCTCAATTTTGAGTGGGGCCAAGACTTTGGTGGCAGCGATGAAACGCTGCTGACGATGAAGTACGATACACCGGTTTTAGTTCATCGATTCCCCGCTGCAATTAAAGCCTTTTATATGAAGCGTGATCCCGAGAATGAAAAACTGGCGTTGGCTTGCGATATGTTGGCTCCTGAAGGATACGGTGAAATTATTGGCGGCAGCGAGCGTGAAGAGGACTTAGAGACACTCCGCAAGCGTATCAATGAGCACGGATTAGACGAGGATATATTTAGTTGGTACATGGATCTGCGTCAATACGGATCGGTACCGCACTCTGGCTTTGGATTGGGATTAGAGCGAACTGTGGCTTGGCTCTGCGGTTTGGATCACGTTCGCGAAACCATCCCCTTCCCACGTATGATGGGAAGGTTAACGCCGTAGTTTCTTTAATCGGTGATGGAAAAGGTATTACGAGCGCGGGAATTAATTCCCGCGCTACTTATAGTAATTAGCAAAGGCCGTATTAGCCTTGGTGTTGCAGAATTGTAAATACTGACAACGATCCCCAAATGGCAAAAAAGACCAGCATAGAACTCTATTCCGAGATCCTGCAGGAGTTAAAATCCAAGGAAAAGGAACCGGTGTATTTTTTTTATGGGGAAGAGGAGTTCTTTCTGGATAAGTTGCAGGAGGTAGTCGAGGGTTTAATTCCCGAAGATCAGAAAGACTTTAACTTTGACCTGCTCTACGGCCGCGATGTAACGCCCGAAAAAGTGCTCTCCATTATTCGAAGTTTCCCTATGATGGCCGAACAGCGCGTGGTAATTTTACGTGATTTTAAAGAGCTAAGCGGCTATGGTGCTCAAGCTGAAGGATACGAGGGAGAGGTCAACGATTTGATTCCCTATTTGGAGCAGCCAAATCCCACAACGCTGTTTGTTTGCATTGATACTAAGAAACCCTCCGGACGCTCTAAAATTGGCAAGGCCTTTAAGAAACATGCAGGATTTTACGAATTTGAAGAAGTGCCCGACTACCGCCTACCTGACTGGATTATAAGTTGGGCTAAAAAACATCATAGTAAAAAAATAGAGCCGCCGGCAGCCCAAATGCTGGCGCAGTATGTTGGCAATAGTTTGCAGTTACTGTCCACAGAAATAGATAAAGTGTGCACTTTTGTGGACACTTCTGATACTATTACAGAGAGCGAAATAAAAAAAATAATCGGCCTTTATCGCGAATATTCGGTGTTTGAACTAAAAGACGCCGTATTTGAGCGAAATCTGGAAGAGGCCCTGTTTATCGCGGAACAGATGTTGCAACACTCTAAAGCGAACACGGGAGAAATTATTCGTTCCGTGGGGTTCTTTTACAATGTGTTTTCAAACATCTGGCAAATACGCCGATTAGCTGGACAGGGTAATTCCAAAAAACAAGTTCAAAATACCTTAGGTATCAATAATAATTGGTACTTCAACAAGCTTTGGAAAGATGCTTCAGCTTTTAAATTGGCCGATATGCCCAGAATATTTGAAGCACTCTTGGATGCTGATAGAGCATCGAAAGGTTTTACCAAGATGGACCCCTCGACGATACTTCTCCTGATGATCAAACGGATCATCGGTTAATACTTCTTTTATTATTTCGTTTTTCGGAACACTGATGATCCTTGCAATTATTAACTGCAATCAAAATAGGGGTCATTATGCAAGCTGCTTCCAAAGCCGAATTTCGCAAGATGTCGGATGAAGATTTAATGGAAAAATTTCAGTCCGGGTACGAACTAGCGTTTAATATTTTGGTAGATCGGTATCAGGATCGATTGCATAATTTCTTATATCGTTATACCCACGACCATCAGGATTGTGAGGATTTAGTTCAGGAGACTTTTTTCCGTGTTTTTCGCAGTCGTCATTCTTATGAACGCATTGCAAAATTTTCCACATGGATGTACACCATCGCCATTAATCTGGCTAAGAGCTTGTACAAAAAGAAAAAACGTATGACCAAGGTTACTATCCACAAAGATCCCGATGATTCTGAAGATCGGCCTATGAAATTGGAAGATTCAGGAATTTTGCCGGATGACTCACTGCATGAAAAAATGTGTATGGATCAGCTCGAAAAAGCCTTAGAAGAGCTAAGCGATGATTTCCGTGAAGTTGTAGTGCTTCGGGATATTCAGCAGTTATCGTACGAAGAGATTTCTGAAATAGCGGATCTGCCCATGGGCACTGTAAAGTCACGCATCAACCGCGGACGGGCACAATTGCAGGAATTATTAGAAAATTACGTCTATCCTGAAACAATTTCTGCATAGTACAGTAAGAGGGTAATAGATAAGGTATTGAACTTGTAAAATAATCTATTACCCTTTTTACTATGAAACCTACAGCATTTGATAGTGATGGAGTGCTCACTGATTTTTTAACTGATTACCTGGATGGCAACCTGGATCAAGCTGAGCGACAATCTTTCGAGGAATATTTGTCCCAAAACGAAGAAGAGAAAGTGTTTGCTCATAAAGCGATGAAAGGAAAAAAAGCCTTGGCTCGTTTTGCGGATAAAATTAATGTACCCTCAGTAACAGCGTAGCCCCGGAAGGACATTTTTCAACGGCGGAAGAATGTTGGGTAAATAGTTTCAGTGTCCGTTTCAAACTGGAAATAGTTTGGATTACACAAGCGGATGTTTGTGCTATTTGGTGAGGCTTTTGTGATGACACGTTGGGCCGTGTTATTATGATAATCAATACCAATCAAAAATATCCTTTAGCTCATTATTGAATGAATCCATATCAATAGGAGTGGGGATAAATGATTTTCGGGTTAGCTTTTCAAAGAGTTCGGTGTAGCGATTGTAGACTTTGATCCGAAATTCATCAGGCAGATCAGGCAGTGTTTGTCCTTCTTTTCCTTGAAAGCCGTGATCCATTAGCCATTCGCGGAGAAACTCTTTGGAAAGTTGTTTTTGAGGTTTTCCTTTTTTAAGTCGCTCCTCGTAGCCATCCGCATAAAAGTATCTTGAAGAATCTGCTGTATGCACTTCATCAATGAGGGTAACCTCTCCATTATACAAACCAAATTCGTACTTGGTATCTACGAGGATAAGTCCCTGCTTATTGGCTACTTGTTGACCACGCTTAAAAACCTTAAAAGCTTTCTCTCGAATATCCTGCCATATTCTCTCATCAACAATATCTTGTTCTAAAATTTCTTTTTCGGAGATATCTTCATCGTGACCTTCTTCAGCTTTGGTTGCCGGAGTTAATATGGGTTCCTCAAATTTTTGGTTTTCAACCATTCCATCAGGAAGAGTTACCCCGCAAAGCGTTCGTTTCCCTGATTTGTAAACCCGTGCTGCATGACCGGTTAGACAGGCCCGAATCACAACTTCAATAGGAATAGGCTCACATTTTTTAGCAATCGTTATATTGGGGTGGGGTACGTCAATAACATGTGTGGCAACCAGATCATCCACTTTATCAAAAGCAAAGGCGGCCAGTGAATTTAAAATTTGCCCCTTATAAGGGATGGCTTGTTTCATGATGTGATCGAAAGCCGAAATGCGATCGCTTGCTACAATGCCGAGTTTGTCATTCCCAAGGTTATATACATCGCGTACTTTGCCGCGATAGGGTTCAGGATAGCCTGGAACATCAGTTTTAGTGATGCAGTTGTTTAAAGCTTTGGCATTAATTGGAGAAGAATTATTCACAAGACTAATGATTTTCAATAAAAAGAGATCAATAGAAAATCATAAAAACTTGTCAAGAATAGAAATAAATTTATTAGATCATTCTAATTCTATAGTCCGAAAGAAATTCAAAGGAACTATTTTATACCGGTAAAACATTAGGTATAGTACATAAAGAAATTAAATTATTTCAATGACAAATCTTTTCCGAATACCATACGCGTTGCTTAAGCCTATTTATCAGCGCACGTCTTTTCATCGTTCGGTTATTGAAGAACTGAATGATGAGCGTCTTAAAGAAGCCTACGCCGAGTGTCGGGCGATAACTCGTTATCACGCAAAGACATTTTATATGGCTACGCGCTTCTTACCCAACCATAAGCAGCGGGGTATTTTTGCCATTTATAGCTTATGTCGGTATATCGATGATCTGGTGGATGAGGCCGAGGATCTATTAGAAAAGCGTGAACTTACCGAAGAAGATATCCGCTTAAAGCTGGAATCTTGGAAACAGAAACTTCGGGATACGTACGACGGCAAAGCTCACGATAATGATATCCTCATTGCATTTTCCGATGTACTAAGACAATATCATATCCCCATAGAAATGCCATTTGAGCTAATGGAAGGGGTTTGTATGGATCTTTTCAAAAATAGATACGAAACATTTGATGAGCTATATGATTATTCATTTAAGGTGGCATCGATAGTAGGATTGATGACCAGTCAGGTTTTTGGATATCAATCCCAAGAAGCTTTGGGATATGCGGTAGATTTGGGTATTGCAATGCAGCTGACAAATATTTTGCGGGATGTTGGGGAAGATCTGCAACGTAATAGAATATATTTGCCACAAGAAGATTTAGTTCGGTTTAATGTCTCAGAGCAAGAACTTTTTGATCACCAGCGGACAGAAAACGTTATTGAATTGTTAAATTTTCAGATTCAGCGAACACGCAGATACTATCAGAGATCAGACAAGGGTATAAGTCTGCTGAGCAGTGACAGTCGTTTACCGGTGTATTTAGCACGGCAAAACTACGGTCGTATTCTCGATAAAATTGAGGAGAATAACTACAATGTATTTGATAAACGAGCATATCTAAACGCCACAGAGAAATTTTCCATTCTTCCCAGGGCATATTATCAGATGAAGGTAGCGCAGTCTTAATTCGATTTTAAAATAGGTGGGATCTGCGTTTACACTAATCAATATGAACTGTTATATTCCATTCAAATTTTATTGCCGATCTAAACAAAATAGAGACGAATGGAAGCTAAAATCAAGAAATGGCGGAGTCCCAGTTTGGGAAAAGACATGGAGCTGGCTGTTTATGGAGAGTCGGGAACGCCGGTAATTGGGATTCCTACAAGAGGAGCTACTTGCAAGCAATGGGAAGAATTTGGCATGACGGATTCTATCTCGTACCAGCTGGAAAATGGATTCAATCAACTATTTGTATTATCGTCAATTGATGATGAAGCGCTATTGAATGAAAATGCATCTCCTGAACAACGCGTTATTCGCCAGCAGCAGTACGAATCGTATATTGTTGAGGAAGTAGTACCCTATATTAAAGACCAAAACAGTATAAAATTTATTATCATCGGAGGTGTTGATTTCGGCGGATATCATGCTGTTACAACCGCTCTCAAGTACCCTGAAGTATTTGGTAAATCTATTGGTATAAGCGGTATCTATGATATCAGACCGTATATGGATGATTATTATGATGACGATGTTTATTACAGTAATCCAATGGATTTTGTACCCAATTTGAATAAAAAGTCTTTGCTTGATAAAGTTCAGGACATTGATTTTCGGTTGGTAAGTTATGAAGGAGATAAGAGAATCGACGATGCGGTTCGAATGGATAAGGTAATGCGGATGAAGTTTTTAGATCATGACCTAGATATTTGGTCTGATGGAGGAGACGAATGGAAATTATGGCCACAAATGTTAAAAACGCACATCATTTAAAAGATAATTATGCCAGATATTAATAAGATATTGGTCGCTAATCGCGGCGAAATTGCTTTACGTGTAATTCGAACGTGCAAGGAGCTAGGTAAAAAAACGGTGGCGGTATATTCAACACCTGATGCCGATGCGCCACATGTATTACGGGCCGACGAATCGGTGCATATTGGTCCTGCCTCTTCTTCAGAGAGTTATTTGGTAATCGATAAAATAATTAAGGCAGCCAAAGATACCGGAGCCGATGCGATCCATCCCGGTTATGGATTTTTAAGTGAGAATGGTGATTTCTCGGAGCGATGCCGAGAAGAAGATATCATATTTATTGGTCCAAAGGCCAAGGCTATTCGGTTGATGGGAGATAAAACCGCCGCCCGAGAAATTATGGGCAAAGCCAATGTACCATTTCCGCCGGGTACCAAAAAAGAGCTCGAAGATGTTGAAGAGGCCGAAAAAATAGCCGATGAAATCGGTTATCCCGTATTGGTAAAAGCGGCAGCCGGGGGCGGTGGAAAAGGAATGCGTATCGTAAATAACAAAGATGAATTCCGTTCGGGTATTAAGGCGGCAAAGTCTGAGGCACGTAATGCCTTTGGAGATGACAGAGTATATATAGAAAAATATTTGGTTGAGCCCCGTCATGTCGAGTTTCAAATTATTGCTGATGAACATGGAAATACGCTTCATGTATTTGATCGGGAATGTTCAATCCAGCGTCGTCATCAGAAAGTTATAGAAGAAGCCCCATGCTCTATATTAACGCCCGAATTGCGATCAGAAATGGCCGACGCTGCTATTGCAGCTGCCGAAGCGGTGGACTATGTTGGAGCAGGAACGATTGAGTTTCTGGTAGATGCCGATCGAAATTTCTATTTCCTTGAGATGAATACACGTCTGCAGGTAGAGCATCCGGTAACAGAGTTAATTACGGGGTTGGATTTGGTAGAACTGCAGATATTAGTGGCTGAAGGAAAAGAGCTGCCCATCACGCAGGATGATATCCAAATGGAAGGTCATGCTGTGGAATGTCGTATTTATGCGGAAGATCCTCGGGATAACTTTTTACCAAGTACCGGTACATTGAGCAAACACCGCATCCCATCCGGCAATGGAGTGCGTGTTGATTCCGGAGTTGAGGAAGGGCAGAAGGTGACGATCAACTATGATCCCATGATATCAAAACTGTGTGCGTATGGCACTGATCGTGATCATGCCATAAGGAGAATGCTTCGTGCACTGGATGAATATGAGATTGCCGGCTGTAGAACAACGATTCCGTTTTGCAAATATGTACTGAATCATGAGTCATTTACTTCGGGTGAATACGATACGCACTTTGTTCCTGATTACTTTAGCAAAGAGAAACTTGATGCAGAAATTACTGATGGTCCTAAGGTAAAAGCACTGGCCGCAGCTCTACTTAAAATGGAAGGGAGTGGTCAGCAAGTGAAGCAGAAGCTCAAAAATAATTCCCAAAACGGGGCATCTTCAAAGTGGTGGAAACACCGCAGTAAGAAAAAATTATGAAATCACTTATTAAGATTGAGGAGCTGGCGATGTTTCTATTCGCCGGCTTTTTGTTTTGGAAGACTGATTTTACTTGGTGGTGGTTCCCAGCTTTGTTGCTGTTGCCCGATATGAGCATGATCGGATACATGATCAATAACAAAACAGGTGCATATTTATATAACCTGGTTCATCATAAAGGTTTAGCTCTTCTGGTTTATGCCATAGGATTCTTTATGGGATCTATAGCTATACAATTAGCAGGGATTATACTGTTTGCACACTCCTCAATGGATCGCCTTTTTGGATATGGACTAAAGCATACTGACTCTTTTAGACACACCCACCTTGGAAAAATAGGGGAGGCATAAATTATGTTAACCCATATTGGTATTTATTGAGAACCTTTTTGTATTGCTTTTTCTGTTATCCTCAAAACCGCTTAACTTAAGCGAGTTGAACCATTCTTATTAATAACAGTGATTACAGCGTGAACAAAGAAGAACAAGAGCTTTTTGACCAGTTAAAAGAATTGGATACAGAGCAGCGGAATCCAAATACCAAGAAAATAGATGTCGCAGATTCACTGGAAATAGCTCGTCTCATTAATGCCGAGGATAAGAAAGTTGCCGATGAGGTTGAAAAGAAGTTACCACAAATTGCGCAGGCTATTGATCTGGTGAAGCAAGCATTTGATGAGGGCGGGCGCCTAATCTACGCAGGGGCCGGCACTAGCGGAAGATTGGGAATACTTGATGCAGCCGAATGTCCGCCTACTTTTGGTTCGGATCCGGAGCAGGTTGTAGGACTGATTGCGGGAGGCACAGATGCAGTTTTTGAGGCTCAAGAAGGGGCTGAGGATTATGAGAAAAATGGCCGAAAGGCTTTGGCAGATATTGATTTAGCATCTACTGATATTGTTTGCGGATTGGCCGCTAGCGGACGTACACCGTATGTGCATGGCGCACTTAAAGCAGCTCGTGGAAAAGGTTGTCATACAATTTTTGTAACGACTGTGCCAGGCTCTCAGATCACGCTTAATGTGGATGTGCTGATTGATATCCCCGTAGGTCCCGAAGTAATTATGGGAAGTACCCGCATGAAAAGTGCTACTGCTCAAAAGATGGTGCTAAATATGATCACTACGGGAGCAAATATACGCAGAGGAAAAGTGTATGAAAATGTGATGGTTGACCTGCAACTTTCCAATCAGAAATTACACGAGCGATCAAAACGCATTGTCATGATGTTTACTGATCTTGATTATGAAGAGACTGAAAAGTTGTTGCATACGGCTGATGGTCACGTTAAAACAGCCTTGGTTATGGCATTGGGAGGACTGAATAAAAAGGAAGCAGAAAAGAAATTAGAAGACCACAGTGGTTTCATTCGTAAGGCGTTGAAAGACGTAAGAACGTGACTGAGGATGGACGGTTTTGACCAAATAAGTGATGAGGTCATAAGATTATTCTGTTAAGAATTGTTTTTTGGTAGCTGCAAATATTGCAGTAAGCAATTGAATGATAAGCCACTGTTTATTCGTTACTACAAAGAACTTCAACCTTCATAATGAGTTTAGATATCCATAAATAATTTTGTCTGATCTTAAAAAATATATCGAGGACAGTGAAAATGGATATCGGATTCGTGTTCTGACGGCAATAGCTATTGTAGAATTATTGGCTATCGCCACCTTTAATCTGTGGCCTGTCAATAAATCAACCTCATCTGGTCAGCAAATTGATTTTTCGGATGATGCCATTGCTCTTGAAGATATTGTGCGAACAGAACAGCAAAACAGCCCGCCACCTCCACCCAAACCACAAATTCCAATACCCGAACCAACCGATGAAGTGATAGAAGAAGATCCTATTGAGCTGGATGACTTAAATGTGAGTGAATATTCTGATTCTCTTTCTGTTGAAATGATTGGCAGTGAGGGTGATGCTGATGAGCCGGTATCAAGTCCGCAGGTAGCCCCACAAGTAATCCATATTGTAGAACCAACGGTTCCTGATGCTGCAAAAAAAGCAGATATTAAAGCTGAAATATGGGTAAACTTTTTAGTGGATACCGAGGGAAAAGTTGAAGAGGCCAGTATTACTGAAATTGTGTTATATGATCAAGAGTCGGGAGACAAAAGAAAGGTGGATCGCATTAACTATGGACTTACTGAGGCTACACTTACCGCTGCTTTACAATGGAAATTTCGTCCGGCTAAGAATAAAGGGCAGCCTGTAAAGGCGTACTCAAGACAAATTTTTACCTATGGATTTTAACGTTGAAAACAGCTAGAAATTAACCTATATTTGCGACTCTTTATTGGAGAGGTGGCCGAGCGGTCGAAGGCGCACGCTTGGAAAGCGTGTGTGCGTCTAGCGCGTACCGAGGGTTCGAATCCCTCCCTCTCCGCATTTTTGCTTTTCAGGTTTCCTTAAAATGCCCTAAAAATCGCATATTAGAGTATATGAAGGGCGATTTTGGAAAATTATAAAACCCGATAATTCCAGATTTTACCAGACTTCTGGTGAACTATTCGGTGACCATGCACAAAGATGTCGCAATGGTCACTGAGATTATCTATCGCATCTCAGAAAAAGTGTCCACGAGGACCAAGATCTGTTTTACTGCCTTTCTGTAGAACAAACTCGAAACTCATAAAGGACACAATTATGTTTAGATCTTTAAACATTTCTTATACCGTACGTAAAAATAAAGCCAGAGCTAATGGAGAAGTGCCTATCTATATGCGACTAAATATAGATGGAAAAACCTCTGAAATATCCGCGGGGCGAACTGTAGATCCTTCCAAATGGAATGGTGAAACTTATAGGGTTAAAGGTAGAAGCCAGAAAGCAAAGGCTATCAATCAATATCTTGACACACTTGAATTCAAAGCTAATCAAGCTCACCAGCAGTTGCTCCAGGAAGGGGCGAAGATTACTTCTAGGGCTGTTAAGATGCGAATGACAGGGAAGGATAAGGAGGAGAGTTCTAACCCTGTTATAGAGGTTATAAAACAGCATAATAAAAAGATGAAATCGTTGGTTGGTAATAAATATGCCAAATCCACTTATAAGAAATACTGCACCGTAAAGAAGCATATAAAAGCATTTTTACAGGAACAGTACAATGATGTGGAATACTTAATTACAGATGTAGATCAGGATTTCTTAGAGGAGTTTGCCCATTATCTAATGACAAAAGATGACCCATGCTCAAATAATACAGCCCGTAAGTACTTGTCCAATTTTCAAAAAATTGTCAATAAAGCAAGGTCGAAAGGATTATTGGATTGCAATCCATACCAACACTTCAAAATGCAGTATAAAAAGAAAGACCCGGTTTTCCTTTCTCAGGGCGAATTAAAGAAGATAGAGCGTAAAGAGTTTGAAATAGACCGGCTTGATCAAGTACGTGATATATTTGTATTCAGTTGCTATACGGGGTTTGGCTTTAGTGATGCTGAAAAGCTTAAAAAGTCGGATGTGAAAAAAGATCGAAATGGAGATTATTATCTGTACCAACCGAGGACAAAAACAGGTAATAATGCAAGCGTTTTATTACTGCCAAAGGCGATTGAAATTATTAGCAAGTATGAAGATCATCCAGAGACTACGGATGGCAGCTTACTGCCTATGATTAGTAATCAAAAGACAAACGCCTACCTAAAGGAGATAGCCACTCTCTGCAGAGTGGATAAAAAGCTCACTCATCATGTGGCACGCCATACATGTGCTACCATGCTTTTAACCAATGGAATACCAGTTGAAACTGTTCAAAAAGTATTAGGTCACTCTGATTTAAAGTCTACAATGCATTATGCTCGAGTAACTCCGGATAAGGTTAATTCTGAGATGTCTGAGCTAAAGGAAAAACTTGAAAATGTTTCTTAGTGGATCATAAGGAGTATAATTAAGCATGAATTCATGTGTGTTGATCTGTACTATATTCCTTTGGGAGTGGTTTTTCCAATTTATGACAAAGACAGTCGTTTTTCTCATATTGGTTAGACTTCATCTTTTAATTTTTCTACTAATGGCGAAAACATTTTACCATGAGTACAGGCACCACATTAGGCTTTTTCAAGAATCTAATATTGCACGGTGGATTGGAAAATTTAAAAACGGATTTCCATAATCTGGCAAATGCAAATCTGAGAGACAGCCGAAAGGACTACGATGAGGAAGAAGAAGCATATTATCTTTTTAGAAAAAATCATGAGACTTACGAGATTAGCGAAGAATCGTATCCTCGTAAGTTCAATAAGGAGTTACAACATAGGCTTGAGCGTGAGTTAAAGCGGTCACTTGAAAGGATTGATCAACAACTAGAATCACGAAAAGAATCTGAATCGATACAAAAATATCTGGTATTTATTACGGATGAGCTTAATAAGCTAATCACTCACCTTGAATCCAGTGAAGAATTAAGTAAGTACGATTCAATTAAAGAGGCTTTACTTATACTACAAAACCGGATAGAGAAACTGGAAGAGATTTATATTGACGAAAACTCCTCAAATAGGAATGATAACATGATCAAAGAGTTTTCGGAGGTATTTGCTGAGAATGCAGATTATTCAGCGGAGCTTATCTCTAGGTATTTAAAGCATTGGATTGACTTCAAGGGGTTTCACTATAGGCGGGCGAAAGCAAAAGGAATGCTTGAACAAGAGAAATTATCTATCCCTAATGATGGGACTTTGCGTAATTGGGAACAGAAATGGGAAGAATATACAGCTGCCCGCACAGAAAATTAGTGCACTACAAACATTTCAATAAGTTTTCAATAACCTTTCAATAAGGTTCCAATCGAGGGTATGCTCTTTCTCCATTAACCTACTGTTGAAGATAATTTTTAACTGAAATAGTAGGTAATTATGAAAACATACATTCCTTCAAAACAAGAATTAGAAGAAGTTGTCCGGCATGCAGTTGAGAAAGCTGTAGCTGAGAGGCTTCCCCAAATTATCAATAAAACCAATCGCAAGGACTATTATACGATAGAGGAAACCTGTAAAAAACTGAATGTCTCCAGAAGACATTTACAGTACCTGAGGGATTCAGGTCAGATTTCTTATGTCAAGAATGGGCGTAAAATATATTTCAAGGCGGAAGACTTGGATGCCTTTTTTAATGATAACTACATCAAAGCTGAGGAGGTGTAGTTATGTTAGTTACTAATGAAGAAATGGACTCAGTTTGTACGGCAAAAGATCTCCTGGAACTGGAGGTAACGGAAATTCCGATGCTTGTGGAGGGACTTATACAGGAAACGGGGCTAGTAGGATTAACCGGTTCCTCGGATGTGGCAAAAAGTACGTTACTAAGGCAATTGTCATTGTCAATTGCAAGGGGAGACGATGAGTTTATTGGCTTTCCATTAAATACTAGGTCTAATAAGGTCGTATATGTAAGCACAGAGGATGTTATGCAAGATCTGGCATTCTTAGTAAGGAGACAGTTAGAAAATCCCTCCGAGATTGAAGACTGCTGGGATAACCTCACATTCATTACAGACTCTTACAATCTGCTTGAAAAGCTTGAAGAGTTGTTGGAGGAGCAAAGTCCTGACTGTGTGATAATTGACTGTTTTACGGATATTTTTACCGGAGACATGAATATGGCAAGCCGCATTAGACCTTTGCTCAACAGGTTTAAGAACCTTTCTCAAAGGTATGGTACGCTCTTTATCATGTTAAATCATGTTGGTAAGGGCAAGGAACGGAATCGACCTTCGAAGCATAATTCGCTCGGTTCCCAGGCTTTTGAAGCAAAAATGAGAATGTTGGCTGAACTTAGGAGAGATCCCAGTGATTCCAGCATTAGGCACCTGTGCATTGTCAAAGGTAACTATATTGCCGATGAGGAAAAGAACCGAAGTTATGTATTGAACTTTGATACAGAACGGTTATGGTTTGAAAATACGGGGCGACGGGTGCATTTCGACGACCTTGGAGCTCGAACCAGTACGTTACAAGATGAATGGCTTGACCGTTGCCTAGACTTTAAGGAGGAAGATCCTGAGAGATCGATAACGGCTATTTATAATCTTCTTCAAGAGGAAGGTTTTGAAGGAGGGCGTTCAACGGTCGGTAATTGGATCAGGGATAATTGGGAGGGGTAGATGGAGCTATCTATCCATCCAACAAGCAGGCAAAATACATAGATGGATAGATATGCTCAGTCTCTCTACCTTTGGTTTACTGACCAATTTAGAGGCTGGGCTCCATCTATTTTTACTGTGCATAGTGATTGCACTTTAATATGTAGGTCAAAACAATGGCAAACTATAGTATATATTTAATTAATTAGTGTGAGACTAGTAGTTTTATAAAGTCGACAAGAATTCAGTTGTCAATTATGTTAGAGATTCATATATGAGTAGCATTTTATAGGATAACTGTATTTATCCATCCATCTAATGTACATGGGGTTTGGATGCATGGATATAAGTGAGAGCGTGAGTGTGCTTTTATATCCTCATATTTGGGGTAACTTAAGCTATTTCAATTGTAGATACATCTGAATTATATAACACAAATAATATTTATAAACTTTGTTCTCTTAATTAAGTTTTTTGTGAACTAGTTAATATTTCTAGCCAATCAATTTTAATTTACAGATTATTAGGATATGAATGAGCATCTAAAGAGAGTAGCAGAAAAAGTTAAAGGATTTAAGAAATCATGGGAGCTTAAGTCGACATTGCTAGATCAACCATGGATAATGGTTAACGATATGTTTGATTTGCAGAAGATGATATTTCAATCTAGTGGCGACCTAATTTTGTCTGATAGTGGAAAAGTAGAGATGGGCAGTTGGAAATATCTAGAAGTTGATGAATCCTTATTAATAGAAACAGATGATGTTAAGCTATTATGTAACATCATTTTTATCGACGAATGTGTCGTTCTTCTCAAGTTAGATGGGACTTCCCACAATTTTATTGCTTTGGCTCATCAGCAGAGATTACCTAATCAAGATATTGTTGGTTATTTTCAGAAGCTTTTTTATAACAATACATCTAGGAATGTTCAGGGTTCTTCAAAGTCGAATGCAAAAAAATACAAGCTTGAGGATGGAAGGAGTATTTTAATCAAGAATGCAAGGAATGTACCTGAGAAAAAAATGAGATTGAACTTGGGCAACAAGATCCAAATTGAAGATAAGTCAATAAAGAAGGCAAGCTATACTCTCGCCAAAACAGGGTATCAAATAAGTGTCAAGGATAATACTCTGGTTGACATTAAAAAGCCTAAGAAATACGAAACCAAGTCAGGCGATATTATATATATTTTTCAATCAGTAGTTCATGGATATAGAGATGGTGACAATGTTTATAGAGATAGAAATTTAACCACATATGTACCTGATGGAAGATATAAACTTGGATTTCTAAATACGGTTGAAGTAAAAAATGGCAGAGTTATTTAGAAAACCTTGCTAATTCTATACTGGAGATGTAGTCAATTTCATAAAAAAATAATATATAATATTTTCAGTGGTCTCTTTATGAGATCGTCCAACCTACCTTGTTAAGCTACCCCCTCTTTGTCTTGGGTATTCAAGCAATGCCCGCCAAATATTTAATTCAAATTAAATCCCAAGACAAATGGTACAAGTAATAGGATATAAAGAAGTTATGAACGAAGATGAAGAACCGTTTAACGCACTTCGCATCCAAGGCGAAGTCGAAATGGTAAAATCCACGGAAACAGGTCAGTATTATGCTACGGCTCGTGAAACATCGATTCCATCCACGTTTGACGACGCCAAGTGTGAAGAGCTGATCGGTACGAAGCTACAGGGAAGTATCGACCGTGTTCCCTGTGATAAATACGAATACGAAATTCCGGAAACTGGGGAGAAGATTATTCTTGATTTTACGTGGGAATACAATCCGACTCCGGTATCGATGGAGGAAGAGGTCTTCGAGAATCAGCAAAACGAGGTGCCAGCGTAACTTCCATTATAACACAAACTGATTAGAGGCAGGATGAGAAGTCCTGCCTTTTCTTTTTCCAGTCATTATGAAATCCATAAAACAGGTACTAACAGAACGTGATGATATGAGCGAAGAAGAAGCCGAAGCTCTTATAGCGGAGGCTTCAGAGCAGTTTCACAGGTATCTACAGCAGGGCGATTTAGACTCCGCATACTATATCTGCGAAGAATACTTTGGGCTGGAACCAGACTATGTAACCCAGCTCATGTAATACCAAGCGATTTTTTAACAATGAACTCAGAGGTGGTCTTAGCAGGACCGCCTTTTTTTATTTCTAACCAAAAAAACTTCCAACAATGAATACAATAGAAACTCAACAACCAAACGAAAATGAGGTAAGTGTTATAGAGGAGGCTGAAAACCAGTCTCCGTTTATCGAAGCTAATACCGAACCTATCGATTTGAAGGAGCTTGAGGAGAACCACATTATACCCGTGTTTTCCCAGGATAACGAGCCGGCTATTTCCCATGGAGAATTTATAGACCGAACGGTAGGTATTGTCCACCACGCCTTTCCCAGAGAGACGATCAGGGAACCCGACATTCGGGTAAGTCATCCAAGGAAGGGAAGAATACCGGATGCCAAAGGCAAGCCTGCCGACCAACTGGAGGAACACGAGAAAACCCTTTACTACGAGCGAATGGCGTTTGTTGTTGAAATCTCCTCCATTACTCAGCAAATAAAGGGGAATGATTTAAGCCTAACGGTGGGAGGAGTCAAGCCTTACAACATGGACAACCTCAATCGCAGAAAAGGTACGCCAGAGCATTTCAAGGTCTTTATCGGCTTTGTGAACAAGGTGTGTACAAACTTATGCATATGGACTGACGGGTTTTCGGAGACGATCGAGGTGGACAATCCCCGTGATCTGGAAGGCAGGATCTACAATCTTGTCAATGGATTCAGCTATTCCAATCAATCCCATTTGCTGAACAAGTATCAAGACTATCAGCTTACCGAAGAGCAGTTTGCTCAGCTTGTCGGAAGGGCAAGGCTGTATCAGTATTTGCCGTCCAGCAAAAAGAAGAACCTGCCGGAGTTTCAGCTTAACGACACGCAGATTTCAACGGTAGCCAAAGAGTACTATCGAAATGAAAATTTTGGGAGTGCTTCGGACGGCAGTATTAACCTGTGGGATATGTATAACCTCTTGACGGAAGCTAATAAGTCGTCTTACATCGATACCTTTCTGGACCGGGGAGTGAATGCCTGTCAGTTTACCTCTCAAATAGCCAATGCCTTGGAGGAGAATACCGAATTCTGGTTTCTAAACTGATCGCTGGTTATGGGAAGTAATCTTATCGATGACATCAACAAGTACACCAGCTCGGATAGTCTTCTTGTCCACACCAAAAGCAGAGGGCTGATACGCCTGTATTGCCCGTTTACGGTCAAGGTCATTCGATCAGTGGACAGCTATATGGTTGGACAGGAGCTGGAAGTAGTCAATGTGAAAATATCTCCAGACTTAGATCTCGTATACATCATAGGCAACAAGGGATACTATCACTACTACTTCTCTATTCAAGTCTGAGCTAAAACGCCAATCTAAATTCAAAGCCAATGTTTCAAGAACTCGTGGAAGCACTGTATCAGGCACTTGAGTTCAGGGATATATCAACGGATTCTATCACCCGGATTGATGCCAAGGTTGGATTCATCTGGCTAAAAGCCGGAGAGCAAACCTACTGCATCGATTTCAGGAAAGTAGACTTCGATCTGGATGAATATGCCCAATCTCACTCGCCTTTTGCTGTGTGACTAATGAACAATTCGATAACCAATTATAACTGTAGGGGAGTGTTATGCTCCCCTCAAAATTAATATCACCATGAATGAATCAACATATAACCAACAAGCAGACCGAACTGAGAAAAACGTTCTTAAATCGCCCTCCTTAGCGGAGATATCCCTTAAGTATGAGTCAACTATCGCTCTTGAAGAGTGCCCAGCTATAACCTCACCGGATGAGGCAGTAAAGGTATTTCGTGACATCTGGGATGATGGCACAATACAGCTTCGGGAGGAGTTTGTAGTGTTACTCCTGAACAATGCGAAAAAATGCCTGGGGTGGAGTAAAATTAGTTCTGGCGGAGCTACTGCTACTATCGTAGATCCTGCATCAATTTTCCAGGTAGCTCTCTTAGCCAATGCTACTTCCATCATATTAGCCCACAACCATCCCAGTGGTAATCTGGAAGCTTCAAAAGCAGATAAAACATTGACTCGAAGAATTAAGGAATGTGGAGAAATGATGGGTATTAATGTCAATGACCACATAATACTTACAAAAGGGGCTTATATCTCATTAAGGGCAAAAAATATTGTCTTTTAGTTACCATGGTATTTTGAAATGAAACTAAAGACTTTTTAGGATGATATTGTTTCTCGCTTACTGTCAGACTCTATCCAACCTGTCACCTTCTCCAAAAGTTTATCATGTGGTAAGCTATTTTTATCTTTTATGGCACATTCCCAAATAGTCAATACTCTCCAGCCTAATCCGAGTAGCTTTTCTGTATTCTCTCGATCTCTTTCTTTATTCCTTTCAATCTTATTTCTCCAAAACTCTTTATTGCTTTTTGGTATTTGGCTTCCGCATTTCTCGTGACCGTGCCAGAAACAACCATGAATAAATATGATTGCGTTATACTTAGGCATTTTTATATCGGGTCTTCCGGGTAAACTGTTGTCGTTTAAGGAATATCTATAACCTTTACCATGGATACCCTTTCGGATGATTAGCTCGGGTTCGGTATCTTTATTCCCAACACTCGCCATTATCTCACTTCTTTTTTCTTTAGATACAATATCAGCCATAATGAAATGAAGGGTGTTTACTTCAATTAGGGATTTTACGTAATTCTGATTAGAATTGAGTGAAATTTAAGATAGAGTCTATATCAAGATACAGCTTAAAATAATCAGAAAAGTTCATGGGTTATATTCCTAAAGAGCGAATTGCTCAGTCATGGGCAAATATTGTTGATCGAAATCCAGAAAATAAATTTTTCGGTTTACTTGCCTTGATTAGAGTATTAAAGATAAATGAATCAGATATAAAACCGTCAAAATCTTATAAGTTTTCGAAAATTAAAATATCGGAACTTTTGGATGATTTATTTTCATTTGGTGCCAGTCGTTCTCTGTCAAGAGATCAAGACAGATACTGTATTTTTTCTGAATCATGGATAAGTGAATGCAAGAATCAATTTCTCGACGATCCCCTCAGCATATTTGATGTAAGTGTTGTAATGTCTCATAATGTATCATTTAATAATGAAGAAATGTCTGAAGCTGATTTGGTAGATCAGTTTGTGGAAACTTTTAGGATTTCCGATAAGATGAAAGAAGAATGGTTTGTTGAATCTGGTGATCCTAATTCAATACTTGATTTACAAGAGAGAAGACCTTCTTCGACCGAACTATCAAGCCTGATATTAGATACGTTGGATGTATCTGCAAATACTGAGGATTATGGGTCAATTGGTTTTGAAGATGGAAATATTGTATTGTCAAAAGCGGCTGGAAGTTTAAGTGGGGCACCTTTTTATCAAACACTTTACTCGGGTCAACAAGTTGAAAAGTGTTTACTTTTGTCTTCATTTGATTTGTTCGGCAAATACAACTTTGCCGGGAATAGATTTCAGGAATCGGTCACTATAGATTCCGAGAGTGAAAATATCTACAAAAATTTAGTCGTTTTTGGACCTACTGGAACTGGTAAGTCATATTATTTGAAACATTTGGCAAAATCTTTTGTGGAAGATGAGAGGCATATAAAAAGAGTCACTTTTCATCCCGAATATAGTTACTCTGATTTTGTTGGTAGCTATAGACCTAATCCTAAATATCAACCTATTGGTGAAGAAGATAAATATCTTCGAGATTCTGAGTATTTAGAGTTGGATGACACACGTAAAGAGATGATGCCGGTAATTGATTACAGTTATAGCATCGGACCATTTACAGATGCATTAAGCTTGGCGTTAAATACGGACAAGCCTGTTGTATTAATTATCGAAGAGTTAAATAGGGGAGATATTGCCGGGATTTTCGGAGATTTAATTCAAATTCTGGATAGGGGGCGAGACGGTAAGAGTGAATTCCCCAGTCAAAGTAATTTAGATTTAGTTAAATACTTGAAACGTGTTACAGATAAGTCATTGGACGAAGGTGTTTATTTGCCTGATAATTTACACTTGTGGGCGACCATCAATCAAGCTGATCAAAATGTATTCACATTAGATACCGCATTTAAAAGAAGATGGAATTGGAAGTATTTGCCTATTGATTATGAAGAGGAAAGGCTGTCAGATATTGATATCTCTTGGAGGGGTAGGACAATAAAGTGGTTGAAATTTATTAAGATATTAAATCAAGAGATAGCTTCAATACAAGGAGTCAAAGACGATAAATTAATGGGGCAGTATTTTATTACAGTACAAGATCTAAAAGATGAAAATTTAATCAAAACTAAGGTGTTGCAATATCTTTGGGAAGACGTAGTTCCTCACAACCCCAGCGAATTATTTTCTTCAACTATAACATCTTATGAAAACCTTATGGCAACTTACTCCCAAAAGGACAAGCCAATCTTTGTAGATAATTTGGATAAGGCTTTAAGGGAAATTTCTAACTGATGAGTGTTAAAGTCTTAAATAGTGGCGACTACTTAGAACATAATTTAGTTAATGACTTATTTGCCTTAGAAGTCGAGGAGTTAGTTTCAAAGGGATTGTTACAAAAAACAGGTGCTCGTCTAAAAGTTAATTTTGCAGGTCTCGTAATTACCTCAGACCAACTTATTATAAGCCTTCCAAAAACACTTGATTACGAAAACCAACAACTATCCAAGGTTCAACTTGCCCAACTTTTATTCCAAGTTTTCAAAAAATATTTTTCAAGTTCACAACGAAAAAGTCTTTCCGTCGAGCCTGATCAAGTTCGAAGCAATATAATTAATGGTATTTCTGCAGAGAAAATTTTGATAGATTATGTTAGGAATGGATACTTGAACTTTCACAGTAAGGAATTAAGTAAGAACTACAGTGGTAAGATCGATTGGGGAAGAACAATAAATAAAATTAACCCAATTCACTCTCAACAAAACGTTGTTTATAGCGATGTATTAGCGGAGAAGAAAACAACTGAAAAAAAATTAATAACTGATATACACAAATTGATTGTGTATGAGTGTTGGGAAAAGATAGGAACGTTATTGGATTTACCTGTTCCAGATTATATAAATCTAAATCTTCACCGTAGCAAAATGGTATATGTGCTACAAAACTTCCTAAGAAACGTTTACGACAATAAAAGGATAAACACTTTAAAAATTCTTTTAAGATATTTAAAAACAGGTTCAGTAAGTCAGCAAGCGTCAAGTGAATTTTATTTGGGATCGACCAATTTTGATTTGGTCTGGGAAGATATCTGTTTGAACTTGTTTAAAGTTAGTGAGTTGAAAACATTGAATAGCAAATTGGGCTTTGAATGGAAAGACTCTCAACTATTAGGTGGGGAAGAATATACTAATACTATAATTCCCGATATATTGGTAAGAGATGATGATTCTCTTTTTGTAGTGGATGCAAAAAACTATAATCTAAAGAAGAGTAGACCAGGACAAGCGGACCTTTGGAAACAGTTTTATTATGCAGTATCGATGGACACGATTGCCAAAGAAAATAATTTAAGTTTAGCCAATTTATTATTTTTCCCTTCGCTGAAGAATACTCTCGATGATTCGAATATAAAGCTGCTTTCAACTATTTACCCAACAATTAATGAATCGAGAGAAGATATTCATCAACCTATATATTGCTTTGGATTGGATCTAATTGAGTGTATGAAAGTATATACCAGCAAAGAGGAGTGGTTTAGTCTCAAGCAGCCGATTAAAGAAGGAATTCAGTATAACATTTAGAGATCCAGAACAAGCTCTTCCGATTTAGGTTTTTCCAATTCATAGAATTTGAGCATGTTTTCGAATACTGCTTCTACGACTGGTACTGGAACTGCGTTACCAAGCTGTTTGTAAGCTTGATGGTTCGAAACTGGGAATTCAAAGCTTTCGGGAAAGCCTTGAAGTTTTTTGCATTCGTTGACTGAAAGCTTGCGTTCTAAATCCCACAACTGGGGTACACGATTAGCAATTAAAGTTGGAGCATATGTGTCGAGACAAGCATAGAAGGATTCTTGAATTTGTGTTTTTGACTTATCTCCAACGTGGAATCTAATTGAACCGTCTGGTTTCTGATATGTATAAACTCCATGTTTACCTTTTTTGGTATCAGGGTCATACATACTATTATCATGCTCAACTCTCTCTTCGTCTGATTTAAAATGATCTTCAATTCTTTTAAGATCAAGATCAGATATTCTTAAAGATTCGTTGTCAACGTCAAAGTCTACAATATCTCTAAGAACTGTACCTGGTTTATCACCTTTGGGGAATTTAAATGCCAGTGGTTTGTCAAAACCTACACAGAACCATCGTTCTCTTTTTTGCGGTATACCAAAATTATGGCTATTAAGGACTTTCCAATGAATTGTGTATCCCAGTTCTTCGAGAGATTCTTCTATGATTTTTAATGTTTTACCTTTTCGATGAGATTTTAATCCCTTTACATTTTCAAGTAAAAACATTTTGGGTTTGTGTGACTCAAGAACACGAAGGATATCAAAGAAAAGAGTACCTCTTGTTTTGTCCTTAAATCCCTCATTTTTTCCTGCATAACTGAATGGTTGACAGGGAAACCCAGCCGTCAAAATATCAAAATCGGGGATGTCGTCAGTTTCAATTTCAGTAATATCTCCGTGGGGTTTTTCACCAAAATTGTGTTCATATGTTTGTCGAGCGAACTTGTCAATATCTGAAGAAAACACACATTCTTGGTCGTATTTTTCCAAGGCAAGTCTGAAACCGCCTATTCCCGCAAAGAGATCGATAAATTTCATTTGATAAAAATAAAGAAGTTGCGAATAGCTTATTAACTGTTGCTGAACTAATTAATAAATTATTGTTTGGAATTAAAAGACTTCCTTTTACTAATATAGCATATATAGTAAGCACGATAAGTGACAACGTATTGTCACACAATTTTTTCAGCTTAAATAAAAGGATTTTGTGATGGATAACCTATTGTTGGAACTGGAAGAGCTTGGATTCCCCATGCTCGCAGACTGGATACATGATGGCGAAATAGATAACCTGAAAAGGGCTTTAGAACATCTAAATGATAATAAACACATGATGGATAACAAGGAAGATAGAAAAGCTTTTAACCGAGCAAACGATATTCGGAACAGATTAATACCTAACCAAAAATGAATCAATTATGGAAAAGCATAAAAAATTACTAAAAGAAAAGTTTGATCATGCCAAGGAAGACCTGTTCTACAACTCAGGTGGAGATGTAATGTGGAGTTTATTCAAATTTGAAAGTGGCAGTGTGACAATCTACTATCACGATACTGATGAATTTCATATCATTGATGCTACTGACTCTAAATGGTTTAGCTTGAAAGAAATCGCTAACAGATGGGAACCACTTTCACGGGAAATTATTGAATAATAGGGGATTGATGAAACCCTTAAGATTATCAAAACAAATCGTCTAAAGTATTTGCTTCAAATATCCTTTCTTTTGACGAATATCTTGGACCTTGAGGAGCCTTATTGCTTGATTGTAATTTAACTTCGTCAATCTTTTTAGCCGGCTCGCTGAAATGCAAAATATATTTACTTGTATCTTCCCATTGCTCAATCTTTTTGACTTCGGCTATATGAGTTATAGCGGAAATAGGGGCTACTTGATAAGCTGCAATGTATTTTATTTTAGGTATCATTGACGAATTTAGGGGAATAGCATACCAACAGTTTTGCTCTACAAAGGTTTCTTTGAAAGTATCTTCATGTGCTGGTACTACAATTGTATCAATATCTGATATCTCTATCTTTTTAGTATCCTCATCTATTTCATATAAAAAGGGTTCGAACTCATATAAAATCTCATCACTGGAGTTCTGATATCTCTTAAGAGTGATTACTTCTACTGGAAACTTAAATTTACTAATGAGAACTGTTTCCAATTCATCACTTAATTCATCAATGATGAGAAGGGCATTAAAGGATTCTTTTTTATGAATAATTGATTCCAATAGGTAGTCAACATTTTCATACTTATTTTTTTGTGCAAAGCTTTTTAGCTTTTCTAATTCCTTCGGTCTACTCTGTAGCATTTCTTTTATAACATTCTTCACTTTTACTTTGGAGGATTCAAAGGAAAGAGAAAATTCGAGAATTTGTACCGCAATATGTTTTAAGTGTTGATGACTTGCCAAGTCATTTTCTACTACAAAAATTTTTGGATCTTGACTATCAGTTAAGTCGATTAAGTAACCATCTGGTAAATTATTGGTTTTACCCTTTTCGCCAATTTTTTTCTTGTCATCGAGATAGATTCTTTTTTCCCCAAATAATACTTCTTTTACTTTATTAACAGCATCTTCAAGTTCTGCTTCTTTGTCGAAAGGTAGTTCTGAATATTTATTCTTTTTATTCCAAAGCATTTTATCTGGTTTTAATGTGGTGTTTAGCAGTTCGAGTGCGTTAAGTTTTGTAACGACATTTGGGGTGACATAACCAGCAAAAACTTCAGTGTTGAATTAGCACCTAATGGGAGATTAGATTATACACAAAGAGTAGTAAAAACTTTGCAAAACATATCCCATTTGAAAAGTTGGTTATACTTTCGTCTTAATATAGTACTTTCTCTAAACTTTCTGTTTCAGGATTATAGCATTGATAATAAACTGGAATGTCAAAATTCTTTCTTAATGATTTCATGTATCTTATGGCTTCCTTTGTTATTTTTTTAGGAGCAACTATTATTAATTTTTCGGCATTTTCTGTGTTGGGATAGTAACCGTACTCAAGCAATTGAGATAACCCCTTTCGAATACACAGTCTAACTGAGTACGATGTTTTAATTTCATAAAAAATAAAGCCTTCATCGCTCTTTACCACAAGATCTATTTGTGAACCATAACCTGTATCTTGTTCTGTTCCTACATTTCCCTCCCCATATTTTTTAGCAAGTTGTCGATATATTTTGGTTTGGATCTGATTATGAACAAGATCAACTTTGGTAGAATGTTCCTCATAAGTCGACTTTGTTGAATCCTTCTTGTGCTTGTGACCTGGGGTGAATTCAAACTGGTTTTTATTGGCAAGAAGTTTAGGTGATTGCTTTTTATTCAAAAGGTTATAGTAGTTTGAGGACACAGCTGGATCATCTTTAGAAAACTCCATAGGAGTATCCAATATGTCGAGCGACTTAAGTCGAAACCTTATTACGGCAAAGTTTTCTGGTACTGTATTTTCCCGAAAGTCATTAACATCTGCATTGACATTGCGAAGTTGTTCCTCCATTTCTTTCAACCATCCTCTTTTTCTATAATTAGCATAAACCTCTTGGGATTCTTCGGGAGTTGTAACTATAACATCAAGGATTCGTCCAATCCACCATCGTCTCTTGGTTTTACTATTGATGGCATACAATGATATATTGAATTTTTCTCCAATATATTTTGAGCGGTGTAGCCCGATCGACTGCAAATACGCGTAGTGCCAACCATCAATGAGTTTCGTAGTATCTAAGAGCCATTCTTCATGACCATATCCAAAACGATATTCGTATAAATCTTTATTTTTGCTTTTCCCAGCTTTACCTGATGGCTTTCGCCAACCTTCCGTGTTCCAGCAGATTCGAGAAATCTTGTCTTTTGGCATAGGGTTCTTCGTCATTTAAGGTACATAAATGAATAGCAAATAATCTGCGAACAGAAAATATTTTGATTCTAAATAATGAACGAAAGCTTAAAAGCCAAAAACTGGCAGCTGGGGGTCAGGTATGCCCCTTATTGTGCTGATTGTAAAACAAGCTTAGATCCTCATACATCTATCCAATGTATATACAGTTTGTATGGATGGATAAGTTAGATCATTGATGAAAATTATCTGATTGACATTTTCCCATTAAAAAGTGTTATGACATCGTCTTTCAAAATAAAATTGACATAGATCAATAGATAGTGTTACATTGTAACAAATAATATTTACTTTAATTCCGGGTTTATGAGTAAGGTAATAAGAATACCGAAATCTGTTTTTCTGAGATTACAAAAGCATGCTGAACCACTAGTTGATACACCAGCTAATGTAATTGAACGACTACTAGATTTTTATGAAGAACATAACGAGGAGGACGAAATGTTTAAAAGTTCAGAAGTTAATGAAAATCGAGAAAGGGATAGTGAAGCTTTAGATTTTGATATATTTCTTGCTCCAGCAAGTGAAGAAAATATCAAAACAAGTATTAAAGGTAGTGTACATCTTTCAACAGCAAAGAAATATCTCTCTTCAGAACAATTTGAGTCTTTGTCAGAAAGTCTTGGGGAAAATATAAGTTTTCACTGTTGGGCAATGAATGAAAATAGTCGTGCATATTACAGAACTATGAAGAAAAACGACTATGTATTGTTTAAAATTACTGGGAGTGGATTCTTCAATTTTGTTGGAAAAGTAATTTATAAGTTTGAAAATGAAGATTTTGGTCAAGCCCTATGGGATGTAACACCTGGAAAACCATGGGAGTTGATTTTTGTTTTGGACGAAATTAAACCTATCAAAATTGACCGGGTTAAAATGGTTGAAGCCTTTGGATATAAATCTAATTATGATGTACCAGGATTTAGACGTGTAACTACAGATCATGTCGAAAAAATGCTTGCCAAATATGGATCAATTGATCAGATGATAGATCAACTTTCAGAATAGTATTTGAGAAGTGGTATAGAGACCTTGTATAATAAGGGGTGCACTAATGATTGTAGGGAAAAAGATAAAAAGCTGGCAATTCATGTAGAGGTTCGTCTCCTTAATGCATTTTTTGTATAGTTAGCCTTGTTCCTTATCCATCTATCCAATGTATATGTTATTTGTATGGATGGATGAATTAACGATAAGCAAGGACTTTCTGCTTAGTTAGGTGTTTTACGCAACAAGCTCTCTAAGATTAACTTGGAATGTATTTTCTAAGAACTCTATAGTTTCAGTCTGCTTATCGAGTTTAGTACGAATATTCTGATTGGTAAAAAGCCCTGGTTCCCATTTAGCTTCGGAGCTTTCTACAGCTCTAATCCATTCAACTAGTGCAACATATTCACAAAGTTCATCCGATTCGATATTCTTGTACATATTCCCTCTTAGATCGTAATCTATAAGAGGTTTCCCATCAATTTGCACTTCACGTACTGGCTTTGCTTCTTGAATTATTCTTCCGATTCCAACATAGCCAAAACCATCGGAGCGTTTATTCTGTCTTAGGTATGCAGCGAAAATATCACCAGGATTAAACCCTTTTATATAGTTTTTATACTTAACTCCTTGACCAGCGGATATAAACCCAAGTTCTCTATAGTCATCCCAGTTTCTTTTTTCATTTTTACTATCTTCACCTACTACATAGTAATAAATACCATTTTCGTAATCGAAATTATTTAGTTCTAAATGTAGAGTATTATGTGGTCTGAATTTATTTTTAAAATGCCCTGATGATATATTAGTAAGGTTGCGACCAAGCTTCCAGAGCAATGTTTTTTCAATAAGCAAAGCTTCTTTTTTAGAGAGATCTTTAGCAATTACTCGAATTATTGGTTCAAGCCCTTCATCTTTTATTGAGGCAATCCGATTAGCTTTTTCAGAATCCGAATCATCATTTAAATGAGCATTTTTTCTGGATCCTTTGCCTTTACCAAAATAAAATTCTTCAAAGTTTCTTGGATCTATATAAACATAAACGTAATAATTATTCATGCTAATGGAGTTCTGTTTGACTTGTAGTCAAATCGAATTGAATATAAAATGCGTGCGTAATTTTAAACTTGTAGTAAATGGATTAGCGAAGAGTTGAAAAGCCAATGAGTGGTAGCTAAGTACATATCTTCCAAGGCTGTATTATTTACTTTTTCTTATCTCTTTCAAGAATTTTTCTGTTAAGTCGCCTTTTACTTTATCTGGTAAATCAAAGAAGTCGATATTATATTTTTTCTTTAAAGTTGTATCAGAATGAACGTTCCTAATAATATCTGCTTTAGTATTAACCTCGAAATGATATCCCCTTAATTTGTCATTAAGTTTATATTTATAGGTGACTAAAAATGTTTGCTGATCAATTTTTTGGGCATCCCAACCGATAATATTCAAGGACCCTGAGAGGTCTTCTAATCTTGAATTAATAACATGTTCATTAGTATAATATGGACTTAGAATATTTGCATTCTCAACTCTTGTAATAGCGGTAGACTTATCTACTATTTTGTTTTCTTCGATATTGGAATCAGGATCTTTGACTTTCGTTTGTTGATCTCCAGACAATACCCAAGTTTCACCTGTCCATTGATCTATTTTATAAGAAATCTCTCCCTTTTCATTTTGAAGGACAAAGCGATTACTCCTAAAATAGAAAAAAGAGCAAACAATTAATGTTATGAACCCAAAAATCCAAACAACAAGTTTTTGTCTGTCCATATTAATTTTGTCTAAAGAATGATGAAATTAATTAGATGTTATTTAGAAAGGATTTCCCTGTCTTCTCACGGTAAATAGATATGAGCCTGCTTAATTCTTTTTCAGAAAGTGAGACTATATTTGTTAATGTTTGAACATTTGGGTTATGTAAGCTCATATGCTTCAAATCAAAATAAGAAGATTCTTCACCAGAGTCTTTGAGATTCCATTCCCACATCATTGGCAGAAAATCAATAACTGTTTGAAGCTTACCGAAAGGTGAATCAGTTGGTTCTCTAATCTTGTCATCAAAAGATATTCCAACTATGTGTTGTACCAATGCAGTATCCTTTTCTTTGAGATCTCTATAAAAAGCGATTTTTAAGATGCCATGACAGTTGTTTTGAGGGCAACTTTGGTTAAGAAGTTCTTGATTCCATGATTCAAAGCGTAGCTGTTGAATTACTTTAACTATCGTTGGATCCTTTTTAGAAAATCCACATTCTGTGCATTCCCACCAATAACCCTTTTTTTGAAAATCCATATTTAATTAAGGTTTAACTAGAATTACCATAATGAACTTCTCTATGGCAATTTGGGCACAGAGCTCCTGCATTATTTACGGTGTCACTTCCCCCTTCAGACAGGGGGGTCCAATGGTGGACTTCTAAGTAAGGAGACCCATCGGAAGCTCTTTTGAAAGGGGCTTTATTACCGCATCTTTCGCATTTTCCATCTGCTCTTTTTAAAACCTCTACAATTACGTCTGGATTTCTTCGATAACCCTTTGAGATGACTTGTATGGGTTCAGGTTTTTCAGAAGCTTTAGAGATGCGTCTTCTTCTAGTTTCATCGTCGAGATTTGTTGATTCTTCAATTCCTTTGTCAAGTTCCTCTTGGAGGTTTTCTTCTGTCGTTGACTTTTCTAATCGTAACCATTCTGGTAATTCTTTTACATAGGACCATTTCCCAGGTTGAGCTCTCGGTTTTAGCGGTTCATCATTACCAGTTTTTATAAGGTTCTTAACTGAGTATTTATTAGGTAAACGGTTGAGGTCACATATTGATATTAGATTGATACATTCTGAATCGCCAACTTTTAAATAAATTTCTTCTTCATTTGGCTGATACTGTTTTATATGCTTATTTAATTCATCTAACCGTACTTGAGAAAGTTCTTGTTTATTTTCCCAGCCTACAACTTTAGCCTCAAAACAGATCTTGTCTAAATCAGTGGTAGTAGAAATGTAAAGAGGGATAGGTTTTTTTTCACTTGGAGCATTATCTGCCAATAGCCTTATAGTATGACTGGAATACGGCTGTAGGTAAAATATCTTATTAGGATATTCTTTCTGGGCTTCTAAAATTTCTTCCAGAACACTCTCGTAAACTCCATTAAGAAAAAGCGATTTTCTCATATCGGAATTTATTAAATCTTATCATCATTACATTTAACGTTTCTCGTATTGCTGAAAGTTAAATTACTATTTTACTATTCGGTATTCAGAAAACAAAACATGCATGTTTGCATGGTGAATTAATTATGCAGTTTAGCATAAACTTATTGGAATCTATCTTTCTTTACCCATTCAAGGGAAATTCCTTCTAAATAATCGACTACAGATTCAATTACTTCTTGATCGACATCTTGGAATTTTTCGCTCAAAACTTCTCTAGCATTATATGGTTCATTTCCCTTGTATTGGTAACCACCTTCTTTAGATTCGTAGGGTACACTATTTGCTGGATCTTCAAATTTATTTAAAAACCAAAGAGCCATTTTCTTTTCTTCATCAGTTTCTAAAGGCAGTTTAGGAGTGATTCCTTTCAAATACTCCATTGAGTTTGAAATCTGAGCAAGTTGTCTTCCTAAACTTTCATTCATTGATTCATTTATTACCTTTGCGGCATTAGCAAAAGCAGAAGTGTCAATTTTAGGAATTTTAATAGTGTTAAACTCTTCTTCGTTAATTCTAAGTTTCTCAAGATCTGTTTCTAGTTCTGAAACCTGTTCTTCCAGTTTCTCCTTTTCATCTTTAATATTAGCAATGGTACTAGCTTTTTCTTGGTCATACTGTTCAAGTTTCTTTAGTTCTTCATTCTTTTTTTCAAGCTGGTCCTTAGTATTCTCTAACTTTCGTTGTAAAGAGTCATTATACTCTTCTAGTTGTTCTTTCATACTTTCAAAGTACTCCCGAATTTTCATAGGAGTTAAATCTTTGTAGTGTTGAACCTGAGATTTTAATTGCTCTATTTGTGCTTCTTTTGCTTTTATTATCTCGTCTTTTGCAGAAATGTATTCCTTACTCCAATATATCTTTGCTAACCAAGCAAGAACTGCAGCTGCACCACTAAGAATTGTACCTAAAATGTAAGCAATTTCCATTTGGAAAATTGATTGTAGGTTAAATATATAGCTTATAGATCAGATAAGTGTATAAGCACCTTGTCTGATTATTTGATCTAATTTCCATGCTGTGTTCAAGTTCCCATCAAATGTCCTGTTATACATCATTCCTTCTCTTTACCTCCCGGAACTCTTCTATAGCAACACTACCATATTCAATTGCGTGATTCATAAATTCTCGATACCCAACTGCATCAAGTAATTGGTTAGGAATCATATCAATGTTATCAGTAATATGTTGTCTTATTGGTAACTCTGGATAACCGTCCTCCCTCATAAAATCTGCATAAGGCATGAATGTCAATATGAGCATTCCAAATGGCATATACCTTTCTCTAAGGTCACGCAATACATCTACTTCATCATCTGGGACTTCCATAAACCAAGGTGGAACTAATGGTTCAGTATAAGATTGAATGGGATCAAGTTCAGAGTGTAGGGTGGGCGTGAGGTATTTTTCTAGCCATGTTTGAATGAATTCAGTTTGAAATTCTTGCCATGTTAAAAGTTCTAAGTTTGTATTCTGACAAGCTTCAAAAGCACCTTCCTGAAAACCATTGCTTGAAATAACGTATCCTGAGTTAATACCAAGATCTCCTAAGACTGTTCTGAAAGAGTGGACTACAGCTTGGGGAACTCTTCGTGTCCAATGTTTACATTCACAAGCAATTGTAAGTGTTCGACCATCTATTACTTCTTCTCCGTACACATCTATCTCAACCTCACCTCTTACAGTTTCAAACGTTCGTTCCACATCAACATCAAAACCACATTCCTCTAGTATAGTACCAACTTCATCCTGTAAAGCTCTCCAATCTTCAGGGGTATTTTCTGTTATCAACATAAATAATGATTCATAGCCTTATTTTACATACCAATTTCTAGTAAAGAATGGTATGCATAATATTTCAAAAGGTCTATTAACTATATGGGAGACCGGATTTTAATGTATCTCCTATATTCTAATACCGTTACAAATAGAGGAAATAAACTGCGATAACATATTTTGCTTGTAAGAATTCACCTGTAAGTAAAAAGAATGCTATTCGAGATATAGAGATGGAATGGCATACATATTATGTTCAAGTACCAAGGGAAGAAGAGATAGATATACATGTGGTAGATCATCCAGAACATGGTAAGGATTTGAGGACTGATCCTGATAAAACGGATCGGAATAATCTTGATGATTTACTGGATTGTTAGTTATGGGATCAACCTTTGTTGAATTCGAAATGCTTTTCCATCTCCTCGATTAGTTGACTGGGTTTTACTTCTAATGCAAGAGAGAGTTTATAAACAGTTAATATTGAAGCTGTTTTTTCTCCATTTTCAATTTCAGATATGTAAGACCGATCAAGAGAGCCGAGTTCAGCAAGCTTTTCCTGAGAGATATTCCGGTCTAACCGTAGTTGCCTAACAGTTTGACCAAGTGCTTTTCTTATGTCGGTTCCCTTTACCATCAGTTGAATAAGTAAAGGGAAATCACTTCTTTAGACTACGGGCTATACCCAACAAAAAAGTATATTTACTATGAATAAATATTATATAGTAATAGATAATGAGTCAGAGGGACCATTTACGATTGATAAATTAAAAGAAAAAAAGATTAATGAAGAAACATTGGTGTGGTGGGAGGGAGAAGATGATTGGAGAGAAGCTCAAAATGTAACTGCTTTAGAAGGAATATTTAAAGCAGAAATACCACCTCTGCCGGACCAGAAGAATGAGTATCAGAAGGGAAGGAAGTCAAATTTAAATAAGAAAACTTTTGCCAATGAGCTTAAAGTTTATGGCAAGGTATTAGGAGTTGCCTTAGCCATTTCACTGGTGATTTCTTTGGTATATTACTCAGTGGAGTTAAATCAAGTTCAAAATCCTGACGCAGCTTTGGATAAATATGATCGTGGGTACTTTCCAAATGCAGAAACGAGGATTGAAAATCGCAGAAATAACTTTGATAGATATATTGGAGGAGATGTAGCAGGGATAATATTTTTAGGGGCGATGGTAGGTACAGGCGGATATATAGTTTTCAGAGGGATACAGTGGGTTAACAAAAATTCTGATTAATTATTGATAACACATCTACAAGGGATTATTTCACAAATTACCTTATTATTAATGTGTAAATATCAAAATACATGGATAATATTAATAAAGAAGAACAAGGGGGAGGATGTTTTAATTGGTTAGTATTTCCTTTAATAATAATTCTCATTGGAGTATTTTTAGCATCATTCCAATATATTCTAATTGGCCTATTTGGGATAGGAGTAGTTACGTACATTCTAGTAAAAGTGCTTGATTGGTAAAAAGGAATTAATGTGGATAACAATTATTTTTTCTCGATAATCGGTCGTTCCCAAATGAGTAAGCCAGATTAAATATAAAGTAAGGGGTAGGATTGATTCTCGTATCCATAATTTGTAATTAGGAAAAGGTCACTTCAGTGAACTAAACAGTGACTATTAATGAAAGGTAGCACAAAAACAGTGTTTTTAGTATTCTGAGGCGGGTATTTGCGAGGGTTCGAATCCCTCCCTCTCCGCTCAACTATATTAAGGCTTTGTTTGACAGGCAGGTAAAAGCTTGTCGGACAAAGCCTTTTCGTTTTTTTTGCTTATGATTTTTTCTTTTATCACTGAACAAGAGAAAAAGTAATCAAAAAATATTGGGTTTGCCTTCAGCATTTCTGATTTTGTCAAAAGACTTTGTATGTAGTTGAACTCCATTATTTAATTTCATCAATGATGGAGAGGGCCCCGAATTTGGGTAAGATGGAACTTAAAAGATATCATTTAACAGACCACTAGGAAAGATGAAGAATTCACTTCCCATTATACTTGTTTTAACGTTAGCAATTTCCAGTTGGTCCTGCGAACGACCAAAATCTCCTGATTTCAAGGTTAAAAACGAGCTACAAATTCCACTAACAATGGAAAAAACGTATCAATTCCTGGGAACCGATGATGCTCTTATCGATACTACTGAAGAAGATTTTGAAAATATATTTGTAACCGGAGAAAAAGGATTAGTAAGAGTCGTTAAAGAACAGGATTTTAGTTTTAGTGATCTAAATAGTGCAATTCCGGAAGTCAATGTATCTCCCGAGATTGTAAATATAACAGTTCCCCCCTTTACAGGATCACAAACAGTTACTGCAGACGGGAATTTAAACATTGATAATAACAGTTTTGAGTTTCGAGATGCCAGCCATTTCGTTGAAATGGATAGCGGTGCTTTCACCGTAGGGATTACTAACGGTACCGATGTTTCTTTCGATTTAGAAATCTCTTTTCCTGATGTTACTGATCCCAACCAATCATCTTTGGTTATTACTATTGATAACATTTCTCCCGGTGAAATTATCTCGAATTCGTACGATTTAACTGACCACCGGATTTATGCCGGAGCAGATAACGTAATTGATTATCAAATTTCAGTATCAACAAATAGTTCTTCGCAACAAGGTGGTGATATTACCACTGAAGTTGGATTTGAAAACTTAGGCATAAGTAGGGCTGAGGGGTTTATTGTACCCAAAAATATGTTGCTTAATGAAGATGCTAACGGCGATGGAGATTTGGAAGTATTTAACGATAGCGAAGCAGAGGTTATTGATATCGATGGTATCAGTAATATTTCCGACCATGTTTCTGATCTTGCTTTTTCCAACCCTATTTTAAGTACTATGTACAATTCTAATTTGGGAGTAAATACAACAGTGTATGCTGTAATTGCCGGGACTAAATCGAATGGTAACACCATTTACTTAAATGGAGATGAAAACTCGGCTTACAACGTAATTGCATCAGAAATACCGGCTGCCCTTATGGTTAATGGGGCTCCAGCAACCGAAGAGCAAGTGATAAAATTTTCTTTAGATGTCGTAGATAATCCAAGTGCATCTCAGGGAGAACAAGGTTCGAATGAATTTAATGCTGGGAATGCCAATACACCGGATTTTTTTAGTAATCTACCTACGAATATTCGTTTTGTGGGGGTTGCTGAAGTTAATGCAGCAGAAGAAATCGGAACTGTAGTAAATCCGGTTATTTTTGACCCCTTATTCGGTGTAGAAATTCCATTTGAATTTTCGGCTGATAATGCTACTTACCGAGATACTGTTGATGCCAATTTCAGCGATATTCCTGAAGAGAATGAAGATCGCAAACTTTCCGAGGCAACGATGACGATTAACTATACGAATGGTCTGCCGCTTGATTTGAGTTTAAATGTGATTATGCTTGATGCCAATGGAAATGAAGTTATATCTAAGGATGGAATCGCTGTAAATGGAGCTTCGACCAATGAGGATGGCTTTGCTTCCGATGCTGCACAAAGCGAATACGAAATTAGCTTTTCGGAGAGTGAGATGAGTGAATTACATCGCACAAGAGCTGTGGTGATGGATATCACGATTAATACGCCACAGCAACAGTCGGTTAGTTTAAGAGAGGACGACGCCGTTACCTTTAAGGTGAAAGTGAGAGCTGGCATAACCTCAACAATTAATTAAAGGGGAAAGGGACTATTTGATGAAGTTTTCAAAACAATTAGCGTCTATTTTTGTAGTAGCGGGATTAATTATTGGTGGGGCTTCATTGGCAGAGGCGCAGTCAGGTCATTATTCGGCTCAAAGCTTAGGATTGGGTGGGTCTGGCACTGCTTATCTTGATACGTACCACGCAAATTTTGTCAATCCTGCCAATCTTATGCTCAACGCGGATACGAAACCCTCAACTTCTATTGGCGTGCTGGGAGGACTATCTGCTACCGCCGGTGGGCCACTGATGAATATTACGGTGTATAACCGGCACTTTACGACAGGTGATGTGGTAGATCCAGAATCACTTGATGAATGGTTTGGTACCGCAATGGGAAATAATAAGGCCATGGGCATGGAGGTTGATGTTATACCGCTTGCCGGGTCATGGAGAGGAGAAAAAATGGCTCTCAGTCTTGCCTTTAGAAACCGGGTCCTTTTCTCTGGTTCTGTAAACAGAGGCTTTTCCGAAGCGCTACTTACAGGTATAAGCCAAGAACGTTTTTCTGAACCCGAACCTGTTAATTTTAGTAGTAAAGGCATAGCGTTTAGTGAACTCTCAGCCGGATTTTCTTATCAGCTATTGGAACTTCCGACTCTTTTGGGAATTGGTGAGAATGTAAAAGTATTTGCAGGTGTTGCGCCGAAGTATCTTATAGCTCATTATACTTCGAGCATTGATTTTAATTCTACATTGCAGGTCACGGATAATGAAGTAATCCACGATTTTGCCTATACATTTACCACAGTTGGACAGCTGACCAATCAATTTGAGGATTACTATCAAGCCCGGCAAGATCCCAGTTTTGATGGAGAGATTGGTGATTTTGTGGATCCGGATGGTACAAGCTTTACAGAAACACAAGGTTCAGGCTTCGGGGTTGATGTAGGCGGAACCGTAGAAATGGATTTAGCCGGACCTTTGAAGGGGGCTTTCTCCTGGATTGAAGGAGAAAAAAAGTTACGGGTCGGTCTTTCAATAACAGATATCGGAAGTATTACTTACTACAGTAATGCCGGTCAATTTTCGGCCGATGAAACTTTTACCTGGGAGGGAATTGACATCGAAGATGGGTTGTCTGATAATTTTGCCGACAGTGTACGGCAAGAAATCTATCAGAATTATGAGCCATCTAATAATGAAGAAATTACTGAAAAGCTTCCTACAAAACTCAATTTCGGAGCACAGTTACAAGCCGGAAAACTTAGTTTTGCTTTTGATTTACAGAAAGGGTTATACGAAACAGGCATGAATAGTCCCCGTTTGGCTTTAGGATTGGGAGCTGAATACAAACTGTTTAACATTATTCCGCTGCGAGCAGGATACAGAACAGGTGGATTAACTTCTTCAAGCATTACCTTTGGAACAGGAATAGAGCTGCGCAATTTCGAATTTACTGTAGCGGGTTTAACGGTGCCTAATTCCGAAAACAATGGTTCTGGTATGGGAGGAGCCTGGAGCGGATTGGTGATACGTTTCTAATCGGTATTACCAATGTTATACTCAAACCTCTCAATAGCTATTTCAGGATATAGCGGCTCTTTGTTTGTTAGATGATCGACATAATGCTCGGCAAGAAACTTACCGAATAAAAGGCCTTTTGAGCCGAGTCCTGAGAAAACGTGCAGATTTTTATATTCCGGATGCTCACCCAATATTGGTTTGTAGTTGGGAGTAGAGGTACGAACTCCGGCCCATTGATCAACAAGTGCAGACTGTTCCTCGAGTTTGGGAAGCGTTCGCTGCATTCGTTTTCTAAGATAATCTTCTCCTTCCGTATCAGGATTTAGATGGATAAAATCGTGTTCGTAGGTGCTGCCCTGAATGAATGTATCTTCTTCATCAAGACGGGCAATATATCCAAGGCTTGAAATCGAGTGAGAAAAAGAAAGGGGATCATTTTCTTTTTTAAACTTTGCTACCTGTCCTTTGATGGGGTTAATGGGCAGCCAATCCCAGTATTTTGTTTCTTTAGTATAGTGCCCCGTGGCATAAATTAGATGATTAGCTATAATTATTTCACCTTCTATGACAATTTTCCACTTGTCTGTAGTCTGTTGGTGAATTTCTTTGGGATCATTGTTAGTGATTATCTCGACACCAGCCTTTTTCAGGTATTTGGCATACGCAACCATGTAGCTTCCTATATCTACGGTTAAGCCAACAGGCAGCCATAATCCACCATCCATGCAGGTAATACCTGGATGGATCTCTTGAATTTGTTTCTTGGTTTTCCATTCACACCAGTCATCAGGCCAAGATGTGTTCTCATACTGATCTTTCATCTTGCGCGCCATTTTTTCATAAAGAGCAGGGCGCAAAAGGCCGTTTTTTTGAAAAAAAGAATTGCTGGAATAGGATTGTACTTTGTACAGGTTCTCTGCGATGGCTTCATAACCCTGTTCGGCTTTCCACGACTTTTTTGCGCGTCTGCCCGTGGCAGGATTTACCAATCCACCGGGAGTACCAGATGCTCCAGATCCAATATCATTCTTCTCAACCACCAAACATTCAATATCGCGTTCAGATAGGGTATCTGCTATAGATAAACCGGCAATACCGCCACCCAGGATGCAAAAATCAATATGTCGATTCATGAATTGAGAAACTAAGGTAAAAAATCTGCTGATAAGACTTTTTGAGCTCCTTTTTCTAACATCTCTTGCCAGGCTTTATCCACAGATCCTTCAATATCAATTCCTTTTACGGCATCCTCGATTACAAAAACGTTGAAACCTTCTTTGATGCCATCAATCACAGACCATTTTACACAGAAATCAGTTGCTAATCCCACGGTATAGAGAGTATCAATATCACGTTCTCTCAGGTAGCCCGTAAGTCCTGTTGTGGTTTCGTCATCATTTTCGAAGAAAGCTGAGTAGGAGTCGATGTCTTTTCGAAATCCTTTACGGATGATTAATTGAGATCGGTTGGTTTCAAGATCAGCATGAAAATCAGCTCCCCGGCTACCTTGTACACAGTGATTGGGCCAGAGAACCTGTTCCCCGTAAGGCATTTCAATGGTTTCAAAAGGTTCTTTTCCTTGATGAGATGAGGCAAAAGAGGAGTGTTCTTTGGGGTGCCAGTCCTGGGTTTGTACGACAATATCAAATTGTTTAGAAAGTTGATTAATAGCTGGAATAATTTGATCACCGTTTGGAACTTCGAGCGCTCCACCGGGACAAAAATCATTTTGAACATCAACAATCAAAAGAGCTTTCATAATACTTTCGTTAACTTTTATTCTTCATTTTTTGGGTTAGATCATCTCGTAAATTCATTAATTCTTTGCTAATCCCCACTTTGTAAATATGTGGATTGTCAAAACGCTTGTGCTCAGGAATCAATTTACTAAGTCTCTGTTTAGCATACGAAGCACTTTCTTTGGGGGTTGGGATATCGATAGTCGGCTTCCCATCTCGCATTACATTATGTAATAAATCTTCTTTGTTAAAGGTAGTTACCGTAGCATGCTTGGCAGGGTAGTGGGGATGGTAAATTGTATCTACATTTTTCTCTTGATTAAGCACAATGCCATCACCATAAAATGTACCATCATCGCCGCTATATCGAATAACCTTCTTACGTCCGGGAAGTGTAATTTTCTCAATATTTTCAGAGATTTTTAGCTTTGGTTCATTATTGACGGATGCCAGTTTATAGACACCGTCTAAGGCGGGGCTATCCTGACCGGTGACAAGACGAGTACCAACACCAAAAAGATCAATAGGAGCATCCTGGCTTATCAAACTTTTTATAAGTCGCTCATCAAGTTGGTTGGACGCTGCAATTTTTACGTATTCTAATCCAGCTTCATCAAGCTGTTTGCGTGATTGGCGGGAGAAATAGGCCAAATCACCGCTATCTAATCGGATACCTTTTAACTTATATCCTTTTTTCTCCAGCTCCTTACCCACTTTGATGGCATTGGGTACTCCACTGTTAAGAGTATCATAGGTATCGACCAGTAGAATACAATCATCCGGGTAATATTCGGCATACTTTCGAAAAGCAGTTAGTTCATCGTCAAACGATTGTATCCAGGAGTGTGCCATAGTACCACTGGCAGGAATATTATCACGGAAAGAACTGTATACGTTTGATGTAGCCTCAACACCACCAATGTAGGCCGCCTTGCTCGCTTGGATACCACCATATCCCTGGGCTCGTCTCAATCCAAAATCGAGTACCTTTCGATCACCTGCAGCATATTTCATCCGCGAAGCTTTTGTGGCAATTAGTGATTCGAAGTTCAGAATATTTAACAATAGGGTCTCTAAAATTTGAGCTTCGATAATGCTGCCCTCTATACGGACAATAGGCTCGGTAGGGAAGACAATTTCTCCTTCTTTCGCTGCGAAAATATCTGCTGTTAATTCAAAATTGCGTAAGTAATCAAGAAATTCTTTTCGAAATCCTTGTCTGGCCAGATATGCAATTTCATCTTCGTGGAAGCGAAAGTCTTGCAATGTTTTGAGAAGATCTCCAAGACCAGCAAAAATAACATAACCTCCTTTAAAGGGGAGGTCTCGAAAGAAGTAATCGAAGGTGGCTTCCTCATCTTGTCGTCCTGCCAAAAAATATCCCTGAGCCATTGTGACCTCATAATAATCAGTATATAATGCAGGACGCTCAAGTAATGTTGAATGCTCGGATTGGACTAAGCTCATAATATATTTGCTGTTACAAATTAAAACCAAGGGAAGATAACCAATACAATATAGAAGCTGTAACTATTTTGGTGATTAGTGGGTTAGATAAAGAATACAAATGTAAATCTCTTATTTTGCGAATGTGTTGCTATAAATACTTTTGTCTAAATTACGTAAGTTCTGATTTCAGATAAAAAAGGACTGTTTTTATATCTGTAAAGGTGGTTATAATTTGTATCTTTGCACCGAAATTTTACTAACTGTAAGTACTGATATTTGTGGATTATAACAGCGGTTGGCTTATCGCCATATTGGTTTTAGTGGGAGCTCTGCTGGCAAGTTGTGCTACGCCTACCTCGCCAACAGGGGGACCTGCTGATGAAGAAGGTCCTGAAATTATACGATCCGAGCCCGAAACCGGCACCACTAACTTTAGAGGACAAAGTATTACGCTTCATTTTTCTGAATTCGTGGAGCGATCTTCTCTCAATCAGGCTATTGTTCTCGAGCCTGATATCGGCATTTCATATAATATTGACTGGGGACGAAAATCCGCTGAAGTGGTATTTGAGAGTCAAATTCCTGATTCAACAACACTTATTCTAACCGTTGGGACTGATTTAACGGATACGAATAACAATGGGATGTCGTCTCCTAAGAAGATTGCTGTTTCTACAGGTTCTGAAATTGATGAGGGAGAGATTATGGGGAAAGTTATTGATGCAGAAACAGGAAAAGGTTCAGAAGGCAAGCGCGTCTTACTCTATCGTGAACCTTACGATTTAACAAAAAAAGCCGATTATATAGCTTCTACAGATACATCGGGACAATTTCAATTCTCTTATCTTCCACAGGGAAAATTTAAACTTTTTTGGGTGGATGATCGCAACAGAAATAAAGTTTGGGATCCGCAGCAGGAAAGAGCTCAACCTTTTAAAAAAGAGTTTGTAACCTTGGAGAAAAAAGGAAAAGACACACTTGGAACGTTATTTTCAACTTCAATGGATACAACCAAACCGACTTTACAGGGAGTGGGATTGTTTTCTTCAAAACGGATGCGGATGCGATTTAGTGAAGATATCATATTGTCTGATAGTGCCAATATCGTTATAACAGATAGCTTGGGAAACGAATACAGTCCGGCCTGGCCGCTATATATTCAGCCGAATGAACCTTACATCTTGTTTGCACACAGCAGGGATTCGTTGGCTTCGGAAGCGAGTTACAGTATCAGTACAACCGGTATCTTTGACGGATCTGAAAACCCGGTTGCTGATTATACGGATTCCTTTACCGGTTCTGCACAAGAAGACACAACACAGCAAAGAATCATAAAAAGGAACACGGTGTCGGGATACTATCCTGGCGAACCCTTTAAGATCACCTATGCCAAGCCTATTGATGAGTCCGCAATTACAGATTCGCTTAAAATCGTAGAGGGTGATTCCCTTATCGATTCCTGGCCAAATGTTGATACAGAACAAAATATGTTGCGGATTAATCCCATCGAGCAATGGAAAGATGGAGTAGAGTATGAGGTGCGAGTATGGGACCCGGCGGTGGAGGATTATCGTAAGTTTGATCCGGAAATCTGGTATTCCTCACAAATGGGGTCGTTAAATATCATGATGGAAGATTCTACGCTGAAGAAACTGCGATTACGTATTGAAAATGAGGAATCAGGTTTTGAAAGAGATACCTTGTTTACAGATCAAATAGAAATCGATAACTTACCACCGCTTAGTTATAAGCTGACGGTCTATCACGATGAAAATACCAACGGCCGATGGGATTATGGACAGGTAGATCCATATGTAAAACCCGAATCCTATTATATTAGAAAGCAGGTGCCGGTAGAAAAAGGACTTACCGGTGATCTTACTATTGAATTCCCCAATTAGATCAGAATTTGTAGTCTCTCTGTTTGATGAAGAAGAAGCTTAAAAAACTTACGCCATTCATAAGCATCATTTTCTTCGCTTTTGCGTTGTGGTTCCTTGATCAGGAGCTGCAGCAGTATGAGATGTCGGAAGTGATGACCCAGCTTTCGGATATTCCCAATCAATATATTCTGTTTTCGCTGGTACTTTCGTTTTTAAGTTACCTTCTGTTAACGGGATATGATGCGCTCGGCGTGCAATATATTGGTGAAGATCTCGAGGCAGGGAAAATCATACGTGCTGGATATGTGGGATATGCCTTTAGCCATAATATCGGACTGGCTTTAATAACAGGTGGGTCTATTCGATATCGTATTTATTCAGTTTGGGGATTTTCAGGTATGCAAGTCACACAGATTGTAGCATTTAGCGCATTCACGCTCTGGATAGGATTTTGTGCCGTGGCGGGATTAGCACTGCTTTTTGCGACTCCTGAATTGCCAAATGATGTAATGATACCCTTTGTATCGCTTAGAATTTTGGGGGTTATTTTACTGATTATGGTTGTGAGCTATATCATAGCGAGTTATACCTTCAAAAAAGAAATTAGTTTTAAAGAGTGGTCCTTTAAATTTCCGGATTCAAAGTTGGCTTTGCAGCAGGTAGCTATTGCCTCGGTTGATTGGTTGTTAATGGCCTTAGTACTGTTCGTATTGTTACCAGATACAGGAATAAGTTTTTTTAGCTTTATTGGGGCTTTTATGCTGGCCCAAATAGTGGGTTTATTTAGTCAGGTACCAGGTGGTTTGGGTGTTTTTGAATCCATCATGCTGATGTATCTGACCAACTTTATGCCGGGCTCACAAGTGTTGGGAATTTTGGTGGTATATCGAATCATCTACTATATACTGCCGCTTTTGGGAGCATTGATTGTATTGGGATATCAAGAGTATATCGTCAATCGGCGCAAAGTAAAAGTACTGCAACGTAAAGCCGCCAATTGGGTTCCCAGGGTTGTCCCACAAGTTATGAGTTTTTCTGTATTTATAGGTGGGTCCATTCTGCTTTTTTCAGGGGCTGTTCCCTCAGAGGTGCCCCGTATGGAATGGCTTCAGCATTTTATCCCGTTACCGGTTATCGAGATGTCGCACTTTTTTGCCAGCTTGGTAGGGGCTGCGTTGCTGGTATTGGCCAGCGGATTGCAGCGTCGTAGTGATGCGGCGTATCACTTAACGATTGGGCTGCTAATCTTCGGTATTTTGTTCTCATTGCTAAAAGGAGCTGACTACGAAGAGGCTTCCATGTTGTCAGTGATGCTTGTTGCGTTGATACCCTGCCGTGACGAATTTCACCGCAAAGCCTCATTAATGGATCAGTTCTTTTCAGCTCGCTGGTTTACCTTAATCTTGATGGTATTGGCCAGTGCCGTCTGGCTTGGCATGTTTTCTTATGGACATGTTGAATATCAGAAAGAACTTTGGTGGCAATTTTCTTTGATGGGGGACGCCCCTCGATATATGCGGGCAATGGTTGCAGTATTGGGTTTTGCTGTTATTATGGGGCTATTAAAATTAATCCGCCCAAAACATAAGGAGACTAAGGAACCCGATAAAAAAGAACTTCTGATTGCAAAAGATATAAGCAGCAAATCTCTACATTCAATTTCCAACCTTGTGTTACTGGGAGATAAAGAAGTATTACTAAATGAATCCAATTCTTCATTTATAATGTTCGCCAGAGAGGCGCAAAATTGGGTTACTTTGGGAGATCCTGTTGGTCCTGCCAATGAAGCTGAAGAGTTAATATGGGAGTTTTATGATGAATGTACTAATCAAGGATATAGTCCCATATTCTATCAGGTGGGGGAGGAGTATTTGGAAGATTATGTGGATTTAGGGCTAACTCTTTATAAGCTGGGTGAGGAAGCATATATCGGTTTGCCTGGTTTTGATCCGGAAAAATCCATCCATAACAAAGTTTGGTCGGGCTATCAAGAGCTGGAGCAGCGAGATTACAGCTTTGAAATTATTCCCCAGAAGTCAGTAGCATCATATTTGCCCGAACTTAAGTCCATTTCAGATGCCAGTCTTAGGGCAAGAAATAAAAAAGAAAGAGGCTTTGCTGTTGGGTATTTTGATAAAGGATATTTGAGCCAGTTTCCAATAGCTGTAGTCAAAAAAGAAGAGAATCTACTGGCCTTTACTAATATTTTGCAAGGAGCTGGCAAATACGAGTTGACTACTGATTTACTCCGTTATAGACCAGAATCACCGGCAGGCATTATTGATTATATGCTAATTCATACGATGCTTTGGGGAAAGCAGGAAGGTTTTAAATGGTTCAATTTAGGGATGGCTCCACTTTCGGGGATGGATGAGCATGACTTTTCCCCGGGATGGAATAAATTAGCAGATTTTGTGTATACCTACGGTGAAAATTTCTATGGCTTTAAAAAGGTCAGGAGATATAAAAGTCAGTTTAATCCAACTTGGGAGCCTAAGTTTTTAGTTGGTCCAGGAGGCTGGTCGATGCCGCGGGCACTATCAAATCTTACCAACATCGTTTCTGGTGGTTTTGATAGCATTATGACCAAGAAGTAAGGTGCTTTTTGAAGTCGTAGCCAATAAATAATGTCCCTTAAATTTCTTACCTTCCGTTCTAACACATCCAACAGAAAATGAGAAAAATATTATGTCTGAAGACACCATGACCTCTGATCAAGCAACAGAAACCACTGCTAAAGAGGAATCAGAAACGAAGAACAGCAGCCAGCCGGAAGTTTATGAGGCCGATCATAAGATCCGTTTTGTAACGGCTGCCAGTCTTTTTGACGGCCATGACGCCAGCATCAACATTATGCGCCGTATTTTACAGAGTAGTGGAGCAGAGGTAATCCACCTCGGTCATAACCGTTCAGTACAGGAAATTGTTGACTGTGCCATCCAAGAAGATGTACAAGGTATTGCCGTTAGCTCGTATCAGGGTGGACACATGGAATATTTCAAATATATGGTGGAGCTGCTTGAAGAGCGTGGAGCTTCACATATCAACGTATTTGGCGGCGGTGGTGGTGTTATTGTTGGTGATGAGATAGAAGAATTGCATGAGGCAGGTGTTTGTCGAATATTTTCTGTCGAAGATGGAAGTAAAATGGGATTGCAGGGCATGATCAATTATATGCTCGAAGAATGTGATTTTGACACTGCTGAAATTGAAGAGGTAGATGCTCAGGACATTACGAAAAGAGATACTATAACGATTGCTCGTTGTATCTCGGCGTTGGAGAATAAGCACAAAGATATCATTTCTTTCAAAGAGGATAAGTTGTTTGACGGCAAGGGGAATTTGATTCCGGCTCAAAAAAATGGGAATCCCATTCCATTGATAGGAATCACCGGAACAGGTGGTGCTGGGAAAAGTTCGCTCACTGATGAACTTATTAGACGCTTTCTCACAGAATTTGAGGACATCAATATTGCTGTTATTTCAATTGACCCCTCAAAAATCCGTACCGGGGGAGCTTTGCTGGGTGATCGGATTCGCATGAACAGCCTCGACCCTGAACGTGTGTATATGCGCAGTCTTGCAACGCGAGCTACAAACCGAACTACCAGTGAAGCTATTAAAGGAGCCATAGAAGTTTGCAAGACAGCGGGTTTTGATCTGGTAATTGTAGAAACCAGCGGAATTGGTCAGAGTGATACCGAAATTGTTAATATCTCGGATATTCCGCTGTATGTAATGACGAGCGAGTACGGAGCGGCAACGCAGTTGGAAAAAATTAATATGCTGGATTTGGCCGAACTGGTGGTACTCAATAAGTTCGAAAAGAAAGGTTCGCTGGACGCACTTCGTGATGTTCGCAAGCAGATAAAACGCAATAGGGGCGCTTGGGATCTTGATCCCGAAGCAATGCCGGCCTATCCTACGATCGCGGCTCAGTTTAATGATGAGGGCGTAAATCGGTTGTTCAAGGCCATCGTAGATAAGGTTAATGATCATTACAGTATAAACTGGGAGACTAATCTACATACAAATGCGGAACCTGCCGAAGATATCCAGGCTCAATCCATTATTCCTGGGAAACGTCAGCGTTATCTGTCCGATATATCCGATACTATACGTGATTATCACAGTTGGGCAGAACAACAGGTTGATATTGCCGGTAAATTAGAAAATGTAACCGGTACCATTGAACAGATTGATCGTTGGGACCCTGACGAGAAAGATGAGCTCAAGGTCAAATTGAAATCGATGCGTGAGCATTGGCTTAGTAAGCTGGATGCGCGCTGCAAAAAAATTCTCGAGCAATGGGATGATCTGTACGAAGAGTATCAGCAAGACTATGTAGAAGTGCAGGTGCGTGATAAAACATTTAAGAATAAAATGTATCGTGAATCGCTAAGCGGTTTGGAAATTCCGCGCGTAGCACTTCCGAAAACTGAGCACAAGGGTGAACAGCTTAAATTTGCACTCAAAGAGAATCTTCCCGGTTACTATCCATTTACGGCCGGAGTGTTTGAATTCAAGCGCGAAGGTGAAGATCCTACCAGAATGTTTGCTGGGGAAGGTACGCCAGAGCGGACTAACAAACGGTTCCACTATCTGAGTGAGGGCATGCCAGCGGCACGACTTTCTACTGCTTTTGACTCGGTAACGTTATATGGAGAAGATCCTGATCATCGTCCCGATATTTATGGTAAGGTTGGTAATTCTGGCGTAAGTATTTGCTCGCTGGATGATATGAAGAAGTTGTATTCCGGTTTTGAGCTTACCTCTTCCAAGACTTCTGTTTCGATGACCATAAATGGTCCGGCCCCGATGATTCTGGCGATGTTCATGAATACAGCCATTGACCAAGAGGTAGAACGTTATCTTAAGGAGAATGACAAGTGGGAGGAGGCTCAGCAAAAGATTGAAGAATATTTTGAAGAACGAGATGTAGAAGCTCCTGAATACAATAATGAATTACCTGAAACTAACGATGGCTTTGGACTGGGTCTTTTAGGGATTACTGGTGATAAGTTAATAGATGATGAAACGTACGAGGAAATTAAAGAAGAGGCACTTTCGGTCGTCCGAGGAACTGTTCAGGCGGATATTCTGAAAGAAGATCAGGCGCAAAATACCTGTATTTTCTCTACCGAATTTGCGTTGAAAATGATGGGCGACATCCAGCAGTATTTTACTGAGCATGAGGTACGGAATTATTATTCGGTTTCTATTTCGGGTTATCATATTGCCGAAGCGGGTGCTAATCCAATTACTCAGGCGGCCTTTACACTGGCTAACGGATTTACTTACGTGGAGTACTATTTGTCGCGCGGTATGGATGTGGATGAGTTCGCCCACAATCTGTCATTCTTCTTCAGTAATGGACTTGATCCCGAATATGCGGTAATCGGTCGAGTAGCACGACGTATTTGGGCGGTGGCAATGCGAGAGAAATACGGGGCTAACGAACGATCACAGAAGCTAAAGTATCATATTCAAACCAGTGGGCGATCGCTTCATGCGCAGGAAATACAGTTCAATGACATTCGTACTACGCTGCAAGCGCTGATGGCTATTTATGATAACTGTAACTCATTGCATACCAATGCTTATGATGAGGCCATTACTACTCCTACCGAAGAGTCGGTACGACGTGCATTAGCGATCCAGCTGATTATCAATAAAGAAATGGGACCTGCCAAAAACGAAAATATAAATCAGGGGTCTTATTTCATCGAGGAAATGACGGATTTAGTTGAAGAGGCTATTCTTTCTGAATTTGATCGCCTTACAGAACGAGGCGGTGTACTGGGTGCGATGGAGAACATGTATCAGCGAGGCAAGATTCAGGATGAGAGCTTGCATTATGAATCCAAAAAGCATAGTGGTGAGCTTCCGATTGTTGGCGTTAATACCTTTAAAAATGAAGATGCCGAAAGCGCCGAGGACGAAAAAGAAGTTGATTTAATCCGTTCTACCAAAGAAGAAAAGGAACAGCAAATTCATGGCGTAGAAGCTTTTTGGGAACGTAATGATGACGAGGCTGAGGAAGCAATTAAACGCTTGAAAGAAGTAGCTCGAAATAATGGTAATATCTTTGAAGAGCTGATGGAGACGGTGAAAGTAGCTTCGCTGGGACAAATTTCTCAGGCACTGTATGAAGTTGGCGGACAGTATCGCCGAAATATGTAATTCAGCACTAATTATCGATTGGATAAAATGAAGAAGATATTAGTTACTATAGGATTTCTATTTCTGTCTTTCGGGATAGTAAAGGCGCAAATAACTGATTTTGAACCAAAAATATATACTGACAGTACCGGAGAAGAAATAAAATATCGGCTTTTAAAGCCTGCCACCTACGATAGTACCAAAAGCTATCCGCTCGTTTTATTTTTACATGGTGCCGGTGAACGAGGGAATGATAACTACAGCCAATTGAAATGGGGCGTGACTCATTTTGCAGAACCTAAATTTAGAGAGCAATATCCTGCCTTTGTTGTTGCACCTCAAATGCAAGAGGAAGAGGTTTGGTCCCAACTAATAACCTCGCGTGATACTACCACTTTTACTGCTTCAATGGGCGAAACTCCAACCCGACCAATGAGGTTAACGATTGAATTACTGGAGCAGCTTCAGAATAAATACTCCGTGGATGCTAATCGCCTTTATGTAACCGGTATTTCTATGGGGGGATTTGGTACCTTTGATTTAATTCAGCGTTTTCCCAACAAGTTTGCAGCAGCTGTTCCTGTTTGCGGTGGAGGAGATTTGACTCGGGCATTTATGCTTAAAGATATGCCGATATGGGCATTTCATGGAACAGAAGATCAAGTTGTGGATCCCGGATTTTCCCGATCAATGGTCGAGGCCATTCATTTAGCGGGAGGTGCACCCGGCTATACAGAATATCCGGATGAGGGGCATATCGGAGCATGGGTTCAGGCATATCGAAATCCGCATCTTTATGAATGGATGTTCAGTAAGCAGCTCAATTCTGAAGATTAGCTCTAAAATTTATCCCAAGAGTAGAAGAAAGATAGATTTTATGTTTATCGCTCCAATTCTTGTTAAATAATTTTTTGCACAAAATTTAGATCAATAATAATGGGCAGATAATCAGAAGGATATCTGTACTCCTGAAAGCTCGGAATTGTGATACGTATTTTATATTGATCAAATTCTTAATCCCAAAAATGGTCAATTTTTCTGCCTTTTGTTTAGAACATTAGATCGCTCAACAATAAGTTTTGCTTTACCTATTATATAATCCAATAATGTAATTCCAGTGGTAGTCAAATTAATGCTTTATGGACAGAAAACGATTTTTGCAATTAGGCGGTTTAGCAACAGTATCATTGAGTATGCCAAGCTTGTTAAAAGCTGTACCGTCAAACGTATCTTCTGATGATCTGTTTTTTGATATCTCTTTGGCACAATGGAGCTTACACCGCGCGTTATTTGATGGGAAAATAGATCATCTGGAATTTCCGAGAACCGCCAAAAATGAGTTTGGAATTACAGCCGTGGAATATGTGAATCAGTTTTTTGCTGATAAAGCAGAAGATACATCATATCTCGATGAAATGAACAGTCGATGCTCTGATCTTGGGGTTAATCAGTTATTAATTATGGTTGATGGGGAGGGCAATCTGGCTGCTAAGGATGATCAAGCGCGAATTGAGGCAATAGAAAATCATTACAAATGGGTTGAGGCGGCGGAGTACCTGGGATGTCATTCTATCCGAGTAAATCTTCTTGGCAACGGCACAGCCGAAGAGCAGAAGACAGCTGCTGTTGACAGCTTGGGTCGTCTGGCTGAATTTGCAAAGGATTATGACATCAATGTTACCGTAGAAAATCACGGTGGATATTCTTCTGACGGCCAGTGGCTGGTGGATGTAATGAGGCAGGTAAATATGGATAATTGTGGTACGCTGCCTGATTTCGGCAATTTCTGTGTAATAAAAGAGGATGGAGAATGTGTTGAGAAATATGATCGATACCAGGGAGTAGAAGAGTTGATACCCTTTGCAAAGGGAGTGAGCGCAAAAAGTTATGCTTTTGATGAAAATGGATTAGAGAGAACTATAGATTTCCCAAGAATGCTCAACATTATTCACGAAGCCGGATATACCGGACATATTGGCGTGGAATACGAAGGAGATAAACACAGTGAATATGAGGGGATTCGGGCCACTAAGGAGTTATTGCTAAAGTTAGGAGATCAATTTTAGCATTTACATCATCGACGAGATGCTGTTTGTATAAATTGAAACTCGAACCAATATTTTTTAAATACCACATAATTAAAATTTGAGTCGGGACAGGGACCAAACCTAAAAATCATACGTAACGATATGGGCAAAAAAGATGATGACAAAAAGAAGAAAGGGGTATCCAGACACGAATTTTTAAAAACATCAGGAGTATTAGCAGCGGGCTTTTCTATTGTACCGAGTTCAGTTGTTACGGGCCTTGGCAATAAACCACCAAGTGATAAGCTAAATATTGCAGGCATTGGCGTTGGTGGAATAGGCAGGGCTAACTTACGTAATATGGGCAGCGAAAATATTGTCGCTCTCTGCGATGTTGATTGGGATTATGCCGCTAAAACATTTAAGGATTATCCTGATGCGCAAAAATTTGAGGACTATCGTCGAATGTTTGACGAGATGGGCGATGAAATTGATGCGGTAGTAATCGGCACACCCGATCATACCCATTATGTAACGGCTGCTGAAGCCATGAGACGTGGGAAGCATGTATTTCTTCAGAAACCATTAACTCATTCTATTTATGAATCTCGCAAGCTGACAGATATCGCCCAGGAAACCGGGGTAGTGACACAAATGGGTAATCAGGGAAATTCTGCTGAAGGTATTCGTCACATTTGTGAATGGATTTGGAATGGCGAAATTGGTGAAATCGAAGAAGTGCACGCATGGACGAATCGACCCATCTGGCCGCAGGGTTTGGAACGTCCCTCTGAGACACCTTCCACACCACCAACGTTGAACTGGGATCTGTTTGTGGGACCCGCTCCATGGCGTCCGTATCATCCCTCATATACGCCGTGGAACTGGCGTGCTTGGTGGGATTATGGAACAGGTGCACTCGGCGACATGGGATGCCATATTATCGATCCGGTGTTTAAGGCACTACAGTTGGGGCAACCTGATACCATTGAGGGCAGTTCTACACAGCTCAATACCGAAAGTGCACCATTAGCAGAAAAAGTAATTTACGAATTTCCCCGTAGACCCAAGAAAGGGGATGTTGAGATGCCGCCGGTTAAATTCACCTGGTACGACGGCGGATTGATGCCCGAACGTCCGGAAGGTATTCCCGAAGGGAAAACAATGGGTGATAATGGCGGAGGGGCTATGTTTGTCGGTTCCAAAGGAACCTTGATCTGTAGCACTTACGCTCTTGATCCTTATATTATTGGACGAGAAGAAGATCCGCCTGAGGTTTCTAAAAAGTTTCGTCGTATTCCTGATGCAATGAATGGTGGACACGAAATGGATTGGGTAGATGCCTGCAAAGAGGGTGATCCTGATAGGCCCAGCTCTAATTTTGAGTATGCTGGACCTTTAAATGAAGTTGTTGTGATGGGCAATCTGGCGGTTCGTTTGCAAGACCTGAAGCGGCCATTGCAATGGGATGGTAAAAATATGGAGATTATTAATATTGATGAGGGTGATGAAATTCGTGTGGTAACAAGCGATAGTTTTAAGGTTGTTGACGGAGATCCTCGTTTTGATACTTCATACGAGACGACTAATGCCAAAGAGACAGCCGAGCGGTATATTAAAAGACCATATCGCGATGGCTGGAGTTATGAATAAAAAGTTAATTCGTAATCAATCACCAAAAATTAAATACTATGAAACTGAGTAATACCTTATTAATATGTTTGCTGGGAGCAAGTTTGATGGTAATGGGCTGCCAGTCTTCAGAGGAAGATGAATCTCAAAGTGAGGAAGAGGATGTTGCTGTGAATACGTTAACCGAAGCTGAAAAAGAGGAAGGCTGGCAACTGCTGTTTGATGGAGAAGATCCCAGCAAGCACTTGCGCGGATATTGTAATGAGGCATTTCCTGATAGTGGTTGGACAGTAGAAGATAATGCGCTCAAAGTTATTGGCTCGGGACAAGGTGAAGCCGGTGGAAGTGGGGGTGACATTATCACAAAAGAAAAGTACAGCAATTTTGAACTCGAGCTGGAATGGAAGGTAGAAGAAGGTGGGAACAGCGGTATTTTTTATCTGGCCGAAGAGCTATGTGATGAAGGAGAACCCATATGGAAGTCAGCACCGGAGTTTCAGATTCTGGATAACGAAAATCATCCCGATGCAGAACTTGGGGAAGATGGAAATCGTCAGGCTGCATCTCTCTATGATATGATTCCCGCCGACCCGCAAAATACGAAGCCATATGGTGAGTGGAATAAAGTACGTATTTTGGTGTATCAGGGGACCGTAGTGCACTTTCAGAACGGGGAAAAAGTACTTGAGTATCACCTTTGGACGGATGATTGGAAGGAGATGGTTAAGAATAGCAAATTTAATGATTTTGGTGGTTTTGCTGATGTAGCCAAAGAAGGGTATATCGGGCTACAGGATCATGGAAATGATGTATGGTTCCGAAATATCAAAATTAGAAAAAGATAGGCTCTAATTAATTTATTGCATGGCCTTCTCCCAGTATGGAGGAGGCCAATTTTTTGCCCACCTTAATTCAGCAGGAGATTTACGAATGAAAGTTTAAATAGCTAACATAGTTATGCAGATTATAGAAAGCGCTGAGGAGTATGACGTTTGTATCGTCGGATCGGGTGCCGGCGGCGGGATGGCAGCTCATGAACTGACAAAAGCAGGAGCCAATGTGTTGATGCTGGAAGCTGGTGGTTGGTTTGATTCAGAAGATTTTGCCATGTTTACCTGGCCTTATGAGTCGCCCCGCCGTGGTGCCAGTACCCGCAAGCAGCCGTTTGGCGAATTTGATGCCTGTTTTGGTGGCTGGGATATTAAAGGGGAGCCATATACCACTACCGAAGGTACCGACTTCGACTGGTTTCGGGGACGGATGCTCGGTGGCAGAACGAATCACTGGGGGCGTATATCTCTGCGTTTTGGTCCGGATGATTTCAGGGTTCGAAGCAAAGATGGAATGGGCGATGACTGGCCTATCAGCTATCAGGATTTGAAGCCATATTATGATCGTTTAGATCGGCTGATCGGTATTTTTGGCACGAATGAAAGAATTCCCAATGCCCCGGGAGGTATCTACATGGATCCACCGGAACCCCGTTGTTACGAATATTTGATCAAAGATGCCTGTGATGATATGGGTATTCCCTGTATTCCATCGCGGATGTCGATTATCACGGAACCGCATAATGGTCGAGCTGCTTGTCACTATTGCGGACAATGTAACCGAAGCTGCTCGACACATTCTAATTTTTCGACGCCTTCAGTATTACTGCCTCCAGCCTTGGAAACGGGTAATTTGGAAATCATCAATAATGCGATGGTTCGCGAGGTAACATACAGTGATGGTAAAGCGACGGGGTTATCGTATGTGAATAAAGAGAATGGCAAGGAATATAAAGTAAAATCAAAGGTGGTTGTATTGGCGGCCAGTGCGTGTGAATCTGCTCGTTTGTTGCTGAACTCCAAGTCTCGAGATTTCCCTAATGGATTGGCTAACAACAGTGGTATCGTGGGCAAATACTTAATGGATTCTACCGGCACTTCTGTTATGGGACTTGTTCCTGAATTGATGAATATGCCTGCCCATAATGAAGACGGCACCGGCGGCATGCATCTTTATATTCCGTGGTGGAAAGATAACAGCGATCTCGATTTTACCCGCGGGTATCACGTAGAGCTTTGGGGCGGACGTGGAATGCCCAGCTATGGATTTATGGGAGGTATCCAAAATTATAATGATCTTTTTCAGGATGGTCCCAAGAGAGCTGGCGGATATGGGAAGGAGTTAAAGGACGATTATCGTCGTTATTATGGATCGATGGTTGGGTTCGCCGGACGGGGAGAAAGCATTGCTTATGAAGATAACTACTGCGAAATAGATCCAGATGTCGTAGATGAGTGGGGAATACCGGTTCTCCGATTTAATTATAATTGGAGCGATCAGGAGTATAAACAGGTTAAACACATGCAGGAAACCTTCCGCAATATTATTGATGAGATGGGGGGCGAGCCAATGTGGGATATGCCTTCAAAAGAGGATGGATACGGCATCACAAATCCGGGTCAAATTATTCACGAGGTGGGTACCACTCGCATGGGCGATGATCCGGATGCGTCTGTATTAAATAAATATTGCCAGGCGCATGATGTAGATAATTTATTTGTTACGGATGGCGGACCTTTTGTTTCACAACCTCACAAAAATCCCACCTGGACTATTTTGGCGCTTTCGATGAGGACGTCAGAATATATTGCCGATCAAATGAATAAAGGAAATCTTTAAATTAATTCGATAGCAATGAACAGACGTGAACTGTTAAAGACACTTTCGTTAGGAACACTGGCCGCAGGATTTGCCATGACAGGCTGTGAATCTCTTCCCAAGGAAGCGGCTGAGCAGCACAAGTTTTGGAAGCATGTTACGGATGAGGATCTTAAAAAGTGGGATACACAGTTTTTTACTGATCATGAGTTTGAAACAGTACGTCAATTGGCGAATATGATTATTCCTGTCGATGAGCGCTCAGGAAATGCCGAGGATGCTGGCGTCCCGCAATTCATTGATTTCATGATGCTGGATCGTCCTGACAATCAAACGCCAACACGAGGAGGACTTCGCTGGCTGGATGTACAGTGCCAGAAACGATTCAATCGTAAATTTATCGATTGTTCTGAAGATCAAAAGAAAGAAATGCTGGATGAGATTGCTTATCCCGATGAGGCCAAACCGGAAATGCAGGCGGGCGTAAAATTTTTCAATCGGTTTCGAGATTTAGTGGCATCGGGATTTTGGTCCAGCAAGATAGGAATTGAGGATATCGGTTATATGGGAAATCAGCCATTTGATTGGGATGGTTGTCCTGAAGAGGCGCATGAACATCTGGGACGGGATTAGATTACGTGACGAATCGGGAAACCAATTGAGAAATTATTACCAGCACTAATTTTAATTTAGTTAGAAGGTATTAAGATCTATGGGATCAAAACGAAAAATTAAATATGGAATGGTTGGTGGAGGCCCCGGAGCTTTTATTGGAGAGGTACACCGAATGGCAGTTGCTGTTGATGGGAAGACAAAATTAGTAGCTGGCTCATTTTCTTCAGATCTGCAAAAGACCCGCCAAATGGGCCAGGAGTTAGACTTGGATCAAGATCGACTGTATGATTCTTTTGAAGAAATGGCGCACAAAGAATCCAAACTTCCTGAAGAGAAACGAATTGATTTTGTCACGGTAGTAACACCCAATCACCTGCATTTTGATGTGTGCAAAGCGTTTATTGAAGCGGGTATCAATGTGGTTTGTGATAAGCCAATGACCAATACTATTGAAGAAGCTGAGGAACTGTGCCGGCTTGTTGAGGAGAATAATGTGATATTTGCCCTTACTTATACCTATACCGGTTATCCAATGGTTAAGCAAGCGCGACAGATGATTCGGGATGGAAAGCTGGGAAATCTTCGGAAGGTCATTGTTGAATATCCGCAAGGATGGCTGGCCGAACCGATCGAAAGAAAGGGAGAAAATAAGCAGGCTGCTTGGCGAACTGATCCTGACCGTGCCGGAGTATCTGCGGTGGTGGCAGACATAGGTTCACATGCCGAAAATCTTGTAGAATATATGGCAGGACTCCGGCTCAAGGAGCTATATGCCGATATTCATACCTTTGTTGAGGGACGAGAGCTCGAGGATGATGCCAATATGCTTGTTCATTATGAAGATGGAGTCCGCGGTGTGTTGTATAGTTCTCAAATATCGATCGGAGAAGAAAATGATCTGAAAATTCGTATTTACGGAGATGAAGCTTCGCTTGAATGGCGGCAGGAAGATCCAAACTATTTGCACGTGAAATATCCCGATAAGCCAGAGGAAATTTATAAACGCGGCAATCCCTATTTGTCAGATGAAGCGAACTTTGTTAATCGTGTTCCGCCAGGACATCCCGAAGGATATATTGAGGCTTTTGCCAATATATACTCAAACGTTGCCGACACGATAGCAGCGCGAATTCACGGAGAAGAAGCTGATCCAAAAGCACTTGATTTTCCCACGGTTTATGATGGGGCAGTTGGGGTTCATTTTATCCATAAAGCAATAGAAAGTGGTAAAAAGAGAGAATGGGTTGAAATGAATTATCAGCCGCCGGGAAAGGGTTAAAGAGATAACAAAACCACAAAAAAGAAAGGCGACTGAATTCACTCAGTCGCTTTCCTTAAATGAATGAAAAATACTTCTACTTTTCAGCTACAGCCAGCATACCCAATAATCGTTCTGCTTCTGTGGCTTGATCGCTGTTATCATATTCATTGATGATCTTTTGTGCATACTGTTGGGCTTTTTCAGTATTGCCCGCATCATGATAAGCGTTTGCAGCTTCCAGGTAGTTATAGGGAGTTGTGGAATCATTGACATTCCATTCAGCTGCTTTTACGTACATTTTAGCTGCTTCAGCATGATTTCCCAACTCTGTATGGATAACAGCATGAAAGGAGAGAGGACCTACACCCATTATGCCTTCAGGCACTTCATAGTTTTCGATATACTGCAACCCTTCCTGGGGATTACCAAGTTTAAATGTACTTACTGCTGCATAATACCGTGCAAGATTTGCGGCATCCGTCATTCCGTAATTGTTAATGATTTGCTCAAATCCTACAGTGAATTCAGCGTCAGATCCTGTTAAAGCTTTTTCATAGTCACCTTGCAGGTAAGCTTGGGTGGCATATCCCATCAGTTCTTGCGCTTCACTTTCTTGAGCTTCTGCATAGTAGTAGTACCCTACAGATCCGCCGATAAGTATTATTACTGCTATGACTGCACCAATTACGGTGTTTTTATTTTGGTCATAAAAACTCTGGGCCTTTGAAAAAGTTTCAAGGAGTACGTCTTGTTCTAATTCTTCTTTTACTTGTTTCTTACTCATAGTTTAAACTTGTTGTCGGTTGATTTCAGGAGTAGCTGAAAATATGATTGTTTTCTTTGATAGTAAAATTTAAAGAGTCTCTAACTTACCTTTAGAAAGTTGATAAATTGTATCAGACCTGTTGGCAATTTCTTTTTCATGGGTGATGAGGAGAATACTGACATCCTCAATTTCCCTGAGATTAAAAAGATAGTCCAAAATTACTGAGGTATTATCTTCATCAAGGTTACCAGTTGGTTCATCGGCAAGTATTAAGTCTGGACTATTCATTAGCGCCCGGGCCATAGCCACACGCTGCTGTTCGCCCCCTGAAAGCTGCGTAGGGCGATGTTCGGCCCGTTTGGGTATGCCGAACTCCTTCAGCAGGTAGTTGGCTCTCTGCCCGGCCTTTTCAGGTGATTCTCCTCTGATAAGGGCAGGCATCATAATATTTTCGAGCGCGGTAAACTCAGGCAGTAGATGATGAAACTGAAAAACAAAACCTAACTTGTTATTTCTGAAACTTGCCAGCGATTCCCGGGTCATATCATAAATAGAATTATTTTCCCAGAGCACTGTGCCGGCGTTGGGTTTATCAAGTCCACCGAGAATATGAAGCAGCGTGCTTTTTCCACTGCCACTGACGCCAATCACTGTTGATACAGATCCTTTTTCTATTCCTATGGATGTATCATCCAGAACGGTTAACGTACCATTGCCGGACTCGGTCTTATATTGCTTGGTAATATTTTTCCCTTCTAATATTATCGACATTGGAAAATACTACTCTTCAAGATTGCTTCTGTTAAATCCAGGGTAAATAATGGGCTCAATATATTCACATTTAGCCGTATCGGTATCTACTTTGGCAAGAACGGCACAAAGATGATTATTGCCGTTTGCTAATCGGTAACGATGAGGCGTAGCTAATTTAAAACGATTCATAGATACATTTTTATCCATGCCCAATACAGAGTCAAAGGAGCCGGTCATCCCTACATCACTGATATAGCCGGTTCCTTGTGGAAAAATACGCGCATCGTTAGTGGGGACATGAGTATGTGTGCCTACCATTACAGATACATCGCCATCGAGGTGCCAAGCCAAGGCAAGCTTTTCAGCAGTAGCTTCGGCATGAAAGTCGACAAAAACGAGATCGGTTTCCTCATTCATGCGCTCAATCACCCAATCGGCAGTATTAAAAGGATCATCAATTGCCTGCATGAATGTACGTCCCTGCAAGTTGAGTACTCCAATTTTTTCATCGGTGTTGGGGATATCATATATCCCAAATCCATAACCGGGATTTCCTTTGGGATAGTTCATCGGACGCAAAATATTTCCGTCCTCTTTCATGTAATCAAAAACCTTCCACTTGGCAAAAGAATGGTTTCCACCCGTGATAACATGCACGCCCAGATCATAAAGACGCTTAATAATGGATCGGTTAATGCCTTTTCCTTCATGGGAATTTTCCCCATTGGCTATAACAAAGTCGGCATCATACTTGTCAATAAAACTGGGTAGTACTGTTTCGAGTAAACTTAGACCCGGTTCACCTACAATATCGCCAACAAAAAGTATATTAATCAGATCTTTGGACATGTTGTAAGAATTAAAACAGAAAATAGCTTCTAAAATGAAGCTGTAAAAGTAAGGAAAATAATGGCCTTATCAGAATTGAATTAAGAGACTATTGGCGTATCTCTTCAAGGAAATTTTCGAGAGACTCATTGACATTTTTTAGCGTTTTATCCTCTTGCTGGTTGAGTTCTCGGTTTCTTTTTCGTTCTTCAAACAGCTCTTCAGCAATGCTGAGGGCTGCAAGGGTCATAATTGTGGTATCGGGCTGCTTGTTAAGCTCCTTTTTATATTGACGAAACTTATCGTCAACATACCCGGCAATTCGTTTCATCGCCTCTTCTTCAGATTCTTCAACCTTTAGCGGATATTGCTTGCCAAGTATGGTGATCTTTATGGATTTCATTTATTATCCTCCAGATGATTATCAATTTTTGATATTAGGCCCAATACCTGGTGACGAAGGGAAAGTCGCTCCGATTCCGATATAGCCGAATAGATATCTGTCTGTCCATCCTGAATTTCTTTCAATTTGGAACGCAGATCGCTGTTCTCTTTTTTGAGTTCCTTAATTTCATCATTCAGAGATTGTACCTCCTCACGAATCTCATTGAGTAACTCGTGGAACTGCTCCTGATATGGACTTTCGTTTGATAACACTATTCGGAATTATTGTCGAAGTTTTGCTGAATACTGATTTTCTAGAACCTTTAGAACTTTATTAATTATAGGTTCTACATCCTTGATAGTCAATGTCTTTTCTTCATCAAGGAAAGAAAGTCTGAATGCGATACTTTTTTTGTTTTCTCCGAGCGATTCTCCCTCGAAAACATCAAAAACATCCAGTTCTTTGAGTGAATCTCCGGCTGTGTCTTTGATGGTTTCTAACAGGTCGCCTGCTTTGATGTGGGAGTCTACAACAACTCCGAAATCGAAATCAAAAGCAGGAAATTTTGAAACTTCTTCGTATTGCTTAGATCCTAACTGCCGATGTACTTCTTGAATTTTTGTCAGCGAAAATTCTGCAGCAAAGGCGGGAAGCTCAATATCGTAATTATTTGTTAACTCTTTGGGGATTTCAAAGATTCGTCCTATTTCTTCATCTTCAAAGGTATACAGCAGCCTGTTCTGTTCATCGGCTTGTTGGGAGAGGGCATCCAAAAGGTCAAACTGTTGTAAAAAGTTTTCTACCGGTGCTTTAAGATCGAAAACATCATAATGCTCAGGATTGGTTTTCCAGTGCTCGATGGTTTTAAATCCAGCCAGACCAAACAGAATATTGGTTTGCTCTTTAATATTCGCATGATAGGTTCCTTCATCTGCTTTCTCAAAAACATTCCCCACTTCAAAAAATCGAACCTGTTTAACTTTACGATTGAAGTTATAAGCCACTGATGTCAAAAATCCATAAAGCAGGGAAGGCCTAAGGGTCGTCATATCGGTGGAAATGGGATTGAGGGTGTGAATCATGTTATCCAGGTCTCCCAGCAACTCAGCATCCTCTTCGGGCATCAGTGAGTTGGAATATATTTCCCGAAACTGCATGCCTTTGGCTGTTTCCTTGGCTTTACTCAGCAGTTGTTCCCAATCGGTTAATGGCTCGGGGGATGTAAACTTACCGTGCTTAGGCGTTGGAATATTATTGTAATCGAATAGACGACCGACTTCCTCAATGAGATCCACTTCGCGCTCCAAATCGGGACGGAATGTGGGAATAGAATAGGTAAGATTAGCTTCATTTTTATCGAGCAGCTCGAGCTCGAGCCCATGCAGTATGTTTTCAATTTTGTCAATACCGAAGCTGGTGCCTAGTAGACGATTGACGTATGCTTGTCTGAGCGTAATTTCCTCTGGCTCTGTTTTTATGGGATGAGCGTCCGAGCAAGCATCAACAATGGTACCACCGGCGATATCGGCCATTAGTTCTGCTGCTCGCTCTGCCGCAATGCGCTGCAGCTGAGGATCTACGCCCCGTTCAAAGCGATAGGAGGCATCAGATTGCAACATCTGCTCTTTGGCTGTTTTACGGATCGTTGCGGGATCAAAATAGGCGCTTTCTATTAGCACGTTTTGTGTTTCATCGCTTACCTCAGAATCAACGCCACCCATCACACCGGCAATGGCAACGGGTTCTTTCCCGTCACAAATAAAAAGTGTGCCGGCAGAACACGTTCGTTTTACATGATCCAGTGTTTCAAATTCGATCTCCTCATCAAAATCCTTAACGATAATTTTATCGCCCTTTATAGTATCAGCATCAAAGCCGTGGAGGGGTTGTCCAAGTTCAAACATCACATAGTTAGTGATATCAACGATGTTGTTTACCGGGCGAACGCCAATAGCTTTAAGGCGATTCTGTAGCCAATTAGGGGATTCTTCAACGGTTATGCCTTTTACTAATTTTCCAATATAGCGATGACATTTTTCAGGAGATTCAATTTTTATATCAATTTCATCAAGTGGTTCAGCCTCTTCAAAATCAGTATCAAAAGGTTTATTGAGTTCCAGATTCAGGGCTGCGGATAAATCCCGGGCGACGCCCAGATGGCATGTAGCATCCGGACGATTGGGAGTGAGTTCAATATCGATAATAAAATCCTGATACAATTCGATGGCTTCGTGCAACGGTGTGCCGGGCTGTAATCCGTTATCGAGCACCATAATACCGCTGTGGTCATCACCGAGCTTAAGTTCGTCTTCGGCACAGATCATGCCATTAGATTTCTCTCCTCTCAGTTTTGCTTTTTGAATGGTAAATGGTTCACCGTCATCGGTTTCAACCGGCAGGGTAGTGCCAACGGTCGCAACCGGCACTTTTTGTCCAGCAGCTACATTATCGGCCCCGCAGATGATTTGATGTTGATCAGAGCCTATATCAACCTGACAAATACGAAGGCGATCGGCATTGGGATGATCTTTCACCTCTAAAATTTTCCCAACAACTACTCCCTCAAGTTTACTACCATATTGCGTTACTTCTTCTACCTCTAAGCCAATGAGGGTAAGCTTTTCAGCCGTTTCTTCCGGTGAGAGTTTAAGATTAATAAATTCTTTAAGCCAGTTGTAAGAAATCTTCATGTAGTTGAAACTATTTTTAAAGAAGATGTCATTTCGAACGTGAGCGGGATATCTTTGTTTAGATTCATCATATGAAGATTATTCCCGTTTATCGATATGACAATGCAGAGATTCTTAATGAAATTGTTCTAAAAATCGGACGTCATTGTTATAAAATATACGTATGTCGTCAATTTGATGACGAAGCATGGCAATACGCTCTACACCCATTCCCCAAGCAAAGCCCGTGTATTCTTCAGGATCAATATCAACAGCTTTCAACACATTGGGGTCTACCATTCCGGAACCCAAAATTTCCAGCCATTTTCCATCGTCATTTGGATCATTTGTTTCCCACCAGATATCCATTTCCAGGCTGGGTTCAGTAAAAGGGAAATAGCCTGGACGAAGTCGATATTTGACATCCGAGCCAAACATTAGTTTGGCAAAACTGATGAGGGTTTCCTTGAGTTCAGCGATGCTTACATCCGTATCTATATAGAGTGCTTCAACCTGGTGAAATAGGAAGTATGATTTTGGAGATACGGCCTCGTTACGATATACACGTCCCGGCATGATCGCCCGAATAGGTGGTTCCTGTTCCTGCATCAGGCGAATCTGGACAGGAGAAGTATGCGTGCGTAGTACCAAGTCCTGTTCGGTCTCATTTTTTTGAATAAAAAAGGTATCCTGTTCGTCACGTGCAGGATGATTTGGCGGGAAATTTAACGCCGTAAAATTATGGAAATCATCCTCGATTTCCGGTCCGTCGGCAATAGAAAATCCAAGCCGATAGAAAATATTCTTCATCTCTTCCATCGTTTGAGTAAGAGGATGGTAGGAGCCTGATGAATAGGGAGGAGCCGGAAGAGTTATATCATCAGTTGCTTTTAAGTCGGCCGCTTCTTCTCGCTCTAATCGTTTTTCGGCTTCCTCAAATGTTTGTTCAGCAAGATTTTTCACTTCATTCATGGCGCGGCCCACTTCCGCCTTCTTTTCATTTGGCACTTCGCTCATCCGCGAAAACATTGATTGCACTTTGCCATTTCTGGATAGAAACTCCAGCCGAAAGTCCTCAAGCTCTTCCTCGTTCGTTATGCTGTAGTTGGTAACTTTTTGCTTTAACTTTTTTATATCGTCGAGCATAAAAAATATCTGTGGAAAATAATTTCAGCTATATATGAAATACGTTTTATCCGAAAATAGGGCATATGACGTATTGCGTAATAATAAATGGAATCTATTTAATTAGGAGGAACCCTTCAATAGAAATAAAAAAACCGATCCTCCCGAAGATACGAGGGGACCGGCTTTTAACATCAGTACACGCTATTAGCTTTGAGCTTCTTCAACAATAGCGGTAAATGTCTCCGGATCATTGACGGCAAGATCAGCCAAGACTTTGCGATTGATCTGAATATCTTTTTGTCCTAAGGCTCCCATCAGTCGTGAGTAGGTAGTACCGTTTTGACGGGCAGCAGCATTAATGCGTGTAATCCAGAGCTTTCTGAATTCACGTTTGCGAACTTTACGATCGCGATACTGATACAGCATCCCTTTCTCAATCGTGTTCTTCGCAAACTTATAAACATTCTTTCGCTTGCCCCAGTAACCTTTCGCCTGTTTTAAAATCTTGCGGCGACGGCGACGGGAAGCCACCTTATTTCTTGATCGTGGCATTTTGTCTAATGTTTAAGAGTTAGTATTTATGTAATTAGCTATAAGGAAGCATTTGTTCGACATCCTTTTTCTGGGTTTTATCAACCTCAGTAACCTTGCCGAGCTTTCGCTTCTTTCTGCTTGTTTTTTTCGTGAGGATATGAGCCTTTCCAGCTTTTTTACGCATATACTTACCAGAAGCGGTTTTCTTAAAGCGCTTTTTAGCCCCACTATGTGATTTCATTTTTGGCATAACAATATACCTTTTGAATTTCTTGGAATTATGGCTTGGAAGATAAGCAATTAAGGATACAGATTAAACTCTTAATCGAAAGTTATTCTCAAAATATTCTGGATTTTTGGCTCAATTAATAACTTCAATATCTGACTCATTAAAAAACCCTGCTGAAGATGTTCTTCAACAGGGTTAATCTTAAATAATATCTGGATATAATTATTGGCAGCTCAAATAAAATGGGCCACCTATGAACCGCCCTTTCCGGTAGGTGCCAACATCATAATCATTCGGCGACCTTCCATGTTTGGCTTGGATTCAATCTCGCTAACATCATCTAATTCTTCAGCCAAATCTTGAAGTAATTCTTCTCCTTTCTCGGTGTAGAGCATGTCACGACCGCGGAATTGTACCGTAGCTTTCACCTTGTCTCCACCTTCAAGGAATTCTCTGGCATGACGCGTTTTAAATTCCAGGTCATGATCATCGGTATTGGGTCGGAAACGAAGCTCTTTAACCTGCACGGTGTGCTGTTTCTTTTTAGCTTCTTTTTCCTTCTTCTTCTTTTTGTACATATACTTGCCGAAATCCAGCACCTTGCAAACCGGTGGTTTGGCATTGGGGGCTACTTCTACAAGATCCATCCCATACGATTCTGCAATTTCTAATGCGCGATCGATGGGTACAACCTCGTGTTCTTTTTCAACATCTTCGGGGTGTACTACCCGTACTTTTGATGCACGGATTTCTTCATTAGCATTGGGACGATCATCATTGCCCCGTGGTCGTCGTCTTCGTGTTTTTCTTGCGATAAGTTACCTCTTCTTTTTATGAAAATTAATCGATTTAAAGTCTAATGCTTGGGAACATCTTTGTTATTAATCTCAGTAGTGAGATTAGAAAGAAATTCAGAAAAATCAAAAGTTCCAATATCACCTTCTTTGTGGCGACGAACTGATACGGTTCCACCCGATTCTTCATCACCACCTACTATTAACATATATGGTATCTTGCTCGTTTCAGCATCCCGAATTTTTCCGCCTATTGGTTCACTTCGTGTGTCAACCTCAACGCGGACGTCTTCTTCTTTTAACTTCGATGCACACTTGAAGGCATACTCATTAAAATCATCAGAAACAGGTATGATTTGAACCTGTTTTGGAGCAAGCCAGACAGGAAAATCACCCGCAAAATGTTCAATTAAGATACTCGTAAACCGTTCCATGGAGCCAAATGGTGCGCGGTGAATAATTACCGGCCGATGTTTATTGTTATCAGATCCTACATAGGTTAAGTCAAAGCGTTCGGGCATTACATAATCTACCTGTATAGTGCCCAACTGCCATTTTCGGCCTATGGCATCCCGGATAATGAAATCTATTTTTGGTCCGTAGAAGCTTGCTTCACCGCGTGCAACCTTATAATCTAAGTCCATTTCATCAGCAACTTCTTTGATCTCGTGTTCGGCCCGATCCCAAAATTCTTCGGCACCGCCATATTTATCTTCATTGTCATCGCGGTAAGAAAGACGAATATCTACCGGCATTTCAAAAGTACCGAATACAAGTTCTGTCAATTCAATTACATTGATGATCTCATCTTTGAGCTGGTCGTGCGTACAGTAGATATGAGCATCATCTTGGGTAAAACCGCGAACACGTGACAATCCATTTAATTCCCCGGATTGTTCGTAGCGATAGACACTTCCGAACTCAGCCAGTCGCATTGGAAGATCGCGATAACTTCGAAGCTCGTTCGAATATATGCGATGATGATGTGGGCAGTTCATCGGTTTCAATAGGTATCCTTCGCCGTCTTCTCCCATTTCAATGGGATTATATTGCGATTCCCGATAATAGGGGAAGTGGCCCGATGTTCGGTATAATTCCAAGTTTCCAATGTGCGGAGTAATAACTTCTTGATAGCCCCGCTTTTTCTGTTCCTCGCGCAAAAATGCTTCAAGTGTGCGACGCAGAACAGTACCATTGGGCAGCCAAACAGGTAATCCCTGTCCAACCATGGGATCAATCATATAAATGCCAAGCTCTTTGCCCAACTTTTTGTGATCTCGTTTCTTGGCTTCCTCAACCTGTTCGATGTACTGGTTGAGCAGTTTTTGCTTGGGAAATGAGATCCCATAAATTCGCGTAAGCTGTTCATTATTTTCATCTCCACGCCAGTACGCTCCGGCCAGACTGGTTAATTTAACTGCTTTGATAAGACCAGTATCCGGGATATGCGGTCCCCGGCACAGATCAGTAAAATTACCTTGTTCATAAAACGTAATATTTCCATCATCAAGATCTTCTATTAGCTCAACTTTATATTCGTTGTCAACATCTTTATAAAAAGCGAGCGCCTCTTCCTTGGTAACCGGTTTGCGAGTAAATTCATTTTTCTCCCGTGCCAGCTCAATCATTTTATTTTCGATCTTCTCCAGATCATCTTCGCCAATTGTTTGATCTCCAAAATCGATATCATAATAAAATCCATTTTCGACGGGCGGGCCGATAGCAAATTTTGCATTGGGATAAATCTCCTGAATTGCTTCAGCCAGAACGTGGGCTGAGGAATGCCAGAATGTGTATTTACCATCCTCGCTATCCCAGGTATTAATCGTAATAGTGCCGTCGCGATTGATCGGTCGATCTAAATCCATGATTTCATCATCTAGCGTAATGCTAAGCGCTTCGCGAGCCAACCCCTTCGAAATTGATTCAGCAACTTCGCGTCCGGTCGTACCTTTAGGGAACTGCTTTTCGCTTCCGTCTGGAAATGTAATGGTAATCTGTTCAGCCATTAAAAGATAAATATACGTTTAAAAGATGTTCGTGCTTTTAATTAAAGCTTCTTAAGATATAAAAATTAGAAAACAGGCACAGATACATTTCCACTTAATTGAAAATTCTAAATAATGGTTTTATTTATTGGTTTAGAGTTATAGATTATCGCCGATAATATAAACGGTTTGGATGGTATAGATTAATACAAGGACATAGAATTTAAGAGATGGAAAGTGATTACTCCTCATTCTTTGAGGATCAACCTATATTTATTCTTGATCATAAAACACTAAAAATTTTAGATGTCAATAAGGCGGCATTAAATTCTTATGGTTATTCTCGTGATGAATTTCTTGCAATGGATGTATACGACCTGGGAGAAAAGAAAAAAAGAGTTGAATTAGTCGATGGATTGCCGGATGACAATAAGATTGTAGATAAGATTTGGGTCCAACAAACCAAAGATGGGGATACACTCTATGTTCAGTTTACCTATCATACTTTTTACTACAAGAGTGTACCGGCCAAAATAGCTATTGCTCATGATGTTAGCGAGTTGATAGAAAAGAATGAAGCTCGACGTGTTGAGTTTCCAAAATTTATAACTCACGAATCAAATTTTCCATTAGCAAGGATAGAATGGGATGCCGATAATAGAATTAGAGACTGGTCTGAGAAGGCCGAAGCACTTTTTGGGTGGCGCGAAGATGAAGTTATCGGGTGGGATAATTTCATTGATGAATTAATTGCTGATGATGAAATAGGTCAGGCGAAAAGAAATCTTCGAGAAGCTATTGCGAACCGGAAAACCCATTATTCGGTAGAAGGAAAATCGCTGACCAAAAGTGGGGAAACCATTATATGCGAGTGGCACAACTCCTTAATTTATGATGAGAATGAGAACCTGCATTCAGTACATTCTCTGGTTAGTGATGTCAGTGAGCGAAAAGAATCGCAAAATTTATTTCGTACGCTCTCCGAAAAATCCTTGGTGGGGGTTTTTCTTATTCAGGATGGCAAATTTAAATATGTAAATCCCAGATTGGCAGAGATTTTTGGATATGATCAACAAGAAATAATTGATGATTTCCATCCCCAGGATCTTGCTCATCCTGATGACAAGGCTCTGATTATTTCCAATATGAGAGATCGACTCAATGGAAATCCAGAGGCCGAAGAGGAGTATGAGGTTAAAGGAGTTACCAAGGGCGGACGCGTTATAGATGTAAGCATATATGGTTCAAAGACGTTATACCAGGGCAAGGCGGCTATTGTAGGCACGCTGGTTGATATCACTAAAGACAAAGAGGTATTTCGTAAGTACCGCTCCAGCGTAGAGACGTTTCAAAATCTTTTTGATTCAATTAGTGATGCTGTGTATATCCAAGACAACAAGGGTCGTTTCCTTGAGGTTAATTGTGGTGCAGTAGAAATGCATGGATACGATCAATCATATTTTATAGGCAAAAAACCTAAGGCCTTGTCTGCTACCGGTAAGGTTGATATGGATAAAATGAAAGCCCATATTCAGAAGGCTCTTGATGGGAAAACACAAAGTTTTGAATGGTGGGGCAAGCGAAAGAACGGAGAAGTGTTTCCACAGGAGATTGTTATTAGTAACGGAAGTTATTTCGGAGAAGATGCCGTAATAACCATTGCCCGCGACATAAGTGAACGGTATGAGGCGGAAGAAGAGCTGCGTAAAAGTGAAGAAATGTTCCGTCAACTATTCCAAAATTCCCCCATTTCTATCGCGCTTATGGATAAGCGGCAGGAGATTAGGCAGGTGAATGGGGCTTTTAGTGAAACTTTTGGTTATGAGACGAAAGAAATTAAGGGCTTGAATATTGATCAGCTGATTGTTCCTGAGCATGAGAAAAAAGAGGCTCGTGAAATTTCAAATACTATTTTTGAAGGTAAACCAGCTTTTCATTCGGGCAAAAGATTGTGTAAAGATGGAAGCTTTGTAGACGTACTCATTTATGGCGTTCCAGTAACTGTAAATGATATGACGGTCGCCATTTTTGGAATTTATGTGGATATAAGCGAGCGAAAGCAGGCTGAGGAGAAGGTAAAAAAATCCCTTAAGGAGAAAGAAGTGCTCTTGGCGGAAATCCATCACAGAGTAAAAAATAATTTGGCTGTTATTACCGGTTTGCTTGAGCTGCAGGCGTATAATACAAGCTCGGAAGAGGCGAAAGATGTGATTGAAATTAGCCAAATGCGGGTTAATTCAATCGCTTTAATACACGAAAAGCTCTATCAGAATGAAAACTTATCGGAGATCAGTTTTGAACAATATTTACAGGAATTGACTGATGTCATTTTAGCTTCAATGGGTACTTCACAGACCGATATTGATGTTTCAATAAATGTCGATCCAGTTAACCTTACGGTAAATCAGGCTATACCATGCGGACTCATTTTAAATGAGATTATTACCAATGCGTTCAAGCATGCATATCCCGAGAAAGAAAAAGGCAAAATTGAAATAAACTTAAATAGAAGGGGCGAAGAAGTGTACCTTTCAATTGTTGATGATGGTATCGGTATACCAGGTGAAATTAATCTTGAAAACCCTGAGTCTCTTGGTATCAAATTGATACATACGCTCTCCGAACAGTTAGATGCCGAGGCTGAATTCAGTAATGAAAATCCAGGTACAAAATTCGCCTTGCACTTTACGTTGGAGCATTAATCGCCGGGACTGAATGCCCGACGACTTAAAAATTTTGCCTACTGATTAATTTGGTCTTCAATTTCCTTCATCTTTCTCCCAAACTCTTCCCAATTGCCGTTTTGGAGGGCTTCCTGAGCTTCGTTCCATAGGTTTTGTAACTGTGAATAGTCTTGGGTTCCTTCTCTTGCGGGTTGTTCAGGTAGTGCCGTAGTGGTATCAATTTCTGCAGTGGCAACTCGCTCATCACGTTTGCCATAGAGTGCTTCGATAGATTGCCAGAGTGTTGGTTGCATAGCAATTTTTTCGCCCGTAGTGGCAATCACACGCTGTAGCTGAGGGATGTCGACTCCTTCAGCAATCAGGAAGACAGGTTCTACGTAGATGAATGAATCTTCGATCGGGATTACCATCAGGTTGCCCCGAATAACACGCGACCCACGTTGATCCCACAGCGCAAGTTGACGTGAAATTTCCGTATCCTGATCGATACGGGCCTCAATCTGGGCCGGACCTAGAATAAGACGGTCTTTAGGTAATTGGTAAACCGATACCTCACCATAGTTGGGATAGTCCGAATTTGCCGCCATCCATCCGATCATATTATCACGATTATTTGGCGTTAGCGGGCTAATCAACAAGTACTGTAGTTCTTCCTGATCCGGAAGCTTTGTAAGCACATAATAGGGTTCCATTTTGATGGATTGGCCGCCATACTTTTCATTTGGTCGAGTCCACAGGTCTTCATTATTGTAAAACACCTGAGGATCGGTCATGTGATATTTGTTGTATTTATCGAGTTGAGCCTTAAAGTAATAAATCGGGTATCGGACATGCTGTTTCAGGGAGCCTGGCATATTATCAATGGGCTGAAACATATTCGGAAAAATATCCTCATACATATTTAATATAGGATCGTTATCGTCGGAGACGTAAAAATCAACCGAGCCATTGTAGGCATCTACAACAACTTTAACCGAATTCCGGATATAATTAAATGAGTTGTTAAAAGGTTCGGAATAGGGGAAGTTGGCCGACGTGGTATAGGCGTCCTGTATCCAGTACAATTTACCCTCATCTAAAACCATATAAGGGTCATCTTCCATTCGGAGAAATGGAGCTATATTTCGGACCCGATCTTGTATCCGCTTCCAGAAGATGATTTTGCTATCATCCTTGATATAATCGGTTAGCAGAATATTGATATCCCCAAAGTTCCATGCAAAAAGTAATCGTTTAAAAATATTGCCAATAGGCACGCCACTGCTACCTTGGTAATTGGTATATACATTTTGGTCTCCCTGGGGATAGTCAAGCTCTCGTATGTTCGTATTGACGATTTTGTAGTCGTCGTTGTGTTCTCCGTAATAAATGGCTGGCTGCTCAACATCCAGTCCAATATCACTTACCGGTGGGATATCCTTAATAGCAAGTCGAGGATCACCTTGCGATCCCTCTTGTGCTACGGGACTCATTACTAATCCGTACCCGTGTGTATATTGCAATCGTCGGTTCACCCATGTGTCTGATCCTTCGGGCATTTCCTCTGAAAGTTCACGTGCAGCTACCATCATTTGGAGGTACCCTTCATTAGTGTGGTAGCGATCGACATCGACATTATAAAATTGGTAATAAAGTCTGATTTCCTGCAGCTGACGATAGGTTTGGATCAGCAGCCTTGGATCCCATAAACGAATATTTTCAACGGTTTCTTCATTTCGTTCAATAGTCGGCCATCCCATCTCCTCAGATGGTTGCGCACTGTAGGGTTGTGTTTCCATCTCATCGAGTGCATAAGCCTTGCGGGTTTGCTCAATACTGTGCTCGATATATGGTTCTTCAAGCTGCAGTTCGCTGGGTTGTACTACAAATTGTTGAACCATACCCGGCAATAATCCATTGCCTATTACGCCAATCAAAATAGTGGCGGCAGCGGCATAGATGATCCATTTTAGCCGATCTTTATATAGTTGAAAGAAGGAGAACAATCCCAGGAGGAATGTGAGTCCGCAGAGGAGCCAGATAACCGGCAATTGAATGTTAATATCCACATAGCTGGCACCAAATACTGCTCCGGTCGAGTTATAAAGCAGATTGTAACGTTCAAGGTAATATCCCCATGAAAGCAGTAGAAACCAGATGCCCAAATTAATAAAAATATGCTTTTTGACATCTTTACTGGCGCTCAAACTACGTATGGATTGCAGGGATAGGGCACCTGAATAGATATACAGGATGATTATTCCCACGGTGATAAAAAAGACCAGCGATGTTAAGCTGTTTTGGACGAGCTCCAAAAAGGGGAGGCGAAATACATAAAAGCCGACATCATGACCAAAGATAGGATCGATCTGACCGAACATTTCACTCCAGTGAAACCGAAAATAGGTATCCCATCGCATGAAAAACGCCAGCGAAAAGAAGAGACTTATCGCAGCACCGGCACCGTAGAACGCAGTTTTAATTTTCTTAGCATCAATTTCGTGCAGTTTCAGCTGAGCCAAGGGCGACTGCCCAAAATGCATAGTGCTGAATTTCTTGCCCAGCTTGCCCATGTTTGGCAGTACGTAAATCATGGCTACGACTAGCGATGAAATAAGTAGCAATGCTTGAGTTATTTTAATGGTCCAAAAGACCTGATCGTATCCCAAGTTGTCCAACCAAAGCCATTCTATAATCCAATCTGAAAATACTCCAATCAGTACTACTATAAGCAGGAGGGGAATAAGAATCCGAAACAGTTTTGATGATCCTAACGACTTATCCATGTTATATTTATTAATCTCTGGTTTGACTTGCCACCGTGTATTTTAGCGAACATAAAATAGCAACCATTTTGTACAAATAAGAATTTCGCTGATAAATAAAATTAATTGCGATTCTTCTCTTTTAACTATAATGGGCTAAAACCATATTATTAAACTAATAAGGTTAAATATTGATATTTTTAACTTATTTGGTTATATATAAAGAAAAACAGAACATCGTATGGAAAAGCTACTGGTATTAATTGGTGATATAGAAGATTCTAAGTCGGTTCAAAATAGGGATAGGGAGGCCTTGCAAGAGATATTATCGGATGAGTTGAAAACTATTAACGCAGAGTACGCGAAGGGCATTGTATCACCCTATACCATTACACTTGGGGATGAATTCCAGGCAGTTTTTGACAGGGCCGATGCTGTTTTTGTACAGATGCTAAAAATCATGTCTGCGATACATCCGATAGGCGTACGGTTTTCGCTGGCTGTAGGAGACATAGATACGCCCATCAATACTGAGCAAGCTATTGGGATGGATGGTCCGGCCTTTCACCAAGCTCGGCGTGGGATAGAACTGCTCAAAGAAAACGGGTATCTATTTAATATTGGATTTAAAGATGATAATTCGCCCGAACTGAGAATCATTAATAACAGCTTGCAACTTTTATCGGGAGAAATGAGAGGGTGGAACAAGAGGCGTTTGATCATCTTACATATGATGAAAGAAGGATACGACTATAAGGAGATTTCAGAGTCCCTTGATATTTCAAAACCGGCTTTTTACAAAAATAAAGATGCCGGCATGCTGGATGTTGTGGGCGAATTAAGTGATAATATTGCGGAAGTAATAAATCAAAAGTTAATATAATAAAATGAACTACACCATATTTTTGGGGATCCTGAATCTAATTCTGCTGTCTCGGCTGCGCCTTATTTCAAGGGACAAGGGAGTAAATCGATCGGATCTGTGGGTGATGACGATCATCCCGCTATTGGGTTTGCCTTTTTTATCAGTAAGCCTAAGCTGGATATTACTAACATTCTATTTGATTGGTCATCCGGCCTTAGTGTGGTTGTTGGAAAAGCAGAAAAAAAGATTAAACCGAAACCGCATGCTGGTGCTGCTATTGCATATAATTGTAGTAGCTGTTTTATGTAGTCCCTTATTTGAGTTATCAACGAATGAATTAGCAGCCAATGTTTTAGCTGGCATTAATGACGTCTTTTTGCCTGATATTGTGATAACGGATGGTCTGGTAGGCATTGTTCACCTATTTATTTTTGGCCTTTTGATGGTGTTGAATGAAGTCAATATCATATTGCGATATGTGTTGAAGTTGGTGGGGTTAAAATCATTAGGCAAAACAAAAGAGGTCGATCAAAAAGAATATAACACAGGAAGAATTATTGGATTGCTCGAGCGTATTTTTGTATTTCTGTTTGTCCTCCTAAATCAATTTGCGGCGATAGGATTTATTTTAGCTGCCAAAGGTGTTACGCGATTCAAGGATTTCGAAAGCCGCACTTTTGCCGAATATGTTTTGATTGGAACCCTGCTTTCGGCACTTTTGGCTATGGCAATTGCTTTTATGGTAAAATCAGCCCTACTGTTTTAGCCAAGGAAGGGAAGCTGTAAGGGTTCTTATTACACTTCAAAGTGATATTCTTGATGATAATTACTGCTTCCAAGCCCTTAATTTTATGTAAATTGTGATTAATCAGAAAGGGTTGGAATAAACGGCCGTTTCTTTTTGAGGGTTACACTGTTGTCAAAAAGGCAGCAGTGGAGATTAAACAATTAATGAGACCTATCATGGATCCTAAAACCGGCAAAAAGGCTAAAAAAGCCAATAAGAAAAGTGCTAAAAAAACATCTCCATCAAAAAAAGAAGAGATTAAGGGTAATCCCCAAAAGCGATAAGAGTTAAGCTGAATAGGGAGCGGTAGTCATAGCACCGATAGAATTAAAAAGAGCATTAATACTTACTTGTTATGTTGAAGAAATGTGACTAGTAAGGGATTGATGCTCTTATTTTTCATGAACCATATAAGTTATAAGTGATATTAGGGGATTTAAGCACTTATTTCCGTAAATAAATGAAAATATTGGTTTTATAAATAAGTTATGTGAGATGATAGAGGATATATTTATTACTAAGTAAAATAGCATAAATATATATGCATCAACATAATGGGATGTTTATTCTATAATTTTTATAGATGCAACAGAAATTGCGTCAACGTTACTACTCATATAAAGATAAACGATATCTACCGCTCAATTATGAGCGCAGTTGTGCCATTAATCCCACGAAGAAGATACCGAAAATGAGAGCAACAATTCCTTCTACGGTCATCAGGTGAGTAATGATAAACTCAAGACCGATGCCAATATAAGCTTCCAGTAGATCTAGCCATTTGTCAATCATAACTGCAGGGGTTAATTGGGGTTTGAATACCTGCATTATAGACAATCAACTTACAAATGTTCCGCTTTTTAGGAAAGAATAAAAAAGATATTTGGTTTATTTACTTTATTGTCTGTTATGATACTTTCAAGTATTACTCTTCGAGATATATGCCGTCATCTTCAATTCGAATAATATTCTCTTTATAAAGGCGGCCAATTGCTTTTTTGAAGGTCTTTTTACTCATCTCAAGTCGATTGTGAATATCGTTAGGATCACTTTTGTCATGCAGGTCCAAATACCCGCCAACTTGTTTAAGTCGCTGTAATATAAAATCAGCGTTGGGTCCAACTTTTTTGTATCCGATGGGACGAAGGGTAACATCAATTTTATTATCTTCTCTGACCTGCTTGATATAGCCCGTCGTTTGTTCACCGGTATATACGTCATGATAAAATTCATTGTGATAAACTAGTCCCTCATGCGTATCGTTGATTACCACTTTGTAGCCCAAGTCTGTCTTATCCCATATCCATAGATCTACTTCTTCACCCTCTTCAACAGTAATATTTTCGTTATCTAAAAACTTGTCCAGTTTGGCACTGGCCGCCAGTCGATCGGTCTTCTCATCCAGATACATATACACCAGGTACGATTGGCCTTCGCGCATACTGCCAACCTGTTCGCGATGAGGTACAAAAAGATCTTTATCCAGTCCCCAGTCAAGATACGCCCCGTGAAGGTTTGCATCTTTGACTTCAAGAAAAGCTAAACTGTTGAGCGTTATTTTGGGCTCCTGCATAGTGGCAGTAACGCGCTCTTCGCCATCCTTATAAATAAATACGTTGACATTTTCGCCTTCCTGCAAATCGCGAAAGGCGAGTTTATTGGGGAGAAGTACTTCTTCATCGCCGCGTGTGGATGTATTCTGAAGAAAATAGCCGTATTCTGTTATGCGAGCGACATTGAGCGTTTGGTAAGTACCGAGATTGAACATGAAAACCGTTGAAATGAAGGATAAAATTTGATGAGGTAAGATAAGGGCCTCAGGATTGATTCCCCAACATAAATTCTGTTGCCTACTTACCCATCAGCATATCAAGATAAGCATCTTTGACAGCGGGTGTAGCTTCCCGAAATGTCTTAAAAGGCAGATGTTCGCCGGGCCGCGTTGTATCAACTTTAATTCCCCAAAGCGGACTCATATCCGTAGGGAGCATGGCATAACGTCCGTCGCCAATAATGTTTTTCTTACCGGGATGCTGGATTAAATAACCCTCAGAAAGCTTGTTAAATCGCCGAATATCCTTATATAGAGTCGTCCCTTCGAAGTTACCATACTGTTTTTGCCAGTTAAGCAAGGGCGCTGCTTCACCTTGGTACACTTTATGATTAAAGAAACCGAGTCGAACTCCCTCTGCATAAAGGGTGTCCTGTGCTTCATACCGAATACTCCAAAGCAGTTGATTGCCAAGTGTCGGTTTTACCACCAGTCGCTCTATCTGATGATTTTGTTGCTCGGCGATGGTTTTTGCTACAGATTTGCCCCGTTGCTGTTGTATCACCGCAATAGATAGATACAGGACTACCCATCCCCAGACAAACCAGCTTATCCTAGGATTTTTTTTGTAAAGTGTAAAAACTAACAGTCCCAAAATTACGGCCGAAAACAGGGGGTCAAAAACAGAAATAAGATCCCAGGAGTAACGAGTATCCAGGAAAGGCCAAAGCAGCTTAGTACCATAACTGGTAAAGGTATCTGTAATGCCCGCTGTAGCGTAGCCTAAAAAGATGAGCGTGTAGATTTTTTTGAATGACATCTTATTGCGAAAGAAATACCACAAGAATCCGCTGGCAATAAGAGCACCGACGGGAATAAATATCAGCGAATGGGAAAACTGTCGATGAAGTTCAATATTCAACAAAGGATCTGCCGGATCAAAGATAAAGACATCCAGATCCGCAAGCATGGCTGATACCAAGCCGATAATAGCAGCGGGACGTAACTGTTCTTTTGATACAACGGATTGGGATGCAGAGGCGCCAATAAGTCCGTGCGTAATGGGATCCATTCTCACGATATAAGGTTAGATTTAAGACGCCCAAGATACCAAATTACGGGTACTAGAAGAAAGGTAATTTCTTACTCTTCTTCGGAACTGTCGTTAACAAACAGAATAGTGACTAATAAGATAGAATCCCGTATTGCTCGCAGAGAATGGGGTTGATTGCGGCTCAGATATAGCCAGTCGCCACTGGTTAGCACATGCTTTTCGCCCTCAATGCCAAATTCTGTTTTTCCCTCTAAGCATTGCACGGAAATTTGTCCGTCAACGCTGTGTTCGGTGATATCTTTTTCCTTGGGAATGACCATTCGTATGACTTCCATATCCTGTGTTTTCATCAACGCAAGGGTAGCGTCTTCCGGTAAATCGCTGGGTGGGGTATAGAGATTGATGACTTCTGCGGGATTTATTTTTCGTTGAGCCATAGCTTATAGATTTCTTTGATGGTCTGTTAACGCCATTAATGTAACATGCAGTGAGACAACTGCAAAGGAGATAGGCTAATTAAGATCGATTTCAAAGAGTTTATTTGGATTGTCAAATCCTGCTAAGTCAACAATCTTTTTGAACTCAAATCCAAGTTTGGTGAGCACTTTGATCGACCCTTCATTGTCAGGATGGGTAATAGCTGCGATATGGAATAATTTCAATTCTTTCTGAGCATAGTCGAGAACAGCCTGCCCGGCCTCGGTAGCAAACCCTTGTCCCCAATACTTTTTGATAAAAGCAAAGCCAAGATCCGGTATTTCGAGTACCTCTCGTTTTTTAAGTCCGCAGATACCAATGGAAGAATGAGATGCTAATTCTTTTACTAAATACAGGCCGTAGCCGTAATTCTCATAGCTTGCGATGGGACCATTTTCAAGATATTCAAGGGCACCTTTTCGCTCTCGTACACCTTTATCACCAATATACTTGTGGAATGCCGGTTCGTTTAATAAGTCCAAAATAAATGGCGCATCGTTTGGCTTAAGTTGATGAAGCGTTAGGCGCCCGGTTTTAAGAATCTTCATGTTGATGACTACAAATTGCACTGCTTTTTTAGAGCCGAAATGTCTTCCTCTGTAAGCTGGAGGTTAGCCATATTCTGTTCAGCCATCATATTGTGCATAATGGATTTTGGATTATTTACGTGGTCTAATCCCAGAGCATGCCCCACTTCATGAGCCAGCACGGTTTTAAGCTGAGCACGATTACCAAACTGATAAATATTGATCGCTTGGTTATCACCATCCTTGACAAACCGTCCCTGATCAAATTTCCTGGGCTTACTAAAACGATCGTTATACTCTGCAATTAAGTTATTATGCTCCTTAATAAGCTTATTAAGCTGTTCTGTCTTGGCATTGGTTCGTTCTCTAAGTGCTGACAGGTTTTGCTTTTCTCGTTTCAATGAGGCTTCAAGGGTACTAATTTCTCGTTCGAGAGTTTTAAACCTGGCAATGACCTTTGATGTCGCTTCCTTTCCGTCCCATTCTTTGGCTAATTGATTATATGAGGCAATCTTACTGTTGTATTCATCAAGCGTTTGTTGAACATCTTCTTCTGCCTTCTCATATCGATCAGAAAGCCGCTTGTATTCCCGTTCAACAACAGAGGCCCGCTGCTCTTTTGACGTAATACGACTGGAAAATTGCCGCTCTGCATCTGTTTGTTTCTGTTCCTCACTGTAGATCAGGTTTAAGGCTATCTTGCCATTTTGGGATAAATTAATCAGGTCTTTGTCTACTGATGATTCCCACAATTGTTCAACCTCATCCATTATTTCAACCAGTTCTTTGTGAGTGATATCAAAGCGGGAATCGATATCTCCCAGACTATAGGTGAGCGGTTCTTGACAAGGGGAAGATCCTTTTTGATTAGAAGATTCTATTGTCAATTCATCTCCAAAGATGAACCATCCTCCCAAGAGAATAAGAATAAACAGGGTCGAATAAATCTTGGAATTCACTGCGTTTAATTTTTGATGAGGAGTTTAAATAAATCTATGGGACAGAAACTAAAGAGCAAAGAAAATTTAGTGAGCTATCAAAGCAATTATCAGTGCCGCTTAGGTGATAACAATACTTATGATTGGGCTTGTTTCGCCAGATCCATGACAGCTTTTGTATATAATCGGCTGGGATTATATCGTAAAACGGCTGTCTCAATATCTCCTGTTCGTTCCTTAAAATATGCCAGGTAATTACCGACGGACATGATATTATTATTCATATCAAAAATATCATCTCCCACAAACCACTTGTTAAGTGAATAGGGGATAAACTGGGCAAATGCCATGGCACCGGCGTAGCTCGATTTTAAATCAAAAACATCAATATTTTTGCGTTTCGTAAATTTCAAAAGCTCCGATATTTGAGCCTTGGCAAAGTCCTGACGATATCCATTGGCATACATCGATACATATGCATTAAAGGGATTATAGGAGCCCACATTTTTTCCGAAATCAGATTCTATCCCGATGATAGCTGCTATAATTGATGAGGAGATCCCATATTCTTGTTCCGCCTGTTTTAGCTGACTGGCGTGTTCCCTCATAAAGGCATCAATCTTCCGGGCTTTGTCCTCGAAGTTAAGCACTCTTTTATATGAATCCAGGCTGTGTGATTTTCGCTCCGCTGATTTTGTAAATCGTTCGACGATGTCTTCATACAACTCAAAGCGTGGATCATCCAGCAGTGATTGAACTTCAAAGCCTTTCTGTTCAAGATATGAGATAAGAGAGGACAGGTTCTCATTATCGGGATCTTCATACGCCAGAGCAGGAGTGGTGAGTATTAAAAGCAGAAGATATACTAGTGAGGCTTTGAGTCGTCTGAAGATCATAATATTGCCTTTGTATTTTTTATAGCCGTGTCTGCATGTAATTATAAAAATTATGCATCCAAATGGAAGTTTTTTTGTAGAAAATTAAATACTTATAAAAATGATATTTATTCGTTCTCTTGCTGATCCTGAACCTTTGCATTCCAGGATTGTTTTAGCGCTTTTAAAAATACTTCTGTTTCACGAGCTCCTGATACGGCAAATTTTCGATCAAAAAGAAAAAAGGGTACCCCTGTTATATTGATATTTTGGGCCAACTGTATATCGTGGTTAACAGCGTTAGCATATTTATCGCTCTCTAATATGCTTTTGGCCTCAGTAGGATCGATTCCGATGCCCTCTGCCAACGTAATGAGCGTTTGATGATCTGCTATATTTTTTCCTTCAGTGAAATAGGCTTTAAAAAGTGATTCCTCTGTCTCATCGGCCTTCCCGCGGTCTTTGGCAAACTGTACCAGCCGATGGGCATCGTACGAATTAGCTACTACAGCCTGTTCCATGTTATATTCCAAACCTTCATCAGCAGCCATATCGGTTACCTGCTTATTCATCTGCCGTGCTTGATCAAGCGACCAGCCTTTAGCCTCCGCCAAGTACTCGTTGATGTTGGCATCGGGATCAGTTTCCATATCAGGATTGAGCTGAAAGCTGCGCCATGTTACTTCAACTTCATTGTTATATTCAAAATTTTCTAAGGCACTTTCGAACCGTCGCTTGCCGATATAGCAAAAAGGACACATTACATCGGACCAAATTTCTACTTTCATGCAGGTGATATCTATCTATTAAATTTACTTTCACATTAAAATAAACAAAATACGTCCAATACCATTCGTTTTAAGCTTTCTTATGCACTACCAATTTTTAGAAAAAGATATACAAGAAAGATCCATCCAACCGCCAAAATTGTAGGTGAATCTGTGATTTCAGGTATAAGAAATTAATTCCCAAAGAAATCAAGCACGTTATGTAAAGTACTGGTATCCGTTTTATACAGTTCGGTATAGTGACATTGCGTGCAGGTGAGTGTTGTAAACTTCTGAGTTTGTACGTTGAAGAATTTTGAAAAAAATCCACCGGTACCAGATACTTGACCGGTTTCGAATTCTCTGTTTTTACATTTTGGACACTGCCAGTTTTGGTGTTGCATAGCACTCTTATTTTAGATTTAAAAAGTAAATACCATAGTGTTTGGGATGAGTTATTATGAAATGGAGTCACGCAAATTCTCAAACGGATTTTTTACTCATTGAAGGCTCTATCTCAACCTTAGTTTTTACGGAGTTGGAAATAAAGCACTTTTCGTCTGCGTGTTTATGAATATTGCGATGTTCTTCAGAACTTGGAGCGCTGGCTTTTTTATAAGTTACATGCGGGAATAGTGTGACTTTGGTTATAGCTTGCTCACCATCCTTATCTTTAGAAAGTATACCCGTTGCTTTATCTACATACTGCTCAACAACAAAGCCGGTTTCAGCGGCAATGGATAAAAACCAGAGCATATGACAGCTTGAAAGCGCCGCCACAAAAGCTTCTTCCGGGTCAATTGCCATGGAATCAGACAAGGGGGTAGGTACAATATCAGGGGAAGCAGATGCCTGAATGGTTTGTCCGCTGTCAAATTCCCATTGATGGCTCCGTTTATATTGATTGTCGGTGAAGGATTGACCATCGCGCGACCAACTCACCGTGGTAATGTATTTAGACATGAATAACGGTAATTATTTCTATTACAATATTATGATTAATAATAATATTGGTTGGCTGTTGAAGCAAGACAGCTCAATCCAGAAAAGTTAAGGATGCCAATAGAAAGTCTGCCAGCATGTTGTCATTCTGTATCGTTAATTTATTACTGTACTGGAATCTGGATATCAGAACTGTGATATTGACAGTGGTCCAATTATATCATCCAATTTTAAACTACCAACATCAAAAAGTTACATGGAATTTATTTCTATCCTTTATATTATTATTGGCCTGATTCTTGGCTATGCTATTGCCTACTTCAAAAACAAAAGCAGTCAGGCTCTAAGTAAGGAGGAAGCTGAGACTTTGGAGAAAGAGCGTGAGCAGGCGATGCAAACGATATCGCGGCTTGAAGAGCGCAACGAACGACTTGATGCCGAGGTATCCGAAGTCAAGAATAATTATCATAAAGAACAGAGCAGGGCAAATGAGGCAGAAAAAGAGAATGTCCGCCTGAAATCAGTTAATGATAATTTGAAGGAACGCCTCGATGAGCAAAAAGAGGAGATGAAAAACTTACAGGAGCGGTTTAAGGATGAGTTTGAAAACCTGGCAAATAAAATCCTTGAAGAAAAATCCAAGAAGTTTACCGAGCAGAACAAAGAGAAGCTGGATCAGCTGCTTAAGCCGCTTGGCGAAAAGATGGAAGAGTTCAAAAAGAAAGTAGAGGAGACCCATAAAGAGGATATCGAAGGGCGCAGTTCTTTAAAGCAGCATCTGGAACATCTTAAAGAGATGAATCAACAGATGGCGCAGGAAGCCAAGGATTTGACCCGTGCTTTAAAGGGCGATTCGAAAACGCAGGGAAGTTGGGGCGAAGTGATCCTGCAACGCATCCTCGAAAAGTCGGGCTTATCGAAAGGCCGAGAGTATGAAATTCAAGAAAATCATCGCAGTGAAGACGGGCGTAACCTATACCCCGATGTAGTGGTATATCTGCCGGATGAGAAACGGTTAGTAATTGATTCCAAGGTATCGTTGAAAGCGTACGAGCAATTCAGTTCTGCAGAGGATGAGGCCGAGCGTCAGCAGGCGTTAAAACAACACGTAAATTCACTGCGCAGTCATGTAAAAGGACTCAGCAGTAAAAATTACGAGCAGTTGTATGGCGGAAAAAGCCCTGATTTTGTGCTGATGTTTGTTCCTATCGAGTCGGCCTTTGGAGTAGCGCTTCAGCAGGATTCCAGTCTCTATTACGATGCTTTCGATAAAAATATTGTGATTGTAAGTCCGTCTACGCTACTGGCAACGCTGGCCACTATCGACAGCGTGTGGAAGCAGGAATATCAGAATAAAAATGCACAGGAAATTGCCTATCGAGGGGGGCAGCTTTATGACAAGTTTGTTAATTTTGCTGAAAGCTTGAAGGGCATCGGTAAACGTATCCGACAAACACAAGAGGAATATGATAGTGCTATGGGGCAGTTATCAACAGGACGAGGAAATTTAATTCGTCAGGTTGAAATGATACGAGAACTGGGTGCTGATAATAGTAAAAAATTACCTGGCGATCTGCTTGACCATGAAGAAGCTCCTGATGTGATTGAAGATGGGGAAGAAGAAAAAGAATCCGATTAATAATTTTCTTTTTATATAAAGCTTTTCATATTCCGCCTTATGCAAAAAACAATTCTTTTTTTCTGTTTACTATTTGGCATATCATTTTCAGCAGATGCACAAAGTGAGGTAAGTATTAATCGTCCATTTGCGAGCGGTCAGGAAAAAACTGTTTCCAAAGCCCGAAGTATTGCCTTAACCAATACGGTGATTTCTATCGGGACAGGAGTTACAGCTGTTGCACTTTTTGATAATAACACCATTCAAAAAACAGGGGCTTATCTTACCCTGTATGGAATTGTAGCTGGGGCATCGACAGGAAATTTTTATGCCGAAGATTATCCTCGGGGTGTTATTGGAATGGGAGCCAGGGCAGTAGGAACTATTCTAATGGTGGATGCGACACGTGAGGTTTTTGGTCAGCGTTTTTCTAATACATTGAATGTGGATAATGAAGAAGTATCACTTACTGACACCAAAATGTTGATAGGGGAAGGACTTATTTTAGCCGGATTTATCTATAACATGATTAGTTTAAATGCATCTGTTAAGGAGTACAATTCTGGCGGGAGAAATTTTTCAATTAATTTAAGTCCGGCTGTTGTTGATGATGAGGTTGCCCCGGTGCTTACCGCAAGTTTTCGTTTTTAGAAGAGTTTAGTCCTCAGAATGTTCGTACGCCAGTGGTTTTACAAGAGAAGCTAGCGTATTGCCGTCGTGATTAGATATTGCGGCATACCAGATATTATTCCATTTCCAGGAAACAACATGTTTGCCATTTATATTGCGGACATGAAAATCACGTGATTTAGTACAGGTCTTTACAGCCTCTTGGTTACGCACCAGCTGGCCAAATTGTTCTATCTTATCAATATTGAAAGCAAAAATATAAATAAACTGATCTTCACCAGGTACGTAATACTCCAGCATCGGTGCTTTAAAATCAGGGACAAACTCCTCATAGACCACCCCTTTAAATTCAGCCTTGTCTAATTCCGGGATAGTCATAGACATGTCATAATTTTGTGCTAGTTCAATTTCGGCTGATCCCAGGCTAGCTGTGGAGATGGTGGGAGGTACAAGCTTGCCATCATGTTTCATAAAATGTTGATATGCATACTCCTCAATATTATATCTTGGGCTTTCAACTACCGAGCTTCCGTAATTCAAAAAGCTCCACACAGAAACTGTGAACACTACGATAGCGGCAGCGGCATAATACCACCATTTTGAATATTCAGCAGAAGAAACAGAATTGTTTGGTTGTTCTTGCTGACTTAAAGATTTTTTATTGGGAATATCATAGACGGGAGTTTCAGTATCAGAGGAGCAATAGTCAGACAGAAAATCTTTTAACGATTCCGGAGCTTTGGCACAGGGACATCGGTCCGCCATTAGTGCTTTAATCTGCTTCATTGACTCAAATTCTTGCTTCAAATCTTCATCATGTGCAATAAATTCCAGAAATGCATCGCGCTCTTCAGCACTAACTTCATTGTCTACTACTGGTGTTAAAAGCTCAAGGGCTTCCGATTTTGTTAATTTACGATCCATAGCTTTTTATGTTCATCTGGTAGGTATATAATAGAATTGCTGATAACCTATCTTATCAACATAGTCGACAAATGTTGTGTTCCAATTCTGATCCGATTTTTACACCTAAAGAAATTGGAAAAAGCGATCTATTTACTCATCAACAAATAGAACCCCTGCAATATGGGAAGATCCGTTCCAATTTTTTGTTGCAGCTTAGATGCTATAGTTTGATGGTCAAATTGTTTCTTTATAATAAACCCATTACTCGTGAGCAGCTTACGAAATTGAGTGATATTATAGTGAAGTTTAAGCTCTTCTCCCACCGTTTTAACACCGGTTTTAAATGACCACCTGTGATGGAGCGGAAGCTCGTTCAGGGCAAAATGAGTACTGATTAATGCGGGGCTATCAGAAAAGTATTGCTTGATTTGATGCAGGATGTTCTCCACGAGATCTGTTTGCAGATAGTCGAAGAAACCTTCGGCAATAATGATGGTTTTTTTATCCCGATTGATAGTAGAACTGGAGCCAAATGGTAATTTCTGTTGGTTGTTTGTCAAATGAGCATTTATGATATCGGGATGGTTGCTGTCCGGATAATGTTTATTTAAAAACTGTTGCTTGTATTTGGCCATATGGGGGACGTCAATTTCAAAGCAAGAAAATCCCTTTTGGGAATAGGTAAATGCCAGATCATCAAACCCCGCTCCGAGAACAACTATTTGCCTATAGCCATCATCTTTTAACTCGTTTATGAGTTGCCGAATATAATATTTACGTGCAATAATATGGAGCAGATCCCCCGGCAAAAAAAGCTCTTCTGACCAAATATATAGTCTGCGGACCCAATTAAATTTGAGCCAGTAATGGTAATAATTTAGTGGAAATGGTAGGTTTTGGACAACACGGTCGTAAAAATTGATCACTGAATCATCAAAAAGAGATTGGAATGCCGGTATGCGGGTTAATCCATATAATTTTATAGCGATAAAAGCGGCCGTTTTACTCAGCTGATCAGGTTTCATAAGCTATTGATGGGCGATAGAAAATTGAGTCCAGGGGTGTTTATTTGGTGGAGCCAGCTCAAAATGTATGTGTTGACTTGTTTGCGGATGTCTAAAAACAATTTCAACAGCTCGCAAAGCCATGGTGCGTCCATCAGGTTGATTCTGTCCGTATTTATAGTCTCCCCAAATAGGAAACCCTTCATGCGCTAATTGTACGCGAATTTGGTGCGGGCGACCGGTTTGTAAGTGTACAGAAAGTAAATGCAGATCATCTGATTTTTCCAATTTTGCAAAAGAAAGTTCAGCTCTTTTTCCTTTTTGTTGGTTGCCGGTTACGACTTCAACAACATTGGTTTCTCGGTCTTTATAAAGGCGATGCGCCAGCACTCCATTTGGAGGTGGAGATCCCGTCGTTACCGCCCAATAGGTTTTTTGAATCGTACGGTCGCGAATCTGTTTAGACAGGTTCTCTGCGGCGTTTCGGTTTTTTGCCAGAAGCATGAGACCACTTACAGGTCGATCGAGACGGTGAATTAATCCCAAAAAAGGATTATTGTTTTGTGATCTGCTAAGATATTGCTTACACAACGTAAATACATCCGCATCGCCGGTATGATCTTCCTGTGAGAGTAGGCCGGCAGGTTTATTGATGAGAAGCAGGTGCTCATCTTCATAAATGATAGAAATATTGGGGTCAGTTTGGGTCTGTTTCATGATGGTGGATTATATCTACCTGCAAGCCATTTCTTGTTGTACAAAACTAATGATTTTATATACAGCATCGAAGAAGTAGTACAAGGATAAAATTTCTCGAAATTAAAAGGAATGGTTTCCAATCACGCATCAGTATCAGTAAGTTTACCGGTGTCTTTTGATCAGTAGAATTCAAAGTTTCTTTATTAGAGAATGAGTGATAATGACAACGCCGAGGTGGATGTTCGGGAGAAGGTTGACAATCTTCCGCTCTCACCCGGAGTTTACATGTTTAAGGATAAAAAAGATCGCCTACTTTACATAGGTAAAGCAAAACGGCTCCGCAACCGGGTGCGTTCCTACTTTCAAAACTCCAGTGATCATGATGGTCGTATTCGCGTAATGGTGCGCAAGATTGACGACTTGGAAGTTATAGTCACTGATTCTGAAGCTGAAGCCCTTATCCTTGAAAATAACCTGATCAAAAAACATCATCCGCGGTATAATATTTTATATCGGGATGATAAGTCATATCCCTACATCTGCGTGACCAACGACGAGCGTCCGCGTGTTTATCCCACCCGTACAGTAATTAATGACGGCAGTAAATACTACGGTCCCTATGACAGCGTGACGCACATGAAGCGGATGCTCGATACTATCCGCAAAGCGTTTGATTTGTGCACCTGCGCGGTATCTCGCAAAAATATTGATCGTACCAAGGGACCCCCCAAGTGGCATTCCTGTTTTGATGATTATTTGGAAAGTTGTTCCGGAGACTGGGATCTGGAGAAATACCAGGCAACCATTGATAAGGTCGAACGGATGCTTAATGGTAGAACAGATGCTCTAATCCGTGATCTTAAAGAGGAGATGTCTATTGCCTCGGATTCGTTGGAGTTTGAGCAGGCTGCTCAAATTCGTGATAGCCTTGAAGCCGTTAAAAAATACAGTAAGAAGATGAAGATGGTGGCCGATAAGAAAGTGGATCGCGATCTCTTTGCTGTTAAGGTGGATTGGGAGATTAACGAGGCTTGCGGTGTGCTGTTCAAAGTTCGTGAAGGTAAGCTGATCAGCAAGTTTCATCGATTTTTAAAGAATATTAAGCACCTCGAAAAAGGAGAGATGCTGCAGTCATTTGTCGAGGATTATTATACCGGTCAGCATGCGGGCGGTATTCCTGATGAAGTGTATGTAAGTGATGAATTGGTGAATGAGGAGCCGTTGGCAGAGTACCTTTGGGAGGAACGGGGCAAAAAAGTGCGAATCCATCGACCAAAGCGTGGAGAAAAGGCTAAGATGATTCGCATGGCGCTTTCTAATGCCAAATATTTGTTGGGGGAAAGGAAGCTTGAAAAAGAGAAGGCAGCCAAGAAACGCATTCCACATTCGGTAAAAGAGCTGAAGGAACAGCTCGACTTACAGCGATTGCCCCGACGTATTGAATGTTTTGATAACTCCAATTTGCAAGGTAGCGATCCTGTTGCCTCGATGGTTTGTTTTGTGGATGCTCGTGCTAAGAAAAGCGAATATAAGCGATTTAATATCAAAACCGTGGATGGTCCCGATGATTTTGCATCTATGAAAGAGGTGTTAAGTCGACGCTACAAACGGGTTATGGATGAGAAGCAACAGATTCCCGATTTAATTGTTGTGGATGGAGGAAAAGGACAACTAAGCAGTGCTGTTGATGCGCTGAAAGAGATCGACTTCTACGGAGAATGTGAGATTATTGGATTGGCTAAGCGGCTGGAAGAAGTATTTGTGCCCGAGAAATCAACTGCCATCATGATCCCTAAAAAGTCATCGGCACTTAAACTATTGCAGAAAGTGAGGGATGAAGCACATCGCTTTGCGGTGTCTTTTCATCGTAACAAACGTTCAAAACGGACGATTAAGACAGAACTTACGCAGATAAGTGGAATTGGCAAGAAGACGGCGCAGCAGCTACTCAAGGAATTTGGTTCTGTAAAATCTGTACAGAATGCCACACTTGAGGATTTACAGGAAGAGATAGGAAAGAAAACCGGTCAAAAAGTGTATAAATATTTCCATAAACCATCATCCAAAGAAGAATAGAGTATAAGTACAATAATTATTTATCTACTTGGTTTTATCTTTGTCAGCGTACTGTTCGAATATTCAAGGTGTTAAAGGATGTATAATATTGCACTAGCGGCATTATATCTCTTAAATCATTGTGAATAATAGATTAATTTCTTTTACTAAAGCGTTCTGTCAGAGATAAAGGTTTCGGCATAAATTTTGCCAATAAAATTAATATAACATTAACATGTGATGGAAAGTCGGTTAATCAGCATTTACAATTGTAGTAAGCAATGTTGATAAATGATCTTAACCGATGAGGAACATATGCGTTTAATGTTCGTAAGTACATTACACGATTGCAATGAACTCTTTGTAAATAAAAATTTGTTCTGATTATAGGCTAAGGTCAAAATGCAAGCAGTAGTTAAATATTGCTTGCAAGAATGACTAAATTTACTTCAATCAGGCGTGAGGTTATTATGAAACTCGAGCAGTCAAAACACATAAGTAGAAAATATCAGCAGTTGGATGACAAAGACCTGGTTCGTTTTTACCGTCAGAACGGTGATGAACAGGCATTCAGTGAATTAATGAACCGTCACCAGACCAAGATATACTCCTATATCTATAGTATGGTAAAAGATGGTGGGAAAGCTGATGATATTTTCCAGGAGACATTCACGAAAGTCATTACTAAAATGGACGATACGTACAATGAACAGGGGAAATGGATCGCCTGGGTAATGCGTATTGCTCATAACGCAACAATCGATTATTTAAGAAAACAAAAACGGTTTGTGGACGTTAGTTCTAACTACGACAAAGAATCAAACACTGATTTCTATGATCGTTTGCCTGATGAGGATTTAGTCAGCGCACAGGAACAGCTCGAGAAAGATGAGGCAAAAAGTAGTTTAATGCGTCATATTGACGAGCTTCCTGAGGAACAACGTCAAGTAGTTATGTTGCGACATTATTATGAAATGCCATTTAAAGAAATCGCAGAACTTACGGATGTTTCCATTAATACCGCACTGGGACGTATGCGGTATGCGTTAATAAATCTTCGAAAGCTTTTTGATAAAGAAAAAGAACAAGAAGAAAACAGCTATGCGGAACGAGGATAATAATGATTGTATTCGGTATCTGATGAAGGAGATGGATCCTTCTGAAGAATTGCTTATGGAACGGGCGATGATGGAAGATGAGGATCTGCTTATTGAAGTAGAAAGCATGCGGCAGACCCTCAAAAAGCTCGACCAACTGCCTGAGGTTGAACCACCGTCGCATGTTACTAAAGCCATAAAAGACAAAGCCGCTGAACAAGCCGAAAAAAATCGTCAGCACAATAAAACGCTTAAGCCAGCTTTTAAATATGCAGTGGCGGCAACATTGGCCCTTACCATCTCAGCGGGTGGTGCGTGGCTCTTTATTGGTGGTGAAAAGACTAATTCAACACAACAGCAAGCAGCTACGGCTTCGGTTTCATCACCTGCTGCTACAGAAACACAGGATATTAATCAGGTAAGTACCGGTAATGCCGAATCAAGTTCTTCACAATTTGCCGGCAGTAATATCCAGAACCAGCCAACTGCTACTACTCCTGAAACCAGTAACATTGATCCCTGGATTGACCGCGAGGACATCCTTCGTTTTGAAGATCAGTTCTCAAATCAACAAAAACAATTTCAGACTATTCTACAGAGATCTACTGAAAGGTTGAAGCTCATTCAGGAACCAAATATTCAAAACAACAGAGTCAATTCTATTCAACTTACAGGATCGGGAAATTAAGTACTGTTTTTTCAGTGCTAAAGCTTCTATACTTCTCTATCTGATGCATCGCGATTTAAATGGATAGAGAATGATTACCCATACCGAAGCAATAATTTTCAAATCTGTTGACTACCAGGAATCGAGTAAAATTGTTACGGCTTTTACTCTTGAACATGGCAAAATTGCTCTTATGGTTCGAGGCGTTAAAAAGCCAAAAAGCAAGTTTTCGGGGCTAATAGAGATAGGCAATATTCTGGATGTCGTTTATTACTATAAATCGTCCCGATCGGTGCAGATTCTGTCAGAGGCCAGCTATTCGGTAAAAAATAAGAATTTACGGTCTAATTTTGAGAAGATGGCCACCATGACTTCGGCTATCGAGCTCATCAGTCAATTACTGCATGATGATGAAATCAACGAACCCCTTTTCTTCTTTACAAAAAAGATGCTCAGCTGGCTGAATTCTGCTGAAGTACATCCCCCGAAACTTTTTCCTTATATTCAAATTCGGCTTGCCGAGTTAACAGGTATTGGTCTTCAGCTGGATGCGAATAACGGGGATGATAAAACGAACTATTTAAACCTCGAATCTGGTTTAGTTACTAACAAACAGATTTCATCGCACTCATATAAATTAACTTCCAAACAATTTTCGTATATACGGATAGCACTGCTGACAAAAAGTTCTACATTATTTGAAATTGATTTTGGGACCGGTGAATTGCGACAGCTGATCGAGCATCTGGATCGTTATTTAAAATATCATGTTGAAGGACTCAAGGCCCGAAAGTCAGATGCCATCTTTGAACAAATATTGCAGGAGTAGTTATGAGATTTAATAATCGATACTTAAGCGGCTTTCTTCTTATCCTCATTGGTATTGTCGCAGGTACCCTGTTCGCTTTTTATAGCTTTTTTGATCCTGTTGATGACCGGGCCGATGTTGCAGTCACGGAAGTTAAACACAGTTCCGAGCCCTTATTTACCAGCGAACAGCTCGAAAAGCTTGATGCCCGATTTCTCTTTGAACGCGTGGCTGAACGTGTAACTCCGACGGTGGTTTACATTGAGACAACTGTTTCGGTTTCACGGAGTGATATGCCTGATGATGAATATCATGATGAAGAAAACTTTTGGGGAGATATGCTACCAAAACGAGCTCGAACCGTTGGTTCTGGTATCCTGATAAGCAGTGATGGATATATTCTTACGAATAATCATGTAGTGGATGGAGCTGTAAATGATGAGATAGAAGTCGTTCTCAATGATAAGCAAACATTTGAGGGACGCATTGTTGGGCAAGATCCCAGCACCGACTTGGCCGTTCTGAAAATTAATGCCCGTGGACTACCTGCTATTACGATTGGTAATTCTGATAAAGTGGGAGTAGGAGAGTGGGTCCTTGCCATTGGTAATCCTTTTCGGCTCCGATCAACCGTAACAGCTGGAATTGTAAGTGCCTTGAGCCGGGATGTACAGATTATCGATGATCAGATGCGCGTTGAGAGTTTTATTCAAACGGATGCGGCCATTAACAAGGGCAACAGCGGAGGAGCACTGGTTAATACCAGTGGTGAGCTTATCGGCGTTAATACGGCCATAGCATCTCAAAGCGGGAGCTATCAGGGATACGGATTTGCTGTGCCTTCGAATCTTGCATCAAAAGTTGCCGAAGATATTATTGAATATGGACATGTACGGCGTGCACTGTTAGGGGTAACGATCGTAAGTGTTGACGCCAGTATGGCCGAGCAGTTAAATATGGAAAGTATTCGGGGAGTATATGTGTCGGGGGTATCTCCAGAAAGTGCAGCTGAAAAGCATGGACTGCGTGCCGATGATGTTATTCTAAGTGTGAACGGAGAGGAAGTTAATGAATCCAATCAGCTTCAACAGAAGATAGCGGTGCTGAATCCCGGAGACATTGTGGAACTCAAAATCTACCGAGAGGGCAAAGAGGTCAAAAAGCAAGTAGTGCTGGGAATGTTGGAACGCGAGCAGGAAGAACTTGCAGAGCGTCAACAGGATCGCGGAGAATCTATCGAGTCTCAACAAAGAGATGGAACAATGGATAACCAAGAGGGAGCCCGAGAAGTTGAGTTTGCTGCTTTTGATTTAGGATTTCGAGTAATGGCTATTCAAGCTTCTGAGCAGCAACAAGTTAGATTAATGATAATAGATGTCGTAGAGGGATCGAATGCTGATAGCATGGGATTCGAAGAAGGAGATAGGATTTTGAAGGTTAACGACCATGAAGTTGAAGATCTGCAATCTTTGAAGCATTTTATAGCGCAAAATTCTGGGTCTGTAGAAGATATTTCTTTTGAGGTACAGGCTCAGAATGGAAACATAAAAACCATACAATCCAAATAGTTTAGGTATAATTTAATGCAACGTATTATTTTATCAATAGTGATGTTAAGCTTTGTGGGATTATTTATTTCTTGTTCCAGCCCTGCAGAAATGACTGAACAGCAAGATGATTCTCAGAAAAAAATATCGAATTATCCATCTTGGTACCCCCAGAACGAATTTGTTTCTGATGAAAATAAACTTTTTGCCTATGCTACAGCTATTGACAGGGACTCGGTAGCTTCTATTGAGAAAGCAAAATCCTGGGCTGTTGAAGAGCTAAAATCCTCGGTATCTGATAAGCTCGAACAAATACGTTCTGAGGCCGTCGTAGAATATGGCAGTGAATCAGGATTAGATGAAGCAAAATTTCTTATGGCGCTTCGGAAGGTCAAAAATGCCGTTGATCCTCTTGTTGAAACAGGTAATACAGAGGCGAAAAGTGCTGAGGGATATGAGAGTATTTATGGTTTTGTGGAGGTTAGCGTTCCCAAGGATGAGCTTATTAAGCGCATTGGAAAACGTCTGGGCGGTCATGAAAAAGCGTGGAAGGCAATGAAGGATTCTAAGGCGTTTAGTGACTTTTAGCCAATGAATGAAATTCAAAGAAATAAGAAAGCCCGCAAAGTTTTTTTGCAACTTTGCGGGCTTTAGTTTTATAGGAGGAATGCAACTACATATTTGAGATGATTTCTTCTCCAAATTCTGAACATTTCAGGAGCGTAGCGTCATCCATAAGACGTTCAAAATCGTATGTGACACGTTTTTTCATGATCGAACCTTCAATGCCTTTTTCGATCAGGTCAGCCGCTTCACTCCATCCCATATATCTAAGCATGATAACGCCAGAAAGAATGAGCGAACCGGGATTTACTTTATCCTGCCCGGTGTATTTTGGCGCAGTTCCGTGCGTTGCTTCAAATACAGCCAATCCGGTGTTATAGTTGATATTTGCACCAGGGGCAATACCGATTCCGCCTACACAAGCAGCCAAAGCATCAGATACATAATCGCCGTTCAGGTTCATGGTAGCAATAACATCGTATTCATCGGGACGAGTAAGAATCTGCTGCAAGAATGCATCAGCAATAACATCTTTAATTACAATGCCATTGGGCAACTTGCACCAGGGACCTTCGCCGATGACTTCAGCGTCGTATTCTTCGCGAGCAACTTCATATCCCCAATCCTTGAAGCTTCCTTCCGTAAACTTCATGATGTTTCCTTTATGGACCAGCGTAACGTTGTCACGTCCCTCAGAAATGGCGTAATCAATTGCAGAACGGACTAATCGTTTTGTGCCTTCTTCAGAGATCGGCTTAATGCCTAAAGAAGTGGTATCAGGAAAACGAATCTGATCGACGCCCATTTCATTGATAAGAAAATCTTTCAGTTTTTTATTTTCCGGGGTTCCCGTCTGATATTCGATACCGGCATAAATGTCTTCAGTGTTTTCGCGAAAAATAACCATATCCGTTTTCTCGGGATGTTTAACCGGGCTCGGAGTTCCTTTGTAATACTTAACCGGTCGAACACAGGCAAAAAGATCCTTTTGCTGACGAATGGCTACATTCAGTGAGCGAATTCCACCACCGACAGGAGTAGTTAATGGTCCTTTTATTGCAACTTTATAATCTTCAATAGCTTGTAGTGTATCCTCCGGAAGCCACTCACCATCGCCGTAAAAATCAACGGCTTTTTCTCCGGCATAAATTTCAAACCATTCAATTTTCTTTTCTCCGTTATAGGCCTTTTCAACAGCACTATCTAACACATTGCGCATTGTAGGTGTTATATCAATGCCGATGCCGTCGCCTTGTATAAAGGGAATAATTGGATTGTCAGGGACAACAAGCGAGCCATCAGCTTTTACTTCAACTTTGGTACCAGATTCGGGAGGTGTAATCTTCTCGTAACTCATGAATTTTTGAATAATTTTCGGATTATATTTGGGAACGAAGTATAGCAAAAAAAATCCCCATCTGCACGCTGTTAGTCATTGTTGGGAAGTGATAAAAATTGAATGATATTCTCATTATATTAGGTTATAAGAATGCAATGACAGTAAAGTAACGGAGGTTTTTATGATAAGAGGCATGTTTGATTACCGGCCTAAGAACAAGAAGTTTAAATACAAGTACCGGTATTATAATCCTGATAAGGAGATGAGTCGCAGGGAACGGATTAAAATTCGTCGTACTCACAAGAAATATCACCAGGGACGATCAGTTATGCTGTATGCTTTAGGATTAGCACTGGTTATTTACATTATGTATTTACTGTAACCCTGTATTAGGCTTGTTAAATCCCTTACATCCAGAGTTAGAATTTTGTATTATCCCGCCAATTCAAAATCAATAAAAGACGTACAGACATTTGAGCCAGGAAACGGAATCCAAACAATCGATAATACGAGAACTTCCTCCCGAAATTTCCAATAAAATCGCCGCTGGTGAGGTTATTCAACGCCCTAGTTCGGTGGTTAAGGAACTACTGGATAATGCCATTGATGCCGGTGCCGATCATCTGAAAATTGTCATTCAAAATGCTGGCCGCACGCTTATTCAAGTAGTTGATAACGGCAGTGGAATGGGAAAAGAAGATATCCGTCTTTGTTTTGAGCAGCACGCCACATCTAAAATTCAGGATGTAGATGACCTGTTTAAAGTTCGTACGCTTGGTTTTCGTGGTGAGGCTATGGCTTCTATTGCTTCTGTATCGCAGGTGACGCTTAAAACCAAACGCCCCGGCGATGAGATGGGGTGGAAGTATGAAATCTGGGGTGGTGAGGAAAAATCATTTGAACCCGCTGCTGTAGAGAGCGGCACCTCGGTAGCCGTTCGAAATCTTTTCTATAACGTTCGGGCGCGACGACAGTTTTTGAAAACCGATGCCACGGAGTTTCGACATATTCTGAAAACGGTACAGCAGGCGGCTCTTGCTAATCCTGATTTGGGGTTTGAGATGATTGCCGATACTGATACCATTTATGATCTGCCTAAAGAGCAAAATATAAAGGACAGAATTACCGAGATGTTCGGTAAGAGCTACAAGGCAAGCCTGATTCACTTTCGGGAGGAAACAAGCTACCTGACGGTGCATGGGGTTTTGGCTGATCCCAAGCTGACGAAACGAAGTCGCGGTGAGCAGTTTATTTTTGTTAACGGACGTCCGATTCAACATCGCTATCTTACGCATATCATTCTCAATATTTACGATGCCTGGACCGGCGAAAAAGATTATCCGTTTTATGCGATATTTTTGGAAGTTGATCCTAAGCAGGTAGACGTGAATGTTCATCCCGCAAAAGAAGAGGTCAAATTTGAGGATGAACGCAGTGTGATTAAACTCACGAAATCGGTTGTAAAGAAAGCACTGCATGAAGAGTTTATGGTCCCGGATGTATCAGACAGAGATGAGGAAAGTAGTTTTTCTTCCTCTAAAGGATTTTCTTCTGACTTCAATTTTGGCGGAGCAAAGAATACACAAAAAAATAGCGGGGAGAGGAAACCCGTAAAATTTCCATCGCGCATAAACTTTGATCGGCCAAAATCACAGAGGGGTGATCAGAATAATTTTTCAAAACAACTGTATGACTTTGATGAGGCTGAAAAAAAAGAGCAGAATGATTCTGATCAAGGTAGTCGTCCGCAACGCATGCGTGATCGCGGTTTTTGGCAACTGCACGACTGCTATATTTTAACGCAGACGCGTTCCGGTTTGTGTATGATCGATCAGCATGCCGCACACAAGCGAATTATTTTTGAAAAGGCATTGAGTGCCACAGAAGCTGCCATCCCAAGTACCCAGCAACTGCTATTTGCCCAGACCATTGATTTTTCCGCCTCGGAATTTTCGCTGCTTGAGGAATTGCATCCTATTATTCAGCGAATGGGCTTTAACATTCAATTGATGAGCGGTAATACAGCGATGATTAGCGGGGTGCCCGCCGATATTGATGTGGGTGATGAGCAGTCGGTTCTAAAGTCTATGCTGCAGCAGTACCGGGAGTTGGACGGAAAGTTTGAGTTTGATGAGCGCCGAAAGCTGGCCATTGCCTTTGCATCAAAGACAGCCATCCCCAAAGGAAAAAAACTAACCGATATGGAGATGGAAAACCTGCTCGATCAGCTTTTTGCATGTGATGAACCATATAAAGATCCGCTTAATAAACCTACGTTGGATTATATTCCCCTCGAAGATATTGAGTCGCGTTTTCGCTAAGTAGTTAATTACTATTAACCTTGCTGCATATAGGAAGTGTAGCAGGTTTAAAGTTTTTATAATCATTATATGAATATTCTGGCCGTAGAACCGTTTTTTAGCGGTTCACATAAAGCTTTTTTAAGGGGACTGGAGAAATATTCCCGTCACAATATTATCTCGATTAACCTCAGTTACAAGGGACGAAAGTGGCGTATGCATGGCAATTCGGTGGTGCTGGCTGGAATGACTCAGGAGGTTGAAGAGGATATTGATTTGTTGTTGGTCAGCAGCATGACGAACCTGCCGGCTTTTCTTTCACTGACCAATCCCCGCTTCGCCGAGGTGCCGAAAGTGATGTACATGCATGAGAATCAGTTTACCCAGCCGATGCCCGAGGGAGAGGAACGCGATCAAACCTACAGCTACCTCAACTATTTAAGCATGCTTTCGGCGGATCGTCTCATCTTTTCATCCGAATTTCACCGTAATGATTTCCTGAAAGCGCTCCCCGAATTTTTGGAGAACTATCCCGATGACAAGTATTATTATCCGGTTGATAAAATTGCTGAAAAGAGTATAGTATTATATCCCGGACTCGATCTACAACGCTTTGATTCCCAGCCCGATCAGCGCAAAGAAAACGATAATCCGGTGATTGTTTGGAATCAGCGCTGGCAGTTCGATCGTAATCCCGCCATGTTTTTTCGGGTGCTCAATCGCTTAAATGATATTGATCTCACCTTCGATCTTATTCTGGCGGGCGATACCCAACATGAGAAGCCCGAAGAGTTCGAAAAAGCCTGGGAGCGTTATGGGCGACATATCACCCATTTTGGATATGTAGAGGATCGTGAAAACTACAGCCGACTGCTCCACAGTGGTGATATCGTAGTTTCAACAGCTACATATGAGTTTTTCTGTGTAGCGATCATGGAAGCTATCTACTGCGGTTGTCATCCCTTAGTACCCAACCGGCTTCATTACCCCGAATTAATTCCCGAGAGCTTGCACAAACCACTTTTGCATGCTCCTGTTTTATATGATACCGAAGACGATCTTTTCCACTATCTAAAAGATCTGTTGACAGAAGAATCAAAACCGCTTCCAAAAGCATCCCTGCAAAATATTAACGAGCACCTCGACTGGTCAAAGCGTATCGACTCCTTTGACGCCATGTTTGAGGAGTGCCTGGATCTGGATATTTCATCGGCTTTATCCTGATTACTGATTCATTTCTTACCTATCTCTACCAAATTTTTTAGGGCTTACTAATTTTTTGAGGAAGATTCGTAGTACGAATCAATATTTCAGGAGTTTGTCTATTTTGTTTTTTAGTCGTTTATCAGCCAGGTAATGTTTTTCTAACTTGGGACTAAAGGGCACAGGTATATCCAGCGAAGAGCACCGTATTATTGGGGCATCCAGTTCTTCAAAACATTCTTCAGTAATAAGGGAGGAAAGCTCACTCATAGGTCCGAGTGTGGTGGAAGGTTCCTGTAAAAGCAGTACTTTGTTGGTTTTTGATACGGATTGTTTAACGGTTTCCATATCAAGTGGAGCCAGACAGCGCAGGTCAAGAATTTCAATTTCTGTTCCCTGATCTGCATACATATTTGCTATTTCCTGTGCCCAATGCACTCCCATTCCGTAGGTGATAATAGTGGCGTCGGTACCTTGGCGACGAACTTTAGCTTTGCCGAGTTCTTCAGGTGTACAGTGATCGGGAGTAGTATTTCGAATACTCCGATAGAGCTTTTTGTGCTCAAAAAAGAGTACAGGATTAGGATCATATAGGGCACTGTGCAACAAGTTTTGGGCATCTTTGACGGTAGACGGAACCACAATTTTGAGGCCCGGATGCTGCATGAACCAGCCTTCGGGTGATTGTGAGTGAAAGGGTCCAGCACCTACGCCGGCTCCGTGCGGAGCTCGAATGGTGATATTAATTGGGGGCATCCAGCGATACTGTCCCTTTGAAATATTGTTAATTATTTGATTGAATCCGCAGGAAATAAAATCGGCAAACTGCATTTCGACCACCGGTTTAAATCCTTCCAAAGCAAGCCCGAGGGCACAACCTAAAGCACCTGCTTCTATGATGGGCGTGTTGCGGATGCGGTCTTTTCCAAACTGTTCAACAAATCCCTCGGTAATTTTAAATACTCCGCCGTATTCGGCAATATCCTGTCCCAGGATGATAAAATCGTCATCCTCATCAAATGCTTGCCGTAGCGAAAACTGGATAGCGTCTACAAAACGCTTCTCTGATGTGGAGTTATCTTCAGAAGACCTTTCAGGAAAGGTTACCGGGCTAAATAAGCGATTTTCTTCAGTTTGCTGATCAAAAACCGGGTCATCGGCTTCCAGCGCCCGCTCCAATTCAGGCAAGAAATAGTCGTCAATTTCATCTTGAATGTCATTAAGCTCATCATCTCCAGAAACGATGTTTTCGGACTTTAACCATTTGGCAAAGCGGTCAATGGGATCTTTATCGTCCCACTTTTCAAATTTTTCATCGGGGACGTAAAACGTGCCGGAAGCTTCTTCGTGTCCCCGCATGCGAAAGGTTTTAGCTTCAATTAAAGTGGGCCCTTGCTTTAGCGCATGCTCTTTGGCCTCAGAGACCGCATCCATCACCGCAAAAACATCATTACCGTCAATTTTAACCCCGTGCATACCGTATCCATTGGCACGATCTACCAGATCATCACAGGCGTACTGCTCACTGGTGGGTGTCGACAGTCCATAGCCGTTGTTTTCAATCACAAAAATAACCGGCAGCTCCCAGACGGCGGCCAGATTTAGTGCCTCGTGAAACTCCCCTTCGCTGGTTGCCCCATCTCCGCAAAAGCTGGCGGCTACAAAATTTTCTTCACGCAGCTTGGAGGCCAAGGCCAATCCATCAGCAACGGGCATAGTGGCAGCCAAGTGAGAGATCATGCCCACAATTCGTTTTTCGGGTACACCAAAGTGGAACGAGCGATCACGTCCGCCGGTAAAGCCGTCAGCTTTGCCTAAAAGTTGGCAAAACAATTTGTACAGATCAACGCCACGGGTAGTAAAGAGTCCCAGATTTCGGTGCATCGGCAACAGGTAATCCTGATCAGAAAGGGCAGTGGTAACACCCACAGAAATAGCTTCCTGTCCCATTCCGGAAAACCATTTGCTGATTTTGTTTTGTCTTAGCAATTTAAGCATGCGCTCCTCAATACGACGGGGAAGAAGTAAATTTTTATAAAGTGATATCGCCTGCTTTTGGGATAGATCGGTTTGCGGTCGAATCATCTGAAAGTACTGAAATAAGTTATTTGGGTACCCAATTTGTAAAGCCAAACATGCAGCAGTTTCTTTATAATTGCAACAAAAAATTAGCGGCACGGGAAGCTTTATTTTTGAAGTTTGTGGCTGGAATATTCCTGCAACTCTGTGTATTCTCTGTGCAACGCTGCACGATCATTAGTAGATAAGACATTGTCTCAATCAAACAATCGATTGGCCTATATTTATGTATTTCTTGGAGCTGCACTCTGGGGTATTATTGGCATTTTTGTTGACAATCTTTCACAGCAGGGGTTTTCAGCCTTTCAAATTGTCACGCTTCGCGTGGTAGGTGCCTCGGTAATGCTGGTGCTGTTTGTGGCTATTAAAAGTCCACAGCTTCTTAAAATAGACCTCAAAGATTCGATGAGTTTTATTGGCACGGGTATCTTCAGCACAGTCTTTTTTAGTTGGGCGTATTTTACGGCTATCGAAGAAATATCACTATCTATTGCTGTAATCTTACTCTACACCGGACCTGCTTTTGTAGTGGTACTATCTCGTATCTTCTTTGGGGAACCGATGACGTCGCGTAAAATTGGAGCCCTCTTGCTAACATTGTTTGGATGTATACTCGTCATAAAAGTCTTTCCCATAAATGCTGATCGCATCTCTTGGTATGGTATTTTGGTGGGCTTGGGATCGGGATTCGGCTATGCGCTTTACAGTATTTTTGGCAAGCATGCGCTTAAAAAGTATCATCCGCTTACCGTTATAACATACACTTTTGTTTTTGCCTCGATCGTAATGCTGCCAACCAGCGGATTAACTATTTCGCCCCAGCAACTACAATCACAAACGGTTTGGCTTAATATTCTGGGACTTGGTTTTTTTCCGTCAGCGTTGGCGTACTTTTTATATACCATGGGGTTGTCGATGGTTGAAAGTGGTCGGGCATCTATTGCAGCAACAGTTGAGCCGCTTGTAGCAACCTTGTTAGGCGTCTGGTTCTTTAATGAGGTTCTAAGCATTTTTCAAATTATTGGAATGCTTTTCATATTATCAGCCGTTGTATTGGTACAAATTAAGCGAAGAGGCGGTGTGCGTGATTGAAATCAGTATATTAAATATTAACTAACTAAGAGGACTATGGATCAGCAGAAAACTTCGAAATGGGCGCTGTTAAGTGGAATATTTGGAATCGTAGCAGCTGTATTATTAGTGCTTGCAGGATATGGATATCAGTGGAACTGGTGGGGATTGGGCACCGCCTTTACATGGCTGCTTCCGGGTAGTGGTGTGCTGGCACTCATAGGGTTTTCGCTGGCCGTTGTGTTTGGGTTCTCTCGCAGAAATAATCCCCAAAAGGGTGGGGCCGGATTAGTGGTGCTGGCACTCATTCTTAGCATCGGCGTAATGAGCACCATTGGATACTGGTTTACCGAGGCCCAGGAATATCCTCCTATTCATGATATATCAACCGATATTGAAAATCCGCCAACATTTAGGGCAATTGTTTCTCTGCGAGCTGATGCACCCAATGATACTACTTATGGAGACCAAGAGAAGGCAGATATGCAACGTGAGGCCTATCCCAATATAGAAACGCTCTATCTTGATGTTGATTATAATCAAGCCTTTGACCGTGCTCTTGCAGCAGCTGAGCAAATGCCATGGGAAGAAATTGTGACACGGGACCGAGAGTCTGGACTCATTGAAGCCTACGATAAGTTGCCTTGGTTCGGATTTGTCGACGATATTGTGATTCGGGTAGATACAGCTCAAACAGCAGATTCCACCAGAATTGACGTCCGCTCAGTTTCGCGCATCGGTCGTGGTGATATCGGGGTTAACGCACATCGTATTCGGGATTACTTGGAGGCAGTCAAAGATCAGTAACAGCAAATATTCAGGATACCGGTATATAATGTTATGATATAATATTTGGGTTTTTGTTGTTCTGGCCAGTCTTCTTAGGTGTTTACTTTTGTACGGTTTTTTCGGTTTTTGCTATCACTTAGAAATCAGGTAGATACCCGATCAAGCGAGGCATAATGCTCAAATTTTATTATGGTACCGAACTGGAAAAACTGGCCGACCGGCTGTTCCTGGAGCTGGATGAGAATCCACCTTCAGACTTGCTGGCAGAAGAAGTATTTGTAGTCCAGAATCATGGTATTGGCCGATGGCTGTCGCTGCGAATGGCTGAAAAGGAGGGCATTGCCGCCAACCTTAAATTCGAATTTCCCTCCGAGCGCATCTGGAGCCTTATTCGATTGCTAAATGATGATATTCCACAAACCTTGCCTTCCGATCGCGGTCCTATGACATGGACACTAATGGAGCTTTTTGAGGATGAACGTTTTTTGGATGAGTTTGAGAATCTCCATCACTATATCGAAGAGGAAGATCCTGATCAGCGTTCGATGCGCAGCTGGAAGCTGGCTTCCAAAATTGCTAATGTCTTTGATCAATACCTGATTTATCGTCCGCAAATGATACTGGACTGGGAACAGAGAAAGCTATACACAAAAAGTGTAGAAGCCGAAAAATGGCAGTCTGAACTTTGGAGGAGATTGGTAAGTCATTGGAAAGAGAATTATGAGGGCAAGCACCTACATCGGGCTGAGTTACAACAGCGACTATGGCAAGGGATGGAGGAAGGTCATTTGTCGGCAGATGACATTCCCGATCGCATTACGGTATTTGGGGTTTCGTCGGTTTCTCCGGCTTTTATCAAAACGATGACCAAACTTTCAAAACTGACCGAGGTTCATTTTTATCACCTCTCTGTTGATCCCAGAATAATAGAAACAGGGCAGTTCAAGAATCCACTACTACAGTCAATGGGGCAGGAAGGCGCAAAATTCATGTCCCTGTTTTCAGATTATACCAATGTGGATATTAAATCTGTTGGTGAGTCAAATACATCCAAACAATCGTTATTTAAGTCCGTTCAGTCCGATTTAAGAGACGATGATTCCCTCTCGGGGCACAAGTTAACAGTTCCGCCTGCTGATCAATCCATACAGGTACACAACTGCCACAGCCCCATGCGCGAGGTGGAGGTGCTTTATGATCAGCTGCTGGCTATACTGGATGAAAATCCGGAGCTGGATCCCGATGAAATCTTAATTATGACGCCTGATATAGAAACGTATGAACCATTTATTGAGGCTGTATTTGCTACCCCTGACGAAGGTCAGCCTGAAATTCCATACTCAATTGCAGATCGTGCTGTAGGAGGAAAACAACCTGCTACTGATACGTTCTTAAAAATTGTAGAGCTAAGCGTGAGCCGTTTTAAGGTAACCGATGTGCTCGATCTATTGGATAGCACTCCAATCCGTGAGGCTTTTAATTTTACTGAAGATGAATTAAATCGCCTCGAGCAGTGGGTGGGAGATAATCAAATCCGCTGGGGGATAGATGGAAAGGACAAAAAGGATCTGGGTCTGCCCGAGAGCGATCATTTTACGTGGCGTGCGGGGCTGCAGCGTATACTTCTGGGGTATGCCATGCGTACATCGGATGATCAGCTCTATGACGATATTTATGCTTATCACGAGGTGGAGACTTCAGATGATGCCAATTTAGCCGGCAAAATGTCATTTTTCCTCAATAAACTGTTTTCTATTTCTAATCGTACAGATATCCCTCGAAAACCAGAAGAGTGGAGTGATTTATTACATGACATCACGAATAGCTTTCTTCCGGATAATCGCGATTATTTTTGGGAACTGAACAAGATCAGGGAAGAGGTCAATAAGCTGACAGAAAATGCCGCGCTGGCCGGATACGATCATGAGGTTCCGTTTTCAGTTGTACGTCGTTGGCTCGGCGAGCAGTTACAGCAGCAGTCCACCGGTGGGGGACGTATTGGTCGCGGAGTTACCTTCAGCTCACTGATGCCAGTGAGGAGTATCCCGTTTGACGTTATTGGAATGATTGGGATGAACGAAGGGGCTTTTCCTCGGTCTAAGATTCCTATAGAATTTGATCTGATGCATCTTGATACGCAGATCGGAGATCCGGTACAGTCAGAACAGGATCGTTACCTGTTTTTGGAAAATCTGTTTTCCGCCCGCAAGTATATCTATTTCAGCTATGTGGGACAGAGCAATCGTCAGGATACGGAGTTTCCCTCATCAGTAGTGCTTAGAGAATTTGTCGAGTATCTTGAGATGCATTATGGTCTAAATCCTGATGATATCATCAAAAAACACCCTTTACAAGCTTTTAGTCCCGACTATTATAGCGATGGGGACCTTCTTAGCTATTCGAATTCTCAGCTCAAGATAAGTCGCGGACTTGCGGATGGGAATTCCAATCCCGCACCATTTTTGGATGGGATACTTCCTGAACCTGATGAAGAGTGGAAGCATCTTTCTGTTGGGGATTTGGTTGCCTTTTTTCAGCATCCGGCCAAGTTTCTTTTGCAAAAAAGACTTGGAATATATTTGAGAGAGGAGGATGTGTTATCGGAAGAGCGCGAACCGTTTACGCTTGGAGGTTTAAGTAATTATAAGGTGGGGCAAGAGTTATTGGATCGTTTCTTTAAGGAAAAACCATTAGACTCATATCACAAAAACCTACAGGCCAAAGATATGCTGCCAGAGGGATGGAGTGGCCGGCGTGCTTTTCAAGAACGTCTTAATGAAGTCCGAGATTTTGGAGAAAATCTGAGTTGGATTCTGGATCAACAGCAGATCGAAGATCAGGAGGTTGATTTACATGTCAGAGATTTTCGTCTGACGGGTAAACTGTCGGATATTTACGAAAATGCACGCATTGCCTATCGTTTTGGGAGCATGCGTCCCAAGGACGTAATTGATTTGTGGATTAAACATCTCTGCCTGCAAGCTGTAAAACCTGACGGACACCCGGGAATTAGCCGATTATTTACGCGCCATAAGCGAAAGGATTTTGTAGGATACCAGTTAGGAGCAATGGAAGATTACGCGACAGTTTTGGAGCAGCTGCTGGAAACGTATTGGCAGGGATTACAGCAGCGTTGCTACTTTTTCCCTGAATCTACCTTTGCATACGCCGAGGAGGTTTGCTACAAAAATGGTGCTCCGGAATCCGGACTGTATAAAGCCGGCAACAAGTGGGTTAGGGATTATGGATCTTATCCTGGTGAAGGAGAAGATCCCTATAATAAATTACTGCTCGGATCTGAAAATCCCTTACAGCAGAAAGCATTTGAAACCGCTGCCGAGCAATTTTGGTCTCCTTTCTTTAACGCCATAGTAGAGGAGGAAGACTGAGATGAAAGAACTTCAGCCGTTTGATATTACGTTTTCTGGGGTTAATCTCATTGAGGCCAGTGCCGGAACGGGGAAAACCTATAATATTACCTCGCTCTACATTCGAGCGCTGATTGAGCAGGATATTTCAGTCGGTAAAATTTTGGTCGTCACCTATACCGAAGCTGCCACCAAGGAGCTGAAAGATCGCTTGTTAAAACGGATGAGTGAGGCTGTTTCGGTTCTTAAAAATGGAGAAGTGGTGAACAAACATGATCAGTTTCTCCATGAGTTGCTTCATCATACTGATGACAGAGATCGCGCCGTGAAGCGACTGGAAAAGGCGATACGATCATTTGATGAGTCGGCTGTGTATACCATCCATGGATTTTGTTACCAGGCATTGCAGGAGCAGGCCTTTGAAAGCCGAGCGATGTACGATGCCGAGATGATTGGGGATGATTCTGAGCTGGTGCGCGAGGCGGTGGACGATTATTGGCGGAATTGGGTGGCCGAAGTGTCGGAACATCCCAACAAAAAGCCGCTGCTGAACTTGCTCTTGGATAACGGGTATGACCCTGAAAAGCTGGCAAATGAGCTCGGTCAGTATCTCGACAAGCCCTACCTGAAGGTTTTGCCCGAAAATATATCCTCCATTAGTGAGATAGAAGATAAATTGCAGGCGCTACAGACTATATTTACAAAATTGCAGGATAGTTGGTTGAACAACCGTCAGGAAATTTTGTCCCTGTTGCTATCAGATTCACTGAATGGTCGAAAATATCGTAAAGACTATTTGGCCAACTGGTTTGAGTATATGGATGACTTTTTATCGTCTGAATTTGAAACTATCAAACCATTCGATCAGTTTGGAAACTTTAGCAGATCAACGTTGGAAGACAATCTCAATAAAGGATACGATGAAATTCCGACTCATCCTTTCTTTGGTCTGACTGATGAATATTTAACGGTTTTGGATTCGGTCTTACAATTCGAAACCACATTTAAGAAAAACATCTTGGAGTATCTGTGGGATGAACTTGATGAGAAGAAGGAGGATCTGCAGGTATTATCATACGATGATCTTCTTCTAAGGCTGCGTAATGCACTTATAGGTGATCGTGGAGATATATTGTCTGACAAGCTGAAAGAGAAGTATCCCATAGCCATGGTCGATGAATTTCAGGATACCGATCCGAGTCAGTATGAGATATTTAGGCGGATATATGCAGGAGAACATGAGTCTGCACTGTTTATGATTGGTGATCCTAAACAATCGATATACAGTTTTCGAGGGGCCGACGTGTTTTCATACCTGAAGGCAAAACGTGATGCGTCCAGTAAAAAAACCTATGATTTGGGACGTAATTTTCGCTCTGTGCCGAAGCTTTTAGAGGGATTTAACACACTTTTTGGTGAACACAAGAATCCGTTTATACTTGATCGCATTTCATATGATCCGGTACAGCCGGGTGTGGACAAAGATCGCTATGATGAGCTGTTAGAGCGTGGAGAGTCCAATCCTCCGATCCGATTTCGCAGCCTTCCTTTGGGAGAAAAAGATCAGTTTAATAAAAAGGAAGCGGCGGAGCTGGCGGCCGAAGATACAGCCCGGGAAATTTACCGGCTCATTGAAGAGGGGAAGGTCCAAGAGGTTACTATAGGGAAAAAGAAGGTGGAGGCAAAAGACATTGCCGTTTTGGTGAGAACCCATAAACAGGCTGACCTAATAAGTGATGTTCTACGTGAAAGGGGAATAAAAAGTGTAAAGTATAGCCAGGAAAGCGTCTTCGAAAGTGAAGAAGCACGTCAGCTTGAGATATTTCTCAAAGCGATTACTGAGCCGACCAACGAGAACCTTATTACAACAGCTCTCGCATTGCCACTTACATCATACAGTGCGAATGATCTTATCGATGTAAAAGAAAATGAAGAACGATGGGTTTCGATATTGGAACAGTTCGCCGAGTGGCACAGAGTCTGGCAGGAAAAAGGATTTTCACCGATGTTTCGCTCTCTGATTAAAGAGGCTGGTATTTCGGAACATCTCATCAGGTACTCGGATGGTGAACGAAAGGTCACAAACCTACTGCATCTGGGAGAGCTGATGCAGGCCGAGGCGCAACAGCAAAAGGAAGGAATGAGAAGTTTGGTAAAGTGGATGGCTCGTAAGAGAAAGGAGGAATCCGGCGATCGTGATGAAGAGCAGCTGCGCTTGGAGAGTGACCAGGAATTGGTAAAAATTGTCACCATGCACCGGAGCAAGGGACTTGAATATCCCATTGTGTTCTGCCCGTTTTTGTGGTACGGTCCACGCTATCAAGATCACGGGAAACCATTGGTTTATCATGATCCCCAAGATTTTGAGCGGACTTATTTGGATTTGAATGGCAAAACGGATAGTGATCGTAACAAAAAACGATTATTGGTAGCGCGAGAAGAGCTTGCCGAGAGCCTTCGCCTGGCGTATGTGGCAATGACCCGGTCGGAACACTGCTGTTATTTGAGCTGGGCATATGCCAAAAAATCGGAGTTTTCACCGCTCGGCTATTTACTGAATGATCCCGAAAAATGTGAGAATCTGTTGAAGGAGGCTGTTCAGGAAAGCTACAATGCAGTGGGCTCTCAACAGTTTAAAGAAAAGATTCAGCAACTCTGTGATCAGCATCCCTCACTTTTTACGATGGATATACAACCGTTGCCCGATTCTTTAAACAAGCAGTCGGATCTTTTTAATGCTAAAAATGATATATCATTATCTTCCGGCACGTTCGAGAGAGCGACACCTATTACAACAGGATATGAAGTATCGAGCTTTTCCTCGCTAAGCAGCTGGATGGATGAAGATGATCCCGATGTGCCTGATTATGATCAGTTTATGGATTATGGCGACATTGAGGAGCAGGCGACCAAACAGCCGGTAGAGAAAACCATGTTTACCTTTCCAAAGGGTCCGCAACCCGGCACCTGTATTCACAATATTTTTGAGAATTATTATTCCAAGTCGGAGGACAAAGATGAGGTAATCACCAATCAATTACAGTTAAACGGAATTGATTTGGAGTGGAAAAAGACCGTGTCTGAGATGCTTGATCTCGTAATAGATAAACCACTCCATCAGGATTTAGAGGGGCTAAACTTATCTGTAGTAAAAGATCGTCAAATTCCGGAGATGGAGTTCTATTATCAGAATGATGAAATTGAAACTCGAGAACTGTTATCGATCATTCGCAAAAAAGCTGCACGGGATTGGGAAAATAAGGGCATGGCAGGTTCCGGTTTTTTAAAAGGTTTTATCGATCTGACTTTTGAGTTTGATGGGAAATATTATCTATTAGACTACAAAACGAATTTTCTTGGAGATTCGATTAGTGATTATCGTCAGGATGAGCTGCAGCACGAAATGCATGAAGCGTCCTATGATCTTCAGTATCATATCTATACGGTAGCTCTTCACCGATATTTAAAGAAACGATTACCAAGCTATTCCTATGACAAACATTTTGGAGGGGCATTCTATCTGTTTTTACGAGGGATGAATGAAGAGGGCAGTGAAGGTATTTTCTTTGATCGTCCCGATAAACAGGTGGTTACCGCACTTGACGAATATATCAAAGGGGGAAGTAATGGATAATATAATGCAGAAACTGGATGAGCTTCGCCAAAAGGAAATTATTAGTCCGATAGATCTTGAGCTGTGTCGTTTTCTGAGGGGCCGCCATCCCCAAATCTCCTCGGAAGCTCTGCTGGCGGCCAGCTTAGTAAGCCACCTGTACCAGCAGGGACACGTGTGTTTGCCGCTGGATGAATATGCCGGCCAAGCTATTTTTGATGATGAACGGATAGAGAAACCGCTAGAAGCCCCAGATCTGGACTCATGGCGTTCGGCCTTGGTGGAATGTCCCGCAGTTGGTAGTCCCAGTGATTATAAGCCGCTTATTCTGGATGATTCTGATCGCCTGTATATGCACAAACTGTGGCATTATGAACGAACTCTGGCCCAGGAGTTGGTTAAGCGAAGCCGCCAGCAGGATGAAAATATAGACAACTTGTTATTGCGTGATGGATTGAACCGTCTTTTTTCGGAATCATCTCAACAACCTGACTGGCAGCAGGTGGCAGCAGCAACCTCCGTTCTCAATAACCTCTCTATTATTTCGGGCGGACCAGGGACAGGGAAAACCTCAACTGTGGTTCGCGTGCTGGCGTTAATTCTTGAACAGTATCGGGATAGAGAAAAAAAAATTCATATTGCGTTAGCGGCTCCAACAGGTAAAGCGGCAGCCCGTCTTCAAGGCTCAATTCTAGGTGCTAAAGAAGAACTGGATGTTTCTGATGAAATTCGAGAAACGATTCCAGAAAAGGCTCAAACTCTTCACCAGCTGTTGGGCGCCCGTCGTTACAGTTCACAGTTCAAGCACGATGCCGACAATCCCGTTCCATACGATCTTGTGATTGTTGATGAAGCCTCAATGATTGACCAAGCGTTGATGAGTAAGCTCCTGGAAGCGTTGCTCGACGATGCGCGACTTATATTATTAGGGGATAAAGATCAGTTAGCCTCGGTAGAGGCGGGATCGGTACTTGGTGACATTTGTGATATGGAAAGTAATCAGTATTCCGAAAATTATACCGGCTGGCTGAATGCTTTATCGCTTGATATTCCGAATGAATTTGTTGTCGAAAACCCTAAACCACTGACTGATAATATTACACTCCTTACCAAGAGTTATCGGTTTTCATCCGACAGCGGCATTGCCCGATTGAGCAGAGAAGTCAACAAAGGGAATGCTGATCCAGCTTTATCACTCCTTGAGTCAGCCAATATTGATGATGCCGTATTTAAAAATATTTCCGATAGCTCCCAATTGGAGTCACTTTTAGAAGACAAGCTTCCAGAATATTTTCAAGGTGTTTTAGATGGAGACAACCCACGCCAAGCCGTTAAAAAGTTTAATCAGTTTGGCATTTTAGCCGCTCACAGGAAGGGGCCGTGGGGTATTGTACATTTAAACAAACTTGTAGAAAAGATACTGCAAGATCAGTCACTCATTCCAAAATATGCCCAATGGTATCCCGGGAAACCGGTTATTATCAACACTAATGATTATACCCTGGAGTTGTTCAATGGAGATAGCGGAGTGTGTTTTCCTGATCAGAATGGGGATTTAAAAGTGTACTTTGAGAGTGAGGGAGAAGTTCGGGGGATAGCGCCCGGCCGGCTGCCCAATCACAATACCGCCTACGCACTGACGGTCCACAAAAGTCAGGGTTCGGAGATTGATGAAGTGATGCTCGTACTACCGCGAACAGTTTCAAAGGTAGTGAACAGGGAGCTTTTGTATACGGCTATTACGAGGGCACGCAGAAAAATTGTCATCGCGGGTAAAAAAAGGATCCTTAAAAAGGGTATTAGACGGAAAATTCGACGCTCATCGGGTTTAAGAGACTATATTTGGTCATAATAAAGGCTTAATTAGTGCCTAATAAAAAGTTGATACGGCCGTTAATACATCTCAATAATTAAGAAAAAATATTGGAACAAAGTAGATTGTTTTGAGTAGTAATTATTGAACATACTGATCCCTGGTTACTTATCTATTGTAACCATTGATTTGTACCCCGAAAAGCCAACGTACAAAACAGGGCCGGTTGATCCCGGTCCTGTTTATTTTTTGCCCTTCTTAGGCCGTAATTTTTTAATATCTTGTAGTTCGTAATCAAACCAATCTATTACAGGTCATGAATCGTTCTCAAATTCGGCGTTTTTTAAAGCTTTCCAAACTCTTCTCTAAACCTCATCCCTGGCACGGTATTGATATAGGACAAGAAAATCCCGATATCGTTAAAGTTTTTATCGAGATTGTTCCGGGGGATACGATGAAATATGAGTTGGATAAAGACAGCGGCTACCTTAAAGTGGATCGCCCACAGCGTTTTTCAAATATTTGTCCCATGCCGTATGGATTTGTACCCCAGACTTTGTGTGATGAGCTTGTCGGAACATATTGTATGCAAAAAACAGGGAGAGATGATATTGATGGCGATCAGGATCCACTGGACATCTGTGTAATTACGGAACGCAATATTCCTCATGGCAACATCATTCTCGATGCTATTCCCGTGGGGGGATTTCGCATGATTGACGGGGAAGAGGCCGATGATAAGATTATTGCCGTCATGAAAGGGGATGCTTCTTTTGGAGGAATGAAAGATATTCAAGATGTGCCCAAGCATATTGTAGAGCGATTGTCTCATTATTTCCTGACGTATAAGCAGCGCCCATTTAGTGATGAGAAAAGAGAGGTAGAGATCACGCATATATATAACCAAAAAGAAGCAAAAGAAGTTATCACTCGAAGTGTGAAGGACTATAACAACCGTTTTAATATTGATAAGAAAGAGCTCTTTGAACTGATCGGATCAGGTTTGGAGTAGTATAAAATAGAAAAGCCTGACAGGTTGTTTTGTCCTGACAGGCTTTAGAGAATAAGCGAAAAGTAGTTTATTCTTCCGAAGTATCTTCGGGATTGACTTCAAGAAGTTCTACTTCAAAAATCAGCGTTTCATTTACCCCAATTTGACTTCCGGGTGGTGGATTTTGCCCATAAGCTAAGTCACCCGGTATAAAGAACTTATATTTTGCTCCTTCCTTCATCATTTGTAGTCCTTCGGTCCAGCCGGGAATCACGCGGTTTACAGGAAAGGTAGCAGGTTCGCCACGTTCATAGGAACTGTCAAATACGGTCCCGTCTATGAGCGTGCCTTCATAATCAACACGAACTTCATCCTGTTCGCCGGGCGATGCTCCGGTACCTTCTTCAAGAACTTTATATTGCAGGCCGCTATCCGTCAACTGTACATCTTCTTTATCTTTATTTTCGGACAGGAATTTTTCTCCTTCTTCTGTATTACCCTTGCTCTCTTCAATTTTCTTTTGCTGAGCTTGTTGTCGTGCCTTGATTTGGAATTTTTGAATTGCTTGTTTCATTTCCATATCAGACAGCAATCCTTCCTGCTCATTCAGGGCTTGTTCTAACCCGGCCTTTACTAACTCCGGATCAATCTCCTCACTCATGCCGCTTTGGGCCATAAACTGTCCGTTTTGAAAGCCTAAACTATAGCTTAGACTATCAGCTTCGGTTTGGAGAGAAACATCTCCCGAAGAACTGGAATTACAGCCGTTTAAAGCAAGGACACCGGCTAAAAGAAAACAGAATATATAAGTTGTATACTTCATAAATATGCTTAAAAGTTAATTCTTGTTATGAATTTCTGAATGGACTTCGAAGTTATCCAATTTTTCCCTTATAAAAAATTACAGACTGTGTTAAGTGAATTGCTTAGAAAATCGTATCTTAGGGCCCTTTATCAAAAGGAATAGTATATCATCATAATCAGAAATTAAAAGAAAGCATATTGAGTTTCGAGAAGTTTAATTTGAGCAATGAGCTCATGATGGGATTAAGGGATTTGCGATACAGCGAACCCACGCCCATCCAGGAAGATTGCATCCCATTAATTTTAGACGGCAAAGATGTTATTGGGGCCGCACAGACGGGAACAGGAAAAACAGGAGCGTTTGTTATCCCGTTGCTGCAAAAGATAACACATAATAAATCTGACGATACGCAAGCTCTTATCTTATCGCCAACACGTGAGCTTGCCCAACAGATTGAAGAACAGATTTTTGCCTTGGGATATCATACCGGAATAACCTCTGCGACGGTAACCGGTGGCAGTGATTATGGGACTCAGGTAAAAGCTATTCGGGCAGGCGTGGATATTATTGTAGCTACGCCCGGTCGTTTGATTGATCAGATGAATGTCCTCAACCTTGATTTCAGCGGTTTGGAGTATCTTGTTCTGGATGAAGCCGACCGTATGCTGGATATGGGGTTTTTGCCTGATGTTATGAAAATTGTGGAACAGCTTCCCAAAAAGCGACAAACGATGCTCTTTTCTGCTACGATGGTAGAAGAAGTCCAGAAGGTTGTTGATCAGGTCATGGTAGATCCGGTGGAAGTGGAATTTGAGGTTTCGAAGCCGGCTGACAGCGTTGACCAGCAGATCTACTTTGTACATCCCAAACAGAAACTTTCTCTCTTTGAACAACTTTTTGATGCCGATAAATATAAATCGGCTATCGTATTTTGTGCTACTAAACGCGGTACTGATGAAGTGGAGCGGATGCTCAAGAAGCGGGGCGTTAATGCGGTAAGTATGCACGGTGACCGTGATCAAGAGGAGCGAAACGAAGCGCTGCGCTTATTTAAAAATAAAACGCATCCTGTGATGGTTGCCACCGACGTGCTGTCGCGCGGTATTGATATCGATGATGTATCGCTTATTGTCAACTTTGATGTACCGAATAATCCCGAAGATTATATTCACCGTATTGGTCGTACAGGGCGATATGACAAAGAGGGAACGGCTATTACGTTTGTCAGCAATAAAGACAAAAAGTATTACCATGCGATTAAAAATGTAGTCGGCGATCAGCTGACGGTCAAGGATATTCCCGAAGAAACGTCATCCAATGAAAAGGGCAGAGAGAAAAAAGAGCGTACTCCCCAAAAAGAATCTCATCAACAACAATCGGAGCAACAGGAAAAGAAAGAGAAAAAAAAGAAGCCTGTCTCAAGGGAAGAAAGCAAGTTTGCCAAAGAATCTGACAAGGAAAAAACCGATTCTGAGACTAATAAACAGAAAAAAGAAACTGAGGAGCCAAAGAAGAAAGCAGACCAACAGAAGCCTAAGCAGAAGAAGGAACGAAAGCCTCGTCCGAGTAGATCGAAAGGCAAGTCCCAAAGACAGAAAAAATCAGAGAACGGAAAGCCAGAGAATAAGAAAAGCTCTCCCAAGAAAAATGATTCAGCCCGTTCAGGTAAAAATATAAGTATCCCAAAACATATCAGGGAAGCAGAACAAGAAGAAGACATTTTTCAACCCGAAATTATAGAAAAAGCCGTTTCCCGAAACAGGAAAGCTCTAAAGCCGGCGAAAGGAATATGGGGCGTGATCAAAAGCTTGTTTCCAAAGTTTTAGGGAGATATGAAGCCGCCACTGCGTTTCCTTGCGATTGTATCCCTTTTGTTACTTTTGGGATGTTCAGATGATAAAAACCCTTCATCCCAAACGCTGTCGTTGGCTTTGGGAGAAAGAAATGGTCGGTTGCATGTAGTTGATTATCAGATGCGAGAAAATTCCTTTGCGAAGTCGCAGCAACAGGGCCGATATCAATTGCATATTTTTGATAAAGAGGGTAATGTACTGCAAGAGATTAATTTTGAGCGGATAGAACTCTCCGCACGGAACAATGCCAATCCGGAGATCGATTTTTATGTAGCTTTGCCGTTGCTTGCAAATGCTGAAAGGATAGAAATTTATATGCTCGACGGCAGTTCCGGTCACTACCAGTTGAAAACTGATAATCCTCTGCTGAAATGGAAAATTCCCGAACGAATAGCACTCGAAAGCCAGCCATTTAAAGAATAGAATATTCTATAAGGTCATGTAATTATGGAAAGAAACAATTTCTATGTCATCGACTGTTAAATCACTTGCAATTTGGATAGGGATCGTAATACTCGTTCTGATATGGTTGCCCATGCTGGTGATTGTTCGCCTTTTTGACCGCGATCCGGCTCGGTACCGCACAGGAAAACTATTTCGCAATCTCGGGAAGTATATCTCCAAGATAAATCCCAACTGGCAAATCACTATCACAGGAAATGAAAAGATCGATGATCGAAGGCCTTATGTCATGGTCTGCAACCACTTGTCTCAGGCCGATATTCCCTTGATTTCGAATCTCCCATGGGAGATGAAATGGGTGGCTAAAAAAGAACTCTTTAATACGCCGGTAATGGGATGGATGATGAAACTGGCAGGGGATATTGAAGTAGATCGAAAGGCTCCTGACCGCAGGGAACAGACTTTTCAACAAGCAAGGTATTATCTTGATAACAACTGTTCTGTGATGTTTTTCCCGGAAGGAACCCGATCGCGAAATGGTAAATTAAATCGCTTTAAGGCCGGCGCTTTTGATCTTGCCATCCGAGAAAAAATACCCATTTTACCGATGGTTATCGATGGAACTCAAAATACGCTGCCCAAACGCAGCTGGAAATTCGGGGTGGCTAAACACATTAAACTGAAGATTCTTGATCCGATATCAACAAAGGGGATGGACAAGTCTGACATTCGGAAGCTTACTAAACAGGTTAGGCAGGATATATTGGATCAGTTATCAGAGTGGCGAAATCAAGAGCCGGAAAAAATTGATAACTTGTCCTAAGGATTAAGGGGTATTTTCTTTGTGATTACCTTTGTTCCTGTACTATCAGGTTGTGTCCACGCAAAAATTAATTGTCCGTTAATAGCCTCCATTTGTGGGAACCCTGTTTTTCGGGATTCATTGAGCGTTGCAACAGTTTTAGATTGATTAATTCGTTTATCCCCATCAAATGAAGCCATCTTTAACATCGCTTGGTTATTTCCTTTTTCTATCCACGACAAGTATGAAATGCCCTTGTATATTTCGGCATCAACGCGGCCCAACGAAGTACTGTCGTTAAGTGTGACCGGCTTGCTGAATGTGGTTCCGTTATCCACAGAATAAGCATACTTAGCAGTTGGATTATCATGTGCGCCGGTATGCCAAGCAATCGATACTAATGAATCGTGCGCCGCCAGTTTTGGCCCGTTTACCGGACAAGCACCTATCTTCCACCCATCCTGATAAATAGCTTCGGGATTACTCCATTTCTCCCCGTTATATCGACTGGTGTAAATATCACGGATTTCATTATCGGTACGATCCCGATAGGCTACCACAGCTCCGCCGGATGTTTTTACAAGAGAAGTTGGGCAACAGTCGCAAACCGCTTCGTCTATTAGAAACCGCTGCTTTATCGCTCCCTCTCTGCTGATTATCGCTCCGCGCAATGTCATTGCATAGTCGAGTTTATAATAGTCTTCATCAGAACGTCCATCCGTTCGACGTCCATCAAGCCAAACGGCCAAAAATGTCTCATTATCCCAAGGAATCATTGATACGAATCCGTGTTCGGTGGGCGTTTCGTCGTTATGGGGCACCAAAGCTTGACTCCAGTTTCCTGACTTGTTAATCGTTGAAATGTTCACATCATAAGCATAGGGTCCGCCCGGCTTTTTATTTAACCAATGTGCTGCGAGAGGTCCATTTTTATCGGCAATGATGGAAGGAAAATCGGCCCAGTTTACAAACCAGGTTGAATCAGTGGCGACGGTTTTTGTAGAGGACCAAGTGTCATTGGAATACGATGCGTAATTGAGGGAATGGATTTCCGTTTCCTTGTCATTTTTCGTTATCCAGCTCATGTATAGTTGTTCACCGGTACTATACAGATTGGGATAAACACTGTTTTGTGATGCTGGATTTGAAAACTCCATGGAGGTTTCCGGGCTTGTCTTACATCCCATTAAAACTACTGCGAGCACTAATACAAAAATAAGTTTACTTTTCTTCATTGCCCGTTGTATTTGATTCTTGCGTTTGGAGTCGGTATCCCATATATATGCCGCCAATGGTTAGTGAAGGTGCTGTGATTAGATACCAGAGGGGTTCATTCTCGGCCATTACGGAGTAGTTAATCAGTGATACTGCTACCATTGTTAAAATAAATCCCAGGATTACTTTCGAGGCATTTTTTGCGACGGTGGTGGCAAGTAATCCTCCAAACAGTCCGAATGCAAATTGCAAGAATGTTATACCGATGATCCATGAATTGGACGGCAAATGACTGATGCCAGTGAGCGTTATATCTGCCCTGAAATAGATAGAGGTAATAACATGAATGAAGCTGTTAAGCGCAGCAATGGAGAAATATCCTGCCGCGATGGCGATCATGGTTCTGACCATAGTATGCGAACGATTTGAAGCTTAATGTTGTAAGATCAATGAAAATTTAAACAGATAAAAATACTCTTTATGCCAGAAGGACCTGAAATTTGGAGAACTGCTGATTCGTTAACAAATGCCCTTAAAAATCGACCCATAGAAGATCTTTATTTTGCCTTTGATGAATTAAAGGATTACGAAGCAAAGCTTAAAGGAAAATCTGTTGAAAATGTGGAGGCTCGGGGTAAAGCTTTGCTTACTTTCTTCGATAACAATAAAGTTATGTACAGCCACAACCAGTTGTATGGAAAATGGATGGTGAGCGATTCCGGTGAGCAGCCCGATACCAATCGATCGTTGCGCGTAGCTATCCACAACGGTGAAAAGTCGGCCTATCTTTATTCGGCATCCGACATTGAGGTGTTGGACAGGGAAGAGGTAGACCAGCATTCGTATATTAAGAAACTGGGTCCCGATGTGCTGCATCCCAATACTACATATGAGGACGTTTTGAGGCAGTATCAGTCCGATGAATTCAAAAATAGAAAGCTGACGACGTTACTGCTGGATCAGGGATTTGTGAGTGGAATTGGCAATTATCTGCGAAGTGAAATCATGTTTTATGCCAAAGTGAATCCCCGAAATAAATTACGGGCATATACAGAAGAACAAAAGGAAGCACTTGCCGAGGCAACGTTTAAGCTTACCACGCGGTCGTACGAAACGGAGGGAATAACCAATGATCCTGAAATTGTTGAAGCCCTTAAACGTGAGAATGCTCCGCGAAGCGATTATCGGCACTTTGTCTATAAGCGAACGGATGATCGATGCCATAAATGCGGATCAATAATAGAGGAGGAGAAAAATGGTGGGCGAAAAACCTATTTTTGTCCCAATTGTCAATTGGAGGACTAAACTTTAAAACAAAAGCATTCCGAAACTATGAGTTCGTTCCAACAAGATCTTAATGTTCTCTTTCAGCGTGATTTAAATCGTCTCATTGAAAATATTGAGGAGACGTCTGAAGAAATGCTTTGGGAAGTACCCGAAGGGATAACCAACAGCATTGGCGTGTTGACACAACATTTGATTGGTAATATAAATCACTTTGTTGGTGAAGGTCTTGGAGATACGGGATTTGAAAGGGATAGAGAACGTGAATTTAAGAATGAACCTATCCCAAAAGAAGATCTTATCTCAGATATACAAGATTTAAAGCGTATGTTGACTAAAATTCATGATGACCTTGAGGATGGAGAAATTGATGCTGACTACCCGATGGAAGTTCCTTTTGAAGCAACAACAAGAGGCTTTTTGATCCACTTATATGGACACCTTAATTATCATCTAGGACAGATTAATTATCTGCGACGAATTATGTCTTAAAATGGATGAAAAGAATCCCTTAGAATCATACCTTTGGTCACCACGAAATTCTGAATTTTAAATAGAAGATGTGCGTCCATGAAAGACAATGATTTTTTGAAACCCGGAGATACTGTTGCCCACAGCAACAAACAACTAATGGAATCTCCTGAGATAGCGAAAATTGCAGAAACGGTAATAGAGCGAGAAAGCCTTGATTTTGGTCCTGCTTCAATCGGCTACTTTTTGGTGTATCCAAATCTTTCGAAATACAAAGCCGCCAAGTGTAAAAAAGCGTCCCGTGAAGTAGAGTATTACTCCGGACATAACTACCTCATCGAAATTTCCGGTGAAATGTGGGATATGCTTGATCAGAAGACTCGCGAGATGGTGGTATTCCATCAGCTCTTGCATGTTGATCCGGTATACAAAGCCAAAAACCAGGAGTGGAAGATGAAGGTTCGCAAGCCCGACTTTTCTGACTTTTATGAGATTAATGACAAGTACGGCAACGACTGGTATAAAACTGTGCAGGCAACGGTATCATCGCTTTACGATTTAGATCCCAAACGGGAAAGCAAAGTAAATCTGTAATTAAGGTTCTGTTCTATTCTTTAGGGATATGGTTTGTTCCATATCCCTTTTTTATTGGTAGTCGTCAGCTAATTGGTTTGTTTAACACTGAACGTTTTATCTTTTATTCAGATTTAATAGAGTAGTCCCGCTTTTTTGGATTTGATAATGCTTAATTAAAAGTATTGTTAATGAGCTTACGATCACAAGAGACCGAAGAGCAACCCGAACCGCAGGGGATAAAAAAATATTTCAACATCCATAAGCCTGTTTTCTGGCCCTCAGTTATTCTTATTCTCACAATGATTACGACGACACTGGTGATGGGAGAGCAGGCCCAAACGATATTTGAGGCTGTCCAGAGTTATATTTCAAACAACATGGGATGGCTCTTTATCCTCTCTGTAAATGCTTTTTTGATTTTTTCTCTTGCTATAGCTTTTAGTCGTTTTGGTGATATTCGCATAGGTGGAGCTGATGCCAAACCGGAATTTAGCACGATGGCATGGTTTGCCATGCTCTTTAGCGCCGGAATGGGAATTGGGATCATGTTCTGGAGTGTGGCCGAGCCCATTTATCATTTCTTAAGTCCGCCTATGGCAGAGGGAGAAACCGTGGAAGCGGCACGGCAGGCAATGAGCCTGACCTATTTGCACTGGGGTTTTCATGCCTGGGGCATCTATGCTATCGTAGCTCTTTCATTAGCCTTTTTTGCTTTTAATCGGGGATTGCCGCTCTCATTTCGATCGGTTTTTTATCCCGTTCTGGGAGATCGAATTGAAGGTTGGATCGGCGATATCATTGATACCCTGGCCGTACTGGCTACGCTCTTTGGTTTGGCTACCTCGCTCGGACTTGGTGTAAAACAGGTGAGTGCCGGCTTGAATCACCTTTTTGCCTTCCCCGATACAGTCTGGTTGCAGGTTGGATTAATTATTGGGATTACAATGATAGCTACGCTTTCCGTCATTTTGGGAATTGATAAGGGAGTACGCGTACTCAGCGAGCTGAATATTCGCATTGCAGTATTGTTTTTGGTTTTTATGATGATTGTAGGTCCCACCATCTATATTATGGATTCCTTTGTACAAAATATCGGTCATTACGCCAATAATATTCTCAGCTACAGTTTTTGGACTGAATCTTATGAGGGATCAACGTGGCAAAACGGCTGGACTGTTTTCTATTGGGCGTGGTGGGTTTCCTGGTCACCCTATGTAGGCATGTTTATCGCCCGAATATCCAAAGGAAGAACAGTAAAAGAGTTTGTGCTGGGAGTACTGATTGCCCCGAGCATTGTTACCTTCTTATGGCTTGCGGCATTCGGTGGAACGGCCATTAATCTGGAGATGCAGGGTATTGGCAATATAGGTACTGCAGTTGAAGAGAATGTAGCAACCGCACTTTTTGTATTGCTCGAGCAATTTCCATTAGGATTTATAACTTCCATTATTGCGATCATTTTGGTAATGAGCTTTTTCGTAACGTCATCAGACTCGGGATCGCTGGTTATTGACAGCTTAACAAGCGGCGGTAAGCTGGATGCGCCCGTTGGTCAGCGCATATTTTGGGCACAGACTGAGGGAGCGGTAGCAGCCGTGTTGCTTATTGGAGGAGGGCTGAATGCCTTACAAACGGCTTCGATTACAACAGGCCTTCCGTTTCTGTTTATCTTACTGTTGATGTGTTACAGCTTATATAAGGGATTAAGCGAGGAATATCAGCGAAAAGTTGAGCATAAGGAGAAAAAAGAGCGCAACTCATATAAAGAGTTGGTCTCCAAACTGATTCGCAAGCAAAAAGAAGAAACTTCTGAATAAAATAGTATAAAGGTGTCCGGTTATGAATAGTTTTAATCATTGGATGGTTGGCCTCGACCTAACGAATATGGATGACCTGGTATTGGGATACTTGGATTTTCTATCCGGTATTGATGAACCTAAACATCTTACGTTTATTCATGTTATTGAGGATGAAGAGATTTCGGAAGAGCTTAGTGAGCTGTTTCCTGAAATTGAGTCTTCGAAATCACTCGAAAGTATTATCCGCGGAGAACTTCAGAAGAAAGTGGATAAGCATTTTGAGGCGGACGGCCCAGATGTCAATATTATAATTAGGGAGGGAAGTACCACAGAAACATTATTATCTGGTTTAAATGAGCTTGATCCGGATCTGTTGGTATTAGGCAAAAAAACAGGATATGAAGGAGAGGGCGTTTTGGCGCGAAAAATTACGAAATACGCTCACTGCTCGCTGCTTTTTATAGCCGAAAACTCCCAGTATAAACTTGAAAATATTCATGTACCCATAACTTTTTCAAAAGCTTCTGCGAGGGCACTGAAGAAGACCCAAAAAATGTCGGAATCGGTAGGTGCGGAATTTCATGTACAGCATGTCTATAATTATCCGGCACAATTCTTCCCTTATATCCCTTCGGATAAATACTCCGAGCGCATGAATGATCATCTGAATAAAAAATTCGAGAAGTTTAAGAAGAAGTATGATTTAACGGATATTCCCAACTGTGTTTTTACAGTCAATGAGGATGGGAAAGATGCCGACCAGATCTATGATTTAACCCTGCGAACACGGGCAGATTTGATTATGGTCGGCGCAAAAAGCAAAACGTCAGCGGCTGCTTTACTTACTGATGAGCTGGCCGATAGCCTCGCAGAGTATCATTTTGGAGTACCGGTGCTCATCTATAAAGAAAAAGAGGAACACATAGGACTACTAAAAAGCCTGTTGGATAAGGATTAAAGTTACTCTTCCTCTTCTTCAAAGAAAGTCATTTCTAAAGCTTCGAGACGTCGTTCAATCTGTAGCAGCTTTTGGAGGATTAGTACATGGGTTTTACCGGCATCAATGCCTACCAGACTGTCATCATCCTTAATTTGCTCTAAAATATCTTGGTATTCTTCTTCTGAAATATTGAGGCTCATAATACTGGATTAACGGTTTAAGAATTTGATTTATTCAACTGCCAATCTACTTCACATTATATCCCTCATCCTGTAAAAAGGTGCGCACTTTATCCAAATGATCACCCTGGATTTCAATTGTTTTAGCATAACTGGTTCCGCCAGCTCCACATTTTTGCTTAAGCTGTTTTTCAAGCTTCTCAATAACCTGTGGATTATGTTGAATATTGGTGATCATGGTAACCGTTTTACCGCGTCGTCCGCTGGTATCCAGTTTAACATTTATAGCCATAATGGTCTTTACTGTTTATTAAAATTTTTATTCTG
>CAJXOG010000006.1 GCA_913057775.1 uncultured Fodinibius sp. | reverse complement strand
GTCAACAAACGGGCGGACTAATTTGTCTATGGAGTGTTCTTTGCTCATCACCGTTAGCTAAGTCGCAGTGAAGTGGAATCTGTTATACAATAACATTAAATAAATGAAAATATTGGATACTCCAATATCCCATTTGTTAAAATTGATGTAGTACAATGCCTCTTAAATTAAGAAAGGATATAATTTAAGTATGGATAAACTTTCTCAGCTGGGAAGATCACCAAGTGCTAGCTTTTCGTCCACAGCATACTTTCCATCTTCTTTCTTAACAGTCACCATCTCTTGATCAGCATCGTGCTCTAAAAACAAATACCAATTATCTTCAACAGCTTGATCCAAATAACGCTGTTTCTCATCAAGGGTAGTTACGGGATACATATCGTAACCCATGACCCAGGGCAGGGGCACATGCACATGTGTCGGGATTAAGTCAGCGGCGAAAACGACCGTTTTTTGGTCACCGGTTATTTTTGGAAGTTGTTGTCCTAACGTGTGTCCGTTGACAGGCAGAGCCTCTAACCCTTTTTCGTACTGATGATCTGCTTCTACCAGGTTTAATTTATCCCAATCTTTTATGGGATTGATATTATCAGGTAAAAAGCTGGCTTTCTCGCGGACATTGGGATCGGTTGCCGTTTCGAGCTGCTTCTTCGTTACATGGTAAGTAGCGTTGGGGAAAGTGTGTTGCAGATCTCCATTATCGTTGTAATAGGTGGTACCGCCGCAGTGATCAAAGTGCAGATGGGAGAAAATAACATCTGTAATATCTTCGGGCTCAAAGCCATAGTCGTCGAGCGAGCTCAGCAAATCGGAGTGTTCATAATCCAGCTGATAGATTTGCTCAAATTTTTCATCAAACTTAGTGCCCGATCCGTTATCCACCAGGTAAAGCTTGCCAGTATTTTGGGACTCAATAAGAAGGCACCGCATTGCCATGTGGATGCGGTTTTTATCATCCACATCAATATATCGTGACCACAATGTTTTTGGTACTACGCCAAACATCGCTCCGCCGTCAAGACGAATTCTTCCGGCTTCAATGCTGTATAAATTAAATGGGCCGATGGATGTATGCGATTTCTTCATAGATAGGTAAGGTGATTGAGGTTTATCGGATTAGCACCGGATATTTAAAAGTAGCAGGCTAAAGTTTCTCAAGGAGTTGACTAAGAAAAAGACGAATTTCTTTCAGATCTTTTTTAACGCTGACAGGAATTTTTTCGGTTTCTTCCTCTCCATCTTTTTTGAGTACCTGCTGAGCACCCTCGGTGCTGTATTTTTTTTCTTGGATCAGCTCCTTCAGTTTTAAAATTGTCTCAATATCATTTTCTTTGTAGACGCGGTTACCGGCTTTATTTTTTTTGGGATTTAATTCATCAAAAACTGTTTCCCAGTAGCGCAACACATGCGCTTCCACGTCGGTAATATCACTGACTTCACCTATAGAGTAATAAAGTTTTTTCATAAGAAGACTAAAAGCGTATCTTTATTGCTAATTATACATTATCTGGTGCATTATTTCTAACTCTTTGGCACAAAATATTTAAAAAACATTGCCTGAAAAAGATTTAAACAGATCCGACATAGAACTAAGCGTTATAGTCCCCCTGCTTAACGAGGACGAATCGATTCACGAGTTGGCCGAAAAGGTACACGAGGCATTATCTAAAAAGCACCATTATGAACTTATTTTTGTGGATGATGGCTCGACCGATCGATCTTGGCAGCAGATCAAGAAGGTGACGGAAGAGCACAAGCATGTTTTAGGCATCCGACTGCAGCGCAATTATGGAAAGAGTTCCGCTTTGCAGGCCGGTTTTGAAAATGCTGATGGTGACTATATTGCAACAATGGATGCCGATCTGCAGGACGATCCAAATGAAATCCCTTTAATGCTTCAAAAGCTTAAAGAGGAAGATTTACATCTGGTTAGTGGATGGAAAAAAGAGCGTCACGATCCTATCTCCAAGACGGTGCCATCACGTTTTTTTAACAAGGTAACTTCGTTGGTAACAGGTATTAAACTCAACGACTTTAACTGTGGACTTAAGGTGTATCGTGCCGACGTTATTGAGAATATTTATTTATATGGAGAATTGCATCGATACATCCCGTTTTTGGCCAAACTTGAGGGATATGATCGCATTGGAGAAAAAGTGGTAAAGCATCATCCCCGAAAATATGGGGAGACTAAATTTGGCATTTCTCGATTTATGCATGGTTTTTTGGATCTGTTAACTTTGCTTTTTGTTAATCGATATCTGCAACGACCCATGCACTTTTTTGGTACACTCGGGTTTCTATTCTTGATATTAGGCGGAGCTATTAATGCATACTTGTCAATCGATAAAATATTTTTTGGAGAGCCTATCGGTGATCGTCCATTGTTGTTGTTGGGTGTAATGTTGATGGTACTGGGAGCCCAGATTTTTTCCATTGGCTTTTTGGGGGAATTGATCCAAAAGCGAAACGAAAAGCAGCAGAAACCCAATATTAGAGAGAAAATTTAGCAGTTGTGAGATATGGGAATGGTATATTCAAAAAAGAATTTGGTAATCATTAAGACAAGCTTTTGTTAATGAGTCGTATTGCCTACGATCCGGTTAAGGACCGGTTTGCACAGATTATTCGCCGTTTTCGTTTTCTTCGGACGCTCTTCTACAAAATTCTGGATCTGTTCTTTTTACGGAGCTGGTACATCCGAAAAATACTGCGCAAGTATGGCTCAGATAGGGATGCACAGGGGGAGTGGAGTCTGTTGGATGCCGGCTCGGGATTTGGACAGTACGATCGGTTTATCCTGCAGGAATTTAATAACGTCAATATTCAAGCCGTCGATGTGAAAAGTGATTACCTGGAAGATTCGCGCAGTTATTTTGAGCGTGAAATTGAAGCCGGACGCATTACTTTTAATCAGAAGGATCTGCTTGAAATTGATTATGAGGATATGTTCGATTTTGTCATTTGCGTTGATGTGCTAGAACATATCGAAGAGGATGAAAAAGTAATGCAAAATATTAACCGTTCCTTACAGTCTGGCGGATATTTTTTGATGCATTCTCCTTCTATCTATTCCGAAGAAGACGCGGATGGTGATGAAAGCTTCGTGGATGAGCATGCTCGTCCGGGATATTCCAAAAGAGATATCAGCGAGAAGTTACAAAATTCCGGGTTTACCGTTCTGGATGTAGCGTATACCTACGGTAAAAACGGACATCTGGCGTGGGAGCTTATCATTAAATATCCCATGCTTTGGCTTACCAAGATTAAGCTATGGGCACTGCCAATAATGGCCGTTTATTACATCCCGGTATTACCATTGAGCCTGCTGCTAATGGCATTAGATGTTCGTGATGATAACGAACGCGGTGCCGGAATCTATGCATTGGCTCAAAAGCAATAAACCCGAAAAAGCAACTCTTTATTAACTGCTTTCTTTTTCAGATCCTTCTAGGATAGTTTCAGATTTTGAATTTTGATTTCCGATCATCACCAGCAGAGGTACTTTTGAATAGAAAGTCATTTCTTTCGAAAGACTACGGTTTGTCAGTTTTTCCCAGAACGATTTTTTATACCGGACCATAACGAGTAATGAATTTGGACGATCTGCTAAAAATTGGCTGATCGTTGGAAAGAAATCCAGCTCATACTCATGATGAAAAGAGATGTTATCATAGTTAATGTGTTCATTTGCAAGTTCTCGGAACCCACGGAATTTAATTTCTGATTCCATATTTTTTTGATCACTTACATGCAGAACTTCAACGGAAGAGTTGAACAATTTGGCAAAATCGATGGAGTTAGAAAGTGCCGTTAAATCTCCTTTCTTGTAATCGCTGGTGAAAATAAGATTCTTAAAATTATCAAGGCTGCTACCGGTGGGCACTGCAAGTACGGGGACGGGGGATTTCTGTATAACACTGGAAGCGACACTTCCCAAAATAACATTCCGGTCACCGGTTACTCCTTTGGTACCCATTACAATAAGGTCTATGGAACGTTCATCTACCTGGTTGAGTAACGCTGTTACAGCCTGTCCATCCTGTACGACCGTTGAAATATCTAAATTATTATATTGATCTCCTTCCAGGCTATTTAAGAGCTTATCAAAGTTATTGGAAGTATCATCAATAACCTGATCACGTTTCTTTTCAAAATCAGGGGCTATATCCATTGTTTCTTGGGTGGCATGGAAAAGCGTTAGCTTGGCATCTGTTTTAAGTGCAATTTCTGCAGCAAAGGGCAACGCTCTTTTAGCGTTTTTGGAGAAATCGGTCGGGAAGAATATGTGATTGATTGAAAAAGCCATAGCAGTAAGATTTTAATGTCGTCCGTCTTTTTAAGTGAATAGAACAGAAGTATTTATGATTTGATATCCTGCCTTACAAGTTTATGATAAATTTAAGCAATTCCTCATTAACAGATAAAATAATATTTAATATTTTTGGGTTATTTGCTGAAAGCAAACGGTGTAAGATAAAACCTTATAAAAAATTTGGACTCTTTACTACTTTTTCTGTAGGGATATTACTTCAGACTTAACAAAAAATTTATCCATTATGGTACAAAAGAAAGTAAATACTTTGCCATGGCTGCCCAACCTCACATAGTCGTTTTAGGATGCAATTTTGCAGGATTAACAACAGCTCGTTATATACGAGAATATGCCGGTGACAAAGTTAAAATCACCTGCATGGATCGCAAGCCTTATCTAACATTTATTCCAAATATTCCTATTGAAGTTTGGAATAATAACAATCCGGAGCGTTCGCTTCACTTACCTTTTATCAAATTTCTTGATCGTGACAATATCGATTTTATCCAGGGGGAGGTACAGGCAATAGATGTGGAAAATAGATCGGTTGATTTTAAACCGGTAGAACGATCAGGATCTGCTCTGGAAGCGGTTGATTATGATTACCTGGTTATTGCATTGGGTAATAAGCTGGCTTTTGATGAAATAGATGGATTTGGGAAATATGGGCATACCTTCACTGATACTTATTATGGCGATAAAGTGCGTCGGTATCTACATGATGGTAGTTATAAGGGAGGGCCTATTGTTATTGGATCAGATTACTTTCTACAGGGTAAGAGTGATAAACTACCCGAAATTCCGACAGCAGAAGCAGCGTGTGAGGGCCCGCCGGTGGAGATATCCTTTTCCATGGCCGAATGGCTTCAAAAAAGAGGGTTAGGTGGAGCGGAGAATATCACGCTGTTTACACCTGCTGAAGTTATTGCCGAGGATGCTGGAAAGCAAATATTAGATCAGCTTCTTCCCATGTTTGATAAGATGGGATATGGCTATAAAGCTAATACCCGGGGTATCAAACGACTCTATGAGGATGGCATTGAGTTTGAAGATGGTAGTAGCCTGGAAGCGGAAATGAAAATTATTTTCCCAAATTGGGAAGCACATGATTTTTTGAAGGGATTGCCTATCAGTGATGACCAGGGCTTTATAGTGACCGATCTTTATATGCGAAACCCTGATTATCCCGAAGTATTTGCTGTGGGTGATGCTGCATCGATAACGGTTCCAAAACTTGGATCTTTGGGACACATGGAGGCAGAGGTGCTGGCTAAAGTGTTGGGACAAGAAGTCGGTGGTTATGATCCGGATAAAAAGATTGACCCACTGGAGTTTGAACTAATCTGTATGGGTGATATGGGAGATCATAAAGGTTTTTACATGCATACTGATGAGTGGTGGGGTGGGGATAAAAGTATATTAAAAATGGGATACACTCCTCATATGTTAAAGATGGGTTTTAAGTCAATGTATTATACCACGGGTGGAAAAATCCCTTCTTGGGGATTGCCAATGTCAGAGTTTATAGCTGACCGAACCCTAATCTAAATTCTAAAATTTACGCTCATGAAAACGCAAGATGTCTTTAAAAAAGTTCAACAGGTAGGTGGAGGATTGGCGTTATTATCTGCGGCAGGAGTTGCTTATGCGGTAGCTCGCCGCCTGAATCACCGAAAAGGATATGAACGTCCCTTTGATCCCAAGAAAATAGTAGAAGTGAAAGGAGAGGTGATCGAAGTTTCTAATTCACAGGAAAACAAGGATGAAAAACATGGAGTTTATCTCATATTAGCAATTGAGAACGAACAGATTCCGGTCCATCTTGGACCCCTCTGGTATATAACTCGTCAGCCACATCATTTCAAAGAGGGAGATAAGATTGAGGTAAAAGGTTCTAAAGTTACCTTCAAGAATACTGAAATTATTGTTGCTTCAGAGATTCGAAAAGAAAAAATGCAGATGAGGTTACGAGATGAGAATGGTGCACCTATGTGGCAAAGTTGGCGTAAGGTATCATAGGGGCATCTTATGATGTAGGTAAAAGTTTATATAAAAGGAAGTAAACTGGTTGCCCCGATAGCAGAAATAATGATAATAAACCAGATTAGTTGCTTACTCTTTTCATATCCGGCCCAGAAGAAAAATAGTCCGGCTTTGACGAGTGTATTGGTGATGACGGCAATCAAAATCCCAAGCGTTGCTACACTGGCATCGGTACCTTCTTCAGCCATACGAGAAAGGGAAAGCGTTATGGCATCGACATCCATTAGACCCGAGAAAAGAGCCAACAGGTAAATACCTTGATCTCCATACCATTTTTCCATAGCAGTTGCCAGCAGTAAAATCACTCCCAGCAGTAAACCGAATTGTAAGGCCGTAAAAAGTTGAAGAGGGTTTTTCAATTCAAGAGGAGGTTGATCGTCTTCCAATTGAAGATGTTTTTGCCAAAGCCAGAATCCACTTCCCAAGGTAAGAATTAACATAGTCGTAAGAGGAATCCATAGTGGATACAATAGTGCAGTGTTAACAATTGCAACCTCAATACCGACCCTTACAAACATAATTGAAGAGGCTACAAGGACTCCGGCAATAAAAATTCCGCTGGCTATCTTTTTTTGTTGTTTTGCAAATTGAGCAAGACTTAGTGTAACAGCTGTGGATGAAGCCAATCCACCTGTAATTGCTGTTAACATGGTTCCCTTATCTTCGCCCAGATATTTAATAAGAATGTATCCGATAAAGGAGAGTCCTGAGATTAGAACAACCATCCACCATATCCAATGGGGATTGATGGCTTCCCAGGGACCGTAGCCTTTATTAGGCAACAGAGGTAACAATATTACGGTTATGATCAACAGCTTAATACCTGCATAGATTTCCTTGACTTCAATTTTGTGCAGCCAGCTGTGTAACGTTGGTTTGAGACTTAATAGTGATATGACTATAACGGTAGCACCAAGCGCATAAACATGATATCCAAAAGCAGCCCAAGAGCTTAGCGTAAAAGTAAGCAGTAGAGCAACTTCCGTGGTAATCCCCAGGTCTTTTTCCTCTTCAACTTTGGCTTTTATGACATAAGATGTAATTACAAGAGCTGCCAACGCGAGAAATGCAACGGCAAGAATCCATTCATTGACAAAGCGGCTCACTTCGGTCCATACTCCTCCAAACAGACCGACAAGACTAAACGTGCGTATTCCGGCAACCCGATCACCTTCATCTTCGAGCCGTCCGCTCCATCCGCGCTCAATACCGATGAGCAAACCGATACCTAGGGCAGCAAATAAGTTCCAAATTATATTAAAGTCCAAGTCCATAGGTGGAAAAATTATTTAACACGTAATGTATGATTGTGGAAGGACTTCTGAAACCTATACTTGATTATCCCAAATAAAAAAGCCTCTGCAAGTATTTAGCCTGCAGAGGCTTTAGCTGGTACCGCGTACGGGATTCGAACCCGTGCTACCGCCGTGAAAGGGCGGCGTCCTAAACCCCTAGACGAACGCGGCATAATAGAATTTCAATAAATATGAGCTTCAGAGGCGACGGGCGGAATCGAACCGCCGTAGGAGGTTTTGCAGACCTCTGCCTGACCACTCGGCCACGTCGCCTTAAAGGTTTTCTTGTACGCCCGACAGGACTCGAACCTGTAACCTACTCCTTAGAAGGGAGTTGCTCTATCCAGTTGAGCTACGGGCGCGCTAACTCAAAGGCAAATTACAAAATCAATACGTCAAACGTCCAAGTTTTTATAACTTGATTATGCAATTTGGAAATTGCTAAAAGTCGGGGAGACAGGATTTGAACCTGCGACCCTTCGCTCCCAAAGCGAATGCGCTACCGGACTGCGCTACTCCCCGTTCAGAAAGATGTCAAATATAAGGGACTTTAGTTCTCAAATCAATTTCGAATCCAATGAATTTTTATTCTTTTTGCTCTTCCCAAAACTCACTTAAAAAGCCTATTCCATACCCCGTAAGCTGTATAAATGTTGCTGATACACTTAGTAAACCGATGTACATACTGGAATATTTTGTAGATGAATGAGCAAAGATGAGCGAAACAAATAAAATTAAGGGGATCAGCAGTATTTTAAACAAGCTGAGGTTCCAAAAGGGAAGTGTAAGGAATAATAATAATCCCACCGTAAACAAAGCCGGTAGGGTATGAATAAATTTGATTTCGCCGGGATGGAAACGATTGATATTGATACGCGCTCGACCGAAAAAGTGCAGCTGGTTAAAAAACTTCTTCAAACTGGTCCGTCGCTTGTGATATACATAAGCATCAGGGATGAGCCCGGTTTTAAATCCGTTGTTAATAATACGAATACTAAATTCAATATCTTCCCCCATCCGCGTGATTCGGTATCCTCCCGTTTGTTCATATATTTCACGAGAGATCCCCATATTAAAACTGCGCGGGTGAAAAGTACCGGCATGTTTTTTATTTCCTCTGATTCCTCCTGTGGTAAGGGGGGAGGTCATGGTATAGCTGATGGCTTTTTGAATAGGAGAAAAGCTTTCGTGTTCTCGGTCAGGCCCTCCGAAGGCATCTAATTGATGTGTTTTTAGATAGTTCTCGACCGTTTCAAAATAGTGAGAGGGAATCAGGCAATCTGAATCAAAGACAATAAAATAATCACCTTTAGCACGTTCAAATCCGAAGTTACGGCTAAATCCCTGTCCGGAGTTTTCTTTGTAATAGTAACGGATATCAAGCTGATCCTGATATTTCTCGACAATATCATCACAACGGTTTTCGGAACCATCTTCGATGATCAGCGTTTCAAAATTTTTATAGGTCTGTTGCGTTAGGGAATGTAGCAGTTCATCTACCTCTCGCGGACGGTTATAAACGGGAATGATGACAGAGAAAAACATAGATCGATTTTAAAAATTTTAAGTAGGGCAAATCTACAAATAATATGACAGAATTTTGGATGAATGCAGATGAAACTCTGTTAAATAATTCCGTTCTTTAGCCTTTAATTTAAACTTGTGAAATCTCTCTTTTATGGTAGCTAAGATGTTCAGGATCCTTGTAATATTTTTACTCCCGTCAGTGGCTTTGGGACAATCCCTTAATCTATCGGTTGCAGAACAAACAGCTGGTAATAACAGATCTACTTTTACGCTTGGAAATAGTAAGGTCACCTTTGGATCACAATCTGTTCGCTTTTTGGATAGTGATACAGAACAAAATTATGATGCGGTGGGAGTATCGTCTGATAATACAATAATTAGTACGCTGACCTGGAATGACCAAGAAGGGGAGATCTCGCTATATAGTCCTGAGGGAGAAAAACTAAATGCTTTTTCAACGATTTCCTTGGCAGATGAGGCTTCGTTTGGTTTGTATCCCTTCAATAACGGGAATACGCTGCTGCGTGATAAAATTGCCAACTTTACTTTTTATGATTCTTTCGGAGAAATTGTAACGAGCATGTCGAGCAGTAGCCAAAGTACACAGGGAGAGGCGATTTCAGAAGTAGCCATAAGTGCAGCCGGTAATACGATTGTGATTTATAATCCCAAAATTAAACGTAACGGTGAATTGGGGTCGAAGGCACAAGTTCGTACAGGAGTCAAAGAGTTTGAGGATATATTTTTCAGCAGTGATCGATATTTGAAGAATATTACCATATCAAAGGAGGGAAGCTTTATTGCTGCTATAACTGCAAAACAAGGCACTGATGATAGGGTGCTGATTATGGATAAATATGGCAATGAGCTGAATACTATATCAGCGGAAGAAGATCTTAAAGATGCAAGGTTCACGGGTGATTTAGAGCAGATAACGATCTATTCCGGAGGACGGGTGATGGTTCATAATACGCTAAGCGGTGAAAGTTTGGGAGCAACCAGTTTTAGTGCACCTATTATGATAGCTGATTATTTTCCCGAAGATAATTTGATTTTAGCATTAACGGGCAATTATTCTGAACGTTCAGGGACATTAAATGGTATTGAGTTTCGGGCCGTTAATTTGCGACAGCGGTCGATAGCAAGTCAGCAGTTTTCCGGGGCATTAGGACTGAACGAAGCAATTGAACTTAGGTTAATTCGGAGTACCGGCAATAGCTATATGCTAAAAGGGGCAAATAAAGATATTCTTATAAGAGCGAATTTTTAGTATGCCTATTAGGTAGGGTAGAAAAAAATCATCCAAGAAATAAGAAAGCCTGACAGATTTTAAACCTGCCAGGCTTTTTCAATTTTAAATAGAAATCTACGTTAGGCCTTAGCCTCTGACGTTGATTTCTCATCTTCAGAGTCGTCGTCAGAGTCTTTATCCTTTGCAGCTTTTATTTCATCGTCGCTGGTTTCCACATCTGTTGTTTCATCGGTATCTGACCAGTCGAAGAGGAGCCCGTCACGAGACTTGTTCATCTTAATCTTGATTTTTGCTCCTTCTTCGTGTTCGGATTCTAACAACTCTTCCGCCAGCGGTTCCTCAACATATTTCTGGATAGCACGCTTGAGAGGTCGGGCACCATACTTCTGATCGAATCCTTTATCACTTAAGAAATCTTTGGCACCTTTGGTGACTTCAACTTCGTAACCGAGGTCGTGGATACGCTGAAAGAGATCATCAGAAAGAATATCAATAATCTTGAAGATATCTTCTTTTTCGAGAGCACGGAATGTAATAACATCATCGATACGGTTCAGGAACTCAGGGTTGAATACTTTCTTTAGCGCATCCTGAATGGTTGATTTCATTTTCTCATAGTCGAAGCTTTTTGCTCCGCTCGAGAATCCTATTCCTTCACCAAGACTGCGAATATCACGCGCCCCGATGTTAGAGGTCATAATGATGATGGTATTTCTGAAGTCAACTTTGCGTCCCAAGCTGTCAGTAAGAATTCCGTCATCCAGAACCTGAAGCAGAATGTTAAAGACATCCGGGTGTGCTTTTTCGATTTCATCCAAAAGAATAACACTGTAAGGTTTTCGTCGAACTTTTTCGGTAAGCTGTCCGCCTTCCTCATATCCGACATATCCTGGAGGTGCACCAACCAGTCGTGAAACCGAGAATTTCTCCATGTATTCACTCATATCAATACGAATGAGTGCATCTTCTTTATCGAAGAGATACTGAGAAAGCACTTTGGCCATTTCGGTTTTACCCACTCCGGTCGGACCAAGAAAGATGAATGAACCGATTGGACGATTAGGATCTTTAAGTCCGGCACGTGTCCGCTTAATTGCTTTTGTGAGTTTAACAATAGCTTCGTTTTGGCCAATAACTTGTTTTGAAAGCTCTTCTTTCATCTTAACCAGCTTTTTACTTTCGCTCTGGTTAATTTTGCTTACAGGTACGCCGCTCATCATTCCTACAACGTGGGCTACGTCCTCTTCTTCAACATCGTATACAATTTCCTCGGATTCTTTTTCCCACTCTTTCTGCGCTTGCTCTAGTTCTTCGGTGAGGCGCTTTTCTTTATCGCGTAAACGGGCGGCTTCTTCGAAGCGCTGTTTTTTTACCATGCCGTTTTTCTCATTGCTGGTTTTCTCGATTTCTTCTTCCAGATCAATGATATGCTGGGGCACGTGAATGTTAGACAAGTGCACCCGAGCTCCTGCTTCATCAAGTGCATCAATAGCTTTGTCCGGCAAAAAGTGATCCGTTACATACCGATCAGTAAGTTTAACACAGGCATCAATAGCTTCATCAGAATAGCTTACACTATGATGTTCTTCGTATTTGTCCTTAATTTGGGAAAGAATTTCAGTAGTCTCTTCCGGGGTAGTGGGATCAACCATTATTTTTTGGAAACGGCGTTCAAGAGCGCCGTCTTTTTCGATGTGTTGACGATATTCGTTAAGTGTGGTTGCTCCAATCGCCTGAACTTCGCCGCGTGCAAGAGCGGGCTTCAACATGTTTGAAGCATCAAGTGAACCACTTGCACCACCGGCTCCAACAATAGTATGGAGTTCATCAATAAAGAGAATAACGTTCTGGGTTTTTTCCAGCTCTCCCATTACGGCTTTGATACGTTCTTCGAATTGCCCTCTGTATTTTGTGCCGGCAACTAATGCGGCAAGATCCAATGCTACGACCCGCTTATCATACAGCACTCGTGATACCTTGCGTTCAACAATGCGCGAAGCCAATCCTTCGGCAATAGCTGTTTTACCTACGCCGGGTTCGCCAATAAGTACCGGGTTATTTTTCTTACGACGGCTTAAGACCTGAGCAACGCGCTCAATTTCTTTTTCTCGACCGATAATAGGATCGAGTTTGCCATCTTCAGCCAGCTGTGTTAAATCACGGCCAAAATTGTCAAGTACAGGTGTTTTTGATTTTTCCATTTTCTTTTCTCTAGAGCTTCCGGAGGATTTTGAACCGCCTCCTCCTTTTGAGGATGATAAACTTGCTGATACAGAACCAGAATCTTTGCGATCCTCATCAGAGGATTTTCCTGAGATAATAAGATCTAGCTCTTCGCGCACTGCGTCATACGATACATTGAACTGTTGAAGAATTTGTGCAGCAATATTCTCATCATCGCGCAAGAGTGATAATAAAAGGTGTTCAGTTCCAATAGTGTCACTCTTGTACAACTTAGCTTCGAGATAGGTAATGCGCAGTACTTTTTCGGCTTGTTTTGTAAGGGGGATATTACCCACTTTTACCGAGCCTCCTGTACCGCGGACAGTATCTTCAACCGTCTTTTTTAGTTTGAAAAGATCACAATTTAGGTTTTTCAAGATTTTAACAGCTACACCTTCGCCAAGACGAACGATACCCAGAATTAAATGCTCCGTTCCGATATAGTCGTGTCCCAGACGAAGTGCTTCTTCGCGGCTAAACTGTATTACATCTCGAACTTTGCTAGAGAAATTGCCCTCCATAAAATCGAACCTTCAAGTAGTTTTAAAGTTATTTGTCATTCGTTGTAACGAGTGACCAGAATATTTAGTTCATATTCTTTAACGAAAGTAGTGCTGGCTTAGTGCAAAAGCAAACAAAATCGGCTATCAGAAAATTTTAAACTTGTAAGAAAATATGAGACCGAATATCCATAAATTATTTTTTTATAGCTTCCTGAGAGCCAAGCAGGTAGCATAAACAGTCATTGTTAACATAACTGGAGATACTTTCGATACTGCTAATAAAATATTGATTACGGACAAGCTTATAAAAAGCACTTACCTCAATCGCTTGTTCCTAAAATATGAAGAAGGGAACTTGATTTCTAATTATTTAGAAATTAGAAAAGTGGGGTTCCGGTCATTTCCTCGGGCTGTTCAATTCCGATCAGTTTTAAAAGGGTAGGAGCGACATCAGCCAGAATACCATCTTTCATTTCAACGTTTTTTTCGTTTAAAATAAGTGCTGGAACAGGTGCCGAAGTATGAGCCGTGTGAGGAGTTCCGTCCTCATTGATGAGGCAATCGGCATTACCGTGATCGGCAATGACGAGAATTTTATAATTGTGTTCGGTTGCGGTTTTAACCACTTTCTTGAGTTGCTGATCTATCGTTTCAACGGCCTTAATGGTTGCGTCCATATCACCAGTATGTCCAACCATGTCAGGATTGGCATAATTCAGGATTGCCAAGTGATGTTTTTCGGTGATTAGTTGAGCGCACAATGCATCCGTTACTTCGACTGCACTCATTTCTGGTTGCAGGTCGTAGGTAGCAACTTTGGGACTCGGTATTAAAATGCGTTCTTCGCCCTCAAAAGGTTCTTCGTCACCGCCATTGAAAAAATAGGTCACATGGGGATATTTCTCCGTTTCAGCAATGCGAAGCTGTTTCAAGTTGTGATTACTGACGATCTCACCAATGGTATTATGAAGATCCAGTGGGGGATAGGCTACTTCTACATGGTTGAACGTATCATCATAGGAAGTAAACGTGACATAATGTAGATTGAGGTTCTCTTCGACTTCAAATTTGTCAAAGTTATCCTCTGTTAATGAACGTGTGATTTGGCGTGCCCGGTCACCCCGGATGTTGTAAAAGATGATAACATCGCCCTTCTGGATACGGGAATCAGGAGATGAGTTTATAAGTTTAGGTTTGACAAACTCGTCAGTCACGTCAGCATCATACGATGCTTGAAGTGCTTCTATAGGATTTTCAAACTCCTCACCTTTTCCGTTTACTAAAAGGTCATAGGCAAGTTGTGTACGCTCCCACCGGTTATCCCGGTCCATCGCGTAATATCTCCCAACGATGGATGCAATTTCTCCGGATCCAATAATACCGGCTTGCTGCCGAAATTCTTTTACGTAGTCAATGCCGCCATGGGGAGAGGTATCTCGTCCATCTGTAAAAGCATGTATATAGGTGTTGTCAATACCAGAGGATTGAGCAAATTTCAGCAATGCAAAAAGATGCTCATTATGACTGTGCACGCCGCCATCAGAAAAAAGGCCCATGATATGAATGCGGCCATTTTCCTTTGCTTTCTCAAAGGCCGTCGATAGGACGCTGTTTTTAAAAAAGCTGCCATCCTCAATAGCTGCATTAACGCGGGTTAGTTCCTGGGGAACAATGCGACCTGCACCGATATTCAGATGCCCAACTTCAGAATTGCCAAATTGTCCATCGGGTAGGCCAACATCTTTTCCGCTGGCCGTCAGTTTGGAATGGGAATTATCGGCAAACAGAGAATCAATGAACGGCTTGTGCGCTTTTTCAATAGCGCTTACATCAGGATTTTGGGCTAACCCGAAGCCGTCTAAAATTACAAGGAGTGCTTTGGAATAGGGGTTAGCCAATAGACTTTATATCTTTTATAAGCTGTTAACGTGGTCAGCTATTTTTGACTTTTTCCGAGCTGCAAAATTCTGGTGAATTAGATCTTTGGCAGCCATTTTGTCGAGATATGAGCTGGCTTCTTTAAAAGCCTTTTCTGCTTCTTCCTTGTCTGTAGTCTCAAGCGCTTTATTTATTAATGTTTTCATTTTGGAGCGCTTAGCTTGATTTCGGACACGACGCTTCTCGTTTTGTCGTACTCGTTTTTTCGCTGATTGATGTTGTGGCATGGTTTCTAAGAGTTTCTTATCAGTTCTGTAAATTAATTTGTATTTTCTGCGCCAATTCAGAAAGATGTCAAAGTTAAAATTTCTGGAAGTGTTAAACAAGAAATCATTGAAAAATTAGTAAAATAAAGGTAAGTTAGGAGACTTTCGCTTATGATCATAGTGATCGATGGTCCGGCTGGTTCGGGCAAAAGTTCAACTGCCCGGGCAATTGCCGACAGAATGGGTATTGAATATCTCGATTCCGGAGCGTTGTACAGAACAGCTACGTTAATCTATTTGGAAGCGAATCGGGATAAGGAGACGTTCTTTCGTTTATTGAATCAGAATAAGATCACGTTTTATTACGAAGACCAAAAATTTCATGTATTGGTCGATGGTCAATCGGTTACCGATAAAATTCGAACCAGTAAAGTTACCAGTGCCGTGAGTGAGGTTGCAGCATTACCACGTGTTCGGTCTTTTGTAAATAATTTGATGCGTGACGTCGTTTTGGATGGTGTTTATATTGCCGAAGGACGTGATTTGGGTACAGCGGTTTTCCCCGATGCAGAGCTGAAGTTTTTTATGTCGGCGGATTTGGAAGAGCGTGCGAAACGCCGTTTAAACGAGCGAAAGGAAAAGAATCCCGGATTAACTTTGGAAGAGGTGAAGCAAAATATTGCAGAACGAGATCTGAAAGATTCTAGGCGTAAAGCTGATCCATTGAAAAAAGCGGATGATGCTATTGAAATTGATACAACGAACTTAACGTTCGAACAACAAGTTGATAAAATTTGTTTAGAAATAAGCGAAGTTTTAAAAGAAATTGAATAAGAATTTTAAACTATAACTCTAATCTAATCCCATTCCGAAAATTTTGGAGTGCGGTAATTTTAACTAAAACTCATAATGACCGAAGAAGTTAAAGAAGAACAAACTAACGAAAAAGAAGAGCAGGATACGGCTACCGCAGAGGTAACTGAAGAAACTGCAGTCGAAACTACTACTGAAGAAGAAGTACGTGTTGAACCGGAAGAAGAAGATGTAGCAGTATTTACCGGCGATGTGGACGAAGAAGAAAAAACATATACTTATGATCAGCTGCAGGCTGCATCGGAAGATTACACCGATGAGGAGTTTCATGAGCTTGCAGGGATGTACGAGGATACGCTCAACGAAATTGAAGAAAAAGAGATTGTAACGGGGCGTGTTGTTTCTGTTGATGAAGATTATGTTGTCGTTGATATCGGGTTTAAATCCGAAGGAATGGTGCAAACCAATGAATTTCCTGATGATTTAGTTGAAAACCTACAACCGGGTGATGAAGTTGATGTATTTTTAGACCAAGTTGAAGATCAAGAAGGACAGTTAATTCTTTCCCGTCGTAAGGCTGATATCTTGCATGCCTGGGAGACCATTGAACGTGCTGCTGAAACCGGCGAAATTGTAGAAGGTAAAATACAACGCCGAATTAAAGGCGGTATGGTTGCCGATATTATGGGCATCGATGCATTTCTGCCCGGATCGCAGATTGATGTTCGACCTGTGCGCGACTTTGACGCCTATGTTGGCAAGACGATGGAGTTTCAGGTTGTCAAGCTGAATATGTCAGCCGAAAATGTCGTTGTTTCTCACCGTGCACTTATCGAGTCTGATCTCGAAGAGCAGCGTGAAGAAATTCTCGAAACGATTGAAGAAGGACAGGTACTTGAAGGTATCGTCAAAAACATTACCGATTTCGGTGTATTTATCGACCTCGGCGGTGTCGACGGTTTGCTTCACATTACTGACCTCTCTTGGGGACGCGTTGAACATCCCGAGGAAATTGTTTCGCTTGATCAGCAGCTTAATGTCGCGGTTATCGACTTTGATGAAGAAACAAAACGTGTTTCACTTGGACTCAAGCAACTGCAGCCGCATCCTTGGGAAGAAATCGATCTTAAGTATCCTGAAAACATTCAGGTTCAGGGTCGGGTTGTTTCTATCGCTGATTACGGTGCCTTTATTGAGCTCGAAAAAGGTGTTGAAGGACTTATCCACATTAGTGAGATGTCTTGGACACAGCATATCAAGCACCCATCACAGTTAGTTAGCAAGGATGATATTATTGACTGTGTTGTACTGAATGTGAATGAGCCCGAGAAGAAAATTTCACTTGGTGTCAAGCAGCTCGAAAAAGATCCTTGGGAAGATATCGACGAGCGTTATCCCGTCGGATCCAAGCACAAAGGAACGGTTCGCAATCTCACCAATTTTGGTGTGTTTGTTGAGCTTGAGCCCGGCATTGACGGACTCATCCACATTTCTGACTTGAGCTGGACTGAGAAGATCAACCATCCGAATGAGGTTATTGATAAGGATGAAGAGATCGAAGTTGTTATTCTGGCGATTGACTTTGAAAATCGTCGCATTACGCTCGGTCACAAGCAGATTGAAGAGAATCCATGGGAGAAATTCGCTGAAGAATATAGCGGCACAAACCAAGTTGAAGGTGAAGTCTTTAAGACTACCGAAAAAGGCGTATTTGTGAAACTTCCACATGATCTTGAAGGATTTATTCCTGCAAGCAAAACAGAAGCCGGAGGAGAGCCCCAAGAAAACTTTGAAGAGGGCGATACTGTTGAAGCTTTTGTGATTGAGCTGGATGAAACCAACAAAAACATTACGCTAAGTCAGCGTGAGAAAGATGTTAAGGAAGCTAAAAAGTCAGCCAAGAAAACTCGAGGCAAGCAAGAACAGGGACCTGCACCACAAACCGGCACACCTACACTGGGTGAGATGTCTGGTCTTGCTGATCTCAAAAAAGAGATGGCTGATAAAGAACAAGCAGCTCGCAACCTCCAGAAAAAAGCTGAAGAGGTTGAAGAGGAAGAAGACAATGCTGATGAAGAAGAGTAATTCTTAACTCTCTTTCTTACTGAATTAAAAAAGGCTCGGAGTGAAAACTCTGAGCCTTTTCTTTTTAGAATAATCCAATATTTAGAAGAATGTGAAGATTTTCTCTATTCCTCTTCTTTATAGAAGAAGACCACATTTTTTTCCGGATGTTTACTGCTCTTAACTTGATCTCCGGTATCTCTATTATAACCGTAAACTACGTTGCGCATAGAATTAAGTTCTGTTTCGTCTTTAAAAGAAACTTCGAGGGCTTTTCCGCCGGGTTCCAGCATTTTTACGGCATCGAGCAGTGGTTTATATTTTGATGAGCTTTTTTTAGAAATTTTTATATCCGTTCTGGAGACAAAATTAATGTCCATAAAAGAAGTTTTGGTGATATGTTACTACTAAGAAATAAAGCCCCTGAAAGAGTATCAAATTATAGGGATATCATTAAGGCACTTGAATCGTCGAGAGAATATTATTAATCAGGTCTTCAGAGGTAATATTTTCAGCTTCAGCCTCAAAGGTTGGGATAATTCGATGCCGAAGTACATCCATGGCAATCGTTCGTACATCCTCGGGTGTAACGTAGGCGCGATGCTGCATAAATGCATGAGCTCTTGCAGCCAGGTTTAGATTAATAGAAGCACGGGGAGAGGCTCCAAAATTGATGAGTTCGGAAAGATCTTTAAGATTGTAGCTTTCAGGATTTCGAGTGGCAAAGACGAGATCAATAATATATTTTTCCACTTTTTCATCTACATAAATATCATTAATAACCTCTCGTGCTTCCAAAACCTTTTGTGTATTGATCACTGGTTTTAACTCTTCAGCAGGTCCCGTCTTAGCCATGCGACGCATAATTTCTAATTCTTCCTGTTCGGTAGGGTAATCGATCTTTATTTTCATCATAAAACGATCTACCTGTGCTTCGGGCAGGGGATAGGTTCCTTCCTGCTCAACAGGATTTTGTGTTGCTAATGCCAGGAAAGGGTCATCAAGCGGATAAGTTTCTTCACCAATAGTCACTTGCTGCTCCTGCATAGCCTCGAGCAGAGCACTTTGTACTTTGGCAGGAGATCGGTTAATCTCATCAGCCAAGATAATGTTCGCAAATATTGGTCCCTTTTTGACCGTAAACTCTGCTTCTTTTTGATTATAAATTAACGTACCGATTAAGTCGGCCGGCAGTAAGTCGGGAGTAAATTGTAACCGCTGAAATTTTGTATCTATTACTTTTGCAAGAGAAGAAACTGTCAGCGTTTTGGCAAGACCGGGTACACCTTCTAATAGTACATGTCCGTCAGCCAAAAGTCCGATAAGCAGTCGATCGATCATATATCGCTGACCAACAATAACTTTATTTAACTCAGAATAAATATCATCGATAAAAGCGCTGGATTGTTCGATCTTAGCACTTAGCTTTTCCATATCCACTGAATCTACTGACGTTGAAGTGTTACCCATGGTAGAAAATTATTGTTTATTGAGGTTTAATCGGTATATGCCTTTAAAGGCTAAGATTCGTAAAGAACAACGTTAATAAATGGAAATTATCGATTCTTTTCTATGTCATTTTATCCATTACCCGATTTCTTATATAACTTCCAATAACAGTATGGCGTCGTTTTTATTTTGATCTAATATAAACCTTTAGGAAGAAGTGAATTTCTGCAATTTTAGTTGATGAGGTTTTTAAATTTATCTACCTTTGAAGCCACAAAAATAAACAAGGTGATATGATAACTTATTTCTTCGTCTTCTTAGCTGTTTTAGCTGTTGCCTCAGCATTGGCGATGGTGATCAGTAAAAATACGGTAAACAGTGCATTATTTCTTGTATTGAACATGCTGTCGCTGGCCGGATTATTTCTGCTTTTAAAAGCACAGTTCTTAGCTGTTATCCAGATTCTGGTCTATGCCGGGGCCATCATGGTGCTCTTCTTATTTGTAATAATGTTGCTGAATGTACAGGATGAAGAAAGTTTGTTTAACAAATTTCGTCTCAAATATTTCGTAGCTTTTTTACTGGGGGTAGGTGTATTTTCTCAGATCATTTATAGTCTTGGTAGTTTTACAGATACCCTGCCAACTGTTTCTTCTGACATGGCGTATGTTGGTACGGTAGAAGCAGTGGGAGACGTGATGTTTACGGAATATCTGCTACCGTTTGAACTTACCGCAATTTTATTAACGGCTGCCGTTGTAGGAGCATTGATTGTAGCGCAGCACAAAATTAAATCTGGAGCAACGAATGATTAGTATTGATTGGTTTTTAGCACTTAGCGCTCTTCTTTTTTGCATTGGGATTATTGGTGTTCTAATCCGAAAAAATGCAATTGTCATTTTTATGTGCGTTGAGCTGATGCTGAATGCCGTAAATCTTTCTCTTATTTCTTTTAGCAGCCATTATGGCAATATAGACGGACAGATACTGGTATTTTTTGCTTTGGCCGTAGCAGCTGCAGAAGCTGTGGTTGGGTTAGCGATTATTATCGCCATTTTTCGGAATAACCTTTCTGTAGACATTAATAAAGTTAATTTAATGCGCTGGTAATTTCTTATTGTGAATATTTAGTAAAAAAAGGTTCCTAATACTGGAGCCTTTTTTATTTCTATAATAGGTCTAAACAGCAATTCTATCCTTTACCTTCACTCACTTTTTTGTATCTTTGCCACTTGAGAATTTACCCTTGTGAATGCATGGGGTGTTGGCTACATTTGGGCCGAAAAATGTATACAGATACAAATTTGAAAGATCATCGTTAATGGATTCTGCTACTACGCTTACAAGTCTGATTATTGCATTGCCTCTGCTGGGTTTTCTCGTAAATGGGCTCCTTGGATTAAGCTCAAAATCTTTTCGACAGAGAAAGGCTCTAATTGGGACCATTGCCAACCTTACCGTCTTTATCCCATTCGCTATTGCAGTCTACTTCTTTATAAACATGGGTCAGGATTCAGCGCCTATTTTTGCGGAACTCTTTACCTGGATTAAGGTTGGAAGTTTTAGCGTAGATATTGCCTACCAGCTCGATCAGCTGTCAATACTAATGACGCTCGTTGTTACCGGCGTTGGCTTTTTAATCCACCTTTACTCGGTTGGATATATGTGGGAGGATGAAGGCTACTGGAAGTTTTTTGCCTATCTGAACCTCTTTATTTTTGCGATGCTCAACCTGGTAATGGCGGATAACCTCTTACTGCTTTTTCTCGGATGGGAGGGAGTAGGACTTTGTTCTTATCTGTTGATTGGTTTCTGGTATACCGATATGGCCAACTCTGCTGCGGGCAGTAAAGCATTTTGGTATAACCGCGTTGGCGATTTCGCATTTCTCGTAGCCATGTTTTTGACCTTCCAACATGTGGGCAGCTTAGATTTTGATGTAATTCTGTCAAGCCTTGAAGCAATTCCCGCAGATGATAAGTTTTGGATTGCCTTTTTAATGTTTATCGGGGCCACGGGTAAAAGTGCTCAAATACCACTTTTTGTCTGGTTGCCTGATGCGATGGCTGGACCTACTTCGGTGTCTGCATTAATTCACGCGGCGACGATGGTTACTTCGGGTATTTATTTAATTTCCCGGATGTCCGAGATGTTTGTAATGTCGCCCGAAGTGATGATGATCATCGCAGTCATTGGAGCGCTCACAGCACTTGTTGCAGCAACCATCGCGCTTACGCAAAATGATATTAAACGAGTATTGGCTTACTCAACGGTTTCACAGCTCGGATACATGTTTTTGGCGCTGGGTTCCGGAGCATTTACGGCAGCCATGTTTCATGTTGTAACGCATGCTTTTTTCAAGGCACTACTTTTCCTTGGTTCCGGATCAGTGATACATGCTATGGAGCATGTAGAGCACGGACTTCATGAAGAGGGTAAGGATGTGCATTTTGATCCACAGGACATGCGGTTTATGGGTGGACTCAAAGAGTATATGCCTTCAACCTATAAGACATTTTTGATTGCCACTATTGCTATTGCCGGGATACCGCCACTGGCTGGATTCTTCTCAAAGGATGAAATTTTAGCCTTTACTTTTAATGCTGGATTTGCCGGTTTTGCTGAGCCGTTATACATGGTTCTTTGGGGTGTGGGCATTCTTACTGCCTTCTTAACAGCATTTTATATGTTTCGCCTCACCTTTGGTACGTTCAACGGTGGGTTTAAGCTACCCGAGAAAATAAGTGAAGCTACGGGAGCTGAAAAGTATCTGCACGAGAGTCCAAAAACTATGACAATTCCACTCTGGACACTCGGTGGCCTTTCTGTCGTTGGTGGATTTCTGGGAGTACCCAATTTCTTATTGTCAACATTTACGCACCAAGAGGAGCATATTAATCTACTTCACAATTGGCTTTACAACGTTACAGCAGACTATGGGCTTGGACTGTCTCATTCTGTAGAATGGATTTTGATGACAGTTTCAATACTTGTTGCAGTTGGAGGTGTTTACACTGCATATAAAATGTATGGAAGTGGGGCCACAGAAGAATCCGATGCCAAGCTTGCCGACCGCTTTGGAGCACTTTACGAAACCTGGAAAGAAAAGTATAGCCTTGATGAGTTCTATGAAGGTATTGTCGTTCATCCCACTGTTAAGTGGTCAGACAAAGGTTTGGCCAAATTCGATATGAAAATCATAGATGGAATTGTTAACACTGTTGGCGGCGTCGTCCGACTATTTGGAAGTGTATTTCGATATATCCAAACGGGTGTAACTAGCAGTTATGCATTAGCGCTGGTGTTAGGTGTTATTCTTGTATTAAGTATGTTGATCCTGTAAAAAAGAATTGATAATGGAGTTACTGCTAAATTTAGTTATTTATTTACCACTTTTAGGAATTGCCGGAATTCTTGCTCTCCGGAATGATAAAGCTACAAAGTGGATAAGTCTTGCTGCCACTTCAGCAACGTTTTTATTGTCGCTGCCACTGCTTTTTAGTTTTGATGTTGCTAATTCGGGGACGGTTCAATATCTGACTGAGGGGAGCAATATTATGGCCGGCCTTGATATTAAGTATCTGATTGGTCTTGACGGTCTCAGCTTGTTGCTTTTTATGCTAACAACACTAATGGGACCTATTGTGATTCTGTCTTCTTGGGATTCCATCAAAAAACATTTAGCAGGATATTATTCGATGCTTCTGTTGTTGCAGACGGCTTCGATGGGAGTCTTTGCTTCGTTGGATTTAATTGTGTTTTACGTTTTCTTTGAGCTCTCGTTAATCCCAATGTATTTCCTTATCGGTATCTGGGGTGGGAAGAATCGAATTCATGCAACGGTCAAGTTTTTTGTCTATACGTTGGTCGGTTCACTCATTATGCTGGTTGGACTAATTTACACCGGATACGATGCGGGAGCTGCTATTGAAGGATATAAGTTTACAACTGACTGGCGATTTTTATCCGGCAGCGAATACCAGATTGGATTGGTCGAACAGACCTACCTGTTTCTGTCATTTGCATTAGCATTCTGTATCAAGGTGCCGCTGTTTCCGTTTCATACCTGGTTGCCGTATGCACATACCGAAGCACCGACAGCCGGTTCGGTTGTGCTAGCAGCTATTATGTTGAAGATGGGAACGTATGGGCTACTCCGAATTTGTTTACCACTTTTCCCGAATGCCTTTGTAGAATTTGCGCCTTATCTGGCTACTTTGGCCGTGGTCGGCATTATCTACGGCGCGCTTGTGGCAATGGTTCAGAAAGATGTTAAAAAACTGGTGGCCTATTCATCGGTCAGTCACTTGGGTTTTGTGGTATTGGGATTGTTTGCCTTTAATACTATCGCGGTGCAGGGTGCACTTATTCAGATGATTAATCACGGTCTCTCAACAGGAGCACTCTTCTTGATTGTAGGGATGATCTATGACCGCACGCATACTCGTGAAATCGAAGATTACGGCGGAATCGCGAAAGTCGTGCCTGTTTTTGCTGTAATGTTTATGATTGCCACGTTGGCTTCGATTGGACTTCCGGGATTAAATGGATTTATTGGTGAGTTTCTGATTCTTAACGGAACATTTAGCTCAGAAGTACTTCCACAAAATGCGTTTGTAGTATTTGCTGCACTGGGTGTTATTTTAGCTGCGGTTTACATGTTGTGGATGTATCAGCGTGTCATGTTTGGCCCTATCAAACATGAGGAAAATAAGAAGCTGGTTGACCTCAATGCACGCGAAATTGGGCTTTTAGTTCCACTGGTTATCTTTATGGTTTGGATTGGAATCAGGCCAACAGATTTTACTCAGTATTCTGAAGTTCAGGTGCAGGAGTTGTTAGAATCATCGAATGAAAAGCGGGTGGCAATTCAGCAGTCTGCTGATAGTGAAGACTTGCCCCAATGGGCTTCAAATCTATATGATGTTACCGATGAATTAGCATCGAAAATAAAAAACCAATAGTATTATGGCTGAACCACTTTCTGATGATCAAATAGCTGATGAAATTTCTGAATTATCTGGCTGGAGTCACGAAAATAATAAATTAACCAAAGAGTTTGGTTTTGATAATTTTCGGGATGCCATGGCTTTTATCAATCGCATTGCGTTTGAAGCGGAAGAGCAGGTTCATCACCCTGAAATTTTTAATGTTTATAACACGGTAAACATTTCGTTGAGCACCCATGATGCCGGCGGAAAAGTAACCGAGAAAGATATCAAGCTCGCAAAAACCATTGAGTCACTGTTTAACAAATAAGTTGCATGGATTACTTACACGATCTTAACGTTTTTTTGCCTGGAGTCATTGTTGCACTTGCCGGGCTTATTGCTATCATCATTGATGCCTATAAAAACGACCACGGAGCTATCTTTGGGCTTACGGTCTTTTCATTATTCGCAGGATTAGTTCTGTCAGTCATAGACATGTTTGGTCCCGTGGGGGAAGCATTTTCCGGGATGATAACATATGGAGGCGTAGCGGCTTTTGGGAATAGCGTAGTTTTATTTGGTGCGCTGTTTTGCGTACTGATATCCCGGGAATACCTAAATGCAATTGATTATGAGTATGGGGAAGTGTATGCCCTTATACTCTTTGCCACGGCCGGGATGCTGGGACTTGCCAGCGCCAATAATTTAATCATGATTTTTATCGGAATCGAAACGATGTCGATCTGCTTGTATGTGTTGGCAGGGTTAATTAAAGAGCGAAAAACAGGGGCCGAGGCTGCGCTTAAATATTTTCTCCTTGGTGCTTTTTCTACAGGATTTTTACTGTATGGAATGGCGTTGTTGTATGGAGCAACGGGCTCGCTATATCTTACTGAAATTGCCGAAGCGGCAAGCTCAGATCTTATTTTTATAGCAGGGGCGGCACTACTGCTGGTCGGCTTTTTCTTTAAAGTCTCGGTCGTGCCGTTCCATATGTGGACACCCGATGTTTATCAGGGTACGCCCACAACAATCACAGCTTATATGGCAACGGCTTCAAAATCAGCGGCCTTTGTCGCGTTACTGGTCGTTTTATCCAAAATGATTCCAGCAGAAACAGCCGACTGGGCAGGAGTGATTGAAGTTATTGCAATTCTTACAATGGTTTTGGGTAACCTGATAGCTATTGTTCAGGATAATATTAAACGGATGCTTGCTTATTCAAGCATAGCCCATGCGGGATATCTGTTAGTTGGATTAGCCGCCGGAACGCCAGAAGGGTATAGCGCAGTGCTATTTTATCTTTTTGCCTATACCATCATGAACATCGGAGCTTTTGGAGTGGTAGCGTATTATGAGCGACAGCAGGGATTGGATTTTACTGATGTCAACAATTATGTAGGGCTCGGATTTAAGAAGCCCTTAATGGGAGTCTTGCTTTCATTTTTCTTGTTCTCATTAGTTGGCATACCTCCCTTTGTAGGTTTTGTTGGAAAGTATTTAATCTTTGCTGCGGCTATTGATGCCGGATATGTAGCCTTGGCTATTATTCTTGCTCTGGCAAGTGCAGCCAGTGTGTATTACTATTTACGTCCAATGGTGTATATGTATTTCAGAGATCCTCATAAAGATGTTCCACTGGTTCGCTCTGGAATTGTGTTTCGATCTACGTTGGTAATTCTTGCTGCATTGACCCTTTATTTCGGTATTGCTTTTGGCGACTTGCACAACTTGCTTTCCTCTTACTATGCTGCTGATTGGGTTACTCATTTAATGGGGCATTAGATAATATCCTTACCTAAAATTAATGGTCTTTTATCTTGCAGTAAGGATGGGAAAATATAATCCAATCATGGATTGGAATTAAATACAAAAAAGCCTATTTTTGCGTGCCTGCTGACGAGTGAAAGTCACCACGTCGGCTGTTTCAATTAAGGAACAACCAAAGGAAACATATCACATGAGTAGAAATTATTACGAGCTAACATATATAATTAATCCTGTCTTAGAAGACGATCAGTACGACGAGATCGTCGAAAAATTCACCGAACTTATTCGAAATAACGATGGTGAAATTGATGAAGTAGATGAATGGGGAGTCCGTAAGTTTGAATACGAAATGGATGGTAAGTCAAGCGGTTACTACGTAAATGCTTATTTTACTGCTCCCGGAGAACTGATCGAAAAACTGGAACGTGCGCTTCGCATTGAAGATCATGTTATGCGTTATCTAACGCTCAAGTACGATGCAAAGATGAAACGTCATCGTGAGCTTCAACGTAAAAATGCCGTTCCCCAGGTCTTTGTCGATGACCAAGAGGAAGAAGAAGCAGAAGACGAAGATTAATTCATCTCTATAAACAAAATATTTTAAGATTATGATTAAGAATCCATCACACCCAAAGAAGGGACATATTAAAACCCGCGAGTGCAAGTTTACCAAAGCGGGCATTGAATATATTGATTACAAAGATACGGATCTGTTAGAGCGATTTATGAACGACCAGGGAAAAATACTTCCTCGTCGTGTAACCGGGACCAGCGCAAAATATCAGCGGCAGCTGTCTCGTGCTATTAAGCGCGCTCGTTTCCTTGGATTACTTCCGTATGTAGCAGATAACCTTCGATAAAAAAGATTTTATTACAATGGCTAATAAGTATATGAAATTAATTTTGCGAGAAGATGTCGATAAGCTCGGAGAATCCGGGGACATCGTTGAAGTACGGGCTGGTTATGGCCGCAACTACTTAATTCCTCAAGGCAAAGCTATGATGGCTACCGATGGGGCACTGAAGCAGGTTGAGCGCATGAAAGAACAAGCAGAGCGACGTGCTGAACTCACTGTTGAGCGTGCTCAGGAAATGGCTGAGCGCCTTGAAACGACGTCAGTAACTATTCCTGTTGAGGTAGGTGAAGATGAACGTATTCATGGCTCAGTAACTACCCAGGATGTTGCCGATGCACTAGCCGAACGCGATATCGATATTGACAAACGTAAGATTACAATAGATCAAGATATCAAAACGTTAGGTGAATACACTGCAACTATCAGCCTGATTAGTGAAATTAAAGCACAAATCAAGGTTTGGGTGGTTAAAGAATAAAATTACATTAGCGTTTATTAGAATCGATTGGTAATGAGACATTCTTTACCTATTAAGAAAGTAGTGGGGATCATCGTTATGATGTTATCCCCATTTTTTGTTCAGGGTCAAATGCTGGATCCTGTTACATATTCTGTTGTTGAAGCGCCCGATCAGGTAAAAGCAGGAGAAGTATTCGAAATTACTGTCAAAGCTTCCATTGATGGAGCGTGGCATCTGTATTCTATTGCCAACGATCCTGATGCCGGCCCTTATCCTACTCAATTCTCTTCGGCTTCTTCAAAGGTAGCAATTGCAGGAGAGGTACAAGAAAGTGAGCCCTCTATTGAAATGGATCCCAATTTTAATGCTGAGTTGGGATGGCATACCAAAAATGCGACCTTTACTATTCCGGTAGCATTGCGCAGCGATGTTTCCGGATCTTCAGAAATTGCATTGGAGGTGCTATATCAGGTTTGTGATGACAAGTCCTGCCTGCCGCCGAAGACGAAGTCTATTGCACATGCCGTATCTGTTGAAGGAGTTGCTGATACCCCTTACAGTAATTTTGAGGAAAGTACTGCTGGAGATGCTGAATCCGCACAGGGTAAATCCACTACTAACAAACAGGAACCGGCACCAGAAGAAGAACAGAATCAAGATCAGATTGATACGAGTGGATATGGTTCGGGAGGCATTTTTTCTTTCCTTTGGATTGCATTAGCTGCCGGCTTTGCTGCTCTGTTGACGCCCTGTGTTTTCCCGATGATACCTTTGACGGTTTCTTTCTTCTCTAAACAAAAAGAAGGGGAAGGTACCGCAGCAGTAGGTCAGGCTTTTGGTTTTGGGCTAGCCATTGTCGTTACATTTACAATTTTAGGAGCATTATTGGCGCTTTTTATAGGAGCATCCGGCGCGAACAAATTTGCAGCTAATCCGTGGGTTAATCTATTCATAGCACTTGTACTTGTTGTATTTGCCATAAGTTTATTAGGAGCGTTTGAGCTACGTTTACCCCATCAGCTTACGAACTGGTTAAATCAAAAGAGCAACGAAAGTTCGGGTTCAATTGGAATCCTTTTTATGGCGTTGACTATAAGTGCTGTCTCATTTTCTTGTACAGCTCCATTTGTCGGGGGTGTATTGGCAGCTACTACAGGAGGAGAGTGGTTTTATCCTATTATAGGGATGGCCGGTTTCTCAACAGCGTTTGCGAGTCCCTTTGTATTGTTTGCCTTGTTTCCGCGCTGGCTCGAGAGTCTGCCCAAGAGTGGATCTTGGATGAATATTGTTAAAGTATTATTAGGTTTTATCGAGTTAGCTGCAGCCATAAAGTTTTTATCTAATGCCGATCTTGTTTGGGAGTGGGGGCTTATTTCGCGCCCGTTTGCGATTGCTACATGGATTGCCATCTTCTTAATGGCCGGATTATACTTACTTGGCTCATTTTCCCTCAATCATGAAGAAAAGCCCACACAAATTGGTACGGGTCGGCTTATGCTGGCTATGCCTTTTATCTTATTTAGTTTTTATTTAATACCTGGTTTAATGGGAGCGTCCCTTGGAATTTGGGATTCTTGGCTTCCCCCGAAACAAGCTACCGATGTAAGCGTAGTTCGTTCACTCGCACAGCAAGGGATCGGATCAGCCAATTCCGGAGAAGGGGAAAATTGGACCAGCAATTATAATGAAGCCCGTGAGAAAGCCCAAAAAGAAAATAAACCTTTGTTTATAGACTTCACAGGCTATACTTGTACAAATTGCCGGGCCATGGAGGCAAATGTTTTTCCACTGGCGGAAATTCAAAAACGATTTGCAAAAATGCAGCAAGTGCGTTTATATACTGATGACGGTTCTGATGGACCGGCAAATCAAAAGTTTCAATTTGAATTGACTGGAACAGTAGCGTTACCTACTTATGTGATTGTTGATCCTGACAACGAAAAAATAATGGATCAGCTTGTAGGATATGCCAACAAAGATAAATTCCGTCAATTTTTAGATTCAGGAATTCAACGGTTTGAACAATCTAATGACAATTACAGTGCAGGAAACCTTTAATTGGAGCTTCATTACGTTAAATAGATTTAAGAATACTATTTAATTTAAAAATGTAGCTTCCTGTCTTTGACATTTTAGTCAAAATGATCTATCATTTTGCATCTTTACAAGCCCTTATTAAACAGATAATAAATATAATTTAATCGGAGTAATCGTATGACATCGTCTATAGCTCTCTTTTTCCTTCAAGCAGGAGTAGACCAAGGATTTTTTAATGTTCTCGTAGAAAAATTTAACGAAGGTAATGAGGGTGGGTTCATGTGGCCGGTCCTTGTCGCCCTAATTCTTGGATTGGCTATCTTCTTGGAGCGAATTATCACCCTTAACTTAGCTGATATTGACACTCGTAAATTTATTGTTGACGTACAAGAAGCACTTCAAGAAGGAGGTGTACCAGCAGCCAAAGAACTTTGTGCAGAAACAAGAGGTCCGGTAGCTTCTGTTTTTCAAGCTGGATTGATGCGCGTCGATGAAGGTGTTGAAGCAGCAGAAAAAGCCATATCATCGTATGGTTCTATTGAAATGAGTTTCCTCGAGCGGGGACTTGTATGGCTCTCTCTGTTTATTGCAATTGCACCAATGCTTGGCTTCCTCGGAACAGTTGTAGGTATGATTCAGGCGTTTGATGCCATTGAGCAAGCCGGTGACATTTCACCTACCCTTGTAGCTGGTGGTATTAAGGTTGCGCTTTTAACAACGGCTGCAGGTCTGCTTGCCGGTATTATCCTTCAGGTAGGATACAACTATTGTGTATCCAAAATTGATCGACTTATTTCAGAAATGGAAGAAAGTTCAATTACCTTGATCGATTCTATTGTAATGCTTAAAGAAGGTGAACAGATTGTTGATACTTCTGGCGGCTCAGACGCTGAGTAGTAGCCAAAGTTTCCAAAAGAAATTCACCGATATTTAATAATTAGTTTACTATTATGATTGTAAATATAGCATTAGGACTTGGATTAGGATTAATTGGACTTGGAGTACTGGGAATGATCGTTTCCGGTATCAGAAGTGTGATGAAGGGTAAGCAGGATGTTAAAAAAATCATCACTATGCTTGTACCTTTCGTCGTCTTCGGTATAGCATATGCTATAGCTGGGTCAGTAACAGAGGCTGCTATAGGAACTATGTTGTTTATGATGGGAGCTATGGTTTTACTCATGGCGCTTACCGGTATGCGTACTACATTTAATATATAATTCTTCTAAAACAGCGAAGCGATGTTTGATAATAAAAAAGATCGAGATGATCCGGAAATAGGCGGTGCCGGAATGGCTGATATTGCCTTCTTGTTGCTTATCTTCTTCTTACTTGTTACAACGATTGACGTTGATACCGGAATAGGACTTCAACTTCCACCTGCTCCTGAAGAAAATCAGGAACCCCCACCCATTAAAGAGCGGAATCTTTTAAATATTCTGGTAAACTCTCAGGGTATGGTATTGATGGATGAAGAACCGACCCCGGTAAATCAGGTAAAACAAAAGGTAAAAACCTTTGTTACGAATAGAGGGGAAGATCCTGAATTATCCGATTCTCCGGATAAAGCTATTGTATCCATTAAAACGGATAGAGAAACTCCATATAATGTTTATATCGATATGCTTGATGAGGTAATGGGCGCTTATGCCGAATTACGTAATCAGGCTGCCCAAGCTCAATTTGGGAGAAACTATGGACAGTTAGAGGACGATAGCGAGCAGCAACAATCTATTCAGGATATGTATCCTAAGAAAATTTCAATCGCAGAGCCCAACCAATAAAAGAGTTTAACTATGGGACATTTTGAAAAAAAGTCTGCTAAGTCGGATCCAACAATTTCACTGACGGCTATGCCAGACATTATATTTATGTTGCTCATCTTTTTTATGGTGACAACAGTACTGCGCGAAGTTACTTTGCAGGTTCAAGTTGATTATACTCGCGCTGAGAATATTGAGAAGATAGAGCAAAAACGACTTGTTAGTTACATCTATGTTGGTCCTGAAAAACTTCAGGGCAGGAAAGTAGGCAATACCAAAATACAGATCGATGATTCTATAATCGATGATGTTGGTGCTGTTCAGCAGCTAATGTATGACAAGTTGAGAGAAGAACCTCGTCTTATTGTATCACTTCGTGTACATGATGATACTGAGTTTGGTATCGTAACCGATATTCAAGAAGAGCTTAGAGACGCAGGTACCCTTCGCATTAATTATTCTACGAAGCAGGAACAGTAATTTTTTACATTTAACTTTTTCTTAAAAAAGGCAAGTGCACTTCGTGTACCTGCCTTTTTTATTTATCTGAATATTATGAGCAAAGATTCTTTTCGTTCAATACAGTCCATTGGCCGTACCCAGCTTATAGATGAGCTGATGGAACATGCTACCTTTGAGAAATCATCAGTACTTCAAAGCTCTGGTGATGATACAGCAGTTTTAGAAGATGGGGATAGCTATCAACTACTGACATCAGAAACATTTATGGAAGGAGTTGATTTTGATCTCACTTATTTTCCCTTGCACCACCTTGGTTACAAAATTGCGGTTGCAGCTGTAAGCGATGTATATGCGATGAACGGACATCCGGAGGTTGTGTTGGTAAACCTCGCGGTTCCCAACAAAATTTCGGTGGATATGCTGAAGGAGATTTATAAAGGCATCGAAGCAGCCTCTAAAGATTTTGAGTTTCAAATAGTTGGGGGTGATTTAACAGCCTCGCATAAAATATTGAGTGCCAGCATTAGCTGTTATGGTAAAGTTTCAAAAGATATGATTACCTATCGTAAAGGGGCGCAAAAGGATGATGCAATATGTGTTACAGGCGACTTGGGTGGAGCAATAGCAGGTCTCAGAATTTTAATGCGGGAAAAAGAATATTGGGAAGAGCAGGAAGAACAGCAATCCTTTCAGCCTAATCTTGATGAGTATGAATATGTAGTCAAACGTCAGCTGGTACCCATTGCCCGCAAAGATGTTATTGATAAGCTTGATGAGTTGAATATTATTCCAACTTCAATGATAGATATTACCCAGGGTTTGGTGAGTGAATTGAAATATTTGGCAAATGCCTCTGGAGTTGGAGCCCATATTTATGGAGCTACTATTCCTATCTCCTTAAAAACACGGCACGTAGCTGATGAGATGAAAGAAGATGTAGATAAATATGCTCTTTATGGAGGGGAGGATTTTGAATTAATGTTTACCTTGCCGGAAGATGATGTAGAGAAGTTAACGGATGAACTTTCTGACTTTACTGTAATTGGTAAGGTTATTAATCGCCAAGAAGGAGTAAAAATGCAGCAGGCAGGAGGGGATACGATTCTATTTGATGATCCGGAAGATGATGAATAGCTAAAATATTTTATCAAATAACTTACAGAGCCGACCGTTCTAAATGGTCGGCTCTGTTTTTTTAATTTATCCACATTAACTGATTAATATCCAAGCCAATACGCAGAACATTAATATTTACTGTATATTACTTTATTGAATGAACGAATAATTAGTATTGTCACATGTCTGAGAATAAAAAACAAACCAAAGGTAAAAAGGGAGATTCTAAAACTCCGTTAAAAGGAAATGAAAGTTCTCCCAAGTTTCCTATCTGGATCTATGTGATTTTGTTACTGGTATTACTGGGAGTACAGTTTTATTTCATGAATCCGGATGCTGGGAATAAAATAAAGTATAGTACCTTCTTGGAGTATGTTGAAAAAGGGTATGTGGAAGAAATTACGATTAAGAATGGTGCTTATATAAATGGTAAATATACTGAAAAGGCTGTAGAGGATGGAATTATAACCCCACCGGCTGATGATGAAAACCAATGGGTGCTTTCATCCGCTCAGGAAAGCAACCGTTTTACTAGCACTATGTTGGAGGGGGATGATATTCGTCCAATTTTAGATGAAAATAATGTAGCCTATGATGTGGAAATTGAAGAGGATTGGTTTAGCGGAATTCTTATCTGGCTGATACCAATAGGACTGGCCATCATTTTCTGGATATATATTTTCCGTAGGATGAATCCGGGGCAACAGGTTTTGAGCATTGGTAAAAACAAGGCTTCATTGTACGACAAACAAGCCGAAAACCAGATTTCTTTTAAAGATGTTGCCGGTCTTGAAGAGGCGAAAGCTGAAGTAGAAGAAGTTGTCGAATTTCTTCAAAATCCGCAAAAATTTACCAAACTGGGTGGGACACTACCAAAAGGAGTTTTATTGGTTGGACCACCTGGAACAGGTAAAACATTGTTGGCTAAAGCTACAGCAGGAGAAGCAGATGTGCCGTTTTTTAGCTTAAGTGGCTCTGATTTTGTTGAAATGTTTGTTGGGGTAGGGGCTGCTCGTGTTCGGGATTTGTTTAAACAAGCCAAAGAAAAAGCTCCATGCATAATATTTATTGATGAAATTGATGCCATCGGTCGCAGCCGTGGCAAAGGCATGCAAATGGGATCAAATGATGAGCGTGAAAATACGCTTAACCAACTGCTCAGCGAAATGGATGGTTTCAATACCGATAAAGGCGTTATTATTATGGCGGCTACAAATCGGCCCGATGTACTAGATTCCGCCTTACTTCGTCCCGGGCGATTTGATCGCCAGATTCTCATCGATAAACCTGACCTGCGTGGACGTGTTGAAGTGCTTAAAGTACATACGCGCAAACTCAAGCTTTCCGATGATATCGACTTAAAATTGCTTGCTTCACAGACTCCCGGTTTTGCCGGAGCGGAGTTGGCTAACTTATGTAATGAAGCAGCACTGATGGCAGCTCGACGAGGTAAAGATGCGGTAGAGATGGAAGATTTTCAGGATTCTATTGAACGTGTTATTGCTGGACTGGAGAAGAAGAATAAGCTTATCAGCCCTCGAGAGCGTGAAATTGTCGCATATCATGAATCAGGTCACGCCATAGTAGGTTGGTATCTGGAACACACCGATCCTGTGCTAAAAGTGAGCATCGTGCCACGTGGATTGGCTGCTTTGGGATACACCTTGCAAACCCCGCTTGAAGATCGATTCTTGATGACGACTGAAGAGCTTAATGACAAGATTTGTGCATTACTCGGTGGTCGTGTTGCTGAAGAAATTATATTTGGACGTATTTCAACAGGAGCACAAAACGATCTCGAACGTATCACTAATATGGCCTTTGCTATGGTAGCTGAATATGGTATGAGTGAAGAACTGGGCTATTTGTCCTTGAAAGATACTCAGAATCCTGAGAACAGTTACGGATTCAATAAAAAATATTCAGAAGAAACAGCTCAGAAAATTGACGCCGCTGTTAGAGAAATTATCAGACAAAATTATGAGCGTACAAAAAACTTTTTAATGGAGCACAAGGATAAGCTCGAAAAAATGGCGAAGACATTACTTGATAAAGAAGTGCTTGATCATAATGATTTAAAAGAACTGCTTGGGGATCATCCCGAAGGAAAATATCCGGAAGGTATCTTTAGTCATGAAAAAAGTATAACCGACAAAAATGGGAAACAATCTGCAGATCTGGATAAACAAGATCAAACAGTAGATTCGCCCGTCGATCTAACTGATAATACTGATAATTAGGGATACAAAAGCGAACAGTCTGTTTGCGGATTTTCGAATTCTTGCCTAAGAATATTACCCTGATGTACAGTAAATAGAGTTTTTAACATTCGCTTAAAATTAGAGTAACAGATACATAATTGTGAGATAACAGTTTGATAATCTAAGTGTGCTATTCTTGACATGTGATGTTAAGGATAACCCGAACAAAATCAGCACACTTATTTTGGACTCTTTAAACCTACCTTTCTTAAAAAAGTTTAGTGTCTTTATTCTTGTTTTAATTTGCATCATTAGCTCTGCAAGTAATGCCCAATCGAATACAGGTACAATTACCGGAATAGTAGTAGATGCTAATACCGGTGAAGCAGTCATTGGCGCAAATGTTGCAATTGAAGGTACTACGAATGGTGCTGCTACTGATATTGATGGCAAGTATACCATCCGTGATTTAGAGCCTGGTACTTATTTTATTTCTGTATCCTTCATCTCGCATGAAAAGACCATAACTGGGCTACAGGTGCTTCTTGAATAAAGTAGGAAACTAAGTACAGTCTCAAGTTTCAAAACTCTCACATATCATATATGAGGTGTGCTGATCACAGGGGAGGTCCGTTGACTTGGGTCTCCCTTTTTATTTTTGATGTATTATTTACTTGATAAAAGATCTAAAGAAGCATACCTTTAATCGTAAATTTACGATAACCGATTAATGGTATGGCAATTACCAAAGCAAAACTATTTGACACATCTCAGAAACGGGGTGCCGAGCTTATGAAAGCACTTGGACATCCGGCGCGTATTGCGATTATTGAACTTCTTGCAGAGCGTGATACCTGTATTTGCGGGGATATAACCGATGAGTTGCCATTGGCACAATCTACGGTTTCGCAACATTTAAAGGCTCTGAAAAAGGCGGGCATCATTAAAGGGGAAATTGATGGCGTTCGGACCTGCTACTGTCTCGATGAAGAGGGCATAGAGGAAATGGAAGATCTGCTTACACCACTTTTAAGAAATCTTACAACTGCAACCAAAGACAACTGCTGCTGATATGAGTAACAAAGAGAAAACTTCGGAAGAACTGAAGCAAACAGTCAAAGAAAAATATAGCCAAATTAGCGAACAGCCGATGGATTTTAATGCCAGTTCGTGCTGCGGAGCTGGTGAAAATTCGGATGAAGTATATAATATTATGACTGATGATTACAGTGAGGTTGAAGGCTATAACCCTGATGCCGACCTGGGACTTGGCTGTGGCCTGCCTACCCAATATGCAAAAATTAAGGAAGGTGATACGGTTATTGATTTGGGATCAGGAGCCGGAAACGACTGTTTTGTAGCCCTACACGAAACGGGAGAAAAGGGTAAGGTAATAGGCACTGATTTTGCTGAGCCGATGATCTCCAAAGCTCGTAAAAATGCTGACAAGCTTGGCTTTAATAACGTCGAGTTTCGGTATGGGGATATTGAAGATATGCCGGTATCGGATAACGTGGCTGATGTAATTGTCAGTAACTGTGTACTGAACTTGGTGCCTGATAAACCCAAAGTCTTTTCGGAGATTTTTCGCACGCTAAAATCGGGTGGACATTTTAGTATTTCGGATATTGTGCTGGTTGGAGAACTCCCTGATGCCCTGCGCGAAGATGCCGAGATGTATGCCGGATGCGTAGCCGGAGCTATCCAGAAAGAAGAATATATGGGCCATATAAAAGATTTGGGATTTGAGAATATTACCATCCAGAAAGAAAAGACTATTACTATTCCCGACGATATTTTGGCTAAATATTTATCTAAAGATGAAATACAAGAGTTTAAAAATGGGGAAACCGGTATTTATAGTATTACGGTTTTTGCTCAAAAGCCTGCTGGGCATTCCGATGAGGAGCTTGAAAATAAAGAGATAGAAGTCCTCAGCAACGGACCTACTTGCGAGCCGGGATCGGGATGCTGCTAATAATTACCGTGTCATCCTGAACTTGTTTCAGGATCTATATTGAAGTCCTACGTCGGTACAGATCAAGAAGAATTTAACTCCTCGGTGCTGACTTCACATGAGCCTTTGATCTTGTTAGATGCCAACACCTCGTCAAACAGAAATTCTTCATTACTTCATTCTTTGCCACTAAGCATTCCAAAATATCTAACCGTCGGCGAAAGTCTGTGATTTGAGCTAATAAACTAACAAATTATATGTACTCTAAATTACAATCCTACATTGACGATCTTGATGATTTGGTTGATGAGATAGCAGATCCTAGAAAACATAAATTAATTGAAATTGCTGATTACATTCGGCCGAAAGAGCTGGCTAAACTTAATTTCATTTGCACCCACAACAGTAGACGGAGTCATTTCTGTCAAATTTGGTCAACGGTGATGGCTGAATATCTTGGATTGGAGAACATTGAAAGTTATTCCGGTGGTACCAAAGCAACAGCTTTTAATCCACGGGCAGTAGAAGCAATTAAAAGGGCTGGTTTTAAGGTTGATAATCCCGGTGGAGAAAATCCAAAGTATAAGGTCTATTTTGGTGGTAAATCCAAGCCGTTGATCTGTTTTTCTAAAATGTTCGATGATCCCCATAATCCCCCAAAAGATTTTGCCGCTATCATGACCTGCTCGGATGCCGATGCAAATTGTCCTGTAGTGCCGGGAGCCAAAAAGCGCTTTTCTATTCCCTATATCGATCCCAAGGAATCTGATGGCACCCCGCAAGAAGTAGAAATCTACGATGAGCGTTGTAACCAAATTGCCTCTGAAATGTATTACCTGATGTCACAAGTCTAAAACGGACTTCTATTATTAGATCTCATATCTATCGTGTCATCTGACGACCTGTTGCAAAATAGGTTGGCAGCATTTAGATGATATAGGAGATTTGAGTTTTTACGCTCTAAAAAATAAAACCAAATATAACTACAGAATGAGTACACCAGCACCAACGAAGAAGATGAGTCTTCTCGATCGTTATTTAACGTTGTGGATTTTTGTAGCCATGGCTATCGGAGTAGCGATCGGTTATTTCATTCCATCCACCTCTGAATTTATTAATTCTTTTAGCAGTGGATCTACCAATATTCCCATTGCTATCGGACTTATTTTGATGATGTACCCACCGTTGGCCAAGGTGGATTACAAACTGCTGCCAAAGGTTTTCAAGGATGTAAAGGTGCTTAGTATTTCGTTGGTGCTCAACTGGATTATTGGTCCGGTGCTGATGTTTGCCCTGGCGATTATCTTTTTACAGGATTATCCCGAATATATGGTTGGATTAATATTAATAGGATTAGCGCGCTGCATTGCCATGGTGTTGGTCTGGAACGATTTGGCCGACGGTAGCAGTGAGTATGGGGCCGGACTGGTAGCACTAAACAGTGTATTCCAGGTATTTGCCTATAGTTTTTATGCATGGATTTTCATCACCGTGTTACCGCCGTTATTAGGATTTGAAGGAGCAATTGTCGATATCTCTATTTATACCGTAGCCGAAAGCGTGGCTATCTATTTGGGGATTCCTTTCCTGGCAGGAATGCTTAGCAGATTTGGTCTTGTTAGACTCCAAAGTCGAGAGTGGTACGAAGAAAAATTTCTGCCGGCTATTTCGCCATTAACTCTTATTGCGTTACTGTTTACTATAGTTGTGATGTTCAGCCTCAAGGGAGAACTCATCGTTCAAATCCCGCTGGATGTTGCTCGTATTGCTGTGCCTTTGTTAATCTATTTTGTCCTGATGTTCTTTATCGGATTTGGGGTGAGCAAAATAATGGGAGCCGAATACGACAAGAATGCGTCCATCTCATTTACGGCGGCAGGAAATAATTTTGAGTTAGCTATTGCTGTTGCGATTGCGGTGTTCGGACTCAACAGCGGACAAGCCTTCGCGGGAGTAGTGGGTCCGCTAATTGAAGTTCCGGCACTGATAGGACTTGTAAACGTAGCGTTTTGGCTCAAAGATAGATATTATAAAAAATTGCCTGAACCTAGTTTACAGGAGTGAATAATCAAGAAATAGTTAATAGTGATGCTGTTTCAAGTAAAATTTGATAAAAATCACCATAGCTGATAACTTTATCTGATATTATTTAAAATGGGAACCCTGCAAATTTTAGAATCGTTAATAAGGGTCAATATAAAATGATAAAAATAGTAAATTTTGATTTTTGTAACCCGACGATCACATTTTAATGCAGCCCATCGGTTGCATAATCCGGATAAATCTGACGAATGGAATAAAAAAACATTCGGCAAATGCAATCATGAGAATTGGCATGGGCATAATTATATTCTAAAAGTAACCGTTGCTGGTAGGCAAGACGAAGAAACCGGCTACGTTATAGATTTATCAGATTTAAAAGGAATTGTTGAAACTCACATTGTGGAAAAATGTGATCATAAAAATTTAAATCTTGATGTCCCGTTTCTGGATGGGATCATGCCATCGACGGAAAATTTGGTTGAGGCTTTTTTTAAAGAACTGAAAAATCCCATTCGTGAGGCAACGGGTCAGAGAGGATTTTTGTATGAGGTTGAGTTATTGGAGACCGAACGAAATTCCGCTAAATATTGTCCGTATCTCTTAGATAAAGAATTTCCCGCTATCAAGTAATTTAACAACTGTAGTTTAAAACCGAATGATTTCTACAAAATTGAACCGACACTACGATCCCACATTTACCGTTTCTGACGACTATAAAGCGAGTTTACCCGACCTGCAAAACGGGCCTGCTTCATTGATTGAAGGAGCAGATGTGCCCATTCAGCAAGTTGGTATATCAGATTTCAAATTGCCTCTGAAGTATCCCCGTCCCGATGGCGAATTGCTTACGCTGGAGACGTCAGTGGATGGCTACGTCGGATTGGAGGCTGGGAAGAAGGGTATCAATATGAGCCGTATTATGCGCTCTTTTTATGATTTTGAAGATGATGTTTTTCATCCGGATAAACTGGAGGAAGTTCTTGAGACTTATCGCAAAGAGCTGGATACCAAAACGGCGTACCTGCGACTTTCATTTAATTATCCTATTAAGCAAGAGAGTTTGCGATCTGGACTGGAAGGCTATCAATATTATTCGGTAGCTATTGAAGGTACAATGGATGCCAATGGCAAGTTTCGCAAATTTATGCATCTGGATTTTGAATACAGCAGCGCATGTCCCTGCTCGTATGAATTGTCAGAGCATGCTCGTGAAACTCGGGAAGTAGCCAGTATTCCTCATAGCCAGCGCAGTATTGCAAATTTGACTGTTGAGCTGGATGAAGAAATCTTTATTGAGGATTTAGTTCAGCATTGCCAGGAAGCTCTTATGACGGAAACCCAGGTTATGGTTAAAAGAGAGGATGAGCAGGCGTTTGCGGAGATGAATGGTGCTTATCAAAAATTCGTGGAAGATGCTGCACGTTTACTTTATGAGCAATTAAATGAGGAGGAACGCATCCATGATTTTGTAATTCGATGTGTTCATATGGAAAGTCTACACAGCCATGATGCGGTAAGCCGAATTTGCAAAGGCGTTAAAAACGGTCTGCGATAGAAAAGCTAAATTTATTATAAGATGAAAGCCCTGAACGTTGGCTAACGTTCAGGGCTTTTCTATGTATCACATTATCAATGGAAGTTAGATTACTTAGACTGTAATTGAATTGAGGGTGAGTCAGTCTCCAAGTAAAACCGCATACTTTGTGAGCCAACATGGATCTCAAAATACCCTTTCTCCAGAATATTTTTTCCGCTGAAATCAGGATATCCCAAATGCTTTTTGGGATCAATTTCAAATGTTACTTTTTGTTGTTCTCCAGGGTCCAGTTGTAACCGTTCGAAGTGCTTTAATTCTTTTACCGGCCTTGTAATTCGTCCCACCTCATCTGTGATGTACCAAAGCACTGTTTCAGTACCAATGCGATCTCCGGTATTCGTTACTGTTGCGGTAGCTGTTATCTTTTGATCGTCGGTTAAGGTGGTATCGCTAAGCGATAGATTATCATATGAGAAGTCAGTGTAACTTAGACCGTGACCAAAATTCCAAAGAGCAGTTGTCTTATTAGCTTGTTCGATATTGTTGGCAATATCAGGATCAAAATAATACACAGCACTTGATTTGTGATTATATGGTGCAAAGTGCCCCACAAATTGTGGATAGGAGAAGGGAAGTTTGCCGCTGGGATTATAATCCCCGCTCAATACATCAGCAATAGCTTCGGCCCCTTCAAAACCGGGTAGTCCGGCCCATATGATAGCATTGGTTTCATCCACAATATCAGTAATAACACGGGGACGCCCTTCAACCAATACCAAGGCAGAGGGTTTGTCAGACTGATTGACAATTCTAATTAGATCCAGCTGATCTTTGGGAAGTTTGAGGTTGGTAATATTACCCACAAACTCAGTGTAAGGCTCTTCTCCGGCTGCAATAATAACCGCATCGGAATTAGTTAAGGCTTTATTAAAGTGCGATCGTTGGTCAGAATTCCTAAGGCCAATTGAATCTATGCTTACTACCTTTGCATCAGAGAACTTATCTGCAATAGCCTCACTTATCGTTTTCATTGATTCGGGATAGCGTTCTTCGTCAGCGCCCTGCCATGCTAATGTCCATCCACCGGAAAGATTCTTATTACTGTTAGCCGTTGGACCAACAACCAGAATTTGTTCTAAATCTTTTGAAAAGGGGAGGGTATTGTCAGCATTTTTGAGTAGTACCATTGACTCCCGGGCGGCCTGAAGCGCTTTTTCCTTGTGAGATTCACTTCCGATGTTGTCCAATCCTTTGCCGGACGGGTAGGGATGTTCAAATAATCCTAACTCAAATTTGAGTTTGAGAATACGGCTTACGGATTCATTAATGCGTTCTTCACTGATGCGTCCCTCTTCAACCAACCTTAAAAGGCTTTCATTAAATTCTAGTGACTCCGGAGTCATGCTCATATCAACTCCCGCAGTCACGGCTTGATAAGTGGCTTCGTCATAATCCCGTGCTGTTTTATGATAATCAACGAGTTTACCGATATCTGCCCAGTCGGTTAAAATGACTCCCTCAAATCCCATTTCATCTCGAAGCAGGTCGGTCAGAAGTTGTTTGGAGCTGTGAACCGGTATGCCATTTATTTCAGCACTGTTGACCATCACTGTTTTAATTCCCGCATCGAAGGCAGCTTGGAAGGGCGGGCGATGGAACTCGTGGATGGTTTGCATTGAAAGATCTACCGGAGTACGGTCCCAACCAGATCGGGGGACAGAATATCCCAGAAAATGCTTGGCAGTTGCAGCCAGTTTATAGGGTACAATCTCTTCATGTTCTTGCTGATATCCATTCACATAAGCTGTTCCAAGCTTGGAAGCCAGGTAAGGATCTTCACCAAAGGTTTCATATTGTCTGGCCCAATATGGATTTTGACCGAGATCTAATACCGGCGCGAAATTCCAGGTATGTCCCAATGGAGCAGATTCAAGAGCCGTAATACGACCGTTTTGGTACGAATTTTCGGGATTAAAAGTGGCTCCAATATTTATGTTATGTGGAAAAATGGTACTGTTTTGCACGTAGCTGGCTCCGTGGATATGGTCAATACCATAAATGATTGGGATGCCTAATCTTGTTTCTTCTACCGCTATTTCTTGAAGTTCTCTTGTATACTCAATCCATTGTTCCGGTGGAACAGCCTCACCATTTAGAAATGATCCGATATGATGATTGGTCAATAACTTTTTGGCTTTTTGCGGATCTAAATTAACATTACGCTGGATGCCGGTTTCGTTTATGAGCGTAATGTTAAGCTGAGTCATCTGACCTACTTTTTCTTCAATAGTCATGCGGTTGATCAGATCATCTACGCGTTCATCGATAGGGCTTTCAGGATCTAAGTAAGTTTGCCCTGAGGCGATGTTAAAACTTCCCAAAAATATTAAGAAGCTAAAAAAAGAGGCAATCAGAAGAGAAATTCCCTTTTGTGATCGGTGTAAAAAAAGAAATGATTGAGAATCCATAATCGTCGTATTCTGAAATTTAAATTTAAATATATGATACTTCCGCCTTTTGTTTGTAGCAGAAGTAATTGAAATTTCAGAACGACGGAACGCCTTGAAGCTACTGTAAGATTTTACAACTATCAAGAGAAAGTATAAAACTTGCATAGTTCTCCAACTCTTATATGTTTTTAATTCTTTTGAGAGAAATGAAGAAATTTTTTGTTCAGATTCTAAATAACTGAGATTTGATATAAGTTGAATTGCAACCGTGACTTACTTCTTAAAGTTTATTATCGCAATTTTTTAGGTAAAACAAGCTTTAATCCAATTGAGAGTTTTGTGTCTTAAATTTTGTACTTTATCCAATCATGAAATGCCGAATGCTACCTGCAGAGAGTAATGAGTGCTAATCAGCTTGAATACAATAATTTAAACCCGGAAGAGCTTTGGATAAAGCTTTGTAAGGGGGATATGAAAGCACTGACAGCCTTATTTAATAATAATTTCGATTCTCTCTATAACTATGGTTATCGCATTGTTGCCAATACTGATCTGGTTCGGGATTCAATTCAGGAAGTCTTTTATAACCTTTGGAAATACCGCAATAATCTAAGCCAACCAGATTCTGTTGAAGCCTATCTGTTTATATCTCTTCGCCGTCAACTTCTTCGGAAAAAGAAAAATATAAAACGAAGAGAGGATATAGATAAAAAATATTTTTCGGAAGAGTTTGATGCATTGCTGAATTATCCGGTTTGGCAAGAAGCTTTGGATTTGAGAGAGGAAAAAAAAGACGACCTAAAACAGGCGATTGCCGATCTTACTCCACGTCAGCGAGAAGTAATCTATTTGAAATATTTTGAAGGCCTGTCTACAAAAGAACTTGCTGAAATTCTGCAGATTCGCGCACAAAGCATTTACAATTTGGTACACGATGCTTTGGAAAACTTGCGAATTTTCTTGGATGAATAACTTTTTCTGACTTTTTTAAGTCTGTAATTCGTTGCCTCCCAGCATTTTATGCTATAATTATATTTTTTGTAGAAAAAATATGAGAAATATTGAGTAGAAATCAGATTGGGCTTCCTCTATTAGGGTGAAATCGAGGTTAATCTAATAGAAGAAGTATATAAACCAATGCCTGACACACTCTCCGAATTATTAAAGGATGACTCTTTTGTCCGCTTTCTGAAAGGAAGTGCATCGGAGGAGGAAATAGAGCAATGGACTGCTTGGATGCAGGAAAATCCTAAAAATGAGCAGCTAACAAAAAAAGCCAAATCATTGCTTGATAGGGGTACACAAACCGTCCCAAAGCCAGATTCCGATCTGGAATTAGAACGGCTGATGGAGCGTATCGACTCGGAACATCGATATAAGCCCCTTCAGGAAATAAAGAGAAAGCATAATAAGATGGTTTGGGCCACTATGGCTGCAGCTGCTGGTATTTTACTTTTGGTTGGATTTTTGGCCCGGCACACACTTTTACAACAGAACGACGGAACAGAAAGTAGCCGGGCCGCCTCGATTAATTATCAACTTATAGAAACCACACCAGGACAAAAAACGACGGTCCATTATTCTGATGGGTCCGATATTGTGATGAATGCCAACTCCCAAATGCGGGTCCCTGAAAGATTAACAACCGTTGATACAATGCGTGTTTGGTTAGAAGGAGAAGCCCTTTTTAGCATAACTAGAAAGCCAAAAGATGATTCCAGAACTTTTATAGTACATACACCTGATGGGGATGTATCGGTTCTGGGAACTGAGTTTTCAGTTAATACCACCAATGGGCATAGTAGGGTCGTATTAAAAGAGGGAAGAGTAAGGGTCAACGTTCAAGATTCTTTGAGAAAGAAAAATTTGCAGTATGACATGGAGCCAAACCAAATGGCGCTCTTTTCTCATAGCCTTGACGAAATCAAAGTGGCGCAAGTGAATCCTGAAGTATATACCTCTTGGGCCAGTGACAGCTTGGTGTTGGATAATACGCCACTGTCGGACTTGGTTGAAAGAATTGAATTTACCTACGGTGTAAAGGTAAAAGTAAATAACAAAGCGCTTTTGGATAAAGAACTTTCAGGCAGATTTAAGAATTTAAATTTGAGTTTTATTCTAAAAGGTATTGCTAAGACATTGGATGTGGATATCGAAAGGCGGGAACAGAAAGTGTTTATCAACGAAAAAACCGATTCATAGAATACTGGATCATGGTTAATCACATAATTAAAAATCTAAATGATATGAAAACTAAAAGCTACACCTTCTTGGTTTTGTTCATCTTTTTATTTGGTGTTAATGCCGTGTGGGCCGATCAGTCGGCACAGTATGTGCTAAATGAAAATTTTGTGAAAGTCCAAGAGGCTAATAAGACCGTAAGTTTAGAGAAAAAATTGGAACATATTGAAACCGGTTACAATGTGGTGTTTCTATATGAATCCAGTATTGTAAAAGGAAAACTTAGTTCTGCAAAAGAGCTCGACGGAACGCTGAGAGAAAAAATTAAAAAGCTTTTGGAACCTCATGGTTTAGATTATAGCTATATTGATAATCGTACCTTTGTTATATCAAAGTTATCTGAGACAAAATTAGAAATTGCAGCTGATACAGTATCCGGTGTTGTAACCGATAGTGAAACAAACGAAACACTTCCCGGAGTGAATATTCTTGTTAAGGGAACGAGCCGTGGTACTTCAACGAACATGGATGGAGAATACTCTCTTCCATCAGTAGAGCCACAGGATACATTGCGTTTCTCTTATATTGGTTATCAGACTCAAGAGATTGCATATGATGGACAAAACGAAATAAATGTTGCTCTTCAGCCGCGCACATATGCAGCGGGAGAAGAAATTGTGGTCGTGGGTTATGGAACTCAACAGAGAAGAAATGTGAGTGGTTCGATATCATCAGTAAGTTCTGAGGATCTTGACGAGGCACCGGTACAACGTTTAGATGATGCTTTGCAGGGTCGTCTTTCTGGAGTTCGCGTAACCTCAAGTTCAGGTGCTCCTGGTTCCTCTTCATCAGTACGAATCCGTGGTACTACTTCTATTAACAATAGTGATCCCCTCTATATTGTTGATGGCGTACCTATTGAAAATGGCGGTATTGGGTATTTGAATCCAAGTGATATTGAATCTATACAGGTATTGAAGGATGCAGCTTCTGCGGCAATATATGGTACGCGGGCTGCCAGTGGCGTTGTTCTTGTGTCTACGAAGAGTGGGTCACGCAGTAATTTTGAAGCGAGCTATAGTAGCTATTACGGTATCCAGGGTCCTGAACAAAAATTAGACTTGTTGAACGCCAGAGAATATGCTGTGTTACGAAACGAGGCTTCCGTAGCAGCAGGTAATGGAGTCGTTTTTTCTGATCCCCAGCAGTATGGCGAAGGTACCGACTGGCAGGAAACGATTTTCAATAACTCAGCAGCGGTGATCAATCAAAACCTTAGCTTTAGCGGCGGAAATGAATCTTCCTCATACTATGCATCAGTGGGGTATTACGATGAGCAGGGTATTGTGGCATCGCCGATTTCCCATAATAAAAAGGTTTCATTCAGAATAAACTCTACCATTGATGTTACGGAATGGCTAACCTTTAGTGAAAACATTAGCTATACATACGAGAAAAATCGTGGAAGTCTGGCAACTAATAGTGAGTTTGGTGGTCCTCTTAGCTCTGCAATTAATCTGGATCCCATCACACCGGTACTTATTACCAATGAATCTACTATTAATAGTCCTCCCTACAGCAATAATCCTGTCATTAGAAATGAGCAAGGTTATCCTTACGGAATCTCGCAATATGTAGGACAAGAAATGTCGAATCCGCTGGCATATATGGAAACACAGCGCGGAAATTATGGGTATTCCCATAATATTGTTGGTAATCTCAGTCTCCAGGTTGAGCCAATAGAAAACCTGTTGGTTAAGACTGACATTGGAGTGAAGCCTGCATTTTATGGCTTCGAGTCTTTTACTCCTGTATATTACCTGAGCTCAGTTGCTCAGAATACAGGTGACAATAGTTTTGCTCGCGAGAATAGCCGTAACTTAATTTGGAGTTGGGATAATACCATTAACTATACCACCAGCCTTGATTATCACAATTTTGACTTTTTGGTAGGAACCAGTACTCGTGAACAAAGCTCTACCACTGTTGGCGGTACGTATCAGGCTATACCGGCACAGAATTTTGATAATGCCTCAATGAACTTTTCAGTGCCTAACGAACAGCGTATTGCTTTTGGAGGAGAGGCACAGCCATACGCTCTTAATTCATACTTCGGACGAATTAATTACGACTACGACAGCCGATATCTGTTAACGGTTGTACTACGGATCGATGGCTCTTCCCGATTCGGTAGTGAGAATCAGTATGGAACTTTTCCCGCTGTTTCTGTGGGCTGGGTTCCGTCCTCTGAACAATTCTTCCCGGATACTTTCGTTGATTATTTGAAAGTTCGTGCATCATATGGGATTAACGGTAACGATCGCTCGTTGGGTGATTTCCAGTACCAGTCAACAGTTTCGGGAGGTCGCAACTATGTGTTTGGAAACAGTATTTACACTGGTGCAAGCCCTAATGCCCCGGCTAATCCCAGTCTGGAGTGGGAAGAAACTACTCAGATTAATGCTGGTTTTGACGCCACTTTTCTGAATGATTTCTCATTGACTTTCGACTACTACCACAAGGAGACTAATGGAATGTTACTCCAGGTAGAAATTCCCTCATATGTAGGAGCCAGCGGTAATCCATTTGGTAATGTAGCCAGCTTGACCAACGATGGTGTTGAACTTGAATTGGGTTACAACAAGCAATTTGAGGACTACGGTTTTAGTGTTACCGCAAATGGTTCGTATAATAAGAACGAGGTTACCGATATTGGTGAAAATGATTTCTTGGTCGGATCGATTCCACTTCAGGCTAGCGCTTACGAGCTAACCCGAACCACAGTTGGTCAACCGATTGGTTCGTTTTATGGTTTCGAGACGCAGGGTATATTTCAAACCCAGCAAGAAGTAAATAGTTACACGAATTCTGATGGAGATCTCATCCAGCCCAATGCTCAACCGGGTGATTTCCGCTGGAAGGATTTAAACGGTGACGGCCAAATTACGAGTGAAGATCGTACTTTTATTGGGAATCCCACAGCGCCTTGGACATTTGGTATCAACCTTTCTGCAAATTGGAAGCAGTTTGATTTCAAAATGTTTGGACAAGGTGTTTACGGAAACGATATTTTCCAGGGATTACGTCGCCTCGATATTGCATCTGCCAACTACACAACAAGAGCATTGAATCGTTGGACAGGACCGGGTACTTCAAATTCTTATCCGCGTCTTTCTGATACTGATCCTAACGATAACTTTGGGAATCCATCTGATTTTTATCTGTCTGATGGGAGCTATTTCAGGATCAAAACGATGCAATTTGGGTACACGTTACCGGTTGAATTATCAAATGATCTCGGTATTCAACAAGCACGTGTGTATGTTCGTGCCGAAAACCTGGCAACAATAACCGGATATTCCGGTTTTGATCCTGAGGTTGGGGGAGCCAGCTTTGGCATCGACCGCGGAATTTACCCGCAAGCTCGATCTTTCCAAGTTGGTGTAAATATCAAATTTTAAATCAGACAAATCTTAACAACACAATAATTGGTGACAATGATGAAAAGTTTACTTACATATCTTATGTGTTTGGCTGTAGTTGTTTCCTTTGCCTCCTGTGATAATGTCTTGGACGTGGAGCCAAAAGGACAACAGTTAGAGTCAAATTATTATCAGACCCCTGACCAGGCCTATGCAGCGTTGGTTGCTGCTTACAATCCTATTGGGTGGCAAACGGGTGGACCAGATGGTACTTGGATACCTCTCTTAGGACCACTTAATGCAGCTACAGCCGGTATGAATGCCGGCGGTGGAGGGCCAAATGATATTCCAACTATCCAGGCATGGAATTCTTATGACATGAGTAGTGCCGTTGGTCCCCAAGCAGGGTACTGGAGTCGAAGCTATGCCGGTATCAACCGGGCAAATTTATTTCTGGCAAGAATAGACGGTGTTCAAGGGTTAGATGAGGCAACAAAAGCACGATACGTTGCAGAAGCCAGATTTTTGCGCGGCTACTATTATTTCTGGTTGGTTCGACTGTTTCGTAATGTTCCGTTATATACTTCGCCGCTAGAGACCAGTGAAATCTATGAAATAGAGCAAGCTCCACCTGAAGATGTATATGCACAGATTGATGAAGATTTTACTGCTGCCATTGCTGACTTACCTGCGGCCCCACTGCCTTCAAACGAAGCCGGTCGTGCTACAAAAGGGGCTGCTCGTGCATTTTTAGCGAAATCGTTAATGTATGAAATTGGTGATAGTCAAGATCAAGAGAAGATGGGGCGCGCTGCAAACCTGCTTAACCAAGTAAATACTTCTACGGCTTACGCTTTATTGGACAATTATCCCGATATATTTAGAGCGGATAATAAATTTCATTCGGAATCCATTTTTGAAATTACCCACACATCAAAACAGCAGGCTGATTGGCCGAATTTTGGGAGCGGAAATATTCAGGGTAATGTATATGTGCAAATGGTTGGACCTCGTGGTTACAGCGGTCCCAAATATGCTAGCGGCTACGGTTTTAATCCTATTACATCAGTTTTAGTTGATGCCCTACAGGGAGATCCTCGTTATGGCTACACTATTGCTAATATTGATAGTATAGCTAGTAATAACAGCTCAGCCAGCTATGAGCCATCACCACATCAGAATACAGGGTACTTCATTGAAAAGTATGCACCCCTACAAGAAAATAGAGCTGACGTTATTACTCCTGAACTCAACTATCCTAATAATTATATAGAAGTTCGCCTTGCAGAAACTTACCTGTTGGAAGCTGAGGCTATTCTACGATCAAATGGTAGCATTGCAAGAGCAGAATTTCTAGTAGATGAAGTCCGTGATCGAGTAGGTTTAGGACCAGTAACTAGTCCCGTGACACTTGAAGATGTTTACCAAGAAATGTGGTTAGAACTTGCTACCGAAGGCCATCGATGGTTTAATCTGGTACGCACCGGCCGTGCGGCAGATGTATTGGCTGATGAAGGATTCGTGGAAGGTGTTCACGAAGTATTGCCTATTCCGCTGGAGTCACTCAATAATAGTCAATTAGAACAGAATAATGGCTATGATTAGATAGATAACCTTATTCGTTTAGCTGGTAGTTGTTTGTATATGTCACCCTTGAAATGTACAATAGGATTTTGTGAAAACAGCTATCGGTATACAAACATTAATCTGAAAGATATATACCATTATGTTTACGTTTAAAAATTTAAAAATCATGAAACAGCCATTATTGTTGTTTTTAGTACTTATAGGAATTCTACTCATATCGTCATGCAATGATAGTGCTACAAACGGTGGTGAGCTGGGATCTACGCCTCCTGATGCTTCATTTACAGTTACAGAGGTAACCGATCAGGAAAATACCTATGTTTTGGAAAGTACAACTGAAGGTGCCTTCATGTGGCAGTGGAATCTTGATGATGGAAATGGATGGCAAAAAGGTAATGAGATTGATACAGCCTTCTATTCCCAGGCGGGTGATTACAATATTAAGATGAGGGCTTTCACAGACGCTGGCTCTGATTCTGCAAGCAATTCTCTTAATGTAGCCCAAAATGCCTGTGTTGGTGATCTAGAATTACTAACGGGTTGTAATGGTAAAACATGGGCATTAAGCCCTGAAGCCGGAGCTGTATGGATTGGAACAGCAGACTTTAGCACCCAGTATTTTGCTTACTCAGAAGCTGATATTACGGGTCGCAGTTGCCAGTTCAACGATGAATATACTTTTAACCTTGATCTGACCATGAATAGAGATCTTCTGGGAGATATCTGGGTTGATGCGGAAGGTAGTGCAAATCCGTTTCCTAGTGATATTATATCCAGTGGTGAAACTGGTTGCTATGATTGGGGTGTTATAAATACTGATTACTCCGTCTGGGGATCAGGAACATTTAATTACTCACTCTCTGGAAATCAAATAAGCATAAACGGCGATGGAGCTTATTTGGGTCTTTATAAAGTAGGGGACAGTGGAATTACCGCAACTCCTGAAAGTTCAATTTCATATGAAATCCTGGAACTAACGGAAGATCGAATGGTTGTTGCTGCGATATACAGTGACATTAACCTTGCTTTTAGATATATCTATGCACCTACACAGTAAAAATTGATTTTGGAATTGCCCAATAACCGTCACAGAAATATGGCGGTTAGTGGGTTTATTTTTAATAACTGCAATTATACAAGCGATAATATCAAATTGAACTTAAAGTATGTTTCTTATTTAGAATTACTTCAAGCCTTGTAAAGACAATTAAGTTATTACTGAGGCTTACAGTATCTTGGATGGTTAAATTGGAATATCTAAACTAGCAGGTTTTGAGACCATTCCGCTTGATAGATGAATTTTCTCATCAATAATTTGGTATTTCTTTAATAATATTTTTTTGTCCCCAAATGATCTGGTAATTGATTGGTTCAAAGGAATAGATTTCAAACAGCAGGTCTTAACTTAATTATTTCAAATTATGGTGTTTTATTTAAGAAAAAAAATCCTCTTATGTGTGGTCGCTATTATGTCGGTACTGACGATAGCTGCCTGTGGTGATGATAAAGGTATTACAACCTCAGGCACTGATGACGAAAACCCCTCAGATACGACCTCGAGCAGTGGCGAATATGAGTTGGTTTGGAGCGATGAATTTAATTATCAGGGATCACCTGATTCTGACAAATGGAACTTCGAAATTGGAGCTAGTGGCTGGGGAAATAATGAGCTGCAGTATTACACCGACCGGTTAGAAAATGCCCGTGTCAGTGACGGTGTATTAACGATTACTGCACAAGAAGAGAATTACGAGGGTGCAAACTATACATCGGCTCGTATGATTACCTACGAAAATGATCATTATTGGCAGTATGGACGGGTGGAAGCACGCATTAAAATGCCGGAAGGGCAAGGTATATGGCCCGCATTTTGGATGTTGGGTAAAAACATTTTTGAAGGTACGACGTGGCCTGCTACTGGAGAAATAGATATCCTGGAGATGATTGGGGGCGGTGAAAATGACAGTATCTTGCATGGCACAGCGCACTGGGAAGAAGGTGGAGAACATACTTATCAAGGAGATTCAGTAACGCATTCAGAAAAGCTGTCTCAAGATTTTCATGTTTACGCTATTGAATGGGATGATCAGCAGATAAAATGGTTCTTTGACGGCGAGCAATATTTTTCATTAAGTATTCAGTCTTCAGCTATGAGCGAATTTAAAGCTCCGTTTTTCATCCTGCTAAATATTGCAGTGGGTGGTAACTGGCCCGGATCTCCTGATGAGACGACTCAATTTCCTCAAACGATGAAAGTAGACTACGTACACGTATATCAAAAATAATTTTATTTAAAACTGATTAAAGTAAAATTGAATTCAGATGGGTAAAAGTTATAATGTAAGCCGCGTAATTCTACTATCCTCAGCAGCGGCACTGGGAGGGTTCTTATTCGGTTTCGACAGTGGGGTAATCAATGGTACAGTAGACGCCCTTCAATTAGCTTTTGGTTCTGACTCTGCCGGGACTGGTTTTAATGTAGCTTCCGTACTGTTGGGTAGTATGGTCGGTGCTTTTTTTGCGGGAACACTTGCTGATAAATTTGGTCGTAAGCCGGTGATGATTGCTACGGCTCTTGGGTTTATGGTCAGTGCCTGGGGATCGGGAATCTCAAACGGGTCATTGGAATTTGTAATCTACCGTATCACCGGAGGGATGGCAATGGGAGCAGCAAGTATACTTGCGCCGGCCTACATTAGTGAAATTGCCCCTACAAAAGTCCGTGGACGTCTGGCAACACTACAACAATTAATGATTGTTATCGGTCTTTTTATGGCCTTTATGAGTAATTATTGGCTTGCAGGTTTATCGGGCGGAGCAACTGAAGTGCTATGGGGAGGTTTTCAAACTTGGAGATGGATGTTCTGGGCTGAGATCATTCCTGCTTCCATATTTTTTGTTTCCTTATTAGCCATTCCGGAATCCCCAAGATATTTAGTTGCGGCAGGAAAGGTTGATGAGGCCGGTAAAGTTCTTAAAAGTATTTTGCCAAAGATAAACATCAGAGAAAAGGTGGCGGATATTGAGTCTACCTTAGAAGTAGGTATAAAACCCAAACTCAGAAATATATTTGACAGCTACACCGGTAAGATACACCCATTAGTTTGGGTTGGCTTGGGATTGGCTGTGTTACAACAGTTTACAGGTATAAATGTCATATTTTACTACGGGGCAACGCTTTGGAAATCAGCAGGATTTACGGAGGGCGATGCTCTGCTGCAAAATGTGATAAGCGGTAGCGTAAATATTTTCTTTACCTTTGTGGCCATTATGCTGATCGATAAAGTGGGTCGAAAACCGCTTTTGCTGGTTGGATCATTAGGACAGGCCGTGATGCTCGGAGTTATGGCATTTGTATTCGGTACTGCTCCCAGTGGTGGGCCGGATGGGTTGAGCTTAGATCCAACACAGGGATTGATTGCTCTACTTGCCGCGAATACCTATATCGCCTTCTTTGCTTTTTCATGGGGACCGGTTATGTGGGTGATGCTGGGTGAAATGTTCCCAAATCACTACCGAGGTGCTGCACTTGCCGTATGTGGAATGGCTCAGTGGGGCGCAAACTTTATTATCACGATAAGTTTTCCAGTCTTACTCTCTAATCTGGGACTTGGAATTTCGTATGGCATCTATGCTTTCTTTGGAGTTGTCGCATACTTCTTTGTGAAAAAGTTCGTAGATGAAACGAAAGGATTGAGCTTGGAAGACATTTCGCGAGGTGGAGCCCAAAAGGCACAACCAGCTAAGGCAGATATCGCTGATTAAGTAGTACTTGGGATTATTATTAACCCAGCATAGTTTAGTACGACAGCATTCAGAGTAAAATAGCCTTGATCCTTTAGCACCTTTTGGTTCAAGCCAAAAGGTGCACGCCTTGCCAAAACCTATCCTGTAGCAAAGCATGCCTACGCCGAAACTTTCAATAAAAGCTAATTTGTACAAGATAGATTCTGCAATGAGGGTCTGGAAAATTAAAAAGGCATCGCAGCTAATAAGCTACGATGCCTAAAATTTTTGAAGCAGTTTTAAAAGCTTAGTTCAAAGCCTCATTGACAAGTTTTTCCTGTTCGGCTTTGTGGACTTTCTTCTGTCCGGCAGCCGGTGAAGCAGAAGCCAGTCGACCTACATAACGCAGATTTTGTCCATCTTTGAGCTGTTGCATAATACGCGTAGAGATGAATGTCCATGCGCCCATATTTTTTGGTTCTTCTTGGCACCAAACGATATCATCAACATGACTGTATTCATCCAAAATATCGCTAACGTCTTTGTCCGGGAAGGGATAAAATTGCTCTAATCGGACAATAGCCACATTATGGATTTCCTCATCCTGACGCTGCTTATACAGATCATAGTAGACCTTTCCGGAACAGATGACCAATCGATCGATATTACTCTTGTCTTCTACTTCCTGATCAGGAATAAACGGCTGATATTGTCCCTCGGCTAAATCATCTGTTTTGGATGTTGCCAACGGGTGACGCAGTAAGCTCTTAGGAGACATTATCATTAGCGGTTTTTTATCATCCTGTTTTGCTTGCTTGCGCAAGATGTGAAAATACTGAGCAGGAGTCGTAAGGTTGACAACCTGCATGTTATCTTCAGCACAGAGTTGTAGATATCGTTCCAGTCGCGCTGATGAGTGCTCAGGTCCCTGACCTTCGTACCCATGGGGTAGAGTCATGACTAGGGATGATTTTTGGCCCCATTTCGCTTCACTCGCTGAGATATATTGGTCCATCATCACTTGGGCACCATTGGCGAAATCACCAAACTGAGCTTCCCAAATAACGAGTGCATCGAGCTGGGCTGCACTGTATCCGAATTCAAAACCTACTGCGGCAAATTCGCTGAGCAGACTGTTATAGGGATAAAAGGGCGCTTGATCGTCCTCAAGATTATTAAGTGGAATAAACTGCTGATCTGTTTCTGTACCATGCAGGATTGCGTGGCGGTGCGAAAAGGTTCCGCGTTCTGCATCCTGACCGGTAAGCCGTACGGTTGTTCCATCCTTCAATAGAGAACCGAATGCCAATGCTTCTGCAAAGCCCCAGTCGATTTTCTTCTCATTTTTTTCAACTGTTTCGGCGCGCTTGGCAAGCTGTCGTAACAACTTGGGATTGGCGTCGAAATCCTTGGGAACAGTATTAAGTTTGACAGCAATATCTTTTAGCTCATCCTCTGGGTAGGTCGTATCCGGGAACTCGTTCCAATCTTCTTGCGTCATTTCATGACGATTGATCATATCTTCGGTAACTTCGAGGGGAGAGGCATTTTTTGCATCCTCAAAAGCTTCACGAAGAAGTTCATCAAATTCATCAAAGATTTCCTGCATCTCTTCCTCGGTAAATTCACCACGGCCCAGGAGTGTATCTGTATAAATGTCGCGCACAGTCGGATGATTCTCGATTTCTTTATACATACCTGGCTGTGTGAATGCAGGTTCGTCGCCTTCATTATGTCCGTGCTTACGGAAGCCTATTAAGTCAATAACCACATCTTTGCCAAATTTCTGTCGGTATTCGAATGCCATCTGCATGGCGTGGACGGCCTCTTCGGGATTGTCGCCATTTACATGAAAGATCGGGGCAAGAATAGCCTTGGCAAGATCAGAAGCATATTCAGTAGATCGTCCGTCTTCGGGCAGGGTCGTAAATCCAATTTGGTTGTTTAAGATAATATGGATGGTTCCCCCGGTTTTATAGGCATCCAGCTGCGACATGTTTAACGTCTCTGCAACCACGCCCTGTCCTGAAAAGGCCGCATCACCATGGATGAGTAGAGGTAAGTGCTTCTTTTCTGCATTATCCCCATCGTGATCCTGAGTAGCTCGTGTTGCCCCTTCAACTACAGGATTCACCGATTCGAGGTGACTTGGATTAGGCATTAATTCTATTTCAACTTCCTCACCAGAGGTTGTTTTATATATTCCTTTAGAACCAAGGTGGTATTTAACATCACCGGACCCCTGAATACTATCGGGATCGAGATTTCCTTCAAAGTCAGCAAAGACTTTTCGGTACGGCTTGTTCATAATATTAACAAGGATATTCAACCGTCCCCGGTGAGCCATACCCATAAATATTTTTTCTACTTGGTCTTGTCCTGCTTTTTCAAGCATGTGATCCATCATCGGAATAAGGGTGTCTTCACCTTCGAGGGAGAAGCGCTTGTGGCCAATGTACTTTTTATGCAAAAACTGCTCAAAAGCCATCGCCTGGTTCAACTTGTGAAGAATCTGCTCTTTCTGATCTTTGGTCAACTCAGGCGTATTCGTGGTCGACTCCATCCGTTCGCGCAGCCACTTGCGTTCCTCGAGATCAAGAATGTGCATGAACTCGGCTCCCATCTTGCCGCAGTACGTTTCACGCAGTAAGGTAATGATTTCTCGAAGCGTAGCCTTTTCATTACCACCAAGACCGCCACAATAGAATTCGCGATCCAGATCCCAAAGTGTAAGATCGTAGTAGCTAAGATCCAGCTCTGGGCTTTGCCCGGGTTCGTCACTCAGTGGATCAACATCAGCGAGCACATGACCGCGCGTGCGATACATATTGATAAGCCGCATTACATTAATGGCGCGCTTGTTTTGTTCAAGCGTAGCGCCGCTGCCATCAAGCTGGCCTACATAGGTGTCGGAACCAAAAGGCAGAGGATCATAGGGAATCTCAAGATCTTCAAAAATTTCGTTATAAAAATTCTCTTCGCCGTTCAGCAAGCTGTGAATTTTCTTCAAAAATGCTCCCGACTCAGCACCTTGTATCACGCGGTGATCGTATGTTGAGGTCACATTCATGACTTTACTGATGCCCAACTTATTGAGCACCTCCTGCGACATTGATTGGTATTCCGCCGGATAGTCAATGGCCCCGGTAGCGATAATAGCACCCTGGGTTTTCATCAGCCGTGGTACAGATTGCACGGTTCCGATCATCCCCGGGTTTGTAAGCGTAAGAGTTGTACCCTGAAAGTCAGAAATTTCGAGATTGCCGTTTCGGGCTTTATCAACAAGATCTGAATAGGCATAGAGAAACTCCTTAAAGTTCATCTTATCTACACCTTTGATATTGGGCACGAGGAGATTGCGAGAGCCATCCTTATTTTGAACGTCAATGGCCAAACCCAGATTAACTTGGTCTGGAATAACTTTGTGGGGCTCGCCATCTTTGTATATGAACGAGTTGTTCATGTTAGGATATTCTTCCAACGCTTTGATAATCGCCCAAGCAATATAGTGCGTGAATGAAGACTTAGGTTCATTGCGCTGCTTCAAATGTCGGTTGATGATAGCCCGATCCTCAATGAGCATTTTCATGGGCAGTGAACGAACCGAAGTGGCAGTGGGCACTTCCAGACTTTCATCCATATTTTCGACAATCTTGCTGGATACGCCTTTGATTTTTTCAAGGGTAGCTCCGGAAGGGATGTCAGCGTCGGCATCGTCTTTTGGCTGGGGTGCTTTCTTGGTTTTTTTCTGTTCCTTTGGCTTTGATGGAGTAGTTTCGGCAGGCGCCGGACCATTACCAGCTTTTTGTGCCTCCGATTTCAGATCTTCTGGTCGTTCTACGCCTTCAATCTCGTCAAAATATTGGCGCCAATGATTGGGAACAGAAGAGGGATCTTCTTTATATTGATTAAACAGTTCTTCAACAAGTGCGGAATTAGGTCCGAAAACAGCTTCGAGCGACTTCAAAATATGGTCTTATTCAGTGGTTTAAATTATTAGTAAATAAACGTCTGCAAGAGTTAATATTGAATGTTATTTTTGGTTTCTTTAAACCATAAACAATCAAGCGTAAAGTTAATCATTGTGATATTAAATTACGATTCTTGAGCAGAGATAATTTTTGCTTTGGGTTTGCTAATTTTGATACCCTAACAATGATTAGATAAAGTAGGTTTCAGGAAATTTATGAGCGATAAAGTAAAAGAAAAAACTGGGGCAGAAAATGTGCAATGGGATCTTTCTGACCTCTACAATTCTATTGATGACCCAGCTCTTGAAAATGACAAACAAAAAGTTGCTGAGAAGGCTGAAGAATTTGCATCAACGTACAAAGGAAACGTAGCCGATCTTAATGAAGAAAGTATGAAGCAGGCTCTTAAAGATTATGAAGAGCTTATTGAGATGGTTGGAAAGATTGGTTCGTATGCACATCTCATCTGGTCGACTAATACTAATAAGCCCGAATACGGGAAGCTGAAACAGGAAGCAAGTGAACTTGCTTCTGAAATTCATCAGAAGCTGGTGTTTTTTGATGTGGAGTGGTTGGCTGTAGATGATGAAAAAGCCCGGAAGCTGATTGAAAGTGATGAGCTGGAACAGTACAAGCACTACCTGGAGACCTCCCGTCGATACAAGGATCATGTGCTGAGTGAGAAGGAAGAGCAGGTATTATCCGCAAAGAAAGTAACCGGTCGCAGTGCGTGGAATCGCTATTTTGATGAAACCATGGGCGCGGCACGTTTTGATCTTGATGGAGAAGAACTTACGCAGCAGGAAGTGTTGAGTAAGCTTCACGAGCCTGATCGGGATCTGCGAAAACGAGCACATGCATCGCTGACGGAAACCTTCGAAGATCACAGTCGTACGCTAACGTTCATCTTTAATACGCTGCTGGCTGATAAGCATACCGATGATAAGTTGCGCGACTATGATAGCTGGATCTCATCCCGAAATCTGGCTAATGAGATTAATGACGAAACAGTCGAGGTGTTGATTGATTCGGTTACGAGTAATTATGATCTCGTTCACCGGTTTTATGATCTGAAACGTAGCCTCTTGGGATATGATAAACTCTATGACTACGATCGGTATGCGCCCATTCTTGAAAGCAAAAAGAAAATTCAGTGGGATGAAGCCCAGGAAATGGTTCTGGATTCTTACACTGATTTTCATTCAGAGATGGGTACAGTCACCCGCAAATTTTTTGACAAAAACTGGATTGATGCTGCGATGAAGCCCGGCAAGCGGGGCGGAGCGTATTCGGCTAGCACCGTACCATCGGTGCATCCGTATGTATTTATGAATTTTGATGGAAAGATTCGTGATGTGCAAACACTGGCTCATGAATTGGGTCATGGTGTTCACCAGTATTTATCTCGGGAGCAAGGAGCCCTGCAGGCTGATACTCCTTTGACGACTGCCGAAACAGCGTCTGTATTTGGCGAAATGCTGGTTTTTCAGAAATTGATGCGTAAGCTCGACGATCCCAAGGAAAAGCTGGCGCTGCTGATCGGTAAAATCGATGATACCATTGCAACAGTATTTCGTCAGGTTTCGATGAACCGGTTTGAGCATGCCATGCATACCCACAGGCGTGAAAAAGGAGAGCTTACCACAGATGATTTTTCTAAATTATGGCGTGAGACACAGGAAGCAGTCTATGGCGATTCGGTTACACTTACAGAGGAATACAATCTTTGGTGGAGTTATATACCGCACTTTTTACATACGCCGGGTTATGTGTATGCTTATGCCTTTGGTGAGTTGCTGGTGTTAGCGCTGTATCAAGAATATACGCGTTCAGAAAATGGGTTCTCAGATAAATATATTGAGATGCTACGCGCGGGTGGATCTGACTGGCCGGAAAACATAGTTGGCAAGCTGGGATTAGATATTACGCAGCCGGACTTTTGGGATAATGGTCTTTCGGCTATTGAGGGAATGATTAAACAGGCAGAAGAACTTGCAACAAAGATAAATTAAAAGGGGATGGATAATTACGCAACGGCACGGGAAAAGGAACGATCGAATGCCGAATTAATGGGACAGAAACGTCAGGAAAAAGCACTTCGAGAATTCAAGCAGGTGCTGAATGATCTGATTTTTCTGCTACAGAGTGCTTCCGAAATGGAAACGGTATATATGTACTGGGTTAACCGTTCGCGGGAGCAGTTTGTGATGGAGACAAAATCGACGGTGTTCGAAAATGTGATGTTCAAAGATCGGATCAGTTTTGACAAGCACTTCCTCGATGAGTTTAAGGATTTGGATGAACCTACGGCGATTGAAGTGGGTGAAGATATTCCGGCTTCTGCATTAAATCATTACTACAGCAAAGTACCGGTTAAGTATATTACGTTGCTTCCATTTGTAAATAATGGAGAAACGGTAGCCATAACGGTGTTGGAATCCCAGGATCATATTTTTACTGAGAATAAAAGTGATGTTATTTATTCGTACATCAATGCCTTGCGTAATGTGCTGAATACCTACTTGGAGATCAGTGATCTTTACGAGCAGCAGGATGAGTGGATTGATTACGAGGATTGTCTTTCGGAGTTGGAGGTTCGTTGTCACCGTGCAGAATTGATGAAGAAACTATTAAATACTATTCAATCATTTTTATACGACGGCGGTGTTTCGTTTATCACACGAGGAATCGACAATTGGTATAATGTTCTAAACGCTGATGAGGCCAAATATGCCCCACCTATCGGGATGAAAATGGAAGAGCGTTCTTTGGCTTATGAGGCTGTTGAGCAAGGTGAGGCTGAATTTGCTATCCATTTTAATAATAATCCCAAGCGACTTTCGCCACGTGAACTAAATTCTGAAGGTGCTACACTTGCTATTCCGCTGAAGATGAAGGGACGGCGACAGGGGGTGGTGCTGGTGTATGACAAAAATCCGCTTATTTTTAAGGAATCGTCGAAACACAAGTTAATTAACCTGGTGCGTATTGCGGGTTTGCAGATGCTCTCAAATAATCCCAAACTGGATGTTGACAGCTCTGTTTTTACAAATCAGTATGAGGCTTATTTGCCGGAGCTTTGGGAGCAGACTATAAATTCAGAATTACGTCGTCTCAATCCTGATTCAGGAATGCAGAAAACTTGGTTTGGACTAGTAACCCTTTCGAATCTGCCTGAAATTCGAACCAAGTTGCGGATGGATCAGTTGGACCAGATGCAGAAAGATCTGATTGCATCATTTAATCCGAGTCAGTTCGGTTATAACGGAATTTTGGGATATAACTCTGACTATGTGTATTCCTTTTTAATCCAGAGTAAAGATGAGGATGCCGTAAAAAACTGGAGTAAGTCCATTAAAAAGAAATTTGACAGTTCGTTTGAACTTTCAAACGGTATCCATATTGAAACGGGTATAAAAGTGGGATTTGTGCGTTTGGACAGCGACTATAGTGACAGCTATCAAGTATTGAAAAATGCCAAATCAGCTTTATCACAGGCACTAAAATCCAATAAAAATGAAGCGGTATAACATTTATGGGAAATTGTTATGTAATTGTTGTCGATGGTCTGGGCGTTGGGGCACAAGAGGATGCCTCTGAATACGGAGATGAAGATGAAAATACGCTGGGCCATGTGTGTGAGGAAACAGAAGTCAAGTTACCCAATTTACAGCGAATGGGTCTTGGCAACATCATTCCGCTGGCATCGGTAGCTGTAGAATCAGAACCTATTTGTGCTTATGGGAAAATGCGGGAACTATCGGCCGGAAAGGATTCTACAACGGGCCACTGGGAAATTGCCGGTATACAACTAAACCGGCCCTTTCCAACCTACCCTGATGGTTTTCCCCAAGAGGTTATTGATCAGTTTTGTGAGGGAATAGGCGTTGAAAAGGTGTTGGTTAATAAACCGTATTCGGGTACCGAAGTTATTGCCGATTACGGTGAGGAGCATATGGAAACCGGATATCCTATCGTGTATACATCGGCCGACAGTGTGTTTCAGGTCGCTGCCCATGTGGATGTAATCTCTGTAGATACGCTTTACAAATGGTGTGAATTTGCGCGCAAAGAAGTGCTGCAGGACGAACACGGGGTAGGACGAGTAATTGCACGTCCGTTTACAGGAGAGTCTGGAAATTTTGAACGTATTTCGGAAAAGCGTCACGATTTTTCGCTGAAGCCGCCCGAACATAATATCATCAATCGGTTGCAGCAGCAGGGCATTAAGACCTATTCTATTGGGAAGGTCGTTGATCTTTTTACCGAAGAGTATTTTACCCAATTTCGGCGCACCAAAAGCAATGCTGAAGGAATTTCTCAACTGCTAAGCCTGATGTCGGCTGCTGAAGATAGTTTCGTATTTGTAAACCTGATTGACACAGATCAAAAATATGGCCACCGCCTTGATCCGCAGGGATTTGCAGAATGTTTGCAGGAATTTGATCGGGCGATTCCCGCGATCGTAAGTAAATTAGATGAGGATGATATATTGATTATTACCGGTGATCACGGTAACGATCCTACATCCGAAAGCACCGATCACAGCCGAGAGTTCGTTCCCGTATTAATATGTCCTTCTGACAAGGCTGAACGCGTTAATTTGGGAACCCGTGATACTTTCAGTGATATAGCAAGTACCGCTGCTGATTTATTTGGGATTTCGGAATCATTTCCGGGCACATCAATGTTAAATGAGGTTGAGTAGAGCCGTTAAAATTGGTTCGAAATTGACATATAAAAGTCCTATATTATAGAGATCTAGAATAGACAACATATATCCGATTTAGTCGTTATATATCCCATTTAACTTGATTGTCTTATCGAAGTGATCTTTAGCAGCAGATCAAATCAACGCAAATAAATCCTAATTTAACCCATCACATCCCGTGGCTAGAAGTTCAGGTATTTCTACTCGAGAATCAGAATCTCTCGACCGCTATTTACAGGAGATTGGAAAAGAAAAACTTATTACTCCCGAAGACGAGGTTAGACTTGCCAAAGAGATTCAAAAAGGCAGTCAAAAAGCGCTTGAAGATTTAACCAAAGCAAACCTTCGTTTTGTAGTTTCTGTTGCAAAGCAGTATCAAAACCAAGGGCTTTCACTGGGCGACCTTATCAATGAAGGGAATCTCGGCTTGATTAAAGCCGCCAAGCGTTTTGATGAAACGCGTGGTTTTAAATTTATTTCATATGCTGTTTGGTGGATTCGTCAGTCTATTTTGCAGGCACTGGCTGAGCAAAGCCGAATTGTTCGCTTGCCGCTAAACCGAGTGGGTGCGCTTAACAAGATTGGTAAAGAGCTTTCCAAGTTGGAGCAGGAGTATGAACGTGTACCTTCTGCTGCTGAACTTGCTGAAAGCTTGGATATGACCGTTTCGGAAGTAGCTGATACGCTCAAAATTTCCGGCCGCCACCTTTCTGTAGATGCGCCGTTTGCACAGGGTGAAGACAACCGTCTGCTCGATGTGCTTGAAAATGAAGAAACACCCGATCCGGATACGGATCTGATGGGTGAATCGCTCAAGGTTGAAATTGAGCGTGCGCTTTCAAAGCTGACAAATCGAGAGGCAGAGGTTATACGCCTCTATTTTGGTATTGGCCGCGAGCACTCGTTAACGCTCGAAGAAATTGGTGAGCGTTTTGATTTGACACGCGAACGTGTTCGTCAGATTAAAGAGAAAGCACTCCGTAAGTTGCGTCACCATAACAGAAGCGCTGCGCTGCGTGCTTACTTAGGATAAAACCCGCAAACTTGTTTGATAATTAAAAGCCCCGAATCTCGGGGCTTTTTTTATTTGTCCAAACTTTTGATAGAATAAGGTATTGGCATTAAATATTTTTCCAGCCGCTTCGTTTTTATAATTATGAAAAAAGGAATAAGCGTATTTTTACTACTTCTTTTTACGGCCGCTGTAGCGGAGGCACAAACCTATCCCTTTCGTACTTATTCTATTGAAAACGGGTTAAGCGAAGCAGTCGTTAATACTATTACCCAAGATGAAGACGGTTATCTGTGGATTGGCACGGGTTATGGCTTGAACCGTTTTGACGGCGTTGGATTTAAGAACTATTATGCTGAAGATGGTTTACTCAATAATGGGATACAGTCGCTTTATGTCGATGAAAAAAACCAGCTGTGGATTGGAACCGAGGGTGGAGTTAATGTCATGAGAAAAGATAGTATCCATACCATACCGGAGTTGCAGCCACTGAATTCGAGTACAATTTTATCGATTTATCAAGACAGTCAGAATGAGTTTTGGTTTACAACGGATGGCGAAGGGGTATGGCATTGGGATTCCAGCCAGCAGCTGACCCAGTATCGAGAAGTGCATGGGATGGGCAGTAATCGAGTGCGGGATGTTCTGGAGGATAATAATGGTGTTATTTGGTTTGCTACTCGTGATGGTCTCACGAAGCTGGAGAATGGTAATTTTAGAACATTCACGACTCGACATGGATTGCCGGACAATCGTTTGAGGGATCTTGTATTAACTGAAAGTGGAGAGCTTTGGGTTGCAAGCCGTGGCGGTCTCTGTACTGTATCAGATGAAGAAATCAGTTGTTTTACCGAACAAGACGGATTAATCAATAATCGAATTCAATCCATATCAACGGACGGTAATAATAATTTATGGCTGGGTACGGAAGAAGGAGCGAGCTACTTTGCTGCCGGGGAATTTGAAAACTATTCAGTAGATGAAGGATTATCTAATAACATCATTCATTCAACTTATTATGATACCGAAGGTAATATTTGGTTCGGTACTTTTGGTGGGGGTATCAGCCTTTTCTTAGGGGATCAATTTGAAAACTATACTATTGAGGACGGTTTGCCCAATAATGTCGTCACCTCAATTGCAGAAGATCGCAATGGGCGTTATTGGATTTCTACCTACGGTGGGGGAATAACCAAGATTGACGGGCAATCACTTGAAACTATCAATACCAGCGATGGGTTGGTAGATAATAAAGTATATACTTTGCGTACCGATGATCTGAACCAGTTACTTGTGGGTACGCGCTGGGGATTTAGTATCTATAATTATAACACATTTAACAATTTTGACGAGCATGAGCTTCCCCATCGTAAAATTCGTGCAATCTTACCTTCCCAGAATAGTTCGGATATCTTATTGGGAACATATGGCGAGGGTATTATTCAATATCGAGATAAAGAATTTAATCAGTTTACCGAAGAAGACGGGTTGCCTAATAATGTGGTAATGGCACTCGAAAGGGGAGCGGATGGTTCTGTTTGGGCTGCGACTTATGGCGGATTAAGCCGATTCAAAGATAACACATTTACAAATTATACTATTGAGGATGGCCTGCCAAATAATGGTATTCTGGATGTATTAATTGATGACAATGGAGGATTATGGGTGGCTACATTTGGGGGTATTGCGCACTTTACCGAAGATGGTTTTGAATCTATAACGCCCGAAGATGGACTTCCTGATGAGGTATGTTACTTTATAGAGCAGGATGATCGCGGGATTTTTTGGATCGGAACCAATAAGGGTGTTGTTCGATTTGATTATCAGGTCTATCAATCAGGAGCTGAAAATACAAATATGCAGACTTTTCGATTGCTCACCACCGATCAGGGACTTACATCCAACGAAATGAATGCCGGGGCCTCGTTTAAAGACAGCCGCGGGCGACTTTGGTTTGGTTCAGTAGGCGGAGTATCTGTTTTTGATCCCTCCAAAGAAAAGATTAGCAATGCCGCTCCCAAAGTACATATAGAAAATATTAGCGTTTCCGGTGAACGTATTTCAATGAAAGAGCCACTGGATATTGGAAGTGATAACCACAATATCACCTTTGATTTTATCGGTATTAGCTTTACGGCTCCTCATCAGATGGAATACCGCTACCGGTTAAAAAATTCGAATGAAGGATGGCAAGAAACCACCCAGCCTTCGGTTCGGTATTCTGCGCTCATGCCCGGAGATTATACCTTTGAGGTAAAGGCACGGAATTTTAATGGATATTGGAGTCCCCAGGCTGCCAGTATTAGTTTTTCGGTGCAGGCTCCGTTTTGGCTGCAGTGGTGGTTCATTGCACTGATTGTTATCGCTTTGGCAGGAATAATCCTGTTTATTTATAATTACTATCGCGTTAAAAAGATGGTAGAAATGGAGCGGATGCGCGTACGAATTGCCAGCGATCTTCATGATGATGTAGGATCAGCTCTAACAGAAATTGCTTTGCAATCTGATTTTCTGCAGACAATGGAGGTGCCGGATAAGCTTGAAGAATCCCTAAAACAAATTGGTGCGCAAAGCAGGAGGATCGTCTCCAGCCTGGATGACATCGTTTGGTCTATTGATGCCCGTAATGATACCGTAGGAGATCTGACCGATCGCATGCAGGATCACATGAATAATGTACTGCCGGACCGGAAGGTATATTACGATTTTGATTGTGATATGCAGCAACAGTTGGATGTATCATTAAAAGAAAATTTGTATCTAATATATAAGGAGGCTGTAAATAATATAGCTAAGCATTCTAATGCCGATCGTGTGGATGTAAAGTTATGTGCTGATGGAAGTGGATTTACATTGGGGATTAAAGATAATGGGACTGAAGTTACGGGATCGCGAAAAAGTGGACAAGGATTGAGTAACATGAAAATGCGAGCGAAACGAATAGATGCAGAAATTACATTTAATAATAAGAATGGTTTTGAAGTGATAGTAGAGAATCGTAATTAATTAGTACGGATTTAGTTTAAAATGTAAAACCTTGGTATTATGGCATCAGTAGTCGGAATTGTTGAGGACAACAAAAAAATACGGGATCTAATACAGCGCTACCTGGATATGCAGGATGAATTGTCGTGCCCGGTTGCGGTAGATTCGGTAGAGGAGATGCAGGAATATCTGGAAGAGCATCCTGCGCCTGATGTTATTTTGATGGATATCCAGCTTCCGGGCATGTCGGGAATAAAAGGTATTGGGCTGATCAAAGAGAAGTATAATGATGTAGATATCATCATGCTTACGGTATATCACGATTCTCATAAAATATTTAATGCTTTGCGAGCGGGTGCATCGGGATATCTGCTAAAACATACCTCTTTACCTGAGATTAAAGAATCGATCCTTAAACTGGTTGATGGCGGCGCGCCCATGTCTCCACAGATTGCGCGGAAAGTGATTAACCACTTCCAAGAAAATGCGCCGAAAAAGAATACCGATTCAGATTTGACGCCTCGCGAGCATGATATCGTGAATGGACTTGTAGACGGATTAAGCTACAAAATGATTGCTGACCGCTACGATATTTCTATTGATACTGTTCGTGCACACATCCGTAATATTTACAAGAAGCTGCACGTTAATTCTAAAGCAGAAGTCATTGCCAAGTCACTAAAGGGAGAAATTTAATTACTCCCTTCGCATGAATATGTGATTGATCACTGTGTAATAGATTTATAAAATAGTGATAGAAAATAACTGGAACGTCAGATTACTCTGCTGAAATTTAATACGGAGATTGTTATGAAACTGTTCAAAGCATTGATTATTACGCTGATGTCACTCCTCCTAACGGGTTGCTATACCCAGCTTCAGTATAGCCAAACCATGAAGAAGGTTACGGATAAGAAAGAAACAAGCGATACTCCTGGCTATTCCTGGAGTGGTGAGGAGAAAGCTGAATCTTCTCAAGATAAGGATGATGAGAATGTAGCTAAGGCAGAGCATCAACAAGAGGAAACTGAAGAGTATATTCCCGTCTATTATAAGGATTATGAGTATGCCACTAAATATGGTGATGTATTCAACTTTTATGGTAATGATTGGTATGGACATAATACGTATCCATATTCGGGATATAGCTCTTTTGGTTCATGGCATCCATTTAGTTACGATCGGTGGGCTTATCACAGCTTATATGGACGCTGGTACGATCGCCCGCATTATGGGTTTTCGATTAGCCTAAGTTGGGGATGGCCGAGTTATCATTACGGATATTCCGATCCATTCTATCATCCCTATCATTATAATAATTATTGGCACCGATATTACAGTCGATATGCCTATGGATATTGGAATTTTTATGGAAAATCCGGGTATGGCCAAGGTTATTATCCCGATGATAAACAAAGAGAAGATAGCAATATTCGTTATGGGCCGCGTTCTATTGGCACAAACCGAGTTGATACAGATAGAAATAGAACCAGAACGGTTAATAGCGATCGATCAGCTGCGGTGACCAATCGTACATCATCAACTGTTCGCACCCGATCGGTAGGAACAACTCGCACCCGAGGTACTTCCGGTCGCTCATCTGTTAATCGTGACAAGAGCCGGGATAATAGTTCCTCAAATCGGAGCCGATCAAGAGGGCAGGATCAAATCAATAATAATAGCCAGCAGACGAGTCGGTATGACTATCGGAACAGAGGTGACGAGATACCGCTTGTAATTGATGAAAAACAGCTGGAACAGATTCGAGATCGAATCAGGGATAATAATAGAAATAATATTATTTACCGCTCTCGCATAAATAATGAAAGGGAGAGAACAACATTTTTCAATAGGATGAAGAATTTCTTCGAACAAAACGGCAGTCGCTTTACGAATGGAAATAATGGACGGACTCTGCGTACCAGAAGCAGCACTCCCTCTACCAGAAGGTCAAAGATAAATCGAAGCTCTAGTTCTAGTAGTAATCGCAGTTCGGTAACAAAAAGTAAATCGTCGTCCAGCAATTCCCGTTCTCGGGGCAGTAGTTCTTCATCCAGAAGTCGAAGTGATAATAGCAGCTCGTCTTCCGATTCTGACAGAAGTCGTGGCAACTGATAGCTAAGCGACCATATTCCAACGCAATCATTTTCAATTCATGAATGATAGAAGTATGTCTAAAAAAAGTATTTTGCTACTCATTGGTGTGTTCATTATTTCTGCTACTCAAGTAAAAGCACAGAGTGCGGATGACGTGCTGCGATACAGTCTGGAATATCCCTCATATGATCCCGTAAGTTTAGTGATACCGGGGGTTAGCAATGCCACCGGATTCGGAGCTTATCAGGAAAATCCGGCATCGATGGCGCTGTTTGATGAGAGCTTTCTCTCGATGGGGCTTAGCAGCCGTTTTATCGATGAAACAGGTACCTATTTGAGCAATACGTCCAACAACTCCGATAATCAGACAGGTATTGGTGACTTGGGATTGGTTTATAAAGTTCCTACTACGCGGGGCAGTTTGGTTGTAGGAGGCGGATACAGTCAAACAACGGATTTTAATCGTGCCCTATCTGCTTCGGGTAGAAATGAACGCTCTACCATCACTGATTTTTATAATACGACTGCTGATGACAGCCTCTTTTTTGCAGCTTTTGATGCTTATGCTGTCGATTTTGCTACTACGGATAGTTCTTTCGCCGAGACTTCCTCCATTTTTCGAATCGGTTTTCCGCAGTATCCCGGCATCAATCAGGATATGGAACTGACCGAGCGTGGTAAAACAGGGGAATATTCGCTTTTTTTAGCAACTGAATTTTTGGAGAATTTCTATGTCGGTGGTTCTATAGGTTATTACAGCGGGACCTATACCTATCGAAGAGAGTTCTTGGAATCAGATCGGCAGAATGATTACGATGCCACATTTATCGATTCAGACGGTGACGGTAACCCCGATACGGATATCGATAATATTTTAAGTGAAGATCGAATAGACGCCGAAATTCAGGCGTTTAGCGCTCGACTGGGAATTATTTATGAGCCAATACCTGAATTTAGACTGGCCGCCAGTTATGAGTTTCCCTCCAAGCTCTTTATTGATGAAGAGTTCAACACCATAATTACAACCACTTTCGATAATACTATTCAGTTTTCTGATGAGGCCCCGGGCGCGTTTTCATACACAATAACACGTCCTCAGCGAATAAAAGCTGGCGTGACATTTAAGGGGGTTCCAAAGCTTACGCTGTCAGGATCAGCTGAGGCTATAGCCTATTCCGATGCAGAAATCAATTTTGATGAGCTCGATCTTAATCCCCTAGAAAATGATATCAATAATGAAGTCCAATCTGCATTCAATGATGTCGTAAACCTGAGAGGCGGCTTGGAATACAAGACCAATGACACATTTACCACCCGATTTGGATATGCATACTTCCCCAGTCCGCAGGATGGTATCAATAGTGATCGCCAGTTTATTAGCGGTGGATTCAGTGCCGTTTTAACCAAAGGTCTTACGTTCGATTTTGGCATCCAATACAGTTTCTGGGATGATCAAAATGCGCTCTATTCTACACCAGAAGTCACAGAAGTTGTTCAAGAGGAGGTTAATCGTCTTAATGTGATGGCCGGCCTTAAAATGACTTTGTAAGGATTTATTGGTTATTGACCTGCGACTTTGAAGTAGTAGTAATATCAAACTTGGCCCAGACGGGCAGGTGATCTGAAGTGGTATTGCCGTAGTTTTCTATATAAGATTGTGGATTATAATAAACTTCAGTACTGTTTTGAATGTGTTCATCAAACAGTTCATCGCTGATGGTAATATGATCGATTAAATCTGTATACTCTTCTGGTACTGAGGCTGTTTCGCCTGCATCCGATAATTCTTTCGTAATCACATCAAAGTCATCTGTATCATTAACAAATTGATAATAGGGTGTTTGGGCATAATTGTCGGGACTTTCCTCGTAATAGATTGATTCATCCACATCGTCGTTGTAATCCCCTAGCAAAATAACATTGGCCTCCGGTTTATTATCCAACAAGTAATAATATAAACCCTCAGCGGCTTTTTTACGACGCTCATACGCTTCAGTATATTCTTCTGCACTGCTTCCAGTATTAGCTTTGCCATGAATAACAACAGCATAGAATTCTTGGGTCGTATTTTCATAGGTGTAGTTAAAGCGAAAGAAGAGGGGCGTTCGGCCACTGGCCCAGTAGAATGACCAGTCGTTTTGATATTCTTCTCTCACATCTTCAATTGATCCCGCCTCCAGGGAATCAATCGTATTGGTGTTATAAACAAAGGCCATTTTCTGACTTCTGGGAACATGGCTTGCCGTAAAACCGCTGTATCCATCCATGTATTGGACGATATTGTTGAGAGCTTCTTGATCTGCAACTTCTTGAAAAGCGTAGAGATCCGCATCCAAAGAGTCTACGACTTCAACAATATTTTTGGTTTGCAGATCCCAGTCAGAAGGCCCGGTAAACCCTGTGCCAAATCCAAGTAGATTCCATGTTACTGTTTCCAATACTCCATCAGGCGATACCGGGTCATTTTGCTCAATTTGTTCTTCCTGTTCCTCTTCCTGCTCTTCATCGGGGTCTTCTTCGGCTTGATAGGGGGTGCCACACGATGCTAAAACGAACAGTAATGCAGTAAGAAAATAGGAGAGCTTTTGAAACGATAAATTCATTAACAGTTACTTGTTGGTTTTTGGGTTAACGCTTAGCACGGGACTTTTTACATGTCGGGCAACATTTGCCGTGGTACTACCCATCATTAAGTAATCGATGCCGGTGCGTCCCACTGTAGACATAACTATAAGATCGTGCGGATTATTGATGTTGTAATTGAGTATGGCCTCGTGAGGGGTATCTTCAGATATAATTACTTTTGTCTCCAGAAGGTCGCCCATTTTGTGCATCTCTTCTTTGGCTAAAACTTTGAGCCGCTGTTGGCGAAGCTGCTTTTTGGATTCATCGGGCTCATCTTCATGCTGAGGATCATACGGCATCACGTTGACTAGCTCGAGTTTAGCATTAGCTTTTTTGGCAATTTCCATAGCTACAGAAAATGCCTCTTTAGAGTGATCAGAGAAATCCGTAGTCACCATTATGCGTTCTAAATTCGCAAGCTCCCGTTCTTCATTAACAATCAAAACCGGCACGTGGGCCATTCGAAGCACCTTTTCGGAAACGGATCCCAGGAAAAACCGGGAAAAGCCCGTACGTCCATGTGTAGTCATCACAATCATATCAAAATCTTCGGATTCTTCTACAATAGACTGGGCCGGATTGCCGATAGAAATTAATGGTTCGGTAACCAGTGAGGAATCAATTTCATCGTTGGCCAGTTCTGATAGCCGTTCGTGAAGAGCTTTCTCAATTTCATCAAAATCTTCCATCGTAGACGTTCCCATTCCAAACATGTAAGGACCACCATCGACCTCATTAAGCGGTAAGTAGGAGTGAAATGGAGTAATGCTTCCGTTAAATATTTTAGCCAGTTTCTCAGCAGAATGAAGCGCTTTTGATCCGAGGTCAGAAAAGTCGAGTGGGACGAGTATTTTTATATTTTCCATGATGGTAGTATTTAATTAGTAGCTTTATTTAAAATACAAAAATATCTTTTTATCTCAGAACCAGCCTTTACGTTTAAAGAAGAAAATCATGATTATTGCAAGAATTCCCATTATGCCGAGCGATGCAGGATATCCCCAATACCAGCTGAGTTCCGGCATGTTGTAGGGGCTTACCCCGGGATCAAAATTCATCCCATAAATTCCCGCAACAAATGTTAACGGAATGAAAATGGTGGCAATAATGGTGAGCACTTTCATTACTTCGTTCATTTTATTGCTCACGTGCGACATATACATATCATGAAGACCAAGAATCATATCACGGTAATTCTCGATGTTATCAATTACCTGAATCATGTGATCGTACACATCACGGAGATATATTTTTGTGCTATCATCTATAAATTCCGATTCATCTCTGATAGCTGTGTTGATAGCGTCACGCAACGGCCAAACCGACTTTCGGAAGAAGATAATTTCACGCCTGATTTTATGAATCTGCTCGAGTAGGTGATCCTCGGGATCTTTCAGCAGTTCATCTTCAAGCCGTTCAATATCATCAGCTATGTGTTCAATGATATTGAAGTAGTAGTCCACAACGGCGTCAACCAAAGCATAAGTCAGATAGTCGGTACTGTGCTTTCGGATGCGTGATCCTTTGATAGCCAGGCGATCGATGATTGGCTTAAAATGATCAACATCAGTTTCCTGAAACGAAAGAACATAATTTTTTCCAAGGACAATGCTAATCTGTTCGGCTTTAATTTTTTGTTCTTCTTGGGAATAGGAAAGCAGGCGAAGTACAAAAAAGATACAGTTGTCATAGACTTCTACCTTGGGGCGCTGAGCTGTGTGAACAATATCTTCTTGGATGAGCGGATGCAGTTCAAAGAAATTCCAGATCGATTTCAGTTTCTCGGTGTCATGCAGACCCCGTACCTGCACCCAGGTTTTTGAAGGAGCATCCAAATAAGGCTGGACCTTTTGGATTTTATTAATTGGAATATCATCAATGTGTTCTTCATCATAATCATGAACGGTAATTTTGATCTCATCCATATGCCGTTCACCGATATGCTCAATGGTACCGGGTGCAGTACCCGGTTTTTTACGGTGCCCTGCTTTGCGAAAACGAATGCTGGGCAACATCTCTTTTACCTTCCCTGAAGTAGTCATATAAATAGATATTTTTTAGATAGTGGCAATAATATGGTTAAGCTAAAATCCTAAAACAAGCTATAAAAGAATATGCTCCTAATTTATAAATGCTCCGAACTGTTTCTTTTTCTTAGGATCCAATGTATGATAGGAGGTGCTATAAAGAGGGCTACAACAATATTTCCTGTGTATTGATAGATTAAAACAGCCGCTAAAATACATACCAACAGTATGATCAGGGAGATCAAATTTGTTTTCTGTTTGATATCCATCGTTTACGTAGCTTCTATGCGCAAGACTTCGAGTGGGGTCTTTTTATAGACGCTTCGGCTGTTAAACATACCAATTAAAATGGTAAGTCCGGTAACGATTAAGGTGCCCAGAACTATAACCCAGAGGTTGGGTGTAAAGGTGATATCAAAATAGAAATAGCCTAACAGCCAGGTAGCACCTACCGAAAGAATAAGTCCCGTAAGTGCAGATAGAATTCCCAGGAACAGATATTCTACCGATAGTATTTGGATGATCTGTTTTTTGCTGGCTCCGATGGTCCGCAGCAATACGCTTTCTTTGATGCGTTGGAATCGGCTGGTAGCTACAGAACTGGCAAGGACGATAAGTCCAGTAATAATGCTAAACAGTGCCATAAACTGTACAGCAAACGAAATTTTATCGATAAACTGGTTGATGGTCTCTAAGATACGACTCACATCAATAGCGGAAACATTGGGATATTTCTGAACTACTGCTTGTTGAATGGAGGCCGAAACCTCTTGGTTGGGTGCCCGCGATACTGTGACATAGATTTGCGGGGCAGGTTCTAACACACCGGTCGGAAAAAGCATGAAAAAGTTAGGCTGCACGCGTTGGAAATCCACCTCACGAATGCTGCCCACAATTGCTTCAACCGGTACGCCCTGTACATCAAAGGTAAGCGAATCCCCAATTTCCAAGTTGAGATCCTCGGAAATCTCTTTGGCCGCTGATACGGGAACGCGCCCGGTATCGGGGGCTTGTCCAATCCATTCCCCTTTGAGCAGCGTCTCGGAATCAATCAGGCTGTCACGATAGGTGGATCGATATTCTCTTCGCAGCGCCCAATCGTGTACGTTATTAGTGCTGTCATCATCAATTTCTTGAGTACTGCGTCCGCGAAGCGAATCCAGACGCATGGTTACCATCGGCACATTTTGGAGAATCGGTACATCATTTGCTTCTAAAAGCTGATTGAGCCCCTCATTTTGATCAGGTTGTATATCAAAGAAGATAAGGTTGGGAGCGTCATCGCGCGTGGCAAAATCGAGTTCCTCCATTAACATATCCTGACTAAAGTAGAGCGTGCTGACCAGCAGCATCCCCAATCCCAAAGAAAGCATAAGCGTGGTCGTTTGGTTGTGCGGGCGATATAAATTTGCCAAACCCTGTCGCCACACGTATGACCAGTGGGAAGGGAAAAACCGGCGGATAAGCTTAATCAGCAATTTTGCAACCAACCATAGTAAGCCAAAGGCAATGATCATTCCGGCCGTAAATAATCCGCCTACAATCCAGTCGGAAGTTAAAAGGGTGGCATATCCCATAACAACCAGCGCTACGGCTACGTAGATAATAGCTTTTGTCTTGTTTGATAGCAGCGCCGTAATTGATCCCTCCATAGTACGCAGGGCATACAGCGGTGAGGCCTTGCGAAGCGCAAGGAGCGGTAGCAGGGCGAAGGCAAGGGCAACACCCGTGCCGGTAAAAAGACCAAGCCCAATGGCCAACCAAGAGGTTGTGAGCTCAACATTAACGGGCAGAAAATCACTGACCAGACCGGGTAATAAGTATTGAACACCTACTCCAATCACCGTGCCTGCAAGGGCTCCCAGGAATCCCAAAATAATAGCTTGTATAAGAAAAATACTCATCGTCTGATCGGAGGAAGCCCCAAAACACCGAAGAACGGATGCAGTACTGATCTTTTGGTTAATATACACGTGGATGGAACTTGCCACACCTATGCCACCCAGCAGCAGAGCGATAAAGCCTACAAGATTCAGGAATTTGCCGAGGTTACCGACCGCCTCACCGATTTCTTCGCGGCGTTCTTCTACCGTTTCCGTGTCAATATCAATGCCGAGGGCATCTTGCAGCGAGTCGACACGGGCTTCAATGGCGTTCATGTCCCGCTCATCAGTAAAGCCAAAATATTGCTTGTACTCTACGCGGCTACCGCGCTGAATAAGGTTAGTGGCTTCCAGCATCGAAGCGGGAATAAATATGCGAGGTCCAACCATTGCAGCGGCTGCAGCTTCTCCCGGGACTTTGGTTATTCCCCCTCCGATCGCAAATGTAACTTCGCCTACCTTGATGGAATCTCCGACCTCAATATCGAATTGGGTCATAAGCGCCTGATCGACCAGGGCAGTGGTATCCGTTTTGAATGTTTGGGCAGCTTCTTTTGGGATGGTTTCGAGTGCCCCGTAAAAGGGGAAGTTTCCTTTCAGCGCACGGACATTAGCCAACCGGGTATTTCCATTTTTAGGAAACAGCACCATTGATGGAAATTCCGTTATGGTGGATTGTTCGCCACCCAAGGTGTCAAAATAGGCGGTAAGCGTATCGGGTGGAGGTTGCTCGGTTTCAATTTCGAGGTCAGCGCCCAGCAGTTCTTTCGACTGATTATCAATGGTATTATTGAGGCTGTCGCGAAATGAAGTAATAGCTACCTGTGCCGCCACGCCGATAATAATGGCAGATATATAAACGAATAATCGTTTTTTGTTGGATCGGGCATCGCGCCAGGCCATCTTCCATGACCATTTAGAAAAGAATGATGACATAAATCTAATATCTAAAAACTCTTATTGAACCTGTTCTGCAGTGGGATTATCAATCCATTCGTCTTTGTGGATCTGCCCGTTTTTAAGTCGGATGATGCGCTGACACTGCTCTGCCAGTGATAAATCATGCGTTACCAAAACGAGTGTGGTGCCGCGAGCTTTATTGAGATCGAAAAGCAATTCTTCGATAGTGCCTCCAGTTTCGGAGTCCAGATTTCCGGTGGGTTCATCTGCAAAAAGAATCTTTGGTTTGTTGATGAATGCTCGTGCAATCGCAACGCGCTGCTGTTCGCCGCCCGAAAGTTGAGCAGGATAGTGACTCATCCGATCAGCAAGCCCAACTTGTGTAAGTAACTCTTCGGCATCGCGCTGTACCTCGGAAGTTTTTACTCCACGGAGTTCAAGCGGTACCATTACATTTTCTAAAGCGGTAAGGGTGGGTACCAGCTGAAAGGTCTGAAAAACGAAGCCCACGTGTTTATTGCGTACTGCCGCACGCTGATCTTCACTCAGCGGTCCTAATTTTACATTATTGAGTGTAACTTCGCCGGTTGTAGGACGATCGAGTCCGGCACATAGTCCCAGTAAGGTCGTTTTGCCGCTGCCCGATGGCCCCACGATAGAACATGTGGTACCTTCCTCTACCGAAAAATCGACGTGATCGAGGACCGTTAATTTTTTATCCCCACTTCTAAATTGTTGCGTGAGATTTGTAACTTCCAAAATTGGATTTAAAGCCATAAAAATAATATCGTAATTGAATTATGGGTAGTAACATCTACCAACGGGTGAATCATTCCGTAAAGGAAAGCGTTTCCTAACCTAAATGAAAATGCGATAACAATAATTTACGCTAACTGATTTATGAAACGGATTTTGACTGCTATTGTTTTGATTTTTTTACTTCCGATGTTGCTCTTCGGACAGGAGTCATCCAAACGCATACTTTTCTTTGGAGATAGTATTACTGCAGGATATGGAGTAGGAGAAGAAAATGCTTTTCCGGCATTTGTACAGCAGAAAATTGACTCGCTCGATTGGAATTTCAAAGCAATAAATGGGGGATCGAGCGGTGAAACATCAGCAGGTGGTTTGTCCCGCATCGACTGGATGTTACGCCAGCCAGTATCTGTTTTTGTGCTTGAGCTGGGCGGCAATGACGGACTTCGGGGTATTGATTTAGATGCAACGAAGAAGAATTTACAGAAGATTATTGATAAGGTTGAAGTCAAGTATCCGGAAGCGTCGATTGTTATTACCGGTATGCAGGTACCGCCTAATTTAGGCCCCGAATACACCGGAAAATTTAAGGAGATATATCCCGAATTGGCCGAAGAAAATAATGCCGAACTAATTCCTTATTTTTTAGATGATTTGGGAGGTGATTCAGAATTAATGCAGTCTGATGGAATCCACCCCACAGAAGCCGGCCATAGATTATTGGCAGAGAAAAGCTGGAAAGTACTAAAGCCGATTTTACAATCTAAAAGAGCAGATAATCATACTAATTAAAAAAGGATTCACTATTATTATGCGCAGGATTAAAGGGATTTTAATAGTTGTTAGCATACTTTTTTTATTCGGATGTACGGAGCAGGCCCAAGCTCAGCAGCTCGATTATGAACCGAAAGTGCTGCTGGTGACCGCCCATCCTGATGATGATGCTCTCTTTGCGGCCACCGTTTTTAAAACCACGCATCTGTTGGATGGTGTTGTAGATCTGGCAATTATGACGAACGGCGAAGGCGGATATAAATATTCAACATTGGGGAATTATATTTACAATCGCGAGCTCGACAGGGAAGAAGTGGGTCGTGAATATCTGCCGGGCATTCGCAAAAGGGAATTAATGGCCGGTGGTAAAATTGTAGGTATGCGCAACTACTTCTTTTTTGATCAGGTGGATGATGAATATTCAAAAGATATTTCACCGGCGATGCAAAAGTGGGATACCGACTGGATTAAACAGCGACTTCAGAAAGTTTTGAAAGAGGAGCAGTACGATTTTGTATTTACCATGACGCCATCCAAAACGACGCACGGGCACCATAAAGCCTCAGCAATTTTGGCCCTGCAGGCAATACAAGAGCTTCCCAAAGACGAACGTCCCTTTGTATTTGCTACGACTATTACTGATTCACTGGGAGATCAAATTGCTTATTCCCAGTTGGAAGGTTATCCGGTTTCTAAACTGATGAAAGGACAGCAGCCGATGGAGTTTGATCGTACAAAAAAGTTTGGGTTTGATAATCGGTTGGATTACAAGATTATTGCTAATTGGGTGATTGCAGAGCACAAATCGCAGGGCACTATGCAGCTGCTAATGGGACGCGGCAATGTAGAGCAATATTGGCCATATGCTATTAACGACAAAGAAGATCTGATAAAAGCGAAGGAATTCTTTGAGGCCGTTAATAAAGTTCCAATTTACCGAAACCCTAATGTAGATTTTCGGAAATGAAAGTAATTGGAAATATATATTGTAGTGGCACTAACTCTAACTCGCGATGAAATTATTTTTCATGCTTTTCTACAAATTGCTGTAAGCTCTCTTCTCGTTTATTTTGCTTCTGTTCCTCTCGACTGATGATGGGCTCAGCGACACGTTCTTCGCAATCTGAAAGGGGACAGCGTTCGCATGATTCGTTTACCACCCGGGTTTTAATATCAGCATTATTAGCAAAGTTTATATTGTTTTTTAGAGTGTCGTTGTATAAAAGTCCGAGGGTGATGCATGAGTTCGTATCGCTATTTAGCGCCAGAGGACGTGCGAATGAAATGCAAAGATATTCATTATCGGTCCCATAAAATTTTGAGCGCTGAATGTCGACCAGCGGCTTTTCTTCAGCTTCATGGATATTCATATCTGCGAGTTTTTGTAGCTGAGTGATGGTAACCCACCGTCGGCAATAGTGCTCGCTGGGATTGACTCTATGTGGGTTGTGTAACTGCGACAAATGTAGCTCCTTTGATAATTTGAATTGTTCTGTTCCCGGCTGGTTGTGAAATCGCAAAAAGAACAGTTGATCGATACCAAAGTAGTGAGGTAAAATCTGGGTAAGCCGATGCGTAAAGGTTTCCGGAGTAGTATCAAAATAGTTGATCATATCCAGCAGTGCATCAGGATTCCAGTGCTCCTGATTAAAAAAATCCTGTAACTTCCGTACCAGCGTAAAGCGATTCATGAGGATAGCACCGGAAAAATAAGAGGCCTTGAAGTTATTGAGCACCTGATCGAAAGATTCCACCTTAATCCATGAGGAGGTGAGGGCTCGTTCTTCTAAATCAAGGATAGAATAGCCCAGCTCACGACCCAGAACAAACGCTTTTTGACTCGGAAGCAGCTCATTATTAATAAAAAGTTTTGGGGTATCACCTGGCACAAATACGGAGCGGAAAGCTTGAAGTTCAGGCTGATCTTCAAAATTAGTTTCTATTATTTCATAATTGTGCTTGTCTGCTAATAACTTCTTCAATTTCTCATAGGGAATGGTGGGCAAGGTTGTCCACTCGTGTTTTTCAAGAAAGATTTGTGCCTCTTTTTCCAACGCGTCAAAGTAATTACTGTTGAGCTCTTGATATGATCGAAGGGCGGCAAGTAAAAATTGCTCGACTTGGACATCATAATTCCGTGCCACTTCTAATAATGTTTGAAGGAGAGCACTAAACTTGGCGGGATCATTTCCCATCAGGCCGACAAGATCACTGGTTTTGATTCCAAAAAGTTCCAAGGGCATTTCGTGCAGCGCATTGCTTTTTAAGAGATCAGATAGTTGATCTAACTGCTTGCCCAGCTTTAGGGAAACCAGTTCGTCGTAATCTACCTCCAGCGCATTGGCCAGCGACATAATTTTATCAGCTTTGGGATATTTTTTCCCTTTTTCAATCTCATTGATATACGAAGCCGATAATCCCGATTTTTTAGCTAAATCTTGGGTAGAAAGCCCGTGTTGCTCTCGATATTGCCGAAGTTTTAAACCAAAAATCGCTCGTAAATTTTCTTCTTGAACACGCTGCATCATAAATTGTTTTGTCTGTTGATGCTTTCATTTGAACACGTAAATAATGTACAAATAAAAAGCTCGCTATATGAAATTTAATCTCTAATGGTGAATATTCGCTTATTTCTCGGAGCATAAGTACTGCTTTAAAGCTACTAGACACCATTTTTTAAATAAAATTAAGCGAATAATATTAATTAGCGAATATTCGCTTGTAAATTATATTCGTTTTTACCAAATTGATCTCAGACCTAGAGATATCAAATCAACAAAAACTAAACGGAGAGATTTATGCAGGTAACGAAAGAGAAGAAGGCAACGGGGCCAAAAGAGTTTACAAAGTTAGGACAGGGGCTTAAGATTAATTCCCAAGCACTAAATGATAAAAGTAGGACTATTCTTACAGATGAGTTGGTCCATTTGTTAGTTGATTTGCATCATCAGCTGCAGCCCGAAAGAATTGCATTATTAAGGGACCGAAAAAAACGTCAGCTTAATTTTGATGAGGGAAAAGTACCTGACTATCTAAATAAAAATAATGAGGCGGTAGTTAGTGATTGGAAGGTTGCATCATTGCCAGCAGACTTAAAAAAGAGGAGAGTTGAAATTACCGGTCCGGTTAATTCAACTAAGATGGTTATTAATATGCTCAGCAGAAATGACGATGGTGTTCTAGCAGATATGGCGATGCTCGATTTTGAGGATTCGATGAAGCCAAGCTGGCAAAATATTGTAGATGGATTTCACAATGTAATAGGTGCGGCAAGGGGAGATCTGCGTTTTGAACAAGCGGGCAAAAAAGGAAAACCATCCAAAGTTTACCAGCTTGATGCCGATGATATGTCTGGCGTGATGGTACGCTGTAGAGGGCTGCATTTAAATGAAGAAAATGTCACGGTAGATGGGGAGCCCATTTCGGCAGGGTTGTTTGATTTGGCTGTGAACTTTTACCACACGGCGCAGGTGTTGGTGGATCGAGGACGAACACCAAAATACTACGTGCCCAAATGCGAGTCCTATCAAGAGGCGCGTTGGTGGAATGGATTGTTTGGCATATTAGAGGACAAGCTGGGATTTGAAACCGGAACATTGCGAGCCACGTTTCTTATTGAAACGCTTACTGCCGCATTTCAGATTGAAGAAATACTGTATGAAATTCGAAATCATGCTGCTGGATTAAATGTGGGACGCTGGGATAAGATTTTCAGTGATATTAAAGTACTGAGATATCACAATGATCGGGTAATGCCGGATCGTGGTACTATTGATATGACTAAACCCTGGATGGATCAATATGCGAAACGGTTGATCAAGATTTGTCATAGCCGTGGGGCAATGGCTATTGGTGGCATGTCGGCCTTTACGCCAGGTAAAAACCCCGAACTGCGAAAAGAGCAAACGGCCAAAGTACTCGCTGATAAAAAGAATGAGCACGATATCGGCCACGATGGCTGCTGGGTGTCGCATCCCTATTTCATCACCTCGGCACTGCAGTGTTTTCCGGAAGAAAATCAGTTAGACAGAACGTTGCCTAAACAAGATAAGTATCCTGACTTATTACCACAGGGTGGAGGTGATGTGACGGAAGCCGGATTACGGACAAACATTCGCGTGGGCATTGCGTATATGCAGGGCTGGAATCAGGATATCGGTTGTGTAGCTTGGGATAATCTGATGGAAGATCTGGCGACACTGGAAATATCAAGAGCACAAATTTGGCAGTGGATTCATCATAAAGTAAAGATGAAAGATGGACGTATAATTTCTCGGGAACTCGTTGATAGCTTTTTCGATGAAGAGCTCAATAAAATTTTGGATGAAGTTGAAGAGACCATGAAAGGACTACCATTGTCAACAATCCAAAAAGTGAAAGAACAGTTTTCTCAGGCGCGTAAAGATGTAGGAGCTGTTTTTCTATTAGAAAATCTGCCAAACTTTTTTAACGAGGCCCTCAATGAGGCCAATATTAATCATTAACGGAGAGAGCATATGAATACTCAAAAATTACAGAACGACTGGAATGAGAATCCCAGATGGAAAGGGATAGCACGAAATTATAACGCTGAAGAGGTGTTAAGTCTGCGCGGTTCGGTGAGAATACGATATACGTTGGCGGAGTTGGGGGCAAAACGGCTGTGGAAATTGCTGCATGAAGATGATTTCGTGCGGACGTTAGGGGCGTTGACGGGCAATCAGGCTATGCAGCAGATCAAAGCGGGCCTCAAAGCGATCTACTTAAGCGGATGGCAGGTGGCTGCAGATGCTAACTTGGCCGGAAGTATGTATCCTGATCAAAGTCTGTACCCTGCCAATAGTGTGCCGGAGATTGTGCGGAAGATCAATCAAACTTTGCTGCGGGCTGACCAAATTCATCATTTAGAAAAAGATAAGTCAACACATTGGCTGGCACCCATTGTGGCTGATGCAGAAGCAGGTTTTGGCGGCGCGCTTAATGCCTTTGAATTGATGAAATCGATGATTGAGGCTGGAGCGGCAGGGGTGCATTTCGAAGATCAGCTTGCTTCTGAGAAGAAATGCGGGCACCTCGGCGGAAAAGTGCTGGTTCCAACTTCACAGTTTATTAAAACGTTGACTGCGGCTCGCTTGGCCGCCGATGTGATGGATGTGCCCACAATGGTCATTGCGCGGACTGATGCTAATGCTGCTCAGCTGCTTACGAGCGATATTGATCCTTATGATCATAAGTTTATGACCGGACAAAGGTCGGACGAGGGTTTTTATTATGTAAAGAACGGATTGGATCAGGCGATTAGCCGGGGACTGGCGTATGCTCCCTATGCCGATATGATTTGGTGCGAAACATCGAAGCCTGATTTGGAAGAAGCTCGCATTTTTGCCGAAGCTATTCACGAAAAGTATCCCGATAAGTTACTGGCCTACAACTGTTCGCCATCGTTTAACTGGAAAAAGAATCTTTCGGATACGGAGATCGCTATTTTTCAGCAAGAGTTAGGCGCTATGGGATATAAATTCCAGTTTGTAACCTTGGCGGGATTCCACTCTCTTAATCACAGCATGTTTAAACTGGCTAACCACTATCGTGATAAAGGGATGGTTGCTTATTCGGTTCTTCAGGAGGCAGAATTTGCTGATGAGGAAATCGGATATACGGCAACCAAGCATCAACGGGAGGTGGGAACAGGGTATTTCGACGCGGTCAAAAAATCCATTGACGGCGGAAAGAGCTCGACCCTGGCACTTACCGGATCTACAGAAGAGGCACAGTTTGCTTAATATTTTTAACTGCGGATGATAACCCTGCCGGGGTACAAAGCCTTGGGCAGGGATTTATTGCTGAAATTCATAAGTGACTGAAACATTGGCTGAGACACTAACAGTCTGATCAAATTCCAACAGGCTGCTGTCAGAAGCTTTGCTTGCGGTCATCTCCATCATTGGCCGGGGCGGACGACTACTGTATGAGTGGCTTATATTTTTTATACCAGAGATTGTTAATCCAGTTTCTTCAGCAATAATTCCAGCTTTCTCACGTGCAATTTTTAATGCTTCTTTAAGGGCTTCATTTTCGCCTTTTTTGGATTCACTGGATATAAAATTACCGCTAAATTCATCAAAACCATTTTCAATAAGCGTAATCTGAATTTGCTCGTAGATATCGAAATCATCCAGCGTTAAAGTAACGTTTTGACGTGTTTGAATATGTTTCTCTTCCTTATTTCTGTACGAACCGTTATAGCTTTTATTGATGGAAATAGGTTCAAAATTGAGATCTTCATCTTTTATGTCATGCTTTTTTAGCTGCGAAACCAAAACTTTCTCTCGTTCCTTGTGAAGATTATACGTTTCCTGTGGGGTATCTCCTTCAGCATTCAGGTTGATTTGGAAGGCAATTTTATCAGCCGGAACCAGTACTTGGGCAGCGGCATTTATCGATATTTCGTTCTGGGCTTGTCCGGCTGTTGTTAAAATAAAAAGTGCAAGAAAAAGGCTTAAAGCTCTCATAGAATAAATGTTTTGTTTGGAATTAAGTAGGTTGATCACACAATACAGATTGTAGTTTAGCTTGGGAAATATTGGCACCGCAAACAACAATAACAGTGGTTTGATCAGTAAACCGGTCGGAATGCTTAAGTAAACTGGCAATGGCCACACCCGCTGATCCTTCTACTAACTTACTGTGCTGTTTGATCATAGAACGAATGGCATCGGCGATTTCGTCTTCTGAAATCAAAATAAAATCATCAACCAGCTTTTTGCACAGTTCAAAAGTGATGGAATCGCGCTCAAATCCACCGGCTGAACCATCTGAAAGGGTCGGCTTGGATTCCACTTCGCGGTATTCCCCGGCACGTACGCTAACGCTCATCTCCGGTGAGTTTTCTGGCTGACAGCCAATTATGTTTGTATTGAATGATTGATCTTTTACATAAGTACCGATCCCTGAAATGAGTCCGCCACCGCCCACCGTAACTAAAATATTATCAGGTTTGGGAATGGTGTTTAATATTTCCATTCCGATGGTTCCCTGTCCCGCTACAATCTGCGTATCGTTGTATGGTGATATATAGATCCATCCGTTTTTCTCGGCGCATTTGCGAGCATAGGTTTCGGTTGTATAGGGATTATCCCCGTGGAATTCGATTTCCACATCAAAAGCCCTGATGGATTCTACCTTGGATGAGACCGCATTATGTGGCAGAAAAACCTTCCCTTTAATGCCCAGTAGATCACAAGCACGGGCAAACCCGAGTCCGTGATTTCCCGTTGAGGCAGTAACGGGCAAGCTTGTGATATTTTGTTCTTGTATCCACTTGAGCTTGTTTAAACTTCCGCGTGCTTTGAAGGATCCGGTTATCTGTTCGCTTTCAAGTTTCAGATAGACATCGCCATTGCATTGGTTACTCAGCCAATGTGAATTGATCAACGGCGTATGAAAAACATCATCTTGGATACGATTGTGAGCTTGTTCAATTTCTTTAAGTAGCTCCATACCAATTACTCTATTTTAGGCAATATTGAAGGAAGCATTTTTGAAACCCACTGCTGGTACATCTTTCCAGAAGGGTGTAAGTCGTCACTGGCCGTTAGTTCGGGGTTATCCAGTGCTTTCTCAGAAATAGGGGTTATATTGATAAATGTTATCTCGTACTCTTCTGCAATGGATTGGGCGGTTTCGTTATATTGCTTCAGTTCTTTCCGTATTTGTTCAGGATTACGAATTTGTCCAAATGGAGTGGCCCCATAATTGGGGATAGAAACCACAAACACATCTTCCTTCCCATCTTTTGCAAAAGTAATAGCTTGGGAAAGCAGTTGCTCAAACTCCTGCTCAAACTGTTCAAAATTTAAGTTTTGATACTGGTTATTAACGCCTATAAGTAGCGAAACTAAATCATACGATTTTTGGGGATTTTTTTCTTTGATTGCTTCTTGTAAGTCAGCGGTAGTCCAGCCGGTTTCGGCAATAATATCAGGAGGCGAAACAGAATAGCCGCGCTGGCGAAGAGAGTCAGCAAGCTGAACTGGCCAGCGCTCCTCTTTATCGACGCTTTCGCCAATTGTATATGAATCACCCAGAGCCAGAAAGGTGATTTCTTGGAAGCTGATTTCTTGGTCGGAAACGGTAGATTTTGATTCCTGCTGACATCCACTAAAAAATAGTATGGTCAGTAGTACAATAAAACAGCCAAATAGTCGCAGATGTTTAATAATCATATTGCAGTTTTTTATTTGAGACTTAGGTAGGTAAGCCTTCCATATCCATAATTTTGAGGGCATTGGTAGAAGGGCAAGGGCCGGGTTTCAGCTTATATTCAAAACTCATCTTGTTGCCCTCAATGGTTTCAGCAAAGTGCCAGTTGCTGAGCTCTGGGATGGATTCTTCCAACTGTGCAAGCTCCAGATCGTGAGTGGAAATAAGTCCGACACCGTTTTTACCAGCTACATTTTTTAGGAATGCTTCACTTCCCTGCAGGCGTTCCCGATTGTTGGTCCCCCGGTAGATCTCATCCACCATAAAAAATACCGGAGTATCATGATCGTCATTGAGCATATTGAGTAATTCTCGAAGGCGTTTTACTTCTGCATAAAAGTGTGACAGTCCATTGTCGAGCGAGTCGGTTACGTTGATACTGCTGAAAATTCGAAAAGGAATCGTAGAGAAATCCGAAGCATTAACGGGTGCTCCTGCAAAGCACATGGACAGATTGATGCCCATTGTTCGCAGGAAAGTGCTTTTTCCAGCCATGTTGGAGCCGGTAATTAGCAGGATATCACCTTTTGAATGAATAGTAACATCATTGGTTACTTTTTCTTCATGAGGGATGAGCGGATGTCCTAACTCAGTAGCAGAAAATGGGGTTGAGGATTGATCATCCGGTAAGGAAAACTGATACTCTGGGTTTAACCAAGCAAAATTGGCCATCGAGCAATAAGCCTCGAGCTGATAAAAGTGTGTGAGCCACTCATCCAGTTTTGGAGCCAGCTCTTTTTTATAGGTGCTCAGTTTTTGTGAAAAGTAGAGGTCCCATGGGACCAAAAAATTGAGTAGTACCCAGACAACCTCACTCTGTTGAGAAGAGGCGGCACCGGCAATGCGAATAATGCCATTTACATATTTGGATGGGGAATAATCACTGCTCCAGTAGGGTTTGCAGAATGCTTTTAGCTGTTTATTTGATTGGTAATCGTAATTTTCTAAGAAGTGTAAAACGGGATTAAAGCGACTGAGTTGTTTTTCAATTTGGTGCGCCTCGTTATATAATCCGGATATCTTTTCACTGTTGAAGTTGTAGATCACCAAATACGCTACAAAGCTGATTATAACATAGGGAGCTATGATTCCCATTAGATAGAGCACCAGCAGCACGATATTGAGAGCTGAAAGCCCTCCCAGTATAGACAGAGGAAGCGTATAGTTTACTACTTTAGAATTCCGTAGATAGTCGAGAAGTTCATCGAGGTTCCAGTCTGTTTCGAGCTCCTGCTTACTGTTGAGCTCTGCCAGAAGATGTAATTTGTCTCGAAATTGTGGTTTCCCTGTAAGTTCTTTAACAATTTCCTGGCGTTCTTGTATATCATCAATTGTGTGTTCCTGTGTTAACAGATAGTTTGCCAGCTTATCAGTACTTCCTTGATACGTCGACGTATCAATAAGTTGGAGCAGGGAATGGTTGCCGATAATGTCAATGTCGTTGGCAAAGTGATGGTCTTCGTAATTTGGGGTAGTTGCCCGTTTTGGAATGTCTTGCCAACTTAACTGCTGGCGTGCAAGGTGTGTTTCCCGAATAGACTTCCAAATTTCAAATTCTTCCTTTGATTGTTCTACCTTATCGTGGATTTTTATTAATCGGCTAAATCCAAATAGAAAGCCTGCCAAAGTAGTCCAAAAAAGCCATTCTGGTCCCCAATTACCTGCGACATAAACCAGTGTGAGTCCCCCCACAAAACCGAAAAGCCGACCCATTGAAAGGCGACTGCTCAGCTTGTTAAGGGATTCAATGTTAACAGATAGTCGGCGGACTTGATTCTTGAGTGCGTTTGCTAATGACTGTCGGGAATAGTTCTGCATATGAGATTTTGGTGGAATAAAAATATTATGTCGAAGGATAGAGAAAGCAGCGAAAAGATGCAGATAGAAAATAGAGTTATAATTTATTATTGGCCAAGTAATAAATTTTTTATAGATTCAAATAAAGGATAAAAAGATCTTTTATTCTAGTTAGGTGATATATTAAAATAACAAATCCATAATAGTTATGAGTATTATACAAAAAGTAGGCACAATAGTGTTGGTGACGGCCATTTCAATGACATTAATTTCGTGTGGAAATGCAGAAGAAAAATCCAATAACACTTCTCAGAATCGGACAGCATCTGCATCCACAACAGGGCAGGCTGGAGTTGTGGATGATGAGTCTAAAGCTCACATCTTGCGAATTGCTAAAGAATCTCCTGATCATACCATACTGGCGAAAGCGATAGAAGCAGCTGGTATCCAAAATGTATTGGTAAATCCGGGACCGTTAACAGTTTTTGCTCCAACTGATGAAGCGTTTAAGGCATTGCCTGAAGGCACACTCGATAATTTGATGAAGCCCGAGAACAAATCAAAGTTAGCCAAAATTTTAACCTCTCATGCATCTCCTGCTTCGTTGGATCAAGATCAATTGGCAAGCGGTATGAATGTGTATCTGGCTACTGGGCAGTATGTACAGTCGGAAGAGAAGGATGATACTGTGTATGTCAATGGCGCCAAGATTTTAGGTTCTGTTGATGCATCAAATGGCTATGTCCATGTTGTTGACAAGGTATTTCTGGTAGCAAACTGAGGAAGCCTGTTGTAAGATGAGTGGTAAAGTTCGGTAGCTTTTTAAGTTGCCGGTCTTTACTTTTTGTATCAATTTCTGGTTTAAAGAAATCCTTAAATAAAAAAAGCTCTTATTGGAATGCACTAAGCAATTCCAATAAGAGCCAATATTTATCACAAATAAAATGTTCCGTTAGGGGAACAGTGATTTATTTGTCAGCTAGTTTCTGAAGGGTATTAACCAATTTGTTTACCTTCGCAGTTTGACTGGATTGTGAGGCCTTACTATCCATATCATTAGCTAACCCATTAAGAAGCTTTTGTTTTTCTGTTCCTGATGCATTTTCCGCTGCAGCAAGTTGCTTTCTGGCATTCGTTATCTGATTTATCGAAAGTCCTTTATTTCGTTCAAGTTGGTCTACATACGCTTTTGCAAGAGCGAAAGTGGCAGGCCAGTCGTATTTCGGTTGTCCCTGCGGATTGAGTTGCTCGAACGTAACGGTATTGGCAGCTGCAATCTCATTTTCGGTAAGATACGGACTGGGTTCCAGTTCAAAGATATCAAGTCCGCGGGCAATTTCGGAATTCACTATAACGCCGTTGTACCAATATACCGACCAGCTTCCACCCATTTGAAAACGGGTAGAGTCAATGGGTCCACGATCGTGGTAAGCAATTTCGACGGGATTATTGGGATCGGTCCAGTCGAAAATGGAGATACCACCCTGATACCAGGATTGTACCATAATATCACGATCAGGTACCGGTATCAGCGAACCGTTGTGCGCTACACAGTTTTCTTGTGGTGTCTGTGGCGCGGGCATCTTATAGTAGCTTTGGAAATCCATCTTATTGGTTTCATCTATGGTAAAGATGGCGTTTGCACCCCATTCCATTGGGTCTTTCTCGCGGCACTTGGGTTGACCACCGCCGCCCCATTCATCCGTAAAAAGAACTTTGTCGCCTTCATTATTGAAGGTAGCAGAGTGCCAGTAGGCAAAATTCGAGTCCGCAACAGCATCAACGCGCTTGGGATTAGCGGGATCTTCTATATCTAAAAGAAGGCCATATCCTTCGCAAGCTCCACCGGCCAATCCAATTTCGGGATATAAGGTAATATCATGACACTGATTTGGACCCCGATTGGCCATAAGATCTTCTTCCTCGTCATCATTACCGCCAAAGCGTTCTTCAATCATCTTACCAATGTTTTCGCGCAGCATAGCACTGTCTTGTGCTGTGGGTTCCCCAGCGCCGCCGCGTTGCTTTACGACCTGTGCAAGCATCTGTTGAACATAGCGGTCAGGAATGATACGGGGTTGGCCAAAAATTTCAGCTACGAAAGCTCCTTCTGCTTTCGCTTTTTCAATCTGTTCTTTGTCAGCGGGAGACATGCCGTGCGTGGGTGCTTCGGTGAGATTTTCAAAAATGCGCGGGGAGTTAACAATTTTGGCATTCTCGGGATTATCCAAAGGAACCTGAATTACTTCGATTCGGAAAAGAGCAGAGTTTGGATCTTCAGAGGGAGGAGCCGAAGAACAACCCGGTAATTCTTCATCGGGCCGTACCGGAGCTGATCCGGAAACATAAACATAAACGTTTTCATCATCCTGCGGATCGTCTAACACGGAATGTGTGTGCGAACCCCGGCAGGTCTGTACATTGGAAACGTATTCTGGGTTTTCGATGTCGCTGATATCAAAAATTCGTATTCCGCGCAGTCGTTCGTCACTTGCTCTCTCATTAACGCCTTCAGTACCGCAATCGAGGCGTCCGCCGAGTCCTTCGCCGGATACAAAGAGCAGATCACCATAAACGGATACGTCACTTTGAGAAGCCGGACAAAGAAAATCAACTACGAGACTTGGATTTGAAGGATTGGATATATCCCAAACCATAAAACCGTTATAATTTCCCTGGATGGCATAATTTCCTTTAAATGCCAAGTCAGAGTTTGTTGAGCCAATAAAGTCTTCAGGCGGTGGAGTCGTCGAAAGCATCTCGAGATTCCAGATCGCATCTTCGGCATCAAATAGTCCCGCTTTAAGACCAACGCGAGGATCCGGAGTGGGAGGGTTTACTTCATCCAGTGATTGTATATTGGATGTTTCGATGGATTGTTCTTGCTGATTATCTGTCACCGATGATGAAGAGGAACAGGCGTAAGTGCCGAATAGAGCCACTACGAGTAATAGTCCCAGCCAGCGCTTATTTGCTCCGTCTAACCCGGCAGCAGAAGTGATGCGGTTGTAAAGTGAGTTCATAAAGTTGGTTTTAAGTTAAAGGTAAGGCATTAATAATATGTTATCCTGATTCGGTAAGCTGATCGAGCATTTGTTGCATGCGGTCAATCTCGGTGCGTTGATCTACCTGTATATCGGATGCCAACCGGAATGCCTGATCATCCTGTGCGGCACCATCGGTATTAAACAGGTTTTCGACCATATATACTGCGCCCGAGTGGTGTTCAATCATGTATTTAAGAAAAAGTCTGTCGAAATCTGATCCTTTTGCAGCAGCTAAATTCTCAATCTGTTGCTGCGACAAGACACCCCGCATTTTTTTGTACATGGTATAGGGTTTACCATTGAGCTCTATCATTAAATTCAGTCCTTCAATTTCAATGTCTGGCACGGGCTGGTCTCGGTCATCCAGCCACTGTTGCATGGATTTTATTTCATCTTTCTGAGCATTGATGATGCGTGCTGCCAGTCGCTGTATTTCTGGACTGGCTCCATTCTCAGGGGCTAAGCGAGACATAACAAGTGCCTGTGCATGATGGGCAATCATTCCTGTCATAAATTTTACATCGGCCTCAGTGAATGAGGTTCGGGAACTTTCAATACGATCCCAGTAAAGCTCTTCAAGTTCTGATTTATCCGTTGAAGTGTCCGAAGATTTTGTTGCTGTTTTTTCGCTGTGTTGACAAGCCGTTGTTCCTGTTAAAACAAGAAAGGCCAGGAATATTTTTAAAACTTTCAAACTATTGAGTCTTTTAAATTTAATGAAGAGAATGTCCTAATTCCTTTATAGCACAAATAGTGAATGACGATGAACATAATAATTGCAAATTCACAAAAATACTAATGCGATTATTTTAAAAAATGAAAATTAATACATCCTGATTTACTTCATCATAGTGATTAATTAACTGTTTGTTGGGATAGAATTTCTATCAAAATACCAGACGTAAAACCTCCACTTAAGTTTCAGAAGAGATGGAAAAAATTAGTCTTGATCAAAAACAGAAAATGAGAAAAATCTGGAACCGACGGAGCCAAAAGACCTCAAGTTGGATTCGTCATTATAGAACAGCAGGGTTTATCCAGATATAAGTTTTTAGAAAAAACTTACCTTTTTGTAATATCAACGATACGGATGATAGGTCCTACCATTCTATAACTGTCTATGTTTTCTTCCACATTGGCCGAGACTGTAACTTCAAGTCCATCTTTTTGAAATTCAGAGGGCAGGTTGGTGGGTTCGTAAGTTTCTTGATCCGTTTCTATCGCCCAAAAGCCGCCTTCAATTTCCATATAGGTTACTTCTCCCTCGAAATAGAGCTCGGCATCCTCTGAAGATTTCAGATCATTGCAGTGGGTTATGGTAAGTGCAATTAATAAAATGAACAGTAGCTGTTTTATCTGTTGCATCATAAATAATTTGTTTTTTTACCTTTGTTAAAGGCTAAAAAAGTCTGGTCCTTTTATCAAACTTCGTGTGACTACCTGATGGTATATGGTATAAGATGCATATAAATAAGTTAGGCCGGAATTTTATTCAAATCCCGGCCTATAGTAAATAATAGGGAGTGTTGGACTAAATATTAATTATCCACCTCGAGTCCTCTGCGTTTCAACAGATGTTTGACATCCGGTTCTTGGCCACGATACTCTTTATAGAGTTCCATGGCTTCATCACTGCCACCCTGAGAAAGAATATACTCACGGAATCGATTGCCGTTTTCTCTTTCCAAACCGCCTTGCTCCATCATATAGGCAAAGGCATCAGCGGCAAGTACTTCGCTCCAGATGTAGGCGTAGTAATTGGCAGCGTATCCCCCGGAAAAAATATGAGCAAAATAGGGCGATTTATATCTTGGCGGTATGGCCTGCATGTCCAGATCGTATTTTGCAAGGGCATTGTTTTCAAATGTCTGTACATCTTGCGGGATATCATCTTGACCCAGCAGGTGCCATTCCATATCGAGCATAGTGGCCGCCAGGTATTCCTGGGTATCAAAGCCTTGGTTAAAGTTACTGGCTTCTATGACTTTGTCGAGCAAGCCTTGTGGAATTTGCTCCCCGGTTTCGTAGTGGATGGCATAATTCTCGAGTACTTTTGGCTGTATAGCCCAGTCTTCTTCAAAGGTGGATGGAAATTCTACAAAGTCGCGGGGTACGGAGGTTCCTGATTGTGATGGATACTTTACATCGGAGAAAAGTCCGTGCACGGCGTGCCCCATTTCGTGGAACATAGTTGTCACATTGTCAAAGCTGACGAGGGCAGGTTCTCCTTTGGCGGGTGGTGGGATATTCATGACGTTTACAATCACCGGCTTTTTGCCCAGAAGATGTGATTGCGAAACAAATGAGTTCATCCAGGCTCCACCACGCTTGGAGTCGCGCTCAAAATAATCAGCGTAAAACAGCCCGATTTGTTCGCCGTTTTCGTCATATACATTAAATGTTCGCACGTCGGGATGATATACCGGAAGATCATTTCGTTCTTCAAAAGTGATACCAAATAGTTTTTCCATGGTATGGAATACGCCGTCTTTTAGCACACGGTCTAGCTCAAAATAGGGACGTACTTCCGACTCATCGATATTGTATTCTGCCTTGCGAACTTTTTCAGCATAGTAATTCCAGTCCCACGGTTGGACCTCTTCATCGATCCCATCTTTTCGCATCATTTCTGTAATGGCATCAGCTTCATTTTGTGAGTTTTGGATTACCGGCGGAATAAGATCCGTAAGCATATCCAGTGCGGCATCCGGTGTTTTAGCCGTTTGGGGATCGAGTTTATAAGCGGCAAAGTTCTCGTATCCCAGTAAGTTTGCTTTTTCGGCACGCAGTTTGGCCAATTCCAGAATAATGGGACGATTGTCGATCCCGCCATCTTGTCCAATACCGCGATAGGCAGAGGCTTTCCATACACGCTCGCGCAAATCACGATTATTCAGACTCTTTAAAATGGGCACGCGCGTGGTGTTGGTGATAGTTAGCAGATACTTACCTTCTTCATCGCGTTCTTCAGCGGCTTCTTTTGCTGCTGAAATACGATCTTCGCTGAGTCCGTCCAGTTTATCAACATCATCAACCAAAACAGCCCGTTCTTTTGTTATCTCAAGTAGATTATCCTGGAATTGAGTCGTAAGCGTAGAAACACGTTCATTGATTTCACGCATACGTTCTTTTTCTTCTTCCGAAAGCTCGGCTCCAGCGCGGACGAATTCGCGATGGGTGTCCTCAAGAAGTTTCAGTGAGGCTTCATCCAGCTCAAGTTCGTCTCGTTTTTGGTAAAGGGTTTTTACGCGCTCAAAAAGATTAGCATTAAGCAGGATATCATCAGAATGGGCGGCCAGCTTAGGGGCCATTTCTGACTGTATTTCCTGAATTTGATCATTGGTATGAGCAGAGGTGAGATTATAAAAGACAGAGCTTGTTCGTCGAAGTAGTTCCCCGCTTTTTTCCATTGCTACAATGGTATTTTCAAAAGTCGGTGGCTCGGGATTGGTAGCGATAGTTTCCATTTCTTCCAGTTCCTGTTTCATTCCTTTTTCAAAAGCAGGGCGATAATGCTCAACTTTTATGGCATCAAAATCAGGAGCTTCAAAGGGAAGGGAACTTGCAGAAAAAAGGGGATTATTATTCATCGAATCTGTTTCACTGTTGGATTGATCGCAGGAGGATAGCAATAGGCTAAACGCCAGCGATAAAATTAAAAGTTGAGTAATTTTCATCGTACAAGAAGTTAATTAAATGATTTGGTCTCGATCAGTTGAATATAAAGAAATTTGGATGACCCGAAACAATAAATATTGGGTATAAGTTGGGTTTAAAACTGTAATACATCATACAATAGTATTCAAGAGTTAATCAATTTTCATCAGATCTTTTTCACATTATTCAAAGAAGATAGGACAAGAGCTGTCTTCTTTAGTCATGCATAACTACAAGTCTGGTTGAAGCAACTCTTGCACTATTGCAATAGTAACATTTGGGGTACCTAAAAATGCCTTGTCTGGAGGATTGAGCGCACCCCTGATAAGTATTAAAGAATGGTCTGATTCTTGTAATACTACTATTAGAAGAGGCTTGAAAACATAGGATTGATATCGAATTACATTTTAATGTTTGATAAGCTATCTGTTTTCGGCTCTCCAATTAAAAAGGAGGTTGTTATGTATTCAGATATGAAAAACCCCAAATATGATCTCAGAACATATTACAGAATTTTCTGGGAATTAGGTCTTGTTATATCGCTTCTGATATTTATAGGGCTTACAAAAATAGACTTTGATATAAAGAAATCTGAAGTGACGTTTAAGGGTGAGCAGGAGGTTGTTGAGATGGAAGAGGTAGTACAAACCGAGCAGCAAAATCGTCCACCTCCACCGCCACGGCCACAGGTTCCCGTGGGTGTTCCCAACGATGAGATTATTGAGGATGTAGAAATTAATATTGATGCGGAAATTGATCTGGAGGAGTCCCTGGAAATGCCACCGCCACCTCAGGAGGAAGAAGCTGTTGAAGAAGAGGAAGAGGATTTCTTCGTTTCGGTAGAAAAAATGCCCAAAATGAAATCCAGTTTGGCAGAACTTCAGAAGAAAATTATATATCCTGACAGGGCCCAAAAAGCTGGTATAGAGGGGCGTGTGATAGTACAGTTTGTCGTCAATGAAAAAGGAGAAGTAGAAGATCCGAGAGTTATTCGTGGTATCGGAGGAGGATGTGACGAGGAAGCAGTTCGTGTTGCAAAATTAGCGAAGTTTGAACCCGGTGAGCAGCGGGGAGTCCCGGTTCGTGTTCAATTCACACTCCCGATTATGTTTATGCTTCGTAAATGATCTATGGAATTTCTGCCTACAAATAAATCACGGCAAGAATATAACCACCGACTAATAGTGTTGTAGCTATAATTGCTGTGGGTCTGGTAAAATTGAGGGTGTATTCTCCACCGCGAGGTTTAAAGAGTCGAGGATCGTTGGGATTATAATAAATAAAGCACCAGTAGAAATGTTCGGCTTCAGATTTGTATTGCTCTCCTAAGTTATTTTTATGCCACTTGTAGCTTACAAAAGCATTGTACCCTAAGAGAATCAGGAGAAATAGGATTATGGCTGTTACAATGACAACAACTACCATATTTTTGGTTTTGGATTGCGCCAGCTTAGTATTAAACTGATTATCTGTATAACAACGGACAAGAAGTTATGAGTCTTTTTTAAGCGAGGCAATAGTGGCTCCCCATCCGCTGCGATCGTTAGCCAGGGAGTACGATTGTACCTTGTCATTTCTATCAAGAAGAGCATGCACCGAACGCCGAAGGTTACCTGTTCCTTTACCGTAGATAATGCGAATCTCGTAGATGTCTTCTTGCAGGCATTCATTTATATAATCGGGAATGAGTGAGCCCAGTTCTTCGGGTTTAAAAGTATGCAGGTCAAGCGTTCCGTCAATAGGAATTTCCTTAGGTTCCATAGTTTTAAAATTAGATATTTTTCATAGTAATATTATTATAGCAAGGAGATCAGTAAGATTAAAAAGTCAATAATCAGTGTTTTGCCGGCAAGTGTTTGTTTTTAATTTGGTTATTGTTATATATCGAAAAGTGAAGAAGGAAATAGTCATATCATTTATAGCACTGCTTGTTTTGTTGGTCGGTATAAAGTGCGCCTACTGTCAGCAAGATAACAGTCGTTTTTTGCGGTGGCTTAAAGGTGATCCTGTGAACATGGTTTCGAATGTTCAGTCCGACCAACTTTTAACAATGGCTTCATTTGGGATGGGGATAGCTGCAATGTCGGTTACTGATGCTAATATAAGCAACAGTATGCGGCGGCATTATTCTCAATCCCCGATACTTGATTTCACCAATCGATGGGGAGCTTGGGAAACTGTATTACCGGTTTCGGCGGGTATTTTTGGTACTTCACTGCTTACCAATAATACTAAATTTCAGGATGCTGCTTTTACTTCTTTGCAATCGTTATTTATGAGCAAGGCTGTGGTAGGGGCAGGTAAGTTCTTGTTAGCACGTAAACGTCCTTATCACCAAGGTGGTCCATACAATATTCAGATAGCAGAGCTTGGTTATACATCATTTCCGTCAGGGCATACAGCTACTGCATTTGCATTAGTAACGCCGTGGGTCATCTATTATCCCGGACCGATAACATATTCTCTGATGGCAATTCCAGTGGGGACGGCTATTGCTCGTGTTGCCAAGGGACGTCATTGGTTAAGTGATGTTACAGCAGGTGCAGCCATCGGATTCACGATGGCCTATCATCTATCAAAAAAACATCTGAAGATACAGTCTGATCGAGTGGAAATAATGCCGGTTGCCAGTCGAAACAGCGTGGCGTTAAGTGTTAATTTATCTTTTTAGGGACAAAGATTGTAGATTGTATCTTTTAAGCTCGCTCTGCCAATTCAAACCAGCGCTCAGTATATTCCTCAATTTCAGCTTTCAAAGCTGAGTATTCATCCGACTTTTCTCGAAGCTCCTCGTGATCTAAATTGCCACTGCTAATTTCGGCTTCGAGCTTTTTTTTCTTTTCTTCCAGCTCTGCAATTTTGTCTTCCAGCTTATTATACTCTCGGCGTTCGTTATAGCTTAGGCGTTCATCATAATTGCCGGATATTTTTTTCTTACCATTCTGGGATGTGGAAGAATCCGCCTTCTTTTTAGCGCGCTCTTCGGCTTCACGTTCTTTCTTCAGCTGACGGTATTCTTCGTAGGAACCGTGATGATCATGAACTTTTCCTTGACCCTCAAAAATGAGGTAGTGGTCAACCAGCTTGTCCATAAAAAAGCGGTCGTGTGATGCGATAATCAGACAGCCTTCAAATCCCATTAAAAACTCTTCGAGCTTATTGAGTGTAAGAAGATCCAAATCGTTGGTAGGTTCATCAAGGACCAGAAAATTTGGGTTTTCCAATAACACCATCATCAGGCTTAGTCGACGTTTTTCTCCACCGCTTAGATTTTTAACCGGCGTATATTGCATATCAGAAGTAAACATGAAGTGCTTGAGGAACTGTGATGCTGATATCTTTGATCCATCCGCGAGTTCCACCACTTTTCGCACCTCTTCGATGACATCAATCACACGCTGATCTTCATCGAAATCGAGACCTTCCTGACGATAATGAGCAAAGACGATCGTTTCGCCTGCGCGCCGTTTGCCGGAATCAAACGGTTCTTCGCCGGTGAGGATTTTTAGAAAGGTGCTTTTACCAACGCCGTTTTCACCGATGATACCGATGCGTTCTCCCTTCTCAAAGTCGTAATAAAAACTGTCTAGAATTTCCTCCTCACCGTAACTTTTGGATACATTGAGCAGTTCCAAAATTTTACCGCCCATGCGCTGCATATCCATCTGTAGGCGTAGTTTGGGTCCATCGGGCCCGGTATCGAGTTCATCTTCCAGCTCTTTGAAATCATCGATCCGCGATTTTGATTTGCTGGTCCGTGCTTTGGGTGATCGGCGCATCCATTCCAGCTCTTGCTTATACAATTGATTTGCTTTGTGGGCACGCTTGCGTTCTATTTCACGCCGTTCGGCGCGTTTCTGCAAAAAGTACTGATAATTTCCTTGGTGATGATAGAGTTTCCCGTTTTCCAGCTCGATAATGTGATCACACACCCTGTCCAGGAAATACCGATCGTGCGTTACCATCAGCAGGGTTTTATTCGTTGATTTTAGGTAGTCTTCCAGCCATTCGATCATCTCCACATCAAGATGGTTGGTCGGCTCATCAAGAATAAGCATGTCGGGGTTATCCAGCAAGACAAAAGCCAAGGCCACGCGCTTTCGCTGTCCGCCCGAAAGGGTAGCAATGGACTGATCAAGATCGTGAATATTAAGCTTTCCAAGTATCTGCTCCATACGTTGTTCGTAGTCCCAGGCATTAGCGGCATCCATTTTAGAGGCTACTTTTTGAAAAGCTTCTTGTGTTTCTTGGTTGTAATTCTGGGCCTGAGCTTCGGCGGCACGTTCATATTCCTGAATCAGACGCACCATTTCATTGTTGCTCTGCGCTATATAATCGCGGATGGTGAGGCTCTCGTCGAGTTGAGGATCCTGTTCCAAAAATCCGATGCTGACGTCATTTTGAATCATCACCTTGCCTTCGTCCGGCGTTTCCTTGCCGGCTAAAATATGAAGAAGCGTAGATTTACCCGTGCCATTTTCGGCAATGAGTGCTGTTTTTTCACCTTCGGAAATCCCAAAAGTAAGTCCTTCAAATAATATCTTGTGTCCGTAATTCTTTGACAGGTTTTCAGTGGAAAGATACGTCATGAATGATCGATAATGCTAAAACGGATGATTTAATAGCTGATTTATATTGCCATGCAAAATAAGGAACCCGAGCACCACTTAGAAACGTTGATGATATCAAATCAGCGCAAGCAAAAAAACAGGAATATCTTGCTGATCCATGGCAAATCCTGTTTGTGCTTTCTGATAATTTTACGATTTTCCAGAGCTTTATTTTAAACTGTTAATTAAATACTGATATGGCATTTTCTGCTCTTCCCAAAGTTGAGCTACACCTGCATTTGGACTGTTCGCTAAGTTTTGATGTGGTACAGCAATTAGATCCTCAAATAAGCGAAAAGAAGTATCGTGATCAGTTTATTGCCCCGGATAAATGCCAGAATTTGGCAGATTATATAAGTCGATCCGAAAGCGCTGTAGCCTTGATGCAAGATCGGGAAGCACTGCAATTGGTGACGAAAGATTTATTTAAACAATTACAGTCTGATAATGTAATCTACGCGGAAGTTCGTTTTGCTCCGCTGCTGCATACACGTCAAGATCTGTCGGCTGAAGAAGTCGTAGACACCGTAAATAAAGCGATGGAGGAGCAAGTAAAAGAAACGGGAATTGAGGCCGGTATTATATTATGTACGTTGCGCAATTATTCTGAGGAGCAGAGTATGGAAACGGTTAAGCTTGTGGAACAGTTTTCCGGCAGTAGGGTGGTGGGTTTTGATATTGCTGCCGACGAAGCGGGTTTCCCCATCGATAATCATATTTCTGCTTTTGAATATGCGAATGAAAAAGGATTAAGCTGTACGGCTCACGCGGGAGAAGCCTGTGGAGCAGAAAGCGTTTGGGAAACGCTTGAGCATTTTAAGCCTTCTCGGATTGGTCATGGCGTTCGAAGTGCAGAAGATGATGAGTTGCTTGATTATTTAAAAGAGCACGACATCCATTTGGAGGTTTGCCCTACAAGCAATGTCCAAACCAATGTTTTTGATACTATTTTTGATCATTCCATTAATTCTCTTTACAAAAAAGGAATTTCGCTGAGTGTAAATACAGATACACGAACTATTTCTAATGTAACCTTAGATGAGGAATACCAAACGCTCTCTGATCTTTTTGACTGGGATACTGATCAGTTTTTACGCTGTAATCTTGAGGCTATTGATCACGCTTTTACGGAGGAAAATACCAAAGAAAAGCTCCGCAGAACAATTCGCAAAGCTTATAATTGACTTAAATTTTTGGAAAAAAACCTCAGGATTGTACTAAGATCTGAAGATTAAATAGGAGATTCAAAAGTTTTAAATCCTGAGGGTCTAGGGTTTTCTACTCTTTTTCCTTTACGACTTTTCCGTCTACGATTACAGAACTAATATGGGTCGTATATTCAAGTGGGTCCCCGTCAAATAGTACGAGATCAGCGTCTTTACCTTCCGCCAGCGATCCAACACGGTTAGATATTCCCAGAATTTCTGCGGGAGCTTTGGTCAGCGCATACAAAGCTTTTTCTCGCTCAAGTCCATAACTGGTGGCGATGGCCGCTTCGTAGAGAATAATTCGGGTTTTAGGTACATAACTTTCAAATCCGCTTTGAAAAGCAAAGGGAATACCTGCTTCCGCTAATTTACTGGCTGTAGTAAAGCTGGCGTTCTGGGTAGCACCATAGGTGCGTACCATGGTGGGATGAATAATAACCGGTACTCCGGCTTTCTTGATTTCATCTAATAATAAATATGCTTCGGCCGCTCCGTCCAGAATCATATCAAAGCCGAATTCTTCCTGCAGTCGCAGGGCCGACATAATATCGTTAGAACGCTGAGCGGTTATCAAGGCCGTAAGTTCGCCATTGAGTACATCAGCCATGGCTTCCATTTTTAAATCTTTTGCGGGACGCTTATCGGGGTCGTCAGCCTGACGTTTTTCGAGGTATTCCTGCGCATCAATAAACTTTTGCCGGAGCATCGCAATCCCTTTGGCACTTGTGCCGGGGCTGTCAAAATAACGTCCAACGGTAGAGCCAAGTGTAAAGGCGACGGTGGTTGCGGAATCTACGAGTGCATCTTCAACCGTGTTATAAGGCGTTTTGGCAATCATCGTTTGTCCGCTGGCTAAGGCTCCGGGACCGTGACCTGTATGGGTCGTCGTTACTCCTTTATCGAGGACAAATTTCACCAGTTGCTCACGGGCGTTGTAGGCATCAATGGCTCGCAGTTCGGGTTGGATAGGATCTGAAGTCTCCAATTGATCCTGATCATCATCCCGATTGTATATTCCCGCCAGTCCTACCACGCTGTGCGCATCCACTAAACCCGGCGTAACAACCGAAGCCTGATGGGTTTCATAATCAGATGGGATTTCAATTTGTGAGGCTGAGCCCACTGCTTCAATCTTGTCGTTAGTGATAAGGACAATACCATTTACAATCTTGTCGCCTTCCATGGTGTAAAGCGTATCAGCCTGCACAGCCACTTGGGCTTGTGCAACGGTACTTAATCCAAGTAGTAGTGCAAATACAAAAAGTGTAATTCGTTTTTTCATAGTCCTAATTTTTTGAAGCTTAAATTCTTGAAGATGTTGGATCAAACGCAACATTGCATTTGGGTTTTAATAGCAGTGCATTATTTATCACCGTGATGATTGTGAGCCGAACCTCTAAATACATCATAGCCGCCGGTGGAATACTTGCGATCTTTAGGGTTTGAATAATCGAATCGCTTAATACCTTCAACCCATGTTTGTTCAACTTTTGTATAGACGCTCAGCGGATCGCCGGATAAAACTATAAAGTCGGCATCTTTACCGGCTTCTAGCGTTCCCACCCGATCTTGCAGATCCATCATCTTGGCATTTTGGATAGTCAGTGCCTTGAGTGCTGCATCGCGACTCATCCCTGCACGAACACCAAATGCTCCGGATCGCAAAAACAGCCTTGTATCGGTAATAGAAGCGTCTGTATGATAGCCGACTGTTACTCCTGCTTCCTCAAGTACAGCCCCGTTTTCGTATCTTATGTCAGTAGCTTCAGGTTTTCCACCGGGAGCATCGAGTACAATGATGGATGCAGGAAAATCAGCTTCCGCAATTTCATCGGCAATTTTCCATGCTTCGCTTACATGATGTAACACCATACGAAATCCAAACTCTTCGGCCAGTCGAATAGCAGTGAGTATATCGTAATGTCGGTGCGTATGATAGTGGACGATACGCTCACCGTCTAGTACCTCAACTAGCGCATCCATACCTACATCGCGCTTGGGCATTTTTTCGGGATCTCCGTTAGCCTGTTCGACTTTTTCTTTGTAGGCTTGCGCTTTTATAAATAGCTCCCGAACCATTGATGCTGATTTTGCACGTGTGCCCGGGAAAGGAGGATCCCCTATGGAGTTGGTACCGTTTGCCATTTTGAGTCCTCCGGCTATCTTGTTTTGCGGATCATCTACAAAAAGCATTTCCTCAATTTTATCCGCATTGCGAAGTTTTAGATAGGCTGTTTGTCCACTCATTAAGTGTCCCGAGCCGGGCATTACATTTACCGTTGTAACTCCTCCGGCCAGTGCTTTTTTGAATGTTTCGCTATGCGGATCAATGCTGTCGATAATACGCGCATCGGGGTGAAGTGCTGCAGAGCGATCGCCGCCATCGCCATCTCCAATATGGGAATGAGAGTCCACAAGACCCGGCATAATAACCTTGCCGGACACATCGAATTCTTTTGCATTGGATGGAATCTCAACTTCGCCCTCCGATCCCACAGCAACAATTTTATCCCCTTTGGTTACAAGTACACCATTGGCAATAGGTTCGCTACTTATAGGGATGATTTTGGCTCCTTTAAAAACTTTGGTTGGCTGGGCTACCGACATGATGGGTAAGAGGAAGATCAGCAGTAGACTTAGCCGGATGAGTCGTTTCATAAGTTTTCCCTGAATTTTATTAATGATATTTTGCAGTCGTTTAAAACTTGATTATGCTAAGAAGCTGATTTGTTGGCAAATTATCAATACGCTCCTTTTCAAGCTTTTACAAATGTCCTTTTTATTGCCCCCGATTACAAAAAATAAAGACGGTAATCTCAGAAAGGTTGGCCTTGAGCTCGAGTTCGCCGGTATAGAACCTATGCAGGCAGCTAAAATAATTACCTCCGTCTTTGGCGGGAAAATTTCGGAAGAGCACAGGTATCATATAAATATTACCGATACTGATTTAGGTGATTTTAGAGTGGAGCTGGATGCGCGTATCCTTCGGAGAATGGCCGAAGAAAATATTTTTGATAAGCTGGGGATTAACCTTAAGGAAGATTCTATCCGCAAATCGATAGAAGATGTGGTAGATAAAATGGCACGTTCTGTAGTACCACTGGAAATTGTTATGCCGCCGGTTACAATTCAGGAGCTTGAGCAACTGGAACAATTGCGCGAAGCCCTTCAGCAAAACAAGGCAAAGGGCACTCATGCTTCTATGGTGCATGCTTTTGGGATGCACTTGAATATTGAATCTCCAGATTTGAAGATAGCTACGTTACTCAATTACCTGCGTGCTTTTGTAATTGTTTATCCATGGTTGCTTAAGGCACTTAGTATTGACATGACACGTCGAATTTCTCCATTTGTGGATCCGTTTCCCGATAAATATGTGAAAAAGATTTTGAATCCTGCTTATGAACCCGATGCCGATCAATTTATTGAGGATTATGTCGAATTTAATCCTACTCGAAATCGTCCGGTTGATATGATGCCAATTTTTGGAATGTTGAATAATGAGCTTATAACCCCTGTTATGGAAGGAGAAAAGAACGATCCGCGTCCCACTTTTCATTATCGTTTACCCAACAGCAGGATTGATGACCCCGAATGGCGTTTTGCAGATGAATGGAATCACTGGCTGGCGGTTGAAAAACTTGTTAGTAATAATGAAATGTTTGAGAAGTTGAGTCGGTTATATCTTCTGCGACGAGATGAGACGGTAATATCTTTTCGTAAAGAATGGGCAAAAACCCTGGAAATTTTACTGGATTTGGATGACCAAGCATAGACCAAATATTGGGGTGACGGGACCCGATAAAGGAGGCCGTGCAGCCTGGTGGTTTACCTGGTTTGCCGTGTTTTTGCATGGGGGGCGGGCTATTCGTATCCATCCACAAAAAGGACTGCCTGATGCAGATATTCACGGACTTATCATTGGAGGGGGCGCCGATATTAATCCGAAACGATACGGGGCGGAAGATATTCGTGACCTTTTTTTGAAGGATGAAAAAGTATCCAGTCTGCACAAATTTTTTACCTACTTGTTGACCGTTTTATTTTTTCCAATCATATACTTAGTGCGGAAGATTTTTTCAGCATCATCAGAGGATATAGATAACAATCGTGACGAACTCGAGTTTGATCTGATTAAACAAGCAGTAGATAAAAATATCCCCATCTTGGGTATATGCAGAGGAGCTCAATTGTTAAATATTTATTTCGGGGGTACTCTTCATCAGGATATTGCGAACTACTATACCGAAGTGCCCAGGGTACATAGTGTATGGCCCAAAAAGAGGGTGAAGGTGGACGAGCAGAGTAGGCTGTATGATCTTCTGGGTTTTCCCAAGGTTTGGGTGAATGCACTGCATCATCAGGCGGTGGATAAGCTTGGAAAGCAGCTATCTATTGTTGCGTGCGAAGAAAATGGAATTGTACAAGCAGTTGAGCATACAGAACGGAATTTTATATTGGGTGTACAGTGGCATCCTGAATATATGCCGCAGATACCTGCACAGCGACGTATTTTTAAACAGTTGGTAACAGAAGCCAGAGTAAGGATGAGAAAATAAAAAAGCAGGGGCTTATGGTAGAAACCCCTGCTCTGAATAATATTGTATTTATCAACTGTTAGGTATCTACTTTGTAATCGACAAAGTGGCGTTTTTCGATAACCGAGTTAATAAACTTAACGGCCTTTTTGTGATTTTCATCCCTTGTATACATGGTGTAGTCCAGTTCGGTTTCAAAATCCGAGATCAGCACTACATCAAACGGTGAACCCGCTTCGTCATCATCATCAGAAATATTGATTCCAACTTCCACATTTTTAATTTCATCAATATTTACTTTTAGCCCCTCCAAGATAAGTTTCATTTTTTCGGCATTCTTTTCCTTGGTGGCACCTTCCGCTTCCTCTTTCAATTTCCACATTACTACGTGACGAATCATATGTTTACTCCTATGGTGTGCTTTTATTATAAATTTTATTTAAAGGTCTAAGGTTTGCCAAACTAACCGTTAGCGGGCTTTGTTGGCATAAGAAAGATCTGTTTTATCTATGGGTACATCAGCTAGCTGTTGTAAATCATCGTGATATAACTTGGCAGCCCAAAGGTGATTTTTAGCTTTGGATTCCTCATTGCTTTTATACCATTTGTAAGTGGCGATATATCCTTTTGCAACACCTACCGAATCAGTGTCGGTAAGGGTGTTTTGCGGGCCCGAAGGCAGCGGAACTGCAAGTGAACTGCCGGCGTAAATCAGATCGGGATCGTTAAGAGAACCATTGTTGCCGTAAATCCAGGGCCACAAACGAGGATTTCCATAGCGTTCCTCTGCCAGGCTCCATAAAGTTTGTCCTTTTTCAATTTCAACAGCTTGACTCTTGGGCGTAGTATTATTAGTCGATTGCGTGGTTGCTGAAGACTGTGCTGCCGATTGCGACTGATTTTGTGTTGCTTGTTGAGTGTCTTCAGCCTCTCCTTGCTCTGCTGACTGTTGTTGATTGTTATTATTCTGTTGGTTAGTAGCATCAGCTGAGGCTGTAGGTTCTTCCGATTCAGAAATCAGGGTAGTATCATTTGCAGGTAATGTGCTGTAATACCAAGCTCCTCCGGCAATGAGCAGTAAAATAATTGTAGCTGCTGCTACGTATGAAAATGAAGAACTTCGGTCGGACGAACGACTTGTTGCAGCAGTGGGGAGGGGGGCCACCTCATCTTCTTGATCCGACTGATCTGGTTGATCCTGCTTTAAATTTTCAGCAGCTTCTTCAAGCTTTTCAACTTCTTCTGCCAGAACTTCTTCTTCAGACTTTGTTGTTTCGTCCTCTTTGTCATCTTCGTCGCTTGATACTGTTTCGGTCGGTTCGTCTTCACTTTCGTGTGGTTCATTTTTTTCTGACTCAAGCTCTTCTTCTGCTGATAAATCTTCAGAGTGCTCATCTTGCTGTTCTTTTTCTTCTGATTCTTCTGAACCGATGAACTCTTCAAGGAGATCATCTTCAGCATCAAACTGTGTAGCATTGAATTCTACAATATCACCATTGTCATCATCATCTGAACTTTCAGAAGTTGAGGACTTTGCTGTATTCTCATCCGAATCTTGCGGTTCTCCAAAATTAAAAGGAGATTCTTGGTCTGCCTCTGCTTGATCCTTACCATTGCCTTCGTTTTCTTCGTTATCTTGTTTGTGCGAAGTGGGGGGAGCAGTGGGAATGAAATCGTCCTCATTGGGTTCCTGCTCTTCTGAAGTTTCTGTAATATCAGGTTCTGACTTCTCTTCCTGTTCTAATTGTTCGGTTTCTTCGTCTGAGCTCCTTTCGCTCTCAATACGAGACTTTTCTGTTTGGGAATCTATTGTTTGATGATCAGGAGAAGTATCAGAAGTTTCAGTATCCTCTTCTTCTATGAGTTGCGGCTCCATATGTGCATAGGGAGCATTTACAAGCTCTCTGAGATCTTTGTAGGGCTTGAAGACTACTTTATTGTGGGCCGGAATGGTTATCTTCTGCTCGGTTTGCGGATTGTATCCTTCGCGTTCGTCCACGCGTTGAAGTTCAAACTTTCCAAAGCCGGCAATATTTACCTTGCCATCTTCTTCGAGTCCGCCATTGATGACGTTTACAAAATCCTTGAAAAAATCATGAGTAAATTGCTTGGAGTGTTCCGTTTCCTCAGCAATTGACTCAACAAGTTCTCCAAATGTAACTTTTTCACTCATCGTCTGTATCCGCTTGTTTGAAGTCTTCTTTTAGTCCCTTGCTGGGATTAAAATCAACAACCCGTTTTGGAGGTAACTCCATATATTGCTCATAGTGGGGATTATAAGATCTTCGTTTTTTTCGAGTAGTAGCACTAAACGTCCCCAGCTCTGGTATCGTGAAAGAATTACCAGTAGCAATATTTTCGCTTAATGTCTGAGTAATAACATCTAATAATTCACGTGCTTCGACTTGCGTCATATCCCAATTTTTGGCAAGCATCGCTACTACATCGCTCGTATTCATACGAATATTAAACTCAGATTATCTTTATAACTTTGTCAATAGAGATACCGTTAATTAAGAAAAAAAACTTTAAAAACTAAGTATATATTTCTACCTATAGCTTAGAATATGTATAAATTATTATTTCTTGTGCATTTACTTGAAGAATAGGGGCGTCAACCGGTATTTTAAGAAACGATTTTTGAAGCATTTTACTTTAGTGTAATCAACTGTATAGCGGAAATAAATCCAAAAATATTTATGAGTAAACCACTTAATGTTACTGAGAAGCTAATCAAAAGCCATCTCGTTGATGGTGAAATGGTTCCCGGCCAGGAAATTGGTCTTAAAATTGATCAAACCCTCACGCAAGATGCCACCGGTACTATGGTGATGCTTGAACTTGAGGCTATGGAACTGGATGAGGCACAAACCGAAATGTCGTGTCAATATGTCGATCACAATTTGATTCAAACGGACTTTAAAAATCCGGATGACCACGTATTTCTTAAATCTGCTGCTGAACGATTTGGTATGTGGTATAGTCGTCCGGGTAATGGGGTAAGCCATCCAATTGAAACAGAACGTTTTGCCATTCCCGGAAAAACATTAGCAGGTTCCGACAGTCATACTCCTGCATCAGGATGTATGGGAATGCTCGCAATCGGTTCAGGCGGTTTGGATGTTGCTTTTGCCATCGCCGGTGAACCGCTTTATATCAAAATGCCTAAAGTATTAGGTGTCGAGATAAAAGGTGAGTTACCCGACTGGGTAAGTGCTAAAGATGTAGTGCTCGAAATGCTGCGTCGTTATGATGTTGACGGTGCAACCGGATATGTGATTGAATACTTTGGAGAAGGTTTGAAAAACCTCTCCACAATGGACCGTCACGTGATTGCGAACATGGGTACTGAGATGGGTGCAACCAGTACGGTATTTCCTGCTGACGGTGAAGTGCGTCGCTTTATGGAATCACAAGAGCGCGGTCACGAATTTGTTGAGCTGAAAGCGGATGAGGGTGCTGAGTATGATAAATACGAAGAACTTGTACTGGATGATGTAGAACCGCTTGTTGCTCTGCCCAGCAGTCCGGGTAATGTTGTTCCCGTTCGCGAAGTAGAAGGTCAGGATATCTATCAATCCTATGTGGGTTCTTCGGCAAATCCGGGTTATCGGGATTTTTGGATGGCCTCTGAAATTGTGAAGGATAAAACGGTTAATGACAATGTTTCGTACGATATCAATCCTACATCACGGCAGATTATTGAAAATATGGTCAAGAACAACGTGATGTATAATCTCGTGCAATCCGGTGCTCGTATCCATCAAGCCGGTTGTAACGGTTGTATCGGGATGGGACAGGCGCCTGCATCAGGACAGAACAGCCTGCGTACTGTTCCGCGTAACTTCCCTGATCGATCGGGAACGCCTGAAGATTCAGTGTTCTTGGTCAGTCCTGAAACAGCGGCAGCTTCTGCACTGACGGGTAAGATAACTGATCCTCGTGATCTCGAAGATCTTTATAATATGAAATATCCCAAGTACGAACATCCAGAGAAGCTGGTTGTGAATACTGAGATGCTGACGCCACCCAAACCCCAGGAGGAACGCGGTGAAATTAAGAAGGGCCCGAATATTTCAACTATGCCCGACTTTGATGAGTTGAAAGACTTTGATGTTCCTGTTCTGTTGAAGATGGGTGATGATATTTCAACCGATGAAATTCTTCGTGCCGGAGCCGAAGTGCTTCCATATCGTAGTAACATCCCTGAAATTAGCAAATTTACGCTGGATGTTGTGGACAAAAATTTCCACGATCGTGCTATGGAAGCCAAAGAAGAACATGACGGTCATGTGGTAATTGCAGGTGAAAACTATGCGCAGGGTTCGAGTCGTGAGCACGCAGCTATTGCACCACGATACCTTGGCATGCGGGCTGTAATAGCCAAAAGCTATGCTCGTATTGGCTGGCAAAACCTGATCAACTTCGGCATTCCTCCGTTAGAGTTTGAGCATGATGCGGATTACGAAGATATTGATCAGGGAGATGTTCTTGAAGTGAATGACATTCGAGAAGCTATAAAAAATGGCAATGAAGTTGTTATTCATAATAAGACGAAAGGAAATAAATATACCGTAAAACACACCTTCAGTGAGCGACAAAAAGAAGCTGTATTGCACGGTGGTGTTATTAATCGCTTTAAGGCGAAAAAGAAAGCCGGATAATAAATTCGTTTAAACTAAACGTTTAAGGGTTCCGAATTTTCGGAACCCTTTTTTTATTATCAATCCCTTTGAACTTGTATTCATAAAATTTATAAACGGTTCATCACAAAAAATTTGCAATTTTTTCGATGGTTCTGTTTAATTCAGGAAATTGGAACTATATATCAAATAATAAAAAATGAAGTACCTCTCGTTGCTTATTGTATTACTATTTGTCAGCTGCGCTACTCTGAATTCTGGACCTGCCGGTCCAGACTCTAAACCAATGAAAGATGCTAATGTTATACTTATTGAAACTTCAGATTCGGTGGATAAATCATTTGACAAACTTGATGTTATTCTAAAAGGGGAGGGTTTTAGTATTAAGTCATATAATAAAAATGAGCTTGTACTCGAGACTAATTTTAAAAAGTATAACCAGCAAAAAGTATGGTTAAGCTCAAATATTGTACAAACCGACAGTAGTTCTATTGTGGAACTATCGGGTATGGTTGAAGTCCCTCAATTTCAGCATCGCAAGGAATACGGTGGTGCAAAGCCGGATGTCAAAAATAGAATTAAAAAGAAAAGTAGTGCATATAACCCAGCCTGGAAAGTAATGATGGGCATTGCACTCAAATATCCAAATGGTAAAATTTGGTATTCACGTGAAACCAGTTAGGTTTGACCATTTATTAATTTATTAAGGCCCCGGATTCGGGGCCCTTTTTATTTTGAGTAAGTGATCTAATTCAGCTTTAATATCAGCTTGCTTACTACTTACTTCTTAACACTTTTACCTCGATAGAGGTAGGATATTTGGAGGTGTGGTAAATACGTTGGATAGCATTCTGGAAATCATCCTTATCCGCTTTAAAAATATTTGGTACATACTTTTGGGGATTTAGATCTACAAGTGGAAACCAGGTACTCTGAATCTGGATCTGTATTTTATGACCCTTCTTAAAAGTGTGATATACATCCTGCAGTGGAAGTTCGATATTGGTAACCTTATTGGGCTTAAACGGTTTCGGATTCTCATAGCTGTCCCGAAAACGCCCGCGCATAACTTCACTACGCACCATTTGGTGATAGTTGTCAAGCTCTACATCCTCGGGGGTATGTTCGGTTTCTTCGGTACTGGGAGGATATACATCCACCAATTTTACCACCCAATCCGATGCAGTACCGGATGTTGAAACAAAGAGATTCGCAAGCATGTCTCCAGCCAGCGTTACATCTTCTTTTAGTACAGGTGTTTCAAAAGTGATGACGTCCGGCCGCCGAGCTGCAAAACGCTGATCGTCGGTCATGTAATCCTGGGGAATAAAAACGAGTTCGCTTTCTTCTTTATAGGGTACCGGGTTATCGATGTCGCTTTTATATTCGGTATATTTCTTTTTGGTTTTGTTTGGTTTGGTATCATTTAAACCACCATCGCTGTGGAGATACCATGATTTCTGCTCAGTATTTTTAGGGGGCCAGTGATCAAATCTGTCCCATGATTTTTTCCCGGTATCAAACATATAGGCTTCAGGGAGATCTTTCATATCAACACCCTTCAAGTGTTTCATGAAGAATGGGTATTCAATTTCCTTTTGATAGAACGAAGATATTCCTTCACCAAAATAGATTTCTCCCACCGATTGATGTGGATTACTGCTTGCCCATTGACCGTGACTCCAGGGACCCATCACAATGGTGTTTTCGGTATCCGGATTTTTTTCCTCGATAGATCGATACGTATTAAGCGGTCCATAGAGGTCTTCGGCATCAAACCAGCCGCCGACTGTCATTACCGGGTGATCAATATTATTTAAGTGCGGGAGAATATTTCTGCTCTGCCAAAACTCATCATAATTGGGATGATTCTTTAGCTCCTGCCAGAAGAAATTATCCTTTCCATAGTATTGGTCTGCTTTGGTTAAAGGAGTCATATTTTTATAAAAAAAGTAGCCATCATTGGTACCGGTATCTGCAAAATTATACCATGAAGTGTCGGTGGGAGCATCTTGCTGTATTCCAAATAGGGGTGTCACATACCAATAACTTAAAAAGTAAGCTCCATGGTGGTGGAAATCATCAAAAAAGAAATCCGAAATGGGAGCCTGGGGAGAAGAAGCAGCTAAAGCAGGATGTGCATCAGGTAGCCCGGCTGTGGTATAAAATCCGGGATAGGAGATACCCCATTGACCCACTTTTCCATTATTATGGGGTATATTATGGATGAGCCATTCTATCGTATTATAGGTATCAGAACTTTCATCTACCTTATCGGGATCTTCGCGATTTGGTGTCATTGTTGTATAATCACCTTCCGACATCCAGCGACCACGTACATCTTGACAGACAAAGATAAATCCCGACTTTTGCAAGTGTGGATTATGCATGATTCGTTCCGGCACTTTTCCTTCCTCATACGGTCGGCAACTATAGGGTGTTCGTTTCATCAGGATGGGGTATTCCTGCGTGGTGTCTTTGGGAGCATATACGACCGTATGTAATTTGACACCATCACGCATCTCGATATCGTACTGTGATTTTTTGTAATCCTTGCTGGAAAAATTATTCTGCTGACCAAGAGTTGGAACCGTTAGGTAAAGCATTAAAAAGATAACTCCCAACAGCCTAACAATTCTTTTACTGTTTGACATTATGATACCGTTTATTAAAGATTTATTTGTTTTAAAATAGGAGCTTCCAGTAATTATGAAACCAATTTTTGAAATTTGTTGTAAATAATTTTTGTCAGATGGTTTAGTCAACGTCTTGTATGAAAGGTGGAAAGTGTGTATCTTAATACACATTTAAAATGTAATAAATTTGAACGTCTTTTGTTTTCGAAATCTTTTTGGGACCAGCTAGGTATTAGCCTGTCAGGGTTATGTGCCATACACTGTTTATTTTTTCCGGTAGCCATAGCTTTGTTACCTCTTTGGCCGGTGGCTGAATCGGTTCACTTCTGGACCCATCCGCTTCTATTTTTGCTAATTGTTCCCACTGTAATTTTTGCACTGCGCCACAGCAATCTTCCACAGCGAATACCCGTTTTGTTGTATTCAGGATTAGTAGTTGTTGCACTGGCGTGGATTTTCCATGAATGGCTGGGATTGTGGGGAGAGTCTCTGGTAACAATGGCAGGGAGTGCACTGCTGGTTACGGGACATTGGTTCAACTACAAATTTCATCAAATGACACATAAAGCAGGTTGTGAAGTATGAAACGATTAAACTTTACGCTCGATGACGATACGGTAAAATTGTTAGAGGAACTTTCCGGCAAATATTACGGAGGCAATAAATCTCAAACGGTTCGTGCCGCTCTGGAAAGTCTTGCCGTACATGCCGGTCACGAAGGTTGGATTATTGCAGGATATACGCCTAAAGAGCTCGATGGGGAGGAAAGTTGCCACAGCTGCGGAGAGTCTCACGAAAAAGGTGATGTGCTTTATCGGCCTGTTTTTGAGAAGGGGAGCAGTCCAAAGGCGTTGCCGAAGATGCCGTCAGAAAATTGGCTCGATTGTCCTGACTGTGCCGAAAAGCAGATTTATAACTAGCAGTCAGGATAGCTTTTCCATTTCAATATTACTGAATTTTTCCAGTAGTTCGTTTTGAAATTCTTTTGTATTCCGGCTTGTAATTTGACGTGCAATCTCAAAAGCACATCCCCAGGAAAGCGTAACACCAGCTCCGCCGTGACCATAGTTATGATATACTGTTTTCCCTGATACGTTTTCTTTATCAAGTCTCAAGCCATTCTCGCGGTTGCGGATATAGCGATAGCCTACCGAAGGAGTAATATCGTCTGATACCTCAAATGAATGATCGTACGTATGGCTGAGAATCTCATTATTCAGGGTAATAATTTCTCGTGGAAATTGGATCTCCTTTACAGTGTATGCGGATGATTCACTTAAACTATCCCAGTTATTTGCCTTGTTTAGCTCTCCCAACTGACGACTGCCGCCGAGTATCCATCCATCTTTTCGGGGATAGCAATACACATCGCAGGCATTACCTTCGGCGTCGGAATACACAGCGGGTTGTGGCGTATAATTGTAGGATATAACTTCATCTGTATCATTTGTAATCAATGGGGCATCAGCCTTATGAAGCAGGTGACCGCGCATGATCAGCTGATTTTCACTTGGATCATCAAATAATATAGGCCCACCGGTACCGCTACAGTTGATGATAACCTCTGATTTTAGGTTGGAAACGTCTTCTGGATTTAATTTTTGTTGTGTGATGGTTCCCCCGATCTGTCGATAAAGGGTAATGAGCGCAGGAAAATAGAGCGACCAGTCTGCAAAGATACAGTCAAAAAGCCAGCCATATAGCGGTTGATCGTCGTATCGGCGGGGGATGGTTGTTTCAGAAAGTTCATCAATGGAAGTGAAGTTCAGCATCCAATTGCAGTATTCCGGCTGATCAGCTTTAAACTCGAACACCTCAAAATGTTTGTGGGTTGTTATACCGGGAAATATGTATTTGCGGAGCTCGTAGAAAAAAGATTGCGACTGCTTAAACAGCTCTTCCAGCCGGTGAGAATAGACCGAATGGGGAATCACTGAAGCAGAAGGGAATAGGCTGGCAAATTCGGGATGGTTATTATTTTGAGTTACATCCGAAACCGTTTTATCGGCAATAATTTCTGTCTCGTATCCCAGAAGTTGTAATGTTAGTGCAGTTGTAACTCCGGAAACTCCGGCTCCGATAACAATAATATTATCCGACATTAAATCTTAATCCCTAATTTTAAATTCATAATTTTATTGCCAGGGCAATGAATCCAGATCCATATTCCCACCGCTGATAATAATGCCGGCTCTTTTATTCTGGATATCAACTTTTCCATTGAAAACCGCAGCAACCGGAACAGCGCACGAGGGTTCGATAATAATTTTCATCCGTTCCCAGATAAACCGCATGGCATCAATAATCTCTTGCTCCGTAACGGTCACAATATCATCTACGTGTTCTTGAATACAGCTGAAGGTTAACTCGCTGAGTGAGGTACGCAGGCCGTCAGCCACGGTATTGGTACTTTGTACAGGATGGAGTTTTCCGGTTTTAAAAGAGAGGTAGGCATCATTGGCTACTTCCGGCTCGGTACCAATCACTTTGGTTTTGGGCGAAAATCCAGAAGCAGCAATAGCTGTACCGCTGATCAATCCGCCCCCTCCAACGGGAGCCAAAATAATATCGAGTTCTGGTTTGTCTTCCAGCAACTCAATAGCGGCACTCCCTTGTCCCATAATAATCTCAGGATTATCATAAGGATGGATAAAAGTAGCTCCTGTTTCTTCTACAACGCTCTTTAATGTTGTCTCCCGAGCCTGTTGTGTTGATTTGCAAAAAGTGATATTGGCTCCGTAATCCCGAACAGCATTTACTTTTACTTTTGGGGCGTTTTCAGGCATTACGATATGGGCCGGGATGCCGCGCTGTTTGGCGGCAAGGGCAACGGCTTGGGCATGATTGCCGGATGAGTGAGTAGCAACACCGTTTTGCGCTTTTTCTTCCGGTAGTTCTCCCACCGTATGGGTAGCGCCTCGGAATTTAAAGGCTCCAACCTTTTGAAAGTTTTCACACTTGAAAAAAAGTTCTCCACCGGCACGTTCATTTACTTTTTGGCTTTTGATAACCGGGGTACGATGAACCTTATCTCGAATTTTGAGGTATGCTTTTTGTACTTGTTCAAAAGTTGGGATAGATACCAGTTCACTTTTTGACATAGCAGCAATATAATTCTAAAAATTGAAGTCGAGTACAGAGAGTAAAAATTTTATTCCAGTATTTAAAAACTGATTATACAACCGGTTTAGTCAGGGATTATAAATGTATTGTTGGAAAATTTTGTTAGTAACTAAGTTAATATTAGAAAAGCACTTATAGTTTATACCTATTTATAAATTAGGTGTAATGGCCTATATACATATTGCTATTAAAAAGTTATTCTTGTTCTGATAATATCTGGCTTTACTAAAAGCTATTTTAAAGCCTTTGGGGCATTATTTGTGTAGAATGCTAGATATAGAAGTTCGTTAAAAAAGGATTGAGAACGAAACAATTACGCCTGCTTTATAATCTAAACAAGCATGGCTGTCCCGTTAAAATTATATTACTAAAGCAACTTTGCTGTATTTGTGAATATCCTGCTTGCAGTACATTACAAGATTGTCAGAGATGGCATTAGGAAGATTCTGATCGATGACTCCGATATTAATGTGATTGGCACAGCTAAAAATGAGGAAGAACTATGTCCCTATGATTCTGAAGGTGACAAGATAGATGTAGTTGTGCTGGATCTGGATATTCCGGATTTGGATTCGTTGAATACAATGAGAAAGATTCTTAAAGACCATTCTGATACTCACATTCTGGCTATGAGCGATGATGAAGATCCGCTGCAGATAAAAAATGTGATGCAGGCCGGTGCTTCTGGTTATATCTTTAAAAAACGCGGTGCTGATGAGCTTATTAAAGCGGTTAAAGAGGTTAATTCCGGTAATCAATATCTTTGCAACGATACTATAGAGTTGTTAGTTGAAGGGAAGAAGTTTCGTTCTACCAATAAGCGAGCTGCTGACCTTACCGAGCGAGAACTACAAGTGCTTCAGCTAATTTGCAGGGAATATATCAATCGTGAAATTGCTGAAGAACTCGGTATTAGTGTACGTACCGTAGATGCTCACCGCCGTAACGTATTGCAAAAAACAGGAGCTAAGAATACGGCCGGACTTGTGAAATTTGCTATAAAAAATGATTTGTTTAACCTGAGATAAGGTTACGCAAATTGTTGTTTTACTTTGGTTTCTATACGCTTTACTATGACACATAGACTCCTGCCTTTGTTAATATAATGTTTAGCTGGCTTAGAGCCCTTTTCTTTAATGGTAACCGCTATATGAACTGGGTGGTAATTTTAATTTCCCTTCATATGCGGATATTATTAATAGGTGATCAATCAATACAAAATGATGCATTAAAGGCAATCATCAGTTCTAAAGATGACTGGCAGGTCCGGCAATTAACGCATCAGGAGCTGCAAGAGAAAAAATCTATAGATAAGCAGTTTCGTCTTTTACTTATAGATCTGACTTCAGCTCCGTTTAAACCTACTGAGTATGTAAAAGCTATAAGTGAGAAGAAATTCTCCGATCATCTTATTGCTCTCCACGCATATCTCACTTCTTTATTAACTGAACCATTGCTTGAGGCGGGAGCTGATTACTGCTTTTCTCTTGATGACGAACCCGAAGACCTGTTGGATGTTTTATCCCAGTTGGATGGCAAATAACCATATTTCAACCATTCAATGTCTAATCTCTTTTATCACCCCTCAATATTCTGTAGGTGAAAAGGACTATTTTTAAAATTAGGCCTTTTACGTCAACAAATTCTGTTTGCAACCTCTTACTTTGCAAATGAAATAAGATGAGGATTGGGTTGACATATTTTAAGTGCCCTTTATAAGAGGCTTTTGCAAAACTTGCTAAACAAGGGCTTCGAGGGAGTTTTACTCCCGTTAAAAGGGCTAAAGAGCCGGTGGTACAACCACCTCGGAACGAGGCTCGGGCTTTTACAAAGAAAGTATTTCATAAAGTATATCTAATAATATTTTTATATGAGTGATATTGATAAAATTTCAACGGGCTTAGAAGGGTTGGATGAAATCTTAGAGGGTGGATTAATACCCCGAAAGGCGTATTTAGTTCAAGGGGGCCCCGGTTCGGGTAAATCAACGCTGGGATTTCATTTTTTGAGGCAAGCCATTGATAACGATGAAAACGCCTTGTGTGTAACGATGGTAGAATCTCAGGAAAGTCTTCGCCAAAATGCTGCTAATTTCGATATTGATCTTTCAGAAGTTGTTACATTGGATCTGAGTCCCAGTGATGATGTTTCTGAAAATGCGGGACAGTATAATGTTTTTTCCTCTTCCGAGGTAGAGCAGGGGCCCATTATGGAGGCAGTAACTGAGGCTATTGACGAGCATTCGCCCAGCCGCGTTTTGCTTGACTCATTTACCATGCTACGATTGCTTAATCAGGATCCCTACCAGATGCGAAAGCTGACTCTCTCGTTGGTACGATATATCACCAAACGCGGAGCCACGCTCATGATGACATCCGAATCACTGAGTCAAAACTCCGATGATGATGCAGCCTTCTGGGTTGATGGAATTATCAAGCTGGATAATAGTTCGGAGTGGAGAAATGTTAGTGTAACTAAATTTCGAGGATCTAATTTTTCGGGAGGCAAACACGCGTTTAGGATTACAGGCGATGGGCTCACAATATTTCCGCGACTAGAACCCAATAATTATAGTCGAAAATTTGAGGATGGACAATTGTCCTCAGGCATCAAAGGAGTTGATAAACTGCTAAACGGAGGTATTGAAAAGGGGACAACCAGCCTGATAGTTGGTCCCACCGGAGTAGGGAAAACCAATCTCGGCATTCAATTTCTTAAAGAAGCAGCTTCTCGTAATGAGCGATCAGCTGTATATTCGTTTGAAGAATCTAAAGAGCTGATTATGCGGCGATCTGAAATGATTAATACGCCAATCAGCAATATGGTTGAAAAGGGCAATCTCAAGATTATGCCGGTAGAGCCGCTTTCGTATTCGCCGGATGAATTTGCCAAGATTGTACGGAAGGATGTTGAAGAGAACGATACGCGTATTGTAATGATAGACGCTATGGGCGGATATCATATGGCTGTTCGTGGCGATAATACCCTTGAGCGGTTGCATTCTCTTACGGTATACCTGCAAAATATGGGCGTAACAACGCTATTGTTGAATGAAACAAAGAATGTTACCGGTCATTTTACTACGACAAATATGAATGCCAGCTATTTGGCAGACAATATTATCTTTTTACGCTACCTGGAAGTCAACGGTCATATGCAGAAAGCGATTGGAGTACTGAAGAAAAGGCTGAGTGATTTTGAGAAATCTATCCGTGAGTATCAAATTACATCCGAGGGTGTAAAAGTGGGCAAAAAACTGGAGAATATGCGAGGTATTTTGTCGGGTTATCCTGAAATAGGAACATAGACTTGCACAGCAATGAATACATGGAGACTTTAAACTTTACATTAGGTGCTGAGGGATCGAATCACCTCAAACAACCCTCTCTGTTACTGTCGGTATACAATGAGAATGATCGACAGCTTCTCAAAAAGTTTTTGCCCGACTTTTTTACGATTGATATAAGCGAAAATGGAATTGCAGATGACTCATTCGATCTTTGTATTCTGGATCACCAATCTTTTGAAGCAAACAAGCATAAACTGCTGGACTTGAAAAAACAGGCAGTTCCCATTTTTCTACCTTTTTTGCTGCTGTCACCAGATCAAAAGGCGGTTCGAAATAGTGCTACCGTTTTAGAATTTGCTGATGATGTTGTTTATATCCCAGCATCGAAGAAGCTGTTGCAAAGCCGAATTCGTATGCTACTGCGTCAGCGAGACTATTCATTGCAATTGGAAGAAAAAAATCGCCAGCTCGAAGAAAAAAACAAACAGCTACGAATTTATAAACAGGCGATCGATGCAACAAATGAAGGAATTGTAATTAGTGACCCGTCCAAAGAAGACCATCCAATTATTTTTTGTAATGAAGGCTTCCAAGACCTTACAGGATATGATAAGGATGAAGTTATAGGACGCAATTGTCGTTTTTTACAGAATGATGACCGCAACCAGCAGCCTATTGGCCAAATCCGCTCATTTATAGAGTCCAAGGTAAAAGGAAAAGCAAAACTCCGGAACTATCGAAAAGATGGGACCATGTTCTGGAACGAATTAAGTGTTGCCCCTATAACGGATGGGGATGGCAACACAGACTATTTTGTTGGTGTACAGCGAGATATCACGGAACTTGTTGACACGCAACTGAAACTGGAGGAAGAGAAAGAGCGCTACCGGCTGATTGCCAAAAATTCTACAGATATGATAACCCGTCATGACCCGGATGGAACGTATCTGTATGTTTCTCCCGCCAGTGAAGAGCTGCTGGGATATACCCCGGAAGAGCTTGTCGGGAAAAATGCGTTTGATTTTATTCATCCCGATGAACGCGAGATGTTTCGCAAGCATATACAAGATTTCCGCCCTAATGAGGTAGAGTGCTGGACCTTTAGAAAGAAATTGAAGTCGGGCACTTATAAATGGGTTGAAACCACATTGAGACCGATTGCGGATGAGCAAACGGGAAAAATAACAGAAATTCAGGCCTCCACGCGAGATATCTCTGCCCGTAAAGAGTACGAACGAAAGCTCGAAGAAGAGAAAGAGTTTATAGATAAGTCCATAGAAAGCTTGCCCGAACTGTTCTTCTTGATAGATGAAGATCAGAATTTTGTGAAATGGAATAACATTGAACGTGAGCTTGGGTACACCGATGACGAGATCCCAGAGATGCAACCGCTGGATTTTTATAAAAAGGAAGATCAACGTTTAATAGGCTCAAAAATAACAGAAGCTTTTAATACCGGACATGCAGAGGCCGAAGTACAAATGCAGGCCAAGAATGGAGAAATGATTCCCTATTTTATTACGACTAATGTTTTTACAAGGGGAGAAAAAAGATTCTTAGTGGGATCGTGTGTAAATCTATCCGAGATAAAAGAAGCCCAATATGAGGTGGAGCAAAAACGTCAATTGTTGGATGCTATAATCAATCAGACAAAATCTCTTATTTATCTTAAAGATAGTGATAGAAAATATCGACTGGTAAATGATAGTTATTTAGAATTTTATGACCTGAACCGCGATGAAGTTATAGGCAAAACGGATCGCGAGGTACACGGTTCTCGTATTGAGAAAGTCAGAGAAACTGATTATAAGGTGTTAGAAAATCGAGAGATCTCTGAATTTGAAGAAGTTAGATCAAACAAAAAAGAGAGCCGCTTTTATCATACGATAAAATATCCTTTGAAAGGGGTGCCCGGTTTCGAAAATTGTATGTGCGGTATTTCTACTGATATTACTGATCTTCAACAGGCTACAAATCAGTTACAGGAACGGATCAAAGAGCAGCGGTGCCTCTATAATATTTCAAGTTTACCCCAGAAAGAAAGTACTATCGAAGGCTTGTTGCAAAAGGCCGTAAATTATCTATCGAAAGGATTACAGTATCCTGATGTTACGGAAGCAGCTATTACGTTTGGTAATGAAGAGTATAAAACGGATGGTTATCGCAAAACCGGGTGGCAGATGTCTGCCGAAAGTGACCGTATTGAAGATAAAAAGCTGATGTTAAACGTGGTGTACACCCAAGAGAAACCGGTGGCAGATGAAGGACCTTTTCTGAAGGAAGAAAGACAGTTAATTGATAGTGTTAGCGATACGCTTTCTTCGCAGTTAGATCAGATTATTTCAGATAAAAGACTTAAGGAAAGCAAAAATCGTTGGGAGAAACTGGTAAAGAATGACCCCGATCTCATTATGATTTTAGTGGACCGGGAGATCAAGTTTGTCAACCAGTCTGGAGCTCAAATACTGGGTGCGAGTTCTCCTGCGGAAATAACCGGCGAATATCTGGATGATATTGTTGAAGCGGATGACATGGAGCTTGTTGAGAAACGGGAAAAGAAACTAATGGATACCAGTTCATTAGAACCTCTTGTTCATTCGTTAGAACCTGTTATTCATAAAGTTAAGGCAATAGATGGAAAGGTTCGCCATATAAAAACACAGTCCACCCCAATTACTTACGAAGGCGATCAGCGAGCGATTCAAATCGTGGGACAGGATGTGACGGGACAGATAGAATACGAGAGGGAGCTGAAAGAATCGCTTAAAGAGAAGGAAACGCTGCTGCAAGAGATCCATCACCGGGTAAAGAATAATCTTGCCGTTGTCTCTGGCATGATGGATTTGCAGGCGTTTAGTACTGAAAATGAAGAAGTTAAGGGGCTGCTGAATGACAGTAAAAACCGGATCAAAACCATGGCACTGATTCATGAGAAGCTGTATCAGTCGGCCTCGCTCTCCCAAATTGATTTTGGTTCCTACGTTGAGGATTTGCTTGAGAATGTAAAAGGTGTTTCGGCTACTAACAATAAAATCGAAGTAGAACTGGAATACGACTCATTTAATCTTAATGTCAACCAGGCAGTGCCTTGTGCGCTCATTATCAACGAGGTTGTAGCGAATGCTTTTGAGCATGCTTTTACAGATCAAGAAAGCGGTGTGATAGAAGTTTCACTACGGAATATCGATCACAAAATTGTGATTGATATTTGTGATAATGGCCGGGGTCTGCCAAGTGATTTTGAGTTTAGAAAATCAAAGTCGATTGGTATGACGATCATTGAAACGCTTATTAAGCAGCTGGAAGCTGAACAGGAAATTGAGAATGAAAATGGCCTGTCATTTACCTTTTCCTTCGAAAAGAGGGATATAAAAGGATCTTCCAGCACACTGGTTTAATATTAATTTAATTGGGGGTATAATACTATGAAGCAAAAGAAAGTGCTATACGAAGAGAATTTATCAGATGGTTTATTTGAGAGTAATCTCATTCCCATGTGGATTTACGCAGCGTCAGATAAAAAGATTTTAGAAGTGAATGATGCTGCCGTCGACGCCTATGGATATTCTAAACTTGAATTCCGTTACCTGTTTCATGATGATTTTCTTGGAGAAGAGATCCCGGCAGATTTTCCGGATGATTCGGAGTCAGATCTTCTAAAACAGCTATCTATCCACAGGGCATCAGATGGAAGCAGTTTTGTAACACTGATGGTTGAAACTCCTGTTACTTACGATAATATAGAGGCAATGATAGCCCGCTCTATTAAAGTTTTTAATTAGCACTATTTAGTGCAGCGGCTGTTCTGCAAACATATACTCTCTAACGGGATTTCCTTGAATGAGGTGTTCTTGGATGACACGTTCCAACACCTCCGGTTTGCAGGAGTGGTACCAGGTTCCCTCGGGATAAACGACTGCCACAGGACCTTTTTTACAGATGCGCAAACAGTTGGCTTTGGTGCGATAGATCCCACCGGCGCCATCCATATTCAGTTCGCGCAGTCTTTTCTTTAGGTATTCCCATGCCTCAAGGCCAATCTCTTTCTTGCAGCACTTGGGATTCGTTTGGTCAGCACAGATAAAAATATGTCGTTTTATTTTATCGACATGTAGCTCCTTGGCTTTCTTTCTAACCCGTTTATTCATAAGTACTTGTTAAAAAATGACGGTAGAAGAGCCATTAATTCAGATATAAACGTACCCCTACAGCTCCACCAAAGAAAAAACGTGCGTCGGGAGAAAAGTCCAATGTAGGCACAAGTTCTATAAAGCTTTTAACATTACTTTCAGCTATGGTGTATTCTGTACCGACCGGCCAGCGGAGTCCGGCATTTAAATCGTTGTAGATGTCGCCCCATAAAAGCCGAATTCCCATCCCATAGTATAGCTCTAATGCTTCGGAGTCAATCGTATCAGTATGTTTTAAAACGTCGGAATGGAGATATGCCTCCGAAAAGTTGTCAGCGATCGCAAACGTAAAAGCTGCGTCTACAGCAATGTCGTCATTAAGCCAGTATTTAGCGCTAAGACCGGAAGGATTATTGATTACAGCTCCTACACCAAGACCGGAATTTTGAGCATGGACTGTTTCAACTGAAACCAGTAATAATCCACAAAACAAAAACATAAGCAATGATTTTTTCATGATACTAGTAACCTTTACAATGTTAATAGATTAAGAACCTTTAGAATATTCGTAATATAGAATATAAATCTGATTTATATGAACTAACAACTTTTCATTTTAAAAAAGTTAGTAATCCAATCCCGGCTGAGTGATTTTGTAATTCTTTTCTTCCTTTGATTGTTGCACCATCTCTGCCACATCCTTAAGCAGCTGTTTGGCATCATAAATAATTCCGTTTTTGATAGTGTATTTGATGCCGCCGATTCGTTCCGGCTTATTATCTTCATTTACGTGGACAGCGCCGGTGCCATAAAGTGTCTTTAGGTTTTTTAAGGGGTTGGCATCTACCAGTACCATATCGGCCAGTTTTCCTACTTCAATAGTTCCTAATTGATCGTTCATATTGAGAACCTCTGCAGCTTTCAACGATGCTGACTGGAAAATTTCCAGGGGATGGAAGCCGGCTTCTCGCAGCATTTCCATCTCTTGGATGTAGCCAAAGCCGTATAACTTATAGATATATCCGGCATCGGAGCCCAGTGTAACGCGCCCCCCGCGATTTTTGAATTCATTGACGAATTCGAACCAGAGGTCAAAGTTTTCTTTCCATGCAATTTCTTGTTCAGTGCCCCAGTTAATCCAGTAGGAGCCATGAGAAATCCTATTGGGCTTATAGAATTCCCACAGGGAGGGAAGGGTATATTTTTCGTGCCATTCGGCGCGGCGCTGGGCACTTAAATCACGACTGGCTTCATAAATCGTAAACGTAGGATTGAGCGTGACATCCAGCTCCAGCATCTCATTCATTACGCTGTTCCATTTGTCGCTATATGGTTCTGCAGCTTGTTTCCACAGTTTCCCGGCTTCCTCAAAACGGTGCTGCTCGTTGTTGTAGTTGTAATCGGCTGGATAGTCTTGGATCTGCTGATCGGTAAATAGCGCTTCTGGAATACCGTACCAGTGGGTGATACTTGTGAGTCCCAATCGTGCAGATTCAAGCGCATTGTTGTAGACAACACGGGTTTGGGCATGGTGGGTCATGGTGCCGAGGCCCAACTTGTTCGCTTCTTCAATTGCAGCCTTGTAAATGGGACGAGAAGCCCCGAAAAATTTAATGCCGTCAGCTCCTTTATCAGCAATCATCTGTACCCAGTTGCGGGCCTCTTCGGGGGATGTTATTTCACCATCATGACCCATCCCAAATCCAATGTATGAAAAGATGCGTGGTGCGGTAATCTCATTCTTTTCGCTGCGTTCTTTTTGCCGCAGGGTCCAGTTCATACCATTAAAAGAGCCAGGTTCGCGAACGGTAGTAACACCGTGTGCCATCCATAGTTTATAGACGTACTCGGCGGGCGTACCCTGGGCTTCTCCGCCGGTATGGGCATGCATATCAATAAAGCCGGGCAGTAGGTACATGCCATCTGCTTCAATAACTTTTGTGTCCTCATTAGCTTTTGGACGTTGATCTTCATCGATGGGTACGCCGGGATATCCCACCGACTGCACCGAAGCAATACGGTTGCCTTCCACAACTACATCAACCGGGCCGCGGGGCGGCGAACCGGTACCGTCAACAAGAGTTACGCCCCTAATTATCATGCGATCATAAGGTCCTTCACCCATAGTTCGATCAGGAGCTTGCTGTACTTGGGCGTTGGATACCCCAATCCTAATGATAAACATTAATAAAAGTAATGCTATTGGAGCTGTGAATTTGGACATAGTTGTAGAATCAATAATTAATTTTGATGGAATGTAATAATCAGATGAAGTGGATGACAGTAAAATATTTTTAAAAAGTCGGGGGTACTTATTTGGGTCAAGCGTAAAGGGAAAACAATCTTTTCGGGGCACCCCAATCCCCAAAATCATAAAAGCAGTGCTCCTTCAAGCTGCAGTAAAAACTGCTTTCGCTCAATTCCGCCGCTGTAGCCGGTAAGTTTGTTATCGGCTCCGATGACTCGGTGGCAGGGAATAATAATTGGAATGGGATTTAGCCCATTGGCACCAGCGACAGCCCGGGCTTTTTGGGGATCCCCAAGGCGTGTCGCCAACTCACTGTAGGTTATTTTCTGTCCGTATGGAATTTGTTGTAGCTGTTTCCAGACCTTTTGCTGAAAATTAGTCCCTTTTAAAATAAGCGGGATATCAAAAGTCTTCCGTTTTCCATCAAAATATTCATTTAGCTGGTCAATAGTCTTTTTGAGTACCGGGTGTTGTGGCTGATCCAATGATTCAGGCGGATCATCATCGTAATAATTGATGGCAGTAAGTCCTTCTTCTTTGGCTTTCACTTGAAGAGAACCCACCGGGGATTGGGTGTATGTAGTGTAATCTTTTGACAATGATGTGAATTCTCGGTTGAAGTTATAAATTTAGTTTGCCGGAGCGCAGAAAATCGAAAGTAGTTTGACCGAGCAGTTCATGTCGGGCATTGAGATCAAAATCTCCTTTAATTTGGTAATCAAAGGGTTCTCCTCCCGTTAGCAGTCGGTAGGCCGACATGCCTATTTTAGAAATATTTAGTGATATTGGAATGTTGAGTGTGGTCTCACCTTTTTGCTTAATAGTTGTTCCCTTAAGGACAGTGCCGTTGGCCCATTGGTCACCGTTGATCATCAAATCGTAATTGAGGGCATTAATATTGATTCCAAAGCTGTTGGGGTTATCGAAACGTAGCTGAAGGTTGATATCTGCACTGCTCAAATTAATCCCGGTAACGTTAAAGTCTTCAAGGCTAATTTTGGGTGTTTTCAGCAGCGGAATGTGTCCCTCTTTGTTAACCGGTACTTTTGTTTCTCCAAGTACGGGCAAGTCAAATGTCAGGTTACTTAAAAAACTATAAGAGGCCTCGTCAGTATTTCGCAGGCTCTGTACGCTTCGATATACATCCGTAAAATTAAGCCGCACTGGAACCTGAAAGGTACTTGCTCCTGAAGCCTCGATGGCTATCTCTTTTTTCTGGTCACCGGTTACCAGGGTATTTTCATTGATATCAAGATTATAGTCATAGGCCAGCATTTGCACCGACAGTGCATTCGGATTATTAATCTTTATGTCATAGGTGAGCTCCAACTCTTCAAAATCGAAGTCACTAATGCGGACATTCTCTACTGAAAGATTTGGTTTTTGGATAGAGTTGGATAAATCTTGAAGGGCAGCACATCCATCCAGTAAAAAAAGAGTGCATGTCAATAGAATTGCGGATATATATTTTGGAAAGGTCATTAATATAGGCCGATCTAAGTTAATTGATAAACTGTTGTGTTAGTGATATCAGCAGGCTGAATGATTTGTTCCGGGCTCCTGAGGATGTAGTACATGAAGTAAGAAAATTTTTTGTAACAAAAGGGGTTTGCCATACTCTTGAAAACAGAACGCACTATTATTGTCTCTCTAGACCCCATCTAGTTAGCCAACTAGATACTCTAGTCACTCCTAAATGCTGAAACCTAAAGCACGGGGCCTCAGGACGGATACTCCTGAGGCCTTTTTTATTTGGGCCATAAATAAATTCTATGATAACCGAACGATAAAAAATTTCTCTTTCTCTTACAATTTCATAGTACACAATTCAATTTTTTAAATGATTTATCCTTTTATTGCCAGACTTGCTACTATGATAAGGCAAAATGCTGCCAATGAAGATATCCAAAACGTTCCATTAATTCCGGTAACACCGTACACCAATCCCAAAAGAAAAGGTCCCACGGCTTGTCCGCTGCGAATAATCGTCCAGTTGACCGATAAAAATGCCGCCCGGTATTCCTTGGGAGCCTGATGGGTAAGGAGGTTTAAAATGCTGGGAATATTGATACCCTGCGCAAATCCAAATACAATGATGGGGAGAGCAAACAGCCAAATGTTTTCAATAAAGGGGATGCTTAAAAATACGCCGAGATAGAGAACGGCAGCTGTAATAATTAGCGTTGATTCGGGGAATCGCTTGGTTAAATTACCCAGCTGTGAAGAGGCAAGAGCTGTAATTACAGAAGATCCTGATATCATAATTCCAATGGTCAGTGATGATTTACTGAACTGCTCATCAAGCAGGATAGGGAAATAGGTTAAGTAGCCCCCGTATAGGATGATAAAAGTGAGAAAATTTGCAGCAAAAAGCCCGATTACTTTTTTGGATTTTAGTGCATGAAATATATCACCCAGATACGATTTTATATGTTTGTGATTGTCAGGTTCGGGATTATCCAGTTTGGCCAGTACGAATAATCCAACCGGAATAGCTAGTAGCGAAAGAAAGAAGGGGTAAAACCATCCAAATAGTGCTAATCCACCACCGATGGCCGGATATGCCGCCGTACCCACACTTAGTATGCTGCCGTTGTATCCCATAGCTGTTGCCCGTCGGTTCCCTTCGTAAAGATCGCCAATCAGCGTTACGTTGAGGGCTCCGAGCGAAGCCCCACCGATGCCTTGCAGAAAACGGAGGATGAGCAACCACGTGAAATCCGTAGCAAAAGCACAGGCCGTTCCGGCAATTCCAAAAATAAACAAGGAGGGAACCAAAATAGCTTTACGTCCGATACGGTCAGCAAAGACACCGAGGAAAGGGGTCAAAAACATTCCGGGAATGGTAAATGCCGTGATAAGTAACCCAATGCGTTCGTTCGAGACATCCAGCACGTTCGCCATTTTGGGCAGGGCGGGAGCGATACTGGAAACACCCATCACCGCCGAAAGGGTGATACCGAAAATTACGTAAAGGTTTAAATCTTTAAGGAGTGATTGCCGGTTGTAGGTAGAAATTATTTTGCTATGTTGGTTAATGTGTTAGTGCATGGCATAGTAAATAAAATGAATAGATTTAGCGTTCCGATAACATAAGATTACAATTGTAACTCACGTATCGGTTGGTAGTAAAAAGCTGATCGTAAATTATATAAAAAAATATTATGAGATTATTTTACGGATCATTAATTATTTTTCTCTTCATATTCAGCAATATTTCTTATGGCCAGCAGCCCAACGCGGATGATGTTAAAAGTATTGATGGATTAATTACCGCTTTATACGAGGTGATATCTGGTCCGGCCGGTCCGCGCGACTGGGATCGGTTCTCTTCGCTGTATAAAGAGGAGGCAACGATGGGAGCAATAAGTGAGGCTGAGGATGGCACATTGCGATATGTTTCTATGACGCCCGATGAGTACAGGGATCGCAATGATGAGTATTTTAAAAAGAATGGGTTTTGGGAAGAGGAGATAGGGCGGGAAGTGTTTCAATTCGGAGAAATTGCTACGGTTCATACATCCTTTAGAATTAAATCAGCCAAGGTTGGAGAAGTGACCCGCCGCGGAGTAAATACGGTGCAACTGGTGTATGACCAAGATCGCTGGTGGATCACGAATATCACCTGGAACAATGAGCGGGATGATAATAAAATCCCAGAGCAGCTGTTAAAAGACACTATGTAGCAATCCAATTATGATTCATGAACGAATATATTTTGATTATAAATTAATTGGTTGTTTTATTGACAGGAGTAAAGTAGTTGCACTTTTAGGTTAGGTATTTGTAAAAAATAAAGCTTATCTGCAGAGATATGGGATTTACGGCTATCAGTAAGTTTGAAGTGCGGAATAATATGGAAGATGAAGTGCGGGAGGCATTTAGGAATCGTCCCGAACTGGTTGAAAACGCCGATGGTTTTGTAGGTCTCAACGTGATTTCGCCGAAGGATAATCCTGCAGAGTTTTGGCTGATAACACATTGGGAAGATGAGGAGTCTTTTCATCATTGGCATGATAATCATCGCAGCGAATCACATCAGAATATCCCCAAAGGATTAAAACTGGTAAAACGGAGCTTTACGCTCAGCTATTTTGATCATATAACATCATAAATAGAGGCAAATTATGCCGGGATCAGATCGCCAGGTGGTACAACAATTAGAAGTTCACAAGGAGGAGTTGGCCGAGCTTGTCACCGCGATGCATTTTGAACGTCATCCGGAACTGGATAAAGATTATGGGGAAGAGGGGAGAAAGAAATGTTATGAAGATACTATTTACCATCTCGACTACTTAGAGCAGGCCGTTCGCGTTGATAGCAAGGAACTGTTTAATAAATATTTGGGCTGGGCGCGAAGGATGCTGCAAGAACGGGATATCCCCAAAAATGATCTGGTTGATAATATTGTAATGTTACGAGAAGCAATTAAAAAGACATTGCCGGATGGTGGGGCTTCTTCATTGATTGAATATGTTAATGATGGGCTTTCCTCGTTGCAGAATACTGATACGGAAGAAATCACATTCTTGCATAAGGATGATCCTTATTATGATGAAGCACGGGAATATTTGGATTTATTACTTTCAGGAAATCGCAAAGAGGCGGCCCGGCTAATAGAAACTTTGGTGGATGACGGAACATCAATAAAAGACGTTTATGAGCATATTTTTCAAAAGACTCAGTATGAGGTGGGGGCACTTTGGCAGACGAATCAAATTACAGTAGCCCATGAGCATTATTGTACCGCTGCCACACAACTGATTATGTCGCAGTTATATCCCCGAATATTTGCCATGGAGAAAAGTGATAAACGATTGGTTGCTTGTTCGGTAGCTGACGAACTCCACGAAATTGGCATCCGCATGGTTACTGACTTTTTTGAGATGGAAGGATGGGACACCCACTATTTGGGAGCTAATATGCCGGATAGCCATCTAATACAATCGGTCAAAGAAAATGATGCTGATGTGTTGGCCATTTCAGTAACGTTACCTTTGCACATCAGTAGAGCTAAGAACCTGATTGAAAAATTGCGGAAAGAAAGTGAATTCGAAAATCTAAAAATAATGGTTGGCGGATATCCTTTTAAAGTCGTACCCGACCTGTGGAAGAAAATTGGAGCTGATGCTTCAGCAGGATCGGCATACGATGCTATTGAAACTGCAAATAAATTGATTGAGAAGTGAGTAAGCAGAGCCAGACTCTTCCAAATGGAATTGCCATCATTGTAAATGATGACGGAATTCTCATAAAGATAATTCACGATTCCTATGGATTGTTTTCACTTCATCGAGATGAAACGATTTCTTTTGTCGATTGCCTAGAGAGTGATAGTATCCCAAAAGCCTATCAGTTTATTGAGCGCGTTAATACCAACGAAGTAGCCTACGACTGGGAATTGCATGTTACGGATGGTGATGAAATTAAACTGTTTAGTTTTTCGGGTATTAGAGTTGATGATGAAAATTTGTTAATAGGGACTGCCAATCCGGATGATACCGAACAGTTTTTGAATGGATTGATGGAAATGAATAATGAGTCAATTAATAAGCTGCGTTCTTTTATGAAAGAACAGCAGCAATCTGCCGGAGCAATAAATAATGAGTGGGCAATGTATGATCAGATGAGCGGGCTCAATAATGAGCTGGCGAATATGCAGCGAAAGCTTACAAAAAAGACGGCTGAACTTGAACGCATGAACAAACTCAAGAATCAAATGCTGGGAATGGCTGCTCATGATTTGCGAAATCCCCTTACGCTAATCCAAAATTATTCCAGTTTTTTGATTGAGGATCATGAAGAACAGGACATATTTACCGATGATCAGTTTCAGTTGGTAAAAGAGATTAAAGAATCCAGTGAGTATATGGTACGGATTATTGAGGATATGCTTGATATTTCCGCCATAGAGTCGGGCAGTATAAGTTTGGAAAAAGATGATGAGGATATTTGCGGGCTTGTTGAGCGAATTGTGTCACTGAATCGACCAACTGCTAATAAAAAAGATATCTCGATTACTACAAATTTGCCTGATACAAAGATAGTTAAAGAAGTCGATGCCCATAAATTCCAACAGGTGTTGGATAATTTAATTTCGAACGGTATTAAATATTCCCACCCCGATTCAGAGATTACTGTTGGGATTAAGGCCGGAAATGACAGTGAGGCTATTACGATCTTTGTGAAAGATGAAGGGCAGGGTATTCCCGAAGAGGAACTTGAGAATTTATTTGTACCCTTCGCTAAGATAAGTAGTGAGTCCACAGCCGGAGAAAAAAGTACCGGACTGGGATTGGCGATCGTCCAGAAAATTGTTGAAGCACACGGTGGTGATATACAGGTCGAAAGTGAAGTTGGGGTGGGTTCAACCTTTTTTGTCAATATCCCTTAAAAAGTTGTCCAAAATAAAAAAGTCCGCTGCTTTATACAGCGGACTCTGACAAAATGAATGTATTCTAAACTAGTTTTGTGGTGGTTGCTGTTGCATTTGCCCACCCATTTTCTCTTGTATTTGTTGCTGAATTTGCTTCTGCAAAGCTGAATCTTGCTGGGCGGCACGGCTAATATCCTGAAAACGTTGCATCTTCATGCCGGCATCTTCAATAGCTTTTGATACGCTATCCCGAATTTCAGATTGCAATTCCTGAATAGAAGAGGTGGCCGCATCAAATTTCTCCATTTGGCTGTCACTGAATTGGGTGGAATCGCCTTGCCCCATTTGCTGAGATTGTGCAATTTTTTGATATGTTTGAACATCAAGTCCCTCATCCTGAATGATGCCCATCATCTGTTTTTGAGCCTGCATCTGTACTTGCTGAGCACTCATAGCAGCATCGGCGAAGGTGGCAGCCTCCTCATCAGAAACATCAACATCAGGGGCTTGCTGCTGTTGCATTTGCCCCATAGGGCCTTGCTGTTGAGACTGTTGCTGCTGTGTTTGTTGTGGGGTTTCATCGGTAGAATCATCACTTTGGCAACCGATAAGTGCGACTGCCAATAGAAGAGTTGAAAAGATTTTAAACGTATTAGTCATTATTGTAGATAAAAGTTAATTATATGAGTTTACTTTCTTGCAAAACGAGAGCAAGGTGGGTTTATTCCCTGAAATTAGTAGGCTAATTATAAGGTTTGGATGCTTGCTGTTCAAACCTACAACAATTTTTGCAGACTATTTATTTAAGAACTGTAAAAGCTTATCAAGTGTTTTTAGTTTTTTAATAATAGCTTTTGGTTTACTTTTCTATTGTTCCCGGGTTTCTTATAGCAGACAGACAATGTGTATGATAACGATATATTAAATTCTAATAAGGAAACTATACTTTGACCAAAATATTCGGTTTAGAAAATCTAAACTCCTGAAATCCTGATAAGTAGGAATAGCAAAGAATTGTGATAAAAGGATATAGATAAAAAATAGGGAGCACCTACAAAGTAGATGCTCCCAAATTTTGTTATCAAAGAATACTGAACGGAACTTTAACCCGGAAGCTGATATTTCGACCGGGACTTAACGCATAGCCTTTATAGGTATCGAGGAAGTCACGATATGCATTGTTAAGTAAATTATTGGCTGATATCTGAAGAGAAATCGGACGATTCCAAAGAGAAATTTCTCCACCAACGGTAGCATTTACCAAGGTATAGGCATCTGTTGAGGCTACTCCAAAATTACTGAACTGGGGCGCATTCCCAAATTGCCAGAACGGCTCGTAGCGGCCGGCCGCATCTTTTGAGGTAGTATGTTCAACACCAATGGTGAAAAAGGTGTTTTGAAAAGCAGCTAACTCGCGCTTAACGAATTTTACGCTACCGCTAACTTTGGTGGGCGGCAGCAGCGGTAGGTCATCAACCTGGGAGATATCCTCATCGACATTTTCACCATTAACGGTTTCGAAGGTACCGGAGAGTTGCAGCCAAGGTAATACCTGTGCCGTAATATTAGCGTTAGCGCCAACCAAGCGGGCATCACCCTGTACCGTTTCAAGGATGGGAGGACCGCCATTGTTGGGGCCTGCAAATTCACCGGTATTTACCAGGAAGATGTAATTATCGATTGCATTTCGATAAACGGTAGCTTTTGCTTTAATATCTGTTGACCGCCAGCGTAATGATAGATCAGTATTCAGTGAACGTTCGGAATCCAAGTAGGGATTTCCAACCTGGTAGGCTGCGATACCTCCGTGCACGCCATCAACATGGAGGTTAAAAAGGCTGGGTGCTCGAAAGCCACGACCGATATTTCCTGCTAAGGCCAAAGACTCAGTAAATTGATAGGTAGCTCCAACCGAGCCACTAAATTCAAAATAAGATTGATCCAGTACGTCGTTGGATTCTCCCGCCGATTGATCGGGTAGATTGAGATCGGCATTGGGTTCGGCTTCCTGAGAACGAGCATCAACCCGTGCCCCGAAGGAGAGCGTGAGGTCATTGATCTCAGCCTTTTCAAAGACGAAGGCCGCAAAATTTTGTACCGTTGCGCTGGGTACCAGTGGTTCTATGCCGCGGGTAGCCTGATCTTGGTACTTATACTCCAGTCCAATGGATCCGGAAAAGGGACCGACTTCGGGATGTTCGAGTTCTGTTTTGGCATTATAGCTCTTCAGCAGAATATCGAGGTGTGCAAATCCTTCATCGGGAAGTTCGTCGCGCGGAACAGCGTTTCCACCTCCCGGGCTCGATTGTCGCAGGTTGCTGGAATAGGTAAAATTGGGCTTGATAATAAAATTATTCCCGAGGTTTAAATTGCCTTCAAGTTGAAAGGTGTTGTTTTCGAGGTTTTGTCCTAGTCCTTTTCCATTGGGCAGCAAAAAATTATGATTGTTTTGCCAACGGGTATAGTCGGCGGAAATTTGACCCAATCCGGTCTGGTATCCAATGCCCAGACTCCCATTAAGTTGATCATAGTCGGTATGGTCAAGTTCACCCGAAAATTTTGGGGCAGTGGGATCATTTGATTCTTGGAAAGTGGGTATATCAGGAGCCATCATATTACCGGACGAACGCCGAATAATGGTACCCGTAAAGCCGAATCGGCCAGAGGCCCCGTTCAGGTGCAGTCCGCCGACGAGCTCATTACTATTGGTAGAGAATTCCCCAAGTGTTTGTCCCTGTAGGAAGGGTTGTTCATCGACCGCATCTGGCAGTGAGTTGGATATTACATTTACAGCACCCCCCAAAGCGTCAGAGCCATATTGTACACTGGCTGCTCCGCGTACCACTTCGATACGTTCAGAGGTAAAGGGATCAACATTGGGGCCATGGCGGACACCGTACTGCTGATAGTCCATAGCTACGCCGTCATCAAGGACGCGGACGCGGCTCCCGCTGAGCCCGCGAATAACCGGCTTGCCCATCTGGCTTCCGGTAGAGATACTTGATACGCCGGCCAACTCATCGAGAGAAGCTCCCAGTGAGGTTTGTTGTTTGGAGAACTTCGTGTCACCGGTCAGTACATCTACATCGGCCGGTGTTGTAAGCGGATCCGAGGCATAAGGGGTGCCGGTAACAGTTATGGTTTCTTCTTGAATGAGTGTTCGTTGGAGCGAAACATCAAGAGTTAACGCATCTCCTTTGTTGAGCGTAACCTCCTTATTTTGATTTTCATATCCAACGAAAGAGAATACTATTGTATAAGTTCCCGTGGGTAAACTTTTGATGAGATAGGAACCGTCTGCTTTTGTATAGGTGCCCCGGTTCAACTGTGGAAAAGCAACATTTACACCTGGAACCGGATCACCTTTGTCATCGGTAACCGTTCCGTTAATGACTGTGTTTGATTTAGTTTGAGCGAAAGTAGTTTGCGCTCCGAGCAATATCGAGAGGCAAAGTAAAACGACAAAAAGTAATGGTTTAGTAAATGAATAATTCATAATTACTGAGTAAATATCTTTTTAGCATTCTAATCTTAAAAGGTTAGTCAGTAATTATGCAGGTGGGGATTTATTATTGAGATCAAAAACGAATTCAATCCTTAAAACCTGATCAGATAGCAATGAAATTGATACAAAATCATCTCGAATTGTATTCTCGGTGTCATGTACATTTGGAAGGGCCTGTATAAGATTCATACACGCAACACAATCCGGCTGATCTACGCTTAGATGATGGGGAATATTTGAATCCTGAAGCGAGTAATTAGGATGTAGTTGATGAATGTGAAAAGAAGAACCAATGAGGCATACCCCAACCAGCAGCGTGAGGAACTTGCTAAATCTGCTGGTTAAATATTTAATCACTAGTTATCTGCTTGTTTATAAGTTATTTTAGATTTTTAAAAATACATGCGGTACAATAAAGAGATATTCCGGCCCGGTTCGGGATAAATTTCTTTTATTCGTGATAGATGATTACGATAGGTGGTGTTTAAAATGTTATTTGCGTTTAACGATACGGTGTGGAGTAAATCCCACTTCTCAAATCGGTACTGGCTAAACAAGTTGAAAACAGTGTAACTGTCAGTGGATGTTTCAAATTCTCCTGTGCGTTTTTGGGCAGCAGCAATTTTAGTTTCAGTTCCAACTTTCAACTTGTCATAGGTGTAAGAGAGTTCAACATTTCCTTTAAATGGTGGAATTATAGGTAATGGCTTCCATTCTTCGCTGGCATTGGTTTGCTCATTTTCAAAAAGTTTACGCTTGCCGTGCGTATAGCTTGCTGAAGTTGACAAAGCCCAATTATTAGACAACTTAAACTGTGAACTAAATTCGATGCCCGAAAGTACTGCTTTAGTACCGGTAAACTGATAGATGAAAAGTGATTGGTTTTGGGAGGATCGCCGTCCGGTATTGCGGGCATAATTGTAATTGGAAAATCCGTTATGGAATAGCGTGAGCTCGGCGCGTGCATTGGCTTTGCGATACCTAAAATAGATTTCTTTGCCGAGGCCTCGCTCCGGGTCAAGGTCAGGGTTTCCAACCTCAAAAGAATAGGACGCAAGATGGGGTCCTTGCGAAAAAAGCTCTTCTTGGGAGGGAGCTCTGAATGAATGGATGATACTGGCTCCCGTAAAAAAGCCACCGCCGAAGTCATAAACGGCGTTAGCAGAGCTTGCCAGGGCGGTAAAGCTTCGATCGCGAATGTCCCGTCCACCAATAGACTGGTTTTCTACATCAGGTAGAGAGGTCGTATGATCGAGACGTGCTCCAAGTTCGAGATGCAGGAGTCCAATATTTTTTTCTTCGATGAGGAATGCCGAGAAACTATAAGAGTCTGAGTCTGGGGTCCGAGTACCGTTAACGGCATAGTTTTTTCGCTCAGTCCATATTCCGATTTTACCCTCGTCAAAAATTCCAAGTGCTTTGTGATCAGCTTTTAAAGAGATATTGCTGGTCAGAAGCCCAAACTCGGTGCCGACGACACCATTCGATTCAATTTCTTGGTGATAATAGCTTTTATGAGAGAGAGCTATTTTTAGCTTTTCGAAAAAAGAGTTGTTGACAAAAATTTCAGTCTTCCCTTCGATTTGCAGTTTCTCCATCTCAATATTAACGCCGTTTGGATGTCCTCCGAGTGAATCTGGCGGAATACCGTAATTATTTAGATATAGACTGGAAGCAAGTCCCGCATGTCCCCAGGGGCGAATGTAGCCGATACCCACGGCGTTGTTGGTAGAAAACATCCCGGAGTTCTCAAGAGTGCCGTCCGGTGTGCTTGTATTAAGAGCGGAACGAAGGTTTCCATCTATTTTTAAAGCAAAGCTACTACTAAGTGGAGAAAGAAGTTCTATACCCGCAGCTCCGCCGGTATTTACTGATTCTCCCTGCAGGGTGCCCGTTCCGTGTATATGATCGGGATGGCTTGAAGGAATTTGATTTCTGACAACATTGATTACTCCGCTGATGGCATTGGAACCGTATTCCAAGGCAGAGGGGCCCCGTGCAATTTGAATTTCTTCGGCGGACATCGGATCTAAGGTAACGGCATGATCGGACGATTGTGATGATACATCGCCGGTGCGTTCGCCATCTTGTAAAATCATAAGTCGTTCCCCACCCAGTCCCCGCATTACGGGGCGTCCGGGGGCTGTGCCCATTGATCGGGTACTTAATCCGGGAATATCCTCGAGCGTATTGGCCAGGGTGGATGAGAGATTTTGCCGCAATGTTTGCCCTGATATAGTTTGCGTTGCATTTTCAAGGTGATTGCTGCTTCCCCTATGGCGGTGACCAATAACTTCAACACCTTCATTGTCCAGGATGGTAGGTGTCAATGACAATGTGATTTTAAGGGTATCGTTTTCCGGTACTTCAATGATTTGTGATTGCGTTTTGTAGCCAATCCTCTGAATTTTAATGGTATATGTTCCGGCAGCAATATTCTTGAACGTAAAAGTACCATCGCTGTGTGTGGTTTGTCCGCGATTTATTCCCTCTAGAAATAAATAAGTATAGCTGATGGGATCACCTGTTTCTTCGTCGATAACAATACCAGTAATAGTACTGTTTGGAAGCTCAGATGCCGTTAATGGCTGGGGGAGTAACCAAGAGAATGCCAGAGCCATTAAAATGCAAAATAATTTAAAAGACTTTGTCATAAGAGCCTTATAAAGTGATATAGGAAAACAAACAGCCGGAAATAACTCATATTTCCTGCCGGATTTGTTATTGGCTTTGTTCTGTTACCTGAATAGTGATAGCATTATTTTCTTCTATATTTGGAGTTTCAAAATCTGAATGTATCTCATTATGCATGAGCATAAATTGAACAGTGGTTTCTCCTGCAGCTTTGCCTGTAATATGGAATTGCCATCGTCCATCTGAGTCTGTTTGTACAACTTCGGCAATCTCCGAATTGGCTATTTCCCAGTCTAAACTGTACTCATCCCCGAGGTCTTTACCATGAACTTCATTCCCATTTTCATCTTTAAATTCAGTGGTAATTAATGTCGTTTGCTCACCTACAGCGACGTTGAATTGACCTTCGGTGGTTTCACTTGAATGATTATAGGAAACGATAACGTCTCCATTTATGAGAAACTCAACAGCATCAGGTTCGGTGTGCTCGTCGTGGTCGTCATTGCTGGCAGGGTTGTTACATCCCGCGAAAAAAAGTAATGCTGTAAGAGTGAGTGCAATTATTTTGCTCGAAAAGTTGATAGAAATATTCATCGTTCCTGGTTTTATATATAAAGGTTTGATAGGGTTATAGTACAGTCATTAGGCTATAACCATGTTTTCAATACGATTGATTTTTTAACCAAGAACAGGAGGGGAGCGACCACGATTAATGATAACAGAACCTAAACGTTCGTTATCATCAGCAAGTATGATCAGCTTTTCAGCTTTGAAAAATGTAGTGCCCGATTCATTTACCGATAGAAAGTCTGGTTCTATAAGATTGGCACAAATAGGACAAAGGGTATCATCAGAGGTGATGCAATGTCCCGTATCAGCAAATTCTGAAGAGTTGTGAAGCTCCAGGTTATGATGGGAGTGTAACGTAGAAAACGAGATGCTGATGCCCAGAAGCATGATCAGCATAAGCCCACTTGATATGTTAATTCTACGTTTTATCATAATTAGAAACAAAAATTATCATTCTAACGAGTGTGAACCAAATAAAAGTACGTAAAAAAATAGCTGTTTGTGAACCTATCTATTTATAGTATTCTTAAAATCTTGTTTTATTCTGAACAGAAAATTTCAGTAGATAGTTTTTATATGATTTTGAAGAAGCTAATCAAATTTTCGGTTTTATTATTCGTGTTTGGGGTATTTTCGATTAATCCTGCTTATGCACAGCAGCAATGGGATTGGCATATAGCCGGAGGTACCGTCATCGATGGTACCGGGGAAGTGCCGTACCAGGCGGATTTGTTGATACGCGGTGATTCTATCGGCTATATCGGAGATGTAGATGCTGATACTATCCGATCAGAACATTTCGTCAATGCTTCCGGAAAGGTTATTACTCCCGGTTTTATTGATCCGCATGCCCATGGTGATCCGTTGGAAACACCTGATTTTCAAAACTTTTTGGGGATGGGTGTGACCAGTATTGTTTTGGGACAGGATGGTTCTTCTCCGGATGTTGGAGCTCTAAACAATTGGTTTGTAAAAGTTAAGGAAGCAAGTCCGACGGTAAATATTGCAATGCTATCGGGACATGGAAGCATCCGTTCTAAGGTTGATGTCGGCAAACAAGATCTTACACAAAAGGAATTAAAGCGAATGCAGAAACTACTGCAATTGGATTTGAATGCCGGGGCATTTGGGATGAGCACAGGACTGGAATACGTCCCGGGTATGTATGCCGGTGAAAGTGAGTTGGAAAAACTTGCAAAAGTAGTTGGTGAGGCGAATGGACTTATCATGAGTCATATGCGCAGCGAAGATGATTCAAGGATTGAAGCTTCACTGAATGAGCTGGCTGAACAGGGAGAATTTGCTTCTGTTCATGCCTCTCATTTAAAGGTTGTGTATGGAGAGGGAGAAAAACGTGCGCAAGAAATACTACATCATATCGACAGTTTTCGTGATCAGGGGATTACCATAACTGCAGATGTATATCCGTATTCGGCCAGTTTTACAGGCATTGGTATTGTTTTTCCGGATTGGGCAAAAACGAAGTCTGAATGGCAAAATGCTTTGCAGGAGCGTCCTGAAATACTTCGACAATTTCTGCAAAAAAAAGTAGCACAGCGCAACGGTCCTGGTGCTATTTTATTTGGATCCGGGGAATTTGCAGGATTAACACTTGAAGAAGCAGCAGAACAGGAAAACAAATCTGCCATTGACTTGCTAATGGAGATGGGGCCGCAGTCGGCTTCAGCAGCTCATTTTGTGATGGATCAAGAGCTACAGGATAGGCTGATGTTAGGGAAAAATGTGATGGTGAGTTCAGATGGAAGTCCGACGATGTATCATCCGCGAGGATACGGGAGTTTTGCTAAAATGATCCGGTATTATGTGAATGAAAAAGAATTGCTTAGCCTCGAAGAGGCCATTTACAAGATGAGTGGTTTGCCAGCACAAACACTCGGGTTAAAGGATCGCGGATTGCTTCAAGAAGGCATGAAGGCCGATTTACTGATATTTAATCCTGCGAAAATTAAGGATCGGGCGACGTTTGAAAATCCCCATAAATTAGCTGAGGGATTTGATTGGATTATGGTAAATGGTACGCTCATTAGGGAGGGTGGCGAATTTAATGAGAAAAGGAATGGGCAGATACTGAGGAATAGGAATGCGTCAGGAAAATAAGTTTTCAAAAACCTCTTGCAATGTAGGCCAGTCCAAATATATATAAATTAGAAAAGTGACGCCGCTGAGTAAGAAAAGGTAAGACGGACTTATCCAGTTTGTCGCTTCATTTTTATGATATTTTTCGATCAATCCGCTGACGAAAACACCAACTGCAAACCCAAAAATGAAATAGGTCATAAATTCGAAATAAAATAGAAAACCCGTCCGATCATATGACCGGACGAGTTAGAAAGTTATGCTGTTTCTAAAAGCTCTTTAAGCGTAATACCTATTTCAGCAGGACTGTCAACAACCGTAACACCTGCATCGCGCAGTGCTTTTTTCTTGGCATCAGCGCCGCCTTCTCCCCCAGAAATAATGGCACCGGCATGGCCCATGCGTCGGCCGGGAGGTGCTGTGCTGCCTGCGATGAATGCTACAACGGGCTTATCTACATTTTCTTGGATATAAGCCGCTGCTTCTTCTTCGGCCGTACCGCCGATTTCTCCAATAAGCACGATGGCTTCGGTATCATCATCAGCTTCAAAAAGTTTTACAGCATCGGTGTGATTTGTTCCAATAACCGGATCGCCGCCAATACCTATAGCGGTACTTTGTCCGAGATTTGCTTTGGTAAGTTGATCGACTGCTTCGTAGGTAAGGGTTCCGGATCGGGAGATAAGTCCTACTTTGCCGGGTGTGAAAATATTGCCGGGCATAATCCCAATTTTGGCTTCGCCAGGAGTAATCACGCCGGGGCAGTTAGGCCCTACAAGCGTTGCTCCGTGACTGTTAACAATCTGCTTGGCGGTAACCATATCCTTAACAGGAATGCCTTCCGTAATACAGATAATAGTTTCTATCCCGGCAAAAGCAGCTTCAGAAATCGCATCACCGGCAAAAGCGGGTGGTACGAAAATAACTGATGTGTTGGCATTTTCTTTTTCCACCGCATCGGCCACCGTATTGTAAACGGGGAGTCCGTGGTGCTCTTGCCCACCCTTCCCGGGCGTAACACCAGCTACGACGTTAGTGCCATATTCAATCATTTGCTCGGCATGGAAGCTACCTTCACTGCCGGTAATTCCTTGTACAACTAATCGAGTATCATTACCTACAAGTACGCTCATGAACTTTCCTAAATTAAGTTAAAATAATTTCCGTAAGTCGGTCGGAATATACCGAGATCAACATGATTTGGCAAAGAGAGGATTTAGCAACTTTATATAAAATTGTTTGCCAGCTATTACCTGGCAGTATGCAAAAAAAGAGTCCGCTATTGGGCGGACTCTTTTATATCAACAGTAATTCACTTAATTGTTAATCATCATAATCACCTTTTGGGAGGTAACATAACCCCATCGATAACATGGATAACCCCGTTAGAGGCCATGATATCTGTGGCTATAACATTGGCAAAGCCGTTTTCTTCATTGCCAACCTGCACGCTGCCATCGTCAACTTCCACCTCGACAAATTTTTTCGATAGTGTTCTTATTTTGTCCGAATCGATAACATCTTCAGCCGGTCGGTTACCCGGAGCTACATGGTAGAGAAGAATGTTTTTTACCAACTCTTTATTTTCTTCCACCAGTAATTCTTCTGCCGTGAGACCAAGTGCACTGAGCAGGACTTCAAAAGCATCATTGGTTGGTGCAAAGACGGTAAACTGCCGTCTTCCGTCAAGTGCTTTATCAAGTCCGGCAAAGGTTACAGCTTGAGCTAGAATGGAGAAATCATCATTGGAACCAGCTATATCAAGAATAGAATCAGTGCCCTTATCGTTTTCAGATTCATAGTCCTCTTCATCATCGTCACTTTTTTTAGTAGGAGGTAACATAACGCCGTCGATAACATGGATAACCCCGTTAGAGGCCATGATGTCTGTAGCTGTTACATTGACAAAACCATTTTCTTCATTACCAACTTGTACACTGCCATTGTCTACTTCTACCTCGACAAATTTTTTCAACAGTGTTCTGATGTATTCCGAATCGATAACATCTTCGGCCGGTCGGTTACCCGGAGCTACATGGTAGAGAAGAATATTTTTTACCAGACTCTTGTTTTCCTCGACCAGTAGTTCTTCTGCCGTGAGATCAAGTGCACTGAGCAGGGCTTCAAAGGCATCATTGGTCGGTGCAAAGACGGTAAACTGTCGTCTTCCGTTAAGTGCTTTATCTAAATCAGCAAATAAAACAGCTTGGGCTAATATCGAAAAATCTTCATTATTAGCCGCAATTTCCAGAATGGTACTAGAATTTGAGTTTTTCTTAGCGGTGTATTCGAGACCATTACCTTGACCTGTTTCATTTAGTTGGGATAGTTCTTCATTGGATAGATCTGAATTAGTGGCCTCATTACAGCCTACTACCAATAATGATAATCCCAAAGTTAACATTGTTATTGTCCTAAGTAGCATCACAATACCTCTCGGTTTATTATTTTGTTGAAATGTTCATATAGAAACCTATTGGATAAAAATTAGTTCCGTGTAAATGAAAGTTTTTGTTATTCTTAGGTAAATATATTTGCTATACATCTTTATTTGGTTTTGTGTCAGGTTCCTATCCTAGGGTACATATATTAAACAGTAGAAATTATTAACAGAATTAGATGAGATTCATAAAGAATTCTCTTATCATTTCCGTGCTATGGCTATCATGATTCCTGATGAAAAAAAAGAAGAAGTACGCGGCGCGGCGGATATCGTCGAGGTGGTTGAAGACTATGTAAAATTGAAGCGATCCGGCCGCAGCTGGAAAGGTCTTTGTCCGTTTCATGATGAAAAAACACCCTCCTTTCATGTGACGCCCGATCTGGGAATCTATAAATGTTTTGGATGTGGAGAATCGGGTGATGTCTTTAATTTTGTGATGGAGATGGAAGGCGTAGGTTTTGTTGAGGCGATGCGCTCTCTTGCTGACCGCTACGGTGTTTCGCTGCCCGAGGAGGATGCCGCTGAAGAGTTTGATGAGGAGCACAATCTTCGAGAGGGTATCTATCATGCCCTAAAATATGCCGGGGTATTTTTCTACCGTCATTTGATGGAAACAAAGGAAGCGCAAAAGGCCCGGGATTACTTGCAAGAACGCGGTTACGACCGCAGTATTATCCAAAAATATGGTCTTGGTTATGCTCCTTCGGATGGCGAAAAATTGTATAAAACGGCGTTAGACTCCGGACTTAATGAAGAATATCTGCTTGAAGCCGGACTCATAAAACCGAGCAACCGGGGCGACGGTTATTATGATGCATTTCGCGGGCGGTTGATGTTCCCGATTTTTAATCCCTCGGGAAAAGTTATTGCCTATGCAGGACGAGTGCTTGGGAACGAGAAAACGGCCAAATATATTAATTCGCCACAGACTAAAGTGTATAATAAGAGCAAGGTGCTCTACGGCATCAACTTTGCAAAAAATGATATTCGAAAAACCGACGAAGTTATTCTGGTTGAGGGATATACGGATGTGATTTCGCTGCAGCAGTACGGCATCAATAATGTAGCGGCATCCAGCGGGACATCTCTTACGCCAGATCAGATGAAGCTGCTACACCGCTATGGTGATACCATTACGATGATTTATGATTCAGATTCCGCCGGACAGCGTGCGATGAAGCGGGGCATCAATATAGCTCTGCGCGAAGGCATGGATGTAAAGCTGCTGGAGCTTCCAGAGGGGGAAGATCCTGATTCTTTTATCCGCCAATTTGGAGAAGATTCGTTCTTGGAATTGAAGCGCGAAGAGGCGGAAGATTTTCTGAGTTATCAGATCCATAAAGCAAAAGAAGAGGGGCGGTGGGAGGAACCGGCAGAGAAGAAAAAAGTGATTTCCGAGATTTTGGAAAGCATTGCACACATGCCGGACCAGGTATCCCGAGAAACCTATGTGCAACACTTGAATAGCAAGGCAAAAATTGGTGATCGTGCGCTATTTGATGAGCTCGGTAAAATCCGCAAGCAGCTGAAAGATGAACGCAAGAAAGCACGTCAGCGTGAGAAACGAAGAAAAGAACAAGAGGCACGACGTCAGCAGCAAGAAGACGGAGATCAACGGCCTCAGGCTCCGGTTCCTCACTCTGTTGGATATAATGATCGGGAAACGTCTCGCTCACCCAAAAAGAACCAGCCCGAACCGCCCCAAAAGCGTCCCAACTATGAAAAGGAATTGATTCGTCTTATGCTGATGTATGACCGCGATATGATTGACTACATCGGTTCGCAGTGTAATGAGCAGCAGTTTGAGGATAAACAGCTCCGCAATTTTTACAAGGATATTATTGTTCGTTATAAAGATGAGAAAGAAGTTTCAGTAGAGGCTTATGCCGAGCGCGAGCATCCATATCCCGAGCTGGTGGGAGAGATTGTGCTTGAAGAGCATTCCGTCAGTGAGCGTCACCACGAGAAAATCGGCGTGCAGTATAAGAAGGATAAGAATCCCTATCGTACGGCTAAGGGTGCGCTCAAAGCACTTAAAATTCATTACCTCGATCGCCTGCAGGTTAATTTATACGAGCGTTATGATTCATCCGAAGAGGAGGATGAGCGCAAGAAGGTGATGAAAGCAATGAAAGAGGCCGGACGTCAGCGTACGTTGCTGCAGGAATCACCGATTGATGAACTGTTTCCCGATCCGGATTCTGATGCGGCGAAAAAGGTGTCGGATAAAGTGTTTGAGTATAAGATGAAACATGAACGTGAAGATCAATAGGCAAAAGGGTTAAATTTTCTGAATGTCTGATTTTACCATAGAATTAAACGTTGCTAAAAAGGCTGCGAAATCAGCAGCCCAAATTATTCGAAAGTACCAGAAGGACAGTAACTTTTCGATCGATTATAAAGGTAAAAATGATCTGGTTACGGAAGCGGATGTAAAAGCCGAAAAAGAAATTTTGTCTGTGATTAAGAAGGAATTTCCGGATGATCACATTCTTGCCGAAGAGTCATCTGTAGAACAGGAAATACCTGAGGGACGAACCTGGCTTATTGATCCTATCGATGGGACAACAAATTTTGCACATGGCTTTCCGGTTTACTGTGTTTCGATTGGGCTTTGGGAAAATAGCGAACCTAAAATGGGATTAGTATTGGAGGTTTCGGGGGACGAGTGTTTTACAGCTATAAAGAATAAGGGGGCTTATTTAAATGGAAATCCTATTACAGTATCTAAGCTCGATAATCCTGCTAACGCACTTATCGGCACTGGATTCCCTTATAATGATTTGAGTCTGATCGATAATTATTTAGAATTTTTCCGAATGCTGATGACGTCAGTTCAGGGGCTGCGTCGTCCCGGAGCGGCTTCCTATGATTTATGCTGTGTAGCCTGTGGACGCTTTGAGGGATTTTATGAATATGCTCTTAACCCATGGGATGTGGGAGCGGGTGCTTTAATTGTGCAGGAAGCAGGTGGGAAAGTTACCGACTGGTCCGGCACCGGTGATTGGCTGTTTGGTAAACGCATAGTAGCTGGAAATCCTGCTGTGCATGCATTTCTGTTAGATGAAATAGCAAACTATTTTGAGGTGGATGAGATAAAAAGCAAGAAGTAAAAAGTGAGAAGAAATCTGATTATGATTCTCGCTTTTTTCTTTTATCTCATCGGTTCAGTTTCAAAAAGGGCATCAAAAGACGCCATCGGTACCGGGCCGTTATGATATTTAAACGGTTCACCGTAGGTAGTTCCAATTAGATGGCCATAATGTCGCGCGCGGGCTTCAATTCCCTCAAAAAATTCCTCGTTGGAAATATACGTTTCGGGCTCGTCTCCGGGATCTTGGACATTAAATTGCGATTCAAAAGCCAAAATAGCTTTTTTCTTCGTTTCAAATGTATCTGAGATATCAAAAACGACATCAGGCTCAAACGGTCGATCCTGCATGAAATGAAGTACGTGAGAGGGGCGCCACCGCTCTTGCGAATTATCCTGCTCGTCAAACGTTTTGATTTTCGTTAATCCGCTGTAGAAAATAGCATCCAAAGCCAGTTGGGTGCCATTGCCGTGATCGGGATGGCGATCCGAAGGAGCCCCCACCAAACATATATGCGGTCTATATTTCCGAATTTTTTGGATGATTTTTTTCTGATATTCACGCGTACTTTTAAGTTTAGTATCTGGGAGTCCTAAATTTTCGCGAACTTCGAGTCCAATAATATCAGAAGCATTTTGGGCTTCCTGCAATCGCTGTTCAGGAGTACCGCGACTCCCCATTTCTCCCTGCGTAAAATCAATTACGCCCACTTTTTTGCCCTGATTAACGAGCGCTGCGAGTGTACCTCCACAGCAAAGTTCGGTATCATCCGGGTGAGAAGACAGTGCCAAAATATCCAGTTTCATATCATGTAGTTTCTTCAATTTTACCGTATAATATAGCTGAATTTTAAAGGATCGCTAAAAATGAAATTCTTAAACTTCTTGTAACGATTTGTATTTTAGCTCGTAAAGAAGACGTTATAAAATTTAAACCTGAAATAAGGGCATGTCTAATATAAGTCGATTCATCAACAGCAGTTGGGAAGGTCTCAAGATTTCTTTAAGTGCTTTGGGGATTAATAAAACTCGTTCCTTCCTCACGACGCTTTGCATCATTATTGGTATTGTGATGGTAACATTGATGAATGCTGTGAGCAATGGCATGGATGCTGAGTTTGATAAGAGTATGGCCATGATGGGCCAGGACGTTGTGTACGTCGAAAAGCATCCCTGGAATCGCGGGCCTGACTATGAATGGTGGAAATATCGCAGTCGCAGAGATATAAAGCTGGATTATGTGGAAGAAATTCGGGAGTCGAGTCGGCTTGCTTCTGCTGTTTCGGCTTCGGCATCGCGAGGGACATCGATCAGGTATAATGATGTGAGTGCAGATGGTGTTTTTATTGCCGGAGTTACCGATAAATATTTTGAAACTGCTGGACTGGGTATCGAAACGGGACGTGCTTTTACACCCGAAGAAATACAACGGGGAGCGAAAGTAACGGTTTTGGGAGCAACACTGGCAGAAAACCTTTTTGATCGTAAAAACCCTTTAAATGAAGAGGTTCGTATCGGTGGCCAGCGATTTAGGGTAATTGGTTTATTGGAGAAACAGGGAAAGTTTTTGGGATTAGCTGATATGGATCGGCGCGCTATAACACCGATTAAAGCTTATGGACAGCTTTTCAGTTTACGTAGTAATATTCAGATTGCTGTAAAATTTCCGAATGAAGAGATTTTAGAGGAAGGGGAGTATGAAATTGAGGGCATTATGCGTCGTGTTCGCGGTCTTGATGCCACCGAGGATAGTGACTTTGAGCTGAATAAACCTCAGGCTTTTGAAGCTCAGCTTTCATCATTTAAAGCCGGACTTTATATGGTGGGAGGAGGACTTACGGCGCTATCACTAATTATTGGCGGCATTGGTGTGATGAACATCATGTTCGTATCAGTTCGTGAACGCACCAAAGAGATTGGAATCCGCAAGGCAGTGGGAGCCAAAGCCTGGGAAATTTTGTATCAATTTTTAATTGAGGCCGTGATCATGTGTCTTATAGGTGGATTGATAGGACTCTTGCTTTCCTATCCGCTGAGCATGTTATTAAATCAGATATTTGTGGCCAGCATTGATATCAGCGTTGTTATTGCAGCTATCGTGCTCTGTTCAATTGTTGGCTTGATCTTTGGATTTATTCCAGCTTATCGGGCTGCAAAATCGGACCCCATAGAATCATTGAGATACGAATAAGATGAATATTAAAGAAGTATTTAAACAAGCGTTTGATTCTCTATGGGCCAATAAGTTACGGTCCTCGTTAACTTTATTGGCTCTTATTGTGGGAGTATTTTCGGTGATTGTTTCTACTACAGCGGTAGCCGTACTGGACAACTTTTTCCAAAATACAATGAGCGTGATGGGAGGAGATGTGATCAATGTTTCCAAAACGCCGTCTGTTCGGATGGGCGGTAGTGCAGATAATGTGCGAAATCGCCAGGATATTACTTTTGAAACGGCGGAACGGCTTCAAGAAATGTTACGGTTAGCTGAGGATGTGAGCCCAGATGAGACCTTTGATTATACCAAAGTAATGTACGGGGATGAGGAAACCGATCCTACAGTGAGAGTGATAGGGAGTAATCAGTATTATCTTGGGAATAATGCTTATGAACTGAGTGAGGGCCGTAATTTTAGTTCTGAGGATATCCAGTATGGAAGATTGTTGGCAATTATTGGGCATGATATTCAGCAGGAACTATTTCAAAATGTTAATCCTATTGGAAAAAATGTCCGGGTAGCAGGACAGCAATACAGGATTATTGGGACGTTAGATGAAAAGGGGAGTGTGTTTGGCCAATCACAGGATGAGTTTGTACTGATTCCATATACCGCAGGACTAATGATTTATGGGGGCGATCGCAACATAGATATACAGGTTAAGGCGCCAGCCATGGATTTTATAGAATCCGCTATGGATGAAATTACCGGAATAATGCGAGTTATTCATAAAGTGGCTCCCGGTGCCGAAAATGATTTTGAAATTGAAACAAATGATTCGCTTGCGGGTACCTTTGATCAGTTTACCTTTATTTTGTACGCCGTCGGTTTTGTAATTGGAGGTATTACACTGTTTGGAGCCGGCATCGGGGTGATGAATATTATGCTTGTCTCTGTAACCGAGCGAACCCGTGAAATCGGGCTCCGTAAAGCAGTGGGGGCAACGAAGAAAGCAATTGTGTCACAGTTTCTTACGGAAACAATCTTTATTTGTCAGCTGGGTGGATTAATAGGAATTGCGCTTGGAATACTTGCCGGTAATGGAATGGCAATTTGGATTGAAACCGAGCCCGTTATTCCAATATGGGCTGTACTGACCGGCTTTTTTGGGATGTTCGTGATTGCCTTATTATTTGGAGTGTATCCCGCTTATAAAGCTGCCCGCTTAGATCCCATCGATAGTCTTCGTTACGAATAATCCTCATTATTACTTAACAATGAAAGATGATCGACAGCATGTTTTGATAATTGGTTTTGTTTGGCCTGAGCCCAATTCATCGGCCGCCGGCAAACGCATGCTGGAGTTGATCCACCTATTCAAAGATCAGGGGTGGAAGGTAACGTTCGCGAGTCCTGCTACTGAAACAGCTCACATGAGCAAGTTGGAGGATATGGGCATTGACCAAGTTTCTATTAAGATGAATAGCTCAACTTTTGATGATTTTATCAGAGAGCTTAGTCCCTCTATTGTTCTTTTTGATCGGTTTGTAGTTGAGGAGCAGTTCGGTTGGCGTGTTGCAGAGCAGTGCCCCGATGCACTGCGGATATTAGATACCGAGGATTTACATTTTCTGCGGAGGGCACGCAAAAAGGCGCATAATGAAAATCGAGCGTGTACAAACGAAGATCTTTTATCATCGAAAGATGCCAAGCGGGAAATTGCCAGCATTTTTCGATCGGATTTGTCTCTCATCATTTCTGATGCCGAAATGGAATTGCTTCAAAATGTATTCGACGTAGATAAACGCTTGCTTCAATATATTCCTTTTTTACTTGATCCACTGACGGAGGAAGAAAAGAATGCGTTACCGGATTTTAGTGAACGAAGTGACTTCGTAACTATTGGTAACTTCAGACATTCCCCGAATATGGATTCGGTTAAGAATTTAAAAAAGAAGGTTTGGCCGTTGATTAGGAAGCAATTGCCGGATGCTCAGTTGCATATATATGGAGCCTATGTTACGCAGGAAGCAGAACAGATGCACAACCCCAAAAAAGGATTTTTGGTGAAAGGCAGGGCAGAGGATGCAAAACAGGTTGTATCAAATGCCAAGGTACTGTTGGCTCCTCTTCGGTTTGGGGCGGGACTTAAGGGTAAGTTGATAGAGGCTATGCAGTGTGGAACACCAACTGTTACAACAAGTATGGGTGTGGAGGGGTTGGCTAGCAATGAAGAAGATTGGGGCGGAAGAATTGCCGATGATCCTAAAGAGTTTTCCGATGCAGCCCAATATCTTTATAGTGACAAAAAGGCGTGGGCTGAGGCTCAGAATAAGGGATTTTCAATCCTTAATGATAAATTTATAAAACCGAATTTCGATAAACTGTTAATCAAAAAGATCGTCAAACTTCAGAAACATCTCCAAGAGCATCGGGCTCAAAATTTTACCGGTCAAATGTTGATGCACCATACCGCTGAAAGCACAAAGTATATGGGACGCTGGATTGAGGCTAAAAATCGAAATATGTAATATTTAATGTCTACATATTTCCTTATAATTAAGGTGATGTAGCTTATTACGTTAACAAGATTACCAAAGTTATGGATGAAGAGATTTTAGAAAATTTAAATGAAGAACTGGATAACGCACTCGATCGCGGTCGCCAAATGGTAGATGACGAAGAGTTGGCCGAACGTGTTGAAGAGTTAAAATCACGAGCCGAAAATCTTATTCGAAAACATCCTGTTAAAAGTGTAGCAGGTGGACTATTGATTGGTTATATCTTTGGCAAATTGTTGAGTTCAGAAGATTAAAAATAATGAAAACCGATAAACACAAAGATCAGTTGGGTAAACGGTTACGAGCCATTACTTCTGACTTGAAACGATACCTCGAAAAACGTATTGAGCTCACCATGCTCAATATAGGGGAAGCGATTTCGGGATTAATGGCTGCTTCAGTACAGCGTGGGATTGGTGTTTTTTTACTTTTAGGCGGGGTTTGTTTTCTGCTATTCGCTTTGGCTATTTATCTTGGGGATTTGTTGGAAAGCCGAAGTTTGGGATACGTAATTGTTTCGTTACCGCTGTTGCTGGTTGGTGGATTGTTTATGTATTTGAAGCCCAAAAGTGTTTTTAAACAGTTGCAAAATCGATTCGAAAATGAAGTAATAAAATCAATTGAGCAAAATGGAAAGGTGGTCGAGGAGTCTTTAAAGATTGAAAAGAAGGCACATTCAAAATCGAAAGAATGATAGGGTATTGTTATGTCAGAAGAAAAAATTGATGAGCTTGAGAAAAAGAAGCAAGAGCTGGAAGGGGAATTAAATAAAATTCAGGGAGAACTGGATAATTCTATTGATCAGGTTCGTGAAGATGTAAGTAGTAGTTTGTCTCCTAAAAATATTATTCGAAAACATCCCTTGCCTATTGTCGGGGCCTCTGCGTTAATAGGATTTTTACTGGGCCATAAAAGAAGATCATCTACAACATCAACCGATAAAGGAGGAGATTTTAGTGGCGCACTTTTATCTGAGTTAAAGAGACTTGCTACTCGTAAGGCCATTAACTTTGCTACCGACTATGTCGAAAATATTCTTGAAGAAAAGGCCGAAGAGCACTTATCGTCCAGCAATGGCGCACAGGAAGAATAAAAAAGCTTTTTAATTTTTTAACGTAAAATAACCTTTCCTCTCCGTAACAATTCGTATCATTCCTCGTGTAACCTCCCGAGTTGTAAACCCAAAAAATATAATATCGACATGCGCAAAGGTATCTGTTTATTATTTAGTGTATTAATTCTGAGTGTTACGGTACATGCCCAGGATTCTCAGTCTAAGGAAATTTCGCTGCAAGAGGCTATTGATATTGCTCTGGAAAATAACTATCAGCTTAAACAAGCCTCTAATAATTTAAGGTTAGCAGAAAGTAGTATTACCAGTGAATACGCTGATTTTGCCCCTTCAATTTCAGCTAATTTCAGTGGCTCAAGTAGAAAAGGACAACAGCTTGTTCGACAGGGAGACACACAAATATTCGAAGATAATGTAACAAATGGGTTGAGTGGGAGCCTGAGTGCAGACGTATCTATCTTTAATGGCTTTGAAAATATTTTAAGTCTGAGGAGAAGCAAAGCAGATAAGCTTTCTTCTGAGGAGCAGCTGCAAAGAGCCAAAGAGGATGTCATTTTTAATGCGGCATCAAATTTTTTACAAGTCCTCTTGGATGAGGAGTTGGTAGAAATTGCCAAAGAAAATCTTGAAGCTTCCCAAAAGCAATTGGAGCAGGTAAAGGCACAAGTAGAAGTTGGGTCACGGCCTACCGTAGATTTGTACAATCAAGAGTCAACGGTAGCCAGTAATGAGTTAACCCTGACACAGCGCGAGAATAATTTAAAAATGAGCAGACTTGCTCTGATACGGCAATTGCAGATTGATCCTCGTGGAAACTATGAATTTACAAATCCCGAACTTGAAGCTGATAGTAATATTCAGATTGGAGGACAAGAGTTTGATATAGACGAATTAATAACCAATGCCTTGGATAATCGCTCAGATCTTAAAAGTGAAATGGCAGATCTGACGGCTCTTGAACTTCAACTAAAACAGGCAAGATATAATCTCATTCCTACTTTAAGTGCAAGTGCAAGGTTATCATCTTCATATAATGATCAGTATTTCGGTGGGGGCATTCCTTTTAGTGATCAGTTTTATGATCAAAATTATACGACCTCGATAGGGTTTTCATTAAATATTCCGATCTTCAATAATTGGAATCGTATGAACCAGATACAGACAGCAAAGATAAATTTAAAAAATGCTAAGCTGGGATTAGAGAATACGAGATTGCAAATAATTCAGGAAGTAACCCAGGCCTATAATGATTATTTGTCATATCAAAAGGAGTTACAGTCAACAAGAAAAGCATTACGAGCTGCTGAAAGAACCTATGAAACACAGCAAGAACGTTACAATGTGGGTGCTAGTACGTTAATTGAACTCAGTGATGCCAATGCAAATTATGTTCAGGCCCAATCAGATAATGCTCGGGCGTTATATAATCTGATATTTCAGGAAAAACTTCTGGATTATTATATAGGTAAATTAGATAAAGAGATGTCTTTAAATTAAGAGAATAGAATTAATAAAATGTCAAAAAAGAAAAAGTCAGCTACCCAAAAACTTTTATATGTAGGTATTGGTCTTAGTGTTTTATTGGGAGTAGGAGCAATATTAGGTAAGTCGATGGGATGGATGGGAGGCGAACCGGCAGCCAAGGAGGTGGAGGCCACCGAAGCTAAACTAAAAACGATTACACAGATCGTATCGGCTTCAGGAAAAATGCAGCCAGAGGTAGAGGTGATTTTACGTCCGGAAGTGTCCGGGGAAATTATTGAGCTGCCTATAAAGGAAGGCGACTATGTAAAAGAAGGGGAGCTTTTGGTGCGCATAAAACCTGATATATATCAGGCCAGAATTGATGAAACAAATGCCATGTTGCTCACGCAAAAAGCACGCATGGAACAGGCTCGCGCATCACTCTTGGAAGCTGAATCTGTTTATAAACAGAACAAGCAGCTTTTTGAAAAAGGAGCTATTTCAAAAACAGAATTTGTGCAATCAGAAACGAATCATGAGGCTCAAAAGGCAAACTTTAACGCTGCAAAATACCAGGTGCAAAGTAGTGAAGCTCAGCTTGAGCAGGCGAAAGAAGAGTTACAAAAGACCATAATTCGATCGCCACGTAATGGAACAATAAGTAAACTGGCGGTTGAGGTTGGTGAACGCGTGTTAGGGAATACTCAATCCATAGGAACTGAACTTCTTAGGATAGCCAACATGGATCAGATGGAGGTTCAGGTGCAGGTTAATGAAAATGATATTGTAAATGTTTCGGCCGGGGATACTGCAAATATTGAGGTCGATGCCTATCCCGACCGGTCATTTAACGGTGTTGTGACAGAAATAGCCAACTCTGCTGAAATTTCCGGAGAGGGAACGAACGAGCAGGTTACGAATTATGAAGTAAAAATTAGGGTTGCTACACCTCACAATCTCGATATGGTCGGTGACAAACAGCTGGTTCAGCAGACCTCGGAAGAGATGCCGGAAGATGAATTTGTACCATCGTTTAAACCTGGAATGTCGGCCACGGTAGATGTGCAAACGCAGACCGTGCGCAATGTCGTTTCGGTACCGATACAAGCTGTAACCGTGCGTGATTTTGCTGATGAAAATAGATCTGCTCAGAATGATACCACGAAAAGCGACACCACCAATGTTGATGAAGATCTAATTATTCCTGAAGAGGATATGCGAAAAGTGGTGTTTGTTGTAGAGGATGGAGAAGCCAAGCGCAAGGAAGTAAAAACAGGCATCAGTGATAATACTCACATTCAGGTTTTATCGGGGCTTGAAGCCGGTGAACAGGTCATTACGGGTAGTTATCGCATGCTATCCCGTGATCTTTCGGATGGCGATAAGGTAAATGTAAATAATAATAAGTTTAGCCGAATGGCTTCAAACTAAGAGCATAATGCCAAAACCGATTATTCAGGTAGAAGACTTAACTAAAATTTATCAGATGGGGACCCAGGAGGTACGCGCTCTTGATGGTGTTACCTTTGATTTATTGGAAAATGAATACATTGCTATTATGGGTCCATCCGGGTCGGGCAAATCTACGTTGATGAATCTTATCGGCTGCCTGGATACACCAACTTCAGGCAGTTATATTTTAAATGGAGAGGATGTCAGCCAGTTTGACGATGCTGATCTTGCGGAAGTTCGCAATCGTGAGATCGGATTCGTATTTCAAACTTTTAATTTGCTCCCGCGGACGGATTGCCTATCAAATGTAGAGCTTCCACTTATTTACTCGGGTGTTAAAAATGCAGAACGTCACGAGCGATCAGCGGAAACGTTAGAGCGGGTTGGACTGGGAGATCGTATTGATCATAAACCCAATGAACTTTCGGGTGGACAGCGTCAGCGCGTAGCTATTGCTCGTGCTTTGGTAAATAACCCCTCTATTTTACTGGCTGATGAGCCTACGGGTAATCTTGATACGCAAACAGGGGAAGAGATTATGATGCTATTTGAAGAGTTGTATCGGTCGGGGAATACAATTATTGTTGTTACGCATGAACCGGAAATTGCTGAACATGCCCGTCGAATTATTCGCCTTCGTGACGGCAAAATTGAAAGCGATGAAAAGGTGGGGACTCCTGCCTTGGAAAATGAGGATATCCAAATTGAAGCAGCTACAACATAGCTCTTACGGTTTCTGCTTTTGATACCATTTATTTTATCAGATTTTTAGGTTTTGTGGTAGTAAAATTATGATTACCATCATGCAAATGATTTAATCAAAACACCTTGCCATGAAAATTCTTTATGTTTTTCCTCATCCCGATGATGAGTCATTCGGCCCGGCACCGGCTATTGCTGCTCAGCGTAGAAAGGGTCATGAAGTATATCTGTTTACCCTGACGAAAGGAGAGGCAACCAAACAGCGATTTCGTTTGGGCATAAATAAAAAGGAGATGGGAGAGATACGGTACAAAGAGATGCAGTGCGTAGAAAAAGTGCTTGATTTGAACGGGATGACGGTGTTCGATCTGCCGGATAGCGGTTTAAAAGAGATGGATCCTGCTGATATTGAGGAAGTGATACGCAAACAGGTTCAGAAAATTAAACCCGATATATTGGTAACTTATGCGGTGCATGGTATCAGTGGTTTCGAAGATCATCTGGTAAGTCATGCCGTAGTCAAAAGTGTGTATTGTGATTTAAAACGAGAAGGATTTGATCACCCAAAGCGATTGGCATTTTTCACGCATTACAGCGAAGATCAGGGGGAGGGGAAGTTTAAGTTGGCCTCATCAAAACAGGGCGATATTGACTGCTGGATTGAGGCCAATGAAGAGGATTACCAAAAATTCTTATCGGCACTTGACTGCTATGAAACTTATCAAGAAGTGATCGAGGATAGCAATGTTAAGGAAGAAGTAGGATATCGGGTTCCATTCGAGATTTTTCAGGAAGATTTCGATCCGCCGCTGACCGATTTAGGAGATCAATTAGATGTGTAATGTAAATTACTAATATTGAATAACTGATGGAAAAAGATTTTCCAATCTGGCTGAAAGGAACAACAATTCTGTTTGGGATTATCTTGTTGTTCATCGTTTTGTCGTATGGGAAATTTATTTTAATGCCTCTCGCATTTGCTGCTCTTATTGCGATGTTACTGGATCCAATCAGCTCATGGTTACAGCAATATAAATTCAATAGAGTTCTCGCAATTTTAACCAGTATTATATTGCTTGCTGTGATTTTGGGAGGCATTATGTCATTACTTTCGATCCAGTTTATTCAGTTTGCGGATCGCCTGCCCGAGGCCAATGCCAAGATCCAGACATTGAGCAGTGATCTGATACAGTTTTTTGAGTCTACATTTAACTTGTCACCCGACCGACAAGTACAGTTTTTAGAACGGGGACTTGAAACGGCTATCAATAAAAGTGGGGAATATGTGAGTACGGTGTTGGGAGCCACAACCAGTGTATTCACGACCATAGGACTGCTACCGTTTTTTGTATTTTTTATGATGTATTACAAAAAAATGTACCGAACATTCTTGCACACAGCTGTGGATGGAAAGAACGATGCGATCGATTCTGTAATTGACGGCATCCAAAGTGTTACGCAGAATTATATTGTGGGCATGATGACGGTCATCACAATCCTGGGAATTTTAAATGCAATAGGATTGTGGATTGTGGGCATTGATCACGTATTGTTTTTTGCGGCATTTGCGGCCATTCTTGCGGTTATTCCTTATATAGGAATTATTCTTGGAAGCCTGCCCGCTATTATTTTCGCACTTTTATTTACTGATTCTTTGCTAAATCCCATTGGAGTGGTGGCGGTGTTTGCAGTTGTTCAATTCCTTGAAGGAAATTTTATAACCCCCAATGTTATTGGTTCGCAAGTCAGTATTAACCCATTCATGGCATTAATTGCACTCGTAATAGGTGGTCAGTTGTGGGGTATTTCGGGGATGATATTATTTGTACCTCTGTTGGGAATCTTAAAATGTGTCTTTGATCAGGTTGAGACACTAAAACCATACGGCTATCTGCTGGGCAATCGAACTGACTATCAAGCTGCTGGGCCAAAAGCAAAGAGTGAGAACGATTAGAGCTCTCGAAGGCGATCAAACGTCTTTGGTATGGCTCGCAGGAAGGGGAGATACGGGACACTACTCATGATTTTTAGATCATCGAAAATAGAAGATTCTTCCGCAAGAAATCGAAAGACCTCATCCAGCGAGTTGTTTTTAAACAAATGATTGAAAATCCGAAGAGCATCTTTGGGATGCTGGTCAATAATTTGCAGCAGCCATAGATCGTATGCCTTAAATCGTTTTTTGGAAGGGGGCTGCGGCTGTAAAGTTCCTTTGGATAACAGACTGGAAATAATGGCATCCGTTTGTTTTTGGATGCGTTTGAATGTATAGCCCGTAGAGGGTTTGGTAACCCCGCCAACTGTTCCCAGATTGAGTATTCTGGGTTTATACCATGGTTTATAGGGACGATCTTCCATCGGTATTTTTCCAAACTCTTTTCGTTCAATGTTATAATCAACCGGCTTAAGATTAAATCGGTTACTTAAATATAGGGAGACTTTCTCCTCGTATTGCTTTTTTTCAAGCAGTGTATCCGAAAAAATAGTGTATTCAATGAGGGCAGAAGTTTTAGACCAGGGCAGCAGATAGATAAAAGCTATTCCCTCCCCAAATGTTTGGTCAAAATCCATTAAGGTGAAAACATTATTATTAAAAACCGGTTTTGATGTCGTAACCTCCCATCCCAAAAAATGTTGTAGCAGAGGATGTCGAGGATGGTCTTCAGCTTTGTCCCAGGGATTAAAGCAACTTTGGAAAATAAAGTCTGCATTAAATGAAGTTTTATCAGTATGTAAGATGGGATTTTGACCGTTAAATGAGAAATTCTGTATTGGCGTTTCAAGCAGATCAAAGCTGGGATGATCTTTAAGGCTGTTTAAAATATGATTGCGAAAGTCACCGCTCCGCAGACAGTAGTAAGTGTAATCGCTTAGGGGTTCGATGGATCGGTTGCCGAAAATACTAACTTCCGCTTCGGTCCATTTTCGATAAATTAAGTCCGCAAAGGGAGGATCGGCAGCATCCCAAAAGCACCAGGTTTTATCATTGGTGGGGGTAAGAGATTGATCGATAATGAGGATCTTTTTTTCTGACAATTGGGAATGCAGCATTTTCCAAGCCAGGGAAAGTCCTGATGCACCTGCACCCGCTATGATGTAATTGTACTGCTGCATAAATAATAAGGTGGTTAATTAAGTTGCCAGATCGCAAAGTTTAGGGCTGAAGCATAGCTAATCCAAAGCAGATAGGGGGCGAGCAGCAGTCCGGCCAGCCAATTCTTTTTCCAGAATAGAAGCATGGTGAAAGCAATGGCTATCCACAGCAGTAAAATTTCAGCTAATCCCGTTGAAATATAGTGCTTTCCGAAAAAGAGCCACGACCAGAGTGCATTGAGTATGAGCTGTACAAAAAACCATTTGAATTCATAATCAGATAAGGAGATAGAATCCATCCGCCATACGAGCCAGGCCGAAGTACCCATCATAACATACAGGATGGGCCAAACAACAGGGAAGACCCAGTTCGGTGGTGTCCAGCTTGGTTTTTGCAATAATTCATACCATGTGCCGGGCTCAAATTGGGCTCCAAATACACCGGCCAAGCTGCATATTATAATCCAGACCGGTAACCCTGCGATTTTTTTCATGCTCATTTGTGTATTTGATTTAGTGCCAATAACAAATTCTAAAGTTATTATAAGTGATAATAAACAAAAATCGTTTACACTCTCTACCTTCTTGTTAACATCTTTCTTTGTAGATTGCAATTATCATAGGGTAGTACTTAGGAATTAAAACCGAAATATAAATAGTTGCTTGAAAAGGAATGGGAAGGTTTTTTTGAAAAAATCATATCAATTATTGGTATAGTTCATAACTAACTCTAATATCGGTTATAGTATTTTTCTATCAAGAAACAATTTATATGAATGAATGATTTGGTTAGATTAAAACAGATAAATAAAAAACTGATAAACCAAGTTTCGTATGGATAAAGATAAAGCTCAGAATACATCAAGTAGTAATGCAAGTAAGTGCCCATTTCATAATGGGGATTCAAATGAAACCGCTACCGGTGGTACAAAGCTGGAAAAATGGTGGCCCGAACGATTAAATGTGGAAATGCTGCGCCAGCATTCATCCAAGGGTAACCCAATGGACGAGGATTTTAATTATGCCGAAGAATTCAAAAAGATCGATTTTGGGGCTCTTAAGCAGGATCTTCATGATCTGATGACCGATTCGAAAGACTGGTGGCCCGCCGACTGGGGACACTATGGTGGACTTTTTATCCGAATGTCTTGGCATGCTGCAGGCACGTACCGTGTTGCAGACGGACGCGGTGGTGCGGCCGGTGGACAGCAACGTTTTGCCCCTCTAAATAGTTGGCCGGATAATGCGAACTTAGACAAAGCGCGTCGGTTGCTTTGGCCCATCAAGAAGAAGTATGGTCGCAAGTTATCTTGGGCAGATCTGTTAGTATTGGCCGGTAATGTTGCAATGGAATCAATGGGCTTTGAAACCTTTGGTTTTGCCGGTGGACGTGAAGACGATTGGGAACCCGATACTTCCGTTAATTGGGGTTCTGAAGAAGAGTGGTTGGATGATGAACGTCATGATGAGGAAGGTAATCTCAAAGGACCGCTTGCCGCTGATCACATGGGTTTGATTTACGTTAATCCCGAGGGACCCAATGGAGAACCGGATCCCGAAAAATCGGCTCGCTTTATTAGACAATCTTTCAAAAGAATGGCAATGAACGACGAGGAAACAGTGGCACTTATTGCTGGCGGACACACCTTTGGTAAAACCCACGGAGCCGGGCCCTTAGAACACAAAGGACCCGAACCTGAAGCGGCTGATATCGAAGAACAAGGCTTTGGCTGGATCAGCGATTACGGTTCAGGAAAAGCTGGCGATACGATTACCGATGGTGAAGAAGGCGCATGGACCAACGATCCTACCCAATGGGATATGGGCTTTTTTGAAAATCTCTTTGAATACGAGTGGGAACTCACTAAAAGTCCTGCGGGATCTTATCAATGGCAACCAAAAGATGGGGCAGGCGACGGTACCGTACCCGACGCCCACGATCCGGATGCGAAAAATGCTCCGATGATGTTGACTACGGATCTTGCTCTGAAAGTAGATCCGGAGTATCGAAAAATTTCCAAGCGATTTTATGAAAATCCGGATGAATTTGCCGATGCCTATGCACGTGCCTGGTTTAAGCTTATTCACCGCGATATGGGACCCAAATCTCGATATCTCGGACCTGAAGTTCCCGAAGAAGATCTGATTTGGCAAGATCCTATTCCTGAAGTTGATTACGAACTGATCGACAGCAAGGATATTGAAGAACTTAAAGGCAAAATCCTTGATACTGATCTGTCCGTATCCGAGCTTGTGAAAACAGCCTGGGCTTCGGCTTCGAACTATCGGGATTCCGACAAGCGAGGCGGCGCCAACGGTGCTCGTATTCGCTTGGCTCCTCAAAAAGATTGGGAAGTCAATAATCCTGAGCAGTTAGCCAAGGCACTTGAAGTGCTCGAAGGCGTTCAGGAGGAATTCAATAATGCTCAATCGGGCGACAAGTGCGTTTCACTTGCTGATATTATTGTTCTCGGCGGAGCTTCTGCTATTGAAAAAGCGGCTAAAGATGCCGGACATGAGATAGAAGTACCCTTTACACCGGGACGTAACGATGCTACTGCAGAGCAAACCGATGAGGAATCCTTTGAGTGGCTTGAACCCAAAGCTGACGGTTTCCGTAATTATTACAACTCTGAGCGCAATGCCAAGCCTGAAGAACTGTTAGTTGATAAGGCGCAATTGCTATCGCTTACACCACCTGAAATGACGGTACTTGTTGGTGGAATGCGTGCGTTGAATGCCAATTATGATGATTCGGATCACGGCGTATTTACTGATCAACCGGAAACGTTGACCAACGATTTCTTCGTAAATATTCTTGATATGGATTACGAATGGAAGGCAGCTTCCGATGACAAACTTTTCTTTGAAGCTGAAGATCGTGATACCGGTGACGTTAAGTGGAAAGCTACTCGTGTTGACTTAATCTTTGGTTCACATTCTGAGTTGCGTGCACTCTCTGAAGCTTATGCAGCAGATGATGCAGAAGAGAAGTTTGTAAATGACTTTGTAGGTGCATGGACTAAAGTAATGCAATTAGATCGCTTCGATCTGAAGTAAATTCGGCCATATTCTGGAAGGTTCTTTATTTTGAACCCTGGATAGTTAACGTGGTTAACATCTTACGCAATCTTAAAGGGCAGCTTGGTAACAGGCTGCCCTTTTTTATTCCTTTTTGGTATCTGGCTATTTGACAATCAATGAGGTTTCTGCCAAAAATATTTTGCAACTAAAAATAAATTTAGCCCCTGTAGGCAGTATATCGAAACAACAAGGCTGATACTACAAACAGCGTGATGAAGAACCCGTTTACCGCTATGATATGGAATGCCGTGCTGGGTGGGGACTGATAAAAGCCACCGATCAAAGCAATAGTAGCTATTAATGCCTGAGCGATCGCCATCGCATACATTGCGAGTGTCATGCCTTTTGACTGAAACCGGGCCATGAACGCCCCAACAATTCCGACAAAAATAACCCCAAAGTACAACAGGTTGATGGGATTGTCCTCAGAACCGATGATACCCACCGCAATATTTACCCAGATGAGAAATAATCCAGTAAAGAGCGCAAATCCTACAGCGATACTGTAGGTGGGTTTATTCGATTTTCTTGTTATCAGTTTATATGTAAGGCCGGTACCAAAGAGGAGAGTGCCAGCAATGACAAAGTCTGACAGGGTCCAGACCACCTCTTTAGTGAATTGCATTGCTATCAATGGTATCATTAATAAAACCCCTGTTGTAAGTGCTAAAAGGCCGATAGATTGATAAAAGTTACGATTTCCATTCATGTTTATTACCTTTATTTGTTAGTAAAAAGTACTTTTAATTACAAAGTTAAGAAGTAAAAAATTTTATGCTAAGTGTAATTATATGTGATTTGAGCGCAGTCGGTAACGTGTGAGAAAGTACCATCCAGTACCGATTACAATTAGCAATAATGGAATGGCACCCGGTTCATTTTCTACGATTATCATGAATACCAAAAGTGCGATCCCTAATACAATAGTTAGCACAGATAGCAGAGAGTGTAACTTTGATTTTTTCGCTATGTCTTTTTTCATATTTAATTTGATTTCTTTTTCTGTGAATTAATGATCTCTTCTAAGACATTAAGATGCTCCTCAAATGCTTTTTTCCCTTCTTGGGTCATGTAATATGTGGTGTTGGGCTTATTGTCGACAAAAGATTTTTCCACCTCAATGAAACTTTCTTTCTCTAGTTTTTTAATGTGTGTTGCCAAGTTGCCATCAGTTACATCCAGAAAATCTTTCAATGAAGTGAAATCGAGTCCTTCATTAACCGCTAATGCCGACATTATTCCAAGTCGGACACGACTCTCGAATGCCTTATGTAAATCATCGATAGATACTTTCATTGATAGATATCTTTACCGCTCGTACTTCAAATGCATATAAATACCATAAATAATATGAACCATTCCAAATCCCAAGGCCCAGAGGAGTAAGCCATATTCAACAAACCAAGCACTTGTTAATCCCAATCCCATCTGTATCAGACCCAATAACTTTAGATCATCGAAAGTAAATTTGCTGGCATTATACAAGGCAAGTCCGTAAAACAGGAGGGTAGATGGTGCGATTAATCCTATAAGTCCTTTTGAAAGTAATATCAGTATAAAAATCCCACCTGCTGCCAAGGGAATGGCCATACTGGCTATCATCCGTTTGGATGTAGCATTCCATACGTTTTCGTCCCTTTTACGAGCCTTTTTTGATGAAAGAAAAATGGCTGTGCCTATAGCCATGATCAATACGGCAATGGCTATAAATATAACCATTGATAAGGATGAAGATTCAAAGGATCGATAGATAATTTCATGGGGATTAAAGTTAAATACACTATAAGCAATATAAGCTCCTGTTAATGCATAAATCCCGGCCATTACACCTGCCAAGCCTGATAGCGACAAAAATTTGGAAGATCGTTCCATCATGGAGCGTATCTCAGCTAAATCCTGAATATAATCTTGCTCTTCTTTCATACAAAGTACTTTTTATTTCAAAGTTAATACTTAAATCATTCTGATACAATAGCTACTAAGATTTAAATTCTTACTTTTAAGTTTATCTGCAGAAGAAGGTCTAAGCTATCGTATGAGATCTTTCCAAAAACTGCAATCGCTAAAAGAAAAGCCAGATATGTCCGAGTTGGTATAAAGACTATCCACTCAACTTTAGTGTTTGTAGGTAATTTCTTTAGAACTGCTTAGCTGCCGAAGATAGTTTTTTAACTTTTCAATTTGTTCTTCGGTGTGAATGGGAAGTTTGATTTTAGCAGTAGATCCGACATTCTTTGTCAGCTCAATTCGATTCTTTTTCACTTCAACAGCTTTAACTGATGACCAATTATATTCTTTTTTACCCCAAAACGTGCTATAGTTTTTTAGAAAGATCCCTTCTTCATTAATGATAAGAGCTTGTTTTCCGGCTATACCAGGGAAAATAGCAAAAACAAGACTACATGTGATACCTGTAAATGAATTTATCCAATCGATTGTGCCTTCGTATTTATATATGAAAATTATAGCTCCGATAAAGAACCCCAGCATTAGAATCCCCAAGAAGCGAATAATTTTTATATAAACAGTATTGGTATCAACTTTTAATTCAAACGGTTCCATAGTTGTTCTCGTTATAAAAATTGATTTTTAGTTTGTGACTTTACAAATCAGGTGGCTGTAGGCTAATTCTGAGTAAATAACTGATTATTTTGGTTCTATCAAGTGTAAAGGGAACTGCCGGGATCAAATGCGTAATAGTTTACGACAGATTTCAAACTTAAAACAGGCACTAGATAAAATATAAGCCATACGGTCTTTTTAAAGATAATAGTGGTTATTCTGTGGTTTGAACTTATTGTTATCATCGCCGGAATGTGATATAAAAACTTATAGCTATTTCCTATGTCAAAAGAAGTAGCAGTAAAGCTAAAATAGCAGGTAGCCCTTGAACGTAGAAAATGATCTTGCTAACCGTCAAAGCGCCAAACAGTCCTGCAATTATTATGCAGCATAGGAAGAACAGGTTGATAGCAAAACCTTCAGCACCGAGGCTAACACCCCACAATAATCCGGCGGCAAGAAAGCCATTATAAAGACCTTGGTTGGCAGCCAGTGTTTTTGTTGAAGCTGCGTTTTCTTTGGAGTGGCCAAAAATGCGTAATCCAAGTTTGGTATCCCACAAGAACATTTCCAGCACCAAAAAGCCGAGATGCAGTAAGGCAACGATTAGGATTGCAAGAGTGGCTGCTAAGGACATGTTATTTGCCAATTTATGGGTTTATGATAACTCTTTAATCAGTCCAGACCGATAGGCTTCCAACAGTTTTTGGAGATTCTTAATTTTACGTTGAATTTCCTGACCGTTATCGGTATCGCAAACACGAATGCGCTGATTATTGCGTTCTAGGATTCGGGTATCAGAGTGAATGTCAATTTCTTCTTCAATAGCTTTTTGTGTAGATTCAAAAGGCTGGTGTGCGGCAAGGATGAGTCCAAATGAGTTGTAGATTAGAGTGTATCCCGCGATTCCGGTTTTTTCCTGGTAAGCTTTGGCAAACCCACCGTCGATGACCAGCAACTTGCCGCCGGCTTTTTCTGGGGTTTCGCCTTTGGTTACCTTCACTGGAACGTGACCATTGATGATATGTCCGTCTTCAGGATCGATTCCGAACTCTTCCAGAATGTTATCAATAACATTTTCTTTGGTTCGGTGATCATAGTATGGATTCATTTCTTCTTTGTGGGTCTCAGGGTCTTCGATAAAATAGCGTTCAAAAGTCGCCATTTTATCCTTACCAAATAGTGGAGATTGTGAGCCGCTCCATAAGTACCACATCGTGTCGAGTCCGTACTGTTTTTTCGCAGGTTCGTCATTTACAAAATAGCCCTGACGGGCAAGTTGTTCCAGGCGATCCATAAATTCACGGGGGCTGTGTTTGCTGCCGTCAAGGGTAAAGTGACGTAAACGGCCACTTTTGGTCATGGGAATGCAGCCGTGGTAGAGCAGGTTATCGTTGTATGTCAGGTACATACTTCCTTTTGAAAACAGGAATCGCACATGCGACTGAAGACGTTCGCTGTTTTTAAAGGATAAGGAGAGTTTTTCCATAACCGTTTGTTCCTTTTTGGAAAGTTCGTAGGGATTTTCAGGATCAATGGTAGGGAGATGGGTATCCAAAAGGGGGTAGGAATGGCCGTTAAGATGAACGGTACCCTGCTCATAGTCAATCTTATCGAGCAGCAGCCGATCTTCCATCTGGAATTGCGGCTGTCGCTGAATAACTTGACCCTCCAGCTTTAGCTGAATCATGGTGATGGCTTTTTGCATGCGGGCCATCAGCAGTTGTTCATTCTCAGTAAATTCTTCGTCGGCTTCTTTGGGACGAAAAAGCTCACAGGGATCCTCGCCATAAACCTCTACAGCCAGTGAAACCAGCGGAAGCATGCTGATGGCGTAGCCGTTTTCAATGGTCTCCATATTGGCATAGCGCAGAGAAACACGGATCACGTTGGCAATGCAAGCTTGGCTACCGGCCGCCGCTCCCATCCAAACGATATCGTGGTTGCCCCACTGGAAGTCTACCGCATGATGATCCATGAGTTTATCCATGATGATATGCGCCCCGGGACCCCGGTCGTATACATCGCCGATGACATGCAGCCGCGCGATAGTCAGTCGCTGAATAAGTCGGGCCAATGCCGTGATAAACGCATCCGCACGGTCGGTATCAATAATGGATTCAATAATACTACTGTAGTATTCCTGTCGATTTCGGGTGCTTTCCTGCTCGTGAAGCAGTTCCTCGATAATATAGCTAAAGTCCTTCGGCAGGGCTTTGCGTACCTTGTTGCGTGTGTATTTTGAGGAATAGACCCGACAAAGTTTGATAAGTTGAAAAAGAGTTTTTCGATACCACTGATCGGGATTGTCAATCTCTTTTATAATAGCTGGCATTTTCTGTTCGGGGTAATAAATAAGGGTGGCCAGATTCCGTTTTTCCTGATCGTCAAGGGTATATTCGAAAATCTCTTCGATCCTTCGCTTTATAGACCCTGAGCCGTTGCGGAGCACATGCAAAAAGGATTCGTACTCCCCATGGATATCAGAGATAAAATGTTCTGTACCTTTGGGGAGCTCAAGGATGGCACTGAGATTGATAATCTCCGTTGAGGCGGCCCGGATGGAGGGATACTGTTGGGCCAGTAATTTTAGATAACGTAGCTCATTGTCGGCATCAGTCATAAGCAAGAGATTTAGCAGTACATATTTAGATCAGTGGTAAAAACGATATTGCATCTGCTGCAGGTACAGGAATGAATATTTATTTGTTAGATACTGAACGAATAGATAAAATGCCAACAGTTAACGGCAGAATGGGAGGGAGGTCTGTGTGGTCAATAGTCTTTTTATCTGAATTGCTTTTAAAATTTTGAGCTATTTAAATATGTGAAAAAAGACCGAGGAATAATTTAGGTCGGGATACTCTGAAAAACCTAGTGAATATGTAACCATATATAGAAAATTCGATATAAGTTGTTCTTAACCTCCCAAGAAGACCGATATCGCTTTTCTGAATAGCTGAAGCCGATCCGCAATACATCAATCTATATCTTGTGTTTTCATTATTGTTCCGCGCAATAGAATGTGGAACAGATATGGTTCTTAAGATAGATGCATTTTCTGGAATTGACAGTAAATTCTTGAGTAACACTCACGATTTTTTTGAATGTATCCCTATAACGACCTTGCGTATAACTGGTACACGGGTTGGTATTGATTCAGCAACTGATGAGAGATAAGTCAGAAAAATAAGATCGGTAAAGAAATAGCCAAGACCTGTCAGTGTTAACTTAGAGGTTACGTGTAACTATTGGTTATTCTGTTTTGTTGGTAATTGGCTGTAAAGGGCATGACGAAAATCATAAGGTCTACTAAGAGCTTTGAACTTTTCTTTTGGCCGCGATTCACTAAAAATGGTTATTGAGCCAGAGCCAAAAACTTTATCGGCTATCGTTTGATGAATGATAACATCGTAAATTTCATTTACTGAAATACTTTTAATTTGAATATCAAAAAATCCTTTTTTAATGATCATCCTTTTATCTGTAATGACATATTGCAAACCATAGTATTTAATTAGGCAAAAAATTAAAACAGCTATGCCTATATAAAGATAAATTTTGTTAAGAATGATGCCGATTAAAATTAAAAGGGGTGGCAAGAGGAAAATAGATTTATGAGCACGAGTTTGGAAAACATAACTTTCATTTTTATCCAACTCGTTATTTAACCACTCCATGATTTATTGGTTTTAGAGGTTACAACCTAATGGCATTGCGCTTAACGGGTGCACGTATTGTTATTACAATTTCCAGCTTACTATTTGACGCAAAGAAGACAAAATGAGCAAGGGAGGCCGAAATGTGTCCGAGTTATAATACACGTGTTAACTCAATCTTAGAACTATTGTATGCTAGTTTTGAATTTTAAAAGTTGTTTCGAGCTTTATAGAGAAAGATTTTTTGTTAACCATATTGCTTAGTGATTCTTCAGCTATAAGCTCATTATCAATGGGAACACGATCTCCGTGATAATTTACAATTAGAAATGCCTTGAAATTTTCTAGCGAATCTGGTGTGGTATTGTAGCTATAGTCAAACTCTTTTTGCCAATCTGCTTTAACGCTGTCAACGATTATCTCTCCATCCAAATTTTTATATATAACTTGAACTTTTGGGTCTTCCGGGTAGTGTATATTATCATATTGAGATACACGGTATATCAGAGTACTGTTATTTGATATTTTTTCTTTGGTGCTAGTTGGATTTTCATCACAACCCGAGTATACGAGTAAAGATAGAATTATCAAGAGGCTTAAGAGTTGATATTTCATTACAGCAGAAAATATTTTTTTTATTATTGTTTACTGATGGTTGCCTTATGACACTGCGCATAACCGGTTTTTAGATTAATGTTGAATTAGTAACTAACGAAAGAGGAGTCTCAAAACCAAGAGTGGCACATGATAGGAGAGGTGTATTTGTTAAAAGTGCTGGTTAGCCAGTATCTTCATCTTTTTCACTTTTACCTAGTCTTCCCTTAGCTGTTTCCATATGCCCTTTTGCAGGTACTACATCCATTGCTTTAGCAAGACCATGGACAGGCATATTCTGATAAACAGTTTCAAACTGATCTTCTTGTACCAAGTATGTTTCATGCCAGATCCCGACTGAGCCATCATCTGCAACTTTTTTATTAAAATCAGCCCATGCGGGCAAGTGTTCAGCGTTTTTATCATGAGCGTAATCACGTAATTTTTTGAAAGATTTCCAGTATTGAATTACCTCAAAATTACGGCCAGCCCATCGATTACGGAAGCTAAGTAAACCAGAGTTTTCATCTTCGGAAAGTTCGTTTAGCATTCTGGGCATGGCCATAAAAACGGGTATCCATTTATGTATTTTCCAAAAACTATTAATTCGCATACCAATCAGGAAGACTACAAAATCGTCATTAACCTCAGCTGTTACTCGTTCTTTTCTTATCTGCGGCATAACTCAAAGGTTTTTACCGAATTTTATATAAATGTAGAAAAATATCTCATTTATTCAGAACTGTTTGGAGATAGAGGCTAAAGACCTTTCGTATAAGGGGCGTGCTCGTCAACGTTGATTTTGAAACAAATGTACTTCTGCTATATGTCAATCCGAAATGGCGCGTGGCCACCAAAGCCTTGGCGTAGGTGGGAGGCCTGAACGAGTTAATGCGCTGGGTTAGCAATATGGTATCTTCAAATTACGGCAAATAAAGGGAATAGGAGGTATTTGTATATCTAACTTTCTTGTAGAATATAATCACGCCGAAAAATAATTTCATTGCAAACTACAATACCTACGGTAAGTAAGCCTGTTACTAAAATAGTAGGAGATATTAAGTTTGTGGCTAAAATTACTGTCGAACCAACTAGAAAAGGCACAGCATGAATCCACCCTGTTTGATGTGGCCGAATATGAAATCCCCAGAGCAAAAATAGAAATAAGGCAACAGGAACAGTTATAGCGGCCGAAGCTACAGAACTGCTTATTGCAGTATGTGCTGAAACCTGATCAATATTGACAGCTAAACCGGCACCTACAGCTGCAACTGAAGCAAAAATAAAGTAGTGCCCGTATCCCCAGATAAAAGCTCTTTTTCTTGAGGTAAGAAATTGGTGCGCTGATTTGGAAAAATATAGCCACCAAAAGGAAAAAAGGATAAGTAATCCACCTACAATTACAGCCAGCAGTGCATTAAATTCTGCCCCCTGTTCATTAAGAGCAACTTGCACAGCATTCGTAGCTGCAAGCACTGACTCACCTAATACAATGATGGTTAAAAGACCGTATCGCTCGGCAATATGCCCCGGATGCCAGGGTGTTCGATCGGCATATTCTGCCCACGCCGGAACAGCCAACTCCACTACCACCATTATTGCAAAGCCCCAGACTGGCCAATAATTAAGTGCAAACATGATACCCCAACCCACCATCGCCACACATATTCCAATGGCATAGCGTAAATTTGTGGCCTTCCGCGGAAGATCGTGGAAAGCAGCTCGTACCCAAAGACTTGCCAAAGCTATCCGCATCACGAGGTAGCCAATAAATATGGTGTTAAAGTTTTGATTTACAAATCCCTGCTGAACACCGGCCGCCAAAATTAAAGCTCCGGTAATCTGTATAAATGTAGCAATGCGAAAGGGGATGTCATCATTGTCATAGGCCGAAGCAAACCAGGTAAAGTTCATCCACGCCCACCAGATGGCAAAGAATACCATTGAAAAGTTGATAATTCCCGACACAATGTGGCCTTCCGCAACAGCATGGTGTAATTGAGCAGCGGCCTGTGCTATGGCAACTACAAAACAGAGATCAAAAAACAATTCTAGAAATGAGGCTTGCCGATGTTCTTCATCCGGATCTCGGGGTGTCATCAATTGAAACCACCCAATGTTATTAGAGGTATTTTGAGAATTCATATCTTTTTATAAATAATTATTAACTCTTTGTTGAAGTTCTTTATAACGCAATTTTCCGTTATATAAGCGTTCATTGATAAAAAAACGTAGTCGTTTTTTCCACGCCGTATGATATTCCTTCTTTAAGTTCAGTGGCAACCCGATTACGAAATTCTCGCTGTTCTAAATTATTTTTAAACTGACTCATATCAAGATCAATTCGGTCAGCAAGTTCCATAATTTTTTGACTATTAACTGCTTCCAATTTTTATACAACAAATCATGCATGGTCTAAAATTGACCCTGTTTTTGGGCAGCGAGTGCTGCTTCCGCAGCCATTTGTGCATGGGGATGTTTGTTGCGAAGAGGAAAGTTACGGAAAGAAAATAGATATGTCCTTCTCGTTTCCGAAGCAACATTTGGGCAAATCGGTATGCCTTACGGCTGTAGGGACATTCATAATCGCCATATTCAATGAGTTGTACCGGTGCAAAAGGATGTCCTTTCACGTTATCATCCTCTCCAATTTTTAAGGATCGGATTGCCATATTTCACCCTACGTTTTCCAGATCATTTTCAGATGAATTTATTCACCCAATCATATAGAGCATCCAAGTATTTACCCAAGTATTTTCGAGTTGCTTCATCAGTTAAATTTCCCTCATCGTCGAATTTCTGGTGGGCGCGAAAGACCAAAATCTCGGGCTGGGGCATGCAGTATGAATTGGTAAATTCAAAAGCCTGTCGCAGCTGGCTCTGGCCGCGGGCCGAACCCGTCATGCCGGGAGAAGCCCCCAGAATTCCAACCGGTTTTTCATTTAGCGGGGCAGATTTTGCAGGACGTGAAGCCCAATCCACTGCATTTTTAGTTACTGCCGGTACTCCATGATTATATTCAGGTGTTGCAATCAATAGTCCATCCGCTTCGCGAATAGCCTCCTTAAACTCTGCTACTCGCTCGGGGTCTCCTTGGGCTTCCACATCCGCGTTATAGAGCGGAATTCCCTGAAGATCAAAAATAGTGATGTGCATTGATTCGGGAGCAAGTTCTTTTGCCGCTTGCAGTACAGCTTTGTTGTAGGAACCCTTGCGAAGACTACCCGCAAACGCCAAAATTTCAATATCTTGTTTCTTAACTGAGTTTCCCATCTGTTGATAAGGTGAATTTTAGTTTTAATTGAATACTGCTTTCGCTGTGATGATGGTTAATCCAACATTACAAAAACAGTAGTACGAAATTCCTTCACAGGATATAGTCTTGTATTATGCATGGCAAGGTGACTTTATTTACTTAGAATATCTGCCATTATCCCGCGGACTTCTTTAATTTCTTCTTTATTAATAGTATGTCCCATACCTTTGTAAATTTGTTTATTAACATCGGCATTAAGCTTCTCAAAAACTTCTTCGGTTATTTCTAAACGCTCGCTGGGGACATGGGGGTCATTGTCACTACAACCTATGAAACCGGGTGTCTGATTCATAGAGCCAGAATAATTTTCCCGGTTAACAGTCGAACCAATCAGACCACCGCTTAAAGCAACCACTCCACCCAGCCTTTGAGGGTGACGCGCGACATATTCAGATGCTAAACAGGCGCCCTGTGAAAAACCGAGTAATATAATATTCTCCCTTGGAATGTCAGCCTGTACAACAGATTCCAGAAGATCATGCAAAAGCAGTAAGCCGCTTGAAATACCCGGTTCATTCTTATCCGTAGGTTCTAAAAAGGAATAGGGATACCATGTATGATGATCTGCCTGTGGCGCAATATAATAAAAGTCCGGTTGGGCAAATTCATCGGCCAGCGGAAACATACTTTTGGCTCTGGCACCCCGGCCATGCACCATAATCATAGCTGCTTTGGCCCCTGATAAAGAGGTCCCATGTTCAAATATTTCAGATTCTTGATGGGGACCTTTCAATGGATTATCGGCATCAACCCGAAATAGTGCCATAATAGTAGTTGGATGTACCTTTTAATTATACATTTATTTCCGGCAGCCTTTTTCCGATCATCTCTCGTCGGGATTCCAGCCAGGGAGGAAGAATCAGTTTCTGCCCAAGTTTATCAGGGTCCTCATCTACATCATAGCCCGGGCCGTCAGTTGCAATTTCAAACAGGACACCGCCCGGGGATTTAAAATAGACAGAGTGAAACCAATGGCGGTCAATTACATCCGTAGGATTTAAGCCCATTTCGATAACCTTTTGTCGCATGTCCTTTTGCTCATTATCATCTTTTGCCCGAAAAGCTACATGGTGTATGATCCCCCGACCATTGGCAGATGGTTTTTCTTCGCCTTCTTCAATAATGACAGAACCTCCAATAGGGGCATCGGTAGTGTAGTGACGCGCGTCCTCGGTACGATCTGTTTCTTCAAAACCGAATACCTTTGTCAGCACATCAGCTGTTGGTTCTGTTTCATTCAGGCGGAGAGTTGTTCCCCGAAATCCGCGGATACCATATTCAGCGGGCACCTTCCCTTGATCCCAGCCGGGCAGTTGCTCAGCCTTCTTATCAAATACAAGCTCAAGTTGAAGGCGGTCGGGATCATTAATCCCAACGGCCTGTTGCCCAAACCGATCGTAAGGTCCATCAAAATCAATTCCCTCTTTTCCAAAATGTTCGGTCCAATAATTTATTGAGTCCTCAGGTACAGCAAGCGCGACCTTTACAGCTTCGCCCAGTCCCGGTTTACCTTGTCGTGCCATTGGCCATGGGAAAAATGTGAACCCGGATCCCGGTGAGCCTTCAGCATTCCCATAAAAAAGGTGGTAGGTACCCGGATCATCTTGGTTGACAGACTTTTTTACTAACCGCATCCCCAACGACTTCACATAAAAGTCAACATTCCGTTGGGCATTTCCCGCCAGTGCAGTTATGTGATGAATACCATTCTTATGATTTTCCATTGTGATCGGTCTATTTTGATTTAATAAGATTGCTTGTGTCCCATTCCGCTTTTTCAACTCCGGCTTTCCAGGTACTCCTTAGAAAGTCAAGCACGGCCTGCTCGGGATCTTCAGCATTTTGTACGTCTTTATACATCAATAGAGCCATCGGACTACCTCGTTGTTCTGTCCAAAAAGCCTCCTCCGGTATTAGGGGCGTACTGTCCAGCCCTTCAGGAGCCGGAAAGGTATAGGAATAGAGTGCCGCATCGGGAATATTTTCATCACCGGCCCAGAACCCAAAGCTTATTACTTCATGACTATACGCTTCCTGATCTACGTGGCCTGCTTCTGGCATAGCCGGTGCTTCTTTTCCGGAAAATCGAGTCACAGCTAAATCAAAACTATGCCAGTATAGTTGTATAGGACAGACCTTGCCCCTATAGTTACGATTGAAAATTTGGAACAGGCGATCTAATTGTGAGAGAATTCTCCAGTATCGTTCTACATACTCTTTGTCGTACCGGTCATGTTTCTCGTCATCAGAGAAAGGAGTATCAAAAGGCTGATCATACGGTTTTGCAAGGATATCCACGTCGATCTCCAATTGATCCAAAATGGCAAACAGTTTTTGATAAAACTGAGAGACTGATAATCCATCGTGAAGACCAAAAGATTTCTCCTCTCCTCGGTTCGTAGTAACTATTAATAGGTGGTCAATAAAATCAAAATTGATTTCAAAATGATGATTTTTATGGGGTATAGTCCTTGTTCCCAATCCTCGTGTATTTACGTAAAGCGGTACATTCCACCAGTGGTTTTGATGTGGAGTGAGTTCCATCCGAACTTTGCCCACGATTTGAACAAATAGATGAAGCGTTTGTTTTGTATCCTCCCATTCATCTAATGGTAATGCCGGAAAGGTTTCGGTTTCCATAATTTGAATCCTCCGTAATTTAAATATATGCTGAAATTGAAAGTGCGCTGTAGTCAACATCATCAATGCATGTTCGATAACAGCATGAGAGATGGTATTAATTTAATTACTGAAGCGCATTGATGTATGTTAAGAATTGAATCCGGAAGAAAATCTCTCTTTCAACAATCGTTGATCTGATTAGTTATGTGATAGCTCTCTTCTAATTCTGCTTAAACTTTCTGGTGTGATCCCCAAGTATGATGCGATCATCCGTTGAGGTACCCGGTTTGGTATATCTTGATATCGTTCAATAAAATGTAAATATCGTTCTTCTGCACTTTTCCCGATTAACCGATTGATTCTATTTTGTAAATGACGAATATGGTTTTGCAGAATACGCTCATTGTATTTTCTAAACTGTGGGCTTATCTCTGAGGCAATATCGATGAACTCTTTATCTAATACTGCCACTGTGGTTTCTTCAAGTGCATCAATATAAAATTCGGAAGGCTCATTGAAATAAAAACTTGCTCTGTCGACAACAATCCACTTTTCAGGAGCAAATTCCAAAATATTTTCCTTGCCTTTTTCATCAATAGAGTAGAATCGAAGCAGGCCTTCTTCTACATAATAGAAATGTTCACATACTTCTCCGCTATGTAATAATATTTTGTTCTCTTCGATAACTCTTTTTTGTATTTCTCCCTCCAACTGTTTTAACTGCTCTTCTGTTATCTCTGCATTTTCTTGTAAATATCTTTTAAACTCGTATCTCATTATTAATTTATCGTATTATTTATTGCAAGAATAACATATAACTGAAACGTGTCAATTGTTTTAAAAGTGATGACTTCCTGAATTTTACTTTATGGCTAACGGCCCAGCGCATAAGGTGCCTTTAGATTACTTCTCAATTAAATAACTGATTATGTTGGTGGTATCAACCGCTACTGGACCTGCCGGGGTGAACTAAATAAGTTGCTAGCTTTAGAACTAGCGTGCGTATGAGTCCCCGGCAGGGTTCCAGACCAGAAGGCACTAGTTAGAATGTAAGCTCCAAGGGAGCCAGTAAAGGTAATAGTGGCTGGTCACATCCAGCGGGCGGCATTTATCCACTTATAAATATAGGAGAAAATCTCATGGAAGCCAGCTATTATATAGGTATTGACATCTCTAAACAGCGATTAGATTGGCAGCTGACCGACGCCCAAAACACGGAAATCGCAACCAACCAGGCCGGGAACACCCCAAACGGGATCAACAAAATGATTGGCCGATGGAAACGAGAAAAGATCTGCCTGGATGAGCTCATCGTTTGTTTTGAGCATACGGGCCCTTATGGATTATTGTTGGCCACTATATTAGAGCAGGTCGGGATTTGTTATGTGATGGTTTCGGCCGCCCAGGTTCAGCTTTCGTTAGGTATCCGCCGGGGGGGGAATCTGACCTTATTGATGCGGAGCGTCTTGCAGAATACGTCTGGCGCTTCCGGGATCGCCTGCAGCCTAGCAGACTTCCTTCAAAAGCGTTGCTTGAGCTACGTAGGTGGTTGCTGTGGCGGGAGAAGCTAATAAAAATGCGAACAGGGTTAACCAATGGCATCAAAGCCAATATCCTTACCAGCGAGGTAGCAGATCTGGGCGAAATAAACGATCAGATGCAAGCCTCCCGCGATCAATTGACCGAGCAACTGAAGTTGGTTGATCGGAAGATTAAGCTCTTGCTTCGCCGCTATAACAATGCCGTAGGCCAATACGAGCTGCTAATTAGCATTCCAGGTATCGGACCCGTAATTGCCGGATGGCTGCTAGTATATACCGAAGGGTTTACCCGGTTTGATAATGCTCGGCAACTGGCCTGTTTTGTGGGCAGTGCTCCATTTCCTAACCAATCCGGCAAAATAAAGAACCCCGATCGGGTCAGCGAATGGCGTTGTGTACGACTAAAGACACTGCTGCCCAATGGCGTACATTCGGCCATCCAGTATGATCCAGAGCTAAGGGACTATTACAACCAAAAATGTGGGGAAGGCAAACATCCGAAGAGCGTGAAAAATGCCGTGGTGTGTAAACTACTTTATCGGGTCTTTGCTGTCATTAATCGTGGGACCCCTTATGTGAAATTATATGAGCACAAGACTACAAAAATAGCTTGACTTAGTCTTAGAATACGCGCACGAATGAATGTTGATTTATTAAATAATGAACGGAAAGCTAAAAAGCCAAAAAGTGGCATTGGCCTGCTCACCGAAGCTTTGGTTTTGAAGCGTAGGAGAGCGAGGCGTGTCCACTTGAAGCGCGGGTTATACCGCTGACTAAATGATGTTTAGGTTGTTTTACCTTTTCCTAGCATTCTAATAATAACAGCTCCACTCATAAAGGTTAAGAAAATAAGCCCCATAGCAATTCCTACAGCTACCCCAATTGATCCTCCCATATCAACAACAAAGCTTTTAATTGATGTGTAAACTGGAGTTTGGATAAGATAAATAGCTAGTAAGAAGAATAGAATTGCAATAAATAATTTTAAATCTCCCTTTTTCATAATTCTGTATTGAATTTAAGTTTAATTTAAAGCGGTATAATGTTCTGGCGCATAACCGGTACACGCAATTCTATTAATTTTGCAACTAACGAAAGATGAATTTTAAAACCAAGGGCCACAGAGAATTGGCAAGGCCTGTCCGCTTGAAGTCTAATAAACGCGCGGGTTATCGGGCATTAAAAAATTGACTTCTTGTGACAATGCAGCTATGCTAATCTGATTAATATTACCTCAGTAATTATTTTAAATATTTAAATGTGTCGATCATTTCGTATTTAGGATCACCCTCCATAAAATCTCTAAAAAATGCCGTATGGCTTGATCCCATCAAAATAAATACCCTGTCATCTTCTGTTAGCTCAATCCGATTTAAATTCGAGTACATTCTAAGATTTCTTTTATAGTATTTGGCTGCCTCATCGGCCCCCTCAAAGCCATTTTTCGTCCCGGCATGGGTAAGCATATCTGCGTTTACAGCTTTTACAAAATCCAAAAAACGCTTATCATTCGTCAATTTTAGCTTATTGAGTAAGCTTAGGCTATCCCGATTGACATCTACGGGAGGATAAAATGATAGGGGATCTTGGTAGTATTTATCGTGCCATTCAGGGTCCAATGCGTTATCAATTTCAAAGCCAATTCGATAGTTATACCCCATTTTGTGATCAATGCCGTAAATTCGTTTGGTCCCGCTGAGTCTTCCCAGCTCATATGCCAGAAGTTCTATCTCGGAGGGGTTTTCGAAAACGGTATCGGGATTACTTACATAGTTACTGTACTCTTGCTGGATCTTTTGGTTATACTTTGGCTCCTGTTCTACGATTAGGACCGTTGGATCAAAGTCAGACAGCATTTTTGCGACAGCATGTACTCTTTCCTGGTTCTTTTTGTCTTCTTCATCAAACTCAGTTTTGTTGGCATCGGAGGTAAACCCCATATGAAAGGTCCCAAAATTCAACACTTGAATCTTATCATGGGATTGTTGGGTCTGGTTTTCACTATTCGCTGAATTTTCTGTGTTATTTTTGCTGCAAGAAACAAGGAGAATAACTCCAAATATCAGTACGCATGTTTTAAAATAATTCATCATAATATTTTAGTTTAATTTTTCGCAGAATTGATTAAGCCCTATAACGACATGGCGCATAAGGTGCAGGCGCCGGAGTGTCGAATTAATTACAAAATGAAGGTTAACTAATAAATGGCAGGCGGGCAAGAATTGGCGAGGCATGTCCGGTATTATGCATTAGAAAGAGGACACCTGTAGATTGATAGCAGTTTACCGCCACGATCAACCCACCAGGAGGTCCTCTTATGAATGCAACGACAGTCTACGCAGGTTTGGATATTCATGCAACCAATACCGTCATTCAATCAATTAACGGGCAAGGTAGTCCGGTTGGCCAGCAAAAGGTTCCGACCCGGGCCGACCGGCTCATTAGCTGGGCTCGCAGCTATCCCCGCGGGCAGCTTCATATTATCCTTGAACAAGGTACCCATGCCCGATGGATAGCCAACGCATTGGCTCCGTGGGTCGGGAAGCTGGTTATTTGTGATCCCGGTGAAAATGCCCTTATTCACGGAAGTGGGAATAAAAATGACCGCACCGATGCCCACAAGCTGGCGCGGCTGCTGCGGTTGGGCGAATACAAGTCGGTCTGGTGGCAACCGATGGAAGCCCGGCACGTTTTTAAGTCCCGGATTAAAATGTTTCTGCGACAACGTCAGGCCAAGGCCTCGGGGATTCAACGACTGATCAGCTGGCTGCGACACATAGGCGTGCGTATCCCGACCGGACAGAGTCGGTTTAGCTTCAAACGGGCCGACCAATGGATCCGGCAGATCGACTCGGAGGCTCATCAGGGGTTGGCCCAACAAAAGCTTGGATTTATTCGCTACCATCACAGCCAATCCCTGGAAATATTCAGGGATATCCGCCGGCAAGGGAACAGCTATTGGGAGATCGGAGAATTTCAAAAGATTCCGGGCGTAGGTCCGGTGGGGTCCCATCTGTATTCGGGATTTATTGAAGATCCCCATCGGTTCCGCCGGCGGAGCCAGCTCTATAAGTTTTGTCAGCTGGCGGTAACCAGCTATGGCTCTAGCAGGGCAGGCGGTCGGTCCCAAGCGGTTGGACAAGCGCGGATACTCCGAATTGAAGGCCGTGAGCCACCGAGCGTGGCTTGGAGCACTGAATACGACGGAGGATAATGAGGTAAAACGATTCTGGCGGGCCAGTTGCTGCCGGTCAGCCAGCAAGCGCAACGCCCGGCTGAATACCCAACGCAAGATCATCGGGGCCATGTGGGCACTGTGGAAAAATGGCTAGCCCTATAACCCTAACCAATTTTAAGTATCTATTTATGAATCAACTCTTTTGACCGCCGATTTGCCCGTGATGAGCTTGGGCGGGTAGGCTCTAATTAACTCGTAATCCGGCAGTAACGAGCTGAGATTCTCGTCCGGTTAGCCACCCGGCCCTAAATTGCTAAGCCACATAAGTCCATAGACGCTTCCCCCGGGAAGTAGTCTCAGATAAACGCCTGGACAACAATTTAATGTCCAATTGACCGAAGAACTGTTACCATCACGGTAAATGAGGAGGTGAGAAGAGTAAAAAATTAATAAAAAGCAGGTGTCCACCAGCCTTTCCAGCAGGTCATAGAAAAGGTGAGGTAAGAGTTGCCTTTCTAATGCATAAACGAGTTAATGCGCGGGTTAGCTGTTTAAATTAGTCTAGACACATATATTTGACTATAAGTAAACTATACATTACAATTAGTCTATAATATTTCACTAACTAACCTAATTCTTATGTCGATCGATGCCCTGCAAGAAAAAGATTTATTCTCACATAAATTTAAATATGTTGGTCTCGGACTTTCTTTGGCTTGCATAAGCTATGCCCTTGTTCATCATTTTGTAGAACCCAATTTAGTTTTCAATGGGTTACATGCAACAAAAATCCTATTTGGAGCTGGATTGATAATTGCTATTTCAAGTCAGGAGTCTTCCGAAGATGAAAGAGTGCGACAAATCAGAGCCAACGTTCATTATGTTTTGTCTTATTTTTTTATTGGAATCATATTCTACAGAGAATTAGGCGGAGGTGGCGGGGTAATATTTGATGACCTGTTGGTATTTCTCACTGTATATCTATTAGTATTCAACTTTATTTACTATTACGGTGCTGATTGGATTGTGAATAATAAAAACAAGTTCTGGTTCTCGGTTACAGTTCTCCTTATTGGTTTTTTAATTCTATTTGACTTGTTATGGGCAGCGTAAAAAATTCTATACGTGTGGAAAGGGCAAAATTAAATATTACCCAAAAAAAATTGGCCGAAGAGATTGGAGTTGCCAGACAAACCATTCATTCTATTGAAAATGAGAAATTTACCCCGTCAGTAGAATTAGCTTTAAAATTGGCTAAGTTTTTCGATGTCTCAGTTGATGATCTTTTTTCATTGAAGGAAGAAAAATAGTTTAAACAGCTAACGAC
>CAJXOG010000005.1 GCA_913057775.1 uncultured Fodinibius sp. | reverse complement strand
TCATTCATTATTTTGCAAATAAAAAAAGCCTCTAACTTGTTGACAGTCAGATATTTAGTAGAGAGTACGCCTGAGAGAAATCTAAATTATTCTTCTAATTACTCTTAATGTCTGTTAACTATATCCAGATGTAGTTTTTAAAAGTAGGGAAATGACTTAAATGTCAGTAAATGAAAGAATTGTTGGCCACATGTTGGGCGAATTCAGTTTGTTGATAATTAAATTATTGTTTATATCAGAAATATTGGGTGACATAATGTGTCAGTGATATTTGTTAAACTGATACTAATATTTAACTTTAACTATAAATTAAGAGGGCGCCAATGGAAGAGTTACTGGACCTTTTCTTCGAAAATGAGGAAATGGGTTATCACAAGGATTATGATGACGAAGATGACCCTATTTATATTACGGAACTGAAGGCTGAGGATGGCGATTTTCCAATCTTTGTTACGAATGCAAGAGATAATCAGACAGTAAATTTTTATATAAAAAGTCCGGTAAAGATCTCACATTCTAATCGTAGAACAATTGCAGAGTACATAACGCGTGCAAATATGCATAACTATGAAGGATGCCTGATGCTTGATTTCGATGACGGTAGCCTATTCTACAAGAATACCTTGCGATACGATCCGGTCGAAGATAAAAAACACATCTTATATCAGTTACATGCGACCTTTAATGTCGGAATGGAAGAAATGGAAACGCACTTTCCAGGTATTTTGAATGTAGTGTACAATGATATTGACCCCGCCCAAGCGCTTACGAAAGCGGAATATGGAAGTAATGCGAAGTTGAATTGAGAGAATTAATGCTTAGTAGGGATGGAATATATAAGTGTAGATGATTTTTCCCTATCTACTTCAAAAAAGAATATGGATTCTCCACTGTTATTAAGGTATTTGTCAAAGTCTATGTCCTTCTTATTCAAATAACTATTAATTAAATTTTCCATAAATGGGCATCCTAAAGTTATGAGTAGAGAAGTTATATGGATTTCGCTTACTTATAAGTCTCAAATATTGACAGATCAGGAATAAATACCTTGCCGCTCACAATTTCGTGCCGTATGACACGCTTGTCATTTACCGGTCTCTTATCTTTAAATTCAGCAAAACGATCATTGCTTATTACATAAGATTGATCATCAGTAGCAAGTTTTAGAATTGTTTCATCAGCTTTAGTTTTTGTGGCCACGATATGAGTATCAACATCATCATCAAATAGTTGCCTTATTTCAGAATCATCGCGTTGCAATAATCCCCTTATGTCTGCATCAAAGATTAATGTTACATCATAATCACTTACTAGATTTGGTATTAGTGCTTTGAGGGCATCAACCCCGATGAATTCGTCTCCTTCATAACAAAGGTTATTACCGTCAATGATTAATTGATTTATATCACGTGTGGCTTTTTCAACTTCTTTCTTTCCACGTTTTTCCAATTTTTGGATGTCATTATTTAAACGACGTATTTCGGAATTCTTTCTGGAAATTATTTTTCTGGGACTACCAATTCCATATTCTTCCTCACAAGCCTCATGTATTTTTGCTCTCTCATAAGAGTTATCTGCACGTGTTAATTTCTGGTCATATTTTTTTGCTCTTTTTTTGACTTGCTGAGCTTTGAACTTTTGATTACGGGTATCATTTAATTGTTTAACAATGGGTTCAATTTTAGCATCAATTTCTTCCTTTCTTTTTTTAAGGCGATCAACCTGTTTTTTCTTTTGTTTTCTTTTCTTAGTCAGCATTGATTTTTCAGCATTTTTAGAATCACGATCAAAAGATTTGTATCGTTCAATCTCTGCCTTTTTATTTTTAATCTTATTTATGTATCCATTTAATTTATTTCTTGTCCTTGATCTCTTTTCTTTATTGGCAGAAAGAGATTTTTCTTGGTTTTGAGCTTCTCTTTGTAATTTTCGTTGGTGGGAAACTAAGTATCTTAAAGGGTTGAATTTTCCTTTTAAATCTTTATTGAGTGATCGTAGTTTCGATTTAATCTCTTTTGTTTTTTTCTGAATACTACGAAATTTTTGTTTTTGATCTTTTTTGGAACTACGCAGTTCCTTAAGGTTTTTATTAAGTTCCTCTAAACTCGAGTTATCGTACCAATCGATTTCTTGGGTTACTTTTTCAAGTTTTTTATCTATTTCTCTTAGTTGATCTTTAGCCTTTTCAAATTTTTGGCTGTAAGGGTTAATGCTCATAATTGATGAATCATTTTTTAAAATTGAGGTCATTTTTTTTGAACCAGAAGGTGGAAATATAACTTTACCGTCACTATTTAAGTTTACACTGGTGGTTTTTTAACTCTCTTGGCAATGTCGTCAGGCAATGAGGCTAGAAAATCATTATAATCATAAGAGGAGTTAAAATATCTTTGTGCAATTAAATATTCTTTTAGGAATTCATGCAAAGCATCTATGTCTGTTTTGTTACAAATATAATATCCGCTTTGCCCCGTTATTTTATATTGATCTTTTGAATGTATCTTAATTGAGAATTCACCATATTTTTCTCTTTCAAACCTGATATATGGCTTTTCCCACATTGACTTCTTATCAATCCAAATCTTATCTCTAGTGAACCAAGAATTTGAGTCGTATTGTATCAACTGATCTAATTTTTGGTATAGTTTGCTTATATCACTAACACCATCAAGCCTGGAAGCAAACGGCACATTGCAATGAATATTGAAAGCAAGTGGTTCACCTTCTCCTTTCCAAATGCATAAGTCTCCTTCAGCATCAATATTGAACTTTAAATAAGACATGGTAGGAGTAATTAGTTTAAGTTATTTGTATATCGGTTTTTATACCTTCTTTATCAAAGATATACTTTATCCATTTGGTAATTTCTGTTTCTACTTTTTTGTCAATGTCGATGAGTCTTTTTCCTATCCGAGTTAATAATTTGCCTTTTCTTTTTTCTGCGACTTCAGTGGCATTATTTATTTCAATAGTTATCATTCAACTATAGTTTTAGGTTTGGATTAGTAGCATGCAAAAGTTGGGAGATTATTAAGGAACTGAATGTGCCAACAGCTTCTGCAAGTCTATGACTAGACTGATGCTTGATGAAAATTCTGATTGAGGTATTTCATTAATTAAATATTAGGTATTAATTGCAATGAACCTTCTTGAATAACTGCTTTATTGATAGGGTATAGACCTATTAAATCCTTGATATCTGAATTCACCTCTATATAATCTTTTAAAGAAAACTTTAATAGATGACCATCGGCAAAAATGGGGAGAATAGTATTTGAAAATTTAATGAAGGGTTTCCCAATTAATCCTTTCCCATCAATCTTTTTAGACATAGGTCTTATTTTAACATACTGTTCATCAGAGGTTAGGCAGATTTCTTCAACTTTTACCATTATTGAAGCATCAACTTCAAGGATCCCTACCAGTTCTTTAGCTATCCAATTAATGATACCATTAATTTTTAAGTCATTAACATCAACTTGTAGATCGAGATCCACTAGGAGATGATCATTTTGACATGTTAATTCAAAATCTTTGATCTCCTGAATATCTCTTATGAAAAAGTTAACAACTTCATGTATAAGGGTATCTGGGAGTGAAATAGAAGGTGAAAGCTGTAAGTCGTCCATGATGATTTTGTTCAATTATGTACTAATAAGTTTGTTGGTATATTTTGTCGCATATCTCTTGGTTTCACTTAGATAGTTACACCATTTTGCAGCGATAACATCAAAGGTAATATCAAATGAAACTGAGGTACTACGGCCAAATAAAATCACTGACAAGTCACTTAAAAATTGTTTATGAATTGGTTTTACTTCTATAGACGTCCAAATTTCATCCATATAAGTGTGTAAGTCTGTATGAAATATTTGATATCTGTCAAAAAGCTTTATGTATTCAAGATTATATGTTCTCCTTTTATCTTTCAGCAGGTCTTCAAGCACTTTATGCCGAAAAATATTTAGGTATTTAAGCTTCTCCTTTGAAATGTTTTGGAACTTAGGTTGATCGATAATTAAGGAAAGCTCATTAAGTAGCTGCCTCTGATGCTTTTTATTAAAATTCATAACCAACGATTAATTTAATTATTAGATTAATTAATTCAACTTTGGATCTGTACCATATTGAATTCTCGAAATAGCTTTTGAGGCAGTTTGGTCCCCGTAAACAATGGAGAGTACCCCGGGCAGGTACGTTTCTAGATTAAATAGTGAGAGATACATTATAGTACTAAGCTTCTCTTTATCTTCTATTCTCCCTTGCTCATAGAAAAAGCTACTTTGAAAACCTATTTCTCCATCATTGAAATCAAGCTTAAATGCCCCAGACATAATCTCAAAATTAACCATTGTTATGAACTCTGCTATATCTACTCTTTTCCCTCTCGGAATGGAAAGGGGGCAATAGGTGAAAAGACACAAGCGCTCTGGTTCATGTTCTATTATAATACGTATTGGTATTTTCCCACATTCTAAAAATACTTCAGTTGCTAAAATTGTGATATTGTCTTCATGATCATTTGTAATCTCATATTCCAGATCGAACTCTTCCAAATATTCTGTTGTAAGTGTTTTCATTAGGTAGAGGGTTGTTTGAATTTTGTAAAAAGAAAACTATTGATATTAGCTGAAAGCCTGTTTTTTAACTTTTTCCCACAGCCCACTGCCTAAGAGTTCATCAACTAGGTTTAAAAGCTCCTGTATCTTGCCTAAGAGATCTTCTTCACCAGCCCAATGACGAAGCACTACTTCTTCGTCAACGTCATTTAGTATGTCATTTAGTACATAGGCAGAAAGGACGATATCATCTAAATAACCTGGAGGGCCAAAAATTGCTTCAGGAAATGCATCCAGTGGAAGTATGAAGTATGCAATAGCTGCACCAACCTTGGCCTTCTTTTTTACCGGTACTTCGGAATCGGCTAATAATTTGCACAAGAGATGAAATAGATCAGGTGCTAACAATAAGTATTTTGTGTACTTATTTTTGAATCCCTTTTTCTCAATCCAATTATTAAAGCGAGTTCTGATTTTTTTATAAAAAGTGGCGTGTTTATTGGACAGTTCTCTTTCATTTAATGACATAGTTGTGGTAGTTAAGTTGTAATTAACTTACTTATGAGGCTATTAGCGGTACTTCTCTATTATTTGTTTAGGATTGTGAAATGATGAGATTTGTTGATTGACTCATCGATTCGCTCTCGAATAGTTTTTAAGTGCGTTCGATATGGGGCGCACTTTTGATAAAATTTAGGAAGTCTTCAAATTCTCGAAGTGCTTTCTCAAGCCTTTCAGCATCATAGTTACTTAGTTTTTCTTTTAAGTCTTGAATGGCATGTTGATATTCTTTCTCTAACTCATCGGCAGCTTGATTAAATTTAGTTTTAGTATCACCCCAAAAAGTTTGAATACCTTTTTTCTTAATTTTCTCTTTATAATTTTCGTTTTCTAACTTTTGCACTAGTTTCTCAGAGAGGCGTGATTGCCAGCTTTTCCCCATTATTGCCCATGCAACTGATGCAACTATTCCAGCTAACCCAGTAAATATTACAAATGGCCCCCCAATAGCAGCTAAAAAGGCTGAAACTGCTGCTGCATTCAAACTTAAGCCTAGTCCACTCAATATGCCGACAGCTTTAGCCCCTAAAATATATCCTCCGAGGTTTCCTAAGCTTGCAGCCCAAATAGATAATGCTCCAAATGTTCCGGCTCCAGCTAGACCACTTGCAAAAGCAGCATATGGATCAAATTCTATTTTAACTTTTACGTTATCAAACTCATGATCTTGATAGTTATAAGGGTTTTCATAGTTTTGTATAAAATCATTTACATCGTCTGCGAATTTCTCGCTCTCTTCTTTTAGTTTCTCTTTCAACTTGTCTTGCATCAAGTCATGTAAGTAACCAGCAATACCATTCTTTGCTGATGATTTCTTGTTAAACTTTTCACGAATAATTGATTCAACTTTTGCCTCTTCTACATATTCATTGCAAATTTCCTCCCACTTTGCTTCAGTTTTTGCTTGATAAGTTTCTATTTTACTTTCAATTAATTCTCGGGATAGTTCTATTTCCTTTTTGCGGGCAGGCTCATTGGCTTCGAGTTCCTCCAAATACCTAAGATTCTCTTCTTTTTCGTTAATCAGGCTCTCATAATGTTTAATAGTATTTTTTACACCTTTTTCAGTTCTAGAGTAATAATCAGAGAGCGAATTTGAAGTACTTTTCTTTATTGCTAACGGAAGCTTTTCGTTAAGTAAATGCTGCAGTTCATTTTCAACGGCTTCCTTTCTTGAATCAATTTGAAACCAAAATGGAACAATGCGGTCAGAAATGTGCTGTAATTCAATTTTTGTATTAGCAAATTCCTCAATCCGATTAATTTCAGATAGTTCTCCAATTCTTTTCATTATTCTTTCGGCAGCATGTGTTTTTATATCACCAACATCATTCTCTCTAACACTTTGGGATGCATGACTCATTATTATCATAACATTTTCTAAGGGGCTTCTTTTGGTATTTAATTGTGGGTACAAATTTAGTTGTCCCAATAATTGTTTAAAATGCTCAATGTCTTCATCATCCATAAAACCTTGAACACTGCTTAGGTAAACAAGTAAATCATAATCGACAGAAGCTCTGAATATTTTGGATAGATCATCTAGTTGATCTTGGTCACCTTCACTTGTCTCACCTCCTGTTCCTGGAGTATCACAAAGAATTATATTTTCCAAAATTGGAGCATCAGCAAAAATTAAAACAACTTCTATTTCTCTGTGATTGCCGTTCTCTTTTTTTATAGAAGCAAAATTTAATAAGTCTAAATCTCCAGATTTATAATTTTCAAATCCTTCTGATTCCCCATTAGACAAATAGTTTCTAAGGTTAAATCTTTCATTAGTGTTGTCTGAGGTTTTTTTAAAGAGTAGTACCTCCTTATCTCCTGATGAGGCGGGTCGTAAATTTTCATGAACAATATAATTAATTGCGCCGGTTTCGGGTTGATATCTATCTGGTAAAATGTCATTGCCCAAGAGTTTATTTGATAAATAAGATTTGCCTGAATCAAACTTTCCCCTAATCAGTCCAATAGGTAGTTTCTTCTGATTCTCAACCATTTTGATGAAATTCTCAATTGAATCATTTATTGATTCCTCGTCATATTTTTTAGTCTCCAAATAATCAATTAAGCCATCTAGTTTGGCTTGGTAATCCTTGTATTGTTTGCCACTTGCAATATCAAAGGTTTTTTCCTCCCAGCTATCTTTTAATAATTCATCAAGACCAATGCCTAAAGCCTGAGAGATTTTCATTAAATCCCCTGCACTAATTTTCCCAATGTCAAAATCAGGTTGTTCAAATCTTGATATTTGAGCTTGAGACTTTTCTGCCCTTGCTGCTAGTTCTTTTTGAGATATTCCAGCTTCTTCTCTTGCTTTTTTAATAATAGAATCTTCCATAAAGTGAATTGAATTATTTATCGTTTGTCTAAACCTAAGTATTTTATGAATACATTTCAAAATTTAAATAAATAAAAATATTCAAATATGAATACATTTACTATTAAGATAGGTTAGGAGGCCATAGGTGGCAATTTTAGAGGTATTAAGGTTGGCATAAATATTACTTGCATCTCTCTATATATACAGTAAGCTTTACTGCAAAATAACCGCAACGAAGTTTACTGTTATGGCGAAGCTATCATATTACCTGAAGAAGAGGAAAGGCAAGGAAAAGCATCCTCTCTATTTACGAATAACTCATAATAGAAAATCGAGATACATTCCGACCGAAATCTATTTACAAGAGAAGCATTGGAATAATAGCGGAGAGGTAAGGAAAACACATCCTCGTGGTAAGCATTTAAACAACCATTTAACACGAAAGATGTTAGATGCTCAGACTTTGCTGTTAAAGTTAAAAGAGCGAGATAAGGAATTGGATGTAGGTACTATAAAGGAAGTAATTGAAAATGGGGGTATTCAAAATAATGAGGAAGAGTCTGGAGATGAAAAAGATAAAAGAGATTTCTTTGAGTTTGCAGAAGATGTGAGAGATGATTTCAAAAGGAGGGGGAAATACCAGCGCTGGAAAAATTATGGTACGGTGTTAAACAAGGTAAGAGATTACTGGTCGGAAGAGGAGCTAGAGTTCAAAAATATAACTGTGACCTTTCTCCGAAAACTCGAAACATTTTTGATGGATGATTACGGTAATAAACCAAATACCGTAAAAAACAACATGAAGAAAATCCGCAAACTTTTTAATGATGCCATCAGAGAGGGATTGGTATCCAGAGAATTGTACCCTTTTAGAGACTATACCATGCCAAGCAATCCTGTCCAAAAAGCCAAATTGTCAACTGATGAAATAAAACAATTAGAGCAGGTAGAGACTGAAAAGGGAACTCGGTTATATGATACGCAGAACATTTTTCTGTTTGCTTATTACTGTCGAGGTATGCGATTTAGGGATGTGGTGAATCTTAAATGGGCGAACATCAAAGAGGATCGTTTAAACTATGTTATGTCGAAAAGTGGAAAGCGTATTTCACTAAAACTTATTCCGCAAGCTCTTGAAATTCTAAATAATTACAAACCAGAGGGAAAGGTAAAAAAAGATTATTTCATCTTTCCATTTCTAGATCACAGAAAAGATTATTCTGATTCAACGTATTACGAGGGGCAGGTGTCTTCGAAAAATGCCTTAGTAAATAAATATCTCAAAAAGTTACAAAATAAGGCCAGTATTGATGAGAACATCTCCTTTCACATTGCAAGGCACTCATTTGCTCAACTGGCCAATGAGCAGGAATTGCGCCTTAATGAAATACAAGAACTGCTAGGCCACTCAGATGTGAAGACCACAATGAAGTATTTGAAAACACTAGGTGGTAATCATCTGGATAATTCGATGGAAAAAATATTTAATTAATAACAACTAAAATAAGAACAACTATGAAAGACAGAACTATTCCTGAACAAATTGCTAGTGAAGCGGACATTCGTAAGGTGATAAATAATTATATAAGCTTAGACCCCAAAACAGATGAAAACTTTTTCTATCGGGAATTTGAAACAGGATTCAACTATTTAATTGATGACTTAAAAGAACATCATGCAGGTGAAAATGGGTCTAGTTTTATGATGATTATGTCAGCGGCTAAGGATGTTCGAATCGAATTATATGAAGAGTGTAATTTTTTGTTTCAAAAACTTGAAATGGTGGTTATTTACTTTTTAGTAAAACTCGATAAAAATATTAAAGAGATGCCTGATGACAAACAGCCCCTTCCCAATCAGCTACTCGATTTTTGGATGCATCACAAGGATGACTATGAGTATTACTTTTGTTTAAGTCAGACCAGATTAAATATGATGACTGCTGGTAAATATTACGCCCAAATACCATATGATGGTTATGATTCCTTCCAGGAATATTTAACAAAGTTGATGAGTGTAATTGAATATCTTTTAAAGGAACTTGCTTCAAATTACGCTATGTACTGGGGATTAGATGCAGCTATTAGGTCTGTATATGAAAACAACGACATCGTCAACTGCAAGGAGTATATTACGCGTTGTGAAAGTAAAAACTATGAAGACTATTCAATCGAACCTCTTGAGCTTACAGACATAGTAAGTTTATTATCAGCAGGGCATACCATAGATACAGCGACCAAACAACGATTCGTCTTTTTAACAACTAGCGAAAGGCATACTCATAAAGAAGCCTACCATACCATTTATGAAGAGCTCGAGAAGGCTGGATACGATCCGATGGATTACTTGCCCGATGAGGCAAAGTCCATGGCAGATAGGGCAAGAAGGTATCAAGAAAAGCGAATGGAAGAACTAGGCTCGCTCAAGAAGAATAAAGGAGCGCTCAGCAAGTAGGGTAAACCAATTTCCCCTAATATCTTCGTAGTGAACTCCAATTATAAAAGAAAAAATGAGGTTCACTATGAATAGTAGTATAACTATAAAATTAACGAATGATATCTTAGATCACCTTGCCTCGGCGGTAAAAGAGGCGGTAAAAGAGGAGGCGCCGAAAATGAAGGATAGCTTCCAAAGGGATTGGTTAACTACCGAGGATGTTATGGAAATGTTGAGCTGTTCTAGAAGGACAGTTCAAAATTATAGGGATGAAGGGAAAATCCCCTATTCGCAGAACGGAAGAAAAATTCTTTATCCCCGGAGTGGGATAGAGGAATTCCTTAAGGATAACATGGTAAAGGCTTATCGTTAAGGGGGATATTATTATGAAACCAAGAAAAGAATCAGCATTAAACTTAATAGAAAACGGAATCCATGTAGTCCCACTTCACAATCCTATTGGAGATGATAGATGCAGTTGTGGTAACGACTGCGGAAGTATTGGTAAACATCCTCGGATAAGCGACTGGCCGAATCAGGCCAGTTGTGACTCCGATCAAATTAAGGAGTGGTGGAATCAATGGCCTAATTCGAATATCGGAATTGTTTGTGGAGAAATATCAAATCTAGTGGTATTAGATGTGGATCCACGACATGACGGTGATCGTTCTCTTTGTGAATTGGAAGATAAAGTTGGACGATTCACGCAAACTACTGCAGTGTCAACTGGTGGAGGTTCACACTTCTATTTTCGTTATCCTGGTACTAATCTACTTAAAAATAGTACTGGAGAGCTCGGAGATGGGTTAGATATTAAAACTGATGGCGGACTGATTGTAGCTCCAGGCAGTTTGCACCAATCAGGAGCCTTTTATGAATGGATTAGAGGCCTTGATCAGTTAAAATCCTTCCCAAAAGAGCTTATAAGTTATTTGAATAACAACCCACCATCTGGGAATATCAAACCAGCAACTACTTCATTATCATCGGTTGAGTCTATTCCAGAAGGCCGACGCAATGATACACTATTTATGTTGGGTGTAAGGTTGCGCAAAAAGGGGTCAGATTATCCACAGATGTACAATGAATTACTCGATATTAATGCTAAAAGGTGCAATCCACCCCTGAAAGATAGTGAGGTTGAACAGATTGCCAAGAGTGCCAGTAAACCCCCTGCTTCGGACAGTATGAAGTCAGAAATCAAAGAGAAGGAGTATGGCCTTTGGAATACAGACTTTGGCAATGCTCGTGAATTTGTGGATAAATATGGCGATCGGATCCGCTATGATATCGACGATGAGGAGTGGCTTTATTGGGATGGTATTAAATGGAGGCGTGATCCTACAGGTCTCTACGTAATGGGAATGGCAAAGAGGCTTATTGAATCTCTATATGAACGAGCACAAGATATTGATCATCAAGAGAAGGCGAATAGAAAGCAAAAGCACGCTCGAAAGTCAGCAAATGAGGCTCGTCTTAAAGCCATGATGAGTCTTGCTACAACGTTTCCCAATATTAAAGTATCGAAGGACGATTTAGACCAAGATCCCATGTTGATTACGCTAGATAATCTTACGATAGATATGCGTAATTGGAAAAAACTAAAGCTAAATCCAGATCATCTTATTACCAAGCAGTTACCATTTGCTTTTGATGGTGATGCCAGATGTCCAAAATGGAAAAATTTTATATCTCAGATTATGGACAGAGATCAAGATATGATCAACTTTCTACAGCAGGCCATTGGCTATTCCTTAACGGGGCTTACTATAGAGCAATGTTTGTTCTTCTTGTATGGAGATGGCCGAAATGGGAAAAGTACTTTTGTAGAAGTACTTATGCACTTACTGGGAGACTATTCAATCAAGTCGGATTCCAAGATGATCATGAATCGCTCTTACAGTAGTGGTGTCCCTAATGACCTTGCAAGATTGTGTGGAAATCGTCTGGTTGTATTGTCCGAAATTCAGGAGGGTAAGAGGTTAGACGAAGCCAAATTAAAAAATCTAACAGGATCAGATACTGTTACCGCCCGATTTCTGCGAAAAGAGTTCTTTGATTTTAAGCCGACTCATAAGTTATGGGTCTTCGGAAATCATAAGCCTTTAATTAACGGTACGGATGAGGGTATATGGCGACGTATGCGACTTATTGAGTTTGGGGTCACGATACCTAAAGAACAAGTGGATCCTCAGTTAAAACAAAAACTACTGAAAGAACTGCCAGGTATATTTAACTGGGCTATTCAAGGTTTGATAGATTGGAAAGAAAATGGAAAGCAGTTAGATGTCCCAGCCAGTATAAGGAAAGACACGTTAGCTTATCGAAGTGAGATGGACTTGTTGCAAAAGTTCTTAGATGAGCGGTGTAACCGCGAGGCAACTGCATCATGTAGCAATCAGCTATTACGCAAAGAGTATCAGGATTGGTGCTCTGAGTGTGACATACCACCCATGAGTAGTCGACGCATGAGTCCTAAACTTGAACAGCGCGGCTTTAAAAAATACAAGTCCAATGGACGGGTCCATTGGAAAGGTGTGGCTCCAAAGTAGTAGACCAAGTAGAGGGAGTAGATCAATTATAGCATTGGCTTTTTGTTAAACATAAAAGTCCTCTACTCCCTCTACACCTTCTACTAACGTAAATTTCATCTCTAAACCGAACCATCCATAATATGGAACAACGAACATGCCTACAGTGTGGGCAAAACATTGCACATAAACGAAGTGATGCTAAATACTGCAGCGACCGCTGCCGAATGCGATATCGAAGAGCTCAGAAAACGAAGGAGTTAGTGGCAAAGCTTGTACAACTTTGCTCTCAGATTCCGAACCATCTCGTACAAAACGCAGGAGAGGTAACGGCAATTGTTATTCTAAATGAAAAGGACGGAAAGTACCAAAGAATTGACGTCAAAACGTTAAAAAGTCTTCCAGATGAGGAACTCAAACGTATGATTAAGTGGAAAAAAGGAGAAGTTAGAGCCTATGAAATATCCAATGCAGTCAAAAAATGGGTGGGCCGTTAACCAATAAATTTGTTTGACAAAAATGTATAACAAATTGTGATTAAGGGCATTAAAGTTGCCTAATTAGGCCTTTATGACAGATAGAGAGCTTGTTTAACATCGCTAAGAATGTATAACAAACCAGGATTAGGAGCCTTTTTATCGTTATACATTTGAAGCTTGTTATACATTTTTTATTAAACAAATGAAAAGATAGGCTTAAAATTTATCCCAGTTGTATGAAGACTAGATGGATTGCACTACAATATGTTAACAATTTCAGCCAGTGTTTCTTTTAGCCCTCTTTGCCTATTGATAATATCTGTATAACGATCGGCGGTAAAATTTTATTTAAGCTAGTGTAATACTTTTATTTGACGTTAATTTTGGTTAGCCAAAGCATACTATGTTTGAGACAGATATAACTTATATCAGTGAGAATTCTAATATGCGTAGTTATTCAGTTAGACAAAATAGAGGAGAAATAAAGATATCAAAACCATCAAGATTTAAACAGCAACCAAAGTTATTAGAAATTGAGTATAAAGATCAGCTTCCAAATGAAAGTTCAAAGTTTGTAAATATAAAAATGGAAGAAAGTGTTGCTGAAAAGCTTATTGAGGTGCTAAAACCTATGTTGGAAGATGATTCAACTAAAAAAATGGAAGAAGAATTATACCTTGAAGGGAATGGAAGAAATATGGATGTAGAAATTAAATAACGGCTTAACTAAACCGCTCCAGCTTATGCTTACGCTTTTGCCAGTCGGGGAGTACTTTGTTTAACAATCGGTAAAATTTCTTGTCGTGGTGGGGATGCTTCGTATGACAAAGCTCATGAACGATCACGTAGTCGATACAGTAGGTGGGATGTTTAACAAGTTCTGGATTTAGCAACACTTTGCCGGAAGATGTATAACTTCCCCACCGCTTCTCCATGTTATACAGTTTTAGTTCGGGACGTGGAATGTTATACTTTTGGAGGTTTTTTAGGCAAAGCTCAAACCGTTCGTTAAACTTATAAGCCGCGTGATCCCTATACCAACAGTTTAAAAGGTATTTTGTATGACGGGTATTTTCTTTGCTTTTAGTACGAATGCGAAGGAATTGCCCTTTTAGTTTAACAGTTTCCTCCTCTGAGGCATCAATTTGTATGACTTTTAGGCGATATTGGCGCCCCAAGTATCGATGCGTTTCCCCACTAATGTATTCGAACTTCTCTTTGGTCTGTTCAAATCTTCCAAAATAACGTTTTTGTTTAATGATCCACCGAGCTCGCTTGCGGACTTTATCTCCAATGTCATTTAAGGATGCATCATTGGGAGCCGTAACCCATACCGACTGGTCTGGATATACCGCTATCTCTAACGTTTCGCGATCAGAGTACGTAAGATTAAAGGCAATCTCGCTTGTGCCATACGAAATCGTATGACGATTACTTTGAACTACGGGATTGCTTTTGTTTGATAAGGGTTTCTGCAATGCATTCGATGACATTAAAGTCACGGTTTAAATCTAGTTCACGGAAGAATTCAATCATATAATCCTCAATGGTGATAAACATCTCGTCTTTTATATCAGGATTGGTTTCCCAATCAACAATAGCCAGGTCGTCTAGCTTTTCATCTAGATCAAGCCCTGCCTCAACATACATTTGTTTGATTTTTTGGGGCTGTATTTGTCCATTATCATTGTCCAGCTTGGCATTTGTTATAAAGTTATCAAACTCATCCTTCACAGTGTTATAAAAAGAGCGGGCTTGGGGCTTATCTCGAAGCTTTGATGGTGTATTACCCATGGTTCCTTCCTGAACCCCCTCCTTAATCTCTTTCATTTTTTCCAGATACTCTTTTTCGGAGATCCGTTCATCTAAAAACTTTTGTATGGTTTCATCAATCATATCAGAAAACCGGCGATACATGGCCGGATCTTCGTCCATCTTCTCAGTAATTACCTTCTTGGTGTTGCTGGCAATGCGGTCAGCTTTTGAGGCATCGGTTTTCTGTTCCTTTTCTAACTGTTCATCGGAAAAGTCTTTGCTAAAGATGTTAACCGGCTCTATAATCTGCTCGATGCCTTCAGTTCCCACATAAGAGTCTAATAGCTTTTGAACACGATCTTCGTACTCACGGTGGTCAATGGACTCTGAATACCGAAGCCGTACGGAACGACGTAAATCTTCAAAAAATTTCAGGTCTCGTTTGTACTTATTGATAGTCTCCTCATCGATATGATCAAACAATCGATCGGCCGAGAAAGCAGCTTGTAGGGTTCTAGCAAAGTTAGAAAGCTTCTCATAAAAGGTATCTCGACGATCTTGAGGACGTAAAAATTGTTCTAAAGCTTCTTTGTCATCTGTGTTGTCACATTCCTTAAATACCCCCCACAGTTCGCTATACAATTGAGGTAGTTTATCAATAACTTCTTTAATTGGTGTAACGGCTCCCTGTAAATCCTCTTCCTCAAAGCTATCTAATGCCTGATAGGTGTTTAATGCATCATTTAAGGTGCCGAGAATCCCTCTATAGTCAAGGACATATCCAAAGTCTTTGCCCTCAAACAAACGATTTACCCTCGCAATGGCTTGCAAAAGGTTGTGCTCTTGAAGGTATCGTGCCATGTATAACACCGTATTGCGTGGGGCATCAAAGCCGGTAAGCAACTTATATACAACAATCAGCAGTTCTACTTCTTCGCTATCTGATTTAAAGAGGTTAACCAGGCTTTTTTCATAGTCTTCCTTATTCTGGAAGCGATCCATCATATTCTGCCAGAAGACCTGGACCTCATCATTTGGGTCGTCATAAATATCATCGTTACCAACTCGTGTATCGGGTGGAGATATCACCAATTCGGCATTGATTTGCCCCCGATCTTTAAAGTATCGATAGTACTTAACGGCAGTCTTACGATCGGGCACTGCTAGTTGTGCTTTATACTTGGTGTCTTTTAGATGTTTGAGATAGTGGTCGGTTATGTCATTGGCTATTTCTTCAATGACATGCTGAGCCGTAAGCAGCTTGTTTAATGTAGAATATCGACTCTTGTATTCCACTTTCTGTTCTTCGGACATGCCCTCCATGTCCCGTTCAAAGCCTCGGTCGATCTTCTCTTTCCAGGTATCGAGGATAGCTGCCCGGCCTTCATAGATAATAGGGACCACGGCTCCATCTTCCACCGCCTGATCCATCGTGTAGGAGTCAATGATACCCCCAAATTTACGAGCAGTATTCTTTTCGTTCTTCGTCAATGGTGTACCGGTAAAGCCGATATAGCAGGCATTAGGCAATACTTTCTTCATCTTGGCATGCATCAGCCCGTATTGCGTACGGTGTGACTCGTCGACCAGGACAAATATATTTTTGGACTCATTTTTAAAGGTCTTTTGATTCAGGGCTGCATCAAATTTGTTGATGATCGTCGAGATGTTCTGTTTGCCGCGATCTTCGACCAGCTTGCCAAGGTGTTTGCCTGTCTTGGCCCGGGTAATCTCTTTGCCACAGCTTTTAAATGTATTAGTAAGTTGTTCATCTAAGTCTGTACGATCGGTAACCAAAATAATGCGATGATTGTCCAGGTCATCCGCTAGTGTTAGGTTCTTGGACATCATGATCATGGTGATGGACTTGCCACTACCTTGGGTATGCCAGATAACACCGCCTTCACGTCGACCCTCGTCGTCTTTTTGACGGATCCGACTCATCATCCGCTTTACTCCAAAATACTGTTGATATCGGGCGACCTTCCGGACGTTATTATCAAATACCGTGAATTTGCGTGTGAGCTCTAACAGTCTTTCCGGGCGGCAAAGGTTGTATAAGTTTTTGTCCTGCAGGGTAGGCTCACGGGGTTCTTCGGTATCTTTTGGATATGTTTCGTAGTGCTTTTGCAGCCGGTTTTGCCAAGTCTCGTCTTCATCTGGTTTGCAGGTCAAGTCCTTCACCTTTCCTATATCCTCATCTTCTTCTCGCCAGATGGACCAAAATGGTTTGGAAGTTCCTGTGGCCGCATAGGATAGCTCATTTACACTGGTACCCACAAGTAGTTGGGTGTAATGGAAAAAGGCGGGCACTTCTTCGGGTTTCTGGTTGCGCAGGTGCTGAGAAATGGCCTCGTCTAAAGCGTTTTTCTTGTCGCGTCTCTTACATTCGATTGCTCCAAATGGAATGCCATTTACAAACAGGACAATGTCTATACGGCGGGTTTTATGCTTGCCCTTGATTTCAAACTCATCCGTGACGTGATATTCGTTATTTTCAGGATTTTCCCAATCGATATATTTAAAGGGAAAGCTTTTCTTGTCTCCTTTAATGATCTGCTCGTAGCTCTTACCCAGGGTCAGTAAATCGTAAATTGCTTGATTGGTATTGACCAGTCCCTCATCTAAAACCTGTTGCAGGTCCCGACTAGCTCGCTCAAAAGTGTTATCCGGGAAATCATAGGTGCCTCCTTTGTATTCTATCTCATTCAGCTCTCTGAGTTGGTCTACAAGAACCTGCTCCAATACAAATTTTGAAAGAAGCCCTTCACGTAGTTCCAACGCTTGGTCCGGTGATATATAGTTGTACCCCATGGACTGAAGCATACGCAGGGCAGGTATTTGGGAGTCACTGTCTTCTAAGTAGCTTGGTGACATAAAAATGTGTCCTAGTAAGAGCTAATGTTAGCTTTGGTCATTGTCATTCTTTGACGGTGGTGGGTTTTTTTCTCTGGCCTTGTTACGCTGCCCTTTTCCACCTTGTCTCTTTCGCTTAGAGTTCGAACTTGATTTTTCTTTATTATTTTTGTCTTCACTCATGATTGCTAGAGGTTTATTTTTACAAATATACCAATCGTTATTAATCCAATGATAAAACCGGTAAGGCTGAGTAGATTAAGAACTTTAACGGTTTTATCATATGTATTAAAGGGATTTTTGAACATGCTTTCAGGTTCCTTGTCTAGTTTTGTAATACTTTTAGCAAATGATTTAATAGTTAGATAAAAGGCTACCAAGCTCATTGAGATGGTGCATCCCCAAGCAATCCATGAGGTAAATAACCACCCCACAGCTTTTGGACTCCCAGTTATAAAGTTGTCAATAAAGGCGAATGTAATTCCAAAAGCTCCCGCAGACAACGTAAGCAGAGCCTTGTCTAGTTGGTCCTGTGATGCACTTTTGGACTCAATAAGCTCTTGCCGATATTCTGCTACAGTATCATCCATTCTTTAAAAGCTTTTAAGCATGTTCTACTTCTTTTACTCTAACTTTACCAGTCAATAGTTTTTGCATTAAGCCTTTCTTCTGTTTTTTTACAGCTTCCAGCTCTTGTTCTAATAACTCAATCTCTTTTTTTGCTTTATTCAGGACTTCTGCAATCCTCTTTTGCTCTTCAATTTGAGGGATTTTAAAGGAAATTTTAAAAAAATCTTTAATATTTACATTAAGCAATCCATGATTTCTTGCACCTTCGCGGGCAATCTTATATATATCATGATCTAACCCACCATTTTCAAAGAAATGGGTCATGAAATCACTATTGATTTTAGGAGAGTCAATTCTGAAACAAATATATAGAGGTGATAACACTCCGGACTCATACTCCTCCAGACGTTTGATTGCACCGAGTGGATAGCCGTCTGAATAGCTCTTGTTGTAAGCAAAGTCTCCTTTTTGAAGTACTATGTATCTTGACAGATCTTTACTCGCTACCGATTTGTCATAATATTCGGTTTGACTTACTAAGCCATCCTGTGCAGAAATAGTTAAGACATTTGTGATTTCTTCATTTTCATTCTTCTGAGTAACTCTTTGAAATTCATTTCCTAGTTCGATTTCTACCCATGACTCGTTCTCAAACTCTGGAAAACGCTTCTTACCGGATAGTAATTGCTGCATTAAAGCCTTTTTATGTCTATTCTTTTTGTTAACAAGGTCTTCAAGAATAGAAATTGCTTGATCCCATATTTCAAGTAAGCTCACGATTTCTTTTTGTTCAGAAACAGGAGGTATGGCAAATGGATAGTCAGAAATAAAATTCCAATCAGCTCGTGGCATTTTTGTGCCTGAGCTTACATTTGCAATTTGGTCAAACCTATGCGTTTGGATAAGGTGAAACAGGTAATCATTTATACAGTTTTTTTTACCTTCTAAAACCCAAATTTCAGAAGAGCAAACACCTTCAAAATCAGCACGCCAAAATTTCCGCAAGTATGGCCTAAGTTTTCCAAAAAGTATCTGTCCAGGATAAAATTTATTTTTGGTACTCTTTCGCTCATCTGAACTTATATAATCATTAAGCGTTCCTGTATCCTGATTAATGTGTTTTAACTCAATACATGGATAAGTTTCATCGCTTTTCTTGGGTTTGAATCGTTCGCTTTCCCTATTTGCAAATTCACTGAACTCAAGAATATTCCATCCATCGGGCCACTTTTGTTTGATTCTTCTCATTTTAACTAATACCTAGCTTTTCCAATTGGTTACTCATCTCTTTTTGTATTTCATCAAGCTCTTCTTCTAGATGATCTATTTCTTTTTGTACTTCTTTAATATTTATTTCTGGTTCGGGCTCAAATGTATCTACGTATCGAGGTATATTTAAATTGAAATTATTTTCTTCAATTTCTTCTGGTTGAGCGACGTATGAAAACTTCTCTTTGCCTTTAAATTGTTTGAAAGTATTGACAATCTTTTCAATATCTTCATCACGCAATCTGTTTTGTCTTGTTCCTGTTTCAAACTCCTCACTGGCATCAATAAAAAGTACATTTTCATGCTCTTTTCCTTTATTAAAAATCATGATCGCCGCAGGAATACCGGTACCAAAGAACAGGTTTTCTGGTAGCCCAACAACTGCTTCTAACAGGTTCTCTTGGATGAGCTTTTTACGAATCTTGCCTTCCGATCCGCTACGAAACAACACGCCATGTGGGACAATAACACCTACTTTGCCTGTATCTTCATAGGCCACCTCAATCATGTGTTGGATAAAGGCGTAGTCGCCCCGACTTTTTGGCGGCACCCCACGATGGAATCGATTATATTGATCGTCCTTGGCATCTGACTTTCCCCATTTTTTCAAGCTAAAGGGTGGATTAGCAGTAACGATATCGAACTTCATTAGTTCGTCGCCTTCCGTAAGCTCCGGTCGCTGAATGGTATCACACCATCGAATGTCAGCTGCGTCCATACCATGCAGGAACATATTCATCTTGCACAAAGCCCACGTACTGCCGTTGCTCTCTTGTCCATAAATACGGTAGTTACGGCCTTCAACCTCCTCGGCCACGGTAATAGCCAGTGATCCCGATCCAATAGCTGGGTCACATATACGGTCACCGGGTTGCGGATTAAGGAGCTTAGCTAACAGTTTCGAAACCTGATTGGGTGTATAAAACTCACCACCTTTCTTACCCGCATCAGAGGCGAAGCGTTCAATTAAGAACATATAGGCATTGCCAATAATATCTTCGGTACCGATAACGGAAGGTCGAAAGTTTAGCTCCGGCTTATCAAAGTCATTAATAAGGTTCTTTAGGCGACGATTTCGATCTTTGGTCTTGCCGAGGTTGGCTTCCGAGTTAAAGTCAACATTACGGAAAACGCCTTCTAACTTCTCGTAATTGGCTTCTTCAATTTTCTGTAAGATCTTGTTGATCTGGTCACCGATATCCTCATCGTTTTGGTGCCGGACCAGGTAGTCAAACGTACAGTCTTCCGGCAGCTTAAAGCGCTCACGCTCCATACGGCGCTTAATACGCTCTTCATCATCCCCATATTCTTCCTTGTACTTCTCATAATGGTCCTTCCAGATATCACTGAGATATTTCAGGAATAGAAATACAAGGATATAGTTTTTGTACTCCGCTGGATCTACTACACCGCGAAAAGTGTCGCAGGCCGACCACAGCGCTTGGTTAATTTCCTGTTGCGTAGGTTTACGGTTGCTCATGTAATAGCTAGTCTTAGTTAATTATTGGATTTCCATTTGTCGGCTTGTTGCTGAAGCATGGTATCAACAAGCTCTTCCTTCTTAGATGCAATTTCTTGGTGCAATGCAATTTCCTTGCGCTTTAAGCGATCAAGTTCAGCTAATTTATCTTGTCGTTCAATAGATGGCGGATTGATATCAAGTCCCTCTAAGGCTCTTATCGACAGATTCGGGATGTTTGTCCCCGCTGCCACAGCCTGGAAAAAATGTTGCGTTCGTTTGGAGTTCAGAAACCAGGCCAAGTATTCCGGAAGGATTTTAGAAGATTTAACCTTCATAACCAAGAAGCTATTCACAGCTACAACCTTCCCTAATCCAGTAGGCACAACAAATGCATTGATGTTATAGCCCTTGCTGATCATAATGACATCCCCTGGATCCAAAAAATAACGATCCTTTCGCGGTTCAAAACCACTGATCGATTGTAACCCCTCCGGAATGATGCCGCGATACTTGTCAACATCACTCATCTGGATTACCTTGGTATCTCCCTCGGGATCATGCTTGATCTTCGACCGAAAGGAGTATCCGGTTGATATGTCGGCTACTTCTTTTAATTTCATTTCAAATAATTAGTACTCGAAAGCTTTTCTGCACTTAAAATAATAAAAATGAATTGGAGAACAAGTTTTAATGCAATAATTGTTTACTGCATGATATTATGTGAAAAAATAAATTTTTGCCCGTGAAGAAAAAATTATTAGTTACGAGGGTGAAAAGCGTTGGTTAAATATGTGATGAAATTTATTAAGAGATATGCTTGGATGGAGAAAAGATTTTTTAAAAAGACGGAACTTAGATAGACCTACAGGTGATAACCTCTATACTTATAAAATGAGTACTGAGGAGTTTGAAGAATTAGAGAGAGAACTTAAAAGTTGGTTAGACGAACAGCTTCAGTTCTTTTCACTTGGTGATATTGTAGATCGGCGTAGAGCTTTTAATGGTATTTTTGTCCTCTATGCTGCGGAATGGTGGAAAAGAAGGTTTTCTGGGGGGCGCTGGTCTTGGGATCCGATTTTAAAAGATCTTGATCTCAATCCAGATGAGTGGAGTGCACCAAAAAGAAGTAAATGTATAGAAAGAGGTTTTAGGTCTTGGGATATAAAGCTTCAAAATACGCATGGGTTAAGGTTTTTAGGAAGTGTAGCATTACAGGGTGGCCTACCTATGAAATTTCTTGCAGAGAATGATAAATCTATTGCTCATGTACTTGAACGGACTGTTAATTTAATAAAAGGTAGTTCCAGTACTATAGATGACAGTCTTATCATATCTTGGATCTCTAGTTTGAAAAACTATTTGCCAAAAACATATCAGAAGGAGGAGATATATAGGTTATTAGCTCAGACTGTCTCTACAGTATTGGCATTCCAAAAAGCAACCGACAAGGATAGCCCTGAGGCTGTAATTGAGGAATGGAAAGAGCACCAAGAGAAATGGCAATCAAGGCTACCTATCCTAGTCGGAGAAGGTAATACTAAGCAACTTTTAGAAAAACTAGTCTGGGATATAGCTTCAAGACCTACTCAAGAAAGCCAAGCAGATATTCATCTGGTTCGAACTCTTGCAATTGATGATCATATAAATGAAGCGGAAATGAGAGCAGAAATAACCTTTCCGCAATTTATAGAGGATGGTGAGTTACGTTCATTTTTTGAGATCAGTGAAGATTATCAGCTTGATCGTAATATGATTGTTACGATTGAGTGTGAGACCGAGACAAAAGATATCCCAATAAGAAAGATTGCTGGGCAAGATAAATTTAAATTGGCAAAAAAAGGAGGAGTCTTTCAAGAGGAGGAAGCTTTTGGCTCTTTTACATTAGTGCTGAGAACAAAGTCAGGTAATAAATGGTATGGCCTAATAGACGATAGTGACAAGCTGCAAGAAGATTTACCCTGGATTTTTGTCAACCAAGAAGAAAAACAAGCTTCTTATCAATTGTCGAATCAAGGTAGTTGTAAAGTTGCTGAATCTTCAGCGATTATAGCAATACCTGAGAATTGGAAATATGAATCTTCTGGTAATCAGTGTGCTCTAAATTATGATTTGTCAGGTAGGCAACTTTATAAGGTTAGTGGTCAGGTAAATATCACTTCAGCTGGCCAAGAAGATTTTCGAATATCCACTGGGCAGGCAACTGATCTAAAAAAGTCGATAAAGTTATATGGTAAAAGAGTATGGGATGTTTTCAAAAATAATGAATATGTCTTCAGAGGAAGACCAAAGGTAAGAAGGTTTTCCAAAGATAATTATCAGGATTCGGTGTTACCCAAGTGGAAATGGTCTAAAAAGGAAAAGGACACCTTTAAAAATATATATGGGCCGGTTCAAATATTACTTAAAGATGGTATTTATACCAATTGGCGAAGAAAAATTGTAGTTCTTCCTGAAGAGTCAAGTGAAGAGATATTATATGGTAGAGATACAAAAAGTGGTCAGTGGAAATTTACTAATTGGCATTTAGCAGAACTAATATCTACTGACCCATCAGTAGATATTACAAAACAATCCAAAGATGTTTACAAATTTACTTACAATGGTGATGGAAGACCACCAGAGAAAATAGTTGTAAATGCTATTTGGCCAAATAATCCTAATAAAGGGAAGTTGGAACTTGATTTCCCCGCCATGGGAGCACGAGTGTTTGATGCCGATGGTAAAGAGTTACCCAGAAACTCACAGAAAACACTCGATGAAATTTATGGGATTAGATTATTTGGAGCTTTAGGAAATGCTGATATTGCTCAAATTTATCTGAAACTGATAGATGAGAAGAAAAATGCCTCAAAACTTTTTGATATTAATATTGGTCAACAGAGAGGATATGTAGAGGTAAGACTTTCGGATTTCAAATCTGAAATTGAGTCTTTATTTGCTGTTTCCGATGATATAGATGCGATGGTGACAGTGAGACTTAAAATTGAAGGTTATCCCCCCGCTGAGATACTTATTGCAAGATATTCTTTTAGCTTTCAAAAGGAGAGTCCGGAGCTGTTAAGTATTCCTACCGAAGAACTTGAAAAGTTAAACACCAATACATTCAAGGAAACAAATATTCTTGCACAGAGAATGGATGTACCGGGTGCAGGTACAATTAACCTTCCGATAACTGATGGAGGCCATGTTTATCTGCCAAGAGATAAAATGAGTGCCGGTCCGTGGGTTATCTATAACGATCAGGACTCAAAGCTTTCATTTCGTCCAAAATTGTTAAAGGTAGAAGGAAATAATGAAGTTGAAGATGGGATTGGGAAGTGTGTTCAAATAGAAGATAATAAAGAAAGGATTAAGTCACTTGAGGAATATCTCGAAAAGATGATCAGGGAAGAGGAACACCAGGAGTGGAATACATTATCTCAAATAGTTAATGAGTATAGCCACTTGCCTTTATCCTTTTTTGATGTTTGGAAATGCTTGGTTAATAACACCAAAGCGATGGCTTATTTTACATATTTAACTGTAAATAATAGTTCTACTTCCGATGAGTTTCTTAAAAGATTTAGTGTAGAGATGCCCTTTATGTGGGAGTTCATTACGCTTGGTGATTGGACTTGGACACTGAGAAAAGCTTATGGGGACGTTTCAGAAGAGTTAGATGACGATTTGATTAATGAGTATTTAAATTCAGTTATTTTAAAAATTTCTGCAGTAGATGATACTCTAGACTCAATATTGAGAATTGCTCATCTAAATATTAACGGTCCTTTGGATGAAAGTCTGATTCGGTCGGAGTCACTTTTGATTAATGAATTATTTAGAGATAAGACCTCAAGCTATCAAAAGTTACTTCGCAAACATACAGGGACAGGAGAAAGATGGCCTGCTTCAAATGAAATGTATAAAGTGATTCAAAATATCAAGACTCCTGAAAACTCAAAGATGTTTCATTTTGAAAATGATTATAGAGATACGGTCATTAATACACCAATTGCTCTTGCTATAGATACATTGACGAGTAATGAAGGGCGAAAAATTGAGAAATCTTCTTTTATAAATGATTTAAAAACCATAAAAGAATTTGATCCAGACTGGTTTATTACTGCTTATAGAACGACAACAATTAGATGTTTGCATAACGATTTAATTAAAATAGATAGTTAAAATGAAGAATTCTTATTTCTCTGATCTATTACCATCACTTGCTGCGAGAGCTAGTAATGGTACTTTGAGTACATTTGGTTTTAATAATGTTCCACTGAGATCACATTTGAACGAAGTTTTTGGAAGCCCATTGGGTAATGGGGGGAGTTTTATTGGAGATCCTACTTTTGAAGCTGTTTTTGGGTGGGAAACAGAAGATATAAAAATTGAGGACTTAAAAGATTCTTTGCTGACTGGTGAGCTTATTGAAGCAATGGATGGGAGTGGTTTTAATCGGGATTGGCAGCCCTATAAACATCAACTAGAATCGTGGAAGCATCTGGCCAAAGATGATCCCCAGTCCGTAATTGTTACAAGTGGAACTGGTTCAGGTAAAACTGAATGTTTTATGGTTCCAATTTTAGATGAATTGATCAGACAGAAAAATAGGCAAAAAAAACAATTAGTAGGAGTTCGATCACTTTTCTTGTATCCATTAAATGCTCTTATTAATAGTCAGCGAGAGCGATTAAATGATTGGACTAAACCCTTTGGGGGTGACATCAGATATTGTCTCTATAATGGATTAACCCCTGAAAAAGAGGAGGCCTATAAGAAAAGGCAGAGTCCAAATGAGGTTTTGGATAGAACTAGTTTGAGGGCTTCTCCACCTCCAATTCTGGTAACAAATCCAACGATGCTTGAATATATGCTTGTCCGAGCCAAGGACAGTAGTATAATTGAGCAATCCAAAGGGAAACTTGACACAATCGTACTTGATGAAGCACATACTTATATAGGGTCTCAAGCGGCTGAAATGGCACTCTTATTACGCCGAGTACTTCACGCTTTTGGGAAAAAGCCTGAAGAGGTACGCTTTGTGGCGACCTCAGCCACAATCGGTGATAAGGGGGAAGAGGCTGGTAAACAGCTAAAGAAGTTTTTAACTAAGATTGCTGGTATTGGGCAAGAGAAGGTGCACGTGGTAGAGGGTAAGAGGCAAATTCCTTCTATAAAGGAAAAGAAAACTAATAGTGATGATCTTGAATCTCTAAGAGATATCAATGATAGTTATGAGCTTTTTAGTCATTTAGAAGAGAACTCTCAGGCCCGGGAGATTCGAAGCTTATTTACAGAGAGTTCATCCAATGCGATAAAACTAAAAGCGGTCTGCAAAGAGTTGTTTGGAGAGTCCGATAGATACACTTTAAAAGAGCAGAAAGAAGCTCTAAGATGGCTGGATCTACTTTCAAGTGTAAAGGACAAAAGTGGGAATCCTTTTTTACCACTTAGGGGGCATATCTATCATGATACACTTTCCGGCATTTGGGCTTGTGCAGATTCCAATTGTAGTGAAAAGAAGAATACTGCACTAGAAGATAATAAGTGGCCATTTGGAATAATCTATTTAGAAGAAAGGCAAGAATGTAATTGTGGAGCTCCGGTTTATGAAGTTGTCTCGTGTCGAGAGTGTGGTGAAGTGTATTTAAAAGCTGAAATTCGTGATAATAAATTAAAACAATCCGCGTGGTATGATGATATCGATGAATTCGAATTAGAAAGGGAGATAGATCTAGAAGATCCCGAAATAGAAGATCAGGATGAAGAAAATAACACCTTAGACTTTGAAACTGTGGGTGCAGAGGTAATTATTACTAATCGGTCACTCGAAAAAACAGGTGAACAATATATTGATCGAGTTTCTAAAGAGTTACTAAATAATGGTGAAAGAGAAAATTCACTTGCTATTAAGATTAGAGAGGATGATGGTTCAGAATATGGAGTTCCTTGCCCAAGTTGTTTAGAGACAAATAAGAAAAGATACTCAATTTTTAGGAATCATCGTGTTGGGGCTCCATTACTATTGAATGTAGTACTACCAACACTGTTAGAATATGCCCCAGATTCAGATAAGCCCGAAAATTTACCCTTTAGGGGTCGAAGACTTTTAACATTTAATGACAGTCGCCAAGGAACGGCCCGACTCGCGACTAAATTGCAACAGGACGCAGAGAGAACAAAAGCTAGGGGATTAATATATCACCATGCTTTACAAATGGGCCGTCAATCTGATTCTGGCCAAATAGAAAAACTTAAGTCTGAAATAAAACAATTAAAAAGTGTTGGATCAGATAAGCTCGGATCTCTTATTGAGGAAAAAGAAAACGATCTGAAAAAACTGAGAGAGTTTAACCCAGTAAATTATAAGGATTTAAAAAATCAGATTGCGAACGAACATGGTGACTTTGAGTATATTTGCAAAACTTATCAGAAGTACAATCCGCAATTCTTTGATCAACAATCCACAAGAGATTTAGTTAGTGAGCTACTTATAGTACGGGAGTTTGCCAGACGTCCAAAAAGGCAAAATAATTTAGAAACAATGGGTATGGTAGCTTTACAATACCCAAATATTCAAAACATTACATCAGCTCCTAAACTTTGGAAAGACTTTGGGCTTACGCTTGATGAATGGAAGAATTATTTAAAAATATGTGTTGATTTCTTTGTCCGATCCGGGGGGAGCTTGGATATTACACAAAATATTAAAAACTGGTTAGGGTTACCTTTTTATAAAACTTATCTAATTCCACTGGATCAAGAAGAAAAAGCTAGATACCAACGTAGATGGCCAAACGCTAGACGTGGAAAGTCTAGGAGTAGGATAGTTCGTTTGTTAATTCATCTTTTGGGGGTAAGTGTTGATGAACCTGAAGATGAGGACATCATTGATGATTTGTTAATGTCAGCTTGGAATGATTTAACTGCTTGTGGATTGCTGGTACAACGAGAAAGTGGAAAGGTTTTACCACTAGAAAACATTTCATTTAACGTTCAAAATAAAGCATGGATCTGTCCTATTACGAGGAGATTTTTAGATACAACTGTTAGAGGTGTGACTCCTTATTTACCTAAGAATCCAACTGGCAATATTAAGGCTGAGAAGGTTAGTATTCCTCGTTATAAAAAAGCTTTTGGCGGTGATTCTGATCCGCTAGATAGCAAGGATGAGGCTAGAAAGTGGTTAAGTGAAAATGAGGAAATTTCAAAATTACGATCGAGAGGTTTGTGGACTATATTCAATGATCGAGTAATTGAAATGGCTCCGTATTATGCAGCTGCTGAGCATTCAGCTCAACAACCCTCTAGCTTATTGCAAAAATATGAAAAGCAATTTAAAAGGGGGAAACTCAACATTCTATCCTGTTCTACTACAATGGAAATGGGGATTGATATAGGGGGTATAGAGATGGTTGCAATGAATAATGTACCTCCTCACCCAGCAAATTATTTACAGAGAGCAGGCCGGGCAGGTAGGAGAGAAGAAACGCGTTCAACAGCTGTAACTTTGTGCAAGTCAAACCCTCATGACCAATTTGCGTTCAGGAATAGTAACTGGGCTTTTGAGTCACAATTACCTGCACCGGGGGTTTCTCTAAATAGTAAAATTATTGTACAGAGACATATAAATGCATTTCTTTTATCCAACTTCTTAAATAAAAAAATGGGTTTGGGTTCCCAGGATAAGCATAGTATCACAGCTGGTTGGTTTTTTAAAGAAACGGAAGAGAATGGGAGTGATAGATTTGTAAGTTGGTGTCTCAGCAGTGTTAACAAAAGTCAGGACGCAATTAATGGGATAAGACAAATAATTAAAGAGAGTTTATTTGAAGGATACGATATAGACAGACTATTCGAGCAGTCTGCTAATCAATTAGAAGAAATAATTTCAAAGTGGAGAGCAGAGTATGAAGGAATATGTAAACAAGAAGAAGAAATTGAGAAAGAAGGTGAAAATAACACCCCTGCTTTAAAAGCTATTAATCATCAAAAAACTCGAATAGAAAATGAATACCTATTAAGAGAATTAGCTTCTAGAGGATTTTTGCCTGCTTATGGATTTCCTTCAAATATAACTGTTTTTGATAACTTGACTGTTGATCAATTCAAGGCCAATAAAAGGCAAGAGAAAACAAGAGAGGACAATAAATATAATAGCCGGGATATGGCTTCAAGAGATATTGTTTCTGCATTGAGGGAGTATGCTCCAGGATCAGAAGTTGTAATGGACGGTAGGGTTTACAAATCTTCTGGAATAACACTCAATTGGCATATTCCAGCTAGTAAAAGAGAAGTTAGGGAGTCACAAGCAATTAGATATGCTTGGAGATGTGATAATTGTGGAGCAAGTGGTTCATCAGTGTCCAAGAAAAAATCAAGGGTTTGTAATAGCTGTGGTAACCAAATTAAATCTATTAACGCTGTCGAATATTTAGAGCCTTCTGGTTTTTCGGTAGACTTTTATGATACTCCGCATAATGACATTACATCTCAAAAATTTATTCCTATAGAAAAACCATGGATTCAAGCTGAAGGGGCATGGGCTCCATTGACTAATCCCAATCTTGGTAGATTCAGGTCAACAAGTAATGGTCAGATATTTCATCATTCATCAGGAATTAATAAAGAGGGGTATGCTCTTTGCATGATGTGTGGAAGAGCTGAGCCGATGGATTCAGATGGCTCTTTACCTAAAAAGTTTGAAGAAGGGAGCACACATAACAAACTAAGGAGTAGCAAGGATAATAAGGAGTGTCCTGGAAGTCACAGCAGCTGGGCTGTTAAAAAGAATATTAGACTAGGTCACCAGTTAAGTACAGATATTTTAGAAATACAGTTAAAAGATATTGATGGTCAATGGTTGACCGATAAAACAATAGCTTCTACTCTAGCAGTAGCATTAAGAGATGCATTAGCTGAATTACTCGGTATTCAAGAGTCTGAATTGAGTTGTGATATTAAGGAGGACAAAACAAAAAAAGGTTATATCACAACTTCTATTTTAATTTTTGATAAATACGCTTCTGGGTATGCGTCAAAAGCTAACCACTTAATTAACAAAATGTTTCATAAAGCATTCAGAAAGTTACAGTGTCCGAATCACTGTAACTCTAACTGTCCACAATGTATCCTGGATTTTGACCAACGTTTTCGTTCGGATGATTTGGATCGAAAGAAAGGGTTACAGTTTTTGACTCAAAAGTGGTTAAAGAATCTAAAACTGCCGATTAAGTTGTCATTCTTTGGCGAAGATTCAAGAGTTGAGAAAGATGATTTACAAACAGCAATTATTAGAGAAACAAGAAAGCAAAATGGTCACACAGCGATGTTATTTGCTGGTGGTAGTCCTGAGAATTCTGACATCCCAATTTCCGCATTGAGGTCACTTTCCTATAAGTTGGTTGGTCAGTCTGTTAATGTTAAGCTAGTTTTTGAAAAAGATTTATTAGATAATCTGTCTGAAGAAGACTCTTATTCCTTGGCTAGTTTATGTGATCATGATAAAGTAAAGGTATATCAAGCACCTGAACTACCTAAAAAAGGAGGTGGAAATATTATTGCAGTTGTACATAAAAAAGATATTAAAACTGCCTGGGCTACGAACTCTAAAGATATATTAAGCCCCAATGAAACATGGGGGCATTCAGAAAATGCAATTATAAATGGTTTTATCGATAATACTTTTGATGGCTATGATTCTGTTTCGGCAGGAGAAATGCGACCAGTTATTGAAAATAAATCAGATAGGGAAATTGTGGTCCATCATGATTTAGATGGAAACTTAAAAGCTTTTGGTGATCAGTTTTGGCAGCTTGTTGAAGAAGAGCACAGACAGAGTGCACAATTATTTGGTGCAAAGGATATAAAGGTTGTAAGTGTTAAATACCGGGATCGTTATTTATTTAATCCATTATCTGTTGCCCTCACATTAGAATTGCTAAAAGGTCTGAGGTCAATATTTGGGATGAATAGATGGCAAGCAAATGAGGTGTCAATAATAACTAGTTCTAAAAGATACGACAATTCACGACCTGGAAACAAAATTTATAGTGACTGGGTAGATTGTGAGGATCGAGATTATGTGCTGAAGAAGGCATTCAAGATGTCGAATTTTGAAGTTGATTTGCTGATACCTGATAGAAGATCAATTCAGCATAGTAGAGCACTTCAAGTAGAGTTCTCTAATAGCAGTGAGCTAACAGTTCGCTTAGATCAAGGAGTTGGCTACTGGAGGGTTTCGAGATCAAGGAGATCTTCGAGTATTAGAAAAGATGAATTTGAATTTAGTTATGCAAATTCTGGTCAGGCAGGTTTGGACCAAGAGGCTAAACAAGTTATAGAAGCAAATCCAAAAATAAAGGGTAGCCAAACACCCACAGAATTATTTGTGAAAGTTCGATAGGATTCAGTATCGGTTACAAGATACGAGTCGATTTGAGTGATTATCAGAGATATTTTCAATGAAGAATTATTTTAATCTAAAAATGCCAATGGTATACCATTAAGATGGTCGAGATATCCTCTTAAAAAGGAAATTTGCAATAACCCCCTCAGAAGGCTTAGAATGGCATATTCGGGGTTTGAAGAAATACCTGATATGAAATCCTATTTAAAAGTCTCGATTTTTTGTGGGAGGTTAGTTTTTACCATTGAATTGATTGTTTACTTTTTCTAGTAGTTTTTCTGAAGTTGTTTTAAGTTTTTCTGCAAGTGGATAGTGGTGGGTGGTAGAATCTCCATCTAGTTTTTGGGCTTGTTTATATTTTAAAAGAACACTTATAGCAAATCCTACAGAAATGTTAAAAAAGCTTCGATTAGAATCTTGAATCTTGTCATCCCACCCTGAGATTTTTTTCCAATCTCCACCTGGTGTAATATCTTTCAGAATATTATTAAATTCTGACCAATTGGCGCCTTGATGTATCCACTGGTTTGGGTTAGCCTCATCTCGGTTCCATTTACCTGTATACTTATAGAAAAAGTCCCCAGTATGAGTAATGGGGTTAGACTTATCTTTTAAATTAATCCAGCAAAGCCCCTGCCTATGAGCGAATTTAATATAGGGTATTACTCTAAAATCTGAACCTTCAATCCTTTTAGGCCATTCAAAAGGCCTGTTAGTATTAAAAATTGAGTATCCTTGTGTTTTGGTATCACCTGGCCATATTTTGATTGCTATGTAATTATTTCCATTAGTTTCAGGTTCGATACTAACTTCATCCACCCAACTATATTCTGAAACTGGAAGGTTTGCACGCTCATAGACTAGTTCTTGGTTTAACCCTTTTTCTTTATTCCATGATTCTAGAATCTTCTTTTTTAGAACGTTTAGTCTAACCTCAATCAATTCTTTTTGTGTAGACTCTATAGTATCATTTTCTAAATTCTTGGGGAATCTAATTTCATTTAGTTTTATTGCACCCAACCAGGCAGGATGTTTTCTTTTAATAAATTGATAATAGTCATCCGTAAAACGGTTTTTAGAATTGATGTTCTTTTGAAATTTCAATGTGTTTCTTATCAAAGCCATTACATCCTCCCAAGAATAGTTAATAGGTTCAAATTCTGTAGAAGGCAATTCATTTATTTTAGCAATCCTCTCTAATTGATTGATGAGCTGGGCTCTACAATCTTGCTTGTTTTTCTTTACCTCAATAACAATTAGAGTATCGTTGATTTGTATAGTTAAATCTGTTACAGGATTACCTGTTTCAATTGATTTGTCTGGAGACTTTTCCGATAACTCTTCTGCTGTCATTGCGACGCCTATAAGCTTATCAATGTTTGTAAGTTGGCTGGCCTTCTTTTGGACATTAATACGAATTTCTTGTATTGGGAATATTTTATTCTCTGTTTTGTTAATTACGTTTCGCAAAAAACGATCCAGTAATACAGCGTCATTTTCTAGGCATATGGCAAGGCCCCTAGTAAGATTGTTTTCATAATATTGCTCATCATTATTTCCGTAAAAATGGAAGATATTTAAGTGGTCATTCTGCTCTTTTAAACTAGCCATACTATTAGTTTATAAATTTGATATTAGTTGACTAAAGAATAGAAATTGAAGTTTAATTTCAGCTCTTGATGTCATACTTCAGGTTTCCCTTTCTAGGAGATCATTCAATTGATTTTGCACATCCTTCTCAAAGTTGCTCATACGTTGTCTAAGGTCAGCGGCAAGTTCTTTTTTTCCTCGCACCATACCAAAGGCCATCCCAATTACAAACCCAATGCAGAAGACTGCACCAATGGTAAAGTACATAGTAATACCTCTCTATTTAGTTACTGTTCTTTTAGATATTCCTAGCTTTTTTGAATATGTAACTCTTTCAATAAATAGTCATGACATTCCCCATTTACAAATATTCACTGACGACGTTGTGCCAGTTCAACTTATATAGATGAACAGTAATTGATGAGTTGATAATGTTGAATAGGAAAGGGAGGTACACAAAACGAGTAGCAAATAGTGAAGTATGATACAATTGACGAAAAGAGTGGTAATTACTTATTTATGTAAGAGTTCTTTGGGCGTGATTACTTCTACTTGCTCCCCATAGCTCCTAATTAGGGCCCTGAGCTCATAATTGATCCGGAGATAGAGCTTTACGGTAATTGATTCTTCATCCTCATCAATTACCTTTTGAGATTCATGAATTGGTTTAGACAAGATGTATTCTGATTGTGGATAGTAGAATCTGAGTTTGATCTCCTTTGGGTCACCTACAAACCGGCTTACCCCAATGGTGTGCTTGAAGATTTCTTCTCGATCTCCGCTAAAATAGCGAAAGTCTTTTTCTTTACTGGGCCTCATCTGCTGAATACGATCTAATCCAAATATACGCTCCTCCTCAGATTTTTCGTCGAAGCCGTAGACGTACCAGCGATCATCATATTCTTTAAGAAAGTAAGGGTGCAGTACCCGCTCTTTTGAGAATTTACTTCGTATAGAGTGGTAGGTGATTTGGACGACATGCTTCAGTTGAATAGCGTCAACGAGCGGCTCGATCCATTGCAGTCCTTCCACGACTACCGGCTCTTCAAACTGAATGTACTTGGACAGGTTATCCTGTAGTTGACCTTCAACTTTGGAAAACGTCAGCGCTCGTTCCACAAAGTTTTTGAACCGATTGAGATACGGAAGCGATCCGCTTTGGTTCAGCAGGGTCAGGGCAAACTCGGCCGACTCTTTTTCTTCATAGTCCACCGGGAATTTCTTGATGGTATAGTTGGGATCGTCATAATAGTATCCGCCATGCGCTCTGGAATATTTAATAGGCGCGTAAAATTCCAGTTCGGCTGACTTTTTCATGGCCCGGATGTCTTTTTGGAGCGTTTCCTTGGCTATCTGCTTGCCCAGAATTCGCTCGATTTCATCTATCAATTTTCCGGAGGAGGGGTATTTCATCGATCGTTTCGTCAAACACTCATCGATGATTTGATAGCGTAGGTATGCGTTTTTGTTTATGGGCATAAGAAAATTGTTGAACCGTATATACAATACGGTTTGATATGTTAGATTTCAAATGCGTTGTAAATAGAAATCAGATTGCAAAAACCATGGAGAAAGAGCATTTAATAAAGGTTACAGAACATGAATACAGAATAGGTGGGCACTATCATATTATTAAAACAGGCCTGCTACCCAATCGAATATTAATTCGTGATTTTAACGACGCGAAATGGGACGAAGTGTTAACGCAGATATTGGATACCTGCGAATGGGAGAAGGAGAACTATATTCAGGATGAACAACATCTTAAGGATGGCAAAGTCGCAGCATACAGCTTGCTATATTTGAACAGCAGGATTACGCTCTGCAAGACAAATGGGATGGTCGTAATGCTTTTTGATGTCAATAGTGATCAGCAGACAGTCAAGGAGATCAAAGAGCTTTTTCTAAGCCTTAAGTCGGAAAAAAGCGGTACGCAGAATATTGGAGTCATTATTAGTCGGGGACCAGGATTAGGAGTACAAACCTTTGAGTATTCCCTTCCCGAACATTCGCTCATAGAATATCTGGATTCCGACAGCCGAGACTTTCATGAAAAGGTTACCAGGCAATTAGATGCAAAAGACGGGAGTGGACTTTATTTAATGTACGGAGAGCCCGGTACGGGCAAGACAAGTTTTATTAAGGATGTGATCAGTAAAACATCCAAGCAGGCCCTGTTTATTTCTCCGTTTTTTACCGAAAGCCTGACATCTCCAGATCTTATTTCGTTGCTGATGGACTACCCGGATTCAATCCTGGTTATCGAAGATGCCGAGACGGTACTTATGGAACGAAAGGCAGACAACTCTAGTGCCGTCTCTAATCTACTTAATCTAACCGATGGTTTCTTAGCTGATTTTCTAAATTTAAAGATTATCTGCACGTTTAATACTGAACTCAATACTATTGACGATGCCTTGTTGCGGGAAGGTAGACTGAAGGGCATGCATGAGTTTACCAAAATTCAACCGGATCGGGCCCAGAAGATAGCAGAAGTGTTAGATCGGGATATAGTTGTCAATAAACCTATGACCTTGGCTGATATTTGTGGTTCCGGAGTGGAGTCAATGGAATATAAACCAAAAAATATTGGGTTTAATAGTGGTTTTGATATAGAGCCACCTTTTAAAAATTGAGTGAGCCAATATTAAAAATCTCTGCGAGTATCTAAGTAGTTGATGGCAATCAAAAAAATGTTTGCCGTATGTTTGCCATCCAAAAATAGAAAAAGCCATAAAGTGTTGTATTTGTTCACTTTACGGCTTTTTTATTGTACGCCTGAGAGGATTCGAACCCCTAACCTCCTGATCCGTAATCAGGTGCTCTATCCAGTTGAGCTACAGGCGCAGTTCAATAAGAGGCCAAAGATACGCCTATATTTATTCCATTTCAACTCTTTTGTAACAAGAATTTTCTAAATAATCTTAACATATTAAAACATTTTTCATTTCCCACCGTAAGGCAATTCTGATTAAACTATTATTAAATAATTCACATTCTAACCTACCATATAAAATATAATGCTATGAAACACTCATTTCTGATGCTACTGTGTATCGGATTGATATTTACTGCATGTTCTACGACAGAGCAGGCAGTGGATAAAAAGAAAAAAGATGCTCAGCAGGAAAATAAGTATGAGGAACTGACCAAAGATACTGACAAGTACGAAGGCTATTTCGACTTTTATCAAAAGGATGATAAGCTCTATCTGTCAGTTGATAAAGATCAATTGGACAAGCAGTTCCTTATGAATTTTGAGCTTGCTCGCGGTATTGGAGCAGCCGGACTTTACGGCGGAAGCATGCTATCTGTTTTTGAGGGGATGGTTGTATCCCTTGAAAAGCACGAAGGCAAAGTGATGTTGGTCCAGCACCCTCACCGGTATACGGCCGGAGGAAATGAAGCGCTGGAAAAAGCACTTAATCTTGCGTATGGAACCTCTGTGCTGGAAACGGCTAAAGTGGAAGCTTTTAATGCCGACAGTTCGAAAATGCTGGTTAATGTATACGACTGGTTCGTAGGCGATTTGTCGAATATTTCCCAACGCTTGAAATATGCCGTGGGTGAAAATGGACGACCGGGTCGGGTGTCTTTTGATAAAAACCGGTCCCATCTCGAAAAGGTACAAGCCTTTCCCGAGAACGTAAATATTCAGGCTAAACTTACATTTAATAATGCTGAGGATAATGCTCCCCGAACGGTAGCTGATGGTCGATATATTCCATTATCGCTGTTCTATACGATGGTGAAGCTGCCTGAAGAGCCTATGGAGCCGCGTATGGCCGACGATCGAGCAGGTTATTTTATGACCGTTCACAAGGATTTTTCGAAAGAATCCGACGACTTTTTCAAACGGTATGTAAATCGCTGGCGACTTGAGTGTGAAGAAGAAGTGGCTGAAGGGGAACTGTGCACCCCACAAAAGCCGATCACTTATTATATCGATCATACAGTACCTGAAAAATATCGTGATGCGATGATGGACGGTATTGAGGCTTGGTCTGATGCATTTGAGGATGCAGGATTTAAAGATGCAGTACAGGCAAAGTTGTTGCCCGATAGCGTAATGGCAGAAGATATTCGCTATCCGACTCTTCGCTGGAGTACTTCCGACCAGCCTTATTATGGTGCCATAGGTCCTTCGGTGGTAGATCCTCGAACGGGAGAAATTCTGGACGCAGATATCCTTTTTGAAGCAAGTATGTTGCTGGGAGACAAGGATGCTTACCGTAACTTGGTTGAGCCGCGCTCTGCAATTGATGAGGTTTTTAATGTGAGCGATAAGGAGTTGACCCTGATGAGTCAGGGAGTAAAAACAAAATCCTTTTACAGCGAAATGAATGCTCAGTTTGATTTAGTTCACAGTTTCTTATTGGCAAACGGAGAAATTAAAGCAGGTGATCCGGTGCCAAAAGAATTTGTGGATCAGGCCTTGAAATGGGTGACTATGCACGAGGTAGGTCATACTTTGGGACTTCGTCACAACTTCCGCTCATCAATAGATACACCTCTTGACAAACTCTATGATAAGGAGTGGGGAGAAGAGAAAGGGATCTTTAGCTCGGCCATGGAATATCCTTCCATTAACCTTCATCCCGAAGATAAATCAGAGGACTCCTATTACTATAATCCGGGAGTAGGATCGTATGATCGGTGGGTTATTTCCTACGGATATACGCCTGATGATGAAAAAGCCAGGCAGATAGCACGTCAGGCTGCACAACCCGGTCACGCCTATGGAACCGATGGCGATGCCTTTGGAGTTGGAGCAGTAGATCCGCATGTAAACATATTTGATTTGGGTGCTGATCCGCTGGCCTGGGGAAAAGAACGTGCTCAATTATTACAGGGACTTATTCCCAAGATCAGTGATATCAAATTAGAGGACAATGCTCCATATTTTAAAGCGACGGATCTTTTTCAAAGTTACCTCTATCAGTACGCCCGTGTGTTAACGCCGGCTGTAAAATATATTGGCGGTCAGCATCAATATCGTGACCATGTAGGTGATCCCGATGGACGCATGCCGTTTGAGCCGGTGGATTATAAGGAACAAAAGGAAGCACTGGATATGATCGTGAATTATGCTTTTGCGGCGGATGCGATGACATTGCCGCAGGATATCTTCCAGAAAATGGGTGCTAATCGGTGGAGTCACTGGGGCAATAGTTCAACCTACGGCGGACGTGTAGACTATCCGCTGCACGGAACCCTGTTAGGCATTCAGAGCTCATTGCTGGAGCAGCTGTTAGATCCGATTCGATTGTCGCGCATCCGGGATACCGAAGTTAAATTCGGTGCCGAAAATACGGTAACCATACCCGAACTGATGAGTGCCTTGACGGAATCGATCTGGTCAGAAGTGCTTACATCACCCGGACAAAATATTGAAACTAATCGCCGGGACTTACAGCGTAATCATCTGAACCGAATGGTGAAGCTGATAACCGATGCTCCCGATGACATGCCTGCGGATGCTCGTTCAATAGCACGACAACAGCTTCAAATGTTACAAAATCAGTTAGAGGCTCGTCTTGCACCGCCGACGTATGATTTTAACGATTATACCCAAGCTCATTTAGAAGAGTCTGTTTCAAGAATTGAAGCAGCATTACAAGCGAGCTTTGATATCGAGAGTTAATAATAATAAATGGTTCGTAGTAAATATCTCCGAAAGCCTGTTATCTCTTAGTGAGGTAACAGGCTTTTTTATATGAGAGGAGCCTTTGTAAAACCCAGATGTCATCCTAAATTTATTTCAGGATCTACTTTGAGGAACATTATTGACTATTTAATCTTGCGAGCTAAATACTTAATAAATATGTGTGGGCTTACAATTTTGTCGAAGCATCCCCAAGACTTGTTGAAAATCTCCAGGCAGATCGGAATCAAATTCAACCATTTCTCCCGTGGAGGGATGTTCAAATCCCAGTGTTTTAGCATGCAAACACTGTCGTTGCAGTGAGGCGAAAAGGTTTTGGAACATCTGTTTTCGACTTCCGGTATTGGGTCCGTACCGTACCGAATCTCCGCCGTATTTTTGATCCCCAAAAACCCACAGGTTGTTATCGGCAAGATGTACACGAATTTGGTGTGTTCGGCCGGTTTCCAGTTTTAGTTCGAGCAGAGTCAGATGGTCAAAATATTCAAGCACCTTGTAGTGGGTGGTGGCACTTTTGCCTTCATCATCCGGGACTACGGCCATCCGTTTTCTGTTATGCGGATCCCGTCCGATGGCACCCGTAAGGGTTTCTTCTTTTGCATCCGGAGTACCCCATACAATGGCCCAGTAAGTACGCTCAATATCTTTGGTTCGAAAATATTCGCTGAGGATGCGATGCGTCTTATCGTTTTTGGCGACAACAAGAAGCCCGCTCGTGTCTTTATCCAGCCGGTGGACAATACCGGGTCGAACGGTATCTTCTTCCGGTTCCGAAAGCTCATCGGTATGCCACATGAGTCCATTAACGAGGGTACCGGTCCAGTTTCCCTTCGCGGGATGAACCACCATATTGGCACTTTTGTTAACGAGCAGTAAATCATCATCCTCATAGACAATATCCAGCGGCATCTCTTCGGGTTTTGCTTCGGGCGGTTTTGGGATGGGGATGCGGACATCTAAAACATCACTGGCTTCCACGGGATAGGATGCTTTTTCTTCTTTTCCGTTAACGGTTATGTATCCTTCCTTTATGGCTTCCTGGATTTTTGTCCGCGAGGTATCTTCAATTTTCGACGCCAGATATTTATCTAAACGAGTGCCCGAGGTATCTTCTTCCGGAACTTCCAGATGATATTCTTGAAATTGGTCGCTGTTATTATTGGACATCAGATCGTTTAAATGAAGATTTAAGTTAATTGCTTAAGAAATTACAAAATTCCTGAAATTATTTTGTAAGGATTGCCTTCCTTAGGGGTCTTACTAGTGACTGTTCATTAAGATAGATACCTTGAGGCTACAAACAAATTAGGCTCCCGCTAAAACGGGGGCCTTTTTTATTTTTTAGACCAATGAACAACCCCCTTGAGTTCCCCCTTTATAAAGGGGGATTTTTTGGTTCTTTAAATCATAGAGAGTTATGGAGAACCCTACTTTTAAAAACATGAGAGAACTATGAAAATTTATTACAATCCGAAGCTAAAACAGCTCTCCCGAAATTTAAGGAATAATAGTACATTAGCAGAGGTGTTGCTATGGGATAAGCTAAAGAAACGACAAGTATATGGATACCAATTTATGCGGCAAAAGCCGATTGGAAATTATATAGTAGATTTTTATTGCAGTAAATTGAAATTAATAATAGAGATTGACGGCGAAACTCACAGGCATAAACTAACTAAGGATTTGGAGAGACAATCTTGGCTTGAGAAATTGGGGTTAACTGTCATTCGTTTCGATGATTCAGAAGTAAAGAATGATATGTTTAATGTACTCTTTAGTATTAAGGGATGGGTTAAGAAGTTTGAAGAAAGGGATTAAAATTGAATAATGGCTGACTTAATTTTCAGCTGTAGAATATTCTACCTTAGAAAAGGGAGATACAGAGGGTTGTATTAGATTAATAATGACGTTAATCCGTGTACAATTTTTTGTACTTTTAGGACCTAATTAATTACCGACGGCTATGATACAATCCTTATATATCAAAGATTTTGCACTGATCGATGAGCTGGAAGTCTCCTTTCAGGAAGGGCTCAATATTCTAACCGGTCAAACCGGGGCGGGTAAATCAATTATTGTTGGGGCCCTGAATATGATTTTAGGTGAACGTGCCGATACGGAAGTGATCCGCCAGGGGGCCAGTAAAGCCATTGCCGAAGCGATCATTGAAGTAGGAGAATACGAAGAGGTCAATCAACTGCTCAAAGAAAATGCTGTTGAGAAACGTCCGGAGCTTATTCTCAGACGGGAGATACGTTCATCGGGCAGCCGAGGATTTATCAACGACACACCGGTAAATATTTCAGTATTGCGACAGGTGGGAAATTACCTGGTGGATTTACATGGCCAACACGATCACCAGATGTTGCTTAGGGAAGAAAATCACCGCGGTGTTATCGACGGTTTTGCTGAAGTACAGCCGGCATTAAAAGCCTACGGAAAATCGTATCAAGAGATGGTGGGGCTTCGCAAGGAATTGCGCAGCTTGAAAAAAAGAGAAGCCGAGTTACAGGAAAAAGTGGAGCTGTATCAATTCCAGGTTGAGGAGCTTGAAGATGCAGAGCTCGATCCGGAGGAAGAAGAACAGCTTGAAGAGGAAATACATCTGCTGGATAATGCCGAGGAGCTCGATCAAAAAGCAGGAGCAATTGTGGAAATGGGCGATCACAATGAAATAAATGTGATGGAATTGCTGAACCAGATTAAACTGCACCTCGAGGATATCGCCCGTATTGAGCCGGAGTTTGAAAGCTACTTAGAGGAGATTTCGTCAGCGCGTATCAGTATTCGGGAGACGGTGCAGTTTGCCGAACGGTACCGCAGTAAGATTGAGTTCAATTCCAGCCGGTTGGAGAAGTTGCGCAAGCGTCAGAATCAGTTGAATAGCCTGCAGAAAAAATATCATCGCAGCATTCCAGAGCTGATTGAATATCTGCATGAGATCAAAAAAGAATTGAGTCTGGCAGAAAATTTTGATCTTGAGATTGAGAAGCTGGAGAAGCAGATTAATGATCAGGCTGATGTGTTGGCTGAGAAAGCAAAAGAATTGCATGAGGTTCGTGTGAAAGTGGGAGAGCAGCTCTCCAAACAGATTGAGGATGAGTTGAGCAAGCTGGGAATCCCGCACGCAAATTTTGAGGTACGCGTTGATTGGATGGTGACCTCGGAATCGCAGGGATGGATCACAGTTGACGGTCAGCCGGTGGAGTGTACCGAACACGGTTGCGATGAGATACGATTATACATTTCCACCAATAAAGGCGAAGAACCGAAACCGCTGGCGAAGATTGCCTCCGGTGGAGAAATCAGCCGGGTAATGCTGGCACTCAAATCTATCATAGCCAGAGAGCAGAGCCTGCCGGTAATGATCTTTGACGAAATTGATACCGGAATCAGCGGCGAAATTTCTGAGAAAGTGGGACGAACCATGCGACGCCTGTCAGAGCGATGCCAGATTATTGCGATTACCCATCAGCCGCAGATTGCCAGTCAGGCCCATAAACACTATAAAGTGCAGAAAGTGGAACAGGAGGGGCGAACGGTATCGCGCATTATTCCATTGGATGAAAATGAGCATGTAACCGAAGTGGCAACGCTGATGAGCGGCGAAGATATAACGGAAGCGGCCCTCGAAAGTGCTCAGGAATTGATTAACAAGAATACCTTTAAAAATTAAGTTGCTGTTCGTTACGGATATTAGATTGTTTGAAAGTGTAATTAGTGGAATCAGCTTGTTTAATTCCAAAAAATCACTGCATAAAGAGTATTTATGGGGAAACATCACTCTGATCGTTTTGTAACGCTTGTCGACGATGCTAAAAATCGAATTGAGGAAATAGATCCCGAAGAAGTACGTCTAAAACAGAAGTCTGATGAGGATTTTGTCTTATTAGATGTTCGCGAACAGGATGAATGCCAAAATGCGCGAATTGCGGGGGCCGAATATCTCGGTCGCGGAATTTTGGAGCGTGATATTGAGGAAGAGTATCCCGATACGGATAAAGAAATTGTACTGTATTGCGGGGGCGGCTATCGCTCGGCCCTGGCGGCTGATAGTTTGCAGAAAATGGGGTATCAAAACGTACAATCACTGGCCGGCGGATTTCGATCCTGGACGGAAGCTGGGTATCCTACCAAAAAATAATAGACATAAAAAAGAGGTTGGATGCTTGCGCACCCAACCTCAAAGCAAGGGAAGCGGGAGAATAGAAGCCTGCAGATGTAAATGAGCTTAGTTTGGAGTCATGTTTTGTCCTCAACTCAAATCAATAGTTCGGGTCGTCATTTCCATTCGATGAAGGAGTACCCGTTTGTATATCATGATCGTGATCCTGGTTGTTAACCCATATCACCTCGGTGCTGGGTGCTACCTCAAGGTTTTCGGGTACAAATTGGTTGTTTTCCATCGAAACAGTGTCTCGATCAACCGCTTCTGCATTACTCGTCACGGTAATTTGACCCGTCATATTCGGTGCATGGATTGTGCAGTAATAATCAACCGTTTCTTCTTCCTCAAAGGTGTAGCTAAAGGTTCCGCCGGGTGCAATGGATCCACTCGAAAAGTTTGCCGTTTGATTATTATTGTTATTATCGTCATTTCCGTCTCCGGGATCAGTACTTGAATCGCCACATCCTGCGACAACCAAAAATAATGATACTATAACAGTTAAAAGTACATTACGATGATTACTTATTAGCATAATAAATTCCCCATAATTGTGATTAGATTGCTGAAGGTCGTTTCTTACCTATACAGCAGTTTTGTTATGAGGGTTGCCTCTGGAATGAAATTTTTCTCAGCCCAATTCTTCAGCGAGCAGCTGGGCGGGATGAAAGGCCTCTACTCCAACGCCATCGTTAATCTGATGACGGCACGAAAATCCCGGGGCACAAACGAGAGTTTCATCTGGGAGATCTTGGAGGGCAGGGAACAAACGTTGTTTTCCAATATTCATCGATACCTGGTAGTGATCGGCTTCATACCCAAAGCTGCCCGCCATTCCACAGCAGCCGGTATCGCCAACTTCAATCTCGTAGCCGGCACCTTCCAGTGTTTTGCGGATAGCTGAATTGCCAATGAGTGATTTGGCGTGGCAATGTCCGTGTACAAATACTTTTTTATTTTTTGGGGATACAGAAGAGTCTGCCAGAATATCAGCGGCAAACTCCTCAAAGGTATAGCTGCTATCAGCTACTTTTTGTGCTGAGTGAACCTGGTCTTCGTCACACAAGTCGAGGTATTCATCACGAAGAGTCAAAATCTCCGAGGGTTCGAGGCCGATAATAGGTATTCCCTGATCGGCGAAGATAGACAGTTTGGGTAAATTAGTATCCAGGATTTCTTTAGCACTGCTAAGCATCCCTTTGGATATTTGTGGACGTCCCACCTCATGAAAATTGGGGACAATGACCCCATAACCTTGGTTTTCTAAAAACTGAACGGCTGCTTTTCCTATTTCCGGCTCGTGATAATTAGTAAAAATATCGATGAGCAGCAGGACTTTTCGTCCACTGGCTGAATGTGCCATCGAACGGGTTCTGTGGTTATTCCACCAATCCATAAAAGTTTCCTTTGCAAATGTAGGCAAATCACGGCGCTTGTCGATCCCCAAAAACTGTTGTAGTAACTCCTTAGTAACGGGCTGACGTATCATCCAGTTTGAAAGTCTTGGAAACAAAGAAGCCAGAGGGTAGAGTTTGGCCGCCTGGCCAAAGAATCGTTCGCCCAGCGATATCCCGTATTCCTCATGCCATCCCTGCATGAATTCGGCTTTCATTTTTGCCATATCCACATTGGCGGGACATTCACTTTTACAGGCTTTGCAGCTTAGACATAGATCCAGGGCATCCTTCAGTTCCTCGGATTGAAAAGCCTCTTTCTGCTTGCCTGAAAAGAGCTGCCGAAACAGATTTGCCCTTCCACGGGTCGAATCCTTTTCCTCTTTGGTAGCCATATAGCTGGGACACATTGTACCGCCACTTTCTGACAGTTTTCGACAAACACCCGCCCCGTTGCAAAGCTCTACCGCATCAGCAAAACTCTCCTCCTTGCGCCAGTTAAAGTGGGTATCTACGTTGGGCTTCTGATAAGATGGAGAATACCGAAGATCCTGCTCCATCGGTTTGGGATCGGTGATTTTGCCGGGATTAAAAATGTGTCCAGGATCCCAGATCTGCTTCACTTTTTTGAGCAGCGGCATCATTCCAGAACCAAGTACTTTTTCGATATACGGGGCGCGTGCACGTCCATCGCCATGTTCACCGGATAACGATCCGCGATAGCTGCGCACGAGATCGGCAATTTGGCCCGCCATTGATTTCATCTTTTCAATCTCTTCCGGCTTTTGGAGGTTGATCACCGGACGCAAGTGCAGCTCTCCAACCGAGGCGTGGGCATAAAACACGCAGTCAGTTTCGTGTTTGTCCAATATCTTTTGGAAGTCATCAATATAGTCGGGCAGATCAGGAACGCGCACAGCTGTATCTTCACAAAAAGTAGGAGTCCGACCCTCCGAGCCAAGTCCCATTAATAGTCCCAAGCCTGCTTTACGCAAGTTCCAAACGCGCTCAATTTTATCATCATCTGTGATGATGGGGGTAGCATCGCTGATTTCCATCTTCTGTAATTTTTTGGAAAGCTTTTCAGCTTTTTGGCGAAGCTTCTCAGCATCATCACCGTCAAACTGCACAATCAAAATCGCTTTGGGGTCCCCATCCAAAAAGAAGCGGTTTTCACGCTGTTCGATATTACTTTTTGTTGCATTGAGGATAATATCATCAACCAATTCAACGGCGGCGGGATCTTCCTTCACAATTTCGACCGTGGCTTCAAGGGCATTTCGAATGGTTGAAAAATGGGGCGCTAAAATGATGGATTCAGAATCACGAGGCACGAGGTTTAGTTTTGCTGATGCGGTCATGGCCAAAGTGCCCTCACTGCCACAAAGCAATTCAGCCATATTGAATTTTCTACCCTGAGGGTTGAATGGCTGCATTTCGCATAGGCGATCGAGGGCATAACCAGTGTTACGGCGAATAATTTCGGGATGGGGATAGTTTTCTAAAATCTCATTACGGTGTTCGCGAACAAGCGTAACTATTTCTTTATAGATGTGTCCCTCGAGCGTATCGAGCTCCATCTTTGCAGTAAGTTCGGTTTCGGTAAGGGGCTTAAAGATAGCCCGGGATCCGTCGCTCAAAACAGCATCGATCTCAAGAATATGTTCCCGCGTTGTTTTATGTTTGATAGAAAAAATTCCACAGGAATTGTTGCCGATCATCCCGCCGATCATGCAGCGATTTGTAGTGGCCGTATCGGGACCAAAAAGCAGATCATATTTGTCCGCTTCTCGGTTTAAGGTATCGCGAATGACCCCCGGCTGTACCTGTGCAAACTGCTCACTTTCATTGATCTCGATGATCCGGTTCATATTACGACCCACATCCATGACAATGCCACCACTGGTTGTTTGTCCCGCCAGGCTGGTTCCCGCCCCCCGAGCGGTAATACTCTTGCCGTTTTTACGAGCCCACTGCACAAGTTTGGCAATATCATGTTGCGATTCCGGAAAAGCTACGCCTTCGGGCAACTCTTCATAACTGGAAGCGTCGTTGGCATACAGGCGGCGGGTTTGGTCGTTGGTATGAATGTTGGGAATGGAGACTTGGGCAGATATATCCATAGGAGAAAGATATACCAATATTTAGATGCCTTTGCAAAAAAATAGCTCCAAGTATCCGGAATACTTTGATGGTTACATAAAGGTATTTTCGGCGCGTTTCAGAATCTCATCGCCGATGGCAAGGCCGGCTGTTGCAGCGGGACTCGGGGCATTGAGGACATGGATTTCGCGATCGGTAACCTCAAACTGAAAATCATCCAGAATTTCACCGTTGGGCTTTAGGGCCATTGCTCGTACGCCCGAGGGAGAGGGTTTGAGATGTTCGGTACGAATAGATGGAATTAGTTTTTGAAGATCTTTTACAAAAGCTCTTTTTGAAAACGATCGGTACCACTCATCCAATCCCATTTTCCAGTACTTTGTGGCCAGATTATAGAATCCTGGAAAGTTGAGGGTTTCGATGGTTTCCTCCAGATTAAAAGACAATTTATCGTAGCCTTCGCGCTTGAATGCAAAAACGGCGTTGGGTCCACATTCAACTGCACCACGGACCATCTTGGTGAAATGGACGCCCAGAAACGGGAACGCCGGGTTGGGCATGGGATAGATCAATCCGTTCACAAAATGCTTAACCTCGGGCTTCAGCTCGTAGTACTCCCCCCGAAAGGGCACGATTTGGATATCCGGTTGCACGCCTGCTGATTCAGCAACGTGATCACTGTACAGACCGGCACAGTTAATCAGATATTTCCCATGGAAAGTATCGGTCGTTGTATTTACGGTTAGTCCACTTTTGTTCTGATCGATCTTGTTAACTTCCTGTCCGCATGCAACACTATTGCCGTTTTGTTCAATGAGCGTTCGCAGTTTTTGACAAACACTTACATAGTCTACAATACCCGAACAGGGCACGTGAATGCCTTTTACACTATTGGTTACATAAGGTTCTATTTCGGTAACTTCCTGCTGATCAATTTTTTGAATACCTTCAATTTCATTGATTTGTCCCGTTTCAAAAATGTTGTCCAATCGGGGAATATCATCTTCGTCGGTGGCGACGATGACTTTGCCACAGATTTCATAATCAACATCATATTGCTCACAAAAATCAACGAGCTGGTGGCGACCGTCAACGCAATTTTTGGCACGATAGCTGTTGGGTTTGTAGTAGATACCCGAATGGATAACTCCGGAGTTATTTCCGGTCTGGTGAGCAGCAACGTCTTCTTCTTTTTCCAGTACAAGGATATCTAAATCGGGATAGGATTCGGAAATTTTATAAGCTGTTGAAAGCCCGACGATACCGGCTCCTACTATGATAAAATCGTATGTTGCCATGAGCTAAAGTTTGTTCATCCCTAAAATTAGTCGCCTAAAATACAAAAACGAAGGGTAGGGATAAATAAAAAAGGCCATTCCGAAAGAATTCGGAATGGCCTGGAAGACAATTAAGGATTTTAATATTAGTTGTTAAATTCTTCCCAGTTAATTTCGCTGAGAGGTCGTGCTATGTATCCATAGATCACACCTCCGTCGGCGGGAATTGAAAGTGCGGGGTATTGACTGTCGTTAAAGTCATAACGTTTGGCATCAATCCAACGGTGACCAAATTCACCCCAAAGCGAGTACCGTCGTTCAAATAGTACTTGGTCGATGATATCGCTTTGATTGGTGCTGGCAAAGTCAGGCAGCCCCCAGGTGTTGCGCACAAAATTAATGGCATCGACAGCTTCTACGAGATCAGAAGGATCATTATTACGCTGAGCATGTGCTTCGGCCCAGATAAGAATAAGCTCCTCATTTCGCAGCCAAGGGAAGGGATCGGTGTTTGCTTCAAACCGATCGTCTTGGTAAATGGCCGACTTTCCTCCAACAGTTACGGGAGTGTTTCGTTGGAAGAATTTATTGTCCACCCGTTCATCCCCCGCTTCTGCATCGTCGATCATTGATGGGTGAACCATCACGATCTGATTTGTTTCAGCATTTTCGGGATAGAAGTAGGGATTAAATGCGTCTGGGGGACCGGTATAAACAAACTCGGCTCCCTTATTCATGACGCCCTCACCCTGTGCCAGTTCAAAGAAGGGCTGAGCATCTTGTAGGGATTGAATAGCCCCCCCCCAATCTTCATCATAGATAGCTGCTCGTGCATCAATTGCCCGATTCAGATTGATAAATGTTGAAGGAGTATTGAATTCAGACAGTCCCGAGGTGAGCTCGAAGTTAAAGCCCGTTCCTGCATTTTGTAGGTTTGTCTGTGCTTCATCCAAGAGATCACGGATTTGAGTCAGAGCTTCGTCATAGGACTCAAATGGCCCGGGATTAAGAGGGTCATCAACATCAATGCGTATGCCGTTTGATTCTGATTGTGTAACCAATGGAATCAAATACTGGAACGCCTTGAATGTTTTTGCTACACCAAGGTATCCATTCTTCTGCTGTTCGCTGATTTGGTCGGTATTATTGACCGATTGAATCAGTACATTCGCTTGCTTTACTGCCAGATAGGGAACAGTCCATACTTGAGCATTAGAATAAAAGCTAGGGTCTGTTTCAGCGTCGGCACCTTCTGATAAACCCAACCACTGCCCCATAAAGCGTGGATCGGAGGCATACATTGGATAAACTTCTCGTCCCAGGCTTCCAATAAAGTCCATGGCCCCGGCTGCGCTACTTCGATGGCGCACCTCTAAGCCAGAAAGGATATTCTGGAGCTGGTCCTGATTCGCATTATTTAATACTTCGCTAACTGAGGGATTATTTGGGTCGTTGATACGATTTGGATCAACTAAATCGCATCCCAGAAATCCCAGCATCAGTACAATAAGTAAAACACTAGTTAATTTGGATGTTTTCATAATAGTCTGGAAAATTTCTTTTTGATTAAAGATCAAGCTTGATGTTAAACATTACCTTTCGGGATGTAGGATAAGGAGCTACAGAAACGGACTGGTTGATCGACTGCGTACCAAAGGTTGATACTTCAGGATCATAACCGTTGTAGGGCGTCCACATCCATACGTTGCTGGCGGATGCACCTAACCGAATGCCTCGTACAGCAGATCCAAATGTACTTTGGATAAAGCTGGGAGGTACTGAGTAGTGCAAGCCAATTTCTCTAAGTTTAACATAGCTGGCTTCCTGGACATAGGCTTCGGGCGGAAGCTGAGAGAGACGATCCGGATTTTGATTATAATCGGGAGATGTTCCGCCGCCGTCTGTCAAGAAGTTTAGGAGATTAACATTGTAGTTGCCTTCACTCCAGTGGAAAAGAAAGTTAAACTTGAAGCCCTTGAGGAAGGAAATGGTATTGCCAAAAGACATTTGAAAGTCGGGTTGTGCGTTTCCGTATTCCGTGTATAGCGCTTCTTCATTAGGGGTGGCCGGGATACCAACAATAGCTGTCGGTGAAAATCCTTCTTGGATAAGATAATTACCCAGTGTCACACCAAATCCGCCTGTTACAAATGATGGAATTTCCAGGTTGGTAATTTCCGAGTCATTTTTCCAGAACAGAATATTAGTATTCCAAGAGAAATTGGAGGATTGGACTGGTGTTGCATTAAGCCCAAGCTCAATACCATTGTTTTTAAGTGTTGCCGCATTCGTGGCAATCGCTGTTACACCGGTAGATGTTGCTGTGGGAAGATCAAGAATAAGATCTTCAACCGTTTTGTCATAATAGGTTGCAGAAAGCGTTACACGGTTTTCCAGAACTCCAATATCAGCACCAAATTCAATCTCTTGGGCACTTTCCGGTCTCAGGTTGGGATCGATTTCACGTGTAGAAACCGTCAAACCTAAGTTACTTCCAATATTTGAACCGTTTAATGACCGAAAGGTGTCACCGAAATTGGGGACTCCACCTGTTTCGCCATAAGCAACTCGAAGCTTAAGTTGATTGACTTTGTCCATGTTGAAAAAGTCAAAGTTGGTCAGGTTAGCTGCCAACGAAGCTTTTGGGAAAAAGTAATACTCGTCTTGTTCAAAGTTTAGTGACGAGCGGTCCATTCGAAGTCCAACAGTACCAATCAACTTATCGTCCCAGTTTACTTCTTGCTGTCCGAACCAGCCAATTTCTGTCACTTCTTGCTCAGCTTGAGTGACCACTGATTGGACTTGCGCTTGATTGATATTGTCTTGTCCCGTTACGAGACCACGCCCGCGGAGTTGTTGGCGACCTTGGGTTTGGTCATATCTAGAAAAGCCAACCTGGGTATTCAGACTAACGTTTTCAAGGTCTTGGTTATAAACCAGTACAGCCTGCAGGTTGGTATTCAGGTTATCCTCTTTTGTGCGAATAACATCACCGGGATTAGCTGCTGCCTGTTGGCTCTGCATAAAGGTGGGAAAGTATATCTTACTATTGTAATTCAGATAGTCAAATCCACCTGATAAGTTTAATGACAGGGCAGATCCCCCTCCGCGATACAGGTCGGCATTAACATCAATCGATTGTATAAAGCGGGTGATATCCTCGACATTTTCTGCATTGTCTCGTACCGAAAGCGGGTTGTCAGCAAAGTAAGGGTTCGAAGGATACTCTCCATCCTCGTTAGGAAATAGCTGAGCATAGGTTGGTGTGTAGGACAATGCATATCCCAGTGAACCTCCGGTACCATTTTGGTTGCCGGTGAAGCCTCGGTTGTTATCTGTTTTCACGAAATTTGAACTCGATGATATTTGAATTGCATCCGACAAACTGTGATCGAGATTCGCACGAATAGTACCTCTGTTAAATTTGGTTCCCTCAATAATACCTTCCTCAGCGTGGTATCCACCTGAGATATAGAATTGAGTTTCAGAATCACCGCCTGAAACACTTATGTTCGTTTCAGATAGCAACCCCTTATTCCCATATAATTCTTCTTCATAGTCATGGATATTGCCGTTTGCTACAGCTTGCTGGTATTTCTGAACCTCTGTGGCGGCTACTGCAGGATCAGAATAACGATTTTGAATTTTACTTTCACTCCATGAGGCAACGCCCAAGAGATTCAGAGCACTTGAAAATCCAGTATTTTGTTCAACGGTGACCTCCGTGGATCCTGCACTACCTCGTTTGGTGGTAATGATTACTACCCCCGCATTGGCTCGTTGCCCGTAAATGGCAGCGGCTGATGGCCCTTTAAGAACCTCAATACTTTCGATGTCATCGGGATTTAAATCCGCCAGACGGTTGCCGCCGTTATCTTCGCCGGCACTCGTAGCGCCGGTTGCTCGAAATCGCCCATTACTGATGGTCGAATTATTGACATATACTCCATCGATAATGTACAATGGTTGCGATGATCCGGTACCTAAGGTACTAACCCCTCGTAACTGTACATTAAAACCACCACCGGGTGCACCAGAATTGCTTCGGATATTAACACCAGCAATTTTACCCGACAGGGCATTATCGACGGTGGGTGATGCTACCGTACCCGTTAGCTCCTCAGAGTCAACCGTTGAAACGGCATTAGCAAGGTTTGAACGCTGAACTGATGACGCAAGACCAGTTACGACAACTTCATCTAAGTTTGCTACACTTTTTTGTAGCTCAATAGTTATATCGTTGTCATTGGCACTAACCTCAACATTTTTTTGATTATATCCGACATACGTAATGCGAAGAGTTGCTGATTGTTCTGGTATCTCCAGAGTAAATTCGCCATCCGTATTTGTTGTTGTTCCTCGTTCGGAGCCCGGGTCGTATATATTTACGCCAACAAGGGCTTGTCCATTTTGAGCATCGATTACGGTTCCTTCAACAGTAAATTGCGCCACTGCACTTTTTGAGAGAAGCAGGAACACAATTACCAGAAGGTACTTGGTAACTTTTTTAATCATGATAGATAGAGTTAATGATTAAGGAGTGAGTTTATAATACAAGGGATTGTGAATAAACCTCATTATTCGAAATGATAACTTAATAAGCAAGCACTAATTACTTTATTCTACTAAAAGTTAACAGTGTTGGAGATGATTGATTGAGCAATTAATTTATTCCAAACTGAACTTAGGCTGAAGTATTTTGTGATGAACCGTTGGTTTGAGTATGTGAAAAACAGTTATGCTGTGATAGATTATTGGGGAACTAATTGCCAGGAATTTATTTTATATTGCGTTCGTTACAATCAATATATGAGGAATAGGATTTCAAATAGTTTTTTTAACCCATTAATCTTTTAGAAATATGATGATCAGCAACAGATATTATATAGTCGCCTTGGTATTATTTGGGATGCTCTTGGGATGCAGCTCATCGGATAAACCTCAGCAAGAACAACAAACTGAGCAACAATCATCTGCTCCCTCAACCGATGCCGGGTATATAGAGCAAGCGACATTCACTGATTTGGATGGAAATGAGGTTGCATTATCTGAATTTAAAGGCAAGGTGGTACTAATTGATTTTTGGGAAACCTGGTGCAAACCCTGTCTGGCAAGTTTTCCAACTATGCAGAAAGTTCAGGAAGAATATTCTGACAGTTTTGTAGTGCTTGCAGTTACCCCTGGATTTACGGATACAAAAGAAGATGCTGAAGCTTTCGCGCAAAAGAATGATTATACATTTGAATATCTCATGGACTCTAATAACCTGCATCGAAAGTTGGGCGTGCAGGGTATTCCATACAAGGTTTACGTAGATGCTGAAGGAAATTTTATAGAAAAATCGATGGGAACATCCGGACCACAGGGAGATTACAAGAAGCTAAAAAAGATCATCGACCAGCATAAATAAAAAGTGATATTATGAAGGAATGTATTTTTATTTGCCGTTGTTGAGTAACATCGGTAAATCTTGTATTTTTAGAAACTTTCACAAAACGGAAATTAAGCAATAAAATTCATGGCACAGAAGGTAAAAGAGAAACTTCCTTACAAAGTTAAGGACATTGGACTGGCTGATTTTGGCCGAAAAGAGATACGTTTAGCTGAGGCGGAGATGCCCGGCTTAATGGCGCTCCGCGAAGAATATGCAGATGAACAGCCGTTGAAAGGCGCACGCATTGCGGGCTGCCTGCATATGACGGTACAAACTGCAGTATTAATGGAAACACTTGTTGAGTTGGGAGCTGAAGTACAGTGGTCTTCCTGCAATATTTTTTCAACACAGGATCACGCCGCTGCTGCAATGGCAGAACGAGGTATTCCGGTTTATGCCTGGAAGGGAATGAACGAAGAAGAATTTTGGTGGTGCATCGAGCAAACCCTGTTCTTTGAAGACGGTGAGCCGCTCAATATGATTTTGGACGACGGCGGAGATCTTACCAAGCTGGTGCATGAAGATTATCCCGAGCTGCTTGACGGCATCAACGGAATTTCTGAGGAGACCACCACGGGTGTAAATCGTCTCTACAAGATGGCGAAAAACGGAACCCTCGGTGCTCCTGCAATCAACGTTAACGACTCGGTAACAAAATCGAAGTTTGATAATAAGTACGGTTGCCGAGAGTCTTGTGTGGATGCGGTTAAACGTGCTACCGATATTATGCTGGCCGGAAAGGTTGCAGTTGTTGCCGGATACGGAGATGTAGGAAAAGGTTCTGCCGCTTCGTTGCGCGGAGCCGGTGCTCGTGTAATTGTTACGGAAATTGATCCTATCTGTGCACTTCAAGCTGCAATGGAAGGGTACGAAGTGATGAAGATGGACGATGCCGTTAAAGAAGCTGATATTGTAGTTACCGCAACCGGTAATAAGGATATCATTACAGCACGTCACTTCAAGAATATGAAGGATAAGACGATTGTTGGTAATATCGGTCACTTTGATAACGAGATTGATGTGACCTGGCTCAAAGAAAACTCTGAGCGCGATAATATTAAGCCGCAGGTTGATCTCTTTAAACTTGATGACAATGGGAAAGAGATTATTCTCCTTTCCGAAGGTCGTCTGATGAACTTAGGTAATGCAACAGGACATCCTTCTTTTGTGATGTCAAATAGCTTTACCAACCAGACGCTGGCACAGATTGCACTTTGGAATCGTCCGGAAGATTTTAACTTGGAAGTAAGCGTACTTCCAAAAGATCTGGACGAGAAAGTAGCGCGTCTGCACCTCAAGAAAATTGGGGTTGAACTTGAGGAGCTTTCTGACGAGCAGGCTGAATATATTGACGTTCCCAAAGAGGGACCGTATAAGCCTGATCACTATCGCTACTAATGCAGTGTTTAGTCTGTAAGTAATTTTGGCCTCATTCATCTTGCGATGGATGAGGCCTTTTTATTTTAAGTTAAAAGCTATTAAGCAGTGATTCGGCATCACTTCCGTACGAAATCAGTTGACTCCCGTACAAAACTTCTCCCTCTCTTGCTGCTTCGTATTTAACAACACCGCCCGGAATATCTTTACCGGCACGCCATATTTTAAGTGATGTTCCTCCGGTGATTCCAAAGTTCAGCAAGTCTGTCTCAAAAGTTCCGGCTTGTGTTTCTACAGAAACATTGGTTTTTTACTGAGCGCCTTTAATCGATTCTTGCGTGAGTTGTGTCGGTTGACTGTACCAGCCTTCGGAAACCGGCTTCTCTTGTATTTCTCCATCTGCAACCTGTTCCCGGTATCGAAGTATAGATTTTCGATTTTCAGAAAACAATATCTCGGCAATGTATTGGGGGACTTCGGACTCATTTTCCAGGAGAGCGACTTGCCACCATTGTTTGCCGTTGTCCAACTCTTTTAGAAAAGCCTTTTTCATGATGAGACCACCACCTTCAGTTATAATTTTCCATTTTGTCATCTCTGATTCTTCATAGGAGTCCAACTCAAGACCATAACCGAAGCTGCTGAACAGGTAGTTGAATATCATGGGATACATATTGGCCGAGCCAAAGGTCATTCCGCTCATCCCCGTGTAACTAACCTGCTGCGATAAATGACGGGTAAAGGTTTCATTATTGGCAGATGGCATGGTAAGCGTAAAGTTTGAGGGCATATAATTATCAGCCATTACGCTTACGGTGTAAAGGCCCACACTCCCAAAACGTATAGTAGCCACACCATTCGAATTGGTAGTGGATTTGCGTCCATTCGAGGCTTCAACCTGCGCCCCTTCAATTGGTTCATTGTTTTGGTCCAGTACTTCTATTTCTGCTGAATGAACGGGTATATCATTTAGTAACTGTGCACTGGGCGAACATCCAAAGAAGAAAAAAGGGATAAGAAAGACTGCTGTTAGTAATTTATGTATTGAAAAACGCTTCTCCAGATGTTTGGATAACTTCATAATAGTTGTGTTTTGAGTTTAGAATATTTAAAACTATTGATACATCGATTTGAGGAATAGAATTTATTACAGAAGTCGTGTTTAGCATTGATAGAAAATTTTCCTGATGATGTTTAATTCTGTAACCCCAAATGCTTCACTAGTATATGCGTGATTGATGAACAAAAGAGGTCAAATTCGTTGTTGAACTTTTTAAAAAAATGAGAAGTTTTGAATATTTTAAGTCAAAATTTTAATGAATTAATATTATGTCTGACAACAAGAAAGAAATTAGCATAACCGTAGAACTTGATGATAATAATGTGCCCGAAAAGATCGACTGGAATGCTACCGATAAAGAGGGCGAAGGTATTGCCAACTGTAAAGCAATGTTTCTATCAATGTGGGATCCTAAAAAACAGGATACTCTGCGCCTGGACTTGTGGACAAAAGAAATGACCAAAGATGAAATGAAAATCTTCTTTCATCAGACGATGGTAACCATGGCTGATACGCTGGAAAATGCCACCGAAGAAGAAGGGATGGCCGAAGATATGCGTGATTTTACCTCCTACTTTGCCGAAAAGATGGAAATCCTGGATAAGTAGATAAACGAAGGATTTCTGTCATTTCGAGCAGAAGGTAGTGAAGTGAGAAATCCTTGTTTTGCAGGGGTAAAAACATAGATTTCTCACTCACGTTCGAGATGACAGCTTTGTTCTATCTGTATAAAATTGAACCGAAAGTTACGGCACTCTCGCGGTCACGTTCATCCCATAAATCGTAGCTTAAAATTTCTCCTTCTACATTGGGCATAGTCTGCAAGAAAGTATATAGCGGTGGAAACCCACAAACACGATAGGGATCATACTCATCTTTCATCAACGAAAGCATGGATTCCCGGTCATTGTTAGACCCGAAATCCAAAAACTGATTGTCAAAATCTTCTATATCATCAAACATCGTGGCAGCAGGTGAATCATCCCCAAACTTTTTGCCGATATGAGATAAATCGCCACTGATGAGAAAAAAAGTATCTTTATCGTCACCGTACTTTTTGTTAAGAAATGAAGAAAAGTTATCAAGCTGCTGACCTAAATGTCCATCTTCCATGTATAACAAGTCATCCAGACCGCGAGTAACGAAGGGCACAATTTCGTATTCGTGATCCCAAAGATAGCTTAAAAATAACAGGTGTAGTTCAAGGCTGTGCTCCATGCGGTGGGCACGATCATGAGAAGATATGCCCATGTCAGAATCAGTATGTTGTAATTCCTGAATAGCTTTTTGATCTCTGGGAATCGTTCCCAATGGCATTTCAAAATCCTTGTCTATCAGAATGAAAGGATCATTCTGATACAAATTGGGATAGAGTCCGGCGTAATGCGAAGTAGCCAGCATAACGACACGCTTGGGTTTTAAATCCCGAATGGGAGCAAAAGCTTTTATGTAACTGTCCAGTGCTACGCGGGGATCGATATGCGGTGCGTAAAGAGCTTTGGCAGAGTCGACGGTTTTGACATTTCCTTTAGCATGTTTAGCAAAGGCGTCCTCTAAATATTCTTTTAGCTCATGGGGATCGGCAGGGTAGGAGGCACCGGCTGTTACGGATTGATGAACTGTTGATTTCTCATATTGAGCCTCAACAGTTTCGGCATGCTGTTCAAAATACCTGGAAGCCAATACCCGGTTTTTATCCAACAGCTGGATAAATTGAAGCAGATCATCCTTGCTGACATCCTTTCCTAAATGAGGGGCCAGGTCATTGATGCTTTTTTGTCCATCGAATAGCGAAAGCAGCTGCCCCGCTTCGCGTTTCAAAGCAAAGTCGGGCGTGGCATATTCCCGTTGATCATGAAAGTAGAGTAAGGCACTCCCGTTTTCTTGTATAGGAATGACTTGTAAGTCCCTCCGTAATTCCGGAATGGGCTCAGTTTTAGAACTAAATAGCTTTTCGTTACTCATGAGATTATCTATACAAACTTGTGTCATGCTGAACTCATTACAGCATCTTTTTAGATAGATCCCGAAATAAATTCAGGATGACATGTAGATTATTGGTCAGTTTTTTCTCATCGCTTGGCATTCGCAGTTAACCCCATATCCTTTACAAAGTGGGTGATCGGGTGGTTCGGAAATCCGCGACTTGCAGGCATTTCGCCCATGGTGAATCATCAAATGCGAAAGATTGGTCCAGTGTTCCCTGGGAAATAGTGCCATCAGGTCACGTTCAATTTTATCCGTATTTTTTTCGTGTTCGGTAAGTCCATACCGGTTGGAAAAACGACGTACATGGGTATCCACAACAACGCCTACATTAATCCCAAAAGCATTGCCCAGAACTACATTGGCCGTTTTTCGAGCAACACCATAAAATTCCAAAAGATCATCGATATTCTGAGGAACTTCTCCATCATGTTTTTCAACGATAGCCTGGGATGATTGCTTAAGTGCTTTGGCTTTATTGCGATAAAATCCGGTAGAGCGAACCAGCTTTTCTAATTCCTGAATGGGCGCCCCGGCCATTGCTTTAGGCGTCGGATAGGCTTCGAAAAGGTCAGGGGTCGTCTTATTAACACGAACGTCGGTACACTGTGCGCTCAGAATGGTGGCACATAATAATTCAAAGGGATTTCGATAGTCTAATGCACAATGGGGATTGGGATAGTGCTCGTAAAGTTTATCCAGAATTTCCTTGGCGCGGGTTTTTTGTTCCTCTGTTTTTTCAGGGAGTTTCGGTAGATCGTTGTACTGCTTGGTTTTCGCCATTTGTGATGATTCTGTGTTGAATTACTTTTTTGATGTCATCCTGAACGATGTGCTGAGCTTGTCTCAGTATCTTTTTCAGGATCAATTATTATTAATAGACCGGAAAACTGAGGGTAGCGTAAGTCCAATTTTATTTAAGGTGGAAATCAACAACTATTTTACCCTACCTTTGGCCTCACTAAATAAATGAAAAGAAACGGAATGTCTCTACCAAAAGATAAGGCCAAAAAATTAGTTTCAAGTCCCTATGCTTGGGTTGTGTTGGGGTTGCTTACGCTCATCTACATCTCCAGTTTTGTAGACCGACAAATCATTGCCGTGTTGGCGCCGGCCATTCAGGATGAGCTATCACTTAGCAATTTTCAAGTGGGCATTCTCTACGGCACCGCCTTTTCCTTTATTTATGCGCTTTGTGGCATCCCGATGGGGCGATTGGCCGACATCTACTCCCGCAAGCTGATGATTATTGCCGGCTTGGTGGTGTGGAGTCTAATGACCGTTGTCAGTGGCTTTGCGAGTTCCCTCACGTTTTTAATTGTCGCCCGTTTTTTTGTAGGGATCAGCGAGTCGGCCTTAAGTCCGGCGGTGTATTCCTTGCTTTCAGATTATTTTAAGCCCGAACAGCGGGGGACGGTTTTTTCCATTTATGCGGCAGGAATTTTTGTAGGGATTGGGGTGTCCTTCTTGGTTGGCGGGGGAATTGCCGAAGCTTATGACTGGCGTACTTCTCTGATGGCTGTGGGAGCGCCCGGTTTGCTGATAGCGGCGGTAGCGTGGTTTGTAATTAGGGAATTCCCTCGGGGCATATTGCAAACCAAGGGGAATCAGCGTTTTGATACCGAGCAGAGTTTTGGCGAAGTGGTGCGATATATTATTCGGAAAAAGACCGTGCGGTACCACTTTCTGGGATTTTCATTTATGGCTTTTACCGGTTATACCATTTTGGGTTTTATCGGGATTGTTCTTTCCGATATCCACGGCGCGGGTTCGCTTGTTCCGCAATATGGCTGGTTTATGATGGCATCGGGACTCGGCGTTATGGTGTCTGGAAAAGCGGCTGACTGGCTTGCCAAAAAGTTTGAGGCATCATACCGGTTTGTACCGGGTATTATCGCAGCTTTGGGATGTCTGCCATTGTATTATTTTGGGTTGTTCGCGGAATCGGCGATGACGGCACTAATCTTAATTGGGCTGGCGAATGTGATCTCCTCATCCTATAACGGAATTGCAGCGGCCATTTTGCAGTACCTGGTGAAGCCAAACATGCGAGCGTTGGCCAGCGGATTGTATCTGTTTGTGATTAGTGTGGTAGGTTTTGGTATTGGTCCTCCGCTTACCGGCTGGCTGATGGATACCGTATTTACCGGTGATTACGGTGCGGCAAAAGCACTAATGACAGTATTTACCTGTTGTGGAATATTGGCAACCGCTTTCTTCTGGAGGGCGATGAAATATTATGACCATGATGAAGAAGAAAATTAAATCACAGATCTATATGGCTTAAACAAAAGTTAAGGTCTGTTTTTTTTGGGATTCCTTTGCGAGCATTTGCTTCTGAATGCAAACACTTTAACTTTAGGGCGCTATAAGGATATTCTAATCATCATTAATTAAAGGAAGACTTATGAGATCACTGATAACCAAACTGGGAAGTTTTGCAATAATATTAATGCTTTTTGCTGCCTGTGGGGGAGAGTCAACCGATACGGTTGAGAGTGGAACCTATGAAGGAACTATTCAGGAAGTAAATGCTGAAGAATCAGAGATCTATGTAAATATTTCGGATGAGGAAACACTGGAGCTTTATTTCATTGATGAAACGGAGTTAGTTAAAGATACCACAGCCGTTCCGTTCGACAGTTTGGCAGCCGGACAAAAAGTACGTGTTGAGGTCGAAAAAGTAGGTCAGCGGCTGGATCCGTTGCGCGTAGAAATCCTGCAGTAAACACGCATAAATTTTATGCAGGATCCAACAAGTATGTGGCGGGTGGAGCTGATCCACCCGTTTGTTATTCATATTCCCATTGCGCTGCTCATTGTCGGCAGTATGTTTTGGATTTGTAGTCTCTGGTTGCATAAACGCTATAATTTCTTACGTCCCTCAGCGCGATTATTACTGTTTATTGGCACAATCGGTGCGTGGATTGCCGTTTATACCGGATCGCTTGCAGACGCCGAGGTTGTTCGCTCGCTTTGTGATCCTACCGTGGTAGAACAGCACGAAAGTTACGCCTATATCGTAGGTTATCTGTTTTCAGCTTTTGTGATTATTGATTGGTTAGCGGTAAATGGATACATAGATTTTCTAAAGAAGCAACTCATCCATTTACTACTGGCTCTGTTATTAGTAGCCGGCTGTGGATTTTTGGCATATGTTGGACACTTGGGGAGTAAACTCGTTTATCAACAATCGGCCGCAGTATATCAGCCTACGGAAGGGTGTGTGGAGTTTGAGTAGATTTTGACCTGCTTGGTTATCGGGAATTAGATTGCAGATCTGACTTTTTTGCCATTTGAAAATGAAAAGGTATACTGATCCAGGTATTTACGGGAATCCTACCAATTTTTCCGGGATGAAAGGTAGTGTTTTGGATTAATTCAAGTGCAGGTTCTGACAAGAGAGGATCAGGAGATTTTTCGATGTAACTTCCTATTCCATTACCGATTTTCGTGACCAGTAAGCGTATAACTACTGTTCCTTTGATTCCATTTTGCCGGGCTCGAAATGGATAGTCCAATTCTGATAATAATTTGCGATACCCACCGATTGGTTTGGGTTTCTCATTCACTTCATCCACAGAATAGGTTTTTAGTGAATCAGTTGGAATAGTGTTGGTTCTCGGGATTTGGTAGTTCTTGCTACAGTTCGTCAATAAAATGAGCATTACAGAAGCAATGACCGCAAGGTAACTTTTTTGGATCCCGTAGTCATGATGGGAAACTATTTTGAGTTCGTTTGTAGGTTAAAACTTATTGGTATTGCCAGCCAGGAATGTACGAATTGGCCATTTTTCATTCCAGGTTCAAAGTCGACACTCCTGATTACGCGTAGAGCTTCTTTGGATAGCGCGGGATGAGGAGAAGATTGAATGTAATGACTTATACCTTCACCTTTTGGTGTTACCACTAACTTAACTACTACTTTTCCTGTGGCTCCAACTTTACGTGCTTCAGCTGGATATCGCACTTTGGACAAAATATTGCGGTACCCTCCCTTTGGACCAGGTTTTTGGTCTACCTCTTTATCTGAAAATACCTGGAGGGAATCAATAGACGGGTGAGGAGAGGTTGGTATCTCATAATTAGTTACTTTGCTACTTGAACTACAGCCAGCAATTGCCAACAATAAAGCGAAAGAAATGAGGAAAAGAGGGAGAGATGAAAATTTAGGATCGGGCATGATTTGTGTGTTAAATTATAAAATGAAAAGGGATGGAATTGATATGTTAGTCTACTTCTGCCAGTGACTGTGATAGTGATTGTAGACTTTCTTTAGCATCTCCAAAAAACATTTGGTTGGATTCTTTATAGAAAAGCGGATTATCAATGCCTGCAAAACCGGGACTTAGACTTCGTTTAAAGACAATCGTCCGATCAGCTTCATCCACATCCATAATCGGCATACCGTAAATAGGGCTGCCAGATTCTGTTTTAGCAACAGGATTTACCACATCATTGGCCCCGATAATCAGCACTACATCTGTTGACTTAAATTCGGGATTGATTTGCTCCATATCATATAGTTGATCGTAAGGGACATCAGCCTCTGCCAAAAGCACATTCATGTGTCCGGGCATACGACCTGCTACCGGATGGATACCATACTTCACTTCTACGCTTCGTTTTTCAAGTTTGTCGGCGACTTCTTTGAGTACGTGCTGTGCTTGTGCAACGGCCAAACCGTAGCCGGGCACGATTACGACACGATCAGAATAGGCGCATTGTAAGGCCACATCATCGGGTGTTGTTTCACGGACTGTTTTGTCAGTATCTGCTGCCGGCCCACTTGTTGAACCTCCATCTCCACCGAAAGCACCAAATAACACATTGCCGAGCGTGCGATTCATGGCCTTGCACATAATATTGGTGAGGATGAGGCCCGCAGCTCCAACCAGCGCACCACTGATAATGAGCAGATTATTATTAATTACAAATCCGGCCATGGAAGCAGCAATACCGGAGTACGAGTTTAGCAGTGAAATGACGACCGGCATATCTGCTCCGCCGATAGGGATTACCGTTAATATTCCAAGCAGGAGTGCAATCCCAAACAAGAGCCAGAAAGTGAGTTGACTTGTGGGGTCATAGGTGAGCCAACCGACCAGTCCCAAGGTGCCAACGGTTAAAAGTCCGTTAAAAATATTATGACCCGGAAAGGTAATCGGATTTCCGCTGATGAAACCCTTGAGCTTTCCAAAAGCAATGAAGCTGCCGGTAAAAGTAATAGAACCGATAAGGATACTAAGTCCAATGGTTACCAAATCCTGAGTAGCGATCGCAGAAGCTTCGAAGCGCGAAAATTCGCCCCAGGCAACCACTGCTGATGCACCGCCGCCGAAACCGTTAAAAATAGCAACCATCTCGGGCATGGCGGTCATTTCTACTTTCTTGGCAGCCGTAGCACCAATAGCTGCTCCAACTACGATACCCGCAATAATGTATTCATAAGTAATGATTTGCTGGTCAAATAAGGTGACAATGACACCGATAAACATACCCAGTGCTGCCAGCTGATTACCCGACCGAGCAGTTGCAGGTGAACCGAGTCGTTTAATTCCAACTATAAAAATGCCGGTAGCTACCAGATAGACAAGCTGGATTAGATCAGGTAGGATCGATTGGATAGATGGCGGTAGAAAATCACTCATTTTTCTTATCTTTTTTCTTGAACATTTCCAGCATGCGGTCGGTTACCATAAATCCGCCTACCACATTAATGGTTGCAAATACGATGGCAACGAATCCGATATACTGGGCGACTTGGTGATCCACCTGTCCCGCAACAATGAGCGCCCCCAAAATGGTAATTCCCGAAATGGCGTTGGCACCTGACATCAATGGAGTGTGCAGCGTTGGTGGAACTTTTGAGATAAGCTCGAAGCCTATAAAAGAGGCCAGCACGAAGATAAATAAGTTAAAAATGAGTCCGGACATAATAATCATGTTTTATAGAACACAGATGACGCCGATCCGGCAGATTACCGCTGCTAAAATAATTCAATATCTGTGAGAATCAGTGCCATCTGTGTGATCAGTGTTCTATTGTTCTTTAAGCGTAGGGCTGATAATTTCACCCTGATGCGTAATAGTGGTATTTAGCGTGATTTCATCTTCAAAGTCGAATTTTGGTTTGCCGTCTTGAATCAGATGGTTCAATAATGACAGCATGTTTTTTGAATATAATTGGCTTGCGTGATAGGCCAGCTGGCTGGTGATATTTAGCGGTCCAATAATTTTTACTTCGTTTGCAATGGCGGTGTCGCCCGGATCGGTAAGTTCACAATTCCCGCCCTGTTCGGCAGCCAGATCTACAATAACCGCCCCGGCATGCATATCCTCAACCATCTCCTTAGTTACCAGAAGCGGAGCGGGTTTTCCGGGAATAAGGGCCGTAGTAACAATGATATCTGATTTTTTGGCGTGTTCGTGAATAACTTGTCGCTGTCGCTCCTGCTCATCTTCAGCCAATTCTTTGGCATAGCCGCCCTCGGTTTCCGATTCTTCATCCAAATCAGGCACCTCTACAAAAGTAGCACCCAGACTTTCAACTTGTTCTTTAACGGCGGGACGAATGTCAAAGGCTTCTACTTTAGCACCCAGTCGTTTGGCGGTGGCAATGGCCTGTAGACCGGCAACCCCGGCACCAAGTACTAAAACTTTGGCTGGAGCTACCGTGCCTGCTGCCGTCATCATCATCGGCATATAGCGATCCAATTCGTTGGCTGCGATCAGGGCCGATTTATACCCCGCAATGGAACTCATCGAAGAAAGGGCATCCATACTCTGGGCACGTGATATTCGCGGGATGGCATCCATCGCCAATGACGTAATATTCTTTTCTCGTAAGTAAGAAACCGTTTCTTCGTTTTGAAGTGCCCACAGAAAGCAGATCAGTACGCTTTCGGCCTTCATTTGATCGAGATCTTCTTCCGGAGGTGTTTGGATACTGATAAGGATATCGGAATCACCAAAAAGTTTGGCGCGATCGGTAATAATTTTAGCGCCCGCCGACTGGTAGGCTTCATCTAAATAGCTGGAAGCCTTGCCGGCATCAGATTCAACCCAAACATTATGGCCATTTTCAACAAGCTTTGAAATTGTATCTGGGATAAGGGCCACTCGTTTTTCTCGTTCGGCCGTTTCTTTTGGAATAGCTATAATCACAGTAGATACCCGAAAAGTTTAAGGTTAAAGCACAACTTATTGAAAAGTCACAGTATTGCAAACGGGATTTTCAAAATAGAACCATTGAAAAATTCATAGTGAGGATTTTCTTTAGTATATGCAAAATTACAGCGTAAGATTTGGATTTATTAACTCATCGAAGTAAGTGAGCAGAATTTTAATTGATGAATCCTATAAAGGAGATAAGAAATATCGACTCAATTCTTACCTCTTATTTTTGTACCTTTATATGAAATTATTAAGCGAAATAGATAAAATTATTCATGGAAGATATTGCAGGAAAAACGTTTGATGTTGTCATCGTAGGAAGTGGTCCCGCAGGATTAACGGCTGCGCTGTATGCGGCGCGTGCTGATTTGAATCCGATTGTATTTGAAGGACCAGAACCCGGCGGACAATTGATGCAGACGACTGATGTAGAGAATTATCCCGGATATCCGGAAGGTGTCATGGGACCGCAAATGATGCAGGATTTTCGAGAACAGGCACAGCGTTTTGGCGCTGATACGCGTTACGGTATGGTCACGAATATTGAGTTTGATGAGCGTCCTTATAAGATGACCATTGATGAAGAGGTAGAAATAAAAGCCAAGGCCATTATTATATCTACCGGTGCATCCGCAAAATGGTTGGGACTTGATAGCGAGCAAAAAATGCGCGGAAAAGGAGTTTCTGCCTGCGCCACTTGTGATGGTGCTTTCTTCCGTGATCAGCATGTAATTGTTGTAGGCGGTGGAGATACGGCAATGGAAGAAGCAACATTCCTGACGAAGTTTGCCAGTAAGGTTACCGTGCTTCATCGGCGCCAGGAGCTGCGCGCATCAAAGACCATGCAGCAGCGTGCATTTAATGATGATAAAATTGAGTTTATGTGGGATACCGAGCTCGAAGAAGTGTTGGGCGAAGATGCCGTTGACGGGGTAAAAGTCATCAATAATGAGACTCAGGAAATTACCACACTTGATGATGTAACAGGAGTCTTTATTGCCATCGGTCATAAACCTAATACCGATCTGTTCAAAGGTGTATTAGAAATGGATGACGTCGGATACATTAAAACAAAAGGCCAATCAACACGAACAGATATGCCGGGCATATTTGCTTCGGGAGATGCAATGGACGCGATATATCGTCAGGCCGTTACGGCAGCAGGTACCGGCTGTAAAGCCGCACTCGATGCTGAAAGCTATCTGGCTGAAATGGAAGTTTCCAAAGAAGCCGTAGCCGAAGAGCACTGGAAGTGATTTTTGCAAGCAGTGATCAGTTTTCGAATAACAGCACAAAACGTTGTTAACTGTTTACTGATCACTGTCGTCTTTGCCTACTGTTTTATCTGTCTTCTCTTCTGATTTCGAATCTTCACTTTTATCGAATGTTTCGGTTTCTTCCTCGTCCCGGATTTCGATAAAATCGGCTTCTACCTCATACTCATCACTCTCTTCTTCGGTTTCATCCTCGGGATAGCGTTCGACAATAATTTTGACATCGTTCATAAACAGGACAAACATCCCAATAGCCGAAACTACAGGGGCAATACTTGTCAAAACAGCCGCCCCGCCAACGCCAACAGTAAGCTGAGACTGAAATAAAACCTTGCCTTTCGAGTTTTTTATGATAACCCGCCGAGCGTTGCCCTCCTTAATTATTTTTTTGACTTGACTGATAATTTCAGAGACGGTGCCTTGTATTTCTTCCGTAAATGTTTTTCGGGAGTTTGAAGTATTCATAATATGAGTTTTCATCTTAATATTTGATGCTGGTTACTGAAAAAATAAACTCCTTTTGTAAGGAATCATTTGCTTCAAGGTCTTACTACGTTAAATAATTGCAAATGATTCATCAGGAGATATTATGTTATCACGTGTTTATTGCGCTTCTACCATTGGAGTTGATGCCCGCCTAATCGAAGTAGAGACAAATATGTCAACCGGTGTGCCCAAGTATTTTTTAGTGGGATTGCCGGATCGTGCTGTAAGTGAATCAAGCGATCGTATTGAAGCGGCGTTAAAGAATTCGAATGCCGAATTTCCGAAGGGACGTATTACGGTTAATCTGGCACCGGCCGATCTGCCCAAAGAAGGAAGCGCTTTTGATCTGCCTATTGCTGTAACACTGTTAAATGTATCCGGACAAATTAAAACTGATAAACTTGAGGAGACATTAATTTTGGGTGAATTGGCGCTCGACGGTAAATTACGTCCGGTAAAAGGAGTTTTGCCGATGGCCGTTCAAGCTCGCGACAAGGGATTAGTAAATATGGTCGTTCCGGCAGCAAATGGTCCTGAAGCGGCTGTGGTCGATGGGATTGATGTATATGCGTTTGAACATTTAACAGAGGTAATGGGCTGGTTACGTGATATGGATTCGTATCAGTCTTTGAATGTAGATGTAAAAAAGATGTTCAGGCAAAATGGGGAGGGAGAAATACTGGATTTTAGTGATGTGCGGGGACAGGAAAATGTTAAACGTGCACTGGAAGTTTCCGCGGCCGGGGGGCATAACGTAATTATGGTAGGCCCACCGGGATCTGGAAAGACGATGATGGCGCGACGGTTGCCCACAGTATTGCCCCCGCTAACGCTTGACGAAGCTTTGGAAACAACGAAAATACATTCCGTAGCGGGATTGTTACCAACGGGCGAAGCGCTGGTAACAAAGCGCCCGTTTCGCTCACCGCATCACACAGTTTCTGACGTTGCACTTGTCGGAGGGGGTAGCATACCCATGCCGGGCGAAATTTCTATGGCTCATAATGGTGTTTTATTTTTGGATGAACTGCCCGAATTCAAACGAAGTGCCCTTGAAGTGATGCGGCAACCGCTCGAAGATGGGTCTGTTAGTATATCGCGTGCGCGCATGAGCGTAAGCTATCCCAGTAGAATTATGTTGGTTGCTTCCATGAATCCGTCACCTACCGGTGATTGGTATGATCCTGCGGATCCCGGGGGTGCTTCTCCTGCACAAATGCAGCGTTATTTGAGTAAAATAAGTGGGCCCATGCTTGATCGAATCGATCTTCATATTGATGTGCAGAAAGTGGGTTATGATGAGCTTTCCAGTAAATCAAAGGGAGAGCCGTCGCGTGAAATAAGAAAAAGGGTGATTCGGGCACGCGAAGTACAAACCCAACGTTTTATGGGTATAGATGATGTGTATTGTAATGCGCAGATGAATACCAAAATGTCGCGAAAAATATGTACGCTCGATAATGCCGGCAAGCAGATGCTTAAAAAAGCAATTACTTCATTGGGATTATCGGCCCGTGCATATGATCGTATACTCAAAGTATCCAGAACCATTGCTGATCTTGAGCAGTCGGAAAATATTCGATCGAATCATATTGCTGAAGCTATCCAATATCGAAGTTTGGATCGGGAAGGCTGGCTGGGATAATGGATCAAAAGTTGGGTCATTTGTTTTTGAGAGATGGTAAAAACGTGAGTTTAAGATGAGAAGTAGTTTCTAAATAGGCCTCCTTTTCAGGAAAGTATTCTCGGTGACCCTCCGAGAGGGAGGAGGGTACGTAAATATTTGGACCTGCTAAAAGCTCGAGCCGCAAAGGCAACTTGCTGGGATAATGCTCTAGCCGAGTTCTGCTTTAAAACCTTTAAAGCAAAACTACCAATTGAACCTATACATTGTAATTATAACAGTCTTCGGGGGGGGTAATATTTACCTTTATTGAGATCTGGCGCAGCATTCTACGCTGGACTATCGCACGCCGTCGGGAATGCAAGATTATTTAATCCAACAACAAGAACTTGCTGCATGATCTGGCTTAGCTAACTGTCCATTTTTTTGTAGCAATTCCACCATATTCTCCACTTAGACTATTTTTAACGATTGACAATGTAAATTATTTTAGTATTATTAGGATTAGTATTAGCTAAATGCAGATAGCAATATTTGCTCTTTTAAGTTATTTGAAAGCAAGAAATCAATTCAAGGATTTTATGTGGTTAATAAGCACATAAATTAAATACTCCATCTATTGGGACAGGTTGCGAGATAGCGTAATAGTTTCCAAGGGGATGGTATGGTTAAATAAAAACAATAATAAAACATATCTAATTATGCTTAGAAAGTTACTTTCTATGGCAATGTTTATGCTGTTTTTTGCTGCTACTTCAGTAGCGCAAAATGGGACAGTAACAGGAACAGTTACTGATTCCGAAACAGGAGAAACAATGCCAGGTGTAAATGTTGTAATACAAGAACTGGAAACAGGTGCTTCTACTGACGCCAATGGTGAATATACCATCACTGGTGTTGAGAGTGGCACCTATACCATTCAAGCTTCGTTTGTTGGGTATCAGCAATATACTCAGGAAATTGAAGTAGATGCCGGAGAAAACGTTTATAACATTCAGATGGCCCCCGATGTGGTGGGTTTGGATGAAGTGGTAGTAAGTGCCCTTGGTTTTGAAGAAAATGCAGACGAGCAAGGGACCTCATCGGCACAAGTTTCCGGTAATGATATAGCAGCTTCTGGGGAACTTGATGTGGTTTCCGGATTGTCTGGTAAAGCTGCGGGAGTTAATGTCACTGGTACTGGTGGAGATCCCGGAGCAGCTTCTCGTATTGTAATACGAGGTGCTAATACGATTACAGGGGATATTGATCCACTTTTTGTTATTGATGGTGTGCCTGTGTCTAACGCAACAATCGGTTCAGGCGTTGGTGGCGTACAACAGCAATCTCGAATTAATGACTTAAATCCTGATGATATTGAGTCGGTACAGGTATTAAAAGGACCTTCTGCCGCTGCACTTTGGGGATCGCGAGCATCCAATGGGGTTGTCCTAATTGAAACTAAAACAGGGCAAGCTACGGAAGGTAATAAGGTTAACATTTCTGTTAAGTCAGAATGGTCTGTTGATGTTTTAAATAAAACAGTGGATCTCCAGAAGAAGTATGGTCAAGGTATTGGGGGTTCTTATGTCTCTGGGACTCCATTTTCTTGGGGTGACAAAATTGCTGATCGGCCTGGTGGCGATGATGTGATGGATATGTCTGATGGTAATGCCTACTTTGGCCCAGACGGTGAAAAGTATGGAGTTATTACTCAGAAAAATTCACGTCAAACCTATGATCACTCAGAAGCGATTTTTGAAAATGGGTTAAAAAGAGATAACTCGATTTCAATCAGCGGGGGCTCTGAAAACGGAACATTTCGCTTGAGCGTTGGAAATGTAGCTCAAGATGGAATTATATTAGATAACAGTGACTATAATAGGACTACTGTTAAGGGTGTAGCTACGCGGAACTGGGATAATTTTTCAGCGACGGTAAATGCACAGTATACCAATTCTACTTCCAATCGTATTCAGCAGGGATCTAATGTTTCCGGATTACTTTTGGGAGCATATCGTACTTCGCCTGACTTTGACTTTAGGCCGCATACTGTTGATTACGTAAACCCAGATGGAAGTATTACCCCCGGAAAGCACCGCAGCTATAGGAATCCTGTTGGTGCAGGTGATTCACCTATTTACAATAATCCATTGTGGACTATTGAAAATGCACTAAATGAAACGCAAGTCCAGCGGATACTTGGAAGTACAGAATTGCAGTATGATCCTACTTCTTGGTTAAGTTTTACGCATCGATTAGGAGTAGATACCTACACTGACAGACGGTATTCGGTATTTCCCACCTACGATGCAAGTAATCCTTCAGGAGCACTTACAGAACAAAAGCTTGGTCAATACCAAGTTAATTCTGATTTAATTGCAAAAGCTTCTCATACATTAAATGAAGACTTTTCAGGTACTTTGACTGTAGGATGGAATGTAAATCATCGCGAATATGATGAGGTAGGAGCGACATCTACTGATATAATTCTTCAAGGATTTAATCGGGATGTTTCAAATTACAATAGTAAAAACCCATTTCAGGAACGAAGTACACAAAGGACTTCTGCCATTTATGGTGTGCTTGATATAAGTGCCTATGATATGCTTTTCCTTGAAGTTACAGGAAGAGAAGAAAGTGCTTCTACATTTGGTGAAAATACAGATGGATCTTTCTTTTACCCATCGGCAAGCTTAGCGTGGCAGTTTACTGAGTTAGATGCTCTAAGTGATAATGACATTTTAAGCTTTGGTAAATTGCGACTTTCATATGGTGAAGCGGGAACACAGCCGCCCATCTACTCAACACAAACTACCTTTTTCCAAGGTAATATAGTTGGAAGCTGGGGTGAAAGCTTGAATCCTGCTGAATATGGCGGTGGTTTTGCACGTTCATCTGAGGCAGGAAATGCCAATCTAAAAGTTGAACGCACTACAGAATATGAGGTTGGTGCAGATCTTAGGTTTTTCAATGACCGTATTGATTTAAGTTTGACACGATATATCACTGAGACTGAAGATGCGATCTTAGGTGTAGATCGTGCTCCGTCATCCGGTTTTAGTACGCAGTTAGCTAATGCTGGTGCCATTGAAAACAAAGGTTTCGAAGCTGATCTTAGTATAGAGATGATCAGATCTCAAGAGTTCAGCTGGGTTATCAATGGTAACTGGTCAAAGAATATTAACAAGGTAACTTCGCTCGCTGGTGCTAATGAACTTGGTCTTGCGGGCTTTACCAGTGCAACATCATCGGCAATTGTTGGTGAAGAGTACGGTGTATTCTTTGGTAATGCTTGGGCTCGTAATGATGACGGAAGCTTAACACTTGATGACAATGGATTTCCTCAAGCTGCGGCTGCGCAGAAAATAATCGGGAATCCCAATCCGGACTGGAGAGCAGGTGTAGGAAGTACCGTAAACTATAAAGGTCTGAGACTAAATTTCCTTGTTGATATTAAACAGGGTGGAGATGTCTGGAACGGTACGAAAGGTGCACTTAAATTCTTCGGTGTCCATGGCTCACAGGATTGGGAAACTACTGCTGACCAAGATTTAACAACTTGGGACGGTGGAACCATACAAGAAGGTGAAACCTTCCGAGGCTATGTTGAGGATTTTGGCGGTGGTCCCGTTGCCGTAACTGGGGTTGCACATTATTCCGGTCCATTTTCTGGATTCACGGGTCCGGCTGAACCAAATATTGAAGATGGTGGATTTGTTCGGTTACGCCAAGTCTCACTCGGTTATAGCATTAGTGGACAAGGTTTCCGAGATGCAACTGGGTTGAGGTCTGTTGATCTTAGTGCTACAGGGCGTAATCTGTTACTCTTCACTGACTATTCAGGTATTGACCCTGAAACGAACTTAACGGGTCCTTCAAATGGATTTGGCCTAGATTATTTTAACAATCCAAGTACTAGGTCGTTCATCTTTTCTGTGAAGGTCAATTACTAATTAATTTTATAAATATAGTTATTATGAAATTTACCAATATAAAATACATAGCTTTTGTATTGCTTTTGGTTGGTGTTATAGGATGTGATTCTGTGACCAATTCGTTTACTGATGGTTACAATGAAAATCCTAATAATCCAACCTCAGCACCTGCTGACAAGATATTTGTCGCAGGTCAAGTCGGAGCGGTTACTTTTTTAGAATCCCATTCAGCTCGTAAAGGAAGCATGTGGGCGCAATACTTTTCTGGAGAAGACCGCCAGTATAGCAGTATCTATTCCTACAATGTGACTGCGTCAGACAGTGATAGTGACTGGTTCATGGCGTATGTGCGTGGACTTACCAATTTGCGCTTAGCCAGAGAGAAATACAATGCTCTCAATGTTGTGCCTCAAAATCAGGTGGCTACAACCAAAATTTGGGAGGCCATGCTCATGGGGCAGGTTACTGCGCTCTGGGGAGATGTTCCATTTTCTGAAGCCATAAATTCTGATGAGACTACTACGCCATCATACGATGGACAATCAAGTGTATATAGCAGTGTTCAAACGTTATTGAATGAAGCTATTACAACATTAGAAGCTAACTCCTCAGTCGGTATTTCAAGCGATGTAACCTCTCTAGGTGGTGATGCAAGTAAGTGGTTAAAAGTAGCTTACACTCTAAAAGCACGTTACCTGATGCATACTGGAGATGTTTCTGGCGCATTAACGGCCGCACAGAGCGGTATAGATGCTGCCGATGGTACCGGAGATGCATTAATGCCGCATGGACCGCAACAGGCACGTAACCAAAATCTGTACTACGCATTTACAAATGTAGAGCGTGCTGGTTATCTGGCTGCCGACAGATCTCATGCACTGGATATGTTAAATAATGGAAATAATGGCAAAACTGACGAAACAGCTCGTCTTAATTACTACTATGATGGTACTGACCTGAATAGTACGGATGGTTTTGCTGCTGCAACCGAATCATTTCCATTAGTGACATATATGGAAAACCAGATGATTATTGCTGAAGCTGAAGCTGCAAAAGGTACAACAGCAGGAAATCAGAATGCTATTGAAGCATTGAATAACTCCCGTGATTATTTGGATAATAAGTTTGGTACCGATAATTACGATGACTTGGTTCTTACTGATTTTGAAGCAGGGGGTGCTTATGCAAATACTGACATTCCACAGCATGTTCGCAATTGGACCTACTTAGGTCTGATAGGTCAAATCGAAGGATTCAACTTCGTGCGAAGAATTGATTATAACGTGGATGGGCTATCACCTGTTCAGGGTAGCGAATTCCCTCAGCGATTCCTTTATCCGCAGGATGAGCGAAATACAAATTCTGATAATCTGCCAGATCCTGTGCCAGGATTATTTGATGCAACACCAGTCAATCAATAGAGAATGATAATAACATTATAATACGAAGCCGCTTCCTCTCGGAAGCGGCTTTTTTTATTGCCACTGCATTTCAACCAGTTTGGAGGCAACTATGTCGGTGGAGCTTATGGAGTAAGTAACTTGTGTGCCGCCTATTAAAAAATTACGGGACCACTTCTTGGACAAAGCTTTGACGGCTTGCTTCTCGTTTATGATGAAGTAGAATTCATCAGTGCCGAAGCAAATGCCAGAGGATGTTTAACCGATACACCTGCGCAAGCAAAAAAACAATAATGTTCTAGAAACTGATATGATATATTGGAGCAATGTATAATCTGAGGTTGATCTAACTCAAAAACAGATGAATGATTATCTGAACTAATTATGCTCCATTTCCGGTAACAGGAAGTCAGCAGGATCAGATTAATGCCATAGCTGAACAAAAATGGCTTGCATTATATCCTGATGGATGGCAAGCATGGACCGACTGGCGACGATTGGATCATCCAACGTTGTTTTGTAGCTGCTGATAACCCCGGCGCTGATGAAACAAATACGCTGCCCTTCTGGGACAGTGGTTATGCAAGTTCTAATTCTGGAGTTACTCCCTAATTGGTAGATAATTATAAGCTTATCGTAAGGTAAGTAAGTTTATTTCAAAGGCCTCCGAGCAATCGGAGCCCTTTTTTTATTTGTATTATTTATTGACTCACAGTCATAGAATGAATATGCTTTGCAGCAGCTTTAATTTGAAGGAGCCTTTGCAAAACCTTACTGTCATCGCGAATGTAATGTGGCGATCTTCCTTTAAGAACTTTGACCAAGAGATTTGCTGACATGCTCGCAATGATGATCTTCATTTTCGGGGTTTTGCAAAGGCTTCGAATAATGATTGTTTACAAATACCGATCCCGAGAGCATTCGGGACAGTATGTCAAGGATGGTTACGCAAAGGTCTCTTAAAACTAATAATAGATATTCCACTTGTCTTTATACGTAGATATCGTTTTTCCCACCGCTGTTCGTCGGCAGTTTACATACAGCTTGCCCGAGGAGTATAAAGCAGATATAGACGTTGGTAAACGCGTATGGGTACCCCTTCAAAAGCATAAAAAAATCGGGATCGTAGTTAATATCCATGACCAAGAACCTGATTTTAATACTCGTCCGGTACAGCAGGTGCTTGATGAAAAGCCGATCATTTCTGATGAGTTATTAAAGCTAACCCAATGGATTCACCGTTTTTATTACTGTGGGTGGGGGGAGGTTATACAGGCTGCCTTGCCGGTTGGGCTAAATTTCTATGCTCAAAAGTATCTAAAGACAAGGGAGCGTAAGTTGCCGGATTTTCTTAATGATGATGAAACTGAAATCGTCAAAGAAATTCAGAGGAAAGAGTCCTACCTGTTAGTTGAAGCTCAAAAGAGGTGGGGTGATAAAATCATAGATAAGCTGGTGGGGCAGAAGGTGCTGGAGGTTTGGGAACAGCCGGCTATGAAGATGGATCCAAGCACAGATAAATTGTGGCAATGGAAGGAAGAAAATAGCAAAGAGGTGGCTGAACGTATTGTTAAAGAGCATGAAGAAGCCGGGAAAGAATATAAATGGATTCAAGCTTTAAAAATACTGACCGACTTAGATCTACCTGAATTTCAAAATGAGCTAACAGATTTCGAGTTGCTGGAATATTATACGCTTAACAGAATTGCTGAAGAAGAGTTACTAAAATATGACGAGGTGGAAACCACGAATTTGAGTATGAAACTGGAGTATGATCCGGCGCAGCTTAATACGTTAAATGATGAGCAACTGGCGGCTTTTGATGAAATTAAGAAATCGATTAATAACGAGGAGTTCGGCAGCTATTTACTCTATGGTATCACCGGAAGCGGTAAAACGGAAGTCTATATCCATGCCTTAAAGAAAGTCTTGGAACAGGGAAAGGGAGGATTGGTCCTCGTTCCTGAGATTGGTCTAACTCCGCAAATCGTAAAACGGTTTCATCTGATATTTGGTGATGATATAGCTGTATTGCACAGCAGGCTCACCGACCGGGAGCGGTATGATGCATGGCGTGCATTGCAAAAGGGAGAAAAACGAATTGCTATCGGGGCGCGTTCGGCCGTGTTTGCCCCAGTGCAGAATCTGGGACTTATCGTAGTGGATGAGGAGCATGATATGTCGTATAAGCAGGAAGATCCGGCCCCGCGCTATAATGGACGAGATGTAGCGATCATGCGAGCTCATATCAATGATATTCCAGTGGTTTTGGGGTCGGCAACGCCGAGTATGGTGTCTCTTTATGGGACAAAGAAGGGGAAGAGCGAATACTTGGAACTTAAGGAGCGACCTTTTGATGCAAAACTTCCCGACGTGAAGTTGCTTGACCTTAAACAATATCGTTCCGCAATGAAAGGACCGATCGCCATTCCTCTTTTTGAAGCGATTAAGGAAGCTATCGAAAAGGATGAACAGGCAATCCTCTTATATAACAGAAGAGGTTTTGCATCGTATCTGCAGTGTGCAACGTGTGGGGAAATACCTGAGTGCCCGAATTGTTCGGTGAGTTTAACCTTTCATAAATCAAAAAAACAGCTGCGATGCCACTATTGTGGTTATTCTGAACGCCAGCCACAACGGTGTAAAGAATGTGGAAATGATTCGGTGGAATCTCGAGGAAGCGGAACTCAGCAGTTGGAGGAGCAAATTGCTGAGCTGTATCCGGGTGCAGAGACGTTGCGCATGGATTTTGATACGACTTCTGGAAAGAACGCGCATTCAAAAATTCTAAAATCATTTGGACGAAAAGAGGCAGATATATTAGTCGGTACACAAATTGTTGGAAAGGGATTGGATTTTCCTGATGTGACGGTTGTAGGCGTTATTGATGCCGATACCGAGCTCGCTTTTCCTTCGTTCCGGTCGGGAGAACGAATGTATCAGCTTTTGAGTCAGGTAGCCGGGCGTTCCGGTAGGGCTGATAAAGAGGGGAAGGTGTTTTTTCAGACCTGGCAGCCCGATCATCCCGCCATACAGCAAGCCAAAAACCACGACTACAAATCATTTGCCCGGCAAGAGCTGGCCTATCGTAAAATGCTACAGTATCCACCGTATTCGCGCATTATCAGATTTGTATTTAAGGGCGAGCAAGAGGGGCGTGTACGAAGAGTGGCTGAAACCTATACTGATTGCCTGACTGAGGTATTAGGCAGCTTTGATTCGGTATTGGGTCCCTCACCAGCGGCTATTTCCAAAATGCAGAATTTCTATCGATGGGAGAGCTTTATCAAAATCAATCCAACTAATGGCGCATCAGCCATTGAGCAAATGCTTGACAGAACCTTTGATCTATTTGATAATCGAAAACCAAAAGGTGCCAGTTCTGTTCGAATTAATGTGAATGTGGATGCGCTGGAGTGACGATCTTTTGTAATCTTGATTAAATTATCAGCCATAAATATTTGTTAGGCAATACGCATCAGAAATGCAGGGTAGAACGCTTGCATTCTGTTTAATAAATTCGATTATTACAGCGGTAAGATACCTTTATAATTAATGATGAGGTACCTATGGGCGAATCCCGGGTAAAATTGGCCGACAGTCAGGAAGAAGTACAGCGCTTTATGAAATATGTGTTGAAGGATCTTCGAGCGCTGGATCGTATGCTTAATGAGGGCGATTGGTTTGAAACTGATCCCATACGAATTGGAGCTGAGCAGGAGCTTTGTCTGGTTGATCAACAGGCTAAAGCCTGGCCTCACAATATGGAGGTGCTTGAGAAGTTGCAGGAGGATGAAAACGGCAGCTTTACGACCGAATATGCAAAGTTTAATCTCGAAATAAATATGGAACCCCTCGAATTTACGGGGGATTGCCTTTCGAAAATGGAGCAGAATCTCCAGCAGAAGGTTGATAAGGTTCGAAAGGCAACGGAAGAGCTCGGTGGGGAGATCGTATTAACGGGTATTTTGCCAACTATTCGTAAGGTTGATATCGACCTGAAAAACCAGACTCCCTTACAGCGTTACAGGGCACTTACCCAGGCCATCAATAAGCTGCGCGGAGGTGATTATGATCTGCGTATCCAGGGTATGGATGAGCTGTTAATGAAATTTGATTCCCCGCTGCTGGAAGCGTGTAATACCGGGTTTCAGGTGCATCTGCAAGTAGGTCCTGAAGAATTTGTACCCAAGTATAATATTGCTCAGCTGGTAACAGCTCCGGTGCTGGCATCAACGGTGGGTTCGCCTATCCTTTTTGGCAAGCGATTGTGGAATGAGACCCGCATTGCTCTGTTCCAGCAATCGGTAGATACGCGAACTGTGGGTGATCACCTACGGGAAAGCAGCCCGCGTGTAACATTTGGGAACCAGTGGGTGGACGAGAGTATTCTTGAGATATTTCAGGAAGATACCGCCCGCTATCGAGTCATGTTGAGTTCGGAGGTAACCGAAGATGTGGAGAAATTGTTGGATGAAGGGACACCACCGGCTTTGCGAGCGTTGCAGGTCCATAATGGGACAGTATATCGCTGGAATCGCCCCTGCTACGGCATTACTGATGGGAAGGCCCATCTTCGTATCGAGAATAGAGTTTGCCCCTCCGGACCGACGGTTACGGATGAGGTAGCCAATTCTGCTTTTTGGCTGGGATTAATGAATAAGATGGGAGATTATTATCCCAATATATCTGAGAAGATGGATTTTGATGATGCCCGAATGAATTTTGTGGCGGCCTCGAAAATGGGACTCGATACAAAGTTTCGATGGTTTGATGACCAGCGTATTAATGCAGTGGATTTGATAACAGAAGAACTGCTGCCTATTGCCCGAGAAGGGTTGGAGGAAGTCGATATTAATAGCAGTGATATTACCGAATACCTGGATATTATTGAGCAGCGCGTAACGGCGGGGCAAACGCCATCGCACTGGATGCTAAATAATTATGCTTCGCTGATGAAAGAGCATGGATCCAAGGAACAGACTTTGGCGGCCATAACAACGGCGATGATCAAAAATCAGAAAAAAGGGGAGCCGGTACATAAATGGGGCCGTGCTCGCATGGAGGATCTGGAGCACTGGAAGCCGTCGAGCTTAATTGTCGAAGAGTTTATGACTACCGACCTGTTTACGGTACAAAAAGATGACCTGGTGGAGTTTACGGCAAACTTGATAGATTGGCGGCGTATCCGGTATGTTCCGGTAGAGGATGACAAAAAGCATCTGGTTGGCTTGGTGACCATGCGGATGGTTTTTAATGCTTATTCCAAGGCCGTCAATCATGATGAGGATGTAGTAGAGACGGTTCAAGATATTATGATTGAGAATCCTATAACTATTCATCCGGAGGCCTCTATTATGGAGGCGATGGAAATTATGAACAGCCAGCAGATAGGATGTCTTCCTGTCGTAAAGAATAACAGGCTTGTTGGAATTATTACCGAACACAATTACATGAGAATAGCACGCAGATTGTTGAAAGTATTACATTTGAATAATGAGGAGAATGAGGAATCCGACGAAAAGTAACATCGAGGCAAAAACACAAGACGATCGGATTTTAGGAGTCATTGAAGGAAATCCCAGTGGGCCTACTGTAGTGGTGGTAACCGGGTTGCATGGCAATGAGTCTGCCGGCGTAGATGCGGCCCAGAATATATTTAATATGCTCGATGGTATTCAGCCGCAGATTGATGGACGATTGATTATTCTCCGCGCTAATTTACCTGCGCTTGAGCACAATGTCCGGTATCTCGACGAGGATATGAATCGTCTATGGTTTCCCTCGATAATCGAAAAAATCCGAGATACTCCTGAAGCTCGCATCAAATCGAATGAACGCAGGCAGATGAAACGGTTGCTTCCCATTCTTGATAGTATTGAAGAGGGAAGCCATACCCCAGTTGTGTTGGCAGATGTTCATACGTTTTCTGCTGAAGGGAGCATGTTCAGCATTACAAGTTCCGATCCACGTCAACGTGAACTTTTGTCTAACTTATATGTACCCATGGTATTTGAGATTGAGAAATCGCTGCGGGGTACCGCGTTGGGGTATTATCAGGAAAAGGGATTTATCTCCTTTGGATTGGAGGGCGGCCAGCATGAAAATGAGCTGACAGAATATAATATAACCGCTTCGCTTTTGCTTTTACTGCATGCAGTGGGATCTATCAAAAAACAGTATGTGGAGAAAATAAAAGAGTATGAACGTCACCTGAAGGAGCATACCAAGCACCTACCAGTGGAGACCGAACTGGTATATCAGCATATTATTGAGCCCGGTGACGGTTTTGCTATGCGACCTGGATACTCAAACTTTCAGCGTATAAAAAAGGGGGAGTGGCTGGCTAATGACAATAAAGGGAAAATTATCGCACAAACGGATGGATATATTTTAATGCCCCTGTATCAGAAACAGGGTAACGACGGCTTTTTTATCATTAAAGAGAATGAAGGGTAAAAATTTTGTTATTTTATGGACTTTGTGAATTCAGCCATAATATAAAGAAGAGTTTTTCCTATAACGGTAGCAGTTATGCAAGACTATCAATTTGTTGACGGTACGCGCCTATCTTCGGTAATAGAAGCGTTGATTTTTGCGAGCCCGGAACCTATCTCGGAAGAAAAGATTTGTGAAATTATCGCAAAAGGTGAAGAAAATTTAGGTTTAGAAGTTGATGCTATACCACCTTTTGTTGAGAAGTTAAATCAGCGTTACGAAGAGAACGGATTAGCATTTAATATCGAGCACGTGGCCGGTGGCTATACTTTTTCAACTAAGAAGCGTTTTGAGCCTTGGCTCAGTATTTTTCAACACGAAAGTGCTTACCGCAAGCTATCTCAGTCGGCCATTGAAACGCTTGCTATTGTGGCATATAAACAGCCGATCACAAAGCCCGAAGTGGATGATATTCGCGGCGTGGATTCAGGTTATATGTTACGCCAATTGTTGGAAAAGGTGTTAATCGAAGTTTCGGGTCGTTTGGATGCTCCCGGGAAGCCGCTCTTGTATCGCACCACTAAACACTTTTTAAAGCACTTTGGCATTAACTCTATTGATGAGCTGCCGAAGCCTCGCGAGATTAATGAGATCCTCAAAGATGATGATATGGCCGAACATCGTCAGTTTTTGTTTGATCGCCAGCTGGAGCTTAAAGAGCTGCAAGAAACAGCGGAAGATGAGGATGCTACGGAAACAGCGATGTCACTAATTGAGGCCGTTGAAAAAATTGATGAAGAGGAAGTGCCCGACCTGGATGAGTATACGGCTGATGTGTTGCAACGTGCTGATGAGGAAGAAAGTGATGAGGGCGACGAGACAAATAAGCAATTGGAAAATGAATCGGATAATATTCAGGAAAACTTAGAGGATGAGTCGACGAAGAAAGAAGAGGAATAAACGAGGAAAAATTGAAGAACCTGACCACCAGGTTGACCAGAACTATAGTGAAGACGAAGAGATTCGTCTAAATAAATACATTGCCCACTGTGGATTTACCTCCCGGCGTAAAGCGGATGATTACATTGCTGCCGGCAAGGTGAAAGTAAATGATGAGGTTGTTACTCAGATGGGGGTTAAAGTTCAGCGAACGGACAAGGTTGAGGTAGAGGGACAGGTTTTAAGCCTCGAAAAGTTTGTATATATCTTGTTGAATAAGCCAAAGGATACGATCACCACGACTGATGATCCCCGCAACCGGGATACGGTAATGGATAAGATTGAGAATGCAACGGGCAAGCGCGTATATCCCGTGGGGCGGCTCGATCGTCATACCATGGGATTGTTGGTTTTAACCAACGATGGGGACTTGGCGAACCGGCTGATGCATCCCAGTTATGAGGTGCGAAAAACGTATGAAGTAGAAACCGAGCGAGGCTTGAAGGATGATGAGCTTCAGAAGTTGTCTGAAGGTATTGAGCTTGAAGACGGTAAAGCGCAAGCGTATAACATTGCGCGTACGCCGGATGGTTTTATGCTTTCCATTTTTGAAGGACGAAATCGCCTTGTGCGTCGAATGGTGGAACATTTTGGCAAGGAGGTGTCAAAGCTAAAACGTGTTGAATATGCAGGTCTTACCCTTAACAACGTTAAGATGGGCCGCTGGCGTTACCTTAAAAAAAGTGAGATCAACGGATTGCGTAAATTGGTAAAACTTGATCCGCTCGATTTTGATTAAATAGGATAAACATCAGTATAAAACTTCGTCCATAACAAGTTATATAAACCATTCAATGAAGGATATAGAAGTCACAAAGATTACGGGTTCTGTTCCATCTACTGAAAATCTTCCCATTTACTACGATTTATATTTTCCTGAGAATAGTAAACAGGATAACTTGCCGGTAATATTATTTCTACATGGATTTAAGGGATTCAAAGACTGGGGTGCTTTTCCTGATGGATGTCGAGAGCTTAGCAAAGCTGGATTTGCTGTTTTGGCAATAAACTTTTCACTGAATGGAGTGGGTGAAAGTATGACTGAATTTGATCAGCTGGATCTATTTGCCCGCGAAACGCTGAGCCAGGATTTAGAGGATGTGGGAACGATCCTCAAGGCTTTGAAAGACAAAGACATTACGGCGCAAGATTTTTCTTTGGATACGAATACAATTGGCGTCTTGGGACATTCCCGCGGCGGACATACAGCGGTGGCTGCATCAGCGGAATACCCCAAAATAAAATGTTTGGTTACATGGTCTGCGGTGGCTGATTATAATGTCCGGTGGAGTGATGATATGATTAGTGATTGGGAGGAAAGGGGCGTCACCGAAATTAAAAATGGACGTACCGGTCAAATAATGCCGGTTAAAGATGTGGTTTATAAAGATGCCATAGAAAATGCCGATCGCCTGATGGCTGTAAAACGCGTTCGGGAATTAGACATTCCGGCCCTTTTTGTTCACTCTGAAGGTGATGAAGGCGTACACTACAGTGAGGCGGAAAAGCTGTATGAGCATTGTAGTGCTGAGGATAAGAAGATAGAGTTAATCCCTGATTCTGGCCATACCTTTAATACTGCGCATCCATTTGAGGATGAGGAATTTCCCGAAGAATTTGCAACCGTTTTGAGTATCACGGGTAACTGGTTTCAATCACATTTAAAATAAGTTGGGATTGGATTAGTTATACAGTAAAAAAGTGAAAATTATCCGCTACTTATTTCTTCTATTCTTTGTATTAACTGTTGCCCGTCCAGCAACAGCGCAGGTTCCCGAACTGATTAATATTCAGGATTTCAGAACGGATGCAAAGGCTGCTGTAGATTCGGTGTACAATTTGAATTTTGAAGGGGCCGAGGAGCAACTGGCTGTATGGAAAGATAAATATCCGGATCATCCCCTGTGGACTCTTTTTGAAGGTATGAAACTGTGGTGGACGGTGTTGACTGATCTCCATGATCGCTCCCACGATGACCAATTTTTTGAGATGATGAAAAAAACTGATTATCGAGCGGGTAAGTTGCTTCATCGTCAACCCAAACATGTAGACGGCTTGTTGATTCGAGCAATAAGTAACGGCTATATGGCGCGCCAATATGCAAATCGCGAACAGTGGATAACAAGCATAAATTATGGTCGCAAGGCAATACAGGCTTATGATTATCTTCTTGATATTCAGCCCGAATTAAATGATTTGAAGCTTGCAGAGGGGCTTAAACTCTATTATCTGGATTATATTCCTGATGAATATCCTATGGTTAAAACAGTCAGCTGGGCACTGCCGGATGGTGATAAGCAAAAAGGACTGGAAGCTATAGAGGAGGCCTCACAAAACGCAATTTTTGCGCGAGCAGAAGCCACTTATTTTCTAGGGAATATTCATTATAACTATGAAAATAATTTTGGAGTAGCCGTCCGAAATTTTGAGAAGCTACATCGTCAATATCCTAATAACAGTTATTATATTCGGATTCTGGTGAAGAGCTATTATAAACAATCTCGTCTTGATGAAGCGTTAAAACTTATTGAAAGCAATTTGCAGAGGTGGGAGGGGAATGATCTTCCAGATCTACAGGTGGTGCAGGAAGAATTGCTGACATGGAAGGGACGTATTTTGGAAAAGAGAGGACGCACTGACGAAGCTATCGATTGTTATACCAGAGCTTTTACATTAGGGCAGGAGCTTCCAGATACGGGGAACCGCTCCTTTTATGTTGTTTCAGGATATTTGGCCGGAAAATTGTTGGCTAAAAATGGGAGTAAGGATAAAGCGAAGGGCATACTAAATAATGTGATAGAAGCTGATGCCGAAAAAGCATATCGTCGACAAGCAGAAGAGTTACTTGCAGAGATAAATTAACAAATAAAAAGCGACTCCTTGCACAAAGGTGTCGCTTTTATAAAATAGGCAAAATTTTAGGGTTCTAATTCCGATTTTGCATTCCCTTCATCATGCCGCTCATATCATTATATCCTTCTGGGACTTTAAATAGATCATCAGAAAGTGACTTTTCTTCGATTTTTGTGGCCTTCATTTGAACGGTACGATTTCCGTTCTTGATTTCAATAATTTCAAGTGGCATAGATTCTTCTTCTGCAAACTTTTGAGCCCAGGCTGGCGCGTTACGTTTTCGCATTTGGTTTTGAGGCATCATAAAAGTACCCATGCCTTTGGCCATGCAAGCTTCAAAGGTGCCATCTTCCGATTCCATTCTCCAAACTTTGCAGGTTCTTCCGGCAATAGTCTTGGTTTCACCGGTCTTTCTCATGTTTGGTTCAGATGCTTTATCCTTTTCTTTATTACCGATGTCATTATTAAGATCCATTTCTATATAACCGTTCATTTGCTCAATGATCATCACCATTTTTGACTCTCCGGGAAGCATGAGCATGGCATTTTTTTGGCCCTGGTGGTTTATCTCCATACGACCTTTATTACCTTTAACCATATAAGGCATTTCCCCCATACCCTGCTTGGCTAAATCTGCCATTTCAAAATAAATAACGCCCTCAAAATCTTGAGCAGTAGTAGTGGCTGGCATTCCGATGAAACAGATAATTGATAATGCCAATACGAACAGTGATAATTTTTTCATAATGTTAGCGCCTATGTTTAAAGTTAGTAGTCAAAACTGTGATAATAATAGAAATTACTTTTTTTAAAGCCAATAATATTAATTAGATGCCGAGAATTTGAAATCTCGTCCTAAATCTTATAACTATATGCAAAACTAAAAACAGAAGAAAAGAACTATGTTGATCGGACTTATTTCAGACTCACATGATCATGTTCGGAACATTGAAACGGCCGTTAAAATATTTAAAGAACGTGATGTAGAGCTCGTTTTGCATGCCGGTGATTTCTGTAGTCCCTTCACCATTCCACCTTTTGAAGGATTAAATCTTAAAGGCGTTTTTGGTAATAATGATGGAGATCATTATTTGATCTTGCAAAAGTTTAGCAAGATAGGAGCGACGCATTTAGGAAGTTTCGGCGAAGTAGCCGTTGATAATAAAACCATTGCACTTTATCACGGTACCGATCTACCTATCACCGAAGCATTAGAACAGTGTGGCAATTATGAGGTGGTGGTATCTGGGCATACCCACGAAAAGAAGGTCGAATTTATCGGCAATACCTTAGCAGTAAATCCCGGTACGGCCCATGGTTTTGACGAAGAGGCAACCATAGCGCTGCTAGATACAAAAGCTATGGATGTGCAATTCATTCAACCTTTGACTATGTAATTGCCGAAAACCTTATAAAGGCCAATGCTAGCAGAAACTACTTGCGAAGATTATAGCATACAGCTTTGGTAAATGAAGTGGTGGAACCGTTTCCTCCAATATCAGGGGTGCAAACTTCTTTATTTTCCAATGTATAATATACTGCTTGCCTGATTCTATCAGCTAAGTCATCTTCTCCGATGTGCTCAAGCATCATCAAGGCAGAAAGCAAGAATGCGATAGGATTGGCTTTATTTTGGCCTGCAATGTCCGGGGCTGAACCATGAACAGCTTCAAACATAGCTGCATCATCGCCAATGTTAGCAGCACCTGTCAGTCCAAGTCCGCCAACAAGGCCTGAGGCCAGATCAGAAAGGATATCACCAAATAGGTTTGTTGTTACGATCACATCAAATTGCTCGGGACGCAATACCATTTGCATGGCCATGTTATCTACAATAAGATCTTCATATTCAATGGTTGGATAATCCTTGGAAATTTCTTCACCCACTTCCATAAAAAGTCCGCAGGTAAATTTTAGAATATTGGCTTTATGTACTAAGGTAACTTTCTTGCGTCCTTTCTTTTTAGCGTATTCGAAAGCTGAACGTATTACTTTTTCACTGGCTTCGCGGGTAACAACGGCGATGCTTTCGGCATGACTGTTTTCTTCGACCCATTGTTCTTTGCCAATGTAAAGTCCCTCGGTGTTTTCGCGGAACATTACGAGATTCACGTCTTCATATCGGCTGTGGATATGTGGCAGTGTTTTAGCCGGGCGAATATTGCTGTGGAGTTGAAACTTTTTACGCATAGCAACATTTACTGAACGGAATCCGGCACCTACAGGAGTGGTTAAGGGGCCTTTCAATGCAAGCCGATACTGATCAATAGCATCCAGAGTTTCGTCAGGCAGAGGATTACCGAGCTCTTCCTGTGCCGTAAGTCCGGCGGTGCATTCAATCCAATTAATGTCTGCACCAGCTTCATCTAAAATGATAGTTACAGATTTTGTGATTTCGGGGCCAATTCCATCGCCTGGGATTAAAACAATATCGTGCATGAGTATAAATGTATTTAGAAGAACTCGGATTAATTTTTATCTGCTAATATAGCCCGCAAAGATACAAATAATAGGACTTTATGTCATAACTTATCTGGGCAAGCAATGTTACTCATCGCTGATCGAAAGTACAGCCGATCCTTCAAAGTTTCCGGCTCGTAAATCATCAAGTGCCTGGTTGGCGTCGGTAAGGGGATAGGTGGTAACTTGAGATTCAATCGGTACTTCCGGAGCCAGCTGCATGAACTCAGTTCCATCGCGACGCGTAAGGTTGGCTATTGACTCGATAGATCGCTCCTCCCAAAGATCGTTATATGGAAAACTTGGGATATCGCTCATATGAATACCTGCACAGACGACACTACCTCCTTTCTTAACTGCTTTCAATGCTTGTGGCACAAGTGGTCCAACGGGTGCAAAAATGATAGCTGCATCCAAATGTTGGGGTGGCAGGGTTTCAGATCCGCCGGCCCACGTAGCTCCTAAATTTTGGGCAAACTGTTGTGTTTTGGTATCACCGGGACGAGTGAAAGCGTAAACTTCTTTGTTTTGATGAAGCGCAACCTGGGTAAGAATATGAGCAGCTGATCCAAATCCGTAAAATCCCAACCGTTGGGCATTGTTGGTTTTCCGTAAAGCTCGATAGCCGATAAGTCCGGCACACAGCAGTGGGGCAGCTTGTACTGCCGGATAGTTTTCAGGAATGGGAAAACAAAACCGAGCATCGGCTACAGCATATTCGGCAAAGCCACCATTAATATCGTAACCGGTAAATTGAGCATTGTCGCAGAGGTTTTCCTGATCATTATGACAGAATTCGCAATTTCCGCAAGTGTAGCCCAACCATGGCACTCCCACTTTATCACCCTTTTTTAATCCGGCTACATTTTCGCCCACTTCTTCTATTGTACCTACAATTTGATGGCCTAATACAAGTGGTAAATTGGGGTTGTCCAGTTCACCGTCCATAATATGAAGATCAGTTCGGCAAAGGCCGCAGGTTTGTACTTTTAACAGCAGCTGGTTTTTATCGGGATTGGGAATTGGAATATCCTGTAATTCCAAAGGTTTGCCAGCGGTATGTAAAACCATTGCTCTCATAGAAAAAGTATATACTTAGTATCGTCGTCTGTTTCTTTTTTGCAACTTGCGATCGAGACTGTATTTACCCGGACCAATGAGTAATAATCCAGCCATAACGATAGCAATTTCAATGCTGTGAGAATAGCTTACAAAGCCATCGCCAGCCCCAATATGTTGGATCGTAGCTACCAGCATCACGATAAAAAGAAAGATAACACTGGGCATAAAAAACAGACCAAACAATAAAAATATACCTCCAAAAAATTCAGTAACTCCGGCCATAAAGCCAAAAAACATGGGAGCAAAATCAATTCCCAGATATTGCATGGCCGATCCCACTTCAATCCAGGTATCGGGTCCGCCAAACATTTTTGGGAAACCATGTAAAATAAACATGATACCCAGTCCAACTCGAATAATTAAAAGTCCAATATTGCGATAGATACCTCGTTTTCGAAGTGGTGTCATTGATATAAATTTATTTAACCGTTTTGATAACTAACGCGATAAATTACGCCGCTGTGATCATCAGAGATAAGTACTGATCCATCTGGCATTTGTAATAAATCGACGGGACGTCCCCATACCGATTCATTATCCTGAAGCCATCCTTCAATGAACGGTTCATACGAAGTGGTTTCGCCGTCTTTAAGAGTAACCTTCGTTATACGATACCCGATTTTCTCAGTTCTGTTCCAACTGCCATGTTCTGCAATCAATATTTGATTGTGATATGTATCCGGAAACATATCCCCGGTATAGAAAATCATTCCCAATGGTGCTACGTGGGGATCCAAAGCTTGTGCCGGATCTTTAAATTCCTGATTCACTGCTTTTCCCTTTTCACCAAATTTAGGATCCCAAATATCATGGCCATGCTTGTAGGGAAAACCGAAATGCTGTCCCGTTCCGGATAGATGATTGAGTTCGCAAGGCGGACGGTTATCGCCCATCCAATCGCGTCCGTTATCGGTGAACCAAAGGTTGCCGGTGTGTGGATGCCAGTCGAAACCTACCGAATTTCGAACGCCTTTGGCAATAATTTCGCGATCTGTTCCATCTGGGTTGATACGAGTGATGCTGGCAAAAATTTCCTCCTCTGAGTTACAAATATTACAAGGTGCCCCGACTGGAACATACAGTTTGTCATCGGGGCCAAACCCAATAAATTTCCAGCCGTGATGGCCTTCAGTGGGATAGTTATCTGTGACAATTACAGGTTCCGGCGGGTTGGTAAGGTTGGCTTCGATATCATCATACCGATAAATGGTGCTCACTGCAGCCACATAAAGTGATCCGTTTCGGAAAGCAATACCGCTCGGCATGCGCAGATCTTTGGCAATAGTGTAAACGGTATCAACTTTGGAATCTTTGTTTTCATCTACGATAGCATACACATTACCCGCTTCTCGGCTGCCGGCATAAATGATTCCGCTTTCTCCCATGGCAAGCTGACGAGCATTGGGTACGTTATCAGCAAAAACTTCTGCTCTAAACCCATCCGGGAGTTGTAGTTTTGATATAATTTGATTGCTGTTTCCTTGCTGGGTTTCACAGCTTACAATGGTTGACAGAAATGTCAAAAGAATGACCCATTGGATGGATGTTTTAAATGAAGAGGACATTATTGTGCTTAATAACAATATTAGCAAAAGCCGTTGATGTAAGACTATGTCATTATACAATCCATTCATATTAATATCGAACGGTTCAACCGTTTTGTTGTTTAATGATTGTAAATATGAATGAAATAGCAGCAGAAATTGGCGGACGTAGAAATAGGAGAAGATTACCCGTAACCTATGATTGATTTGGAAGCATCATACGAAGAGATAAGAAATCGGGAATAAAAAAAGGCCGAAGAAAAAACTTCGGCCTTCGTGAATGGTGTATTGCTAAATAGCGTTAAGCCATCACATCACAAAACATTGGTAAGAATGTTTTGCTATCACAATCCTAAATAAAAATACAATCTTATTATGAAGCTTACAAAAATCTTAACCGTAATGCTGGCATCCATTGTGTTGCTGGCGTTTACACAAAATCCAGAGAAGGATAAAAAGGTTGATCATCACAATAAAATAGTTTCCATTGCGCAGGATACCGATCAGCTATCTACTTTAGTTACTGCTGTAAAAGCAGCTGATCTGGTTGAAACACTGAATGGCGAAGGCCCTTTCACAGTATTTGCTCCCAGAAATCAGGCATTCAGTAATTTGCCGGATGGTACGCTGGATATGCTGTTGAAAGAAGAAAATAAAGGGCAGCTTCAAAATATTTTAACCTATCACGTTGTCTCCGGTAAGATCATGTCTTCTGATCTTAAGGACGGTCAAATGGTAGAGACCGTACAAGGAAACAAAATTAAGGTTTCCTTATCCGACGGAGCGATGATTAATGGTGCCAATGTAGTGAAGGCTGATGTTGAAGCCTCAAACGGCGTTGTGCACATTATTGATGCAGTGATTATGCCTTCTGATAATGAGGAGAAGGAAGATATGGAGTCAGGTTATTGATAACCTGAATACCTAAAAGTATAAAAGCGAGGAGTGTTTAGCTCCTCGCTTTTTTTATTTTGGATAAAGTTAGTGAGTAATTTTGGTTCCCAGCACATCGAGAAAAGCGCTTAGCCATTTGGGATGCCCGGGCCAAGCAGGTGAAGTAACGAGCTTACCATCAACGACTACTTCTGTTGCTTCCACATCTTTGTAATCGGCACCTGCGGCTTCCATTTCAGGTCCACATGCAGGGTAGGCCGTCAAAGTTTTACCGCTTATTACATCGGCAGCGGATAGAATCTGGAGTCCGTGACAAATAGCTGCAACGGGTTTATCTTCCTCAAAGAAGTGACGAACCATATCCAATACACCTTCTTCGCGTCGCAGGTATTCGGGGGCACGACCACCGGCAACAACAAGTCCGTCGTAGTCGGCGGGATCAGCTTTATCGAAAGTAGCATTGAGGGCAAAATTATGTCCCGGCTTTTCGGTATAGGTTTGATCTCCTTCAAAATCGTGAATAGCCGTTTTTACGGTGTCACCCTTCTTTTTGCCGGGACAAACAGCATGCACGGTATGGCCTACCATCTGCAGTGCCTGAAATGGTACCATGATTTCATAATCCTCTCCAAAATCTCCTACAAGCATCAATAGTTTTTTTCCATCCATAATAAATTTTTGATTTGTTGAAATTTAATAGTGTTGTCATAGCTTTTGTATCATAGCTATTCTATTAACTTTAGATTTATAGCCAGCGTTCTGCATTCAGAATGTTGATTGTAACAATGAAATGTAATAGACGTAATTATAGCTGAATTAGAAGCAGTATGGAAATTTAAAATGGTTGCGATATGAGTAAAAAGTGTTGGTTTTTAGTGGCATTATCGTTGTTAATTGTTGGCCTTTCTTCCGGTGATATTTTCGCACAACAAAAACAGGACACATCAATAGTTGCAGATATTGATTCTTTGGAAGCAACAGTTGATTCATTACTGCAGGAAAACAATATACCAGGAGCGGGAATAGCTTTGGTGCATAAGGATTCTGTTATCTGGTCTGGCGGTATAGGCTATGCAGATTATGAGGATGAGAATCCGGTAACTGTTGATCATCTGTTTCGGGTTGGTTCTGTCTCGAAAACATTCGTGGCTATGGGCATAATGAAGCTTGTGGAAGAGGGGAAACTGAGCCTCAATGACAAGGTTCAGGAGTTGGTTCCCAATATTGAAATTAAAAACCCTTGGAAGGAAACAGATCCCGTTCGGGTCAAGCATCTACTTGAGCACACGGCCGGATTTGATGATATGCACTTTAGCGAGTTTTATAATACGCAGCATGACCCCAATATATCTCTAGAAAAAGCCCTGAGTATTAATCCTAAATCAAGAGTAGTACGCTGGCGGCCCGGCACGCGGTATTCCTATTCCAATCCGGGTTATGCTGTAGCGGGTCATATCATTGAAGAAGTAACCGGCCAGCCGTACGAAGACTATCTACGGAGAAGCATTTTAATACCATTGGGGATGAGGCAATCTTCCTTTGCCTACAGTGATTCTGTAAAAGAAACATTGGCTACAGGTTATAAAGGCGAATATGATCCGGTTGAATATCAGCATATCTATTTGCGTCCCGCTGGGATGTTGCATTCTTCACCCGCTGATATGGCAAAATTTGTACAGCTGTTATTAAATGATGGTTCGTTTGATGGACAAGAACTTATCCGAGACAGCTTACTTAATAGGATGGAAAATACAGAGACAACACTTGCTGCTAAACACGGATTTACCAAAGGCTATGGGCTGGGAATTACCCATTCTGAGATGGCTGGTTATCCCAATCTAAATCATGCCGGGGGAATTGATGGGTTTGTGGCTCAGTATATGTACTTCCCGGAATATGAGTTAGGCTACGTACTGCTGTTGAATAGCTCTAATGGTTTTGGAGATATCCGAGAAGCGATTACAAAATTTTTACTGCAGAATGTCAAAAAGCCTAAACCACATTCCATTGTTGACGTATCCGGTGAACATCTGGACCAATACGAGGGGTATTATGCCTATTGCAGTCCACGCAATCAACTGTTTATGCCGCTACATGTACTATTAGATGGATTAACAGTTGAAGTATTAGATGACACCTTGCATACCAAAGGATTTATGGAGTCTCCCAAGTCCTTGTTATCTGTGTCTAAACATGAATTTCGCAGGGAAGATAAAACAATGTCCTCTGCCTTTTTCATGAATACAGAAGAGTATGGACAAGTAATGCAGCATGATGGTACTTTCTATGTCAAAACAGGAAGTTGGAAAAAGTACGTTTATCGCGGAGCATTTTTCGGCGGCTTGGGGATGTTAGCAACCTTATTGCTGTTCAGCTTGTTCTGGATACCATTTGAAGGTTATCGTAAGTACAGCTCAAAGCATACTCCCTTTTCATATCAGTCGCTTTTCTGGTGGCCGTTTGCCGCATTGTGTAGCATCGGCTTGTTAGTTTTAGGGGCCTCTCAGCTTGAGCTGTTAACCATCGGTGAACGCACTGTGGAAGCCATGGCAATTACCGTATCTACCTATCTTTTTGGGATAAGTTCGGTTGGTGCCCTATGGACAAGCTTGCGCAGTTGGCAAAAAGAGATTCATCCTGCTATGAAAATTTATTTTTCCATTATTGCAGTCACCCTAATAGGATTCACCCTGTTTTTTATCTACTGGGATTGGATGGGACTTCGGCTTTGGGCGTATTAATTTAAACAGTAAGCCAATTATTGGTTTTGACTGAAGTAACCAATAAGGCGGCTGATAAACTCACGTTGGGCCGGGTTGATTTTCTTCCGTGCTTCAAAAGCACCAAAGTATTCAATGCGATCGATCTCGGGGAATAGTTCAGTTTTTCCCGAGTTTGGCGGCCACTCTATTTCGAACTCATTGGGAGCAAAAATAAAATCATCGGGAATTTGGTATTCCACGGCCCAGCAATAAACGGTTTTACCGCCTTTCTGTTTGACCGAATCCAGCTTAATGAATTCTCCTTCAGGGACGAATCCGAGTTCTTCCTGGAATTCGCGTTTGGCGGCATCCAGCAGGTCTTCATCTTCATCAACTTCTCCCTTTGGGATTGACCACGCCCCCTCATCTTTATCCCACCAGTAAGGTCCACCCGGATGAGCTAAAAGTATTTCTAAACTAGGTTTGCGGTTGAAGAGCAGAATCCCGGCGCTTAAGTTAGACACTTTTTTTAAACAGTAAATTTAAAGGTTAGAATTACATCCGGTTCCACATCCAGTTGGGGATAAGTTTTACAAACCATCCCACCAATCGCCATCGTTTGGTGATGTAGGCTTCATGCTTTTTACGTTCAATAGCATCGGCAATTTGTTTGGCTGCTTTTTCTGTTTCTTGAACCCAGAACAGATCCCTTTTCCCCTCGGTCATTTCCGACTCTACAAAGCCCGGCATAATGGTGGATACGGAAATATCGGCATCCGAGTGATTAGCCTTTTGTCGATATCCCTGCAGGTAGGTATTCATGAATGATTTGGAGGCGTTATAAGGGATGTTCAATCCCCAGCCAAAAAGCCCGGCTACTGATGAGATTCCCACGATCTGCCCGTGCCCCTGCTCCTCAAACAGATTGAAACTATAGCTTGCCAGGTTTGCAAAACCACGGACGTTAACATTGATTACGTGTAGATCAGCTTGCCGTCCTACCGATTCTTTTTGATAGTTTGAAACCCCGGCATTGACCACGATAATATCCAGTCCGCCCATATCCTTTTTAAGCTGGTCGAGTTGATCAATGGCATCATCCAACTCCACAACATCCATAAATTGTGTATGGATATGAGTTTGGAGTTGTTGTTCCAATTCCTGTAGTCGTTCGATTCGTCGACCCGTGGCGCCCACGATGAATCCTCGTTTATGCATTTCCACTGTTAATGCCCGACCAATACCCGAAGTGGCGCCAATAATAGCTATTTTCTTTTTCATAAAGATGAGGTTACCTTTTGCTGGAATTGATGGGTGGCCATGTTAATCCACTCGGGATGCTCTTCTTTTCGGAATAGCGACGGATGGATAATTTCGGCCAGGATACGAGCTGAATCAACCAGACGAGGACCGGGTCGATTGAAATAGTGGTCACCGTCAGCAATATATACCTGCTTATTTTGTACAGCGTTGAGTTGACTCCATCCATTGCGTGAAGTAAGTGTTGAAATTTCCGAAAGGGTCTGGCTAACAGAATACCCGCAGGGAATAACCGTGATAATATTGGGATTTAGCCGTTGTATTTTCTGCCATGATATTTCCGGAGAATGAGCGCCCGATTCAGATCCAACCGGAATACCGCCTGCAATTTGTACCAGCTCGGGAATCCAATTTCCGGCTGTCATCAGCGGATCCATCCATTCGATAGAAAGTACATTTGGCGGGGTAAGCTCTATAGTTTTATTCTGGATCTCTTGCAGTTCTGATTTCATGCGTTGGGTAAGTTCCTCGGCAGCTTCTTCGGCATCAATGGCTTCTGCTATTGTTCGAATTGACTGCACCCAGCTCGACAAATCGGTGGGAGATACCGAAACAACTTCGATATTTGCTCCAAGTGTTGATTGTACTGCTTCTTGTACTTCATCAAACGATGCCGCGCACACCTTGCAGTGATCTTGCGTTAGGATAATATCCGGGTTCAAGGTTTTCAGCTGTTCTTCATCCACACGGTATATTGAGAGTCCTTCCTGCAAAAGTGCTTTCACCCGCTGATCGATTTCGTAGCTAGTGCCATCGGGATTAAATTTGGGCTCGGTAAAAGTGGGGAGGTTATTAATTTCATCCGGATAATTACACTCATGAGAGCGACCTACAAGATCGTCTTTTTTGCCGAGTGCTGTGACGATTTCGGTAGTGCTGGGTAGTAGAGAAACTATACGCATGGATAATATTTTCTAGAATGAAGTACCGGTAACTCAAATAAGTAAAAGGAATTTCTTAAACTCTAAAAAGGTTATTTTATCCGAATGCATAAAATATAGATTTTATTGCGTATTGAACGATTGACAAAAAATTTCCTATATTAATTAAGTTTTAAAACATATATATCGGTTGACAATACTTAAAAAGACATATCGTATAGCAGCAGTTTTTACGCTTTTGCTGCTTTTGGGGAACATACTGTTACCTGCAGGAGCAGCGGCGATGAACTTGCATTGTGATACAAATGATCATGCTAATACTATGCATGATTGTTGTGACCAGTCTGAGATGGCTAATCATCCAGAGACAGATAATGCTGATGATTGTATGGTACTGTCTTTTTGTGAGCAGGCGGTAGACAGTGAACAGTCTGATATCCCGGCTGTATTGCAGCATACAAAAATTGTTCTTGCTGCAGATTTGATTGATGAGTTTAACATTCCATTGTCGGATGACGAAGATTCTGAAATTTTTAAGGATCAATCTGTTCAACAACAATACGCACCCCCTATCTTTTTGCTGAATAGCGTTTTTCTGAATTAGCGATTCTCCTTTCTTATTAGCCTGAGTTTTATATAAGGCTTTAATATTACGCAATACGTACTGCCATTTTCTAATTCTCCTCGTGTTACGTATTGCATATCCCTTTTATCTCATCAAAGAACAATTAATTGCTAATTCAGCATGAATCATGCTCGATAAAATCATACGTTTTTTTCTCGAAAATAAGCTTATAGCTGTTTTACTACTTCTCGGTTTCACAGCTTGGGGAATGGCCACCGCGCCCTTCGGCTGGGATATCGACTTGCTCCCGCAAGATCCTGTTGCTGTAGATGCTATCCCAAACTTGGGACAGAATCAGCAAATAGTCTATACCTCTTGGCCAGGACGATCGCCACAGGATGTGGAAGATCAGATAACCTATCCGCTCACTACACAACTGCTTACCGTGCCCGGTGTAAAGACGGTTCGTAGCAGTTCAATGATGGGGACATCAAGCATCTATGTGATTTTTGAAGAAGATATTGACTTCTACTGGAGCCGATCACGTATCCTCGAAAAACTGAATTCATTACCATCGGGGACGCTTCCGCAGGGTGTACAACCGTCGCTGGGACCTGATGCTACCGGGTTGGGCCAGATTTTCTGGTACACACTTGAAGGACGAGATAGTGAGGGCAATGCTACCGGTGGATGGGATCTTCAAGAGTTACGGAGCATCCAGGATTTTTATGTCGGATATGGGTTGTCTGCGGTTGAAGGCGTTGCGGAAGTGGCTCCTATTGGCGGATATGTCAGCGAATATCAGGTGGACGTAGATCCCGAGAAGATGCAAGAGTATGGTATTGCTATGTCGGAGGTATTCAAGGCCGTGAAGGAAAGCAACGCTGAGGTCGGAGCGCGAACGATCGAGATGAATAATGTGGAATACCTGGTGCGGGGGCTCGGATATATCGAAAATATAGAAGACCTCGAGCAGGCAGTGGTTAAAGTGGTCGACAATACGCCTGTGCGTATTAGCGAAATTGCGAATGTCAGTCGGGGACCCTCGCTGCGGCGCGGTGCGCTGGACAAGGGTGGGGCCGAGGTTGTGGGAGCCGTCGTTACTGCCCGCGAAGGTGCCAATCCCATGCAGGTGATCGAAAATGTGAAAGCCAAGATCAAGGAAATTGAGCCGGGCCTCCCCTCTAAAACTCTGGATGACGGCACGGAATCAAAAGTTTCAATTGTCCCTTTTTATGATCGTAGTACACTTATTCAGGAAACGCTCGGTACCCTTGAAGAAGCGCTTTCTCTGGAGGTATTGATCACCATTATTGTGATTGTGGTGATGGTGCTCAACCTGCGGACATCAATTCTTATTTCGGCGATGCTTCCCGTGGCTGTGCTGATGACCTTTATTGCCATGAAGCTGGCTGGAGTGGATGCTAATATTGTATCTCTGTCGGGAATCGCTATTGCCATCGGTACCATTGTGGATATGGGGATTGTGCTTTCGGAGAATATGTTGCAGCATATGGATCGGGCTGACCCAGATGAGTCGCTGCTCGAGGTCATATATCGGGCTACCAGTGAGGTTGCCCATGCTATTATTACGGCAATCACTATGACGATCGTCAGTTTTCTCCCAGTCTTTACGATGGTGGCTGCCGAAGGAAAACTATTTCGACCATTGGCCTTTACCAAAACGTTTGCACTTGTAGCAGCGATCATTATTGTGATTACGCTTATTCCCCCGTTCGCACACTGGTTTTTCTCCATCAAAATAAAAAAACGTTCTATGCGTATAGCGTGGAATGGGTTGCTAATTGTGGGCGGAGTGTTTGTTGCAACTAGTATAATGGCATGGGCTGGTATAGTACTGTTGGGATTTGGATTGATTAATGGTGCGTCACTATTCGTTAATGATAAAAGGTACCAACTTTGGTTGCCTACGTTGAATATGACTCTGATTGTAGTAGGGATAGCGTGGCTGCTAACTAGCGAATGGCTGCCGTTGGGGCCGGCCGTTTCTTTTGCCGGAAACTTTATCACAGTGGCACTGTTGCTTACCGTTATCATGGGTAGTTTCTGGCTGGTAATCTATTATTATCGCCCTATTTTGGATTGGTGTCTGACCAATAAAAAACTTTTTCTATCGATCCCGACATCATTGATCGTGTTAGCCATGGTTATATGGCTGGGATTCTCCGGGGTATTCGGTTTTGTTTCCAGTGGTTTCAACACCGTTGGTCTCAATATCGAAGAAACGTCAGCTTGGCAGGCGGCCGAAGCTACCTTCCCAGGACTAGGCGAAGAGTTTATGCCGCCTTTGGACGAAGGTTCTTTTCTGTTGATGCCGACCACGATGCCCCATGCCGGCATTGAAGAGGCCAAAGATGTGATGCAGAAGTTGGATATGCGCGTTTCTTCCATTCCCGAGGTAAAAACTGTTGTAGGCAAGATGGGGCGCACCGAATCAGCCTTGGATCCGGCTCCGATCTCCATGTTTGAGAATATTATTACCTACAAAACGGAGTATAAAACCGACGAAGACGGGCATCGCATGCGATTCCGTACAAATTCCGAAGGTAATTTCGTCCGAAATGAAAATGAAGAACTTATTCCTGATTCCGATGGTCAGTATTACCGGCAGTGGCGTGATCACATTGAGTCGCCCGATGATATTTGGGATGAAATCGTTAAAGCTGCTGACATTCCGGGTACGACTTCGGCGCCCAAACTGCAGCCTATACAGACGCGGCAAATTATGTTGCAGTCGGGGATGCGGGCACCGATGGGGATTAAGGTGAAGGGGCAGGATCTGCAGACTATCGAAGACTTTGGACTACGTCTGGAGGAGCAGCTTAAGCAAGTTCCGGGCATCAAGCCGTCATCGGTTTTTGCGGATCGAATAGTGGGCAAGCCCTATCTTGAGATTGATGTCAAAAGAGAAAAGATAGCGCTTTATGGATTGTCGATGCGGGATGTGCAGCATTATCTGGAAGTGGCCCTGGGCGGCATTCAGCTAACGAATACTGTAGAAGGACGAGAACGATATCCGGTGCGGGTGCGGTATGCGAGGGAGCAGCGCGACGATCCGGAGAAGATCAAGCGAATGCTGGTGCCTACGAATATAGGATCGCAGGTACCGCTGGGACAGCTGGCCGAAATTCGCTATCGGCAGGGTCCTCAGGCAATTAAAAGCGAGGATACCTTTTTAGTGGGTTATGTTATTTTTGACAGTATTGATTCGGTAGCGGAGGTCGATGCCGTTGAGAATGCGCAAAGTTATCTTAATGAGCAGATCGACGCTGGAAATCTAACCGTACCTCCGGGAATCAGCTACGAGTTTGCCGGCAATTACGAAAACCAGGTACGGGCTTCCAAGCGGCTGGCAATTATTCTACCCATCGCCCTGCTGCTTATTTTCCTGATTATCTACTTCCAGTTTAAGTCGGTGCCGACCTCCATGATGATTTTTAGCAGCATTTTTGTGGCTTGGGCCGGCGGATTTATTCTTGTTTGGTTATATGGTCAGGGCTGGTTTATGGATTTCAACATGTTTGGGACCAATATACGTGAACTGTTCCAGATGGGTACCGTAAACCTGAGTATTGCTGTGTGGGTTGGTTTTATTGCTCTCTTTGGAATTGCCGCTGAAGGAGGAGTGGTCATGGCTACTTATCTGGATCAGGTTTTTGATCGAGATAATCCCGGAACATTACAGGAGATAAAATCTGCCGTGGAAGAGGCAGCCGGCCGACGTATTCGTCCCACAATGATGACCACAGCTACAACCATATTGGCACTGATTCCCGTACTTACCTCTACAGGACGAGGCGCCGATATCATGGTGCCGATGGCAATCCCCAGTGTGGGTGGGATGTTCTTGCAAATTATCACACTCTTTGTGGTACCAGTACTCTATGCCATGTGGCAAGAGTGGAAGCTGAAACATCAGGCAGAAAGAAGTGAGGTTTTAAATGATAACTCTTAAGAGATTCAGAATCATGAAATTTCTAACCAGGAAAAAACTAAATTCCCCTCTCAAGAGGGGCGATTCAGCATGGATCGATAGAGCAGTGCTGAATCGGGGACTTTTGTTATGCTTAACTTTTTTGATGAGTTGGGTCTCATTGTCATGGGGCCAGTATAACCAGTTAGAAGCCGAAGCTACCCCGATTGGGCAGTACCTACAAGAGGCTGCTCAAAACAATCCGGGACTTAAGGCAGAATACCGCCAATATTTGTCGGCGTTGCAACAGTCACCCCAAGTGAGCACGCTTCCCGATCCTGAATTATCATTCGGGTATTTTATCAATCCTATTGAGACCCGAGTTGGTCCTCAGCAGGCTCGTTTTGGGATCACACAAATGTTTCCATGGTTTGGTACGCTTAATGCTCGAGGCAATGCGGCAACTCAGCAAGCAAAGGCTAAATTTGAAGCATTCCAGGATGTTCGAAATAAGTTGTTCTATGATGTGCAGAAAAGTTGGTACGATCTTTATCAGATTGAACAGGCTATCCGAATACTGGAGGAGAATATTGAACTCCTTGAAATTTTTGAATCGTTGGCTATCCAGAAATATGAAACCAACCAGGTTGGGCAAGCTGATGTATTGCGGGTCCAGATTGAGAAAGAGGATCTAAAGTCGAGGCTGGAGTTGCAAAAAGACAATCGACAGGTTGTTCTACAGGAATTTAATGAACTGCTCAATCGGCAGGGCGATTCAAAGGTTGTAACTCCGGACAGTTTACAAGAAAAGTACCTCAAGATGTCGAAGAGCGAATTGGAGCATGCGGCAATGCGACAAAATCCGAAGTTGTCGAAAATCGATTTCGAAGCGTCGTCGGCGCGGAGTTCTGTTAAAGCCGCACAAAAAGAAGGCATGCCGAAATTTGGTTTTGGCGTCGATTATATGATAACCGGCGAACGAAATATGGCACTCACTGATAACGGACAGGATGCTATTCTTGCTCGTGTGGGTGTTCAGATTCCCTTGTATCGAAAGAAGTACAGGGCAAAGGAAAAGCAAGCCCAAATTCAATTGCGTTCGGTACAGAATCGTCAACAGGCCACCGAAAATCGACTGTTGACGAAGCTCAACAAAGCAATGCGGGATTACCGTGACGGCCAGCGCCGCTTGAATCTCTATAAGGATATTCAGATTCAGCGTACCCAGCAGGCTATCGATATTATGACCGAGCAGTATTCAACATCTGCAACGGATTTTGAGGAGTTGTTGCGGCTCCAACGAAAACTGTTGGATTATGAACTCGCACAGCAGCAGGCGCTGGTGGATCTGAATACGGCGGTTGCACGTGTCGAGTATCTGTATGGCAAGCATAATACGAATCCGAAAGACATTGAATTGGAATAGTGAGATAAAATGTCTCTCAATGTTACTCACAAGGCAAGACTTATTATTCAATACTAAAATTTGAAATCATGGAATCACTTAATATAAGACAAGTCGGAAAATCAGCAGGAATATTAGTTGTCGGACTCCTGTTAGGGTGGCTGTTTTTTGGAGGATCATCAGCCGATCAGCAGCAAAGCATGGATGAGCACGTTGAAGAAGTTCATACCAACGAGCAGGGCGAAGTGGTGTATACTTGCAGTATGCATCCCAGCGTAAGACAATCAGAACCTGGCAATTGTCCCATTTGTGGGATGGAGCTTATTCCGGCTAATCAGGAAGGTTCCGAGAGTAATGCCGGAGTAAGTAATTACGAGTTAAAAATGACCGAAGCCGCAGCCCGACTGGCGGAGGTACAGACGACAGAAGTCGTTAAAGATCTGGCAGTTAAAAAGGTTCGCATGCCTGGTAAAATTGCAGTCGACGAGCGGCGTGTTTCAAATGTGACGGCGCATTTTCCCGGTCGTATTACTCAGCTTTATGTAGACTACACCGGAGCTCGTATTCAAAAAGGAGAACCCTTGGCTTCTATTTATTCTCCGCAACTTTTGTCCGCCCAGCGAGAACTGCTTGAAACGCAAAAGCATAAGGAAAGTAATCCTGCTCTGTATCAGTCTACGCGACGAAAGCTGGAACTGTGGGAGCTGCCCGAGGAAGAGATTCAAAAAATTGAGAGTAGCGGAGAGGTTATAAATGAGCTCGATATTGTATCACCTGCCGAGGGGTATGTGCTAAAACGGAATATCTCGGAGCAGGATCACGTGATGGAGGGGACAGTAATGTATGAAATTGCGAATCTTTCAAAAGTTTGGGTGACTTTTGAGGCTTATGAAAGTGAACTGGCCGGATTAGCAGAAGGTGATGAGATTACGTTTACGGTTGAAGCCTATCCAGGGGAAACATTTGAAGCCGAGATCACCTATATCGATCCAACTTTGGATCCGCAGTCGCGAACAGCTACTGTGCGGGCTGAGGCTCCCAATCCTGATAGACGATTGAAGCCACAGATGTTCACAGAAGGTGTCATCTCATCAGAAATTTCGGGTGGCAAAGAGCAAACACTCATTCCAAAATCAGCGGTACTTTGGACCGGCGAACGATCGGTGGTGTATGTACATAAGAGGGTGAATGGTCAGCCTGTATTTGAATTTCGTGAGATTGTTCTCGGGCCTCGGGTTGGAGATCAGTATGTAGTAAAATCCGGAGTAGAAGCCGGAGAAGAGGTGGTTACCAACGGCAATTTCAAAATTGACAGTGCTGCGCAACTGGCAGGAAAAGCTAGTATGATGAATAGGAATCCCGATGGTACAAAACCGGCGGGACATAATCACGGATCGATGGAGGGGATGAATGGAAGCGGCGAATCGTCCGAGATGGATAACCAGAGTCACCAGCAAACAACAACAGATACCAGCGATCACCAGCACTCCGAACATCTGTCTAAACTCATTGATAACTACCTTGTAATGAAAGAGGCCTTAACAAATGATCGTTTTAGGGAGGCCAAGAATTATCTCGAAGTTTTTAAAAAAGAAGTGACAGAAAGCAAGGAGATGAATGAACATCCAGAGCATTCGGCCATGCATCAAAAGCACCACGCTGCAATGGTTAAAGCGGTAGAAGATGCCTCTGAAGCAAGGACCATTGATAAACTCAGAGCGTCATTTGCAGAAATATCGAATCAACTTGGGAAGGCCGTGGAGAATCAGGGATTTGATGGAGAAGATTTATATTGGCAATATTGTCCCATGGCTCAAAACCAAGAGGGTGCATATTGGTTGGATGATGAAAAAGCAATATCGAATCCCTATATGGGACAGGAAATGCCGGGCTGTGGTAATACTGAAAAGGCAATATTAAAAAGTAAATAAAAGTATACGGATAAGATTATGGGAGACGATCATGAACATCATCAAGACAATTCCGGAAAATCTCAGGACAGGCACGACCATCACGATCACCATAAACAGATGGCCGAAGATTTTAAGCGGCGTTTTTGGATTTCGTTGATCGTTACCATTCCCATTTTGGTACTTTCTCATATGATCCAGGGTTTTCTGGGCCTTGGGGATAGCCTACAATTTGAGGGCGATCTGTATATCTCATTTGTGCTGTCGTCGTTTGTGTTTTTCTACGGCGGATGGCCTTTCCTTAGGGGATTATATGATGAGTTGGGCGAAAAAGAGCCCGGTATGATGACACTCATTGGCCTGGCCATTACCGTGGCGTATGTCTATAGCTCGGTGGTGGTATTTGGCGTTGAGGGCGAAGTCTTTTTCTGGGAGCTGGCTACACTGGTTGATATCATGCTGGTGGGCCACTGGATAGAAATGCGCTCGGTAATGAGTGCTTCACGCGCGCTCGAAGAGTTGGCAAAGCTGATGCCGGGGGAGGCTCATCGAATTACTGATGAAGGAGAAACTGAAGATATCCCTTTGGAAGAATTGGAGGTTGGTGATCAGGTGTTGATAAAGCCAGGTGAAAAGGTACCGGCCGATGGCCAGGTAGTAGAGGGGAGTTCGTCTGTTAATGAGTCGCTGATGACGGGGGAATCCAAGCCGGTGTCAAAAGAAAAGGGCGATGAAGTAATCGGAGGATCGGTGAATGGTCAGGGATCGCTTACCATTAAAGTGGAGAAAACAGGTGATGATTCTTTTCTCTCGCAGGTCATCGAGTTGGTAAGACAGGCGCAGGAAAGTAAGTCACGCACCCAGGATCTGGCGAATCGTGCAGCATTTTGGCTTACCTTGATAGCGTTGGGAGCTGGAGCACTCACCTTTTTCGGGTGGACATACTTTTCATCGGAAAGTTTTATTTTTGCCCTCGAGCGTACCGTTACTGTAATGGTAATTACATGTCCGCATGCCTTGGGATTAGCGGTGCCTTTAGTTGTAGCAGTTTCAACATCGCTGGCTGCCCAAAATGGGTTTTTGATTCGAAACCGCGCGGCATTTGAGCAATCCCGCAGTATCGATGCGCTTGTGTTCGACAAAACGGGAACACTGACCAAAGGAGAGTTCGGAGTGACAGATGTGCTGACGTTTAGCGATTCTTATAATGAAGAAGAGCTTTTAAAACTGGCGGCATCTGTGGAACAAAACTCAGAGCATCCACTGGCAGAAGGGATTTTAGAAGCCGTGAATGAAACGTATGATATCGAAATTTTTGATTCGATTACGGGAAAAGGCATTAAAGGAAAAGTAAATGGAAAGCAGGTATTTGTTGTAAGCCCCGGCTATGTAGAGGAGCAAAATATGCAGTTGCCGCGCGATAAGTACGAGAAACTTTCCGAAGAAGGAAAAACAGTGGTGTTTGTTATTGTGGATGATGAGTTAACGGGAGCCATTGCACTCGGCGATCAGATACGAGAAAGTGCGTACGAAGCAATCCAAAAGCTGAACGATATGGGAGTCCGATGCATGATGCTTACCGGTGATAATAAACAGACTGCTGCGTTTGTAGCAAACAAGCTGGGACTCGAAGAGTTTTTTGCCGAGGTACTGCCTGAGGAAAAGGCCGATAAAATAATACAGGTGCAGCAACGGGGGCTAAAAGTAGCGATGACCGGCGATGGGGTTAATGATGCACCAGCCCTGGCCCAGGCCGACGTGGGCATTGCTATCGGCGCGGGCTCGGATGTAGCAGTAGAAACGGCCGATATTATTCTTACTGACAGTGATCCTAATGACGTAGCAGCTGTGATTCAGCTGGCTAAATCGACCTACCGGAAAATGATACAGAATTTGTTTTGGGCTACAGGGTACAACGCGTTTGCAATTCCATTAGCAGCGGGGGTGTTGGTGAGTTATGGCATCGTTCTGAGTCCGGCTGTTGGAGCGGTACTGATGTCGTTAAGTACTGTTATTGTGGCTATAAATGCCAGGTTTTTATCAGTTGAATAACTCTAAATGTAAAAATACGGTTAAAATAGAATATCGTTCGAAAGCATGCGTTGACTACTCTAAATTCCGAAACTGAAGTAAAATATATTCAGTTATGTACGAGCTGGGTAGTTATTTTATTTCGGAACAAATAATCTCTATTTTAAGAGGACTTAACTCAAAGCAAGATCTATTTAATTTTAAATCATTCAATAAATTCTATGAAGTTTTTTAAACAATCCGCGGCTTTTGTACTTGTTTTTCTATTAATGGCCGGTTCGGTTTTTGCGCAAGGCAATCCCATGCAACAGAAGATGCAGCAAACACAGGCAGACAGTATCAGTGATGAAGAGCTGAAAAAATTTGCCGCTGTTACCAGCGATGTAAATGAAAAAATTGACGCAGAGATTGTCTCGTTGTTAGATGACAAGGAGATGGACCCCGAGCGATTTCAAGAGATTATGATGAAGCAAAGAAATCCTCAATCTGATTCTGCAGACGTTACGGACCAAGAGCAGAAAACAATTGATGAAGTCCAGCCGAAATTGATGAAGGTTCAGCAAAAAGAAATTATGAATGCAATGGAGAAAAATGGACTCCAGCCACAGCGATTTCAAGCTATTGTAAAAGCATTACAATCAAATCCTGAGGTCGTTAAACGCTATCGACAAATAACACAAGAACAGCAGCAGCAAAGCGATCAGAACTAGCATTCTTTTTGATAGTATCCTTTTTAAAGCCTGTTTCGCATAGCGAGGCAGGCTTTTCTATTTTTGGCTCACCCATTTACTTTCTTGGGGATAAAAACGCCAAGGAAGCTTTGCATCTTCTCCGGCGTAATCCACTCCAACGCGTTCAGTTGCTACAAGAGAGGGTGCGGAAAAACCTATCTCCCAATCTTCTATCCAGATACTATTATCAGTTAATGCCGTTCCATCAAAACTGGTTGTGATACCAAGTGCTTGGGTCAGGCGCCCGGGACCCGCTGTTAGTGAAGGATTAACGTCTTGCTTACCGCGACGCTGCAACATCTTATTTTTACCATCCAGTGGTTCTATGGCACGAATAAGAATAGCATCAGCTTTATCTTCCACATTTGTAACCACATTAAACAGGTGATGGATGCCGTAGCAAAGGTAGATATAGGAAATACCACCGGCTTGATACATGGTTTCGGTTCGGTCCGTTCGGGTGTCATTATTGGCATGACATGCTTTATCCCCTCGACCGCAGTAGGCTTCCGTTTCGGTAATAATGCCGCTGGTTAGGGGATCATTATCAATTTGGGTGCACAACACCTTGCCGATAAGTTCTTGAGCTATTGATGTCACATCCTGCCGCTGGTAAAATGATGGCGAAAGCTTTGGGTTGCTCATCCTTAGGAGATCGTCGTATATGGATTTTCCTGGCTACTCGTATCCCCCATAAATACTTCTTGATATGATTTCGCTATAATAGTGGTAATAACAAAAAGGGCCGCTGAGTAGAAGGCCCAAACGCCAATAATAACAAGAATAGTATAGCCCTGATAAAAATAGCGATAGGAGCTTAAGGCGTAATCCAGATAGATACCTACGCCCGTCTTTGCAACTTCAAAGAGAGCCGTATATACTACTGTTGCCAGAAAAGCTACTTGTGGTTTCATCCGTTTTTCGCTGATATATCGAAATATGATATAAAACAGTATAAGCGTAAATAGAACAGGAATCAGCAGATTTAGAAACTCATATACCCAGCTAAGTTCAAATACGATATCGGTATAGGGGAGCGCAAATTTATCAATCGATACAAGGGATACCAGTGAAATTATAAGACTGAAAAACAAGAAGGCCCCACCCACTAATCCAAATGTGAAAAAGTTATAGACCATTTCGAGGATGGGATGACGCCGGTCTTCAATCTCAAAGATATCAAAAACGACATGTTTTAAGGTATGAAAAAAGCCTTGGGAGAAGAAGACCAAGATAATAGTACCAATAATACCGAAGATACGTCGCGCTCCGATAAGCGGTTCGAGGAGTGTTTCAAGCGTTACGGCCCCTCGGAAAACATCACCGCTGCGCGATTCGTAGGTGAAACTTGGAAATAGTTCGCGGCCATAGCGTAAAATTTCTGCAAAAGCTTTTTCGTAGGAGAGAATGTAACCGATGATCGAAATCATCAGAAGTATAAATGGAATAGCACAAATAAATATATTAAAGGTGATGGCAGAGGCGTTAAAAAACACATCTTTCTTTTTTGCCAATTTTACGATGAGCCGCCAGAAATCCTTATACTTCTGCACTGATCAGTGAATACTAATTAATAAGATTGCGAAAGTTACACTCTTCGCTTTTGTTTTGCTACCCTAATTTGATCAAAAGTTAATATACTTTACAAAATTAAATTCTAAGCACAAAAATACCGCTTGTAGATGAGTACCAAGTCCAAATCGCTAACGCCACTGATGCGTCAGTATCATCATATTAAGGAAGAACATGAAGGGGCTATATTGCTTTTTAGAGTGGGTGATTTTTACGAGTGCTTTGCTGATGATGCGGAACTCGTCAGTAAAGAATTAGGCATTACGCTTACTAAACGAAATAATGGGGGTGACCAGACTCCCATGGCGGGATTCCCTCATCATGCGCTTGATACGTATCTGCCCAAATTGGTAAAGAAAGGATACCGGGTGGCGGTTTGCGAACAGGTAGAAAATCCATCCGAGGCTAAGGAAGCAGGACGTAAGATTGTGAACCGAGAGGTGACCGAGATTACGACGCCCGGTGTTACGATGTCGGAAAAACTACTGGAACACAAGCGTAATAATTATGCCGCAGCGGTGTATTGGGATGGCCAAACAGCAGGAGCCGCTTTTGCCGATGTATCAACGGGAGAATTCTCGGTAAGTGAGGTCCCCAAAGATCGGCTTGATGATCTGATGCAGTCTATTGCTCCGGCTGAGTTGCTGTTGCCCCAGAATCTAAAGAATAATGTGCCCGAATACCTGATCGACTATAACATGACGTTTATTGAAGAGTGGGTATATGAGGGCGATTATGGATATAATTTGCTGACGGATCATTTTGAAACGCATTCACTCAAAGGATTTGGTGTCGAAAAGTTGGAGGTAGCCCATGTGGCGGCCGGTGCGCTGATGCATTACATCCAGGAAACGCAGAAAGCCTCGCTGGGACATATCAAGCAGATCCAGAAGTTTGAGAGCAACGACTTTATGTCGCTGGACGGTTCTACAAAGCGAAACCTTGAGCTTACCACGACGATTCAGGAAGGGGGTAACAGTGAGGGCACGCTTATCTCTATTTTGGATGATACCGCTACAGCCATGGGTGGGCGAATGCTTCGGAAATGGATTATGCGACCGTTAAAACGGATGAAGCCCATACGCGCTCGTTTGAACGCAGTAGAATCCCTGAATGTAAATCACGATGTCCGAGAAAAAGTGCGCGAAGAGCTTGAAAAGGTAGGTGATCTTGAGCGCCTTATTTCGCGCATTTGCGTAGGGCGTGCAAATCCCCGTGATTTGGTAAAACTGAAAGACTCCCTGGCGCAGACTCCCATCATAAAATCTCAGTTTAATCACCTTGATGAGTATCTGCTTAACGATATTTTGGAGCGCATGAAGTTGCTCATTGAGGTTCAGGAAAAGATCGAAGAAGCCATTGTCGAAGATCCGCCTACCAGCTTACGTGACGGGGATATTTTTAAGGATGGTTATCATGAAGAGCTGGATGAGCTTCGTAATATTGCTCGTAATGGCAAGGACTATATTGCCGATATAAAAAATGAGCTGGCTCAGGAAACGGGAATTGATTCGCTGAAAATCGGCTATAACAAAGTGTATGGATATTACATTGAGGTGACGAATACTCATGCCGATAAAGTACCCGAGCATTTTATTCGAAAGCAGACGCTGGTGAATTCGGAGCGGTATATTACACCTGATCTCAAGGAGGTTGAGGAACGTATTTTATCATCCGAAGAGCAGAGCAAGAGTCTGGAATATGACCTTTTTGAAGAATTGCGTTTAGAAATAGCAGAGCATGCCGAGGATGTCCAGCAAGTGGCCCGGGCAATTGCCGAGCTGGATTGCTTGCAGAGTTTTGCCGAGGTCGCCTATCACAATAATTACTGCAAACCGGCTATAGCCGACGATCAAAAAATTGATATTACAAAGGGACGTCACCCGGTAGTGGAGAAAACGCTTCCACCGGGAGATCCCTTTATTCCCAACGATATCCATATAGAAAATGAGGATGAGCAGATCCTGATTATCACTGGTCCCAATATGGCGGGGAAGAGTATTATTTTACGTCAGACTGGGTTGATTGTGCTCTTGGCTCAAATCGGATGCTTTGTTCCCGCCGAGGAAGCGCATATTGGTTTGGTGGATAAAATATTTACCCGCGTGGGAGCATCAGATAACCTGGCGGCGGGGGAAAGTACGTTCCTCGTTGAGATGAATGAGGCTGCAAATATTTTAAATAATGCTACCCGAAATTCATTGATTTTGTTGGATGAGGTAGGTCGAGGTACCAGTACCTTTGACGGACTGAGTATCGCTTGGGCACTGGCCGAGTATCTGCATAACCAGCCCTCGGTGGCTGCCAAAACACTTTTTGCCACACACTATCACGAGTTGAATGAGCTCGAAAATATGTACGAGCACATTGTAAATTATAATGTGTCAGTAAAAGAGCATGACGATAAGGTAATTTTTCTGCGCAAGTTGGTGCGTGGTGGGGCTGATCACAGCTATGGTATTCAGGTAGCTGATATGGCGGGCTTGCCCTCCATTGTAATTGAGCGGGCCAAAGAAATTTTGTCGAATCTTGAAAGTCACAGCTTAGATCTGACTGACAGTAACGGTACGCTTGAAGAGGGGGCTAAGAAAAAGAAGGCTGCCGTCAAGAAAGCTGCCAAAGAGATGGAGAAACAGGATCAGATTACACAGCCGTCGCTGTTTCAGGCTCAGCTTGATCCTAATACCGAACAGCTTATTGATAAACTTGAAGCTTGTGATCCGAACCGAATGACACCTATCGAATCACTGATGTTGGTTTCGGAACTCAAAAAGCTGGTTGAAAAGCGAAGTTAGGTACCCAAAAAGTATGGCCATTTGACAAACGATAATTCGCCGGCTTACTTAAATTTTGATAAAGGTTAATCATCCAGCGTACCTACCTTTTGTTGAAAAGCGGATTGATAATCATGACCAAAGTTTTGGGGCAGGTTGAAGTTATCTGTTTGACTATTAATTCTGATAATTCGGTCGCGTAATGAAGTGCCTTCCCATTTGGCATGACCAATTCTGTCTTCAAAGTCTCCTTGGTTGCTACGAATTCGTTTTAGGAGATTAAGTGCACCCACCGGATTATATCCCGCGCGATACATATAGATAATACCCCAGTAGTCTGCTGAAAATTCGTATTCTTCAAGCCGGTCTTTGACAGTATATTCATACATTTCGTTGGCAAGCTGGCTCAGATTATCTTCCGTTTGCTCATATTTATCCCCACGATCTCCAATCTCTTGTTCGAGTTCTTCAAAGCGTTCGTCTGCTTTAATTTTTGTTTTCCTTCGTTCGCTCTCCTTAATCCCGTGATTATGTACAATGTGGGCTAATTCGTGGGCAATAAAGAAGGCAAATTCTGTTTCACTCTGAATTAGCTTTAACGCTCCTTCCGAAACAAATATGATTCCATTGGGGGAAGCATATCCTGTTATTTCGTTGGTCTCGAGAATATAAACTCGCGCCGGTGTTTCGTAACGATGAGAATTTTCTGCCAGGACTAAGGCAATATGCGTTAGGTACTGCTGTAATTCTTTGTTTTCAACCAATCCTTGTTGGGCAATAACGTTAGCAATTCCCCATCCCGCTTTTTCTTGTATTGGGTTTAATTCAGGTACCTCATCGGGATCTATTTCAAATCGATCCTGCGCTTTTTGCCAGCTCCAGTGTTGGAGCCTGAAGTTTCGAAACTCACGGTACTCTGCAGGTTCAAAAAACTTGTTAAAGTCATTGAGAATGACATATTCATTTTTGCCGGTTTTACTTGATGTGAAGTCTGTAGCAAAGCCTTTGACCGCTGCAGCAACCTGAGCGGGTGACGCATATGGATCTTGTTTCGTACTATCTTGTTTATCCTCAAGTTCTTTAAAAGCTGCTTCTGCCTCAGGTGTAACCTCATCCTGATCGGCCGAAGTCTGTTTTTTATCTTTTTCTACATAGGCCGCACGTTGTGGAATCCAACCTTCTTTTTCTTCAGCTTTGACCTTTAACCATTGTTGTTCTTTATCAATTTCAAAAACTTCTGCTCCGGAATTAATCCGAAGGATAAGTTCATAATAAGATCCCGGCCCGTTTCGCATATCGACCGTATTTTTGACAGTAAGGGTTTCACCCTCTTCGACGAAAGCTGCAACTCCTGTTATGAATAGTATAAGCAGTAAAAAAAATATGTATTTACGTGCCATAATTTCCCCTATTTTGTTTTTAGGTGAAAAACTCCGTCCCAATCTTTTGGTGGCGGTTCTTCTTTGAATTTTTTACATCTCTCGATATAGGTAGCAGATGGTCCATCTTCTGGTTTTAAGGACAAGACCTCCTGAAATTGCTTGATAGCTTTATCCCATTCTCTATTAAGGTAAAGATCTAACCCTTTTTGATAAATTGAAATGATTTTTTCGAGTTTCCCGGTACTGGGATCTGATTGTTCTCCCATCAGTTCATACACACGCACCGGTTTTGTTTTACCCTTTACAACCAGGAAGTCAAGTTGACGGGCATAGAAAATATCTTTGACTTCTTGGTAAGTCTGTTCAGCAATCATAGTACTGCTTCCAAATTGTTTGTTAGCCGCCTCGAGGCGAGCTGCCAAGTTAACGGTGTCTCCCAATACTGTATAATTAAATCGATTGAAGGAACCAATATTCCCTACAATCATATCGCCGGTAGCGATACCAAATCGCGAATGGATGTTGGTATCCTGCGGTGCTAATTCTTTGACCTTTTGCATCATTTTAAGCGTGCTCCGGCATGCTAGTTCTGCATGATTATCTTGATCGATAGGAGCCCCCCAAAATGCCATTACAGCATCACCAATATATTTGTCTACGGTACCAGAGTGCTCAAAGATAATGTCAGTCATAGCCCCGAGATATTCATTTAGAAAAGAGACTAGTTCCTCCGGCTCTTTTTTCTCTGAAATAGATGTAAATCCTGCAATGTCAGAAAATAGAACGGTCAACCGTTTTTTCTGTCCACCTAATTTTAGTAAATCGGGTTGGGCAATAAGTTGTTCTACAAATTCAGGTTGTACATATTGACCAAAGGCCGACCGGATCTCTTTTTTCTGTTTCTCCTCGGCAAAGTATTTATAAGCTGCTGAACCACTGTATGCAACCGTTGTCAAAATCAGGTAGAGGCCCGTAGAAAACCAGATGCGCTCGTAAATAAAAAGTGCTAATCCTGCTGCAATAAGCATAAGTAAAATTCCTACAATAGCAGCGGCACCTTTACTGGGACGAGAGTTCGCAATAGTAAAGGGGATACCCATGGAAATAAGCAAAAGAATTAATATTGCTATCCATGTGGATGGCTGGGTAATAAAGTTGTTACCTATTAAATTGTTTAGGAGTGTAGCTTGAATTTCCATGCCGGGGAATGCCTCCAGCGAACTCATGGGCGTACTTTTAATATCTCCCAATCCGGCTGCAGAAGCGCCAACAATAATAATCTTATCTTTAAGTGCTGATGGAGGTATCGATACCTCGGCATCTTGATTGCGCATTTTACTGGTTGCACTTTTTACAATAGCTTGAAAGGAATAATAAGGGAATGTACCATCCCGAACCCCTCCTTTTTCGTACCAATTGATCAGGTAATCACCATTGTCTTGCAGAGGGATGTTCTGATCCCCAACGCGAAGTCCGTCTGGGGTCCATGCAAGCGAAACGGAATCTGGTTTTAGCTCCAGATAGGCTGCCATCGAAATCGTAGGCACAAATCCCTTGTGGGCTAAACTGTCAAAAAGATGAACCGATCGGATGAGTCCATCTTCATCGGGACTCATAACTGTGTTACCGAGCCCGGTCGCCGCATTGGCAAATTCATCGAGGGGCTTCGATGTTATAAGATGAGGCTCTTGATAGGGAGGGTCGTTTTTTATGTTGTAATGTTTAATTAAAGAATCGTTGTTTATGGAGAGCTTACCAGTGGAATCCTCATACTTAGTTGATTTGAACGCAAGAATGGCATTGTTGCTTTGCTGTAGCGACTGTAAAAAGCGCTGGTCGCTCATCGTCCCCGATAGATTCCTGCGATCGAAATCCGGGGTATCAAAAAGAATATCGTACACAATTAGTTCGGCTCCAGATTGATGGAAATAATCCGTTACAATCTGATAAAATTCTCTGGGCCAAGGCCAGTACATGCCATTACTATTAAAATAGGAAAGGCTTTTTTCATCAATGGATACTAGTACAATCTTTTCATTTGGATCTTCCTGCTGAAAATATCGGAACTTATAATCGAGGATCATTCGGTCTATACCATTAAATATCCCCGTATAGATGCTAAAAAGACCTATCAGAAAGAAGATAAGCGCTAGCAGTGATAAGGTGATGTTTTTATTTAATTTGATAGTAATCCCCTCATTACTGAATTTTGAATTTGTGTACCTTTTCCTTGGCACCCCAACAATTTATTTTGCACAATGTTAGAAAGAAAAAAATGAATCGCAACTACCCGATAAGATGATATAAGTGCATGATCGTAAAATAAGACTTATTGTATTTGCAAAAATTTCAAAAGTTTCAAATTATAGTATTGCAGTTTTTGCATAGCAGTAATCACTTATAAAATTTATGGAAAAGAATATAGATTTAACCCAACAAATTGTAGCTGACTTTGCCGAGGGATATAGCAATTTCGGCTTGAACCCACTTATGGGCCGTATTGTGGGGCTTCTCATTATATCCAAAGATCCACAATCGCTGGACGATATTGTTGAAAAGCTGGAAATGAGTAAGGGACCCATTTCACAGATTTGCCGTCGCCTCAAGGAGCGTGGGCTGATTGAGAAGGTTTGGATTCCAGGCGACCGTAAAGATTACTATCAGGCAGCGGATGATATTTTTGGCAAGGCCTATGCCAATCAGATAAACAAGATGCAGGATAATATCGAGATTGCTGAAAAGTATCTTTCTATGGCTCAATCAATGGATTCTGAAGATGCTGCGTTTATTAAACAGCAGATGAAGCTAATGAAATCTTTTTACGAGTTGATGGATGAGTACAACAAAAAGTTTGTTGAAGCGTGGGAAGAAAAACACAAGGAGCTAACGGAATAAAATTTTTTCTTAATTAGCATTTGGAACTTTTCAAATATTTAATAAATTAATTTTCTATGGACTGTAAAAAACAAATAGCGGCACTTTTTTTAGGGTTGTTCCTGTTTTTAGGCTTTTCTTTAAGCAGTACCCTGGCCCAAATCACTCAATTTTCAGATCTGGATTACCCGTATTCTGTCCAGTATCAACAGTTAGAAGAGGGGCAAGAGGTTGCATATGTTGATGAGGGTGAAGGAGAAGCGATTATCCTAATTCATGGATTGGGGAGCTATATCCCCGCATGGAAACAAACGATTCCGGTGCTGGCTGAAAAATATCGAGTTATTGCATTGGACTTGCCCGGATTTGGCAAGTCATCCAAAGATGTGAATTCTTATTCAATCCCGTTTTTTGCTAAAACAGTAGCTGACCTGCAGGATTCATTAGGTATTAACAAAGCTACTTGGGTCGGGCACTCCATGGGTAGCCAAATTGCGTTGCGGGCTGCGCTAAACTACCCAGATAAAATTAGCAAACTCGTATTATTGGCGCCAGCCGGATTTGAGATCTTTACAGATCAGGAGGGGACAATGATGAGCAATTTCGTAACGCCGCAATCTATTAAAGCTACGCCTGATTCACTCATTCGACAGACATTTAAAGCTACGTTTTTCAATTTTCCACAGGAGGCCCAGTTTATGATTGAAGATCGGGTAGCCATTCGTGAAGCTGAAAACTTTGATGGTTATGCACGTGCCTATGCCGAATCGGTGCAGGCAATGTTAGATGGACCTGTATTTGAGGAGTTATCAGATATTAATAAGCATGCACTCATTATTTATGGTCAACAGGATATGTTGATCCCTAACCGACAGCTCCACGGTGATTTGACTACACAAAAAGTTGCTGAGCGGGGACATAAACAATTACCTAATAGCCAGCTAGAGATGATCGATCGGGCCGGGCATTTTGTGCATTTTGAACAGTCAGATATGGTAAATAAGGAGATCCTAAATTTTTTAAACGATAAATAGACTATGGCAGATTTTACAGGTAAGGTTGTACTGATTACGGGCGGTGCCGGTGGCATTGGTCGCGAGACAGCACAGCAATTTTTGGATCGTGGTGCCAATGTTGAATTGTGGGATATGGATAAATCAGCCGGTGATAAGCTGGTAAAGAAATGGTCTGATGAGGGGCATAAAGTTCACTTCGAAAAAGTGGATGTAACCGACTTTGATGCGGTTAAAGATACAATGAACGCTCTTCAGGATAGATGGGGTCAATTGGATATATTGGTCAATAATGCCGGTATAACGCGTGATGCTACGCTCAAGAAAATGAGTCCTGAGGAATGGAAACAGGTCGTTGATGTAAATTTGAATGGGGTTTTTTACTGTGGAAAGACGGCTGCTGAAGTAATGCGGGAACAGGAGTCGGGCGTTATCCTCAATGCCAGTTCAGTTGTTGGTGTGTATGGTAATTTTGGGCAAAGTAATTACGTGGCTACAAAGTCTGGTGTGATCGGCCTTACCAAGACATGGGCCAGAGAGCTTGGGCGAAAAGGAGTGCGTGTAAATGCAGTGGCACCCGGATTTATTGAAACGCCCATGGTAGATACTGTTCCTGATAAGGTATTAGAGAAATTGAAGGGGCAGACGCCCTTGGGGCGCCTCGGTAAACCGGAAGACATTGCTTCGGCGTATGTCTTTCTGGCTTCCGAGCAGGCAGCGTTTATTACCGGAACGGTACTTCAAGTGGATGGGGGGCTCGTATTTTGATGGGACATTCCAGAATTATAGCAAGTGGTTCATACGCCCCCGATCGGGTTATCAAAAATGAGTGGTTCAATAAGCAGCTGGGTGAAGATGTGGATACCTGGCTGCGCGAAAACCTGACGATCCGTGAGCGTCGATGGATGGAAGAAGATCAGTCCACAAGTGACTTGTGTGTAGAAGCAGGACAAGCAGCCATGGAAATGGCGGGGCTTAAAGATAAGGATATTGATCTATTGATTATTGCAACTGATACCCCCGATTTTATTTCGCCCTCAACCGCATCTGTGGTACAGCAAAAGATGGGATTGACCAATGCCACCTCGCTGGATACGAATACTGCTTGTGCCGGATTTCCAACAGCGTTGACCTTAGCTAACAGCATGATGGTTACCGATCCGGTGTATAAAAAGGTGATGGTGATTGGTGCCTACGGCATGAGCCGATTTTTAGATCTAAATGACAAAAAAACCGTTACACTTTTTGCCGACGGAGCCGGAGCAGTAATTTTAGAACCTGCCGAAAATAAGGAGGAGGGATTTTTGGCTTCCGATTTACGGACCAAGCCAGAGTATTATAAACATATGGGCATTTATGGAGGTGGAGCAGCTGCTCCCGCAGCGCGAAGTGAATCGCAGGGTGGAGTTCAGTGTCTCCAGTTTGTTGAGAAGTTTCCCAAAGAAATTAATCCAGAGGTGTGGACTGATATGATTCGCACCGTAGCCGAAAAAGGAGAATTTAGTACCGATGATATTGCCGGTGCATATATGACTCAGATTAACATTAATCAGATTTGGGAAACGATGGATAATCTCTCGCTGGAGCGTAATATAGCACCGACTATTATGGATAAATACGGATATACCGGTTCGGCGGCAATACCGATGGTGTTCGATAAGGCGCTTCGAAATGATTCAGTTTCAAAAGGTGATATTTTAGTATTTGTGGGATCAGGGGGCGGGCTCCATTTTGGAGCTTGTGCCTATAGATGGTGATAAGTTAGAAAATAGTGGATATAACCTTTAAGAGGTTATGAAGTCACCACGCATTTAATGGTAAGTCAAACTATGACAAGTAAAAACCAAATCAGATGGAATTAGCGTCATCATCAATGGCAACGGCAGGTTGGATACTTATTCTCTGTTATGCAGGAGTGATCCTCTATTTTGTAATCCGGGGTGCAGGCCAAACAAAAGAGATGGATGATTATGCTTTGGGAAGCGTGCTGTTTTCGCCTACTGCGGTGGGACTTTCACTGGCAGCCTCCATCACCAGTGCGGCAACGTTTATCATAAATCCCGGCTTTGTATCGTTATATGGGTTTAGTGGTGTTATTGCTATGGGTCTGGCGCTTCCTTTGGCAACACTGGGTTCGCTCATTCTTTTTACTAAGGGATTTCGGAATTTTGGAACTAACGTCAAAGCTCTGAGCATGGCTGATTGGATTCGAAAAATGTATGATAGTCGGCGTTTTGGAATTCTTTTCGGATTCCTTTCGCTGTTGCTCATTACTTTTATCGTACTTATTTGTGTAGGTCTCACAAAAGTATTGGCAAGTACCCTTAACATTAGAGAATTTTACGTTCTGTTGGGGATCGTTATTTTTATTTTTGGATACATGATGTACGGGGGGGCAAACTCCATGGTCTATACCAATACCATTCAGGCCATACTTATGGTCATTGTGGCTATTATGTTGCTCGGGTCAGGGTATGATCATTTTAGTAATGGTGTAACCGGTTTCATCGATAAGCTAAATGCGATTGATCCCAAGCTCACCCAGCTGACCAACGACAGTAGCTTTCTGTTTCGGGATTATTTCGAGATTTTTATAGCGCCATTTATTGTGGGAATTGCCATCGTTTGTCAGCCACATATTTTGACAAAATCGCTACTCCTGGATCGGGAAGAGGATGTGAATCGCTATTTGGTAGTGGGTATTGTTACTCAGTTTTTGTTTTTCCTTGTGGTGATTGCGGGTTTGTATGCCCGTATTAGTTTTCCTGATTTAACGATAGATGGCGAAGCCCTTGCCATGGATGGTATTGTATCAGCTTACGTAGTTAAAGAGTTTACGGTAGCTATTGCTCTTATTATTGTGTTGGGATTGATTTCAGCCGGTGTCTCCACGCTCGAAAGTCTTATTCAGTCACTTTCCACCTCCATTACCAATGATATTATCGAGCCTCTGGCCGGAAAAGGTATTTTTAAAAATGATATTTTTGGTCTACCCGCCAAGCTGGTGTACAATCGTTTTGTAATCGTGGCGATGGGGATTGTTACGGTGATATTATCATGGCAGCAGCTGGTAAATCCCAAATTAAGCGTGGGTATTTTTGCCCAAAACGGAGTTTATGCTTACTTCTCAGCAGCATTTGTCCCTATTTTGATGGGGATGTTTTTTAAGAACGTTCCCAAAGCAGCGCCTATTTGGGCTTCTCTTGTAGCTGTTGCCGTTCATTTTACGGTGTACTACGGACAGATTCGCGTACCATTTTCTGAGGCCGATGGGGAAAATCCGGCTGTGGCAGCGGCCTTGGCTATTACAAGTGCCGTAATGGTTGGATTTGCCATTTATGCGATAAAAAATAAGGGCATCAAACTTCGAAGTGATAAAGAGAAAGCAACAGCTTCGGTGTAGATTATGAATTATAATAACTGGCTTAAAAAACGAGAACGATATGCGCCGCAGAAAGAAGCGGTGATTGATACGAAAACAGGAGATCGCTATACGTATCAGGAGCTAAATCAGAAAGCGGATCGCCTGGCGGGTTACCTGCAGCAGGAGTGCGGGTTGAAAGCTGGAGACCGGCTGGCGGTTGTGTCAAAAAATAATGTCGAATATGTAATTTTGTTTTTTGCCTGTGCCAAGGTTGGAATCATAATGGTGCCATTGAATTATCGATTGCCAAAAGGCGGGCTGACTGAACTTTTGGAGGATGCAGATCCTCATCTGGTTGTTTATTCTGATGAGTTTTCTTTTGTGCAAGGGGATGCTGTCGAAGCTATTTCGTTTGATTTGATTACACAGGTTTTGGATCGTTCCCAACCTGATCCTGAACTATATGAGGCTGATGCCAAAGACATTGCCATGATTCTCTATACCTCTGGTACTACGGGCAAATCAAAAGGAGCGATGATCTCATGGCGGCAGATTCACTGGAATTCCATTAATACCGAGATTAGCCTTGAGCTTACCGGACAGGATTGTGCTTTTGTGAATACGCCTTTTTATCACACTGGCGGCTGGCATGTACTGTTGATGCCGCTTATTCATCATGGCGGAAAGCTGGTGCTACAGCCTGAGTTTGATGCCGCCGAATGTAATGAGCTTATTGAAAAGGAGGGGATTACGATTCTTTTCGGGATTCCAACGATGCTTCGTATGATGATGGAGGAATCTAATTTTGATAAGGTGGATGTGAGTAGTGTTCGGTTTGCGATATGTGGGGGCGAATCGTGTCCCATCCCAATTATCAACCGCTACAAAGAAAAAGGTATTCCTATTCGACAGGGATATGGATTGACAGAGGCGGGGCCCAATTGTTATTCACTGCCCGCCGAAGATGCCATTCGAAAAAAAGGGTCGGTAGGGTTTCCGAACTTTCATATTGGCGTTAAAATTGTGGATGATAATAACGAGGAAGTCCCACAGGGAGAAGTGGGCGAACTGCTGATGAAAGGTCCACATGTTTTTGCCGGTTACTGGAAAAATCCGGAAGCCACCGATGAAGCTATTGATGACGGCTGGGTGCATACGGGCGACCTTTTTCGGTGTGATGATGACGGCTACTATTATATGGTAGGCCGCAAGAAAGAGATGTACATCAGTGGGGGTGAAAATGTATATCCGGTACAGGTCGAAAAAGTTATTTACGAGCATGACGCCGTTGAGCAAGTGGCCGTTATTGGTGTCCCTGATGAGCAGTGGGGGGAAACAGGATGCGCATTTGTGGTCCTCAAGGATAATGCATCTTTAACCAAGGATGAGTTGCAAACCTATTGCCGGGAGTACTTGGCGGGATATCAGACACCGAAACATATATTTTTCAGGGATTCGCTGCCGATTGGAGATTCAAATAAAATCCAGAAGCGTGATCTCGAAGAAGAATTTAAGGAGCTGTCGCATGAATAATATTAATCATCTTCCCGGAATATCGTCGCAGTTTGTGGAGACCGACCGTTTGCGTATGCATTTGCTTGCGGCAGGTAGTAAGCAGAATACACCGATGTTATTTTTGCATGGTAATACATGTACTTCCACGATATGGGAGGAGTTTATGCTACAATTCACAGACGATTTTTATTGTCTCGCACCTGATATGCGTGGATTTGGCGACACCGAAAAAAAAGTTATTGGTGCAACCCGAGGTATCAAAGATTGGTTGGATGATATAACTGCACTAATAAAAACGTTAGATCTACCCCCGTTTCATCTTGTAGGTCATTCGTTGGGCGGATTTGTTTGCTGGGGACTCATTGCACGCCATGCAGCAGATATTCTAACGGTGACACTTATTTCTCCCGGTCCACCGATGGGATTTGGTGGCATTCACGGTGAGCAGGGCAAAGCCAATAATCCTGATTATTCGGGATCGGGAGGAGGTATTGTTGTCACGGCATTTTCTGACCGTTTAATTGCAGAAGATCGTTCAAAGGATCATCCGCTGTATTCGCCCAGAAATATGATGAATCGACTTTTTTGGAAAGAAGGATTTAAAGCAGATCGTGAAGAGGATATTCTCACGGCGATGCTTCAAATTCATACAGGAGATAAGCATTATCCCGGTGATTACGAGAAATCGAAATATTGGCCGGGCGTTGCTCCGGGCAAGTATGGTCCGGTTAATGCTCTTTCACCGATGTACAATCAATCATTGTTGCATGATTTTTTAAATGCAGAACCGAAGCCACCACTGTTATGGATACATGGTAAGGATGATAATATTATTTCGGATAAATCTTTTTCGGATCCCGGATACCAAGGTAAAATGAATTTGCGTAAAGGCTGGCCGGGTGAAGAAAAATATCCTCCACAGCCGATGGAGTCACAAATTAAATACAGCCTCGCTGAATATCAGTTGAGGGGAGGTAAAGTTTATCGTGAGAAAATAAGTGATTGCGGTCACACTCCTTTTATTGAAAAGCCAGAGATAACCAAAAAGGCACTATCGGATCATGTTCAAAAAACCGTAAAGCAATAATTTTTGTCAATAGTATTTGAAAATTTTAAAAACTTTGATAACCATAAAACCAAAGTAGACGGATGTTCAATCTTAATACTTAATAATAAATCCCAACAAAAAGGGGAATACATATGAAAATACAATCAACAATAGCAGTGTTTTGCTTTCTGTTGTTCTCGGCGATGGGAGCGACGGCGCAAAATACAGGGACTATAGAGGGTACGGTAACAGACCAGGAATCTGGTGAGGTAATGCCGGGTGTAAATGTTGCTCTGATGGGTACAACAAAAGGAGCAGCCACGAATGAGGCTGGTGTCTATGAAATAACGGAGATTGAGCCGGGTACATATACAGTAAAAGCAACCTACTTAGGTTATGCCACATTCGAGAGCGATCAGCTGACGGTCGAGGCCGGAGAAACTTTAACGCTGGATATCGGTTTGGAGCAAACGGTTTGGCGTGGCAACGAGGTGGTAGTTTCCGGATCACGTAGACCGGAGAAACTGCTTGAATCACCAACAACGATTGAGCGGGTTTCGCTGGAGGATATAGAAACTTCGGGCGGATCGACGTTTATGTCTACGCTTTCGAACTTGAAAGGTGTTAATTATACCAATGCCGGTATGAATACGCAGCTAATTTCGGCCCGTGGATTTAACAGCAGCTTTAATACACGCATGCTGTTTTTAATTGATGGTCGGTTAGCAACACTCGGTGGTACAGGATTGCCGCAAGGTAACTTTTTGCCGTCAAGCAAGATTGATTTGAAAAGTATAGAGGTAGTGTTAGGACCTGCCGCTGCGCTGTATGGACCCAACTCAGGTTCAGGTGTAGTCAATGTTACGACCAAAGATCCTTGGGATCAGTCTGGCGTAACAGTGGAGGCGCGAGCGGGTAATCAGTCGCTTCGTGATATTAACTATCGTATAGCGGGGACAGTAAATGAGAATTTTGGTTATAAAGTTACCGGACAGTATATGAAAGCCGTAGACTTTAAACCTCAGCGCGAAGATAGCCTGCATTTTTATCAGGCGGCTGGAACAAAGCCGACTGCTGCAAATACGGTGTTTGAAACCGATGTGGTTGAGGATTATGATGTAGGGGCGACCAAGATTAACGGATCACTTTACTACAAATTAGGTGATTGGAAAGTAAGTGGTACTTATGGATGGTCTTCTACCGACCAATTTTCACTAACCGGAAACGGACGTAATCGCATTGAGGATTGGCAGGTCGATTATCAGACATTCCAAGTAAGTCATGCCAATTGGTTTGCACAAGTTACACGTACCGGTAATAAAGCAGGTAGCTATCAATTAAACCAGGTAGTACCTGCCGTGCAAGCGATGGTAAATTCCGGTATGTCGCTGGATCAGATTGATATTGAAAGTATCCGTGAAAGTGTTGCCTTTATCGATGATACAGAAATTTATGACTCTGAATTACAGTATAACGACCAATTCGGTGATTTGAATTTAGTAGCCGGAGTAAACTACCGTAACTACTTACCGGAGTCTCAGGGAACCTATCTTGAAGACGGGCAAGGGCAGGATATCAGCCGGGAGCTTTTTGGCGGATATGCCCAGCTTGATTACGATGTCGTGCCTGATAAATTGCAGTTGGTAGCAGCGGCACGGGTGGATGCCAATACTGATTATGATACGCAGTTTAGTCCAAAGGGATCGGTTGTTTATACGGCCGTGCCGGGACACAACATCCGTGCGACGTATAACAGAGCATTTACGACGCCTACTATCCTGCAAAGTCATGCCTATATTCCGGTTCCTGATCTTTTTGCACCGGGATATTCGTTTTTAATTGGTGGTAATACCGAAGGATATACGATTGAAGATCCTTCAGGCAATGTCGTAAATACCATTGATCCTACTTCACCGGAAGAAGTAAACTCCATGGAATTAGGCTATAAAGGAGCTTTTGGAGAGAAACTTTTTGTGGATGTAGTAGGATATTATTCTTGGTATCAGAATTTCATCGGCACAGATGTTGTTGCTGATGGAGTTAATACCATCGCATATCGTAATGGTCAACAGGTACAGGTTGAAGGAAGTGCTTTAACGGCCTTGCAAACCTATATCAACTTTGGTGAAGCAGAAGTGCAGGGTTTTGATCTTGGATTAAACTATTATTTCAACGATCGATACAGCATGAATGCTAATCTGTCAACCATTAAGTTGGTTGATTTTACCAATGAAACCACCGATGCACAGTTGCCGTTGAATACGCCGCCGTTGAAGATTAAGGGTGGATTTACAGCCAAGCAGCTCTTTGATAATGACGCTATTCGAAATCCATTTGTTAAGATCAATGGTCGCTGGCAAGACAGTTACCAATTCTTGTCAGGATATTGGAATACGAATGTGTTGCTCGATGATAACGGAGATATAAGCGATAAGGAAGAGTTGCCTTCCAAATTTGAACTCGACCTTTCACTCGGTTTTGATATCATGGATACGGGTCTCGCATTACAGGCTAGCGTGAATAATGTGTTCGACACCGAAAAGGTAGACCAGTTGGGAACCCCACCCATGGGACGTACAGTTTGGGTATCACTTAAGTATAACTTTGAGGGGCTGCGTTTATAGTAGCTTCTTTAGTCTTGATGAAAAGCCCGCTCCGGTAAACGGAGTGGGCTTTTTTATTTTGAATTCATCTATGAGAAAGAGCAGTGAAACAACTATCTTTTGTGCGTTAATTGTTAACACTATTCGCATCCATTGAAAACCTCTGCAAAATATATAGCTGACCGTATTAGGTTGATGATTGCCACCAAGCAGTTTCAGGTGGGAGAAACACTGCCGTCTACCCGTGAACTGGGACAGCAGCTTGAATCCAGTTTCCACACGGTACGTAAGGCGTATCATATTTTAGCGGATGAAGGGCTTATCCGCGGTGAGCGTGGCAAGGGATTTATTGTAGAGCGGCAGAATACAAATCTCGACAAAGCAGACCGTCTGGAAATTGGCGCCGATAAGATGCGCAAGCTATTGGAAGAGTTAATTGGCTATGGACTGGACGAATCAGAAATTGATGAGCTGTTTCAGGAGCAGCTTAGCTTTATGGATTGGCCCGATCGCATTGAAACCTGTGCCAGCATCGGCGAAACAAACGAGTTGGGACGCATGCTGGCCGATGCGATTAAAAAAGAGGTGGGCGTCCGCAGTCAAATTTTAAATGTTAATCAGTATAACGAAACGGTTAAATTTGATGCCCTTTTTGTTCCGGTTCAACTGGTGAATAAGTTCCGTGAATTTGCCGAACAGGGTCGTCTGCTGCCCATTGTGTACAGCATCAATCCCGATACACTGTTATCTATTGTTGATCGGGCGGCCATTGACACCATTGGTTTAGTGACGGCTGATGACCAGTCGATTCCCAAAATTATTGATGAACTGAAAGTGAGTATTAATTTTGGAGGATCTTTTGTGGCAGGAGCTACTTACGGAGAATCATTACCCCTTTTTGTCCGCGAAACCGATTTGATCTTATACACTTCCGAAAGTGCCAAATTGGTAGAAAAAAAGATTCCGGAGCGCCGCCGTATTATGTTGCGATATAGTATTTCGGAGCAAAGTGCCGATACCATCCGGGCTGAGCTTTGGGATCAATAGTGAATTGAGAATTATAAATTAAAAAGTAGGAATTTTAGAAGCGTTTGAAATTTTTTACCCTATCATCAATTTAAAGTAATTAGAGTAACCAATTGTCTGACAAGAATATAAAAAAGCTATTAAATCGTGCGATTGAGGCCGTGTCCTCAGAAATTGATACCGTACGCGAAAAACCGGCTCGGGATGTACTGTTTGATGGCAAGCGGCGCGAAGATCATCCGCCCAATACCTTTTACTACGAGTTTGATTCGCGCAATACATCCATTCGTTTTGCGGAGGTTATAAAGGGTGAAATGGAGGATCACGAGGATGAGCTGGAGCTGTATCCGGTAACGGTAGAGGATGAAAAGGTAGTGTTGCACTTTCCGCATAATTTTGGATCTACCTTGTCCAAAGTGGAGTTGGAATGGGAAAACGATTTTGTATTGCGTCGGCTGCGGATGGAATTGGAAAAGCTGCTCGATTCAAATAGTAAACAAGCTCGGAAACGAATGGGGCGACTGTTTTATCCCGATCTCAAGAAACATCATAGTGATGATGAAAATACACGGGTACTGGACGACAGTCGGAGAAACGCATCACAGCATGAATCACTTATAAAATCGCTTCAAAATAAGGTGCTTTACGTGTGGGGTCCGCCGGGTACGGGCAAGACTTCTACGCTTGGATTTATGATTGCCAACTATCTGATTAAGGAGAAGCGCGTGCTATTTGCAGCCAATACCAATCGGGCAGTGGATGTGGGACTGCTAAGTGCATTGCAGGCTTTAACTTCAGTAGAAAAGGAACACCTTGAAGAAAAGGTTACGCGATTTGGAGAGATGGCTTTGGACAGTGATCGCCTTGCCAATGTGCTTTTTGATCAACATGTAGAGCAAAAAAAGCAGGAGGGCAAAGAAAAAGCCGGAAATTTGGATAATTTGCTGGGCGAATATCAGAAGCTGCAAAAAGAGATTGATAACTTAATGGAGCACGGTGAAAATGTGCCCCAAGAGTTGGATGAACGTATTAACATGTTGGGGGAACGGGTGGATGAACATGGTGGTGAAGCTGCCTTGGAAGAAAAAATTGATCGTTTGGTAACCGTTAATGAGCGGGTTGAGTTAGAAAAAAAACAGCTGGTGTCCACAACGTTGGCAAAGGTCTGTACGTCAGATCTTTTCGACGGACAAACGTTTGATGCGGTGGTTATTGATGAGGCTTCGATGGCTAATTTGCCCTATTTAATGGTGCTTGCTGCCAAGGCGAAGTCGCATATTGTAGTAGTGGGTGATCCCATGCAGTTGCCTCCTATTGCGTTGACAGATGATACCCATGCCCGTAAATTCTTGGAAGAAGATATTTTTACATTTGTGTCGGGAGCAGATACTACTGAAGATCTATTTGAATGGCATGATAAAAATCGCCCGCTTACAACATTTTATGATTCGCAGTATCGATTGAATGAAGACCTCGCGGAGGTGCTGAGTACAGTTTTTTATGAGGGGCGTTTGAAAACAGCAGAAGCAGATGAGAATTTAGATCTGGCCATTACGCCGCAGGAGAGTAGTGCGCCCACAGTTAACGTGATTGACAGTCAAAAATATGGGCCGGTGCTTACCCAAAAGGACGAAGGCCGTGGGTTCAGTCCGGTTAATGAAGTGCACTGCCATATTTTAATTAAAATGGTAAAACGGTTGGTGCTTAAAAATCAGGTACCGGTGGATGAGATTGGTATTATTGTGCCGTTTCGAAGTACGGTGTATGATATTCGAAATGAGCTGTATGACAATGATTTTGGGATGATTGAAGTGGGGACTATACACACTTTCCAGGGACGAGAAAAGGATGTGATCATTTTTGATACGGTGATGAGTGGAGAACAGCAGTATGGACGTCGCCGGCATTATTCTGTACGTCCGTTTGATGAAGATAAAAATGGATTGGCAGTGCCACGGTTATTGAATGTGGCTTTTTCTCGAAGCAAAGAGCGACTGGTGCTGCTTGCTGATATGGATCATATTAACAAGGTTTATGCTGATAAATTTTTGGGTCGACTACTCCGGCGCTTTCAGAACCAAGAAAAAGGCCAGTAGTTTTTGCTCGAATGTTGGAGTAACAACAGTTGCCTTTCAATTTTTAGATGACGTTAATCAAAGTCTCTTTCTTCATAGCGGTGGGCGTAGTGTTCTTCGTTGATACGGTTGAAGTCTGCCAGCGGTTCCTCACTTAGAGAAGCTATAATCATCTCTCGTTTGCCCAGAGCCCCTTGAGTTTTAGCGACCTTCCATCCGGCCCACGCCATTGCTCCCTGGGCTTTTGAGGCCGCGCAGTACGTCGTCAGTAGTGCATCCTTGGTACTAAAATCAGCTAATTTTTTAAACGTATCTGCGGTCCACAGTTCGGGGTTGACATCCGGCGAAAAAGCATCGTGGAAAATGTAATCAGCTCGTAAGTCGTCCGGATTAAAACTCTCGAACATTCCATTGAATAAATGAAGGGTAACTTGGGAGTTGAGCTGAAACTTATTCATCCCGTCAGATAAGTTATCAAAAATAGCGGGGAGGTGATTAGCCAGATTTGAGTGACTAAGATGTTGAAAGTAATTTAAGTTTTCTGAAGTTTGGCTACTGATTGGGAATCCTTCGATAGAATAAAAATTGATAGTGGAATTTGAGTCCATATCCAACACGTAATCCATCAGTAGAAGAAGGTTGAGCCCGGTACCAAAACCAACCTCCAAAATGGTGATGGGATTGGAATTTCTAATATCATCCAACAATCGAGACTGCTCAAAAAAAACGTGCTTGCTTTCTGCTACAGCTCCGTTGGGATTATGATAATGTTGATCAAATTGAGAAGAATAAATCGTATGAGAGCCGTCGCCGGTGGCTACAACTTTTGATTGCTGTTCCTGTGGGTCAGTCATCAATCATTAGTACTGATATTAACATTTCCATATCCGCAATTTATAACGATTGGCAGTCCTCCACCATTTAGTGTTCCGGTGATACTTCCTTGATTTTTTGTGCCATTAAAATTGAATCCATCATCTAAACTTGCCGACGTACCGGATATATCGAGGTCAGCAGCAATATCCATTGGCAACGAAAGCGAAACATTGCCGGCAGAAGTAGAGAAGCGTAACTGATCTTGAGCTGATGTAATAGTAGAAGATATATTGCCACCGGAAGTTTTGGCAGAAATACTGCCTTCTCCATTCTGTATATTAATATGTCCGCCTCCGGTTTTGACCTCCAGATTACCACCGGTGTCTTGCATTTTGATATGCCCACCGCCTGTGCTCATCTTTATATCACCAAAAACTCGATTGGCTGTAATATGTCCTCCGCCTGTTTTAGCATTGGTGGTTCCTTCAATATCTGAGAGGGTAATGTGGCCTCCCGAAGTACTTAGTTGTTGGGAATTTTTTAATTGACTTGCGGTAACATGTCCTCCAGCTGTTTTAGCCAGGAGGGCAATATTTTTGGGGACTGACAACGTCGCTTCCAGATTTATTTTTTCGGAAATAGAATTTCCGTTGGCAGAGTTTACCTCAAATTTGGCGTTAGTAGTGTTGATGTTTTTTTGGATATTTAATCCTTGAGCGATGACCGCAGGATCATCAATATCACCGGTTGCGCGAAGCGTTATTTTACTGCTTGATGAACCATTGCCGATGACGTTGAGATTGCCAAAATCGACTGAGAAATCCATTGATTCTAAATCGTCGACAGTAAACGAGTATTGATAGACAAAAACGCCAGAGCTCACTTCTGTCCATTGCGATTCCTCTACATCGTATTTTCGGTTAATATATAACTTTTGGTCTTGAAGCTTGACGTTGAAATCATTTTGGTTAATCTTTTGAAGCTCCTGCTCGAGTTGTTGCAGTTCAACTTCTAAGCTTTCCTTATGGAAATCTTTTTGCGCATGCTGCTGTATAAATTTGTCGAGATTCTTGATTTCGAATTCAAGTTGTTTGAGGTTTTCCAGATTGTCGATGTTGCGAAGCTCCTCAAGGTTTTTAAGCGATTCCAAGTTTTGAAGATCGATTACAATAGAGCTCGGCATCGAAGGGGATGTTGGAGCCGACCGAATATTTCTTTCCGATTGCGAAACGGAAGTTTTTGAAGAAGCATCAGGAGAAGAAATGTTAGAAAGTAGATAAATAGCAATGCCGATAAAGGTGACACCGGCTAATACAATTTCCCAGGAAATATTACGCTTAATCATGGTTTTCTGGTTAAGTAATTGGATGATGCATTGTTTAACTTAAAAAGCTTACGAATACTACGTTGATATTGTTGCAGAAATATCCTCAAGACTTCAATAAAATTTCTATTTTCAGAAACAATCCATTCCAATTAAAAAAGGACGTATGGAAGTAACTAAATTTAAAGAGAAGGCAAAAGTATATCATAGCAAAATGGTGGATATTCGTCGCCACCTGCATCGCCACCCGGAGCTGAGTTATCAAGAGCATGAAACGACTAAATTTATTATCAATCAGCTTGATAAGCTGAATATTCCGGTAGATCGCCCGCTTGAAACAGGTTGTATAGGGATTATTGAAGGAGGAAAGCCATCCTCAAGAGTTGTGGCTCTGCGTGCTGATATTGATGCGTTACCCATTGCCGAGGAGGGAGATCATAAAGAAGAGTTTTTATCAGAAAATGAAGGTGTTGCGCACTGTTGTGGACATGATGCTCACACCGCGAATTTACTGGGCGCAGCCCATATTCTTGCGGATTTGAGGGATGAAATAGAGGGCACGGTATTGCTTGTATTTCAACCGGGTGAAGAAAAGTTGCCGGGCGGGGGACGGCTTCTCTGTGAAACGGGATACCTGCAGGAGAAGGGCGTAGATGTCATTTACGGATTGCATTCCTATCCTGAGTTGGAACCCGGGCAAATTGCCGTAAGAGAGGGGCCGTTGATGGCACGTCCCGATGAGTTCAAGATTGAAGTTATTGGCAAGGGCGGTCATGCAGCTTCTCCACATCAGGCGGTAGATCCCATTGTGATGGCTTCACAGATTGTAAATCAGCTGCAAACGATTGTTAGCCGAAACGTGAATCCCACCGAACCAGCAGTCGTGACCGTGGGGAAGATTCGGGGAGGATCAGCTCATAATATTATTCCTGAAAAAGTTGAATTACTCGGCACGGTGAGAACCTTTGCCCAGGAAACGGCCGACATGATTAAGAATCGTATTGAGGCTATTGTCAAAGGTGTGACGGAAGCGTCCGGCGGGAAGTACACTTTTGACTTTGATTACGGATATCCTGCAGTTACGAATACTGATTGGGCGACAGATAACTTGGTTCATGTAGCCCAAAATATCTTAGGGGAAGAACAAGTACATCTATTGGATGATCCTATTATGGCCGGTGAAGATTTTGCCTTTTATCAGCAAGAGTTTCCTGGCGCTTTTTTCTTTTTGGGAAGTGGAGGTAAAAAGACAGATTCAACTTACAGCTGGCATCATCCCAAATATAATATTGATGAAGATTGTTTTTTAACGGGGGCCGCTTTGATGGCGTCGGTAGTTTTTGAGCCGATTCCAAAAAGCTAATGACCTGCATTTAAATAAATATTTTTTAAGTATGAGTTATTCATCATCGTTCTGGGAAAAAGATTCATTTTTAAAGGCTTATGATCTTGTCGTTGTTGGTGCCGGTATAGTAGGATTATCTTCAGCCCTGTTTTATAAGCAGGAAAATCCATCAGCCAGAGTAGCGGTACTTGAACGGGGGTTTTTGCCACAGGGGGCCAGTACGCGCAATGCCGGTTTTGCTTGTATTGGGTCGATTGGCGAACATCTGGCAGATATGGAAAAGGAATCTGAGAACAATATCAAAAGGCGTATTAAACGACGTTATGAAGGACTTAAGCTGTTGAAAGAAACGCTGGGTGAAGAAGCAATTGGCTATGATCATTGTGGTGGGTTTGAGTTTTTTAGATCGCAGGAGGAGTTCGAAGAAGTAGTTTCCGAAATTCATCGGTTTAATGGTTGGATGAAAGAGCTGGTCGATGAGAAAGAAGTATATTCTATCGAGGAACTGGAAGGATATCCGGTAATTCGAAATAGGTTGGAAGGAGCATTGCATCCGGGTAAAATGATGGAAACGCTGGCAAAGAAGGTGAGTTCTGTAGGGGTGGATATCAAGTGGAATAGCAAGGTGGAGGATGTGACTAAGGGTGGGATTGTTCGAATCACAAATGGACCGGAAGTCCAATCTGATAATATATTGTTTGCCGCTAATGGATTTGTTCGAAGGTTGCTCCCTGATATTGAGATCAATCCGGCGCGCGGATTTGTGATGGTAACAGATGAACAGGAGAATTTGCCGTGGAAGGGCATATTCCATCACGATAGAGGTTATATATATTTCCGAAATGTGGGTAATTGCTTGCTAATTGGCGGTGCTCGGAATTTAGATAAAGATGGGGAGCAGACCGATCAATTTGGAACCAATGAAATGATTAAAAATCATCTCAAAAAATTTGTCTCACAAATACTAAAGCTTGGGAACCATTGGAAGGTCGACTACGAGTGGTCGGGGATTATGGGGTTCTCATCAACGAAAACACCTATTGTAAAACAGCTTGATCAGAGTCGATTTGTCGCCGCAGGTCTTAGCGGTATGGGTATTGCTATTGGGATGGAAGTTGGACGCGGGGCATCGGAGATGATAACTCAGGAATGAAATCAATCTAAATAATAAAAGAGGTTGATCTTATGGCTATTTAGTACTTAATTGTCTCAAAACATTGAGGCATGTTAAACTCATAATAAAGCCTACTGTTATGACCGAAGATTTAAACCAATCAAACGATAACGCTGATTCTGCAAAGAATTGGGAAGAGCGGGATCCGGATATTGAGCGCGAAATAACAATCGATGAATTCCAACCTTATGGTACATTAACCCTTACGTTAATCTACTTTGCTATTGTAGCTTTGATGTGGGTTTTCATGTATTTCGTGGAATTTGCCGGAAATGCTCCTTCCATCATAGATTAGTTAACAAACCAACAATATGCATATACATAAGTTCGAACAGTTCTGGATAAAGTTATCCTTTGTACTGATTGCCTTCTTTATCGCTACCGTAGTGTATGGTTTTGTAGCGATGGATTTAAAGGTAATTGGAGATCATGCAACCATTGACCCCCAAAACCTGGAAGATACGCCTTTTGGTAATCCTGGGGTTCGGGAAGTTACTCGAAACGGGCAGACTGAATACGAAGTTTACGTGCAGACCATTCAGTTTGCTTTTAATCCGGGTACTGCACAACCTATAGAAGTACCGGTAGATACCAGGGTTACGTTTTATGTAACAAGTCCTGATGTATTGCACGGTTTTGATGTAGCGGGGACCAATTTAAATACCATGGCTATTCCGGGACAGGTAGCAAAGTTTACGACTATCTTTCCTGAAGTACGAGAGTATGGTATTGTCTGTAATGAATATTGCGGACCGGCCCACCATGTGATGGAGGGTAAAATTAAAGTAGTACCTAAATCTGAGTTTGATATAAGTAATCTGGTAGAATGACATTCTTACACAAGTATCCGAAAGCTGCAAAAGTTGCCAAGGCTAATTTCATTGTTGCTTTTATAGCGCTCGCTATCGGGGGGCTGTTTGGATTCGTTCAAGCCCTCCATCGCACCAATGTATTTCGCGGATTTATTAACTCCGGGGAATATTATACGCTATTAACAGGACATGGCGTACTGCTGGCATTAATATTTACGACCTTTTTTATTGCCGGCCTATTTGTTTGGGGCGTAACGAGAAGCCTCGATCGTGAACCCGAAAATTTGACGTTTACCTGGTCATGGTTTTGGCTGATGACTATTGGATTGGTAATGGCAACCGTGGCCATTCTGGGAGGGCTCGTTCCGGATAGTTCGATCCGAGCTGCTGTGCTCTATACTTTTTATCCGCCTTTACAGGCTCATCCCATGTTTTATATTGGCTTGGCACTTGTATTGATAGGCTCATGGATGGCTGGTGCAGACTGGTTCTGGTCGTACCGAAAATGGCGCGCAGATAATCCCAATGAACGGATTCCTATCCTCACTTTTATGACTCTGTTTACCATGCTGATGTGGTACGTATGTACCATCGGCTTGGCGCTCGAGGTTGTGGGGCTGTTAATTCCCTGGTCGCTTGGGTGGGTTACGGAAATTGAACCCCTATTGCCGAGAACACTATTTTGGTTCTTTGGTCATGCTGTTGTGTATTTTTGGTTGTTGCCAGCTTACTACGTATGGTATGCTATTTTGCCGAAGCTTTCTGGCGGACGCTTGTTCAGTGATTCAATGACCCGAATTGTCTTTGTCATCTTCTTACTGCTTTCGACTCCGGTAGGATACCACCACCAATATGCGGATGCAGGCATTTCCGTTGGGTTTAAATTCTACGCTATGGCAACAACGCTGCTGCTATTGCTCCCTAGTTTGATCACGCTATTTACGGTTGTGGCAAGTATGGAACATGGAGCACGCCAGCGTGGAGGGAAAGGGTATCTAAAATGGATTGGAAAGTTACCATGGGACAGCCCCGCTTTTGTAGGTTGTGCTTTTGCAGGAATAATGTTTGCCGCCGGTGGTTTTAGCGGGATGATTAACGCGTCGATGAATATTAATTTGTTAATTCACAATACGATATGGGTGCCTGGGCACTTTCACCTGACTGTGGGAACAGCGGTAGCTTTAACTTTTATGGCTATAACATACTGGCTGCTACCACAGCTTACCGGTAGAAAACTCAAGCATAAAACGCTTGCCTTGATACAGCCATATGCATGGTTCTTGGGGATGACATTGATGTCGAACGCGATGCACCGGGCTGGACTTGCCGGCGTACCCCGTCGTACGGCAGAACCCGAATACATGGGTTTTGATTTTGAACCTATTTTTGGAACGATGGCCGAAATGAAATGGCAGATTGCTATTGGTGGAACCATACTTACTATTTCACTGATACTCTTTCTTTGGGTCGTGGTAGCCTCGTGGCTTGCCGGGGAAAAATCCGACAAACCTGTTGATGATCATATTCCCGAACCATTGTCAGGTGTTGAACATACACCGGCTATACTGGATAACATGAAGCTCTGGTTTACGCTGGCACTTGTACTTGTAGTTCTGGCTTATGCGTTCCCACTTTGGGAAATGGTGGCCGACGGTATCTTCTCACCCGGAGCACTACCAAGACCCTCTTGATAACCTGAAATTTGTTAGATGAAAGAGAGTCCTTGTCTGTTACTGTTTTAAACGGACAAGGGCTTTTTGTTTTTAACGAAGTGTCATTAATGATTAAATGGTTTAACAGAAAGTAATGAATGAAGAACAATCGAATAGTTCCACAAAACGGTTGGTAAAAATTTTAGTAATTGTGGGAATTGGCATTCCTGTATTGGTGGAGTTGATGACCCTTTTCAACTTGATTAATGTTCAGATTTTTGAAGATGAGGAGGATGTAAATGGTCAGGATTCCAATGTGGCAGATGTGCGGGGATTTGGTGAGGGAGACACTCTTTTTGCTGATCAGGAGACAGCGGTTCTTATTGATCAGCTTCGTGTGAAGGTGAGTACACAGGAGTGGCGGTTTGTATTGGGTTTGACATCAGTAGACAGCATAAGTCAGGATAAGCTGCAAATCCAAGTTGACAGCCTGATATTGCAGAGTGATAAGGTTTTAATGAGTAATGACAGCAATATTTGGAAATTTCAGCAGTTGGTACCGGCTCAAGCATATGGCGAATGGATTTTGCCCAATGGCGATATTCCCACGAAGCTGTTTATAAGCATGTATCAAGGAGCAGCAGCAGATTCTACATATCAGATAAGCCAAGAAGTACCTTTGGAAAAGATACCGGTTCGGTACAATCAAGAATAAAACTTTTCACTCATAAGCTTCATATCTCGAGATGAGTTACCTACCACCAAGAGGCTGCTTGTAGCCATGGCTACGGCGGCAAATAGGGGGTTGATTGTTCCTGCAATAGCCAAAGGGATGGTAATGATATTATATAAAAACGCCCATCCTAAATTCTGACGGATTCGATTCTTGGTTTGTTTTATGGCCTTAAAGGCAGCAGGAATCAGAGCCAATTGTTCTCGCGGAATAACGATATGAGCAGAATCAGCGGCTATGGCCGTTAAGTTTCCAAAAGCAATGCCAAGATCGGCTTGAGCAAGAGCCGGGGCGTCATTACTTCCATCCCCGATCATTGCAATACGCCCGAATTTTCTTAGCTCTTCAATGATATTGGATTTTGAGTTAGGACGCGCTTCAGTAAAAAGGAAATCAGGATTGAGCTTTTTCTGTATGGCATCGCCTGCCTGCTTGCTATCACCAGTGATGATAGCCACTTTTTTTCCTTCTGATTGTAGGTCAGTTACAATTTTCGGAGCTTCATCCCGTATCTGATCACCTACAACGAGTATACTTTCTACCTGTCCACTCCATCCCACTGCAACGGGGATATTTCCCTCATTTCTACTAGAGTTAATTTTAGCCCACTGGGTTTTAGTAATTTGTAGTTGGTTGCTAATCCATTCTGGCTGGCCAACAAAAATATCTTTCCCATCTATTTGTCCAGAAATTCCCGTAGAATAAGAGTTAAAATCATCTACGCCATTTTGGTTTGTTGTATGTGCAGCAATAGGGTCAGCAATGGGATGGGACGCATATTGTTCTAACTGTGCTGCGTAACGTAGTGCTTGTTGATTATCTCCATCATCAAGAAGTTGCATAGTGCCCGTTGTTAACGTACCGGTTTTATCAAATGCAACAGTAGCGGCATCCATTTGTTCTTCGAATACGGCCGCCGTTTTAAAAATAATCTCGTGTTCCAGTCCGCTTCGAATGCCCGAAGCAATGGCAAGGGGAGTAGCCAGTCCTAATGCACAGGGGCAGGAGACAATTAGGACAGCCAGGGATGAAAGCATTGATTCTGTAGCGGTGGCACCGCTTATCATGTGGTAGCCAAAGGTGATGATCCCCAGAAGGATAACAGCAGGAACAAACCAGGCGGCAATACGATCAGCCAGCCGTTGTTGGCCGGGGCGGGCTGACTGAATATTCCACATCATCCGCATTAGGTTATCAATGGTACTTTCAACCGTATCACCTATTTCTATGGTGAGGGCGTTTTGTGTAAGAATAGTACCACTGAGTACAGAATCTCCCACATCTTTCGAAACGGGTATAGACTCTCCTGTCATCAGGGCCTCATTGACCACGCCCTGACCATCTATAACAGTGCCATCAATGGGGATGTGTTCACCGGCTTTAACCAAAACGCGATCTCCCGGCTTTAGGTTATCAACAGCTATCTCGTTGGTCTCACCATTTTGGAGCAAGCGTGCATGATGAATACGTTTTTGAGTAAGTTTTGCCAGCAGATCTTTCTTTCCTGCCTTGATTTTTTTCTCATAATAATTCCCGATTGATACGACCAGAATAATGGCCATGGTTACATCAAAGTAGACTTCTGATGATCCAGTAAGTAATGCCCCAACACTATACAAATAGGCACTGACGGCTGCTATAGTAATGAGTAAATCCATATTCGGTTTAAGCACAGAGAGAGAAACCCATGCCCCGCGTAAAATGGGGAAGCCGGTATATCCCAAAACAAAGGTGGTCATCACAAAAATGTTAGAAACGAAAAACAGTTTTTCGGTATCGGTCAATGGTACGAGACCATCGCCACCCAAATAGCTGGGATAGAGAAATAGCAAATACAGCATTAGTCCAATAATTCCAAAAAAACCTCCGATAATAATGCGGGCCACTTCATTGAGCTGTTCCTCTCTTTCTGATGATTCTACAGGTTTAACCTTGTAGCCCATCTTGCTCAATTTTTCCGGAAGGCTTTCGGGTTTTATTGATTTTGGATCATAGTAAACCTTTATCATTTCAGAAGCATAGCTGGCTTCGCTTTTATAAATACCATCCTGTCGATCTGCCAATGTTTCTACAAACGATTCGCAGGTTGAGCAGTGCATGCCACCTACTTTATAAAATGCTTCTTCGTAATCTTCGGGTAGCGAATCTTGCTCCTGCTCATTGCGTCTTTTTTGGATGGTTTGCCGGCGAAGCTGGTCGGCTTGTTCACCCTCCATATTTTGCAGCAGTTTATATACATGCAGGCATCCAGAGCAGCAAAACACGCCATCTACGTCAGAATCTTTAACGGGCGGATCCGGGGTTTCGAGTTCGCAAAGCGTACAGTGTTCAACCTTCATTATCGAGCGAAAGAAATTACCTTTTTTGATTTATAAATTCTCGGTATAGATCGAGGAATTCGTTGAGCATCATTGCAGTCGCGCCCCATAAAGGCACCTGGTGAACATCCCAATAAGGAACCCGGTAGGTGTACGATTGGAGGTCCCAATTTTCAACAGTGATATTTTTCTTATGCAGCAGTGAATGCAATTCTATTGCAAAAACTTCTTCTACTTCAGCGGGATTTATGTTGAAATCGGGCCTTTCATTCGTAAAACCAAGAACCGGTGTAACAAGATTATTAGAGTGACTTACATATAGTTCACTGAGCTTTCCAATAACTGTTACTGTGTCAGGTGACACCCCGATTTCCTCTTTCGCTTCGCGGAGGGCTGTTTGATTCAGAGATTCGCCCTTTTCGGCACGTCCACCCGGAAAGCTAATTTGTCCACCGTGATCAATATCATGGCTTCGCAGCGTTAATACCAGTTCCATCTCATCATCCTCGTTAGGGAAAAGCAAAATCAAAACACTGCTTTTATTAGACTCTGGCAAAGGCTCCATCTCTCGAATTTTTCCACCATCAACCGGTTCCGGGGCCATCTTAATCTGGGCTTTTCGGCCGGGTAAATCTTTGGACAAGCGGTCTTCTAAAAAGAGAATTAGCTGGTGCATTGTAGCACAAAAGTGTTGAAAATTAATAGCAGCCTCATGAAATAATGCTTTCTGTTAAGGAAACTTAAAGGTGCAAAATAAACAAGTGCAATAAAGATAAAATAAGGTACAACATTGATTGATGTTATGGGGAAAAATACTTGATCGATTCTTTAAAAAATTCCTTCAGCAATCATTTCTGGCCACATTAAAATATCTTAACATTCATTATTTATTTTATCCGTAACAAATGGGGTGATTTACAATCTTTGATAACTATAGTGGGAAGTTTTGGTTACTTAATTTCTTTAGGGCAATAGATCAAAACATTTAATCCTGCTCTTTCATATTCGCCAAAGTGGCAAATCTAATTTCAAATAAAATCAGGGATAAATTATGCAAAATGCATTATTTAGAGCAACCTTGGTTGTAGCATTAGTTGTTTTTGGGATCACTGCATGTGATCAGCCAACCACTAATGTCGATCAGGCCGATCAACAAGAAGAACTAGAATCTGAAACCACACAACCTATCGATGGTCAATATATTGTGGTCTTCAAGGATGAAGATACACAAGGCAAAGCTCTTGCCGGTAATATTGAAAGAACCAAAAAGCTGCGGAATCAGGTTCTTTCGGATAATAACATTGAGCAAGAGTCCCTTCTTAGCAAGTATAATGTAGCACTGCAGGGATTTGCAGCTTCATTGTCGGAAAGCCAGTTAGCTGATCTTAGAAATGATGACCGTATCGACTATATCGAAAAAGATCAGATGTTTACCTTGGCACCTCCGGGATCGTGTTCACCATGGCCGGGTTGTAAAGATGAAGACGACGGCGGTGATGGTGGCGGAAGTAATCAGGTAACCCCTTGGGGTATTGACCGCGTAGGCGGTGCCACAGCTAGCAGCGGAACAGCATGGGTTATTGATTCAGGTGTTGATTTGGATCATCCCGACTTGAATGTAGATGAAACTCGTAGCACTACGTTTATTACCAACGGTAAGGATTCTAAAAGTGCCGATGATGGTAATGGACACGGTACGCATGTTGCTGGAACTATTGCTGCATTGGATAATGATATAGGCGTTGTAGGTGTTGCTGCCGGTGCTTCAGTCGTAGGCGTGAAAGTATTAGATAGCCGTGGAAGTGGTTCTTACTCTGTTGTTATTGAAGGTATTGATTATGTTGCTCAAAATGCATCAGCGGGTGATGTTGCAAATATGAGTCTCGGCGGTGGAACTTCTGATGCTGTTGATGACGCCGTACGTAATGCAGCTGATCAGGGCGTATATTTTGCTGTCGCCGCTGGTAATGATGGTTCTGATGCCAACAATTATTCACCGGCCCGTGTTGAGTATAACAACGTTTGGACTATTTCTGCTACGGATGAAAGTGATGTATTTGCTTCATTTTCCAACTGGTCTGGACCAACCGATCCGCCGGTTGAATATGCCGCACCGGGTGTAGATATTCTTTCTACTTGGAATGATGGAGGCACAAATACAATCAGTGGTACATCAATGGCAAGTCCGCACGCAGCGGGAGTACTATTGGTTACAGGAGGTAATCCAACAAGTAACGGATCTGCTTCAAACGATCCTGATGGAGATCCTGATCCTATTGTGTCTCAATAAGGATAGCTAATCGCTTAACATTTTAGGCATCTGTCTTTAATTAGGCAGGTGCCTTTTTTATTTATGGATCCGAACTTTATTGAACCCTTTAGAGTTCGTATTTTCCGCACATTATTTGATAGGACATAATTTTAGCTTGAACAATTAGAATCCTCTATGAAAAAGAAGTACAACGTTTACGGTATTGGCAATGCGCTGGTGGATATGGAGTTTGAAATCGGTGATGATTTTCTGGATAAACACGATGTCGAAAAGGGTGTGATGACATTGGTAGACGAAGAAACGCAGTCACAACTTATTAGTGATATTAATCGTGATGAGACTGTTGAGAAACCTGGAGGATCGGCAGCAAATACCGTTTTTGCAGTAAGCCAACTTGGCGGTAAAGCCTTTTATTCGTGTAAAGTAGCCAATGATCCTTTTGGAGATTTATACCTCGAAGATATGAAAGAGGCGGGGATTGACACCAACTTTGATCGTCAAGACCGAGAAGACGGTATTACCGGTAAATGTCTGGTAATGGTGACTGCTGATGCCGAGCGAACGATGAATACCTATTTGGGAATTACCCAAAATCTGTCAACTAGAGAAATTGATGAGCTTGCCATTCGTGATTCTGAGTATGTGTATATCGAGGGATATTTAGTTACGTCGGAGAATGGTTTTGAGACCATGAAGAAAACAAAGAAAATCGCCCAGCAGAACGATGTAAAAACGGCTCTTACACTTTCTGATCCGTCAATTGTAGAGGGATTTCAGAGCCGATTTGATGAAATTATCGGCGCCTCAGTAGATTTGCTGTTCTGTAATGAGAAGGAAGCCAAAATTTATACAGGAAAAGATGATTTGATGGAAGCACGTGAAGAGCTTAAAAAAGAAGCCAAGCGGTTTGTAATAACGCAGGGAGCCAATGGTGCTATGATCTATGATGGTGACACCTTCATTGATATCGAACCCTATGATGTAAAAGCAGTTGATACCAATGGTGCTGGAGATATGTATGCAGGGGCATTTTTGTATGGTATCACAAATGGCATGGGATTCGCAGGGGCCGGAAAGCTGGCCAGCCTGGCTGGATCAAAAGTAGTATCCCAATTTGGTCCTCGATTGAAATGGCATCAAATGCAGGAAATTTTGAATGAGGCAAAAGGTGCTGAGTAATTAAGATGGATATTGAAAGCATTGTTTTAGCTTCACGAAATGAGCACAAAATTGAGGAGCTTCGAGCTACATTGGCACCACTGGGCATTGAGCTGAAATCAACCTATGATTTTCCTGAGCTCGAAGAAGTAGAGGAAGACGCCGATACGTTGGAAGGGAATGCTCTGAAAAAGGCCCGATATGTGCACAATCAGACAGGACTTCCTGCATTATCTGATGATACAGGGCTGGAAGTGGATGCTTTGAACGGTCGTCCGGGTGTGTTCTCGGCGCGCTACGCCGGAGAAAATGCAAGCTATCAGGATAATGTGGACAAGCTGTTGGATGAACTCGCGGATATACCGATGGAACGGCGTGGGGCGCAATTTCGAACGGTCGCGGCCTTTGTAACTGATGGCGACAGTTATACTTTCGAGGGTGTTTGCCGTGGGGTGATTATTTCTGAAGAACGTGGTTCCGGTGGATTTGGATACGACCCGGTATTTTTACCCGCAGCTTATACAGAAACCTTTGCTGAATTAGAACCCACGATAAAAAATAAAATCAGTCATCGGGGAAAAGCGATTCAGAAATTTTATGATTGGATTGAAAATAAAAAGCAGAAATAGTTTAATCTGGAAAAGAGATTTTACCGAAATTGATCTTTTTATCGCCATCGGCATCCATCAAAAATCCTTCTCCGGCAAGCATTTCGTTAGCTAATACAGCAAAAAGGACTGCTTCTTTGGCATCGGGATTAAAGCCGATCTCTGCAAAAGAGCCAATAGCAAAGTCAGGTAATAACTCACGAAGCCATTCCATGAGTACGGGGTTGTGAAATCCGCCACCGCTTACATAAAGTGAGGTGTTCGAATCATCATCCGAAATATTGTTTATAGTTTCCGCAATAGTTTCTGCCGTTAGTCGGGTAAGTGTAGCAACTAAATCTTCTGAGGAGAGATTATGGACTCCCGCTTTAGATAGCCGATTGTCAACCCAATTCATATTAAAAAATTCAGGACCGGTAGTTTTAGGGAGGGAGCTCTCGAAATAGGAATCAGATTTTAGTGCTTGAAGTGCTGTTGCATGTACATTGCCCTGTTTTGCAATATGACCGTCTTTATCGAAATCATCGTCAAAATATTTTTGTACAGCGTTATCAATGAGGGTATTGCCGGGACCGGTATCCGTAGTAATCGGTTTTTTATCGGATGTATGAGGCGGCAGGTATGTAAAGTTGGCAATACCTCCGATATTTAAAAGAATGCGCTCTTTCCTGTTATCCGTAAAGAGCATTCGATCAACAAAAGCAGCCATGGGGGCTCCTTCACCACCGGCTGCCGTATGTTTTTGACGGAAGTCGCTGACGGTAAGAATGCCTGTTTTATGAGCAATGTGATCCCCATCTCCAATCTGAAGCGTGGCGTTAGGTATATCGGGTTGATTATGCTGTCTTTTGGGAGCATGATAAATGGTTTGTCCGTGACTGGCAATACAGTCAATCTGTGATTGGTCAATTCCCCACTTTTTAAGTATCTCAAGAATTAGCTCTCCGTGAAAATTACCAAGGCGGCTGTGCAGTAGACAGACTTCTTCCATTGAAGCTTGTGGGACAGAAGTAATACCCTTAAGACGTTTTTTCAAGTTGGGATCATAGAAAATAGTTTTGAAGTTCTTTAGCTCAATATTCGTTGTTTTGCCACTGCCGTAAATTTCACACAGAGCAATATCAAGTCCGTCAAGTGAAGTCCCCGACATCAAACCGATGATGGTTCTACTCGGTTTTTGTGCAATGTTATGAAGCTTTTTTATAGTGGGATTCATGAACAAAGTTGTTGGATTTGAGAAATCAAGAAGATGTTATAATCAACGGTATTTGAATATTGATAGCAATGAAAAATCTGTTCAATACAGTAATTACGGAATAGTTTTAATACAAATAATCGCAAGGAAAATTCTGCGTGATGTTTTGATACATTCTGTAATCCTAAAAATAAATCACTATAATGTCGACTTTGAAAAGAATCTGCGTAAACATGAATAACAGAACGCTAAGGTGGAATTTTCCGTAATAGATTATATCGTCATTGTAGTATATCTCGTTGGGGTAGCCGGGCTGGGAATCTACGCTGCAGGTCGTCAGTCCTCGACATCCGATTATTTTATGGGAGGAGAGGGGTTGCCGTGGTGGGCGGTTATGTTTTCCGTGGTGGCAACCGAAACGAGCACCCTTACTTTTATTAGCATTCCCGCGGTAGCCTATGGGGGGAACCTCACCTTTCTACAAATAACGCTGGGTTATATAGTGGGACGAATTTTAGTCAGTAAATTCTTGCTTCCTGCCTATTTTAAGGGAAAACAAACTACGGCTTATCAGTTTTTGGAGCAGCGGTTCGGGCCCTCAATGCGCAATGCTACCAGCACCACGTTTATGATCACCCGTCTGCTGGCTGATGGCGTCCGCCTTTTCGCTACGGCTATTCCTCTTGCGATTATTCTTCGCCTTGGGGGTGCGCTTACCGGATGGACTGATCTCGAAGTGTACCTGTTGGCCATTGCTGCAATATCTATTATCACGCTTATTTATACGCTTATTGGGGGAATAAAGGCCGTTGTTTGGATGGATGTAATGCAGATGGGCGTGTATATCGGTGGTGCAGTACTGGCCATAGGAATTATCGTTGTTGATTTGCCGAACGGTCTGAGCGGTGCGATATCGATTGCTGCAGATGCGGGGAAGTTACAAATTCTCGATTTCGGATTTGGCCAACCGTTCTCTGATTTTATTGCCCAACCCTATACCTTTTTTACAGCATTGATTGGCGGTGCGATATTTTCAGTAGCCTCTCACGGTACCGATCAGCTTATTGTTCAGCGCCTCCTTACCACAAGAAATGTAGATAACAGTCAGCGTGCCTTAGTTTGGAGTGGAGTTGTCGTAGCCCTTCAGTTCGGATTATTTTTATTCATCGGCCTGTTGTTGTATGCTTTCTATGATGCACAGTCTGCCCAGGAATTAGGGTTGGCAACGACCGATGAAATATTTGCGAAGTTTATTGTAGAGCAGTTGCCGGTTGGGTTGTCCGGATTAATTATTGCTTCACTGTTTGCAGCAGCAATGAGTAGTCTCAGTTCATCACTCAACTCACTGGCTTCCTCAACAACGTTGGATCTGTATAAGCCTTATTTTGGAAAGGACAATACCCAAGCCGAAGATCTGAAAATATCGCGGGTCATCACGGTGATATGGGCAGTTATTTTAACAGGCTCTGCGTTCTTCTTTGCTTTTCTACAGCTACAAGAGGGAGAACGTCCCGCCGTTGTAGAGCTTGGTCTCGGAATTGCATCGTATACCTATGGGGGATTGCTTGGAGCATTTTTACTGGGACGATTTTTTACAGCGCCCGAGAAAACCGATGCGATGATTGGCTTTTTTGTAGGATTGGTTTCGTTGCTTTTTATGGTAGAGGGTCCCATTCATGCGATACTGCCCGGTGAACCGTTGGTGATTGCCTGGCCGCTCTATACGGTGGTCGGCAGCGCTATTGTAGTTATGGTTGGGAATATTTCTTACAGGCTTCGAAAGTTAATATAAGATTGAGTCATGATCCTCTTAAAGCCTGCTGAGTTTTCCTAAATTGATATCCTCGGTAGCATTAATCCATTTGATCAATACTGTGCTGAGGAAAGTGTTTCTTCTGGCTAAACCATACATCAAACTGCTGGTCGGTTAGATCCATCAGTATTTGATACATCCAAGCTTTTTCATCAGTGTCAAAATAAATCAATCCGCGAATGGATTCACCGGGCCATAGATCGGTAATTCGTAGTGCTTCGACCTGCCAAAACTTACGGCTCCCCTTTAAGCCGGAGCGATTAGTGCGGTAATTAGCGCGATCTACTTCCTGATGAATAGCAGTTTCCGTCATCGCTTCTCCGGCTTTTTCCTGTTCCTTTTTGGTATCGGCTGTAATGCCTTGTGCAAGATTAAGTCCTTGCATCGCGAGAAATAGAAATTCATCACCTTGCTGCCGCGCCTTCTGTTTTGATAGTGCCATGTCCAGATTTAAGATTTTTTCTTCGGGATTTTGAGCCTTTGAAATCTTGCGTAATTCTTTAGGATTTTTAGGATCTAATCCCGTATACGATTTATAAGAAAAGGAGTCTGGACTTACCCTGATAATCTTATTGGAGTTGTTAATAATTTCAACATCTACCGCAAACATCGAGGAAGTATGTTCAAAATAACTGACAATTACGTCAATACTATCTTGAGACAAATGGATGTATTCCTTGCCTTGGTAATAAAAGGTAGTTTCATCATTAGCCTGTGCTTGTAACCGGTAGACTGGTTCCGGTGAACAGGCTTGAATGAGAAGTGTGATTCCTAACAAAAATGGCAGTAATGTTTTCATAAGCATTCAAAGTTAGTAACTATGGTTAAAGCCAACTTTGAACTAAGCTATCTAAATGAATACTACAGATAAATCACATGATAATGTGAATAGCTAATAAGCGTTATCTGGATTTTATTCGCCGGGATCGTAATTTAAGTTGGGGCCCAACCAACGCTCAACTTCTTTGACGCTCATATCTTTACGTTTGGCATAATCTTTAATTTGATCTTTTTCAAAATCGCCCACGTTAAAGTAATCCGATTCTGGATGAGCAAAATATAACCCGCTAACCGACGCGGCCGGATGCATGGCAAACGATTCCGTTAGGGTGATGCCCGTGGTATCTTCTACATTTAGCAGATCAAACAGAATACGCTTTTCGGTATGATCGGGTTGGGCCGGATAGCCCGGAGCGGGACGAATACCATCATATTGCTCGCGGATCAGCGATTCATTGCTATAGCTTTCATTCGGCGCATATCCCCATATTTTTTTGCGAACTTTTTCGTGCAGTAGCTCGGTAAAAGCCTCTGCCAGCCGGTCGGCCAGTGCTTTGGTAAGAATAGCGTTGTAATCATCGTGATTATCTTCGAACTGCTTGACCAGCTCGGGAGCACCAATGCCGCAGGTTACCGCAAAGCCGCCCATGTAATCCTTGATGCCCGATTCCTTGGGTGCCACAAAATCAGAAAGTGCCTTGTTTGGCTGGCCCTCTCGTTTCTTGGCTTGCTGACGCAGCATATGAAAAGTCTTGAGCACTTCTTCGCGATTGTCATCGGTATACAGTTCCACATCATCGCCTACCGAGTTGGCCGGATACAATCCTAAAACTGCACGGGCCTTCAGTAGTTTTTGATCAATAATTTTATCCAGCAGTTCGTTGGCATCATTATATAATTTTCGTGCCTCTTCGCCGTACTTTTCATCTTCCAGAATATCCGGAAACTTACCCTTCATCTGCCAGGCAATAAAAAATGGTCCCCAGTCAATATATTTCCGGATTTCCTGCAATGGATAATTATCAAATTCTTGGGTACCCAGGTGATTCGGTTTTATAATCTCGGATGATTCCCAATCGATCTGTGTGGCATTGTCACGGGCTTCTTCAATCGGCAAATAGGTCTTTCGGCTGGAACGTCCCTCATGACGCTCGCGTAGCTTCACGTAGTCATTTTTAATTTTCTTAACGAATTCATCATGCAGTGTTTTGGATACCAGATTACCCGTGACCGAAACGGATCGTGAAGCATCCAATACGTGTACTACAGGTTGATCGTAATTTGGCTCAATTTTAACCGCAGTATGTGTTCTGGAGGTTGTAGCTCCCCCAATCATTAATGGTTGCTTGAAGTTTTCACGCTTCAATTCCTTGGCTACATGCACCATTTCATCCAATGAGGGCGTAATGAGACCGCTCAACCCAATAATATCTACATTATTTTTACGGGCCTCTTCCAGGATTTTATCAGCCGGGACCATCACGCCGAGATCGATCACGTCAAAATTATTACAGCGCAATACCACCGAAACGATATTTTTGCCGATGTCGTGGACATCACCTTTAACAGTTGCCAGCAATACTTTGGCTTTGGGCTCGCTGTTTTGATTCTTCTCTTTTTCTTCCTCGATATAGGGAATGAGATGGGCCACGCCTTTTTTCATAACCCGGGCGCTTTTTACCACCTGCGGGAGAAACATCTTACCCGACCCAAAAAGATCTCCGACTACATCCATTCCGGACATCATCGGACCCTCAATTACATGAATAGGCTGTTCATATTTTTGTCGAGCTTCCTCCACATCATCTACAATATGATCAACAATGCCCTTTACCAGTGCGTGCTCTATCCGTTTTTCGACGGATTTGGTACGCCATTCCTGTGTTTTCTGCTTTGTTTCGGTCTTATCATCCTTGATATTTTCAGCATAATCTACCAATCGTTCAGTGGCGTCATCCCGTCGATTTAGGATAACATCCTCGACAAGTTCGCGCAGTTTCTCGGGAATCTCTTCATAGATTTCAAGCTGACCGGCATTGACGATGGCCATATCGAGTCCCGCTTGGATAGCATGATATAGAAACACCGAATGCATGGCCTCACGGACTTTATTATTGCCACGGAAAGAGAAAGAAATATTGCTGAGACCGCCACTTACTTTTGCAAGTGGAAGGTTCTCTTTAATCCATTCGGTAGCTTTGATAAAGTCAACGCCATAATTATTGTGCTCCTCGATGCCGGTGGCTACCGTCAAGATATTGGGATCCAAGATAATATCCTGAGGTTCAAAGCCAACCTCCTCGGTAAGGATGTTGTAGGCTCGCTCGGCAATTTCGATACGTCGCTCGTAGCTGTCGGCCTGCCCCTTTTCATCGAAACCCATGACAACAACAGCACCCCCAAAATTGAGGATTTCTTGTGCGTGTTCCTTGAACTCTTCTTCCCCTTCTTTAAGTGAAATAGAGTTCACGACACATTTTCCCTGGGCGGCTTTCAGGCCCGCTTTGAGGACCGACCATTTGGAGGAATCGATCATGATGGGTACACGCGAAATATCCGGTTCGGCGGCAATGAGCTGTAGAAAGTCCACCATCACCTCTTTAGATTCGAGCATGCCCTCATCCATGTTGATGTCAATGATCTGGGCGCCATTTTCTACCTGTTGACGTGCAACTGAGAGGGCTTCTTCGTACTCTTCATTTTTGATGAGCCGCTTGAATTTCCGTGATCCCATTACGTTAGTGCGTTCGCCGATATTTACAAAATTAGTATCGGGTCGAACCACCAGCGGCTCAAGTCCACTGAGACGCAAATACGGTTTTTGGTCGGGAATTTGGCGGGGTTCGCATTCTTTGGCAGCTTCTGCAATAGCTTCAATATGTTCGGGAGTTGTTCCACAGCAGCCGCCTACGAGATTCACAAAATTCGATTCGGCATAGTCACGAAGCTGATCAGCCATAAACTCAGGCGTCTCGTTGTAATCACCCATTTCGTCAGGCAGCCCTGCATTAGGGTAGAGACTCGTGTGACAATCCGAAATATTGGCTAATTCCTCGATGTAGGGACGCATTTCCTTGGATCCTAACGAACAGTTCAGTCCTACACTCAGTAAGTTTTTTGTATGAGATACAGAAATCCAGAATGCTTCGGTCGTTTGACCCGAGAGCGTACGCCCGCTCTGATCAACAATAGTCCCAGAAATCATGACGGGAATTTCGTTGCTCGTTTCTTCCACATATTTATGGATAGCATAAATAGCGGCTTTGGCGTTGAGCGTATCAAAAATGGTTTCCACAAGCAGGATATCTGCTCCGCCGTCAACCAATCCCCGAATTTGTTCGGCATACGCTTCTTTAAGTTCATCAAAAGTGATAGCACGGTATCCGGGGTCTTCCACATCCGGTGAAAGTGATAGTGTTTTATTCGTGGGACCAATGGCACCGGCCACGAAGCGGGGCTTATCAGGATTTTTATCCGTAAACTCATCGGCGACTTCTCGGGCATTTTGAGCGGCGGCCACATTGAGCTCGTAAGCCAGGTCTTCCATGTGATAGTCAGCCTGCGAAATGGAAGTACTGTTAAAGGTGTTCGTTTCAATGATATCAGATCCGGCAGAAAGGAACTGGCGGTGAATATCTTTAATGATATCGGGCTGGGTAAGGCTCAAAAGGTCATTGTTCCCTTTGAGATCAGCCTCGTCAAAATCTTTGAAACGTTCGCCGCGATAGTCGTCTTCAGAAAGGTTGTGATTCTGAATCATGGTGCCCATGGCGCCATCCAGAATCAAGATGCGATCTTTTAGCAGATCGGTAATTTGATCAAATTTCATGTAAATAGTTTTCAGGTAATAAGTTATAAGGTGCTTGTGGTTGCACAAAAACTTTTCAACTAAGCTACGAAGTGATTACCTTAAACACTGTTAGATTTTCTCTACGAAAATCGCGTAACTTGAAGAAAAGTTTTTGGATCCCAAAGGTACAAAGAAAAGTATAGTAAATGAAAGTAATTGAACATTATAGTAGAGCAACGGAACCATTAATCTCATTTGAGATTATTCCTCCGAAGAGAGGAGGATCCGTGGATAAGGTTTTTGAATCGCTGGACAAGGTGATGAAGTATAATCCGCCTTTTATTGATGTGACCTATCACGCAGCGGAATCATATTACGAGGAGCTATCGGATGGAACCATTAAGCGGCATATCAAGCGAAAGCGTCCCGGCACAATCGGACTTTGTGCGGCAATCAAGCATAAATATGATGTTGATCCGGTTCCGCATTTAATTTGCGAAGGATTTACGAAGGAGGAAACGGAAGATGCCTTGATTGAACTTAATTTTCTTGGAATTGATAATGTGCTGGCTATCCGTGGAGATTCGACCGATGATTCTACTCCCCGCATTAAAAATGGCACCTATAATAAGTATGCCATTGATCTGGTAAAACAGGTTAAAGATATGAACCGGGGAGAATACCTTGAGGATATCGTAAATGCCCACGAGACGAATTTTTGTGTGGGGGTGGCAGGGTATCCCGAAAAACATTTTGAAGCACCCAATCTTGATTTTGATATTGCACGACTGAAAGAAAAAGTTAATGCTGGCGGGGATTACATCGTTACGCAGATGTTTTTTAACAATGATGCCTATTTTCAGTTTGTTGAAAAATGTCGGGCTGCGGGTATTGAATGTCCGATTGTACCGGGTTTGAAGGTTTTAACACGCGAACGCCATCTTAATTTCCTGCCTAAATTTTTCCATCTGAATATACCGGAAGCCTTATCAGATGAGGTGCAAGCCGATCCTGATAATGCGAGAGAAATTGGCGTAGAGTGGGCGGCTCAACAGTGCACCGAACTGTTAGAGGGCGGCGCACCGGGAATCCATTTCTATATTATGGGAGATCCTACTCCTGCGCTTGATGCGGTAGATAAGATTCCACTGGGCAAGACTGCTAAGGCGGGTAGTTAACGGTAATTATACTACAATATATTTTTGGTTTCTAATCAATTAAGACAAGAATTGTCTCTTTTAAAAAGAAGTGCTACCATTGAATAAATAGTTTGAAATAAAAAAATTGAATGGTCGAGCGATTAAGACGTTTCAGCTTTTCTATAATTTTATTAATGCTGGTAGCTCTGTGGCCAGGATCTCATATTTTAGCACAGGATTATCAGCAAAAAAATGTTAAAATAGAAAACCCTGAATCTGACAGTGCATTAGTTTATTCATATCTGGAAGCAGCTGATGAAGCCAAGAGCCGGGGAGAAATTCGCAGACTGCGTGATATTTTAGGTGAAGCTCAGCGTGTTGCTGATTCGGTGAGGAATCCGCTATTATTACAAAAGGTTGGAATAGATCTTGGTGAATACTATCTGCAAACAGGCAGTTACGATTCGGCACAAGTAGTGCTTGAACGCGCCGCCGAACGTTCTTCGGATAAAAAGATCCAAACCCAGGTTTTAAATCTATTGGCTACGGCTTATCGTTATCAATCGAAATATCCGGAAGCGATGAATACTTATAATCAGGGGTTATCGCTCATTGATTCGTTAGAAAGTCCGGATATTTTTGCAGCAATAAATACGAATAAAGCGTCTATTTATGAAAATTTAGGTAATCTTGGTAAGGCTATATCATTATATCAGGAAGGGATTACATTTGCTGAGACTGTCGGCGATAGTAGTTTTTTGGCCACGGCGTTAAATAATTTAGGCAATCTTTATTATGAGCAGTCAAATTATAAAGATGCACAGACGTATCTTAATGAGTCAATTACTGTGAGTGAAGAGCAGGGGTTTTATAACACCTTATTGCGGGCTAAACATAACTTGGCCAGCACAGAGCGTGATCTTGGTAATTTTGAGACAGCTCGGAATTTGTATCGTGAAACATGGGAGTTACACGAAAAGATTCGGCCGGATAGTCCTCCCATTCAGCTGTTGTATAATATGGGACGGTTACATTTAGAGGTTTCGGAACTTGAAGAAGCAGAAGAACATTTTCGAGAATCATTGGATTATTCCCGAGAAGGAGGGGTTCCTGCCGGTCTCTTTCATAATTTTATTGGTCTTGGGGATGTAGCTCTTGCGCGTGGAAACTTTTCCGCTTCAATTGGTTTTTATAATGATAGTTTTGAGATCGCCCAGAAGGTGAGTTCGCCTCCATTTCGCATAACCGTTTCGGAAAAATTACACGAAGCATATAAGAAAGAGGGTAATTTTGAACAAGCTCTCAAGTATCATGAGTTATCTAAACAAGTTTCAGACAGTTTGACTGAAGCTCAGCAGGACGAGCAATTAGCCTTGGCCGAAACGGAACTGGGGTTGCGGCAGCAGCAGAAAATAAATCAACTTTTACAGGAGCGACAGGAACAGCAAGAGGAGCGTATCACCACACAGAACTGGCTTATTGGGATGTCTGTGCTTGTCATTATTGTGATATTGATTTCTATCGTTGTGTTGTATCGATCCAACAGAGAGCGGCAACGAATTAATAGAGAGCTTGAAGAGCTCAATAAGGTCAAAAATAAGATGATGGCGATTATAGCTCATGATCTGCGTTCCCCGCTGACTTCGATGCAGGGAATTTTTTACTTCTTGAGAGATGAGGATCTTGAGATGAAAGAAATCAGGGAAATTGCTTCTAATTTAGAGGTAACTGTCCAGCAAAATATTAATATGATGGATAATCTGTTAAATTGGGCAAATAGTCAGATGAGCGGTTTGGAAATAGATGTTGAGAGTGTATCGGCTTCTGATGTAGTTGAAGAAATATTAGAGAATTGCTCATTTCAGGCCGATCACAAATCGCTGACCTTGCTAAATGAGGTAGATCCGAAGCTAAGGGTCGAAGCTGACGTTAATTTACTTAAGTTAATTATTCGCAACTTGGTAAACAATGCAATCAAGTTTTCGCACGAGGGAGACACGGTTAAGGTATCGGCCGAAGAGAAGAGTCAGAAAGTGGTCTTTAAAGTTAAAGATACCGGTATAGGTATTCCCAAAGATAAACAGGATGATATTTTCTCGTTTCAGGGGCATTCACGATCCGGAACCAATAATGAAAATGGCAGTGGGCTTGGACTGCAACTGTGTAAGGAATTTGTAGAAAAACAAGATGGAACCATACACTTGGAGAGTACCGAAGGAGAAGGCTCAACTTTTTATGTGAGCCTGCCTAAGGGATGATTTTTAAAGATTAAGAAGAGGAGATTTGATGATATTAAAGGACACGTCGCTACGTGTCCTTATTTGTTTTTAGGTAATTACTATCTATCGTACAAATACCGGCACAGTTTTATCTTTAGTGTGTTCCTCGCTGTAGCTGTAATCATTGCCGTTAAAGCCAAGCAAGCCTTCGTAACTATCAACTTCATTTTCGATAAGATAACGTGCCATGGTTCCACGGTTCTTCTTAGCGTAAAAGCCGATTGTTTTTAAATTCCCGTTTTTGAAATCTTTGAACTTTGGTTTGATGACATCCACTTTCAACTTATCTGGCTGAAGTGCTTTGAAATATTCCTTACTTGCAAGGTTGACGAATAGCTCATCATCCTCAAGCTCATCATTCAGGGCTTCGGTAAGGCTATCGCCCCAAAAATCATATAATCGCTCATGACCATTAATTTGTAGTTTGGTGCCCATTTCCAGCCGATAGGGCTGCATCAGGTCCAGTGGTCGGAGGATTCCATACATTCCAGAAAGAATACGCAGGCTATCTTGAAGGGTATCAATATGCGACTCATCTATAGAGTAGGCGTCTAACTCTTTAAAGGCTGAGCCATCAAATGCATAAATGCAGGGACGGGCGTTATCTTTGTTAAAAGGAGTGGAGAACTTTTGATATCGCTCATAATTCAGATCAGCTAGGTTTTGGCTGATATCCATGAGGTCTTTCAGCTCGTCTTTAGATTTTTGAGCCAGCTCATTATTTAGGTTTTCTGCTTCATCTAAAAATCGTGGTTGCGTGGCTTTATCAGTTGGCAGCTTGCTTTCGTAATCCAGTGATTTAGCCGGGGAAAGAACAATTTTCATAAAACAAAGATGTTAATGTTTAATATTTGGTTCTAATGTCGAGATGTATAACCCGTTTTCTAAAAAAAATCATTCCATGTTATAGAAAGAGTGTGGTTAAATATAATTATTTTCCCAAAGGCCCGATATTGCCCCGTAGTTCACCCTTTTGGTTTTCAAATGAACTAATGTTTATATAGAAGTCTCCCTTTTTCAACAATGCTTTTTGCGCGGGTGAAAGCACAAATCGATTTTCTTTGGCAATTAGTTTACCCCCGGTTTTTTCTTCGTTCAGTTCTGCTTTTAAACGATATAGCTGGTTGCCGCCCTGACCTCGAATACTCACCATCAGATAAGCACCGGAATAGTTAGCACTTAAATCTTCAAATTTCCCTTTTACAGTTAAGGTGTCGCCATGTAGCGTAACAGTAGCCATGCCCGATCCGGTGGTAGAAACGGGAGGTTTATGCTTATAGCCCGCTAAAATAATCTTTTGGGATTGTTGTGCTTTAACATCTGTTGTACTATTCAACAACAATATCCCTAGCAGTAGCGTAAATATATAAATAGATAATCGTTTCATAATTTCAGGGCTATACAGTGGTGTGTTTATGTAATTAACTCGAAATATGCCTGTTTTATTTTGTAGTTTAAATAGTTCATCAATAATATATATTCTCCGTTTGTGCTATAAGATAAAAAAGGAACGGATTTTTTTAAGTGAGAACATTGTTTATACCATGGCTAAGAAACCTACCATTTACGAAATTGCCAAAAAAGTTGGCGTAAGTACGGCTACTGTTTCTCGGGTGCTTAATGATTCGCCCCGCGTTTCGGATAAAACAAAGAAGCGTATTTTAAAAGCAATGCGTGAGATGAATTACGCTCCACGGCTAACGGCCCGAAAGCTGGCCAGCAGCAAAACTGAGCTTCTGGGTGTTGTGGTTCCCTCGTTTACGACGCCCTATTTTAACGAGGTGCTCAAAGGGATTAAGGATGAAATTGGCCGTACTGATTTGGATATGATGATTTACAATACCGGTTCTGATACCCCTCAACAAGGACTGAAAGAGTTTTTCGGACGAGGTATAGCCGATGCGTTGATTATTATTTCAATTGATATTCCCGAACGCATTCACAAACAGTTACAGGCAACCGAAGTACAAACAGTATTAATAAATTCGACCCATCCAGAGCATAGTTATTTCCAGGTTGATGATTATCAAGGTGGTTATATGGCGGCCGAACATCTGGTGAATCAGGGGTATGAGTCTATCGGTATTATTTCTGCAGCTGAAAAATCAGCTATGACGAATGAGCGCACGGGAGGATTTCAGGATTACCTTAGTGAACAGGGTATAGAGGTAAAAGACGAGTATTTTGTCCGGGGATCAATAAGCAAGCATGCTGGATTTTCGGAAGAGTCTGGTTTTGAAGCTATCCAAAAATTTGACAAACAGGGAACATTTCCAGAGGCTATCTTTTGTCTGAATGATACCCTGGCCATTGGAGCGATGTATGCATTGTCACGGCTGGGTATTAAGGTGCCAGAAGATGTGGCTGTAATGGGATACGATAATATTAAGTTAAGTAAATATCTTGATCTGACAACGATCGATCAAAAGATGTATACCATTGGAGTTAATGCAATAAAGCAGATGACCAAATTGATTGGTTCAGCCGATAGCCCTGTTGTTCAACAGGTTTCTGATCCTATTTTAGTTAAGCGTGGCTCGACGGAGAAGCACCCATAATCTTAGCGGTGGCTTTGGAACCACTCCATGAGTTCATCAGCCCTTTTGGTGTTTAGGATACGATGCTTTTCAAACTTGGCTTTACGAGCAGTACGCACGCCATAGCTAATATCATCGATGCCTTTTTTACTATGTGCATCAGGATTGATAGCAGACATTAAAACCACTTCTTTGGCTTTGTTACCATGCCGCCAGTCCAAATCCAGGCGGCGGGGATTAGCATTAATTTCAATTGCGGTATTATGTTTGGCGGCCAACTCGATAAGCTCATTCATATCCAGATCGCTGCCATCGCGTTGCAGTAAAAGTCGCCCGGTAGGGTGTCCAACAATATCGGTATATGGATTTTTGATGGCATTACGAAAACGAGTCATCATCTTATCGCGCGACATGTCCAATCCATTATGTACACTGGCGATTACAAAATCGAATCCGTCAAGAATATCATCCTCATAATCCAGGCTTCCGTCACTCAGGATATCCGACTCGATACCTTTAAATATCTTGAAGTTGATCTCGTTATCGGCGAACTCTTTATTGAGCTGATCAATCTCCTCCCACTGTTGTTTGATATCATCAACCGTTAATCCACCGGCATAAGCAGCGGTTTGTGAGTGGTCGCTCATTCCAAGATATTCATAGCCGCGTTTAATGCAGGCCTCGGCCATCTCTCTTATAGAAAACTTGCCGTCGCTGTACGTACTGTGGGCATGAAGTACCCCGCGAATATCATCATCGGTCACTAAATTCATGGATTCATGAGATTCAAAAAACTCGATCTCCCCGTGATCTTCGCGTAGCTCTGGTGGAACAAAATGTAGGTCCAGCTGCTCGTAAATATCTGTTTCTGAGCTGTAATCGATAGGCTTGTTGAAGTCGGTGTTGCCATCGTCATCAAGCTGGAACAGTCCGTATTCGTTAAGTGAAAGCCCCCGTTCCCGGGCGCGTTGACGCAGTACAACATTATGTTCTTTGCTGCCGGTAAAATACATCAATGCAGCGGGAAACTGCTCGGGTTTAACGATGCGCAGGTCAACCTGGCGCCCGTTTTCAGTTCTGATGGAGCTCTTGGTTTCGCCGCGCCCCAGCACTTCAACGACTAATTTGTGATCCACAAAAGCATCAAATATATCCGTGATATATTTTTCATCCGCGCCAATTAATATGTCTACATCACCGATAGTCTCATTTGATCGACGGAGCGAGCCCGCAATTTCGATAGCCTGAACCCCTTCCCGATCTTTAAGAAAGTTATACATGGGTTCTGCAATTTCGGTGGCTTCATCAAGGCGACAGCGCTCGTCGAACTGTTCCATCCATTCAATAGATTTCAAGATTTTCTGTGCCGACTTTTCTCCCAATCCATCGAGAGAGGCCACCCGACCGTCTTGACAGGCTTCTTTGAGCTCATTTAGCTCAGAAATGCCCAGCTGCTTGTGAATTTTAGCAATATTTTTGGGACCCAATCCCGAAATATCCAGCCATTTTATGATGCCCTCCGGAATACGTGCGCGAAGACTTTCGAGCACCTCAATGGTTCCCGTTTGGGCGTACGACTTGATATCCTCCGCAATAGAGTTGCCAATGCCTTTGATATCAGTTAGCGAATCGTTTTCGATATAATTGCTAATATCTTCGTTTAGTGATTCGATGGTTTGTGCGGCGCGGTCAAAAGCAATGGCACGGAATCTGTTTTCGCCTGCCAGCTGCATCAGTTGATAAATTTCGCGCAGTCGCTCAGCAATTTCATTATTTGTTACAGACATAAAAAGCAGGTAGTTTTATTCTCAATTTTTTGATGGATAAAGGTAATAAATCGCACTCTTCTTTAGCAGTGATTTGCCGGATTAATTACTTCTGTTTGACCTTTAATTTTTTATACATTCCACAAAACAAATTCATTATCTATTATGATTAATAAAACGTTCGTTTATATCCTGATCATTCCTGCTCTTTTTATGCTGATAGCCAGTTGTTCTTCTGGGAATGAGCAATCCCGGGAGGTAGAAAAGAAAGCTATAAATACGATTTTGGATGACTGGCATTTGGCTGCATCCGAAGCCAATTTTGAGCGCTATTTTATGCACTTTACTGGTGACAGTGCCATATTTATGGGCACCGATGCTACTGAACGATGGACTGTTGCTGAATTTAAACCATGGGCGAAACCGTATTTTGATGACGGTGAGGCCTGGGATTTTACGCCCGTTGAACGTCACGTTTACCTTTCTGATAATGGACAAACAGCATGGTTTGATGAATCTCTGGATACCCCTAATTTGGGACCGGCGCGTGGATCCGGAGTGCTCGTTAAGCAGACAGAGACCTGGAAGATTGCTCACTATAATTTATCAATTCCAATCCCCAATGCCATTGCGGATACCGTCGTGAAACAAATTGATAAAGCCCTAAACGATTAACCCGACTTTAAATTATATAACCTGTGGTTTGGTCTGTTTTAATCCATTCCTAATTATTCACTATCAAATATGATGAAGTTACTCTCCCGCACGTTAGCATGTTTATTACTTTTTGCAACGCTAAGCATAACGGCAAAAGCGCAAAGCGATATACAATCGCCCTCCGAATTTTTAGGATATGAATTGGGTAGTCAGTGGACTCCTCACTATAAAGTGATGGATTATTTTTGGCATGTCGCTGAATCATCATCCATGGTGGAAGCAAAAAAATACGGGGAATCCTACGAAGGACGGCAGTTGATGCTGGCTTTTGTTTCGGATACTGCAAATATGGGTCATCTGGAAGAGATTCGCACCAGTAATTTGAAACGCACGGGCCTACTGGAGGGGAACCCTTCTGCGGATACCACGGCCATAGTCTGGCTCAGCTATAACGTACATGGCAATGAAACCTCCAGCAGCGAGGCGGCCATGAAGACCATTTATGAGCTGGTTCATCCCGGTAACGAAGAGACCAAATCGTGGTTGAAGAATACGGTTGTGGTCATGGATCCGATGCTGAATCCCGACGGACGAGAACGTTATGTGAATTGGTTCAGGCAGACGGTGGGCGAAGAGTTTAATGCACATGTAGAAGCACGCGAACATCATGAGCCCTGGCCCGGAGGACGGACCAACCATTATTATTTTGATTTGAATCGAGATTGGGCTTGGTTAACACAAAAAGAGAGTCGTCAGCGCGTGGCCGAATACCAGAGATGGATGCCGCATATTCACGTCGATTTTCATGAGCAGGATTACAATTTGCCTTATTATTTTGCACCGGCTGCAAAGCCCTTTCACAATGCTATTACCGATTGGCAATCTGATTTTCAATACACGATAGGAGAAAATAACGCCAAGTATTTTGATGAGAATAGCTGGCTCTATTTTACCCGCGAGGTATTCGATCTTTTTTATCCCAGCTACGGTGATACCTATCCTACTTTTAACGGAGCCATTGGCATGACTTATGAGCAAGCCGGGCACAGCATGGCGGGGCTGGCAATCATCCAGGCTGAAGGAGACACGCTAACGCTGGATGATCGGTTAACACATCATTTCACAACTGGTCTTTCTACGATAGAGGTTAGTTCCCTGAACGCAGATAAATTAGTGAGTGAGTTTTCGGATTATTATCAAACGTCTCAACATAATCCCCGGGGAGAGTACAAAACATTCGTAATTAAGGCTGATAATAATCCCGATAAACTGCAGGCGCTTTTTCGCCTGTTGGAAAAGCACCGAATTGATTATGGGAAAGCCACACGACAGCAAACCTTGGATGGATTTAACTATCGAACTGGTGAAACAGAACGCATCCGTGTCACCGAGGATGATTATTTGGTGAGTGTACACCAGCCAAAGGGGGTGATGGCGCGTATTTTGTTTGAGCCGCGTCCCGAGCTGGCCGATTCGGTGACTTATGACATTACAGCCTGGGAGCAGCACTATGCCTTCGGAATTGAGGGATATGCTTTACAACGGCAGCTGGAGGTGAAGGAGGCGGCCTATTCAAAGGAAACCCCGGATACTTCTTTTGGTGAAAATCCCTACGCTTATTTGGCTCGCTGGGAAGAATTGACAGATAGTCGACTGCTGGCTGATCTGTTGAAGAACGACATAAAAGTTCGTTTTGCCAGCGAAGAATTTAAGATTGATGATCGCATGTACGGACAGGGGACCTTAATTATTACTCGGGCTGATAATAAAAACATGGGTAAGCGATTTGATGAAGTAGTACAAAAGCTTGCTGTTAAACACAGTCAGCAGATCCGCGGAGTAGAAACAGGATTTGTACAATCGGGATCTGACTTTGGATCTTCGTCAGTTCGATATCTCAAAAAGCCACGGGTGGCTTTGCTTGCAGGTGCGGGAACAAATTCAAACAGGGTGGGTGAGGTTTGGCACTATTTTGATCAGCAGATTGATTATCCCATCACGTTACTTGATACTGGATATTTTGCTGATGTTAATCTCGATAACTATGATGTGCTGATTTTGCCATCTACAATCGACGGTGATAAGCTTGGTGACGAGCGATTTCAGGAAGTTCAGGAATGGATTAAGTCAGGCGGCAAGCTTATTGCGTTAAAAGAGGCCAATAATATGCTGGCTGGCAAGGAGGGATTTGCCCTTAAATGGAAAGAAGGCGAGGAGGATTCTACTGCCAAAGATTCTAATAATGATAAACTGGATCGTTATGGAGAACAGCAGCGCGAATACATCACCGCCAGTAATACAGGATCTGTTTTTGAGATATCGATGGATACGAGCCACCCGCTTGCTTTCGGCTATGAGGATAGCTATTTCTCCCTAAAACTTGATGCTGATGCCTACAGCTACCTGGATGACGGATGGAATGTAGGAGTTGCCAAAGAAGGTGCGCATATGAGTGGATTTGTGGGATATAAAGCGGAAGAAGAGCTTGAAAATACGCTGACCTTTGGCGTGCAGAATATGGGCCAAGGTTCGGTGGTATATATGGTTGATAATCCCTTGTTTCGTGCTTTTTGGTATAATGGAAAGCTGCTGTTTGGAAACGCGGTATTTATGGTAGGACAGTAGATATATATCTGGTGGTTTAATGAGCCTATACTGAAACTTCTTTTTTTAAGATAGACCTCCTATAGTAAGGCTTTGTGTATCAAGGATATCCAAGATTGCTGATTTAAAGGGAAAACCCATACCATTTTCTATGCATCCCATCCCTGGACACCTTTCAGAAGTACATCATCCAAATCATGGTCAGGATCATCATGATGCAGTACTGCTATATCACCGGTTGACTCCATCACTACGGCCTGAACTTGGGTCATCTGCGTTACGTTTGCTTCCCGAAGCTTGGCACGCAAATCGGAATGTGTTACTTTTGCTCTTTCTAAATTCTTTTCAATAATTGTCGTGTTTTTCATTAATAGTAGTGGCTTATTATCAACCAGTTTGCGCATTACTGTAGATTTACCCCGAAAATGAGCTACGAGCATCTGAATTCCAAAGAGTGCCCCCATTGCAACTGTAGCATGTACTAAAGACGGTGGTCTGAACAAAATAGTACTGCCCAAGACGGACCCAATAGCTATCGTGATAGCGAAGTCAAAACTTGACATTTTAGAAAAAGACCGAAGTCCGGAGATACGGGTGAATACAATTAAAACAATATAAATACCGATCGTTGATATAATTGCCATCAAACCGGTATGCCAAGAAGTAAAAATCCAGGAACTATCCATAATAAAATTTATTTGGCTTTATAATTAATTCTGATAGTTGCGAAGAGAGTGAAATTATTATCCGTTATGAGATTTGGTTTGGATTAAAACCTTATCAAAAATCAATGAAACTAATTTTGAGTTTATCTCATAGTATTTAAATATATCAAATGATCTGCGATTATCTTCAACAACACTGAATTGTAATTACATCAAAGAATTCACTTGAGACTCAATGCAATAAAGGTTTCGAATAATGATTTAGATTTTTAACGGCTATTGTTCAAGTATTTCGTCAGGCTTGATTGTTTTAGGTTGAACGTGATGTGCGTTGATATGTATTAAGGCTATTTATTAAACTAAACTTATTTTGAAGATACGAGCTAAGGCTCTTATCTTTGGACTGAATAAAAATCACCCAAGGTTGGGGGTGCTTGCAACAGCAGGCTGAGATCATACCCTGAGAACCTGAACCGGATAACACCGGCGTAGGGAAACCAAGGCGGCGAAAATAATAATATCGCTGCTGGATTGATCAGCATTTCTTGCAAGTTCATCTCCCGCTCTTATGAACCTAATAAGACGGAGGAACTTATGTTTTTCAGATTACTCAAAAGCACAATATTTCTGTGCTTTATTGTTTTATGTAGCTCATCTCTTTTTGCCCAAACGATAAATGGAACGGTGACCGATGCCCAAAGCGGGGAACCGCTGGCCGGTGCAAATATAGTACAGGTTGGCACCTCAAATGGCGTTTCGACAGAAGCCGACGGTCAGTTTACGCTTGACTTGATCGAAGATGAAGCCACGAGGATTTCCGTTTCGTTTGTGGGATATAAAACGAAAACTATTGATGTCTCAGATAATGAGGATTCCTACGATATTTCGTTGGTTTCTCAGACTATCATAAGTAATGAGGTTTTTGTAAAAGCATTACGCGTTGATGAGGCCTCACCGATGGCCTATGAAAATATCAGCCGAGAAGAAATCGAACGGCAAAATCTGGGACAGGATATGCCCTATATGATTAGTAGTACACCATCGGTAACTACTACCTCGGATGCGGGGACAGGAATCGGATATACAGGCCTTCGCATTCGCGGTGTGGATCAGGGTCGTATTAATGTGACCGTAAATGGAATTCCCATTAATGATGCGGAATCACATGGTGTCTTTTGGGTTAATATGCCCGACTTGGCCTCATCAGTAGAGAACATTCAGATCCAGCGCGGCGTGGGTACTTCCACCCAGGGTGCTGCTGCTTTTGGCGCAACAATGAATATCCAGACTTCTCAGATGAGACCGGACGCCTACGGCGAAGTTAATACGTCGATAGGCTCTTTCAATACCCGAAAAGCTAACGTGATGCTCGGTTCGGGCCTGATGGAAAATGGTTGGCAGTTCGAGGGACGACTCTCAAAAATTGAATCCGATGGATACATAGATCGTGCCTTTTCTGATCTAAAATCGTTTTACCTGTCAGGAGCTAAACACGGCGAAAATAGTTTGTTGCGCGTTGATGTATTTTCGGGAGCGGAACAAACCTATCAGGCATGGTATGGCGTGTCCGAAAGCCGGTTAGAAAACGGTGATCGCACACATAATCCTGCAGGTATGGAGAAACCGAACAGTCCGTATAATAATCAGACTGATAACTATCAGCAGGATCATTACCAGTTGCATTACTCTTACCAGCTAAGCGATAACTGGAATGCCAATGCTTCGCTGCATTACACCTATGGGCGCGGTTATTACGAGGAATATAAAGCAGATCAGGCTCTTACAGAGTATAATTTCAATCCCATACAACTACCGGATACGACTATTTCAGAAAGCGACTTAGTTCGTCAGCTTTGGCTCGATAATCATTTTTACGGGATGGTATTTTCAACGCAGTACAATAAAAATGATCGCTGGTCGCTAACGTTCGGTGGAGGATATAATGAGTATGACGGTGATCATTTTGGCGATGTTGTGTGGGCCGAATTTGCGGGAAATACAGATGTTGAAAATCAGTATTATGATAACAATGCCTTTAAAACAGACTTTAACACTTATCTTAAGGCAAAGTATAATATTACGGATGATTTAAGTGCTTTTGCTGATGCACAGATTCGTCATATTACCTATGAATTCTTAGGTAAAGATCGTCAGCCGGCCCAGGGCGGGGGACAAGAAGTGGTGAATGTACAGCAGACTGATAGGTTGACTTTCTTTAATCCCAAAGCAGGATTGAACTATAAGTTTAAGGATAACCAGCGAGTATATGCATCCATAAGTGTAGGCAATAAAGAACCTACGCGTGATGAGTATGTGAATTCTACGCCAGAAAATCGTCCCATGCACGAAACGCTCTACGATTGGGAAGCGGGCTACAAAGGTAATTTCGATCGCTTCTTTGTAAAAGCTAACTTGTATTATATGGATTACAAGAACCAGTTAATTCTAACCGGTGAGATTAACGACGTAGGAGCTTACATCCGTCAAAATGTACCCGATAGTTACCGAGCCGGAATAGAATTACAAGCGGGTGTCCAGCTTTTTGAAAACCTCGAGTGGTCTGGAAATGCTACGTTTAGTCGTAATAAGATTGAGGAGTATACTTACTATCTCGATAATTATGATACCGGCGGACAGGAGGCAACAACTTATACGGATACTGAGATAGCATTTTCCCCGGGATTTGTAGGGAATTCCACCTTGCGTTTCACCCACCAGGGATTTGCAGCATCGTTGAACACCAAATATGTTTCTAAACAATATCTGGATAATACACAAACCGAGAGCAGAACGTTAGATCCTTACTTGGTGAACGATCTGCGGTTGAGTTATGATTGGAGCACTACGCCGTTGCTGAATAGTCTTGAGGCAACCTTGAAAGTGAATAATATTTTTGATGAAATGTACGAATCCAACGGTTATACCTATGGATATGTCTCTGGAGGAGATCGGCAGTTCTTTAATTATTATTATCCGCAGGCAGGACGCAATATTATGCTGCAGCTGTCGTTTAATTTCTAGATAGTTATGTTTAGATGATTAGTCGAAAGGCGGGTCGGCAGGCCCGTCTTTTTTATTTTGATCCTGATGTCAGCTTTCTTGTTTTGTTTCGGTAAAGAACGTTAAGTCCTCCTCTTTTTGTGTACGTATTGTTGATGTGGCTCCTGCTTCACTGTCGATAACCTGAATAAATATAGCACCGGTGATAATAAATACGGCTGAAATTATTTCCATCAGACTGGGATTTTCACCTATACTCAGCCAAGCTATTACAAGGGCTGCAATGGGAACCATATTTCCATAGAGTACTACTTGGGTTGGTCCCAGTATTTTTAAGGCTCGTACCTTCACCCACTGACCGACCCCCACTCCGATTGCTCCACCGGCCAAAATGGCGATCCAGGTCCAAGTACCTAACGAAAGCCAGGTTACTTCAATCAAATCCGGAGCAGCTATAAGGATATACAGTGATCCGCCAATAGCAGTACGCAAAGCTACGATAGAAACGGATCCATATTCGCGAGCCAGGGGCTTTATAGCATGCAGCTCAATAACGGTGAGTGCCAGTGCCACTATAAGGATGAGGTCGCCCAACCAGTATCCCTGTTCCGGACGCAATCCATCCCAAGCCAAAATGACAGTGCCTATAACGGCAAGCAGCACTCCGGCATAGCCGAACTTGCCCATCTGTTCGGTGCTGAAGAGGTATCCGATGCCTGTACTGATGGCCGGACCTAGAGCCAGCCAAAGCGAAGCACGTGCCCCGTGGGTTAGTCCTAACCCTTCTATACCCAGCCAAGGTGCAAGCGTAGCACCGATTACAGAAACAAACAGGAGACGGGGCCAATCATCCCTTTTTATTTTGGGTAAAAAAGGGACTTTAGACGAAGTGTTGCTGCATTCGGCTCGGTATTGTAGGTACATCACCAAAAACATAGCAATGCCCCCCATCGCAAAGCGTGATACGCTAAATGAGATGGGAGACATTTCGGTAAGGGCAATTTCGGCCAGTATAAAATTAGCGCCCCAGAAAAAGACGAATAATACAAGTAGGCCGTGGTGGGGTAAAGATTCCCTTTTTACCGATGATTTAAGAGGATTAGGTGTCGAAATAATACGCTCTAAATATTAATTGTAAAGGGCACTTTGGTTGCATCCCAGTGTAATACAACGGTCGCTGATTCTTGTGTAACATCCTCAAAATAGAATAGCATGCGCTCTACAAAATCGGCCTCTTGAGGTTCTACTGTAAATCGCAATACGTCCTTAGATTTGTCGTACTGGGTGCCCCACGAAAGTTTTGAGTTAATAATGATAGTCCATTCATCTTTTCCGGGAATAGTATAGAGTGAATAGGTGCCTGCTTCCAGTTCATTTCCCTCAATTGTAATGTCATCAGAAACGACTAACGCTGTGGATTCATTGGCCCCTGTTCTCCAAACCTCACCGTAGGGTACCAAATCTCCAAAGATCGTTCGATCATTGACGGCGGGCCGTCCATATGTAATGGTAATATCAGTAGTACCCACGGTTTGGCTTACCGTTGCATTGGGACTTGTTCGAGGTTCTTCATTCCCACGCTCTTGTGCTAAGGCTGTTGTTGAGATAAAAAACGACAATAAGGCAATAACAGATATCTTGATATAAGCGGATGGAAATATCTTCATAACAATTTTGATTGGTTTAGGATTGATAATGTTCAATTTTGTAACTCAAAATGGAGACAGATCGTTTATATGTATTTACCTAAAGTTTTGTGCTTATACAAGCTGTTAGATTTAATTAAAATAGTTTATTAATACATTAAAATACTTTCTAAAAAGGTTTGAATTGCTTATATAAGCATATATAACTAGTTGGCATTCAGCATTTTAAAAAATAGAGAATTAGGGCTAAGTAGCAACTAATGGAGAAAGAGGCAGGCTCCCGTTTTTCGAATGATATAGAAGAGCTCTTTAGTAGCGGAACGGTAATTTTATTTACCTGTGCAGCTACTTCAGATTTTCCTATTCTCTCAGTTAGCCAAAATGTTAAAGATATTTTAGGATTTTCACCTTCCTATTTTACTGAACAGGACAACGGTTGGTCAGATCGGATTCATCCTGATGATAAAGAAGAGGTTTTTACTCAGTTTCGCAACATACTCAATGAGGACGGAACAGCAATTAACGAGTATCGTTTCAAAACTAAGGGTGGAGATTATATATGGTTGCGCGATGAAATAAAAGCTATTGAGAGTGAAGAGGGCGACGAGCTTATTTATGGTTCCTCCATAGATATAACCGAACGAAAAAAAGCAGAAATAGCCCTCAAGGAAAATAAAACTGAAGAGCTGAAGCAAGAGGTTTCCCGACGGGAGGAGGTAGAAAAGAAGTTACAGAAGCGCCTCGAATATGAGAAAGTGATCTCTCAATGTTCAAAATTACTGCTGGAAAGTAACTCTTCGAAAGCCATAAAAAAGAGCTTGGAATTACTTCAGGGTGTTACTGAAGCCGATCGTGTTTTCCTCTACAAAAATAGAGAAATAGATGATGAGCTATATTTAGATCCGGTATTAGAGGTAACCAAAGCCGGAGTTGAGCCCATCGTTGAAAATCTGGACCATACGTTCAAATATTCTGATCTTCCCTGGTTGCATGAGAAGTTGTCATCCCTTCAAAAAGTCCATGCCCGGACTGATGAGTTGCCGGATCCCGAACAATCTATTCTACAAGACCAGCAGGTAGAGTCAATTTTAGTTATTCCATTTAGCGTTGAGAATGAGTGGAAAGGATATATTGGGTTTGCGGATACACAGAAGAAACGAAAATGGAATGAGGAGGAAATTTCGTTACTGAAAACAGTGTCCCGAATTATTGCCGCTTTTGAAAAACGGAAAGTTATTGAGGAATCGCTTCTTGAGCAGCGAAACTATACTAAAACTATTTTAGACAGCTTGCCGAGCATCTATCTGCTGATGGATGAAAATTTACAATTTGTAGAGTGGAATAGGTATGCCGAGCGCTACACCGGTTATTCGAGTGATGAGATAAAATCGAAAACGGCTTTTGATCTTATTAGACCTGAACACCATGAATTGTTAGAAAAAGCAATAGATCAGGTTAAAGACCAAAAGGGAAGGGGTACTGAATTAGATCTGCTGACAAAGTCGGGAGAAACGATTCCCTTTTTCTGGCGTGGCTACTTTATCGAGTTCGGTAACGAAAAGTTTTTTTTGTGTGTTGGGATTGATATTACCCAACAAAAAGAGACAGAGCAGGAATTGCGACATGAGAAACGATTTAATGAAGCCCTGTTAGAGAGTTTGCCCGGTATCTTCTATATGTTTGATGAAGAGGGAAATTATCACCGGTGGAATCAAAACTTGCTTGATCAAACAGGTTATACGGAGGAAGATATGAGGCAGATTACTCCGGATGTTTTCTTCGGTGAAGAAGAGTTGGATGCAGTACAAAAAGAGATCGGAAAAGTTTTCGAGGTTGGACAGGCTGAGATAGAATCGAAGCTGAAAACAAAAGATGGCAACAAGATACCGTATTATTTGACAGGCAAATTGTTCAAGCAGGATGGAAATAATTACTTGCTTGGTGTTGGTCATGATATGTCGGAACAGGTAAAGGCGCGGGAAAAACTACGTAGAAGCGAGAAACTTTTCCGGAATTTATTTCTGAATGCACCGGCTGGTATTGTGATGGTTGGCCCTGATAATAAGGTCTTGAATATCAACAACAGCTTTAAAAATATGTTTGGGTTCAGCAAGGAAGAGCTCAAGGGCAAAGATATTGATGAGTTTATTGTGCCCAAAGAAGAACGTGGAAAAGTACCCCGAATGCCGTTGAAAGAATATGCTACTGAAAGTTTTAATAGAGAAGCCAAGCGTCTGACCAACGAGGGAGGTCTTATCGACGTCTTCATTGCTGCTATCCCGGTTTATGTCGATGATGAACCCATTGCTGGGTTTGGAATGTATATCGATATTACGGAAGAGAAAGAGTATGAGGAGGAGATAACCAGCTCACTGAAAGAGAAGAAAGTGATGCTGAAGGAAATTCATCACCGGGTTAAGAATAACCTGGCTATTGTTTCGGGATTACTTCAGCTACAGATGTATGAATCGGATGACCCACTTATACATGATACGCTGGAGGAGAGCGAGCGACGTATTCAAACAATGGCGCTCATTCATGAGCAGCTCTACAATTCTGACAGCTTGGGAAGTATTTCCTGTGATACCTATATCGGTGATCTTGTGGAGACTATTCGAAATACCATTGGTTCCGATCAGAATGTAAGTGTGACTACAGAAATTGAAAGCATAGAATTGGATATTAAACGAGCAGTACCATTTGCGCTTTTAATCAATGAAGTAGTTACAAACTCGTTTAAGCATGCTTTTGATGGTGAAAATGATAATAATACTATTACTATCCGGATAACCGAGGAAAACTGGCAGGTCCAAGCACATTTAAGCGATAACGGTCAAGGACTGCCCCCTGGGTTAGAACCAGAAATGAGTGATACTTTAGGGATGAATCTCATTGATAATTTTGCCCAACAGTTAGAAGCGGAATGGGAGATGGGGAGTGATAATGGTACCTATGTAAATTTACAATTCAGTATTGAAGGGGAAGATACAGATTCTGTGTAAAGACTGATGATAGATGTACTATACCTGAGCTTAAAGCTTTTCTTTCACCTTATCTTTAAGTAGTTGTGGAAAGTCTTTCCGAAACTTTTTGAGCTTGGGAGCAATTACTACCTGGCAATACCCAGCATTGGGATTGTTTTCGTAATAATTCTGGTGATAGTTCTCGGCCACCGAATAGTTTGACAGTGGTTCTATTTCAGTAACAATGGGATCTTCCCAAAGATCAGATTTGTCGGTCTTTTTAAGTGACTGTTCTGCAATTTCTTTCTGCTTTTCATTGTGATAGAAAATAACTGATCGATATTGGGGACCCACATCAGCACCTTGTCTATTTTTGGTAGTGGGATTGTGCGTGTGCCAAAAAACTTCGAGCAGCTGTTCATATGAAATGACAGAAGGGTCGTATGTGATGCGCGCTACTTCGGCGTGGCCGGTTTGCCCCGATGAAACCTGTCGGTAAGTAGGATTGGGTAGCTTGCCGCCCGCATAACCGGCAACAGCTGATTCTATACCCTTAACTTCTTCAAAAACAGCTTCGACGCACCAGAAACAGCCGGCTCCAAAAGTTGCTTCTTCCATAGTTGTTGAGCTTATTTTATCAGTAGTATTATTGGGTTGAGCCTGTACTACAGCCGATGAAATCAGTATAAAAGAGATAGCTGTAGACAGTAAACCCAGTATTTTGTTAGTCTGCATATTGGGTGTAATCATAAGTATTTACTTTAATTACACAATCTAACACAAAAGAAGGTGCAACCGTTTACAAAATAGGAGCAGACTTTAGAGTGTCTACTTTCGTATCTCTTCGTATGCTTCTATAAACTCATCTGGCGTATGTTTGCCTATGATGGTTGCAATCGCCTCTAGGGGCAGATCAGTAACCATATTGAAGCGGAGGCAAGAACGCCCCATGTCCATTTTTTTGCCGGCCTTTTCAAACTCTTCTTCCAACCAATCCTGTAGTTCTTCATCCTGATATACCGACATCAAGTAAAGAGCATTGTGATTTTTCTGTGCGGCCAGACCTATATAGTTAAGAGGCTGATTGTTATAGGTATCAGGATATTTTTCGAGAGGAATTTCATAGCTTATCATTCCCCAGCTAATTGTTTCTTCATAGCCCTCGGGAATATTATCGAGAATCAACTCCCGTATCTCTTCAATCGGTTCTCTGCGATATTCGGGAAGTTCTTGAATGTATTCTTCTACAGTTTGAGCCATACTCTTTGCCATGACAGAAATTCGTTAGTTAATTTTGAAAATTAAATAGTACCGAAAAAATAATTAAGCCCAGCAATTGCATTTACTGATAATGGTACTGTTCTTACGATCATATCAAAACCGGATTTCTATCTCATAGAAACCCATTCAATCCGCCCTTAATATAAGTGCTATTAATGCCAATTTCCGCCCCAAAACAGTTCTCATTCAATTGTGTAATATCTAAACGATTTTACTTTTAAAAACCTTGTAATTATGCACTGACAAGACACTATTAATCTAATTATTAAAGAGCTAACAACATTATTATGGAATATCGATTTTTAGGACGATCAGGACTTAAAGTTTCTGCCCTGTCATTTGGGTCATGGGTTACGTTTGGCGATCAGATTGATGAAGATATAGCTTACGATTCGATGAAAGAAGCCTATGATGCGGGGGTAAACTTTTTTGATAATGCCGAGGTGTATGCTGAAGGAGAGTCAGAAATTATGATGGGCAATATCATCCAGAAAGCAGGATGGAAGCGTTCGGATCTGGTACTGTCGACCAAAATATTTTGGGGCGGTGAAGGTCCCAACGATCAGGGGCTTTCATTCAAGCATATCAAGGAGGGAACAGAGGCAGCATTAGAACGACTGCAAACCGATTATGTGGATCTTGTTTTCTGCCATCGCCCGGATAAAGATACTCCGATCGGGGAAACAGTTTGGGGGATGAATCAGATGATAAAAGAGGGGAAGGCCTTGTATTGGGGAACCAGTGAATGGTCGGCACGACAAATCCGGCAGGCGTATGATTTTGCTCGTCAGGAACATCTGCGTCCACCGTTGATGGATCAGCCCCAGTACAATATGTTTCGGCGCGAAAAGGTGGAAAAGGAGTTTGCTCCACTGTATGATGAGATCGGTCTGGGTACAACTATTTGGAGTCCCCTGGCTAGTGGGTTGTTAACCGGCAAGTATAACGATGGTGTGCCGGAAGGAAGCCGACTATCGCTCGAAAAATACGATTGGCTGCGCGAAAAACTACTTGAGACTGAAAGCGGTCGCCAAAAGCTTAATAAAGTAAAAGAGCTGGCCGAAGTGGCCGATGGGGCGGGCATTACCATGCCACAATTTGCGCTTGCGTGGTGCCTGAAAAATGAGGATGTAAGCACGGTTATTACCGGGGCATCAAAGCCAGAACAGGTTCAGCAGAATATGAAAGCGATAGATATTGTTGATCAAATGACGTCGGATATTATGGAGCGAATTGAGGAGATTCTTGATAATAAGCCGGAAACAGAGACAGATTTTCGAAACAACTAATATTTAGTTGCTTTCTTATTACTGATTCCATGCCCGGGGATCGCACCTCGGGCATCTTTTAAAAATGATATCCCATATTTAGTTTTACGGCGTAACCGCTGGTAAAGTCCGGGGTTGAAAGTGCAATTTCAATAGGCCCCACGATAGATGTTGCTCCTAATGAAAGGGAATAACCTGTTTTTAGTCGTTCTTGATCAATATTGAATGTCCATTTGTTGGCAAGGTGGGCAAGGTTCATACCTCCGCCAATATAGATATTTTTGTTTATCCTAATCTGCAATTTTGAACGGAGTGCTTTAATATTTGCGGCGCGAAGCTGCTGGGTGGGATATCCCATAAAGGGTATCTGCTTAAGTTCAAAAACAGGATTCTGGGATAGGCCTCCCGCATAATAGTAGTAATGAAGCGGCAATTCCGAGGAAGAAGAATATCCGGCAAAAAGCTCGTTGGAAATATTGACTCCGTTAATAAGACGGATGGTAGAAAACCATCTGCCGGAAGCCTGATAAAAACTTGCCGAACTTCCCCATCCGGGTTCTGAAAATTCAGTTTTTAAACTTAGGGATTGTCCCTGTGTTGGAAAATAGGGACGATTAAGCGTATTAAAATCAAGGGTCAAAAAAGGATTGAGCAGAAAGGTGGTATTGCCCAAAACAAGTGTATTACCGATAGCTTCATTTAGGTTGTATAATTCTGTTTCGAGCCCGATTTCAAAATCAGCCTGTTGCCACAACTGTATTGCAATTGATGGTTTTATTGTCAGCTTTTCTACATCTATGCTTGACAAAGCCTGATCCTGGTTGTAGTAATTGATAGGAGAACGCTGCAAGTTAAATCCTGCTTTGAAATGGGCCAGTGGAGCAAGACTAATGGGGATGCTGTAATCTGAAGTAAGTTCTAATATTTCTCCGGCTCTCAGCTGCATGGTTATCCGGTCGTTTAAAAAGATAATATCGGTAAAAGAAGCCCCGAATAGCAGTGCCGCTTTATATTGGCTGTCGTATCGCATACTAAAGCCGGCATATTCCTGTTCTTTATGCTGAAATTCCAAGACAAGTTGGTCGCCCTCAGAATTCTGGTCTTTTTGCAGCCGGTATGATATTTGGCTAAAAAGTCCTGAACCATAAAGTCGTGTTATCTTTTGTTCGAGCTGTGAGAGCGTGAGCTTTTCAGGGAGTTGTATGTCAAGAGCAAGAAATATCTGTTGCTGCTGTATTAATCCAGTTAGATTGTTGAGCGAAATATCTGAGACAAGGATAGTATCTTGCCGGGTTGATTGAATAGGTTTGAATGAGGGAGGTGCTGTGTTTTGCTGAGCAAGGGCTCTTTTAATTCTTGGAAGTGCTTTCCGGGCCGCACTTTCTCCACGACGAATAATTTCGTCTACTTTTTCATAGCTGAACGTGGAAAACTCGCTGATATCCGGACGAATATAGATATCCGTTTTCTCTTTTTGAATGACATCTGACTCTTGTTGATGAAATCCTACCGACTGAAAGAGTACGTCAACAAATGTCTTGAGGCTATCAAGTTTTCTGATGGGTTCGCCTACATCAGATGCAATTACAAAGTCGGCCCCGAGATTTTGTACGTCCTCAACCGGTATGTTTCGAGCAACACCACCGTCGATATATGTTTTCCCGTCGATGTTAACCGGTTTAAAAATACTGGGAATGGCAATGCTGGCCCGAACGGCATCAGGCAGATAACCGCTTGAGAAGGTTTTAGGTTCTCCCGTAGCCAAGTTGGTTGCCACTGCCGAAAAAGGGATGGGCAGCTTGGTAAAATCTCGCACATCATGAAAAGGGAGCATCAGCCGGTAGAGCATCATGGATATATTTTGCCCGTCAATGAGGCCGGCAGGAAGCGAAAGTTGTTTGCCATCAAAGGGAAAAGTAACAAGATAAGTATCCTTTTTTAGGATACTATTTGATATTTCTTGTGGATTGATCTGATAGCTGTCATTTAAAAGAATATTCCAGTTGGTAGTTTGAGCTATCTCTTCAATCTCTTGAGGCGAATAGCCAATGGCATATAATGAGCCGATGATAGATCCCATACTGGTGCCGCTGACCATATGAACGGGTATTCCTTCCTCCTCAAGTACTTTGAGTACCCCAATATGAGCAAATCCCTTGGCCCCTCCTCCGCTTAAGGCAAGTCCAAGCTTTACTTCTTCATCGGCGTTGTTTTTAGTTTCTTGCTTTTCTTGCTGGGCAAATCCTAAAAAGGGGATGGACAAGAATAGTATTAGCAGTAAGGTCCTGCGGATGTCGAATTTGCTCAAGATTGGACCTTCCATAGAAGTTGGATTTGATGCATGTTATTGAGGATGAATATATGATAATGTAAAAAGATCAGCGAATGGAGATATTATTTTCGCAAGTTTTTTCCAAAATAGTAGAAAGAATTGCGGAAATGGGATAAAACTTAGGAGGCAGTTCTCTAATTAACTTAAAAGTTCATTTTTTGTCCGTAAGAAAATCCGCTTTTAAGGGTATCGGGAAGCTCTCTGAATTTTATAGGTACCGATTTTGATCCCGCGAGTACAACGAAGTGCAGGTGTGGAGTGGTAGAGAAGCCGGTATTTCCACTAAGACCGATAATTTCTCCGGAGTAAACTTGTTCACCAATATCAACGAGCGCCCCTTTATGTCTAAGATGGGCATAAACGCCTATGGTGCCATCATCGTGACAGATCATAATTTTGTTGGCATGTTGCAGGTAATCTTCATTGTTGCCGCCCTCTTTGTTATTGACGCTTACAAATCCGACGGTGTCGCCACGTGCAGCACTAATAAGGCTGTTTTCGGGCATGTCGAAGTCAAAGGCATATTTTGAGTTTGGGAGGTTGTGTGTAAAAGCCGAGTTATTTCCCTGGATAAGAATATGTGATTTTTCGCGGGGATAGGGGAGTACATATTTATAGCTGGTATCGTGAATAGCATCGGGATTACCGAGTGTGAGATGATATCGAATCTGGCCTTTGAATTCATCGGGAGAATCTAATGAGTCGATGGGTAGTTGAATCAACTTATCCTTGTGGCCCTTGGGTACAAAACGTTCAAAATTTGCATCTATTGAGTCGGGTTCAGCTTTTAAATATACGGGACAGGGTAGATTGTTTTGAGCCCAAAGCGTGAATTCCTTATCCGATATATCATCCCAAATAAAAACAACCTGGGCGTTTGATTTCTGCATCATCCCCAGCATTGCGAGAAATGTTAAAAGCACAATAGTTATTCGCATGGGCTTGTTTTATTAATAATGGATAATTAGCCTACTCAATTTAGACTATATAACAGTATTATATATTACGAAGTTTATGTGTTAGCTAAGTTTGCTGCCATTTGGAATGTTTTTGTCGGGTACTGCCAGTACTACGCTGCCATCATCCCTGTGAAACCCGGTAATAAGGCATTCCGAAATAAATGGCCCGATTTGTTTGGGCGGAAAATTAACTACGCCAACGACTTGCTTATCAATGAGTTCGGTTGTTGAATACAGGTCCGTAATTTGAGCGCTGCTCTTCTTAATTCCTATTTCCTTTCCGAAATCTATCAACAGTTTGTATGCAGGTTTGTTTGCTTCTGGAAATTCCTCGGCTCTTATGATAGTTCCGACCCGAAGATCGACCTGCTCAAATTGCTCCCAACTTATTGTTGACATAAATTAATTAATGGTTTTGCCATTCGAATGATTCCGTTCGGGGAAACTGCATAACAACATCCAACAGCTCTTGGGGAGGGGTAGCCAGCTTGCGTTTGTCCAGATTCAGCCAAGCTCCTTCAACAATTATTTGCGCCGCTTGGTCACCATTCTGTTTAAATATCTCGTGGAGAAAAGTCCAACGAGAACCATCTTTACGCATATTCGTCACCTTACAGTTTACAGTGATCTGTTCGGATAGCCCGATCTCCTTAAAGAATTTTGTTTCTTCTCGAAATAAAATAGGACCAAGATTCATCCCGAAAATTTCTTTGATGGATAGTCCAAAATCCTGAAACATAGCTATACGAGTTTGGGCGGCGTAGTCATTATATACCGAATGCCGCATGTGACGATTGGGATCCATATCGGCCCAGATTACTTCGAATGTCTTACTGTATTCTTTTTCCATAACTGGAGATTTTGTTTTTGCTAAAGCAATAAAAGGAATCTAACAATGATGTTCCTTTGCCAACACTTATGAAGGATATGAGAAAGATAGCACCATGTAGATAGGGTATGAATGTTCCGATGGGGAGACCGAACCTTGCTCAAATCAGCTTCCAAAAAAAATGGAATACTCCGTAATCTTTAACGGAGTTCTTGAGAGTTAAAACGATCTGAATACTCCAGGCAAAGCAATAAGGTGATGCCATAACCCAGGTGCATAATTAATCCTGCAAGTATGTTGAGTACCGGGAACCAAGTATCAACATAGAATATGCCAAATGATTCTCCTCCGGCCATGGAAATTGCAGGCGATACAATAACGGCAGCCACAATTGATATCACAACCCCATAGATAATTCCCTGTACCAGCCAATTGCCCGGAAGTTTGTTATCCAAGAAAGCGACCCAAATTAACGCTAATAGTATTCCGCCTATATAATAGGCCACATTTCCCCAGAGAATGTTATAAGGATCCTGTTCATGAATATGATTGAAAATTTCCTTTAGCATGTATCCCACATCAATAACAGGAAGGCCAATGCCGCTCGATAGAAATGAAAGCATTGACATCATAAACGTAGCAATAAGTCCACAAATAACCGTTTCCGTAAAAGAATAGGTGCGTTCCATAATAGATGTACCCAACGTGATTGGTTGAAAAGTTTATTTATATATAGATAGTATGAGGCACAGAAACAAATAGGTGATCATATTTCAGATTTAATTCGGAAAACTCCCGTCGGGATTCAACTTCCAAGCTGTATAAAAATCTCTCATTAAGTTTTTGTATCCAATATTGGGTGATCATACCCAAACTGGGTATGGGAGCTTACCTTTTGATCCTATCTCCACTGCCTTATACCAATTTTTTCAATTTCTCGGAATTGTAGAAATATCGCTCGAAATCCTGAGCATTAAAGACATACCGATGGTAGACATAGGTAATGATGATGTGTTTCATATCTTTACTGCCGAAAGGATTCAAATTCTGCTCGGTGATCGTTTCTATCTGCATCAGTAATTGGTAATATATCAACTTTTGTATAGACAGTAGTCTAAGGACTACAGCCCGAAAGTGTAAAACATAAGTTTGGCCAAAATTTTTCTGCAGTAACTAAATTTATTAGTGATATTGGTATGAAGAAGAGCATCATAAGCGAGTAGAATTAAAAATTTTGGAAAAGCGGTCTTGCGAGGGTTTGAGGAACACACTATAGGCTTCATATTTTCCAATTTTTGTGTTCTCAACTAATTAAGAAATATTATAAAAAATAATAGGATTAATGGGTCCGTATTAAAGAGGGTTGGGTTTATGCAGTTAAAAAATTTTGAGCAGTTTTTTTATGAAAATTCCATCCCCATGTGGGTATATGATCCAAAGGACTATTCAATAAAGGATCTTAATCAGTCGATGGTTGAACTTTATGGATATTCAAGAGAGCAGATGCTGACCTTTACCTTGTTTGATCTGCGCCCGCAGGATGAGATTCCGAAGTTGAAAAAATACTTAGCCCAGGTCGATAATGATCGGTTTAGCGAGGAAGGGGTATGGAAACACAAAAGAAAGAATGGCGAATTCAGATATATGCACGTCATTACAAATCCGGTAACCTTTGAGGAAGATGACCATACCTATCAGCTGGCCATGTATAAAGATATTACCGGGGAACTGAATGCCCAGCTAAGTAATGATATGCTTTACAAGCATAGCCTAGATGGGATTATGTTGACGAATCCCAATGGGGATATCTTGCAGGCAAACCCCTCGGCCTGTGAAATATTGGGTATGACGGAACAAGAGATCAGAGAAAAAGGTCGAGAAGGGATTGTGGCGAAGGATGAAAAGTTAGAAAGAGCCCTTCAAGAGCGGTCAGAGAAAGGAAGGTTTGTCGGAGAGCTTAACTATATCCATAAAGACGGTCATAAAATACCGGTGGAGCTAACCTCTTCGGTGTTTACCAATTATGCCGGTGAAAAACGGACGAGTCTCATATTTCGGGATGTCAGCAGTCGAAAAGATCAGGAACGAACCCTGCGAGAGGAGAAGGAATTTACAGAAGTAGTACTGAATAGCTTGCCGGGCGTGTTTTATGTCTTAGATCAAGAGGGCAAGATCGTTCGGTTTAACGAAAAATCGGCTGATGTTTTTGGGTTGCCTGTTGAAGAGATACAAGGACAATCCGCGGCTGCTTTTGTTCATGAATCCGACAAAGAAAAAGTCCCTCAGCAAATTCGCAAAGTACTTGAGGAAGGGTATCAAGTATTTGAATTAAGGTTGAACGTTGCCGGTGGGGATACGGCTGTATTTCGGTTTAATGCTGAACAATTGGTTCAAGACGGTGAAACCTATATCATTGGCACTGGGATAGATATTAGCGAGCAAAAAGAACTCGAAAAACGGTTGAGTTCGTTGTTGGAACAGGAGCATGTCCAAAGAAAGAAGGCGGAAGCAGACCGAGATAAGCTTGAAGAGATGTTCGAGGAGGCGCCCTCACCAAAATGTATGTTGGAAGGACCAGAGTTACGTTATGTGATTGCGAATAAAGCGTATCGAGAAGTCGTAGGGAAAGGGGATATTATAGGAAAGCGGGTTGATGAAGTTATTCCGGAAGTGGATGAGCAGGGTTATATCGATATCCTTAAACAAGTATATGATACAGGGGAACCTTATATAGGTCGCGAGGAACCAATATATATAGAAAAAGACAAAAAAGGTGCTAAGCAAGAATATATATTCAATATCCTATATGCCCCACTGTTTGATGAAAACGGAGAGGTCTATGGCATTTTTGTAGAAGCTCTGGATTATAGTGAACAGATTGCCTATCAAAAGAAGCTGGAGGAATCACTGAGCGAAAAGAATACCCTTTTGGCCGAAATCCATCATCGGGTAAAAAATAACTTGGCCATTGTTACTAGTATGATGGAGCTGCAGGCGATGGAAACCGAGAAGATCGAGCTGCAGGATTTACTTAAAGTAGCTCAGCAGCGGATACAGACGATTGCGACTATTCACGAACTGTTATATGGAGCGGAGAGCCTATCCCACTTAAATTTTGGAGAAAATATACGACAGCTGGTTGGGAATATTGAGGAAATGTATAAGAGTAGCAAGCAAGTTACGATTACTGTAGCGGCAGATCCGATTGTCATGAATATAAACCAGGCCATTCCGTGCGCTCTACTGGTTAACGAGGTAGTAACAAATGCCTATAAACATGCTTTTAAACATCGAGAGAGTGGAGAAATTGAGGTTGAGCTGCAAGAAATTAATGAAAAGGTATTCGTGGAGGTTAGAGATAATGGCGTTGGGTTACCGGATGATTTAATGCAAGATAATTCGTCAACAATAGGGATGACCTTAATCAAGCTATTAAATAAACAATTAGATGGAGAGATTGCATTTTCTGGTAAAAATGGAACTTGTTTTGAGTTAACTTTTAAAAAGACTGATGTGAAGGGGAGTGCAAGTAGTTTGATTAAGTAATAGTTTATAATGATAATTCTATCACTAATCTCTTTTTTGTAAGCTCTAAGAACTTGTATTAGTACCGATAAAAAAGCCGTAAAATGCTTAACTCTTGCGAGCCAACACTTTACGGCTAATATGGTACTTATTAAAGTGCCCTGGACTAGAGTCGAACTAGCACTCCCTAAATGGGAACTGACCCCTCAAGCCAGCGCGTCTACCAATTCCGCCACCAGGGCAATAAATTTAAAATTTTCTTCCGATCCCGGCTGCGTCCGCCAAAACTTCAGTGTAGGCGGACCACCAGGGCAAAAGTCAAATTTTCAAGGCCTCAAATATAGGAGTTAATCCCGATAATTTGAAACAAAAACTGTTGTGAAATTTCGTTTTTACATTTCACCGAGTTGCTCCTTTACATACTCATTATCCGGGTCCATTTTGCTGGCCTGCTGATAAAAACCTTGCGCTTTTTCATCCTGTCCGGCACGCTGCAGAAGATCGCCCATCAAGATCCAGTTTTCAACGTCTTTTGGATCTTGCTTGATACGATCAAGCAGGTATTCATTAGCTTTGCTGGCTTCTCCATTCATAATCATATACAGCACTTTGTTGCGGTGTGCCGCGGGAGAATCATCCAAGTCAATTGCCTTGTCAAAGTCTTCGATGGCTTGGTCGAGATTCTCAAGCTGCATGTTAGCAAAGCCACGCAGGTTATAATAACCACTGTTTTCCTCCTCCAGTTCAATGGCTTTTTCCAGTGCTTCAATACTTTTTTCCCACTGGTTGAGCTTCTGGAATACCAGCCCTTCTAAATGGAAGCCATCAGAGTATTCCGGTTCCTTTTTTTGTAACTGATGGGCAATATCCAGCGCATGATCAAAGTCGCCCTCGTGCAGTAGTGATAGTCCTTCTTCAAGCTGATCTTCGTAGTTCATGAGAAATAGCTTCTTTCGTGGTTAACAGTAAATTCAATAATGCTTCGAAAGATAAGGAATGTTGAAGCGTTAATCAGATGATTTTGAGGTTGTTTTTTCCTCGTCGGTAATATCCTCAAAGTCAGCCTCTTCAATTTGATCGAAATCTTTTTTTGAGGTATCAGAGGATTGTGAATTGCGATTCTGCTGGTTTTGTTGCTGCCGATACATCTGATAAAAAAAGCTCGATCCTTTTCTGCTTTTCTTTTTTGAATTGGAAGGCAGAAAAAGTCGACTGATGACCTTGATAAGAAGATACATCACTAAAAAAAATAATAGGGTGCGAAAAATCATTGCTGCTAATCGGTGATATGAATATGCGTGTTACCGCGAATAGGTTGATTAAAAATTTGCTCTTCTATATAATCTAAGTGTTTTTCGTTACTAACGAAATCAATCTCTGATGTATTAATGATCATCAGGGGTGATTTATTGTAATGATGAAAGAAATGATTATAAGCATCGCTGAGTTCCTGCAGGTATGAGCGGGAAATATCGCGTTCGTAGTCCCGGTCGCGTTCTTTAATATTCTGCATCAAACGATCCACATTGGACTGCAGGTAAATAACGAGATCAGGCTGAGCAGAAATACCGGCCATAATTTTAAAAATAGTATCGTAGAGCGCCAGCTCATCGTCTTCGAGATTGAGCCGTGCAAAAATGCGATCCTTTTCAAAGATATAGTCCGAGATCGTCATCTGATGAAACAGATCCTTGTTGAGCATTTCTTGCTGCTGTTGGAAACGACTGGCTAAAAACGACATCTGAGTGGGAAAGGCATAGCGCTCTCGATCTTTATAAAACTTTGGTAAAAAGGGATTCTCCTCAAATTGTTCAAGAACAAGACGCGCATTATTACGCTCAGTTAATAGCTTTGCAAGGGATGTTTTTCCCACTCCAATGACGCCTTCAATGGCAATAAAATCGAACTCATTTTTCATGGTTACCAACGTAGGTCTGTTTTTTCAAGTCTCAGCTCTGGTGCCGCGGATGTTAGTTGTGTTATGGAAGTTCCGGTTTTGGGATCATTCCAGTCAGGCATAACTTCTACCAAAGGGGTTAATACAAAAAGTCGTTTCTGATATTCCGGATGCGGAATGATAAGATTATCCGTTTGAATCACCAAGTCACCATACGAAATTATATCCAGGTCGATCGTGCGGGCGCTCCATTTCGGCTGATCGGCGCTGCGTCCATGTCGCTGCTCAAAATCTTTAAACCTTTTGATCAGCGGCTTTGGATTTTCATTGCTCTTCATCACTACAACAGCATTGAAAAAGTCACGGGTTGAGGGACCAACCGGTGCGGTAATATAGATCGATGATTTTTGCAGCGGATAGTCTGAGTGTTCTTCCAAAAATTCAGCGGCATCTATCAGGTGTTGATGCCGATCTCCTACGTTTGATCCCAGTGCTACAACTACCGTTGCCATTGCATCGTAATCTCAGAATATGCGGTTTCTACGTCGAGGGGCGGGTGAAGCTTACGCACAGACACTTTTAGGGATGCGACATTGGTAAATTGATCGAAAAGCTGGTCGCCGATCCTTTTGGCCAGTGTTTCAATGAGTTTAAGCGAGGGACCGTTCATCACTTTTTTAATGATGGCAAGTACTTCTTGGTAATCGATTGTATCTTCAAGTTGATCTGTTTCTCCTGCCTTGCGCAAGTCAGCCGTAAAAACAATATCCACTTCAAAATCATTACCCTGCTCGCGCTCTTCTTCGTAATAACCGTGATACCCTTTGAAGCGGAGACTTTTAAGCGTCAGGGTTTCCATAAATTACAGCGTGGATACTTCAATTTTCTGGTGCAACTCTTCCACAATGCGTTTGTGCTTGGCGGTTGTTTGCATGCGTTCTTCAACAGTAGATATGGCATGAATAACTGTTGAGTGGTCGCGTCCGCCAAAATGAAGCCCAATGGTTTTTAGGCTCGAGTCGGTAAACTGCTTTGACAGATACATCGCTATTTGACGCGCTTCAACAATTTCTTGCTTGCGAGTTTTTTCGCGCACTTTATTGGTATCAATACTAAAATAATCGCAAACATAATCCTGGATCTGCTCGATCGAGATAGTCGTCTGTGACTCCTGGATCATATCTTTAAGCACACGTTTGGCCATTTGTGGTTCAATTTCATCCACATGTTCCAGCGATGCAAAAGCCAGTAATTTGATAATGGCTCCTTCAAGGTCACGGACGTTCGATTTGAAGTTATGAGCAATAAATTCAAGTACTTGGTGCGATAGCTCTATGCCGTTGTCCGAGGCTTTGCGCTCCAGGATAGCGTATCGGGTTTCGTATTCCGGAACCTGTAGGTCGGCGCTGAGTCCCCAGCTGAATCGAGAGATAAGTCGTTCTTCGATGTCCGGAATTTCGCGAGGGGCACGGTCACTGCTCAGAATAATCTGTTTGCCATCCTGATGGAGTGCATTGAAAATATGGAAAAACTCTTCCTGGGTTTTTTCCTTGCCACTAAAAAACTGGATATCGTCGACAATCAGCACATCAATCTGTCGATAAAACATCGTGAATTCACTGGCCCGATTATTCCGGATAGCCTGCACAAATTCGTTGGTGAAGCTTTCGGAAGAAATATAGAGGACGGCAAGCTCATTACCGTGTTCCTGTTTTACCTTGTTGCCAATACTTTGGATGAGGTGCGTTTTACCAAGACCGGTACCGCCGTAAATAAAGAACGGGTTGAACGAACTGCTTCCCGGATTTTCGGCAATGGCCATCGCTGCCGATCGCGCCAGCCTGTTGCAGTCACCTTCTATATAGCGATCAAAAACATAGCTGGAATTAAGATTGGAGTCGATCTTTGTTTTTTGAATTCCCGGGATGACGAACGGATTCTCAATTTTGCCCGGACTATATTCCGAATATCCTTTAATTTCTTGTCCCTGATTATTTTCTGGCGGCATGGGTCGCTGTGGAAGACGCACCGACCGGTTGTCAGTATTGTCATCAGACTTTTCGAGTACTACCGAATATTCAAGTTTGCCATCATCGCCCAATACTTTTGCCAGGGTAGAGCGCAACATCCCATAATAATGTTCCTCCAACCACTCGTACCAGAACTGACTTGGAACTTGAATTGTAAGTGTGTTTTCTTCCAGCTTTACCGGCTCGATAGGTTCGAACCATGACTTGAACTTCTGGTAGCTGATATTGTCTTTTATAATTTCTAAGCACTGTTCCCACGCAGCCTCGGAAGAAATATTACTCAACGTCCCTTAACCTCTTCTAAATTTTAAAATTATTACTCAAGATACCCTACAGTTATCCACACATTTTTGTGCTGTCCCAATTTTGTGTGAAACGAAGATGATAATTTCGAAGACAGATGTCAAAAAAATATTGCCCGTCCGCGTAAAAGTTATCCACATTGCTCTAAACATTGTAAATACATGCGAGGCATACACTTAGTATTTTTTACATATTTCTATCAAATTCCACTTGACAGTACATAATATTGCGCTAACAATGATTTTACCTAAAAGCAATTTATAGAATACCGCCATAAAAAAGTTTTCCACAAGTTATCCACATGTATATTATGGAGTAAATAGTCCAAAATATGTAACCGATATTTATTGGCTGAAATGGAGGGAAAATAGCTAATTAGCGCTGCTGAGCTACAATAAAACGAGATTTTTTATCGTAATCATTTTCGATATGCGCTGACCACTTTTGCTCGTCGAAAAGAGCCAAAATTTGCTGACTATAATTTTCGTGCAATTCCAAATATAAGTAGCCGTTTTTTGTCAGCTTCTGTGATGCAAATTCGATGATGCTGTTATACATTTTTTCGAGATCATCAAAGAATAAGGCTTCGGCCGGTTCATAGTCCTTGACCTGCCGCTCGAGGATATCTTTTTCCTCTGGTTTTACATAAGGAGGGTTGGAAACGATTAGATCTAAGGGGCCGGAAATGGAAATACTGTCAGGATTCAAAATATCCCCTTTGGAAAATGAAACGTCAGTATCATTTTGCTCAGCATTATCCCGGGCGGTATTGAGTGCATCTTCAGAAATATCAATCCCGAATAATTTCCAACTGGGTTGCTCCATTTTTAGTGCGATAGGGATGCACCCTGATCCGGTTCCGATATCGAGCACAGTAAGCTCCTCGGACTGATGTTGATCCAGGATGATCTCTACAAGCTGTTCGGTTTCAATGCGGGGGATGAGAACTTGCTCATTCACCGAAATGCGAGCATTCATAAAGTCGGTAAACCCAACTATGTATTGCAGGGGTTCGTGTTGAGCCCTGCGCTTAACCATTGGTCGTAACTTATCGAGTTCCTGAGGGGAAAGCGGCCGATCAAATTTGAGATACAGATCCAGCCGTTTGATATTGAGCGTCTCGGCTAATAGCCATTCAATACTGTGCCGGGGATCGGGAATTTCTTGCTCTTTAAAAAAATCAGTGCCCCATTCCAACATGGAAAGGACCGTCCATTCCTCGACCTTTTTACTCATCTTGTAGTATTGAAGTAGTTACGACTCGTCTTCTTCGACTTGTTGCTCTTTCTCTTGCTGAACGGTAAGTCCAAAACGCTTGCCGAAATCTAATATAAAGTCGATTACCTCATCGTCAATGGTGCGTTTTTCTTCGTCCAGCGAGCTACCGCGAAATCCCATGCGTCCACCGGTTTTTTTTAGCTCAAACCGATTTTGTTTACCGGTAAATTCAATAATACAGGTAAGAGTTACACTTGCGTTTATTTGCTTTTCATACTCCTCATAAACAGCAACGTGAACTTCATCACCACTGTCGGATGATTGATATTTGTACAAATACTTAGGCTCTATATCATTAAAGAGCTTTTCGGGCATTCTACGTAATGTATCTGCGGGCCCAAAAACAAGATACTTGCTTACAGTAGCCATAATGTGTTAACTTCTATTGGTAGATTTGATAGGTTATAAAGAGCCTGAATAAAAGTTTTTATATACTCAGAGTCAAATTTGTTTGTAGGTTCGTATATATTTATTTATAACAACCTAAATTTCTACATAATTTTTTGTTTGAACGATTGTTATCATAATACGTTTATAATTTAGTGAAAGTTTAATACAGCGGCAGCCATACATGAAGAAATCGATGATAAAGAAAATATTTCCTGTACTTGTCCTGACACTGCTCTTGAGTGTTTTAGCCGATACCGCTATTGCCCAAATTAAAGAGCCGGAAGTCATTAAAAAGTCGGATCCTAAAACGCCTTTGTCGGAAGGATATCATAACGCCCTTGGTTTTGATCTGGTTCTCAATAATTTTGGTTTTGGAATTGGAGGAACCTACGGCCGCGCGGTAGCTCCATTTACTGAAATTACATTTCGTACGGGTATAACAGGTATTAGAGATGCGAGTGAGCAAAACTTTCAGAGTTTTTTAACGGGTCAACAAATTATACCTAATAAATATAAACGAGCATTTGGATTCCCATTTTTGTTAGGGGTTAAGCAGCGCCTTTTTGCTCGTCATATACAGGATAATATGCGCTTTTTTGTAAGTGCTGCGGGTGGTCCTGCTTTGGCATTTACGTACCCCTATGTTAGTGATACTACGGTTCCCGAATATGGAGAACCCAATGGATTTCGCGATTTTCAAGTAGGTCCCAATGGATTTTTATTTCCCGTTGAGCGTGTAAACGATTTTTTCACAGGTTGGAGCGAAGGTGAAACCCACTGGGGATACAGTGGCGCTATTAAGATTGGAGTAGATTTAGGTAGCAAATTTAAGTCTCGCACCACCATCGAGTTTGGATATTTCTTTTACTATTTCGATAAAGGCTTGCAAATTATGGAGCCGTATAAACCTACCGAATACAATGCCGATGGCGAGCCGGTATTTGAGTCAAGAGTTGAATTCTTTGATGCCCAGAAATACTTTGGTACGCCACAGATTAAATTTACTTTTGGAGGAATGTGGTAATAAAGGCAGGATACTACCTGATACAGGATAGAAGAAGCAGGATGATGAGGGTCACAGATTCACAGCTATTTTGAGGTCTGTATCCTGCAACCTAAATCCTAGATTTCGGATTATGTTTCAAGGTAATTTTTGGTATTAAATCATTTTGCCCTTCTTCAGTTTATTTGCCATCTGCCTCTTTATCAGTAGATAAAAACCTTGTACCTTTGTCTACAATTTCCACGACAATAAATAAGATATTACAATGAGTTTTATTGAAGAAATTATTGGCCGACAAATTATTGACTCAAGAGGGAATCCCACGGTTGAAGTAGATGTGGTTTTGACAAATGATATGGTGGGTCGTGCAGCTGTACCATCAGGTGCATCTACCGGAGAGCACGAAGCCGTTGAGCTCCGTGATACAGAATCGGATCATTACCTGGGGAAAGGAGTCAGCAAGGCAGTTGAAAATGTGAATACAGTAATTGCCAATGAGCTGCGGGGATACGAGGTATTTAACCAGGTAGAAATTGATAACACACTTCTCGAAGTTGACGGTACCGAAAACAAAGGAAACTTAGGTGCCAATGCTATTTTAGGGGTATCGCTTGCTGCTGCTGATGCGGCGTCAAATGCGCTCAATTTACCGTTATGGCGTTATATCGGAGGGGTAAATGCAAAAGTGCTTCCGCTGCCGATGATGAATATTATTAACGGCGGTTCGCATGCCGATAACAATGTAGATCTGCAGGAATTTATGATTATGCCCAGCGGAGCAAAGTCTTTTTCCGAAGCTGTGCGCATGGGATCAGAGATTTTTCATCACCTGAAAAAAGTGCTGAAGGATAAAAATTATAACACTGCTGTTGGTGATGAAGGAGGTTTCGCCCCGGATTTGGATTCCAATGAAGAAGCGGTAGAAGTAATTTTGAATGCGATTGAAAAGGCCGGTTATATTCCCGGTGATGAAGTGGTTATTGCACTTGATCCCGCCACCGCTGAATTCTACAATGCTGACAAAGGTGTTTATGAATTTCGATGGAGCGATGGCAGTGAGCGAAGCAGTGAAGAGATGGTTGAATTTTGGAGCAACTGGGTTGACAAATATCCCATTGTTTCTATTGAAGACGCTCTTGATGAAAATGACTGGGACGGCTGGAAGAAGCTAACCGATGCTATTGGAAATAAAGTTCAGCTGGTCGGGGATGACCTTTTTGTCACCAACACCGAACGCCTGGCGCGCGGCATTAAGCAGGGGGTAGCCAATTCTATTCTTATTAAAGTAAATCAAATTGGTACGCTTACAGAGACGCTTGATGCCATTGAGATGGCTCATAAGAATGACTACACAGCCGTTGTCTCCCACCGATCGGGTGAAACGGAAGATACGACCATTGCCGATCTGGCGGTGGCAACAAATGCGGGACAGATTAAGACGGGTTCCATGAGTCGTACCGATCGCATCGCGAAGTATAATCAGCTGCTGCGAATCGAAGAACAGCTGGGTGAAAATGCGATTTTTATGGGAAGTGATGCCTTTGGATTTTAAGGAGTTCAAAATTACGTAATAAATTAAGATATGATAGCGCGGGTATTTACTCGCGCTATTTTTTTAGCTGATAGCAGGTGCCAATGAAGATCACAAATTTAAAACTGCAGAATTTTCGTAACCATGAGGAAACTGTGGCTGAATGGGCACCGCACATGAATGTGATTGTTGGTCAAAATGGTGCGGGAAAGACCAACCTCATTGATGCTATTCACTACCTGTGTATGAGCCGCAGTTTTGTATCCAGCAGTGATATGTACGTGGTGAATCAGGAGGCTACTTTTTTTATGATTAAAGGGCATTTTGAGGGAAATATACGCGCCAGTTTTGACGTGGGGTGTTCCTACTCCCGTGGAGAAGGGAAAAAGATTTTTGTCAATGAAAGTCCGCTCGATCGCCTCTCTGATCTAATTGGAATGGTACCTGTGGTGGTACTTTCTCCATCCGATAAAAAGTTAACCAGTGAAGGACCCAAGCAGCGTCGATCATTTATTGATTCCTTTATCAGCCAGATTTCTCCGGCCTATCTGCAAGACTTGCTTGATTTCCGAAAAGCTCGCAAGCAGCGTAATAAATTGCTTCAGGAGTTCCGGGGAAGTCGTGAGGTGTTGATTGCTTACCTCGAGCCATGGAACGTGCAGCTGATGGAATACGGCTCGCGCATTGTGGCTAAGCGTACCGAGGTGTTAAATAAGTTCCGGGACTACCTGGCGAAGGAGTACGAAGTGATATCCGGTATGCGGCATGAGCCCCATCTGGAATATGAGACATTTTGTGAGCCTTCAGAGGATGAGGAAACGGTGAGAGAGCGTTACCAGGCGGAGCTTGAGAAAGAGCAGGATCACGAGCTCGAACGGGAGCTGACGCTCGTTGGTCCGCACCGTGATGAGATTGTTTTTTATCTTGATGACTTTGAGCTGCGTAAGTATGGCTCCCAGGGGCAGCACCGACTGTTTGCTCTTGCTTTGAAACTGGCCCAGCTTTTGTATTTTTCGGATGAGCTGGATGATCTGCCCATATTTTTATTAGATGATGTGTTTGGTGATCTGGATGCCCAGCGCACCGAGGTATTGTTGAATGCACTTATTGAACATGCCGGACAGACTTTTGTTACGGCGGCCAATCCAATTCCTTTTGATGATTATATAACCTTTGACGGTGAACGGAATAGAAAATACAAAGTGGAGCAGGGACAGGTTTCTGTTGTTAAACCGTAATCAATATTAGTAGTTATGGGACGATATAAATCAAATTCACCAAAATCCCTGAAGGAGGCGTTAAAGGATTTTTTAGATACATATCCCCATCGTAAAAGGTTAAAACGGGGAATGATTTTATCGCTTTGGGAACAGACTGTAGGCGAACGCATTGCCGAACAGACAGAGAATCTGCATTTTGAACACGGAAATTTGGTGGTGCACGTTAAAAATCCAGCGTGGCGGCAAGAGATTCACATGAAGCGCTATAGCATCGCCAAAAAGTTAAATGATCAGGTAGACGAGAAAATAATCAAAGAGATTGTTGTACGCTCATAATGTATATTTGATCTTTAGTATTTGTCCAAATATGATCGATTGACCTGACAATTATTTATGGATACATCAAAAATTGAGGAATTTAAAGAGAAGTTACTTGCTGGGTGGGAGTCGCTTCTGCAAAAATCAAATGAGGATGAGATTGCCGACTTTGGTCGTGAACGCATCATTGTTTTTGTAGTTGCGCTTATTTTAGCGCTGGCCTTATGGCTGATGGTCAATTTAAGCCGCGATTATACCTTGAATATTGAGTTACCCATCCAGCTTGGGGGTGTTCCCGCAGAAAAAGCGCTGGTCAGAGACCTCCCCAACACCGCAACGGTAAGCGTGACAGGAGAAGGATGGAAGCTGATAAATTTATATAACAATCCGCCTACTATAAATATTGATGTAAGCGATACCGAGGTAAATTTATTTGATCAGGTGCAGCAACAGATGAATGCGATGCTGAATATCAATATTCAGCGAGTGCAACCACAGAATTTAACAGTGCAGTTGGGAGATCGGGCTTCGAAAAAAGTACCTGTACGTTCTGCAGTAAATGTTAATTTCAGCGAGCAATACGGTTTTTTAGAATCTCCGACGATAAATCCCGACAGTGTTACCATTGATGGAGCAGCTACACTTCTTAAAGGTATTGAAGAGTGGTCTACTGATTCCGTTCAAATTAATAATGTTACTAAGGATATTTCCCAGACTGTACCGTTGGAGTCGTCGAGTGAGCTTATCAACTTGTCGCAGAGTGAGGTCAGTTTTGAGGCTGATGTCGTCGAATATACCGAGGGAGAAATGCAGGCAAATATAACCACGCGTAACCTTCCTCCGGGACGCATGGTGAGCTACAGCCCACTTGCTATTACCATTAAATACGATGTGCCTATTGAAGAATACACTGATGTTCAGGATGAAAATCCCTTTGACGCATATGTAAGTTATCAGCAGATTTTAGAAGATTCTACTGGCTTCGTAACTCCTGAGATCGAAGAAAAAAATGAGCGATACCATATCAAGTTGCGATCTTTTCAACCGCGGCGCGTAGCGTACTTTATTGTGCTGGATAATTGATCATTCATTTAAGCTACTTCGTCCAACTCTTCTTCGAATGGCTTGATTACTTCCTCGACCGATCGGGTATCTTCAAAATAATTGAGGATCTTAAGCATAACCTCGTCTACCAGTACATCGGGGCATGAGGCTCCCGAAGTGATAGCAATATCTATCGGCTGATCTTTAGATGACAGCCAGTTTGCTGTTTGCTTGAGCTCTTTATCCCACTGGTTAAAGTGCTGGATTTTTTCCGGAGATTCGATTTCTTCAGCATCCCGAACGTGATAGGTAGGAAAGGAGTGCTCTAAAATTTCAACTAGGTGCAAGGTGTTCGACGAATTATATCCGCCTACCACGATCGACAGATCAGCATCCGTTTCGGCCAGAGCCAGCGTTGCCGACTGGTTTTCGTTCGTTGCATAGCAAAGGGTATCCGAAGTATCGGCAAAGTGATCGAGAATATCAGCCTCACCGTATTTTTTGATAGCCGCCTCTTTAAGAATCCCCATCACTTCCTCCGTTTCGGTGGCCAGCATGGTTGTCTGATTTATCACGCCAAAATGTTCCAGGTCTTGTTGCGGATCAAAATTATCTGTGCTCTTATGTCCAAAATACTCTTCAAAATCCGACTGCGGGCAATCGCCCGTCATGATATCTGCTAAAATCTGTGCTTCTTCGGGATTTAAAACAACGACACATTCCGAGTGATCTGCACTGTGCGAAAAGGTAGCCCGGGTTTCTTCATGGCGGTGCTTGCCGTGGATAACAAGCGAATATCCTTTTTTGCCGAGCTGTTTGCCCCGACGCCAAACCTTCTCCACAAAGGGACATGTGGTATTGTATTCATAAGGATCGATGCCCTGTTTTTTCAGCTTTTGCTGAATTTCAATAGTCGTCCCAAAGGCGGGCACAATCACAATATCATCTTCGTCGAGCGACTCAATGGGGATCAGCTCAGTGCCGTCTGTTTCAAATAGAAATTTAACGCCCCGAGCCTGCAGATCCTCATTTACTGTTGGGTTGTGAATCATTTCACTGAGCAGGTAGATATCCTTATCAGGATAGTTCTTCACAGTATCATAGGCGATATCAATTGCATTTTCTACGCCGTAACAAAAGCCGAAATGTCGTGGTACAAAAAATCGAACAGGGCCAAAATCGAGCACGCTGGGCTCAAGGTCTTTCTTGGTAGGATCTACCACCTTGTTGGCATCTTTGACCTTGCTAATGATAGGCGATTGATAAATGTCCGGGATGTTAAATTTCTTGCGAGCCATAACTATTTGCTGGATTTGATTTAGCTCCTAAATATACGAAGCTGATTGCGAAACATCATGGATAATAACAAGAGGAATAAGCAAATCGATCATTAAAAACTTGCAAGGAATAGCTAATGAGTCAGGGTGATCAGGTTAAACTAGTATTGCATTGTGTTTTCCCTAAACTTCAGCAACTTCATCAAGTTTAACACCAACAAGTCGACTGATGCCAGTTTCCGGCATCGTTACACCATACATCATCTCGGCTTTGCTCATGGTCTTTTTGTTGTGCGTGATAATGATGAATTGTGTTTCTTCGCTAAAATTACGAACCATATCTGCAAAACGCTCAATGTTGGCATCATCCAGTGGGGCATCAACCTCATCAAGAACACAGAACGGAGAGGGCTTAACGAGATAGATGGCAAACAATAGAGCAATGGCCGTAAGCGTTTTTTCTCCTCCCGAAAGCTGGTTAATGGTAGAGGGTCGCTTGCCCTTGGGATTGGCCTTGATTTCAATGGTTGCATCAAGCGGATCTTCTGCTTCCTCGTCAATTACAAGATCGCAGTAGTCATCCTCATTAAAGAGCGTATGGAATACCTTCTGAAAATTGACGCGGATCTTTTCGAACGTTTTATTAAATCGCTCAATAGCCGTTTTGTTGATCTCATTAATCGTTTCCTGAAGCTCCTCAGCGGCTTGGTGTAAATCACCGACCTGCTCTTCGTAAAAATCGAGTCGCTCTTTTTCCTCTTCGTATTCTTCAATGGCCAGCGGATTCACTTCCCCGATTTTATTGAGCTTCTGCCGCAGCCAGGAAATGCGTTCTTTGGCCTCATCCGGCTCGGTATCCTCAGGCATTTCTTTATCGATCTGATCCATCAATACGCCATAGGTTTCCCAGATATGATCAGAGAGATTTTCGATCTGCATCTCGTATTTTTCCTTCGACATCGCAAGGTGGTGAACGAGTTCCATATTTACTTCCTTGCGTCGGCGAACTTCCTTCAGATCCTTCTCAATTTCATTGATGCGTCCGCGCTGCTTACCCGAAGCCTCCTCGGTCTGTTCAAGCTGCTTGTCAGCCTCCTGCTTTTTCTCTTTAAGGGTGCTCAGTTCGTCTTCAAGCTGCTCAATTGTTGATCGGTAGTTGCTGATACGTTCTTTGGCTTCTTCGGTCTTCTCCGATCTAATTTTAAGTCGCTTCTTAATGTTTTTAATTCCTTCCTGAGCTCGTTTAATATCCCGCTCGTGATTCTCAACTTTATTCTTCAGATCCTGATGCTTCAGCTGCGCGTCGTTGTATCGGCTTTGAGCTATTGAGCGTTCTTCATCAAGTTCTTGTAGCGTTTCCTTCTTATTCTCCTGCTGTTCATGCAGATCCTTTAGCTTTTGTTGCAATTCCTTTTGCTTGGGCTGAAGTTCATCAAGCTGTTGTTGAGAGGAATCCTCGTTATCAATGAGTGACTCGCGTCGATTTTCGAGTTCGCCAATATTTTTCTGATAAATCTCAATCTTGTGCTCAAAGCTGTTGATGTTATTTTCAATCTTACGGACTTGCTGTTCTTTCTCTTTGAGCTCCTGCTCCAGCTTATTCAGATCAATAGCTTCATATTGCTGCCGGACTTCCTCAAGCTTATCTTCGGATGATTGAATTTTACTACTGATGGAGCCGGCCTTATCTTCCAGCTTAGCGATTTTATCCTTTAAGCCAACACGAATGCCCGCATTTTTGCTTTTGCTTCCACTCTTTAAAAATTGGGTATTTGTGATAACTTCACCCTCAAGTGTCACACCTGTTTGCCCGTTATTTTTTAGCGAAGAGTAAGCCTCATCAACAGAGTCAAAAACGCGGACTTTGCCTAGCAAAAGTTCTTTTACAGGGGTGAATTTTGATTCGGTTTCAACTTCATTGGCAAGGGAGTCAGAAACGGTTTGATAGGAGTCGGAAAGCTGATCGAGCGGAATAAAAGTTGCCCGTCCCTTGTCATTTTCTTTGAGGAGTGTGGCGGCTTTTCGGGCGTCATCTAGCGTATCAACGACTACATAGTTAAGCGCATCCGCCAAGACAGCCTCAAGGGCAACTGCGTGTTCTTCATCCGTGGAAAGAAGGTTGGATACGACGTCTAACTGGTTAAACTGATCACCATGGTTCTCGAGCAGAAACTGTACACTGCTTGGAAAGGTTTCATTGGAATTTGCAATATCCTGCAATAGTTCGATCTCAGATTGTACCGAATCAAGCTTGCTTTGGTGACTGCGGATCTGATCTTTAAGTGTATTTTGTTCTTCGCTAAGCTCTTCGCGTTGCTCACGAACGGACTGCAGTTTTTGCTGTTGTTCGTCTCGTGCTTCTATTGCTTTTTCAAGCTTTTCTTTTGCCAGCTTTTTCTCTCCGCGAAAATTCATAATCTCATCTTCGAGATCTTCAATTTCTTCACGGATGCGAACCAAATCACCTTCGGTATTTTCCAGCCTTGATTCAATTTTGATCCGCTTGGTTTGCAGATCGTTGAGATCCTGATTCGCCTGCGAGAATTCTTGCTCGAGCTGGTTTAGTTTTTCTTGCTCTTTATTGTACTGCTGTTGAATTTCGGAGTAACGCTCCTTGGATTCCGCAAGATTTTTTTCTGCTTTTTCAAGATCGTCGTCGAACGTAGCTAGTTTCTTTTTACTACTTTCAAAGGCTTCTCTAAGATCTTCCAGGTCTTTTTCGCTCTGCTCAATATCGCTGGTGTATTGTTCAATTACGTTTTCTTCATTGGAGATCTTCTCCTGAGTAATCTCGAGGGTTGTTTCAGTATCCCGAATCTTAGAATTGAGCTGGCTTACCCGTCGTTGTGCCTCAGACTGCTGGCGCTCTTTTTCATTTAGCGTTTTGCGAGCTTTCTCGGCTTCATCTTCAAGGTTTTCCGCTTTGGCAACAATCTCCTTTTTTTCTTTATCCGCATTGTCAATGCGTTCTTCGAGCGGTTCAAGCTCTTCTTTTATTTTAAGGTATTCATGCTTGTTTAAGGCCTTGTCGAGATGTTCTAACTCTTTTTTGTATTTCTTTGCCTTTTGAGCTTTTTCGGCCTGTTTCTCGAGGGAGTTTGTCTTCTTTCGAACCTCAACCAGAATATCTTCAACGCGCTGGAGATCGGCTTGGGTCTCGTCGAGCTTGCGAAATGTTTTTTTACGTTTTTCCTTATATCGGGTAACACCTGCGGCTTCCTCAAAAAGTCGACGACGATCGTTATTTTTATCATTAAGAATTTCTTCGACCATCTTTAGTTCAATTACCGAATAGGCATCCGAGCTCATCCCGGTATCCATAAACAGATCGGTAATATCTTTTAGTCGGCAGGTAGTACCGTTGATGAGGTACTCACTTTCTCCCGATCGATACAGGCGTCGCCCAATGGTAACTTCGTTATATTCGGTAGGGAGCAGACCTTTGTTATTAACAAACGTCAGATAGACTTCCGCCATGCCCAAGGCATTCTTTTTAGCAGTCCCGTTGAAGATAACGTTCGACATGCTTGAAGAGCGAAGCAGGGTAGGGCGCTGTTCGCCAAGAACCCATCGCATGGCATCAACAATATTGGATTTGCCGCAGCCGTTGGGTCCCACAATTGCTGTTATGCCTTTATCAAAAGAGACATTGGTTTTGTAGGCAAAACTCTTGAAGCCCTGAAGTTCAAGTTCGGATATATACATTAACAGGTTACAAGTTACGGGTTACAGGTTAGTTATAACCTAAGCTCTGTATTTTTTTCGTTAAAAATTCAATCAGTTCTAAAAAATAAATACAGCCAAATTTTATGAATTAGTTTTCAAAGGAAAGGTTATTAATCTATTTGGTTATTAAAAGTTGAGGTCTAAGTTACATAAGGAAACTTTTAACATGTAACCTGTATCTTGCAACTTAAATCAAACGGTCATTATCTCTTTTTCCTTTTTCTCAGAAAGGTTTTCCACCTTGTCAGTATGCTGATCGGTTAATTTCTGAATTTCCTCTTCAGCCTCGTAGAGAGAATCTTCAGGAAGTGATTCTTCCTGTACTTTCTTTTTAACCTCTTCATTAGCATCACGACGAGTATTTCGGATAGAAATGCGTGCTTCTTCCGCCAGTTCATTTACACGCTTCACGAGTTCTTTACGGCGTTCTTCCGAGAGTATAGGCAAGGGAATCCGAATAATATTTCCATCGTTATTGGGATTTAATCCCAGCCCGGCAGACATAATGGCCTTTTCGATATCTTCCATGGCAGATTTATCAAACGGTTCTACGGTAAGCAGACGGGCTTCAGGAGCACTGACGTTAGCCAATTGGTTTAAAGGGGTCTGCGACCCATAATAATCAACTTTCACCCCATCAAGAATCGAAGGTTGAGCCTTACCGGCGCGAATATGAGACAGTTCTTTTTTATAGTGTGCAACAGCCTGATCCATTTTTTTGTCGGCAGATTTAATAATGGGCTCTAACTTTGGAGGTATCATAATATTCGCGTGTTGGTTAATTCTTTTTTGATGATGCTATTATTTAATCAAAATGAATTTAAGAAATCTAAGAATCTTCCCAAACCACCTTTGATCCCACTGATGCATCTTCCTGCAAGACTTTTTTCAGGTTTCCAACTTTATTCATGTCAAAAACAATAATTGGCGTTTTATTTTCGCGGCAGAGGGTAAAGGCTGTTAAATCCATGATATCCAGCTGGCGACTAAGCACTTCTTCGCCGGTAATTGTGGGGAATTTTTCAGCATCGGGATTGATTTCCGGATCAGAATCAAAAATTCCATCAACGCGGGTTCCTTTGAGAATAACATCGGCTTCAATTTCGATTGCGCGAAGCGAAGCAGCCGTATCGGTCGTGAAATAAGGATTGCCGGTACCGGCACCAAAAATCACAACTCGTCCTTTTTCAAGGTGTCGGGTAGCACGCCGACGAATATAGGGTTCTGCGATTTCTTCCATCCTAATGGCCGACATAAGGCGCGTTTGTACTCCCATCCGTTCCAGAGAATCCTGCAGAGCCATGCTGTTAATCATGGTAGCAAGCATGCCCATGTAATCTCCCTGTACGCGATCCATACCTTCCGTGGCGCCTTTGACACCTCGAAAGATATTTCCTCCTCCAACGACAACCGAAACCTCAAATCCTTCGTCATGTATAGACTTGATTTCCTCGGAGTACTGGGTAAGAATATCTCCGTCAATGCCGTGTCCCTGTTCACCTAAAAGTGCTTCTCCGCTTACTTTTAATAAAATCCGATGATATTTGGTCTTCACTTTTTTACCCTTGTTAATTATTGAATTGACTGTCTTTTAATACGATATGATCAATCTTATAATCCCTTAAGCATAAAAAAAAGGCTACCGAATTGGTAGCCTTTTTTGCGGATCAAAATGATTACGAGTCATCGCCGAGCTGGAGTCGATGAAACGACTTAACCAGCGGAGTATCATTGTTTTCGAGATACTCTTCAACAGAGAGGCTGTTGTCCTTCACAAACTTTTGTTCCAGGAGAACGCGTTCTTCATAGAAGCGCCGCAATTTTCCTTGTGAAGCTTTCTCAGCAATCTCTTCAGATTTTCCTTCTTCGAGAAGTTGGTCTTTGGCGATTTCGAGTTCTTTCTCAACAATTGAGCTGTCAACGCCGTCTCGTGTTACTGCTAGCGGATTCATTGCCGCAATCTGCATAGCAACATCTTTTCCGATTTCGGGATCTTCTACTTCCCCTTCAAATTCAACCAATACACCAAGTTGATTACCGGGGTGGATGTATGAGATAAAGAAGCCATCCGTCTCAGCGTATAAAACACGGTTTATCTTAATCTTTTCACCGATTTTACCAACCATGTCTTTTACATGATCGGCAATAGATAGTCTGTCATGTTCGGTTTCAAGCAGTTCATCAACCGAGTCGATTTTGTTATCAAATACGATGTCTAGAAACTGTTGCGTACGATCTTGGAAATCATCGTTACGAGCAACAAAATCCGTTTCACAGTTAATTTCAAGTGCTGCTGCTTTACTTCCGTCATCGCTTACGCGTGTAACAATCAAACCTTGGTTGGCTTCGCGATCGGAGCGCTTCTCAGAAAGTTGTTGTCCTTTTTTACGAAGGATTTCAGTTGCTTTTTCAAAATCGCCGTCAGCTTCTTGGAGGGCCTTTTTGCAGTCCATCATGCCGGCCCCTGTCTGTTCGCGCAGTTCTTTTACGTCTTTTGCAGAAATACTCATTGTTCGAGTTACGCTATTTAAATTGTTGTTCTAAGTTTAAAAGAATAGTACAGCCGTTTATTCTTCTTCGTTCGAAGACTCGTCGCTTGAATCTTTCTTCTTGCGACGTTTACGGCGTTTGCCCGTAGCTTTTGTTTTTTCTTTTACCTGCTGCTCTTCAGCTTTACGTGCTTCTTCTGTAGCTTGATCCATAATTTGCTCTTCACTTTGAGCTTCGCGCTCGGCGTTGCCTTCAATAATGGCATCGGCGATTTTAGAAGTGACAAGCTGAATGCTGCGAGCAGAATCATCATTGCAGGGTATAATGTAATCCGGAGTATCAGGATCACTGTTGGTATCAACCATTGCTATAAGGGGAATATTTAGTTTAACCGCTTCGTTTACGGCGATGTCCTCTTTGATTGTATCAACAACAAAGATTGCGCCGGGAAGATGTCCCATATTGGCAATACCGCCCAAGGTGTTTTCAAGCTTATCATACTCACGTTCAAGCATGAGGGCTTCTTTCTTTGTGAGCTCTTCAAAAGTACCGTCTTTACTCATACGATCGATCTCTTCCATGCGAGAGATGCTCTTTTTAACGGTACTGAAGTTGGTCATCATACCTCCCAACCAACGGTGAGTAACAAAAGGCATACCACATCGGATAGCCTCCGTTCTAACAATGTCTTGAGCTTGCTTCTTTGTTCCTACAAAAAGGATATCTTTTCCGGCACGGGCAAGCTTGGTAACTTCATCCAGTGCTTCCTGGAAAAATTTCTGTGTCTTTTTGAGGTCAATGATGTGAATCCCGTTGCGTTCCATGAAGATAAATTCCTTCATTTTGGGATTCCATCGGCGGGTAAGGTGACCAAAATGGGCACCGGATTTCAATAGTTCTTCTAAGTCAGGTGTAGTAGGCATAGGTTAGATTTATTTTTGAGTTAATCCTCTATGCAGATCATCCCCGGCGCTAATCCCAACAGATGTTGGGACACTCGGCGCACTAAGTAGCTGCATATGTGTGATTGAATTTGTACGTGTGGAAAAAGAAAACGTGAAAGCGCGATCTATTAACGCTTGGAGAACTGGAACTTCTTACGAGCACCAGGTTGACCGTATTTCTTACGTTCTACCATACGATCGTCACGTGTAAGCAGATCATGTGCTTTCAATACATCGTGCCACTCTTCGTTGTGATCGTCAAGAGCGCGAGCCAAAGCATGCTGGATGGCGCCGGACTGTCCGGTGATGCCACCTCCACTTACGTTAATCTTAATATCAAACTGTCCGTTAGATTCGGTAACGTCAAGCGGAAGCTTGGCAATATTGCGATGTGCTTGAGTGCAAAAATATTCATCCAGAGGTCGTTTGTTTACAACAAACTCACCTGATCCTGGTTGAATATAGAGTCGCGCAGTAGAAGTTTTTCTTCTTCCGATGAAATTTTTCTGTTCCATTCGTGATTAAAGCTCGATTTTTTTTGGTTGTTGTGCTTCTTGTTCATGAACCGGACCGGCATAAATCCGAATATTGGTCATAAGCTTGTCGCCCATCTTATTCTTTGGCAACATTCCTTTTACAGCTTTTTTAATCACCAATTCAGGATTGTGGTCCAGCATCTCTTCTGCCGAAGTAAAACGTTCACTACCGGGATATCCGGAATAACTGAAATATTCTTTCTGTTGTAGTTTCTTGCCGCTCAGTTTAACTTTGCTGGCATTAATTACAACAACGTTGTCACCGGTGTCCATATGCGGAGCGAAGTTAGGCTTGTGCTTGCCTCTAAGTAGGGTTGCTACCTTTGAAGCAACTCTTCCGAGCGCCTGTTCTTCGGCATCAACAAGAACCCAATTCTTTTCGATATCACTCGGTTTAGGGGAGTAGGTCTTGTAACTGTTAGTATCCACGGTTAAAAATTGTTTATAATTGCTTTTGTGTGAAGTCTCGAAAAATAGGCTTATTTATATCCATTTGCAACGGTGAAGTTATGAATATTTTCTAAGCGCTATTTGGGACTGTCAATTTGGTTATATGGGCATCAAAACTAATGTATTGTGACGAAAAATTCTGGTGTTTAAGATAAGATATTCTTAAAAATTAATTGTACCTTTCAGCTATAGAAAAGCCTCTTTAAAATTAGGTGAAGTAAAGTTGAAAAAGGACAATCAAGATCCCATGAGTAAAGTAAATAAATTTTTAGAGACAAAAATCCCCTTCGATACAGGAGCCGGCCAGGCGCACCTGTATAGTTTGAAAAAGCTGGATGAGCTTGGATACGGTAATATCAGCAAACTGCCATTTACAATTCGTCTTTTGCTGGAGTTGGTACTCAGAGAGCACGATGGCTATGTTGTTACAGATGATGATGTAGAAGTATTGGCAAATTACAATGCCAAGAATCCACAGGGTGAAATCCCGTTCAAGCCTTCGCGGGTTGTACTACAGGATTTTACGGGCGTTCCGGCTATTGTTGATTTGGCGGCGCTGCGTTCTGCTATGGAGCGGATGGGCGGTAATCCTACTTCCATCAACCCACAAGTGCCGGTAGATCTGGTGATTGACCACTCGGTGCAGGTAGATGAGTTTGGTCAGGAATACGCTTTTATGCATAACGTGGAAAAAGAATTTGAGCGAAATCGCGAGCGATATGAGTTTCTGAAATGGGGACAAAAGTCATTTAACAATTTTAAAGTTGTTCCTCCGGGACGCGGTATCGTCCACCAGGTAAATCTTGAATACCTGGCAAAAGGAGCATTCAGCAGAGAAGAAGATGATGGCACTACGGTTATTTATCCTGATACTCTGGTAGGTACTGATTCGCATACAACAATGATCAATGGTCTCGGTATTCTTGGCTGGGGTGTTGGCGGTATCGAAGCCGAAGCGGCTATGCTGGGTCAACCTATATATATGCTCGTTCCGGAAGTTGTAGGTATGAAGCTGACAGGTAAACTTCGCGAAGGCATTACGGCAACCGATTTGACGCTGACTGTAACGCAGATGCTGCGAAAGCACGGCGTTGTAGGTAAGTTTGTGGAGTTTTACGGGGACGGACTAAGCAATATGAGTCTGCCCGATCGTGCCACGATTGCGAACATGTCTCCGGAATACGGAGCTACGATGGGCTTTTTCCCAATGGATGATGAGGCCATGCGCTATATGCGCCGTACCGGACGAGACCCCGAGCATGTAGAATTGGTTGAGCGCTATATGAAGGAGCAGGGACTGTATCGCACGGATGATACGCCCGATCCCGAATTTACGGATACGCTTGAGCTTGATCTCGGTGATGTGGAAACATCGTTAGCCGGCCCCAAGCTGCCCCACGATCGCATTGCGCTGCCAAATATGAAAAAAACGTTTGAGAACAGCCTGACCAGTGATGACCCTACTATGGGTTTCAACTTGGCACAGGAAAAGTTGGCAAATAAAGGCACGTTTAAAAACGGTCAGGAAATTGAGATGGAGCACGGTGATGTTGTGATTGCTGCTATCACTTCCTGCACAAATACATCGAACCCAAGTGTAATGCTGGGCGCTGGAATTGTAGCGAAGAAAGCCTTCGAAAAAGGTTTGGAAGTTCCTCCTTATGTCAAGACTTCATTGGCGCCCGGATCTCGTGTAGTTACGGATTATCTTGAAGAAGCCGGTCTTACGGATTATATGGATCGACTTGGGTTTAACTTGGTGGGCTATGGATGTACAACCTGTATCGGTAATTCAGGTCCGTTGCCGCAAGCGGTTGAAAATGCGGTGAAAGAAGGTGACCTGATCGTAGCAGGAGTGCTCTCGGGTAACCGAAACTTTGAAGGACGTATTCATCCCTATGTGAAAGCTAATTATCTGGCTTCGCCGCCGTTGGTTGTAGCTTATGCATTGGCGGGTACGGTAGATATTGATTTAGAACAAGAGCCACTTGGCAAAGACAGGAATGGCAATGATGTATATCTTAAGGATATCTGGCCGACATCCGAAGAAATTGCCGAGCATCTTGATAATGCTATCCGTCCTGAGCTTTTTGAAAAGCAATATGGTGATATTTTTAAATCCGAAGAGTGGGATGAAATTCCAGTTGGCGGAGGAGAGCTTTATGAGTGGAAGGAAGAATCCACCTACATTCAGGAGCCGCCGTTCTTTATGGATATGGGCGAAGATCCCGATCCAATCACATCAATAAACGGAGCGCGTGCACTGGTAAAAGTGGGTGATTCTATTACCACTGACCATATTTCACCGGCGGGAAATATTCCTAAAGACAGTCCTGCCGGAAAGTACCTAATTGAGCATGGTGTTGAGCCGAAAGATTTCAACTCTTATGGATCGCGTCGCGGAAACGATCGCGTGATGACCCGCGGAACGTTTGCCAATGTGCGATTTAAAAATCAGTTGGCACCGGGCAAAGAAGGGGGATACACGAACTACTTCCCTGAAGATGAGATTACGACCATCTACGATGCGGCTATGCGCTATAAGAAAAACGATACGCCGCTTGTGGCACTGGCCGGAGATCAGTATGGTACGGGCTCCTCCCGAGACTGGGCCGCAAAAGGTACCATTCTGTTGGGCGTTGAAGCAGTTATTGCTACCTCGTATGAACGGATTCACCGTTCTAACCTTGTTGGAATGGGTGTGCTTCCCCTACAGTTCAAAGATGGGGAATCAGCTGATTCCCTCGGACTGGATGGATCGGAAAAGTTTGATATTCATTTGGATGATGGGCTCAAAGCACAACAGATGGTGAAAGTTGATGCCAAAAAAGAAGACGGTGAAAAAGTTTCTTTTGAAACGATTTGTCGTATTGATACTCCTGTTGAAGTGGATTACTATCGCAATGGTGGAATCTTACATTATGTTTTGCGAGAGTACTATCGAGCTGAACAAGAACAGAAAAATTAGTATCTGCTAATTTTGGGATACAAAATATTAAAGCCCGGATTCGTTTAGAGTCCGGGCTTTTTTATTGGCTTTTGATTGTAATTCTTGTATTTGTTTTTAAATAAGCTCAAAAAATATTAAATAGATATAGATAAGAGAGCGAAAAATTAAGGTTAATCGGGTTTGTTGAGGAAAAATGTCATCACTTAATAGGGATAAAATAGCCGGAAAAATATCTTACGACGAAAAAACAAGCAGTAGTCTCCAAATTCTGCTAAAAAATATTAGCAGTGTTAATAGGGCTGTTAAGCTGAGGAATATTTTGCGAGAGAGTGTTGAAGTTGTGCAAAACGTAATGAATACGGAAGCCAGCTCCTTGATGCTTTTGGATGAAGATACTGGTGAGCTAATTGTGAGCATGCCTACGGGTCCCGTTAGAAGGGAGGTTAAGGGTAAAAGAATTAAAAGGGATGAGGGCATTGGCGGCTGGGTCGTGAAAAATGAAAAACCATTCTATTCTAATAATGTAACCGAAAGCGATCTATTTGCCGGTGATATATCTAAAGACTTCACCAGCGAAAATATCATCTGTGTACCCCTGAGAGATAGCGATAAAAAAGTGATTGGAGTATTACAGGCTATAAATAGGCGCGAGGGCGATTTTACTGATCGGGATATTCCTGTTTTTGAGGCACTGGCAGATCATGTGGCATTGGCAATTGAACGGAGCAGAGAGCTGCAGGAAGTCCAAAAAAAGCTCGAAGAACGAGATTTGCTGCTGACGGAGGTACATCATCGGTTAAAGAATAATTTGTCAACAATAACAGCTCTAATTGAATTAGAGTTGCCCGATATTGAAGATGAAGTAGCCAGAGAGGCCTTGCAGAAAACAATGACTCGCATTAAGTCGATGACAGAAGTGCATGATTTTCTGTACAACAACAAGCCTGGAAATGAGATTAAGCTGAAGCTATATGTTGAGCGATTATCTAAGAAAATTGCTGAAACACTTTCACATGCTTCCCGAGATGTTAAGATAAAAGTTAGAGCCGATGATGTATCCTTGGATACCGATCGTGCCATGAGTTGTGGGTTACTTCTCAATGAATTACTGGTAAATTGCTATAAACATGCTTTCGATGAAGATATAAAAGATCCCAAGATTATTATTGAGGTCAACGAATTAGATAGTGAAGTCATTGAGTTTAAGGTTTCTGATAACGGGGCTGGAATTCGAGAGGATTTTTCGATCACTGAATCTGGTTCCGTTGGCGGATGGCTTATTGATGTGCTTATTCGCAGGCTTGATGCAGATATCGATATCCAACGAGGATGTGGAACTACCTTTTTAATTCGTTTTGATAAATAAAATCAGCATAGTTTAAATCGGCCACCGTTCAATACCTCGCATTGTAAAAATATTTGCCATAAGCTGAGAGATCGGGGGTTTTAGCATCAGGGAGACTAATTTTTTTCGAAAAAATGGAACCGTGATTTTTCTACCTAATTTCATATTCATTTCAGCTCTTTTTGCTGCATTTTTGACAGCATGTTCCCGTCGTTTTTGATACTGATTCAGAATCGTATCTTTCTTGAAGTTATTGCCGAGTACCTGATGTAATGTATTTGCCAGATCCCGTGCATCAAGCCAGCCTAAGTTCATACCCTGTCCGCCTATAGGGCTTACAATATGCGCTGCATCTCCGACTAAAATGGTACGGTTTTTAACCATAGGTTTGGCAATCAGCTTTTGTACGCCGAAGCTGCTGATCATGGTATGTTGAGTACTGCTCAGCGAATGGCCAATTCTATTAAAAACGTTCGATGTCAACTGTTCTTTTGAAACGTCATCAATATAATCAGCTGTTTTTAATACCCATCGACGATGGTTATTAGGCAATGGAAAGGACTCAATAAGTCCTTCATTGCATAAAAAGATAGCCGCATCAGAACCAAAATGGGTGTTGTCAGTAAAATCGCCCATGATATAGGTGTCTGGATAATGTTGTCCCTGAAACGAAATCCCGGCCTGTTTGCGAACTAAGCTGTTTTTGCCGTCACATCCCACCAGGTATTCTGATTGGATAGCATGCTTTTCCCCGTTGTGGTCAAAGGCAATCTCAACGTATTTGTTACTTTCTGTGATTGTCTTGACCTCGGCATTGCGAAGTAGAGTATTCGGGTTTCGTTCGGTTAGGGCTTGTTCGAGCAACGTCTCGGTTTGGTGTTGTGGAAGAGCTAAAATAAAGTTGAACGGCTTGGGACAATGCTCAAAAGAAAGCGTACCTATTTTTTCAGTATTTATAAAAGCATGACCCTTTTGGATTTTGATCCCATCATGAATGAAATTGCTGGCAATATTTAATTCCTCAAATAGCTCCAGCGAAACGGGATGAATACCCAGTGACCTAGAGCCGGGACGTGGGGCTGATCTTTTTTCAAGAATAATATACGAAATATCTGCTTGTTCGAGACACAAGCCCAGGTAAAGTCCTACCGGACCACCACCCACAATAGCAACCTGATATGTCTCAGGAATATTATTCATGATCGTAGGTCAGCATAAGTCGAAACGGAAATAGGTTTTGCACCGTCCAATCCTGTGGAACAACTGTTTGTAATTCTGTTTTGGTATAGCTTCGTTTGATGGAAGTAAGTCCGTCTTCTGTGATAAATGAACTGCGAAAAATTGGGCGCGAGAAGATATTGAACAACATATAGGCCCAATCGCTGCGGCGAAGATCATTAAAAATAACAGTATTTGTGCTTAGTTCACGAGATTGTTCTAAAATGTTAAGCAGTTCTTTTTTTTCGAGATGGTGAACCAGATGATTAGAGATTACGAAATCAAACTTTTCTTCTGAGGGATTCAATTCGGAAACATCACACTGCAGAAAAGCTATGTTTGGAGGATAATCAAGTTCTGCTACAAAATTTATGGCCCGTGGATCAGGATCGATGGCCGTTATAGAAAGATTAAATCCATCTTTTGCTGCCCATCGAGCCAATGCAATGGGGATGTCACCACCTCCAAATCCGATGTCCAGAAGTGAATTTTGGGAGTTGTGCTGAAGGTGAGCGCGTATTTTAGATTTGTAAATGGCTTTCCACTGTGAAATCCAGCTATTAACCCGACCAAACTGGCGGTAGGTATTTCGGAGTTCTTGTGGATCACAGTCAGGGCTATCCATGCGCTCTTTACTTTCGGTATCTCGCTGAGATAGAAACAGAGGCATCAGCTACCCTTTATTTTCTGGAGTAATCCACTTTCAATCGTTAAGCCCGGACCAAAGGCCATTGCTAAAACAGCCTCTCTCTTTTTGGAAGCAGGTTGATTTAGTAATTCTTTTAGCACAAACAGGATGGTAGCGCTGCTCATGTTTCCGTAATCAGCAAGGACTTGTCGGGATGGGGAGATTTGATCGTCCACAAGGTTGAAGCTTTGCTGAACTTTATCCAGGATTGCACGCCCCCCTGGATGGAGTGCCCAGTGGCTAATATCGCTGGGGGTAAGTTGGTAATCTTCAAACAAAGGTTGAATTGATTGCGCCAGGTTAGATTTGATAATATCCGGTACGTAAGTAGACAATACCATATCAAAGCCGGTATCGCCGATCGTCCATGCCATATCTTTTTCACTTTCTTGGGCAATGGATGTGACAAATTGAGTCAGTTCGAAGCTATTACTTGCTTGTGGTTTTTTGCTGTTGATAATTGTCCCTGCCGCACCGTCAGCAAATACGGATGCTGAAATTAAATTATCAGTAACTTCTGAGGGTTGCAGATGGATGGTACAAAGTTCAAGACAAACGATGAGTACGTTTGCATTAGGTTGGGACTCACAAAAAGATTTAGCCATCTTCATAGCGGGGAATGCGGCAAAACATCCCATAAAACCAAGGTGAAAGCGTTGAGTAGACGTTGCCAATCCCAGTTGTTGGATGATTTCAAATCCGGGTTCCGGGGCAAAAAAGCCGGTGCAGGAAACGGTTATAACATGGGTAATGTCATTACGATCTACAGATGGATTATCAGCAATAGTCTGCCGAGCGGTTTCTACAAAAAGCTCTTTTGCTTTATGGGTGTAAAGTTCGTTGCGGTCTCCGGTAGATGGTACGCTTAAGGTGCCATCTTCCTGAAAGAAAAATCGGGGATCGCCGTTGGCATTAAAATCAGGAATAACGGTATGGCGCTTGTTAATTCCTGACTTGGAATAAATACGATGGATAATGCGCTGCGTAATTTCTTTGTCGCTGATATATTCTTTCATGCGGTCGCGCAGAAAGTCTTGATCATACGACCGTTCAGGAACCACTGTGGAAATATTTTGGATGTAAACTGCCATCAACTGCTAAATTAAAAGGTTTAGAGTATGTACTCTATTATACCCTAATTTTGTGGTAAAAATTCCGAATTCCTAATTACAACTTATTTTTCGTGAGCAGGTAAAATCGAATATTGTGTAAAATAGCAGCAATGGTTAGCCCGGCAATAAGTCCCATCCACAGACCCTGTGGTCCAATATTGCGAATAATTCCCAAATAATATCCGAGTGGCAGACCTACCATCCAATAGGCAATAAAGTTGACAACCATAGGTACAGTGGTATCTTTGAGTCCGCGAAGGGCTCCATAACCACTGACTTGCAGTCCATCCGAAATTTGAAAAATAGCAGCCATATATAACAGGCTTACCGCTACTTGCTGTACTTCGGTATCCTGAGTATACATACTGGTGATGAGTTCGGGAAATAGATACATAATAACGGCCGTGATGCTCATAAAAAAGGTAGCCATGGTAATACCGAGGTACCCACGTTTTCGAGCTTCGCCCATAGATCCCTTGCCGATGGCATTACCCACGCGTGTCGTAATAGCGGTCGAAAGTCCGAAAGGAACCATAAAAGTCATTGCCGAAAAGTTAATGGCAACCTGGTGGCCGGCTACAGCTACAGCACTGAGTGATCCCATCAGCAGGCTCACCAAGGCAAACATGGTGACTTCCATGGTGGAACTGAGTCCGATAGGGACGCCCACCTGCAGGAGTTCTTTTAGATATTTCCATTCCGGAAGCCGTAAGGTTGAAAAGATTTGGAATCGGTCATACGGCTTATGGTTCATAGTGAAAAGAAGCATCCCCACAAACATTACATAGCCAACGAGGGAGGAGGCGTATCCGCAGCCGACAGCACCCAGTTCGGGAAAGCCGAGATGACCATACATGAGCATGTAATTTGCACCCACGTTGACAAAAACACCGATAAGAGCAAAATACATAGCCGGACGAGTAGCCGAAATCCCTTCGTTGAAAAAGCGGAGTGCCATATACCCACAGACCCCAAACACGCCCCAAGAAATGGCATCGAGATAACCTTGTGCGAGCGGAATGATCTCGGGCGTTACATCCAGAAAGTGCATAACAAACTCGAGATTTCGAATCAGAAAAAAGATGGGGATGGCCAACATCAGGCAGAGCCACAATCCTTGGCGGACATTGACGCCGATTTCATCGAAATTTCGACCGCCGATGTGTTGGGCAACGATGGGAGTGAGTGCCATAAGCGTACCGGCCGCCAGCATCATGAATGGCATAAAAACGGCGCCACCCACTGCTACTGCTGCCAGATCCTGGGCCGAAAGATTACCCGCCATCACCGTATCCACAAAGTTCATCGACATTTGCAGTAGCTGGGCGATAATGACCGGCAACCCAATTTTGAGGGTGATTCCGGCCTCTTTACGCAGGTTGTATTTTTCGGATTTTAAATAAGCGAGCATTAAATGAGATACTGCTTCAGGAAAGAGAAATTTTCGATTTAAGCGAATCGCGTATGGTACAAAAAAAGTGAGGGAAAAGTAAGCTAAGCTCCGGTGTTACTTTTGAGGCAACTTAATCACAAAGGTAGTGCCTTCGCCTTCGACCGATGCAAAGCTGATACTGCCTTCGTGTGCTTCGATAATTTTTTTACAGATGGCTAGCCCTAGGCCGGTACCGCTGGATTTAGTCGAAAAGTTGGGGACAAAAATATTGGGACGATCTTCTTCGGCGATGCCGCTGCCGTTGTCTTCTACCTCAATAAATACATGTTGTTGATGATTGTACAGTTGAAGCACGATTTTTCCGCCTTCATCGGGCATCGCTTCGTAGGCATTTTTTACCAGGTTGATGATAACGCGTTTAAGCTCATCGGCAATGCCCTGAATTTTTACGGGCTTTTTAGGGACTTTCTTTTTGATGGAAACTTTTTCGTCGTGTTCGTAGAGCTTGGCAACCGAAGCTAAAATGGCTTTTAGATCAACTTCCTTGAAGTCTTCGGTGAGTGGTTGAGAGAACTTTGAAAAATCAGAAGCGATATGATTAAGTGATTGAATCTGCTCAATCAGATTAGCCGTAATTTGCTGTACCTTTTTCTTTAATTCCTCTGGATTTTGATGATCGCTCTTTAGTTGTCGTTCCAAATGCTGAACGTTCAACTTCATTGGGGTCAGCGGATTTTTGATTTCATGGGCTACCTGTTGAGCCATCTCTTTCCAGGCTGCTTCGCGTTCGGCTGCGGCGAGCTCTTTTTGCAGCTTTTTAAGTCGCGATACCATATTGTTATAGGCTTCGGCAAGATTTCCGATTTCATCATCGCTGGTGACGGGAATGGTTGTATCGAGGTTACCGCTCGATATTTTGTTTAGTCCACGTTGAATGTGAACCAATGGACGTGTAAGTTGCTTTGAAATAAAGGTCGAGCCCAGGATAAATAGTCCAAATACAAAGAGGTATACGAGAATGAGATAGCTAATGGTTTCAAGCAGTTGCTGATCGTACTTAGGAGACTCCAAAAATGTAGGGATGGCAATCGTAGCTATCGGTATGTTTTGGTCATTCAGGATTGACCGATAACCGATGAGCAGGTTTTGTCCGGCTAGTTGTACATTGGAATAAGCGTCCTGTCGATTCCGATTATTTAACTGGTGAAAAATGTCATAAGGCAAGGCTGCAGGCAGCAGATGCTGTTGGTAGATCTGCGGAGTGGTAGTTTCCGTAACGGTTCGTCCGGTATAAAAGCTGGCATCTACATCAAGGGGGGTGGTAAGGGAATCAAGCGAAAAAGAAGAACCGAGCTGACTTTTTTGCCTAATAATTTGGTTCGATTCGATGGTGTTGGATAATCGTTCAAGCTTGTCGACCAGCTCTTGTCGCACGATATCGCGGTTTTGCTGTTTTATAGCGTAATGGGATGAGGCAATAAGGAATCCCAGAAAAATCAGCGTAGCAAGCAGAAAGCTGTCTATTAGGCGATCCTGAAAACGCACATTGGAGCCGAGAAACCGGAAGGTGAATTTTGGCAGTGTTTGTCGTATTAGCAGAACAACGCCACTTATCAACAAGAGGAAAAAGCTGAAACGGAAAAATGAAAAAAGGATGACCCTGTAACCGGGAAGGGTAGTACTTGCTTTGATGATTTGCTGCTGGGATTCATTCCAAAACAACGTACGGTACGAAAATGTGTCTGTTTCGTTGGTTACATAGATAAGGGTATCATTTTGTAAAGCAGTAAGTTGATTCTGTTCTAAGGTGCGATACTTAGGAAAATAGTTCGTAAAGCCCTGCTGTACGGAATTTACAAGTTTTCCGTTTTGGAATTTTTGCAATAAGTAAGGGGTGTTCAAGTCCTCAAAGCTAAGCCTGGACATAACAGTACGAATGGGCTTATTGTACTCCGGACGTTCCTGGTACACCGAGCAAAGAATCCAGGCGATAGGTTCTTGATCCGAAATCCCAAAAATGGGAATCCAGCCGCGATAAAAAGTCCGGTACTTTTGCTGATTGACAAGTTGCGGTAATTGAACAACCGGTCGAATAGTAGACTTGGTAATCTGTTCAATTTCGGTAACAATCTGCAGCGTTGACATGTTATATCGATTAACCCAATTGGGAGAGTTAAGGTCGGTAGCATAATCGCCAATTAATTCTCCTGATGAATTGACAAGCTGAAGGTTTAACGAATACGTGTTGCCCCTGGGAGAAATATAATCTTGTATTGTTTGAGTAAATCGGGTTTGCAGGTTGGATCTGTTTTCTTGCAGATCTTTAGTAGTAATTCCCCTAAAACTTTCTTCAAGCCTAATGAGTAAGTTGCGTGTAAGACGTTCTGCAAATTGATCTTCTTCCTGGGCATAACTTGATGCACGCTGCCAAAGTTTATTATCGGTATCATTAAGTGCTGCCTGATATATTGCCGGTAAACAGACAATCGCAATGAGAAAAGATCCAATAATGGTTTTTCTCATGCGGGATTTTCTGGTTAGCTGGGAAAGCTCTTTTTCATAGGAAATAGCAATAGTTAGCACAATGATAAATCCCAAAATGCTGCTGTAGAATATTGAGCTAAAAATAAGCCGTTCCGCAATAAACAGCTGGGCAACAAATAGGCTTAAGATAAAACTCGTAGACAAAACGGATGAAGTGAGCTTGAGATGTTCCCTGGAAAATCGAAATAGCATACGATTTAAAACGACCAGTATATTACCGGCAGCTAAGGTTGCCAATCCAAGTACCAGGTACAAAATGATAGTTCCGGGTTCGGGAAAAATGCGTAAGTCGAGAAGGGCGACGCCTGCTTCATTGGCTGCCTGGAAGAGCATCTTGAAGAAGCTGAGAATGGCCAACGCATTTACAACGCCGAAAATACCGGCTAAACTTATGACGCTCAAATACCAGTCAGCTTTGAGTTCGTGTTTGTATTCCTGCAGTTTTCGTGTGATTACCCAAGAGGCAATAAGGGCAAAGCCAGCATCTGTAAATGAAATACTTAAGTTGGTGACTAAGTTGATCCACTCCGTACTATTCGATGACGAGATCGAAAGTATCCAGTAGGATAGTAAACTGGAATACGATAAAATGGCCCACCCAACAATAACAAACAGAAGTTGTACCAAGAGGGCTTTCCACAATGAAAGGGTTTCGGCAGTGATAAAGAGAATGGAAACAATAAGTACAAAGCTGAGAGCAGCAAAGATTGATCGCCAAAAGGTATTATTTTCCTCCCACTTTGCTTGGGTTTGCTGAAATTCATCAGCGGTAGCATAAACCACGCCAACAGAATCGCCCTGCAAATTTGTTAAGGTCTGCCTTTGGACGGTTTGGGTCGGGGGATCACTAAAAATACTAAAGTCAAGAGGGTATGAAGTTGAGAAATCATTCGAGTTAAACAGGCTAAACTCGCTATCTCCTCCAATGGAAAGAGGATTATTTTGTCGGATACGATAGGTGGTAAATAGATCGTAGTTGATTGTGCCCGAACTGTCTTGAATACTAAATGGGATATGACACTCCCAGTAAATTACATTGTTATGCCTCTTTAGGATGAGATCAGGTGTAGAAGAATCACGGTTTTGAACTTGCGTAGTATTTTGCAGCGCAAATCCACTCCAGATGATGGGTTCGTTATCATGATATAGCGCGGCACTCCAGAGGCCGGGAATCTGATTTAAGGTATTGTATAGATATTGGTCGGATCTGTTTTGCAACAGTGGTGCTTGAAGGGTGTTTGCAAGGTTTTCTGAGTCGGAAAGCAGTTGTTTCTGTTTTTCCTGAAAATAATTGCTGGCTCTGCTTAGGCTGCTCTCTATGACTTCTTTGTTAGTTGTGACTGATGGTTTTACGCCATAGCGCCACCCTTCGAGGAGTAATAGGGTCACAAGTAAGGCCAGTAATGACCAGCCCAGCCAGTGAAATAGTTGTTTTTTTGAGGAGAAGTTAATCATAGATACAGCAATCGGTTCCTTAATACGAAATATGAACCGAAATTAAGGCTGAATCAAGTTAGGAATTTCGGAAGTTGGCTGGCCTTCTAATATTCCAATGATGGCATCAGCAGCAAGCATGCCAATGGCTTCGCGCGTTTGAAAACTTGCACTGGCAATATGGGGAGTTCGAATGCAGCTGGGGGCTGTTTTAAGTTTGGGATGCAGCTCCGGTTCATTTTCAAAAACATCAAGGGCGGCGCCACCGATAGACCCATTGTGCAGGGCACGGGCAAGTGATTCTTCATCAACAACAGGGCCGCGTGAGGTGTTAATCAAAATGGCATCATTCGGCATTAGGGAGAGTATTTCTTCATTGATGAGGTGATGGGTTTCATCGGTGAGTGGACAGTGGAGGGTGATAATGTCTGATTGTGAAGCCAGTTCTTGCACCGTTGAGCAATATTGGGCGTCAAGTTCTTGTTCCAGGTCAGGATCCACTTTGTTTCGGTTATGATAGGTGACTTTCATACCCAGGGCTTTAGCCCTGCGAGCTACGCCCGTGCCGATACGTCCCATACCAATGATGCCAAGCGTGCTGCCGTTTAGTTCTTTTCCAAGAAAACCGAGCGGTTCCCAGTCATTGAATTTTCCATTTAAAAGATATTGCTGGGCCTCAAAAAGTCGGCGTGATACGGCGAGCATAAGTCCAATTGTAAATTCTGCACAGGAATCAGTAAGTACGCCCGGTGTATTTGCTATTGCCACATCGTGTTTTTGGGCTGCTTCAAGATCGATATTGTTATAGCCCACCGCGTGGTTCGCAATAATATCAAGATTTTCTCCTGCAGCAATAACCTTTCCAGTTATAGGATTAGAGAGCATTGGCAGTAATGCATCATAGGCGCGAATGTCATTAACTAACGCCTGCTCGTCATTATAGGTGCCCCGCTCCCCTAAATCTACCTGATACCGTTTTTCAAGTTTATCAATTACGGATGGAATGATGGGCTCTGTAATGAGGATACGTTTGGACATAAAACCTTACAAACTGTATGCGCTGCCGTTAATAATTACTTTTGCGTGAGTTCTTAATTCTTTTTCGGTGATGTTTTTGTAGATATATGAGAAAGGAGTGAGTACCTGGGAGCACATCATGTTGGGATTGCGCCATGCTTTAATATCTAAATACAGCGAGTCGCCGGTAATGCGATGGGTTACATTTTGAAGCTTAGTACAGGCATCTGGAAAAGTTCCGCTGACCATCAGTATCGGCTTATCGTTATCCGTTATCTTTTTAACAGAATCGATGTAAACTTTTGATTGCTGATGCGGTTCATCATCGGGTTCCTGGATGGTTACTAAATTTTCATAGGATTCCACTGTATCATCTTTTTGTGATGATGAAGCACAGCCAATGATTAAAACAAAAATTGTAAAAGTATATAGAAGTAATCGCACGCTACTGATCATCTTCTATTTTTCGTACGGGTGCATCATTCCACATTCGTTCAAGAGCATAATACTCCCGAAGCTCTTTTTTAAAGATGTGAACTACAACATTTACGTAATCAAGAATAACCCACCTTCGGGTTTCACGCCCTTCTTCTTTCCAGGCCTTTTCATTTAATTGTTCTTTGGTTTCTTTATTCACGTTATCGGCGATGGCTTTAATTTGCACGTCCGTATTGGCATGACAAATAACAAATTTGTCGGCCAGTGTTGTTAATTCATGCACGTCAAGCACGGTAATATCTTCAGCCTTACGGGCAAGGAGGGCTTCACCAATAACCTCGATAAGTTTGTCCGAATCAACCGTTTTTTGGTCATTGGAACTGCTAAACTGTTGATTGGTTTGGGGGGATGTCTTTGTCATATGGTATAAGTTATAATTTGAGCGATTTGTAGTCAGAACCGATTACCACGGTGGCATCCAGATAAAAGTCTTCTGATGCTTCGATAAAAACATGTTCTTCTGCGATGCCAAGTGCATCGGCAACGCGCTTAGCATTTTTTGTATTGAAGGTACGGGCAATAACAACCGTATTTTGCATATCAAAATTCTTAAAGTTTCCGGTTTCTACCACATCAAAACCATTTTTGCGCAAGGCGGATGTAAAATCGTTGGCAAGACCCGGAACGCCGCAACCGTTCAAGACTTCCAATTGTATAATATCTCCTATTAATTCCGGACTATTTGTTGCTCGTTGGTTTTCAATACGAGGATAGATAATGCGCGTAAATAATCCGAAGATAAGAATTGCCAGTAAAAGGCTTAGAAAGCCGATGGTAGCGTTTAAAGCAAAAGAATTCGTTTCGCTATTCTTTGATGTCATTAATTATTAAATCCGAAACTCAAAAGTTGCGATCATGGAATGGTGATCCGAAAGGATTATGTCGCATTCCCGAAGACCATGGATTCATTCCGTATCCATAGCTGGGTACCTGCTGGAATTGAATACGAATATTGCTACGATCGCTGATCTGATAATTAAGTTCAGCGTTACGGATTAAAAACTGGGTATCCATGCCGTTGTTGGAGTTTGGAGACATCATGCTGTTACCAAACGGTGAATGCAACAGCGAAAGATCTACTCGTGCTGTTAGATCCTCAGAAAAGAAGAAATGCATGGTGTTGGTATAGGCATTCATGTTTTGGAACTGTCCACCAAAGCTCGAGAACATCATCGAATAGGAGTGATCCATCTGCATGTTAAAAAGGTTGCCAAGATCTGCACCTTGGCTGGGATCATTTTGTTTGACGATTGGTCCCATCAGTTCTGAACTATTGTTAACTTCTGATCTCAGTTGTGCATGAGATACAGAGCTAAGCCCAACCAAAAATAAAACGACTAAACTTACCGTTGATATAAACGCTGTTTTTTTCATCATAAGACAGATACCAGATTTTTTAATCTCTAAAGAGCTAATATAACGATTAGCCCTTAAAGAAAGTATAATAAAGTCTTCATCTAAGATAAAGAGCTGAGCATAATAATTGACATTTTTTATAACCTGTCGAAAGGTCTAATAAAAAGTCTTGTTGAAATACGCTTGAGCGATAGAATGGATAGCTCAATGCAGAAGTAGAGGGATTTATAATCTCCGAACCGAAAAGGTTCAACAGTTTTTGCCACCGCCTCATTCGACCGCTCTGGCACACCTCATATTGTTGTTTGTCCTACGGAATAAAATAGAGTATATTTGGAACGCTTTGAATCTGACTAAAATACCGGTTAAGCAAAACAAATAAAAGCCCATAGTTCGATAATGAAACTTACCGATTTTAAATTTGAGACTGAAGATTATAATGTCCCCGACGAACCTGTACAGCCACGAGACGCTGCTAAGCTGATGGTTCTAAATCGAGAAGATCAATCCATCAAGCATGAAACATTTGCAGATATTCACAAATACCTGGACGAGGGAGATGTTTTAATTTATAACAATACAAAGGTTTTCCCCGCGCGCTTAAAAGGAAAGAAGGAGAAAACGGATGCCGACATTGAGGTGTTTTTGCTTCGGGAACTGGTACCTGAAAATATGTTATGGGATGTGCTCGTTGAGCCGGCACGAAAAATCCGTATTGGAAATAAATTGTACTTCGGACCCAACCTGATGGCGGAGGTAATTGATAATACGACATCCCGTGGCCGAACAATCCGTTTTCTCTTTGAAGGATCGAATGAAGAGCTTTATCACATTTTGGATAACATCGGCGAAATGCCGTTGCCTCCATATATCGAGCGCGAAGCTCGTGAAGAAGATAAGGAGCAGTATCAAACTATTTTTGCAAAAGAGCGTGGTTCAGTAGCTGCTCCTTTCGCAGCTATGCATTTTACTGAGGAACTGGTTGAGAAATTAGAGGATAAAGGTGTTGAAATGTTGCCTATCACTATGCACATCGGGTGGGGAACATTTCGCCCCTGTGAAGTCGAAGATCTGACGAAGCATCGCACGGACTCAGAGAACTATTATATATCTGAAGAAACCTCAGCCAAGATTAATGAGGCGCTGGCTGATGATGATCGGAAGGTCGTTGGTTGTGGAACAACTTCGGTGCGAACCATTGAAACAAGTATTACGGCAAGCGGCATTTCAAAACCGGGTACAGGTTGGACTGATAAATTCATCTTTCCACCCTACGATTTTAAAATAACCGAAGGAGTGATTACGAATTTCCATCGCCCAGAGTCAACGATGTTGATGTTGGGAGCGGCTTTTGCCGGTTATGATTTTCTGATGGATGCCTATGAGGAAGCGCAGGAAAATGATTATCGCTTCTTTGCTTTTGGTGATTCAATGCTGATACTCTAAGCTGTGACTACCAAAGCACTTATTATTCCGGCTGCGGGAGTGGGGAGTCGTATGCAGAAAGATACGCCTAAACCTTTTTTACAGCTGGGAAATAGTACTATTTTAGAGCAGACCATCCGTCGTTTTTTACCGCTCGATGGATTGCAACAGGTTTTGGTTGCTACTTCGGAATCTTTTTTGGAGAAGGCTGAAAATGTTCTTGAAGAGGTGCTCCCGCCACAGATAAAAGGCCGTTGCTTGGTGGGTGGAAAGACACGTCAAGAGTCTATATATAATGCTTTGCAGAAAGTATCGGAAACTGACCTTGTGATTGTTCATGATGCTGTTCGTCCTTTTGTAAAACTACGTCATATCCAGCATTGTTGTAATACGGCAGAGCAATATGGCGGAGCAGTTTTGGGAGTACCCGCTAAGGATACAATCAAGCGGATTGATGAGCAGCAAATAATTAAAGAAACACCATCGCGAAAATTTTTATGGCAGACCCAAACGCCACAGGTTTTTCAAAAAGATCTGCTTGTTCGGGCCTACCAGCAGGCGATCAAAGATAATTTTGTTGGAACGGATGATGCCTCCCTGGTAGAACGACTGGGGGAAACGGTAAAAATGGTAAAGGGAGATCGATCCAACTTTAAGATTACCTATCCGTTGGATTTGGAGCTTGCAGAATTATTAATCAAAAAGGATAAATAGCATGCGTATTGGATATGGATACGATGTACATCGGTTTGAGAAAGATGGGCCGCTTATTTTAGGAGGTGTGGAGATTCCCTTTGAAAAAAGCCTGGCGGGCCATTCTGATGCAGATGTCTTGCTACATGCTATTACTGATGCTTTACTCGGCGCGTGTGCACTGGGTGATTTGGGAAAGCATTTTCCGGATACCTCCGAAGATTATGAAGATATTGATAGTAGAGTGCTGTTGAGAGATGCATTAGCGCTTGTTGAGGAAAAGGGTTTTGCCGTTGGGAATATTGATACAACAATTGTAGCTGAGAAGCCCAGGTTGGCACCTTATATAGATGAGATGCGCCAAGTGATTGCGAGAGATCTGAGAGTTGATATTGATCAGGTATCTGTAAAGGCTACAACATCCGAGGGAATGGGATTTGAAGGTCGTATTGAAGGTATTTCGGCAAGAGCAGTAGTTTTATTAGTGGAGAGTTAATAATGGCTGAGCAATTTGTTCAGGAGACCGTCCAATTTATTAATACGCTTCCTCCGTCAAGCATCTACTTGGTTTTCTTTGCGGTGGCCTATGTCGAGAATATAGTGCCGCCCATACCTGGTGACGTACTGGTAGCTTTCGGGGGATATTTAGCTGCAGAATCAGTTATCGGATTGGTCCCGGTTTTACTACTTACCACTATAGCTTCAGTTATTGGATTTATGAGTATGTATTGGATTGGCAGCCGATGGGGTATGCTTATTCAACAAAAAAAGAAGCAGTTCTGGTTGCTTCGATTTATACCATTGAAATATATCAACAAGGTTCGGTCTTGGATGCAACGATGGGGGATGGGAGTCGTTTTGGCAAACCGTTTTTTGGCCGGCACCCGATCTGTTATTTCCTTAACAGCGGGATTGAGTCACACCCGAATTAGTAGTACCATTTTTTATTCAACCTTAAGCTCTATTTTGTGGAATGGAATTTTGCTTGGTTTTGGATGGATCGTGCACGAGAATTGGCAACTTATCGGAAAATACCTCTCTCTGTATGGAAGAATTATTTTAGGAGGTATTGCCATATTTATAATAATTAGACTAATAGTCTATTATTACAACAAACGGAGCCCGAATTGATAGATTCATAGAGGTTGATGAGAAAAAAGATTTAATTAGCAATTTTGTGTTGACAAAAATGAAAACTGTACTTAGTTTTGGAGTCTTTCGGCCAAAGGCTGATTATTGCATTGGAACGTCGGCCTAAAGATAGAAAAAAGACCCGATAAGCCAGCGTAGCTCAGGGGTAGAGCAGCTGTCTTGTAAACAGCCGGTCATCGGTTCGAATCCGGTCGCTGGCTCACTTGGTTCATCGGGTATTTTGAAAACGTGGCCGAAACAAATTTTGACATACTGATTTCGCGGGGGGATACCAAAGTGGCCAACTGGGGCAGACTGTAAATCTGTTGGCGTGAGCCTTCGTAGGTTCGAATCCTACTCCCCCCACACTAAGCGGGCGTAACTCAATTGGTAGAGTGTCACCCTTCCAAGGTGAATGTTGCCGGTTCGACTCCGGTCGCCCGCTCAGCCCCACGCGGGAGCAAGCACAAGCCGTTATAGCTCAGGGGTAGAGCACTTCCATGGTAAGGAAGGGGTCGTCGGTTCAATTCCGACTAACGGC
>CAJXOG010000004.1 GCA_913057775.1 uncultured Fodinibius sp. | reverse complement strand
TTGATGAAGTTCATCAGGGCGTAGACCACGACGCCAACTAAAATCAGGAGCACTAAATAAGCGAGACCAGAGTGCAGGTGTTGAAAGCCGGTATACATGGGAAATGTGTTTTTGATGGTTGAATTTTTGTGGCTCAATAATAAGAAACTACCGTTGAAACAGAAACTTAAATAAGATCAATTCTTAATAGGGATAAATTCTCCAAGAAGGGTATCAACTGTCGGCAAGATTATCCCCTAAAACTGATTTTATAGATGCGACAAACGCTTCCGGATCATCCGGAGATATTACAATTTCTCCCTCTTTGGTTGTTAATACTACCGTTTTAACCCGATGGGTAACATACGCTTTGTAGCTTTTTAGGACGCTATTTCTGAAATAACCTATATAACCGAACAGTCCGCCTATGCCAAATGTTCGTACCGACCCGGTCATTGCATGAGGCCTATACTCTATATTTGTGATATCAGATAAATCGAAATCCTTCGACCACCCGAGCCTTAATATTTTGAGCTGCCCATCTTCAATATGATACCCAAAAATACCAAATCCGAGTGCTCCCAAAATAATAGACCATGTTAAAAGCGTCGGCATGGTCCCGGGCGTGTAATAATTAAGTCCCAATAGCAATATTGTAACTCCACTCGTCATCAATATCAGCAACCAATCCCACGGTGCTTTAAACGTCTTCCGGATTTCTTTCATGGCATTTCCTATGGTTCATTTTTCTTTGAGTGCTTTATTCACAGCAGGCTTAACTTTAGTGGCAAACAGCTCGATGGACTTAAGCAATTTCTTATGTGGAATAGAACCTACACTCATCTGTAGTAAAAAGCGGTCGTGACCAAAAATCTCGTGCTGAAATAAAACTTTATCAATTATTTCCTGCGGATCACCAACGGCATTCGCTCCACGCAACGTTCGAGAAGCCTCGAACTTACCACGTGTCATCGGCGGCCATCCCCGCTCTTTTCCAATTTTATCCATCGTAACCTTAAATGCGGGGAATGCAATATCTGCAGCTTCTTTAGAATCTTCAGCGATAAATCCGTGTGAGTTAATACTCAGATTGGGCGGATTATGACCATTCTCTTCGGCTCCTCTTTTATGGACATCAGCCAGCTGTTTAAACTGTTCGGGCTGTCCACCAATAATCCCCAGGGCCATTGGCAGACCGAGTGCACCAGCCTGATAAGCTGACTTTGGCGTACCGCCTACGGCTCTCCAAACAGGAATTTGATCCTGATATGGCTGTGGATATACGCCGCGATTATCAATATCCGGACGATGTTTACCGCTCCAGCTGATAGTTTCGTTTTCGCGGAGCTTCAGCAGTAAATCCAGTTTTTCTTCAAACAATTCTTCATAGTCCTCGAGATCATATCCAAAAAGAGGAAAAGATTCCACAAACGACCCCCGCCCCACCATAATTTCGGCTCGTCCTTCTGAAAGCTGATCAATAGTCGAAAACTGCTGATATGCCCGAACCGGATCTTCCGATCCGAGTACTGTCACTGCACTGCTTAATTTGATCTGCTTCGTACACGCCGCTGCTGCAGCAAGAATAGTAGTTGGTGATGAGGATAAATACTCTTCGCGATGATGCTCTCCAATACCAAACAGATCAAGTCCGGCCTCATCAGCCAATTCAATTTCTTCCATTAGATTTTTGAATCGCTCGTCAGGCGTGAGCATCCGATCCAGCTGGGGATGCGGGGTGTTTTCTACAAAAGTATACAGACCAAATTCCATGAAATAATTCTTTTTAGCGTTGTTAGCTTTAATGTCAAAAACCTTTTTGCTGATATAATGAAAAGTAAAAGGGCAAACTTATCTGAGTTCTAATTTCGGTTCTCCAACTTCGATGGGGTTTTGTGAATCACTGCTCCACTCGTACCATCCGCCATCATAAACCGCAACATTCGGCCAACCCATTAGATACGCATTCCAAAATGCTTCGCTGCCCCGCCAACCGGTTCCACAATAAAAAGCCAATTTCTTGTCGGGTGTCAGCCCTTCCTCTATCCATTTTTCCGCCACTTCCTGATGTTCACGCATAGTATGATCAAAATTGCGATAGTTTTCCATGTGATACGCATCGCTGCCACAGTTACCAAATACGGCCCCCGGAATACGTCCCTTCTTTTCAATATAGTGATAGCCACTACGTTTACCGATGAACTCCCCCCAGCTTCGTACACTAACCAACTCCGCATCATCTGCTGATAAATATTCTTTAGCTTGGGGCGTATCAATCATTAGTTCAGGTCGACCCGGAATTTTGGCACCAAAATCATCAACAGATCGGGGATCTGCGTTATCAGTTGAAAGCTCATAACCCGCATCCTCCCACGAGGTAATTCCTCCGTTTAGAATACGAACATCCTCTACACCGGCATACAGTAAAATGGCAGCGCTTCGCATCGCTCCCAGATGTCCCGCACTCTTACCGGGGAAGCGCTCTTCATCATAGACCGGTGCCGAAAAGCGTCCATACACCACCACCGTTGTATCGTGACGAATTCCCAGGCTTTCAAGTCGCTCACGCAACTCTTTCGGGGTACGCCGATTCCAAGTCTCAGTCGACTCCAGCCAGTTTGTATTAAGTGCAATTGCACCGGGAATATGTCCCCTTTCATAATCCTCAATATAACCGTAATGCGAATGGCAAATTACGTAGTCTTCACTGTTATACTCCTGAGGTATTTCACCATCAATAAGCTGTTTTATCCACTCCGGATATACCAGCTGTTGATAGCGCTCCAGCCGATCCAGCGGTAAATCCTCATTAGCTGACCATTCTGACAAAAATCCATCATAAACTCCTACGTCGGCATACCCCAAATCGAGCAATTTTTTCGCCATTGATCGGGTATTTTTATCATCATATCCATACACCACAACCGGCTCACCTTTTCGGATATTCTTCTCTTCCAGCACTTCCACCCAATCCATATAGCGGGTCCATTTTAGCGGAATGCTTTTAGCTTTGGGGATGTGCCCCCCACGACTCTCATCCTGTAGTCGCCAGCCGTTGTAAGCAGCAATCGGACGAATATCGATCACCTTTCCCGTTTTGCTCTTGATGAATGTTTGCAACTTCTCGGTTGAAATAGCCCTATACTTTTTCATCTATCTTTATGATTTGATTAATGGGATCTTTAAATAAAGATGGTATTATTTGTCAACTATGTTGTAAAATGATGATTGCAAAACCAAGTATCTTTCGAAATCTACGTTACTTACATCAAGCAACCTAACAGATATCTTATCCGATAAATTCTCAATTATTGAATATTATGCGTCCTTTAGATACATCCATCGAACGAACCCTTCCCTTTAGCAGCGATAAAAAACTGCGTAAAAGATTCATGATCGTTGATAAAGATATTCCCGGCAATATTCGGTGGGGTCGCCTCCTCGAAGAGCTCGATAAATTGGCCGAAGATATCGCCCTCGATTACGTTCACAAGTTTGAGCCCGAAGGCCGGGTCGTTACCGCTGCGGTAGATGATATTGCTCTGCACACTCCCGCCGATATTACGCAAGATGTTTATTTACGAGCGCGCATCAATTATGTGGGAAGAACATCCATGGAGGTCGGCATTCGGGTAGATCAGGATAAGGAAGCCGAACAATCACTGGCCGCTTGTTACTTTACGATGGTGGCGCGCAAAGGAAAAGGCGATAAAGCCGAAAGCCTGCCCATTCCACCGCTGGATTATGAAAGCGAGATCGAAAAAGAGCGGCATGAGGCAGCTATTGAAAGACGCAAAAAATATCACGAACAAATAGACGCACTCGAAGATCCGCCAAGTAAAGAAGAATACCAGATGCTTCGTGAGCTTCACAAGGCGCAGGAAGACGACGACTTTGATGGTCTGCTGGCCGGTCAACAAATCCGGAATAGCGTGGAACGAATGTATCCGGACCTGGAAAACGTGCCGCAAAAAATATTTGGAGGATACGTAATACGGCGTGCCTATGAACTGGCGCTTATACAAGCCGAGGAAATCATGCCCGACCGACCGATATTTGTCCGCGTAAACCGGATCAATTTTCTGCAGCCGATCCGTATTGGGGACAAGCTTGACTTTACCAGCCGCGTCGTATATACCGGTGATACATCGATGACACTCGAAATTGATATCGAGCGTACCAGCATGGACAAGGTAACCAAAGCGTTATCAAATACCTGCGTATTTACCTTTGTGAATGTAGATGAGGAACTTAATCCCAAACCGGTGCCTGATGTCTATCCCACGACCTATGCCGAAGATGAACGGTATCTCAAAGCACATCGCCGACGATTGGAACACCATCAAACGGACCACCAAAAAAGCTAACTTATGCGAGCTCTTATCGTTGAAGATGAACCACTGCTAATTGAAGATCTCGAAGAGTGTTTGCTCGAAGAACAGTTCAATGTAGATTCAGCTCAAAGGCTGAGGAAAGCTTCAGATTTAGTAGCAGCCGAAGAATATGATCTTATTTTGCTAGATCTTGGTCTGCCCGACGGCGACGGGCTTGACCTGCTCAAAACGATTAAAAAAGACCATAAAGAAACTGCTGTGATCATAATAACTGCACGCGGCGAAACTGAAGATAAAGTAAAAGGTCTGGAGCTGGGCAGCGATGATTACCTTGCCAAACCATTTCCCATTGCCGAACTAAGAGCACGAATTCATGCCGTCATGCGCAGGAAATACGACATCAGTAATAATCAAATTGTAGCCGGGCCGGTAAAACTAAATGTAGATCACATGAAAGTTTTAGTGGATGATGAACCGTTGGATGTCACTGAGACCGAGTATAAGATGATGCGCTATCTGATGCTTAATAAAAATAAAACCATCACTCGTATTGCTCTGGCAGAACACATTTGGGGAAGCAAAATTGATGATCGTTTCTCTCTGGATTTTATTAATTCGCATATGAAGAATATCCGCAAAAAATTAAATGCAGCCGGAGTAGAGAATCTCATCAAAACCGTGTATGGTGTAGGATATAAACTGACGACTTATGAAACTGAATAATAAAATACTGCTGAGCAACACCATTTTAACGCTGGTTGTTTTTGCACTCACTTCAATCGGTATTTATTACCTTATCAATTCTACCGTTTATGGTGAGCTCGATAATCATCTACTACAGCATAAAATAGATCTCATAAATCAGATCGATGAAGATGCCTCCAGCCTTCAAGATATCAAGGAGCTAGGCATTCTCGGATCATACGAATGGATTGAAATTGAAACATATGACGGTACCGTAGCCCCAAATGAAAATGATTTCGCAACCATTGATACGATGCGAAATCCCAACAAAGAAATTGAAGAAAAATCCTATCGGCGGTTAACCACAGCCATCAATGTCAAAGATACCTATTATACCATACGGCTATATGAAGAAGTCGCTTCCTGGGAACATATCAGCAGAACAATATTACTAAGCGTGCTAGCCGGACTGCTGATCTGGATTCTCTTGCTTTATATCCTCAATCAATTTGTGCTGGATAAAGTCCTTGCCCCCTTTTATGAAACGGTATCAACGCTTGAACATATTTCTAATCCGTCTGATCTTAACGAGACATTCCCTGATACGACTACCTACGAAATCAATGTGCTCAACCGGGCGTTAAACTCAATGATGCATCAGATCCGTTCATCATTCGAGGATCAAAAACAATTTATTCAGAATGCATCCCATGAGCTTTTGACACCGCTTTCCATCATCCGTCAAAAAGCAGAAAAAATTCTTACCAACGCTGACTCCCTCGATAAACAAACCATTAAAGCAGCCGGAAATATTCAGGATACGGCCGTTCGGCTGAGTCGCCTGAGCAACGCCCTGCTGCTTATTAGTAGGATAGAAAATCAGCAATATTCGCTTGATGAAGACATCGAGATTACGAACATCACCGAAAATGTAATAGATGAGCTCAGTGATTTTATTGAGATTAAGCAACTTACTCTGAAAAAAGAGTTTAATTGCCCTATAAACATAAAAGGCAACAGCGAATTGATTAGGGCCGCAATCTATAATATTGTACAAAATGCAATCAAATATACACCGACCGGAACTTCCATTACCCTCCAAACAAAATGTCATGGTGAGCATAGTAGCTTTTCTGTATTGGATGAAGGTCCCGGCATACCAAACGAATTTCTGGATTCCGTTTTTGATCGGTTCCAAAAAACACAAAATCACACCGACGGGTTTGATGATGATAGTCCCGGATTAGGGCTTTCTATTGTACAAAGTATTTCCCGGTTGCATAACTTCAGATGTTCAGCTCAAAATCACCCTGATAAAGGTGCTGAAGTTTTAATCCATTTTTGAATCCACGGTCCTCTAAGCCAAATAGAAGCGGATCATTGCTTTACAACCGTTAGGTTTTTCTGGATTTATCATCAAGAATTATCGCCCCTTCTTCTGCCTGTCCATAAATGAGCTATAGCTATAAATCAAAAGAGAAAGGAACCTTTATCCGGCTTAATTATTAGCTAATAATGCACCTCCAGACCGAGATTCCCTAAATCCATTTTCTCTACAGATTTGGTTATTACATTAGTCCTTAGAACAACTGCGATTGCTCGCACTAAAATGGACAAAAGAGATATGTGATGATTTTTTCTGTAATAATTGCCCTACTATTTTCATTTCAATCCATTCCACAAGATACAACGGGCCTTAACAATTTGAGTGTCGGTAAGGCCCTTGAGATTGCCTACGAGCACAGTCCACAGGTAAACCAGTTAAAAAATAGCATTGAAGGTCAGAAACAGCAGATCGGGTTAAGCCTGGGTATTAATAATCCTACTGTTACCTATGCCCGGGAAGGTATTGGTCAAGGTACTTTTGCAGAACAACGCTGGATGGTCTCACAGACCCTGGATTTCCCTTTAACTGGATATTATCGGGCAAAAAGCGAACATGCCAATACCGGATCACTGGAACTCCAACTGCAAGCCCTGAAACTTCAGCTTAAGGCTAATGTAAAATCGGCCTATACCAAACTTGCTTATGCGATCGAATCAAGTCATTTGGCCCGAGAGCGGGTAGAGCTGCTAAAAAATTTACGGAATGCGGCACAAGCTCGTTCCGATCTCGGTGAGTCCTCCCAAATTGACGCTATGCAGGCCGATCTGCAGCTTACCGAAGCGCAAAATAATATGGAGAAAGCCTACCAGCAGATTATGGAAGCTCGTTATAATTTATTTGAAACCATTGGCCTGGATGAAGAGCAACAAACCTATGAAATCGGTTTTCCCGATACGTTGCATTATGTACCGGTAGACATTAACCAAGATGAAGTACTACAACAATTAGAAAATCATCCACAGCTGCTACAAATAAATAAGAAACAGGATGCCGCTTCCTATCAGACAAAAGCGGCTAGAAGCAGCTATTTGCCTGACTTAAGCCTTATGTATTATCGTCAAGATTTCGGAAATGGTTTTGATTTCAATGCTTTTGAAATCGGAGTGAGCGTTCCCCTTTGGTTTGGCATAAACCAATCTAACAAAGTTCAAGAGTCGAAAGCAGAATACCGCAGAGTTGAATGGAAATATCGGGAACAACAGCTTTCCATCAAGAAAAAGGCCGAACAAGCCTGGCATGGTTATGAAACTACGCGTGCCAATGTGATACGCTATCGTAAATCTATCCAGGAGAAATCAAAACAGTTGGTAGATATGACACAAAAAGGCTACCGGCTCGGTGAGCTGGATCTGCTTACACTGCTGGAAGCCCAGCGAACGTACCTGCGAACACAGCAATCGTATTACGAAACACTGAGAGATTATTACCTGCGAGTCATAGAGCTCGAGAAATATCTGCAAACAGATATCATATTTAAATAAAATCCAGAATTTATTATGAACGTCTTTTCATCTATAAAAGTACCATCACCTTTTAAACCATTGGGACTGATTCTGTTGTCTCTGCTATTTTTGGGGAGCTGTAGTTCGGATGCCGGTCCTGAACAAGCTGCTACAGATCCGGGAACCCCTCCTTCCCTCTCTAAAAAAGGAGCCAATGAACAAGTGGTGCAACTCACAGAACAACAAGCCAAAGACCTGGATATTGAAGTGTATACTGTAGCAAAAGATCAGATTAATTTCTCGATCAACGCGCCCGGCCAGGTTTATGGAGCCCCGGAACGGATTTCGGTGGTCAGTTCTCCCATAAACGGACGGGTATCGAAGATCTATGTACATGAAGGGGAACGAGTCAAAAAGGGTGATCCGCTACTGGAACTGGAAAGCTTGGAATTTGCAAACTTGGTGGGCGATTACCTCGAAGCAACTGCTGAGATTACCTATCAACAACAGCAGGTGGAACGGTTGAAAGTGCTTACCGAAGAACAGATCAGTCCGGAACGTACGTATCAACGGGCACAGGCCGATCTCCGACGAGCGAAGACGAGACAAAGTGCTTCGCTGGCACGATTGCGAGCCGTGGGTATTTCTCCGGATGAAGTTCAAAATTGGGATCCTTTTACTTCTGACCCCAAAGCGGAGTTGACCATTCGTGCTCCCATTTCGGGAGTACTCAATGAACATTTGATTGATCTCGGAGAGTCGGTCAATGCCTACGATAAGCTCTTGGATATCATTGACAATACCGAAGTACTGGTACGGGGATTTGTATCGCCTGCGGATGCCCCGTTTGTACGAGAAGGCACTCCCGTAGTAATTTCAGAAAAAACACAAGATGGCAACCCTCAAGGCAACCGAATTGAAGGCAAGGTAACTTCGGTAAACCCGGCTCTTGATGAAGAGAACCGTTCTATTGTGCTCAACAGTATTGTACCTACCCAAAATGGGTGGCCCATTGTTGGACAAAGCGTCCGCATGATATATGCTGCCCAACCATTGGATTCCACCTTTACCATTCCGCTATCGGCCATTCAGTTTGAAGAGCAGGACGCCGCCGTCTTCGTGCAGCAAGGCCCACGTCAATATGTAAAACGAGTAGTACAGGTCGAGCGAATGACCGAGAATCGTGCAGTCATCGGGGCTGGTTTGGAGCCCGGGGAAAAGATAGCCATCACCCAGGTATTCAGTCTCAAGGCACTGGAACGTTTTGAACAATTTGCTGACTAACTCATAGCAATATCTATCATGTTAAATAGCATCATCGATTTTAGTCTTAAACAAAAATTTGTAGCCCTTGCCCTGGTCTTGCTGATGGCCGTTGGCGGTATCTTTTCATTGTCAAATATCCCAATAAACTCTCAGCCCGACGTTACGCCTGTGCAAGTGCTTGTGATTACCAAAGCAGGACAATATTCGCCTTACGATGTAGAGCGCCTGGTGAGTTATCCCATAGAAACCTCCATGAACGGTTTGCCCAATGTGAAAGAAGTTCGTTCTATTTCGCAATTCGGATTATCGGCGGTTACGGTTTTATTTGAGGAGGGCACTGATATCTATTTCGCCCGCCAGCAGGTAAGTCAACGTGTACAAACTATTTCTGAGGAACTACCCGACGGGGTTTCTACACCAAACCTGGGACCCATATCAACGGCTATGGGTGAAATTGTACAGTATGTTGTACGCGGGGAAAACCGCTCACTTACCGAACTTCGTACTATTCAGGACTGGCTGATTGCACCTCAGCTAAAAACAGTGGACGGAGTAACAGAAATCAACTCCTTCGGTGGATTTGTCAAGCAATTTGAAGTAGCCGTTAATCCCGATGAACTTCGCAATTATGGCATTGGCTTAAAAGATTTGACCGATGCTATTAAAAACAATAATAGTGTATCAGGTGGTAATTACCTTGAACATAACCGGGAGCAGTACATCATCCGCGGCTTCGGGCAGATTTCGGGCATCAATAATATCGAAAATATCATTGTAAAACGATTTGAAGATCGACCGATTTATGTCAAAGATGTAGCGGATGTAAGCATTGGCAAACAGCTGCGCCAGGGTGCTGTAACGCAGGATGGAAACGGAGAGGTTGTTACCGGTATCGTGATGATGCTTCGCGGTGCAAACGGTCGTGAAGTCATCAATCAAATGGATCAAAAAATTGCTGACGTCAACAAGAGCTTGCCGGAAGGGGTCACGATCGAAAAATTTTATGACCAGTCAGATCTTATCGATCGCACCACCGATACTATTGTAACCAACCTCGTGGAAGGTGGCTTCTTTGTAATTGCCGTATTGCTACTATTACTGGGAGAAATTACAGGAGCGATTATTGTAGCCGCAGTCATTCCACTTTCTATGCTATTCGCCTTTATCGGAATGGACCAGCTGGGCCTTGCGGCAAACCTGATGAGTCTGGGTGCCATTGACTTCGGGATGGTTGTTGACGGGTCGGTAGTAATGGTGGAAAATATTGTAGAAAAACTGAATAGCGACAAATCTAAAAAATCAAAACTGCGAATCATACGAGAGGCTGCACACGAAGTAGCACGACCTATTTTCTTTGGCGTGCTAATCATTCTGATGGTATACGTGCCAGTGATGACGTTCTCGGGCATGGAGGGCATTTTGTACCGCCCAATGGCCATAACGGTAGGCGCTGCCGTCCTCGGTTCACTTATTTTGGCACTGGTATATGTCCCTGCTATTTCAGCCTTGGTCTTTCGCAATGGGGTAAAAACACGCAAAAATTACGTGATCAACTGGCTGAAACCTCGTTATGAAAACTTCCTTGAAAAAAGCCTTGACAAGAAAGCAATCACTATCGGTTCGGCGGTAGTAGTTTTTGGGGTATCGATGGTGATTATGCCTTTTCTAGGTACCCAGTTTTTGCCTGAACTCGACGAGGGCTCCATCTTAATTGAACAGGTACGCATGCCGTCGGTTACGCTCGATGAATCGGTAGAAAATGCCAACTGGTTGGCAGGCAAGCTCACTGACAACATTCCGGAAATTAAGACAGTCGTTCCAAAGACCGGACGCTCCGACCTTGCCAACGACTGGATGGGCGTGCATCAAACGGATATATGGGTCATGTTGCATCCCCGCGACCAGTGGCGAGAAGGCATGCAAAAAGAAGACATTATTGATGATATCAGACCCTATTTAGAAACGGAGCCGGGTTTATCATATAACTTCACCCAACCCATTGCCATGCGGGTAGATGAACTGACCAGCGGCGTTAAATCAGATATTGCGGTGAAGGTTTTTGGCGAAGAGCTGGATACTTTGAGTGCTGTGGGTCGTAGAATATCGGGCATACTCAACGAGCTCGAAGGGACTGATAATTTTTTGCTTGAGCAAAGCAGTGGTCAGCCCTATTACAACATTGAGATCGACCGGGAGGCAGTGGCTTCGTACGGACTTAATGTAAATGAAGTCCAGAATGTGATCGAAACTGGTATTGGCGGCAGTGATGCCGGACAGATTTTTGAAGGTCAGCGCAGATTTAATATCAATGTGCGACTGCCCGCTAATTTGAGAAGCGACTTCCAAGACATCATGGATGTGCCCCTGCAGCTACCCGGCGGCGGATATATACCACTAAAAGAAGTTGCTGATATCGAAGCTGAAGAGGGACCTCGACAGGTTTCCAGAGAAAACGGGTGGCGACGCGCAATATTAGGTATTAATATCTCAGGTATAGATGTCGGTACCTATGTCTCGAACTTGCAGGAAGCCATCGATGAGAAGATTGAAATCCCGGCGGGCTATTTTATTGAGTACGGGGGCTCATTTGAGAACCAGCAACGAGCTATGAATCACTTGCTCATTGTAGTACCCATCTCGCTTCTTATCATCATTGGGCTGCTTTATATGATGTTTGGCAAATTTCGTTTTACCATGCTGATATTTTTAAATCTCCCGCTGGCACTATCCGGGGGAATATTCATACTGTGGATGCGGGGACTGTATTTATCCGTATCGGCAAGTATTGGGTTCGTGGCTCTATTTGGTGTGGCAGTACTGAATGGTATTGTATTAGTTGCTCACCTTAATGATATGCGAAGAGAAGGACATGATTTGCGTACGTCCGTCATCAAGGGAGCAAGTGACCGTTTGCGTCCCGTACTTATGACTGCATTAGTAGCCAGCCTTGGATTTATTCCTATGGCTTTTAACACCGGGCCGGGCTCCGAGGTACAGCGCCCGTTAGCCTCGGTAGTGGTAGGCGGACTTGTTACAGCAACACTGCTTACCCTCTTGGTACTGCCCACCATCTATCACTGGATGGAAAAAGGAAAAGAATTGGTATCGAAGGAAGAGTCCTTCTAATCAAAAATCGGAGTTATTATGGAAGCTGATTATCTGCACCTTATCGTCAATCATGTTCCCATTTTCAGTGTTGGTTTCGGCCTGCTGATTTTATTATGGGGATTGATCAAAAAGAATACGACTATACTGCAAATTGCCCTTACCTTTTTTCTGATTGGGGCTGTGAGTAGCTATGTAGCCATGGAAACCGGCGAAGCGGCCGAAGATATTGTTGAAGAGCTAAATGTAGCTTCTCATGATGTTATTCATGATCACGAAGAAGCCGCTGAAATTGCTTTCTGGTTCACCATTTTAACTGGTGTTATTAGTGCCGTGGGATTTTTTGCTCTCTCCTACAATATTCGCTGGCAAAACACCCTCTTTGGGATCCTGGCCATCTCAGCATTAATCTCATTAGGAAGTCTGCTTTACACTGCTTATCAGGGAGGCAAGATTTTCCATCCTAAAAATCAGACGAGCCACATTGAAAAAGTACCGCCCCAAAACTCTTACCATGATTTACCTACGACCTATCGCCTTACATAGCTGCGTTAAGATTTCTGTCTAATTAAATTCTGCAATTGATTTTTCTATGCAGAGATAGAACAAATTTATTTAGCCCATAAGAAATATATCTGATTCGTTTATTGATTTAGAAAAAATATAAAATTATATTGTGAGTGAATGTTCACTTATAAATAAAAATGTCTTGCTACGATCAACATTACTCAGTTTGCTGATATTTTTCGGATGGACGCTAACAACTCTTGCCCAAGAAAAATCAACTTCATTATCTGAAGCAATAGACCGATCCTTAGAATATGCTACAAATACTCGCATTGCCAAAGCAAATAAAGAAGCTGCAGAAGCAGGTAGTGGATTACTCTCTTCTGATTATATCCCGCAAATAAGCAGCAGTCTATCATATACCCGGTCACAATATCCACAAATTGTTACCCCTATTCGCACACAAGGGGCTTTTCCTCCCCTCGACGATCAACTCTATGAAGCCAACATTCAAGCTGACTGGGAAGTTTTTGATTTCGGAGAAAGTCGGGCAATGCGCCGAAAAGCAAAAGCACTGGCTGATGCAGCCAATATAAAATATGAGTTGGCCCGAATGGAGACCATTGAGTCAACGGCCTCGGCATATATTCAAATGCAGCAGCTTAAAGAATTAAAGAAGGTACAAGATGAACGCATTCACACCCTCAAAAAAGACAAGGAACAATTAAAAGCTCTATTTCGGGAGGGACGAATAGCAGAAGTGGATCTGTTAAAAATTGATGATGCAATAGTGGAAGCAGAAACAGCTGTGATAACGACCGAAAATAATATTGATCAACTGTTACAAGAACTATCTGATAACCTGGGACTTGAGCATCCATTAAATCCGGATGACATTGCCCCGCTAACCTTTAACGAAGAGGTTTTGTTTAACCCCAATCACACTACAGTAGATAACGCTCCAAGTATTTCGGTGGCAAAGGAGCAAAAAAAGGCAGCAGATCTCGAAGCCCGTGCTTCATACAGAGCTTTTTTACCCCAATTCAATCTTTTTGCAACTGAACTACTTAGATCAGGAAGTGAGTTCGAAATAGATGATCAATGGATGGTTGGTGTACGATTTAATATCCCACTGTTTGCAGGCAAAAGAATTGTAAATAACCAGGTCAAAAAGAAAGAAGCGAAATTGCAACAAATTCAGTTGGAGCAAACGCGACAACAATATCGTCAGCAGCTGAACAAACTGACCAATGCTCAATTTGAAACCCAGAAACATATTCAATTAACAAAGACGCGTATTAAGTATTTAGAGGAGACTTATAGTATGGAATCTAAATCGTACAAGCAGGGGCGCAGTACATTAACCGATTTACTTACAACAGAATCAAAATTAAACAGCGTACGTGCAGAATTAATCGCAATGCGTGCCCAACTCAGAATACTAAATCTGAATATTGCGGTATTAACAGGACAATTAAACAAAGAAATAGCTATAAAATTGGCAGAAGGTAAAGCGTTATGAACATGAACAAGAAAGACATTCTAATCATCTTTTTAATTGCTCTTTTGGGAACTACTGCTGTTTTATGGGTCACAGCTGACAACTCAAATGCAGTTCAACAATCTGATGACGATCAACGTACGGCTATAGCTGTTGAAATCACCCAACCAACTGTTAAAACCGTTGCAGACCATTTACCATATTTGGGAACAGTAGCAGGAACCAAAGATGGAAACCTTTCTTTCCGCATCGGTGGCATGCTCGACCAAATACACGTAAAGGAAGGAGATAAGGTGCAAGAAAACCAGCTTTTGGCAACAATTTCTGTTCCGGAACTGGATGCTCAAATCAGGCGTGCACAAAGTGAGTTTAACAAAGCTAAATCCTCAAAAACTTTCTGGGAACGAGAAGTTTCAATAGACAGTGCGCTTTATAAGGATGGAGCTATTTCACAAACAGTATTCAATAAGACAAGTTTTAACTACGAACAAGCACTAAGCAGTTTTTATTCCGCAAAAGCCGCACTTGAAGAGATCCGAGAACGTCAAAAACAAACCAAGCTTTGTGCACCTGCAGAAGGAACTATCGGTTCAATTTTGATTCGTGAAGGCAGTAACATTGGTCCCAATCAACCGGTCTTCTTTTTTAACCAGGGTGAACCAACCGTTTATGCAGATGTATTGGAACAGGATATCCGAAAGGGAATTAAGGTTGGCAGTTTTGTGACCGCAGAGCTAAAAAATGAAAGAATCAGGGGAAAAGTAGAACGAATAGACTCCCATGCGAAACCACCTTTTCGAAGCATTCGTGTATTCACCACTTTCCCTGACAGTGCTTTTTATAATCGTCCTTCAGGCTCTGGCATTACCCTAAGATTTGAGATCAACAAGCAAAAAAATGCTCTCTTAGTACCGGTCTCATCGATTGATTTAAGAAGTGATCAACCGCGTCTGTTTAAAATTGATGATCAAATGCAGGCCAGAGCCTTCTCGGTAGAACTGGGGGTTCAACGGGGGGAGTTTCGTCAGGTCGAAGGTGATATTTCCCCAACTGATAAAATTATCAGTTCCGGAGTAAATAATGTTGAACCCGGGGATCGTGTGGACATTACTCGTAACATAACATCGTCTCAATAATTTTAAGATTACCAATTTTATGAACTGGGCAGCATTTTCGATAAAAAACAGGTACACCATTTACGCCTTGATGCTCGCGATCCTCGTATTTGGTGCACAATCGTATCTGACACTACCCATTTCTCTTTTCCCGGAAACTTCTCCACCGGTCGTTACTATTCTCACGCAGTATCCCGGTGCTACGGCCTTAGACGTAGCCGAAAAAGTATCGGAAGATATGGAAGAGGAAGTGGCCGCTCTTGATGGTATCGCCAAAGTTACTTCCAAATCGCAAGACGGCCTTTCAGTGGTCACAGCAGAATTTCACTACGACGTGAGTGTAGATCTCGCAGCCGTAGATGTACAAAATGCCGTAAGCCGTATTAAGGGGAGCCTGCCGGAATCGATCAGCGAACCCCGTATCCTAAAAATAAATTCAAGCGACAAACCTGTTATTACTCTTGGCGTTAGTGCTCGCGGTGGCAACCTCAGGAAGGTGCGCCAAGTTACTGATAATGAAATTGCTCCCACATTACAACGTCTCCGCGGTGTTGCTTCAGTAGATATTTTTGGCGGATATCGTCGGCAGATTAATATTTCTATTGATCGCAATCGCATGGAAGCGGCTAATTTGACACTTTCTGTTATCAGTCAGGCTATACAGACAGCCAATATATCGAGACCGCTGGGCAGCATTGACAACAGTCGCCGTGAAGTCCTCCTTCGTTTTGATGAATCTTTGACAACCGCCGAAGAAGTCAAAAATATCCCTATAAAAAATGAAAACAATCAACGACTGCTCATTGGCGATATCGCAGAAGTTGAAGATAGTGCTGCCGATCCCCAGAGTGCATTCCTGGCAAACGGAACCGAAGTGGTCGCCCTACAAGTGTTGCAACAAGATGATGCTAACACCGTTGAGGTTGTTGATCGGGTAACTGCTGAAATACCGACACTTGAGCAAGAATATCCCGATCTACATTTTGAAGTTGCTACCGAAGAGGGATCCTTTACTGAGCAGGTAACCAGTAATATGGCTACCTCAATTGCTCTTGCACTCTTTCTGGCCTCCCTAATTATTTTCGGGTTTCTCGAAAGTGTTCGGCGCGCTTTTATTGTGAGTATTGCCATGCCCATGAGCTTTTTACTTGCATTTGCATTTATGAAACTTAACGGCATGGAGTTGGACTTGGTAACCCTTTCAGCCATCATTTTGGCGGTTGGTATGGTCGTTGACGGGGCCGTCGTTGTTATTGAAAATATCAGCCGCCATTATGACAACGAAGAACTTTCTGCCAAAGAAGCTGCCATCCAAGGCACTGGAGAAGTTTTCTTTGCGGTACTAGTAGGCGTTGCAACAACTATTACCGTGCTTATTCCCTTTCAATTTCTTACGGGATTTGTCGGCAAGGTTTTTGGTCCACTTTCACTTACCATGATTTTTGCCTTTGGAGCCTCGATCCTAATGGCCGTTACCCTTATCCCCCTCCTCTTTTTCTTATTTGAACGGCATGAAACTAAGATAGGATCATCCATCAAAAAATTCATAGCCCCTTTTAACAGAGGAATGGATAAACTGAGAGACGGATATTTAGTGCTACTTGACTGGTCTCTGAAGCACCGCGCTATTTTACTTACGGGAACATTAATCGTTTTTATTGGAAGTATGGCCTTGCTGGCTATGAGGGGAATGGAAGTTCTACCCAAGTTGGATTCTGGTTCTTTCTTTATTTCGATGGAGGCAGAGGCGGGCAGTTCATTTGAACAGACAAAATCGATTGTCCGTGATATTGAAGATCTGCTTAATGAAGACTCCGATGTCATCAATTATACCTCACAAATAGGTTTCGAGCCCGATGCAAAGTTCTTTGGTGATGCCGGTGCCATGGGTGTGCAACAGGCATTCATCACTGTAGATTTAGTTTCTCGAAAAGAGCGCGACCGTTCAATTTGGGAAATAGAAGATCAGCTGCGTAAAAAAATTAACCGTATTCCCGGTATCCGCACCGCCGTGCTCAAAGCTATGGGCGGTACCGCCAAGAGTACCACAGCCGCGCCCATTGATGTGCAAATTTCGGGACCTGATCTTAATCAACTTAACGCACTGGCCAAAACGGTTGCCGATCGGGTACGCAAGGTCGATGGAGCTGTTAATATCTATCGGCAGTGGACGCTCGAACGTCCCGAAGTGCAGTTTACTGTCGATCGATTGAACACCGCTTTCTACGGTTTAACACCCGATTATATCGCCCAGGAAACATTTGCTGCTGTTGACGGACTACCGGTAACACAACTGGATGCACCCGATGGAACAGATCCTAATATTGTCGTTCGCTATGACTCTACGCAGCGGAATGTGCTTGACGATGTACTGCAGACGAAACTTAAACCCGGGTTACCGTTATCTTCAGTTGCCAAAACCGATGTAAAGCTTGCTCCCAACCTCATTACCCGGGAGAATCTTATCCGGACAGCCGATGTGTTAGGATTTACCTATGACCGAGCGTTTAGCCATGTTATTGCTGATATTGAATCTTCGATTTCTAAAATGGACGTCCCAAAAGGATATGATTTAAAGGTCACCGGAGAAAATTCTGACCTTAAGGAATCCCGAGCACAGATGTTGTCTGCACTACTGGCAGCCTTGATTGGAGTTTACTTGCTAATGGTTGCTCAGTTCCGATCGTTCATTCATCCGTTCACGGTTATGCTTGCAATCCCCCTTGTTGCCGTAGGAGCCGCCATTGGCTTAATTATTACAGGTAAAGTGATTTCAATGTCGGTATTAATCGGCTTTATACTCCTGATTGGGATTGCTGTAAATAATTCAGTAATCCTCATTGATTTTATTTTGCACCAGATGGAAGGCCAAAGCCGTGAAGAGATTGTTAAAAAGTCTGTAGCTGTACGATTTCGTCCCATCATGATGACGACATTCTCAACGGTGATTGGAATGCTTCCGTTAGCTTTGGAACTAGCACTGGGAGCCGAACGATTTTCTCCAATGGCCATTGTTATTATTGGAGGTCTTACAGCCTCAAGTCTTCTCACAATGGTTGTTATACCTGTCTTTTACACAGTAATTGATGATCTCACAAATCTGTTGGAAATTAAAACCCGTAACCAAAGTTAGAAAGCTCCTACCTTTGTCCCATAACCTACATCCCTAACAATAGATCTTAAGTGCCTCCGGTTGATAGCCGGTGGCACTTTTTCATTTCAAGATTGTAAAGGGAAACAAGATTCTAACAATCAAGCTTTCAACATTCGCAGAGAAGCACGGACCGTTTCATCAATAACCTTTTCCGGTTCCAAAGAAGTAATATTCCTCTGTATAAAAATAATGCTCCGCTGTACCATTCCCACAATCCAGGCTACAGCAATGGTAGGCTCTTCCGGAAGTTCAAAAACCCCCTGTTCCTTACCAGCCTGTAATATTTCGACAAACACATCTTTGGGCAACGGTTTAGAAAGCATTTCTTTGGTAATAATTTCTTCTCGATGATTCGCAATCATTATGAATGAGAACTCCTTTTGGTAATCAAAAGAAAAATCAAAAATGGTTCGAATAAGAATTTCAATTTGTTGTTCGGGTCCCGAACCCTGCTCTACTGTTTCTTTCATCGTATTACGAAATTGAGTAGCACAATTTAGAAAAATGGTCCGGGCAAGGTCATTTTTACTTTTAAAATGTCTATAAATATTACCTTCAGAAGTTTCAGCCCCCTTAGCTATAGAACGAATAGAGGTCGCATCAATACCTTTAGATACAAAAAGTTCCAAGGCTGTTTCTAAAATTGCTTGCTTTTTTGTAGTTGCCAATGGATAAAAAATTATTTGAAAATTGTGCGAATATTCACTCACAATATACTAAATTTTCACCGTTATTCTTTTCAAAGGATGGAGGCATTTTGTATATTTAAGATAAGTTACTCTTATTAAGATAATTACGTGCTTATAAAGCTAAAACACATATCGTCTGTAGTACTCTTCATTTTCTTGGGAGCATCAGTAATGCAAGGTCTGTCTCCCATCGTAATGCAGCAAATGAATGCTCATCACGGTGGAGAAACTATGGCCTGTAACATGGATGGCGATTGTGATAGCTCCTGCTCGTTAGATAGAAAAAAAGCTTGCAGCTGCAACCATACAGCATCAGCTGACAATTCTAATGCCACGAAACTATGCGGCTGTGATCATCACGGAAATGAGCCCATTGGCACGAATGCCCCATTTCAAATCAAAGCTCCACTGGTTTCGGCTTTTGACGGTATTACCTTTTCTCCAACCTCAATATTTATAAGCTTACAACAGCACCCTTTACTTATCTTTACGGATGATATCTTTCATCCTCCCCGCCTTCTCGCATAATCTCCTGATCATTTAATAAAATTTAAATCTATCTGCACCTCGCAATACCACTGCTATAGGTAAAAATATTACGGTGCGGATGCATTAAAACCATATCAGAATTATGCGTTCACTAAAACTTTTTTTTCTAACAATAGGACTATTACTCCTTTTTGCCCTTTCAAATGCTGCCTGGGCACAGCAAACGATTTCCGGTAAAATTTTAGATGAATCAAATAATAAACCGTTGGCCGGAGCGCACATACATTGGTCGGAAGGCGATCTTACCACGATCACCAATGCCAACGGTGCATTCAACTTCACAGCTGATGCCAATGAATTCACGCTTCGAATTACATATGTGGGTTATAAAAGCAAAACCGTTCAACTCATCGCAAGTGATATTGCTGAAGAGTCAACAACAATCTATTTGCGTAGATCAATGGAGGCTATGAGCCCCGTTACTGTTCTTGCACGAAAATCATCGCACCAGCCTGACCAGTTTATGGATGCGATTTCAACCGTCAACCTCTCGCATGATGCGGGTCAATTTCTCAAAGATTCGCCTAACATTTCGGGCATCCGCAAAGGCGGTGGCTTTGGCGTTGATCCGGTACTTCGCGGCTTTAAAAAGAATCAGCTGATGGTTGAGATGGACGGCGTGCTGCAGTCACAGGGAGCCTGTCCCAACCGCATGGATCCTCCTACCTCTCACGTTCAAATGGAACATATCGAAGAGGTTGAAATCCTAAAAGGGCCTTATGCCCTCAAACATGGACCTTCATTCGGAGGAGTCATAAACTTTAAATCTCAGCAGCCGGACTATTACCGTGATCCTGTGATCTCGAGCTATTTCACCGTAGGCTATGAAAGCAACATCGACCGCCAGCGCTATGCCGGTGGCATCAAAAAAGAAGGCGGTCGCTGGACGACCAATATCTACGGAGCTTTTGCATCCACAGAAAATTATAAGGACGGTTCCGGAAACAGCGTTAACGCCGGGATGTCGAATGCCGAATATACAGTTGAAACATCCGTTCAGCTGAACGATGCAAATTCTATCAAAGCCAAGCTGAGCCAGAATTTTGCGCGCGATGTGCAATATCCGGCCTTGATGATGGATATGCGTGATGATGACATCACCAATGCTACACTCACTTATACCAATACGGATCTGGGCAACGGACGTTTTGAAAGCTCGGTTTTTGGTTCGTACGTAGCACACGTGATGGATAACCTCGATCGACAGATGTCAAACATGGTAGAGGCGGTCACCGATCTGTCTACCGAAACCTACGGTTATGATATTTCTTATGTACTCCCGGGGACATCCGGCAGCTGGACGTTCGGCACTGATGCTACGCTGCGCCAAATGGAAGGTTTTCGTACCCGCGATTTTAACATGGGTCCCATGGCCGGCCAAACTATCACCGATAACGTCTGGCAAGGCGGCAAGCGCAATCGCTTTGGCGGCGTGGTGGAATATCAACCGAACATCACTGAATGGAATGTAGTGCTCTCTTCCCGGTTTGACTACTACTATTCCAATGCCAACGATCCCGATGCCTACTTTGCACAAACGCTTGGACAACTTGATCAAGAACACCTCGGATGGAGTGCCAGTGCAGGATTTACCAAAGATTTACATCCCAACTGGACAACCGGCTTCTGGATTGGGCGATCAGAGCGTTATCCCGGCATGGATGAGCTCTTCGTAAATTACCTGGCTATCGGTATGGATCCCTATGAATACGTCGGTAATCCGCAACTGAACTCCGAGACCAATCACCAGGTGGATGCGATGCTTAACTATACAAACGAGGTCATCAGTATCGAAGGGTCGCTGTTTTACAGCTATGTGACCGACTATATCAGCGCAACTGTTCGTCCCAGTCTGAATCCCAAGCAGATGGGAGCACCTGGAGTCAAGCAGTTTAAGAATATAAATGAAGCGGCCCTGTATGGTTTTGAGCTGACTTTCAAAAACAACGGTCGGAATAAGTTGGGCTATAACCTTTCCACTGCTTACACCATCGGCCGAAATATAACAGCAGATGAAGATCTGCCACAGATACCGGCTTATGAAGCAAACTTTAAACTGGACTACAGTTTCCTGAATGGTAAGCTGATTCCTCAACTACATCTGAGGGGCGTAGCGGAGCAAACACGTGTGGCCGAATCGTTTGATGAACAACCTACGGATGGATATCTGCTTACCCATTTCAAGGCAAGTTCTCAACTGGGGCGCGGCATTCAACTTTCGGCAGGTGTTAATAACCTCTTTGATGTGACGTATCATGAGCACTTGAACCGAAGCCTGCAGGGATCAACAATGCCACTTAACGATCCCGGCCGTAGCTTTTTTATAGAGCTAAAATGGAATGGCGTATTATCATCACTGTAGTACCACTAATATAATTATGAGGGGATACTTTGCAGGTATCCCCTTTTTATTAATTACAAATAATAAATGATATGGATAACAAAGCAGTGAGCTCATTTATTCAAATGGCATCTGCAATCATTGCCACCGCTTTTGGATTGATAACCATTTGGGTAGGCGGAACAACCTTTTTCCGTTTCTCCGATCCCGGGTACATTATCTTTTTACCCCTGCTGATATTTAATACCGTAATGGGATATTTTTATATCTCTGCCGGTTATCTGATATGGCAAAAGCTACTGACAGGCATTAAGACAGCTAAAATTGTTTTCTTAGTTAACCTGTCGGTACTAATCCTCATTGTAATAGCCTATTGGCTGGAAGCATCCATTGCCATGGAAAGCTTAAAAGCGATGTCATTCCGAACAGGTATTTGGCTAATTATTTATGCGGGGCTGTCAGGTATTAAAATCAGCGACAAAACAAATAGTAATTACTAATCAAATCTTATTGTTCTTATTAGCCATAGACAACAGTAGACCATTAAACTTTACTTTTGTGATGTTCTACCAAGCTATCACGCTGATCTTTTAGTTTTGCAGACAATCCAATTTTATAGATATGGGGATTTTCAAACCGTTTGAATTCAACAGGTAGTCTGCTCAATTGTTTACGACTGAACTCCGCAATTTCTTGCACCGATCGAGGTTCCGTTAACCGTTCCCCATCTTCAACCACCTTCTTTAGAAGGGGTTCTTTTTGGAATTCAGACAAATGCCTGAACTTTTTAGGATCAGTTGAATGGTACATCATATCAATGTCTGATTCACCATCTAACGCAACAACTTCACCGCCATAAAATGAGCCATCTTCATTAAACAACCGATATACCTGCTTTTTTCCGGGCAGATTAATTTTACTAACCGTCTCTGATAATTTAAGCCGTGGTTCGTCGTTGGCATAAGACAGTTTATAAACACCATCAAGGGCAGAATCAGGTCGACCGGTCACTAAACTCGTACCTACTCCAAACAGGTCAATAGGCGCATTTTGATCAAGCAGACTTTTTATTACATGCTCATCAATCTGGTTGGAAGCGGCTATTTTCACATACTCCAATCCGGCCTCATCAAGCATCCTACGCGATTCTTTTGCTAACCAAGCAAGGTCACCACTGTCAAGACGAATACCCTTCAGTTTATCACCTCGCTCTTCCATCTCTTTGGCCACTGCTATAGCGTTAGGCACTCCGCTTTTCAGGGTATCATAGGTATCAACAAGAAGCACACAGTCGTGGGGACGAATATCGGCAAAATCGCGAAATGACTCTATCTCCTCATCATAACGCTGAACAAATGAGTGAGCCATTGTGCCCGATATCGGCATGTTATAATCGCGACCACTTCGCACGTTACTGGTGGCATCAAATCCACCAATAACAGCAGCACGACTGGCCGAATAACCACCGAGCCCGGGAGCACGTCGCAATCCAAAATCCACCAGCTGCCGATCACCGGCTGAAAGTCTCATCCTGCTGGCTTTAGTAGCAATCAATGACTGATAATTAAGCGTGTTAAGAACAAGCGTCTCAAGTAGCTGGGCCTCAATAATGGATGCTTCAACACTAACTACCGGCCGATTTGGAAACATAACATCCCCCTCTCTGGAAGCATAAATATTCCCGGTGAAACGAAAGTCTTCCAGGTAATCCAGAAACTCCTGATCTATGCCCTCCTTTTCGAGAAATTCAAGATCCTTTTCATCAAAATGAAGGTTTTCTATAGCTTCGAGCAGATCTTCAAGACCAGCAAAAACAGCATAACCGTTATCAAATGGTAGTTTCCGAAAAAAGTAATCAAAAATAGCTGTTTCGTCTCCCAGACCTTTTTGAAAATAGACCTGGGACATTGTTATCTGGTACTGATCGGTATACGTAGCAGTATAATCAAACATAAATAGTATGCTTTTTAGTAAATACTATTAAGATATTTAGTTGTCGAAATAATTGCTTTTCATAGCAAGCACTTTGTCAAGAAGTTCTGTTTGAACATTAAGATCATACTTATCCGAAAGGTGTTGCAACATCTCTTCTTTATCGGCTGATAGCATCTCATCCTTTTTCAAAAACTCCAACAGATCTTCTGTCACCGCCCACTGATACATAAGCCACTTCCACTCCGTCTGATATGCTCCGGCAAAATCGGCTGAGAGAGAGGTGTTCTCCTTTTCGTGCAGCACAGCTGTTTTAACTGCTTTAGCTCCTTTTCTTTTGATATGATCAACGGCTGCCTTTAAAGTCTTGCCCGAATCATTAACATCATCTACGACAAGAATGTTTTTTCCTTTGAGATCAATATCAATGGGATCTGTAATTTCGACTTCTTCTTTCGCCTGTCCGCCAGCTGTATAATGTCGAACCTGTACTGCTGTAAGTGTCTTAATGTTCAAAAAATCACATACCAATCGTGCAGGAGGAAAACCGCCTCGAGAAATTCCAACCACCACATCAAAATTCGAGGGAGAGTCCGAAATTTTTTGTGATACCTGATAAGCCATCTCGTAAACTTCAGTCAAGTCTACTATTCGGGCAGTAAAATTTTTCTCCATATTCCCTCCTCTTTTAAATATATCTTACTATATATAGACTACAGGCAATTTAAGTTATCAAACTCTTTTTTAACAACCTTATCCAAAATAGATTTTAAATAAATCCCCTCCCATCAAAAAATTACCTTTCTTTTTTTACCAAAAACATAAAAAGGGCATCCTGCATGGATGCCCTTTTAAATACAAGCTATAATGTTAGCAGGGTTGACTACTGTACTTTAAGCACTCCTTTCATCCCAGCTGGGTAGTGTCCAGGGAATGAGCAGATATACTCATATTCTCCCGTTTCTTCGGGAACTGTAAATGTTACTTCTACCGTTTCTCCACCGCCTGCCAGACCTGTGGCCGCAATGATTTCGTCCTCATAATCCGGAGCTATATAATCATTGTCCCTTGCTCGCGCCGAAGCATTGGCAACCTCATCCACATTAGCGTCTTTATCTATGACAACCACATTATGTGCCATCGCCTGCTTCGGGATCTGACTTTTAGTAGTGAGCTTTATAGTAATTTCTTCACCGGGGGTAGCCTCAATGGTCGTGACATCGAACTTCATGTTATCCATGCCAACCATTTCTATGGTTCGCTGCGCCATTGTAGTAGACACAAATCCCGTAAAAATGAGTGCAAGTATTAACGTTATTTTTGTAAGTGATTTCATAGTAAGTAACCTCTTTTTGTTTATTGGTATGTATTTATTGGTTTAAAAACTGTTCTGTTTCGGTGTTCAATTTTTGTAAAACTACGCTGGGTATTCCTTCTTCGGGATATTCGCCCACAGCATCAGTCGATCCTGAAATTATTCTTCCCACATGACCCATTTTTTCATGGGGCATACAAAAATAGTCATACATTCCTTCCTCAAAAACTTGCAACATCCAAGTATCTCCCTCTTTCAATAAGCCCGAATTAAAAGGGTTCGCTGAAGCCGGTATTCGCTGCGGCCGCCGGTTTTCGGGATGGTAGGCCGTTACCGTATGTAACCCTTCGCGTACCACAAATTGTATCACATCACCCGGATTTACGGCCACAACCACCGGATCAAATCGTGCATCAGTATCCGTGCCTTTGACTTCTACGGTCACCGTATCTGCCTGGAAAAAATCAGAAGCCATGCCATGGTCCCAACCGGTGATTAACAAAAGAGCTATTAACAATGTTAGTACTGAAAATTTCATCATTTGTTCAGCTTAGCCATTATCGACTCAATTTTTGACTTAGCGTCATCCATAGGCTGATTCAATCCCTCCACCCTTTGGGCAATTCTGCCTTTTTCATCTAATACGGTTACCAAATTTGAGTGCGCAAAATGACCGTCACTTTTCTTTGAATACTGCACGCCCAACATCATGGCAAGCGTTCGTATGTCGGCATCATCCGCCGTCATAAAGTACCAGCCGGGAATGTCCAACTGCTCATATTCAGCATACTTCCGTAATACTTCTGGTGTATCATTCTCAGTATCAAAACTAACGGCTAACACATTGATCTCCTCTTGGACAGATTCATCCACGCTGCTGTACAATCGCCAAGCATCCTGTATTAGAATTGGACAAACCTCGGTGCAATTACCGTAAAACATCACCACAATCACCGGGGCTCCTTTAAAATCTGTAAGGGATATGGTCTCATTTCGATGATCCGTCCACTCGGCATCCAAATGGTAGAGAGAATGCTCCGAATTCACTTCTGTGGTATTAAGAGTATTATCAGCACTATGATTGTGATTATGCTGTGCCGACACGCTCATTGCCGTAAGTAAGAAAATCACTATGAGGTATAATTTCTTCATCACAAATTCGATTTTTTATCTTCCATCGTTTCCACATTGTAGGCACAGCGAAATCCTACCGTGCTGTTGGTGCTTTTGGGACTAAAGCTCATGCGCGTGATATACCGGATAGAGGCCGCATAACTGTAGGCATTGCCCAGTTTTTGCATGCGTCCAACCGTACCACAATCCAGGGAAAGATCATCTGCGACCACCGGCTTAAAATCTTCGACCCATTCCATAATCAATCCAAACTGATCTTTGATGCCATACCGATTTTCAATTCCGGTAGAACCTACGGCTCCCATATTTTCATTATCAAAAGTGGAATACCAGCTCATTAACCTATTGGCAAACTCCTTTGCATCGGCAGTTGATTCAAAATCCATAAGCTGTGCCGAATATTCCCATTCATTGAGGGTTGGCAATCGCCCGCCCGCTGATTGGCAATACGCATTGGCCGCATACCATGAAACACTGGTCACCGGTTGATTAGGATTTACAATATCATCAGCATTGGTGTTTTCCCAGTTTTTTAGATATCCCTTGTATGCAAAAATGCTCGGAACGTTTTCTGGTTTCCAATTCTCATGATCTTGTAAAAATTCATTGTACTGCTGATTAGTAACGGCCGTTGAATCCAAATAAAATGACTCTACTTCGACCGGTTCACCCTTAATTTCGGGCATTACAGAATGAAATGATCCCGACGGAACCAGCACCTGGGCCCCAACCATATTGGTAAGGCATAACATCATCGCCGCTAATACAGTCAGCGTGATTTTAACAGGTGCTATGTTCGTCAGGATGTTCATTTCAATAAATTTTAATAGGTGTTTATCGATTTATGGATTTACTTCTCGCGGGGTCCGGCTTTCAATGTACCCGTCGCGCCTTTTTCTGCATCAGCAAATTCGTGATCGATCAGGATATACTTTCCTTCCTCGGGAACGATCATATCTATGGTCGCTGAACTTGAGGCACCAAGGAGTACCGTCTGCATGCCGCGCATTTCATTAAAGGGATGACCTTCCAACCATACGCGATCAAAAATACCACCGATAACGTGGAAGCTTGACGTGCCGCTTGGACCGTTATTTGAAACGTGGAAGCGAACGCGATCTCCGGCATTTGCTTTCAGCGGTTGATCGTGCAGAATCGTCTGGTGTCCGTTGAATACAACGTGGGAAGGATTTCGATTTTGAGCACCTTCATAGTCGTATTGATAGAGATCGCCAGGTCCTTTTTTCAGGTAGTACTCAGACTGTACGATTACATACTCCTTATCCACTTCGTATCCGGTATCATATCCGTCCTTTGGAGAAACAACGACTACGCCGTGCTGTCCCATTGCCGTGTGCATAAGCACGCTGGGCGTACCACAGTGGTAAATATAAGAACCGGCATAGTTGGCAACCCAGTCAAACTTGATAGATTGACCCGGAGCAATAGTTCTCCATTTATCATCTTTGGCCACCGTTCCCGCATGAAAGTCCATCGAGTGCGGCATAGGCATTGTCGCTTCTTGAGCTTTCATGTAATTATTCTGGGCCACCTGCTGCATAAAGGGCGAACCTTCTTTTGTTGGTTGTGTAATCGTGACCGCTTCATCCGAACGATTCTTCATCGTAAATGTAATGCGGTCGCCCTCTCTCACGTGCAGCACCGGACCGGGAACCGTTCCCCCGAACGTCCAAGCTTCATATTTTACGCCATCAGCCACTTCAATTTCCTGGGCAATGATGTCGATACGAACCTCATGCGTCTTGTTGCCCTCGTAATCGAGCGGCTCAAGGTTGGGAAGCATACTTAAGTGATCTCCTACGACGGGAGGTCCGTCATAATCTTCGGTGAACACTTCCGCTTCGGGCATGCCAAAGGTCTTGCCGTCTATTTCATATTCTGATGTTTGTGCATAACTCAAACTCGTAATCCCCGTTAGTAACAATCCTATTACAAGAGTGAAAGTAAGTTTTATTGATTTCATAGCAGTCAGTTTTATTGGTAATTAAGAATTAAGACAACTTTGTCTTTTATTAATTGAGACTTTGGCAATTCAAGAGTCGTGCCAAACTCTTAAAAAGCTCTAAAACATTCTATAATTGGTACATTTGGATAAATATAAAAAAAGATTAACCATTCATTTATTGCAGCGTTGCAATACAAACATGATTGATAACTGCAGCACTACAATACCATTACTTCTTTAACTTCATCACTTTTACCTTCCACTCCTTCGGCATGGTTTCCAGATATTCCCATTTAAACGGCTCATCACTTTCAGCCTCCATCTGATAATAGAGTGGCTTGGGATCGTGGTCATTGATAAAGACAAATGCTTCACCGGGCTCGAGTTCGTCAAAAGCATCGAAGACCATGTCATGGCGCTTTGCCGGAGCATGCGGCCGCACGTCAAATGAGTTGACAATGGATACATCTTCAAGGGCCGGATCTGTTTCCTCTTTTTTAGTAACATGGATCACATATTCACCGGGCAGATCATTTTTATACGTCCACGTATATTCGCCATCGAACTTTTTCTTGAAGATCCTTCGGATTTCCTCGGGATCCTTTTCAGAGATGATCTCAATGGTATCCCCTTTCAACATCATTCCATAGCGGTGAAAAACAGCATACTTCCAGTCTTTGCGATCCGCTTTTCGGAGATCCATCAGCGTGGAAATATCATCAAACTCACGTCCCTGTGAAGACTCGGTTCGGGTTACGCGCACCTTCCACTCCTGCCCGCCGCGCTGCAGGTATTGCCAGCCGACAACATCCCCATATATCGATCGAAATTCGTAATACAACGGCTTGGGATCGTGGTCATTAATAAAGATAAAGCTTTCTCCGACCGGCAGTTCCTTAAAGAGTTTCAGTAGTTTTTCGTGTCTTTTTATGGGGATTAGCGAGCGTACATCGAGTTCTTTTTCTGTTACCTGCATCTATACCTAATTTTAGTTATTTATTTCTATAGTTTGATACAATCTTACATGTCATGCTGAACTTGTTTCAGCATCTTTAGAATCATAATTTTATCCTGTAGATCCTGAAATAAATTCAGGATGACACAGGAATTGATATTTAGTTCAATTGCCCTTCCAAAAATTCTTTTAAAACCTTCGCATGATTGTGCTCTTCATCTTTTGCCGCATACAACAGCGTGATCCGATGACTTCTTGCTATATCTAAAAGATGATCAACCTCATGCTCTTTTTGGGTCAATTCTCCTTTATACCGCTCAGCAAATTCATCAAATTTATCGGAATCGTGGTCAAACCACTTTCGCAATTCGGTAGAAGGAGCAATTACCTTAAGCCACTCATCAAGTCGAGCTTCTTCTTTGGATACGCCCCGGGGCCACAGACGATCCACCAGCACGCGGTAGCCATCGTCTTCTGAAGATTCTTCGTAAATGCGCTTAATATTAAATTGATTTGCCTTCACAATCAGTTGAGAAGTTACACTTAAAATACCCGTACTTTTATTTGTTCTGTTCATTTTTTCAATGACGAAAACCACCGACAGGAATCGGGACCAGAAAATCACTGGAACGAACCAAAAAAGTCACCGGCTTCGAATCCCGAAACAACTCCGAGCTCTGGGCTAGAGAATTTCAATGGTTTATTTATTTCCATTGATAACAATTTCTAAAGTTTTAACCATTGCGAAATTCTCCTTTTTGCCCACAGGCCTCCGTTCGGGATTCTGATACCGGATGTATTTAAATTATTCTTTATAGGTCAATACGCGTCCCCAGAGACTCTTGGTACCCCAGATTCCACGGCGCAGCGTTTCGAGCTGTACAATCTGACTATTATCCACGAACATATTCACTTCGGGACCGTAGTTTTTGATGTACCAGGCAAAGACTTCGGGATCAGCTGCTTCGAACATCAGCTTCTCCAAACCGATTTCGTTAATAAATTCGGCCGGCACATCGGTTCTCCACGGATCTGCATTTTCGGTAATACCTTCCGACTCGATCATAATCATATATGCTCCGGCATCTACAAACCGTTTGGCCTGCTTTACGGCATAACCGGTATCAAGCGTGCCTTCGGATTCGAGTTCCCCTTTGGCCGTATCACCGCCGGCACCAAATTGGATACCAATTTCGGGCTTCGCTTTAAGTCCGGCTTTTTGCACCTTTTCAATTAGCCGTAGCCAGTCGTCAGTGGGCAGGGTGATAAATCCCGCTGAAAGCTCAATGATATCGAATCCGTAATCTTTGCAGGTATCGATGTATTTATCGACGGCCTCTTTTCCCTGCGTGAGCACGTATTCCATAAATCCACCGGTCGATACCAGCGCGTCATGATCATGGGCAATATCAATCAGCTCGGTTACAGCCTTTTTAGGCATAATCGAAAACGATCCGCCAGAAAATTTCAACGAATCCACGTGTTCGCCCATTGTTTCCATGATATCATTGAGATATCGTTTACCCATTACATCATAATAGGGACCGCGAATCTCGGTAATACCTGTTTTTCTTGGTTTGGATTCTCGTTCGTTTTTATTCAAAAAGTCGAATGTTTTTTCGTCAGCCATAGTAGCCACCTTTCATTTTTTGTTGGGATACGGCGCACCGCATCCTTATAACTTTACCATTGTCTAAAATCCTAATTCTACCTTTGCTAACAGCTTCATCAGATCAGAAACAGAATGCTGTTCAAAATTCTTTATTGTCTCAACAATCTGATCACGCAATTCCTCTGAGGTGTAAGGCTCAGCCAATCCCTCAAACTTTTGGATGATCGTCTCCCAGCTCATGGGACGTGTGTAAAATCCCTCGTAATCGTTCTTTTCAATGGAATAGGTTTTGCCATTTTTGAGATATACCGTCAGTTTTGTCGGCATCTCATCAGGAAAGCGATCGCTGTATTCTTGTTTAGGCGTAATTTTTACCTTTTGCAATAGCGACTGAATATCATCTGCTTCAATACGATTCTTTTCATACTGCTCCGGCATCACCTGCCCGTCTAAAAGCGCTGCCGAAACCATATACTGCAAACTGTGATCAGCCTCTTCTTTCGTGCGGACAATCGTCTTGTCGCCTTCTTCACCACCGCCGATTATGTGATAGGCAACATCAAAAATTTCAATTTCGACCTTCTCTACTTCTTTGGCTGTAAATCCGTGCTTCTCCTTTAACTCTATCATTCCCTCAATAGATGATTGGGAATGTATTTCCGCATTGTATTTCTTTATGATCGTATCAGTAACGCGCTCCAAATTTTCATTTGACCAATCGATCGAAAATTCGCCGGCAATGGAATCCATAAAACCTTTGTTCCCTTCAAATACTGCCGGCGGGCCGGTAATGCCATACTTAGCCAGCATTGCAGCATGAGTTCCTCCAAAAGCTGTATGAGGATAAGCAAGCCCTTTCCAGTTGGATAGAGCACCAGTGCGAGTAACACGAAGCGCATTCAAAGCCGTACCGGCGATCGAAATAGCGTTAGCTGTTTTCTCTTCATCCAATCCCAGTGCTTTAGCAACCCCCGTCGCTACCGCATACGAACCCTGCGTGGTATGATCGAATCCCTTGTCCCGCACCGGCGCTTCATCACTCAGGCGACACTGCACTTGATAGGCCACTGCTAAAGCTGTCAGAAAATCCTTACCGCTGAGATCTGTAGTTTCTCCAGCCGCCAGAATTGAACCAATATTATCACTCGGATGACAAGTCTCCCCTTTGGCCAGATAGCTGTCATTGAAATCGAGGTAACGTACCAAACCACTGTTATACAAGGCCGCGCGATCAGGCGTCGTTTTACCCCCACCGATGAGGGTGCTCATTTCCGCTCCGCCAAAATCGTCAATCATTTCTCTGATGGATTTAACAGGCGGGCCTTCAATAGCTCCTATAGCCGTTCCAAGCGAATCCAAGAGCCTAATTTTTAACTGCTTTTTTGCCTCATCCGACAAATCATTATAAGATGCCTTCTTAACAAAAGTTGCTAATTCATCAACAATCATAATACTGTGGTTTAATCATTCGGGATTATAAAATCATAAATCTTGCACAGAATAAGACCCATTAATTATATTTAATACTATCTTATCTCTTATTGTGTAGTTAAACACCATCTTTAGAAAATACATTCAATGTTAATCAGCCGGAATATCATAGGTACAGGAATAGTCACCATCAGCGATATAGCTGGTTCGTTCGGCGTTCTCATTAAATAACTTCTTGTAAAACATCTCTTCCAGTTTACAGGGCAGCCGCGTTTCTTTAATAACTTCACTAAAGGGACAGTTACACTCCTTTACCATCAGTGACTCATCGCTTTCGTCAAAATCAAATTCAGGCATGAATCCCTCCTCCTCCAGCATCTGCATCAGTATCTTAACTTTTGATTGCAAATCTCCGGCCGATGATTTTTCAATTCGATCTTGGGCTTCTTCCAAACGCTGATCCCAAAAATCCTCAAAGAAATCTTCCACTAGTTGTTCATTACCCTTCGACTTGAGGTACTTAATAATATTTCGGATCAGCTTAGACTCAGAAGATGGGAAAGTGCTATTGCCTTTGGATGTCAGCTGATACTGCAGGCTGGGACGCCCCGGCCCTGATCGCACGTAATCTCGTTCTACATAACCATCGCGCTCTAACTGCAGAAAGTGCTCGCGCAGGGTCGTTTTAGCTAAGTCAATCTCCTCCACGGCTTCATCAATAGAGAGGGTTCCACTGCGTTTAATCAAGTCGATAATCTCTTTTTTTGAACCGGTAAACATGATGGTCTTTATTAGTTTGGATGTAGTTGGGTTAACCTTTAGCTCCTATCTCCTCTTTTGTACGCGGCAAAATCAGATCTTTCTCCACCTCGAACTGTTTCTTTAATTGGGAAAACAAGATTTTAAAATTCTTATTCTGAATTCGCAGTGTTGAACACGCATTGCCGGGATTTTCAAACTGATTTCCTTTTTTCCGAATAGTCTTCATTACATTTCGTAGACGACGCTGATCTCGTTCTACGACAGAGAATGATTTTTCTAATTTTTGAATCGTCCCATGACTCAGATTATTATTGCTATGATTTTTGAGGCGTCCGATAAGCGGGAAAAACTTTTCCCTTTCAAAGGTATAATACATACCGAGCGTTTCTCTAAATCTGTCAAACTCCCACTTCATCGTTTTAAGCCAGGGATACTGATTTCCGTGTACTTTATGAATACGAGGAAAGTTTTCGTCCAACTCTTCCAAAAGCGATTGATTGGGATTAAGAAATGATTCTTCCAGGTACGTAATCCATTTTACCAGTGAAGCATCTTTATCAGGAACTGAAGGAATATCACTATCTGACGTTTGCCCATTTTGAGTTGAACCATGCTTCTTTAACCACTGAAGTACTTCAACCTCACTCCATTTGCGCTGTTGACATACCGATCGAAGCGTTTCTTCTTCATGATTGTCCGGTGATAACCCAATAGAAGCGAGCAGTTCGCCCACCTTATGGTCTGAACAAACTATTTCTGAGATAGTAGCTTCGGGAGTGAGCTTTGAAAGAGATTGATCGGTTTTCATATCATTTTTTGTCAATTCAGTTTGCTTTCAATCCATGCTTAAGATATCGATGATTTTGTGATAAATCAATAAAAAAGGTTTATACCGTTTTTATAGTTGATATTCAATTTAGGGACTCCTACCTTTGAAGTGAAGCATTCGAAACCAAGTACTATTTAAACTATGGCGTACGTTGTAACCGATCCCTGTATTCAGTGTAAGCACACTAATTGCGCGGCCGTTTGTCCGGTTGATGCGTTCAGGGAAGGACCCAATTTCTTGGTCATCGATCCCATTGAATGTATTGATTGTGATGCATGCGTGGCCGAATGTCCCGAAGAGGCTATTTATCCTGATGATGAAGTACCGATGGAGTGGGAAGATTATATCGAATTAAATGAACGGCTTTCTGAAGAATGGGCTGATCATGTCATCAACCAAGCCAAAGAGGCCCTGCCCAACGTTGACAAATGGAGCGAAAAAGAAAATAAACGAGAACACCTTATCGAAAACTGGGAAGAAAAAGCAGTAAAGTAGTTATTAGTAATGATTATCGGGGCTTTACCTACAAATAGCTATTACCCAATAACTAATAACAAATCACCAAAGAATGTCTGATACTTTAGAAGAAATAGACGTTCGAGAGATTGAACCAAAGCACAAACATCCAATAATTTTTGAGAAATTTGATAATCTCAACGATGGAGAAGCATTTATAATTATTAACGATCATGACCCCAAACCTATAAAGTATGAGCTAGCTGCAGAGCGGGCCAATGAAAAGTTTATCTGGAAATACCTGGAAAAAGGACCCAACGTTTGGAAAGTCCGTATTGGAAAAACTGATTAAAAGATAATTATGACTTCTACTCCCATAGATAGACGCACGATAGTCCGGCAACTCCGCGAAGTTATTGACCCCGAACTAGGGGTTAACATTGTGGATCTGGGACTGGTATATAACATCTTGATTAACGATGGCAAGGTGGTGCTTGAATATACCGTCACCACGCCGGGCTGTCCCATGCGTCGATATCTGCAGCAACAAATTGAAGAAACACTGGAATCAATGGAAGGAGTCAAAGATTACGCGACAAAACTGGTTTGGGAACCGGAATGGAATGTAGATATGATTAAAGAAGACGTAGAGTTTTTTGCTCATCCACCGCCGATGCAGTGACATAAGTATTAAAAACATTCAAATTATATTGGCAACATGTCATCCTGAATTCATTTCAGGATCTATCTTTCTTAAAAAATATTCTGAAACAAGTTTAGACTGACACTTAATTTAACTATAGTGAGCACCGGTAAAACATCTACATATATTTTGGTAAGTCTGCTATTCTTAGCGGCTATTGGTCTCATTACGGGACTTTACTCAGGACTGCTGCGCATTGGGTTTTTATCGGATATGGCGCCCCGGCATATTTCTCCCACCGCACACGGACCGTTAATGATCAACGGATTTCTTGGCACGCTAATCGGCCTGGAGCGCGCCGCGGCACTCGAAAAAAAGTGGGCGTATTTCGCTCCGGTATTAATGGCCGCTTCTACTATTATTCTTTTATCTGGCCTACAGCTATCCGGACAATGGCTCATGTTGTTGGGAGCAATGGGCTTAACGTATGTGATGAGCTATCTGTACTATCTGCAGCCTAAAATATATCATCTGATTATGGCATTGGGAGCGGCTTCACTATTGGTGGGTAATATACTTTATGTGCTCCACTTTCCTATTTATAAGCTGGTTATCTGGTGGGCGGCCTTTCCAATGCTAACCATCTTTGGCGAACGACTGGAACTCAACCGCATTATGCGTCCCCCAAAGCAAGCACAAAAGCTTTTTACCACACTTATTTTACTTTGGATTAGTGCCCTTGTTCTCACTCATTTCGATCGCTACGCCGGCTGGATTATTGCCTCTCTGTTACTTATCGGCATATCCGCTTGGCTGATCAAATACGATGTGGCCCGACGGACCATTAAATCCGCAGCTTGGACGCGATACAGTGCCATCAGTCTGCTAACCGGCTACGGCTGGCTTATACTTGCGGGCCTCTTTGGTTTATGGTATCACTTCCCCACGGCCGGACCTATTTACGACGGACTGTTACATATGCTTTTTGTGGGATTTGTATTCAGCATGATCTTTGCTCACGCCTCCGTCATTATTCCTTCGCTTTCCGGTAAGCTAGTGCCCTGGCACTTCTATTTTTATCTGCCACTGTTCCTGCTGCATGGTTTTTTATTTATACGAATTATCGGAGATATGATCGGGCCGTCCCAACTACGTATTGTAGGTAGTTATGGAAACGTAGCAGCCATTCTTCTCTTTTTAGGAGGAATCGTCTTTCAATTAATTAAAGCAACCAAGATCAAAAAATCTGAACTTAACCCTACATCAAGCTAAATACTAATCAAACACTTATAACATTATGCCTACTAAAAAAGCACTTGCTCAATGGAATGGAGATCTTAAAAATGGGAATGGAACAATGGAGCTCGATAGTGGCTCTTACAAAGGTAAGTACTCTTTTGCTTCGCGCTTCGAGGATGGAGACGGAACCAATCCAGAAGAGCTTATTGGTGCCGCTCATGCAGGATGTTTTTCAATGGCCCTTTCCAACGAACTGGCCGAAGCGGGTTATAATCCTAAATCAGTTAAAACCCGGGCTGAAGTAACGTTTGAAGTTACCGATGACGGACCCGCAATTACCGGCATTAAATTAATTTGTGAAGCTAATGTACCAACAATTAGTGAAGATGATTTTAAAAAGTTTTCCGAAGGAGCAAAGAATCATTGTCCCGTTTCTAAGGCATTGGCTGGCACCGATATTTCGCTGGAAGCAACCTTACTTTAATAAAGATTTATGCTGTTTAGAACAAAATACTTTCGTATCTTCTGTACTTAATTTTTAACCAAAGAATTACACAAATTTATGACACGTTTTGCACCTTATTTATTCTCATTGATGTTGCTTTTCGTCACTGCCTGCGGCGGTGGGTCTGACCAGCAGCAAGCTGAAGATCAGACAGCAGATACCCAAGCTACCGAGCAAGCTGACGACATTCGTACGATCGAAATGGTTGGGATTGACCGAATGAAATTCGTCGTTGACGGCGAAGAAGAAGGGATTACAGTCGGCGAAAAAATGGGCGATTATGTATTGCTCGAATCCATTACAGCTGCTCCCGGCGAAGAAATCCGCATTCGCCTGATGACGGAAAGTACTTTACCGGCATCTGCCATGGCGCACAACTTTGTATTGCTTACCATGAACGCTGATGCTGCTGCATTCGCAAACGCTGCTGCCAAAGCACGTGACAACGAGTACATTCCTTCCGACATGGAAGATCAGATTATTGCTCATACCGATCTTGCTGCTGGTGGAGAAACGGTAGAAATTACCTTCACTGCTCCTGAAGAAACGGGAGAGTATGAATACATTTGTAGCTTCCCCGGACATTACTCTGGCGGAATGAAAGGTATTCTCAACGTAGAAGAATAATACGTTATATACCTTGATATAATTTTTAAAGGCGGCTGATTTTTTCAGTCGCCTTTTTTTATTTCTGTTACATTCTAACACAGAAATTGAATTCCCGATGTATTATCTATCAGTTTTCATCCACATAACTTCGGCTATTTTCTGGATTGGTGGCATGCTCTTTACTGCCGGTGTCTTGGTTCCTGCTACACGACATGAATTACTGAAAAATAAAAAAGGCGAATTTTTTACGCTTGTCGGTAGAAAATTCAGCCGCATTTCCTGGATACTATTTTTGGTGCTAATAGTAACCGGCATAACCAATTTATTAACACGTGGATATACGGTACAACAACTGCTTACCGGATCGTTCTGGATAGAAGTGTTTGGCGGATATCTATTTATAAAATTACTTGCATTTGGATTGGTACTTGTCGTCAGTGGTATCCACGATTTCTATGCCGGTCCCAAAGCGGCTGAACTTATGGATACTCAACCCGGCCATCCACATACAAAGCAAATACGTAAAATTTCAAGCTGGTTGGGACGTCTTAACCTGCTACTGGGATTACTCATCCTTTACTATGCTATGCGATTGCTGAGAGGTTAATTAGTTGAAAGTGATAAGTGATTTTATCCCTAAATCTTACTCTATATATCAGGTATTATAGCTCACGGCCCGGTTCCAGTGCAGTGCAATAAATAGCACTACGGCTCCCACTTCAAGCAGACGTCCCACTATCGTAGCAGATGGAGGTAGTATATTCAGGTAGGATGCTACATTTATTAAAATACCAAAATTCAACATCCCAACCATTGCCAGTGCCAGCCTGGGATTTCCTCTCGATTTAGTTTTGAGATATCTCGGCAGAATCCAGTAGGCTGTTCCCATCGTCAGCTGGATAATCCACCCGAAAATACTCACTTCGATATGAACGGAAAGCAAGCTCCATACTGAAGAATACTCGGGATATACCTTACTGATTAAAATCAGCGCCCCAATAGCAAATCCTGCCAACATGTACAGCATCGAAGCTTTAATCATCCAGCGACTGGGTGTAGGCATGGGGTTGGTATTTCTTATTAGGATTGAAGCTAAAACCAGAGTCTCTATTTCTCACTCTTTGCTTTCTGACGTTTCTTTTTGCGCTGTCGGCGACGCTGTTCTTTCGATTGTATGCGCGGCCAAAGTTCTATGATATAAGTCACGGCTGCCACCACTTGACTCACCGCCGATATCACGATCAATACATTCCACAATAATCCCGTAACTAAATATGTAGCAGGCTCTGCAATTAGACGGAGTATTAAACCAAGATTCAGAAAAATGTACGTCAACCAGCCCCAAATCTGTGCTTTAAATCCTTCTTCGCGGGTTCGTCCGGGAAACATCCACACGGATACGCCAAAAATAATCTGTGTGATCCACCCTACCATCAGCAGGTGCCAAAAGAGCGGCACTATTCCCGGAAATTGCAGCCAATTGAACTCGGCAGCCAATCCCAGTAAGAGCGAAACCAAAAAGTAAATAAGTCCCGTTTTGATAAATACGCGCGCTATTCTTGGCATGACGGATCAAAGTCTTGAGGTTCGTTGCTATCACATTTTTTGCAGTTCAATTTGTTTCCAACTCGACTTTTTCGGCCCTCTTCGGTAGTCACCCAGGGACGCAGCATCCACGGCGGATTATGTCGCACGTGCTGATTGTGACCACACTGCAGTTCAGCCACCCAATCGTCTTCTTCATCTTTATGGAAATCAACAATCGGCTGCTCCATTGGATACTAATTACCTTCCAAACGAGCAGTAGAAATTGGCTCGCGATAATTTGAATGACAATCCACACATCCTTGCTGCGTTATGCGATAATGCTTAAGCACCTTTTGCATATTTTCTTCAATAGCTGCTATCCGCATGGAATCGGCGTGATGATGCACCACCATATCAAACTCTACAAACTGTTTCATTTCAGAGCTCAGTGTTTTCTTTACTAATTTTTTATCCTCAGCTGCCATCGTTGGATGATCGGATATATTGCCGGCTCCCTCCTCAATCATTGCAAAATCTTCCGTATAAATTCCACGATCAACCTGCTGTATGTCATCCAATAATTGTTGCATCATAGGCACCAGTGGCATGGTTTCCGAGTTTTTTGTTTCATGATTTTGTTGATTATTAAAATCGTAATCAAATATCGCCCATCCCATTAATCCCAAGGCCACTACAAATAATACGATTACAATATATTTTGTATGGTACATTCTATTTTTCATCCCTTACAAGTTTTTTCAATTCTAAATTTTGCATTGCACTAATTGCTGCTTCCATCGCCCCCTCAACGCAAAGCCCACTCATCGCAGCATCCTTAAATCCTTCACGCGCAGCTTCAATACAGGCTTTTCGCACCGATTTCGCCAATTCTAACTCCGTAGTGTTTTGATCATCATCTTTCATAAATAATTCTCATTCTTTTGAGATTGTATCAACTTCATCCAATATACGGATACAGCTAAAATCGGAAGGATTGCACCCAACGCCAAAGCATCGACAATCCAAGCCCCCGAAAGTGCCTGGGGCCAAAGTCCAGTGAACATAAGCAATGTAATGAGTGTCAGAATTATAGCAACACCGATGACGTAGAAATATTTTCTGGGGATCGCGGATCGCTCATTTACCCAGGCAAAAACCAGCACCGTCAATGCTCCCAGCAATAGAATATGCAGATAAAGCACCCGCAATGACGGATCGGACAGCCAGAAGGAACTGGGTATTACCGAAGCTCCTAATTGCATAATCCCTTTGACTACTAATAATACAACAGGCCAAATCCAGATCGGATGTCTCCATTTTCCGGATTTAAATACCGCAACCATCACCAACAGCAAGCCAATGGCTGCTAGTCCTCCGCCAAAACGAGCCGTGCCTAACAGCATGGGGGTAAGCAGTGATTCTGAAATCCCATAGGGAAATGTCAACGGGGCCCCGATGGCAATCGCTCCCAATGCATACTGTGGAGAGGTCAACCAGTTTTGCTCATTGATCTCAAGTTCACTGATCAAAATTCCGCACAACACCAATACCATCCATCCCTCGGTAAAAGATGCCAGGAAAAAATGCGTCATACTTTTCATCAGCAGATGTGACTCAGGAGCTAATTCCTGAACCACAGCAACACCCCATGCCCCCAGCGAGCAAACCGCTAACAAGACAAGTGAACCATCAAACCACGGCAGACTTTCATCATTCTTCAAAGCATCGCGGATCTTCCAATAACCGGCTATAAATCCATACCAACCGATCATCACCAAACCCGAAAAGATGACCGACAATGGCAGTGAAGCCGATCCAATTGCAACCGGACGATATCCATAAAAAAGGAAAAAGGGATAGGCCAGTACTCCGAAAAGCAGAATTGAAGCAATGGAATACTTCATCCAAGAATCACCTTTTGTCATTCCATTATTCTCCCCAAGAATTTTTTGCATAATGATATACAACGGCAAAGGCACTGCCCATCCGAAAAACATGAGGTGGGAATGGGCGTGACGAATATTGCCCAATGATAACTCTCCGGGCACCCATCCCATCATTCCCAGCCGGTACAAAAAGCCCGATAGCCCTGCCAGCACAAAACAGGCTAATGAAACGTGCAACAACCAGTAACTTTTGAAGTGATTTTCTTCTAAATACTTGCTTTGCTTCCTCACCGGAACATCAATTCTTAACTTTTTTAGTCTATTAAATAAAAATTGCAACTATGCGGTAATCTTTTCGTCTTCGGTCATCGTGCCCCGAACATCAACAGCAAAAGCGCCTTGCCCATCGGGTAACACATATAACGGATTCATCTCCAGTTCATCAACATTGGGCAAATCATCGCCAAGCTGTGATAACCGCATCAAATATTTTATCACTGTTTCGCGATCGGCCGGAGGTTGATTGCGCCATCCCTTAAGCTTAACTCCGGCACGGGTAGCGTCTACAAGCTTTTCGGCCTGCAAGCGATTTAAGGGAGCAATAGCAGATTCGACATCCTGTAGCAGCTCTACATCTGTTCCTCCCGTTCCAAACAACACCATCGGCCCAAATTGTGAATCCCGGCGAAGACCCATGATTACCTCCTGTCCCCCACTCAGCATTTTTTGAACCTGCACCCCTTCCATATCTGCGTCTGCAGACTCGGCCGACTTTTTGATCTCTTTCCATGCTGATTTTACATCCTCAGCATAACGAAGCCCCAGCTTTACCCCGTTGACCTCAGTCTTATGTGAAACCGATTCAGAAACCAACTTCACAACTACAGGATACCCAATAGATTCAGCAGCTTCAATGGCATCCTCCTCAGTTTGGGCAAACTGCTCAGGAGGAAAGGCAATACCATATTCTTCAAGCAGTGAATTCCAATCATTTTCTAAAACAGCTTTTTGTACTGCATCCTCATCAAAATCAGTATATCGCTCAGTCGTTTGTTGAGGAATATCGAGCCACTCCTTACGATTGACCATGGCTGCCAACACCGAAGCCACACGCTCTGGAAAAGCTACATTCGGTATCTTTCGCTTATGCAAAATTTTAAGCGCCTCATCCACAGAAGCCTTTCCCATAATTGAAGTAATTACAGGTTTCTGATGCACACCCGCCACTTCACCAACCACCTCAGCTAAACTTGCCGGCAAAAACCAATCCTGTGGGGCTTGAATGACCACCACTGAATCCACGGTTTTATCAGTCAGCAGTGCATCTAAGGCTACCGCATACGTTCCCGGACCTGAACCCGCCAGTACATCCACCGGGTTGCTAACACTTGCCGCTTTAGGGAGCCGTGATTTTAAATAATCTTTCGTTTCCGAGGTCAGTTCGGCCAGGTTCAATCCTGCTTTTTCCAACGCGTCGACGGCCAAAATAGCCGGACCACCTGCATTCGTTAAAACTGCTACGTTTTTACCTTTGGGAAGCGGTTGCCATGCTAACGCCCGCGCCCAATCGAACATCTCCTCCATCGTACTCGCTTGCTGCACACCTGCTCGATCAAAAGCAGCCTCATAAGCTTCCGTACTCCCGGCCAGCGCTCCCGTATGAGATGCCACCGCACGTGCCCCGCTTTCACCACGTCCCCCTTTCAACGCTACTACCGGTTTATCTTTTGCAGCTTTTTGGGCCGTTTCCATAAATGCCTTTCCATCTGAAACCCCTTCGATATAGGCGGTAATTACACTGGTCTGCTCATCTTCATGCAGTGCTCTAATCATTTGCGTTTCATTTACATCAACCTGATTACCCAGACTTACAATCCTCGAAAAACCAACACCTGCACCACGTGCCCAGTCGATCACCGAGGCTACCATTGCACCAGACTGCGAGCAAAATCCAATTTCTCCGGATTCGGGCATACCCGTTACAAAAGTTGTATTCACCGGTGTGTGGGTATCGATTGTGCCAATACAATTAGGACCAATAAAATTGACATCCCATTCATTGGCGACTCTTTTAAGCTCTTCTTCCAGCTTCTTTCCTTCTTCTCCGGTCTCGCTGAATCCACCACTAATCACAATCGTATGTTTGATGCCTCGCTGTCCACATTGCTTAATAATTTTGGGAACAATTGACGCCGGGACGATAATGACAGCTAAATCTACCGGATCGGGAACTTCTGCAACCGACTCATAACAGGGTAAATCCAATATTTCTGTGGCCGATTTATTTACCGGATAAATACCTCCCTGGTATCTGTAATCCTTAAGGTTTCGTACAACACCGTAACCCAGTTTATGTGGATTTCGGGACGCCCCAATAATTGCAACTCCCTTTGGCTTAAAGAATGGACTGAGCATTATAAATGGAATTCATATTTAAGAGTTATTTGTCTTATTTTATCCTTTATTTTATAATTTGTCAAAGACAAAATTCTCTTTTTATTTGAAATAATATTAACCGGAATGAGCATTACATTATGGAAAATTCATCCCTTTCTCCCTTTAAAACAGATACCATCATAGAACCTTTCCGCATCCGCTCGGTGGAACCTATTCGTTTTACCACCATGGAAGAACGTGAAAAGCTGCTTAAAGAAGCCGGCTATAACCCTTTTCTTCTTAAGGCAAAAGACGTGCTCATTGATCTGCTCACCGACAGTGGTACCGGAGCGATGTCATCCAAACAGTGGGCGGGCATGATTGAAAGTGATGAGTCGTATGCCGGTTCTTCCTCCTTTTATAAACTGGAATCAGCCGTGCAAGATATCACAGGCTTCAAACACCTCATTCCCACCCATCAGGGACGTGCGGCCGAAAATATTTTCTTCACGACTATTGCCAATGAAGGCGATATCATTCCCAGTAATACTCATTTTGATACAACCCGCGCCCATATTGAACATGCCGGTGCAGAAGCACGTGACCTCGTCATCAATGAAGGGAAACAGCCACAAAGCGACCATCCCTTTAAAGGAAACATGGATCTGGAAAAGCTGGAAGAAACTATACAGGCCGTCGGCTCAGATAACATCCCGGTGATTATGATTACCGTTACTAATAATTCCGGCGGAGGACAGCCGGTTAGCATGGCCAACATAAAAGGTGTTTCGGAAATTGCTCAAAAACACGACATTCCGTTCTTTATTGATGCCTGTCGCTTTGCGGAAAACGCCTGGTTTATCAAAACGAGAGAAGAAGGTTTTACAGATAAAAAGCCCATTGAAATTGCTCAAGAGATGTTTAGTTATGCTGATGGTTGTACGATGAGCGCTAAAAAAGACGGAATGGCAAACATTGGCGGATTCCTGGCTCTCAACAGCGATGAGATAGCGTCAGAATGCCGTAACCTCGAAATTCTTACCGAGGGATTTCCCACCTATGGCGGCATGGCCGGCTACGATATGGAGGCTGTTGCCCGCGGACTTTATGAAGCCCTTGATCCTGATTATCTCCGCTATCGCATTCGTTCTATAAGTTATCTTGGGGATAAACTGACGGATGCCGGCATTCCTATTGTACAACCTACCGGCGGACATGCGGTGTACCTCGATGCCAAGCAGATTCTTCCCCATATCCCACCGGCGGAATATCCTGCGTGGTCATTTAATAATGCACTTTACCTGCTGGGAGGAATTCGTGGTGTAGAAATCGGCACCGTAATGTTTGGAAAACAACCCGATGGCTCTGAAAAACCGGCTGCCATGGAACTGGTGCGCTTGGCTTTTCCCCGACGCATGTACACCCAAAGCCACGTGGATTACCTCGCTGAAGTAATTATATCTGCTTATAAACAGCGTCAAAAATTAGGAGGATACAAAATTGTTGAAAGTCCCGATGTTCTACGACACTTTTCTGCCCGACTGGAACCGATCGATAAATGATAAAAGGTAAGCTTGTCGAACAAATTGAATCTTCTACTCATCTGTGGATTACCTTACTCTCAAAACAGAAAATATGCCACAACAAAGTAGTGAAGTCATTAAGAAAAGAAGGGCTAGAAATAGAAAAAGCCCTGCGGTTGCAGAGCTCTTTTTCGATCAACTGTTCATAATATACGATGATTGGCCTATACGGAACAAGTTTTTCTTCTATTTTGTTACTAATATATAAGTAATATGTAATTAATATTAAGTATTATGCTATTAATAGGTATTTATTATAAGTTTAGTAAATAAAATAATATCAGCATTTATATCTTATTTATGCTCTTTTGTGCTACGATATTAAGATATAAAGAGAACTAACTAATTAGTTCTTCCAAACTTCTCCTTACAAAACCATTTCCATTCCTACCCAGAAAACAAAATGAGATTCAATAACAAAACCCTCAGAGTTAGAGGCCCTGAGGGTTTAAAATTTTATAAGAAGAGAATCAAAGTTTCTTAAATCGTGATTGGAAGAATCGCAAGTATTCCGGCTCGTAATCGAACTCGAGTCCCGTGATATTTTCACGCTGTTCATACACCGCTTCTACAGATTCAGCCACCACATCCAAATGCGCCTGTGTATATACGCGCCGCGGGATAGTTAGACGCACTAGCTCCAGGTCAGGGTAATTATGTTTACCTGTTTCTGGATCACGTCCGGCAGAAACAACACCTCGCTCCATGCTGCGGATACCGGCATCCAAATAAAGCTCGGCAGCCAATGTCTGGGCGGGTAGCTCATCTTGACTTAAGTGCGGAAGAATCTTCTGGGCATTTAAAAATACTCCATGACTTCCAATCGGACGTACTACCGGTACACCCATGTCTATCAGCTTTTCGCCAAGGTACTGCACCTGCCCAACACGGGCACGGATGTGATCTTCATCTACCGATTCCGTAATACCGATCGCCAGTGCTTCCATATCACGTCCTGCCATTCCCCCGTAGGTATGCAACCCCTCATAAACAACAACCATATTCTGTGCTTTTCGGAAAAGCTCTTCATCATTAAGTGCTAAAAATCCTCCGATATTTACCAGCGCATCCTTCTTGGCACTCATTGTAGCGCCATCAGTTAATGAACAAATTTCACGGACGATATCTTTAACAGGAGTATCTTCATAGCCCTCCTCGCGCTGTTTAATGAAGTACGCATTTTCTGCTACACGGGTCATATCATGGATAATCGGAATGTCGTACTTATTCGTCAGCTCCCGAACTTTTTTCAGATTGGCCATCGATATGGGCTGTCCTCCGGCCATATTAACAGAGGTAGCAATAGACACATAAGGTATTTTATCCGCGCCTTTCTCTTTGATGAGATCTTCGAGTTTACTAAGATCCACATTTGCCTTAAACGGATGCTCATTCTCCGGATCATGCGCTTCATCAATTATCACATCCACAAAGGTACCTCCGGCCAGTTCCTGGTGCAGCTTTGTTGTAGTGAAATACATGTTGCCGGGTACAAAATCACCCTCATCAATCATCAGCTGTGAAATCATGTGTTCGGCCCCGCGTCCCTGATGTGTTGGGACAACATGATCGTAACCGTAATATTTCCGGATTGCTTCCTCGAGATGATAGAAATTCTCACTGCCGGCGTAGGCCTCGTCGCCCATCATCATCCCTGCCCACTGCCTATCACTCATTGCAGAGGTACCGCTATCGGTCAAAAGATCTATATACACATCCCGCGATCGCAATAGAAAGGTATTATAACCCGCTTCTTTAATTGCTTTTTCCCGCGCTTCCCTACTGATCATCCGTACCGGTTCCACCATTTTAATTTTGTACGGCTCAGCCCAGGATCTATCTCGATTATCTGCCATAAAAAACTCCTTTTCGTTATTTTAATTCTAAGTATTACTCTGTCTAACAGATCGATGCTTATTGTAGAAAACTATTTTTTCAATCTCCCTAAATCTCTCTTTTCCAAGAGGGATTTTTGAAGTACACACTTTTTGAATGATAGCTTCTCAAGAGCTAAAGAATTCCTCCTGTGAGAAGGAGGACAGGAGGATTGATAAAAGCTTATTCAAATCACCTCATTTTATCGCTAGGATATAACTGGATCTAAAGTTACTGATCTATCCCACAGAATAAAATAGATGGTTTTACAAAAGCTCTAATTAATTCCAATGTTAAACTCCCACAGAAATGCGTTCTTCATAACTATCCAAAATAGACTGCAGACGCTCTTTCTGCTTAGATACAGTAAACGAAATTGACGACAGATTTTCATCCTGATAAGGGTCCGAACTTGCGATTTCTGAACAATACTCCATACCCTTTTCCAGGTTCTTCTGAAACTTTTGTAATTTCTTTAACCCGGATTCACCATCCAGCTGCTCGGCCAGTTCCTCTACGTAATCAACATAGAGCGTGATCTCTTTAGCAAACATATGGGGACGTTCTTCTGAAGCCAGTGATTCTCTGCGTCCGCAGATATGATCAACCATCTCACGAAGCGTATATTCGCCATCATAATAGGCAATATTAGGTCCCGGACATATCGCCTGCGGCGCCCTATGCTCAGCTAAAATACCCAGATTAATGAGCGCTCCGTTACCCAGGTGATCACATAAACAAGCTTTGCTAAGCACTTTTTCACGCTTTTGCTCTTTTTTATCCTCAGACATTTCACTTTCCGCAATTTCATCGAGCTTCAACAGCTGATACTGCGTTGAAGCTGTACAGATAGGCTGATCAGTAAATTCGGTATTGGATTTTAGAAATCCTTTGGGACAGGGCGAACCCGGCTTATCTTTATCAATGCGTTCTTGATGCCACTGTTCCGATCCTGTATCTCTTACATTGTTAAAAGGTACGCCTAACGGAGAAACCCCACTAAGGTATAATTCTTTTTCTCCAGCATCTTCTAACAGCTGACGCGTCGGCTTATCGACCGTTGTTGCTTCGGGTACCAGCAAGAAGGGGCTTCCCCATCCCGTGACATCCATCTCAAAATCGTTCAACAAGCGATCCGCCTCACCGCTTACCCCAATACCACCCTGAACGGTAAGACGGGGCTCCGTAATTTCCCAATCATCCAAAAAGCCATCACCATTTTCTTCATAATATTTTTCAATAAGTGGCTGCACTGCTTTGGTAAGCTGATCTCTTTTTTCACGAAATTCCCGAAGCAAACTCGGCATCAAATGTCCATCCGATGGAAACGCATGTCCACCACAATTTAATCCGGACTCAATGCGATATTCAAAAACCTCGAGTCCCTTTTTGGCCAAGTACTTTCCTTGAATAAGAGCCGAACGGAAATCACTTACTTTCAGGATAATTTTCTTCTTTATTTCTCCGGCTTTATCCCGATAAAAATCCTTGAACTCTGTAATGTAGTTATATAGACGCGGGTTAAATCCGGCTGATAATATCAGGCTGGACGCAACCTTGCTTTTAGCATAACCGCGGAGAGCCGCACTGGCATCACTGAACTCCTTGCTCATCGGCGCACCGCCTTTAGTATAACTCAGCTTATCCACCTTGGCCATAATGTTTACATCAATAGAGCCGGGCTTCATCATCCGGGAAAGTTCGCACGACAGACGATCCCGCAAACTGCCTTCTTCCGTGCTCATCAACTGGTTGTACTTCTCTTTTATCATACTGCCATCAGGCAGCATTTCGAAATACTTCGACTTCTCGTTCTTCTCGAAAAAAGGCTGATTTTTAATAGCCGAGAACTTCTTCTCTACGATCTCATGAACAGTATCAAGATATTCAGTGATTCGTCGTGCACGGCCATCTTCGGCAGTACGTCCGATGTTGCTATATTCAAAATCGTATTTTTTACAGTAATACTTGCGTATTTTTTCAACCAGCAGATCATCCACAATAGAGACTACCGAGTTGATTCCATAAGGACCAACCCTGATGGGGGAATCAATAGAGTGACCGGTTCCCATTACGGGAATCGAAAAGTTATGGGGAGAATAGGACATAAATATAAGTATTGTTTAAAAATCGTTTAGATAGTTCAGTAATACGAAATGCGGTTTACGTACTGCGTATGTCTGATCATTATATTTCTTAATTTAGTTTCTCTTCCAGCTCAAGCGCTTTGGGGAAAAGGATATTATTCTCCAGATGCACGTGCTTATGCAGATCTTTTTCGAAACCCTCAAGGTTCTGATATAGCAACCGGTAGGTTGTACAGGCATCAGCAGGCGGAGTAAAATCCTTGCTTAGCCTTCTTATTTTTGCCATCGATGTGCCTGCTTCGTCGTGCTCCTCTTCCATCATTGCAATGGGATTAGCGGCCTCTCCAAATTCGGGAGCTTCCGGTTGCAATCCTTTCTTTTCTGCTTCTACTAGCTGCTTGATATACGGGAAAAGAATACGTTCCTCTTTATCGAGATGATTAAAAATTTCAGTATGCAACTTTGTGAACTCATAATAAATCTCATTCAGTTCCTCGTGGCGTTCTCCGTGTACCTTAGCAACCTTTTTTGCATACTTGCCAATTTCAGGCAGTTTATTACGCGTAAATTCATGGTGATTGTTTATGATATAATCCACCAGAAAATCCAGCGACCACTGATTATAATTATCTTCCTTAGTACCATTATTTCTTATCTGATTTAAAGCCTTCACAATCTCACTGTGATTCACATCCTTACTAGCACAAGCTTCTTCAATCGTGCGATTTCCACCACAGCAAAAATCCAACCCATTTTGCTGAAATACCTGTGCCGTTCTATAGTCATCCTTAACAAGCTGTCCAATTGTACGTTCTTTAGTAATACTCATAATTACACTTTGAATTTTTTTAGGAGATGTCCAACCATTTTAATATTTAAGACTACTTTGTCTTAAAATACAAATAAATTTAGACATTTGCCCAATTAGATTTGATGTCGTGATAATACCAGATCCAGAAAAAGAGAACAGCCAAAGCTCCGGCTTGATGTACCACTCCTATCAAAAGCTGCACGTGCGTAATTACCGTTAAGATACCCAGCACGTACTGTGTAAGCATCATTCCAAGTAGAATTCTTGCTTTCTGCTTTAGCAAGTGCCCAACATCAGCATTATGATTTTTCCACCAAAACCCGATTGTTGCTATGCCCAGTAATGTGCCCAGAATTCTGTGCATCCACTGCACAGTTCCCGGATGTTCTACAAAGTTTGCAAGTATGGGTTGAAGCGTCCAGGTTCCCTGTGGAACCCAATCACCGTTCATTGTGGGAAAGGTATTATAGACATATCCGGCATCAAGTCCGGCCGTAAAGGCACCCCAAATAACCTGAGCAATAAAGAGTATAAGCAACCCAATTGACCACCGCTTAAGAGAAGGCAGATCAGAACTTTTCTCTGTGGGCTGATCATCATAAAGATCGAGGGCGTACCAGATGCAAAATCCAAACAAAAGCATAGCCAGCAGCAGGTGAATGGTCAATCGATAATGGCTGACATAAGGTACATCCACAAGGCCGCTTTTGACCATAATCCAACCCATAGCTCCCTGGAGTGCTCCCAATCCAAATAATACCCATGCCCGCCGCAACGTCTTGGAATTGAAGTAGCCTCGGATCCAGAAAAAAGCAAACGGAATCAAAAATACGAGACCGATGAGCCGGCCCAACAGGCGATGCAGATATTCCCAAAAAAAGATGATTTTAAATTCAGCCAATGACATCCCGGCATTTAACTGCTGATACTGGGGAAATTCTTTATAGCGTTCAAAAGCAGCCAGCCATTCGGCTTCATTCATAGGGGGGATGGCTCCCATAATAAGACTCCAGTCTGACATAGAAAGTCCAGAATCCGTAAGACGAGTAATGCCGCCTACAACCACCATAATAAAAATGAGAATAGCACCAGACCAGAACCAAGTTCGTACCGCTTTTCTTTCAAATGGATTCACAAAAAAGTATTGCTCGTCTGTTATTTATGATTGATTGTGCCGGAACTTATCTAAAGGATTTAAGTCCCTTAAATTAAAGATTTTCCTCTCACAAAATTATAAAAACTGCCCCCTCATAATGAGAGGACAGCAGAAGATATCATCTAATCATGAAGTGATTATGAAACGATCTTTTTTCCGGATCGCAGAAAAGCTTGCGCCGAAGCAAGTCGTGCAATAGGCACACGATACGGGGAACAGGACACGTAATTCAATCCAAGGTTGTAGCAAAAAGCCACACTACTGGGATCGCCGCCGTGCTCACCGCAAATTCCAACCTTGAGATCAGGCTTTGCATTGCGACCTTTTTCAACTCCCATTTGTACGAGTTGTCCCACCCCTTCTTCGTCCAGCACCTGGAAAGGATCATTTTTGAGAATTCCTTCATTGAGATAGTGCTCCAAAAACTTACCGGCATCATCGCGGCTATAACCAAACGTCATCTGGGTCAAGTCGTTGGTACCGAAAGAGAAAAAGTCTGCTTCATCAGCAATCTTATCAGCGATAAGAGCCGCCCGGGGAATTTCGATCATTGTCCCTACTTTATAATCGATCTCCCTACCCTTTTCAGCAAATACTTTCTCAGCGATTTCATCCACAACATGTCGTTCGTGAATAAACTCTTCGGCCGTTCCCACCAGTGGAATCATTATTTCGGGATACACCTTTTTACCTTTACTGTTGACCTCAACAGCTGCCTCTAAAATAGCACGCGCCTGCATTTTGGTAATTTCGGGATAGGTAATTCCAAGCCGACATCCGCGGTGACCCAACATAGGGTTAAACTCACTGAGTGACCGAATTTTACGTTGTAGTTCAGTTTTCCTAATTCCCAGTTCCTTGGCAAGCTTTTTAATTTCTTCTTCCTCATCGGGCAGAAATTCATGCAGGGGCGGATCCAACAATCGTACTGTTACCGACAGCCCTTCCATCGCCTCAAAAATTTCAATGAAATCTTCGCGTTGGTAGGGAAGCAGATTTTTCAGAGCACTTCGACGCTCCTCCTCGCTCTCGGAGATAATCATGCGACGCATTTCGCGAATCCGTTCATCCCCAAAAAACATGTGCTCGGTTCGAGCCAGTCCAATTCCCTGGGCCCCGTATTCTCGAGCGCGCAAGGCATCCTCAGGCGTATCCGCATTCGTACGCACTTTCATGTCACGGAACTCATCTACCCAGTTCATAAAGATGCGGAAGTTCTCACTGATTTGTGGTGCCTCCACCTCTTTTTTTCCGTGAATTACCATTCCGCGTGCGCCATCGATCGAAATCCAGTCGCCCGCTTTAACAGTAACATCCCCAGCCGTAAATTGCTGCTCATCATAGTCAATATTGATGCTGTCGCAGCCAGCCACACAGGGCTTACCCCATCCACGGGCTACTACCGCAGCATGACTTGTCATTCCACCGCGCGATGTGAGAATACCTTCGGCAGCCGACATCCCTCCTACATCTTCGGGACTGGTTTCGATACGAACCAATATTACCGGATTGCCTTTTCCGTGCTCTTCCTCGGCCTTATCCGATTCAAATACCACTTTACCCACCGCTGCACCCGGTGATGCCGGTAATCCTTTGCCAAGGATATTATTTTCGTCAATTTCATCCTCTTTAAGCTGTGGGTGTAGCAGCTGATCAAGATGCCCGGGCTCTACCAAATTGGCTACGGCTTTATCTTTCTCCAAAATACCTTCATTGACCATATCAATGGCAATTTTAACCGCTGCCGCCCCCGTTCGTTTGCCATTGCGCGTTTGCAGGATAAACAGTTCGCCCTGCTGCACAGTAAATTCAATATCCTGCATATCCTGATAGTGCTTCTCCAGCTGATTGGTCAGTTCAATCAACTCATCATAGGAATCAGGCATCACTTCTTTCAGCTCATTAATATCGCGCGGCGTACGGATACCCGCTACTACATCTTCTCCCTGGGCATTTATCAAAAACTCACCGTAGAGTTCATTCTTGCCATCGGAAGGGTTTCGTGTAAAACAAACACCTGTAGCACTGTCATCCCCCATATTACCATACACCATCGCTTGTACGTTAACAGCTGTACCCAGCAAACCGGTAATGGTATTTATTTTACGATACTTGATCGCTCGCTTGGCATTCCATGAGCCAAACACCCCGTTGATTGAAAGTCGTAATTGGTCCTCGGGATCCTGGGGAAAATCTTCTCCCGTATTCTTTTTATAAACTTTTTTATACCGATCAACCAGTTCTTTGAGGTCGTCCACATCCAGCTGGGTATCCAACTCAACATTTTTCTCATCCTTTAGCTTCTGGAGGGCATGCTCAAACTTTTCATGTGCTACGCCCATCACCACATCCCCGAACATATCAATAAAACGGCGATAGCAGTCGTAGGCAAAACGTTTATTGTCGGTTTTGTCAGCCAATCCCTGCACAGATTGATCTGTAAGTCCCAAATTCAGTACGGTATCCATCATCCCGGGCATAGAAACAGCTGCACCCGAGCGCACCGAAACCAACAGTGGATCTTTGGGATCCCCGAACTGCAAATTCATTAATTCTTCTAAATGATAAATGCTCTCATTTATTTCATCTGCCAATCCAGCAGGCCATTCTCCATCATGCTCATTATAATATTGGCAGACCTTGGCAGAGATCGTAAAACCCGGTGGGATAGGCATCCCGATACTACTCATTTCTGCAAGATTTGCCCCTTTACCGCCAAGCAGCTTTTTCATTGATTTGTCGCCTTCTGCTGTACCACCGCCAAACCTAAATACCTGGTTCTGAGCATCCATAAAAATCACCTTATACTGTTTTTGAAAACGAGCGGGCAGATTTTTTTCTATTTAAATATTTATCGAAACACATCGCCACATTGCGTAGAAAAAGTCGACCGCGCTCGGTTATTGTAATTTTATTATTTGATACTTCAACAAATCCATCGGCCTGTAACTCAGACAAACGTTCAAGACTGCTACTAAAGTAGTCCTCAAAAACTATGCCCCATTTTTCCTCGATCTCGTTAAATGAGAGACCCATTTTACACATAATTCGCATTATTAAATGATGTCGCAACCTATCATCTTTGCAAAGTTGCAACACTTTGGCCACAGGGCTCTCATTATTATCCAACAGGTTATAATAATCACCAAGTTCCTTCGTGTTTTGCCAGTAATAATTACCCACATTCGAAATACCTGACATCCCAAAAGCGTATAGATCTGCACCGGCCAAGGTACTGTATCCCTGAAAGTTGCGCTGCAATGTACCATCATCCATAGCTTGGGAAAGCTCTTCATCTTCTCGCGAAAAGTGATCCATTCCAATAAAGCGATAGCCGTTGTCAGTCAGGTATGAAATACTAAGCTGCAACATGGACAACTTTTCATCGGTAGAAGGCATATCTTCCTCATTGAGCAACTTTTGGGCAGGCATCATGCTGGGAATATGCGCATAGCTATATACGGCCAAGCGGTCAGGCACCAAGCTGATCACATCATCCATCGTCTTGCGAAATGTCTTGAGGGTCTGAAGCGGCAGTCCGTAAATAAGATCAAAGTTTATGGAATTGATTCCGGATTCTCTCAGCCACTTTGTTACCTGCTGAGTTTGCTCAAACGGCTGTATGCGATGGATCGCCTTTTGAACTTTTTCATTGGTATCTTGCACGCCCAGTGAGGCTCTATTGCATCCGATATCTGCCAACGTTTGAATATGCTCTTGCGTACATTTTCTCGGATCGATCTCCACTCCAAATTCTGTTTGATCCGTTAGATTAAAGCGACTGTGAATAGCCTTTCCAAGTCGCTGTAGCTGATCAGGCTTCAAGAAAGTGGGCGTCCCTCCGCCAAAGTGAATCTGTACAACCTCGGAATCGGTATGCAACATTTCGGCCACCTGATCCATCTCCTTTTCCAGGTAGTCAAGATAGAGGTCACCGCGATCCTGATCTTTGGTAATCACCTTGGTACAGCCACAGTACCAGCAAAGCGAGAAACAAAACGGAATATGAAAATAGAGTGATATGGGATGGGGATCGGCATTGCGCTCAACCAAATATTGGTGCAAAGAAACTATGTCATCTTCGTTAGCTTCCTGAAACTGCACGGCCGTAGGATACGAGGTATAACGCGGTCCCTGAACGTTATATTTCTTGATGAGATCGAGACTTACATCTTCCATAATATTTTACTTTGACCACAGATTTGCACTGATTTAACTATATCTGTGCAAATCTACGGCTATGTATTAAAAATCTTTCTTTTCGAACTGTCGCTGGCTTCTCCATAGTGGAATGCCCAGCCAAAGCATCAGGCAACTTAACGCAACGCTAATGCCCAACATACTGCCAAAGAAACGATTAAACACGGCTCCGGTGTATCCCATCAATGCTGAAATATCAAATTCGAGTAATACCGTAATACGTGCCAGATCAATGGGGTTTGCCAGTGCTAACGCCAGCATCGGTTTTTCAATGGGATAATCTCCAAAAGCAAAAACAGCCAACAGTATAAGACCGTCGTAGAGTACCGCTAAAAAGAGCCAGCTTACCAAGGCAAAACCGAGTCCCTTAACACGATCCTCAAAAAACTTGAGTCCAAACCAGAAACCGAGGCCGGTAAACAACAGTGTTAATGCAATGCCAAGCATCAAGATAAGCAAAATAGATTGCAGGTTTGCTGTAACAATCATCCCCGTATAAATCATGGGGATCGCTGTTCCCAATGCAAATGCCAGTGCCAGTGGGATTGCCAACCCACCGAATAATCCCCAGAAAAGTGAGGGGCGATCAATCGGTTGAGCCAATAACAGCTCGGTAAATTCACGTGACTGGTATAAATACAGCGCGCCGTAAATCATCCCTACAAGCGGAATGAGCAGGAGCATAATGTTAGAAATACTGAGCATAGCCTTGGGGCCTGCATTACCGAACCGAATCATTGCGTCGGCAATGAGCAGGTAAATAAGTCCGTAGCCAACAATCCACTTTCCACGAAGCAGATCTTTCCATTGGTATTTTAAAATTGTCAGTGCTTTCATGCTGCTGTTTCCTCCATCATTTTTGCTACGGCGCCTTCAAGCCGCTGTTCTTGTTGCCGTTCCATAAGCTCGCGCATTGGGCCATCATATCGAATATTTCCCTCCACCATAAAGATGAGATGATCGGTCAGTTCTTCAATTTCACTCATAATATGCGAGGTTAACAGTACCGTTTTTCCTTTCTGCTTTTCTTCGTGCACCAATCGTTTAAACTGTACACTCGACTTAGGATCAAGCCCCGCCGTGGGTTCATCAAAAATCAGGATCTCCGGATCGAACATCATTGCCAGAATAGCGCCCACTTTTTGACGCATACCGCCCGAAAGTGCTCGCATTCGCTTATCAATTTCACTATCCAGATCAAAATATTCGAGCAATTCCCGATCACGATTGGTATCACTGCCTCGCATATTTTTGATAAACTCAAAAAGTTCGCCAATCGTCATATTTTCCGGATAACGAGCAATTTGAGGCATATAACCAATCTTGCTGCGATATAACCACTCTCCTTCTATCGATTTTCCATCAACCACGATGTCTCCGGAAGTAGGTTTTACCAACCCCAACAGTGCCTTTATCGTGGTGGTTTTTCCCGATCCGTTGGGGCCAACAATACCGGTAGCCTGTCCGGCCGGAATTTCTAAATCCAGCTCGTTAAGGACCGTACGGGGACCAAAATCTTTGCGAAGTTTTTTTATTGAAATCATAGCACAGGTTCCATTTGCGGTTTAGAATCAAGGAGTGTTTCCGGGGTAAGCACCGGCATAAATTTTTCGGCGGCATCCAGAAGGTCAACCAACAGACTTCGCAGTAATAACAGGGACTGCGGCTGCTTTTCGACCAATATGGAGAATAATCGCACCGGCCGGTGAGGTACATCACCCACTCCGTCACGATTTAAATCGTATCCTTCATATTGACTCCAGTAATTCTTATCAAAGTTATTGCTGTAGTTCATTCTGCTATTTGTGGATACTTCAAAAGAGTTAGCTACAAAATTATTCTTATGAAATTCGTTATCTGTTGAGTTCGCCATCAGCTGAACAGCCCAGCCGTTTTGATTGAATTGATTGCCTTCCACATTATTTCGACTGGAAGCCTCCATATACAATCCCACTGAGTTATTCGTGAAGGTATTCCCGGTAACCTGACTTCTGTTGATCTCTTTTAACAGCATGCCGTAAGCCGAGGAACCCCAGTTATCAGCAAAGTGATTATCCACAATTTCTACGTTTGAGGTATACATGACGGCCACTCCACCGCCATTATCGCGAAAGGTATTGCGCTCATAACGGCAGTTATCCGAATACATAAAGTGAATACCGTACCGGATATTATTTTCGCTTTCATTACCGGCAATAAAGGCTCCTTCCACAAACTCGAAATAGAGTCCATCACGGTGGCCGGCCACATAATTATCAAGAATTTCTACGTCTTTGGTATACCAGAGGTGAATGCCATTTCCGGAATTCGTTTCGCGCTGACGAGAGGCCGTAATGTGATTATTTTTCAAAACCGTGCCCTGTGATTTAGCGAGGTAAATTCCAAAAAAATTATCAACAAGCCTTACCCCTTCAATGCGGACGTTATGGGCCCCATCAACTTCAATTCCAGCATAATCATCCATAAATCCGGCCTTGCTGTTGTGGACTTCAATATCTTTAATCACCGTACTATCGGCTTCCACAACTACAACAAAACCCTGATTATCGCCGTCGATAATGGCTTCGCCCTCTCCCAGTAAGGTAATGCGCTTATTTATACGGATATCGTATTCAACATATCGCCCCTCTTTCACAAGCACGGTATCGCCCGGCTGGGCTTGATCAATTCCCTGCTGTATGGAAGTGATTTCACCGTCTTTGGATACGGTAATCTGCGCAGCATAACTTAGCGGTGCTATGAGCAGCAGACCTACTAAAATTAATGGTATTTTTGTTATTAGCTTCATTGCCTCAATCCTTTTTTTGAGCAAATTAAATGGTACGGTACTACGTGCTTACATTTCAATTTGGGACACCTCTGACCATCCCAACAATTGTCCCGGTCGTTCAGTTATATGCTTTTTTGCTTCTTCATAAGAGGGGAAAGCCAGCAATGATTCTCCCATGGGACTGTTAACCACTTCACTTTTCACAAACTGTGCTTCTTTGGCCTTGAGCCAATTACCCGGCTGATTATAATCGCTCACATACCGGATTGCTCCTTGCAGTTCATCAGCATTTTCTCGCTGGTAGACCGCCATACATTCGATAGCATCAAACTTTAGTGCCTTACCCTTATCTGTTACAATTTGGGAAGCAAACTGCTCGTCCGTTATCATCATTTTGCAGTGTGCACATTCGTCACTTCCGTAGTGAATAACTGCCGGTTCCTGGCTGCAAGCTGTGGCCAGTATCAAAAAACCCAGCGCAGCAATTATTTTTATGATCTTAGTGAGATATGTCATATCAAACCTCTTATTTGTCAATCCTCTTTGCTTTTCCACCATATCGTTCCGGCTATACCCATTGATATTAGCGAAATATAAAATCCGATGTGTGGCAGTGAGGTTGCGTTAATATTCAGCAGCTGTTTACTACCCAAAAGCGGCGGCTGATAGGTCATGCCCGGCACTTTTATAGGAGCATCGGGATTTAAATTGTGCCCATAATCGTATCCCCAAAGATAAAAGTCTACCAATCCGGCAATAGCAAACAACACAAACAATCCAAGCCAGAATAAAATCCATTTGTGATTGCCTATTCCCGCAATGACTAAACCGCTGATAATCAGAAAGCCGAATATATACGGCATAATCTTAAGCTCGGGTATAGAATCGGGATTAATTTCTTTCATCCCTATATAGTGATTCAATCCGTTTATATTCTGCAAATCGTTTTTCTGTTTACCCTCAATAGTATCCACGCTAATATTCATGCCAATACCCTCAGGATATTGTGGGGCTTCCATGCTAATGCTCCAGATGGGAAAAAAGTAAACACCAATTAACAATAATGCAGCAACAGCCATCCAAACTCTTTTCTGCTTATCCATGACCTTCAAAATTAAAGTTTACATTCTATTGAAATAAGAAGAGAGGAGGCTTCACCCTCCTCCCCCCAAGGATTGAGGTCACTTACTGACCTGTGCTATAAGAGATTTGTGTATCTGAATTTTCTGGTGATACCCGTACATAACCCTGCATCTCTTGGTGCAGAGCTGAACAGAAATCGGTACAATAGAATGGGAAAACGCCTTCTTTTTTAGGCTCCCATTTTAGTGTCGCGGTTTCACCCGGCATAACAAGCAGTTCGGCATTATTGGCGCCTTTCATCGCGAAGCCGTGTGGTACATCCCAGTCCTGCTCGAGGTTCGTCACGTGGAAGTACACCTCGTCACCCACTTTTATGCCTTCGATATTATCAGGAGCAAAGTGACTTCGAATAGTCGTCATGTATACGTGCACTTCGTTACCATCACGCTCTACTCGTGTTTCTTTCTCACTTTTAGCAGCGTGTGGGTGATTGTTATCCTCGATTTCGTAGAATCGTTTCTGATTCTCTTTGACCTTTTCAGCAGCAATACCCTGCGCGTAGTGCGGCTCACCTTCGGTAGGGAAGTCAAGAAGCAACTGCATCTTTTCACCGGAAATATCAATCAGCTGTGCCGAATGGAACATTTCTGGTCCTGTAGGCAGGTACCGATCTTTGGTAATCTTGTTCAATGCAACCAAATATTTTCCGTCAGGCTTTTGGCTGTCGCCTCCCGGAATCATCAAGTGGCCCGGAGAGTAATACACGTCGATACGATCAATAACTTCGAGTGTTTCCACATCCCATTTCACAATTTCTGATGAGATAAAGGCTGTTGTATAAGCATTTCCTCTGTTATCAAACTCAGTGTGCAATGGTCCTAATCCCGGATTCTGAACTTCACCATGCAGAATTGAATCGTAACTCAATACCGGTATACCCTGCTCTTCGCCTTCGAATTCTTCATTCTCTATAGCAGTCATCATTTTCTCAAATGAGTGCACCGGAATTACCGTAGAAAGCTTACCTCCGGCTGCGATATATTGTCCCGTAGGATCTACGTCAACACCGTGAGGTGATTTAGGTGTAGGCAGAAAATAAACGATACCTTCCAACTCACGCGGATCAAGCACACGTACCTCTTCGATCAGTTCGCTCTTGGCAATACCGCCTTCTTCATGATCGATGTAGTTGCGATAGTGCTCGCCGGGAATCATTTTTCCTTTCCCTTCCTTGGCATATTCCGCTGCTTTTTCCCAATTAATGGCAGCGATATAGTCCTTATCATTTTTGGAAGCGTTGATCTCTAACATAGTGTGCGCTTCCTCACTGTTATATGAGGTGAAGAACGCCCAACCATCAGATGGACCTTTGCCCGAGTGGCTCAAGTCATAATTGAAACCCGGCATCCGAATCTGGAAATCAATGCTCATGTGTCCTTCATCAGAAACCTTAATGAAAGAGATAGTTCCCTGGAAATTTTCCTTGTAGCTATCAATACTTACATCCATGTTTTGCATATTATCCTCATCCATCGGAATACTAAAGCGTGTAGCAGCCGTAACATATTCAGTGTTCGGCGTTACAAACGAGGATGCGTGATTACCGGCTGAATTCGGGATCTCAATAATTTCCTGTGTTCTGAACTCATCCAGTCCAATACGGGCAATACGCGGGGTATTATTTTCATTCATAAAAATCCAACGTCCGTCCGTTTCACCATTAGTTTGTGAAAGTTCAGGATGATGTGCATCGCCCCACGGAATAAATCCATCGGTGGTCTGCAGCATCGGCTTGGTTTCTTCATTATATCCCCAACCATTTACCGCAGCCTGTGAAAAGACCGGAATAGTAAAGATATGTCGGCCTGATGGCAGTCCATAAACACCAAGCTGACCATTGTATCCACCAGAAAAGAAGCCGTAAAATTCGTCATGCTCTCCCGGTGCTACGTAAACCTTCTCTGCAGCGTCAGAAGAGGAACCAAACTCCCCGTTCGAGCTACATCCCATAGTTATAAATCCTATAGCTGCAATTGCCGCAAGCGGCCACAGCAAAGATTTTTTTAACAGTTTTCTCATAGTAGTATGTATTTTATTGTTATGTATTAGCTATTGTTTATCGTGATTCCTGTGCCAAGTATTCTACCACGGCTCGTGCCTTTTCTCTGGTTAATTGCTGATTTGTCATTCGGGTCGGATATTCCGAACCAATTGACTTTGCAACAGGATGTTTAGCAAGCATTTCTTCCGGATTTAAAATCATATTCATCACATAGGCGGGCGTACGTGCATTCATAATGCCACCCAATGGCGGACCTACATAGCGGCTGTCCAACTTATGACACGCTCCACACTTCATATCAAAAACTCGCATCCCCTCCTTTGCCAACTCGGGATCGATTTCGTCAATCGTAATTTCTTCGTCAACCGGACCAATACCATGAGTCATTTCAAAGTCTGTCAGTTCCTGCTTTTCTCCTTGTGAGTTCGCATTGCTATTCTCATCATCCGAACTTTCTCCACAGCCGATAAGCAGTGCAGCCGTTAACATCATCAATCCAGCAATTTTTGATATCGTCGTATTCATCATTCTTTTAGTTTTAAGAGTATTTTATCTTCTATTATAGATTGTGCAACAATCGTACCTAATTGCGCTTTAGTGATCAATTCTGATTTTAAATCCCTTTAACAAATCTGGAGCCATTTTCTAACATTGCAGATGAAGCACTAAAGAGTTTGCACTCTTATTTTTTGCATAGGTGCAAAACATTTATCATTACAATTTGCGTTACTGCAATACATAGTGACTAGCCCCAAACAAATTTTCCATCAGGTGTTATACGTAAATCCTTTGCCTTTCCTTCCTTCGACATATCCTGCAGACTGGTGGTTGTAAATATTTCATTTATTTCATCTCGTGTTCCCTCCCACATATCATGCATGGGACATGGTTTTTCACTCCCGCATCCAGGTAAACCTAAAACACACTCGGTGAAAATGGCTGGTCCGTCAATGGCTTCAACAACTTCTTTCAGCGTAATGCACCTACCTGACTTTGTCAGCCTTACTCCTCCCTTCGGGCCCTTCATCGACTCCAGAAGATCAGCCCCCGTCAATTCCTGCAGTATTTTAGTCAAAAAGTGAAATGAGATATCCAGTTTCTCACTCAATCCTTTAATTGATACGTAACCTTCTCTCGATATCGACGCGAGATAGATCATCGCCCGAAGGCCATATACACACGATTTGGAGAAGATCATTTTATATTAAGTTTTAAGACAATTTTATCTTAAATATAGTTCAACCGCTAATAACTTTCAACCTTTTATAGAATTAAATTTTAGAATGTCTCTGTATGCTGCGGCAAAAAGCCAGAGTAAACTTATCCCCTATATCGTTGGATATACCATCGAATAGTCTCTCTCAGACGCTGTTCAAATGACTCTTCACTATTCCATCCCAACTCTTCTTTAATTTTGGAGGCATCAATGGCGTAACGAAAATCATGACCGGGACGATCTTTCACAAAGGTAATCAGATCTTTGAAATCCGAGCTCGGTGCATCCCCGACCTCCTCATTTAAGATATTGCAAATCTTCTTTACCAGGTCGATATTCTTCCATTCATTATTGCCGCCAATTATGTAGGTTTCTCCCGATTGCCCCTCATTGAATACCAGATCCAATGCGCGGCAATGTTCTTGGACAAAGAGCCAATCGCGGACATTTTCTCCCTTTCCATAAACCGGTATATCATCATGGTTAAGGGCCGTGCGAATAACGGTGGGAATCAACTTTTCGTCGTGCTGATGCGGACCAAAATTATTAGAACAATTCGTAGTAACTACGTTCATTCCATAGGTGTGATAATACGATCGAATAATAAAGTCACTACCTGCCTTTGATGCCGAATACGGCGAATTGGGGGCATACGGTGATTCTTCTGAAAAAGCGCCCTGTTCACCCAGCTCACCATAGACCTCATCAGTAGAAACGTGCAAAAATCGACTCTTTTTCCAGCGTTCGTCATCTTCTTTCCAAAACTGCCGGCACTCCTCAATCAGATTAAACGTACCTACTACATTCGACTGGATAAATGGTTCCGGTCCCTTGATTGAGTTATCGACATGCGATTCTGCAGCAAGGTGAAATACACCATCGGGCTTATAACTTCGAATGATATCCCGCACAGCATCACGATCTACAATATCCAGCTTTTTAAAAGTGTACCGATTCGAATTTTTAATCTCATCGAGATATGACAGATCCGAAGCGTAGCCAAGTTTATCAATATTGAGCAGCTGATAGTTGGGATACTTCTCGTGCAAATACAGCAGCAAATTTGATCCAATGAATCCCGCCCCGCCTGTGACTAATATTCTCATTCCTTTCTTTAATTATAATTCAAATTGTTAGTTCTTCTTATCTTGTCCAGTGAAATACGATTTGAGCCGTTTCTTTACAAACATCTTCCCATAGTGTGTTTTTAGATACTTACCCACTCGAAAACATTTTTCTAATAAGGCACACTACCAAACTTTTGGTTCGTTTCAGTGGTTTTCTAGTCCCGATTTTGTCAGCGGTTTTCTTGACTTAAAAAATGAGCCTCTCATAATTATCAAAATAAATCATCTTCTTTTATTTCACTTAGCCTTGGTTGGTGCTGGTCCTTCTCAGAAATAATGGGATCGGCGATCTTCCAATCAATCCCCAGCTCTGAATCATTCCAAAGCAATCCCCGCTCTCCCTCCGGATAGTAATAGTCGCTGCATTTATAGTAGACCAACGCATCGTCCGTCAGAACCGAAAACCCATGAGCAAATCCCTTGGGGATAAACATCTGGTGTTTGTTTTCGGCCGATAGTTCCATCGCCACGTGTTCGCCGAATGTGGGAGAATCTTCACGCAAATCTACCGCTACATCCAAAATAGCCCCCTGCATGACCATCAATAATTTATCCTGCTGACGCTCAATCTGATAATGCAATCCGCGCACCGTATTCTTTTGGGATTTTGACAGATTATCCTGCACAAAATGGACATCAATATTTTTCTCTTTCAAATGCTCCTCCCGATAGGTTTCCAGGAAAAAACCCCGCTCATCCTTGTATACCTTCGGTTTTAACAGTAGAACATCCGGAATATCAGTTTTTACAATCTCCATTCAATATTTATTGGGAAATTAAAATTCAAAAGCCAATATAATGATTTGATCATATAATATTAGCTGCAGATCTCGGGCTCTTATCATGAGCTGAAATCTAATAGGCTTTAGCAAAACCTGCTAAAAAAGAGCTTCAAGGGAGTTGTACTCCCGTTAAAAGGGTTAAAAAGTCGGTGGTACAACCACCTCAGAACAAGGCTCGGGGTTTTGCACAGCCGTCTATAATTGACCCAGTAACCGCTGCAATCCCTCTCTCCAGGGTATGATCCTACTACCTTCGACCGCCTCAATCTTGTGGGTGCTCAACTTTGAGAAGTATGGACGCTCTGCCCTGGTAGGAAAAGCATCTGAGTCAACCGCCTCCAATGAAACGTTGGTGTTGCTGAGTTCAAATATAGCTTTAGCCAAATCATACCAGCTAATCAATCCCTTTGACGTAATATGGTACGTCCCAATTATATCCTTGCCAAGTAAATTGAGGCAATTCTCAACCACATTTTCAGCAAAGGTAGGGCTACCCCACTGATCATCAACCACCTGCAATTCCTCTCTCTCCTTTCCCAGCCGCAGCATCGTCTTTACAAAATTAGATCCGTACTGACCACACAGCCAAGACACGCGAATAATCAAATGGTTTTCGGCAGTCTGACGAATGGCCTGTTCCCCTTCCCACTTGGTCTTACCGTACCAGTTAACAGGATCAGCCGGATGATCTTCAGGATAACCCTCCGGAAATTCCTTCTTATTCAATTTTGTCCCTGGAAACACATAATCAGTCGAATAGTGGACCAACTTAAATTCCAGTTGCTGACTAAGTTCCGCTAGGTACAATGGGGCTTCCATGTTGACCTTGCGGGCCCGTTTTTTATGATCTTCTGACCCATCCACATCCGTAAAGGCTGCGCAATTAATCACTACACCCGGCTTCTGCTCCCGAAACTCATCAGAAACCTCCTGGTAATGAGTAATATCCAGCTCGCTTGACGTATACGACAGCAACTCAATCTCGTCTGAATAATCTTTATCAATAATGCGTTGCCACTCTTTACCTAACTGCCCTGATGCCCCAAGTAGTATCGCTTTCATAATTATTCGGTACCAACCAATTTGTTAGCTCGTTTATATGATGAGGGCGTTCCGGCATCGGTCCACCATCCCTCCATCACCGAAAACCGCATAGCATCTTCCTGTATATAGTGATTATTGACGTCTGTAATTTCCAGCTCGCCTCGATCGGACGGCTCCAAATCTCGAATGAAGTCGAATACCCGGGCATCGTACATATAAACGCCGGTCACTGCCAAATCACTTTTGGGCTGATCCGGTTTTTCCTCAATCCCTACTATTTTATTGCCTTCCACCTCTGCCACTCCAAAACGCTCGGGATCATCAACTTCTTTGAGCAGAATCTGTGCTCCCTGACCTGGATATGCATCCATCGCTTTCTGCAGGGAGGTCTCGAAGATATTGTCACCTAGAATCACCGTCATGGAATCATCGCCTACAAAGTTTTCAGCAAGTCCCAATGCCTGGGCAATTCCTCCGGCCTCATCCTGTACTTTGTAGGTAAAGCGACATCCAAAATCTTTGCCGGATCCCAGCAAATTTACCACATCCCCCATGTGCTCGGTACCCGTTACTATCAATATTTCCTCAATGCCAGCGTTAGTTAGTTTCTCAATGGGATAATAAATCATGGGCTTATTACCCACCGGCAACAAATGCTTGTTGGTTACTTTCGTCAATGGATATAACCTCGATCCCGTACCACCCGCTAAAATAATGCCTTTCATGAAGTGCTGTAGATTAACTGCTTAGAGTTCAATTTTAAAACTGACCAACAATATAGCCTGATTATCTTGATCCTTAAAATGCTTTATCAAACGCGTTTACCGGTAAAGATTACAATTTACAACTGTGTAACTAAAGCCTCAAAACCCCACATACTGTCATTTCGAGCGAAATCCCGATGGTTTTATCGGGATGGAGTCGAGAAATCCCCAAATTAACGGAAGGAGATTTCTCCGTTGCCGCCCCGAAACATAGGCCGCTTTCCAGTCGAAATGACAATTAGTTGGGGTAGCTGTTTAACCATTCCTTTAACCGGTAAACACGTTTTATCAAGGTTGTAAAACCACAATTTGAGCAAAAACGGCTTATGAGTTGGCGAACTAATATGTAACAAGACCTTAAATTGCGACTCATGTACGTAGACGGCATAACTTTTAATGAATTGCAATGTTCGTTAATGAAAATTAATTAGGTCTAAACCGACGTTATTATAATATTGGCGATGAAGTTGCAAAGAGAGCGAGAAAACATTAATTATTTTAATGTTTTACTCCAAAATTGATACTTAGACATCTACAGCTATGGTCGGATACAGTGAAGTAATACAAACAATGGCGGCGATGGTGCTGTTTTCGCTAATTCTATTGACATCTAATAGGATGATCTTTATTAACAGCCAGAAAGAAATAGAGAGCTCTGCAGAAAAAAAGGCTATTACCATTGCACAAACCTATATTGACGAAGCGCGTGCCTTGCCTTTTGATGCAAACACTGCTGGTGGGCCTCCAGCACAAGTACCTGAAGGATTCTCTTCTTGTGGCCAAGCCAATCTTTCAGATTTCAATGACTTTGACGACTACCATGGATTGAACGAGACTGTCGATTGGCAAAAAGGATCTGGAGACGGAGCGTTCAATGTAAGTATCCAGGTTTTATACGTAAGCTCATCTTCCGGCTTTGATATGGCCAGCGGACATACGGGAACGCCTTATACAGAATTTAAAAAGATGGTTGTAACTGTGACCAGTGACTATCTGACTGATAACAACGGCGACAAGATTGAAATACGTGTACCATATTTACGCAGATATTATAAAACCCAATAAATCAGAACTATGAATATAGGATTGACCACAAGCTTTATTGTAGCAGGTATTTTGCTACTGAGTATTCTGACGATGAATATGAATCTATCGCAGAGCTCCACACAGCTTACTATGCGTCAGATTACCGAAACAAAGTCAAATACCATTAATGAAATTTTAGGCAAGGGTATTCCCAATGTTGGATACAAAGAAATGGGTGCTATCCCCTCCCCTATAAAAGATGCCCAGGAAGGAAAAATTAAATTTGAGGGAGACATTGACAATGATGGAACCAAAGAAACCGTAATCTGGGAGTACAATAGCAGCGACAACACGCTTACCCGTGATGTTGGAGGTACGGAAACAACGTTTAAAAACGTATCCAATTTTGAGATTGAATATTTTGACAGTGATAAAAATAAGATAGATATAAGTTTGCTTTCTGAACTACTTAGTGGAGCACAAAGTGAACGGGATAAAATCAGATTTATAGATATTTCATATACTCTACAAAGCAAGGAAAAAGTAGGGGGCTTGGGCTCTTCTGATCCAAAATACATCGAAGTAACTTGGCAAAAACAATTTACACCAATAAATCTAAGACTATAGAGGTTTTATTATGGGACGAGCAATGTTAATTATCGTAACAGGGATGTTAGTAGCCCTAGGTTACACCTTTATGGGAATGTCGAACCAGCGTCAGGCGTTAACAAGTCAATCTGTGAGTAAGGCCAACAAGGCATTGGCACAGAATCTGTCGCATACCGGCATCCAATTTGCCCTGGAAGAGTTTGATGAAGACAATAGCTGGAGTGGTGGGAAATTTAATCTTGAGAAGGGAACCGTTGAGGTTTCAATCAATCATGATGTTTCAAATGAAATTTTAGAAATAACCTCTACTGCAAACCTGAACGGAGCCAGCAATGACCACACTATTACTGCTACCTATGATATAAGTAAGAACCAACAAGTTGTACCTAAATTTCAAGGCGCTTTAAGTAGTGTAAGTGGAAGCATAACTTTTTCGAATTCAAATCCGCAAACTCACTACAATGGAAACGACAATAGCGGAACTTGCGAAGATAAACCGGGATTAACAGTTAATGATCCTAGTCAAGTTGATGATCACGATGATGACAGTAGAATAGAAGGGGATCCCGCTGTAGCTCATAATTCTAAAATAGCCCATCAAGATATAAGAAACTTAATCGACAGGCTAATTCCCCATTCTAAAACTATTAGTCATAAAAATGATTTTGATAACAGTACCAGTGACAATCCAGGGGTTTACTCTATCGACAGTAAATTAACAATAAGTGGTAACACTACGGGTTATGGAATTTTAATTGTGCGAAATAATGCGCAGTTAGAAATAGACTCAGACGTTATGATGGCTGGTCAATTTGAATTTAACGGTTTAGTTATTTTCGAAAATGAAACGCAATTTAAAGCTGCAGGTAACGCAACAATTAATGGATCAATTATGGCGATGTCAGACTATGGGGCAAATTTAGACATCATGGGGAATGGTAATATGCAAGCAAATTATGATTGTCAGGCCCAAGAAAAATATACAGACGTCGCGGCAAATAAAGTTCTAAACACCACTCTTTACACTCCAATCAGTATGTATGAATAATGACGTTTATTGATATTTTTTAGCTTATAAACACTTTTACGATAAATTCACTTTTCTGCAAGTTATTTGGAGCAGAATCAAAATACATCAAGAGAGACTAAAAATATTAAGAAAATTATGACATTATGGGTCGAGCAATGCTTATTATTATCGCAGGATTAATGGTTGCCCTCGGATATGTTTTCATGGGTATGTCCAACCAAAAGGAAAGTATGACTAAACTTTCTGTAGAAACGGCCAACAGAGCCATTGTTAAAAACTTAGCCCATACCGGCATACAGTTTGCGATAACCAAATATGATAAAAATGGCACCTGGACAGGAAAAACAAGCAAGCAATTTGACTATGGATCAGTCGATTATTCGGTTCAGGAAATTTCAGATACTCTCCGGATTACCTCTACAGGAAAAATAGCAGGAGCACCCGAAAACCACACGATCATAGCGAGCCATCTCATTCAAGATAATGTAGGCGTTATTCCTGCTTTTGAAAGTGCGCTGTCTCTTATCACAGACAATTTTACAGTCAGTAAAATGGGAGGCTCCTTCTCTATTAGCGGTAATGCTTCAGCAGTAAGCGGTTGTCCCGACAAACCGGGAGTTGAAGTCATCCGGGATGATCAAAAAGATCAGATCGAAGATGAAACCGGAAAAGATGGCGAGAAAGGAAAAGGAGGCGGTGGTAACAAAAAGGGGATTTCCGGTTCACCGTCCATCGAAGTTGACAGCGATCTGGACTACACTGATTACCAAGAAACGGTTGCCCGACTTATTAATAGAGGAACAAAGGTAACCGACAAAACGGACTTAAACCGTTCCGGACCTGCCAATCCCGGGGTGTTTGTTATAGATGATCAAACAAGACTCAACGGAAATGTTACTGGCTACGGCATTCTAATAATTAGGGATGGTGGTCGAATTAACGGGAATTTTGATTTTAACGGTTTAACTATATTTGAAGACGAAGATGTCGTTCTTGGGAATGGTACCGCTAATCTCAACGGCTCGGTATTGGTTGGCACTACCAGCAGCAACAAAAATGTTGATCTCAGTATCAATGGTAATTTTGGTATTCAATATGACTGTCGAATGCATCAATATGCTGATTTAGCTGCACGAAATGCATTGGATAAAACTTACAAGCCTATTAGTATTTATAACTGATGTCTGTCCACTAAAAAAGTGCTTAAGATTCACTTATCTACTTTAAGATTTGCTAATGCAGAGGGAACCTTTCCTCTGCATTTTTTATTTTATGCTGACTTCAAAAAATAGTTAAGTTCTTGGTCAACATTTTATAGAACACTTCGTTTACATAGTGCGAACAAACGGCAATCAGTTAACTAAGACATTTGATGCAAAAATCAACTACAGTATTGCTGCTTATATTAGCAGTAATAGGTTTTACTACCCTTACCGCGACGGCACAAGATCAGGACGAAGCGTCCAGCAGAATTAGCATTAGCGCTTCTGCCCAGGTCGTCGAATCCATAGAAATGATTACGGTCCGGGATATGGATTTTAGTCCCGTACAGCCCAGCCAGCAACTTATTTCCATTGATCCGCTTTCTGATGCCAACACAGGCAAAATGATTGCCTTGGGTAACGCTGATTCCCAAATTCGGGTTAGCTTTGTCCGTGAGCGCACATTAAGACACGCCAGCGGTTCCAATACACTAACCTTTACCTATGAAATTGCGGGCAATGATGAAGATGATCAGAGCTCGGCCGAAATTCTGCAAACCGATAATCGCGACCTGACACTCAATGGCAACGGAGAGTATTATTTTTGGATTGGCGGGCAGATAAACGTTGAAAATGCAAAGCCGGGGAATTACAACGGTAACTTCACCATTGAGGTTGAATATATTTAATCCTGTTAGGCACTCTCTATGAAAAAAATTTTTACTTTTATAACGCTGCTGTTTCTGCCGGTGACTATGGTATACGGTCAGACGTTTGCACTCAATATAGAGGCGCCTCCCGAATTGACCGTCACTGTCTTGACTGATGGAAATCTGGATTACGGTACAGTTCTACAAGATCAACAATATACCATAAACCTGATGGACTCCAGAACAGAGGTTATCAGCATTAAGGGCAATAAGGACCGGGATATCTATGTCTCAATAACAAGCCAAAACCTGATTCTTGATGCTTCAAATATAATTCCCTACACCTTGAAAGCCTCCTATGCAAATGAAGGAGAAGAAGACAAAACCCAAGCACAAGATAATTCCATTACCAATGGTTCAGCATCATTTCCAATATATGATGACAGAGGTGGCGGTCCTCCCCCTTGGGCCGGTGGAGGAAATAATGGCGGTGGTCAACCGACTGCAAAAGCATACTTGTACATTTATGGAGATATAGAAGTTGGAAATAACAGAGCCGGAACTTATACCGGAACCATAAATATTAATGTTGAGTATGATTAGAAAGCGGATTAAAATTTTATTTTGTGTTGCACTTTTAGCTCTTCCACTTGCCCACTCCAGCCAAGCCCAAACCGTTCGTTTTAACATGGATGTACAGCCTGAGTTAGGCGTAGAGGTGCTTCAGGATCTAAATTTTGGGACGGTGGTCACCAACAGCGGTACCCATCAGATAAGATTGGGCAACCCACAAATGGGGATCTTCAAAATAAGAGCACTGGCTGCGCAAAGTGCGATTCTTACCCTACATAAACCCGACCGCTTATCACCGTCTGGTGACCAAGATACTACAAATACTATCCCACTTAATCTGGATGCAGCCTATGCCCCCGACGCAACCAATTACCAGGATTATTCACCTTTTGCCAATAAAGAGCTCCATATAAACCTCAGCGGTGATAATGAACAGGTTTGGGATACCGGCTACGTGTATATCTTTGGTAATATTGACGTCGGCGATATTGCTCCCGGCTCCTACTCCGGCACATTGGTTTTAAACGTCGTCTACCAATAGACCATTACAATTTATTAATCTTCGGCCAATATGAAACGTCTTCTAGAATACTTATTGTTTTGCTCCATGAAGAATGGTACCAGTTGATGGTGCTACAATAAAGTTTAGAATCCTTTAATTAAAAGGCTCTAACTAGGAGACCCAAGAGATCATTTTTATCTTGGGAGTGAAGAAAGAAAAGAAATTAATTTATCTACAAACAATAACAAACGGCTCAAATTATGAAACGATTATTCCAACTTACTCTCGCACTACTTATCACCGCAGGAATGACAACAATTGCTAATGCACAAATTGATGCTACCGCAACTGTTGAATCAAATGTATCTATTACCGAAGGAAGTAACTTAGACTTTGGAACTCTGGCGGCTGGAGCTAACAGTACTGTAGCGGTTGGTGATGCTACTGCTGGAACATTCCAAGTAACAGGTAATGGCGGTCAGCTTGACCTAAGTTTTTCTTTTGCAAATGGTGGAAACCTAGTGGGTCCTGGTGCTGACATTGCTATCAACTTTGATAACAGCAGTGCTGCTTGGGACAATGAATCGACTAGTCAAAGTAATACATTTAATCCTACCACAGGAACTACTACTACTGCTCTCTCAGCGGACTCAGATAATACCATCCATGTATTCATAGGTGGTAGTATTGATGCTGCAACTAATCAAACTGCCGGTAATTACTCAGAGGAAATTATCCTCACAGCTTCTTATAACTAGGGTTCAGTATATCATTCAAAAAGCCAAGACCTAATCCGTCTTGGCTTTTTTATTTATAGGCAGGCCAGAATAGTTCTAGCAGCAGTTTCCTATGCTTTTTTACACAAATTTCTTAGGTTCCCTCAACGGCAATTAAAACCAGTCTACCCGAGATGAAAAAACTGTCCTTAATATTTCTGCTTATTTTTGGGGTGTTGCTTACAGGCGCCAAGGCGCAAATTACTATTGCTCCCACCATGGTTTTCATCGACCAGCAAGAACGCTTTGGGAGCTTTTTGGTGCTTAACGGATCAGATCAGGCCCAGGAGGTCTCCATTGAATTTCCCTTCGGCTACCCTACAACCAACACTGAGGGGAATGTAGAAATGGTGTATGACGACAGCAGCCGGGCCCAGCAATATGGTATTGATAATTTGGTCAAGGGCTTTCCACAAAATTTTGTTCTGCAACCCGGCCAGCGGCAAACCGTTCGGATGACCGTAAGACCCAAGGACTTTTCGGATGGCACCTACTGGACACGTATTAAAACAACCTCAAGTGCTCAAAATCCTGCTGTAGGTGAGGAAACCGACGATGGGATAACGGCCCAAATCACCTATAAATTTGAACAGGTAACGACCTTATTCTACAAACACGGCGATACCAACACCGGGATAGAGATCCAAGAGTTTACCCATCACAACTCTGAAGATAACTTCGAATTTATCGCTGATGTCAACAGATCTGGTAACTCTCCTTTTCTCGGGTCTATCATTTTAACTATTTCCGATAGCAACGGAAATACCGTGGTTGAAAAACGCACTTCTACTTCTATCTATTTTAAGTACCGACAAGTATTTGAGGTAGCGCAGGATGAGTTCGAAAATGGAGAATATTCCGCCGAAATTACATTTGAAACGCAGCGTCCCGATGTACCTTCGGAAAACATCGTTCAGATGGAGCCCGTATCTCAATCCATAAACTTCACCAAAAAGTGAGTAAAGAAGGACGTTTTTTAATTCTAACTCTTCTTTTATTCGCTTTAAGTACGCCTGCCCTTTCTTTTGATAATGATAGCAAGACTGCACCGGCCTCCAATTTTCAAGACGAGCAGGCGGACCAGCAGCAGTCAAATCAACAGGAGATATTCCTTTCTTTCACCTACCGTAATTTCTTTGAAAAGGTTATAACCGCCTATTATGAGGATGGTACCTATTATCTTCCGGTTTCAGAAATATTCAGCAGCCTAAAAATCTCTCACAAGGTAGACAATGGCAGTTTATCTATCCAGGGTTTTTATCTTGATCCCGATAATAATTTCCGCTTCGACTTTAGTAACTATGAAATAGCGCTGGAAAATAAGGGAACCTTCCCTTATGATGCTTCCAAAATGCTGGTTAAGGAGCTCGATTTCTACGTGAGCCTCGATGTGCTCTCAGAAGTGTTTGACCTAAACTTCACTGTTGACCTTAATAATCTCCTGTTGCAGCTCGAAACCCCGAACACCTTGCCCATCGTTGAAGAGTATGAGCGGCAACGGCGTAGAGAGCGTCAAGAAAAAGCCAGCATTGAACAAAATTTTCATCCACTTATCTATGAACGAGATCGAACCTTATTCGGAGGCGGTTTTTTCGACTATTCACTCACCTCAATCATAAACGAAAACCAAAATTCCTATAGCTATAATTTTGATCTGGGAGCGGAAATAGCCGGAGGAGATCTCGAGGGCTCTGCCTTTGGCAACTATTCTGGCGGCTCATCAAACTTTACTACCCGTAATCTTCGCTGGCGATACGTTATGCGGAATAACGACTATCTGAGCCAAATATACGTCGGACAAACACGTTCTGATGGTTTAACCAGTCGAAATTTTACAGGGATACGATTAACGAACGAACCTATTGAGCCCCGCTATATGTACGATTCATATGAAGTGGAGGGAACGGCCCCTATTGGCTCAGAAGTTGAGCTATACTACAATAATTCACTCTATGACTTTACCAGAATAACGGAAGACGAACAGTATCGTTTTCTAGTACCACTCACCTATGGCACTTCGCGATTGCGGTTGCGAATCTATGGTCCGGACGGTCGCATCCAGGAACGAGAAGAGCGAATACAGATACCCTTCAACTTTCTGCCGGAAGGAGAATTCAACTATCACTTTAATGCCGGGCAACTTGATAATGCTTTTTTCGGTACCACAACCGAAAGTTATATGACGCAAGGCGATGTAGCTTATGGAATTTCCAACTGGCTGACCCAGCAAGTTGGTGTAGAATATTACAATGAGTATTCCAATCAGTCTCCTGTTTTCTTCAGTTCAACTTCTGCACGCGTATTCGATGATTACCTGTTAAATCTCGATATCGCACCCAATGCTTTCTACCGAATATCCGGGAATGTTATTTATCCCTCATCTGCCAGCTGGGGATTAAACTACACTAATTATACCGACAACCGGATTTATAATCCGGTCGGCAACGAACAGGAATTTTCAGCCAATGCATTTTTCCCATTATCAATTGGAGAGATCCCGTTAAATTTTCGATTTCAGGGAAATTATGCTCAAAATTCCCCGCAGGATAATATGAGCTATTCCATCGACCTGAACTCTCGAATCAATCGCCTAAATGTGAGGTTTAGCTACCGGGATCGTCAGTTCGGAGATTTTTCGTTCAATCCAAGCAACAGCTCAGATTTGAGCGCATCTGCTACATACCTCATTTCCAGAACTCCCAACATCCCTCGGTATCTACAAAATACTTTTGTTAGTGGTAGTATCGATTATAGTCCGGGGATTGGTGCATTTCGAGAGGCCGAAATACAAGCCTCCAAAAGTATATTTGAGCACGGAAGAATTCAGGCCTCTTACTCCAGAAATTTTTTAAATGATTTGAATTTCCTAAACGTGGGTCTGACCATCGATTTCAATGCATTTCGCAGTACATCAAATGCCAGGAGCGTGAGAAATCAATATTCCTTCTCTCAGAATATAAGAGGTTCGATCGGATATGATGACTATAATAACGATTTAACCGTTTCGAACAGGCAGCAGGTAGGACGTTCTGCAACATCTGTTCGTCTTTATGTGGATGCAAACGACTCCGGCACTTATGATGAGGGAGATGACGTAATAAACGAAGAAGCAGTTCGTATTGGACGAGCGGGTGTCATGTCGACATCTTCGGAGGGTATCCTTCGTTTCAGCCAGCTTCAGTCCTACCACAGAATTAATATGGAGATCAATCAATCAGCTATAAAGAATCCAATGTTGGTCCCCGAGATAGAAGAATTTTCTATTGTTACAGATCCCAACCAGTATAAACCGATAGATATTCCGTTCTATACTTCCGGCGTAATATCCGGCAATGTTGTAAAAGTGAACAAGGGAAATGAGAATCCACAATCCGGCCTTCGCGTTTATTTGGATTCTAAAGAGGATACGACCTATACAAAAGAAATGCGCACCTTTAGTGACGGTACCTTTTATGCCTATGAAATTCCACCGGGAAACTATGATTTATATATAGATGACAAACAGCTGGAATTTCTTGATGTTAATTCGCAACCCGATACCATGCAGGTTGAGGTTAAAGCCCTTGCCGAGGGAGATTTTGTAGAAGGATTGAACTTTACACTGACACCTAAGTCTACACTTGAGCCCATTGCAGCAGATAGCGTATCTCCTAAACCAGCAGCTGATACTACTTATATATCCGATCAGGAACTCTACTACAAAATCCAGATTGCCAGCTTCAAGACCTTATCCAAAGCTAAAGATGTTGCTATGGAAGCATCAAATAGACTTAATGCATCTTTTAGTGTAATCCTTAATACAAACACCGACTTATACGCTATTCGCAGCCTCCCCCTGCCAAATCGGAATCAAGCCATCAAAAATATTTTATCATATCGCAGCAATATATTTGAAAGAGCTGCATTGGTTATCCTTGATAGCAAAGATATTAAACCTGACGCCCCTCAAACAGACTTTATCAAGCTTGGAGAATTTAAGGCAAAAGATGCTGCTAACCGCTTCGCTGAACAATCCAAAAATGACTTGGACATCTTAACTTCCATCAGTTTTAGTGAGGCCAAAGATCAGTATTTGGTATATGTAGATGAGCGATATTATTCCAAGAAAGAGATAGAATCAGAGTTAACGGCTATACAAGCTAACCCTTCTTATAAAGAGACCTCATTGGAAAACATTCAAAGCTATTCGCTATATCTTGGTGAGAAAGAAGAGCGGGCCATGAAGTTTAGTTTTCAAATCCGCATAGAAAAACTGTCAAATGAAATTGACGAAGAATTATTAAAATCCTTGATTGATCCTGAATCAGGAGCAGAATTCAATAAAACTTCTGATGGTACCATTGTTTTTGAAGGACTTACATCATGGACACGGACCAAGGAATTGCAACAAAAGCTTGCTGATATCCCCGCAATAGAGCATCCGATCACCGTGCTTATTGAAAAATAGAAGGCTGGGTATTAGCTAGGCTTACTTACTAAATTCTTCTTTCTAAAGATATTCTACAGTCGCTTTCAGCTCTCCGCTGTAAGAACCTCTTTCGGGATTATTTTGTGACTTTAATCCCTGAAAACGAATATTATCAGCATTAGTCTCTATATCATTTATAGCTGTAATATCGAGATCTAATTGGTTTCCATTCGAATTAAAGAGTTGAAGCTTATCTGACACCTTTACCAATGTATTATCACTACCCTGCAAACGCATTGCCCCAAGAATGGAGTTACCGCTTTTAGACAAGTTAACCTCATCCGTTTGACTCATTGCAATACTAGCTCCCTCTACCACTTCAACACTTACCTTCATCGATGCCCGTGCTGATTGTTGTGCTTCAGCAGAACTGACAATTAGCCCGACTATTAGAATTGTTGATACAAAAATTTGTTTTAACATAATTGTCTCCAAGTATTTTCTCTCTGGGAGTAATATATTAGAATTTATTAATATTAAAAATTTCTAATGTTAATTAGAGGTTATTAATATTTAAATATGGGCACTGGGGTATTAGAAGGGCGTTTTACAATGATTAGAATTTAAAACTTGATTTTTCAGGAGAGAAAATCTTATCAAAAGAAAAATGAGTGGGTATGTGAGCCACAATATTTAATAAAGATGGAGGCAGATCTTTTGATATTCCACCATTATAAACTTAGTAGGGGGCTTACATCTCTCAAAAGATTAGAGCAATAAAAAAAAGCCCTGAACCTTTCGATTCAGGGCTTTGACATAAATTTATAATCAAAAACAGGTATGTACTACAGCACCATACCCAGTGGGTTCTCAAGCATACGTTTCAGTGTATTTAAGAACTTAGCAGCTGATACTCCATCCACAATACGATGATCGCTGGACATTGTAACTTTCATCCGCTTTCCTGGAACCACTTCCCCATCTTCTACAACGGGTTCTTCGCGAATAGCTCCCACCGCAAGAATACAGGCGTTGGGCGGATTGATGATAGCCGTAAACTCTTCGATACCGAACATACCAAGGTTACTAACGGTAAAGGTACTGCCTTCCATCTCTTCGGGCTGTAAGTCACGATTCTGAGCTTTTTCAATCAGCTCTTTACTTTCAGCCGCAATCTGCTGCAACCCTTTTTGATCAGTATTATCAATAACCGGAGTAACGAGTCCTTCCTCAATACCCACAGCCACGGCAACATTTACATTGCCATGTTCAATAATTTTGTCTCCCTGCCAAGAACTGTTGATATCAGGATGCTGACGCAGTGCTGTTGCACATGCTTTTACCACAATGTCATTAAAGCTGATTTTAGTATCACTAATTTCATTGAGTTGCTTTCTGGCATCCCAGACCGCGCTCATATCAATATCGATGGTCTCATAATAATGCGGACTGCTGAACTTACTTTCAGACAATCGACGAGCAATGGTCTTGCGCATCTGTGATACGCGGTGCTCTTTGTCCTCACGTGATACCGTAGCTGCCGGTGCTGCAGCAGGTGCTTTCGAAGGTTCGTAACTTTCTATGTCTCGTTTAATAATTCTTCCGTGCGGACCGCTGCCTTCTACATTTGCAAGATTGATGCCCTGTTCTTCAGCCATATTCCGTGCCAGCGGTGAAGCTTTAATACGTCCGTCATCAGGCTGCCCGTTTCCTTTCTTATCGAGATCACCAAATACGGGATCAAAGCTTTCCTCTTCTTCATCTGCTTTTTTATCAGCTTCTTGCTCTTTTTTATCAGAAGATTCCTGAGAGTCTCCCCCAGATTTAGCCTCTTCCAAAATATCACTAATATCTTCACCTTCCTCACCAATAACGGCAATCAATCCGCCGAGCGGCACCGCCTTACCTTCTTCAACAAGAATTTTAAGAATAGTTCCGGCATCAAAAACCTCAACCTCCATCGTTGCCTTGTCGGTTTCCACCTCGGCAATAACATCGCCGGATTCTACTGTATCTCCTTCTTCAACATTCCACGCAGCGATAACGCCTTCTTCCATCGTATCGCTTAGCTTGGGCATTTCAACCTTAACTGCCATAGTAAGTATCTAAATTTATAGGTTTAAATTACTTGCGATAAGTAACGGTGTTAACTGCATCTATCACTTGCTCCGGACTCGGCAACCACTCATCAAAAAGATTCTTGGCAAAGGGCGCATTCGTATCCGGCAATGTAACACGCTGTACAGGCGCATCTAAATAGTCAAAAGCTTCGCGCTGAATTAAATATCCAACTTCAGCCGCCAGCCCGCCAAACGGATGAGCTTCATCCACAACTACACATCGGTTGGTTTTGCGGATCGATTTCACAATCGTTTCGATATCCAGCGGCTTAACCGTGCGTGGATCAACAATTTCCACATCCACATCTTCCTTGGCCAGTTTTTCGGCTGCTTGCGTAGCAACATGATACATTTTTCCGTGTGCTACTACCGTTACATCACTTCCTTCACGTTTTACCTTGGCTTTACCAATTGGGATTGTAAAGTCATCCTCTTCGGGCACTTCACCTTTCAGCCCGTACATCTGCTCAGATTCCATAAATAATACCGGATTATCATCCCTGATCGCAGATTTTAACAATCCTTTGGCATCGGCCGGCTCTGAGGTATAAATCACTTTAAGACCCGGAAAATGAGCATACATAGCATCGTACGAAACTGAGTGCGTTGCACTCAACTGGCCCGCAGATGCGTTGGGCCCCCGAAATACGATCGGAATCTCAACCTGTCCGCCGGTCATATACCGCGCCTTTGAAGCATGGTTAATAATCTGATCAGCGGCCAGCACGGCAAAGTTAAAGGTCATAAATTCCACAATGGGACGAAGTCCATTCATAGCCGCCCCAACTCCGATGCCGGCAAAACCGAGCTCCGAAATAGGAGTATCAATCATCCGCTTTGATCCGTATTTATCAAGCAGACCTTCGGTTACCTTATAGGCTCCGTCGTATTCTGCGACTTCTTCGCCCATCACAAAAATATCTTCATCCTGGGACATTTCCTCATCAATTGCAGCCCGGATTGCTTCTCTGAATTGTAACTCAGCCATTTCTATGTAGTTAGTTCTAAAATTGTCAATTCGCAGTTTTCTAAATCTATATTCTATGTATGGAAGGGATAATCATCTTCAGCAAACATGTGATCGTAAAGTGCTTCTTTTTCAGGGAAATCACTCTCCTCGGCAAAATCAATCGCTTCCATCACTGTATCCTCTACACTATCTTCAATTTCTTCTACCTTATCTTCATCAATAATATCCTCATCCAACAAGTAATTTTTGATACGCGCTACCGGATCAAGCTTCTCATATTCCTCGAGCTCTTCTTTTGTTCGATATTTCATCGGATCAGACATGGAGTGTCCTCGGTAACGATAGGTTCGAATTTCCACAAACCAAGGTTCGGAATTTTCGCGAACGTCATCAGCGATCTCTTTCATCTTTTCATAAACGGTAAGCACATCCATGCCGTTGATCACCATCTTCTTCATATTGAATCCATCCGCGCGATCCACAATTTCACCCACCGAATGGCGGTGTACGGCAGTACCCATCGCGTAACCATTATTTTCTACGGCATAGATACAAGGTAATCCCCAATTTTGGCTCATATTCAACGTTTCGTGCAGGGCGCCCTGCGGCACAGCCCCATCCCCCAGGAAACAGGCCGTAACACGGTTATTCTGCTTGTATTTATTAGCAAAAGCAATTCCACCGCCAAGGGGAATATGTCCGCCTACAATCCCGTATCCGCCCCAGAAATGTTCATCCACATTGGCAAAGTGCATCGACCCGCCCTTGCCTTTCGAGCAGCCGGTCTCTTTCCCATAAAGCTCAGCCATTCCTTCCTTAGGTGATACTCCGCGAACCAAGCCCCAGCCGTGATCCCGATAGGCCGTAATAATATCGTCGTCGTCATTCAAGGCATAAGTTGTTCCGGTGGAAATGGCCTCCTGCCCCATGTAAAGGTGGAGAAATCCACCGAACTTTCCCTTTTGATACATCTGCATTGCGCGCTCTTCAAACCGGCGTTGCAAATACATCTGCTCAAACATATCTACAACGTCATCGTCAGATAAGTCGAGATCACTATGTTTCTTCTCAGTGGGATCGGGCAATTCCGTACTACGAACAATCTCTCCGTTGGTACGAATACCGGTTCCTTTTGGGGTAAAAGTAACTTCTTCTGCGTTTTTTTCTTTTTTAGCCATAATATCTTTAACAGCAGATTAGCTGTTACAACGTTTCAATTGAAAATTTTACTGGAATCAGAGTCAGAAAATATACCTAAAATTATGGAAGATTACAGGTAATCAGTTAATCTAAATGTTTGCTTATAATTGACGGAAGCTGATCAAATAATTCTTTCAACTTTTCCGGTTTTCGACCGCCCGCTGTAGCAAGGTTCGGCTGGCCGCCGCCGCCACCACCGAGCATTTGTCCAAGTTCACCAACTAAAGCACCGGCCTTTAGCTTTTTTTCCTTAATGAGGTCGTCAGTCACAGCTGCCATCACATAGACTTTGCCTTCATCAGAATCTTTGGCACCCAGCACCGTAACCGTTCCTTCTTTCTGTTTATCGAGCGATTCGTACCCCAGCTGCTTCAACAGATCCATATCGGCATGAGGCACTTCTCCGAACACTAATTTAATACCGCTGTTTAGCTTCTGCGCATTTTGGATAAGTCCATCCAGCTTGGAAGCGCTTTGCTGCTTGCGCAATTCCTCCAACTCTTTCTCCAGCTCTTTACGTTCCTCAATAAGCTGATGAATATCACGCACCAAATCTTGGCTCTGGCCTATCTCTGATCGGATTTGTTGCACCAATTCATTTTCTTGACGCAAATACTCGTCAACGCTTCTACCTACCTTGGCCTCGATACGTCGTATTCCGGCCGCTGAAGAAGATTCACCGGTAAAACGGAAGTAGCCAATTTCGCCGGTAGCATCCACATGGGTTCCGCCGCAAAGCTCCATGGAATAATCCGGATCAAAAGAAATTACGCGTACTTTATCACCGTATTTTTCACCAAACAGCATAGTGGCACCACGTTCTTTTGCTTCATCAATAGGTACATTGCGCTCTTCTTGTTTAGAGATATTCTGCTGGATACGATCGTTGACGATTCCCTCAATTTGCTTCAACTCACTACTCGAAATCTGATCATAATGCGAGAAGTCGAATCGCAGATGTTGTTCATCTACTAACGATCCCTTCTGTGCAATGTGGTCACCCAGCACCTGTTTTAGTGCGGCATGCACTAAGTGTGTAGCGGAGTGGTGCTTTCTGATTTCCTTGCGTCGGTCACCATTGACCATCGCCTCCCATTCTCCTTCGGGATCTTCAGGCAATTTATCGACAATATGAATGTAGCCGTCTGGCGATTGCTGCACATCCAATACCCGCAAGTGTTCATCCCCATTACTGATGATGCCCGTGTCGGCAACCTGGCCACCACTTTCGGCATAAAAGGGGGTTTTATCAAGGATAATTGCTCCGCGGTCGTCCTCTTTACGAAACATCTTAATATTTCCCCAGGCTGAAAGCGAGTCGTATCCCACATACTCAAAGTCGTCGCTATCGCTAACAGTAATCCATTCATTTTGGGAGGACTGATCAACGTTGAAATTACCCGCTGCACGAGCGCGTTCTTTCTGTTCTTTCATGCGCTCATTAAATCCTTTCACATCAACATCCAAACCCCGCTCGCGCGCCATCAGCTGTGTCAAGTCGATGGGAAATCCGTATGTATCATGCAGTTTAAAAGCATCTCTTCCGGATATTTTATCCTTACCCTCTGCCATCTCACTAAATAGTTCAATGCCCTGACCCAGCGTATTTAAAAAGCTTTTCTCTTCGGACTGAATAACATTCTGCACGTAATCCTGCTGATTAACAAGAACAGGAAACACATCCTTGAACTGTTTGGCCAGCGTGGGTACCAGCTTGTAGAAAAACGGTTTTTTCAGGTCCAGCTTGTCCCAGCCGTATCGAATAGCGCGCCGTAAAATTCTGCGAATCACATAACCACGCCCGTCATTCCCCGGCGACGCCCCATCAGCAATAGAAAAACTTACCGCCCTAATGTGATCGGCAATAACACGCATAGCAATATCAATCTCTTCGTCATCGCCATAGGTTACATCGGCCAGCTCACCAATTTTATTGAGGAGAGGCTCAAAAAGATCAGTATCGTAATTTGATTTTTTATCCTGAAGAATAGCACAAATGCGTTCAAAGCCCATCCCAGTATCCACATGCTGGGCAGGCAGCTTATTAAGTGAGCCGTCGGACTGACGATTAAACTGAATAAATACGAGGTTCCAAATCTCCATGACCCGCGGATCATCCATATTCACCAATTCAGCCCCATCTTTGTTTTTGCGTTCTTCATCGGGACGAATATCCACATGAACTTCGGAGCACGGACCACACGGACCGGTTTCACCCATCTCCCAGAAATTGTCCTTTTTATCAAACTTAAGAATGTGATCGGGATTGATAGAGGTCTCCTCTTCCCAAAGCTCTATCGACTCCTGATCTACCGGCAATCCATCGTCTTTATCCCCTTCAAAAACGGTAGCATATAATCGGTCTGGCTCAAGTCCCCATTCATCAACAAGCAGCTCCCACCCCCAGCGGATAGCTTCACGCTTAAAATAATCTCCGAAAGACCAGTTGCCAAGCATTTCAAAAAGCGTGTGGTGATAGGTATCGTGTCCCACTTCTTCAAGGTCATTATGCTTGCCGCTCACACGAATGCAACGCTGACTGTCAACCACTCGCTGCCAGGTTTTCCCTTCCTTTTCATAACCGGAGTGCTCATCCAGAAAGATCGGCTTAAACTGATTCATTCCGGCATTCGTAAATAGCAAAGTGGGATCATTCTGGGGGACAACCGGTGCACTGGGTACAACCAAATGATCTTTTTCTTTAAAAAAATCCAGGAATTCCTGGCGTATTTGTGCAGAACTCTTGTGGGACATCAGTTTTATCTATCTTAATTGCAGATTATTCAGACCGTTGAAAATAGCAAAAAATAGTGTTGAACTCATCTTAAAAATGGTTGAAATAACAGTTCTTTTGCACACTATTAATTGCGATTATAGATTATGTTCTATGCATTGTTCTAATTAACAAAATATTTGCCGCTATGCGTCCCATTATTAATAACTTTCTTCGTGGATTGTTACTCGTCTTTCCAATCGGTGCCACTATCTATATCATTTATTCGGCTGTAAGATGGTCCAACGACTTTTTCAATAATCTTCTTTTTGAATGGCTGAGTATCGACATTCCGGGACTGGGTATTATCACTGTTTTCTTTGGGATTTCGGCCATTGGGTACATCTTCTCGAGAGCTATTACTCGTCCCATCGTTACCTACTTTGAACGGTTCTTAAAAAAAGTTCCACTGATAAAAATTATCTACACTTCGCTTAAAGAGCTTACTGAAGCATTTGTTGGTGATAAAAAACGATTCAACAAACCCGTTCTTATTGATTTAGGCGGTATGGAAGCCAAGCGGATTGGTTTCGTTACTCAAAAAGATCTCACCCAGCTTGGTATCGAGGATATGGTTGCCGTTTACTGTCCCCACTCTTACAACTTTTCGGGCAACTTATTCCTGGTGCCTTCCCAAAACGTCACTCCCATTGATTTCAATTCTTCTGATGTGATGAAGTACATCGTTTCAGGAGGAGTAACAAATATTACAGATTAGTGTTACAGTATTAATGGCAGAATGGATTCAAAACTATATCTTAACTTAATAGACTTCTACAAATGTTCGTGCAGAAGGCTTAACGTATCTTTTAAGATCCCTCTCGTTCCATTCTTCGGGTGTTTTACCGGATGCAGGTTCCCGAACATCCAAATACTGGCTAAATCCTTTTTTAGCCAATGTGCGATAAATACCACTCTCCATCCCTTTAAGCCCGCAAATATACATTAGCGTGTTCTCCTGCTCCATAAGAGGGTCAAGTAGCTCGGCCTCATCCCACAAGCAAGTTTGCACATATTTCTTGGTGCCATCCGGACGTCGATCTTCACGGGAAATATGAGGCAGGTAGTGAAAATTATCGTGCTTCTCATCCAACGGCTCAAAATAATCAGAATAAAGCAAGTCTGTACGATATGCACAGCCAAATATTAGTACGATCTCATTATCGAAACCGTTATCAAGCAGTTCTTTAATCATTCCCCGATAGGGCGCAATACCGGTGCCTGTAGCAAAAAAGACGTAATTGAAATCGGTGGCATTTTCGGGCAGTAAAAAACGTCGTCCGCTGGGACCGGTCATTTTTACCTTATCTCCGGGCTGCAGGTCTGCCAGATAATTGGAACATACTCCCAAATACAGCTCATTATTATCAAATTCTTCTATCGTTCGCTTTACTGTTGTCGATATCAAATAAGATTCACCATCTTCACCTTTTGTGGGGGAAGCAACTGAATATAGTCGTAATTTGTAATCACGTCCCTTTTCATTTTTCCCGGGCGGTAAGATGCCTATTGACTGCCCAACGCGAACGTGTCCCTCCAAATCTGTACCCGAAATATCAAAAATCACATGGCGTACAAAATTGGGGCTACTTTCTTTCGTACAAATCCTATTTTCGACAATGGGAACTTCGACAGGATCCTTGGGAGTATAGATATTTAATTCTACTTCTGGGAGTTTAATCTCCGGCATAACTGTAATTTGAGAACGTTATTTAGATCTGATTTAAACGGCTATGAACTTGTAAATGTTCAGCCAAAATTACAAGCGAATTTTGCACTTATTCAATGCCTGGAATACGAAAAGCCCGTTGGGCAAAAGTGGTTTTAAAATTGGTTGATATTATTAGAAATGAAGCATCAATCCGGATGTCGAAATGTAAGCGCTATTATCAACTTTTCTTATTGTTAAATTACTTCCAGGATTTAAGAACAAGTAGTGATAATCAATATTCAGAGTTGGATTTTCACCCAGCGGAAATTCGACACTAAATCCTAAGTGATTACCGAATTAAAACCCCTCATCTGACAGATCAGAGGTGTTATCACTGGATTCAACCATACTTTCATATACCCCTATCCTTCTCAAGAAGCGACACTAAAAGATTTGCTTAAAGCAGATTGGGTAATAGGCTTGGAAAGAAAATCAATATAATTGGTATTATTCATTTTCTTTTGATGTGCCAAATCAGAATTTCCGGAAATATAAATCACCGGAATGGACATTTTTTCCTGGATCCTGCTCATAGCCTCAATACCATCGATCTCTCCTTTTAGACGGATATCCATCAAAATAAGATCGGGACTGTGTTCTAATGCTTTATTTATAGCATCCTCACCAGATGAAACTTTATCTATAACCTGATGCCCCATATTGGTAACCATTCGTTCAATCAACATGGCGATAATCATCTCATCCTCAACGATTAATACTTTTTTTGTCTCCATAGAAGCCGTTGTTATACAAATATTTTTTTAAAACTATGCCGTTGGCTTAAAAGAGTATTGAGCTGCACAGTTGTTACAAATCGGACCACTAATATTGGCATTAGTTCCATTAATATTTCTTAATATTTTTTTCTGAGACAGGATTGGGGGTACCCCCTTCAGGTATGTGTATAAACAACAGAAGTTGAACACAATTAAAAACACAAAGAGGTATTATTATGAATTTAGTCAACAGGTTATCCCTAGTTGTTTTGATCCCAACATTATTATTTGCCGTAAGTTGTAGCGTTTCTGATTCCAATTCAGGCGGTGAAAAACAGGTAGCAGTAAAAATGAAGTTAAATCAAATGTCAACAGCTACTGCTAAACAAATCTCATCATCGCCCACTATACAATCAGTAGACTCCCTGACGGAAGTTAAACTCTTGGTCGAAGAGCTTGAATTGGAGAGTACGATGGATGAAGATTCTCTTGATTTTGAAGTCGATGATTTTGTGGTAAATCTGCCACTCGATGGAAGTGAAATCGAACTTTCAACAGCTAATGTACCTGCAGGTGTGTATGATGAGTTTGAAATGGAAATCGAGCACGACGATGACACAAATGTAAACGATCCCGATTTCATTAATGAATCCAGCGATGATGATGGATATTCTATTGTTATCAAAGGCGTTTACAATGGTGAAGATTTCATGTATCGCTCTGAGGAAGATTTTGAAATCGAGTTAGAATTCAACCCTCCTTTCGAAATTAATGACAGCTCTTCTCCCTCTATTGCAATTAACATAGATCCGAGCGGTTGGTTTAAAGATTCATCAGGCAATGATCTGGATCCCACAGATCCTGCTAATCATGAGCAAATAGATGAGAATATTGAGAACTCATTTGATGTGGAGGAAGATGATGATGATGACGATGACGACAGTGATGATGACGATGATTAGTCAATGACGTTATCAAATATAATACAGCTCTAATTATTTTGAGGGCAAGCCTTATACAGGTTTGCCCTTTTTTTATGAGCTTGTTATCCACAGATAACTTTTTGCCAAAATAAACCTACAGAGTTCGTACTTTAAAATTCACTCTTGGTTTTACTTTTTAGCTCATGATTGATCCAGTAAGTCTACACCTTGTATTATTTGCCTTAGCCACTACACCTGCTAAAAAAGTAGATGAAACAGCAATAGCTCAGAAAATTAAAGAAGGCGATCATGATGCATTCAAAGATTTTTACGACCTTCACTACGACTCCCTCTTTCGCTTTTTAGTAAGCAAAAATACTTCCCCGGAAGCTGCTAAAGATCTCATCCAAAAAGCATTTATTTATATCTGGGAGCACCGCCAAAGAATTGATCCCCAAAAATCTTTGCGAGCATATATTTTCCAAATTGCTTACACACGCATGCTTAATCTCCATCGTGATAACAAAAAGTTTGATATCGAAGAGGCTGTTCCGGAACAACACACTTCTCACACCCCCGAGGATTCTGCACGGGCCAATGATTTAAAGCGATTAATAGATCAAGCCATTGAAGATATGCCCGAAAAACGGGGTACGGTATTTCAGCTATGTTTTATTGAGGATTTTACCTACAAAGAAGCCGCCGAAGCATTAGAGGTAAGTCCTAAAACAATTGAAAACCATATGGGATTAGCACTCAAGGATATGCGCAAGTATCTTCAAACTTTTCATGATTATTAGGGGTAACCCCCAACCAGATGTGTATTATATATGAAAGCCTTAAAAACTAATAATCCTAAATATTACTTCAAGATGAATCTCTACCAAAAATTTATAATATCAACAGCGGTTTTGGCCCTTATTGTCACGACTACAGGCTGCACACTTGATGATGTAAGCAGCACCAATAATGAAACTATTACTGAGCAGGACTTACAAGCGGCTGGGGAAATTTTAGGAGAATCCCTTTCCAGCGACAACAGTGGCATTTTATTAAGCTTAACAGATGCATTAACAAACTTTTCGAGTACCGACTTTACTTCCTCTCAAAATAAAACAGGCAATCCAACTACGCAGAATGATCGCAGCGGACGCGGTGGAGAAACAGATTATAATTATTCCTATGATCAACAAACAGGTATTCATACGATCTCCTTCCGCAGACAAGTTGATCGCCCCCTTTTTAGCAAAACTGTTATCGATACGCTTAATTATATTTTCAGGGATGGTAATGGTACATTAATTGAATCACCTGATACTGAGGCAGAACGTATTGAATCCATAAACTATAACGCTAATCGTGAAGGAGAAATCCTGACAGCACGTAAGAATTCTTTTTTTGTACGTACTGACACTTTTCTTATCGATGGTGTTTCTGATGCAACGCCCTTGCTCTCTATTGATGGTGTTCACAACAGTAATGGAAATATAGAAGTTGACAATCAGGTCGAGAATAAGGTCTTTGAACGCAGCTACAAGCTGGAAATCAATTTTTTAAGTATTGAAATAGAGAAGCCCACCAGTGGTCCCATTGATCTTAGCCGAGGGGTAACAGGTACGTTAAGCTGGGAAATGACCATCCGGAAAAGCGCCAATGGCAGTTCCACCTCCAAAACGCTTCGCGGTACTGTTGAAATGAGTGGAGACGGCACAGCACTGCTTCGATTTCAAAACTTATTCAAACGGTTCCAGGTAAACCTTACCAACGGAGATGTTAAAGATCAGGATGAAGAATTTGAAGGTCGCGTCCAATCGGTTAATATAAGTGGAAACTACATAACACTCGTGAATGGTCGAAATATATATCTTACTGATAACACTGAAATTGATGATGACGACTATACTTCTTTAGAAGCAGTTCAACAAGCTATTAACGATGGTATTTTTGTCTGGACTGAGGGTGATGGATATGTCAATGATAACCAATTTTATGCCGAAGAGATTGAGTTTGAACGAGAAGATGATGAAGATGACACTGAAGGAGAAATTGAATTCGAAGAATGGGTTTCTTCTGTGGATCTTGAAAATCAAACGTTTACCCTTGCTCAAAATGCAGTGGTACAAATAACCGAAAATACTACTATTGATGATGAAGGCGACTATAACACGCTACAACAGGTAGCTGATGCGCTGGAAAATGGCATGCTTGTTCAAGCTGATGGAAGTGCTTTGGATGAAACTGATAACCCGGACATTGATCTCACAGCAGTAACCGTTGAGTTTGAGCGTGAGGAACAAGAAGGTGATGATGACAACGATGAGGAGAATGAAAACAAAAATTTGTGATGACCGACCAACTACCACATAACGATCCTGACTTGCAACTTGCCAGAGAAGTGGGCAATCATCAGATAAATAAAAAGTCGCTATCAGATATTGATGATCCACTCATTAACCAGCTGCTAACTTATAAGAGGCAAAAAATAAGTGCGACCCCCATCGATTCTAATGATAAACAACAAGTTTGGAATCGCGTTGCTTCTGCAACACAACCGCAGTCACAAAGCGCAAAGGTCACCTCTATTTTTAGTGCAAAATCCATTCGATGGGCCGCAGCGGCCGTACTCATTATTGGGGCAATATTCAGCTTCGTATACCTGAATTACCTCAGTCAACCGAAAATAATTGCCGAGTCACAGTCAACTATAAAAACAGTGACACTCAGCGACGGAAGTTCGGTAACCTTACGTCCAAACTCTACGCTTTTGGGGATTGAAGAATCCGCAACATCACACCAGTACCGACTTGAAGGGGAAGCCATATTTGATGTCACCTCCAAACCAGAACGCACGTTCCAAGTAACAACAGCGTTGGGAAAAGTTAAGGTCTTAGGTACCCGTTTTTCGGTGAGTTCATGGGGTGAACAAATGCAGGTTTTTTTAGATGAAGGATCAGTAGAAGTCCTCTCCACTCAAGCACAAAATCCTGTTCAGCTTTCGCCGGGTCAATCTGCTTCTATCAACAGCAACAAAATAGTAACCGTATCCGAAAAAGGTAATTACAAAGAGTATTTCGATTGGGTTAATGGGGAACTTGTTTTCGAAAATAAAGCGTTAAAGGATATTGCTGCTGAAATTGAGCAAGAGTTCAACATCACCATCACATTACCTAAATCTATTGCTGAAGACTCTATTTCCGGCCAATTACCACTGGATGATCTTGAATTGGCTTTACAAGATCTTGAACTTGTGTTAAATGGAGAATTCTCAAAAACCGGCGATCAAAGTTATACTTTTGAAGCAAATTAACGCATGGCCACATATAAGTTTTTATTCAAGAGTTTCGTTATTTCGGGGTTATTGATTTTTGGAGCTACTCAGCACGTCTGGGCTCAATATCAGTATAACAATAAACCCGTACTTCAAATCATCAACAATATAGAACAGGAAACAGCTTTCAGATTTCTCTATCGGGATGCCCTTCTCTCCGATATCAAACTCAGCTTTAACGCCTCAAAAACAGATCTATTTTCGGAATTCCGTACTGCTTTAACCCCGAATCAACTATCACTTGATGTTGACAGCACCCGAAAGCAGGTAATCATTTATCAGAAAAATACAACCGAAACAACAAACCGAACCATTACCATACGCGGGCAGGTTGTAGATGCCAAAACCGGCGAACGCCTCCCTTTTGCGACTATCCGCTGGCAACAGCAGGGTACCACAAAAGGAACCGGCGCTAATGAAAGCGGGGCCTTTTCATTCAGTAGAACATTTAATCGCCAAGCTATCGAAATAACTGGTTCGTATGTGGGATACAGCTCTAATACTATTCGCTTAAACTTGTCAGAGAAAAATGCAATCAGAGAACTCACGTTTCGCCTTCAGCCCACACGCATTGACGGGAATGAACTTATTATTACAGGCACCAATTCTTATAATGATATCGATCATAAAGTTACAGGTCTTGTAAATATGGGCACCTTTAGCCCGATGGGAGAAACCAATGCACTTCGAGCTTTGCAGAACCTCCCTTCTGTCTCACTGGCACCGGCCTTAAGTGATGGTTTAAATATCCGTGGCAGTACCACCGATGGCTTCCAAGTGTTGATTGATGACATAACCATTTATAATCAAAGCCATCTTTTTGGACTCGTAGACAGCTTTAATGCCGATATTTTGAAACGCAGCGGCTTTTTCTATGACATAGCACCCGCCCAATTTCAAGCGCCTCCCGGCGGTACACTTTCATTACTGACTAAAACGGGTTCACTGGACCGACTTTCAGGATCAGCAGGCCTCAGTAATACATCTGCTCGCATTTCGCTTGAGGGTCCCATCCAAAAAGGTAAAAGCAGCTGGCTCATTTCAGGACGCACCTCGTACATGAACACGATTGATTGGTTTAACAACACCGATCTTGTTGAATGGGGGCTTAATATTGACCGCAACAGAGCCGTATTGGATAATGATCTTATTGATTTTGAATCACGCTTAGTTACTCCCAATCAAGCTGATGCTTCTTTTTTTGATCTGCACGCTAAAACTTACTTCGAAACGCAAAGTGGAAACCAATTAATCATTAGTGGCTATTTGGGCGGTGATGACACGCAGCAGCAAGCCAACCGACTTTATCGGTCTTTTTCGACAAGTAGTTCTGAGAACGTAGAAGAACGTCCTGTAACAACCGCCAATGATTGGCAAAATGCAGCGGCAAGCATCAAATATCAGCATTGGTTTGGCGATAAAATTTATTCAAATACTACTTTTGGTACCAGTATTTATGAAACTTCATTTTTAAAAGAGGATTTCACCTATATTAATATTTCACAAGCTCAAGGAGCACTGCAGGCTTTTGTTTTTCCATTTGAAAATCAAAGTATCTTAAATGAAATTAAAGCTGAGCAGCAGCTCCAACTAACAAAGGAGCATTGGGCAGGAACGGGAGGAGTTTCGTATCATTATTATCTGGGGGAATATTTTGAAGATTCTTTTGAACGTCCGGGCTATTTTTCTTCCCAGTCATCACACCAAGTTGACACCTACCTTCAAGTCGATTACAGCGGCATTGAAATGCTGGACATTTTTGGTGGTATGCGGTTACATTACTACAGTAACGGTGATTTTTTACAGTGGTCTCCACGGGTAAAAATCACTCTTTTCCCTGATTCTGATCTATCACTGTCCGGAGGATATAGCAAAAACCATCAATTCTTAAACAAAATTTCACTCAGTAACACCGTCACATCCGATATTTGGATTTTAGCCAGCAACAAGCAGCCTCCGACCTCAGTAGACTATTTTTCAACCGGAATCTATTATTCTCCATCCGATCAGCTCTATTTTCAGGCAGAGGCATACCACAAAAAATTTAATAACATACGTCTTCACGAGATCAACACCTTCTCACTAAGCAATACCTTCAACAACAATCCTTGGTATGTGCAAAATAACGGCATTGGAAAAGGGCTCGAATTTCTGATGCGAAATCAGTTTCAATATTTTACAGTTAATCAGACATTAACTATTTCTGAAATTACGTTATCCAATCCGGAGATTAATGATGGTGACCCTTTTTATGCTGACTGGGACCGGACCTACCGCTATACAGCATCCGCAGAAGTAAACCCTACTACGAACTTTTCATTATATCTCTCATGGATGTATGCCAGTGGAACGCCCAATAAATTAGCCACATTTGGCCCACAGAACGAGGAGCGTCTTGGAAATTATTATCGCACTGATATCTCTGCCGAATACAATCAATCTTTTGGAGGAACCGAGCTCACCTTCTCACTAAGCGTTTATAATCTCCTGAATAGGGAAAATCCTTGGTACCGCGACCTTTCTTTTATAATAGATCAAAGTTCTCCCCAAAACCAATTCCGAAGTGTTCCAGTAGATGTATATGATATTGGTATCCAGCCGTCGTTTAATATTGGGGTCCGTTTTTGACTAAGTCCCCCTAAATAGAGGTTTGTACCAATCTGTTTTTTAGCTATAATATGACAAATAAAACTAAATCAGGTTGGGATGGATGCAGAAACACTTACTATGATCTTCTTTATCGGGGGGATTGTACTCATGATAATCGAAACACTCATCCCGGGAGGCGTATCATTTTTTCTGGGCGTAAGCGGACTTTTTGTTGGGGCACTGCGCTGGTTTGGCATTTTAGAAGATCCTGCCACTTCTATTATCACCTGGCTTTTTACATCGGTAGCACTCATCCTTGCCATGCGCCCCCTACTGATGAAGTATTGGGGTGGAGAAAGTAGTTACAAACTTGCCAATGAAGATGTGGAAGCCATGGATCAGGTAGTAGAGGTCGTTGAGACCATCAATCCAGATGACAATTCCGGACGTATTCGTTTTCAAGGGATCTCGTGGCAAGCCCGAACATTGGAAGGTGAAATTCCTGCAGGTACCAAAGCCAAAATTCGATACCGCGATAACGTCACCTGGATTGTTGAACCGCTCGACGAAATTGAAGATTAGTTTCATTCCTACTTTATCAAGTTAACTTAAAACCTAACACTATGTGGACGACCTTACTTATCATTATTGCCCTGGGCGTCTTTATCTTTACAAAAGTATTTATCATCGTAGAGATGCGCGAAGAAGTTATCCAGGAACGACTCGGAAAATATATTAAAACTCTTAAGCCAGGCCTGCACTTTTTAATTCCTTTTGTAGATCGCCCCGCTTACCGTCAAGAAATGCGCGAGCAAGTTATTGACGTGCCCAGCCAAACCTGTATCACCAAAGACAATATTGAGGTAGAAGTGGATGGCTTGGTATACGTTAAAGTGATGGACGCCTATAAAGCCAGCTACGGTATCGGAAATTACAAGTTGGCCGCTATCAACCTGGCCCAGACAACTATGCGTAGCGAAATTGGGAAAATTACGCTCGATGACACCTTTTCTGAACGCGAGCAGATGAATGAAAATATCGTCCGTGAGATCGACAAGGCTTCTGATCCCTGGGGCATCAAAGTGCTGCGATATGAAATCCGAAACATTCGCCCTTCGGATAATTTGATTCATACCCTTGAAAAACAGATGGAGGCCGAACGCGATAAACGGGCCGAAATTACCAAATCTACCGGAACCCGTGATTATAAAATCAACGAATCGCAGGGAGAACGACAAGAGGCTATCCTGCTTTCTGAAGCTCAGCGGCAAAAACGGATTAACGAAGCCAAGGGAAAAGCCAAAGAGATCGAACTTATTGCCAAAGCAACTTCCAAAGGTATCAAACGCGTATCTGAAGCCATTGCCAAACCGGGAGGGGATCTGGCTGTTAAAACAAAACTTATTGAACAGTTTATTGATCAGCTGGGTAATGTGATTGAGCGATCAAATGTATCAGTGTTACCAACAGAAACGGCAAATCTAAAGACATTCTTTGAAGGTGTTAGCAAAGTAAGCGACGGCACACAACCAACTTCATCAAACACTGCAACGGGGAGCCAACAATGATAGAATTAATCAGTCAAGGTGTACTTGGACTTTTAAGTATTTACGTCCTTTTTAAATTCATCCAGTCAATTCAACTTGTACCCACTCAGCGTGCTTACATTGTTGAGCGGCTTGGCAATTACTATAAAACGCTCGGACCCGGATTTCATGCTTTGGTCCCCTTCTTCGATCAAGTAAAATACAAGCAGGATTTGCGTGAAGAAACCATCGAGGTGGAACCGCAGGAATGCTTTACCAAAGATAATGTAAAGGTTGAAGTTGATGGCGTTATCTATCTAGCCGTTATCGATCCGGTCAATGCTAGCTACGGCGTTACTGATTACCGTTTTGCAGCCGTTCAACTCGCGCAAACCACAACCCGCTCTATTATCGGCACCATGGATTTAGATGACACCTTCGAAGATCGGGCGATCATCAATAAAGAAGTGGTTCATGTACTGAGTGAAATGGAAAAAGCTTGGGGAATTCGCGTACTCCGGTATGAGATCAAAAATATCTATACGCCTAAAACCATCCAGAATGCAATGGAGCGACAGATGACGGCAGAGCGTGAACGTAGAGCTACCATCGCCAAATCAGAAGGGATTATGCAGTCAACGATTAACGATGCGGAGGGTGAAAAGAAGGAGATCATCAATAAATCGGAAGGCGAAATGCAGCGGCAAATCAACGAGGCCGAAGGGGTAGCCCAGGAAATTGAATCCATAGCCGAGGCAACAGCTATATCAATCGAAGAAATTGCCGATGCCCTTTCTAAAAATAAGGGAAAAGAAGCTATGCAGATGCGTCTTGCAGAAAAATATATCAGCCAACTTTCAAAACTTGCCAGCGACAAAAATGACGTCATCATCCCGACTGACATTACCAACTACGACGCAATTATGAAGGGCCTTTCGCTGGATAAAATTTCGATTGTGCCGGAAAAACAAACCAGCTAATAGAATTACAGCCTGGAACCTAAAAAGCCCATCCTGAAACTGATTGGCCGCAGTGATTTCATCTATTGGTGGCTTTTACATCAACCCTCAGCAGTTGGGCAATTTATTTAAAGTGGATTAACAGACAAGTTCCAATACCAAATAATTACAGCCAGAATTGCTAACAGGGCCACCCAAATTCCAATAGCAATTCGGGTAGCTTTTTTTGCTTTTTTGGCTTCCCACCAACTGCGGGGCTGAATGCCCTGAACTAAAAAAGTGAGTATTCCGGCCAGGTTGATGCAAATAAGATTTGTGGTCGTAAGAATCACTGATCCTATTGCCAAATTCATATATCCCGAACCAAGCAACAAACCCACATTAACCAGCGGCGGCAGCAATGCTACAGCTACCATCACCCCTACAATCGCTGCAGGTACGCCGCGAGTAAAGGCCAAAACGCCTGCACTTCCCGCAGCCAGTGCAATAGTTATATCTCCCAAGCTTACATTAGTCTTATTGATAAGCTGCTGCGATTCCAGATCAACCTGCATAACCAATCCCATTACAAAGGCCAATATAACCGACGCCAGTAGTCCTGTGGCATTAGTTTTCAACGATTTCCATCCCAAATCCAGATCACCAAGTGTTACGGACAATGCCATAGACACGTTGGGACCCAAAAGTGGAGCAATAACCATGGCCCCGATGATAACGGCAACATCATCACGGACAAGCCCTACACCAGCTACAAGCGTTGATAACAACACCAATCCTATAAACACAACATTGAGTTCACTCCCGCTGGCAACATCAGAATAAAGCTCTTCACGACTTATCCGCCCAATGCTTTTTTCCTCCGATTCCTCCTGTTCTTCATCCGTCTCTTCTTCCTCCCTTTCATTCGGTTGGGGCAAGGTGGCCTGCACCTCAAATAGCATGATTCGAAAGCCCTCAATGTGCGAAAATTTTTCAGTCAGCGCATCAGTTAGCGCCTCTGTGCGATTGGCATCCACCAATACCCGTAATATTGAACAGCCATCCTCCAAATTATCTGACCATAACCCCAAAATGTCTTCATCTTCAACAAAAGTGCGCGCTTCTTTTGCAGTTTCGGGCGGAGCAATAAGCTCCAGCATACGGTAATTCATTTGCCAAACTTTTTTGATAATTTGCTACAGAGTACAAAGGAATTTGAAAAGTAAAAAATGCATCCCAACATGTATATCATATACCCAAGAATTTAAAATATTTTTTAAATAAAAGATTGAGTTACACTGGGAAATAACAACTTCATTCAAATCCGAAAATATATTCAACATTTATGAGACCTGAAGAAGAAGTTAAAGCAACAATAGAGCAATTCTTTGATGCAATGAATAGCCAAGATTTGGAAGCAATGCAAAAGCTCATCCCAAAAACAGATAAGACCGTGCATGTGGGTACTGGTGAAGGGGAAATTTGGAAAGGCTGGAAGGTGCTCAACAATGCTACGAAAGAACAGTTTGAAGGGCTCGAATATTATAAGGCAAAGATTCGTGACTTAATTGTGAATGTGGGTGAATCCGGAGATCTGGCCTGGTACTTTCATAAACTAGATGCAGAAATTAAATCAAATGGCAATATTACAGACTGGAAGGGGGCACGCTTTATCGGCGTTTTGCAAAAAGTTGACGGACAGTGGGTAATAGCGCAAACACACGTTTCAATCCCGGAATCAGCCTGATCGTAATTTAATTGAGGGTAAACTTTTCGAGATTGTCCTTATAATTTCTGCTCATTCGAAGGGTCTTTCCATCGCTTAAAGTTACTTTTGAATCTCCGGAAAACCACGGTTCTATTTCTTTGACTTCATTGATATTCACCATCCATGATCGATGAATGCGTACAAACTGCAGTGGATTTAACTTTGATTTTAGGTTCTTTAACGAACTTCTAATCATATATGACTTTTCAGGTAAATGGAGCTTTAAGTAGTTACCAGACATTCAATCCACCGTATTTCTGAAACATCGACAAAGATATTTTTGTCTGAGTTTTTAACTAAAATGCGATTTAAATACGATTGTTTAACTTGCCCGTTTGTTTTTTCTGCTTGTTGCTTATTCTCCATTCTTTGTCCCCTTTTTATTTTCAATATTTACTCATTTAATACGAATCTATTGCGTAACTGTTATTTATTTTGATGCAAATACAGTTTATCATCTTTTCTGATGTACTCGATTGACAAGTCGAGCGAATCTGCAATTCGTTCTAATGCTCCCAACAGTGAATGGTCAGCTGTTAAGGTAAACCGATAATGTCTAAGCGAATCCTCCTCAAGTTCGATATCTACATCATAATTGCGCTCAAGGTATCTAAGAGCTACAAACAATCTGTTGTTAACAAATTTAATTTTCGGATCCTTCTTCTTAACACTGCTATGCCGTACTAATAACGGTTTATCAAAGTTCACTTTTCCTGACCCATCTTCTTCCTGGACAGAATCTTTCGGTGCTTTAAATCGCAAAGTGCCCGATTCATTTTCTGCCAGATCAAGTGGCTCCAACCGTTCATCCTTAGAGAAGAAACGAACTTTACCTTCATCTACTTTTACAATTACTTCTGGCTGACCGGGGTAAGCCTCAACTTCAAACTTTGTCCCCAAAACCCGGATAAAGGAATAGTTTGTCTGAACGACAAATGGACGAGCAAAATTATCTTTTACCTCAAAATAAGCTTTGCCTTCCAGTTTAACACTTCGGACCTCTTTCTCAAATCCTTTTTCAATAATCAGTTCGCTATCAGCATTTAAGCGTACGGTCGATCCGTCGGCAAGCGTAACGGTCGTATCTGCGTTGGCTGATGCCGCTACTGTTTTAGGATACTTCGTCTTGGATTGTTGATCAATTTTCTGTTGCTTCTGTTCAAATTCAAAAAATAACAATACCACAAACAGTGATAATATTACAGCTGCAGCAATCCCTATCCATCTGTTTATGGCATTCCCTGAACGCTTATTCTTATGTTCTAAAGGCTGATTTATATCAGATTGGATACGTGCATATAACTCATTAGAAGGGGGCTCGGGGTATTCGATAACATCTTCAAATGCTTCAGCAACTCTGATATCCTGGTCAATTTCCTCCTCCAAAAACTGTTGCCCTTCATCCGTCTTCAGCCATGCCAATACTTTTTTTGCTTCAGCATCGGTACATTGACCGCTGAGATATTTTTCGACTAATTCTTTATCCATGTAGATCCTTCAATTAATACTTCTGTCTTTTCTCCTATAACTTAGTACACCTGCCAGCGCCAAAAGTATTATGGATTTTTTAAAAAAATTGAGAAAGGCTACTCAAAAGAAAGTTCGGTATGCTCTCCAAGCTGCTTCTTGATAAATTTTGATGCCTTATAATACTGTGATTTTACTGTATTTACAGAGATATCAAGCTTCTGAGCAATCTTTTTATTTGATTTCCCTTCCTGCATTTTAAGTTCGAAAATCTCTCTTTTCCCTTCCGGCAACTGTTCTAAAAAAAACTCAAACACCTTTTTATAATTTTTCAATGTTAGTTTAGCTACCGTTTTATTCTGGGATACTGGCTTCAAATAAGAATACCGTTCATTCTTTTCTTCATCTCTTTTTCGATTCCTGATCATGTTTAACACATGATTCTTTGCCGTTGTAAACAAAAATCCTTTAAGTGATTGCCCCTCGTCAAGTTTTTCGCGGTAGTCCCAAAGCTTGATAAAGACATCATGAACAGCATCTTCGGCCTGGGGTTTACTTTTCAGATATTTGAAAGCAATTCCATAAACAGGTCTATGATATTTTTCATAGACTTTACGAAAAGCACGCTCCTTCCCCTCTCTTAGATTTTCTATAAGATTCCGATCGATACTCTGGTTCATAAAGTTGGTTCCATCCCAAAATTCAAATATAAACCATAGCCCTGCTTACATCTTCGTTATAATAAGAAAAATGCTGTAAATCCTTTACTCGATCCCATTTTTACACGAATATTACTGTCTCAGGTTACAATTCACGCTCTATAATCATAGCTACAGATACCTCAACTAAGAAAGGGTAAAAATATAAAAGCCCAACCCTCTTCAGGTTAGGCTTTTAATCATCTATTGTGGAGGTGCGGGGAATCGAACCCCGGTCCGAAATGGTTCTTAAAAGCCAATAAGCCACTTTTTAACGCTACTTGTAAGCCAGTGCTAACACATTGTTAAATGTAAAAGAGGTAAGTAACCATTACAAATAAAAGGTCACTCTCCTGTTGATATCTAATTTCCAGATATATTATCAGATTGTTTGAAGGAGGTGGCAAGGCGCGTCTCACTTAGTGCACGGATCAAACCAACTTGCTGTACTGATATTTCAAAAATTGTACGTTCATTGATAAAGTAAAACCCTTTGATGTATAAGTGGAGACTACAGCAACATTTAAAATGATTTGCTTTGTAATTCAATTCACTAATTAATAAAACGGTGATTTACACTAAAAAGCAGGCAATTATATTCCTACTGTTAGCAAGTGTTTATCTGGAAGTTGATAAAATAAAGTCCCAACCTAAATCAGTAATAGATTGGGACTTCAAAAAAGAGTACTCAAATAAGCCAAATATTTTAGCGAAGCCAATAACTAAAAGGAGGATCTGGCCGGCCAACAAAACATTGTTCTGTAAACCCATAAAATTGGATTATATCTCGGGCCTTTTTGGCGTTTTCTAAATTATCGAAAGTTCGAATAAGATTGTTGCCATCGACAATTTTGTACTTTCCGCCATCAGAAGCCTGTACCTCTATGTTATCTGGGTTTAGGCTAAGACAATCTTCTTTTTCAACAGGTGAGCCCCATTTAAATTTAGCAGTGACCTCTTTAGGAGAATCTACAGTTAGTTGAACAGGATTATCATTTCCAGTAATATCTTCTTTCCATTCGACAAAATTATGTGTTTCTGCCGGCTCAGCTGTAAGTTCTACCACTGTTCCAGATTCATAATCTGTAGATTTTTGTTGAACAACTTTTTCCTTTACTGAACCTTCTCCCTCAGTGTTTACATCAAGTGTATATTTTTTAATTGTAAAGTTTGCAGTAATTGAATAATCTTTATCAACGGTAATTGATAACGGATTATCGGAGGTACTATCTATATCACCATCCCAATGCGTAAAATTAAATTCCCCCTCAGGTTCTGCCTCCAAAGTTAATTGGTCTCCCTCTTCAATAGTAGTATCAGAAGGAGCAACTGTTCCTCCTTCTGATGGTGATTGAGTAACTGAAACGTCATACAACTCAGTATCATCGCTGGCCGGAGTGCTATCCTCATTACCATCACTGCATGAAATTACAGTAAATACCAATAATATGACTATCCCGAATACTAATTTTCTCATCTCTTTAATTTTTAACTTATAATTGATGAATTATTTCACTCAAAAAAATTATTAAATTGATTAAAAACTCCAATTTCAAGTACCTTCCAAGTTACCTATTGAAAACCTAAATCAATGATTATGAGAGTATTGTTAAAATGTTGAAAATAAGCGGAGGTGTAATTCATAAATTAATTATGACCTAAAAGTATATAGAGAAGTGGGGACTCGAACCCATCACTAAAAATGCCCTTCAATAGCTCTTAACCAATCTTTGTATTACTTCAAGAACTAATGCTAACAAATTGTTCAATTAAGAAAGACAAAACTGCCATTCTGAGCTATCTGAGGCCTGCCTGTTGAAGTATCCTATTATATCTATTGTCTAAGTCAATGGTGTTGAGGGAGATTATTAGCTGATTAATCCAAGCGTTCGAACAGGTTTTTCTTGCGAGCCTCGCAATTCTTCTAAAAACTCAACAAGTCTTATCAATAGTTATCCGTTAGCATTCTATTAATGAAACTACTATAAAGCTTACTTCCAATAGATAAATACTTGTTACCACTACCCTACCAATGGGTGTAAGGGGTACGTTGGGGTTCGGGTTCGCGCTCAGCACGGTGATAGTTCCGTTTTTAATGCGTGAGCTATTTTAGCCTCACAATTTATCTATCCGTTAGAAACTTAATAGAAGCCCAACGGATAAATAACATCTTCTAAACCCCCGGAAGGATTTGATGGGTCTAACTCAACATCTGCTTATCTTTGAACTGAACGAAGGAGCAGAGTACCTTATCATATATTAAAAATATACTATTCATATTGGTTTGACTCTCCTAAGGAGTTAACCGCTTCCAAGTTCAAGTTAGCCACCTATTAACATCAACAAACACGCCTTACCTGTGCAAATACGGTCCCTGTTGAATTGACATCGGGTTGAGTGGGTTTTGATGCTGAAATAACAGCACACATATAATCCATTGTTTTCTCCGGTATCGGTGCAAAAATGCTGAGCGGAAACCGCTCTTGGGCAGGTTAGAATCCTTAAAAAGCCTAAGATGTTAATAATGCTTGGTGAATAGGATATATTATCCTATAGGTTTCACGAGGTGCGTTACTAATATTTAGTAGCAAAGTTTGATAAGTGAAAATCAAATACCTATCAAATACCCACTCTAAGTGGGAGCCTTGGGTCTTATGCACTGCCAAGTGAAAACACTCAGTAAAGAACTATATAAACCCCCTTCCAAAAAGAAGACGGGTAATAAGGGAGGGTGAACTTTGTGGATACCAAAGTTCACTTTACTATATAAATCACTGTTTACAAGATTCATTAGTAAAACAATTCAAAAAGTACATATTCACAGTCAATTGAATCAAACTGTTCTGTTTATTCAATCAGTGGTTGTGAGGATGGAGGGCGCTCGATTGCTTGCCTATCGAAGCCCGACTTGATCAAAGTTCAGGAGTTATAGCAAACTATTCATGATGAGATATCACGACATTCTAGCTATGTTGAATTTACCCGCTCGCAAACCTCCCTCAAATCCCTTGATCCAAGAAGATGAAATGTACCTTTTCGAGTTACAGCCAACCAAATATTCAAATGTATATTATTCGAAACCAAGTTCATTGGAAGTTTACATTCTATCTTGTTTGAGTCATTGGTTGTGAGGAAGTTAGTTACTACAAATAAGTGTTTATTATCCTTAACAGTCATTACAAGAAATGCGTACTCTTATGTAATTACTATAGAAGTACGCTTTTTATGAAAAGCATAGAACTCTAAAAAGTTTGACTCTCTGTACAGCAAAACCTTTCCTTCTCACACCTATTGATACCTAACAGATAAAGAAGTGTTCTTTTATTCTAATCGTACACTGTTCGTATTGAACTTAAATTACTGTAGTACCATAAATTAGAAATGGTAAGCTACTATCAATATTTCTCTTATTCAGAGGGGGGGGATTGCGAGCCTCGCAATTCTATGCTTTCAGAAGTGACTACTTCCAAATTTAAGACAGACCTTCAGAGGAAATATCGCACTCTAAAATAGCAGCGCGTTACTTGAAAGTAACTACTATTTATGCGCAAAGTCATTATACAAAACTCTCATCAGCTATAAGAGAAGGGTATACCAAAAACATTTTCGTTGATATAGTCAACCAACCTATTAAATGTTTCCTTAGTCATGTAATTAATAGGCATTGTTTTGACGATTTCATCATCAAAGATTTGTGCGATAAGATGAGTTCTAACTTGTGATTTCTTCTCAAATGGATTAGTTACATCTTCATCATTTAAGGGGAAGGAAAACTGATCTCTTGCATCAATACTGCTAATCATTGCACAAATATAATATTCTTCTGTCTCATATACTTTTGGGACAGATAAAATTACAGCAGGATGCTTTTTGGAACCGCCCTCGAGTGGAAATTCCACTTCAAGTATTTGCCGATTATCATATGGCGGCATTTTCTACCATCTTTCTGCTGTTCTCTCTCATTTTGTCCTTGATATAATCAGGGGCAGGTTCTGGTTGTTCTTCTTGGTACATCTTTTTTTGAACTCTTGCTTCTAAACGATTAGCAAGTCGTACTAATTTATGAAACTTCTTCTCTACTTCTTTACTATCTGCATAATCTACTTCAGCAAATTTCTTTTTTTGCTTAGTAATTACTTTTCGAATTTCTTGAATATCTGGGTAAGCATCTTCTGCTTCTTCGACGGAAATATTATCTGCTTCTTCATATGCTTCCATCAAGGTTGAAGCCGTATCATCAAGTTGGAATATGACTTTTTCGGCTAGTTTATCTAGCATATTCTCCAAGAAGCCCAATAAAAACCTATTTGCCCTATTTTTCCAATATTCTATTGTTAAGGACCGGTTAAGCGGGCGTTTTTTCTGGCCTATGTTATGTAGAAGTGTAGTAGCCATAAGTTTTTTCCTGATTATATATGAATATAAACCCTAGAGTTGTAATTCACAAGGTGTGAGTAAACGGGACTTTTAACAGAAAATTATATGTAAATACCAAGTTAAAGTTGCGTATAACCCATAAACTAAGCGGACGTGCCTCGCAATTTAACTTATTAGTAGCTATTATTGTAAAGTTAAGCCAATGCTTGTGAGGAGTTAGAGCGTTTGAAATTTTGTGGTTTAGGCACTTCAATCTCTTAGTGTATAAGTTTCGACACCTATTTAGAACTAGCTTCTATGAAGATAAATATTACCAGCATTATCCCCTCCTTTCAACACCTTGACCTACGGAACTACTTTTGAACCCCTGAAGCTTTTCCCAGTTGTTTTCGTGATACACATAATATATTATGAATCTTAGGTAATATGGATAAACATAGATTAGCTGTACTGATTTCGTCTTAAAATTTTATTAGTTACTATTTTAATAATAATAGTACATTTGCATTATCAAGCTGTTCAGTCATTAAAAATTTCATCATATGAGTAAACACGAAAAAATAACCTATGTAGAGTTTCCTTCTAGTGATTTATTAGCTACAAAGAAATTCTTTAAGGAGGTCTTTGAATGGTCTTTTGAAGACTATGGACCAGAATATACTTCTTTTTCTAATTCCGGGTTAGAAGGTGGCTTTTTTAAATCTTCAAAACATGCTGGCACAGAGAATGGCTCCGCTTTAGTTGTATTATACAGTAATGATTTAGAAGCTACACAAACTAAAATCCAACAAGCTGGTGGTAAAATCACAAAGTCAATCTTTTCATTTCCTGGGGGGCATAGATTTCATTTTGCAGAACCAAGTGGTAATGAACTAGCAGTCTGGTCAGATCAGTACAGCTAACCCGCGCATTATGGGGACGCACCTCGCTAGGACTTGCCACTTTTTGGCTTTTTAACTCTCCGTTCATTATTTATCAACTCAACATTATTTCGTGCGCCCATTATACGCAAGGTCGTTAGGTGTTTAAAGTTGGTGGTAGTAATTAAATAAGATGATTCAAAATAGGTTCAGATATTTTTACCGTTAGTTATGGCTGTCGTAGTTGGTAAGATACAAACCCTCAAAAAACTAAAGGATTCTTTAGAAAAAAAAGGAATTCAGCGATTCAACTCCGTAAGCGATATCAATTCATTCCTTGAGAATTACGAGCATGAAAAGAGAAATATTCCCAAGAATGAAAAGGAGAAACTAAGCAATCAGATTCAAGCATTAGAAGAATCAATCAAGCTGGCAAAGAAAAAAAGTGAATTAAACCTATTGTATAAAATATATTATGGCATAAAATTCAGGTGGTTTTCTTACAGAAAGGCGTCATTGGAGAATAATTTCGAAAAGATACTTTCAAAACGCTGTAAGAAATCAACACAAGAACTTGCTTATATAAGGGAAACGATAGAGGAGCTATACACATTGATATCAGGGGCTATTGGGGAAAACGCCGTTGTAAATGAACTAAAGAAGTTACCAGACTCATTTTATGTAATTAATGATTTTTCTTTAACATTTAATCCACCAATCTATAACAAAAAGGAAAATGACAAAATTTTTAGCATTCAGATAGATCATTTGCTTATATGTCGATCAGGAGTTTTTGCGATTGAAACAAAAAACTGGAGTTCTCAATCGATTCAAAACCTTGATTTAAGGTCACCTGTCGATCAGATAAAAAGAACTGGGTATGCTTTATTTGTTAAAATGAACAGCGAATCGAATTTGGGACTTGCGGACCATCATTGGGGAAATAAAAAAGTCCCAGTCCGAAACATCCTTGCAATGACCAATGAGATGCCAAAAGAAGAGTTTAAGTATGTTAAAATATTATCCCTCAATGATTTAAACGGTTACATAGAATACTTTGAACCCATATTTAGTGCTTCTGAAGTCGAAAATATATTTCAACACTTAAATGGTATTAACTAAAACACCTAACCCAGACATTAACGCAGACAAGCCCTGCCTAACCTTGCCAACCTCTAATCTTATAGTTACTCTTTTCTATTATAATCAATTCCAATAAGTTGACTCCTGTATCTTATGCCCAATGCCATTAGGTTACTCTCCCTACTCATCTTCTTGACAATTTTCACCTCATGCTCGAGTGTAGATTTCTTAAGATATACTGATCAAACTTTTGAACCCACGAAAGAAGTCCAAATTTTTCAAACCAACCTACCGGAAAAGGATTATATAGAGTTGGGATTGCTTTCTACTGAAACTGGAGACAATGCAATTATAGATTTAAAGAATAAGGCCAAAGAAATAGGTGCAAATGCTATTATAATTATTGGCGAAAAAAATAAGGGGACAGTTGCAGTGCCAATTGGAAATATGGCTTATGGCGTGGCAGTAAATGAGCTTGAAGCTGTTGCTATCAGGTATAAAAACAATCAATAATTCGTATGTTGGATAACTCGCTTATTAAGCGGGCAGGCCTTATCTTGCGAACCTCGCAATTCAGCTTTTACAGTAGCTCCCTTTCGAGGTTAAGTTGAAGCTTTTGAAATGGTTTATTGCTTACCACTCCTTCCAACACCTTGATCAATGGAAACACTTTTGCTTTAAATGAGAATAAGTACAAATGGATATTAACTTTCAATATTGCTCATATTGAAAATCCACTTTTGTATCCCTGAAGATTCTCCCAGTTATATTCTTGATACACATAGTATATTATGAATCTTATTTATATGCATGAACATAGGTTAGGTGGCTAATTATTAATGACTTTTTTTAAAATTAATATTAGCATTGTTATGTCTGATTCCGCTAATGGTTATTTAAATATTTGATTTCCTCCCTCTCACTTATAATGTTACCTGATTAAATAACAGATTTCGGCTAACTCAAATCAATTAAAGTTAATAAGCTCTCTTTTCTTAGGGGTTCGATAAATTAACATTCTCATTAAGGCAGACGCTAATTCAAATAAAGTCTCTTTACTATTATGCATAAACTCTCGACCGTAACTATTGTGCTGGTATTTCTTTTCACACTTTTCGGATGTGACGAAAACGATGCAACCGATACGGAACCCATTGAGCTGCAAACCGTACCATCTGCAGAATTATCCACGATGATCAATGAAACGCCCAGCGATTTCACGTGGGGCTACTTTTATGAAAACGTGAACGTTTCGGCTATTCCCGGCTCCGATTGGAGCGGAGGCGTGGTGCTATCGGTATTCCAAATACAAAATGGAGAAGTCGTCAATCGCGCTTCCACCAGCGCCTATCAAACAAGCATTGATGAACTTTCTGCAGAAGTCTCCACTGAAAATATGTTTCCCGGATCCGAATGGTTCCCTGGTTCGGAGTGGGTGCCCGGTGACTCTTGGATACCCGGCTCTGGATGGGTTCCTGGCTCCCGGTGGTCGCCTTCAGAAATCGAAACGGAGGCTTTAAATAACTCAGATCTGGGGTCAAATCAAACTATGGTCGTGGTGTATGCCCATATCCCTGAGGGTCCGGACCGAGAGGTGACGTCCCAGCCCTTCGGTATCATCTTTGATCAGAGACAATAAGTTCAGGCTGCTGTTGACAAGGTTTACCTTTAACCACGGGTTATCAGTAAGGGGCAGGCAACTTGCCAGTTACTCTTGCATTAGATAAAATCCAACAGATACCTGCAGATTCTAATCTATTTACCAAGAGCCTCTCTGAAAAGAGGGGCTTTTGATTTATTCCAGTCACTGACATCATCTTACCCTTAGATTTAGGGATGAATCCCTTAAAGGTTTTATCCTGCTTTCGAAGTAAGTCATTTGCAGCTAATTTCTGGCCTCAAATTCACAAATAGAAGATCAGCAACCTTCACATTAAACGGTGAGGTCTCATCTTGCGAGCCTCGCAATTCAGCTTTTACAGTAGTTACTTTCAAGATTAAGTCAATATTTATGAGGGTTTATCGCTTGAAATTTCGCGTTTTAGGCACTCAAAACTCTTAGTGTACTGTAGGCCCTGAGCAATTTGTAACTGCTTCTTGAAAGCCAAATTCTCTGAGCGCAATCCCTCCTATTCAACACCTGATCAATAAAAATTGCAGTTTTATTCGCAGAATAAGTGGATAGTGATTTATCAGTTGATTTTTTAAAACGACTGAAAATTAGTACAATCGTTAAGTAAAGTTATCGGGAGTTATATTCAATAAGATCTAATAGGGTACAATTAATCAATAAGCTAAACATTAAGATATGAAGATAGAGGAAGCAGTTGAATACATGAGCCTGATGTATCTTGAGCGAATCTTAAAAAGCTTTACTCAAGATTATCCCTCAAAGAAAAATGAAGAGGAGTACAGGGAAATCATCAAGAATAATATTGATACTCTTTCTGACACTGAAAATATCAGTGACCGATTAAATGATTACTTCTCCAATGTTAATAAAGACCCCTACTCCAATAAACTGCTTTACAACTTCATCTTAAGATCTGTCCTATCACAACCGAACTCTTTTAGCACAAAAGATGAGATAATCCAGCATGTAGTCAAAGCGGAAAAAAATATTATCAAGTTGTCAAAAGACTCAGACAGCTTTAAACATCTATCTCAAAAATCTATTGACATATATTCGACTATTCTTGAAACAGCTTTGGAAGATGAGGTCATAAGCAATGAAGAATTAGCGCTACTTGCTAAATTACGCAAGAAGCTATCAATAAGTGAAAAGGACCAGTATCTCATTCAAGCCAAACTTGGGTTGTTTCCAGCAAAAGAAAATAACGTTCATACTTCATCTGAAATAACCGAGATCATTGATGACCTTCAAAAATGTGGCATCCTATTTTATTGCAATCAATATGAAAATGGGTCAACAAAAGTGTTTACCATTCCAGAAGAAATGGTCAATGGAGTTAAAGCTTCGCTGGGGGTAGAATTAATTGAAGACAAATACCAACTCTTACTTAACAAGCTCCAGAAGAAACAACTCAAAAAGGCATTAAAAGAACGTAACCTAAATCTGTATGGTACTAAGGATGAACTAATCGAGAGAATTATTCATGCTGGGATAAAACCCAGTGAAACTCTGGAATGTTTAACCAGCAATGAGCTCAGTGATATTTGTTCAAAAATTTCCAGTCTAAATGTAAGTGGTACTAAAAATGAGAAGATTAATCGACTCATCAATTATTACTCTAAACTGATTATCAAAGAGTACAAAGAAGAAAATACTGGACAAAAGTATTACGAGTATCTGGAACAGCTTGCTAAAAGAGATCTTGATAATTTACTGGGTAATAACATCATAAAGGACCCCGATTATATTGATTTAGCATTTGAAGAAGGGACTAAATATCTATTCAAAGAAATGCTAAACCATAAACTCGTTGACTTTGAAGGCAGTGAACATGCAGATGGAGCAGTCTACTTCCAGAATGATAGTTCTTTACTGTTATGGGATAACAAGAGTAAAAAGAATGGTAACGCTTATAAGTTTCCTGATAGCCATCTCCGACAATTTAGACGATATATTAGAAACGAAGCTGGTAAAGGTAAGCGAGTAAACTGCTTCCTTATCATAACTGCTGATATTGATCAAAGTGCAGAACGGAATGCAGTTAAGTTAAAAGCTGAGTCAGGGGTAGACACCGATATTGCACTTATAACCGCTGAGAACTTAAAATTAGTTGCCGAAAACTGGACTAAATACACATCTAATGATGTTTTTAACCTTCACGTTTTCAATACAACAGGTATACTTAGTTGGGAGTCACTTCGTGAGCGTATGGAATGGCATGAATAGATAATTGCGAATCTCGCAATTATACCTTCATCCCAAATCCATTGACCTCTATAAAATGTTGCTGTTATGAAGAAATTAGTTTTTCCACTTTTTATTATTAGTTGCTCAATCCTGATGTCGAGTTGTGTTTCCGTTGATACTACGCGACTTTCTACCGCCCCCGAAAACCTTTCGCCAGTTTCAACAGAAGATGTAAATATCTACAGAAGTGAAAGTTCAGTACCCTGTGAATATTCAGAAGTAGCAATCTTAAGTATAAAAGGTGATGCTACTGTAGGAAATGATAAACTAGTTAGCAAAGCAAGACAAAAGGCTGGCCAAATTGGGGCCAATGGAATTATTATCTCGAAATTTGGTGAATCCCCAACGATGTATGATAGTGAACCAACAGCAGAGATTCTTGCTATATTTGAAAACAGACCCTGCAACTGATTAAAACATAGTAATAAGCACTGTAACCACTCATAAATGGCAATTATCTTGCCTATTCTAGCCAGCTTTTGGCTTTTTAGCTCAACGTTCATTATTTAATTAATCAACATTCATTTGCATAATGCTCATGCGCAAGATCGTTAGGTGGCCTTTAAATTTGTCGATCCACCTAAAACACAATTTTAAATAATATCATACCATCATGAAGAAAATAATTCTACTATTTGTCTTTCTTATTCCATTTATCACACAGGCTCAAACTCATTCATTAGATCTTTCAGTGGAACTTAGAGAGAATGCAACACTTGGCGATAAAGCTGAAATATGGATAAAAGGTATGGGATCATGGCATTTGAATAATCAATATAGCTCTACTGATAGAATTAATAAATTCGGACTGGTTTCTAAAACCACTCCAAAATTATATTCAGAAAGAGAATATGATTTATTCTTTTATCCAAATGGTAGAGATGGTGTAGAAAGGAAGGTAAAATTTAAAATTGGAGAAGATTTTTGCCCACAAGGCTGTACAGTTTACGCTCTCTCTATCTCTGTATTTCCTGATAAAATCAACTTTTTTGGGAATCCAATTAAAGAAGTTTATGGAGAAATAGAAATAAATAAAGAGTGGTAATAATATTGACCATCTAATCTGCGCATAAAGCGGACACGCCTCGCCATTTTGCGAACCTCGCAATTCCCACATTAGAAAAAGCGGGGCCAAATAGACCCCGCCTTAACTTCCCTATCCATTTGAAGCTATCCTATCACGAAGCTTTTTCATATCAGAACTGATTTTTGAATTCGTGACGCGTGCGTAATGAGCGGTAGATCTCCTATCACGGTGCCCCAGTAAAATTTGCACTGTTTCTAAAGGAATATCATTATCTAGTGTAACAGAGGTTGCAAAAGTGTGCCGACCACAGTGAGTAGTTAGATTCTTTTTGATTTCACAACACTGGGCAATCTCCTTCAGGTACTTATTCATCTTTTGATTAGAGATCACAGGAAGAAAGTTTGGGCTCTCTGAATACTTATCATAGACTTCTTTAGCTTTTCCAAATAACAAAAGGTGAGCAGGCTCATTTGTTTTAGTTCTATGTTGTTGGAGCCAGATATCGCCTTCTTTATCCCTGTAGAAGTCAAGCTCTTTGTCTAAGCTTTCTAAATCACTATAGGCAAGACCAGTGTAGCAAGAAAACACAAAGCAGTCGCGCACCCGCTCTAACCTCTCACAATCACTGAAATCATATTCCTCAATACGTTTTAATTCATCCATTGTAAGATAGGTAGGAGTTTTCTCTTTTTTACTCATACTAAAACCATCGAAAGGATCACGCCTGATATAACCTCTCCGTAACGCAATGTTGATGATCTTCTTAATGTGTTTCAGGTATTTGAAGGTGGTATTATGTGAAATCTCTTTCTCCATCTTAAACCAGTGCTCAAAGTCATCAACAAATTTCAGGTTGAGTTTTGACAAATAGATGTCATCCTTATCGTATCTATCATTTAGAAAGCTTTTCGTATGCTTTAGCATTGTGCAATACTTGGCATAGGTAGCTTCGGCAACCTCTCCCTTATCTGCTAATTGTTCCATCTTTTCGTTATGCTCTTTAAATAATTCAATAAATGAAATGGCTTCATTCTCCCCTTCCATCTCACTTATTAGACGTTCAAGAGTTACGACATCACGTTGGTTGACCAAAGCATTTTCAGCCTCTCTAACTTGATTCTCAATAACACTGAGGGTTTCATTGATAGAGTTAGACTGTGGATGTGAAGAGCTTACTCTTTGGGTGTCTTGGTTCCAATATTTTTTGTCAATTTTCTGACCTGTCGAACGAGAGGACTTCTCTCCCTCAACACTAATGCGAGCATAAATTGTAGAAGAATTATTTCGGGTAAGCAGGTAAAAATAGACGTTACTTTTGCGTAACATGTTCGAGCCTCTGTTAGCTTTATTTGCAATTTGTGTTAAAAGATGTGCTAACACATTGCTAACAAAGTAGGCACGCAACTAAGCGTGGAGACCCGAAGGGGCCCACTTTTTGAGCGTTTAAACGCCCATTGGAGCCTCTAGAACGGTCTCAAAGTGAAAAAAGTGGAGGTGCGGGGAATCGAACCCCGGTCCGAAATGGTATATCGTTCAAGCATCTACACGCTTAGTTGCCGTTTAAAATTCGCCTGAAGCATCGCCCGGCAACAGGCAACTTCAGACTAGACTGTTAAAGTTTTACGCAGGTTCGACAGTCAACGGAACCTACGCTATCCTGTCATAATCGGCGCTCCATTCAGCACTGACAGGCAAGAAGCTGAAGGAACGGCTAAGCTGCGTTACGCAGCTAAGCTATAAGAATAGTTGTTGTCAACTACATTTAATTGCATGATGATGATTTACGAGTTCATCGCTCATACTCGGCATGCAGCCTGCGATTTTACTCACTCCGTCGAATCCATTACACCCCCAATAAGTTAAAGAACAAAACTGCTAAAGAACGTTTTTTTATCTTCCACATGTTGATATTATACAACAAATCAAAGCGAGGTAAAATTCAAAGTATTTTACGCCAAAGTCAATGAGATTATAATTATTTCTGATTGATTTCTATTTAAAAATTCGATAATGTAGCTTTTAAAGGTTTAACCTGTTGGACTTTCTGCCATTATGAAAAAACAACTCTCATTTGCTCTGCTAGCAATGCTACTACTGACATTGGGTTGTGTTACCGGCGATCAAGACATACAGATTTCTCCTCCCATAATGGATGTTAGCATCAGTTATGTAAACGAAGAAGGAGAAGATTTATTGGAACCGGATTTTTTTCAGTTTTACAATATTTACTATCTGCAAAAAAATGAAGAATCCGGAGAGTTTGAGCGTGTTTAAGCAGCCAATAATCAATATTCTTTTTATGTAGATGAAGGAACCGATCGCTTTGCACTTCGGGTGTTCCCAAATCGGGAATTTGTTGACGGAAATTCCACAACATTAATCGAAGACCATAGTGATAATATTGATACCCTACGCGTGCAAGGCTACAATGAAGGTCGAGGCTCCATAGCCGAACGCATATGGTATAATGGCGAACTGGTTTGGGAAACAGCCCCCAACCCGCCACGTCGCTATTTTACGATCACTAAATCCAACTTATAAAAAGCCTGCTATTTGATAACCTTTTCTCCAGCAGGTTGTCGTAAATTATAGTTCGAGCTCATGACTTTTCCATATGCTCCGGCATTTGCAATCAGAATAACATCCCCCTCTTCTGAGTTGGGAAACAAACGATCAATACCCAGCTTGTCACCTGACTCACAAATAGGTCCAACGATATTCACGTTCTGATTTGTAGGCTGATCTAACTTTGAAAGGTTAACAATGGTATGGCGAGCGCCGTAGAGAGCCGGCCGAATAAAAGAATTCATACCTGTTTCAATACCCACATATTGCATTTCCCCTTTCCCTTTTAACTGCGTTACCTTACTCAATAATACACCGGCCGTTGCTACTAAAAATCGCCCGGGTTCAACCCAGAGATCATATTGAGGGTGAGCTTCTTTAAACTGTTTCAGTGATTTATCAACCTCTTCAATATCCAAGTTGGCCTGAGTTTCATTTTCTTGAATCCCAAAACCACCACCCAGATCCAGTATATCGACACCACCCAGCTGTTCAGCAACTTTATGCAGAATTACAGCCGTATCTTTCCACGATTGCGGATCTTTAATACCGCTTCCGATATGAGCATGTAATCCCTTTACAGATATCTCATGAGCTTCAATCAATTCTTTTAGTTCGTCAAGCTCAAAACGGGGAATACCAAACTTTGATTGCACACCTCCGGTTTTAACATGCTCATGATGCCCACCACCATGGCCGGGATCAATACGCAAAAAGAGTTCCTCCCCCTTAAATAGATTAGGCCATTTCTGCAGTGGATAGATATTATCAAGCGTCACATTAACGCCCAGTTCCAATCCCTCCTCATACTCAGACCGAGGGGCAAAATTAGGAGTAAACAGTATCTTCTTGGGATCAATCTCAGGAAATAAATCAAAAACTTTTTTTACCTCCCCTATTGATACGCATTCAAAGCCGAAATCAAGTTGTCGAAAGGTTTTTAGTATCTCATCATTCGCATTCGCTTTCATCGCGTAGAGTCCAAATGATACCGCATCCAGGTTTTGGATAAATCCCGCATATCGTTTAACCGTATCTAGATCATAAACATAAGAGGAACCGTTATCCTGCATAATTCCCAGCAGTTGTTCACGCTTCTGCCTCCACCAGTCTTTACCATCCTCTTGTACCTCATCACTCTCTTTCATCAACTGAGACCAAGTGGGGCCAAACGAATCCTGCTTGCCTGACTGCAGAATTACTTGTTCGTGCAGCTGACGCACCAATCGATCGGCTTGCTCACTTTCTACCACAAAAGTAAAATTCAAGTCATTCGCTGCCTGACTGACCAAATAAACCTGATGTTCCTGAAAGACCTCAAAGGCCGACCCCAGCTGATGCAAAATGGTACGAATCCGACGCCCCAAAAGACTTACAGCTGAAACAGATTCAATAACCTCAACTTCGCAGTAATTTTTCAGATCCTGCACAAACTCATCGCGAATATCCTGGAAATGATCATTCAATCCCGGATCAAGGGAAACCGTAACGTTCGACTGCGAAGTGGATACCAGATCAATAGACAAACCAAAATGCTTAAATACCTCAAATGCATCAGCCAAAAAACCAACCTCTTGCCACATTCCCAGCGAATCCATACTTACCAGAATCACATCATCACGAACAGCAATAGCTTTCACTATTGCTTCATCATCAGAACCCTTAGTAGAAATTATTGTACCGGACAGTTCGGGTTTTAACGTACAGCGCACATGGATGGGAATACCGTGCTTGCGAGCGGGCATTATACTCCGCGGATGCAAAACCTTGGCCCCATTTGTAGCAATTTCCTGTGCTTCTTCGTAACTAAGATGATTTAACAACCGCGCAGAAGGCACAGCATGTGGATTTACCGAAAACATTCCCGGCACATCGGTCCAAATCTCTAACCGTTCTGCTGCAATTTTTGCAGCAAAATAAGCCGCCGATACATCCGATCCTCCGCGACCTAAAATTACAGTTTTGTTTTCCGAATCACTGCCAATAAATCCCTGTGTAACTATGATGGAACCCGCCTGATCCAACGCATCAGCAACACCTTGATCATAATCCGTGGTGCTTACCGCAGAAATAATCCGTGATCGTTCGGTGGCGTTTTTACGGACAATCGTTTTGATCTGATCCCGAGCATCCATCCACTGTACGCCATCTAGCGTTTGTTGCAGGTAGGCACTGCCAAGTTTGGTAGCCATCAGCTCCCCCATCGCTAAAAGTCGCGCCTGAACCCGGTAACTTGCTTCGCCGATCAACTCAATTCCTTTTACAATATGTTCCAATTCCTCAAAGTCATCAGAAAGTAGTTCCCGGGCAGCAACATTCAGTTTTCGACCTAAATCAAGGTGCTGTTCTTTAATCTGTTCTACCTTTTTGAGAATATTCTTATCAGGCGGCCTTTCAATAATTTCTTGAAGCGTATTCGAAACCCCGCTTAGTGCAGAATGCACCAGACATACTTTGTAGCCATCATCGCGTCGTTTTTGAACTTCCGATGCTATTTTTTGCCAATTCTCCAGTGATGATACACTAGTACCCCCAAATTTTAAAACAATCCAATTCGAACGTTCGCTGGTCATATTGTATTGATACTAACTGAAATTCTTATTTTTACTCATACAAATAGCCGTAAAGATAATAATCTCTGAATCCGTTTTTTGAAAAATTCGGAAACTAATTTTCGGTGAATCTTTTTATTCTTTTACTTTGTGCAACGTTAAATATGATTTTTAAACTATGGCTGTTCGAGGCGTGAAAAAACTAATAGCTGTGCTGGTTATTTTTCTTTCAGCACAATTTACTTATGGGCAACAATCTGCTTCCGTTAACGGATATATTTCCGATGCTGAAACGGGCGAAACGCTTATTTCAGCCAATATTGCACTAAAAGACAGTCGTAAAGGCACATCATCAAATACTTCAGGATATTTCTCCCTAACAGATATCGACCCCGGAACATATACCATCGTTGCTACTTACGTAGGGTATCAACGGTACGAGCAGGAGATTTCTCTGGAGCCCGGGCAAAGCTTACGCCTTGACATCAAACTTGATCCAGAAGGATTCCAACTTGAGGAAGTGGTTGTTGAATCGGAGCGCGAAAAAGAGGAGCAACGTAATATTGGTATTGCACAAATGCAGACAAAGCTTATTAAAGATTTACCCTCTGTTCTTCAATCTGATGTCTTTCGATCGCTCCAGCTACTTCCGGGAGTTAAAGCGGCATCAGACTTTTCAAGTGGACTTTACATTCGCGGGGGTAGCCCCGACCAAACCCTAATTCTGCTTGACCGCACCACTGTTTACAATCCCTCCCACTTTTTCGGTTTTTTCTCAACGTTCAATCCAGATGCCGTTAAGGATGTACGTCTGTATAAAGGCGGATACCCGGCCAAATACGGAGGTAGGCTGGGATCCGTGCTTACGATCTTTAATAAAGATGGAAATAGAAATGAATTTGAAGGGTCGGTTTCGGTAGGATTGCTCTCATCGCGAGCTTCAATTGAAGGTCCATTTAAAAAAGGATCCTACATGCTGGCCGTGCGACGCTCTACCTTGGAACCGGCGCTTGCTATACTTCAAAATACAACTGAGAATGTTCCGGATAGTTTTTACTTCTTGGATGTAAATGGAAAAGTCAATTACGATGCCAATGAGAATAACAAAATCTCACTGGCCTTTTATGCCGGGACCGATAACCTTGAATTCCCCTTCGCCACCGATGCAGGCATTGATCTCAATTATGGCAATCAGACGCTCAGCTCAACCTGGACCCATATTTTCTCCGACAAAGTATTCTCTAACTTTACCGTAACCGGATCCCGATATTTTAATTATCCTTCCATAAATCTTGCCTCAACGCCCATCGATCGCTCGAACAATATTTACGATTTTTCACTGAAGGGAGATATCGAATATCTGCCCAACGATAATCATGAGATTTCTACCGGCTTTTGGATAGGAAATTTAACACTGAAACTGCAAGACAGTTTTGATGGAGAAGAAACATTTAGTTCAAGAATCCAAACACAGTACGGTTCGTGGTATATTCAGGATAAATGGGACATAACAGACCAGTGGATTGCGACACCCGGATTGCGAATAGCCGGATTTAGTGAAGGGCAGTACCTGCGGTTGGAACCCCGCATGGCGCTGGAATATCGCCCCACTGATCGAATTCGTCTACAGGGAGCTTATGGTAGATACAACCAGTTTTTGACTCTGATCTCCAACGAAGCTTTTACCGGATTTGATGTCTGGCTTACCACGGATGACGGCGTACCTCCTGCTTATGGCAATCAATACGTGGTAGGAGCTAAAACAATTCCATGGGAAGGTTACGGCCTCGATATCGAACTATACTATCGTTCGATGAACGATCTGTTTGAGCTCAACCCTTTTATTTCGGATCAAGCCGGATTACCGTATGAAGAAATCTTCCGTTTCGGAGAGGGATATGCGTATGGGGCTGAACTTTTCTTTGAACGGCAGATTGGTAGATTAACAGGTTTTGCCGGATACACTTTTAGCGTAACACGACGAAAGTTTCCCAATTTTAATGACCCGATTAACAATCAAGGTACAGCCCGGTATTATCCGCCTAAATATGATCGCATTCATGATCTCAATATTGTTCTGCAATACGATCTTAGCAAGCAGTGGTCTACAACCGTAACCTTTAATTATGCCACCGGACAAGCCTACACCAAGCCACTGGGACGTACAACCGCTTTCGATGTGCCAACCTCGGGGCTCAGCTTTGACCAATTGATAGTAGGCCGTGTTAATGCATCACGCCTGCCCGACTATAACCGGCTGGATTTTAGTTTTAGTCGTAAGGGTACTTTTTTTGGAATGGGAGAAGCGGAATGGCAATTTCAAGTCATAAATGCCTATTCTCGTCGCAATGTCTGGTTTTATAATTATAATTTAGATGAAAATCCTGCAGAACGCGAAGCGATAAAACTGCTTCCCATTTTACCAACTATTTCATACACCGTCGATTTTTAACCATGAAAAAATTAATAGCAATAATAACGGTCTTTGCAATCTTATCAGGCTGTGAACTTTACGAGCAAGATGAATACCAGGAATACTATGTCGTAGAATCGTATTTAATTGCTAACGGCAACCTTCAGCAAGTTCGACTTTCTACCACAAATCCCATTGATGAGACCTACCAATTTGAGGATAATGCCATATCCGGAGCAACGGTAGAAATTCAGCGCTTAAATCCTGACAGCTCTGTTGCCGAAGAGTATTCGTACCAACAACAGCAGCCTGGCATTTATACACCTGTTAATAATATTACCGTAAAGGCCACTCAACTTTATCGCCTGCAAGTAACCACCCAAAATGGGGATGAAATTTCTGCCACAACGTATGTGCCCGGAAACTTTGAAACCATTAATGAACTGGAACCCGGCTATGTATATCAAGGCCAACAGCAGGTTGAGCTTACGACCACTCCAAGCTCGTATATCACCGACCGCCAAACCTATTTTATTTTTACCATCAATGCCTTAGATACAAATCCCAATAATTTAACGCCCTTTTATGCCGATCAGGTGGACGATGATGAAACCGATGTTGAGGAATACTACGTTAACTCATCGGGTATCGTAAATGAAGGCAATTTTGAGCAAAATCCAGATGGCACTATCACTCTCCGCTTACCCTGGCTAGCCGTTGCCTTTTATGGTTCTAATAATATAATTGTGAATGCCATCGATGATAACCTTTATGACTTTCTTAGATCACATGATACTCAATCAGGAGGTACAACTTTATCGCCCGGCGAAATTCAAAATATCCGTTATAATGTAAATGGTGGGATTGGTATTTTTGGAAGCATGGCCAGTGATACCAATGGTACTTTTATTGCCAGACCATAATCTACCAGCTAATGTATTCTAATGTTCCTAAATACATACTGATATTCGTTTTGGCAGTCGGTTTTACCTTACCAACAACAGCTCAGGATTCCGATTCCTTTAACTTGGCTCGTGTTCAATATCGCGGTGGCGGCGATTGGTATAACAATCCATCAGCTTTGCAGAATCTGGCTGAATTTGCACGGCAACAGGTCCCTATCGCAATAAATCCCGAATACGACGATGTCGATATTGGCAGTCCAGATCTATTTAACTATCCCTTTGCTTTTTTAACGGGCCACGGTACTATTACCATAAATCAGGCCGAAGCCTCAAATTTACGAACATATCTTCAAAACGGCGGGTTTCTTTATGTTGATGATGATTACGGATTGGATGAACACTTTCGAAAAATGATCAGCAAGATATTTCCCGATGAGGAGTTAATCGAGCTCCCCTTTGACCATCCTATCTACCATCAAGTTTTCGAATTCCATGAGGGGCTCCCCAAAATACATGAACACGACGGCAAGCCGCCGCAGGGATTTGGCATATTTTTGGAAGGAAGGCTGGCCGTGTTCTATACGTATGAAACGAATTTGGGGGATGGCTGGACAAATCCCGATGTACATAATGACCCTGCTGCGGTTAGAGAAAAGGCTCTTCAAATGGGTACGAATATCTTAATTTATGCACTCACCAGCGGGCGATAGCACTTTAACCCGTTCTGCTCGAATGAAAGTAAATATATTATACGCGAACCCTTTTTAATAAGGCGTAATTTACGGATATTTAACCAACTTATAATTCAAGCAAATCTTCTGTAAGTATGATCATTCCAATAGCCAGCGACCATGCCGGTTTTAAAGCCAAGGAAAAAGTTAAAACATGGCTCGAAGAAATGGATCACATGCCTGTTGATTTTGGAACTCACTCTGATGAGTCTGTTGATTATCCCGATTTTGCCGTGCAGGTAGCCGAAAAAGTTAATGACGGTGAACACAAAAAAGGGATTCTTATTTGTGGAAGTGGACAGGGTATGTGTATGACTGCAAATAAATTTAAGAACGTACGCGCCGCTCTGGTGTATGATGATAATTCTGCTAAAATGACTCGACAGCATAATAACGCAAATATCTTATGTCTTCCGGGCCGAGAGCTTAGTGAAGAGAACTTGAAAAAAATTGTCGAGATCTGGCTTAATACCGATTTTGACGGCGGCCGTCACGAACGTCGCGTTAATAAAATTCACGATCTAACCGATAAAGAGTAACATTTATGCAATCTCTATCCGATCAAGATTCTGATATATATCAACTTTTAGCCGAAGAAAAAGAACGCCAAAATGACAATTTAGAACTCATTGCATCCGAAAACTTTGCCTCACGAGCCGTCATGGAAGCAATGGGATCTACGCTCACCAACAAGTACGCCGAGGGGCTGCCCGGCAAAAGATATTACGGCGGCTGTGAAGTGGTAGACAAAGTTGAAGAGCTTGCCCAAGAACGAGCTAAAAAACTTTTTGGAGCCTCTTGGGTAAATGTTCAACCCCACTCGGGAGCCCAGGCAAATGCTGCTGTTTATCTTACTTTTATGGAACCCGGTGAAACACTACTGGGTCTTGATCTCTCGCACGGTGGACATTTAACCCATGGATCTCCCGTCAATTTTTCCGGAATATTGTACAACTCTGAATTCTATGGCGTTGAAAAAGAAACCGGCCGCATAGATCTGGAAGAAGTCCGCAAAAAGGCCAAAGAAGTACAGCCAAAGCTCATTTCTATCGGGGCCTCGGCTTATCCCCGCGATTTTGACTACAAAGCATTTCGCGAAATTGCTGATGAAGTTGGAGCCTACCTGTGGATGGATATGGCGCACACTGCCGGCCTCATCGCTGCAGGCTTACTGAATGATCCTCTGCCCCACTGCCACGTAGTTACCACAACTACCCACAAAACGTTACGAGGGCCGCGCGGCGGCATGATCTTGCTCGGAGAAGATGGAAAGAACACACTGGGTGTAACGGCTCGAAAATCAGGGCGAACAAAAAACTGGGGCGAAATACTTGATTCCGGTGTTTTCCCGGGAACACAAGGCGGCCCGCTTATGCATGTAATAGCATCAAAAGCTGTCTCTTTTAAAGAAGCACTGCAAGATGATTTTAAATCGTATCAAGAGAAAGTACAAGCAAATGCCAAAGCAATGGGAGATGCTTTTATGGAGATGGACTATAACCTGGTAAGTAACGGCACCGACAATCATCTCATCCTTGTCGACCTGCGCAACAAAGGATTAACCGGTAAAGTTGCCGAAGAAGCCCTGGAGAAAGCCAACATTACACTCAATAAAAATATGGTCCCTTTCGATACCGAAAGTCCGTTTGTAACTTCGGGTATTCGTATTGGTTCACCGGCCATGACTACCCGCGGGTTTGGAACCGACGAATTTAAAACAATTGCTAAACTAATCGACAAAGTACTGCAAGATCCAGAAGATGAGTCCGTGATTAGTGAAGTAAAAAGCCAAGTTTCCGAGCTCTGCGATGTATTTCCACTTTATGATTTCGTAACTGCTTAGTATTTGTCCCTTACCCTTATATGACTGAAGATCGACAAATAATGACCGGCGATTTACCCAAAGCAAAAAAACCTAAAGATCGAACCTCCAACATGTCATTCCTTGATCATCTCGAGGAGTTACGCTGGCGACTGATCAAAGGTCTTTCGGGTATTGGCATTGGTATGATTATCGCTTTTTTCTTTGGAGATTTTTTAGTTGACCAAGTTATGCTTGGCCCTACCCAATCAGATTTTTTCGTATATCAGATTCTAGGTATTGATGCTATTGATCTCACTATACAAAGCAGAAAGCTGCCGGGGCAATTTTTTACCTATTGGGGTACACTGATCGTATTTGGAGGTATTTTGGGTTCTCCCATTCTCTTTTATCAACTATGGTCATTTATAGAGCCGGCCATGGAAAAGTCAGAAAAATGGAAATCGATCGGCCATAGTGCTTTCATTACTTTCTTTTTTCTGTTAGGCGTCGCATTCGGATACTTCATTCTTGTTCCTTTTGCCCTTCAGTTTTTTAGCCAGTTTCAAATATCTGATGCTATCCACAATGATTTTGATATCAATGAATACTTTAGCTCACTCACCATGTGGGTATTATCATGCGGTATAATTTTTCAACTGCCGGTATTAAGCTATTTCTTTTCCAAATTCGGATTACTTACCCCGGAATTCCTAAAACAATACCGGCGACATGCCATTATTTCCTGTTTCGTTCTCTCAGCTTTTTTGACGCCTCCTGATCCTGTCTCACAAGTACTTATAGCAATTCCGTTGGTATTACTTTTCCAACTTTCTATATGGATTAGCAAATTAGGTGTACGCAAACGCAACAAAGAGCTGGAACAAGCGTTTAGTGATGGGTAGAAACTCAAAAATTTTGTTTTCCCGTGCACTGTAAATACGTTACCTTTAACGCTGTTAAAATAAGCGTTGACAGTAATTTATAATTACTTTAATAGAATCAGATTTTAATTAGTATTAAATCAATGAGATTTATTAGAAGATCATCTTTTCTGCTGGTTGCACTACTCATTTCTTCAGCACTTCTTATTCAGGGCTGTGGCGATGAGAACAATGGCCCAACCGGACCGGATTACAGTAATGTACCTGAACCGTATAGCATGTCGAATGCAGATACAACGTATACCAAAGAAGGTGGGGTTGAAATTTATGTGATCGAAGAGGGAGAATGTCCGAGTGGCGAAGAGGAGTTTTGCACCGTTACCCCTCGCGACCAAATAGGTGTTAAGTATACAGGACGTATTTTTGAAGAAGAAACTATTTTTGAAAGTACTTTTGCTAATGACAACGATCAGCCGGCAATTATTACCAACTTGACCCCTAATCCTACGCAACAGCAACCTGCACAAATCGAAGGCTTCCGACGCGGACTGCTAGGAATGAAAGAAGGTGAAAAAAGAATAATTATTGTTCCACCCGCTTTAGGATATAGTGATAATCGTCCAGGCGTAGGCGGTATTGACCTAAGAGACAAAACCTTGCGCTACGATGTGGAACTGACTGGTATTCAATAACAGCTCATATCTCTATAAAATATATTCCCTGGGAATCTTAGGATTTATACTTGTCAATATTTCGTAAGGTATGGTATCAATTTTTGATGCCCAGTCCTGAGCATTGCTTTCGGCGTAAAGTAATTCAACTGAGGTTCCAGGTTTATACTCATCATCACCAAGAAAAACCATGGTGTAGTTCATGGTTATATTACCCACCAGTGGATATTTCTTCCCGTTTATCCGAACAGTAAGCTCTTCGGATAAACTTCGTTTGAGACCGTCATCATAACCCACAGGAATAATTCCCAAATTCCCATCTGCAGGAGCTTCCCAGGTTGCTCCATAACTAACGGTACTCTGCTCAATAATTGGCTTTATTTGCACTAGCTTCGATTTCCATTGAAGTACAGGATTGATTCCCTCAATAGTCGTTTTGCCAGGTGAATAACCATAAAGTCCAATACCCAGGCGAACCATATCAAACTGCTCGCTCGAATAAAAAGCAGTAGCACCGGTATTGGAAATATGGGCTGACAACTCCTGAGGAAACTGCTCTCGAATAGTTGTAAACAAACGGTGCTGTTCAGTAACAAAATCCGATCCCGGGCTATCAGCTGTTGCAAAATGGCTGTATAATCCGGTACAAAACAAATTCTGGTTTTCCCTCATCAGTGATAAAACCAGTTTCGAATCTTCAGGCGCAAATCCCAAACGACCCATACCGGTATCAAAATTGAGGTGATACGAAGTTCCATTGGGCAGCCAATCGAAATGTTCTCGGGCACTCACCGTGGCCGTTAAATTATGTACCCTGTATTGTGATGCTGTCGTTTTCTGTGGGACTTCAAAAACGAGAATTGGCTTTGTTATATCTTGCTCGCGCAGCTCAATACCTTCGTGGATATCATTAACAGCAAAAGCTTCCACCATGGGTTCCAGTGTACTGGCTACCTCCACGGCGCCATGCCCATAGGCATCCGCTTTTACCACAGACATCACACGAGTATCTTCATCCAAATAAGTGCGTAATGTCTGCAAATTTTGTTTGAGCTTGGCAAGATTAATTTCAACTGTTGCATTCGATTTATGAATCATAAAACAGTACTATTAAAAATTAAACCAAGATTTCTTTTTGTCTTTTAAAATTACGTTTGCAGCATTATATCCTGCTGCACCAAAAACTCCTCCGCCCGGATGACATGAGGCCGATGATAGATACAAATTCTCAATGGGAGTTTTATACTCGCTCATCTCGGGAATGGGGCGAAACATAAACATTTGGTCAAAACTCATCTCCACATGCATTACGTTACCTCGCAATAATCCATGCTTGCGTTCAATATCGAGCGGCGACTGTATGTACCAATCTATGAGCTTGTCTTCCATGTTCGGCGCATAGCGTGTTACTACATCATAAATTTTTTGGGCTTCCCGTTCCCGAATATCATCCCAATGCAGATCATTCTGCAGTTCATAGGGATGCCACTGTGCCCAGGCAAAAAGGGTATGCCCCCCGCTGGGTGCCACATCCGGATCAATTTGTGAAAACGTCATAGCCAGCACAGCTGGATCCGCCGGTGGCTTTTTCTGCTGGTAATCACCAATAGCATTATTCATATACTGAACAGATGGCGCCAACAGCTGCATTCCATTATGGATATAGGAGTCATCCGGACAAGCCGTATAACGAGGCAGCTCCTCCACCGCACAGCGGATGACCATTCCAAAACCATTACCGACATTTATATTTTCCACTTTTTTATAGGTAGAAATCGGAAGATGATCACGCCCTACCAATTTCATCATGGTCGTTTGCACGTGCGCATTTGAGATAATAGTATCAGCCCGATATTCTTCCCCTTCCGTCAGAACTCCGAGTGCTTTTCCATCCTCAATAATAATATTTTCAACAGGCGATCCGGTAATAATCTCTCCTCCATGCGCCTCAATAAATCGTGCCATCGCCTGCGTTAGCATTCCGCTTCCACCGCGCGGATGCTTAGCCCCACTCTGGTGTAACATCGACTGCCAACCCGCAAAATCGCCCGTAGCAGGATGATCGGGCGTGGGTCCCGACTGGGCCGCGAACCACATCAATGCCGCCTTCATACGGGGATTTTCGAACGCATCATCAATGACTTTTCCATAGCTGCTCAGTATTTTCTGAAGACCGCCAAGCTGCTTTCCTTTTTCGAACATTCCTCCATCCCGAACCTGTCCCTTTGCAAGTTCAGTAATAATATTCTTTCCGCTGGGCGGAACCATAAATGCTTTTAAAACCCCCTTGTTAATACGTCCCCAGAATTCCACAAATTCACGATAGTTTTCGACATCTTCTGGGGCTACTTTAGCAATGGAATCCAAGGTCCGTTCTAAATCCTTAAAAAAATGGATAACGCCCTTCCCATCGGGCACCGGGTACGACATAATAGGATCCATCTCAATATAGTCCAACCCATAGTTCTCCAGCTCAAGCTCTTCCAAAATTCCGGTCTGATGAATCATTATATGCACAGAGGACCCTACATCCATCCGAAAACCCTGCGGGTATTTCTCAGACTTGAACATTGTCTCAGTACTCACCGCCCCTCCCAGCTGATCCTGACGCTCAAGCACTTTTACAGAATAGCCTTCTTTGGCTAAATAGCAACCTGTAACCAAGCCGTTATGACCTGAACCAATAATTATAACATCTTGTTTAGACATTGTTTATAACACTCACTTTTGATAACATACTTAAAAATTTAACGTACAGGGATTTTAACAATTCATCACCGCAATTAATTCTGAATAACATACTTGGTTTAATTTTATGAACTTCTTCAAAACACTTATTGCCGCTACACTGGGTACACTTATCGCACTGCTGCTGGTCTTTTTTATTGCCATTATAACCGTTTCAACAAGTTCGCAGCAACCAGAACCATACATCCAGAGTAATTCCGTGCTAAAAATTTCTCTTAGCGGGACGTTACCCAGCCAAGATTCTCAGAATCCATTGGATGAACTCTTGAATCAGTCAAACAATGATAAGGTCTCACTGGAAAGATTAAAAGAAAATTTGGCCAAAGCCCAAGTTCACAATAATGTCGAAGGCATTTGGCTTGAGATCGATTTTATGAGCGAAAGCTGGGCAAACCTTCAAGAGGCACACCGATTAATCAGTGCTTTTCGCGACAGTTCTGACAAGTTCATATACGCCAGTACCAACGATCTCGGTTACAACGAAAAGGGGTATTACTTAGCAACAGCGGCTGACTCTGTTTTTGCTCCGCCAGAAACATTCTTCGAATTTGATGGATTTTTCAGCCAGGTGACATTTTTCGATGGGATGTTTGAAAAGCTGGGCGTAGATGCGGAAGTCATCCGACATGGGAAATATAAAGGCGCTGTTGAACCCTTTTTCAGAAAAGATCTATCCGATGAAAATGAATATCAGCTAACCCAGATATTAAATCAAACAAGCACCACCTTTTTGGATGCGGTTGGTGCCAAGACCGGACATTCTACCGAAGAGCTGAACCAACTGCTAAACAGTCAGCCTAACTTGACTACCCAATTCGGTTTCGAAAATCAACTGATAGACTCTCTGGTTTATACGGATGAGTTAGTTGCTCATATGAAAAACAGAATGGGTCTCGACGAAAGTGCTTCTTTCAATACCGTTAACTTCAACCGATATTCAAAAGTCTCATCATCCTCAGCCGGACTTTCCACCCCATCAACTTCAGATAAAATTGCGGTAGTATATGCGAATGGTCCTATTATGCCGGATATAGGTTCCAACTCCCCATTCAACAATCAGCCACAGATTACCGTTGATTTTATAGAAGAACAACTCGAAGAAATTCGTGAGGATGACGACATTAAAGCATTAGTATTACGTATCAACAGTCCGGGCGGTTCTGGTAGTACTTCTGATGCAATCTGGCGTATGCTGCAAGAAACCAAGAAAGATATCCCAGTCATTATTTCCATGGGCGGTGTTGCTGCTTCCGGTGGATATTATATAGCCATGGCCGGTGACTCCATTGTTGCCGAACCGACAACTATTACGGGATCCATTGGCGTATTCGGCACTAAATTTAATACCAAACAATTAATGAATGACAAGCTGGGCATCACCTTCGATGAGGTAAAAACACATGAACACGCCGATTGGCTGCTTCCGACACGGGAGTTTACATCATCTGAAGAGAAAGCCTTTCAACAGTATATCGACAACTTCTACCAAACCTTTATCACCAAAGCAGCTAAAGGTCGAGATATGGAAGTGGATCAGATGGACGAGCTTGCCCAGGGACGTGTCTGGGTTGGGGCTGACGCCCATGAAAATGGTCTGGTAGATGAGTTGGGCGGCCTCGAAAAAGCATTGAGCTTAGCAGCTGAAAAAGCCGAAATCAGCGATTACAAAATTGCCAAATTCCCCAAACCGAAATCATTCTATGAATTGTTTATGGGATCTGCCGCTACTCAGGCAAAAGCGCTACTACCTAACACCTGGTTTTTCTCTAATGAGATACAAGATGTCGAACAACAGTTTTCTGTTCTCAAACGTCGCGATGCATTAACATTATTTCCTTACGAAATTAGTATTCAATAAATTACCGACATGGATATTGGTTCTTTTACGGTAGAAGTGCTAAGCGAAGGTCACTTTGAGCTTTTCAAAGATGGACATATCAACCGATCCAAAAGAATTGCACATTCGGCTTCAACACACAAAGATCCCAGCGATAGCAACTCTGTTATGGCTGGGATCAATCCCATTTTAGTACAATCGGGAGAACAAAATATTTTACTCGATACCGGTCTGGGCTGGGGATTAGATGCGGGAAGCCAATATACAGACGTTTCTAACGTATGCACGAATCTACAGATTTTTGGGCTAACACCTGAGGATATTACCGATGTAGTTCTAACCCATTTGCATTACGATCACGCTGCCGGTTCCTCCTTTACGAATACAGAAGCCAAAACGCAGCCTACTTTCCCAAATGCTACATACTATGTACACCAAATGGAGTGGGACTTTGCTCTTGAACAAAGTAAAGGACAGCAACTATCATACAGCGAACGGTATCGCCTGGATGACTTTTACCGATTAGTCAGTGATAATCGAATCAATTTTTTATCGGATGATATTACGGAAATTATGAATGGCATAACGGTGGTAAAAACAGGTGGACATACGCCCGGGCATCAAATTGTGATCATCGAAAGCGATGGTGAGAAAGCCTACTACATGGGAGATTTGCTACCGACGGAATATCAGCTTAATGAGTATGCCATGGAAAAGGCAGATATCTATCCACTTGAAGCCAAGAAAAAGAAAGTTCGGCTTCTGCAACAAGCCTGCGATGAAAAAGCGCTATTACTTTTCTATCATTCCGGAAATGGACAAGCAGGTCATCTATTCAAGGATGACGATAAAAAATATGTGTTAGCAAAACAGCTACCCTAACCGAATTATTCACAACAATAGGTCAAAATATATATTAAGCATATAATTTTATTATAGTTGCATGAAAATATTCAATAGCCCAAATTTGGGTAATCAAAGACTACGAAATTTGATCGTGGACTGTGTTGCTGCTAAAATATCGCATTCGACGTATCCTGATCCGTTTCGTTTGATATTTCATCTGCGCCTTGTCCAAAACCAAATTTCTTGGTGAATAATCCAGGTTAATAAGATTGGCTATTTATTCATGGAGAGCAAGAATTCTTCGTTATCTTCGGTTCCCTTCATCTTATCGAGCACAAATTCCATCGCCTCAAAACTATTCATGCGATTCAGATAACGTCGTAAGAGTACTACTTTTTCATGTTCGGATTCGGGCACAATCAGTTCCTCGCGCCGCGTACCGCTTTTAAAGATATCCATCGCCGGATAAATTCTACGCTCAGAAAGGTTACGGTCCAGCACAATTTCCATGTTACCGGTTCCTTTAAACTCTTCAAAGATCAGATCATCCATGCGAGAACCAGTCTGAACCAATGCTGTAGCAAGAATAGAAAGGCTACCGCCATTTTCAATATTACGGGCTGAGCTAAAAAGCTGCCGCGGCGCTTTAAGCGCTTCTGAATCTATACCACCAGACATTGTTCGGCCAGATGAAGGCTGGCATATATTGTATGCACGCGCCAACCTAGTAATAGAATCCAACAATACTAATACATCGTGGCCACTTTCTACAAGACGCTTACTTTTCTCAAAAACAATCTCAGAAAGACCTATATGATTTTCCGGCTTTTCATCAAACGTAGATGCTACCACCTCCGCATTTTCTACATTCCGCTCCATTTCGGTTACTTCCTCAGGACGCTCGTCAATGAGTAGAATAATGATCTTTGTCTCAGGATTATTCTCATTGACGGCATTTGCAATATTACGCAGAATGGTCGTTTTACCCGTTTTGGGTTGCGCTACTATAAGACCGCGCTGTCCCTTCCCCATCGGCGCAAACAGATCCAGAGTACGCGTAGTATATTCCGTTGGGTTATGCTCTAGCTTAAAACGATCTTCTGGATAAATCGGCATAAGATCCTCAAAATCCTCACGGTTATCCATATCGCGAGGAATTTTTCCATTTACCCCATCCACGCGCAGAAGGGCAAAATATCGTTCTCCAACTTTCGGAGGACGAATAATTCCAATCACACAATCGCCCTGCCTAAGCCGGAATCTCTTTATCTGAGAAGGCGATACATAAATATCATCGGGACTAGCCTTGTAATTATAATTCACGGATCGCAGAAAACCGTATCCATCAGGCAGAATTTCCAGCGTCCCCTCCTGTATTAGATAAGGACCTAATTCGGGTTGAATCTCAGCCAGTCGTTCATCAAGCGTTGGGGCATCCGATTCAGGCAGAATATCGTGGACACTTTTTTTCTTCTTTTTCTTGCTTCGATTATTGTCGGAATCGGCGGAATTATTGCGACTGCCATTATTATTAGACCGATGGTCACTACCATCCTCATCCAACTCTCCTCGAGCTCTTGCTTTGTCGCGTACTGATTGTGTAATACGATTAATCAGTTCTTGCTTTCGCAAGTCTGATACCGAACTTAATCCCTGTTCACGGGCTAAATAACGAAGTTCCTTAACTGTTTTTTCCTGAAGAGTATCTATTTCTTCAAGAGAAACTCCATCGGTTTGGTAATCCGACATAATGTTCTTCTATCTATTTTAAATATGAAAATGGGTTACGATGAATAAAATGATCCTATAATCTTTTGTCAGAAGCTATAGAGAATAGATCTACGCTATAAAAAGGGAGCAAATTCAGGTAGATATGAATTATTGGTTTAAAGCAAAAGTTGAAACCCAGTCCCGAACTGTTTCATAAAAGTAAAAACTTCCTGAAAATATTACTAATTCCGAATCAAAATCGTCTTGCATTAGTTTTTTTCGATCTTCATCAGAAGCAGGAAAGGGATTTGCTTTGGGCAACCATTGTTTAATATCGTCAAAAGTTGCTGCCCGTTCAAGGTCTAGGGAATAATAATAGATATTTTTGAATTCTAAAAATTCTGCCATCACTTCCTCCCGAATTTTATCACGCATCAATGAAAGCACCAACGTTGAATTCTCAGTATTACCCACCATTTTTATTGACTCTTTTAACACTTTCACCGCTTCCAGGTTATGCCCCCCATCGAAGTACCACTGCTTACCATCAACAAGTTGCTCAAACCTCCCAAAACCGGTATTAACACGCTCCAGACCACTTATAAAGTTCTCTTCTGTTATTCTTCCATACTTATCCCCAAGTACAGAACAAACCTGCCAGGCAACTGCCATATTTTTTGCCTGTATCGGCGAAGTTAAATTGCTCGAGATATTAATCGTTCTATCATCAACTGTTAACTGGTAGTGGCCGGGTCTTATGTATTCCGGATTTAAATCACCAATCGTATATAATGGGCACTCTTTCTGTTCGGCGATTTCAACAATTTCATTTTGGGCTTCCATGGGTAACTCTCCTATCACTACAGGACGACCTTCTTTTAAAATACCCGCCTTTTCCCGGGTGATTGCAGTAATACTATCCCCGAGGATATCGGTATGATCCAGCGAAATACTGGTTATCACACTTATTTCCGGATCGACGATATTGGTAGCATCTAATCGACCACCGAGCCCAACCTCGATACAGGCTATATCCACACTAGAACGGGCAAACCACCAAAAGGCAATCGCCGTACTTATCTCAAAATAGGTCAGCTCATACTTTTCAATAATATCTATATATGTATTAAAAAACTGCAGAAGTTCATCACTCGATATAACATCATTATTGATGCGAAAACGCTCATCAAAAGTGATGATATGCGGTGACGTATATACTCCTGTCTTATAACCAGCCTTTTGGAATACAGAAGCCAATATGTTGCATGTACTTCCTTTTCCGTTTGTGCCCGCTACATGAATGGAGTCAAATTCCGCGTGTGGGTTACCTATCATATCACAAAAATTTCGAAACCGCGATAAATCAAACTTAGCTGCAGAAGACCCCTTGGATTGAAATTTAGGTATGTTCTCGAGATACTCTTGAACGGATTGTAGCGACTTAAAACGCATTGAAGCTGAATTTAATCGTTTTAATTTCGTTCTTAGAAAAAAGCTCTTTACTTTGCGAAGGCAAAATATCGCTCGTCATATATTATGATTTATAATTCGTTGGTTAAATCACTTTTATTCAAGCTTGACGCCGAGCAAGCCCACTCTGCTATCCATCGCTTTGCTGAGACAGCATCGGATAGTAGTATGTTGAAAGCTTTGGCAAAGAGTTTATACAATTATCAATCTGCGAAATTAAGTCAACAAATATGGGGATTAACATTTAGAAATCCTATTGGGCTTGCAGCGGGTTTCGACAAAAATGGGCAAATTCCTGAAATAATGGAGGCGCTGGGATTCGGCTTTGTAGAAGTGGGCAGCATTACCGCCAATCCCAATACCGGAAATCCCAAACCCCGAGCCTTCCGCTTGCCCAAAGATAGGGCAATTATCAACAGAATGGGATTGAATAATGACGGAGCTCAAACGGTCGTAAAAAGATTAAAAAATAAAGACCTGTCCATTCCACTCGGCGTTAATATTGCCAAAACTCACGATCCCAAAATCATGGGTGATGTAGCAATCCGGGATTATGTGCAAAGCTTCAAAGAGGCCAAAAAAGTAGCCGACTATATTACTGTTAACATTTCGTGTCCCAATACCGCAGAGGGAAAAACATTTGAAGATCCCTCAGCTTTGGATGAACTGCTCTCAGCCCTAAAAATACGTGATGATGCCCGTGTAGTGCCTACAACCGTGAAATTTTCTTCCGATCTCACCAAAGATCAGCTATTACAGCTCTTAGAAATTTGTGAAAATCATCGTATCCACGGGTATGTCGCATGCAATAGTTCCGCATCACGGGAAGTATTACAAACAAGTGAAGCTGAGCTCAATAATATTGGTCAGGGCGGACTAAGTGGCAAACCAATTGCTAACAAAAGCATTCAAATTGTTGAATGGATCAGCGAGGCGACCAAAGGACAAAAGCCAATTATTGGCGTAGGGGGTATTGATAATTTTAGTACAGCTCTTAAGATGCTATTAGCCGGAGCAGACTTACTACAAATGTATACCGGACTAATTTATGAAGGCCCCGGACTTATAAAATCGATCAACCGTCAGCTGTTACACGAATTAGACGAGCTGAATATCAAATCCATCCATCAGCTGGTAAAAGCATTCGACTAACGCTGGATGGGAAACGATACCCGGCATGTAATTTCATCGGGAGCTTGCTCTACCTCTAATGGTGCAAACTGTAAATGTTCATCAAAAGCTTCTTCAAAAGCCTCTTCTATACCCAGCGAGGTTTTTTCTGAGATTAATTCATATGATTTGACTTCTCCTTCTTTTGTGACCGCAAATGAATAAATTACCTTTCCTGATAATGAGGTCCCTTCTAATTTCTTTGGATAGGATACCTGCGATAAAAACGACTTCATGCTCGGATCTACACTCAGCGAAATTCCCAATCTTTTACACGTCGAACTCTCTTGTGATTCCATTTTTTGCTCTTCCAGTAGCTTCTTCAACTTATCGACCCTTTGCTGCTGTTGAGCATTAGGAAAAGTGGTATCAAACTGTTGAATAGCAAATCGCACGCTATCCCAGGAAGCGCCAGAAAATTCCAGCTGCCGTTCTAAGATGGCTGATGTTTTAACCGAATCAATCCCTGATTTATGACTCAAACTATCCATTAAAGAGCGGTTCTGGGATGAATCAACAAAAGCAGTATCATTTTTGGCCCGCTCGATATAGGCCTCAATAGATTGGTAAAATATATAGGGGGCCAAATCAGAAGAGCGATTATTCAGTGCTAATTTTCTTAATCTTAACGGCTTATGGGATGTCGTATCCTCCAAGTGTCGATAATACTGATCTAACAATTTTGTCGTCGTATCCTGTTCAAAAGCATCCTCCGATACATCTCCCATCCTAATCTTCGCCCTCCGCGCATACCGTGTATCAGAATATTTTTCCTGAATTGTTTTTCCCCAATACTGAAGGCTATCGGTATTATCTTTGGTCGAAAATATTTCGAAAAGAGAATACATCGCCGGAGGATGCAGCTTTTGGGCGATATCATTTTTGAGAACCCTGTGAAAATAATGCCGAGCACTATCGGGCATATTCAACTTCAGAAATAACAAATTTCCCAATTCATATTGGGCATTGGCCTTCTCAGTTCTCAGCTTATTTTTTTGTTCTGTTGTTCGGGGTATTTCCTCGAGATTCAACTCCACAACCGATTCTGTATTTTCCAAACTATTTGCTGCTTGGCTATTATCAGTAACTTCAAAATCCTCTTGTCTTTCCGCCCCTCTAATCGCTTCTGCTCTGCGCCAGTTATCAACAAGTGGACGATCACCCCAACGCAATCTAAACTGCGTTTTGTATTGGCTTACAAGCTGCGCGTTTTTGTAATTGAGATAACCATATCGGGTGGGAATCTCAGAAGTACCGGCATTCTCCTCTCCTGTCACTTCAGTATTGGTAATAACTGTTGATTCCTCTCCTTCATCCTCTTCCAGCTCCCGTTGCTTTTGCACTCTTATAGCAGTCAGCGCCGAGTCTAGCTCCTGTTCTGAAAGAAAACCTAACCGCAACAAGCTATCCGCTCGAGTTATCAAATTTTGCAATTCGGTATATTCACCATACGTATCCGCTAATTCAGCCGGACTTACTGAATCACTGCCAGATGGAGAAGAATTATTTATCGTTGATGAGGAGTCGAAATAAGCAGCTGCAACTTGGTACTGATCATACTGATCGCTATATATTTTTCCGAGTTGAAAATAAATATCAGCTTTTAAAGCACGTGGCTGCTGGCTTTCGGTACCATACAAAAGATTCTTAAACATTTTTTCGGCCTGCCCGGCCTCTCCCATCATATTATACGTTCTGGCTATCTCAAACAAAAGTCGACCACGACGGTCAAGATTTTTATCATCATTTCGCAAGGTTTGAAAAATATCAAGAGCCAGATCAAATCGTTTGGCTTTCCTGGCAATATCAGCCTGCTTAAACTGCGTCCAGTAGAGATATTCAAAGTCCTGGAAATTATTTTCAACCTCTCGAAAAGCATTAAAAGCCTCTCCATATCGTTCCTGCAACTCCAATACCTGTCCAAGCAAAAAATACGTTCGTCCAAGTAACGGTTTCTCTTGTATATTCGCAGTTGCATCAAATAAATAGCCGACGGCTTCCTCAAAGTTTTCTAGCATAACGTGGTGCTGGCCGGCCAAGGCCTGTATCGCTCCCCTGTATTTTCGAGGCCACTTTGCCGGATATTGTTCAAGCTCAGATTCTACAAAACTTGCTCCGGCCGTATACTGCTTTAAATCAAGTTGTGTCCTGCTTTTCCAAATTATGGCTCGTGAAATCATTTCGGGAGACGAACCCGCATTTATGAGTTCTTCAAATTTTTGGAGTGCCGGATAAAACTCCTGGCGATAATAATTTGATTTCCCAATTAGTAGAATGGCGTCATCCACCCATTTCGATTCGGGAAACTTGCGCAGCACCTGTGCCCCTTTATCGATCGCATTTTGAAAATCATTATAACCGGCTTTATTGGGAGCAGCATGGATACGAACCGGTGAAGAAGGATCAATGGTAACAGGCTGGTTCTTGATTTTTTTTAATCCAGACTTAAAGCTCTCCCGGGCATTATAAAAGGTATTATAATAAGCAGTAAAGTTATTCCAGGAACTTTTCAGGGAACTTCCACATCCCACTAAAAATATACCTGTCAACAGTATGAGAAGAAACTTCCTCAAAGTTTAATCATTAATTTTCTGTTATTCGATCGTACTCACTTTAATCATATTCGTACGACCCTTCTTTGCAATTGGCATACCCGTTGCAATTATTGCACGGTCATCTTTATTTACCAATCCATGATTTTTGAGATGTTCTTCCATTAATTTTACACTCTTATCGGTATCAAATATTTCATCAATTTTTATGGGTTGTACCCCCCAAACCATGCCCAGCTGCTTACGTACTTCATCACTCTCGGTAAACGCAACAATGGGAACCCTCGGCCTAAACTTGGCAATACGCCGGGCGGTACTGCCGGAATGTGTAATAGTGCTAATGACTTTTGCATCCACATTTTCCGCTAACATAACACAGGAATACGCCAGCGATTCAATCACCTGTTTCTCTTTCCACTCAGGTTTGCGATACTCCAAGCTATTGTAGATATGGTCGGCATCTTTCTCTACCAAGCCACAAATTTTATCCATTGTCTTAACGGCTTCCACCGGGTAATCTCCCGCAGCGGTTTCGCCGGAAAGCATTACCGCATCGGTCCCATCGAGTACGGCATTAGCTACATCTGAGCTTTCAGCACGTGTTGGTCGGGGATTTTCGATCATCGAGTCGAGCATTTGTGTAGCGGTAATTACCGGTTTCCCAGCCTGACGACATTTATCAATAATATTTTTTTGCACCATGGGGACCCTTTCACTGGCTATTTCTATCCCAAGATCACCCCGGGCAACCATAATACCGCTGGACTCTTCGATGATATCATCAATAACCGTAACTGCTTCGGGCTTCTCGATCTTTGCGACAATGCCGGCGTTGGAACCTTTAGCCCGTACCCTCGAAATAACCTCCTGAATATCATCAGCAGAACGAACAAAGGACATAGCCACATAATCCACACCTTGTGAAATTGCATATTCAAGATCCTCAATATCCTTCTCGGTGAGTGAAGACATCGACAAATCTACATCCGGCAAATTAAGCCCTTTGCGCGATTTTAATAATCCGCCGACAACCACCTGTGCTACCAATGATGATTCATTTTTTTTAATCACTTTGAGCTCAAGCAATCCATCATCAATCAGCAGTCGGTTACCTTCTATGGCATCATTGATTAACCCCTTATAATCAACGGGAATGGTTTCAGAAGTACCCTCGACGTCTTCCGTTGTTAGCGTAACATAATCTCCGGACTCTACCTCCTGTCCCCCATCTTTCATCGTTCCAATGCGGATTTTCGGACCCTGCAGATCCGCTAAAATAGGGAGACTAATCCCATACCGATCAGCTACTTTTCTTACATTTTGGATGACTTTGCCATTTTCTTCGTGCGTGCCGTGAGAAAAGTTAATCCGGGCAATATTCATCCCATTTCTCACCAGCTTATCGATTTTTTCCTCTGTATTACTGCTGGGACCAAGGGTGCAAACAATTTTCGTTCGTCGTTCGCTAATACTCATTTAATTCTTTTCTTTTACTGTAAAATTTATTCTTTCTAAATATGCTGAGAAATGTTTTGCCGTATATAATAGTTTTATTTAAAAACATACCAATGTATGAAATTATAACTATAAACGTTATCGCATATAGACAACTGATTATAAAACAGAACTAATACTTTAAAAGTTTTAAGCAATTGGTATATTAAAATTTGGATGCTGTATTAAGTCTTTCCAATATCTTTTAACTGTATCTTTTATGAATTCATATATACAAAAAACGTGGTTCCTTAAATATCTTTTGATCCTTGTGATTGGATTAATGGGATGTGCCAAATCCATGAATCCCGACATTGAGCGCGGGTCAGACTATAATTTCAGAGATGGATATCCTGAAGTTCGTTTTTCTGCCATCGGATTAATCGACAATCAAGGAGAGCCTAAAATCGATATTGCAGCTGATATTGTATTGGGAAGCCTTATTTATAACAAAGAGGGTGACAAATATATTTCTAACCTTTCTATTAACGTTCAAGTTATAAATCAAACCAATCCTGATAATATTATTGGATCAAAGCAGTATGAAGTTGATATCGAAAAAGAAGATCCCAATATCGTATACAGCCAGCAGATTCATACTTTTCAGCAGACACTTGACGTAGGGCCGGGACGATACACCATTAATTTTACTCTCACTGATAAAAGCTCGGATAAAAAAATCACACACTCTACTGAAACCTACCTTCCTAACCCCGAAAGCAATGTATCTAACCTCACAAATATTCGGATGGAAGGAAAAAATATGAGTTCAGAAAATCCGTCTTGGTCTCCCATAACCACTTATGATGTGCCCGGCCGCGTGGATTCACTGAAGTTTGTATTCCAAGTTACCAATAATAACTCCAGCGAACCGCTGGTCATTGATTCACAGCTACTTAGCTTTGAATCAGATACGTCGTACGCCCGACCCATGCACTACAATAATTACAGCCCCTCGAGCATTCAATACAAAGGCATTGACTATAACGAAGAAGAAGTTATCCAATCTACCCAGCGTAAATTGATAGAGCCCGGAAATGTACTTATTGAATTTACCTTTGGAAATCAGCAGCGTGGTAACTACCGTTTTGAAGTGCAGACTAATATCTCTTCTGAGGAATCTGATGAAGCATATAAAGCCCGTGATTTTGCAGTCAAAAGTAAAAACTATCCCTCAATAAAGTCGGCTCGAGAATTGGCCCAGCCCCTGGTTTATTTAATGCGCGAGAAGGAGTATGAGAACTTAATGGCTATTAATGATCCCGACTCGCTAAAAGCTTCTGTTGACCGATTTTGGCTGAAAAATATTGGTAATAAGAGTCGTACCAAAAGTGTACTCAAGAAGTTTTATAATCGGGTGGAAGAAGCTAACAAGCAGTTTTCAAACTTTAAAGAGGGCTGGAAAACGGATCCGGGAATGATGTATATTCTCTTGGGTCCGCCCTGGTATGTTGATGAACGATTAGACGAAATGTATTGGTCATATTCATATAACCGATCTGATCCGGAGAGAAACTTTTATTTCTTTGAGCCTCGAAATAAAACCGAATTCTTTCCATTTGATCACTATATTCTCAGGCGGTCACAGTCATACTTTAATCTCCAATATCAGCAAGTTGAATTGTGGTTATCAGGATCTATTATGCGCCGGAACTTGTAAGGTGATTTAGTTAGTATGTATTGGGATTAACCTTATTGACCGTAGCGCTGGAGTTAAAGGTTACCTCAACAGGACGATTGCCCTTTTGGCCGGTCTTGGTTTGAATAACAATTGCACCGTTTGATGCACGAGAACCATACAACGCTGCTGCAGCTGGTCCTTTCAACACGTTTACGGATGCAATGTTATCCGGGTTTACGTCAATACCGGTGCTCCCATAGTCGTATGCTGCAAAGCCAGCTTCAACGTCATCATTGTTGAACTCCTGGTTTGCATAGGGAACGCCGTCAACGACGAAGAGCACCTGTTTATTTCCGGAAATAGACTTGTACCCGCGCATTACAATATTCGTGGAACCGCCCATTCCGTTTGATTGACTTACTTTAAGACCGGAAACACGGCCGCTCAAGGAACTTACAAAGTTATCGCTTCGATTTTCAGCAACAATCTCACCGTCCACCTGCTCGGCAGAATAAGGAAGATCATTCATATCCTGCTCAACACCGTAAGCTGTCACAACAACATCATCAAGCTGCTGCATTGTAGATGCGAGTGGAATATCGAGCGTGACTGTTGACCGATCAACTGTGACCTGTTGTTCGAACGTATCATACCCAACAAAGCTGGCGCGTACGGTATAGGTACCGTAGTCAACTCCTTCGATCGTAAACTCACCCTGAGCGTTGGTAGCAGCTCCCCGCTGCAATTCAACGATAAAGACGTTTACGCTGGGTAATGTTTCACCCGAACTTTGATCGGTTACTGTACCTGTTATCGTTCCGGACTGCGCAAAAGTAGATCCAAACGAAACAAGACAAGCCATTACTATTAAAAGTAACTTTTTAAACATAGACTACCTCGTTTACTTACTGTTATAGTTAAACGGACCCATGCATTGATATACATAGATCGTATTGCCCGCCTGACTATTTCAAACAGACAACATGAGTAGCCCTGGTTTTTATACGTAAACTTGTGTTAGAGCCCCATAAGGGGGGGTACGCATTATAATTCTGGAGCCCTGGTTTAATTGTAAAAGTGTTTGGGAGTATCCCTGATCCCAAAGTCGATGCCAACCTTTTTAGAAATAGGTTGAAAATCAATGCACGTGTTATAAGACGAATTATGTTGGTATAAGCGGCAATAAAAAAAGCCGCCTCGAAATCGAGGCGGCTTAAATAATTAACAGACGTTACGTATGACCTAGTTGGTACTTTGGAGGGTCACCGTAAATGTCTTGAGGTTTTCAGCTGGCTCAACACCATCTGTACCCTGCAGTTGAACAGCTATGTCAACAACTTCACCAGCGTTCAAGTTGTCTCCATTGACTAATACGTCAAATGGAGCAGCACTTGAGTTGGCTTCAATGGTAACTGAATTTGCAGGCAAGGAGTAATCATCCTGATCTGCAGTCGTTAAGCTGTCAACTACAATCACATCAAAGGTAAGATCACTATCTCGCTGCTCTCCAATCAGTTGAGCAGTCGTACTTGCTGTAGTTGACTGGCCAGCACCGATTTGTAAAACGGTTGACAGTGGAGTGAACTCTACCTTATCAGGTCCCTGATAAGAATTATCATGCTTTTTAAATAAATCATCACAACTTGATACTGATACTACCAACAAGGCAGCTATCAATAAGTGTGAACCTAGTTTTTTAAATATCATAATTAAACATTTTTAAATTTCATTTTAGAATTGGTCAATATTAGTATCCGGGATTTTGAATCAATACAGAATCCGCGGGAGCATTAGACTCAGACAAACTGACCTGGTTGTATGGGATGTTATCCAAGACCTTATAATCGGTATAGGGTACATCCTGAACATTAGTGTTCGTAATTTCAGGTGGCTTTCGAATTGTTCGTCCTAATCTTTTCAAGTCGAAGAATCGTTGACCTTCGCCAATAAACTCTCTCCGCTTCTCTTCAAGTACATCATCAAGTGTTACCGCACCTGTAAGTGCTGCAAGACCACGATTGGTTCTAACAGTGTTCAAGGGAGTTAAAGGATCTCCAGTTGCATCACCAACACGTGCTTCTGCTTGAATGAGATACATCTCAGACACACGGAAGAATGGAATGTTATCAGCATATTGACCTTGTTCTGCTTCCCACTTTTGAAGCTCAAGCTCTTCGCTTCCACCTGCAATAGATGGGTGGGTAGCTAAGCATCCACTTACTGCTGAACCTGTTGCACCACTCAGCTCATCAAAGCAGGGACCGAACCATGCTAAACGCGCGTCATTGGTGTCATAAAGATCCATAACGTCTTGTGATGGCACTATTGCATTGTATTGTTGAGAGGTGTAAACGCTCAGCGCGTCATTCACTCCCAACGATTCAGTACTAGGATCGACGACAACTTCAAAGATACTTTCGGGATTCAATCCACTTGTTTCATCGAACATACCGTCTACCTGGCCTGCTGAAGCTATGGAAGCAGAAGTGTTCGACAACGCATCAGATGCGTAGTCGTCTGCAGCCTGGTCATTACCAGCGTACAGTTCTACACGGGCACGCAGCGCTTGGACTGCTGCAAGTGTAACATACGAACGCTGTCCAGCATCGCCATTGCTCAGTAATGAGATAGCTTGGTCAAGATCATCTCTGATGAGGCTATAAACTTGGCTAACAGGTTTCCGTGGTCGGTACGAAGCATCGGTGTCAGAAAGGGTGGGCATAGATCGGATGATAACACCGAGTTCCCAGCCAGCTCCGCCACCAGAAGATGGTGTCATGCCCGGCTCGTATCCAAACGTTCTAACCAAGTGGTGATAGGCAAATGCACGCAGCATATATGCTTCACCTTGATATTGATCCTGAACGGCTTGATCCAGCACGCCATCTTCAATACCGTTGATAATCAGGTTGGCATCGTTGATAAGATCATACGATGTCGCCCAACTACTCATTCCAACACCGTTGGAATTTTCAACATACCCAAGAAGACGGGTTGATCCTGTTCGACTTGCTAAATCGTCAGCCAGCGCTGATGGCCCCAACATATATTGAGTGGCATAGCTAAATGACTGTAAACGATTGTACATACTATTTCTAATCGCATCAACTCCTCCGGCACTAGAAAGTGCATTCTCCTGAGAAATTGCTGTCGATGGCTCAGCATTGTCCAACACGTCCTCGCAAGAGAACAGCGTTAAAGCAAATACTGCGACTAATGATAATTTTAAAAATCTCATAATAAATTATTTTTAAATTCTTTATTTAAAACTGTACTTCAATACCAGCATTAACGGTACGTCCTACCGGCACAGATGCCTGCGTAATACCATCACCAGCTACCTCGGGGTCATATCCAAGATAATTGGTCCAGGTAACGAGGTTCAATCCTGTAACATACAAACGGACGTTCCCAATGTTTGCAGCATCAGTTACCGATGGAGGCAAGCTGTACGACAACGTCACATTTTTCAAACGAATGTAACTAGCGTCATAGAACTTATCCGTAGCAGTAGTAAAGTAACCTGCTTCTGAGTTGGGATAAGTAAAAGCAGTTGTTGGTGCTGGGAATTGGGCCATATCACCTGGTTCTTTCCATGCTTCTTCCAAGCGTCGATCAATACCGTTGGTTAAACTACCACCGGTCTGGTTAATACCCCATACAACAACGTGCTCAGGCAGTGCTGTTTGACCAAAACTGTACTGGAAGAATGCTCGCAGTGACAGTCCTTTATATTGAAGATTTGTTCCAAATCCACCAATCAGATCTTCCTCAGCTCCATCATAAAAGCGAAGATCGTCTACCGGATCAGGATTATAGGTCAAGTTTCCATCAGCGTCTTTCCACATGGGTCGGCCGTCAGCAGGGTTTACACCACCGTAAGGAATTACCTGCCATGCTTCAATGGAATGACCAACAGCAACAGGTTGTAGTCCATTAGGATTAAGTGCATCCTGGCCTTCAGTCAGCTTCATGACTTCGTTTCTGTTTACAGCAATATTAAAGTTTGTACTCCATGAGAAGTCACGGGTACTGATATTCATAGTGCGAATTTCAAACTCGACACCATCATTTCGTACTTCACCGACGTTTCGAGTAATGGAACCAAATCCACTGTCGTTAGGCAATGGCTGATTAAGAAGCAGACCAGTGTTATCTTTTCGATATACATCGATAGCACCAGTTATGCGATCTCCAAACAGGTTATAATCCACACCAAGGTTAATCTGAGAAGACTCTTCCCAGGTCAGGTTTTGATTAGCCAACTGAGAAGGCCGCAAACCAGTTCCGCCTAAGTAAGAACCTGAAGTTCCGTAAAGACCTCTTGCTGCATAACGCCCAATTTCGGAGTTTCCTGTTTCACCATAGCTTACTCGAAGCTTCAACAGGTCAACAAAATCAGCGTTGAAGAAGTCTTCCTCATTAATGTTCCAACCAACAGATGCTGCAGGAAAGAATCCAAATCGATTATTTTCCCCGAATCTGGAAGAACCGTCGTAACGACCCGTCAAGCTAACAAAGTACTTCTGGTTAAAGTTGTACTTAAGGTTCGCAAAGTATCCCGTTTGTCGGAATTCGTCGGTAAAACCAGCAGCCGTAGTAGGCGTTGCCGTTGAGTTAAGCTGGGTAAACAACTCATTCGGGAATCCAATACCACGTGTTGCAAACTGCTTGGTAAAGTCTCGGCGATATTCAAAACCAACCAGACCAGAAACGTTGTGATCTTCATACAGCGTACGATCAAAGTTTAAGACTGAACTAATCTGAAAGTTGGAAGTAGGAGCCGTAATTTCAGTCAAACTACCTCCATCACCGGGAGCAGCAATAGGATTACGGAAATCACGCTCATCTTCTTTTCGGTAGTCCATGCTAGCTTGCGTTCGCAGGCTCAACCAATCGGTAAACTGGTAAGTACCGGACAAACTACCAATAATCTGCAGTACATCGGTGCTTCGTACCTGCTCATTCTTTACAATAGCAGGGTTATTTGCTTGCCCAATAATAGGGAAGTTACGACTGTAGCTTCCATCATCATTATAAGGACGAGTCAATGGGGAAGAAAATGATGCCTGAGATACCGGACAGTTAATGAAAAATCCGTCCTGGCATGGACCAATAAATTCTTGACTCGACAGATTAATATTCATCTGAGTCGAGAATTTATCAGTAATTTGTTGGTCAAAGTTACCATTCAAGCTATAGTTCGAATAATCGTTACCGTCAATCCAACCTTCTGTATCTTCATAATTGGCTGAAATGCGATACTGACTTGCTTCATTACCACCGCTCACCGTAACATTGTAGTTTTGACTCACTCCTTCTCGAGAAATGAAGTCATACCAGTCGGTATTCGCTACTTCGTTATAGGGAGTACTAGCATCGTATCCCCAAAGTGGCAAGTAGTTTTGACGGAAAAAATTATCAATGGCCGTTCGCGTAGATTCATCAAATCCAGTAGTCGTTCCAAAGTTATCATACGCGATAGCTTCCTGGAAGTACTGGATAAATTGATCTCTGTTAAAATATTCAACGCTGTTGATCTGTTGGGTAACCCCGCGTTCAATAGATGCAGATACCTGAGTAGTTCCTTCAACACCACGCTTGGTTGTAATAATTACAACACCGTTGGCAGCTTGTGCTCCATAAATAGAAGCAGCAGCAGCATCCTTCAGAACCTCAATAGACTGAATATTTTCAGGTGGAATCGCATTCAATGGGGTGTTGTCATTTGTGTTATTCTGGTTGGAGAAACTCATTTGAACACCGTCAACAATGTATAGCGGCTGAGTTTCAGCATTAATAGAACCTTGTCCACGAATGTTGATATCAAAGCCACCACCAGGTGTACCACTTGTTGTAGCTACCTGAACACCAGCAGCACGACCTTGAAGCAAACTTCCTGTACTTTGTACAGGCATATTTTCAATGTCGTCGGAACTTACCGAAGTAATAGAACCGGTAAGCTCTCGCTTGGTTTGCATTCCACCATATCCAGTTACAACAACCTCGTCAAGCTCAGAGACATCGGCCTCCAATTCAACGTCAATTGTTGTTCGCCCTTCAATGGCAATTTCTTGTTGGATATACCCAACATAAGAAAATGTGAGCACACCGTCGGAGGGCGCCTCAATTTCATAGGTCCCATTGGGGTCGGTAGCCGTACCCTGACTAGTTCCTTGTATCATAACAGTAACTCCCGGTAATGGTTCCCCATCAACAGCATCTACAACGGTACCCGAAACGGTAACGTCTTGTGCAGATGCCGAGGTGGCAAACATCAAACCGAAAGCACATACCAATAAAGATAGTACCTTCAACTTCATAATTAGATAGTTTTAGATTAGATGATTAGCCTCGTAATGCCACTTTTTTTTAAAACAACTTACAAGTTAATAGCATAAGCCGTGATTGAAAAAGCAACATTAGAAGGATTTATGTGATAATATAAGACATACTGAATAAGCATGCCTTAATTCCGTTTTAGAAAATTAAACTTTAAAAAGCAACGCAATAAATTAATAATAGCCTTTATTCCCAAATCAAAATAAGTATTTAGATGTGTGATGTCATTTCCTTAGTTCTTTAACCAAGTAATGAACTATTCAACATTAAGGATTTCAATGCTACTTGTCAATTAAAATATTTCCCTTTTGTGAAACCGTTGTTATGTTGATAGCGTTGAACTTTATACTCCAAGTCTGTTATATTTTTCTTACAAACGATTAAGATCAAAGTTTTATTTATGCGATATTTTTCAACATTCCTTTTTACGGTTGCTATCGCACTTTTTGTGATGTCGTGTGGCCCGTCAAGAATTGCCAACACCCAGCAAGGTACAGAAATAAAGTACAAACCCGGCTTTCCCGAATTTTATATGAATTCTTTTGGGTATATCAACAACAAACAGGAGGCCGTTATTGAAGTGACCACCGATATTATTAAAGGAAGCCTAACCTATAAACAGTTCGAGGATTCGCTTTCAGCTAACGTTACAGCTGATATCCAAATTATTGATCTCGATAACGGTGATAATATAATAAAGAGCAAACGTATCTCAAGAACAGTTACAACTACCGACCAAAACATTAACAGCAGCCGAGAAACCATCAACCTTTCTTATCACCAACAAGTGCCACCCAGCAACTACCGGATTACTGTGGTTGTTGAGGACCACCATTCAGGTCGAAAGTTATCGAATACGACCGAAACCTATATCCCAAAAGCAACAAGCAATACCTATGCCCTGAGCTCAATTCAGATGGCTGGAAAAACCAATGGGGATTCCTCCTGGACGCCCATCACCAATTACAATGTGCAGAGCAGTGTCGATTCATTGCGATTTATCTTCCAAATTATTAGTCCACAATCAAGTGAGTCTCTTATAATTAATACACGTCTTATTAAAATCAAAAGTGATACGGGCTTACCTCGATCCATCAGCCTCAATAATTACTCCACTTCAACTATTGAGTATAAGGGTATTGAATATGATGAGGAAACGGAATTGCAATCCAATCGCAGGGTATTGTCTGATTACAGCAGTACCTTTGTGGAGTATAAGTTCGAAAATAAAGCCCGCGGCAACTATCGCTTTGAGGTAAATACGCAAAAAGACCGTACTGATAACGAAGAAACTGAAGAAACCAAGAAGTTTAAAGCACGAGCGTTTGGCGTCAAGAGTTCCAACTTTCCCACCATAAAGAGTGCGCAAGAACTTGCTCGTCCCTTGGTTTATTTAATGGATGAGGACGATTACGAGGCGATGATGAACATTGAAGATACCGATTCCCTAAAACAGACTATCGATCGTTTCTGGCTGCGGAACATCGGCAACAAAAAAACGGCTCAACACGTAATCGAACTATTTTATAATCGTGTTGAGGAAGCCAACAAGCAATTTTCAAACTTTAAAGAAGGCTGGAAAACTGATCGCGGAATGATTTACGTGCTGTTTGGCGAACCTTGGTATACCCGTGATCGGCTAAAGCGGGTCAGCTGGTATTACTCTTACAATATGACCGATCCTGAATATCAATTCCGGTTCGAGCAACCTAAACTCAATAATAAGTTTTTTCCCTTCGATCATTATGTTCTTCAACGGCAGCGGTACTATCACAACAGGTATTATTACCAAAAACAGTTGTGGCTTAGCGGACGCATCTTACAGCGACGAATCTAGCCAAATAAGTTACAGAGTGACAAAGTATCTGAGTTTCCAAGTTACAAAGTCACAGAGACTACCCATAGTTGTGAGAGAGTTATACTCTCAAACAACTATTTAAAGCCCTTCCTTTCGGGAGTGCAACTCCCTCGGAACTAAAGAAACACCCTTTAACTAAAAGATCTGGTTAGGTAGACAACAGGAAAACGAGGATTGGGATCACTTCGTTATTTTCTCACTTAATCACTTTTCAAACAATACTTCGTGGAATGCGAGACGGTATCTGTACCAGCACTTCATAGTTCAGGTTATCTCTCATATTACTGAAAGACGAAACTGTCATCTCCTGTTCGCCTTGCTTGCCAATAATTACTACCTCATCGCCTTTGTCCACGTCAGAAATATCTGTTATATCTACGCTGAGCAAATTCATATTAACAAGACCTGTAACTGGTGCGCGTTGACCATTAATGAGCACAATGCCCACATTCGTAAGGTTTCGGGCAAATCCCTGGGAATAGCCAATGGGAATGCTGGCAATTTTCTCATCGCGATTAGTCAAATATACATTTCCATAGCCCACAAATTCACCGGCTGCAACCTCTTTAATGCTCATCACCCTGCTTTTCCAGCTCATGACTCGCTCCAGGGGATCTTTATGCTCCTTGCTAATATCTGGGTGCTTTTTTACAAAATTCATATAGGTTTCCCGGTTTGGCCAAAAACCGTACTGTGAAATCCCAAAACGAACTAAATCCATAATCGTTTCCGGATAATTTAGTGCCGAGGCCGAACAGGCGGTATGGTGATGTTTGGCTTCAACACCCTGATCTTCAAACCAAGTACAGTATTCTTCAAAATTCTCAATTTGTTCCTGAATTCTCACATAGTTACTTACACTTTCTGCCCCGGCATAATGGGTGCATAACCCATCCACCTGCAGATGTCGACTATTCTCTTTGATTATGCGCACAGCCTCTTCAAACTTGTCTTTTTCCAATCCCAGTCGATTCATTCCTGTTTCGAGATGGAGATGAATCCGCGCCGGCTTCCCAATGCGCTCTGCTTCCATAACTGCATTTTTAAGACGATCCAATTCAAAAATAAAGAACGAGATATCACGCTCTATAGCCCATCCCAGTGCTTTATTATTTATCATACCCATAATCATAATATGAGTATCTTCCTCCGTGCTTGCCCGAGCAGCCTGACGTGCTTCATCTGAACTGAAAACCGAAAAGTGACGAACACCGCATTTCTCCGCCATCGGTACAAAATGACCTATGCCGTGTCCATAAGCATTTCCCTTAATAACAGAGCTAAACACTGTGTCTTTGCCAATGTAATCCCTCAAAAAAGTGATATTTTTCTCAAAGGCCTGCTTGCTTAATTCAATCCATGAAGGATATAACTCGTGATTCATGACCTGTCAATCGTTTCGTTTATAATTTGCATGAACATTGAAATGCCGGTAGCTATAATTTCATCGGGAAAGTCATAGGTCTGAGCATGCAAAGCGGGATGATTCTTTCCTGCCCCCAATCCAAACATTGCACCCTTATACTTCTTGGTAAAATGACCAAAATCTTCCGACCAGCTAAACGGCTCTTTTTTATGATAAATTTCAGATCCTGCTTTATCCGTTGCGGCCTCAATTATTTTCACTGCCTCAGCGTTATTTACCGTGGCAGGAAACTCCTCAACCCACTCAACATCAATCCCGAGATCAAACGTATCGGCATATCCTTCTGCTATCTGGATGCAGTGATCTTTCAGCTTTGCTAACAGCTCATCTTCATAAGTTCGTAGCGTTGCCATTACCGTACCGTTACCCGGGGAGGTTCCAAAAGCACGCTCTCCCAACGCAGCATGAATGACGGTTACTTTGGCGGATTTTTCCAACGGCACCTGAAATTGCGGAACTGCCGAAAATGACTGGATGGTTTGTGCCACTGCCAACGCCGGGCTATTTCCTTCTTCGGGATGAGCGGCATGAGCTGTCGCTCCTTCAAAACGAATAATCAGTCCTACCGAGGCTGCAGCAAAGGTATCATTTCTGACAACAACCTGGTGTTTTGGAAACCCCGGCAAGTTATGAAGGGCAAAATAATAATCAGGGGATAAATTCTGAAATTGCGAATCTTGAATTACACGTGCTGCCCCTTCCCCGGTTTCCTCAGCCGGTTGAAAGAGCAGTGTCACCTTTCCCGCTCGCGATTGCTGCTTTCCCAAAAGTTTTGCCACACCGGCAACAACAGCCATGTGTCCATCGTGACCGCACTTATGACCGACGCCGTCTGTTTCAGATTCGTAGTCGGCTTCGATCTTATCCGATATTGGCAATCCATCAAGCTCACAGCGAATCAATACATGTGGCCCGGGTTCTTCAGAATCATAGGTTGCTAACAATCCGTGCCCACCAATATTTTTCTGCAACTCATCGGGACTGGTAGCTGATAAAAAATCAGTGATAATTTCTGCTGTTTTTTGCTCCTCTCCAGATACTTCAGCCGCAGCATGTAACCGGTGGCGTAGCTTTTGTAGCTCGGGCAGATGTGTTTTTATATCAAAATTGGAGGGCATGCCGAAAATTCCTAAATAACAATTTATGCAAGGCACAATTAGTGGATTTTCAAGCAGAATTTCCAATCATTATTCTGCCCTATTTCTCAGTTCTCAGTTCTTCGGGAGTACAACTCCCTCAAAACTAAAAGTAGAAACTCTTCCCCCAAGTTGCGAGAGAGTTGTACTCTCGAGCAACGAATTATCATTTCAATACAAATTTCCCAGCACTATTCTGGGATCGGGATAGGTTCGTAAAGCCTCCTCCCCATTTTCAGCTGCTACAACGCCAGGCATATCGGCTTCTTGGGGATCTTCTACCGAAAGCTGAAAATGGAGGTGAGGCGCCCACCCGCCGTTCACTTGTTCACCGCCAAGCGTGGCTATTTTCTGTCCTTTTTTTATTTCTTGCCCAATCGAAACCATTGTAAGCGATTCCTTAGACAAATGTCCGTAAAGAGCGTAGAGGGGGGAATCATTCAGCTCGTATTTAATTACCATCGTGGGACCGTAATCCCCAGGCTGATCATTATTCTGAATATAAGCAACTATCCCATCCCAAAATGAAAAAACCGGTGCTCCCGATTGAGTCCAAATATCAACTCCCATATGCACATTGCGCTCATTATTATACATCGATTCCAAATACATATTTGAGCGCTTTTCGTTGTACTTACCAATACCCCACTCTTTTGACCGTATAAAGTCGGTATCATATCCTTTGGTAAAATCAAATACAAATAGCTCATCCCTGTTATCGGGATAATCCATTATTTTGGCAAAATTATAATCGGAATATGTTTTCATTACAGTTCCTCAAATATTTTCAGGATAGATAGGCCTTAGTTAGCAGTGGATAAAATTCTCTCCTAAACTATTATCCAACTTCAAATATTACAAGGGAGATATGTCTCTAAATTACTCTTCGACTATTTTATCAATGTAATCAGAATTCATGATCCCTAATGCGCCCATATACTTCATGCGAAAACGGATAAAATCACCCACTTCGTATCCGGCTTTATTATCACCGACATCCAAAATGAGCATATCTGAACTGGCATCGGCAATTTTTACATTATCATCCATATTAATGAGATGATCAGGATTAATATCGAGATAACCGATATCCAGAATAGCCCGATATGAGGTTTTCCCATATTCTTCTTTATCAATATCGGCCACTTCGCCCTGGGGATTCATACCCAGTTCTCCGCTCGGCACTTTGGGCTTTTCGGCAATTTCAATGACTTGAGAATACAGCTCCATCACATCATTGTGCATCCCTTCAATAGTGCCATCGGTAAATAGATTTTTCCCAAAGAAAAGTGCCTCCCCCACTCGAAAGTGATTAACGCCGCTTGGCAGCTGGTTCCGCAAAAGCAGAGGAATAGTAACCGTGGTGCCTCCTGATACCAGTGGAATTTCTTTATTGAAGCGTAGTTCAATAATCTGCTTATACAGTGATAGTTGAATGAGTTTATCCTCATCCGGCATCACCCCATGCATGCAGTTCAGGTTTGCCCCAATGCCGATCACTTCAATATTCGACAGCCTAAATACCTTCTCATAAAAATCGATCAGATTTTCACGGATCACTCCTTCGCGCAGATCACCCAACTCAATCATAATGATAACCTTGTGGACCTTATCCTGTTTCTGGGCTTCTTCTGACAGGGCGTGCAGCGTTGATAGCTCCGTATTCAGGCTCACATCGGCATACTTTACCACAGAATCAATAATATCTTTGGGCGGCGGCTTGATATAGGTGGTAAGCGTATTGGGATCGATCTCTTTAATCTTTTTAAGATTGCTGATGCGAGAATCCAGCATCTCTCCAATCCCTAAATCAGCTACCTCCTTCAAGTATTCTTCATGCCCGCAGAGTAGCTTGGTGGTAATGCCCCACTTGATATCATTGTCCTTAAAAAGGGTATCCAGATAGTTATAATTATGACGAAGCTTGTCTCTATATAATTTTAAATAGGCCATTCCCTATTTGCTCAGTCGCATTTCAAGATATTTGTTCGTAAACCCGTATTTCTCATACAGATATTTGGCGGGATTATCGGGCTCAACATGCAACGCAATATCTCCTTCTGTTGCATCAATAATATGCTCCATCAAATCTTTGCCAAGTCCTTCACCGCGGTAATCGCCATGTACGGCAATATACACCAAAATATGTTCGGGAATAAATCCTCCCATATTGGTATGATTAATAATAACAGCTCCCACAATTTGATCTTTTTCGTGAGCAACTAATATAAATCCATCCTGTCCTTCTCCATCTCCGTAAGCATAGGCAATAGACGACAAAATATGTTTCTTTTCATCTCCATATTCATCCAGATGCTCGTAAAGAAAATTAGCAATATCCTCTCGACTGAATGTCGTCGGATTTTCGATATCAGAGTGTACTAAATCAAATTCAATCATTATTGATTTATAGCATTAACATTGTCTACTGATTTACTAGTCATATTCTCGGTATTTTCATCAGGAAAGGCCAACGAAACGGCAATAAACACAATAGCCGATACCGTAATTCCAAAAACATTAGCATCTAACCCGGCCGGTAGATTTTCCATAAATAACTCTAATGAGACCGTAGTTGAACCACCGAAAATCATAGCGGCTATGGCACCTATACTGCTACTCTTTGGCCAATATAAAGCGCCAATAATCGGAACAAAAAGCCCTGATACCATAAACGCATAAGAATAAAGCATCAAGTCAAGCACATTCGTCATTGTTGTAGCAATCAAGAGAGCAAATGTTCCGAGTACAAGTGTTGTGATCTGTGAAAACCGCAAAAAGGTATCGCTATCATGATCAATATCTCTAAAATACCCAATAATATCGGAAACTACATTACCGGATGCCGCCATTAAACAACTGTCTGCGGTGGAAAGTATAGCCGAGAAATAAGCACTCATCATAATCCCCATAAGCCCGACGGGTAATACCGTACGAAGCAACATCGGCAGGCCGGTTTCAGGATCGGTTTCAGATACATCGGCAGCGCCCAAATATGCAAACATGCCTTGTTCGGCACCCACTTTCGCAAAAAGCCCAAGCGAAACGCCCATAAAAGCCATAATGGGCCATTCAAAAACACCGGCCAAGTACCACGCACGTTTAGCAGTCTGTTCATCATTGCAGGCATAAATTCGTTGGTATAGTGTCATACCAACAAACCAGATGGGGATAATTGTCACGGTCCAATATATCACATCCTGCCAAGAAATATTGGTCATCGAAAGTAATGCGGGATCAACCGTTTTGGAAATCGCTTCCCACCCGCCAACAGCTGTGTAGGAAATAGGAATGCCGATAAAAATGAGTCCGATCATAAGAATCGTCCATTGCACCGTATCGGTGTAAATAACAGCTTTAAGTCCGCCCATTACGGTATAGATAACGGCCACAGACCCCATGATAATTAACGCCGTTTGCAGATCGAGATCGGCAAAAGTGCCGGTAGCCAACTTGGCCCCAGCTAAAATCTGTGAGCTTGTAAAGCCGGCATAGCCAATCGCAGAAATAATACCTGCAACAAGCGCTACTCGTGGGGTAAAGTAATGCTCAAATACTTCGGGAAAGGTAAAAGCTTTATCAAAAACGGAGTTCCCTTTTACTTTTGGGATAAGAAAAACAGCTGCTAACCAGGCTCCGAGCAAACCGGTAAAAAGCATCCAGGAACCAGATAAGCCCATCACAAAACCAAGGCCACCTAATCCGATGGAAAATCCCCCACCTACATCAGTTGCAACAACAGAAAGGCCAATATGTAGACTGTTCATATTACGTCCGCCCACATAATAATCATCGGCACCTTCATTTCTTTGAAGGAAAAAGACGCCAAATCCCAACATTCCTATCATATATAGGAGAAAGATCGTCAGGTCAATCCAATGCATATCCTATTACTCTGTAATTGAATTGGACTTTCATTTATAATAAAAAATACCCTTGAGTTATTACACTCAAGGGTTCCTATTTTCCAATAGGTTAATATACCTTATAAATGCTGTATAGTGCAAACCATTTAAGGGTTACCTCAACTCGCCTTCTGTACGGTTTGAAACTGGTTGTTCGCTCGGCGTTTTATTTTCTTTGGCTTTCCCTTCATTGACATCATCGGACTTAAACTCAAACTGGTTCATATCTATCTTTGCTGATGAGGCTTTTTCTAAACTATCTAAATAGATATCCCCCTCGTGATGACAACCTTTTGCCAAATATATATTGGGAGCCTGAATATTTCCCTTAACCCATCCATCTTCTTTAATCAAAATGGATGAGGTAGCCTGAAGGTTACCAATCACTTTACCTTCAATAGTGATAGATGCAGCAGAAATTTCTCCCTCAAAAAGAGTATTTTTGCTGATAATAGTTTTATTATTGTCCACCCTAATAAAGCCAAGTTTTAGTATCGGTTAAATCACTCCTGCTGATATAATAAGATTTTTCTTTGCAGTCTCTCAAAATTTCAGCCCACTAATTTCAAAAATTAATTTATCTTAATACACATACGCCCTATTTTACGATCGGCAAACACAAAGTTAATGTAAAAATAGAATCTTCCATGATTTCAACTTCCCAAGCTATAGAACTCGAAGATCAATATGGCGCACATAATTATCATCCCCTACCGGTTGTATTATCTGAAGGCGAAGGAGTTTATGTTTGGGATCCGGAAGGAAATAAATATTACGATTTTCTGTCTGCATACTCGGCCGTAAATCAGGGACATTGCCATCCAAGAATTATTAACACATTAAAAGAACATGCCGAAAAGCTGAACTTGGTTTCCCGGGCTTTCCACAGCGACCAGCTTGGAGCTTATGAAAAATATATGCATGATCTGTTTGGTTATGACAAGCTTTTGCCCATGAATACAGGGGCCGAAGGTGTTGAAACGGCTATTAAACTCTGCCGAAAATGGTCATACGAAAAGAAAAACCTGACCCCTGAAAAAGCAACGATCATTGTTGCCAAAGGCAATTTCCACGGACGAACAACCAGTATTATTTCATTTTCCAACGACCCGGTTGCTCGCAAAAATTTTGGTCCTTATACCCCAGGCTTCGTTTCTATTCCATATAACGATTTGGATGCCCTCGAGGAAGCATTACAAGAGAAAGATGTGGCCGGATTTCTGGTAGAACCTATCCAAGGCGAAGCCGGTGTTGTCGTTCCCGATGATGGTTATCTTAAAAAGGCCGGCGAATTATGCAAAAAATACAACACACTGTTTATTGCTGATGAAATTCAAACGGGCATAGCACGAACAGGTAAGATGCTGTGTGTAGATCACGAAAATGTGCGCCCTGATATTGTAATTTTGGGGAAAGCTCTCTCCGGTGGTGCTTATCCCGTTTCGGCAGTAATGGCTGATGATGACATCATGGAATGCTTACGGCCCGGTGAACACGGCTCAACCTATGGCGGAAATCCATTGGCATGTGCCGTGGCCATGGAAGCACTTAAAGTGGTAGAAGATGAAGATTTGGCTGAAAACGCTGTTAGGCTTGGGAAAATTTTCAGAGAAGAAATGAACAACCTTGTGGAAGAATCAGAACTGGTAAAGCTTGTGCGCGGCAAAGGGCTCCTGAACGCTATCGTCATTAACGATTCTGAAGACAGCAAGACAGCATGGAATATTTGTCTAAAGCTGAAAGAAAACGGACTGCTTGCCAAACCTACTCATGGTAATATCATCCGGTTTGCACCGCCACTTGTTATGACTGAAGAACAGCTGCAGGATTGTATCTCAATTATTAGAGATACCATTCATGCCTACACAAAAGTCACTGCCTAACCAAAAGTTTTCTTTTCAAATAAATGATTGGCCTAAAATAAAAAAAGCGACCTTCTGAACCTCAGAAAGTCGCTTTCGGTAGTGGCGGGGGGAGGATTCGAACCTCCGACCTCCGGGTTATGAGCCCGACGAGCTACCAGCTGCTCTACCCCGCGATGTGAGTCGGTAATAATAAGGCTTGACATGGGTATTTGTCAATAGTAAATTCAAAATTCTTTCCCGATTAGACAGCGGAACATAAACACCAATTAAATACTATTAGGAGGCTTATGTCCACGAATAACACAGTTGCTCCCGCACAAGTACACGATGTATTACAAAAACATATTTTAACCGACGGTTACGATATTGTGCTCGATCTTGAAAAGAGTGAAGGCATACATTTATTCGATGCGAAAACGGGAGAACGCTACCTGGATTTCTTTACCTTTTTTGCCTCCAATCCTCTGGGAATGAACCATCCACAACTGGCAAATGAAGAGTTCCGCAATAAAATTGGAAAAGTGGCAATCAACAAACCGTCGAACTCGGATGTTTATACCGAAGAGATGGCCGAATTTGTGGACAATTTTGATCGTGTCGGCATTCCCGATTATCTACCCTACTCCTTCTTTATCTCCGGTGGAGCACTGGCCGTTGAGAACGCGCTAAAAGTTGCTTTTGACTGGAAAGTGCAAAAGAATTTCCAAAAGGGCTATCGCCAGGAAAAAGGACATAAAGTCCTCCATCTCGAACAGGCATTTCACGGGCGCACCGGATATACGATGTCATTGACCAATACTGATCCCAAAAAAGTAAAGTATTTCCCGAAATTTGACTGGCCCCGAATCATTTCACCGGCCATGACCTATCCTGCTACAGAAGAACGCATTCAAAAAACAATAGCAGATGAGGAGCGGGCTATCGCTCAAGCAGAGCGTTATTTTGAGATATATAAAGATGAAATCGCCTGTATCATTCTCGAGCCTATTCAAGGAGAAGGCGGCGATCGTCATTTTCGGAAGGAGTTTCATCAAGCACTAAGAGATTTGGCAGATAAACACGAAGCGCTGCTCATTTATGATGAGGTACAAACCGGAGTCGGACTCACAGGTAAATTCTGGGCACACGAACACTATGTAAAGCCCGATATTTTAGCGTTTGGCAAAAAGGCTCAAGTATGCGGTATTCTTGCCAGCAAGCGCGTCGATGATATCGAGACAAACTGCTTTCACGTTTCCTCACGCATCAACTCAACCTGGGGTGGCAACTTGGTAGATATGGTTCGATTCGGTCGTATTTTACAAGTAATTGAAGAAGATAATCTTGTTAAGAATGCTGCTACCGTTGGAAATTATCTGCAGAATAAAATCGAGACTCTATCCGATCAGTTTGAACATGTAACGAATCCACGTGGAAAAGGACTTTTCTGTGCCGTTGACTTTCCAAATACCCACGCACGCGATTCGGTCATCAAAGAGTGCTTCAATAATAACCTAATGATTCTTTCGTGTGGTGAACAAACCATGCGTTTCCGTCCGCCGCTTACGGTTAACAACCAACAGATCGATGAGGGAATGGATATTATACAAAAGTCCATTAAATCTGTTATGGACAAATGTCCCGCTCTTAAAAGTTAAACATGCAGCTTGACAGTAACACTTTTTAATAATCTCAAGGGTACTACTGCCAACTGTTTTATGTTTCCTGAAGTTACACCATCTGGTGTGATTCCGGCTGAATTGTAATCTCGTTGAGTACGGATCCCTCGGGCTGATTGGCAGCATAATATACCGACTTTGCAACTTCCTCGGGCGTAAGCATTTTATCTGTCTGGACACGCATGTCAACGGTATCACTGTCCCACATCGGTGTATCCACACCGCCCAAATGCATGAGCGTAAATTTAACACCACTTCTCTTGTGTTCCTCAACCAGTGATTTGGTGAAGCCCGTGATTGCAAATTTTGACGCAGAATATACCGACGAATTTTTCATCGGATACTTTCCGACGCTGCCCGGAAACATAATTACGCGACCTTTTTTCTCAGTGGCCATGTAACGTACCACGGTCTGGGTCACCAAAAAGGTGCCATATACATTCACATCCAACATCTCTTTGGCTTGCTCGGGATTAATATCAAGCAGCGGTTGTATTATCGCTGTCCCAAAGGCATTGACCAATACATCAATAGCTCCCAGATCTTCAGTTACTTCGCGGGCCATCTTCGAAACGGATGCCAGGTCCGTTACATCTACTCCAATAACAAAGGCATCTCCACCGGAATCATTAATTTCTTTTGCGACCTGTTCGGCTTTCTCCTGATTTCGCGCAGCAAGTACAACCTTTGCCCCGGCCTTTGCAAATACACGTCCGCATGCACTTCCTATTCCTCCCGATCCGCCAACGATAAGTACAATTTTATCTTTCATAACAGATTAATTTATTGCTGCAGATTTTTCACTGATCTGCACTGATTATTAATTCATTGATGGTAAGATAAATGAATAGAATTAGCTGAACTTTCGTTCAAAATAAATAGGCTGCCAGCAAATATATTACCAACAGCCTCTACCCTTTAATCTTATTACAAGAGAAACTACGCTACCACATCTTCCTTTTGTTTCATAGCGCGCTCAATAACATTGTCGTAGATTTCATACATCGCATCTACCGACAAGCTTACGATCTCATCAATATTTAATGATGTTGAATCGGTCACCTTTCCTAACTTGATAAAAGGTATATCCTTATCACTGAAATGAGATTCAACACCTTTCTGAGATTCTGAATCACAGCTTACAACCACTCCGGATTGCGCCTCGCTGTAAAGCACTTCATGCTTGTTTTCTCCAAGATCATCCACCGAAAGATCCGCCCCTTTCCCTGAGAATATCGCCATTTCGGCAAGTGTCATCGCCAACCCGCCATCAGAAATATCGTGAACAGCATTCACCAAGTTCTGCTGAATTGCATCAAGTAATGCTGACTGCAGCCCTGCCTCAAACTCAAGATCCATATACGGGGCATCACCGGTCGTCAAGTCATGAATCGTATGCAGATATTCACTGCCACCCAGTCCTTTTCGGGGAGCTCCGATGTAGTAAATGACATCAGATATATTCTTGAACTCCGGCGTCATTCGATGATTTTCAACGTCCTCAATCAATCCAAGCATACCAATCACCGGCGTCGGAAAAATAGCCATCTCAGGGTTTTCATTATAGAAACTTACATTTCCACCGGTCACCGGCGTATTAAAAAATCGGCAGGCATCTCCCATCCCCGCAAGTGCTTCCTTAAACGTCCAATACACTTCCGGCTTATACGGATTTCCAAAGTTTAGACAGTTCGTTATGGCCATCGGCCTGGCTCCGCTGCACACCACATTTCGTGCTGCCTCGGCTACGGCAATTTGTCCACCTTTGCGCGGATTCAAATATACATACCGACCATTACAGTCAGTCTTAACAGCCAGACCTTTTTTCGTGCCTTTAATACGTACAACACCAGAATCAGAGGCACCCGGTCCATTAACTGTATTCGTGCGGACCATCGTATCATACTGCTCATAAGCCCATCGTTTGGAAGCAATATTTGGCGATCCGAGCAACTGTTTAACGATCTCATTATGATTTTCAGGATGATCCAATGAATTTATATCAAACGACTGGACCTCATCAAGGTACTCGGGTCTTTTTGCCTCACGTTTGTACTGTGGAGCTCCACCGCCCAGTACTAAACTATCGGCTGGAATATCAGCCTTCACTTCCCCATCTTTATGATAGGTCACATTTTCGCCTTCTACTACATCACCGATCACAACGGCATTGAGATCCCACTTTTCATAAATATCAATAATTTCTTGCTCACGGCCCTTTTCGGCGACCACCAGCATTCGCTCCTGGCTTTCCGACAGCAACAGTTCGTAGGCCGTCATACCATCTTCACGGGCCGGTACTTTGTCCAGGTCCAGTCGCATTCCCACGCCCCCCTTTGCGGTCATCTCGGATGAAGAACAGCTGATTCCAGCCGCACCCATATCCTGGATACCAACAATACCGCCATTTTTAATCACTTCAAGCGTGGCCTCGAGCAATAATTTTTCCGAAAAAGGATCTCCCACTTGTACACTTGGACGCTTGTCCTCACTTTCTTCGCTAATCTCTTCGGATGCGAAGGTCGCTCCGTGAATACCATCGCGTCCCGTTTCAGATCCCACAATAATTACCGGATTACCAACGCCTTCAGCAATCGCGGAAGCGGTCTGATCTTCTTTCACTATTCCAACACTCATGGCATTTACCAGTGGATTACCTTCGTACTTCTCATCAAAATAGATTTCGCCGCCCACCATCGGCACTCCGAAGGAATTACCGTAGTCCGCAATACCACGCACCACCCCATCCAACAGAAATCGAACACGGGGGGTATCCATATCGCCAAAGCGCAATGAATTGAGGCTGGCAACTGGACGTGCTCCCATCGTAAAAATATCACGATGAATGCCTCCAACACCGGTAGCAGCCCCTTCATAAGGCTCAATTGCTGACGGGTGGTTATGACTCTCAACTTTGAACACGCAGCCAAGTCCGTCGCCAATATCCACCAATCCGGCATTTTCTTCTCCGGCTCCAACAAGCATCTGCGGACCTTCATTCGGTAGTTTCTTGATCTCGAGGATGGAGTTTTTATACGAGCAGTGTTCGCTCCACATCACCGAATATACCCCCAGCTCCGTAAAATTGGGAGTGCGTCCGAGATAATCTTTAATCATCTCGAACTCTTCTTCAGTCAGTCCATGATCTTTGGCTAATTCGAGTGTTACTTCCGGCTCCTTCATCGTTTTGTCAGACATTGGGCTTTTTATTATATGATGGAAAGTTGAAGGTTCAAGGTTAAATAGAGATCTAACCCTCAACCTTAAACTTTAAACCTTCAACAAATTCTTTAATTTTATAAAATCATTAAAAACAAAGTGTGCTTTTTCGTGCTTTTCCGGCTCACCATTCTCAGTAAACCAGGCAACATTCCAGCCGAACTTCGTGCCACCTATTACATCAGAACCAAAGGAATCACCCACATATAAAATATTATCGGAATCCACACCTGCAAGCTCAGTAGCATGATTGAATACGTCAGGATGAGGTTTCAACACTCCAACTTCTTCAGAAATGACCGTTGTTTCTGCAGAATGATACAGATCGAAGGCTTCAAACTTTTTGCGCTGGGTTTCAGCAAAGCCATTCGTCAAAATTCCGACGGGATATTTCTCAACGATCTTATAAAATGCTTCTTTGGCCCCGTCAATCCACTGCCAGTGATTACGATAGAACTGCATATATTGATTGCCCACCTCTTCATATCGAGCTGAATTCAAGCCAAGTTCTTTTAATGTCAGCTCAAATCGATTGCGTTGCAATTCTTCACGGCTGACTTTTGCCTGGCTATATAAGCTCCACTGCCTGCTGTTTACCTGGTGATATACATTAATCAATTTCTCAGCACTGACCTCATCAAAAAAATCAAAATGAGCATGAATATCTTTTAAACCAGCCGCTTCAGCTGATTTGTGATCGAGCAGCGTGTCATCCAGATCAAAGTAGATAAATTCGTAAGACAAAAGTGTGGATATGTAAGTTGAAAATATTTCGCTCAAAGATAGGAATTTGATTGCTAAGATTTAAAAATGAAACCCTCAAAATATTTGCCCTTCTCTATAAATCTTAAATTTTTAATATTCATATAATATGCATCAATTTATTGCGGCTTTCGTATATTCGTTACCTATAAATTATTAACCAAAGAATTGCCAATATGAATATTAAGACTCTCATCGGATTAGGCGTTATTGCCTTATTAGTTTTTGTAGGAATTGGAAAGTACAATACACTGGTTGAGCAGGAACAAACCGTAGAACAGTCCTGGGCTCAAGTTGAAAATCAATACCAGCGGCGAGCCGACCTGGTACCTAACTTAGTGAATACGGTAAAAGGTGCTGCGGATTTTGAGCAGGAAACATTAACCGAAGTCACTGAAGCGCGCAGCAAAGCCAGTTCCATACAGATATCAGCTGATGACCTTAACAATCCACAAAAGATTCAGCAGTTCCAGCAAGCACAGCAACAACTTTCCGGTGCCTTATCGCGCATGCTTTTAACCGTGGAAAAATATCCTGAGCTCAAAGCCAATCAGAATTTCAGGGATCTTCAAGTCCAGCTGGAAGGAACTGAAAATCGAATATCAACCGAACGGCAGCGGTTTAACGAGGCCGTGCAAAGCTATAATACCAACGTTCAGCAGTTTCCCAATAATGTATTTGCGGGTATATTCGGATTTGGTCAAAAAGCCTATTTTGAAGCTGATGAAGGTGCCGAGGAAGTCCCAGAAGTTAATTTCTAATTACAGATCAATCACTTTATGCCTGCCAGACAATTTTTAACCGAACAAGAAGAGCAGCAAATTGTTGAAGCGATAAATACTGCCGAACAAAAAACCTCCGGGGAAGTCCGTATACATCTTGAGCATCACTGCGATGGAGATGCGTTAGATCGTGCAGCACAAATTTTTCATGATCTGGGGATGGATGAAACCAAACTGGAAAACGGTGTTTTAATTTATATTGCTACCGAAGATCACAAAGCATCCGTCTATGCGGGCAAAGGCATTCACCGTGAAGTCGAAGAGGGATTCTGGAATGATGTGTTGCAAATCCTTATCACTCATTTTAAACAAGAGGAATATGAACAGGGCATAGAGGAAGCCGTCCATAAGGTGGGTAATAAACTGGAGGAACTATTCCCCTATCGCCAGAAAGGGGATCTCGATGAGCTTTCGAATGAGATCAGCTTTCACGACAACAAAAATTAGGTTTTAATTTTAGAACAGTCTCCATGTTTGCTAACAAACACACATCATTTGTCATAACTTTTTTGATCGCACTTTTCCTGCTACCCAGCTTGGTGACGGCGCAGGATCTACCCTCCGAACCTGTGGGACACGTTAACGATTTTGCCAAAATGCTTACATCGGGTGAACGTCAACAGCTCGAACAAAAACTTCGTAATTACCGCGATACCACAACCACAGTAATATCAGTTGCTATCCTTGATAACTTGGGTGGGATTTCCATTGAAGAAGCTGCAACCACGCTTTTTAATGATTGGAAAATATGGGAAGACAATAAGGATAATGGTGTCCTTATTGTCATTGCTCAGCAAGAACGGAAAATGCGGATTGAGGTTGGTTACGGACTCGAAGGGGCCATTCCCGATGTGATGGCCGGGCGAATTATACGTGAGATTTTAACCCCCAACTTTAAACTTTCTGATTACTATGGTGGATTGGATCGTGCAACTTCGGCTATCATTCAGTTAGCAAGTGGAGAGTTCCAAGGCCAATTGGCCGATGAACAAACATCTGATGGCAGTAACACCGCAGATTTTATCATTTTCTTACTATTTCTGTTCTTTGTCTTTTATTCCTCTTCTCGCGGCGGTGGTAAAGGTCGAGGTAAACGCAAAAAACGTCGTACACTCGGTCCCGGTGGATTTATCTTTCTCGGCGGTGGAGGCGGTTTTAGCGGTGGCTCTTCCGGCGGTGGGTTCGGTGGATTCAGCGGCGGTGGCGGATTCGGCTCCGGCGGCGGTGGTGCCAGCGGCGGCTGGTAGAGCAATTAAAAACTAAAATAAAATGCCCGTCACTTTTAAGCACGAGCATTTATACCATTGCCGGCTCAATTTCAGCCAGTGCCTGATTTAAATCAGCAATAATATCATCAATATTTTCAATGCCGACAGCCAAGCGGACCAATCCATCTGTGATACCCGCTTGTAATCGAAGCTCTTCATCCATTACCGAATGTGTCATCGAAGCGGGATGCTGGATAAGCGTATCAGCCGTGCCCAAGCTTACAGCCAATGTACAAAGCTCCACATTATCCATAAGATGAACACCGGCATCAAAACCACCTTGTAACTCAAAGCTTAATATTCCACCAAACCCTTGTTCAAAAAGCTTTTGGGCTAATTTATTATTCGGATGTGATTCTAAACCGGGATAGTAAACCTCTTTAACTGCGTCATGTGCTTCCAGGTATTCTGCCACCTTCATGGTATTCTCGGCATGACGCTCCATCCGCAAATTAAATGTTTTTAACCCATTCAACAGTAACCAAGCCTCAAATGGACTCATGACACCTCCCAAGTTCTTGCGATATGTTGCCAAATTGTACTGATCCAACATCGCATTTCGTCCTACAAGTGCTCCTCCAATAAGAGTTCCGTGTCCATTTAAATATTTAGTTGCTGAATGCAAAACGATGTCCGCCCCATGCTCCATCGGGCGCAGGTGATACGGTGTCGCAAATGTATTATCAACCATAAATATCACATCATGAGTTTTAGCAAAATCTGCGATGGCAGAAATATTTGCCACTTCCATGGTCGGATTTGCTATCGTCTCAGCATAAATAACCTCTATATCGGGGTTATCCATTAGTGTCTGATCAAGGACTTCCAAATCATTTAGATCTATAAAATGAGTTTGCATCCCCAGCTTGGGTGCTTCTTCCTTAAGAAACTGACCGGTACAGCCATACAATGCCGGCTGAGCTATGATAGATCCTCCCTGTCCCATAGCAATTAACGCGGTACTTATTGCCGCCATCCCGCTGCTAAAAGCCAAGGCAGAGATATCATCAGAATCCGGAAGACCATTTCCCTCCATTCTTGCAAGTATGGCTTCCAGTCTATCTACCGTAGGATTTCCTAAACGTGAATAAGAATGTGTTGCACCACCCTCTTCATGTGCAAAAAACCTGCGTCCATCTTCTACCGAATTAAACCGAAAGGTTGATGTCTGGTAAATTGGCATCACATGCGAACCAAACGGGTCGTTTGTCGGATGATCGGCATGGACTGTTTCACTTTCGATATGTAATTTTGATTTATCCATGATCTTGGTCCTCGTCTATTGGTATATGAAAATTTTCTTTTTTGGTGGACAGGACGATGTTGCTGTAAATACGCTCAATGCCCGGAAGACGCGTTAATTTATCGTGCATGAACTTTTCATAAGCAGGCATGTCTGCAACAACAATTTTCAGCAAAAAATCAGAATCGCCGGTTATATGATAACATGACTGAATCTCGGACATTTCGTTAATCTGGTCACACACTTCATCCAGTGTATGCATCTGGTGCACCGCCAATCGCAGTGAACAAAAAACGACCAGGCTTTTTCCAATCGCTTCTTCATCAACACGAGCACTATATCCCTTTATGATACCTTCTCGCTCCAACCGCTTAACGCGCTCCAGTGTTGGTGTTGTGGTAAGACCCACTTTTTCAGCCAGCTTATTATTCGCGATACGACCGTCTTGCTGAAGAATAGATAATATCTTTCGGTCAATATGATCTAAATTCGAATTGGGCATATAATAATATGTCAATTAATTTAATATTATTAGTATTTTTAACTACTTAATAAACTATTTATAGTTTAATTAACCCAAATATTCCGATTAAATCAACATAAAATACTAAAACAAAAAAGTCCCGCCAGTTACAAAGCTGACAGGACTCCTAACACTCAGGGAAATTGATTAGAAATTTTATCCGGCTATATTTTCGGCCTCAGCACTATCTTTGAGTTTTGGGGTTGAGGGGGTCATAAGATCCTCATACTCTTCGAGTGTAAACTCATCTACCTGCACCATATCGATACGCGCATCTTCGGCTTTTCGCAACAGTTCGGCTTCATCATCGGTGATAATGCCTTTCTCCACTGCTTGGTCGATAACAAAACGTGCCTGAGTTTTAGGTAATTCTTTCTTTTTGGTCGCTTTGTAAATTTTCTTGTAAACCGGAGCGGCCTCTTCTGAAAGACGCAATGCATATTCATATCGTCCAAGTGCTTGCTCTTGATCTTCAGGAATATAGATTCCGTCTGTTATACGATCTCGTTGCTCTCCCGTTTGCTGCATAGCCTGCGCCACCTTATGACCAAGCTTATCTGATGGGCTGCTACCAATACGATTCATGCGAGACCATAAAGCTATAGGACCGCGAAACAACCAGCTAAGTCCGGGAACTTTAATTTCGCGATAAATGGCATCAAAGGCTTCCTGAATCTGAGCAAAAGCATAATCCATCGACCATTCAAAAAAGATCTGATCTTCTTTGCTCTGACCCTCGGCATCATATCTTCGCAGGGTTGCCGTAGCAAGATACATCCAGCTTAAAATATCAGCAAAGCGTCCACTTATTTTTTCCTTGATTTTAAGTCCGCCGCCATACGAACCAAGAGCAATATCTGCCAGGAATGCAAATGAAGCAGACGCCCACGAAAGCTTCTTGTAATATTTTTTTGCAGGTCCGCCAACTGGTGATGATGCAATTTTTCCACGTGTCAGACTCATCAGCATAGAGCGTGACATATTTTGTACAACATGACCGATATGCTTCCAAAATACATCATCAAAAGCTTTGACGTCTCCGCGTGTTAGTGCATCAATTTCGTCATAGGCATAGGGATGACAACGAATAGCGCCCTGACCAAAGATCATAAGGCTTCGAGTCAAAATATTTGCTCCTTCAACCGTAATAGCAATAGGCAATGAAATATATCCATGTGCAAAAATATTCCGAGGACCTCGCGATATTCCAGCTCCACCCTGTATATCCATCGCATCATTAATAATCTGACGACCCAACTCTGTAAAGTTGTATTTGGCAATTGCTGTTACCACCGAGGGCTTTTCTCCAATGTCCAGACCTGCACAGGTATAACGTCGAGCCGCATCCATCAGATAGGTAAATCCACCGATTCGTGCCATCGGCTCTTCGATTCCTTCGAACTTTCCGATATTAATACCGAACTGTTTTCGAACAGCGGTATAGGCACCGAGTGCTCTTGTAGCTACTTTCGCACCGCCCATACTTTGTGCAGGAAGTGAGATACCACGTCCTACACCAAGCGATTCCATCAGCATTCGCCAGCCGTTACCGGCTTGTTCAGGTCCCCCGATAATCTGATTAACAGACACAACAGCATCTTCTCCATCAATGGGACAGTTATAGAATGGCACCCCCAATGGATCATGGCGACGTCCTAAAATAATGCCATCGGTATCACTGGGAATTAGCGCACAGGTAATACCAAGATATTCTCCCTTTCCAAGATGATTCTCCGGGTCGCGCAACTTAAAGGCGAGTCCTATCAGTGTTGAGATAGCCGCAAGGGTTATATATCGTTTAGTAAAGTTCAGGCGGATATAAAGTTCCCCGTCATCTCCTTTGAATACCTCTCCTTCGGCCGTCATTGCCCCAGCATCAGATCCAGCAGTCGGCTCTGTCAGTGCGAAACAGGGCATCTCCTCTCCGGTGGCCAGCTTTGGCAGATATTGATCTTTCTGCTCGTCAGTCCCATAATGCATCAACAATTCAGCAGGTCCTAATGAATTAGGTACCATCACCGTTGTTGCCAAAGGGCCGCATCGTGATGCAAGCTTAGTGACAATGGCACTATGGGCAGACGCAGAAAATTCAAGTCCGCCATATTTTTCAGGGATAATTAATCCAAAGAACTTATGCTCACGCATAAATTCCCAGACTTCATCCGTAAATCCTTTACGAACAAAAACATCCCAATCATCAACCATTGAACAAAGTTCTTCAACGGGACCATCCAAGAACGCCTGTTCATCTTCCGTTAAATCAGGATAAGATTCATTGGCCAACCTTTTTAGATTCGGTTTTCCCGAAAAAAGCTCCGCATCCACCCACACATTACCAGCCTCAATAGCAGTACGCTCAGTCTCAGAAATTTGAGGCAAGAAATTCATCGCATCCAACATCTTCATCAATGGCCCCGTAAGCAACGTGCGACGAATAGGTTTTACATTAAAGACGACCACCAATGTGGCAAAGACTACAAAAAGCCAAGTGGGCGCCGAAAAGCCCCAAAGCGCTACAAATCCGGCAGCGGCCCAAACCCAAAGCGAAGTTCCCCAGAAGGCCAGTAATGTTGCCGCCAATATCATGCCCACGATTACTGCCCAGAGCGGATATTGGAATAAAAATCCCAAACTTTCATTTAAAAATTCCATATCAGTCACCTATAAATTAAATCGCGCTTACTTGTTATTTGTTTGTAAAGCCGTTCTGACCTTATATCCATCAATAATATGCTCTATAGCCTCATCAATAAATTCTTGCTGGTCGATACGGGTATCCAATCGCTTTGACAAGACTACCGACATTACGCCGTGCAGCTGTGCCCAAAACGTATATGCTGCCATTCGAGGCTTGTCCTCGGCAATGAGATCAGCATTAACACCTTCTTGTAATACACTGCTTATAATTTCGTAACCTTTACGAGCCTTACGGAATTTTTCTTTGGGATACCGGGTCATCTCATCCGAGCTCGTCAAATGAATTATCTGATATTCTCGCTGATTTTTGAGTGCAAATCGAATATATTCATATGCCACTGCTTCAAGTTTTGCTATCGGACCATCTGCTTCAGCAGCTACTTGTTGCAGCTGATCATTTAGTCGTTCAATAGCCTGTTCCATTAATGTATGAATCAGATCATCTTTATTTTCAAAGTGTAGATAAATGCTCGTGGCACTTACATCAATTTCACGGGCAATTTTGCGCAGAGAGAAATTACGATATCCTTCTGAAAGAAGAACTTGGCGTGCGGCCTCGATAATTTGCTCTTTAAGACTCAATTCCTTGGTTTTACTCATATGCGTACAGGTTAACAGTGTTAACTTATGTAAGTAAACATTCTTAATGCGATAAAGCAATAGGGGAATAAAACTATTTTCAGATGGTATTCAACCCTTAATCAAGTTCCCAGCTTATATCTACGTTGGGAAGAGAGAACTTAATGAACGAGATGGATCGTCCTTCTTGCAGATAATGAGCTTCGTAATGGGTTTGAATTGTTAGCAATTTATTATCGGGACACTCCTGATAAATATTCTCAACAACATCATGGACTTTACAGTCAGATTTTGCTAGCGATTCCTTAGTGAATGAAAAGAGATCATCACTATCCGTTTTAAAATGTATTGTCCCATCAGATTTTAATACACGCTGATAAATCTTAAGAAATTTTGGACCCGATAATCGATTATTTCTGTCTGAATAACGAGGATACGGATCGGGAAAGGTAATCCAAATATCATCAACTTCATTCGAAGCAAAATATTCATCCAAGTGATCGATATATATCCGTAAAAAACACACATTACTCAATCCTTCTGTCACTGCCTGTTTAGCTCCCTTCCAAATGCGATCGCCCTTTATATCAACTCCAACAAAATTTTTATCGGGATACCGTCGGGCCAACTCTACTGTGTACGCCCCCTTACCGCAGGCCAGTTCTAAGACAATCGGGTTATCATTTTCAAATATATCGGAGTGCCAGCGTCCCTTTGGTTTTTGTGACTCCTCTTCTTGAAAGTCGGTAAGCTCCAACGTATTCCGAAATGCTGTTATCTCTTTAAATTTTTCCAGCTTGCCCTTACTCATTCTAAATAATTTAATGATCTAGTGTTAGAAATGCTTTCTCAAGGTGCGAGTCTGAAAATATTCCATTCACTACCTGATTGTTCATAGCAGATACGATCGTGCATTCTGCTCTCGCGACCCTGCCAAAACTCTATTCGTTGTGGACGCAAGAGGAATCCACCCCAAAAGTCTGGCAGCGGAATTTCCTGATTCTCAAATCTTTCTTTAATCTCTCGAAATCGTTTTTCCAATTCTTCTCTCGAGCTAACTTTATTGCTCTGCTTTGATGCCCAAGCTCCTAATTTGCTCTCTCGGGGTCGCTGCTTAAAATAATCCTCTGATGCTGATCGGCTTAACCGCTCAACCTCACCTTCGATGCGGACCTGTCTCTCCAAAGGTGCCCAGTAAAAACATAAAGCAGCATAGGGATTATTATTCAACTCGCGTCCTTTTCTGCTTCCATAATTGGTATAAAACCTGAATCCGGCCTCATCTACCCCTTTGAGCAATACAATGCGAGATGATGGCTTTCCCTGCTTTGTAGTTGTAGATAGAGTCATAGCATTAACATCCAGAAGATCAGCGGAAAAGGCTTGCTCAAACCATTCAGTGAATTGATCGATTGGATCCTCACAAACCTCTGACTTCGCCAATGCCTGCTGGGAATACTCGCGCCGTAATGCTGCTATGCTTTTTTTAGATTGGCTACCTTCAGACATGATAGATGCTATCCGTCAAAATATTCAGGAGCATTTCCTTTTTTCCACTTGATATTACAGCCCATGCTTGGCTTTTGGTCCTCTTTCACTTCGCCATCAAAAATCAGATCTGCAGCTTCGCGAATGTCATTGCCCGTAACTGGCTTGTCATTACCCGGACGGCTGTCATCAAATTGTCCGCGATAAACCAACTCATCATTCTCATCAAACAAGAAGAAGTCTGGAGTACAGGCAGCCTTATAAGCTTTTGCAACTTCCTGTGTGCCATCGTACAAATAAGGAAATGAAAATTGCTTTTCACGAGCTAAGGAAGCCATCTTAACCGGACTGTCGTCGGGATAATTTTCGACATCGTTCGAACTTATTGCAACAACACCAATACCTTTCTGCTGCAGATCTCTTGTTGCTATAACAAGCTCATCCAGGATATGCTTTACAAAAGGACAGTGGTTGCACATAAACACTACTAGTAATCCTTTGGCATTATTGAAATCATCAAGCGAAACCAATTGATTATTAACCGTATCAAATAATTTAAAATCTGGTGCTTCTGTGCCAAGTTCCATCATTGTAGAAGGAGTATTAGACATAGCGAAAATCGTTATTTGGATTTATACTTTATATTCAGACTGAACGTACAAAATTTAGCCGTTTTATGTTCAGTGAATATATGCGAAATGAAAGGGAAAATGAATAAAAAAAGCCCGATATCTGCATAACAAATCAGGGCTATAATAATTTACGAAATTCCTGTTCGCAGATATCGGGCTGAAGGTACTATCTCTGATCGTATTAAACGGATATCTATACAAAATGTTACACTTAAAACAATTTAAGTTGCCCCTCTTGGGGGCGCTGAAAGTATTTCGTCGAAAGTCGCAGTTCTTTCTTGTTCAAACCTAGCTTTTCAACATTAATATTAAACATTTTTCTTATTTGACTGGCAAATTCGCCCTTACCATGAAAGCGTTCTCCAAATTCACTTTCATTTAATTTGCCATCCCTGATGTCACGTATCCTATTTAATACCTTCTCCTTACGATCTGGAAAATGTTGTTCAAGCCATTCTTTAAAAAGATCCTTTACGCCATGCGGCAGTCGAACAATGGTGTAAGAAGCCTGAGTCGCACCTGCATCTCTTGCTTGTTCTAAAATTTGAGGACACTCATGATCGGTAAGTCCAGGTATAATGGGTGCCACATTAACGCCCACTGAAATGCCCCGCTTTGATAATTCCTCAATGGCCTTGAGCCTTCGGTTGGGCTGTGATGTTCGCGGCTCCATTACGCGGGCCAAATCGCGATCCAGCGTGGTAATCGATAGCGTTATATGAACAGCATCATATTTAGCGAGCTCTTTCAAAAGATCGATATCACGCGTTACCAAATAGTTTTTTGTGATTATGCCTACCGGATTACGCGCCTCGGCAAAAACTTCCAGACAGCTTCTCGTAATCTCAAGCTTTCTCTCAATAGGTTGAAAGGGATCAGTGACGCCGCTCAATGCGATGGGTTCGGGCTTCCATTTTGTGGAAGCGAATTTGGATCGCAGTTTTTCTGCGGCGTCATATTTCACCATAATCCGCGATTCAAAATCGAGTCCAGCTGAAAATCCCAAGAATTCGTGCGTGGGACGCGCATAGCAATAAATACAGCCATGCTCACATCCCCGGTATGGATTTAACCCATAGGTAAATGGAATATCGGGACTGTCGTTCTTGGACAAAATTTCTTTCGTATCATCGGGAATAAGCTTGGTATCCTGCGCAGGTTTCTCTCCTGTTTCTTCATCAAGCTCATAATCGATATACTTTCCCTCAAAGCGATTGGCCGGGTTGTCTGAAGCCCCGCGACCCCGAATGGGATTTTTCTCATTCTGATGCATAAAAGCTCAATCTTTTTTTAGTTATATCAATCTGCTTATCAATATAACATCTCTAATGACAGCGTCGTGTCATTCCAATTTGCAATCTTTCTTAAATAAAAAAAGCCCAATTTTATAAATCAGGCTTTCCAAAAGAAATAAACCTTATTACAGACCGACTTCAGAACATTCTACATCAGATGCCGTTGTGCCTCGACCTTCCCAGCACATCTTTTCTCCATCGTCACTAATATATCCGATCTCATCTTCTGTATTCCAGTAGATAACAGTCGAAGAGTTAATTACCATTTCGTGAACCGGTACATTTTTACTGTAAGTAACGGTGCCGTCGGCTTCTCCCTGTTCATTATAAATGGTCATATCAAGAGTGCTTTCGTCGTCACTTATAACCTCCCAGACAGACTCAAGAAGCAGCTGTTCAGAACCCGTGTCGTTAAAGATGGTATTTAGATTCCAAAATCCTTCATTCCCATTATTATTAACAAATCCGGAGATCATATTATAATCCTCGAAACTTATCTCCGGAGAATCAACAGTTAAAAACATATCCCAAAATATGCCGTTTGATTCCTCTTCAGCCGTTAGACGGATTGTTGCTTCGGTTCCCATATGGGTGGCCGTATAACTCTATTCCCAAACACCATTATTAAAAGTTGCCTCAACTCCCTGGGCATCTTGAAAAAATGGTTGATAGATCTGAGACATGCTTGACAACATGCTAAACCCCATCACCATACTCTGTGCAGAAGAAAACGCGACTGACGAAGCAGTAGTAGCAGTATTCTCTTGGTTTGTTGTCTGGAAATAGGAAACATCCGGCTGAGCATTTTCAAGACTTGGTATAGCCGGAGCTTCCCCCACATCCGGTCCATCAGGCCCCGTACTATCTCCACAGGCCATAAGGCCAACCATTAATCCAATAAGTAATACATATTTAAACTATTGATACATTTTCATTCCCTCTTAAATTAAGTTTTTTGTTCAATTTATAATACGACATCGTTGATAAAATAGGATCAACAACTATGTATTATTTACTCCTCTCTAGTAGATATGATCCCAGAATACAAAATTATTACTAAAAATTTCTTATGCCCTATATACTGTTTTAACATTAACGAATTCTTTAATCCCGAAGTGCGATAGCTCACGACCATAGCCCGATTCTTTAATACCCCCAAATGGTAGTCGGGGATCGGATTTCACAAACTCATTAACAAAACAACAACCAGCTTCCAACTCATAAGCTGCTATCTCCTCAGCACGTTGAAGGTCGTCAGAAAAAACAGCCGCACCCAACCCGTAATTACTGTCATTCGCTACTTTAATAGCTTCACGGGTATCTTTCACCTTGATAACTGATGCCACCGGACCAAACAGTTCTTCCTCATAGGCAGGCATACCCTTTGAAATTTCGGTAAGAATTGTTGGCGGATAGTAGAAACCCTCTCTATTAGGTACGGATCCTCCAAGAATACACTCCGCTCCTTCTGCTACACTTTTTTGGACCTGCGCATGCAGATTATCCCGCAAATCTTCGCGTGCCATAGGACCAATATCAGTAGCACTATTAAATGGATCTCCGATTTTTTTCTCGTTCATCTTATGAAATACCGCTTCGAGGAATTCATCATATATATCTTCAACAGCAATTAACCGCTTCGCCGCGACACAACTTTGTCCGCTATTAATTAGACGAGAAGTCACACATGTTTCAGCAGCCTTTTCTACATCGGCGTCATCCAAAATGAGATACGGATCGCTTCCACCAAGCTCGAGTACTGTTTTCTTTAGCACACTTCCCGCCGTTGACGCTACTGCTTTTCCGGCACGTGTACTCCCTGTCAAAGTAACAGCCGCTACGTCCGGATTTTTAATCAAATCTTGCGTTTGATTCACATCTGCAGTTACAGTACGAAAAAGATCATCGGGAATTCCGGCCTCATGCATTAAATCTTCTATAGCCAAAGCACATCCGGTTACATTAGGCGCGTGTTTTAGAATCACCGCATTGCCTGCCATCAGTGCAGGAGCACCAAACCGAAACAACTGCCAGAATGGAAAATTCCACGGCATAATAGCAAGAACGGTTCCCAGTGGATTGAAAGTAACATAACTTTTTCCGGCATCGGATTTTATAACTTCTTCCTCAAGAAAGTCTTTAGTGTTATCTGCGTAATAATTACAGACCCAAGCACATTTTTCGATCTCAGACTTTCCCTGTGCCAGTGGCTTGCCCATCTCACGAGCCATCAATTTGGCATATTTTTCCTTGTTCTCTTCCAACAATTCAGCAGCTCGCTGCAATAGCAGGCTTCGCTCATAAAACGAATTTCGGCGCCATTTTTCCTGGGCCGTAGCTGCATCACTTGCAATAGTATCTAATGAATCATCATCCATTTGCTCATACTCTTCAATAAGCTCTCCATCAGCCGGATTAATCATTTTCATAGCTACTCTTTCTTAATTATTAGTATTTATTTTCTACTAAATAGTTTACGAATAGCAACCCTCTTAACCAACTATCAGCTATACTTTTTGACTGTTTTATTGATGGTCTGCAAGGTTGATCGCAAAAACTCTTCTTCAATAATAAGAGGAGGGGCCAATCGAACCAGTGTATTCGAATGGAGGGTCCATCCAAGTATAATTCCTTCTTGCAGGCACTCTTCCACCACTTTCTGTGTTAGGTCACGATCTTCCAGTTCCATCCCCAGCATCGCTCCTACACCGCGAATTTCTGTAATTCCGTCAGCCGATAATTCTTTTCGAATAATTTGTTCAATTTTTTTGGCCTGCGCGCCGTAGTCATCAGAAAGCAATTCCGACAGCGTAGCATATGCCGCAGCACACGAAACCGGATGGCCGCCAAAGGTAGTGACGTGATTCAGCGGCGGATCGTGTTTAAATGATTCAAATATCTCGGATGATGAAACAAAAGCTCCCATCGGCATACCGCCGCCCATCGCCTTGGCCAGACTCATAATATCGGGTACCACTCCATATCCCTGGAAAGCAAACAACGAACCCGTACGATAAAATCCCGTTTGTATTTCATCGAAAATGAGGAGTGCCCCGACATCATCACAACGCTTGCGCACTGCCCGCAGCCATTCTTTTTTCGCGGGGATAATACCGCCCTCCCCCTGAATAGGCTCCATGATAACTGCTGCTGTTTCCTCGTCAATCGTATCTAATCCATCAAAACTATTAAAATCCAGAAAGTGTACATCAGGCAACAGCGGAAGGTATGGATCACGATAGACATCCCGACCGGTAACGCTAAGCGAGCCATGCGTATCACCGTGATATCCATGGTGAAATCCCACAAACTTGTGACGCCCGGTGTGCTTCTTTGCCAGCTTAAGTGCCCCCTCATTAGCTTCGGTACCGCTGTTTACAAAATATACACGATCCAGCGAATCCGGTAATTGAGAGGTAAGCAATTCGGCATATTTCGACTGTGGCTCCTGTATAAACTCACCATACACCATCACATGCAGGTGTTTATCTACCTGACGTTTTACTGCTTCTACCACTTTGGGATGACGGTGCCCCAGGCTGCTGACCGCAATACCAGAAATAAAATCTACATATTTTTTTCCGTCGGTTGTATAGATAAACGGACCCTCTGCCCTTTCGATCTCCAGTCCCATGGGAGCGTCACTGGTCTGTGCTACGTGGTTATAGAAAGACTCTTTCTTGTTCAAAATACGCCACTTGGCTTCATGATTTTTTGTTCAATCAAATATTATAAGAAATAAGGTAACTTTTTAATTGCGTTTAGACATCTAAATTTTATCTTAAAACTGAATCAAAAATCCTTTGTTGCATGTCAACTTTTGGTACTATTCTAAGCTTTCTTCTTATTTTTACAGCTTGCGCCCCATCAAAAGATGACATATCAAACAAAAATGATGAAAAACACACTGATTCTCTTATTACACAATCTCACAAAGATACTATGGGTGTAGAACCTCCCGCCCCCTCACTTTCTCCGGGAACAGCTAAAATAAAAGCGACTATAGAAAAAATTGAACAGGTCGGAGATGAGGCAACTATTTACGTTACAGTTACTCAAGTACTTCAACGTGGTTCTTCTACACCTTTACTCCAGAAAGAACAGACTGTTAAAGTTAATGCCACCACCTTTCAAAAAAATGCAAATCAGCAATTCCTCAACTTAAAAGAGGGAAAACAGTTCATTCTTTTTATAGGATATACGCAATCGCTGGGCAACCAGTCTCAAAACTGGACTCTTACCAAAATTAATCCTGATTCTTCAAATAAAACTGTGTCTGATGACTCGTAACGCTACAAAATATGTACTTTTTTCGACCCTTCTTCTATTTGGCCTGCTTGCTCTTTTTTTGTTTTTGCCTCAAGATAATTCCGACAAACAAAAGGCGGAGGAGATTGAAAAGCCTACCTCCACACAGGTTGAACGATTGGAGAAGAAAGCAGCACGGGGTGAGTACTATTTTCGCATGCTGCGAAATCCAGCCACAAATAAAATTCCCGGCAACGCCCGCCAGCGAGAAGTTCAGAAAGCTAGGCAAATTCCACCCCGTCAAAACATAGATATCCAGTTCCCACACAAACAAAAGGGACTTATGGACTTTCATAGTTTTACCTGGAAGCAGGCCGGTCCTTTTGATGTAGGTGGTCGAACTCGAGCAATGGCCGTAGATATCAATAATTCAAATACCATTATTGCCGGAGGGGTCTCGGGCGGTATCTGGAAATCTACCGACGGAGGTAGCTCTTGGAATCTTAAAACAAGTGACTTTACAAACCTCAGCGTTACTTCATTGGCACAAGATCCTACAAATCCAGACACATGGTATTATGTAACCGGTGAATTTTTGGGTAACTCAGCCTCTGACCGAGGATTTACGGCTCCCTATTACGGAACAGGAGTATATCGATCTACCGATAACGGAGAAAGCTGGTCTATTATTCCTTCCACGCAAGATGACGATGCTTCATTTAGTAGCCCTTTTGATTTTATGAGCCGCGTTGTCATTAGCCCTGTAACCGGGTCGGTATTTATTGCCAGCCATGGCTTTGGAGTACTAAAACTTAACGAATCTACCCAAGAATTTGAGCTGGTTCTTGGCGGTACGGGAGAACATCTATACACTGATATTGTTACTAATGCCAATGGGGATTTACTTGCAGTAATCTCCGAATCTGATGCCGGCGAATCCAACCAAACCAATGATCCCGGCATCTATTTATCTATTGACGACGGTGCCAGCTGGACAAATGTTACCCCATCCACTTTCCCTGGCACGCACCGCCGCAGTGTTGCAGCCTTTGCACCCTCTGCACCAGACTCGGCTTATATAATGACCCTCAAGGGACAAGGAGATGAAACCAATCAGGGAATCAGCTTTCACCTTCTTGACCTTGATCTTGGAGGAGAAACACTGGAAAATTCAGAAGACCGTTCCGAACATCTACCAAACTTTACAGGTGGTTCGGTTGGAGATATGGAACTTCAGGGCGGCTATAATATGATGGTAGCAGTAAAGCCCGACAATCCTGATTTCGTAGTTGTTGGGGGTATTAATTTATTTCGTTCCCGTGACGGCTTCGAAACAAGTCCCTCTGGCGGCTACGACGATGATGACAAAAACGAATACTGGATTGGTGGATATGCAAAAGAGAATAATGCGAGCCAATATCCCAATCATCATCCCGACCAGCACGAGTTTTTCTTTGATCAAAATAATCCAGACCGGATGTGGTCGGCCCACGACGGAGGCATCAGCGTCACCGATAATCTTACAGCTACTACCGTGGGCTGGCAGGATCTGAATGAGGGATACGTTACTACCCAATTCTATACAGCGGCTATCTCCTCCGAAATAGGTGATAATCGTGTGATGGGTGGCACGCAGGACAATGGCACACCATTTTTTCGGTTTGATAGTGAAAATAGCCAAAGTACAACGTCAGACGATATCTCCTTTGGAGATGGAAGTTATGCGTACTTTACCTCCTCGCATCTTTTTGTATCTCGACAAAATGGAAGTATTTTGCGTTATCAAAAATCTGACGGAGGGGATCCCACAACTCCTTTTGCTTATGTAGATCCCATTGATGTAGAAGAACAGTTATTTGTACATCCGTACATCGTAGACCCGAATGATGAAAGTATTATGTACTATCCGGGAGCCAGCACAGAAGGAGGTACCTGGAATATCTGGCGTAATACTCAGGTCGATAAAATTACCAATTCAAGCAATGCTGATGGCTCTTCACAAGGATGGGTAGAATTGGATGATCTTGGTGTACCATCCGGATATGAAATTTCGGCTCTAACCGTTTCACGAAGTCCTGCCAATATTTTATTTTATGCTGGATCTTCCCAAAATCAACAGCCGGTCCTTTACAAACTAACAAACTCACATGAAGCTACTTCTGGCGCCGAGGAGATATCTATCCCTGATGCTGCTAATGGTGCTTACATACACGACATAGAAGTTAGCCCTACCAACGCCGACGAGATCACCGTAATAATTTCAAATTATGAAGTTGAAAGCATTTATCACTCAAGCGATGGTGGAGAAACCTGGGTTGGCGTGGAAGGAAATCTCGGCGATGGTAGTGAGTTAGGACCTTCAATACGTTCCTCAGTAATCATCCCAGGAGACCAAGGCAACATCTACTTTGTTGGAACCAGCACCGGCATTTACTCAACCACAAATCTCAACGGATCAAATACAAACTGGGAGCAGGAGGCAACAGATGAAATTGGTTATGCCGTAGTTGAACAGCTAAATGCCCGATATAATGATGGAACTATTGTTGCAGGCACCCATGGCCTTGGAATGTACCGCGGCTCTTTTGATGGCACCGTTTCCCTCCCTTCAATATCCGTTAATCCTAACGAAGGTCGGGCGGGAGAAAGAGTCTCAGTAACGGCCTCAAACTTCACCTTTAATACTAACCCTGAAGATAACGAAGTAACCTTTGGTACAGTTATGGCCCGTGTGCTTGAGGCCACCACCAATGAAGTCGTTGTTGAAGTTCCACGAGGGGCCGTTCCGCGCGATTCCGAATCCAATACCATTCAAATAAAAACAACTTCTGGCAATACGAGTGCAAGTCAAAACTTTACCCTCTTGCCACCCAACAACTTTGCCATACAACCAAATTATCCCAACCCATTTCGGACATCAACGAATATCCCGTTTGACGTACCTTCTCTAAGCCGCGTTACGATAGCTATCTACAACATGAATGGACAAAAAGTTTTGGAACCTATTCGCCAACAACGATATAATGCTGGTTCTTACAATCAGAAGGTTGATTTGGCCAGACTTGCAAGCGGAGTATATATTTATCGCGTTATAGCAGTAACCAATGATGACGTTCACATAGAATCGGACAAAATGACGCTCATCAAATAAGTGAATGAAACCACACTCTCAGAAAGTTTTTGTATTTTCTGAGAGTGTTTAACACCATTCTAAAAGTTCAAAAAATGTTGTATTGTTAGCTGTTTACTTCCATTCGGAAATCATCTCTTTAAATTCCGACTGCAGCTCGTTCGTTCTATCTTTTGCATACCATTTGTGCAGTTTTTTAGCCCATTCTTCTTTACTGATATGGTCATCATTTTTCCATTCCATCGCTTTTTCTTGTGCTGCTTCCGGTCGCGGTCCCCACGTGCCAATTTCTTCAAATGTTTCAGCATCCAAACAAATTAGCTTGGGAATAGAACGGCCGCCATTGGTTAAGTACTCATCCATAATATCCAGATGCTTATCTCGAAGAATAAATCGTAGATCTATATGCTCGGATTTGTCAGCAATCTTTACAATAGGCGGTATATTCTGAGCTGCATCTCCACACCATGCCTCAGTAAGCACCAACCAAATCCAATCTTCATCAAGATCATTCAGCGCCTCAACCAGTGAATCACTAAGCTCTACTCGCTTATCAAGGCGCTTCATTCGCTGCACATTCATTTTGGTATAATGAACCATTTCCTCGGAGTGATTATCGCCGGTGGTTTTATCTTGCCCTACCAACTTATCAATCATCTGGCGATACTCATCATAATCCATCGCTTCATTAATAATTTCCGGCGCAATAATATTTTCTGCAATATTTTCCATACTGTCTGTAGATTTGAAAATTAATGTTGTTTCTAAAGATGATATTAGTTCACAAATGCTTACTGCAACAACAAATAGCCTACGTAAGATATTCCATAATTCTTGAATGCTTCAATATCAAAGCTGTCACAAGAAATAATACAAACGCCATCGACGTACCGTACTTAATCCACATAACCTTGCTATAATCTTCGCTTGTTGTTGATAACCCTTTCAGCAGTACAAAAACAATCAATCCTACCATAACCCCCATCCCGCCAAAGAGAACAGCAAGCCAAAAGTTAGATATTCCAATAGCTAAACCTACTAACATCAGTCCGATTAAAAATGAAACGACAAAGAAACGCGTCACTCCCTTTTTTTCATATCGAACAGCAAATGTATAGTCACCACGGATTCGATCTTCCCCAATCTGATAAATTTGCGATATCGGATACAGGCTCAAAAGCATCAGGGTAACGCCAAGAGCTGCAACCCAAACGGCAATATTAATACCCTCATTTCCCGCAGCCAGATAGCCCAGCAACACCCCATTAAATCCGGTACTTACTCCTATTGCCACAAGACTTTTAACAGGATGACTTTTCCATCGTGCCAGCGGCGTAGAATACAACCAAAAAAAGAGCATGCTAAGCAAATAAATACTGCTATAAACTAAACCCTGGGTAATAGCAATCACCATTCCAACCCCCTGTAAAAGTAGTGAGCCAGTCCACATCCACGGTTGCATTTTCGGGGGATATTGGAGCCCACCGATCGGCCCCTCATCCTTATCCCAAAAAGAATTATAGGCTGTTGCACCGCCAAATAGCAATAAATGTACGTTAGCAAATTGAAGAAGAAATGATGATATGTCCAGATTAGTACTCAAAAAACCACCAAGTAAAAAGCCACCGGACAAAATAAATAGCTGGTAGTGCCAGCGCAGGTGCAGTATAAAATGCCAGAGTTGAGTGGCTACACTTGATTTTGGAGATCCGACTTTGGACATCATCTAAAATTATTGGAATTCAAAATTTCAGCATACCAATTTAAGGCTTATCAATCCAACAAAAGATTGGTATTTTAAGAGTTATGATTTCAACCGAGACCCAAAAAGTTTCATATATATGTAACCAATTATCGCCAGACCAATGGCGAACTCAAAAAAAAGATCACCAGCAAAAGATCAGTGATCTTGTTGATGAATATCTGGAAAAGCGGTCGCACCAGAAAAAAGATCCCGTACTCGATTTCCTGTTCGAGTATTACGCCTTTCGTCCCTCCTATCTAAAACGCTGGTCACCGGGACTCGGTACCCTGCTCATTGACGGAGCTTCGCACGATTGGCCATTCGATGAAATGGCAACAGCTGATGGTGATTCCTTTTTAGACATCAATTATTTTGATGAGGATCGTATTTCTTCTGTTAAATGGATTTTAAATGTACTCGAGCAATCCTTGAACCGAAAACCATCATTTGGCTGTTTTGGGATGCACGAATGGGCTATGGTATATAAAGCCGATCGGGTTCGCCACGATTATTTATCCCTGCGGATGGATAAAGATGAATTAGCTGAGTTTGTGGAATCACGTCCACTGGTATGTACTCATTATGATGCATTTCGCTTCTTTACGGATGAGGCCAAACCCCAAAATAAGTTTGAGCTCAATCGTGAGAAGTTTGCTGATATGGAACAGCCTGGCTGCCTGCATACCAATATGGATCTATACAAGTGGGCGTTTAAAATGTATCCTTGGATTTCCAGCAACACCATAAGAAAAACTTTTGAGCTGGCCCTGGAAACGCGTGTTATGGATATGAAAGCAAGTCCCTATGATCTGCGCGACTTTGGGTTAGCCCCTATCAAAATAGAAACCGATGAAGGACGGCAGGAATACATGGAAAAACAAAGAACAATTTTTGATAAAGCACAGCCTATTCGTAAGCAGTTGATAAAAGAATACAACAATTTACTAAACACCATCTCCGACTAACGTCTATCTGATCCTTTCGCAACTACCATTAATTGCCTATCATCTAATGCATATAATTCGGTAACACATGAAATTTGAACTTGAAATCTTATCACAAAATGGCTGAACTTGAGGACGCCGATTACGAAGCTTACGAACAGGATATCAAGCTACTCGTCGATACTCTTCGTAAGTGCTTTAACGCCGAAAAAGCCAGGTACAGCGTAGTCGGACATCTAAATACCCTATTTATTGAAATTGAAGGGCTAGATGAGCTTTCAGCCGAAGAAATTTCTGAAGTTGCAGAACCGGTTCTTGATGAGCTCGACATGGATTTTGATGAAATTTCCCTTATTTCACTTAAGAATTAATAAAAGTTCTAAATTTTGAAAAAGGATATCATTCCTTGGCGGAATCACCTATTTTCACACGTATCTTGAATGAAATACACGTTTCAAAATATAACTCAGGGTTTTACTTATTATGGCAAGTGCGACTACAGGTTACCAACTCAAGTGTGTGGCCAACGGCCACCTAAACTCAGAAGAAGAAACAACCACCTATTGCACCCAATGCGATAGTGTTCTTCGGGTCTACTATGATGAGCCCTCGGATGATATCCAGTATCCGCTGAAGGAGCTGAAATCCGACCCGATGAAAACTCATCCTTCGGCTCTCAAAAAACTGGACCGCTTGTCTGAAACCTATGGCGCAGATCTCTGGGCCAAGCTCGAATTTGAACATCCCACCGGCTGCTTTAAAGATCGCGGTAGTTACATCGAAGTCCAGAAAGCTCTCGAACTTGGTGCTGATGCTATTTGCCTTGCCTCAACCGGAAATATGGCAGCCTCGGTGGCAGCTTACGCTTGCTATTTTAAGATTCCCTGCTTTGTATTTGTCCCTGAAAAAACGACGGATGCCAAAATTGCTCAAGCTACTATTTACAATGCCAATATCATCCGTATAAAAGGAGATTTTAGCACTTGTGAAGCACTCTGCCGCGAATTTGCCAAGTCAGGCAATTATTATTTAGCCGGCGATTATGTTTTCCGTGAAGAGGGACAAAAATCCTTCCCTTATGAACTTTTGGAGCAGAATGGTGACGATTTTGATTACGTTTTTGTGCCTGTGGGATGCGGAACTAACTTTGGTGCAATCTGGAAAGGATTCACCGAGCTTAAGGAATCGGGCAAAATTTCCAATCGGCCCAAAATGATTGCCATCCAACCAGAGCAAAGTTCTCCAGTCGTAGAAGGTATTTTCAAAAAAAAGAAAATTATCAAGAAGCAGGTTAATACGATGGCCCAGTCTGTGGCTGCTTCCGACCCGGTAGACTTCCATAAAGTAATGCTAGGCATTGAAGAATCGGGCGGTTCGGCACATACCGTTACCGAAGATGAAATTCTACAATCACTCAAAGAGATGGCCGTTGAGGAAGGACACTTTACCGAACCGGCCTGTGCCCTTCCGTTGGCTGCTTTTAAGAACAATATCGATAAATTCAAAGACAAAAAGTGCCTATTTATCTTAACCGGATCAGGCCTTAAAGATACCAAGGTAGTGGCCAAGCACTCCTTGTCTTCACCGGTCCTTTCGCCCGATATAAACAAAGTTACGAACTATATTAAGTCTGGCTTTATCGAGATGCAGAAGGATTCCTGGGGCAAGTCCCGTGATACATTTATGGCAAACCTCAAGATGGATGAAGATCACGAAAAGCTCTACAACGAGTATGTTTCCAAGATCAATAAAAAAGGCAAAACGCTTAGCAACAATGAGATCGAAGTTCTTCAATCGCTGATATTTAATGAAGATCTGGATCTTGAATATCCTGTTGAAGTTCTTGATTACAAGGTAACCATGCGCAAGCACGGCTTGGTACAAGCTGCGGTCAAACTCGATATACAGGGAGAAGAAATTATATCAGAATCAAAGGGCGTTGGTCCCATTGATGCTATTTTATCCGCTATTCGTGCTGAAACCAATTCGGTTTTCCACCTTGAAGTCAAAAATCACGAAGTAGAAATACTGAGCCCCGATACAGACTCGCTCGTTGTCGTCACCCTGACATTGGCTAACAACGATCAAGAATGGGTATCCAAGGGGGCTTCACCGGATACATTGGAAGCCGTGATTCAGGCTTTTACCAAAGGACTGGCAATTGCCATGAAATCTACGGTGACTTAGAATAAACCACTAAGGCACTTAGAACACTTGAATATTATACAAATAGGAAAGCCTCTCATACTTCAAAAGTATGAGAGGCTTTTTTGGTTTTAAAGCGCTTCTATTTCTTTACCGCAATGCATCCTCAAGTTCAAGTGAAGCATCACTGTCGGCATCACGATATTTTACGATCAACGGACATGCAACATTTAGTCCCTGCTCTTGGGCCCAATCGCTGCTCATAGGACGAGTTCCCGGAACAACAACGGCTCGCTCAGGGATATCAGCTCCCTTACCGAGCACTTCTTCATTTACGCAATCATAAACCGGTATCGATTTTGAAAGTGTTACTCCCGGAGCAATGACGGCTCCTTTTTTGACAAGAATTCCCTCTACGACAACCGATCCGGCCCCAATAAAGCAATCATCTTCTATCACAACAGGGGATAATCCAACAGGTTCAAGAACCCCGCCTAACTGTACTCCTGCCGACAAATGAACATTTTTTCCAACCTGAGCACAAGAACCTACCAGGGCATGACTATCGATCATCGATCCTTCATCCACATAACCGCCTACATTTACATAAGCCGGAGGCATAATAATAACATTCTCGGCTACATAGGCTCCGCGGCGAACAGAGGATCCGCCCGGTACCAAACGCACATTCTCATCAGCTGAAAATCTGCGAGGAGGTAAATTATGTTTGTCTACAAATCCATCGTAGATGCCCGAATACTCGGTATTTTCTCCGGCCGAGAAAGAAGCCAGGATCGCTTCTTTGACTTCACGGTTTGCTTCCCACCGATCGCCTTTAGGTTCGGCCGCACGCACTTCTCCGGTTTCCAGTTTATCTAAAATTTCTTCCCAGTTAATATCACTCATCAGTTTTTAAAATAATTTATTTTGAAATTAATGCTTCCTAAATCCTCGAGACTAACTATTTTCTTTATACCAGCTTTGGATCATATTATCAGCATTTTTGAGGATAGTGATATCCTCCACATCTTCTTCGACAAGCGGTGGGTGCAACGTAGTATTTTCTATCCATCCCTTTTCGTGCAACAACACTTTTGCCGGAACAGGATTTGGCCCACTAAAAAGAGCATCCGTACATTCCTGCCAAAGCGGAAGCAGTTCCGGACCGCGCCCATCCAAACACCAGTCTACATATTGATGCGTCGCTTTGGGCCACACGTTTGAAGCTACCGAAACAAGTCCGTCGCATCCCGCCATTGCAAAGAACGGGAGTAATCCGTCATCACCGCTGTAAAACTTAATATCTTTAGCCGTCTTACGATAATTCTGAAAATCCTCGATGCTTCCGCTTGCTTCTTTCACCGCTATAAAGTTGGGATGATCAGCCAACTCTTTTAACACCAATGGACTCATTTTACTGCCGGTGCGTGACGGTACATTATAAAGCATGCACTCCTTGTCGGCTGCATCCAGTAGTGACTTAAACCATTCCACCTGCCCTTTAGGACCGGGCTTGGCATAGAGCGGAGTCACCAGCAGAAATGAATCCACATCAAACTGATGACAATATTCGATCCATTCTATCTGATTGCGGAGATTAAACCCTCCAACTCCCACCATAATTGGAATATCTACATTGAGGCTTGCAGCCGTTTTAACAACCTGCTTTTTATCCTCAAGAGGCAATGCCAACCCTTCGCCCGTACTGCCCAAAACAAGCACACCGTTGCCCGCTTCATTCTGCTTGTGGATGAGCGAAGCCAAATCATCGAGATGAATATCCCCATTTTCTTTCATGGGGGTTACTAAAGCTGTATAAAGTGGTGTATCTGTAATACTCATAATTATTGTTGCATTACGTTGTCAAAGATAGTTGAAAGATCGTGAAAGCCCGGACTTATATCACCGTTAACAAGCTGCTCGGCGGCCCAAATGGCGCCTTGGGCAAATATCTTGCGATCGTGCGCCTGGTGTTCCAGATGGATTGATTCTGCATCTGTTTTCACCTCCAACTTATGAATTCCTTTTATATCACCCTTCCGTTCCGATGTAATTTTCGCTTCTTTACCCAACCATTCCTCCCATGAAATAGCCGTACCGCTGGGTGCATCCTGCTTGTGTTTGTGATGGATCTCGTGAATATGAAATTCCGGCTCATCCAACACCGAAGCACTCTGGCCTATAATATTCAAGCATCTGCGCACAATATTCATTCCCAAGCTAAAATTCGAAGCCTGTAGCCATTTGATATTTTTCTCTTTAAGCTGATGGTCCAAATCGTCTGGCCAATCATAACCGGTGGTTCCCCATGCAGCGGGAATTTTCGAATCCATAAGCGGATCTATCAGCTCATCTACAGCTGCTGCCGGCACGAACAAAATAGCGGCATCGGCCTCTTTAAGCTTTTCAACCGTTGGTTTATTTGAAGAATCGAACGGGCCAACAATTTGATCCTCTTTTAATATTTCAACGACCTTACCACCGGTTTTTCCTGTGCCTATAACGGCAAATTTCATACTTTTTTCTTTTATTGTTGAATGCTAAGTGAGTGATAAGTATAACCTTTTCAGCATCTATTTTCATCCATTTGCGCAATTACCCAAATATAATGTAGATTCAGGCTTAACAATTCAAAAAATAACAAATATGTATACCTTATTTGCAGCTCCCGTTTTTACCAACGACGCCGTCGTATTAGGAATTCTGTTACTGATTCTGGCAGTCATATTTGTCACCTCAAACAGTGATAACCCCAAATGGCAAAAATTTTATACCTTCGTACCCTCACTGCTACTTTGCTATTTTATTCCATCTATTCTTAACTCACTCGGTTTAATATCCGGAGAAGAATCAAACCTCTATTTTGTAGCTTCCCGATACCTGCTTCCCGCCAGTTTGGTGCTCCTTACTCTTAGCATCGACTTCAAAGGAATTATCGGCCTGGGTCCCAAAGCGATTATCATGTTTTTAGCAGGTACCGTAGGTATTATGATTGGTGGTCCACTGGCTCTTATCACGGTAAGTTATTTTGCACCCGAAATGACTGCCGGAGCAGGTCCCGAAGCCCTATGGCGTGGACTTTCAACCATAGCCGGCAGCTGGATTGGTGGTGGAGCAAACCAGACAGCCATGTTCGAAGTTTTCGATCCCAGTGCCGACCTGTTTTCGGCCATGGTAACCGTAGATATTATCGTTGCCAATATCTGGCTGGCCTTTCTGTTGTATGGAGCAGGGATTTCTGAAAAAATTGACGCCTGGTTTAAAGCGGATGCTTCACCCATTACGGAACTCAGAAAAAAGATCGAAGATTATCGCGCCAATGTAGCGAAAATACCCACCCTCGCTGATATTACAACTATTGTAGCTGTTGGCTTTGTGATCACAGCTATTGGTCATCTTGGTGCTGACGGTATTGCCCCCTGGATTGGCGAAAACTTTCCCCAACTCAGTAATTTAAGTCTGGATTCTGAATTTTTCTGGATTATTGTCATTGCCACTACCGGCGGTTTAGCTCTTTCCTTTACTCGTGCTCGTAAGCTCGAAGGGGCTGGTGCATCAAAAGTAGGTAGCCTCTTCCTTTATATCCTGGTAGCTACTATTGGAATGAAAATGAACGTGATGGCTATCTTTGAAAGTCCCGGTTTCTTCCTTATCGGACTACTCTGGATTATCATTCACGTGATTATTTTATTTATCGTGGCCAAGATCATTAACGCGCCGTTCTTCTTTATTGCTGTGGGTAGCCAAGCTAATGTGGGAGGTGCAGCCTCAGCGCCCATTGTGGCTTCAGCATTCCATCCGGCCCTTGCTCCCGTTGGTGTACTCTTAGCGGTCTTGGGATATGCCGTTGGAACATACGCAGCCTACATCTGTGCCATTATGATGCAGTTTGTAAGCTAATAGAAATGCGAGGCAAGAAGTGAAACGTTGAAATATTTATTCGTCTACTTTCTCACTTCTTGCTTTTTTATTTTGCTACTGATTTAGGGACGATCTATTCGTATATTTAGCACCCTTAGAAAATAGAACTTCCCTATATTTATTCATGCGCATTCTGAAATTTATTGGCGTCTTTTTAGGCACCCTCATCCTCACCTTCTTCATTGTATTTGGATTTAACCTGGACGCCTTAAAAACACTTTATAATAACAGTGGCGATCTGCAAGAGGGGCAGGAATGGGTTTCCAAGGCTACTTCGCTCAAAGGGCTCACTCAATATATAGGATCAAATCCACAGCACACGACCATTGTCTCACGATCTGTAACTAATCCTGATACGACTATCGCCTACCGTGCAGATAAACCACGCACTATGGGGACGCTCTCAAACTTCTTTCTTATCACCACCTATGCCCGACTGGTAGAAGATGGAAAAATCGATTCCGATGAATTGATCTCGCTCGACAAAACAGACCGTTTTCTGCTCCCTTATATTGATGAGTCCCATCACGATGATGCTAAAACTGCTCTCCAAAACAGAGACGCTATCACTAACGAAGGGAAAGTTCCGCTCAACAAACTTGTGGAAATCGCTATCATTTATAACGACTTGGCAATATCAGACTTTCTGTATTATAAATTAGGTCAACAAGCAATTGAAGAAACATTCGATCTGCTTGAGCTTGACTCTACTGATCTGCCTCTGCCCTTTTCGGGATTGTATATAACCCTCCATCCCGATTTAAATGATAATAAGTTTGATGCTCACTTTGAGAATCTTTCAGCTTTATCCAAAGACGAATTTCGGGAAAAAGTTTTGAATAGTGCCCAACGTTTTAGAACAAATGACGAATTTCACGATCAGGTCACTGAACTCTTTGAACAAGAGCAAGGACTGGGTATCGGCTTCAAAGAACGAAGAAATATTCTGAGCCTATTTCCAAAATCTACCGGACAAGAATTAACAGAACTCATGATTCTGCTTGAGCAGAATGAGCTTATTTCTGTCTCTGTTTCGGAAAGAGTAAAGGGAATCATGGATTGGCCTTATCAAGAGCAGGGATTAAACAATGACTTTAAATACTATGGCGCTCTTTATGACAACAGGCTGGGTCTGCTAAACGGCATCGACTACGGCGCCTCTGTTTATTCCGAAGAACCGTTCGGACAAGCAGTATTTTTCGACTCACTGCAAGTCGCTTTTTGGTTTCATATGAGCAGCAATCTGATGCATCAGGATTACCAACAACGTATGATGTGGGATCCTGCTTTACGACAAGCCACGCTTCAGGAAATCAGTAAATAGTCTTACATTTCCGGCAGTCAACCTTAAATCTAAAGAGAAACTATCATGGCTAATTCAGACAAAGTTAACGAAACTGTTCGCGGCGGTATCACGTTAGGTACAGCCCTCGCAGTAACCATCTCATGGTCGGTCAATAAATCAATTCTATGGGCTATCATTCACGGGCTTTTTAGCTGGTTTTATGTGATTTACTACGCATTCTTCTATTAAACGTTTTGCACTTTAAACACAATGAATAAGTACAAATACCTATACCTTTTTTGGCTTCTACCCGCCGCTTTTCTGTTTCTCACCCTACACCAAGGCTTCGTTTACTATGGCGTTACCGATACCTACGAAAATGGCAGCAGCTATACCGCTGAAGTTGTGGAGTTCGAACTCAAACAGATTGCTGCTCAAACGAATGGTTATATCGTTTTGCGATTTACGACAGGCGATAACCAAGAAATTGAGCGGAAACTTTCGCTACCCGTCGAGATGGCAGGCGGTTTGCAAGATATCCGTGTAGTTCCCATTCGCTACCAGCCCGGGGCCATGCAGGAAATTGTGCTCATGCCTACTTTTGAAACTCATAAAAATCTTATCTGGACAAATGCCCTTATGGCTGGAGTTGCTTTGTTGATGACATTCTTTATTGGACTGGCAGCACATCGTTTTGCTAATAAAAAGATGAATGAACCGGAAGAGGAATTCGTCATTGAACGAGTAGATTAATTTATCATGGCTACGTCAGATTCTACCAAAGGCACTCTTTATCTTATCCCCAATACGCTAGGCAAGACACCCGAAAACAATACCATCCCCGATTATGTGCTTAATATTATTCGGCAGATGGAAGTGCTTATTGTTGAAAATGTACAAACGGCGGCACGGTATCTTCAGTGGGTTGGGAATACGGTTCCCGAGTATGAAATAGAATTTCTGCTACTTAATAAAAAGACTCCCATTCATGAAATCACTTCTTTTCTTGATCCTCTAAAAAAAGGCAAGGATGCAGGATTACTTTCAGAGGCCGGTTGTCCTGCTGTGGCGGACCCCGGATCGGAACTCATAAAAATGGCGCATGACCAGCAGATTAAAGTACAGCCGTTGGTGGGCCCCTCTTCCATTTTATTGGCGCTAATGGGATCGGGCTTTAACGGCCAGCAATTTACCTTTCACGGCTATCTACCTATTGACAAAAATAAACGTCAGGCGACCATCCAACAGTTAGAGAAACAATCCAAGTCATCGGGGGGTACGCAAATTTTTATGGAAGCCCCTCATCGTAATGACCAAGTGGTGAAGGATGTCATCCGGTATTGTGAACCAACTACTCGTTTTTGTACCGCTACCAATTTGACATTGCCCGATGAACAAATTGTCTCCCAAAAAATATCGGACTGGCGAAAAAGTTCAATCGATTCTATTCACAAAGAACCAACGATTTTTCTCCTGTGTGCTTCGTAGCTCTTAAATAAAAAAAGCCTGCTCTATTATAGAACAGGCTTAAAAACTAAATGTTAATTAACGTATTACGCTCCCGCTTCTTCCAACATGTTAACGATGCCCTCATAATCATGAGAGCTGGCCTGATCTTTAGCTGTCCAGCCGCGATCATCCATTACACTAACATCACTGTGGTGTTGTATTAACAGTTGTACTATTGCATCAAAGCCGTTACTGGATGCCCAGTACAATGCACTCGTTCCGCGATTATCACGGGTATTCACTTCTGCACCGCGATCAAGCAGATATTGAACAACATCCAGATGGCCGTGTTTGGCCGCTTTCATTAATGCTGTCCGATCATGCTCATCACTGGTATTTACATCAGCACCATTCTCTAAATGCTTTTTAACGTTCTCCAAATCTCCAGTCTCTGCTGCTTCAAGAAAGGCGTTTTCTTCCATATTTAAACCTCCTTATTTAGGATTAAAGGTGGGTCTCTAAAACCATTGTAAATGTTTGGAAGACCATAGTCAACCCTTAGAAAAAATGTTTTCAAAAACAAAAAGGGGATACACTTCTGCATCCCCTTTTGCTCTTTACAATCAATTAAAAATTTACTCTAACCCAAGTACATCCACGCCTTGACTGAAGGTTACATCGACCGGGATTGACTGCTCGGATAATCGATCCAAAGACTGCTGCAACTGATCGCCGATGGTGGCATATTTCTCCACAAATGTTGCAACGCCTTCATAATCACCGTCCCCCTGAAGGGTCAGTATCTTGTTGGAAAGAGAATCGGTTGCTTCGGCAATTTTATCAAAGTTCACGCGATAGGTCTCCGCCTCTTCATCATAACTGAAAGCTCCTTTCTCCTTAAAGTAGTTGAACCGAATAAGATTGGCCTTACCATGAGCGCTGGATGATCCAAATCGTATAGACCGAAAAATACTGGCCATAAAGGTTACGTAGTTATTTTCAATCGTTCCCTCTTCGACCATCCCATCTTCGCGCAGCTCCGAAACCATATACAGTCCCAACACATCGGCCTTGCCTTCCTCCAGGGCCGAAGCATGTTCTTTGAGCGCCTCGCGAACTGTTCCTTTGTCATTGATCGTGTTTTTAATACCAAGTCCGTGAGCCACTTCGTGGAACATAGTATTGCCAAAGAAAGCATCAAAGGTCAGATATTGACGCTGGTCCTCAGCAATTAGTACTTCGGAAATGGGTTCCAGAATCTTATCATATTTAGCCCGCATTGCATTTTTTAGCTGCAGTCGACGGGTTCCCTTCTCCAGCTGGACTTCTTCATCATTAGGCAAATTTATAGCTATGGTTTTGGATCCCGCATTGGCATCCCCGGCATAGTATACCGCATCATAAGCATTGAGATCAGAATCACGTCCCGGCTGCTCCTGCTTGTACTCTTCCGCAACAGGCAACCCTTCCTGAAGTTCGGGTAGCACTTCAGCATATTTCGACAAGCGGTTGCTCCACTCCTTATCTTTAATCAGTACGAAAGTCTCGTGAGCCGCCTTGTATCCAAATAGTTGATCTTCATAAGTTTCAATGGGACCAATCACCACTTCGATCGTATTGTTTTTCATATCCAGCCACGCCATATCGCTCTCCTTATACTCATCAGTAAGGAGCGCTTCAGCACGGAGATTCAGATACTTCTTCAGTCCATCATCCTCGGCCAGCTCAGCTGCTTCCTTTAGTTTATCGGCTGCCAGTTTATGCTGCTCGGCAAAAGCCTCGTGGTAAGGAATGGTTGTTAACCCACCGTTCTGAGTTCGACGTACCAGCGTATAAAGATCATCTTTGGCTTCGGAATCCCAACTTTCGAATTCCTCTTTGGTCATATCTGATGGATAAAAATTGGCGCTTTCGGGTTTGGGACCCACATCATCAATAAAAGGTTCATTGCCATTCAGTCGATCCCAGGGACCGTAATTTATTTGAGCAAACTCTTGCTCTTTCTCAGTAGTATTATTTAAAAGGGTTTCCTTATTGCCGTAGGCTTGCTCCCAGAACACTTCATCCATCTCCTTGCCCGCATCAATAAGCAGCTTTATAATCTCTTTCTGATTATCGCTGAGAGATGAAACATCCGCCGTTAGCGTAAATTCGGTATACTGGTTCAGGCGATCATCAATCGACATTTCGTTGTCACTTTCCATCCCCTGACAGCCTGCCATAAAAACGGCAATTACAAGCATTACTAACGCTTTAGTTAAGGTAATTTTCATATTAATCAATATTTTATGTTACAGGATTTAGGATTTATCAATATACTCCTGTTTGGGTAGCATATCGCGTTGTTTTAGTTCACTCAATATCAATTCAGTCATATCACTTTTAAAAGGAAATTCGTACCTGATATCAAGAACATAAGCTTTTACTCGAAGTTTAAGCACGAAATTTTCTTCATGTACTTCATTCAATGCAATAATTGCAATAGGCTTTTGTAGATATACATAACGCGATGAGACTGCGGCACGATAGGCAATTCGTTTGACCGTATCTACATCCACATTCATCGGCAGGAATATTTCTGCAACCACCTGGCAGTCCAAGGCGCTGGAATTCGCATTTGATACCGCCTTGTTCATTAATTCACTGTTGGGAATCGTCACTACAGAATCATCGGGCGTAACGATTCGGCTGGATCGCAACCCAATCGAAAGTACTTCGCCGTAATGCTCAGCTACCTGAATTTTATCCCCCACCTGGAATGGCCGATCCATAATAATGATAAAACCTCCGAAAATATTTTTCAGAATGTCTTGTGCGGCAAATCCCACGGCTATACCCACCGAAGCTAAGACTGTGATAATAGTACTCAAGGGAGGATTGATAATACCGGCAATAATGATATATATGGCAAACGTCCATATAACCAATCGTACAACCGGCACCATGCGTTTAATCCCGAGTCGATAACTGGTAAACTGTTCTGACAGGTTTTCTAATACTACAACCACAAATCGGTTTAGGAAATAGGTGATAATTAAAGCAATAATAATAGCCAGTATTACACCTACTGAAATAAGATTTTCAATCTCCGATAGGGCTTTGCCGGTATCTTGACCAACTTGATCTAAATTAGAACTCGTATCAGCACGGGCAGTATCAAGTTTTATAGTATCCATCTGCATCGAATCAACCTGCACGGGGCCAATTATTACCGTAGTATCGGGCTGTTGTGCTACGGTATCTTGCACGGCAGACAGTCCAACGTCATAAAATCCCAAAAAGATAGTAGCCGTGAGAATAAGTATCCTGACATATTTATACATGCTGTTATTACCCTAAGTGAATTATGTTTCGTTCTTTGAGCACCCGAACAATCTGTCGATACATTAAATGGTTAATAGTGAACGACTCATTTTTTTCGATTAACATGCCGCGCGATCGCAATCGATTTAGCAACAGTCTACTTTCCTCCAATGTTATATTCATCACCATCGCCAACTCTTTATCTAATAAGGTATCGTGTAGTACAAAAGCAGCCAGCGCAAATAGTACCTGTGGATTTAAATCCTCAATCATCTCTACAGACGTTACCTCAAGCGGCTGTATATAAAAATACGTTTCGTCATAATCTCGGATGGATCGGATCCAGAATATCATAGCAATAGAGGCATTTCCTTCGGCCAGCTTTGTGAGTTTCTCAAAATATTCATTCTTCAGGTGTTCCTGAGTCTCCTTTTCCTGATCTTTTAGCTTTCGATAGGCACGGGATTGCCGTATTTGATCATCCGGTTCAAAATAAAGAGAATACCCACTGGCCTGATGCCTGCTTAAAATTATACGTTTAACCTGTTCAGCATTTAGCGAATCACTTTTACTGATATGAGAAAAGTATTCACCGATCTGTAATACCTTATCCAAAAACGACCAGGCGTAACGAGAGCAACTGACCATCCAAAAAATATTATTGCGCGTCTCTGAAATAAGATACCATAACTTCTCAATAGCTTTAAAGCCATTAATATTACGAACAAAACAATTTTGCACTGACTCCAGGATAACTACTCTGCGTTGATTAGAGTCATTTATAGCTGCCACAAGCTCTTCAATAGTCTTTGCAGACTCATCCTCGAATACCGCCCCTATTTTATTGACGAGCTGTTCTTCTTCCCAAATAGTTTTTGTAAACTCAACAGTTTCTACCTGCTCGTCTCCAAGCTCTGACCCCTGCAACAGGCTAAGAAATGATGATTTTCCACTGCCCTTTTCCCCAACCACAGCAAAATTTGTGGGGAACTCATTCTTCCACTGCTCATACGCTTTTTTAAAAGTCATGATCGATTCCTGTGCAGGCTCAAAAAATCGTTTGTCAGCCAAAGAATGAAAGTCGAACAAGCGCCGATAGATATAGGGCAACTCGTTCATTTTCTGATCTGTCTCTGAAAGATAAGTCGCAATATCTGTCCGTTTAGACTTCTGAATTTTTTGCTCCTTGAATCCCAGAAACGCTTTAATATCGACACCATACGTTTTCAGCTTTTTCCAAACAAATCGGCTCCACAACATCAGGCGATCCTCAACTCTTGCCCACCTCGAGTCTAAAATCGTTTGCCAATCCTTTGTTTTCTCCTTCATCGTATATTTGGCATTCAGCAATTGGAGCTGCTTCGAATCCCCCTCGTGCAAAAGAGCCAATAAAGAAGAGAAGAACTCTTCACTTCCTCCATCAATAGAACCATCTATCTGTTGCCACTTTTCATCCGCTTGGGTTTCTAGTTCCTGAACCTTCGAGAGAATACGTTGCAACGCTTCTCCCACCACTTTCGTAGGATCTTCTTTCTTACCTACTTCTTGTTCCCGAGCTTCTAAGGCCGAATCAAAATTGACTGATATTATATTTTTGACCTCAATAATCTCTTCTAAGTTTTGAGATAGAAACTCCTCGTACTGCTGATTGGCAGGCTGCAAGGGTTTCATGAATAATTCTCTAAGGCCCCGAATAACCAATTGCCGCCACTCTACTTCCTCCTGATTCACCGACGGTGGATTTTTATCAAGCTCGGCATCAAAAACCAATTGAGCTTCTTGTGGAAATTGACCCACCTTTAGCAGGAGATCCTCAAACAAATGATCCGTTTTCTCAGCTAAAATCTGTTTATCCAGCAGTTTCTGTATGGGCTGAACCAGTCGCTCATTCACAAAAACAGTAAACGTTTCATGCAATGTTCGCAACTCATCCAGCGTGGCTCCCTGACCGATCTTTTTAATAGCCTCCTCAAGATCTGCTGAAAATTCCCGGAGTGGATTTTTTAGTGATTTCTGAAAAATGTCCTCAAACGCTTCTCTAAATTTCGAAATCTCCGCTCGAATTTCCGAACGCAATTTCAAAAATTGAACAACATCCTTCATCCTCTCAAAAAAGAGTCGTTGCACAAGTTGCCATTGTTTCTTTTGGGACTGGAACCGGTTACTTATTTTTTCTTTCTTCGTCTGTAGTCTTTTTTCATTAAAAAATTCTCCCTGCCATTCCAGGGTCCCCACTTTTTCAATGTCCTTAATTATTTGAGTCTGCTTACCGCCGAGTACTTGTTCTACATTATCCAGTAGATTAGTCTTTTTCTCCTCCAGCTTATTCTTTTGATCCGATACAAAAGCAGCTAAATCCAATTCTTTCTGTTCATCTCCATCTCTGACCAGTAGATCCTCAATATCTTTGATTAGATCCAACTGTACGCGTTGAAGGATATGTCCCCATTCCAGAACGGACTCATCATCCAACAAATGAAAGCATACCGCTTTATCTAAAGGGATCTTTTGCTCCCATTTGGGATATGCTTTCCTGTTACCTCCCCAAATACCCTTTAGAGATTGAATAGCTCCATATCCAAACTTTGCGATACCGCGGGCAGTACTTTTCCCTCTTTTGCCGATTGCCATCCAAACAGAATCTTCTTGCTGTACTGCAAACCGTTCTTCTTTCTGTTTCCATACTTCATCAGCTGGAAACTTTTTACTGATCTTATCAACAGTTGATAAGTATTCTTCTAAAATATTCTCCCTTTCTTTATCGGATAGGGTATCCTCAATATTTTTTAAGATTCCCGGAAATCCTTGGTTTATAACATCTTCTGCAGCATATTTGCGTTCAACGGCCGAAAAATATCTCAACAGCTGATCAAAATCATTAAAACGTGCTTCAATATGCTGGGTAAGGTGGGTCTGTAAATTCTCATCAATTTCCTTCTGTAGCTTATCCCTAAATTCTTGACGATCCAATAGAAATACCTTCGTTATTTTTATTTACCGCAATTTGACTAAAATATGTTGAAATACAAATTAATACTCACCGTTACCTATTGCGAACCATGGCAATAATCGCTTTTCTTCTTGAACAAATATTAGTTAATTTCGATCAAAATATTCTTCAGCATTACAATGAAATGTAAGGTGATCGATCCCATTTTAAAATATTTGAACTCCCCTTCAAAATGGGGGCATTTTGGGTCACTGTTGGCAATCTGTCTCTTTTTATCTTTTGTCTTGCCTCATCCCCTACAGGCACAAGACAATTCGTTGCAAATGGTTTCTACTGCCGAGCGCAGCGATGGAAAAGGTCAAGTTATTCGATTCCATCTAAAACAACCTGTTGACTCTTTTGAAGTGTATCAACCTGATGTAGACCTGATACAAATGACGCTTTATGAGGATAATATCGATACCACTGATATTGAGCTGCCAAATATTTCTTCTGCTTTTGATGAAATTAGCTTTTACGACGTTCCGGCCGGTATTGGCATTGACATCTATATTACTGAAGGCAAATTCTACGATGGCAAGGCTTATCACGACGGGAATAGCGATGACCTTTTGTTGGGACTTACAAAAGTAGATAAAACTGAGTTAGAGTACCTTACCAAGGATACGGAACCGATTATATGGTCAAGTTTCACGATCACCGAAAAAAATATTCTGGAAGGAAACGGCGACGGTGAAGGTAATACCGAAAACACTGACTACGATCAAACAAGAGACAAAATGAAGTTCGACGTAGTCGTCATTGATCCCGGTCACGGCGGTCATGATCCGGGTTCCATCGGACACAGAAATGTCAAAGAGAAACATATCGTACTCGACATTGCAAAAAAGGTAGGAGGCTATATCAACGAATATATGCCCAATGTTAAAGTGGTATATACCCGAGAAACCGATAAATTTATCGAGCTCGAAGAACGTGGCAGTATTGCAAATGAAGCTGAGGGCGATCTGTTTATATCCATACATTGTAACTCCCATTCGTCACACCAACCGTACGGAACTGAACTGTTTTTTTTAGGATTAGAGCGTAGTGAATCTGCCCTGGAAGTTATGAAACGCGAAAACAGGGTTGTGCGACCCAATAATGATACTGAACAACGCGAATTGAGCCAGGAAGAACTCTTAGTCTACGAGTTGGCAAATAGTAGTTATATCGCCGCCAGCGAACAAATTGCAGGCATGATGGAATATCAGTTTGACGAACGAGCCCAACGTCACTCGCGTGGTGTAAAACAGGGACGTTTTGTAGTTCTTTATCACGCTTCTATGCCTGCTGTACTCGTTGAAACTGGTTTTATCAGCAATCCCAGTGAGGCACGTTATTTAACTTCCGAACGGGGACAGACTTATATTGCCTCCGCCATTTTTCGGGCTATTAGGAATTACAAGGAAAACAATGGTAATCCATAATTTTAAAATCATTTTATATTGAAACCTCTGATAATTGGCGTTGCAGGTGGCAGCGGATCGGGAAAAACAACCGTAGTACAACATATTATCAATGCTATTGGTGAAGAGGATATTCTACTGATCCAACACGATTCCTATTACCGAGATCTTAAACACTTATCATTTGAAGAGCGTACTCAGCAGAATTTTGATCACCCTTCTTCGCTCGAAACCGAATTAATGATTCGTCATATTGAAGCTCTCAAAGAAGGATACCAGGTTGAAATTCCTATTTACGATTTCACCAAACATATCCGCAAAGAAGAAACCAGGCTGGCCGAGCCCAAAGAGGTGATCTTGGTTGATGGTATTCTCGTCTTCACCGAAAAGGAATTGCGCGACCTTATGAACATTAAACTCTACGTCGATACTGATGATGACATCCGACTACTCCGACGTATACAGCGAGACATTGTAGAACGAGATCGAGAGCTTGAGCATGTACTCTCACAGTACCAAAAATATGTTCGCCCCATGCATCTTGAATTTGTAGAGCCCACAAAACGCTATGCCGATATCATTATTCCACATGGCGGCGAAAATAAAGTCGCTCTCGACATGGTAAATGCTCTTATTCAAGATCGTCTTAATAATTCCGAAGTAGCGGAAGAAGAAAACGAATCAGTTGCCGAATAATTTTGTTATACGGAATCAATTGCAAAAAATTGTACTAAGAATATTAATCGGACATTATTATGGATATTAATGCTAAAACCGCCATTGTTACCGGAGCCAGCAGTGGAATTGGAATCGATTTTAGTCAAGCTCTTATCAATAAAGGAGCTACCGTTTATGGCCTGGCCCGCAGCACGGATAAACTTAAGAGAGTGCGCCAAGAGCTCGGCAAGCAGTTCAAACCTGTTACCATGGACATCACTGATCATGATGCGATTGAGAAGTGGATCAATAAAACTTTTTCGAAAGATCACCAACCCGATATCCTTATTAACAACGCTGGCTTGGGTCGGTTTGCCGATGTTGAGAAACTTCCATTGGATGAATGGGAAGCTATGATACAGACAAACTTATCCGGTACATTTTACATGACCCGACAGCTTATTCCCATGATGAAAGAGAAGGAATCGGTCTGTCATATCATTAATATTGCCTCTATTGCCGGCAAGGTTGGCAATCCAAAAATGACCGGGTACAATGCCTCTAAATTCGGGGTTCGGGGATTCAGTGAGGCACTCTTTAAGGAAGTTCGGTACGATGGTATTAAAGTTACCTGCTTTTACCCGGGCTCTATTGCAACCAGCTTTTTTGGTGATAAAGACACGGATACCCACGATAATATGATGCAACCTGAAGAAGTAGCCCAAGTACTAATAAATGTACTTGAAACGCCTGACAACTTCCTGATTAACGATATTACGATGCGTCCGTTAAATCCCAAAGCACCGGAAGATCAATAGATGAAGTGGCTTTCTCCTCTTATTTTTCTGTTGCTGGTTACAGTTTTTAGCTGTTCGGATCATCCCGAAAAACCCGAACAGCTCATTAAAGAAAACAAATATATCGACTTAATGGTGGAGCTGCAGCTTGTTCGATCTTATGGAGAAGTCAATTCGCTGGATAGCCTAACAGTTGATTCACTCACTGATGAGGTTTTTCAAAAGTATGAAACAACTGATTCCGTGTTTGTTCAGACCCACAACTACTACCAACAATTTCCCGAAAAGCAGCAAACACGCATTGAAAAGGCGATTGAACGCTTAAAAATGGATCAGGTGTCAGATACCACCAATCAGGACACTACAACCAACTGATCTACGAATCTTTCCAAGCGTACTCATCTCCTTTAGTAATCAGCATCTGCTCTCGGAGGAGATAACTTAGCAAGCGTTTTGTTCGGGCTTTATTCCAGCCAACCCGGTTTGCTATCTCGGCAAATGAAAGCGAATCTTCTTTAAGTATATTTTTAATCTGATGTATCTCTTTATTTTTAATCGGAACTGCAGCTTCATTGGTATCCAAACAGTTGTCACAATGTCCGCAAGCCTCTACATTTTCTTCGCCAAAATAATGACGAATATAAACTTCCCGACAGTTTTCCGTTGAAATATAGCCCTTCATATATTCCAACTTTTGCAATAGGTTATTGCGATGCTTTTCCAGTTTTTTCGTGCTCAGTAATAGATTGGAATGTCGTTCTTCGATCAACCTGATCAGTGGTAACTCTCCGATCGATTCATACTTTAGCATATGATCGCGATCTTGTAGAACCTGCAATCCCTTTTTTACGGAATTTGGCGATACCCCCAATTTTTTTTGGATATAATCAAACTCCAAGTACTTCATCTTTCCGAAAGCCTCCCCTCCGAATTGGCGAAAAAGGATATCCAGAAACTCCGCTTTCTGCTTATTTTCCAAACCATTAATCTGATCATGCACATAATCCTGGCTCACAATAAAATGTATCCCAACCTGCGGAGTGATGTATTCAATAAGTTCAATAACTCCCAATTGACTAAGCACGTCCAGAGCAGTTCGCACTTTTCGCCGGGATAATCCGGAACGTTTTTCAAGTGCCTGTACCGATACCTCTTCCCGCTCCTCCATTTCCGATCCCAGCGCCAAATTCAAGTGATCGCAAAGTACATCATACACCTTCTGCAGCTCATCTTTTCCGGGATAGGAATCCTTAATTCTTTTCTCAGCAATGATGGCATCCGCTTCCTTGAATAGCAATATGGGGAAACTTTCCTCTCCGTCGCGGCCGGCTCTACCCGCCTCCTGGTAGTACGACTCCAGAGAATACGGCATCTCATAATGAATTACATAGCGACAGTCACTTTTATCAATACCCATTCCAAAAGCATTTGTTGCTACCACCAGCGGCGTTGTGCCATCAATCCACTCCTGTTGAATTTGTTGTCGGTCAGCTGAATCAACCCCCGCGTGGTAAGCTCTTGTTTTTAAACCCAGCTTCTGTTCAATCTTTTGGGATAACTCCTCACAATTTCGTCGGGTACCTCCGTAGATAAGTCCTGATCCTTTCGGGCCAGCCTTTTTAACAGCCTTAAAAAGTTTCTGGTCTTTTTTTGCTGTTTCAACAACCCACCATTTTAGATTGGGTCGGTCAAAACCTTTGGAAACAATAACAGGATCTTCCAGCTCCAAGCTTTTTTGGATGTCATCCCGCACTTCCGGGGTTGCTGTTGCCGTCAAAGCAATCCAGGTTACTTCGTCAGCAATATCTTCCAAAGAAGGACGAATTTCACGGTAGCTCGGCCTAAAGTCGTGTCCCCACTCCGAGATACAATGGGCCTCATCAATCGCAATGAGATCAATATCCAGTTTCGGCATTTCAGCCTCCCAAAGAGTCGTCTTAAGCCGCTCGGGAGAACAGTAAAGCAGATCATACATTCCGTTTCGAGCATTGGCAAAGCGCTGCTCGATCTCCCAGGATGAAATTGTGCTATTCACAAATGTAGCCGAAACACCTCGATTATTAAGCTGCTCAACCTGATCTTGCATCAACGCCACCAAGGGAGAAATCACAATTGTTAGTCCATCCAACACCGTGGCTGGAACCTGGTAACAGAGTGATTTACCACCGCCCGTGGGAAAAAGCACCATTGTATTCTTTCCATCCAATACTGCCTGAATAACCTTATCCTGTCCCGGACGAAAAGATGGAAATCCCCAATATTTTTCCAGAGATTCCTGCGCATTTTTAAACAGGTTGGATTTCATGATTCCTTCTTTAACAAAATTTCTGTTGCGATAACTTCAGCATATTACGACAAATAAAAAAGGTGCAGATCATGAAACCTGCACCCTAAGAACTGATCCCTATTAAAAACTACGCTTCCGTACCGGCAAGCGTTGCTTTTACATAATTACGACGCATTTCGGCAATAGCTGAAATGGAAATTCCTTTCGGGCAAACAGCTTCACATTCAGCATAATTTGAGCAATCGCCAAAGCCTTCCTCTTCCATCTGTTCAACCATGGCAACCGTACGTTTTTTGCGCTCGGGTTCACCCTGTGGCAGTCGATTCAAGTGTGCCAGCTTAGCACCGGTAAACAGCGAAGCCGAAGAATTTGGGCAAGCAGCCACACAGGCACCACATCCAATACAAGTAGCATAATCAAAAGCCGTATCGGCAACTGTTTTATCGATGGGAATAGAGTTCGCATCCGGAGCTGATCCGGTTTTGACCGAAACATAACCACCCGCCTCAATAATTCGATCAAAAGCAGATCGATCTACAACAAGATCTTTAATAACAGGAAAGGCCTTAGCCCGAAATGGCTCAATCACAATCGTATCACCATCGCTGAAATTACGCATATGCAGCTGACAGGTACAGGTCATGTCTTTGGGACCATGCGCCCGACCATTAATCACAAGATTACAAGAGCCGCAAATACCCTCGCGACAATCGTAATCAAATTCGATAGGTTCTTCTTTACCTTCTGCAACAATTTCCTCGTTTAGGACGTCGAGCATTTCCAAAAAAGACATGTGCTCGTTAACCTTATCGAGGGTGTAATCAACCAGCTTACCCGGTTGTTCGGGCCCGTCTTGTCGCCAAATCTTGAGATGTACGGTAAATGTATCAGCCATAATTCTATGCTATAATCAAAATAAGATGTTAATTGTCATACCAAGGAGATCCTTCATTTCACTCAGGATGACTTCGTCATTTATAACTACGTTGCTTCAGTTCTACAAAATCAAATTCCAGATCTTCTTTGTGCAGCTCTTCCTGAAGTTCACCATTTACGCCTTGGAACTCCCAAGCCGCTACGTAAGAATAATCTTCGTCGTTACGGAGCGCTTCCCCTTCTTCGGTTTGATGTTCCGCCCGTAGATGACAACCACATGATTCATCACGATGCAAGGCATCTTTCGCCATTAGTTCACCTAACTCGAGAAAGTCAGCTACGCGACCGGCAAACTCCAAGTACTTGTTGTAATTGGATGATTCGCCCGGAACACGAACATTATTCCAGAACTCTTCTCTGAGATCTTGAATTTCGCTAATCGCTTCCTTGAGTCCTTCTTCACTTCGCGAAATTCCGACCTTATCCCACATAATCTGTCCCAGCTCGCGATGGAATTCAACCACACTTTTATCACCATCCACATCGAACAACTTGTCAATTTGGGACTGAGCGTTGTTTGCTGCTTCATCAAAAGCTTCATGATCCTTACTAACTTCATCGAGATCAGTATCAGCGATATAATTTCCAATAGTGTAAGGGATAATGAAATATCCATCGGAAAGCCCCTGCATGAGTGCACTTGCTCCCAGTCGATTGGCTCCGTGATCGGAGAAATTCGCTTCACCGGCTACAAATAATCCGGGTATGTTACTTTGCAGATTATAATCAACCCAGAGACCACCCATGGTATAATGTACGGCGGGAAAAATCCGCATTGGTTCTTCATAAGGGTTGTCATCGGTAATATTTTCGTACATCTCAAAAAGGTTGCCGTACTTGTCAGATATCGCCTTTTGGCCTTCGCGTTTAATAGCATCGCGGAAATCGAGATAAACAGCTCGTCCCGTTTGACCAACGCCCATGCCTTCATCACAGACAATCTTGGCATTTCTGGAAGCCACATCACGAGGCACCAGATTCCCGAATGCCGGATATTTTTCTTCTAAATAGTAGTAACGCTCATCTTCAGGAATATCATTGGGATGACGGTCATCTTCTTTGTCCTTAGGTACCCATACTCGTCCGTCATTACGAAGACTCTCACTCATCAGCGTAAGTTTGGACTGATAATCCCCGGAAACCGGAATACAAGTCGGGTGAATCTGTACATAACAAGGATTAGCAAATGCCGCTCCGCGTTTATGGCAGCGCCACGCCGCCGTTACGTTCGAATTCTTTGCATTAGTGGAAAGATAGAAAGCATTGCCATATCCCCCACTGGCCAATACAACTGCATCAGCCATCCAACGTTGAATTTCACCTGAAACAAGATCACGGGTAACAATACCACGTGCCTTTCCGTCGATAATCACGAGGTCAAGCATTTCGTGGCGGGTATGCATCTCAATTTTGCCTTCATGAACCTGCCGCATCATTGCTTGATAAGCTCCCAGCAACAACTGCTGACCCGTTTGCCCCCGAGCGTAAAACGTTCTGGAAACCTGCGCACCACCAAATGAACGATTGGCAAGCAACCCGCCGTATTCACGCGCAAATGGTACGCCCTGCGCTACGGCTTGGTCGATAATTTCATTTGAAATCTCGGCCAATCGATAGGTATTAGATTCACGAGAGCGGTAGTCTCCTCCTTTAATTGTATCATAAAACAAGCGCCAAATGGTATCGCCATCATTGGGATAATTCTTGGCAGCATTAATTCCCCCCTGGGCAGCAATACTGTGAGCACGGCGAGCAGAATCCTGGATACAGAAACTCTTTACGTTATATCCCAGCTCTGCCAGACTTGCAGCAGCAGATCCACCAGCCAAACCCGTACCAACAACAATAACATCGTGTTTACGCTTATTGTTGGGGGCAACAAGTTTTATATCATTCAAATGCTTGGACCATTTATTTTTGAGCGGTCCGGAAGGAACTTTTGAGTCTAAATTCATAAGTCTAAAAGTGAATTTGCAAAATGATTATTGGCACAGAATGAGAGCTGCTTCACAGCCTTCGCCGAAATAGATATAAAGTGGAATAAAGAGAAATCCAACCGCCATCAGCACGGCAAAAATAACACCAACAGTGTAAATTAATGCAGAATATTTATTGTGCTTCATCGTAAGCGAAGTAAAGGCGCTCCAAAAACCATGTCCCAAGTGAAACCCTAGCAGTATCATAACTGCGGTATATCCAAAAGCATAGAGCGGCTGTTGAAAGGTAGAAAGCATGAGCCCTTTAAGGTCACGCGCTTCTTCACCACCTGGCAACGTAACCATTTCAGTAGCTCCAAATTTAAAAGTATCAATATGAATGACTAAAAATACCAGCAAAACGATACCGGTAAAAATCATAGACCTGGAAGCCCACGACATATGGCTCGAGCCACCTTTACTCTGATACTTCTCATAACCTTCGGGGCGGGCCTTACGACGATTCCACCATATTGAAATTCCCACATAGGCGTGCAAAAGAAAAGCTATTGCCAAACCAGCTTCAAGGACATATAACAACCATCCCATACTTTCAAGCGCATGGGCAGCCTCATTAAAGGCATGAACATCCCCAAAAACCTGAAGGTTCGTAGCCAAGTGGAAGATTATAAAGATAATTAATCCCACTCCGGTTACGCCCGTTAATATCTTGCGACCAACCTGAGATTTTAGCGCGTCTAAAAATGATGGCATTGTAACTGATAATATTTAATCTATTGTTAGAACCGCTGCAAAAGCGCCAACGTTCGGACTCCTAATCCAAGGAGTTGAAGATGTGTTTTAATGGGTAAAAAGGCAAGGTTCAGGGACGTTGTTTTACGGGTAAAATCTTATTCAGAAATGTTCTAAATTGAATGTCTATATTTGAACCTATTTAACTGTTACTCATTAACATTTATCGCAAGTAAATAATTTCTGTATTGTATACGATTACACAGATAACACAAAATTCTTTTCGTGAAAAAGGCTCAAAATTCATTGGCCACCTATTCCCTATTTCATCCAAAGAAGATTTTGAGTATAAACTGGATGAAATTAAGTCAAAATATCCCGACGCCACCCACCATTGCTATGCTTGGCGCAGTAATCCCACCAACATAGAAGAATTTTCGCAGGATGACGGAGAGCCCGGCGGCACGGCCGGCAAACCAATTTTAAATAAGTTAAAATCCTACGAAATGGTTAATTGTGGATGTATCGTTGTACGGTATTACGGAGGCACAAATTTAGGAACATCAGGCTTGATTCAGGCATACGGTCGATCGGCCGAACTGTGCCTCGAAAAAGCTGAACGCAGTACTATAATACCCACAGAAAACGTAGAGATTACCTATCCCTATGATCAGCAAAAAGAGATAGATCAGCTAAAAAGCCGTTTTGATCTCAAAGAAATCGATGCACAATATTTAGAAAAAGTAACTATAAAAATGGCTTGTCGATCGGATCAAGCCGAGCCTTTTTGGGATGCACTTGAAAAGCTGGAACATACCGGCGTTACTTCGGAACGCTTAGGAAGCGGCTATGTAACAATGAGTAACAATTAAGGCTGATAATAAACCTGAAAATCTGCTTCTTGCTCCGTACTTTTAGTCATCAAATTTCAGAGACTAACAACACATCATGAAAATCTATACTAAAAAAGGTGATTCAGGAGAAACCTCACTCTTTGGCGGAACGCGGGTGCCGAAATCAAACGAGCGCATTGAAGCCTATGGAACAGTAGACGAACTTAACTCCTTTGTAGGATTAGCTGCCAGCTATGAGCTTTCGGATGTCGGCACGAAATACTTGCGTAAGGTTCAGGAGATGCTTTTTACGCTCGGTGCTGATCTAGCCACTCCCCCATCATCAAAAACTCGAATCGACCGTATTTCTGAAGATGATGTTTCCTTTTTAGAAGATGCTATTGATGAGCTTGAAGAGGATCTCGAAAGCCTAAAGAATTTTATTTTGCCTGGAGGCTCCCAGTCGGGGGCAACGCTGCACGTGGCCCGAACTATTTGCCGCCGCGCCGAACGGGCAACAGTTGCTTGTTCAAAATCAGATAATATCTCTGAAAATTGTATTAAATTTCTCAACCGGTTGTCAGATTTCCTTTTTGTGATGGCCCGCTACGAAAATAAACATGCTGGTGTGCGCGAAGAAACCTGGAAGCCTGACAGGAAATAAATCTTTTTCCAATACCTAAATTTCAAACCTCATGTCATCCTGTACTTGTTTCAGGATCTTACATTTACTGATGCTGAAATAATTCAGCATGACACAAAAATATTCTAACCATGTCATTAATGATTTCGGTCTCGGGCATCCGGGGCATATTTGGTACCGATCTTACACCGGAAAATTTAACACGCTTTACGGCTGCTTTCGGGCACTGGTCCGGCTGCGAAAAAATTGTAGTGGGTCGTGATACCCGCGTAACCGGACAAATTTGCGAAGACATTGTTTGCGCTGTTCTCCAGTCGGTTGGCTGTGATGTGGTCAAAGTTGGGGTTGCCCCAACTCCTACGGTAGCAATGGGGGTACTTAAACATCAGGCTGATGGAGCTATTATTATCTCAGCCAGTCACAATCCCGAAGAATGGAATGCGCTAAAACTGTTAAACAGCAAGAGCGAGTTTCTGGATGATAGTCAGGGCAAAAAGGTTATCGAGATCAGTGAAGAACAATCCTATTCCTACAAGAAATATGACCAGATAGGGACTATTACCGAAGACGATGAACTGTTGGATTATCACATCCAAAAGATATTGAACCTTCCCTATATTGACCGCGATCTCATTGCTTCGAAAAACTTCTCCGTAGCTATTGATCCCGTAAACGGTACCGGAGCCGTGAGTTTACCCCAATTATTTGAGGCTCTCGGCGTGGATACTATTCATGCTATCAATGATGAACCCTCTGGTATCTTCGCACACGTGGCTGAACCATTACCCGAGCATCTGGGTGATATCTGTGAGCTTGTAAAAGAAAAAGACTGTGATCTTGGCATTGTAACTGATCCTGATGCAGACCGGCTGGCACTGGTAACTAATAAAGGCAACCTCTTTGGAGAAGAGTACACCCAGGCCGCCGCCTTCGATTTTCTCTTGGATAAAAAAGCGGGTTCCTGTGCCACCAACTTGTCTTCTTCACGAGTAGCTGAAGATGTAGCTAATAAATATGGACAAAAATGTCATCGTTCTTCGGTTGGAGAAATAAATGTGGTGAAAAAGATGCAGGAGGTTGATGCCGTAATCGGTGGTGAGGGAAATGGCGGAGTAATAAATCCCGATCTGCACTACGGTCGCGATGCACTGGTAGGCACAGCGATGATTTTGCAACTACTGGCTGAACGTAATGTCACAGCAGATGAATACCGCAAAAGCCTGCCCGATTATTATATGCGCAAAAGTAAGATGCAGTTGGCCGATGTTGACGGTGATGCCCTGCTCGAAAAGGCAAAGTCGGAGTATGCAAAATATAATCCCGATACAACCGATGGCGTAAAAATAGATTTTGAGGATGGATGGGTGCACCTCAGAAAATCCAATACCGAACCTATTATTCGCGTATATTCCGAAGGCATATCGCCCGAAAAAGCAGAAGAACTTGCTGAAGAAGTTGTAGCTTCGATTCAGTAATTTTTAACCGGAACTTACTTTCGTATCTTATGCTTTTTCTGACTTTCTAATCCTTATACAGAATCCTTTTTTATGATTACATCGATGACGGGCTTCGGTCGCGGCGAAGCTTCAGAAAACGGTATTGCTGTAACAGTTGAACTTAAATCGGTAAACAGCCGCTACCTGGATATCTCATTGCGCCTGCCACAATCATTACAGGATAAAGAGCTGGATATTAAAGAAATCCTGCAGCAGCATGTGGAACGGGGAAAGGTGAATGTGTCAATTCGTGTTGATAAATCGGATACCGGCGAACCGGAAATCACATTTAATGAAAATCTGGTTCAAGGATATAAGGAGATGCTCAATGATCTTCGCGAAGCAGCCGGCATTGAAGAGCCTATCACGCTGAAAACATTTCTGGAATTCAACGACATTTTTGAGTCCCGCGAAGATGATGAAGAGACCAAAGAACAAATTTGGGCTCTTTCTCAACAAGCCGTTAAAGATGCTGCCAATAAGTTAAAGAAGATGCGCCTACAAGAAGGAAGTCAGCTTGAAAATGATCTCAACCAGCGCATTGATCACATTGAAAAAATGTTGAATATCGTGATGGATAAAGTGGACGGACGCTCCGAAGAGATTAAAGAAGATCTTATTGAACGCATCAACGAACTAATCGACAGTGATAAAATTGATCCTGACCGCTTGGAAATGGAAGTGGCTGTGTTAGTAGATAAGATGGATATCACTGAGGAAATCGTACGTACGCAATCCCACATCAAGTTTTTCAGAGAAGCCGTCAACAATGAAAATGCTGTAGGACGTCGACTCAATTTCCTGAGTCAGGAAATAAATCGTGAAATTAATACTATTGGCTCCAAAGCAAATGACTCGGAAATCTCGCAGTATATTGTCAAAGCCAAAGAAAGTTTAGAACAAATTCGAGAACAGGTTCAGAACGTTGAGTAAAAGTCCAACACCCGGTAAAGTTATTGTAATCGTAGCACCCAGCGGTGCCGGAAAAACCACTATCGCACAGCGTCTGCTTACGGAGTATCCAAAGATACAGTTTTCCGTATCCGCCACCACACGGAAACCCCGGAAAGGTGAAAAAGATGGCGAAGATTACTACTTCTTAAGCGATAACGAATTTGATCAAAAAATAGAAAACGAAGAATTCCTGGAGTGGGAGCACTACAGCGGTAACCGCTACGGCACCCTGCGATCTGAAGTTGATAAACTGGTGGAATCTGGGTATTTTCCCTTGCTTGATATCGAAGTGAAGGGAGCCCTTAATGTTCAGCGGCTCTACAACTCGGGCGCCATTTCCATTTTTATTGAACCGCCCTCGTTGAAGGAGCTCAAAAACAGGCTCTCTAAGCGAGGCAGTGAAACAGAAAGCTCACTGCAACAGCGGCTAAAACGTGCAGAAATGGAAATAAAATATGCCGACCGCTTCGATTATTCTGTTGTTAATGACGATCTTGAAAAAGCATATACAGAAGTCAAGAATATTATAGAACCCTTTATCACTGACTAAAAGCTGGATTCCAACATGGGTATTAAAACATTAGATATTGAAAAGCTGAATAAGGACACCGGTAATCAGTACGAGCTGATTACAATCATGTCTAAACGAGCACGTCAAATAGCGGCTCAGGAAAAGCTTGAACTTGACGAAAAACTGAAGTACTTCGAAGGTTTTGAGGATGACGACGAGTTCACCTTTAACGAGGAACAGGAAAACATCTCAAAAGAGTTTGAGAAGCGGAACCACTCCACACAGCGCGCTATTGAAGAGATGCGCAAAGGAGAAGTTTATTTCCGTTATCCACAAGAAGAAGATTAATTTATGTTATCCGGCAAACGGATAATACTGGGTGTTACCGGAGGAATTGCAGCCTATAAGGCTGCTTTTCTTTTGCGTGCCTTACAAAAAGCTGGTGCCGAAGTGCGCGTTACGATGACGCCCGCTGCTACTCGGTTTGTAGGCACCGAAACCTTTTCTTCTCTTTCTAAGCACGAAGTTGCTGTTGATGTTTTTCCTGAAAATGAATCGGCAACTGAATCATGGACACAGCATATTTCCTGGGGCGAATGGGCTGATATTTTTGTGATTGCTCCCTGCACAGCTAATACTCTTGCTAAGATTGCGACCGGTGCAGCTGATAACATGCTTACTTCAACGGTATTAGCTGCACGTTGTCCGCTACTTATCTGCCCAACTATGGATGGAGAAATGTTTGCGTCCCCTGCCGTACAAAAAAACCTGGACACCGTTCAGGAATTTGGCTATCACGTTCTGGAACCGGAAGAAGGCTATTTGGCCAGTGGATTGGAAGGAAAGGGACGCCTGCCCGAAACAGATCTTATTCTCGAAAAATGTAGTGCTGTTCTAAAAAAGAATAAATCAGAAGGTCCCCTATCCGGTAAAAAAGTGGTCGTTACTGCAGGGCCAACCCGGGAACATATTGATCCCGTTCGGTTTATCTCCAATCCCAGTTCCGGTAAAATGGGCTTTGCTATGGCCGAGGCAGCAGCGCAAATGGGGGCAGAAGTCATCCTTATTCACGGCCCCATTTCCTTATCCAAACCTACCGGAATAGCTACCATAGAAATTGAATCGACCCAAGAACTTTTCGAGCAGGTACAAAAGCATGCCGATGCCGATGTAGTGATTATGGCTGCAGCCGTTTCTGATTTTTCTCCTGAAGAAGTTCATGCCCAAAAAGTAAAAAAAGATAAGGCTGACTCATCCATTAAGCTTAAGCAAACCCCTGATATTCTTGCTTGGCTCGGAGACCATAAAAAACGTGAACAGGTGCTCATTGGCTTTGCAATGGAGACCGAAAATCTACTTGAAAACGCCCAGGCTAAACTTGAAAAAAAGAAGGCCGACTGGATTATAGCAAATTCCCTCAATGAAGATGAGTCAGGTTTTGAATCCGACAAAAATAAGGTGCATCTGATTGGAAAAAAAGACACAATACAGATAGAAGGATTAAAATCTGACGTTGCCCGACAAACGTTATCTCATATCTTTAAGAATAGTTAACTTGTACCATTGCCATTGGAAAGCAGTATGCTTCCGCTGCCGGTTTGTTTCTTACTTTCAAAAACAACCTTAAATTCTGTTCCCTTATCGGAGGTGTAAGAAAGTTCCCCTTCAAGCTGATTAGTCAAGGTTTCTATCAAGTTCATACCAATTGAAGCATGGTCCTCCACCAAAAAATCTTCCGGTAATCCTTTGCCATCATCACGTACCATGATAGAAATTTCCTGATCATATTCCCTAAGTAGAATCTCTATTGTCCCCGGCTGATCGTCATCAAATGCATGCTTATAGGCATTTGTCACCAGCTCGTTGATGAGGATTGCAGTTGGTATGGCCTGATTAATATCCATCAGAACATCCCCGGTATCCACCTTCACATCAATATGCTGATGATTAAATGGCAGCGTATTTTTAATCGTATCGATCAATTTTGATATATATTCTTCAAAGGAGATATCAACAAAGTTCTCTGATTGATACAACAGCTCATGCACAATGCCGATTGACTGTATCCGTAGCTGACCATCATTTAGCGCATTTCTTATTTCCTCATTATCAGCCTCAAATGCTTGTAGCTGCAGCATCCCGGAAATAATTGCCAGATTATTTTTCACCCTGTGATGAATCTCCTCCAACAACACTTGTTTTTCTTTGACCGACTGCTTTAACTGCTCCTGATATTTCTTCTGCTCGGTAATATCGACGTAAATACCAAAACCGGCAATCGGGTCATCATCTAAATAAACAGGGATAGCACCTAATAAAAGGTTAAGTTTTTCGCCCTTCTTGGTATACCTGACGATATCGGTATAAAACTTATCCTTCTCAAACCCTTCGTCAGGCATTCGAGGTACAATTTGATCATCCTCTTCACCAACAATTATTTCATCAATATCCTCATTCAGCAACTCCTTTTCATCATAACCAAAAAGTTCCTCGAAACTTTTATTAACTTTCTGCACCCTGTTTTTGGTATCGATCATTACCATAGCTCCGGGTGCTTTAAGGAACAGCTTTCTAAATAACTCTTCACTTTTTCTAAGTTTCTCCTGCGCTTTTTTCTGCTCTGTCAGATCCCGTACAATAGCCTGTACATAAACATCGTCGACCAATTGCAATTGATTCAAGCTTACCTCAACATCAACTGCTTTACCATCCCAGGTCTGATGCTGCCATTCAAAAACTTGTGGTGTTCCCTCAAGGGCTTTCTGAATTTTCTTATGTGCCTTACCAGCCGATTTTTGCCCATCGGGCTGAACTTCAGGCGAAAAGTCAATAGGCGACTTTCCTAAAATCTGTTTTTTTGTACTTAACCCAAATATGTTAAGTACTTGGGTATTGCATTCAACAAACTCATCTCCATCCATAATAAAAATGCCGTCATTGGCATTCTCAAACAGTCGTTCATACCGAATCTCCGCCTGTTTCTCATCAGTCACATCTTCAATGAATGTAAGAACAGAAATAAGATCACCACTGTCATCTCGCATCACAGAAGTATGAATACTAAGATCAATTAAATGACCGTCCTGATGGTACATTTTAACCTCAAAGTGGGTTTTGTCACCCTTGCCACTGATGAGGTAATTCATATTTCTTTTGACCACATGGAGATCATCTTCGTGAAAATTAAATACCTCCGGAGAATGCCCCAAAACCAAACTTTTGGGATAACCGGTTATCTCTTTTGCTCTTTGTGACCATTCAATAATATTAAAGTCCGCATCCCATTTTATCATAGCCAGCGGGCTGTGGTTTACGTGATGATTTAACTCATCAAATGCCCGTTTTGCTTTCTTTTCAGCTTCCACACGTTCTGTCACATCATGGACAAACGCCATACGAGCATTTTTGTATCCATTTTTATAGGGATGTGAAGATACCATCACATAAATAAGGGGGCCTTCTTTGGTTTGGTGGCGAGCAACTTCGATATGGTTTGATTCATTATCTTCACGATTCTCAATTGCCTGATGCAGCTCCTCACTGGCTTCCTTTGGACGCAAATCATGAAGATTCAAAGATTTGAGCTCATCTTTTTGAAACCCATATTTTTCAAAAAAGGCACCATTTGCTTCCAGTATATCAAGCGAATCCTTATCATAGATAAGGACAGGGTTGGGGTTTAGATCAAAAAGTGACCGATCCATAGATGATATTTACTTGTCCTTTTATTTTATGCTAAGAGTAACTGATCAATCTATCTAATTCAAGTTTTGTGAATTTAAATTAAAACTCCCACTTATAGGTTCGATGTGTTTTATGATGAAAACATCCCAATGCCTCCAAGCTACGCTGCATCAACCAATTGCTCTCGCTTACCCAAGCTCCTTCCAAATATTGGAGGGTGGGTGCTGCTTTTTTAGTAAACTGAATACCCCGGGTAAATGTGAGTGCCTCTAACCCTATCTTGCGATATTGTGGGCGTGTGCCGTAAACAAGTGTTCTCAAATGTCGTGCCCGTCGTTTAAACCACAACAGTTTAGGATAGTGCCACCAGCGCAATTTACCGCCTGTTTCTTTTGATAATTCGTTAAGGTCTGGCACACAAACTACAAACGAGGCCGGCTCACCATTCACAAAAGCAATAAGCACACTCTCAGGAATTAAGACCGGCTTCAATTTCTTAATCATTGCCTCAATTGTATCCTGGGTGAGCTCGGTAAATTCCGTTTCGCGCTCTGTAATATCCTGCTGGCTCCAGGCTTCATTATAAATTTGACGGATATATTCCGCATCGCGATAGATGTTTTTCTTATCTAAAGATCGCAAGGTTACATCTGATCTGGCTTCAATACGGTTTGTTATTCGTTTCATACGATCCGGTATGGGCTGATCAAAGCTACGCTTATAGCTCCAGTGATCATCGAGTTTTTCCGCACCGGTCTGTTCCAGAAATTTTTTGTAATACGGTGGATGATAAAACATCCCATAAATAGGAGGCTCTTCATAATTTTCCACCAGCAATCCCCAATAGATGTCATTTTCGCCAAAATTTATGGGGCCACGCATGGCATTATATCCGCGCTCCTGGTGCCAATCGACAGCAAAATTTATTATTTCCTCTGCAATTTTCGGATCGTCCTGCATTTCTATAAATCCCATCCCTCCCATTGTAGGATCGAGCACTCTATCACGCTCCGGCGTATTCATCACTGCAAAACGTCCTACAACTTCCTTGCCCTCTTTTACAAGAAATCGCTCACACTCCCCTTTCTCAAAAAATACATTTTCATTATGATCGAAAATACTCTCTATTTCAGAACGGAACGGGGGCGCCCAATGGGGATAATTTTTATAAATTCGAAATGGTAACTGATGGAATGCATCAATTTGCTGGGATGTACTTACCAATTCAAAGCTATAAGCCATTTTCAGGAAGGTCGCTACGTTTAAAAATCTAATCTTACGATTCGTCTAAATCAGGAAATTATTCATAGATTTCCAACGGAATAACACCTATTATTAGACGGCAAAATGCCAACTTAATATCGACAACTGGCTTGAAGGAACAAAAGAAAAAACAGCTAATAGCTATTCTGTTGTTAGTATCGTGTTTTATAAGCGGATTCATACTCTTTTCCACCTCTGATAAAAACACAAAACGACTTTCATCACTGACTGAAGCTGATTCACTCATTCAGCAACAATTTTCAAGCTTTAATATCTCAGAAGATCAGATATCTGTTTCCACTACCCGTGTAGATTCAAATTTTTCGCGCAAAACATATTTTGTGGGGCTTCCCTACCGTTTCTCCAAAACCCAGTTCCATGCCGAAATCAATGATGCACTCTATCCATTTGGGATGCAAACTCCGGCACAGGTCACCTTTCCCCAGAAAAATGTTGATATTCAACTATTATACCGCGAGACCGTAATTCGAACGATTTCACTACAGACCGATCCCGAACTTTCGCTGCAACAAAATGATATCAGCCTTCTGTTAAGTTTTGATGAGATACCAAAATCACAACTTATATCACAACTGAACGCTCTTGCCGAACCCATTCCCCTTGTGCTAAAAATTGAACAGCCGATGCAGGTACAAGCCCTTAAGAAAGAACTCAATGGACAATATCCGTCTCTAATATTTTGGTTTCAAAACAAGAATGGAAATGATCTGATCAAAACAAATCCAAAAGCAGCACGTGCCAGACTTGACCGATTACAGGATATCTCTCCGAATTCCAAGGTTTTAATTACTCAGAACAAAGCTTCCCCGTTAATTGAGAAATTTAACAGGCTTACGTTTGTCGATGCTTCAAACGCTCAGATACTGCATGAACAGTTAGGCAAAAAAGTTTTCCTCGAAGATCTTACATTATTACAATCCAATACACGGACTTTTTTAGCGTTAATTACCGGAACGGAAACTACTGTTGAATGGCTGATAGAAAAATTGCCTGACCTTAAAAAAGCAGGTGCTCGAATCATCCCGCCACCAAGAATAAATTTATAACATGATTGACCGTCTTAATACTGATAGATGGCTCAAACGCTTTGAGCTCAACCAGTTTCCCGAACCGGAAATTGTGCACCTCAAACATCCGGTTCTACTCTGCCACGGTTATGGGGCAATTGCATCACTTGTAAAACCTTCGCCCCTTTATGATGTAGCCTTGTTGCTTCGATCACATAATGTGCTCGCATTTGCACCAAACATCGTACCGTATGCAAAAATTGAAACACGAGCCAAGGGGTGGGTTAAGCTCATTAATGAGCTCGCAAATAATATTCCCAGCGGTAAAGTTAATATCGTAGCTCACAGCATGGGCGGGCTCGATATGCGCTACGCACTTTCCAACATGGATATAGCTCAACATGTGGCTTCGTTTACTACGGTGAGCACTCCACATCGTGGAACAAGTCTGGCTGAGCTTACCCTTAAAACCCCTGACGCGATCCGTGATAAACTGGCTGATTTTCTCGATTGGATGGGTGACCGGATTTATCCGCATACGAAAAGTGATTCAGTCGCATCTGCTGCACAATTGACGCGTAAATATATTACAGAGGTTTTTAATCCCGCTACACCAAATGTTGATGGCATTCCATATTACTCCTATACCTCGGCCGTAGGTAAAGGCACCAGTGAGCCCATTCGTGTAATTGCACGATATCAAAACAAGCATATCTATGACCTTGAAGGCCCTAATGATGGAATGGTATCAGTAGAAAGTGCGAAATGGGGCGAACATATTAAAACTTCCAGCCTATCTCACCTTGAGCAAATGAACTTGCGCGTTAAAGATGATCGCGAAGCTCTGTACAACTCTTTTTGGTTAGATGTGGTTAAAATGCTCGAAACTAAAGGACATTAACCTTACAGTTCAATATCCTCTTTTTGTTTGAGCAGTGTATAAGCCGTCATGTCATATTGGATAGGTGTTAATGAGGCATAGCCTTTTTCCAAAACATTGACATCCAGATCATCCCCTTCATCAAGCAACTTAAGCTTACCGGTCATCCAGTAATACGACCTGTTGTTGGGATCAACGCGGCCTTCAAACTCTTCCACATAACGACTGTTTGCCTGACGGGACCACTTTATACCTTTAAGCGGTCCCGCAGGTACATTTAGATTCATTGTAATTCCCTTGGGAAGTCCCTCGCTGAGTACATATCCAATAACCTTACGCGCTGCATCTTTAGCACCGGTTAAATCAGCATCTTCATCATAGTCGGTACAGCTCACAGCAATTGAAGGGTATCCCAAAATGGTTCCTTCTGTAGCGGCACTTACTGTTCCCGAATACAAAATATTAATCCCTGCATTGCTTCCGTGATTGATCCCACTGACAACCAGATCCGGCTTGCGTTTCATCAGCTGATCATGAGCTAATTTCACAGAATCCGCGGGAGTACCCGTTACCGCTTGCCCATTAAAACGTCCATCGATTTGAAAAGATCGTGACCGAAGCGGTGTGTTTACCGTAACGGCGTGCCCCACTGCGCTTTGCTGACGATCCGGAGCAATAATCTCCACATCGCCAAATTCATCGGCAACCTGGGCAAGCGCTCGTATACCCGGAGAAAAAATACCATCATCATTACAAACTAAAATTACCGGATTATTGTCAGATGTACTCATAGGCATAATCAGTTAATCGTATTGTTCATTTTCGTTGGGAAAGTCTCCGGATTTTATATCCGTAATATACTGTTGAACCGCATTCGTCATCGATGAATGCATGTCATCATATCGGCGAAGAAACCGCGGTTTAAATTCCTTATTAAGCCCAAGCATATCATGGGTAACCAAAACCTGTCCATCACATTTGGGTCCGGCGCCAATACCAATGGTCGGGATAGATATTGTTTCTGTCACCTTTTCTGCAAGTTCAGCCGGAATTTTTTCTAAAACAATGGAGAAACACCCTGCTTCTTCTAATTTTTTGGCATCTTCAATCAGTTGTTCAGCTTCAGTCTTTTCGGTGGCCCTCACTTTGTATGTGCCAAACTTGTAAATACTTTGTGGAGTTAGCCCCAAATGTCCCATGACGGGGATTCCTGCTTCCACAATTTTAGCAATTGTTTTTACAACGGGTTTTCCTCCTTCCAACTTTACTCCGTGCACTCCCGCCTCTTTCATCATGCGTCCGGCATTTTCCAAAGCCTCTTCAGCTGTTACCTGATAACTCATAAACGGCAAATCTGCAATCACCAGTGCCGTTTCCACACCACGAACGACGCAGGAAGCATGATAAATCATATGCTCCATCGTCATAGGCACGGTGGTATCATGGCCGGCCATCACATTGCTGGCCGAATCGCCAACCAATATTACTTCAATTCCCGCCTGATCAACAATACGAGCCATCGTATAATCGTAGGCGGTTAACATGCTAATCTTCTCAGATTGCTGCTTCATCTCTACGACAGTCTGAGTAGTAACTTTTTTGGGACGATCTGAAGATTGTTGCGTACTCATTTATTCCTCGCTTGGAACTATAGCCGCAGTGGCATCCAATTCACAGACAATTTTATCACCAACACGGGCTTCCGCTGTCATGTTATAAAAGTTACGCTTTTCCTGAACCAGCTTTACTTCCATCTTAAGCTGATCACCGGGCACTACCGATTTACGAAATTTCGCTCTGTTGATTCCCGTAAATACAGGAATATAATCTTCCGGGTTATCGATATGAGAATGCATCAACATCAAACAGCCACTTTGGGCAATCGCTTCAACTTGAAGTACACCGGGCATAATGGGACGATTGGGGAAATGACCGTTAAAAAAGTCCTCGTTGGCTGTAACATTTTTTATTGATAGAATGCGTCCCTCTTCAACCTCTAACACACGGTCAACCAACAAAAATGGATACCGGTGTGGAATTAGCTTTTTAATTTCATCAATTGTTAGCTGATCCATAGTCTCGTAATATTTTTAAAATGTATAATAATATAAATGATTTAACCTACGGTACCCACATAAACGTAAGCGATACCGCCAGTTAGTTTTTCAAAAAATTGTGAAGAAAATGACCCTGTTTCTTCCATCAATGCTATAAAGTCATTCCCGGCGGGAAATTCCGCACTTGTTCTTGGCAGATAAGTATAGGCTTCTCTATTGCCACTTATCCACCCTCCCAATGTAGGCATAATATATTGGCTATATAACTCATACGGATATTTAAGCAATCCTTTAGGTTGTCCAAATTCTAAGACCAGAACTTTTCCGCCTGGTACTACCACACGGGCCATTTCCTTAAGAGCTTGTACAGGATCGTCAACATTACGAATTCCAAAAGCGATACTTGAAATATCAAAAATATTATCCTCATAAGGCAAGTCCATCGCATCGGCCACTTCAAAATCAACGACCAAGTTATTTTCTTTCGCCTTAGCAGGAGCATGTTCTATCATCTCGGCGCAAAAATCGGTGCCCAACACATAACCCTCATCACCAACAGCTTCCTTAAACTCTAATGCCAGATCACCAGTTCCCGTAGCACAGTCCAGCACACGATCGCCAGCCTTAGCTCCGCTTAAAGACACTGTATGATCTCTCCATATATGATGGATGCCAAATGACAGGATAGTATTCACCCGATCATAATCATCGGCGATATCCGCAAACATTTTTCGAACTTTCTCACTCATAAAACTTTGTGCAAATTAATCTATTTCTACCAGTAGTTAGGATACAACATCTTCTTTAGAACGTGCTTCGGTCAAGTGATCAGTCTTGTTAATATATAATGATCTAAACCCGGAACCATTCCACTGCAGATGGTATAAAGCCCCATTGCTATGTGGAATTTCGTGCATCTTGCTAAGTCCATAACCAAGCCATTCTGACAATAAGATGCGTAACAGGCGACCATGCAGCACAAACATTAAATTTTTTTGCTGATGTTCTTCCAGTATCATTCTTGCTCTGTTATTAGCTCGCTTGAAGACAGCATTGGGACTCTCACCCTGATCAAAAGCAAAATGCACATCTCCAGACTTCCACCGTTCATGAAGATGTTTTAACTCTGATTTAATTTCTGAAATTGGCTTCCCTTCCAAAATACCAAAATCCATCTCATCCAAATCTCGGTAAGCTAAAATATCCAACCGTTGTTGTTTAGCTATAGTCTCTGCTGTTTGTCGGGATCGCTTTAAACTGCTGCTAAAGACTTGTTGAATTGATATATCTTGCAGATGACGAGCTATAGCTTGTGCTTGCTGAATACCTGTATCATTCAATGACGCATCAATACCGCGCCCCTGAATTTGGTTGCAGCGATTGTATTCCGTTTCTCCGTGACGGGCCAAATAAATATTTGTTGCTCTACCCATGTTAGCTCTTCCCCTTTTTTCTACTTGTTGCCAACTCTACAAATTTATCTTCCATCTGCTGTACTTCGGATGGCTGCAGGTTGTAATGCATACCGTATTTAACCAATATCATTTTAAATACACGATCATTGAGTGTCAGCCTTTTATCAACACCCTGATCAATCTTATCCCACAACCGTTTTAAAAGACCCAATTTCATCAAAAAGAAAAATACGAGCCCAATACCAGCAGCTAAATACTGTCCGGTCATACCTAATGCACTGATTATAACAAGTGATGTAATCAGTAAATAACCATCGGTATTCAATAATTTGAGCACCTTGCCGAGATAAACTGTTACAAATGCACTTTTAGACCGGTACCATAAAAAATGAAATGCAATGGCTATGGTTACGGCAAATATGGGATGAATCACCAACAATAATACCAACAATAGGGTGAGCGAGAGACTGTCGGCACTTCGCACCCAGGCAATAGCTTCTTCAACTAACTTATCCAGTGGACGTTTTTCCAACAGGCCCGGTACAAACTGCTTAATCTGATCAGTGGTGATATGAAACCAATCTCCGGTTCGGGTAACGATGCCAAGTTGGGTTTCGAGAAATAGATTTTTCGCGCCGGGGTTTTGCTTTTTCATAAGCCGAAAAATATCCTTCTTTTTGCAAAAAACGAATTTTCAATATGATTAATTATGCCTGCGCCACTGTTAAGATAATAACAGGACCTGCTCCTGCCTTTTTTAATGAGTCCGCCAATTCAAAGGTGGTAGCACCGGTTGTAAACACGTCGTCAATAATTACAGACAATCGATTATTAATCAATCCTTTATTTTTGACCCTAAACGCTTTTGACATGTTTTTAAGACGTTTTTCGAGGCTAAAGCCCGTTTGAGAACGAGTGTTTTTAATCCGAATAATATCATCAATTTTACAAATAGGAACTTCTTCCCAAATCTCCTGAAATCCCTGCGCTAACTTAAACGCCTGATTAAATCCACGATATCGATATTTTAAATAGTGCAGTGGTACCGGCACTATCACTGATTCATGATTATTAAATAAATCCATAATGCCAGGATGACTTTGCACGCGTCGCCCCAATGCTCTGCCCAAATCGCATCCCACTGTTGTAAGCCGCTCATACTTCAGCTGATGCAGTAAATTTTGCAGATCTCCACCCTTATCAAATTGCCAAAGCGCATGCTGAACCACAATCCCTTCCGGCAAAAGCGAATCAGAAGAGACTTTTTTATTCTCAGGATTACCGTCCTCAAAACGATCTCGCAAACAAAACGAACAAATCTGACGCTGTTCCTCTGTATGTTCGCGACCACAACAAACACAAACATTGGGAAATACCACCCTTTTAAAACCGTTTGCGATATGTAGAAACTTACTCATCAGCAGCTATTTTATAGGTAAGATCTATTGTTGGCACAAATCCTTACAGAGAATCTTCTTTTCAGCAAAAAATTTTTGGCAACCACTATATTTGTTTAGATTATACGCCGAATAAACGGTTTGCCACTACTAATAATTCAGAAAATTATTTATGGCATCACTCGGAAGAGATCTTGCCCACATTCGTAAAGAGCAAGAATTAAGTCTTGAGGATATATATGAGGCTACCAAGATTCCAACGAGGATCCTCGAGTCTATAGAAGACGACTCAATTTTTACCGACTTTGAGAATAATGCTACCTACATTCGCAGCTATGTGCGAAGCTATGCAAAAGCATTATCTATAGATGAGAAACAGATTATCTATGCCCTAAACAAAGTTGAAAAGAATGACTATTCCGGGTCGCTTCAGAGTCTGTTTGATGAGCAACCCGAACGTTCCGTTGAGCACGATGAAAAAGAAGATGAAACTGATGATCCATCGGCAGATTCGGACGAACTCTCGGATGAAGATATGGTTCATGATCATTCCCCTGAGTTTGAATCCGACCAAGAAGACTTATCTGAGGATACCTCAGAAAAACCAAAATCTTCGCCACTACCTAAAGCCGATCATCCCGATGTAAAATCGGTAGATTGGGCAGACATGGGCCGAAGATTTCAGCCTCTTAAATCAGTACGATCGAGGACGTGGGCAGGAATTTTTATCACTCTTTTGATAATCATTGCGGCTGTATCTTTTTTCTACTTTTATGAAACCGACTCAGTTTCCAATGAAGTTGCTAATAACCCAACAACCACCCAACAAGAAGAATCTCCTGATCAAGAAGTCAGCACAGATTCGCTCGAACTGGATATCGTCCCATCATCCGAAACAGATGATACTAGCGAGCGACAATCTGCTACTGCTGCTGATGATATCCCGAATGAGGCCCTGTCCACACTGCCTGATACACTAAGTGTAGTACTTTATGCTGCTTATGGGCGATTAGAGCCGGTGCGCGTGTATACAGATATTATGGATGACATTAATCCCTATTGGATTGAAGAGGGGGAAGCTATTCGATTTAATTTTGTAAATGAGCTTAATATCCGCGGTCAATTTAGCCGCATGGTATTATTGTTCAATGGTCATCCTGTTCAAAATCTGCGCGAGGAGTTTTACAATCCCGATTCAAGGCTGCTCGAAATCAATCGCAGCTATTTTGAAAATAACACTCAATGGCTTCAAGCTGCTCCGGATTCCCTGGAAATTGATGCCCCTCCCCCATCTACCATCAGAGATCGTCCAACTTTTAATTAAACCGATACAAGCTTTCTCTTAAAATGAACAGACAAGAGGCGAAAAAACGCGTCGAAGAACTGCGCGAATTGCTGGACAAAGCCAACGAAGCCTATTATGAAGATGCTCAACCCTTTATTTCGGACAAGGAATTTGATGATTATCTGGAGGAGCTTGAAAAACTTGAAGAAGAATACAACCTCGTTGAACCTCAATCACCAACACAACGCGTAGGTGGTGAACCCAGCAGCGATTTTAATACAGTAGAGCATCCCGTGCCGCTGTTAAGTCTCGACAATACCTATAATGAAGATGAACTCAACGATTTTGATCGCCGTGTCCGTGATATATTAGAGCACGATAATTTCACCTACATGGTTGAACTGAAGTTTGATGGAGCAGCCATTCGACTTCGCTACGAAAATGGCAATCTGGTGCTTGGAGCAACTCGTGGAGACGGTGAAAGCGGAGACGAAATCACCAGGAATATCAAGACCATAAAAGATATTCCTCTTCATCTCGATGATGATTTTCCGGAAGTGGTGGAAGTTCGAGGCGAAGCATATATGGAACGTGAAGCCTTTGTACGAATGAACGAACATCGCGAAGAACAGGGGCTAAATCCTTTTGCCAACCCACGTAACTCGACGGCCGGCTCGCTAAAGATGCAGGATCCCCGCGAAGTTGCCCGTCGCCCTATTCGTTTTTTTAGCTTTGACTTGCTGACCGAAGATACCGATGCCGAAATTACGCAGTATCAAAAGATGAAGTGGTTGGATAAATTCGGCTTACCAGTCTGCGAACATTATAAGCAATGTACCGACATTAACGAGGTACATTATCAGATTGACGAATGGGAAAGTCTTCGTCATGATCTACCCTTTGAAACAGATGGCGTAGTTATCAAAGTAAACGAAGAAAAATACCGTGATACCCTGGGAACAACCTCTAAAGCTCCCCGCTGGGCTATTGCTTATAAATTTGAGGCACAACAGGCCACAACTACCCTGCAGGATATTACCCTGCAAGTTGGACGCCTTGGAAAAATAACACCGGTTGCAGAACTAAAAGCAGTTGAATTGGCCGGCACTACCGTAAAACGTGCTTCGCTGCACAACGAAGATGAAATCCACCGGAAAGATATTCGAACTGGAGATCGTGTAGTAGTAGAAAAAGCCGGTGAAATTATTCCCCAGGTTATAAGTGTAGTTAATCCCGATCGCAAAGATCGTGGGCCACGTTTTGAAATGCCGAAACATTGTCCCGCTTGTGATGAAAAACTTATCAAGTTTGGGGATGATGTGGACTGGCGATGTATCAATCCCGAGTGTCCCCCACAGAAACGTCAACGTATTGAACATTTTGCTTCGCGCGATGCCATGGATATTGACGGACTGGGCGAAGCAGTCGTAGATCAACTGGTTTCAGAGCAGTTAATCAGCAATTACGCTGATCTATATGATCTCACCAAAAAACAGCTTCTGCCGTTAGAGCGTATGGCCGAAAAAAGTGCCCAAAACCTTATCGATGCTATTGAGAAAAGTAAATCTCAGCCACTGGATCGGGTTATCTACGCCATGGGGATACGTTTTGTAGGTAAAACGGTAGCACGCGATCTGGCCAATGGCTTCCAAACAATGGACGCTCTGATGGATGCAAGTCAAGAAACGATGGAAGAAATTGAGTCTATCGGGCCTAAAATTGCACAATCAGTCAACGAATTTTTTAAACAGGACCACAACCGTGAAATTGTATCGAAGTTGCGAAACCACGGACTCAATTTAGAGATGGAGCAAGAGGAGCAGGCTTCTCAAAAGCTGGAGGGGAAGATATTTGTACTAACAGGGAGCCTGCCCTCTTTAACTCGAAAAGAAGCAACACAACTAATCGAAAAGCATGGTGGCAATACGACCTCATCTGTAAGCGGCAACACTGACTATCTGCTGGCAGGAGACTCTCCGGGCAGTAAATACGACAAAGCCCAAGAGTTAAACATCCCTATACTTGACCAATCTACATTTCTGGACCTTATCGGTGAAAAACTATAAACTATAAACTACTACTGGTTTGGTAATATGGTTATGGGTTGGTATAATTTTGTAATCAACGTATCTTATCCAAACATTTTAATGTTTCTGTCAGGTTAGATTTCACAGAAACGGACTGAATTTACATTTATGGGTATTCTTGAAAAATTGGGATTAGCACCCAAAAAGAGGCAGGGCGCTCCTGTAATCGGGGAAAAGAAGAAAAAACAAGAAGAAGCCTCTTCATTTAAGTACAATCCTTATCTCAGAGCATTTATCCTTGTTCTATTTCTGGGAATTATTGTCCTTGCCATACCAGAAAGCTCTTATAAAGAACCTATTAACTACAATGTTGGGGAACCCTGGCGGGCAGATGATTTAACAGCTCCTTTCACTTTTGCCATCCAAAAAGGTGACCAGGAACTCGAAAAAGAACGTCAAACAATACGTGAAACAACCCCGCCTATTTTCCATAAGGAACCGGATGTTCAAATTGAGGTGCAAAGCAAGTTGGATTCCCTCTTTCAAAATTTAAGACCACTAAAAAAGGGCTACGAAATCTGGCAGCAATCAAAGCAAGATGAACAATCAGATGCCCAACAAGACAGCCTGCGATTCGAAGAGCTAAAAAACAGAGCGCCCATCAATTTATCCGATTCGGCCTGGCAAACACTTTTGGAAAACTATGAGTCTGTCACCTCACAGAACAACAATTCTAACAACGGTACAAACAATCAGTTTTCTGAAGCAAATCTCAAAGATCAGCTTGAAACGCTTGCTAATGAAGTACTTGAAAACGGGGTTTTAAATGTTCCAAAATCAGAATTGTCTAACGATGAAATTACGATTCGCGACTTACAGGATCGTACCGAACAAACGCTCAATTTAGTAAATGTCCGTGATCTGCCTGAAGCAAAAGAATATGTGCAATATCGTCTTTCACGTAATTTTTATGACGAATTAGCGAAAGCGGGCAACGAAATTTTTGCCCAAATTATCCAGCCAAACTACATCTTCAATAAAGAGGAAACCCAAGCGCGCATACAGGATGCTCTTGACGAAATATCCACCTCAAAAGGAGCCGTTGCCCAGGGACAGGTTATTATTCGTCGGGGTGATATTGTTACCCCTGAAAAATATAATATGCTGCAGAGTTTGGCTGATGCCCGTGCCCAGAATGCAAGTACTCTCGAACGCTGGCTACGCTATGGCGGAGATATAATAGCAGTAATTTCTATTCTTACCATTTTCTTTTTCTATCTCTATCTGTACCGCAGGTATATCTTTGTTAACAATTCGATGTTAACACTTGTACTCATTGCGCTGTCTCTTGTAATTATCGGTAGTTCTATTGTTTATCATCTTGATGACATTTCCCCATTTATCGTACCTATTGCCATTGCTCCCATAATTCTAACTATCATTTTTGATTCCCGGGTAGGCCTGTTATCAACGATTACGCTGGCACTTCTTACCGGTCTTATTAATGGTAATAATTTTGAATTCGTCACCGCTACCACCGTTGCCTGCAGTCTTGGGTTATTCTCAGTGCGTGATATTAAAAAGCGTTCGCAATTTTTCTTCACCACTCCCGGCATCGTATTTGGATCGTACCTTGTGGTAGTGCTGGGCTTTAGCATGACCACCTTTGACAGCTGGAGTGTACTGGGAAGCGAACTACTATTTATAGCTATTAATGCTATCTTTATCCTATTCACTTATCCACTTATCCTGCTCTTTGAAAAATCATTCAATGTAACCACCGATTTTTCACTTTTAGAGCTGAGTGACACAAACCTACCGCTGCTTAAAACATTAATGACTAAAGCTCCCGGAACTTTCCACCACAGCCTGCAAGTATCGAACCTTGCCGAAGCTGCTGCAGGAGCCATCCACGCCAACGGATTACTTTGCCGGGTTGGAGGGCTCTATCACGATATTGGAAAAATGGAAAATCCCGGCTATTTCACCGAAAACCAGACTGAGAGTAATGAACATGACAAACTAAAGCCGCGCATGAGTGCTCTCGTAATTAAAGCACACGTTTCTAATGGTGTTAAGATAGCTGAAGATCACGGTCTTCCCGAGGTTATCATCGATTTCATCCGAACCCATCACGGTGATTCCCTCATTAAATATTTCTGGGAAAAAGCCAAAGAGCAGGCCGATACCAGTAAAAAAGAAATCCGCGAAGAAGACTTCAGATATGATGGTCCCATTCCACAGACAAAAGAAACCGGAATTTTACTGCTGGCCGATTGCATTGAGGCTTCTTCTCGGGCGATGAAAGATCCCAACTATCAGAAACTCGAAAACCTTATCGACAGGATGATTGACGAGCGCGTCAATGAAGGGCAACTAAGTAAAACACCGCTTACTTTTCAAGATATCCGAACGATCAAGGAAACGTTTCTCAATATTTTAGTAGGTATATATCACAGCCGTGTTGAGTATCCCGACTCTGATAAAGAGAAGGAAGAAAAAGCCGCAGAAAAATCTGAAGATATCGATCTTGAAGAAACACCGGCTACCGATGAAATGCCTGATCATCCCGACTCTCCCAAAAAGCCCCCGCGGGTAGACGAATATTATAATTCGTAATGAGCATGCATTTTCAACAAGAGCTACAGCGATATCTCCAGTTTGTCAAACTGGAAAAGAGTCTCTCCGAGAATTCTGTTGTATCATACAAAAATGACTTAAAACGATATCTTCGATTTGTAGCTAATGACTTGCAGATATCCGACTTGGGAGGTATTGAACTACGCCATATCGAAAACTATCTTGAAGAACTGACGGCCATGGATCTATCCGTAAGCTCTATTGCGAGAAATATATCCAGTATCCGGGGCTTTCACGAATTTGCTGTTGTAGAAGGCATGGCAGAAGCCAATCCTGCAGAATTAGTTGATTTGCCCAAGAAAGCAAAGAATCTACCGGATGTGTTAAATCCTGATGAAGTTTCTGCTATCATTGATATCCCCAACCGCGAAACCGATGCCGGCATCCGCAATGCGGCCATATTGGAAACGCTTTACGCTACCGGTATGCGGGTTAGTGAGCTTACCAGTCTGGAACTTGATAATATGATCTTTGAAATTGGATTTATCCGTGTACTTGGTAAGGGCAACAAGGAACGCTTGGTGCCTGTCGGAGAAATGGCTCAATCAGCATTGGAGCATTATATTGAAGTAGTGCGTCCCAAGTTTCAAAGTGACAAAAATCCCCAAAAAGCCGAAAACAAAGTTTTTCTGAGTCAACGGGGCAACCCTCTGTCGCGTATGAGTATCTGGAATATTGTTAATGATGCTGCCGAACGAGCAGGGATTGAAAAAAATGTGTATCCTCATATTTTTCGTCACTCTTTTGCTACTCACCTGCTAGAAGGCGGTGCTGATCTGCGCGCCGTGCAGGAAATGCTGGGCCATGCTTCTATCAACACTACCGAAATTTATACTCATGTGGATCGCTCACTGCTTCATCAGGTCCATAAAGAATTTCATCCCCGGGCATAGGACGATAGCATCTTCACTTTTATTATTAATAGCTTCGTACCTTAACTATTTTTTTCATGTCTAATCAATAAGTTTCATTAAGAAAAGCCTGACCTATTCTTGAATATCCATCCACAAAGGCATACGTTCTTTAAAAGAAATTTTCAGGGTACAAATTTTTAAAGAAGTACTGATTTTAAAGATGAGAAATAAATCAGAGGTTACCCGGCTCTTAATGGAGGTAAAAAAGGGATCCGAAGAAGCTTACGAAGAATTTTTCCCCCTTGTTTATAAAGAGTTGAAAGGCCTTGCATGTTCCAAGCTCAAAGGAGAACGCAACGATATTACGGTTTCGGAAACCGAGCTAGTACATGAAGTTTACCTAAAAATGGTTGACCAAACCTGTATTGAGGCCAATGATAAAAATCACTTTTTAGCAATAGCGGCTCGTTGCATGCGTCAAATTCTGGTGGATCACGCTCGAAAAAAGAAAGCCGAGAAACGTGGCGGCGACCAAAAAGAGGTTACTTATATCGATAAATTATTAAAAGCACGTCAAGAGTCTGAAGAAATTATCAATCTGGATGAAAAATTAGATGAACTTGCCGAACTGGATGAACGCATGGCCGAAGTGGTAACACTTCGTTATTTCGGACAAATGACGATTTATCAGACTGCCAAGGCGCTGGATGTATCGGAACGTACCGTCAAGCGCGACTGGGCCAAAGCCCGGGGATGGCTCTATAAGGAATTAAAAAAGGAATAAATCGGAAGTTTTTTCGTATGGATCAGCAACGGTGGAAGAAAATAAATAACATCGTAGATACAGCCCTTGATCTTAGCGAAAAAGAACGAGAAAGCTATATTCAAGAGAAATGTAAGGACAATAAACAACTCAAGCGAGAGGTCACCGAACTAGTTGCCTCAATCGAGCAATCCGATACAGAAAATTTTTTAGAGGATCTCGGAGATTATACCCAGCTTGCTCATGAGATATCACGAAACGAAATTGGAGAGAACACTTCTTCCCTCATCGGAACTACCATCGACAATTATAAACTTATCGAGCTTATTGGTCACGGTGGCATGGGATCGGTTTTTCTGGCCGAACGCGCGGATCAGGCTTACGAGCAGAAAGTAGCCTTAAAGCTCATGCGGCGCGGCATGGATACGCCGTCAAATATCGCCCGATTTAAGCGTGAGCGGAACATTCTGGCCAAGCTCAATCATCCAAATATTGCCCGACTGCTAGACGGCGGCATGACGGACGAGGGACTGCCATACCTAGTGATGGAATATGTGGAGGGCACGCCGCTTTACAATTATTGTGATGATAATAGGTTATCTATAGATAAGCGTCTGGAGCTCTTTAAATCTATTTGTGAAGCGGTACATCACGCCCATAACAATGCGATTATCCATCGCGATTTGAAACCCTCCAATATTCTGGTGACCCCAAATGGACAAGTAAAAATTCTTGATTTCGGCATTGCAAAACTTTTGGAGCCCGAAGATCCTAATACCCAACTCTTTGAAACGCAAACCGGTGCACGTATTCTAACGCTCGGCTACGCGGCTCCCGAGCAAATCAAAAAAGAATCTATTACAACCCACACAGATATTTATACACTGGGTATTCTTTTATACGAATTGTTGGCCGGCGTTCATCCCTTTGATATGGATGAAAAAAGTTTTACCGACATTGAACAACTTATCCGACAAAAATCTCCGGATAAACCCTCAGATCGCTTTCAAAGCTTGCTTGTTAATCGAAAAGAAAAAATAGCCAACTCACGAAATTTATCTCCTGAAGACCTGGCTCAAAAACTGCAGGGCGATCTGGACGCCATCGTGATGAAAGCTTTGCGCAAAGAACCTGAAGCACGATACCCATCAGCCGAAAAACTACTGGTAGACTTAGAACGACTAAAGAAGAATCTGCCCCTGGTGGCGCGGAAGGATACTGTTCGTTATACAATAGGCAAATTTGTCAAAAGACATAAATATGGGATTAGTGTTGCCGCCGGATTTTTTCTCCTGATTATTGGTTTTGCCACTTTCTATACCTTGCAGATCTCCAAAGAACGTAATCAGGCGCAAATTCAAGCGGAGAAAGCCCAGCAGGTATCCCAATTTATCCTTGGATTATTTGATTTGGAAGCAGCCAAAGACACTTTACAAGTCCGTGATGTATTACGACAGGGTGCTAAAGAGGCCAAAAGACTCAAAGGAGAACCCGGTTATGCGAATATGCTATCAGTTATCGGACAAGCTCATACGAATATCGGTGATTATGACAGTGCCCTTCCATTGTTGCAAAAGGCCGTGCAGACGAGTAAAACTCTACACGGAATACAGAGTTCTGAACATGCAACCGCTCTTAACCGGCTAGGACATTGGTACGTCAAACAATATAATTTTAAAAAGGCTTTACCCTTCTTTCGAAAGGCCTATCAGATTAATCTTTCCATTCACGGCATGGAAGATCAAAATACTGCAATGGTGCTTGCTAATATGGCCTCAGCAATGCGCGATGTTGGCAAAATTGATTCAGCTGAAATATACGCGCGTAAAGCACTCAGTATTCAGCAAAATCTGTTGTCTAAAACTCATCCCAGTGTTTTAAATACAATGGTAGAATTGGGTTACGTCCTTCGAAAAAAAGAAGAATATGCCAAGGCTGAATCACTTTATGTAAAGGCTATATCGAGAGCTAAACAGGACAGTACAAACCGCTTGAATATGTTAGCCGGATACTATCAGAACTTAGGGTATCTGTATAGAGTGCAGGAAAACCATAAAAAAGCAACCGAAAGCTATAGAACATCAATCCGATTGATAAAAGCAATCAATGGAAGTGGGCATCCTGAAACAATAATGGCGCGCAGAAACCTGGCAACCAATCTATATTTTCAGAAAAACTATGAGGAGGCAACAAAACTTCTTGAAGAGAATATTAATGCAGCGCGTCAGCGATTTGGTACGAATCACACCCAAACTGTATCGACGATAAATATTATGAGCGTTTTTTTGATGCTACAACAGAAATTTGAAAAAGCTGAACCATATATTAGAGAAAGCGTTCAAATAAATAGAAATATTCGGGGGACTGATGATCTTCGAACAGCGTACGCCGAAGGCCTACTTACCGCCAGCCTTATGCTGCAAGATAATACACCAATCAAAGAAACCGATTCGCTTAAAAAGCACCACTACCAATTTTATGAAAAGCATAGCTCAAATCTCAGTAAAAGCACTTCCGCAGATATCAATCGTATCATACGAATTTACCAGCAGGCGGGAGTCGATAAAAAAATAGTGGCAGATTATAAGAGGCTTTTAAAATAGTGGGTTTATTTTTACCATTCGGGGCGTTACTATCCGCATTAATCCTATAGACATCACTTCCACTTGATACTTCTCTCTTGCTTACGGAACCTCAATTGACCGCTTTTGAGGTATCACGGAGATCTTTGTCATAAATGATAATACGAAATTACATTAGAACAAGCAGATAAATAAAAACCCGCAACAGGATACCATCCCATTGCGGATAGGAAACAAAAAATGCTATCCAACATTATTCTAACGGACTCCATGATGGATGCTCTTCGAAGGCACTGCTTGTAGTAATACGGACCGGCGAAGTACCGTCTGCATTAATCTTATAAATATCACTTCCGCCAGAGCCCTCTCTGTTGCTTTCGAAGGCTATCTGACTGCCATCAGCCGACCAGGTTGGTGATATATCATAGAAATTGCTGTTACTTGTAACTTGGGTAACGTTGTTGCCGTCAGCATCCATGGTATAAATATCCTGATCACCTTCTCCCTGTCGTTTCCCATGAAAAGCGATTTCTGAACCGTCAGGCGACCAAACCGGATTAGCATCCTCGATGGCATTGTTGGTCAGGCGCGTTTCTCCGGAACCATCGGTGTTTATGACGACAATCTCCCGGTTGTTGTCACGCAGGCTTTCAAAGACAATCTCGTTGCCGCCGGGCGACCAGTTCGGATTGAGATCGGCCTGGGAATTATTCGTAACCCGGCTTATGCTCGTGCCATCAGCGTTCATGGTGTAGATTTCCTCCACACCGTCTCTGGTACTGCTAAAGACAATTTCACTGCCATCAGGAGACCAAGCGGGATGCTCATCCAGTTCATTGTTGTTGGTCAACTGATTGACGTTGCTTCCATCGGTGTTCATCACAAAGATCTCCTTGTCGCCATCACGCTCACTGGTGAAAGCAATTTTCGTACCATTTGGCGAAACGGCAGCTTGGCCATCAAATTCACCGTTAGTGGTAAGCTGGTTAACGCCGGAGCCATCATCTCCAATCGTAAAAATATCCCCATTGCCTTCGCGGTAACTGGTAAAGGCCAGTGCGTTCTTCATGGGCTGCTGGCAAGTAACTTCAAAAGTTGTTGATGTTGTCTGGTCAGCAGTAATGGTAACATTTCGTGGGTTATCACCGCCTACTCCACAGTTATCAGCTACATCGGTTAGTTCTACCTCATAATCTCCCTCTGACAGATCAGAGATATTTATCGTTTCATTAGCTCCAATACTGTTAGTTGTTCCGTCAACTAACACTTCATAACCGTCATCTTGATTATCGCCACTTGTAGTTGTAGTCACTTCCAGCGTTCCAGTTGTTTCCTCTTTCATCATCAGCACGCCAAACGGTTGGGTGGTCTGCTCACGTTCGGGCGATTCCCCGGCAAGTTGGGCATAAACGACCACGAGCGACTCATTCTGGCCCAGATCAACCTCCGACAGGGCAACATTTTCAATTTCTGAGGGGGTCCAGTCAGTACCGGGAATCCATTCAGAACCCGGGAACCAGTCGGAACCCGGAATCCATTCAGAGCCTGGAAACCATTCGGATCCCGGAAACATCTCTTCTGTGGAAAGGCCAGCCGAAAGCTCATCAGCAGTGGTTTCAACTGGATCTGTAGTAGTGCGGTTAACCACTTCCCCATTTTCTACCTGAAAGGCTGAAAGAGCAATGTCACCACTCCATTGAGATCCAGGTACCATGTTTACCATAACATTGTCGTTATAATAATCCCAGGTAAAGTCGCTGGGCGTTTCCTGGATCATGTTGCTCAACCCGTCGGAGGGCTCTGTCGTAAATGCCAACGACTCTGATTCCTCTTTCATCAGAATCCCAAACGGCTGGGTAGTCTGTTCACGTCCGGGCGATTCCCCGGCAAGTTGAGCATAAACGACTACCAATGTTTCGTTCTGGCTGAGATCAAACTCTGACAATGCAGCATTCTCAATTTCGGAAGGGGTCCATGAATTTCCTGGAACCCACGAATTCCCCGGCACCCATGAATTTCCCGGCACCCACGAATTCCCCGGCACCCATTTTGAACCCGGAAACATCTCTTCGGTAGAGAGACCGGCCGAAAGCTCATCAGCAGTGGTTTCAACCGGCTCTGTGGTAGTGCGGTTAACCACTTCCCCATTTTCTACCTGAAAACCTGAAAGAGCAATTTCACCACTCCATCGAGCACCAGGGATCATATTCACCATAACATTATCGTTATAGTAATCCCAGGTAAAGTCGCTGGGTGTTTCTTGAATCATGGTACTTAATCCATCAGAGGGTTCCGTTGTAAACTCTAAGGGCTGCGGTTCCTCTTCACCGGTAGATTCATCATCGCAGGAAATTAATGATAGCGCAATAATCGGAATACAAAGTGTGATTAAAAATCGTCGCATAATCTAAAGATTTGATTGGTCTTAAAATCTCTACATAGTATGATGCGTAACGGCGAGCGAAATGGTGACAAATAAAAACCCACTACTTAATTGCACATACTATTCTACCTTTCTCCAGTGAGGATTTGAATCGGAAGCGATGTTCTCTGTCAGGTTGACCGGCGACCCGCTGCCATCAGCGGCCATCTTATATATTTCCCCATTACCATCGCGCCTGCTTCTAAAGGCAATTTCGGTTCCGTCAGGTGACCACGTCGGGGCGATATCACTAGCACTATTGTCTGTTACCTGTTGGACGTCCGACCCATCGGAATTTATGGTATATATTTCATCGTTCCCGGACCGATCACTGACAAAGGCAATCTTCGAGCCCTCCGGCGACCATCGCCCATCGTAATCAGCATCGGAATTCTCTGTTACTCGCTGACGGTCAGATCCATCAGGATTTACGGTATAGAGCTCTTGATCACCGTCGGTATCACTGTTGTATAGAATTTTTGAACCGTCCGGAGACCAATCCGTGTAATAATCGTCAGCACTATTATTGGTTAGCTGTTGTTCATTGTTGCCGTCGATGCCGATAGTATAAATTTCTGTATCCCCACCTGATTCATCAACAAAAGCCAGCTTGGAATCATCCGGCGACCAGCTGGGCGCAAAGTAAGCATTCGATAATCCGGACTTAATTAGCTGCACGTTTGATCCGTCAATATCCATCACATATAAGCCATGAGAACCACTCCGATCACTGACAAAAGCAATTCGGTTCCCGTCGTGGGAAATAGCTGCGAGTCCATCATAATCCGTGTTCGTGGTTAGGTTGGTGGGCGATGAGCCATCGGCGTCCATCAGAAAAATATCTTCGCTCTCACCCCGATCGCTTATGAAGGCAATCTTCCCATTTGCTGCGGATTCGCAAGTAATATTAAAGGACGTTGAGGTCGTCTCACCCACCGTAATATCGACACTGCGCGGATTATCCCCATCCACCACACAATTCTCGGAAATATCAGTCAATTCAGCGTCATAGCTACCTTCCTGCAGGTCTGATACTGTTACGGTTTCATTGGCCCCGATACCCTGCGTTGTACCATCAACCGAAATCTCATAACCGTCATCCTGATCATCGCCGCTGGTAGAAGTGGTAATTTCAACGGATCCGGTGGTGGGCTCTGGTTCCGAATCAGGACCGGTGGTATTACTATCGCTTCCACAAGATATTAGTAGTCCTATTACAATGAACAGCGTCGTTATTTGTAGTAAGCGCCTCATGTTTTTATGCTTTTACTATTCATTCCGGTTTGTACATAGTAACATGCGTAACAGTTAACGAAATGGTGACAAATTCAATTTACACAAGTCCACAGCAGAATAATGCAGCTGTGAGCAAAAATTATGAGACTCTTCTAGACTTTAATATCACTCATTTTAAAAAATTCCAGCTTGTCTCTAAAAGAAAATTAGTTGGGACGCCAAGCGGGTTTCTCAGCCAAATCAAGTTCAGCAGTTAACACCGTTTCATTTGTGCCGTCCTCATTTATAACAAAAATGGACCGGTCACTTTCATAGCGGCCCACATAGATAAGTTTATTGCCATTGGACGACCACGCAGGAACTCCCAACACTGTTCTGTCCATTGTCAACCGCGTCTGGTTAGACCCATCTTCGTTCATTACATAAAGTTCCGTGGGACCATCTCTATCCGGAATAAAAGCAATTCTTGTCCCATCCGGAGAATACACTGGAGAACGGTCATGATCAGTATGATCACTGAGATTCATTTTATCAGATCCATCCGTATCCATCCGATAGATTTCATAATCTCCGGGACTGCCATCACGAAAAGAAGTGTAAACAATTTTATTTCCATTGGGCGACCAATCCGCACAGCAATCATCTAAACCATAGTTTGTTAATCGCTCTTCATTGGTACCATTCGAATCCATCACGTAGATCTCTTCATTTCCATCGCGGTTTGTGCGAAAAGCGATTTGACTGCCATCCGGCGACCATAGTGGTTCATCATCTCGCCTATTATTATTTGTTAACCGGTTCTGATTGGTACCATCTGCATTCATTACATAAATTTCAGTACCATCCCGCTCCGAAACAAAGGCGATCTTATCTCCATTCGGTGACCATGCCGGACTAAAATCATCAGCACCGCTGCTTGTCAACCGTGTCTGATTCGATCCGTCTGCGTCCATAACATATATATCTGTCACCTGTCCTGAGCGGTCAGATTCAAAAGCAATTTTGCTGCCATCAGGCGACCAAACGGGATTTTTATCCATTGCAGAATGTTCGGTCAAATTCAAAATATTCGAACCATTAGAATCCGTTGCATAAATTTCTATGTTCTCAGCTTCTTCTCCCACTCCTTCAAAAATAATCTGAGGAGTTGTTTTTGCCTGACACCCGATCTCAAACTGTGTAGACACCGTATTGCCAGCTTTAACAGTTACATTTTGTGGATTCTCCTGGTCTACCTCACAGTTTTCTGCAATATTAGAGAGCTCTACTTCATACTCCCCTTCATCCAGATTGGATACTGTTATAGTTTCATTGGCCCCGATACCCTGCGTTGTACTGTCAACCAAAACCTCATAACCATCATCCTGGTCATCACCGTTGGTAGAGGTCGTAATTTCAACGGATCCAGTGGTGGGCTCTGGTTCCGAATCAGGACCGGTAGTACTACTATCACTTCCGCACGATATTAGAAGTCCCAGTGCAATAAACAGGGTCGATATTTGTAGTAAGCGCCTCATAATTCTATAGTTTATTGCTATTCTTTTTCTTCTACATAGTAACATGCGTAACGGCGGGCGGGATGAGGACAAATTAATTTTGTACAATTTGTCAATCCTTGAAAAGATGAAGAAACTAAAAATGGGCCCTGCCTTTTCAGCAGAGCCCATTTTTTTAAAGCTATCTATGAAAGTACTCTCTCCGGATTTTAGTTATCGATAGAAGCCATAATATTCTGCTACCGCTTTGTAATCGGAGGTATCTAGTCCACTGGGAAGAATTTCTCCTGATTTCTGCTTGGTTTGATCTTCGGTATTGGAAGCCTCAATACGAACAATCTCGATACGTTCATATGTGGTTTTAGGTGATCCTGACGAGGTGAAGTAGAAATAGGCTTGCCGGTCGTTAACATTTCCAAAGCTGACCGAATAAGAAGATCCATCATTCACTCCTTCGGTTGGAACCGCATAGTATCTAAAAGTAGAATTAATTGTACCTCTGTCATTAGCTAAATAAACTAACCAGGCACTTTCTAGGAATTCATTATTTGTTATCCCTCCAATACTATGTGTTACCGAAGAATTGCTGCTAAAATCATGCTCAGGAAAGATATACCGCGTTACATTGGCATTACCGTCGGCCCCTTTCAGGTTAATCGGAGTTCCCCAACCGTTTTCTGTTTTGGGGCCATACATATCGTAATTGGCTTGATCCAGGTAAAAATCGCCCAGATCCCCTAACGAAGCATCAGGGGCACCACTGCCAGCATGAATCTGACTGCCGTCTTCCCCATCTTCTCCTTGGAGTACTATGATAGGATTACCCCAGCCGCTGTCATCTTTGGGACCATACAATTCACCGGTATCTGTATCCAGGTAATAATCACCGTTTTCGCCAATGCTAGCATCAGGGGCACCCTGCCCGGAATACATCATGCTGCCGTCCTCACCGGCCGGTCCAACGGGGCCCTGCGGTCCTTCGGGTCCCTGCGGACCTTCTGAACCAGAGGGACCTTCACAGGCCATAAAAATGGTCATGGAACAAACTAAAAGTAACGTCGCTATTCGTGTTATTCGTTGCATAGTTTTTGCTTCTTTTTTTGGAATTAATGAATGCTACATAGCATCATGCGAAACAGTGAGCGAAATGGTGACAAATCCATCCTATTTGAAAAATAGCGCCCTATCTCTATTTATTTGGCCCATTTTTCATTTGGCTTTCGCATGTACTAATAAAAGGGAAAGGAGATATTCTGCTTTTTTATGGATCAGCAACGGTGGAAAAATATAGAATCAATTGTGGATAAAGCACTGACTTTGTCAGATCAACAGGAACAAGAAAAGTTTATCAAAAAAGCCTGCGAGCACGACCGAAAACTCTATAAGCAAGTTAGTACCCTCCTAACTTCTATTCGTAAAGCCAAAGCAGTGAATTTTCTGGAAGAACTTTAGTATCTGCAAGAGTCCATTCATAGTAGAGCCCTTCCGAAGATATTTCTAAAGAAGCTCAGATATTGGTTATATCTCTTCTGAAAAAAGACCATTCATCAGAAAACGTAGTGAAGAATATTTCCTTCACTTAAAAGATAAGTGATCCTACCTATGAATTAGAGGGTGAGTATTATTCAATAAAAAACCTTTAACAAATACATATAGACGGTTTAAAGAAGAATGATGTTGATACATAAACAGTTTAACATTAAAATATTTTACATATTAGCAAAAAATTATTATATCGTTTTAGAGGTATAAAATTCCTCTAACTCAAATAAAAACAGGAACGAGGACAGATTAGATATGAAAACAACAGTTAGATTATTTTCTTTATTCCTAATATTGCTATTCCCCTTTGTGTTATTTGCGCAAAGCTCAGCCACATTAGAAGGTACTATAGTGGATAGCAACGGCGAAGGACTTGCCGGAGCTAATATTTTCTTAGTTGAAAGCTCTCAGGGTACAGCTGCAGACGAAGATGGTAGTTACACCATAGAAAATATTGATCCCGGAACGTATACTGTCAGAGTTACTTTTGTGGGTTACCAGCAGATAGATGAAGAGATATCATTTTCTGCAGGAGAAACCGTTACACGCAACTTTACCATGCAAGAAACGGCTGTTATGGGTGAGGGAGTAACCGTAACGGTAGGTTCTCGAGCAGGTCATACCGCTGCCGATGAACTGGCTGTACCGGTTGATGTATATACTGCCATCGACCTGGAAAAAGCCGGTACCTCAGAAGTGGGCCAAATGCTTGAACAAGTCGCACCCTCGGTTAACTTTCCGCAACAAACCGTAGCGGACGGGATGGATGCGTTACGATCATTTACATTGCGCGGACTTAGTCCCGACCACACGCTGGTACTCATTAATGGAAAGAGACGCCACAAATCAGCCTTGGTTAACAGACTGGGGTCGGGTATCCAAAAAGGATCAAGTCCCACTGATATGAATGCTATCCCGGCCAGCGCGGTCCAACAAATGGAAGTTTTGCGTGATGGTGCCGCCGCACAATACGGGTCTGATGCTATTGCCGGAGTTGTTAATATCCAGCTTAAAGATGAACCTGTCCCCTTGTCTCTCAGTTATAAAGTAGGCGGTAATGCTACCGATAATTTTTCCAATGACGGTACTACCCAAGATATAGCTGCTGCATACGGATTACCCATCGGTGAGGAGGGATATATCAACCTATTTGGAGAGCTACGACTGCAGGATCCCACAAACCGCGCCGGTGCAAGTCCACGCGATCAAATCACAGCAGGCGATGGTGATGTTGTAATGGACATGAACGGTGACGGTGTGCAAGAGGTTGTTGAAAAGAATAATCCTGTTTCCCAACCCAACTTCCACTGGGGCAGCGGAGCATCAGATAATTATTACCTTTGGGGTAATTCCGCCGTACCGATCAATGAATCAATGGAGGTATATGCCTTCGGTGGATACAGTTATCGCGATGCCCTCGGTCAAGGTTTTTATCGCCGGTCCTTGGGAGATAGGAACTGGCCGCAAATTCATCCCATCGGATTTCTCCCGGAATTTGATATAAAAATCAATGACTACTCCGGTTCTCTCGGACTTCGCGGACAGATGGGCGAATGGAATTACGACCTTAACCTGCAAACAGGCAGTAATGATTTCGAGTACAATATTGCAAACTCGCTTAACGTGACGCTTGGTCCAAGCTCGAATCAGACAGAATTTTATGCCGGCACGGTTGGTTTCCAGCAGTCTCATGCCATGCTCGATCTCGATCGGACATTTGATGTAGGTCTGGCAGGTCCTCTTAATTTTGCAGCGGGCGCTGTCTATCGCATTGATCAGTATGAAATCACAGCAGGGGAAGAAAACTCCTATATTGATGGGCCCGTTAAAACCAATCAAAATGGTGGTCGAGCTGCTCCCGGTGCACAGGTATTTCCTGGATTCCGTCCAAGTCAGGCAGTGGATGAAAGTCGATCAAATATTGCAACCTATGTGGATTTGGAAGCTGACATTACCGAAAAGTTTCTAATGAATGTTGCCGGGCGATTCGAAAGCTACAGCGATTTTGGAGAAACCATCAACGGTAAGCTGGCTATGCGCTTTCAACCACAAGAAGAGCTCATCTTCCGGGGCGCAGTAAGTACCGGTTTTAGAGCCCCTAACCTCGCACAACGTTATTTCTCAAAGGTATCCACAACCTTTATTAATAATGTGCCATTCGAAGTTGGACTCTTTAATAATGAAAGTGAAGTCGCCGATGCCCTTGGTGTTCCGGATCTAAAAGAGGAAAAGTCGTTTAACGTGAGTGGAGGTCTCGCAGTGAGTCCTACCAATGCTTTTACCTTCACCGTTGATGTTTTCCATATTGATATTGAAGATCGGATCATTTTATCAGGAAACTTGGCGGGTACTGAAATTGAGAACTTGGTTTCTCAATTTGGAGCGCAGCGTGTTCAGGTATTCTCTAACGCCATTGATACACGAACCTGGGGAATCGACCTGACAGCATCCTACCGCACCGTGGTAGGAGAAAATGGAACCTTGTATCTAAAAGGGGCCTTAAACAGTACGCGAAATCGTCTGGCAAGTAGTGTCGCTACTCCAACACAACTTAGTCAAGATTTTGGCGAAAGCATTTTTGGTCGCGAAGCGCGATTGGAACTTGCCCGTGAACGCCCCAAGAATACGCTTAATCTGGAGGCAACCTACGATAACGGGCCCTTCAGTTTTAGCATGATGAGCAAGCGATACGGAGAAGTACTCGTACCCGATCAAGATCCAGCCCAAGATTATACACTTAGCAAGGAATGGGTTATTAACTTGTCAACCAGTTACGAAATAGTGGAAGGGTATGCTCGCATCACGGTGGGAGCCCGAAATCTGCTGGACAACTACCCGGATCTGACGCCTGACCACTCCAATTTCCTTGGCATATTCCCTTATCCTACAGCTTCACCAATGGGATTTAACGGGCGCTATGTCTATTCTAAACTTTCATTCACTTTTTAACAAAATAAATCAAAGCCCGATAACTCTCTACTCCTTCATTTCAGAGTAGAGAGTGTATTGGGTATTATTTTAGATATTAATTGTTAATTCTCTTACAATTCAACTCTTTGCAAAACGTTGCTGTAATTCTTGATAATGTATTCTATTTGCAGCAAAACTTTTCTCTGGATAAAACAAAAACTGTGTGCTCAAAAAAATTAGTCTAATGAACAAAACGATTTACTCTCGATTGCTTACCTGGATTTTATTCATTGCACTTTTTGTATCACTGCCCAGTGAAAGTATTGCCCAAATTGGCTGGGCTAAATCCTATGAAAATGGTATTGTCGTTTCCGCCGAAAAGCATGCTTCACAAGTGGGCAAAAAAATACTACGACAAGGCGGCAACGCTGTTGATGCTGCCGTAGCCGTACAATTTGCCTTGGCCGTTACGGAACCTCGCGCCGGTAATATTGGCGGTGGCGGATTCATGGTACTGCATATGGCTAATGGTACTACCACTTCCCTGGACTTTCGCGAAAGGGCTCCACAAAAAGCAACAAAAAACATGTTTATAAGAGACGGGGAATATCAACCGGATCTTAGCAGAAGATCGGCACTGGCCTCAGGAGTTCCCGGTGTGGTTGATGGCATGATCAAAGCCCTTGAACGGTATGGAAACCTTCCTCTGGAAACGGTTATTGCTCCAGCTATAAAACTAGCACGAGAAGGATATCGGATTACATGGCTACAAGCACAGGACCTTAATGATAAAGCAGATGAGTTTAAAAAGTACCGTTCCTCTACCAAATACTTTACCAAAAAAGATGGAACACCTTTCAAAGAAGGAGATCTTTTTGTTCAAAAGGATTTAGCCAAAACTCTTAGTCGCATTTCCCGAATCGGAAGAGACGGATTTTATTCGGGCGTCACCGCTGATAGGATTGTTGAGGAGATGGAACGACAAGATGGTATTATCAGCTACAGCGATTTAAAAAACTACGAGAGCAAGTGGCGCGATCCTGTAAAAACAAGTTTTAATGGATATGATCTTCATATTATGCCGCCGCCCAGTAGCGGTAGTATTGCAATCGCCCAGATGCTAACAATGCTTGAAGATTATAATTTGAAAGAGCTCGGATATAACTCTGCTGAGTATGTTCATCTTGTCACCGAAGCTATGCGCCGCGCCTTTGCCGATCGGGCACACTTTTTAGGTGATCCCGATTTTGTAAATATTCCACAATCCGGTCTATTAGATTCGACCTACAACCACGATCGCATGCAAAGTTTCCGTTGGGATACGGTTACATCGAGCGATAGTATTTCGCACGGTGATCCGCTGGAATATCAGGAGCCCAAGGAAACAACTCATTTTTCTGTTGTCGATGCCGACGGCAATGCCGTTGCAATTACCACTACCCTAAACGGTTCGTTTGGAAACAAACTTGCGGTCGACGGTGCTGGATTTTTACTCAATAATGAAATGGACGACTTTACCGCACAACCGGGAGAACCCAATATGTTTGGGCTGATACAAGGCAAGGCAAATGCCGTTGCTCCTAAAAAACGGATGCTCAGCAGCATGTCTCCCACTATCGTCACTAAAAACGACTCCACAAGAATGGTGCTCGGAGCCGCCGGTGGACCTATGATCATAACCGCAACATTCCACAATTTTCTTAACATGACGGTCTTTGGGATGGAGCCCCAGAAAGCCAACTCAGCACCTCGCTTCCACCACCAGTGGATGCCTGACAAACTGTATTATGAGGAGTTTGGATTGAGTCCCGATACAAAAGAAAAGCTCAAAGAGTGGGGCCACACGCTGAATGCAACCGGCAGTGTTGGCCGTGCCCATACCATCTATATAGATGAAAACGGTTTAAAGTATGGGGCTCCTGATCCACGTGGTGACGGCGCTGCCGAAGGTTACTAAGCTTCATGAAGCTCAAGTATTGATAACCCGGTTGTAATACGGATACATTACAACCGGGTTTCTTAATTTAAATTTTTGCAATGCTCACCGTGGAAGCTACAAATCTTGTCAATAAATAATATCAGGACATTTAAGGTTGTAAATTCCCGCTTCTTTTATCATAATCAGTATCCTATGTTCAAAATTAAATTAATTGCTTACGATCATGAGTAACGATATGGATACAGCAGTACAATCTATTGAGTGGCGAGAGGATCATGTTCGTATTTTAGATCAAACCTACCTGCCCGGACGTGAAGTCTATAGTGATATCCGAGATGTGGGACGCATGTGGGAAGCCATCAAAAAAATGCGCATTCGCGGAGCACCCGCTATCGGCATTGCAGCAGCCTACGGTTTATATTTAGGGATCAAAGATATGCCCGAAAATGCATTCGAGAGCTTTATGGTTGAAGTTGATCGTATTGCCGAATACCTGGAGGGAGCCCGACCTACTGCGGTAAATCTTAAGTGGGCTACTGATCGAATTAAATCTACCATCCGGGCACATAAAGACAAGGAAATCAGTGAGATTAAAGAGATCGTTTTGCAAACGGCCATGACCATTCATGATGAGGATAAGCGCATCTGCAAAAAGATTGGTGAAAACGGCGTCGAGCTCATCCCAAAAAATGCTCAAATATTGACTCATTGCAATACAGGCAGTCTTGCCACCGGACAATACGGTACCGCCCTTTCGATAATATTTAACACCCATGAACAAGGCAAAAAACCATTCGTGTGGGTAGATGAAACGCGTCCCCTGTTACAGGGATCTCGCCTCACCGCCTGGGAACTGATGAATGCGGAAATACCAATGAAGATTATTACTGATTCCAGCGCGGGCTTACTTATGCGACGCGACGAAGTTGACCTGGTTATAGTAGGTGCTGATCGGATTGCGGCCAATGGTGATGTTGCCAATAAAATTGGGACCTATCCCCTTGCAGTCTTAGCTCAAGAAAATGAGATTCCTTTTTATGTAGCAGCCCCCCTTTCGACTATTGATATGGAGATGGAAACCGGAGATGATATCCCTCTCGAAGAACGCGATCAAGAAGAAGTACTTAACTACAGCGATGCACAGATAGCACCCAAAAAAGCCGAATCCTACAATCCCGCTTTTGATATTACTCCTCATTCCTATATCAATGGCATTGTAACCCAGGAAGGTATTATTGAGCCGCCTTTTGAGGAGGGATTCAAAAATATTTTTGACGATTGAGGTACCTGAAATCGAGCATCATTCAAAATATTCCAAAATAGCATCAGCATCGATACTGCCATGTGAACCATGCCAAACCACCTTACCTTGATCGATCAAAATCGCCTGCGGCGACTCATGACGAACATCTAACTCGGATGCTATTTTATTGGAAGCATCCCGGCTGTGAACCACATTTACAAAATGCATATCGGCATGCTCTTCAATATCATCAGCTGCCATCTCAAGATCTCCTTTCGCGACAAAGCAAACACTGCAGCGATGGCTGTGTTTGTAGATTAGCTGCGGTTTTTCCTTCGATGCCTCAATAATAGGATCTACCTGAGATGCATCTGAAATCATCTCCCAGATCTCGCTCGTTTCTAAGCCCGAAAACGCATTTTTTACTGAATTAAACAATCCCATATACTTATTTATTTTTAGATGCTAAAATCCAATTCGACATGACATATTCATTATCTTGGCATTAATCACCCAGACAAATACCGATATCGCGCGCCGTCTGTACGGTATCACTTTCAAGAGATACTGATTTCATTTTTCCTTCGATACTGGTGATGGGAATCCGCGTCAGTTTATTATCCTGAAGCACGACCAGTTTGTTATAGTCGTGTTCTTCAACACAACGAATGGCAGCCGCGCCGAAACGCAGTGAAATAAGTCGATCATACGTAGAAGGAGAGCCTCCACGCTGAAGGTGTCCTAACACAACTGATCGAGATTCTTTACCCGTTCGCTCGGAGAGTTCATCGGCTAACTGGTCGGCAATACCGCCCAGTTGTACCTCTTGTCCCGGTGTTTTGCCCTTGGTCACAATTTCACCGTCTTTTTTCTTAGCTCCCTCGGCCACTACAATCATGGTATAGTGAAGCCCTTTTGATTCCCGCTCTTTGATTTTTTCCACGATAGAATCATAGCTAAAGGGAATTTCCGGAATCAAAACAACATCTGCCGAGGCTGCAATACCGGAGTAAAGCGCAATCCATCCGGCGTAACGTCCCATCACTTCCACAACCATTAGTCGATGATGCGACTCAGCCGTAGTCGTAATCCGGTCAATCGCCTCAGTAGCAATATCAATGGCCGTATCAAAACCAAGCGTCACATCACAACCATAAATATCGTTGTCAATAGTTTTGGGAACGCCCACAATATCAAGACCTTTCTGGATAAGCTTACTGGCAATATTCATCGAGCCGTCACCTCCAATAGCCACAAGGGCATCGATACCGTGATCTTCAAACGTCTGGACCAGCCGGTCGGAGACATCCTTTGTTCCCCAGCTGCCATCGTCCTTTTTATAAGGCATCTCAAAAGGATTACCCCGGTTGGCCGTACCAAGAATAGTACCGCCCTGCAGCGTAATGCCCTGCACTGCTTTGGCATCGAGCTTTACAAAAGGTTCATCCGTAAATATTGACCCATATCCATTTTTAATGCCATAAACCTCCCAGCCTCTTTTCAGTGCCGCCAGTGTTGCCGCTCTTATAGCAGCATTAAGACCGGGTGCATCGCCACCGCCTGTATTAATAGCAATCTTCATAAAACTAACCTTGTTTTTCTAATGGTTCTCGTTGCCTTTCAAACACTTCTTCCACCCGCTCAATTCCAAGGCCGCGACGAACTATCTTGGTATTATCATCAGTCATATCCAAGATAGTGGTTTCCTTAGAAGGCAGATCCTGCTGATTATCAATAGTCACATCTACCTGCTTATCAAATTTTCGCAAGAACGGTTCCCTGTCAAATTTTTCCAGAGCGTTTTCATCCATTTCGGGCTTTTTAGCGGTAATGGCAAGCATAGGATTTCCAACCTCACGGACCAAGCCCTCACAAATAGGATAGTCGGGCACGCGAATGCCTACCGTTTTTTTCTTGGGATGGACGAGTAACTTGGGCACCTCTTTGGTAGCAGGTAAAATAAAGGTGTACGGACCGGGAATCAGCCGCTTGATGAGCTTAAAATTGTAGTCAGAAATATGTGCGAACTTTGCTATTCCCGATAAAGAATCACACAAAATGGTTAAGTGATCACCCTTTCCCAACTGTCGAATCTCACGAATCCGCTCAATCCCTTTTTTATTTTTGTAATCGCAGCCAAGGGCATATTGACTGTCGGTCGGAAAAAGTACCACAGCACCATCTTTTACCTTGTCAGCAATTTCAAATAATCGTTTTACATGGGGCGTTTCGGGATGCAGTTTAATTCGTTCTACCATGAATAAACCTCAAATGTTTTGGAGTTATACGGTATTAGGTAAGCTCAGAAAAGCGCACGGAATGATTCGCTATAAAATGTTGTGATAGTAAACGAAATGGAATAACATTCAACCTCATAATTCACCTTATTTTATGCGCTTTTGAACTTCATTAATAACACATTGATCACGGATAATCAATACTATTTCTCATAAATCATTAAAAAAACTATTACAGCTATGGATACATCAGTGCAAGCACAATGGTTAGGACATTCTGCCTTTAAACTCGTAAGTCCGCAGGGTACCAATATTTTAGTTGATCCCTTTTTGTCGGGAAATCCTACCACTCCGGACGAGTATAAACAACAGGATGACATCGATTATATTCTGCTAACCCATGGACACGAAGACCACGTGGGCGATACCTTGGATATCGCCGAAGAAACAGGTTGTAAAGTGGTTACGATGGTTGAACTTTCTCGGCTGCTGGTTAGCAAGCACGGTCTCAACGAAGATCAGGCTGTCGAATTCAATAAAGGTGGTACAGTTGCTTTTGATGATTTCTCCGTCACCATGGTATCGGCCAATCACAGTTCTTCCTTCCAGGGCGATTACGCAGGGGAACCGGCTGGGTTGGTAATCTCCTTCTATGATGATATTACCTTTTACCACCTTGGGGATACCAACATCTTTTATGAGCTTGAACTATATGGTGAACTCTACGAACCTGATATCGTTGCCGTACCAATGGGCGACCATTATACTATGGGACCGGGCGAAGCTGCTATGGCCTGCGATCTGCTTCAAGCCGAATATGCGGTACCCATTCACTATGGAACATTTCCACCATTAACGGGTGATCCTGAGGACTTCAAGAAATACACTGAAAAATCAACTGATACCGAAGTCTGGATTCCCGAAGCAGGAGAACATTTCTTGGCTTAAAGCATAATCTTGTTCCAATAGAAAAAGGCGCAAAACAATATTGCGCCTTTTTCTTATTAATGGATTTTAAACAAAATGCTATTTCTTCGACAACTTCTTCTCATCCGGCTTAACAGTAAGTACCGGAGTACTCAGCGACTGTGCCACCTTTTCTGTCGTTGATCCCAAAAGCAGATGTGCAAAACCGCTATGACCGTGCGTTGCCATCACAACCACATCCGCATGCTCCGCCGCATAATCCTCGATTCCCAAGTGGGCCGAAACCCCTCGTTCTACTGCAGTATAAATATTAATACGTCTACTTGAGGCATTATCGGAGATCACAAACTGATCTCTAAACTTTTCGTCACCGCGAGCTATTTTCACATTATCAATGCCCTCAGCTGCTAAATAATCATCCAGCCGACCCAAAAGAGACTCATAGATATTTTGCTCATCAGATTTTTTGGGATCCCGGCTTTCAGAATCCAGCGGACTGCCATAAAGCTCCTGTACATGATAAAAAGTAATATTCGCATCATAAATAGTCGCTAATGTCAACGCCATCGGAAGCGCGGTAAATGACAACGGAGATCCATCCGTAGGAATCATGATTTCTTTTAGTCCTTCGGCATTCAATCCTTCATCTACCGTGAACACCGGAACCGAAGAATGTCGAACAATCTTGTTGGTTGTCGATCCGCGCATTAAATTCGACTTATGGTGCCCTTTTGTAGGCATCACAATTAAATCATAGTTATTCTCTTGTGCATATTCGGCAACGGCTGTAGAAGGTTTTCGATCAATTTTACAAATAGCTTCTCCTTTTGACTCTTCCGCTATATAATCATCCATCGCCTGTTCCATTTGATGCAGGGCCTCCTTTTGAACAGTGGGATACAGCTCCTTATCCACATCCAGCGGAACCTGCATATTTGATAAGCTTTTGTGGAAATAAGTAAGCATGGGAATAACATGAATAAAATCTACTTTTGCTCCCAAACGATGAGCAATTTCTTGGGCATGACGATAAGCCAACTGAGCATTTTCCGAAAAGTCTGTAGGTACTAATATTTTTTTAATATCCTTCATAATAACAGCCATTATTTAAGATTTAATTCTCTTTAATAAACATTAGGTTTCCCTCCGTAAATAGTCAAGTCCCATCACCATAATTAATCCGACAAGCATTCCCCAAATTCCACTCCAAAAATGGTCGGTGCCAGCCTCCTGAACGGTTAAATACGGAATAAATGGATCGCTTTTGATAAGCTTGTTCTTAACAGTCAAAATCTCTACTTCTTTTTGTGCGCCATCACGATTCACTGTTTCACCCAGCCGCTTAAATTCAGGACGATTTTGATCCGGCGGATTATTGCGTAGCTCCGACGCTTTTGAACTATTGTAAGCCACCACTTCTGTTTTGCTAACAATTTGCTCAAACGTTCGATCCTGATACGGCCAAATCACATAAAGCGATCCAATCAAAAAGCCAATGAGCACCGCTAACGTTTTTGCTTCGTAACGACTTAACAGCCATGATAATAACCTTGAAAAAAGCGCGAGCCCAACAACGGCGCCTGCAGCAAAAGGGAGTAGTGATAATAATCCAGCTATTGTTTCCGATGTCCCCAGCTTACCAAACTGTTCTAGTATATAATCGTATTTTCGCAGGATAAGCAGAAAATATGAGCCTGAAATTCCGGGTAAAATCATCGCACAAATGGCAATAGATCCGCTGATAAAAACAAACCACGGAGCTTCGGACGTATCGGTGGGTACTAAGGTGACGACCCAGAATCCAATTCCTGCCCCAATCAAAACCATCAACCCATGTACCCAGTTAAAACCATCAACGGCTTTGATAAGCACAAAAATTGATCCCACTATTAATCCAAAAAAGAGTCCATATACCAACTCGGGATTGGTAAACATATACACCTGAAGGGGTACTACTTTCGTAAAAAACAGGATAGCACAGAACATTCCCGAAAGCAGTACCACCATAAATTTCCAGTGTACCTCACGAAGAGCATCCCGGAACTTTAATGTGACGAGCTGCTTAAAAAAGCGGGTATCAAAACTCTTGATTGCATTGATAAGGCGCGTATAAATTCCGACAATCAGCGCCAGTGTACCACCGCTTACCCCCGGCACAATATCCGCCGACCCCATTAAGAAACCTTTGATGAGCAGAAAGGGAGATTCGCTCCACGATGTTGAATCTTTGACGGAGTGGTTTTCAGGCTGGTCGTTCTGTGACAAATCAGTAATAATTAAAAATGTAAAATTAAAAAATCAGCTCTCAATTCACGTCGAATATAAAACGTAATTTTTCATTAATCGATTTTTCATTTTTAATTCCTGATTATTTCTGCCAGCCTTTTTCACCGATCAGCGGTACAAACTTAAAATCACTGAAATGCTCCTCTTCAAACTCGTCCTCCCGAATTTTGATGAGCCGTACCATTTCCTGCCTGTTTTCATCTCCCACCGGAACAACCAAGCGTCCATTTATATTGAGCTGCTCAACCAAATCCTCGGGAACAACCGGAGCTCCGGCGGTTACCACAATGGCATCATAAGGCGCATAAGCCGACCATCCCAGTGTTCCGTCACCCAGCTTGGCGCGAATGGAGTATCCCAACTCTTTCAACGTTGATTTAGCCTTTTTATAAAGCTTTTCATGGCGTTCAACCGTATACACATTGGCACCCAATTCACATAAAATTGCCGCCTGATATCCTGATCCGGTTCCAATTTCCAACACCTTTTCGCCGGGCTGTACTTCGAGCAATTCCGTCTGTCGAGCTACGGTGTATGGCTGTGATATGGTTTGTTCTCTGCCAATGGGCAATGCGGTATCTTTATAGGCACGATCCTGCAGCGCCGTATCCACAAAAACATGACGCGGAATAATATTAAAGGCCTCCAGCACACGCTGGTTTTTGATACCTTTATCAGCCAGCCCTTGAACCAATCGACGCCTTCGCTGTTTAAACTTTGGATTATCTGCTCCTGAACCCCAATTTAACATGATAAACTTTTATATTTTACCGACCGATTATGAATTGAATATAACATAAGGAACTTGTGGCAATTTATTCGATTTTTAATCAATGAAAACTTTCTTACTATCAAAAATTGCGGGATATAAAATTCAATTGAGACCAACACCTTGATATTATGAAAACGTTTTTAAAGATAGCCGGTGCTCTCGTCGGATTATTTATTGTGATCGTTATTGGCCTGAATATTTACTTTACGGATGAGCGTCTAAAAAACACTGTCATGCCCTATGTCGATGATGCCGTGGGACGTTCTGTAAATGTAGAAAAAATGTCGCTGACGCTCTTCAGCACTTTTCCCCAGCCGGGCGTAAGTATACAAAACATGAGTATCCCCGGAGAAACCGAAAGCGATACTCTCCTTTCTCTGGACGAAATTGTTGTTTCTGTAGAGCTATTTTCACTGCTGGGTGACCAAATAAACATTTCGGAAATCAGCCTTAAAAATCCTCGGTTCACGTATATCATCAATGCCGACAGTACTACGAATATCGATTTTTTGATGGCAGAAGAAGCTGAAGCCGATACAACATCCGAGGCCTTGGCTATAAATATCCCCTATTTTAATATTAGCGGAGGAGATTTTGGCTATCGTGATGCTACTTCCAAAACCAAAGTGCAAATAGACGACCTCAATGCTGATATTTCTCTCAATTATGCAGACCTTATCAAAAGTACGATCGATCTGCAATTAGGAGGGCTTTCGGCTTCTATGGGAGAAAGCACCTATCTCAATAACCTGCCACTGAGCATGAGTCAGCAGTCCACCATCGACCTGGAAAACGAAACGGTCACGCTCGATGAAGGTACTTTTTCTATCCGCGGGCTGGCACTTAATCTAACAGGGTCACTCTCTGACTGGAGTAATGATCTAAACGGTGACCTTACCTTCAATTCGTCATCCGATAATTTTGGGGAGCTATTGCGTCTTGTTCCGGCCGAATACGAAGAATACACGAAAGGACTTGAAACCCGCGGGACGCTGGCCATTGATGGCACTCTCAAAGGAGCATTGATGGGCGAAAAATTACCAAACTTTGATATCGGAATTACAGTCAGTGACGGCTACGTTAAAAATCCGGATCTACCTCAGTCTATTGAAAATATCCAGTTGTCAGCCAATGCCTCCAATAAGCTGATTGCCGTTGAAAACCTAACGGCTGAAGCCGGAGAAAATAACCTGTCGGCAAGCGGTCAGCTCGAAAATCCACTGGAAGACAACAGTACATTTTCTGTTGATTTCAATTCGGATGTGAACTTGGCTACTATCAGTAGTTTTTATGATATCAGTCAGTTTGATATCGAAAACCTTGGCGGACAGCTTACTGCCAACGGACGGGCATCCGGAAATAGGACAGCTCCCGAAGAAGCGACTTTTGATGCCACCATCTCGCTGAGTAATGGCTTGCTCAAATATGCCGAAGTGGCTGAACCTATCGACAATATTTCCATCGATGCTGAAGCAAATCAATCGGTCATCACTATAAACAACATGGAGCTACAGGCTGCAACCAATACCTTCTCGATGAAAGGATCGATAAACGAGCCGATGAGTGAAGATCAGCGTAGTATTGATCTGACAACTGATTTAAGTTTTGATCTCGCTACCATCAAGAATTTTTATCCCATCGACGAAGATACGCTAAGCATGCGTGGACAATTCAAGGCCCAGGCTGTCTTAAAAGGAAAAGCTGATCAGATAGAAAATGCCGTTCAGTCGGGAAATATTTCGCTTTCTGATGGATTTTTTAGCCATAAATCGCTGGGTAAACCCATTGAAGATATCACTTTGAATTCTTCATTGGATGGTCCCACTCTTACAATCTCAAAAGTCAGCTTTACCACCGGCGATAACAACCTGGGCATTTCAGGAAGTGTGAGAAATTACCTGAGTGATAATAGAACAGTAGATATAAAACTGACCGGAAAGGCGGCGCTCAATCAAATTAAGGATTACTACGAGCTGGAACCTACAATCACAGAACTTAACGGTTTGGCCGACCTAAATCTAAGTGTACAAGGAGCTCCCAATAATCCCGCAAACATTAAGTTAAACGGTCAACTAACAGCGCAGGACATCAACATGGATGGTGATGCGATGGTTCAGCCGGTTACCAAACTCAGTGGAGAGCTCAATTTATCGCCCGCATCGGTGGATTTAGATCAGCTGTCCTTTAATATTGGCTCTTCTGATATCTCCCTATCCGGATCCCTTCGCGATTATATGCAGTATCTTAAAGCGGAAGAAAATCGAAGTACAACGCCGCAGCTGCAGGGAACCTATAAAAGCAATCTGCTTAATTTAGATGAACTGATCGACTGGAGCGATACGACTGAAACCACAGAACCGATCCCGATCCATCTGCCCGATTTAACAAGTTCGGTAAATGCCGAAATTGGCAAAATGATTGTCACCGGTGTTACAATGACAAACTTAACGGGCGAAGCTTCCACATCGCCAGACAAAATTACCTTGGATCAAGCTTCTATAAATCTTTTTGATGGGGAAGCAACAGGCTCTTTTACCTGGGATGTGCCCGAACCCGAGCGTACCATGATCTCATTCAATGGAAACTTAGACGGATTGCAAGCTGCTGCCTTCTTCGATGAGTTTCAGGTACTGGGTGAAGACAGCAATTTCCACGAATATGTATCCGGAGCCTTCAGCGCCGACGTGGAGTACTATTCCGAACTCAACAAATTTTTAGAGCCCGTTATCAAAACGTCAACGATGGACGGAAATTTCGGGATGACCAACTCCCGAATTCAGGGACATCCCATCCAGATAAAGCTGGCTGCACTGCTAAATGCAAAAGAGCTTAACAATATTGGTCTTGATAAATTCAACAGCACCTATTCACTCAAAAATAGCATCTTTACCATTAATGATTTGCGTATGACAAGTGACGATATCGGCATGGAGCTCAGTGGTACTCAGCACATGGTAAACGGGGATATTGACTATCAGACCAAACTTTTCTTGCCCGGTCGTTTCAAAAAAGGAATTGCATCTGTCATAAGCTCCCAGGCCGTTGAAGCTTTAACTCAAGATAATGGAACTATTATGGTCCCACTTCGGATGACTGGAACACAAGAAAATCCGACTATCCGTCCTGACAAAGAAGCAATTGCTCCTATTGTAAAAGACTACCTTAAAGATAAGGGCAAAAATCTTCTCAAGGGATTATTTGACAACTAATCACAACGATTTTGCGCCAATACAGGTTGTCAACTGTTGCAATGAAACGTTATCTTTGCGAACTGTAAATGTAATTTTATGATAAATAAGGAAGCATCCTGATTCATGGATAAATTACATATTTATAATACGCTATCCCGCGAAAAAGAGGAATTCAAACCCATCAAAGAGGGCTTTGTAGGCATCTACGTTTGTGGACCTACGGTGTATGGAGATCCCCACCTGGGACATGCCAAAAGTTATGTCTCATTTGATGTGGTGATCCGATACCTCCGTTATTTGGGATATAACGTTCGCTACGTCCAAAATATCACGGATGTGGGACACTTGACCGACGATGCCGATCAGGGTGAGGATAAGCTGGAAAAACAGGCCGCCATCGAAAAGCTGGAGCCCATGGAGATTGCTGAAAAATATACCTATAACTATTTCCGCGATATGGATGCATTGGGTGTTCAGCGACCGGATATTTCTCCCCGCGCTACGGGACACATCATCGAGCAGATCGAGATGGTTAAGAAACTGCTTGAAAATGGCCATGCCTACGAAACCGACGGTAACGTCTATTTTGATGTCTCTTCGGATGAAGACTACGGTAAGCTTAGCGGCCGGGATGTAGAAGATCAGGAAAGTGGGGCCCGCATCGAGACGGCCAGCGATAAACGTTCGCCCGAAGATTTTGCACTCTGGAAGAAAGCTGATGACGGACATATAATGAAGTGGCCATCGCCCTGGGGCAAAGGCTATCCGGGCTGGCACGTGGAGTGCTCGGCAATGTCAACTAAGTACCTGGGCGAACATTTTGATATTCACGGCGGCGGCATGGACAATCAGTTTCCGCATCACGAATGTGAGATCGCTCAGAGTGAGGGCGCTTTCAACAAACCGTTTACTAACTACTGGATGCACAACAATATGGTTACCCTTGAGGGACAAAAGATGGGTAAATCGTTGGGCAACGCTATCTCGCTTCATGAGTTTTTCTCCGGCGATCATGATCTACTGAATCGCGCATGGGATCCACAAATCATCCGATTCTTTTTACTCCAGAGTCACTATCGTAGTACCACTGATTTTTCTGAGGATGCCCTATCCGGTGCCGAAAACGGGCTGCGCAGCCTGCAAGAAATGATTAACACTATTACCAATGCAGAGGATGGTTCTGCTGATGCTTATGATCTGGAAACACTGAAAAATTCACTGGAAAGTAAACTCAATGACGACTTCAATACGGCGCAGGCAATTGCCGTTCTTTTTGAGGAACTGAAAAGCATCCGTAAACAAATTAACAGTGGGGATATCCCGGGAAATATTGGCGATATTAAAGAATTTCTGAAAAACTTTGTAGATGGCGTGCTGGGACTTTGGCCGCAAAAAGGCGATTCTTCTGCCGGTGATGATAAAACCAAACAGCTTATTGAGTTGCTTATTAATATCCGTAATAACGCGCGTCATGAAAAGAATTTTGAACTCTCGGATACTATCCGTGACCGCCTCGAAGAGTTGGATATCAAGCTGATGGACAGCCCCGAAGGCACGGATTATAAAATCGTGAATTAACAGCTAATAAAATAATATATGGTTTTTGGACATTGGCATCTTCCAGTCCTCGCCACTTCAAGCGGAAACGAAACAGATGCTTGTAGCCAAACCATCCGAATAGATAAATTACTACATGAACTTATTACTTTTAGCTAACGATTATTTTACATGGTCAGTCGATCCCGTAGCCTTTAGCCTGGGCCCACTCGAACCGCGCTGGTATGGCATTCTTTTCGCCTGTTCATTCTTGGTTGGTTTTTGGCTGACGCGAAAAATGTTTATTCATGCCAAACGTGATCCGGAAGAAGTTGATCAACTCCTAACCTATGTTTTAATTGCTACTGTTGTTGGTGCTCGCTTGGGACATGTATTGTTCTATGACCCCGGTTTTTACCTGCGGTACCCTGCCGAGATTTTAAAAATATGGCACGGCGGACTGGCCAGTCACGGTGCGGCCATCGGTATTATCATTGCCATGTACCTGTTTACCAAAAAATTTAGGGATATGAGCTTTCTCTGGCTGGCCGATCGCGTGGTGGTCGTCGTTGCCATTGCAGGAGCATTTATCCGAACCGGTAATTTTATGAATTCCGAGATTGTCGGTCAGCCCACTGAACTGGCTTGGGGCGTCATTTTTACCAGAGTCGACATGATACCACGTCATCCAACCCAGCTTTATGAAGCCCTGCTCTGTATTTTAGTATTCGGTATTTTATGGAAAGTGTATCACTCATACCGTAAAAGTCCACCGGAGGGATCACTATTCGCTCTATTTTTAGCTACGTTATTTACCGGGCGTTTTCTCCTCGAATTCACTAAGATGGAACAGGCCGCTTTTGCCGCCGACTGGGTATTTAATATGGGCCAGTGGCTCAGCATCCCGCTTATTGTCATCGGCATCTGGCTGATGGTCAAAAAAGTAGAGTGGAACCAACCTAAGGCCGCTGAATCACAAGAAAGTTAATTCTTCTAATTTTACGAACTATGAAATCTTTAGATCCACAGATAAAAGACAATATTGACAGCTGGCTGAATGGTAATTATGATGAAGAAACCAAAGCTACCATCCGCAAAAAGCTGGATAATGAAGAATACCAAGAGCTGACTGACGCTTTTTATAAGGATCTGGAATTTGGTACCGGTGGACTGCGCGGCATTATGGGCGTGGGTTCTAATCGCGTAAACAAATATACTTTTGGAATGGCCACCCAGGGATTCAGCAACTTTTTAAAGCAGCATTATCCCAATGAGCAAATCAAGGTCGTAATCGCTCACGACTGCCGGAATAATTCTGAGGAACTGGCTCAAGTTGTGGCGGATGTATTTTCTGCCAATGGTATTTATGTGTACCTATTTGAAGGATTACGCCCCACTCCAGAGCTTTCATTTGCCATTCGTGAACTGAATTGCCACGGCGGCGTAATGCTTACGGCATCGCATAACCCCAAAGAATACAATGGTTACAAAGCCTATGACAGACATGGGTGTCAACTTGTGGCTCCACAGGATAAAGCAGTAATGGAGGAGGTCCAAAAGATTGAAAACATTAATCATGTTTCATTCCAGGGCATATCAAAAAATATAGAATCTATTGGCAAAGAAATTGATGAGAAGTATCTGGATGCCCTGATGGATATCTCATTATCAAACGAGGCCATCAGTCGGCAGAATGATCTGAGCATTGTTTTTTCTCCGATTCACGGAACTTCAGGAGTACTGGTTCCGCCCGCTTTAAAACGATATGGTTTCAAAAACGTTACGCTTGTTGAAGAACAAATGACCTACGATGGTGACTTTCCAACGGTTGAATATCCAAATCCTGAGGAAAAAGAAGCTCTCACCATGGCGTTGAATAAGGCTAAAGAAATTGATGCTGAGCTGGTGATGGCTACTGATCCCGATGCCGATCGGGTAGGAATTGCTATTAAGGACCATCACGATGAATGGGTTCTGCTCAACGGCAATCAAACCGGGGCACTAATTATCAATTACGTCCTAAACGCTTGGAAGGAAGCCAATAAACTGAACGGCGATGAATATATCGTCAAAACGATTGTTACTTCTTATCTGATTGACGCCATTGCCGAGCATTACGGCGTGGAGTGCTACAATACGTTGACTGGATTCAAATATATCGGTGAGCTTATGACTAAACTGGAAGACGAAAAACAGTTTGTGGCTGGCGGTGAGGAAAGCTATGGATATCTCATCGGTGATCACGTGCGTGATAAAGATGCTATTGTCTCTTCGGTTATTATTGCAGAAATGGCTGCCTATTATAAAGATCAGGGTACCAGTCTTTTTGATGCCCTGCTGAATATCTACCTTCAACACGGCTATTATCGCGAAAAGTTAGTATCCGTATACAAACGCGGACGTGAAGGCGCTGAGGAGATCCAAAAAATGCTGAAGAATTACAGAGAGAATCCGCCTAAGAAACTGGCGGGATCTGATGTGACTGTTATCAAAGATTATAAAGCCCAAGTTTCGCGTAATGTTAAAACAGGTGAAACCCAGGATACCGATCTGCCGGTATCAAACGTCCTCCAATTCGTCACGGAAGATGAAACAATGGTAACCGTACGTCCATCAGGTACAGAGCCCAAGATCAAATTCTACTGCAGCGTGAATACCGAACTTGCAAATCGCACGGGTTTTGATAAAAAAACCAGCGAGCTGGAAAAGAAAATGGATACCATTATTCAAGAACTAACCGAAGAAAATTGATTTTATTACATTTAGCGAGTTGGGAATATTATCCTAAGTATTACTCCTAACTCTTTATTTTTATCTCCTATTTAATTCAATTCTAAATTTTTTACGGGTAGTGGATTAACAGTAATCACTCTGTATATTCCTGAGCATTGATTACAAAAGACAATGAGTGATTTAATACAACAACCCGTATTTGATGTCTTCTTTTATGCCCTGATTACTGCAGTGGCTACAGGTTTGGGAGCCCTTCCCTTTTTCTTTTTCAAGGATTTAACACGCAATTGGCTGGGTATTTCTAATGCCGTTGCATCGGGGTTGATGATAGCAGCAAGTTTTGGGCTTATCTACGAAGGAATTGACCATGACGTATGGTTTACTTTTTATGGGATAATTATTGGGCTGATATTTATTATCGGCAGCGAAAAGTTGCTCAATAGATATGACGACAAATTCTCTATCAAGAACATCAATCAGGCTGATGCCACCAAAATGCTGCTTATCGTCGGAATTATGACGGTCCACTCGTTTACTGAAGGTGTCAGCGTTGGTGTTTCTTTTAGTGGTGGAATAGATTTGGGATTGTTTATTACCACCGCTATTGCCGTACACAATATTCCTGAAGGACTGGCCATCAGTCTGGTGCTGATTCCACGAGGAACATCCCCATTGAAAGCAGCATGGTGGAGCATCTTTTCAAGCCTCCCCCAGCCGTTGATGGCCGTACCGGCATTTTTATTTGTAGAAATATTTGAAACTTACCTACCCATGGGTCTTGGCTTTGCCGCCGGGGCTATGATATGGATGGTCTTTGCCGAACTCATCCCCGACGCCATCGAAGAAAGCAACACTTCCACCGTCGCAACAACTATAACCATTTCCATTGCACTAATGATTATATTCCAAGTTCTGATTGAATAACAGATTATAAATTTTAATTTGTACCGGCTTTTAATTATTAATTTCTTCAACTTTTATACAGACCTTTTCTCTAAAAATAGATATTAAAAAAATGAAATATCCATTCTCTTTGTTTTTCAAAACGTTGGCTCTCAGCATTTTTGTGGGAGCATTTCTATTTCAACAACCAACTTTAGCTCAGGAGAAACAACGCTACTCCAGCGTCAAAGAAGCCCTCTCAAAAAGCAGTCAGCTTAGTGGCTCTAATGGACCCCGAAACGTTAACTGGATTGACGACGGCAACCGTTACTCGTACATGAAATACAACGAAGAAACGGAAAATATGGAGATACGGGCGTATGATCCGGCTTCAAAAGAGGATGAACTTATCTTCAACAGTGCCAACCATACTTTTCCGGAATCCGATTCTACTTTTGAATACTCTTCGTTTCAATGGTCTGACGATTCAAAATACTTGATATTTCAATCAAACTTCCGTCCGGTATATCGTCGTTCGGGCATTTCTGACTACTACCTTTATTCTGTTGAGAATGAATCACTTAGTCTGCTCGTAGAAGATGCACGAACGGCAGAACTTTCTCCCGATGGTGGTAAAATCGGTTATGAACGTGATGGAGATCTATTTGTGTATGACCTGGCAGCCCAGGAAGAAACACAGCTTACCAACAGTGCCAAAGAATATTTTTATAATGGACGCTTTGGCTGGGTATATGAAGAAGAGTTCGGGCTGGCCCAGGCATGGGTATGGTCTCCCGACAGCGAAAAAATTGCGTACTGGCAAACCGATGAGCGCCATGTTAATATTTTTCAAATGACTGATTATTCCGGACAACATCCCGAATATGAAAAGATTCCATACCCCAAAGTGGGCGACGAAAATCCCAAGGTTAAAATCGGGGTTATAAATGTAGAATCCGGTCAGCAACAGTGGATGGATACTCCCACCGACGGGTATATTCCCCGAATTTACTGGTCAGCCAATGAAAATAAACTGGCAACCGTACATCTTAATAGAGCCCAAAATCACCTGAAGCTGTTCTTTAATGATATCAAGAGTGGTGAACGACAACTGGTGATGGAAGAACAGTCTGATGCCTGGATTGATGTATTTGACTTTTTTGCCGGTATCGACCACCTGTTTTTCTTTCCCAAAGACAGCGAAGAATTTTTCTGGATTTCGGACCGCAACGGCTGGAGTCATATTTATCGCTACGGCTATGATGGCTCCGTCAAAAATCAGGTCACCAAAGGAAAATGGGAGGTTACCTATGTTCACACAGTAGATTATCGCAATAATAGAATCTATTACACCTCAACCGAAGAATCACCGCTGGAGCGACATCTGTACTCTGTTAACTTTAGCGGTCGAAATAAAACCAAGCACACCCAGGCAGAGGGAACACATGACATCAGCATGGGCTCGAACAGCAAGTATTATATCGATCGTTATTCAAACACTTCAACTCCAACACAGGTCGAACTCTGGAGTACGATGAATGGGAAAATGGAAGTGCTTGAGGATAATGCATCAGTCGAAACTTTTACCAAAAAACATATTTATGCTCCGCGTGAACTGTTTTCCTTTACCACTTCCGATGGTCAGAAATTGGATGGCTACATGATTAAGCCCATTGATTTTGATCCTGACAAAGAATATCCGTTGGTACTCAATATTTATGGAGGTCCCAGCGCGCAGGGCGTATATAACAGCTGGGAATCCGGAGGGTGGAATCAATACCTGGCACAGGAAGGCTATATTGTAGTAAATGTGAACAATCGTGGAAGCGGCGGTTATGGTTCTGAATTTGAAAAAATTGTTTACAAGCAGCTGGGAAAATGGGAAGCCAACGATTTTGTAGAAACAGTACAATTTATGGGTAATAAAAGTTGGGTAGACAGTAGCAGAATGGCCATGCGCGGACACAGCTATGGTGGCTATATGACAACCTATACCCTGTTTAATTATCCCGATGTTTTTGATGTCGGTATTGCTACGGCGCCCGTTACCGACTGGCGATTTTACGACAGTATTTATACCGAGCGTTATATGGGGCTAATCGAAAATAACAAGGATGGTTATGAGCAAAGCTCATCCATAACACACGCCCAAAACTTAGAAGGCAACCTCCTGCTATCGCATTCGACCATGGATGAGAATGTGCACGTCCAAAATACGATGCAGCTTTTAACCGAGCTCACAGGAAATGGCCAAGAGGTAGATTTGCAGATTTATCCTCCCGGTGCTCACGGAGTTGCCTTTAATACCGCAAGCTACTACCTGCTCTACACTTCGTATGTGGATTATCTAAACCGCCACTTCAAATAGCAATCAACAATTTCTTACAAAAAAGTAAAAGGCCGAGCTTAGTACTCGGCCTTTTTAAATTGGATGCTTTTCGGATTACTATGATTGCTTGCCGTCTCCCAACATGGTATTCAACTTTTCGCCGCCGCGGATACCAAAATCGAGCGTACGAATGGGGAACGGAATCATAATATCGTTCTCATCAAAAGCTTGGGTAATAGCGATGATCGCATCGCTGCGTGCCGACAAGAAATCAGGGTTCTTACGAAAGTTCACCCAGAAATGGATATTAAAGTTAATGGAGCTACCACCAAATTCCTCATAATAAAACTCAATCCCCTTATCAGCGTTATAGTTATCCAATCCTTTAACAGCCTCAATAGCCACCTCTTTGGCTTTTTCCAGATCATCGCCGTAGGAAACGCCACATGACAGATCAATGCGCCGCAAACCACTGCTTGTAAAATTTTCCAGCGGGTTTTCAAATACGCTCTTATTAGGGATATATACGATCTGTCCTTTTGGGGTACGGATTATGGTATTTCTGAGATTCATCTTCTCTACCTCGCCATAAAACCCATTGGTTTCGATAATATCCCCAATACCAAACGGGTGTCGGATGGATAAAATAATTCCTGAAATAAAATTCGAGGCGATATCCTGAAATGCAAAACCTAATGCCAAACCAATGATACCGGCACCGGCAAGGAGTGAGGTCACCGCCCCATCAAGTTTGAGAATGCTTAACGCAATAAAGACCCCAATACCAATTATCAAAACTCCGACAATCGTTTCCAGCAAATTGATAATTGTTTTGTTGCTGGTTGTCTTTTCCAGCATGTGTTTTACACCTCCGCGGACAAGGCGACCCAATACCATAAAAACGATTAAAACAAGCAGTGCTACCACGAGGTTAGGCAGCATCGCAATAGTCGTTTCCAGCCAATTCAATAATTTTTCTGTGAGTGTGCTATACACATCCACAAATTCCGCTTCCATTTCTTGATTCATCAGTAATAAATTTTTATTGCAATTTACCTGTACGCGCTTCGAGTTAAATGCATAAAATTAAATACAAAAAAAGAACATTCATTTAAATAAGGATTTTTCTATACAAGAATGCAATTCCTGCATTATTTCCCTGATCATTTATTGATTAAAAAAAAGGCAAAACAATTCTAATATTCCATAGGAATGACATAAGCCAATACGCTGTTTTTATACCTCATAACATAAGTTTAACTAAACATTATTTATCTATGCCTACACGTAAAGCAAAAGCAAGCTGGAATGGAGATCTCAAGAATGGGAAAGGAAACATGTCGTTTGGAAGCGGAGCCTATAAAGGTTCCTATTCATTCAAATCCCGTTTTGAGGATGGCACTGGCACTAATCCCGAAGAACTCATCGGGGCCGCTCATGCCGGTTGTTATTCCATGGCTCTTTCTGCTGATTTAGCCGAAGCCGGATATGCTCCCGAAGCCGTCACAACCAACGCTGATGTCGCTCTCGAAATGGTTGACGGTGACCCTGCAATAACTACCATCACTTTAAATGTAACGGCTAACATTCCAGACATTGGAAAGGATGAATTTCTGGAATTTGCTGAAGGGGCCAAGAAAAACTGTCCGGTTTCAAAAGCACTGGCAGGCGTTAATATTAAAGTTAATGCAACCCTCGACAATTAAAATTCCTTTCTTCTTATAATTTATTTCCGGGGATGTCTTTTGAGGCATCCCCCTTTTAATTTGCAACGTTGTTACGATAAAAAATCATTGTTCTTTGTTTAACAAACGTGCTTTAGGATTTGTATCTTAGAAGTTATGACTACAAAAACCGATATCGACGAAAAAACCAACCTGAAAAGTCTAACCAAAGAAGAACTACAGGAGTTTACCGCAGAGCTGGGACTTCAATCCTTTCGCAGTGATCAGCTTTTTCAGTGGTTATATCAAAAAGGCGTGCACAGTTTTGATGAAATGACCAATCTTTCCAAGGATCTTCGTTCACGTCTCCAAGAAATAGCTAAGGTTCCGACCATTGAATATGAGACCCATCAGGAGTCTGAAGACGGAACTATGAAGTTCCTCTTCAAATTGCAGGGCGAAGAAGAGCATAAAGTTGAGGCTGTACTTATTCCCGACTTTTATGAAGATGGAGCTGCCAACAGACTCACAGTTTGTGTATCATCACAGGTGGGTTGCGTATTCGGCTGTTCATTTTGCGCGACTGGGAAAATGGGATTTTTTCGCAGCCTTACGCACGGCGAAATCGTCGATCAGGTACAATATATTAACGAGTTATGCCAAGAACGATTTGGCAAAGGCATCACCAATATTGTGTATATGGGAATGGGCGAACCGCTTCATAATTATGAAGCGGTCGTTAATTCGGCAAACATAATTATTGATGAGCTTAGTATTGGTCTTTCGCCCAAACGTATTACGGTTTCTACGGTGGGACTTACCAAACAAATTAAAAAACTTGCCGACGAACGTCAGCCGTTTAACCTGGCAATATCGCTGCATGCGGCCAATGATGAGAAGCGCGACGAGATTATGCCTATCAATAACTCGATGGGACTGGACAAGTTGAAGGAAGCCGTTCAGCATTATTATGACAAACTACACCGCCCTATTACTTACGAATACCTGCTTTTCGATGAGTTTAATGATAGTCCTGAAGACGCACAGCAACTTGCTGATATTGTGCAGTGGGCACCCAGCAAGGTGAATATCATCATGTATAATGATGTGGCCGGAGTTGCATTAAAAAGAGCTCGTGAAAAACGCCTGGATGCCTTTATGCAGGAACTCGTGTCACGCGATGTAACGGCTACGGTTCGACGAAGTCGGGGTGATGATATTGATGCGGGATGCGGACAGCTTGCCATTAAAGAAGGTCAGCCGATGGGCAAAACCATCCGCAAAAATTAGTCGTGGATAAAGTTCAACAATCGGCCAAAGCGCGGTAACATGCGTTCCCCATCCCATGAGAAGTAAATGATACCCGCTTTACCTACAATGTGAGTCTGAGGAACAAATCCCCAAAAACGACTATCCTCACTGTCATCACGGTTATCCCCCATCACAAAATAATAATCCTGCTGAATGGTATATTCATCCGTAGCCTCACCATTAATCACAAACTGATCACCATTTCGCTCTACATTATTCCCTTCGTAACGAGTAATAACATTTTCGTAGATATGATAGTTATCAGGGGTTAACGTAACTGTTTGCCCTTCAAAAGGAATAACGACCGGCGGAATGTGATGATGATTGTTAAATCCGGATGAAAAACTAAAATCACGTCTGTTAAACTCATTAAAATCCTCCGGTAGAACGAATAGCTCCACATTATTAACTTCAGGCCAACCGCTTAGTTTTTCAGCCACATCTTGGGTCATCGTAACTCTGTATGACCCCTGATTTTGCGATCCTATAAGCCTGCCTCCGGCTGCTTCAACCTTTGCCGGACTCAATCGAACCCGATCGCGTACCGAAACAACATAAGTTTGTTGGATTCCCTCAAACGATTTTGCCTGGTCTCCATTAATAAAAAGTTCCGCATCACCTACAGTAACCGTATCGCCGGGCACACCCACAGCACGTTTAATATAGCTTGTTTTTGCCGCAATGGGATCTATGTCAATAGGATAGTTGAATACAACAATATCATTGCGTTCAACTTCACTGAAACCGGGCAAACGCGTCCATGGAATTACTGCGCCGGGCATATAAATATTTGTAAACGGCACACCCAATACCATAGGTGTTCGGGCTCCGTAGCTTATTTTAGAAACAATTAGAAAATCTCCCGTTAACAGGGTTTTCTCCATTGAAGGCGTGGGAATACGATAGGCCTCAAATAAAAGGGCCCGGATTATTATAGCTGCCACTGCTGCAAAAAGCAGTGCATCCATCCATTCCCTAAGCCAACTTTTTGCTTCTTCGTTCTCTTTCCCTTTTCGCCGTTTTCTTCGAGAGCGCCGTTCCTTGCGCTCCTCTTGTGATAATTGATCTGCCAAAGTTACTCCTAATTATTAATAAATTAATCTATACTCATTCCAGCAGGTGAGTCAATTTCTTCGTTTCGAAACTTTCCATCCTCATATTTAACAATATACCACTGCTCTTTTTCCGGTGAATAAAAGTAATCTTTATACTCACCGAACTCCTCAATAGACATCAGCTTACGTACAAATTCCCTTTTAATCTGAGGCATCAAATCTACGTATTTGCTTGCACCACCATACGTTAGACCACTCCCAAACGGCCCGTTCCAGTCTAAAACCATTAAAGGAATACTATCATTAACCATAAACCAATATTCAAATTGAATGGCTTTACCGGGTCGAAAATTCTCTTTATTAATCAGATCTTCTAGTGTTTGCGTAGGATCACCAAATATGGCTTGCAAACGAGCTCTTATTTCGTTGGTTTGCCGGTCATCAAGTTTGGTGTCTTCATATAATCCTTGTCCGGTTAAGCTTATATCTTGAGTCTCACGCTCAAACTGAGCCCTGTTTTCTTTGGTTATCTTTTCAAATTCTGCAGCCTCAAATTGAGCAAAAGCCGGTAGTGATGTCAGACTTAATAAAATAATTACGATTCCAGTAACAACCGTCTTCGATAAAGAAAAGCTTGAAACTTCTTTAACTGAATCAAAAAATATTCTGTCCATTATCTAATATTGCATTAATTATTATTGTCATCATCCATAGAGAGGACTGCTAAAAATGCCTCCTGAGGTATTTCAACCGTTCCCACCTGCTTCATACGTTTTTTTCCTTCTTTCTGTTTCTCAAGAAGTTTACGCTTTCGCGAAACGTCACCGCCGTAACATTTTGCCGTTACATCTTTGCGGATGGCCGGGATGGTCTCACGGGCAATAACATTATTACCGATAGCCGCCTGAATGGGTACCTCAAACTGGTGTCGGTCAATAAGCTCTTTTAGCTTCTTACATAACTTACGTCCCAGATCATATGCTTTATCTCTGTGAACTATGCTGGATAACGCATCAACCGGTTCTTTATTTAATAAAATATCTAGTCGCACCAGATCGCCCTCTCGATATTCCAAGAACTCATAATCAAGAGAAGCATATCCCCGTGTCCCACTTTTCAAACGATCATAAAAGTCAAAGACCACTTCAGCCATAGGCAGTTCGTACTTAATTTCGACGCGCTGGCTCTGCATATGGAGCTGATTCACATATTTTCCGCGCTTCTCCTGGCACAAGGTCATCACCGGACCAATATAATCCGAAGGCGTTAGAATGCTAGCCTTGATATAGGGCTCATAAACCGCCTCTACTTTGGCGGGATCGGGCATATCACTTGGGTTATCAACCACTACTTTTTTCTGTTCACCGCGTTCCGTAATATGTACCTCATATTCCACATTGGGAACGGTGGTGATAATATCAATATCAAACTCACGATCGAGGCGCTCCTGCACAATTTCCATATGGAGCATCCCCAGAAATCCGGCTCTAAATCCAAAGCCCAGTGCTTCCGATGTTTCCGGCTGATACGTCAGCGAAGCATCGTTAAGCTGCAGCTTTTCCAGAGCCGATCGCAAGTCCTCAAAGTCATCAGACTGCGTAGGAAACAAGCCACTAAACACCATCGGCTTCGGCTCTTGGTAACCGGGAATAGGTTTTTCTGCTGGGTTATCTGTTCGTGTTACCGTATCACCCACACGAGCATCCTGCAGCGACTTTACACTTCCGACAATATACCCCACATCGCCGGCTTCAAGCTTCTCTGTCTTTTCTTTTTCAAGCTTTAAAAACCCTATCTCTTCGGCTTCGTATTCCTTATCCGTTGCCATAAAACGGATGCCATCCCCTTTCTTAAGGGTTCCCTGCATCACTCGCACATATACAATAGAACCGCGATAGCTATTGAACACAGAGTCAAAAATAAGGGCCCGAAGTGGTTTTTCGGTCTCTTGCTCCGGTGCAGGAATACGTTCGACAATCGCCTCAAGCAGTTCATCAACACCATCACCGGTTTTAGCCGAAACTTTCAAAATCTCATCATGATTACATCCAATAAGATCTACAATCTGCTGGCCTACGCCTTCAACATCAGCGCTCGGCAGATCAATCTTATTAAGCACCGGAATAATCTCAAGGTCCTGATCGATAGCTTGATATAACGTAGATATCGTTTGTGCCTCTATACCCTGAGCCGCATCCACAACCAGCAGCACACCTTCACAAGCTTTTAGCGCCCGAGAAACCTCATAGGCAAAATCAACGTGACCCGGTGTATCAATCAGATTAAAAATCACATTCTCACCGTTCGGGCGTTCATAGTCCATCCTGATGGCGTGACTCTTAATCGTAATGCCGCGTTCACGCTCCAAATCCATATCGTCGAGAATTTGCTCCTGCATTTCGCGCTCGGTGATAGCACCGGTACGCTCTAAGAGTCGATCTGCGAGCGTGGATTTGCCGTGATCAATGTGGGCAATAATACTAAAGTTACGAATCTGGGTCATAGAGATGTGCCTACAGCACTATTTTTGCTTGCTCAAAAGAACGCTAAAGATACAAAAATGACGATGGCATTGCATAAAATATTCATCTCAGTGTTTTAAAAAATATTTCATAAAAAAAACCCAATACCTATATGGCATTGGGTATCATAAATTTTAAAAATAATCCTCATAATTTTATGCTTCCGGAATATCGAGTGGATCCTCTTCTTTCGGCTCCGGGCTTAACAACTCAACATGAAACCGAAACTCTTCCTTTTCTATCGTCATCGTGTCATACATCTCCCGAATAAGTTCAAAAACAACTTCCGTCTCACCGCGCACACTTGTCGACATATAATTGACATCTACCTCAACCTCATGCTGGGCTACCAGCTCAAGCAAGTAGTCAATGCTTTCCCGAGGATCAGAAGCTTTGAGTGGAATGTAGGTAAATTGGGCAGTTGTAATCATAATAGAATGTCTGTTAGCTGTTTTAATTAGTGGGATGTAAGAATAGCCTTTTACAAATAATACTTCAATCGATTAACGATAAAAATTCATCCTTTTTTACTCCTTTAAGAAATATCAGAAATCCCGGAACAATGAAACCTTTTTACTCTTTAAATTAGGCTAATTAGATATCATCAGAAACAGCGATCGTATGCATAAACGAATTGTTCATAATCCCATCATTCAACTTACGCTATTTACATTGATGCTAATTGTATTTGTAGTTGCCATATCAGCATAGTTTTAGCTGCAGAAATTAACAATCGGGCTTTCAATATCCCGTTCCTCCAAAATACGGTCACCTAAGCTAATAGCACAGAATCAGATAATATGCAGCTGATAGAAAATTCAAACTAATATCATTCATTTACCCCTCAAGGTAACATGAACAGTCAAAGGCTCTTGCTAAACGGCAAGGGCCTTTTTTTAATTCGAACATGTTTAGACAGGTCGTAAAAGAACTTAATCTAAAATCCCTATGAAAGCGAATTTACCCTAAAACATTCCCGGCCTCAAAACAATTTTATTAACCTAAATTGAAGTCGATACTGAAGACCAGAGTGGTTATGCCGTTGGCGGTAATGCAACTATTATCAGCTATAATGGATCCGACTGGTCATCCCAAGAAACTCCCCACAAGCGAGAACATAAATGCCGTCGTGCAGGAATCTGATACTATACCTGATATTGCAGTAGGTGCTGGTGGTATGATCCTGGAACGATAAGCTGAACATACTTCAAACTTGCAGCAAAGGCTCCCTATTTTACAGGGAGCCTTTTTACTTTTGAGGAATGATTTTCTAAATCATCAGGTTAAATACACTCATATATAATAAATCTCGGAAAAATTAAATCAAATTGGTGTGGAAGAATTCTGTAAAAACCTTATCTTTGGCCTGATGCAAAAACAAAGCCTACATATATCCATTTATTCTCACCTCCATCACGGCGGTTGGCCCCGTCAATAGCATCACTTTATGTAGCCGAGGCTACATCGTTTCTCCCTACTTTTTTAACAGTTTTCCCAATTAAATTTCAATAACTATTTGTTATGCAACGCACTGCTGATTCTACTACTTCTTTACGTATAGCCATTCAAAAATCAGGTCGACTGACCGATAAAACCATTGATCTGCTCAAAGGTATCGGCCTCCGTTTTGATGATTACAAACGAAACCTGCTTGTAAAATGTCGCAATTTCGACGTTGAGCTCCTGTTGATCCGGGATGATGACATCCCCGAATATGTACAGGACGGCGTCTGTGATCTCGGCTTTGTAGGTGCTAATGAAACACAGGAAAAAGGAGCCGATGTTACTGTTCTCCGTGGACTTGATTACGGGATTTGCCGTCTTTCACTGGCTGCTCGCAAAAATGGCGATATTGAATCGGTTGCAGACTTCGAAGGTAAATCGATAGCTACAAGCTATCCAAATTTAACACGAAATTTTTTCGAAGAACGTGATATCAATGCTGAAATCGTAACCATTTCGGGGGCCGTAGAAATTGCTCCCCGTCTTGAGGTAGCCGATGCCATTTGTGATCTTGTTTCTACCGGAAATACGCTCAAAGCCAACGGACTCGAAGAGCTGGAGACGATATTAGAATCAGAAACCCAACTGATTCGTACCAACAAAAAACTATCTCCCGGGAAGCAGCAGCTTATTGAAAAATTCCTACAGCGAATGGATGGCCACCAACAGGCCGAGCGCAGTCGTTATATTATGATGAATGCTCCGGAAGAAGCTGTTCCCAAGATCAAAGAAATTATTCCATCGCTAAAAAGTCCCACCGTAATGCCGCTTGCCGATAATGGCATGGTTGCTATTCACACGGTCATTCCCATTGATGAGTTCTGGGTAGTGATGGAAAAACTAAAAGCTGAAGGCGCCAGTGGTATTGTGATACTTCCCATTGAAAGCATGATATTGTAAAACAGATATGAATATATATAGCTATAAAAACCTATCGGATAGTCAGCTCAAAGAACTTATCCAGCGACCTAAAATGGATTTCCAGTCCATATTCGGACAGGTTGAGCCCATTATCCAACAGGTAAATGAAGAAGGCAACGCTGGCATCAATCACTTTACGCAGCAGTTCGATGGCGTAACCCCTGATCCGCTCGTACTCAATCCCGCGAAACAAGAGGTAGCTATTGCAGACGATATAAGAGAAGCAATTGATACGGCTTTTGATAATATTTATCAGTTTCATAAAGCACAGTTACCTCAACCGCTCGAAGTAGAAACAATGCCTGGCGTACAATGCAAACAAGTTACTCGTCCAATTGAGCGAGTGGGATTATATGTACCCGGCGGAACGGCCATCCTCCCCTCTACCCTGATGATGCTTGGCATCCCTGCTATGCTGGCAGGATGCTCAACGATAGTGGTCGCAACGCCCCCTAAAAATGATGGCTCTATTGCGGATGAGATTCTGTATATCGCAAAAAAGATTGGAGCAACACATCTCTTAAAAGCCGGTGGAGCACAAGCGGTAGCCGGAATGGCTCTCGGGACAGAAACCGTCCCAAAAGTGGATAAAATTTTAGGTCCAGGTAATCAATATGTAACGGCGGCAAAAATGATGTTACAAAACAGTGAGGCCCAAATTGCTATTGATATGCCGGCCGGCCCCTCTGAAGTGCTCGTCATTGCTGATGAGACAGCCAACCCTGCTTATGTAGCAGCTGATCTGCTTTCACAGGCCGAACACGGCGAAGACAGCCAAGTGGTATTAGTTGCAACTCCTGATTTTGATCTAGATCAATGCCAGCGCGAAATTGATCAACAACTAACAAAACTTCCTCGACAAAAAGTTGCCCAAAAGGCCATAGATAAAAGTTTTATTCTAACGGTAGATACCCTTGATGAAGGTTTTTCATTTTCCAATCAGTATGCTCCGGAACATCTGATTGTACAGTGCAAAAATCCGGAACAATACGAAGATCAGATTATGAACGCTGGATCGGTATTTCTGGGTCCATGGACTCCCGAAAGTGCCGGCGATTACGCATCGGGAACAAATCACACGCTCCCCACTTACGGTTATGCACGGATGTTTAGCGGCGTTTCTGTAGATTCTTTTTTAAAGCAGATTACCATGCAAAAAATTACAGCTAATGGCTTACAAAATGTGGGTCCTACTATTGAAAAGCTGGCGGGACTAGAAAAGTTGGAAGCCCATAAAAATGCTGTATCTATACGTCTAAAAGATATCAACAAAAATACTTAAAGATTTTTTTTACCACATTATGAATCGATCTTTTGATCTTGAAAAACTCGTTCGTCCCAACATTAAAAAGTTGGTTCCCTATCACAGTGCCCGGGAAGATTTTGGTGAAGGACTGCTGCTTGATGCTAATGAAAATAGTCTGGGTGCTCCATTTTCTGACAATCAACAATTGCATCGCTATCCCGACCCCAAACAAAAAAACTTGCGAGAACTTATCGCCGAATGGCGGGGCGTTCGTCCTCAAAATGTATTTACCGGCGTTGGCAGTGACGAAGGAATCGACCTGCTATATCGGATTTTTTGCCGTCCGGGAAAAGATCGCGTACTCACAACTCCACCCACCTATGGCATGTATAAGGTGTCTGCTAATATTCACGACATCTCCGTTGATGAAGTACTATTAGATGAGAAAGATTTTCAACTCCGTGTGGATAAAATTTTGGATGCCGTAAAACCGAATACCAAAATGCTTTTTCTATGTTCACCAAACAATCCAACCGGAAACACTTTTGCAACCTCAGCGATTCAGAAATTAATTCAGGACTTTAGAGGTATTGTCATCATCGACGAGGCCTATATCGATTTTAGCAACCAAGAAAGCTGGGCCGACAAAGTAGTTGAATATCCCAATCTTGTTGTACTTCAAACGCTATCTAAGTCATTTGGATTAGCCGGTATCCGGCTCGGAATTACTTATGCTCAAGAAGAAATTGTTGATTATATGATGAAGGTGAAGGCACCGTACAACATCAATAAATTAACGGCTCAGCAAGCAATAAAAGGATTGCAAAACTGGGAAACCGTACAATTTCGCATGGATGCCATAAAAAAGGAACGAAAGGAGCTTAAAGACAAGTTGGGACAACTGAAAATGGTGCAGAAGGTTTACAAAAGCGAAGCCAACTTTTTACTTGCAAAATTTACCGATGCCAAGAATGTCTATGAACAACTTACCAAGCAGAATATCATCATAAGATATCGTGGTGAGCAACCACTCTGCGAAAACTGTTTACGCATCACGGTGGGAACACCGGATGAGAATAAACGATTAATTTCAGCTTTAAAAAGTTTAGGACGATGAATATCAGAATTTCTACAGAGGCCTTGTCCGGTTCCGATAACAATTTACTCTGGAGCGGCGCTCTCTACGGTCTGAAACGACTGCAAGAATTTGATCATCAACTCTTCTTCCTCACCGAAGATTTGTCCAAACAACAGCAACAGCTGCTGGAGAATGAAAAAATAACATCCGTAAAAACCCTGCCTGATGCCATTGATCTGCAGATTATTGCTGAAAAAAATGATCTTAAAGCACTGGATAATGATGGATCTGAAATTGAAACAGCTCCGGATTGGATCGCGCTCAGCAATAAAATCTGCTTTCCTACCCGAAAAGCTACCCAAGAACGAAAAACAGCAGAAACTGATATCAGTATAGCTGTTAATCTCGACGGCACCGGGCGAAGCAATATTTCTACCGGACTTAATTTTTTTGATCATATGCTGGAACAGATTGCCAAGCACGGGTTGATAGATCTGGATATTTCCTGTACCGGTGACCTTGAAGTAGATGAACATCACACTATCGAAGATGTCGCCATCACTTTGGGAAAAACAATTAATGATGCCCTTGACAACAAAATTGGAATTCAGCGATACGGATTCGCGTTGCCTATGGATGAAACCCTTGCGACTGTAGCACTGGACTTCTCGGGTCGCCCCTATTTAAAGTTCGATGGTTCTTTTAAAAGAGATGTAGTTGGTGATTTTCCGACAGAAATGGTCGAGCATTTCTTTTATTCACTGGCTATTAATCTACAAGCGACCCTGCATATTTCTATTGACGGCAAGAATGATCACCATCAAATTGAAGGGTGCTTTAAAGGATTTGCGCGATGCTTACGTGCTGCTATCAGTCGAAATGAACGAAACCTAAACGTATTACCCACGACAAAGAACTTATTGTAAGATGATCGCAATTATTAATTATGAGGCTGGTAACCTTGCCTCTGTATCAAATGCCTTTAAACGACTTGATGAGCCACATATCATTACCGATAAAAAGGAAGAGCTTGATGAGGCTGACGGCATCATTTTTCCCGGTGTTGGCCACGCGCAACCGGCCATGAAATCCCTTCAAAAGAATGGTCTGGACGAGTGGCTTAAAAACACCAAGAAACCAGTATTGGGGATTTGCCTTGGAATGCAGTTGTTTTATGAATCATCCGAAGAGGGTGAATCTGATGGTTTGGGTATTATTCCGGGGCGACTTAAAAAATTCGATTCTTCCAAAGCAAAAGTACCCCATATGGGATGGAATACTTTTCAAGATATTTCTGCTCATCCACTTATGGATTCACTAACCGACGATCATTTTTTTTATTACGTACATAGTTTTTTTGCTCCTCTCAATACATACACCGTAGCAACCTGCCAGTACATTCAACCTTTTACTTCTGTTGTCTGCAAAGAAAATTTTTGGGGAGTACAATTTCATCCCGAAAAGTCAGGAAAAATAGGATCGCTACTACTACAAAATTTTCTACAGCATGTTCATGACGAAATGAATATGCAAAAGTAGAAGAATTATTCAGTCTTTTCTTATCTCCCTTCTGTTTCTTCTCTAAAATAAGCTATTCTTTTATTGCATTCAGAGTTTGTACCGTTTACATTTTAATCAAATATCCATTCAATTGATGTAAATGACCACTCCAAGGAAAATACCTCCAAATATTCATTGTTCGAATATTACGATTTTCACTAAGAAGTATATTTCTATCGCTCCCATACTTTTAGCCATTCTAACATTTTTCGCAGCTTTACCTCTATTAGCAACTGCACAAGATGCTTCCGAAATTATTAAGAAAGCTGATGAAAAGATGCGAGGCAAAAGCTCACGGGCCGAAATGACAATGAAAATCGTCCGCCCGACATGGGAGCGCAGTGTTTCAATGAAAGCGTGGAGCATGGACGAAGACTACAGCCTAATTTTAATTACGGCGCCTGCTCGGGATGAAGGTTCAGCCTACTTGAAACGCGAAAATGAAATCTGGAACTGGCTGCCAGATATCAATAGAACAATAAAACTTCCGCCCTCGATGATGAGTCAATCTTGGATGGGATCTGACTTTTCCAACAACGACCTGGTTCGGGAATCATCTATCGTAACAGATTACAGACATACTTTAGTGGGAGATTCCACAATCAGCAATTACGATTGCTATAAAATCGAGTTGATTCCCAAACCCGACGCACCCGTGGTATGGTCAAAGGTTATCACATTTATTTCGAAGAATGAATTTCTACAACTGAGAACCGAATTTTATGATGAAAACCAGGAAATCATTAGGCTGATGCAAAGCTCTGAAATTAAGGAAATGAGTGGACGCACAATCCCAACCCGACTGGAAATGATTCCGCTACAAGAGGACGGCAAAAAAACAATTATGATCTATGAGGATATCGAATTCAATATCGACATTTCAGAACGTTTCTTCAGCATACAAAACATGAAAAGGATAAACTAGGGAAATGTTATCGATAAAACTGGCATGGCGAAATATCTGGCGCAATAAAAGCCGGACGCTCATCACGGTGACTTCCATCGCTGTTGCTGTATTATTATCAGCGGTGATGCGATCCATGCAGGAAGGGCAGTATAAAGATATGATTGATACCACTGTAGGCAGCTTCAGCGGGTATGCTCAAGTGCATGCAAACGGCTATTGGGATGACAAAACACTGGAAAACAGTTTTGTTGCTACTGATTCATTGCTAAATATTCTCAAAGAATCAAAAGGAGTTACCGCTGTAGTTCCCCGAATTGAATCATTTGCCCTGGGAGCCGGAAAGCAACAAAGTCGTCCGCTTATGGTCATTGGTATTGATGTTAAGTCTGAACAGCATTTAATGAATCCCCAAATCAGACTGCAATCGGGCAGCTATTTTCAACAAAATGATGAGAAAGCAGCTATTGTAGGGAGGGATGTGCTGGAGCGTCTCAATATACAGCTGGGTGACAGCCTGGTATTGCTTGGACAGGGCTTTCGGGGTATGTCAGCTACCGGTCTGTATCCAGTAAAAGGAACGATAACCTTGCCCAATCCTGAACTAAACAGAAGTCTCGTTATGCTACCGCTGCATAAGGCTCAGCAATTCTTGGCAGCTGATAATCGACTTACAAGTGCCGCTTTAATTATCGATGACCCCGAACATGTTGATCGTATCGTTCAACATATCATAAACAAGTTATCAACCGAAAGATACGAAGTCATGGCCTGGCAAGAGCTAATGCCCGAGTTAGTTCAGGGAATCGAGGTAGACCGAGTGAGCGGCTATATTATTTTGGCAGTACTGTACATGGTAGTAGGATTTGGCATACTTGGCACCCTATTGATGATGATTACCGAGCGGACCTACGAATTTGGTATTATGCTCTCCATTGGTACTCCACGCCACAGGCTCGCTACAATCCTGGCTGTTGAAATCCTAACAATCGCTATCCTGGGCAGTGCTGTAGGTATTTTATTGAGTTTACCGATTTCTTGGTATTTCAATATAAATCCTATTCAACTTACCGGCGATATGGCTACCACCATGGAAAACTACGGCTTGCAACCTATGCTCCAATTTTCAACAGAGCCTTCAATTTTTGTTTGGCAAGCCATCATTATTCTTATCATAACCCTTCTTTTTAGTTTAATTCCGGTTCTCAGAGCTAGTCGACTTAATCCTATAAAAGCTATGAGAGGGTAACGATGATTAAGAACATCATAAAACTCGGCTGGAAAAATGTCTGGCGCAATCCCACTCGCAGTGGGGTTGTCATTATAGCGGTACTGCTTGGCACATGGGCCGGAGTTTTTCTTTCCGCTTTTTTTACAGGCATGGTTCAAGGATATCTCGAAGACCAGTTTCATCTGACCGTTCCTCATATCGAAATAAGTCATCCAGAATTCGAAGACCTCTATAATCCCGAGTATTATATCCCTCAGGCTGAAAATGTGCTCACCAATCTGAAGGAAAAACCATATACTACAGACCTTTCAACGCAGAGCTTGGCAAGTGGATTGGCTCAAAGTGCGCGCAACAGCTATGGCGTAACCATCCGCGGAATTGTTCCCGATAGTACTCACAGCGTAGAAAATTATTTGATTAATGGTAGCATGCCCGGCGAGCAGTATAGAAATCCTGTTATCATCGGTTCCGATCTGGCTGAACGACTGGGATTGGCGTTAAAATCCAGGATGGTGCTTAATTTTCAAGATACCAATGGAAATATAACAGGCGGTGCATTCCAAGTTGTCGGTATCTTCGATAGCTTCAGCTCCGTGTTCGACGAAGGCAATGTGTTTGTTAACCGAAAAGATGTAAACAACCTAATGGGCCTTGACCAACAAGTCCACAGTATTCATCTAACATTGTCCGATTTCAGCAAAGCGGATAAGCGTGCAAGTCAGCTTCAGAAAGAATTCCCAGATCTAAATATTACAACCTGGGGCGAAGCAGCACCGGAACTCAAGTACACCTACGAAATGACTGATCTTATGATGTACATCGTCATGATCATCATAATCATTGCCTTGGTATTCAGCATAATTAATACGATGCTGATGGCAGTGTTGGAGCGAACGCGTGAGCTGGGAATGCTTCGAGCCGTAGGCATGAATAAATCGCGCGTGTTTTCCATGGTTTTGTATGAAACGATATTCTTAACGATGGTCGGAACGCCGGCAGGGCTTTTCCTCAGCTGGCTTACGATCTCATACTATAATAGCACCGGAATTGACTTGGGCGCCTTTGCTGAAGGGATGAATGCTTACGGATTACGCACGGTTATTTATCCCAGCCTGCCTCCTATTTACTATCTGAATATAACACTCTTAATTGCCGTGGCAGCATTACTTTCAGCCATGTATCCGGCCTGGAAAACACTGCAGTTGAATCCTGTTGAAGCAATTCGAAAAATGAATTAGATCACTATGCCCGTTATTGAAACACATGGACTTACCAAAGTTTACAACCCGGATAAAGTACCGGTACACGCCCTTAATGGTGTAGATCTGACGATCGAAAAAGGAGAGTTTACGGCCATCGTTGGTCCCTCCGGATCAGGAAAAACAACGCTGTTAAATATCATCGGAGGCCTGGATACACCTACTGAAGGCAAAACAATCATTCAACAAACAGAGCTTTCCTCCTTGTCTGATCGGGAGCTTGTCAACTTTAGGCTCCATCATATCGGCTTTGTGTTTCAGGCCTACAATTTGATCCCTGTGCTTACCGCTGTGGAAAACGTTTCTTTTGTTATGCAAATGCAAGGACGTCCCAGCAAGGAATGTCGCAAAAAAAGCATATCCTTGCTCAAAGAAGTAGGATTAGCCGATAAAATCGACAAGCGCCCAACTGAACTTTCCGGCGGACAACAGCAACGTGTAGCTGTTGCGCGGGCCCTTGCTTCCAAACCGGACTTTGTGCTGGCTGATGAACCAACTGCCAACCTCGATTCCGTATCAAGCGCTGACTTGCTGGATCTAATGCTCAAGCTAAACGAAAAGGAGGAAATGACCTTTGTTTTTTCAACACACGATCAGCGAGTGATCGACCGAGCGCGCCGGGTAGTTACGCTCGTAGATGGAAAAATCGACAAGGATGAAGTAAGATGATGCCCATGTTTGCGAAGCATAACACGAAATTACACGACGATGACACAAAAGTTTACAGAGGGTTTCTTTGTGATACCTTGCACATTATCCGTGGGTTTTTGCGGAATAATATCGGACAAGCATATTTGACAGTTGTTCTCCTTTTACTTGGCTTTCAAACCACTTTTGCACAAGAGGTAGATATCGGGGGATATGTAAAAGAACTTGGTCAAATCAGCATAAACAATGATTTCAATACTATCCGCTACGACAATATTCTCCACCACCGGATTGAAAGCGACTGGACTTTATCTGATCATTTCGAATTTCGAGCCGATCTTCGAACACGACTCCTCAATGGTTATACCGTTAACAACACACCCGGAATTGAGCAATTTTACGAACAAGATCCCAATTATTTTGATCTCTCGTGGGTATGGTTCAGGACTGATCACTCCCTGATGCATTCCAACATTGATCGGATGCACCTAAGCTATATCAATGGTCCGTGGGAAATTCATGGCGGACGACAGCGTGTCAACTGGGGGCAAACTTATGTTTGGAATCCCAACGACTTGTTTAACAATTATGCTTTCTTGGATTTTGATTATGAAGAGCGGCCCGGCGTAGATGCCCTAACTGTTCAGTACAATTGGAGTTACGCTTCCAGTTTTGAGGCTGGCATCCGATTAGCCGAAAACTGGTCTGAATCTGTTATCGCAGGTATAGTACGAACAAGCTGGGGAAGTTATGATATCCAGGTTATTGGCGGACACTACCTGGATAATCTAACACTTGGTACGGGATGGGCGGGTTACCTTGATGATGCCGGTTTTAAAGGAGAAATCTCATATTTTCATCCCGAAGATCAATTTTTTAAACAAACCGGCCATTTTACTGCCACAACCGGATTGGATTATATGCTGTCGAATGGTTTGTATCTCCAGGGAGAACTGCTTTATAACGGAGGATATAACCAAGGAGGAAATCCACTTAATTCGCTTGTAGAACCACCCAGCGCTGATAATCTTTTTATTGCCAAATCGGGATTTCTAATTAACGGTTCTTACCAGATTCATCCCCTTATAAATGGGAACCTCAGCTTTATGGGTAGCTTTGACCGGTCCATATTTATTGCTATACCACAAGTTTCAATATCTGTGACTGAAAACATCGACTTTCTAATATTATCACAATTGTTAAAAGGAGCTGTATTTCGTCAGACAGTGCCTACACCAAACCTGTTCTTCTTTAGACTCAAGTGGTCGTATTAAGATTTTGAGAAATGCTCATTTTGATAACAAACAATTCTGTTATCTAATCTGTTAACTCTCTGCCTGTTTCTTTACTTTCACCATCTAATTCTAAAAAAACTTCCTCAATGAAAGTTATTCCCGCTATTGATCTGCTCGATGGAAAGGTAGTCCGCCTGCACAAGGGCGATTATGAAAAGGCTACCATTTATAATGATGATCCCCTTTCCGAAGCAAAAAAATTTAAAGAAGCCGGATTTAATCATATTCACATTGTAGATCTAAACGGGGCAAAAGAAGGAAGATTCGTTAATCTAAAGTACATCAAAGAAATCATCAGCGAACTCGATCTGTCCGTACAAACGGGAGGCGGCATTCGCAGCTATGGGGATGCCAAGATGCTTATTGAGCAGCAAGTATCAAACATTATCTGCAGCTCGATGGCTGTTAAAAGTCCCGAGAAATGGCTGAAAGTGCTTGAGGACTACGGTGACAGAGCAATATTAGGAATGGATCTGAAAGACGGCAAAGTAGCTTATGGAGGATGGCTGGAAACGCTCGATAAGTCGTTGAATGACTTTTTACAACCAATGATAGACCTCGGCCTTTCTACCGTATTATGTACTGATATTTCTAAAGACGGTACGCTTGAAGGACCAAATATGCAGTTATATCAACAATTATCAGAGCAATTTCCAGCACTAAATTTCATTGCTTCGGGCGGCGTTTCGGGTGCTAAAGATCTACAAGCTTTATCGAATCAGCGACAATACGGTGTCGTTGTCGGACGTGCTTACTATGAAGGCAATATCACTCTTGATGAGATGCTACAGTACCACACTCAAACCTAAGACTTTTTTATCAAAACTTAGCTTATTACCTTCTTTTTTAACTACACAACTAGCAAAATTGTTTTAATTAAGATTATTTATCCCAATGGACATTAACTTCAAGAGACTTACGATTGCTGACCTACAATCAAATCCAGTTAACACTGGGGAAGAATTCATTAGGATACCTCAATTTCAAAGAAAATTTGTATGGGATAAAGAAGAAGAAGTACTGCGTTTACTGGATGATTTTTTCGACAATATTGATGACTCATACTTTTGGGGACCAATAATTCTTCGTTTCAAAAAAGATCATAGCAAATATGTAGATATCGTCGATGGACAACAAAGAATCACCTCTTTTAATATGTTAATATCCTGTATTGAACATATTCTGGGAGAGTTAATATCAAATCAAAAAATAAAACCAGAGGCAGGATACAAGTTGAAATTCAAGTTCAATGATCTACTTGTAATTGGAGAAGAACCTAAGCAGCAAGTAAAACTCAAGCTTTCTAAGACAGTTAACAAAGATTTTAGAGAAAAATTGATACTCAATAATGATGATGAAAAAATTAAAAACTTAGGATATAGCCCTGCAGGACAGCATGAAACTTTCAAAAAAATCAAGTCTTCATATCTCAAAATATACAATTATATAATGGAGGAGTTTGTATCTGAGTATGAAGGAGAAGAACTCAAAGAACGTTTAGGATTACTATTTAATACCTTAAAAAACAAGCATTATTTCCTGTCGATTTATGTCGAAGATACAGAAGATGCATTCTCAATATTTGAATCTATTAATGCCAAAGGCAAAGAGTTAACAACATCTGAACTGGTTAAGAATCTTTCCTTCCAAAAAATATACGATATTCAGGATCCAGACGATGAACATTTACTTGATGAACTAGAAAGTCAGTGGGATGAAATGGAATCCCAAATTTCAAACTTTACTAATTTTATTTACCACCTTTGGGTTTCAAGAGAAGGTAATACCAAGAAGAAAAAGGTATATAAACAAATCAAAAGTTATCTAAACGATGCTTCTGTTACAGAAACCAAAGAATTTATTAGAATAACTCTTCCAGATGAAGCTTCAATATATTCTAATTTTGAAAATGCTGAAAATGTCGACGATAGTACAGATTTAGGCAAGTTTAGAAAATACCATTATGATACTCTTAAATCACTACGAGCAAGTAGATGTTATCCATTACTATTAAGTCTAGAAAACCTACTTGTTAATGATCAAATTGAACAAGAGCTCTTTAAAAAATTTTTGAATACAATCACCTTTTTAACATTCTGGTACAGCTCTATTTGCGAGAATGATGCAAAAAAACTTGAAAAGGAATATCATTCAATAGCTAGAAGTTTGAGAACTAGAAATGAGAGGCAGAATATCGAAGAGTATTTGGATACATTAAACCAATATTTTCCTAGCCAAGAGTTAGCTAAGACAAACTTTTTTACTAAAGATTTTACTAATAAAACTTTAGCTAAATATATTCTTAGAAATATGGAAAAGCATCTCAAGGGTGATTCCGTTTACGAATTATCAGATTCAGGTTTTCGTGTTAACATTGAGCATATCTTACCCCTAAACCCAAGTGATAGTAGTGATTGGAGTAACAAATTTACAAAAATCCAGCATACAGACCATAAATGGAAAATCGGGAATCTAACATTGCTTCATGCTAGAAAAAATAGGAAGATAGGCAACAAAGATTTTAAAATTAAAAAAGATGTTTACTCAGAATCTGAAATTGAAATGAACAAATTAATTGCTGAAAGTTCAGACTGGAAGCCCAAGAGTATTACTAATAGGAATAAATTTTTATTTAAAAAAGCGCTAGAAATCTGGAAATATCCTTCATAGAATCATTTGAACGAAAAGAATTATACCAGATCAGAAAAAATTATATTATAATTACTTTCCTGTTCATTCAGCGCCCAAAGTCATCCTGCACACGCACAATATCATCCTCATCAGAAGGATTGTCGGGATCAGTGTGTTGCCAAATTTCAGCTAATATTCCCCAGTCATCAAGCCCAACTAAACGATGGCGTTCGCCCTGTTTTAACTTTACATACTCACCGGATTCCAATTTCTCTACTGGTTGCTGTTTGTCGGTATCACTGGTCATAACTCCTACCGGACCTTCGAGCACCCGCCATATTTCAGCCCGTCGGTGATGATACTGCCAAGATAATCGCTTTTCCGGTTGTACAACTAAAATCTTGGGACTCAACTTTTCTGATATCTTCAGATTCTCAATATCTTCATTGCCAAAATACACTTTAGTAAACTCCGGTGCCTGTTCCTCATCTATCACAAAAAAACCGCCCCACGGACGATCCCAATCTTTGTCAATGATTGTAAACCCCTCATCTTTAATTTCATTTTCTATTTTGGCAAAAAGCTGTTCTTCCGTCTTTTCAGTATTCATTAAACCAGTTTCTTATCAGTTATAACTTACTTTTCTCCTAAATGGCCTCTAAAATAAAAAGGCCACGGTTAAACCGCAGCCTTTTCATTAATTTTTTAAAAGCAAACAATCAATCTTCTCGAACGCAATCAATCTGCTGTTCTTTCTGACAGGGATCGACTGCTGTTGCTCCACACTTGGGACATTCTTCTGGTTGGGCCATAATATATAGGTTTTAGTATTAGCCTTCGCTACATAATACAAGAAACAGTGCTAGCAGGATTCCTACTCATAAAAATTTTTAATCAGTTTAAGTTAGCTTCGGGAAAAATTCTTTGATTGATTGACCCAGCGAATTTTGACTATTCTTTGCTATGTTAGATTCTTTGGGTCTCGAACGTGCGAGATCTTTGCTGAAAACCTTCTTACCCAATCGTAATTCAAACCGACATAGCCAGGATTTGCGCCCCTTCTGTCGAGAAAATCTGATAATACGAGCAAGCAAATAAAATGATCCAAAAACGAAAACCGTGGCAGCTATACTGCTTATTGGCTGTTGCAGCAGATTGGTTAAAGTTTGGTGTAGAAAGACAAAAAAGCCATTCAGTAAAGCTATTAGCCGATCAACCGGAGCCAGACCATGTAGCTCCTGAAATTCAGCACTGCCAATTTGATGGTATTCCTGAATAACCCAGCTAATTTCATTGAAACGCTCGAAGAAACTGAACAGTTTTCGAAGTCCATCAGACAAAGCTCCAAACCCCGTTCCTAACTTCATTCCAAACGTTCCTTTAGTTGCCAGCGTGATAGATCCAGCCACTACGGCGCACAGCTTAAATCCCCACTCTATCATCCAAAAGAGTGTTTGATAACCTATTTTTCCGACCTTTTCCCACTTCATAAACTTTATTCTTGTTAACGAAAGAAACAAATGAGTGCTAACCCATTACGGTAAGATTTTCTATATTTGTCTGTTTACTAGTAAGATCAACGAGAACAACATTTGTTACATGATTGCCAAACGCATCATCCCTTGTCTGGATATTAAGGATGGAAGAACGGTCAAAGGCATAAATTTTGAGGGACTGCGCGATGCCGGCGATCCTGTCGAGCTAGCTAAACGTTATTCCGATGAAGGTGCCGATGAGCTCGTATTTTTGGATATTACGGCTACTAAAGAAAAGCGAAAAACCCTGATTGATCTCGTAAAAAAAATTGCTCTTGAGATCGATATCCCATTTACCGTTGGTGGAGGTATCGGCAATACTGAACAAATCGCTGAACTTCTGCATGCAGGCGCCGATAAAGTGTCCTTGAATAGTGCTATTGTTCGCAACCCCGATTTAATTAACGAGGCAGCCAAACAGTTTGGATCTCAATGTATTGTAGCTGCTGTCGATGCCAAACGTATTAAGGATGAATGGATCGTCTTTATTTCGGGCGGCTCGAAGAACACCGGTAAAAATGCTCTTAAGTGGATTAAGGAAGTGGAAGAACGCGGTGCCGGAGAAATTCTCCTTACAAGTATGGACCAAGACGGTACCAAAGAGGGCTTTGATATTGAACTGTTACAACAAGTCAACAAATTTACTACTATCCCCGTTATTGCCAGCGGCGGTGCCGGCACAAAACAACACTGTATCGATGCTATTAAAAAAGGACATGCCGATGCGGTGCTGGCCGCCAGTATTTTTCACTTTCAAGAAATAGGTATAAGCGACCTAAAAAAAGAACTTCAGCGAGCAAATATTTCTGTTCGTAATACCATTTAATTAACTGCATTTATGATAGATATTGATTCTCTAGATTTTGAAAAAGGTGGCGGACTTATTCCCGCTATCATTCAAGACGCCGATGATTTTCAAGTGTTGATGCTTGGATACATGAACAAAGAAGCCCTTAAAAAAACGCTTGAAGAAGAGCGGGTCACATTTTTCAGCCGCTCCAAGCAACGGCTCTGGACAAAAGGGGAAACCTCCGGCAATCACCTCGATGTCGTTGATATCCAACAAGATTGTGATGACGATACGCTACTTGTATTAGCTCATCCGAAAGGACCTACTTGCCACACCGGTGAACAATCCTGTTTTCATCAAAAGGATTTTAAACCTTTAACGGATTTAAATTTTCTCAGCGATCTGGAAGAGTTGATTATCAGCCGAAAAAAAGAAATGCCGAAAGGTTCGTATACCACTTCTCTATTTAACGATGGGATCGATAAAATTGCCCAAAAGGTTGGAGAAGAAGCAGTAGAAACAATTATTGAAGCAAAAAATAAGGACCACAATCTGGTTGATGAAGTATCAGATTTAACCTATCACCTGCTGGTTTTATTGGTACAAAAAGGAGTGCCCTTACAAAGGATCGTCCAAAACCTTGAAGAGCGCCATGGGAAAAAGTGATGATCAACTGAAATAGCAGTTATTTTTCTTGCGTTTTCTGTGACGTTTTCAAAACCAACTTTCGCGGCATAAGCGGCACAATCCAATCAAGTGTTATCTTTAGCTTGAAGTCGGTAATTTCTATTAGCTTACCCTTCATCATCGCATTATAACCCTTTTCGGCCACGGATCGCGAAGTTTCCATGCCCGATTCAATTAGATTCGTACCCTCGAGGTTTGCTTGTTCAACAAATTCAGTATCAGTAGCGCCAGGGCAAAGTGCTGTACATGTAACATTCGTGTCAGATACTTCCTCTGCAATTGCCTGACTTAGTGAAAGCACATATGATTTCGTTGCAAAGTAGACGGCTTGCAACGGCCCGGGTACCAATCCTGCCGTACTTGCCACCTGCAAAATGCGTCCGCTATTGCGTTCGACCATTCCCGGCAAAAATAATCTTGTAAGCTTAGTTAAGGCTTTGATATTCAGATCTATCATTTGCTGTTGGTAACCTGGATCTTGCTCATGAAACTTGCCATGACCTCCAAACCCGGCATTGTTGATCAAGTATTCGACTTCGGTTCCAGACTCGGCAACCTTTGAATAAATCTCTTCACAAGCATTGGAATCGGTAAGATCTTTTACAATAACTTGCACTTCTATATCATATGCGGTTTCAAGCTCTTGTTTCAGCGCATTCAGCTTTTCTTCTCTTCGAGCGATAATAATGACATCGCCCCCTTTTTCAGCATGAATACGAGCCAGATCTTTGCCAATTCCACTCGAAGCTCCGGTAATTAAAGCTGTATTCTTCATTTATTCGAAATTGTATTGTTTTTGGGTTCCCAACACCTCTTTCGAAATATGCATAGTTACCAACATATGTGGTACATCCACCACTTCAGCAATTTTCAAATCTCCCGCCAATGAACATAACGCATAAGCATCATTGCGATCCATGCCGTGTTCTTCTTCAAGATAATCGATCATATAACGTGTTGCCTTCTTCGCCGCCTCATCAATAGTTTTGCCAAAGCCGGTTACCGCATAATAGTCGTCTGTCTCATATTGCGGCTCCTGAATTTTGCGGTCATCCTTGATTACTTCCACTTCATAAATAATGCGCGTAGGCGCTTCAATTGCCGTACCACAAACTTCTCCAAGGCCCTGGGCAGCATGGGCATCACCAATAGAAAACAAGGCCCCTTCTACCTGTACAGGAAAGTATACCGTAGTTCCTTCCGTCATGTGAGGATCATCCATATTACCACCATTAGCACGCGGCGGAACTGTTGACAGCATAGAATCGGTTGCCGGAGCCACGCCCATCACACCGGGAAAAGGTTCTAAAGGAATATTTATCTCATCTGAGAAAGCAGCTGTATTTGAGTTCTCATCAAACTCAAACGTCTTAATCCAGGGCTCGTCAAATTCATCTGATAAAAATCCAAACCCCGGAATTATACCTGTCCATCCCCAGCTGCCTAATTCTATTTTGTGCAGTTTTACTTTCAGGATATCGCCCGGCTCTGCACCCTCAACAAATACCGGACCCGTCAGCGGATGGATGGGATCGAAGCTCAAATTCTTAATATCCTCAACTGTCGATTCAGGATTCAGCTGTTTGTCAGAAGCTTCTTCCGTATTCACTTCAATCACCGATCCCGACTCTACCCGAATTAACGGCTCAATGGTACTGCTCCAACTGCTATGTGTTTGATCGGCTGAGAGCGTATACTGTGGCTCCGGAACAACCTTTGAGTCCCCGGTATCCGACATCTTTTGCTCACATCCAATTGTCAATAGCAATATCAACCCGAATATTATAGTATGCTGTTTCATCCTACACCCTGTTTATATTAATATTTGATTATTTCTTAACGGCTACTTTGTATAGCCAAATTATAAAAAACACTGCTGCCAATGCGCCCAGCCAGTCAGCAAAAGGTGCAAATGATTCCGGAACCAATCGAAGTGCATCGGTACTCTCCTGGATGGCAAACGGAATGGCCAACACAATACCTATTAGCGCTTCCCCGGTAATCAATCCCGATGAAAATAATAGTCCCCTTCGTTCGGCTTTGGTTTTAGCCTCTTCCACATCTGCTCCTTCACGTTTGGCCCGGTTGGCCACCATACGTCCGGCCCACCATGCAATCATTCCCCCGATAAAAATTGGTACTGTAAGTTCAAGCGGCAGATAGATACCAACTGCAACCGCAAGTACAGGCGTACGGAACTCAAACTCCTTGGCTTCTAGGATTTTATCCAAAATAATTATAGCCACAGCAATAACAGCCCCAATCCATATCATATTCCATTCGAGATTCCGGGCAAACACTCCTTCTGCTACTGATTGCATCAGGGTAGCCTGTGGAGCACTTAACATCTCGGCCGAGCTCATACCCTCACGTGGCAACACTCCGCCTAGCCCATAGGCATTAAACAACAAGCTCAATATGGGAGCAATTACCAATGCTGCCGAAACGACCCCCACAATCTGCATAATTTGCTGCTTATATGGGGTTGCCCCTACCAGCTGACCCGCTTTTAAGTCCTGCATATTATCTCCCGCAATAGCCGCAGCACAGGCCACCATTGCACCAACCAGAATTGCCGCAGCTGCAGCTGCTTGGGCTCTTCCCGTATCAACCGAGAAGTCAAGCTGTGTACCCAAAAGAGCCAACAGTATCAGTGAAGTCGCTAAAATGGTAGCAATGGTTACGCCAGAAATAGGGTTATTCGATGATCCTACAAGACCGGCCATATATCCGGCGACGGAGGCGAATAAAAAGCCGGCAACCAGCGAAAACATGGCCCCTATCCCCATTGTCGTCCAATACAGTCCGCTCGATACCGGCAGATGCGTTGTATCAATAACCTGGGTGAAGATGATAAATATCGGGACAGCCAATCCAATAATACCCCACAATACATAATTAATTGGCATATCACGCTCAGTGCGTGGTATATCAGCACTTTTCCCGGAACGAGCTTTTTTTACCGCTTCCCATGATGATACAATACCATCCTTCAGTGGTTTAGCAAGTGAAATCAACGCCCAGATACCTCCGACCACCATAGCTCCAACACCCATATAGCGAATCTTCTGACTCCAGATTTCAAGAGCCGCATCGTAGCCACTCATGTTTCCAACCACTTCGACGACATCAGCAGGATTTGCAAATGCCATATACAGTGGAATTCCGAATAACCATGAAATGAGACCCCCTGCAAAAACGAGTACCGCAATATTTAATCCTACAATATATCCAACCCCCAAGAGTGCCACCGACAGTTCTGTTCCCATCCCAAAAATCGATTTCTCAGCTGTTACCGATCCGCTTACTGATCCCGAAAACAACTTAAACCCCGTTTGGCCCAACTTATACAGTGCAGCAGCAAGGCCCGCCCAAGCAATTTGTATAATGCCCTTACCACCTTCGGTTCCAGCTTTCAATACCTCACCTGTAGCAACGCCTTCCGGAAATTTAAGTTTCTTCTCGATGATAAGAGCTCTTCGGAGTGGGATAGTAAAAAGTACTCCCAGTACCCCCCCAAACATGGCAATAGCCATCGTATCAAGGAAAGGGAAATCTGACCAGTAGCGAAGTAAAATAAGGGCAGGTAACGTAAAAATAACTCCCGCAGCCAATGATTCACCGGCCGAAGCCGCCGTCTGTACAATATTGTTTTCCAGGATATTTGACTCTTTAAACAACCGCAATACTGCCATGGAAATGACGGCTGCCGGAATGGAGGCCGAAACCGTCATCCCTACTTTTAATCCCAGATAGGCATTGGCACCAGCCAATATAGCCGAAAGCAAAATTCCCAGAATTACAGCTTTGAATGTTATTTGCGGATAATCATCCTCCGCTCGAACGTACGGTACAAATTGCTTAGTTTCGTCACTCAAATCATTCCCCGTTATTTTATATTTGTTCGTTTCAAATTAAAAGAACTAAACAAGAAAGCAAGCGGCAGATTATCTGCTAAAAATTATATTCCTCACTTTGCTAACTAACGGTGTTTTTGTACTTTATTCAGCATAATTTCCAGGAAAAAATTCTTTTTTATGAAAATCACGATCGATCATCTTCAAGATCTCCACATGGAAGCCCAAAATGAGGAGGGCGGTAAAATTCGCATGGACGGGAAAACCGAAATAGGAGGAATTGAAGGAGGATTCAGTCCAATGCAATTATTGCTTGCAGGTATTGGCGGATGCAGTGCCATTGATATTATCGGAATTCTGGAAAAGCAGAAACAACCGCTGGAAGATCTACAAGTAATTGTGGATGGTGACAAACAATCTGCCGGAACTTATTCAGAATTTAAAACGATCCGGCTGAAATTTATTTTTACCGGCGATCTGGAAGATAAAAAAGTCGAACGAGCTATTAACCTATCCCTAGAAAAATATTGCTCAGTCTCCAAAGCCTTGGAAAAGGGATCTGAAATTTCTTACAGTTACGAAATAAAATCTGCATAAGTGATTCTGTCAGGCGAATTAACCTGACAACTTTTTTTGAAAGCAAATTGGAACGCCAAGCTATCATTCTCCGTTTGCGTTTTCTGGTATGAAGATAAAAAATCCTTAAATTTAGCATTCAAAGAAATTTTCCAAGTCACTACCATTTTGACAATAGCAACCAACACATTCTTTTCACCTCTCTTTGCTCACTATTGTTGTGGTGTGTGTTGCTGTTGTTGTAGCTAAGTTTCCTACCGTTTAATAAGAACGGCTCTCTTCTCAAACTTAAGCGGCAATTTAGCGAATTCTAAAGGTTAAACGACTTCGTTTGACCTAAATATTTCGTCCCGATAATCTCTTTTTCGTTATGAAGACTCCTAAACTGAAAGAACAAACTAAATACACCTTGGCTGACAAAGTCGATCGGCTCGGCAACTTTATTGGTAACACTCCTTTATTCCCAATTTCAAATCTCAATCCAAATAAGAATGTAACTATCTATGCAAAATTGGAATGGCAGCAATTGGGTAGCAGTGTGAAGTCACGCCCAGCATATCAAATTATTTATGACGCCATCCAACGTAAAGAATTATCGAGAGGCAAGCATTTGCTCGACGCCAGCAGTGGAAATACGGGTATTGCCTATGCTCATATAGCTGCACATTTGGGAATCTCTATGACATTATGTCTTCCGGAAAATGCATCGGATGAACGTAAAGATATTCTGAAATCGCTTGGTGTAAATCTGCATCTGACCTCCCGGGGCGGCGGCACCGACGAAGCTCAAGAAGTGGCAAAAACTCTGTACGAAAATAATCCCGACAAATATTATTACGCCGACCAGTATAGTAACTCCAGCAACTGGAAAGCCCATTACCACACTACCGGTCCCGAAATTATTGAACAAACAGAGGGTTGTATTACGCACTTTATTGCCGGACTCGGAACTACGGGTACTTTCTGTGGCACGGGAAAACAACTCAAAGAATTTAATCCTGAAATACAACTTACTGCTCTACAGCCGGATATCGCCATGCATGGTCTGGAGGGATGGAAGCATCTAGAAACAGCTATTGTCCCCGATATTTATGACGATACCCTTCCTAATGAAATTAGGGAGGTTAGCACTGAGTCAGCCTACGAGTTGATTCCTAAAACAGCCCGAAATGAAGGACTGCTACTAAGTCCTTCTGCAGCAGCAAACCTGATTGGTGCTCTTCAGTTGGCTAAAGAAATTGATGAGGGAACAATTGTAACCATATTTCCCGATGACGGAAGCAAATACGGGGAAACTCTAACACAAATAATCTAGATAAATATGAGTACTAAATTAGAAATCGACCGGGATACGCTGAGTAAAATACATCGCCATGCCGAGGCGGACTATCCGAATGAATGCTGCGGCTTTTTCTTCGGAATAGAAAATGAAAACCGTCAAATTCAACTAGTTTGGGAAGTGGAAAATAGCAAAGAAGGCGATCAGCGACGGCGCTTTCAAGTTGATCCGAAAGACTATCAGAAAGCAGAAAAATATGCCGACGACCATGGGTTAACTCTACTTGGAGTGTATCACTCGCATCCAGATCACCCGGCCACACCATCCGAACACGATCGGGAAGTAGCCATGCCGTGGTTTTCCTACATCATTATTTCTGTACAAGATGGAGAGGTCGTTGACACAACTTCATGGCGACTCAACAAAGAACGGCAATTTGACGAGGAGAAGATCGAAATAACAGAATATTCAACTCAAAAATCTAAAACACGAGTATAATGGCTAAGATTATTATCCCAACCCCATTACGAAAATTTACCGACCAAAACCGGGATTTCACTACCGATAAACAGACGTTGTCTGATGCAATCGATCAGTTTGTAAATGAATATCCCGGAGTAAAAGAAAATATGCTCGATGATAACGGTAATGTCCGGTCGTATATTAAAATTTATATCGGTGACGAAGAAGTAAATCCCGCCGATGATGATACTACTGAGCTCAAAGCTGATACCGAAATTAGTATCGTACCGGCCATTGCAGGAGGATGTTATCATCTACCTTTGTAGGCAAAAAAGTGCTCCAAACTATCACCTAATCAGATTAGCAGACTATTATGAATACATGGAAAGACATCGACTTTTCAAATGATGAACTTGGTCATTACAGCCGCCACCTTTCCATTCCAGAATTTGGAATGGAGGGACAAAAGAAGCTCAAAGCTGCCAAAGTTGTAGCCGTGGGAACCGGCGGACTCGGAGCCCCGATGCTGCAGTATCTGGCTGCGGCAGGGGTTGGCACCATAGGCATTGTTGATTTTGATAAGATTGAGGCTAGCAATCTACACCGGCAAATCCTGTTTGGTTCTTCAGATGTTGGCCGTTCCAAAGTGGAGGTAGCTAAAGAACGTCTGCAGGAAATTAATCCTCACATCAATATTCAAATACACGAAACTAGGCTAACCAGCGAAAATGCACTGGAGATCCTTGACCAGTATGATGTGGTAGCCGACGGTACAGATAACTTTCCCACACGCTATCTTATTAATGATGCCTGCGTGATGCTGGATAAACCGAATGTCCACGGCTCTATCTTTCAATTCGAGGGACAGCTTTCGGTATTCAATTATGTGGACGAAGAAGAAAATCGCGGCCCCAATTACCGCGACCTGTTTCCCGAGCCGCCCCCTCCCGGGTTAGTTCCAGACTGTGCAGAAGCCGGTGTGCTGGGGGTATTACCCGGTATTATTGGTTGCCTGCAAGCCAGCGAAGTTATTAAAATTATTACCGGTATTGGTCAGCCACTTTCAGGGGAGTTGTTTCTGTTTGATGCCCAGGATTTCAGCACCCGAAAAGTAAATGTCACTAAGAATGAGGACAACCCGCTGCGGGGCGAAAACCCAGAAATTACAGAACTAATCGATTACGAAGCATTCTGTGGGATTCCCTCCACTAACGGAGAGCAAAAGGAAAGCAAATCAGAGGTACCCGAAGTTACTGTTGAGCAGTACCAGTCATGGCTGGATTCCGGGGAAGAGGTACAACTCATCGACGTACGAGAACCATACGAAGTGGAGATTGCTGAAATGGGCGGTGAGCTTATTCCACTGGATACCGTACTTAATAAGACCGATAAAATCAGCCGTGATAAAAAAGTGGTTGTCCATTGCAGAAGCGGAGTTCGTAGTGCAAAAGCCATCAATAAGCTTCAAGAAGAATACGACTTTGATAATCTCTATAACCTCAAGGGCGGAATTCTTGCATGGTCAGAGAAGGTTGACGAGTCGATTCCACAGTATTAACCAGTTACAAAAAATGAACCGAAAAAATTATACTCCGTCCAGGTCTGCCTTAAATATATGCTGTTCCACGTGCTATTAGCTTACTCCTCCACCAGTTGCAGAGAAGCGGAATTAACGCAGAATCTTAGTCCTGTGGGCTCCGGGCCGTCGGGAAAAACATGTCCCAAATGAGCATCGCACACATTACATAAAGCCTCGATACGCTGCATGCCGTGGCTATAATCCGCCTCATATTTCACTACATTACTTTTTACCGGCTCCCCAAAACTGGGCCATCCTGATCCTGATTCAAACTTCTCTGTAGAATCAAAGAGCTCTGTTCCGCAACAAACACAGGCATACAAACCGGGCTGGTGACTTTCACAATATTCGCCTGTGCCCGGGCGCTCAGTTCCATGCTTACGAGCCACATAAAACTGTTCATCGGTAAGTTCTTTCTTCCACTCCTCCTCGGACTTTTCAATTCGTTTGGGTGGATCAGGATTACCTTTTCCTGCATATTCATTCACCTGTTTCCAATCAATCATGAGGTTATTTTCTTCTATCTATTAAAAAGGAAAAGGTCAGATTAAATCTGACCTTGTTTGTCGGGACGACTGGATTTGAACCAGCGACCCCTTCGTCCCGAACGAAGTGCGCTACCGGACTGCGCTACGTCCCGAATTAAAAATATACTGATGGAATCATTAGATATGATTCCATCAGCAGTAAAAATGTTATGCTATCTTCTTAATCAGATCGACGGTTCGAGCCGAATATCCTGCTTCGTTATCGTACCAAGCAAGAATTTTTACAAGATTGCCGTTTGCTTTAGTAAAGCCGCTGTCATAAATGCAAGAATGAGGATCCCCTAAAATATCGGTTGAGACCAACTCTTCCTCTGTATAGGCCAATACTCCTTTCATAGCACCATTGGCAGCATCCTTGAACGCTTGGTCAACCTGTTCAACCGTAACATCCTTACTCAGGATAGCAGTCAGATCAGTTAATGATCCATCCGGTACCGGAACGCGAATAGCGCTGCCGTCCAGTTTTCCTTCCAATTCAGGCAACACCAATTCAACGGCTTGTGCAGCTCCCGTGGTAGTCGGAACAAGATTTTGTGCTGCCGTACGTCCGCGACGAGGATCCTTGTGTGGCCCGTCCAGGATATTTTGACTGCCCGTATAAGCGTGTGTGGTCGTCATAAATCCTTTTTCAAGACCAAAAGAATCATTCAATACTTTCACCATCGGTGCCAGACAGTTGGTCGTACAACTTGCGTTGGAATAGATCTTTGCGCTGTCATCAATGATCTCCTCATTAACACCCAGCACTACGGTTTTAACATCACCATCTCCTTTGGCAGGAGCAGAAATAACCACTTTTTCAGCGCCGGCTTCAAGGTGTTTGGAAGCGTCCTCTTTCGTTCGGAATAATCCGGTTGATTCAACAATAATATCAGCACCGCGTTCGTCCCACTTTAAATTTCCAGGATCTTTTTCTGATGAAATCCCAATTTCCATTCCATCTATCGTAATACTGTTATCAGTATAGCTTACCTCACCCGGATAGGTGCCGTGTACAGAATCACGTTTAAAGAGATAGGCAAGTGTCTCTGCATCCATTAAATCATTAACGCCAACAATATTAATGTCGTCTTTGTGATACGCCATAATAGATCGGGTTACCAATCTTCCGATGCGCCCGAAACCATTAATACCAATATTTATTTTACCCATAAATTGTAACCTTTTTTAGTTACTTCGTTAAAGTTCTCACGATATCAAATCGCGTGTTATTTATTTTCAACTAAAAATAAGAGTTCAAAAGCTCTTTTGTAAACAATTCCTGAATTAATTTGTTGCTAATCTTCATCTTCTTCCAGATCAATATCCTCGGGGATTTCTTCTTCATCAATGAGGTCATCGAACTCATCTGTATCCAGCTCATTATCACCATCTTCCTCATCCATTACAGCATCCGTTTCCCGGGCAGCATCTCCCTTTGCACCCGCCCGCCGTAATTTGCTTGCGATCTCAACATGATCATTATCCAAAGCCAGTGACAAGGCTGAATGACCATCTTTATCCTTCACTCTTATCTTTGCCTTGTTCGCCAGCAAGTAACTAACAATATCGGAATGCCCTTCCCGGGCAGCAAGCATTAAAGGAGTCTGTCCCCATCTCTGCTCAGCATTGACATCGGCACCATTTTCAATCAGTAGCTTAACTGCTTCTAACTTTCCTTCACGGGCAGCGGCAATAAGAGATAAATTACCGGGTTTCGCTCCGCGGTCAAGCAGCTTCTGCATGATATCAACATGTCCATTTTCGGCTGCCCGGCTAACAGCTGTGCCTCCCATGGTTGTTGAGGCATTAACATCAGCCCCTTCACTTAGTAAAAATTCGACAACCTCTGCCTGGTTATTTTCGGCTGCCAGAATAAGGGCAGTGACACCACTTTTAGCAGTCTCATTTACATCATACTCATCTTCACTGAGCTTCTTTAATTGAGACAAGTCTCCCTTTTTAGCGGCATCCAGCAATGGTGATAAATCCATATCAATAGTTGTTTATTGTAGGATATAATTGAAAGTGATTATATGACAATTATCTGATTATTTGTCAAAATAAATTCCCTTTTTAGGATATTTTAATGAAGCATTCCATGGCCGTTATAACCATTCATAAAATCCTTCCCACTCATTCGCTTTTTTCCTTCCAGTTGTACTTTTTTTAAGACTACGCTTCCATCCTTACATCCCACAATTAGATCATCGTTATGCATCTGCAAGCGTCCCGGAGCTAAATCTATGGAAGGGCCTACTTCTGAGCGGTACATGTTAAACTTTAGATCATCCAGCATAGCCCAAGCCGTAGGAAATGGACTAAGTCCACGGATTTTATTGTGAACCTGTTTTGCTGTTTTACTGAAATCGATCTTACAATCCTCTGTAAATAATTTGGGAGCCGGGGTTGCTTTATCGTGATCCTGTTCCTGAAGCTGATACGAATCCTGATCTATTTGATCAACAGCATCAATTAGTAATTTACTGCCCATATTTTTCAGGCGTTTGTATACATCGCCCGTCGTCTCATTGGCACCAATATCAGTTTCCTGCTGCATAATGATATTCCCGGTATCAACCTTTTCATCCAGAAAGAACACCGTACAACCTGTCTTCTCTTCTCCATTTATAATAGCCCAGTGAATCGGGGCCGCCCCTCGATATTTGGGAAGTAATGAAGCATGGAGATTAATGGATCCATTCTTAGGCAAATCCAATACTTTTGGTGGCAAAATCCGAAATGCGACAACCACAAAGAGGTCAGCGTTTAATACCTTGAGCTCGTCATAAAAGCCAGAATCATCAAGTTCTTCCACCTCAATGACCGGCAAGTCCAATTCAAGTGCCCTTCTTTTAACTGCCGTTGGGGATGGTTTTGCACGTCGGCCGCGCCGCTTATCTACATTGCTAACTACCGATACAAGTTCGTGGTCTGATTGGTGCAATTTCTCCAGGCTGGGAATCGCAAAATCCGGAGAGCCCATAAATACAATACGCATAAAACCTCTATTTGGCTTTCTGCTTTTTAGGAACGATAGGATAATCTATCTCAACACTTCCCTCGTCAATTTTCTTAAGCTTGGAGCTCAACAATTTTCGCTTAAACATGGAGAGATGATCCAAAAACAAAATACCGTCGAGGTGATCGGCTTCGTGCTGTATCACTCTTGCCAGCCAGCCGTCGACTTCCAACTCCTGCTTATTAAAGTCACGATCCAGATAGTTTACCACAATTTTTTCTGGACGGGTCACGGATGCGTTAACACCCGGTATGCTCAGGCACCCTTCCTCCATATCAACTTTCTCCTCACTTTCGAAAGTAATTTTGGGATTGATAAGTGCCAAAGGACCATATTTTCTTCCTCCCTCTTCTTCTGTCAAGGGACCGGCATCAGCTACAAAAATTCGATGCAGTTCGCCTATTTGGGGCGCAGCAAGTCCGACGCCATCAGAATTATACATGGTGTCGAACATATTATCGATAAGTTGCTGAATTTCAGGAGTGTTTTCTTCGACGGGTTTTGCTTCTTTTCGAAGCACCTCATCATCATACGTAACGATCGGTAATACGGACATTATCTGCTTTTACAAGTTCAATATATTTCTGAAGAATAATCGCGGCAGCGGCCTGATTTACGCGGTCTGATTCACGCCGTTTCATTTTGGGAACACCCGCCTCGACCATTGCTCGAACGGCCTCTTTTGTAGTATAACGCTCATCAATTTTAGCTATTTCGATATCTGGGAACTGTGCCTCAAGCTTTGTCAGAAATTCCTCAACCATCTTGATGGCCCTCCCTTCACCCCCTTCGGGAGTAAGAGGCCAACCTACCACGATTTTCTCTACGTTTTCATTTTCAACCTGTTCTTCAAGTGCTTCAAAAACGTCATCAACATGATAGGTTCCTATCGGATTGGCTACTGTTTTTAATAAGTCGGTACGTGCTAATCCAATCCATTTTGTTCCTACATCGATACCGACTATTCTTCCATATTCTGCCACGGCTAATCTTCCATTTCTTCTACTTCCTCTTCATCAAGAGGTTGCTTTAAAAATTCTTTTAAAAGTTTACTGGGTTTAAAATGTGTTTTGCGATGAGGCGGCACATAAATTTCTTCGTTTGTGCGCGGATTTCGGGCTTTCGGCTTCGCTTTCGTCTTTTTCACTTCAAAAACACCAAAATCGCGTAATTCAATCCGACAGGTAGGATCTGCGTCCATCATAGTTTCACGCAGAGCGTCCAACACTGCATTTACCCATGGATCAGATTGAACCATTGGTTCGTCCATCTCTTCAGCTACGCGTCTTACAATATCTCTTTTTGTATAGGTTATCATAGTCTGTAAATAATCTTTTAACTCTATAATGCACCACTATTTTCTTGTAATGTCCCTGGTTTATAATAGTGGAAAAGCACTAACTTTTTTATCTGGTTGATGATATTACTTTTATCTCAGAGATAAAAATGATCCTCTTCGATAAGTAGTAACGAAAACAATAACTTATTCGTACCTGAATACGCTTTTTACACCTCCCACTTTCTGCAACTTATTAACAATACGTCCAAGGTGGTCAATGTCATCAACATAGACCGTCAGAATACCTTCAAACATCCCACTGTCGCTATTTACGTTGATACTCTTCATATTGGTCTCCAGCGACTTCGAAAGCACATCCGTAATATCGTTGATCATACCTACGCGATCTTCACCGATGACCTTAACAGCACCTAGGAATTTGGAATCAATATTTTTCGCCCAAGAGACATCCACAATACGTTCGCCGTCGGTTTGTATCAGGTGATGGATGTTCTTGCAATTTGATCGATGCACCTTTACATCACCGGTTCGACTGATGAACCCCATCACATCATCACCCGGAATGGGATTACAGCAATTGGCATAACTGTATTTTACGTTAGTAAGCTCACCATTTATTACCAGTGCTTTGTCATCACTTATCGACCGCGCTGCATTGATATACGTTTCCTGAATTTCCTCTTCCGTTACGGGAGCAGGTTTATCTTCATCCTCCTTCTCCTCAATACGTCCCTTACTGGTAAACTGCTTAACAACATTGTAGAGCTCATTAACATCAAAACTACCCTTACCAATATCGTAAAACAGATCCTGGGTGGAATCAAATTTCAGTTTTTGGGCAATGCGCGTAAGATCCTGTTCCGATATTTCAATACTAGCGCGCTTGGCTTTCTTCTCCCAAATCTCTCGCCCCTCATCGGCTTTCTGGCGTTCTTTCTGTTTGATGTATTGCCGAATACGCGATTTAGCCTTGTGGGTAACAACGTCATCAATCCAATCAGGATTTAGATTGATCTTATTTCCTGTAATAATCTCTACTTGATCACCGATATCCAATTTCTGGCGAAGCGGAGCCATTTTACCATTCACCTTTGCCGCAATAGCCCGCTCACCAATCTCGCTGTGGATATCAAAAGCAAAATCAATAGGCGTAGCCCCCTGTGGTAAGGTTCGCAACTCACCATCGGGCGTAAATACGTAAATTTCATCCTGATATAAATTCAGCTGAAAATCTTTAACAAATTCGGTGGCCGCGTCGGGACGAGGATTATCCAATACATCACGGACCCAGTGAACAAATTTTTCCAGCGTTTCAGAACCGCCTTCTTTTCCTTCTTTATATTTCCAGTGTGCAGCCACCCCTTTTTCAGCAATATCATCCATGTGACGGGTGCGAATCTGCACCTCCACCTTGCGTCCCTTTTTTGTGATTACCGTCGTATGCAGTGATTGATAGCCATTGGCTTTAGGTACTGAAATAAAATCGCGAAAACGCTTGGGTATAGGCGTATACCAATCGGTAATAATAGAATACACGCGCCAGCAATCTTCTTTGGTGTGGGGGTCTTCGAGGATAATGCGAATAGCAAAAAGATCGTAAATCTCCTCGAAGGGCTTTTGTTGGCGCTGCATCTTCCGAAAGATCGAATAAATATGCTTGGGTCGCCCCTTCATCTCAAACGTAAAGCCTTGGTCATCCAATTCCTCATCGATAGGCTCCATAAACTCCTCGATAAATGCTTCCCGTGCTTCTTTCTTTTCCCGTAGCTTACGAGCAATAAATTTATAGGAATTGGGATCGATTACTTTAAAACAGAGATCTTCGAACTCACTTTTGATGTTGAAAAGTCCAAACCGATGGGCTAGCGGAGCATACAGCTCCATGGTCTCTGTCGCCTTTTGCATCTGCTTTTCGCGCGGCAGATGCTGGATGGTGCGCATATTGTGCAGCCGATCGGCGAACTTAATCAACACCACGCGGATATCTTCTGCCATCGACAGAAGCATTTTCATAAATGTTTCGGCCTGCTTGGTGTTGCGGCTCTTAAACACACCCGAAATCTTCGTCACGCCGTCAATAAGATGCGAAACCGTATCGCCAAATTTTTCTTTGATGTCATCGAGCGTAACTTCAGTATCTTCGACCGTGTCATGCAGCAGCGAGGCAACGACTGAAACGTCATCAATATTAATTTCTGATGCTACAATTTTAGCTACCGCCACCGGATGATAGTAGTAGGGCTCACCAGAGGCACGCTCGATACCCTCATGAGACACATAGCAGAGCTTAAATGCCCGTGAAACAAGGTTCTCGTCAACCTCTTCCAAGTTTTCACGGCATACCCTTAACAGCTCATCAAGATCCTCTTGCTGAGGCGGATCCAGAACGTAGCTGTTCAGATCAATATCATATGTCGTTTTTGTATCTGCCATATAGGTTAGATGAAAAAGTATTAAGCGCTTTCATTGATAGTAAGAACAATACCAACGACCTTTACATTCAAAAAAGGGACTGTACACTTATTTAGCAATCACTAAAATAAATTAAAATAAAAAAGCGGACGCCTTAATAACGTCCGCTTTTTGTATTAATGTATATTTTTAGAATGACAGTGAAACCCCGAAAATAAGTCGGCCGGTACTATTTTGAATATCAGAAAGTTCATCACTGTAATTAGAGATATCCTCAAAACGATATTCTACAAATGGTTTAAGCATCGGTATTGGACTCACCTCTGCTCCCACAAAACCGTTCCAGTAAATAGCACTATCATCACTTTCTCCATCCAGTGGGGATCCTGATGGAAGGTTGTCCCGATTTACATCAAGCGTGGAAGCTCCTAACCCCACCCCAACATATGGACTTAATAAACCGAGGGAAACCCCACCAACAGCCGCTAAGCCATAGTCATAATTGGTTATATCAGTAGAATATGTTCTGTTCTCATATGAAATATCTTCATTAAAATAACTGAAGTGACCTCTTAGAGAAAGGTTTACTATAGGAAGTTTTTGAAGAATTTCGCGCTCTAATCGAAGGCCAAAACCATTTTGCGGTTCCTCATTTCTAATTTCATAAGAAGCCCCGATACTGGTTTGGGCTATGCTCATCTGAGGCATAATTCCCAGCGTTAGGGTAAGTACAACTATTGCTAAAATGCTTTTAGAAAATTTCATAATAATCTCCTCTTAAATATGGAATTTTGTTTTAAATATTTTTTATAGGGTAAGGGTGTAACAAAAGTTATGCAAATTAAGTTACTACATAATTACGTGGGACAGAAGTAGTTTTATCATATTTACGATTAATAGTTCCAGATCTCTCAATAAAGTACCTAAACGGCTAAAAATCTATTTTATTAGTGTCATCTTCTGCAATTTAACAGTTTGCCCGGCCTTCAAATGAATAAAATACATCCCGCTGGATAGGTTACTGCCGTCAAAACTAACCGTATACGAACCGCCCACCTGGGGTTCGTCAACCAACGTACGCACCTTTCTGCCCAACACATCATAAACCTCAATGGTAACCTGCGCTTGTGAAGCTACCTGGTACCGAATTTGTGTTTCAGGATTAAATGGATTGGGATAGTTCGGCAACAGGTTGTGTTCTGTTATCTGCATACCGGCTGATGCTTTTGTCATAATCATCTTTTCATGGGGATGTTGAATCTGCGTTTGAGCATCACCCTTTACTTCATAATAAACCGTATCCCTGCCGGTAATTCCTTTTACAAAATAATTATCCCTATTGGATGAAGCTCCCGAAACCGTAACCGGATAGCTGTTTGCCGTAAATTGCAACTCTGTTTCACTTCCCTCTGCCAGGCGTAATCCTTCAGCACTTCGCACATCAAGAACCGCCTCGGGAGCCACCGGTGGCATCATAAACTGTTCTCGCTCTGCTTTGCTCAACGGTTGTTCTGATACGTAAAACTGCTGCTTAGCATTTCCAATACTGAATGTTATAGTGCCAAATTGACCCGATGCTGAGGCAAGCTCACTTTTTCCGGATGAGCTTTCGGGAGCAATCTCGATTTCACCAGCCTGATTTGCCTGAATCCAATAACCCTGCAATGATTTTATATCGGCTGCCGCCTGATAACTACCGTCTACGAATTCGTAAATATCACTTGTACTTAAAATACCGTTGGGATCGTTTACAGCTGATACTCCTACTGTATCAGCAACACCACCAACAATATTCCAGCCTGCCTCGAGCGCTATGGTAGCCGACGTATCGGCTCGTCCATTATAGGCAATTTCCGAACCCGAACGACTCTTTGCCCAATATCCATTATGGGACGTTATATTCGCAGCCGATTTATAAGTCCCTGAAAACTCAAATAGCTGCAGGTTGGTTCCGGGTTCAACGTCTGAATCAGAAGCCATCGGTGACCCTACAAGCTGCCAACTGTTATTAATATTGAGCGTTTCCTCAACCATCGGCAACAGATCAGGGGCCACATTGCCCACATCTGCTCGCCCCACAAAAATACCGCGTCCGTGGGTGCCCACAGCGATGGTCCCATCCGAGGGACGTGCCATAATATATTCGGCAACCGAATAACCAATGCTCCCAACAGATCCGTCATCCGATTCACGGACCCAGTTGGTATTTTCTGCATCAAGTAACATCGTAGAATAAACTCCCGTACTGGTACCCACCAGATAGAGACTTCCTTCTTCGGTTGGTAAAATTTCGGCATTCCGTATCGAAGGACCTGGATTTTGCGCATCGCCCTCCAAATTACCCTCAATCGCTGTCCAGTTCTCCCCGCCATCGGCCGAGTGATATAATCCCACGATACCATAATTTGACATGACTGCTATCAACTCATCTCCATCATAGGGATTTACCGCAATATCATGTAGATAAGCCCCTGACGAAGCTTCTGAAATAGTAATATCCGTGGGCGTATCGGAACTGGAAGCATTATCTAACTTATATATCTCAGGTATGCCGGAAGAGGAGGATGCCCCGTAATAGAGACGATCTGACGGGTTCAAGGAGGTCACCTCCAGTGTAGAAATAGTATATCCCGTTGAGGATGTCCCTTGAAAACTTTCCCAACCTGTGGTTGTACCGCCGTTATTTCCATCGGAAATCTGATCAATCTCGGTATTTCGCCACATCTCAGTCCCGCCCGGATAATAAATAATCGTATCATCATTGGGATCAATCGCGTAAGGATGAATAAAAAGCTGGTTTTGTGCATCGGAAGGATACACGCTGGACCAGCTGGTCTGTGTTGATCCGTCAAAAGCGGAACTGATACCTCCATCAGACTCTATACCTAGTCGCAATACACTTCCATTTTGTGAAGATACATAAGCATAGTCGGTGCCCCAGAAAGCATATGATCCATCACCGGAAGAAACATCGATCTGCTCAGTCGTCTGTTGATTATTGTTGCTATATCGGTAAAAAGGAGTTCCGTTATCCTGCGTTCCTCCCATTATTCGGTCATCATCGGCTTCGGAGGAAATGGCCACCGTATAAAACTGTCCCGTGACGTAACCCTTATCGGTATCTTCCCAGCCAACAGGCGATGCGGTAACATTGGTGGTTTTACTTAATCCTCCATCATGGCCCGACCATAACGTATTTGGATCATTGGGATGGAAAACAAGCACATGCTGGTCGGGATGCTGATTGGGATATTGACTAACATTATTGACAGGATCATAACCACCAATCCAAAAATCTTGTTTTTGATTGGTATCGGAATTATCATAGCCCCCAGTAGGAGTCGTTGCAAAACCGTCCAGCGAGCGGAATAAATTCGTGGCTCCAAGTAACACAAAATCGGGATCGTCCGGCTTTACCGCTAAAACCATATTGTAATTGAACTGGGTATTAATAAAACCTACCGGATCCCCAAAATCAGGGAGATTCGCAGAACGATCTTCGCTGTCATCATTAGCAAAGTCGAGCATAAAAAAGCTGATATTTTCATCCGAGCCTGAGCCCGTACCCTCATAGGTATAGCTGTAAGCCGTATCCGGAGCGGATGGCGCAAAAGCCAAATTGGTACGATCATGTGTAGAGGGGAAGTCTGCAGGCGTTACATCAGTCCACGAATTTCCGTCATCGGTGGAGCGGTAAATACCGGGATCTTCTGACTGTGTTCCGCCGGCACTATTTTCCGATAAGGCTGCCAGAAGATCTCCGTTCTTATTTACTATAATATCCACATACCGATAACCGCCTGATGACCCTAATACAAGATTAAATGAGCTTCCCCCATCGGATGATTTAAAAACGCCAAACCCATTGGCCGCAAAATACACATTCCCATTAGTGGGATTGACGAAGACCCTGGAAATAAAATCGAACTGGCTATTCCATCCTGTATCAGTATCTTCAGTAGCGGCCAAACGTGACCATGTTTCACCGTTATCGGTTGATTTATAAATACCGGTACCAAAATATGAAGCCGTGCCGCCACGGTCAGAAGCTGTATTACCTCTGAACTCTCCCGTTGCATAGTACCATGTGTCAGGACTGGTTGGATCCTGAGCCACACTGGTAACGCTCATATTCTGATTGGGATCAGTCTTTAATTGCCAGGTACTTCCTCCGTCGGTACTTTTCCACATCCCCCCGGAAACGCCACCGGCCAATATGATATTGGGATTGTCCTGATCAAAAGCTAGTGCCCGGGTACGTCCGCCGAGATCATTGGGTCCGGCCATGTGCCATGTGATATCTCCTACTTGCTGTGCCGTACCCGATTTGCGCAGCAGACCGCCATTTCGACCGGGCAACTGCTTGGCATGATTAAGTTCCCGAGAACGGATATTCGGAGGAATACTATTTGTGGCAGGATCGCGAAGTAAATTGAAAAAGTAATCGGTTCGCGCCTTCTTTTTTTCAACGGGATCAAGCGTTGTATTTTCTGTAGCTATCTTACTTGTATCCTGCCCTAAAAATCCAAAATACCAAATACCAGCCCCCAACAACACTACTGTTAATAACCCAGCTACGGCACCATAAAATTTTCTCACTCTGCGCATCATTTTCAATTAATTATTGTGATTTTACCTCAATCAGCGACCATCTTTTATTACTTTGGGACTCTCCGAGACTCATCCCTTGATCAGAAGATATAACCATAAAAACAGTCTTTCCTTTCTGTAATAAATCTTTATCTCCTGCATTATTTTTCAGGTACCTTCCAACGCTAATCATCAACTCTTGTTGGGCAGCTATCGGTGATGTCGCAGAACCATATCCCAAAATTTCTTCTGCTTTGACAGTAACATTCATATTCGCCTCGCTACCGAAATCATCAGAAATAACAACAGCTTTTACCAATGCTGTGCCGGGAGCCAGATCCTCACCCACGGGGGGAGGCGTTGTATGCTCTTGGGCTGTATCGTCTTCAATAGTATCTTCTTGGGCCGTAAATACCGGTCTTTCAGCATCAGGAACACTGTCGCTGTAAACAGGTGCAGGCTGCGGACTATCTTGGGCAGTTTCCTCTGATAACAGGTACCATCCTAATCCCAAAAGAAGAACTACAAGAATGGTTAGTAATGATTTTGATTTGTTCACAATCCCCCCTGATTACTAATGGTAAAATGATCGATACTTATATGGAATTACAGGAACCAATAAAAGAATAATTTATTAATACTGAAATCAGAATCTTTGAAAATTATGTTGACTATGGACATTCCAAAAACAGAATTGTATCTTTAGACATAATTTTAATTCCCACCTTAGAATTGAGATCTAAGCTAGAGATATCACATGATACACTTCTTTGACGATCCTTCTAAGGTGTATAAACACAATACTTAGTACACATGACACAACAAGGTAAAGTTAAATGGTTCGATGTTGAGAAAGGATATGGATTTATCGAGCCTGAGGACGGAAGTAAAGATGTTTTCGTCCACCGCAATAACGTAGAAAATTTAGACTATAATCAAGGTCTTGAAGACGGAGAGAATGTAGAATTCGACGTTGAAGAAACCGACAAAGGCTTGAGTGCTATCGAAGTACGAAGCCTTGATTATAAGTAAGCTTTAGCCAAGATTTTTTGGTATATTGAAGCCCGCTTTTTAAAGCGGGCTTTTTTTATTGCCTTACAGGAAACGCATTACAATTCCTTTCTTATTTTCTTTGACCATACAATAAATAGTGAGGGTAAGAAGTACTAAACAATTTTTGAAATTTTCCGAAATCACTTTTATAGTACGTTATAATAGTCATTAAGAGATCGTGCGCAACTTGAATTACCTATAAACACAGCACTATGCATCAATCATCTGCTCAACTTTTTAAGGAATATCTTCGAGAGAAGGATATGAGTCCCCAAGAATTTTCTCAAGTTTCAGGCATGCCTGAAACTGAAGTGCAGGGCATTATGGAGGGTAATCTTCCAATAACCAGCCTCCGGGCTCATCATCTGGCTGCTGCCTTTAACACGGATGTAGAACTCTGGTCAAGTAGAAATAGTAAAAAGAAAGAAAAAGAAGTAAATCGAAGACCTAAACGACCATCGCTGGTTGGGAGTGAATAGATAGATATTGTTTATCTAACGGGGTAATACACTTCCTCTTATACAAACTCAACCAAAATACAAAAATTAGTCCCAGCATATTTTAGGGCTTTTTCAAAATATGCATTCCTCGTTTAATATCACCGGTAATATCTTCTACATGGTGTAAATGGAAAACATTTGCTAAAAATAGCATCGCTAAAGTTCCAAGCAATGAAAATACAAGAACCCCACTAATCTGAACGTATAAAGCACAAACACCTACGATGGGAGCACCAATCATTCCCCATATAACATTACTTGTCAATGTAATACCTTCCTTACCAATTATATAACCAACTATCCAGCCTGTTGTTGCTCCTAAAACCAGTAACCAGAAGATTGTTGTTGCTGATAATGTTTCCATAATCGATGAATTAAGTTGTAATTCATCAAAAATATACTGGTATTTTTTACACTTTGTTGTCAGGGAATTCCTGTTTTCTATTGCTATAGTTCAATTTCTGCTTAAACAGCTAATTAAACCAGAGACCTTAGCACTAACGCAACTCATAAGCTATCCTTATAAGTTCGGCGCTTTTTGTGAAGCCTGTTTTCATAATTTTTCCAAAGCGATCGTATGGCTTCATTCTCTATGAGCTCGGGATTACTTTCAACGGTGGTAATTCCATATTGGCTAAATACATCATTCATCTCCTTAAAAATAATCGAGGTCACCCCTTTGTTCTGGTATTCGGGCTTTATCCCTATCAGGTAAAAGGAGGCTTTCCGGGGAAAGTATCGCGCCTTTAACAAGTGATACCATCCAAAAGGAAATAGTTTGCCGTTAGCTCGCTGAAGGGCCTTGGAGAACGAGGGCATAGTAATAGCGAAAGCAATGAGATTACCATCTTCGTCTGCTACACAATTAATAAAATCCGGGTGAAGGAATTTAAGATATTGATCCTTGTAATAATCAATCTGGTCTGGTTTTATAGGGATATAAGTACTTAAATCACTATAGGTTTTATTGATGAGATCAAACATCTCCTCGGCATATTTAAGAATCTCTTTGCTGTTTGAAAAACGAACCACGCGAAGATTATACCGTTCCCTGATAAGCGTTGAAAAACGTTCAATTTTCGCCGGGGATTTTTCAGGAATCTGAATCTCATACTCTACCCACTCCTTTTCCTTTTTATAGCCCAACTTCTCCATATGGGAGGAATAATGAGGCAATCCATACCACGTAATCATCGTGTTTGGCTCATCAAATCCTTCCACGAGCATACCCGCCTTATCCATATTCGAAAGGCCGAGCGGACCTTCCATAAATTCCAACTCGTTCTCTTTACCTATCTGCCGGACTTGCTTCAGCAGGGCTTTGGAAACATCCGGGTCATCAATAAAATCGAAATATCCAAAACGTATCTTGGGGATATCCAGCTCGCGAACTTCGAGCCGGTTAATAATTGCCGCTATCCTCCCCACCGGCTGTTCATCCCGATAGGCCATAAAGTATCTGACCTCAACGTTATTGAAAACTGGATTTTTTTGGGGATCCAGGTTTTGCAGCTCATCACTAATAATTGGCGGCGCCCAGTATGGATTATCGCCGTACAATAAAAAGGGAAAGTGAACGAAATCATATAGCTCATCATGGGAAGTCAATTCACGAATAGTAATCATGCAATATCTGTATCAATTTGGGCCAAACGAATAACGAAGTTAAAAATACCCCTTGTTTTCTTTATGATACTAATAAGTAAAGGCAAAAAATAATGGCAATTTACTGATAGTATCTACTTTTTTATGATTTTTCCCTCTCTTCCAACGGTTATTCCAATTCACTTCTGGGCACCATCCCAATATTGTTGATAGATCTATCCTTCCTCCCAAATCATCCGCCGCCACGTTACATTCCTCTACTCCTTTCGGTCAGTCGAAATACCATCATTGTTTGTAGGTTTTTCACTTACATGATTCATAAAATTATAATATCAAAGCTACAGATTTGATAACTATAGGCATCCCAACGTGCAAAAAGGAAATTCATATATCCTAAGAAAATCTAATTTATTCCCCTACTACATAAATCGATTTTCCCCTACATCAACCCACAAAAAACACCTATCCATTTCATTTGCCTCATTACGTTATGATAACTAAAAGAAACTAATAGCAGGATGTTTGTAACCATGAAAATCATATGTAATCTGATTTTAACACAATCTAGAACTGCAGGAGGTAACAACTATGACCACATACAATAAACAAGATATTTTTGACCTTTATGACTTAATGCTTGAGCAGTTACGAGATCTTTATGACGGTGAATTGCAGCAAATAAAATTTTTAGAAAGCCAATCTGAAATTGCAGAATCTTTTGAACTTAATGAACTTCTGACTTTTCATCTCAGGGAAACCAAACGCCATGCCCAACGCATAAAAGAAGTTTTTGAAAAACTCAATGAAAATCCTAAAGGAGAGAATTGTGACGGTATAAAAGGGCTTATAAAAGAATCACAAAAACTGGTAGACCGATGTATTAATGAAGAAGTACGTGATGCTGCCCTGATAACAGCTATTCAACACATCAATCATTATGAGATGGCAGGCTACGGCACTTCCATTGCCTATGCTAAAACGCTTGAACGACATGATATTGCCGAACTATTACTGGAAACTTTACGAGAGGAAAAACGTGCTGATATGGGATTAAGTGATCTGGCAAAAAATCAGATTAACCCTGATGCCAAGTGGTCAGCTATTGTAAATAAAGTGAGTACACCGACCCCGACCGAAATCAAATAGCTTTTAATGAAATCAATTACTTTTTATTGATTATGAAACATACATTAACACGAAACCTTAAAATAAAAATTAATCCAATATCCCTTTCACCTGCTGATATTAATAGTTTAGAACAGTGGGAAAATGAAGGTGGATTGAGTTCATCCCAAACTACGTTCTTAAAATCCTTAAGTCCGCTAAGAAAAGGAGAAATATTTGAGGTAATCGGTGGTGATATCCGTTTTGAAGACGGGAAACTTTATTATGAAGCTGAAATTGAAATTTTAGCTCTGCCTTGAGCTGAGAACTTTCTCTTGATAAACTTGACACCATTGCAAATTGCAAGATTATGTCATTATTGCATTTCATTTAAATTGGAATCCGATGTCATTAACGTTAAATATTTCTACCTGGAAATATTACTGAAAAAAGATTGATTCAGCACTCCTGAAAGAAAAATGGGCTCGGATCCGAAGGGTCAGGCAACCAATCGATAATGTATCTACATTCCATATTGGTCGCTTTGCAACAAACGTATTCCCACGCAACTACGTGAAAAAAAGTGGGCCCGGCAGGACTTGAACCTGCGACCAATCGATTATGAGTCGACTGCTCTGACCAACTGAGCTACGGGCCCTAATCTATGATACCTGCATAAATAATTATTTATCAGTTGATGAAAAGTGGTAGACTGTTATTTCATCACATTGATATCTCCGCATAATAAGTCATTTTAAAATGACTTTGGCGTTTAGTGTACCCGAGGCCGGACTCGAACCGGCACTGGCATTTGGATGCCAATCGGATTTTAAGTCCGACGCGTCTACCAATTCCGCCACTCGGGCAAACATGTTAAATGCTTGCCTGACAACGACTTAAGGCTTTAATTACAGCCTTCCTATTTTCTGCCATATCGTACTTTTCAGGGGCAAAATACCCCCTATTTCAAGCCAATTTGGTAACAAATAGGTAACAAAGTCCTGTCAACAATATTTAAATGAACACTCACTTTTGTGAGACTCCAAATATAAGGGATTACAAATTACTTCTACAAAGTAATTTTCTTTTAATTTCGTAACAGAACAAATAGAGAAGAAAGGAGATTCAGACATAAAAGAAACCATTTGCCATGGTCAACCAGACTGCAAATTTTTTACTATCTATTAAGTATTCTGATGGGTATCTCGGGTGACAAATATCATGTTGACTCTTCGCCGTATCTACAGTTAGTTTTTTATTTAACTTATTACAAAGGAATTCCGATATAACCGAACAGGAAGGCATCATGTCGCATATCACTTTGACCACCAAGATTTGAAAGATAGTCTACCATTTCAGCTCCCAAGATCAATCCATTATCACCGAGCTGGATATCAGCCCCAATTCCAAGTGGTACCGTGGATTGCCAACTCTCATCAACAGAAACTGATCCAGTTCCCTCATATGATATCTTTCGCAAACCAATCCCTCCAACTACATATGGCTGAACGATAATTCGAGGAAATGGCCGAAGCATTAGATCCGCAGAAAATGCGGTGAAAGTTTCAGGAATTTCGGTTTCAGTAATCTGATCATTTTGCAAAACAGTAGTAATAGAACCTTTCCGGTACAAGCCCGTTAGGCGAAAATCTAATCCGTTTCGGGAACCAAAATTTAGACTACCTCCGTAAGTAAGTACTGATTGCTGACCACTTAAGGTAGCACTCGTTTGACTAGGAAGACTACCCAGTGAGCCAACACCCGGGAGCGAGAGACCACCTTTGGGGGTGAGTGTCACTTTGCTATTGTCATCGGGTTTTTCTTTGTATAATTCTGAATCATTTTTTAGCTGATGGGTTTCTTGCATCCCACCTATCAACCCTCCGTATGCTGCACCGTCAAGTGCCAGTTGCTTGAATTGCTCAGGGGATTCAACTTCCGACTGTGCTATTACGGTAAGAAAGCCACGAAGTGCCATTTTAGTTGGTTTTTTGAAATGGGTTTCTCCTTCAAAACTATTGGTATTCCCTATAAACCGATAAGTACTCCAAGCAGATGAGGTCCCCTTATATCCGTCAGAAAAATTAGTTCCTACAGTTTTTACGATATCAATAGCGATATCAATTAAATTATTGGATGATCCATCGCTATTATCATCCTCGGAATCTTCTAAAGCACTAACTTTTCCAAATGATCGTACATCAGCCAAAGTCTTAATACTATTATTGTCGAGTGAATTAATGGCATCATGAGGCAGGCCAACCTTTAAACTCTCAAGATTCGTATCCTCTCCGGGAGTTGGTGTTTTAGGACTTCGAATTTGCAACTTCAAGGGTTCCGATTGATTTATCTTCACTTTAGCTAAACGACTAGCAACCTCTTCCCCCGCTTGTGTCATGATAGTTAATCGAACTTTCAAACTATCGCCGGCATTGGAAGGTTTACTGTATCCAAATGTAAAAGCTCCTTTTTCGTCGGTAATTTTGTTTCCTAAATCAATATCATCTGATTGGGATTGCAATATCTTTGCACGTATCCAAAAACCAGGCATATAATTATTTGTCTCCTTATTCAGAAGATGCCCTTTTAGATTATATTCAGAATTATTTTCCAATTCACCGGATAGCACCTGCATCGAGTTCATTGAGTTACATTGGCTGCCATTCGGTGATTGATTTATCTTTTTTTGAAAACCATCAAGCTTGCTGTTCAATTCAGAGTTGCTTTCAGCTTCACCTAAAAGATCAAAAATGCGGTTTAATTGATTTACACAAGATTTTGTTTGTCCCCCGTAATTGGAATTGCGAAGCTGCGATTCGGTTAGGGGAAAGGTGTTTTCATCGCTGCAGTTTTGGGAGCTCATTGCACACTCTTCGGTGCCTGTTTGTTCAAGAACCCCTTTAAATTTAGATACAGCATGTGATGCTTCATATGCTTTTTCAAGTTTCTTAGCTTTTCGGATTTCCTCGTACTTCTCATAGCCGGGTGAAAAACCACCCCCGTCACCGGCGTCCGGCGTACCGGGAGTTCGTGTATAATAGTTTCCATAATCGTTACCATGCCACTGCGAATGACCTGTTATATAATTGGTATTCCACGTATGCAGCGCTAATTGTTCAATTCGTTTTACACCACCGTTTTTGCC
>CAJXOG010000003.1 GCA_913057775.1 uncultured Fodinibius sp. | reverse complement strand
TGCGCCTGTAGCTCAACTGGATAGAGCACCTGATTACGGATCAGGAGGTTAGGGGTTCGAATCCTCTCAGGCGTACTTTTCTTTTTTAGCTCAAAAACCCCGTTTATTAACCGATAGGCGGGGTTTTTTGTTGGTATATACACTAACTACCATCCCACCTTTTCGGGAAACCTTTTCCCTATTCGCCCCTATTTTCCTTGTTCGGTACTACATATGGTACTACATTACTGGTGTTTACTTAAACCAACACGATCCAATTTGTCATGGCCAGTTTAACCAAACGAAACGGGTATTACTCGATAGTTTTTAAAACCACCGTAAACGGAAAGTCTTACAAAAAGACCTATGCCCTCGGGACCAAATACAAAAAGATAGCCGATCAAAAAAAGCTAGAATACCAAAAGCTGTATGATGCGGGCAAAATAAATCCGTTTGATGATAATTGGAATCTCCAGGAATATGAAAAAGAGCAAGAGCTAGAAGGCACCTCTCTTACCAGTCCAATTATTAGTACTCTTCAGAAACAGTTTTTAAAGGACAAAACTAATGTAACAGCAAAGACCAAAAAAACTTATCGGCAAATTATTAGCCAATTTATGGAAGAGGTCGGATACAGTATGCCTGTGACCATGATCAATAGTAGTGATATCAAAAAGTTTTGCTTGAAGCCTCACCTGGCCAACGCTTCCAAAAAGAACTATCTCATACATCTTAAAGCTTTTTTCAATTGGATCGTAGATAAAGAAATTCTTGATTCTAACCCCTGCGATAATATTGGCATCCCTAAAACACGTGATAACCTCGTAGATAAAATTATTGATGAGGAACAGCTCAACGAAATATTCGAGAAGTTCAAAGCCTACCAAAAGAAACACCAAGAGTCGGGAGCTATAAAAACCGATCAACAAAAGCAGCATTGGTTTATTCCACTTATCACCCTCGCCTTTTATACCGGACTACGAAGAAAAGAAATCATTCAGCTTCGATGGGAGCATGTAAATCTTGGTAGTCGGTTTCTTCGCGTTACCGACACCAAGAATGGTTACGAACGTACGGTACCGATTTTTGATACTCTTTACACCGAACTTAAACGATGGAAAGAATTCAACGGCAGTCCTAAAAAGGGATTCGTGTTTCCAAGTCCAATGTCAGTTCCCGGTGGAGAAAAAGCCCTCAGAGGAGGCAATGTATCAAAACGTTTCAAATACTTTGCAACCGAGGAAGCCAACCTGAAAGACTCCATCCATTTTCACGGTCTCCGGCACTCCTGTGCTACCTTTCTGTTGCGCAATGGATTCAACGTAATAGAAGTAAAGAACATGTTGGGACACAAAAGCTTGGAAGTGACCAACAAATATGTACACTTGGTAGCTAATGATCTCCTCAATACCGCTAACAGAAACGGACTTATAACCAAATCAATAGATTAAAATTTCTTAAAAAATGTTGATTTAAAAAGTGCATTTTGTTCTGAAAAATCATTTCTTCTTTCGGCGAAAAACCAAAGCATCAATTGAAGATTCATGACAGAACAAAACCCCAAGGATTCTCTGCTCCAAACAATAGCTACCCTAGAAGCCAAGTTAGATTTTGTCTTAGACTCCATCATGGTCAAACCTGACAAATCGAAATATTTGACCGCAAAAGACATTCAGATGGAATTTGGAATCTCTCATCGTACTGTCTTAAACCGAAGCAATTTTCTTCCAAGCCACAAAAAACATATTCCCAGTTTCCAGGCAGGCGATCGTCGTAAATATTTTGAACGGCGTGTAATTGAACGGCTATTCAAGCAAAACGAATAGCATGTCTGCTTCTACTAAATGGCCTTCTTTAGCAAATCCAACAATGCCGACATGACATCCGGATCTAGCTTGAGCTCCGGATGTTCTTCCAACTGCTGGTCGATATCTGACACCAATCCCTTAATCTCCTCCATCCTATTCTCAAGCAACTGCTTTTGTTTCAGCTCAGTTTTGAGCTCCTCTTCATTACCAATCACAAAATGTGGTCCCTCTCCTGTCAAGAGCCAGTTTATATTGATACCCGCCTCTGCAAAATGACGTAAAGTGGAACTATTCACTTCGCTCTTTGTCCCATTCTTCAGTTCAGAAATTACAGAGCGATTCGCTCCTGTTTGTCGCTGCATTTCTGAGACGTTCCCGTCATAATATTCATCCAGTAAATACTGGACATTTTCCCGGAGGATGCCTTCTTCAATTTCTTTCACTTTTTTTGTCCTTACTTAAGTGGTTGTTTTAGCCGTACTTGCACTCTCTCTTCATAGTAAATGACGCAATCACGACATTTTTATATTGTTTCGTTGTTATCGCATCACTAAATTAGCACCTGCGGTAACGGTAGTGCTTACCTACAACGCGCTTATAATACTACTAACCTACAATATTAAAAAGACAATTTTTCAGTGCATCCAGCTATAACTAAATATGACATAAACCGACTGCGGCTACACATGATCAAAGGTGAAATAATCGATCAATATGACACCTATAATGAGTTTAGGGAGACCCTCTTCCCTAATATCAAACTGAATACTTTCCGGCAGTGGTTCAAAAAACCCTACTACATTTCAGACGCCCGGCTTTGTAAAATGGAGCAAGCTCTCGGCATTTCAACACAAACATTGTGTGATCGTATTACCGATGAGTTTGAAGTTGCCACCGATGTGCTTTGTCAGATAAAAGGAATCCGCCTTCCTAACTTCGAAAATCAGTTATAACCATAGCTATGGCAAAGATTATCACCCGATATACCCTTGGGGATACCATTGAGTTTATCGATCCGGACGGAAACTATAAAACAGAAACTGTACGAATGATTGAAACACAGTTGGTCGAAGGATTTGGCCTGTGGATCATTTATGGCTTTGGGGATGATATTTATAACCCCAGCCATGTTAGCGAACATCAAATTTTAATCTCTCAACAAAAGGTACATGAGCGCCGAAAAGCAGGCAATACTCGCCGATTATCCCGACACGGAAAATAATTCACAAACATCGTATAAAAACGGTGCTGACCCCTTCGAATATATTGATAGCTCAAATCATGCGGACTTCGGTTGGTTCCGCAATGAGTCTGACGGTACAAGCCGAAAGATTGGTAGCTTTGACATTGAAATTCACTCTAAAATCATCCGATATAATCCTGAGACGCTAAAATGGGATGAAACCCTATATGAGTGTCAGGTAAGTTGGCTGCTGCCCGATAGTCGTACCCTTACGCAAAGCGAGCTGTTCATATTGGAGCCCGTTGACTTACTTTCGAAGAAAGCATTCCAGGTGCAGATCTTTAAACATTCCTATCAGTCGGCACGATTTAAGTCTGATGATGAAATCCTCTTCTTTATGAGTTTTCTGTGTAACCGGTGGCAGCCGCAAACTGTGTATGAGTTCAATTATTACGGGTTTATTGAGCATCATGGGTATAAATTCTATCTGACGCGCAATGCGTTAATCAATATTCCTAACGATCATCTTCGGGAACCACAATACATTATCGCACCCAATGCAGATTCCGGCCTGTTCCCCATGGTAGCTGCGGACACTACCTTCTTTGTTAAACCCGGTCGAATTGAGCCCGCGCCCCAACTGGACCTTAAACCTCCTATTGATGGATTCTATACCGATGACGAGCATCATCTTTATACTGACCAAAACCTGCGATATTTCATAGATACCGTTCGGGATAAGTTTGGCGAACTCATAGCTGGACAGCAGCCTGAAAAACGAGCAGAGGGTCACCTCATTTTCTCCTACATGCTGTCGTTTCTATTCTTTGATGAAATTTATGACGTATTCAAGCATGTCGTCTTTCTCTATTTGTATGGTGATCCCTCAACCGGAAAGGGACAGCTATCACAGATTATGCTGAACTTCTTTGGTCAATCATTTACGGATGTGGATTCGAATCCTACTCTAAAGTCCGCCGAAAACAAGCTGGCCAACCACAGCAAGATTCCGGTCATCATGGATGAATTTGTCCCCGGAAAAGGCAAGATCACGCCACAGGTGTTTAACATGTGGTACGAGTTGAGACAACGTGGCGTCAGTGCATCACACGACCGCTCGAAGAATGCCTGGAGCCCGGTACGATCACAGCTGATGTTTATCTCCAACTACAAACCCAGCGAAGATCACTTCCGATCGCGGTGTATCATGATTGAATATGCCAAAGAAAAACGGGGAGACGTGCAAAACCTCTGGTGGTTTGAGAATCATAAGCGGGAGATGCAGCGACTTTTTATTTCTCTACTGTACAAGTTCAATGACTTTAACCGGACGCTGTTTAAAAGCGAACTACACTGGATCAAACGCTTGCTTACCGAAGCCGTAGAGGAAGAGCTTGCCAAACGTAGCGACAAAGAAGGAACCCAATTTCAAATTAAAGACCGGCAGATCGAAAATATGGCCGCCCTTATTACAGTGGACCTATTTGTTTGCCACCCAGGTGATGTTGAATTCGCTGAGTTTTTTACTCCTTCTCTTGATACTAAAAGTAACCGGCACGTGTCCAGTGAAGAAGATTTAAACGAACTTCAGGCCTTAATAAAAGAGAATCGCGTCAACTCTGAGATTTTTCGTTATAGCGTGGAGTTTTTAGCTAATTCGGCCGAACGAGAGATTCAGCAAACCCCGCTACAGCAATTTCTGGCTAGTCTCGAAATCATCAATGAAAATGGCGAATTGCCCAAGCATTACTATGGACTCAATGCAAAGAATCATTTGGTCCTTTACTGGAGTGGAATATGGGATGTGTACTCTAATTATAACAAGGGACGGGAATACGCTAGTCAGGATGCGGTACGAGAGGAGATCGAAGCCATGGATATTAATGGAAAAGCGACAACGCACTATTATAAGTCTGAATTCTCTACAAAACCAAGTAATAAGGAAGTCAGGCACGGCTACTGTATTCCACCGCAATATTTAACCCCAGCCTGGCTACGAGCCTTTGGTAAACGTATTGAAGCTAATACCGATAAACATCAACAAACAAAGCCGGATCTTGAGGACACCTATGCAACTAATAACACATCAGCGCCTTTTTAAGTACTTAACCCAAAAACGACTTGTCAGCCGGTTTTAAGAAATAGCGTCTAATTTTCTAACCAACAACAAAAACACCAAACCTAAAACACTGTAAGTATAATAATATTAGTTAGTTATAAAATAATAATAATGGTTAGAAATGTAGTTAGAAACAGGTTAGAACGGTTAGATTTTGGTTAGAAAGATAAGATTGATCTAACCACATTTATAACCAATTTAAGTCCATAACTTTTAAACACTTAACCAAGGGTGGTTAGAAAATTAGAAAGATTATGTCTAATTCAGAAAATATGCCAAACAATCCAACTCATTTATCCGAAGGAAATAAAAACCAAGACCAATTAATGACTATCGGAGAAGCAATAAGCTATATGTGTGAGAAGCTGGGACGCATCTCCCGGACCACCTTTTACCGGTGCGGTTATCGCAAAATGATAACCGTGCGTAGTTACGGGCGAAATAAAAGTACCGGGCGTGAAGCCGTTAAGCTATGCCGAAAGTCAGAAGTAGATTATATCATTCAGACCATTCAGGAGAATCCCCATGGCGAAAACCTATAACTGTGTAGATGAAATGCCAATTACCCGCCAAAAGGTGGTAAAACCATCTATATCAACTGAGCATCTGGCAGCAAAAGTAGATGAAATCAACAGCCAGTATCATGATTACAACAAACTGCTTCTCGCTGTAGATAAAACAGGTCAGTTACTGCAGATCAACTTTACAAATGATCAGGAAGAAGAGGTACCTCTCACCGATTGGCTCGATATGGAACAAGTTGGGACATACCTTGAGAACTACCAGCGTATGTTCTGCCTGGATCCCAACCGTATAGATCGTTTTTTTGTAATGGATGAAGCTACAGCCATTGTACCTATAAGCTGGCTCCGCCCGACAAGAAAACGGCCTGAAGGTATTGCCAAAGGGTTTATCTATATGCGCCAGGCCTATCAGGGAGTTATTCCAAAGAGAAAGCCTATTTCTATTAGACCAAATGCAGAAGAAAAAGGTCTTTTTGATATTATAGATGGTAATTCGACGTATTTTGTTGCCAAGCGTATTGGGATAAAATCTCTTCCGATAGTTTTAACAAAGTATAATTTGCCTGAATAATGAGCTGAATAATATTCCCAAAGCTTTAATTTCTATTAGATATAGTCTCTTTTCTATTTTTGCTCTTTCCCCTCCCAGTCCTTAGAATGAGGGCAAACAAAAAGTTGGTTTATTAATAATTTCTGATGCAGATAGAGATGATATCCCCAAGACGAGCTGTTGACAACGCATTCCTACAAGAGTCGATTACCGAGACGGAATTCGAAACCTTTCGCCAGCGGCTGTTAAAACTATTGAACCAGGCTGATGATGCCGTCGAGGAAGGCGAATCCGAAGAACACCTGAAAAACCTGATCAAACCCTTCTTCAGCAATACCAATTTTGAAGAAGACCACTACATCAACACCAAGGAGCGTCAGGATCTGGCTATCCATAATGGCAAAACCAGAAAGTCGAACGTAGGCGTTATCATCGAAGCCAAGCGGCCATCCAACAGCTCGGAGATGATTACCGGGGATGATCTTAACCGCAAAGCATTTCACGAGTCTATCCTCTACTATCTTCGGGAACGCATCGATAACGGCAACGAAGATATCAAACATATCATCATTACCAATGTGTACAGCTGGTATATCTTCGACGCCCAGGATTTCGAACGGCATTTCTACGAGTCTAAAAAGCTTCAAAACTGGTATGAGGAGTGGAAACAGGGACAAAAAGTAAGTTCCCGCACCCAGTTTGTCTATGATCACCTGGCGGAATTTGTGGATGAGCTGGACGGGAACATTACAGCAGCCGAATTAGATCTGAGCAAGTACCGAAGGTTACTGGAAAAAGACGAACTCAGTCGCGACGAGCAGAAAAAGCTTGTGCCGGTCTTTAAACTTTTTACGCCTACGCACCTGCTCAAGCAGCCCTTTGCCAGCGACAGCAACGAGCTCAACAAGGCGTTTTACCGTGAGTTGCTCTATATCATGGGCCTGAAAGAATACAAGGAGAAAGGCACCCATTATATTACACGACTTGATGAGGAAAACCGCCAGCATGCTTCCCTCATTGAAAATACGATTACCCAGCTTAAGAGCCTGAACGTGATTTCGCGACTTCCCAACCGATCGGAGTTTGGCGAAGATGAAGACGAGCAACTGTTCAATGTGGCCATTCAGCTATTGATCACCTGGATTAACCGTATCCTGTTTTTGAAGCTGCTGGAATCCCAGCTCTTTAAATACCACCGGGAAGACGACCGGTTTCGGTTTTTAAGTCACCGCGACATTGACGAATATGATGGACTGAATAAACTTTTCTTCCAGGTTTTGGCCGTCCCTACAGAAGATCGCTCCGAGCGCATCAACAAGCACTTTGGTCATATCCCCTACCTTAACAGCTCCCTGTTCGATGTGGCTAATATAGAGCAAGATACAATTCGAATCTCGGAGCTGGAGGACGGACTACAGATGCCGGTGTACAATCGCAGTAAAATTCGTAACCGGGACGGTGAGCGACTCAAAGGAGAAAAGCTGTCTGCCCTAGAATACCTGCTACGTTTTCTGGATGCCTATAACTTTAACACGGAAGGCACGGCCGAGGTCCAGAAAGAAGCTAAAACACTTATTAACGCTTCGGTTCTGGGACGCATTTTTGAGAAGATTAACGGTTACAAAGATGGTTCGTTCTTTACGCCTGGCTATATCACCGAATACATGTGTCGGGAAACCATTCGTCGGGCGGTGGTACAAAAGTTTAATGAAACCTACGAGAACTGGGGCTGTGAGGACATTGACGATGTGGCCGCCAAGATATCCCGCCACGAAGTTCCATACGATAAGGCCAATGAGGTTGTAAATAGCATCAAGATTTGTGATCCGGCGGTAGGATCCGGACACTTTTTGGTATCAGCCCTGAATGAACTGATAGCCATTAAAAGTGATCTCCGCATCTTTGTGGATGAAGATAACCACCGCATTCGGGATGTGGAGATCAGTGTGGACAATGACGAACTCAGCATTTCGGTGGGACAAGATCCATTTTTCGAATACCGGGTGCATTCGGAGTGGAAAGAAAATGGTACCATTGAACGAACGGTCGGTCCCGACACCCAGCGCCTGCAAAAAGCCCTGTTCCGCGAAAAGAATATCCTCATTGAAAACTGCCTATTTGGGGTGGATATCAATCCCAACTCGGTTAATATTTGCCGGCTGCGGCTGTGGATTGAGCTCCTTAAGCATGCGTATTACAAGGAAAGTACGGACTTTCAACAACTTGAAGTGCTGCCTAATATTGACATCAACATCAAACAAGGCAACTCGCTGGTAAGCCGCTTTGACCTGGATGCCGACCTCTCTCAGATACTGGCCAATAATGATGATCTGACTATTGAAGAATACAAGCAGGCCGTTCGAAGCTATAAGGAAACCGGTAACAGAGAGAACAAACGGGCACTAAAAGAACAAATTAGCTCTATCAAAGAGAGCTTTTCCGTGGGACTCAAAGAACTACACCCTGTCCGGCAGAAACTAAAGAAACAGCGCGAAGTCCTGATTAAGGAAGAGGCCAAGCTGGATCTGTTTGAGGGTGAAAAGAAGAGTAAGAAAGAGCAAAAGAAAATAGCCAAGACCAAAAAGAAGATTGGCAAGCTGGAAGAGGAGTTAGAAGAGCTCGAAAGTGCCACCTTCTATGACCAGGCTTTTGAATGGCGGTTTGAGTTTCCTGAAGTACTGGACGAGGATGGCAATTTTACCGGTTTTGATGGGGTGATAGGGAATCCTCCATGGGGAGCTAATTTAACTACTGATTTAAAAAAATATCTGAAAGATGAGCATGAGCAAATTGTAAAAAGAATGATTGATTCATTTATGTTTTTTGTAGATAAAACATTTGAAATATCTGCAAAAAAATCTTTTATCAGTTTAATTGTTCCTGATGTGATTTTATACCAGACTGATAATAGGAATCTGAGAAGTAAGCTTATAGAAAACTATCACCTACAATTAGCAATTAACCTAGGTGATAATGTATTTGATGATGTAACTAGATCTTCAGCAATAATTGGAGTACATAAAAGTCCAGAATACCACAACTTACAAACAAGGGTTGGTCAGTTGGAGAAAATCAATGAATCTGATATAAACCAAATTCAATTTGAGACAATAGATTCAGGGTTCTTCTCAAGTTTGAATAATACAATAATACCAACATCAGGTTTAGATAAATATAAAATTTTGGATAAGTGTAAGGGGAAAAAACTAAAGAATATTGTAGATGAGGATGGTATACCAAGAGGACTAAGTCCAGACTTAAAAGAAGCGTTTATTGTTAATAAAAAGGATATTGATACTTTAAATCTGGAAAAAAATGTTATCAAGAGAACTGTTACTGGGGGGCGTGATTTGGAAAGATATTTTATTACTGAAAAAGATAAATATATAATTTACACCAGTCGCGATACGAATCCAGATAAGATTCCAAATATCATTGATTACATAGATAGATTTAAAGATCAAATTACTTGTAAAGAAGTAAGAGATGGGAAACATCCATATTATTCATTACACCGACCAAGAAGTGAAAAGATATTTGATAAGCCAGAGAAAGTAATTGGTGTTATTACTGGGGATTCAATTGATGTGGCAATTGATCGAGAGGTTACCTATCCAACTGATGGCTTGTATTTAATGTCCACTAAGAAATGTTCAATTGAAGTTTTGGCTGCTATTTTAAATTCAAAAATAACGACATTTTTGTACAGGTTATTAGCATTGGAAAAAGGACGAATTTTATCACAAGTAAAAACAACTGTGTTAAAAGAAGTTCCTTTTAAGATCCCGCCACAGAATATAGCCCAAAATATTAAAAGTTTAGTCGATCAAATTCTATCGGCTAAAGAGGGAGACCCCGAAGCCGACACCAGCGAGCTGGAAGCGGAAATAGACCAGCTTGTGTATGAACTTTATGGGTTGAGTGAGGAGGAGATTAAGATTGTGGAGGAGAGTGTATGATTGAATTCTATTGCTTTCAAAATTTATTACACAATTTGGAGTCTGTTGCAACAATTCTTGCAATTTTAATTGGTGGTGTGTGGACCTATATACTTTTCATTAAGAACAGAGAAAAATTCCCAAAAGCAGATATTACTCACAGGATTGAGAAAATAAATAGAAAAAACGACGTAATAGTCCGGCTTACAATCGAAATTAAAAATTTGGGAAAGGTTAAATTACCAGTCAAATCAGGTGAAGTTCGTTTACAACAGATTAAACCCTCAACATCAACCGTGATTGATGCCATTGAGAAATTTCAGGAAAACAAAAGTGCTAAAAAGCGTGAAATAGGATGGCCTATCTTAGAAGAAAGGGTGTTTAGTTTCGAGAAGGATGAATATGAATTAGAACCAACAGAAAAAGAGCATTTTGAATTTGATTTTATTCTAGATCAAGAAATTGATGTAATCCAGTTTTATACTCACATTAAAAATGTGTTTAAAGCAGATAAGGGTTGGAATTATACTTCTATTCATGAATTAAATTAACGTACTATGGGAAACAAAGAGAAGAAGCCACGAGAAAAACCAAAACGAAAGCCAAAGAAACCTTTTCCAAATAAACAGGGTCCTAAAAAGCCGAAACCTCAAAAGCAACCACCTAAGAAGGATTAATTCTGCTGCAGGCTATTCGAAACAATTTTAGCCATGGCAGGGAACAACAACGAGTGGCAGAAGAGGTGTTTAAAATACTAATCTTTATCAATTGAATGTGCAGAAAATTAGAAGAAGCCGAATAACAACCCAGTCATCAAATGAGCCTTCCCCAAAAACATTTCAATAAGACAAAGGAGCTTCTTGATAAAATTGATAAATCTAAAATAGCCGATTGGCTTTTAAATGAAGGTTACTTCCCAGAACAGTATGTTTTGCCTCCCTCTTTTCAAACAACAGATTTCGAATTAAAAAATGAGCCCTACAATAGTGACTTATCGGACCTAGCTCGTCGTGATTTAATTAGTATTTCTTATCCAAAGACACTTCTTACATCTCGTAATTTTGCTATTCAAGATCCACGTAACTACCACGATATTGTCTACTGGATGATGGATGACTGGAGTTTGATTTTAGATAAACTGTTTCATGATGAACTAAAAATATATCCGTATAGCTTTCCAATTCCTGTAACTGCGAGAAGTAGTGGTGCCTTAAGTCCTCTAAGATCTGGAAGGATGATATATGAGTGGTTAGAAATGGCTGAGAAGGACATGATTGCTGAAGCAAGTGAATACAATCTTATCATTCGCACTGATATAAAGAACTTCTACAATTCGATTTATACCCACAGTATCGCATGGGCTCTACATGGTAGAGAAAAGGCTTTGCAAGATATTGGAAGCTATAATTTAGTTGGCAATAAAATCGATCGTTTAGTTCAGTATGCTAATGATGCAAGAACGAATGGAATTCCTGTAGGATCAGCTCTTAGTGATTTAATTGCAGAAATAGTACTTACCTCTATCGATAGAAAGGTCTCAAACGAATTAGAAGATATAAACTTTTTGGGAACGAGGTTTAAGGATGATTATCGAATCTTATGTAATTCTAAAGAGGATGCAAAAACTATACTTAGAGCTCTTTCAGAAGAGCTTAACCAGTTTAATTTATTACTAAATGAAAAGAAAACACATATACTTGAACTTCCAGAAGGCCTATACAGAAAACATGACCGGGAGTACTTTCCACATTCTCTAAAAGGAAAAGAGAAAATTAGTTTTAAGGAATTTGAACTTACTTTATTAAATGCTCTAGATATACACAGAGAATACCCTGGCACAAGTCTTTTAGAAAAGTTTTTGAATGAGTTATTTGACAACGATTATAATCTTAAAATCGAGTTCTCAAATAATACTAAGACTCAAAGGAAACAGCTTATTAAAACAATAAGCTTGATGATTATGTTAAAAAGAGAGTCAGAAAAAACGTTGTGTCATGTCTTAGCGATAATTGAGGTTATTTTCAATAAATATGGACGGAAGCATGATTTAAAAGAATATCTGCAAGAATTATTTTACAAAGAAATTGCAGATGCCTCAGATAGAGATTCTGTTTTTGAGCTTGTCTGGATTGTCTTTTTTTCAAGGTTTGCAGGGATAGGGCTTGTAAAATTCAAAGACAAGATAGATGATGAACTTATGGAAAACTTGTTTTTAAAAACCATAATAGCAAGTCAGCAAAAAATATTTCCTGGATCTCATATTGATTTGTTTACCAAGCCTAAAGACTGTAGAGATAATAAATTGGCTAAAATTGTAGCAGCTTTTGAAAGGGAGAAATAACTCAAAAAACATTCTTCATCATTCAATCATGAGCAAAATTGAGCAACTGAAAAACAAATTGGATAAACTAAAAAAGTATAAAACCGAACTTAATCAGGACAATGTCTCAGAATTTGAAAAGTTAGTCGATGAAATAAGTGAGCTTTTAAATGTAGACAAAAGAATAAGGTTCAATAAATTGGATTTTTATGAAGAAGAACCTGAAGGGTTTACAAATGATGATCTCCCATTCTAAAACCATACTTTTATGCCTATAAAAACTATTGAAGAAGATTTTTCCCAGGCGGAAGCTATCTTAAAAGATGCTATTTATGAGGAAAAATTAGATAAAAATGATGAAACTGATTTACGGATTTATAAACTGCTAAAAGCAAGGGATAAGAATCCAGATTTCGAGATTGAACTTGCCAGGTTTATTTGTGGGGAAGAGGGAAACAGCTTCCCTTATCGCTCTTCGTATTTCTTAACACAATTTTTCCAAAATTTGGGTTATGGCTACTCACATGATGGAACTACTCGTAGATTCTGGGTTCGAGATGTATTAAAGGAAATGTCGATAAAAGACATCGGCCGTATAATCCAAAAAGGATTATTTAATAAGAGATACTTCAAGAAGTACGGGAGAAAAGAACAAGAGTACGCCCCTAAGGAGGCTTATTCAAAATCGATTGAAGAGTTCAAGAAGTTTATAGATGATTCTTTTGAGCTCAATAAAGAAATTGACATGGGGATCTTACTTGATCTTAACGTTAATTCAGATCTATTATTCAATACTAAAATTTATACTGAGGATGATGAGTTCAATCAACTTATCAGTGAGGCTAGAGAACGATTTATAAATTCTAAAGACAAGCAAGTAGCAATTGAAAAACTTTGGGATGCATTTGAAAGATTAAAAACATACTTCAGTTCAGACAAAAAAAGCTCCGCTGAAAAATTGGTTCAGATTTCATCAGGTGACTTTGATGAACAAATAATAGATCAAGAATTCAGGAAACTTACAGACATCGGGAATAACTATAGAATCAGACATCACGAAACAAATAAAAAAGAAATTACCGATGACAGAAACTTAAATTATCTATTTTTTAGAATGCTCAATTTGCTCGAACTATGTGCCGAAAGCATCCAAAATCATGATGAAGAAAACTGACTAGTCAAATCCCCTTTTTTGAACGATTCCTGGGTTTTCTAACTTTAGGGCCTCTCTTATAAACAAAAATTTTCTCCCTGCTTGTTTAAACACCTAAACGACGAATTTAATACTCTTAAATTGTCAAGTATATAACGTAAAAAACTTGACATAATTAACGATTAAATGCTATATTAATACAAGCTGTTGAAAGACCATTAGCATAACACCTAGCATTATGAGTACTGCAAAAAGAATAAAAGAGAAAGTTTCTTCCTTTGACGGAGGAACGACATTTAAGTATGATCAGCTCGGAATAGATAACAGCGAGTACGGGGCTGCTACCAAAGCCATAGAGCGGTTGATATCAAGCGATGTCGTAAAAAGGATTTCCAAAGGTCTGTTTTATAAGCCCAAGAAGTCGCTGTTTGGGGATTTAAAACCTAATGAAGAGCAGCTGCTTAAACCCTATATGTATGAAGGAGACAATCGTATTGCTTATATCACTGGTTTGTCCTTGTACAATCGAATGGGTCTTACGACACAGGTTCCCAAAACCATTACCCTGGCCTGCAATAAGAAAAGGATCAATACCGAGATCGATAACCTGAACATAAAATCGGTTAAGAGCTATGTAGATCCCACTGACGACAACATTCGCTTCCTGGAGATATTGGATGCAATAAAAGATTTCAAGAAAATCCCGGACTTGGATATCGATGATGCTATCGGGCAGCTTCAAGGCCGCATACGTGATCTAAATACTCCCAACAGAAATAAGCTGATTACCTTTGCCCTACATTACCCTCCCCGGGTGCGAGCGCTACTGGGAGCCTTGCTTACAGACCAGGAATTCAACAGCGCTTTCCCCAAACTGAAAAATAGCCTGAATCCCCTGTCGAGCTACGAGTTCGGGAGTCTTAGCAGTAGCTTATCCACAGCTCAAAACTGGAATATTTTTTAGATGAATCTACACGAAGATGCCGAAATCTTTCGGGATGCCATAAGGGCTACGGCCGATCACAAGAATATTCGGGAAATCTATATCGAGAAAGACTACTGGGTAACCTATGCCCTTCACGCGATCTTTCATTCTGATATGAAGGATGTTGCCGTATTTAAGGGCGGTACCTCGCTTTCCAAATGCTACCAGGCGATCAACCGATTTTCCGAGGACATAGATCTTGTCGTGTTAGAAGATCCCGGGCTATCCAACAACCAAATGGACAAAAGGGTCAGGGACGTCAGCAAAGTAGTTAACGATACAGATTTGGAGGAAGTAGAACTACCGGGGATTACCATGAAACGTGGAAAAAATAGAAAAGTAGCCTACGAGTATGCGAAACATGGATACGGCCAACCCTATGGCCAGGTCCGTGATAAAATCATTGTAGAAGTATCCAGGCTGGGACATTTCGAACCTCATGAAGAAGTAGAGGTCCATTCGTTTATTGCCGACATGATGAAAGCGAGAAATCAGGAAGAGCTAGTTGAAAAATATGGATTAGCCCCCTTCCCTTTGAAAGTACTAACGATAGAACGGACCTTTTGCGAGAAAATAATGTCCCTGGTTCGTTTCTCAAATGCTGAGAACCCGTATGAGGATCTTGGGAATAAAGTCCGCCATACCTACGATATTCACATGCTGCTAAAGCAACCGGCGATTCAAGATTTCTTTGAAAACGATAAGCTGGATGAGATGCTGCTTCAAGTGGGAGCCGATGATATCGAAAGGTATGATGACAAATACGATTGGCTGTATGAGCATCCCGCCTCAGCCCTGCTTTTTGACAAACCCGAAGAAACCTGGGATAAGATCAAGCCTGCTTATAACGGCACTTTTAAAGAGTTGGTTATTGGAGATCTTCCGGAAGCTGATGCGGTGCTTAAGGATATTATAAGGGTCGCCGAACGACTGAAAACTATTGATTGGGAGCTTGGATAGGTACAATTAATTACACAATCCAACTTACTCCGTATCTTCTATTCCAAAGTACTTATTGAACAGCTCTTTTGAACGGCTCTCCCCTTCTTCTGTTACTACAACTGATTTATTCTTGTTTTTGGGATCGCCGATATATCCTTTCTCGTGAAGCCGATCCAGGTGCTCCCAGCTATGTCCCTTCCAGGCCCGAGTCCCAAACTTTTCATTGAATGTTGTTAGCCACAACAAGGCAAGTACTACCTCATCAACTTTCTCTTTGTCGTATTCCATAGCTTTTAAAATTAATTCATAAATACCTGCACTCTTTTTCTACTTTGAAGTATAGCCAATCTTAGAATAAATATTCTTGGGAAAGACCTTTAAGGTATTTTGCGATTAAAAAAAGATCTGAGTTATGTGACCAGACCACCTTGTCTCACCATCGTGCTGGTATCTATTTAGGATCTAAAGGCGGGTTAGGTATTTGCTCAAGACTGCATGATACTTAAAAGAGATTCTACCTTTTGAAATAGTTCATCGTATGTAACTATTTCGACCCCGTTTAAGTTATTACGAAATAATTCGAATGATCTAATTTCTTCTTTATTCAATTGCTCTGTATTCCCTGTAATTACTAAGCATTTGGGATGCAGAAGGTCAAAATCAGTAGATGATTTGCTCTTTAAAGCATGCGAATTTTCAATTATTGACTGTTTGTAATTCAATATTTGAACAACTGACCCTGATAATTCTTTATGTAAATTATAAGTGTTATTCCTGTATTCTTTGCCCAACAGGGGAGTAGTTGGTGTTTTAATTTCAATAAGGACGGCATTCTTCGTCATCTTGTTTTTATAAAGAAAGTCGACAACGTTGCCATTTTTATTGGTTACTTGTTTACCTCCTACGTAAGCTTTCTCATCAATAATTAGTACTGGGAAATTGAATAGCGCATTAAGTAAAAATGGATGTTCTAAGAAGTATTTTTGCCAAAATTCTTCATCACTATTTTGTTTATTCTCTTTCCAGAGCTGGAGTGAATTTTTTAAAACGCTTAGATTTACTAATGAGTTGAGCTTGTTTAAATCTTTTGCTTCAAGCTTTTGTAATTTCTTGATTATAGGATCTTTGTCATCTGCTTCAGTAACCCAGTTGAGGAATTTGTTAAATATATTTACTCCAGCTGCACTATTTAAGTCAAGAAACTTTTTAAAATCTTCTTCCGAGACTTTACTTAAATCTTGTAAGTCAGTTTCAGCTTTGATGTAACTAACCTCACCATAGTTAATACCTTCTTTGTAGAATAATTTATATAAGGGACCAATTTCTTTTAGAAATTTGAGTAGTTCACCTGACTTTAGGCTTAGTTTTACTCCTTCCCCTGACTTTAAGTGATTGAGTTTTATTTCATTAATATCTTCCCAGTCGTCATTTTTCCCTTTCCGTTGATAGATAAAATGGCCTTTGATAGCAGCTTTAGGATTTTTGCTATTTTTGACCATCAACGGTTTAAAAACTAATCTTGTAGTTTTCTTCTCTCGAATTATGATAGGATCTACTTCTGCTGTATTTCTTGAAGTAGATTTTACTTTCTTCTCTTCTAAATCCATGATTTTATATCAATTGATGAACTTAAATTGCAAATACCTAACGACATTGCGCATAAGGTGCGCACGAAAAAATGTTGAGTTGATAAATAATGAACGAGAAGCTAAAAAGCCAAAAAGTGGCAAGACCAGGCGAGGTGCGTCCCCTTGAATGCTATGACTTTTTCAAGTATTAAGCGACTTTTTTCTGTCGGTCAATTCTAGACTCATAATCTTTCCGATAGCATTCTCCACTGTTCCAGATGGCACAGATTATTTTAATCATTTTATTGATCAGATTATTCCGAACGACCGGCCATGGCTTTCCCTCATCTAGTTTTCGTTGTTTGTAGCGGGCAAACCGTTCGTGGTGATGGCTTACCGATCGAGCCACCATGGTCATGCAGGATCGCATCTGGCTGTTTCCATGTCCCGAAGAACGGGTTTTTCCTCGTACGGAAGAACCTGAGCTGAAGCGATGCGGAGCAAATCCAAAGCGCGAGGCAATCTGTTTATGATTCAATTGTTGCTCTCCATAAAATAGGATCAGCCAGAGCCATGCGGTAACCTGACCCACGCCGGGAATACTTCGCAACAGCTGGTCGTATCGGTTGAGTTCGGAATGGCAACTTATAAGATTACGTATTTGGGATTCCAGAGAATCAATTTGCTTGCTATACAGCCGGAGTTGCTGTTGCCATTGTTGGGCCAGTAGCTCGGAATCTACCAACCCGTGAGACCCCTGCTGTTTTCGATTCTGGGTTGCATTTCGAGCCTTGATTAGCCGCTGGCGCTCGGCGTAGAGCTGCTGAAGCTGTTTGACGGATTCTTTCGGCGGGGGCGTCAGGCTGATCTGGTCAGCATAGCGATCGCCATACTCTGCCAGCAGGCGGGCATCGAAGCGATCATCTTTGCGATGGTGTTCCGGGGCTACTTTCTTAGCAGCGGTGGTCTTAAGCAGGGCGCATCTCCAGCCCTGACGGGTAAGGCTGGCCAACAGGCGGTCGCTGTAAATACCGGTATCTTCGATACAGATAATAGTGTGTTGTTGGGGGCAATTGTGGGTGTTTAGCCACCGGTGCAGGCGCTGAAAGCCTTCGTCTCGATTCGTCCATTGGCTGTATTCCCCGCGGGGTCGCAACCAGCAGTCGATGGTATCTTTTGAGACATCAATGCCCAGAAAATGGTGATAGGACGTGGGGGTTGTAGTATCCATAACAAATGCTCATTTTATTAATGGTATGCTGATAATACCAGCATTGTATTACGGAACCTGACTCTATTATAAGCCTGGGAGCGATCCCGGCTGGAATGCTATTTAGGTTTTGGTAATACCACCGGCGGGAGGGCTAATTCAAGGGTTAGGCTCTAGGCCTTATGCGCGGGCTAGCCTGTCTCCCGCCGTGCTGGTATTGTTAAATATGAGAGACCTTTTGGCCCATCTCAACTCGGTAGGGTAGTCTAATAAATGCGCGGGTTATACCACCAACCTTTTTAAAATAAATATAGAAAAGACAAATATTTAACTGAACAGTGTGATACAGTAACTATGCTTAGCATATATACAGAAAAATATTAACCATAATATCTATTATGATATTTTAATAAGTCTTCTTTTAATTTTAGATTAGTCAGTTTCATTCCTACAGGTATATTAATCTATCTTCAAAGTTTAATTTTAGATGAGCGATATTGACTTCAAATTTCTGCAATCGGTTTTTAACGCTATCCCGGATGCCGTAATCATAGCCGATAAAGATCGAAAAATCCGTTCGGTGAATAGTACTTTCGAAACAATTTTTGGATTTAGTGAACAGGAAGTACTCGGTGAAAAAACGAAAATGCTATATGCTTCAGAAGAGGATTTCAAGCAAACAGGGCAAACAAAATATAATCCCACCTCTGATATTGATTCTGTAATCTATGAAATAGACTATAAACGTAAAGATAGCACGGTATTTCCTGCAGAAACAATCGGTAGTGTTGTAAATGATGATGAGGGCAAGACTATTGGTTATATGGGAATTACACGGGATCTTACTACTCAGAAAAAGAGGGAACACGATCTCAACAAACTTACAGAACAACTTCAACTACTTGTTGAAATAACGACCGGAAATGAAGAGGATTTGGGAGCTAAAATCGAAAAAGCATTAAAAATGATGACCCAAGTCCTCGATCTTGAGGTCGGAATTATTAGTAGCATATCCGGAGGAACTTATACGATCGAATATTTTTACCCACAAGACAGTGAGTTAGAAAAGGGGATGCAATTTGATCTAGAAAACACCTACTGTGATATTACCTACAATGCTGATGATGTTGTAGATATCGATCACATGACAGAATCTATGCATCAGGGCCATCCTTGCTATGAGCAGTTTGAATTAGAGTCTTATGTAGGTATTCCACTATCTGCAAATGGAAATCGGTTTGGGACGCTTAACTTCTCCTCCATAGAACCTAAAACAGAGTCTTTTACTAAAGCGGATAGAGATACCCTTCGTTTATTAGCAGAGTGGTTGAGCTCCATGTTAGAGCAGGAAAAAGCGGAAATGAAGCTTCGCGAGAGTAGAGAGAAATTCCGACTCATTTCTGAACATTCAGCAGACTTGGTTTGCCTACATGATGCTGATGGAACTTATGAGTATGTATCTCCTTCGGTAACAGATATCCTTGGATATACACCAGAAGAATTGATTGGAGTAAACCCATACACCCTTTTTCATCCGGATGATTTACAAAAAGTTGAAGAAGAATCTCATAATCCAGCTAAAGCAGATCAAAAAATTAGAAGCATACAATATCGGATTAAACGCAAAGATGGAAAATATATTTGGTTTGAGACCTCCACGGAACCTATAACAAATGGTAACGGAGAGGTTGAAAAGTTGCGTACGGGATCCCGAGATATTACGAATCGGAAAAAACTGGAGCTCTTACTACAAGAAACGAATAGACTAGCTGAAGTAGGAGGCTGGGAATATGATGTTGATAATGATCATTTATACTGGACAGATGAGGTATATCGGATCCATGAATTGCCGATAAGTAAAGAGGTAAATGTTGAAGAGGCTATAAACTATTATTCTCCTGATTCCCGCGATAAGATTAAGCAAGCTGTATCAAAAGCTATAGATAAAGGTATCGAATATGATATGGAGTTACCTATTATCACTGCTAAAGACAACCCAAAGTGGGTAAGAGCCATTGGAAAAGTAGAACAGGATGAAAATGGCAATGTTTATAAGCTTTATGGCGTGTTTAAAGATCTTACAAAACGGAAGGAGATGGAAGAAACTCTCCGAGAACGTAATCAAGCTTTGGAAAAGTTAAATACTACCACCAATAAAATTTATTCGGTACTTGGCCATGATTTAAAAACGCCGTTGTCCAGTATTATTGGGTTTTCTGATATTGTCTCATCAGATCTTGAGAATATGGACATAGATCCAGAAGTAAAGGAATATCTCACTTACATTAATCAATCTGCTACACAAATGGCTGGGATGATTGATGATTTGTCTCGTTGGGCGCAGCTTCAAACAGATGATTTTGATTTAGCTATCGAAGATATATCACTTCAGAAGGCTATTAACGATATTCTAGAATTACTAGAACCCACTGCTGAGGAAAAGGAAATTAACCTTACCTATGATTGTAAAGAAGAAGATTTTATTGTGGAAGCTGATGAACAAATGGTTAAAACGGTTGTTCGCAACTTTCTTAGTAACGCAATCAAATTTTCTTCACCTGGTGATGAAATAGAAATCACTTGTTCATATAACAGCGATTTTTGGGAGATATCCGTACAAGACGAAGGGGCCGGAATGACTGAAGAAACACATAAAAAGCTCTTTAGTTCAGAGCATCCAAGCACCTATGGCACAAAAAATGAAAAAGGAAGTGGAATCGGCCTCAAATTATGTCAACATTTAGTTGAGTTGCAGGAAGGTGAAATTATGGTCAATAGTACATTAAATGTTGGCTCAACGTTCACAATGCGAATTCCAAGGAATGGAGAGTCTAAAACATAGTTGAAAGACCAATATCTTAATTGAGTATTTTTTTACTGATCCAAGCTGGTGGTATAACGACATTGCGCATAAGCTGCACGCAAATGAATGTTGAATTAGCAACTAACGAAAGATGAGCTTTAAAACCAAGAGGGGCAAAGACCTGGCGAGGCGTGTCCGCTTAATGCGCGGGTTAGCTGTTTAAGTTATTTAGACAGGTATATTTGACTATAAGTAAACTATATATTACAATTAGTCTATAAAATTTGACTAACTAAGCTACTTATTATGTCAATTGATGTCTTACAACAAAAAGATCTATTCTCACACAAATTTAAATATGTTGGTCTCGGGCTTTCTTTAATTTGTATAATTTATGCCCTTTTTCATCATTTTGTGGAACCTAATTTAGTTTTCACTGGGTTACATGCAACAAAAATTCTATTTGGAGCTGGATTAATAATTGCTATTTCAAGCCAAGAGTCTTCCGAAGACGAAAGAGTTCGACAGATAAGAGCCAACGTTCATTATGTATTGTCTTACTTTTTTATTGGTATAATCTTTTACAGAGAATTAGGAGGAGGTGGTGGGGTAATATTTGATGATCTACTTGTATTCCTTACTGTGTACCTATTGGTATTCAACTTCATTTATTACTACGGTGCTGATTGGATTGTAAATAATAAAAACAAGTTCTGGTTCTTAGTCACAGTTCTCCTTGTTGGGTTTTTAATTTTATTTGATCTGTTATGGGCAGCGTAAAAAATTCTCTACGAGTTGAAAGAGCAAAGTTGAATATTACCCAAAAAAAATTGGCTGAAGAAATTGGAGTTGCCAGACAAACTATTCATTCCATTGAAAATGAAAAGTTTACCCCGTCAGTAGAGCTAGCTTTAAAATTAGCCAAGTTTTTTCAGGTTCCAGTTGATGATCTTTTTTCACTGAAGGAAGAAGAATAGTTTAAACAGCTAACCTATAATTATATCAACTAGGCGATTATATAAATTTTTATGTTCTAAAAAACTAGTGTTTAAGTAAATGTGCAAAGTGCGAAATCTGTATTATTTGATCATGTTATGTCACAGTTAATTGATATAACATTGTGATATAATATTCTATATAAACAATCCTTTTTCTGTAAACATGTACACGGCTAGATAATTCAATATTTCAAATTGTCCCAATCCGTCCCATTCGTTAACAGCCCATTGCACCCCGTTCCAGCCCATCCCGGGGTATTTTTCCTGATTTGAATTAGTGTTACGTTAGCATCAGTTACTGATCACAGTGGTGCTATTGCATTACGCTAACCAACGCTAATCAGATGCCTGAAACGCTGGAAAATAAGCCGGACGAAACCCAAGAGCGGGATTACGCCACCTGCCTGCAAGAGCTGGAGCAGGGATTGCCGATCTTTGGCCGCATCACCGGCACCACCGACGGACTCCAGCAAGTAGAAAAGGAGCTCCCATTCAACTTTCGCCAGCCCTTTAATGTGGTAAAAGCCATATTCAAGCTGGAACCGGGGCTCTACTCTCTCCACACCGGCATTGACAAAGATATTGTAATTGGCTTTCGCATTGACCCACCTGACGAGCAACCCGATACTTTGGCCCAAACACCTGCTGACGCCAACAGAACCGCTCCAGAAAATTATTACCAGCAACGGGCCCTGCGCCTGGAAGGTGAGCTGCATGACGCCGACCGCAAAATTCGACAGCTCGTTGATGAAATCATGGGCCTCAAGCGACAACTCTCCGAAGACAAAACAGCTACACTGCTGACCCACCAAAAAGAGCTAGGCGACCTCAAGGAATCTCACCGCAACGAAATTGACCGCCTCAAAGAAATTCAACGAAGTAACCTCAAGGCCCTTGAAAAAGAGCTTGGCGAACTGGAAAAGCTGAAATTCCGCATGGAAATGGAGCAGCGGGCCGGCGGCCGCGATGCCGGAAGTCGCATGCTGGATATGCTGGAAGAAAATGCCCCGTTGTTTTTTACCGTGATCTCCCAACTGTTTGCCGGTCAGGGCGGGCAAAATCAACAATTGAACCCCACGCCTGCTGCCCCTGATATCACCGAAGAGCAGGCTAAGGCCATGGCCGAATCTCTTAAAAGCCAACTTCAACCAACTCCCGGCTCGCTACCCCAACAACCCCATAGCCCCTCTACCGACGAGGCGAGCCAACCCAAAGGTGCCGGGGAGGAGACTCCTCGGCACCTTCCCTCCGACGACAACTCAGAGGAATCCGACGATTTTGAAACCACAGCCACTCTAAACGGCATGTTTAACCCGCCCCATACCAACGGCCACGCCGAACCAACCATTAGCCTGTAAGATCTCCCAATGAATCCCGGACAACTAACGCTTTTGAAAATGGCCTTGGAATACCTGGCGGATCAACCTTGCGGATACGCCTGCTATGCCAAGCGCATAACCTCGCAGCTGGCCTTAATGCAACAGGGCGGGAATCCCATCACTATGGCCGATTGGGTCCGGATGGCAAAGATACTTTCTGTGGAAGCGATAAGCAGGGATATAGGAGCCGAACGCATTGCAAAAACAATATATCCCCTTGTGGATGGATTAGGGCAACACGCTAATACGCTTTGCTATATCCCTGCCCCTTTCGCTTGCAACCAACTGCTAAGCTTTACGAGCACCAGTGTCAGCCCGCAGGTCCGGCGACTGCTCACCGATGTCATCGCTGAGCTGCAGAAGCTCGTCAAATCCAGCCGGTAATCATACCCATATCAACGATATCAACAACTATTGAGTAGCAGCTATCCCATACCAACTTCCCGCAACGCAGTCACGACCCATGGTTCAGTGATGAGCAATAAGGCGGCAGCAGGCTCCCCCCAAGGAGATGCTGCCGCCTCTATTATTGCCCAGCGCAAGCAATACCCGGGAATCGAAGGCGTCCTGGAACTGGCTTCAAAGCTGGTTACCAAATATACCGGACGTGAGGACATTCGCGGACTAGCGCTAAAAATTACCCGCAAGGTTCCCAGGAATATTACCACCGGTCTTCCTGACCTGCGGAATGTAGATCAAATTGCGGGTGCCATTTACAAGTGGATAACCAAAAATATCAACTACGTGCGGGACCCATGGAATATCGAGCGGATCCAATCCCCCGATGTCACCATTCGCCAACAAGCCGGGGATTGCGACGACCACGCGATCCTGTCGGCGGCCCTGCTGCAAAGCCTGGGCATCCAAACCGGCTTTCGCATTGTGAGCCGAACGGGGCGAACCTATGATCATATTTATACCGTCTTCCGATCCCCACAGGGGTGGAAATCTTTTGATACCACCGTCGCTAAATATCCCGGTTTTACCTTTGATGAGCGACTGATCAAAAAGTCCAAGCATCTGCCCAACCGGATGCCGGATGGATTAGGCATTGATCCCGTTACCCTCACCGCTGCTGCTTCGTCAGCACTGCAAATGGGCGTCACCATGAAACCGCTGTTTTCCAAATGGTTTGGCGCCAAAGATAAAGATGAGCGCATCCAACGCGGGCAATGGCGGGATTACCTGATGGCCCGAGGAGTTCGCTCGGACGTGATTTCATTTTCCCAAAAGGATAACGCGATTTTGCAACAGTACGCCCAGGTTATCCAAGAGCATGGACAACCGGCCGTTGATTACTTGAACAAATATGGAAGTTTGGACAACAGCTTTCTGGCCAACCAACAACAATCCCGAAACAAAAAATGGCTCCTGTACGGCGGACTCTCGGCCGGGCTTGCCGCGCTCGGCGGGATCAGCTACTGGGCCTTCAACCATTAACAATTGTTTATGAGTAGTTCTTATCTGCAACCCGTTGCTATACAACCCGAAAATGATCAATTGATCATATCCAGCCAGCTACCTGGCGGTGGATTGGAAGGCTGGGAAGAAGATGATCCCTGCCGGTATGCCAACCAAAGCTGCAAGGGCAAAATGTTTGGAAAGCTTAAAAGCTGCCGGCGCAAGCGCGAAAAATCACAAGCCCTCTGCAAAGCCCACGAGCGCAAGCTAGCCGAAAAGAAGAAAATAGAACAGGAAAAACAGCAGCTCATGACGGCCTTACAGCACAACGTCACCGATACAGCTGCCAAACAAGAGACGGCATCCACAGCTATGATAGCAGGGGCAGCGGTGGGCGGGGTTGCCATTTTGGGAGCCGCTATCATGTTTATCGCCAAAAAGAAAAAATTGAAATCCCAATAATAAGCATATCCCAATCCCTATGAACAGCAGCTCCTACGATCAGTTAGACTTTTTGCAAACGACCCAGCCGTTTAACTACACAAACAGTTTCCTCCCTCCCGTGGGATCCGGGGCCACCACCTCAAAGAAAACCAAGTTTGGCAGTATCCTCAATGACCTGTCCAGCTTTTTAACCACAGCGGCCGATACCGCCGTAACTGTGGATGGAGTTATCAATGGCGGAAAACCTCAATCTGGGGGCACTGGCCTGACGCCCGAGCAACAGATGGCGCTGATGCAAGCCCAAAAGTCAGGCGGTAATATGACCTCCCTCCTACTTATTGGCGGCGTTGTCGTCGTTGGTGGAGCTGTCACGTACACCCTGTTAAAAAAGAAGTCCTAATATGACCGAAGCTATCCAGACAAATCATCCGATTGGGATTTCTCACTTTATTGACGGACATATTCCCAACGGGCGGTACCCCAATCCAACGACCTCGCAAGAAACCGTCTACCTGCAACCCACCGTACAGCTGCAAGAAGTAGCGAAGGGGGCAGAAATAACTAGCGAAACCAAACAATCCCTATGTGAGCAGCTGGCCGAAGATGATCCCACCAAAGGAATTCGCGCTTGGTTTGATCGAAACAAAGCTACGCTGGGATGGATCGCCGGTGGATACCTGGCGCTGCGAATCATAACTCGAAGGAGGTAACCGATGAGCCATTCTAACTATAGTGACCATGGGTTAAGCTCGGCGAGTATATCGGGCAATATCATAAGCTCAGAAGCCGGAGAACTTCGCATCATCGGGCGTCACCCCGAGCGCGGGCTGCCGAAATCCGGGGTGCCCTTTTCAGTAGATGTGGAGGTCGATATCTATCGCACCTTTTGGAACTCGTTTCTTTTTGTCGTTTGCCCGGATGTGGTAGTCGTAGCCCTGGATCCTCAAAACCGATCGGTCTTAGCGATATCCCGTATTGTTACCAGCATGTGGGACGGTTGTCGCGGTCAGGCCCGCCTGGTTTTCGGGCGTTCGTTCCGGCCCGACCGAAATCATCCCGTCATATTTGAACTTCACTACAGCAATGTCACCGAGCCAAATATTTCACAGGCTAAGCCACTGGCCTCCTCGACCGTGATGACCCTTGATTTAGATATCGAGGAAGGTCAACAAAGCGGAGTATACGCCGAACCTACCGAGTCTTGGTATGAAATCAACTTACCCGACCCCCAGAGTGCATTTAGTGGCGTCAATAATACGCTCACCAAAGCCTTATGGCTGATTGGTATTGGCGCGGGCGCGTACTTCCTGGCTCCCCTCTTGCCCGGACTTCGAGACAGCGTAAAGCAGTTGGCCGGGCGCAACAAAAAACAGGAGGAGAAATCTAATGCATGAATTAATCGAAGGCCGAGACTACCAGATCGTTGATGATGGAATGGGCGATCTCAGCAGTTACCTGCGCCAAACCAGTCGAAACGCTTTTAAAAAAGCAATTGGCTTGGCCGACCGTGCCCTGAGCGGTCGAAAAGGACAAGCTGCTACTACGGCCCTTGTCCTGGCTGATCTGACCAAAGACAGGCGCTCCTTCCAGCAGGTATTCAAGCGAAACGCAGATGTCATCAACCAGTACTTCGAACACCTAGATCTGCAGGCAGTCAGTGATATGATCGGCTTAGAGGATTCAGTCGCTAAAAGCAAAACTGTGTCTATGATCAAACATGCGGGCATTCTCTCGGCCGGTATTGCCATTGGTGTGGCCGGCCTCTCCCTATATAACAGAAAACAATCTTCAACATGACTCTTAGCATAGGCGATAAAGGTCCGCAGGTCATGCACCTGCAATCAGCACTGAAAGCCCTAGGTATCGGGCTTCCCAAATATGGCGTTGATGGCATCTTTGGCCCCGAAACACAGGCAGCCGTCAAGCAAGCCCAACAAAAATTGGGACTACCACCGAGTGGAACAGCTGATGAAATATTACTCAAAAGGCTCGGCATTACCCAGCAATCCCTACAAGTGCCAACAAAAGGGGCCTTACCCAAACCAGCCCTCCTTGTAATAGGGACCATCACCATTATTGGAATTGGAATCGCAATCAAACGAACGAAACGAGATTAATATGGAATCCATAACTGCCCAGCAGCTTGCAAAACTGAATATCAAAGGCATTCGAGTAGCACAACCCTACGGGCGACTGCTCGGCGAACCCGAGAAGAATGCCGTCATTTTTATCTGGGGCGAAAAAGGCGCCGGGAAATCCACGATGAGCCTGGGACTGGCCGACGCCTTAGCCGAACATGGCCGTATCGAATATATCCCCGCCGAAGAGCATTTTGGGAAAACCCTGGTCGACCGCGTCAAGCGACTCGGAGCCACCCACCAGAACCTGAATTTTACCAAATGGAAATCCATTCAGGGCCTCAAAGAGATTCTGCTCAAGAACCGGTCCTTCGCCTGCATTCTGGATTCCATTTCGGTGATTGATGCCAACGCGAAGGAAACGGTCGAGCTAGCCCAATGGTGCCGCGAAAACGGGATCATGTTCGTCATGGTCTCCCATGCCACCAAGGACGGGCAGTACAAAGGCAACACCAGTATTGCCCATGAGTGTGATATTGAGATCAAAGTCACCAAAGAAGGCGGTGCCGAAACCGAGAAAAACCGGTACCGCGAACTGACCGCTATCGCCGTACCCTTTACGGCCCAAGACCGCGAGGTGGCACCAGAAAAATCTACTACCAAAGAAGAAAACAACCCGGACACCCGCGAGAATCCGGTGGATACCCCTTTTAAGATTACCCTCAAAGAATTAGACACCCTTCACAAAATTCGATCCTGGAAGCGCATCAACTCCATGTTCGGCAGCAAGATGCCGTGCTACGCGCCCAAGCATTCCGGGGAATCTGAAAACGCCCACCTCTCTATCCGATACACAGCCGACTATCCCAAGAAGCGGTACATCATGGATCTACTGCTGGACGGGCACCTGGAGTACCAAGCCTGCACAGAAGGCAAAGGGGGCGGACTCAAAGCGTGCTGGAAAAAACTGGTCAGCAAGTATGGAGATCTGGAGATCCGAATTTACAAGCAGGACCACGCAAAGGTCGTGCTGGGCGCTAAAGAGTATAAGCGCCAGGAACGCGCGTTTGGCAAAAAGGAAACCAAGTCTACTGCACCTGACTCACCTATAACAAAGACCAAGAAGAAACCGGCTGCTAAACCCAAGCCCACTTCTACCAAACAAGAAAAAACGTCGTCGAAAGAACAACCGACGACGAAGAATATTTCATCTGACGAAAAACCCCAGCAGCAAGTAGACATTGAAGCGGCCAAAGAAAGTCAGGCTAAGCTGGACGCCTTCCTAACCAAAGTATTAGGCTAACCCCATGCGAGACAATCCGACTGTTACCCCTTTTAAAGAAATCACGACCGCCGATTATCCTGGCATTTTTGGCGATTTTGATGGGGACGGAATCCCCAATGCTGACGATCCCAACCCACAACTGGCTGGCGACACCGAAACTGTCGAAGAGACCAAGCTTACCGACGAAATCAAACAGCTGATCGAATTGCGAGGAGACTACCAACAGGCTTTGGACGAGGTAACCAGCAAGCTCAAAGACCTACAACCGGAAGCCACCGTAAAGGGCCGAGTAAAATCTCCCTATTCGGTCATCAATAAATTACGTCGAAAGCGTATTAAAGGAAATATCAAGCAGGCTAATTCTGGTGAACTCTATACTCAGGGGCTGACGGATATGGCCGGATGCATGATCGTGCTGTCTGGTCAAAAGGATCTGGATCAGGTGGTAAAACAAATTGCATCAGGAACAATCGGAGAAGTATTTGAACATGAAGACAAATACGCCAAACCCGTCGGTGGCTATCGGGCGCATCACTTCATCGTGATGGCTGGGGAAGCCGGAGATATTCCGGTCGAGATTCAGGTAAAGACCCAGCGTATGGCACAAATAGCCAGTGCCGCCCACACGCCGTACAAAAATGGCAGACTCAATACCCAACGAATGAACCAGCTCACCGACCTGGCCTGGCAAGCTGATCAAGGTGATGAGCAGGCAGCCAGTTCTATCGACTCCCTCCTTGGAAATCCAGAAAAACTAACCAGCGAATTGACAAACCGCGAAAATCCTTCGAGCCAGCTACAGCAACTTCAAGACTCCTTCACCGAAACCATAAAGAAACTGGCCCTCGCCTTTTCGCTTGATAAGTTTCCCACAGAGCACCGCGAGCAGGCATTGGAATTGTTTCGAGATCACGGGCAAGTCATCGGCGTCGATTTTAACCAGATTTTCTCGGCAGCCCAACAGGAAGCAAAAAAACCTGAAAAAGAAGACGATCCATCATACCAACCTTCCGAAGATCGCGCGGGAGAGGCCGAATATAGAAGCCGTTTTTCCGGCATCCAGCTGAAAAACTTTGCCCCCATTAAACTCTCGAAATCCGAACGCCGGAAAGCCAACGAGGCGGCACTGGCCGTCTTGGAAAAAGAGGACCGCGCGATTACCGAATCGGACCTGGATCTACTCCGACAATACACCGGCGCCGGTGGGCTCGGATATGGCGAAGACGCAACCGGAACCGAGCGGGGGCTGCTCAATGAGCATTACACCTCCTACCCGTTGGTTAAACTCATCTGGGACAAACTTGGAGCCATGGGCGTGGATGGTGGCAACATTTTAGAACCCGGAGCAGGCGTAGGTAATTTTGCAGGCTTCCTTCCCAACCGTGATGCCTATCGCATGCTGATGGTTGAGCGGTCTGCAGTGAGCTCTCGCATTGCGGAGCTGTTATACCCGAGCCAGCTGGTCCGGCACGAAAACTTTGCCCAGACCGACCTGTCGCTATACAACCTGACCGGAGCCATAGGCAATGTCCCCTTTGGCGATATCAAAATTCACACCCAGCGTGATCCGCTGGCGTCCCTGAATCCCCGCATCCATGACTATTTTATCTTGAAGTCTTTGGACGCCTTGCAGCCCGGCGGGTTTTTGGCAGTAATTACTTCGGTCGGTACCATGGACAAAAAGGATCCGGCCATCCGCCAGGCGATGGTCCAGCGCGCCCGGTTTGTGGGCGCTTACCGGCTCCCGTCCACGGCATTCAAAGACAATGCCGATACGCTGGTTACGACGGATCTGATCTTATTTCAGAAATATCCCGATGTTGACGGCGAAACTCATCCTGACGTAAGCAGTGAATTAAACCAGCTGTTTGCCTATGAGGAACTGTCTGTCAGTATCACTGAACACAAAGGCGAATCCTACGGGGCCTATTATAACCCGTATTACCAGAAATACCCCCAACAGGTATTAGGTGAGCATATTCAAGGTCACGACATGCAATTTCTCACTCGCATGGGCGTAAAAGGTCAGGTTGATGAGGCTTTGACAAGTAAAGTACTTGGAGATGATCTTCGCTTCCCGTACCCACTTCCAGAACAGATGCCGTTCTACCGGATCCCTGATGAGGGCGTGCGACTGGAGACGACCCGCGATTACCACGCCGGGAATATTGTCTGGCACGGGGAGAAATTCTACGAAAAACAGCGCCACTACTTCAAACCTATTACCGTTGGTGGATCGGATAAAGCGGGCGAAGGGCTTCGAGCCAAGATAAGTTCGGCCTGCCAAATGCTCGATACCTATGATGATTTTGTAACGGCACTGGCCCAAGACAACGAGCAGAAAGAGCCGTTCCGCCAAGAGTTTAAGGAGCTGCTCGAAAGCCACATCAATGCCTACGGCATTCCAGACGAAGACGAGGATATCCGCCAGATATTCCGCTATGATAACCGGTTGTATAAGCTTACGACCTTTGTGAAGCGCGATCCTATTAGCGGCCAGCTCGTATATGCCGATATCATTGATGCGGATTCCCTATTTAACCGCAATTACGTGCCTGCGGTCTCCGACTCCGATGACCTGGCCGAAATTGCCATGTATGGCCGCTCCATTGGTGAAGAGCTCTCGCTTGATTTCTACGGGTCCACCTATAAGGGCGGAACCGCCAGTCGAACCGAACTTCTCCAAGCTATTAAGCAGCACCCGGAATTCTTCTATAATCCCGAGACCAATAATTACGAGTTTCGTTATCAATACCTGGCCGGTAATGTCCGCCACAAACTGGAAATAGCCGAAGACAACCAGCTGGAGAAAAATACCGAGGCCCTGAAAGCAGTGCTCCCCGAGTGGATTGATGCCTACAGCATTACCGTCGATCCGCGCCACATTTTCACCTACCTGCCAACGAAAGTCCTTACCCAGTGGATAAAAGATGAGCTGGGCTACAGGGACGTACATATCGGACTCGTCAAAGACAAAGCCGAGCTCGGTAACCGCTTCTATATGAAACTCCGCAAAGGCGGGCGGTATATTAAAAATGGAGAAGAAACGGCCGATGACTGGAACCAGGGTTGGGGCGAGACGCCGTTCAGCAAGATCATCAATAATTACATTCAGGATTCTAGTTTCCCGCTGGTCTTCTACGATGAGGACGACAACGTGCTCCCGAATATGACGCTCAAACGAGCCGAAGAAAAAGGCCTTACAGCTTTGATCGAGCGTTCCCGCGCCAAACAACGGACCCATAACGATCAGATGCTCACGCGCGTGCCCCAAAAGTTCAACCAATGGGTACGTACCAAAGCCTCCACGGAGATTCGCGAGCTGATCGAAGAGGCCTATAACCACGAATATAATGCCCACATCAATCCCCAATTCGACGGGGCCACCCTCCGGGTTCGGGGCATGTCCGACACCTTCTATGGCGTCAAAGATTTTGCGGTGTACAAACACAACCGTGCGGTCGCCGAAAAGCTGGTTTGGAACGGGCGCGGAGCCAACTGCCACGACGTCGGCGCCGGGAAAACGCTCTCCTCTATTATTACCTCGCAGGTGCTGGCCCAGCAAGGAGCCTGCAACAAGCCCATGTTCGTCGTGCCCGGGAAAGTCCAGGAAAAGTGGGTCGAGGAATACGCGATGCTGTTCCCGGAGGCCAAGATCCTCAATATGAAAATGACGGGCTCCGAGCGCCACAAGGAGCTCACCATGGCTCAGCTTTACAACTGGGATGCCATTTTCATCGCCGACCATGCCTTCAAGAGCCTGCCATTGTCCCCAGCGGTCCAGCAGCAGATGTATTCCGAGCGTGTGGAATATTTTGATCAAATGATCGAAAACTTTGACGCGCTCATCGAAGAAGATGATGCCCTCAGCTCCACGGCCAAAAAGTCGATGGTCACGCGCCTGGAGAAGATGAAAGAAGAGTGGGAGGCCAAGCTCCGCAACGTAGCCAGTGCTAAACGATTAGATACCGATATCTTTTTTGACGAGCTCGGCGTGGACGCCCTGTTCTTTGACGAAGCCCACTTCTACAAAAACGCGCTGGGGAGCGCCAAAGCGGCCAAGCTCGGCATTGCCGCGAATAAACCCTCCCAGAGAGCCGAGGACGCCCTCCAGAAAACCAAGTGGCTGTTTTCAAAAGTAGGTTTTAAAAATGTCTTTGTACTGACCGCTACGCCGGTCGTGAATTCCCCGGTAGAAGTATGGCACATGCTCAACCTCTGCGCCCCGGATCTGTTGGAGAAATACCAGATTGCCAACCTGGACAACTTTATCAATCAGTTTGTCCGCGAGGAAGAAAAGATCGTCAAAAAGACCAATGGCGAATACCGAACCGAGCGCGTAGTGGCCGGATACTATAACCTCCCAGAAATGCGGGCGATTATCGACGAGGTTATGGACATCAAAAGCTATGACCAGCTAGTGGGATTCTACGATAAGTTTCCGGACCTGCTCAAAGATGATAGTGGTAACCTCGTAAAAGATGAACAGGGCCAAACTAAAGTGTTAAAGCCAAAGTTCAAGCGCCCCGAGGCCGAAACCAAACAGCAGGTTATTGAGCCCAGCGAAATTCACAAATTGTTATTCGATGATATCATCCTCCGGGCCGATAACATCTTGGACTGCATGCGCCAGCGCGGATGCCAGACCAAAGACAATTTCTTGGTCATTACCGGCGATGGCAGCAAAATTACCACGGACCTCCGCGTCTATGACCACAGCTTCGCGGGCGTAGATGGCAAGTTTCTGAAGCTCGGAGCACTGACCCAAAACGTCGCCGAAAGTTACACTTACCGCGAAAACCCTGCTCCAAGCCATGTACCGGATAACATCTATGGAGATTTCTTCTCAAAAACACTCACTGCCAGAGAAAATCCGAACCCATACGCGGATCAGTCACGCCACAATCTTATTAAGGAGCTAAAAGCTCTGGGTCACTTTGAGGAAATTGCCCAAGAGATTGAAGCCACCGAAGGCGACCTGCATGAGGTTCCAGTAGGCAAGCAGTTCCTATTGAATAAAATCGAGAAGCAGCGCGAAAAACTATCTGACGGCTCGGATGCCGTGAAAGAAACCTTCGACCGAGCAGTGATGATCGTAGAGGCCCTGTATGAGACCCGAGAAAATCCAGATGCTCCCGTATTCCGCAACCAAATCATTTTCTGCGACTGGATCTCCGTAGAAGGCCAAAAAGGCGGAAGCTACCACCAGCTTATTAAGCAAGAATTGGCAAAAGCAGGTATTCCGGCCAAAGAAATCGCCATTATTAACGGGTCGATTATTGGTACTAATTCTAAGGGAGAAGACTATTTTGTCTCCTCCTCCGATGATAAAGAAGCCCTCAAAAAAGAGGTGCAGGACGATTTTAACGTTGGCAAGTACCGCGTGCTGATCGGCAATCAATCGATTGCCGAAGGCATGAACCTGCAAAAATGGACCACCGACCTGCATCACATGGACGTGCCCTATACGCCCTCGCAGATCCAGCAGCGCAACGGGCGCGGGCTCCGGCAGGGGAACCAGCACCCGAAAGTAAACATCCACTTTTACCTGATGAAGGATTCCTTTGATCAATACCGCCTGGAGCTAGTCAGCAAGAAGCAAAGCTGGATTGATGAGCTCTTCTTCGGCAACGGACGGGAAACCTCCGCTGACTCCGAGGGAGAGTCCCTGGAATACGAGCAGATGGTGGCCGCCACCAACTCCGACCCCCGAGTTAAAGAATTCTTCCAATCCAAAGCCCAAACGAAGGTCCTGAAGGCCCGTATTGATTCGCTGCTCAGCGAAACCCAACGCCTGGAGTCATCTCTAGCGCAAGCAAGCGGGGACGTAACCAAACGCTCCGAACGTATGGAGTCCGCTATTACCCGAGAGCAATCCCTTATTGATTCAGAATTGCCCGCCTCAGGGGCCGAGGCCTTGGAACAAGGACTCATTCGCATTGGCTGGCTGGATTACAGCGGGGAGATTGGCACCATTGAAAACAACCTGTCTTCAGACGGCAAACGCATTCCCCGGTTCCGCCACGAGCTTACCCTGGAAGTCCCGAAAAATAACGCCAACGGGCGGGTGCTGTTTAACCTCATTCCCGACCCGAATGCTCCAAACCGAAGTTTCTACAACAAGATTAAGTGGAGCTCCATCAAACAGATGGCGGGTGACCAGCTGAATGGGCAATTTGGCTGGAGCATGGACGAGCCTGTTCAATCGGGCCGAAGCCTGGCGGGAAACAAAGGGAATATCATCGCCGACGAATCTGACTTTTACGCCCATTACGAGGTAGATATCGAGGCCGAAAAACAGAATACGGGTCCGGACGGCACCGAGGTTACCTACGACCAGATCAAGCAACGGCTCGGCATGTATAACACCGAGCGGTGGCTGCCGATCATTAAACAGAAACTAGCCGAGCTCTTCCTGGCCTTGGAACGAGGATGGCAACAGTCCGCCCCAGCCCGCATTCAGCAAATTACCTCCGAACTAAAACGCTCGGAGAAAACCTTGCGAGAACTGGAGGCTACCCACCAGCAAACCCAAAAAGAATTGGAGCAAGCCCAGTCTGATCTCACCACCAACCAGGACACGGTCACCCGGCTCCAAGATGTGGTCAACGAGTTGGTCAAAACCAAATTTTCTAACCGGTCTGAATTGTACGAAGAACTCAACCGCATTGCGCCCACTTATGGCGTAACAGGAACTGTTCGGGTGCGTGAGGTTGGTATTTATCGCGATAGTTCACCGGACGAAAAAATACGCCCGAATCGGTCTGGTAAACAGACAACGAAATCTCTCCCCATGCCTTTGAAAACCTTATTTGGTGACCCACTGGTGTACGCGGGCTCCGTTGGTGAACTGGAGTTTATTGACACCAAAGGATTTATGCAGCGCATTGTCTCGGAGGATGAGGATCTAGCCATGATTATCGACGCCGAGGGCACCACGCTGTTTGCCTTCCCGACCCAGCGCATGAAACTCTTAAAAGGAGCCTTTGACAACGGAGATGCCGAACAGATGTACCAGGAGTTTCACCATTTCCCGGCCGACAGCTACGACTACGAACTGTTTCCACCGGCCGAGGCCGAGCTGGTTTCCATCGGTCACGCCGAGCGCATCATGTACAGCAGCGACAAGGTGATCTACTCCGGCGACCAGAAAGGAGACGACCACCATTATTATCATTATTTCGACGACGGCAAACGTCCTGTCTTCCAATATGGTGACGTATACATCATTACGAACCTGAATATTGACGGACGCGGCATCCTTAATTAACCCTTATCGAACCAACTTATGACCCAACGAATATTTGCAAAAAATCCAACTCACTTGGATGTAATCGAAAACCCAACAACCCCAAAACCTGCAACTATGGCAAAACAACTAACAACCGAAAAAGCTGTCAGCGAATTTAAGCAGCAGCTTATCACTGCCGGATATATTGTGGGCGGCCAGGCAATTGGTGCGCAGCTTAATGGGCTGGCCGTACCCGCTATCCTTGGCGGAAGCTCGGCTACCGTCCAACAAGCGGCCCGTGTTGGCCTCCCGCTCACTCTCGGCATGGCCTTTACCATGTTCACAAAAAACAAACACCTTCGCGGTCTGGCCATGGGGCTCGGCGTGCAAGGTGTGATGGAACTGATCAAGTTCGTCATGCCCGACTGGACTCCCTCCCAGGGCCTGATGGAAGGCAGCGAATACCTGTGGGATGAAGAGAACGTAGCGCCACAACCAGCGCCACCAGTGCAACTTCCCGTGGAAACCGGCCACGTCTCTCAAATCGAAACCGTATTTGAAGATACCGTGGAGGTGTAATCGGCATTCCATTTTTCTCATAGCTCTTGCTGACTAGGGACTGCCTGCGGGAACAAGCAGTAGGCCACAACGGCCCCACTTACAACCCTTTTAACTAACAACGAACTATGAGTAACCAAATTTCTAAAAAAGCTATTGTCCCCGCCAGCGCGCGCATCAAAACTTATTTTGATACCCAGCAAGTTACCCAAAACGGCGCTGTCGTTAACTTCTTTCCGCCCAACTCCACGCGGAAAATCACCCGCAACAATTACGTGGGCAATCCCTTCCCGGGCGAACTCAAGCGACGCATCCTCGCGCTTTCCTTCGAGGTGACCAAGCAATTTATCGAGGACGATGAGGGCAACGGCATTGATGCCCGCGGGATCGTCAACTCGCTGAAGGATGCTGGTGTCATTTTGCAGGCCGATAATGACAACAAGGAGTTCTTGCGCGTGCCCATCTCCAAGCATTCTAACTTCTCCGGCACGGACGTGCAGTTGGTAGCCGGCACGGCGAATACCGTAGATGCCCCGGTGGTCTTCAAACGCATCGCTGCCCTTCGTTCAGCGGACGAGTATCGCCTGGCCGATCCCTTCGATCTGGCGGTCAATCAAACCTTGTCGCTGTCAGTTCACTTCGAGGATTCCTCAGTGTTCCCGAGTGACGAGAACTGGACAACGTCCGGCCAAGGACTGCTGTACCTGCGCGCCAGCATTGTCGTGGCTGAAATGAAGCCCGAAAAATAATCCGTCTACCGGCAGCGGCCATCGGGTCGTTGCCGGCTTTTTTATTGCCCTAACTCCTAGCTGACCATAAATGAAAATTGTAAAGAATTTTATTCCACCTACCGAGTCTACGCCTTTTAATCCGGCCAAAGCTGTTGAAATCCCAGCCGGGGGCACCCGGCACATGATGATGAATGGCATGGGCGGGGAAAGTTTCGGCGTCCGAAAGATACTGCCCTTCGCCTTAGACATGAATAAGGTATTCGTCTCCGCAAGGCTTAATGAAGACCTATACCTGTTTCGAGACCTACAGCTTTCCGTGGTACACCGGCTATTCCAACAGATTGATGGCCTACTGGCCCCATTTATCATCCAAAAAAGTAACAGCCTGGTCTTCGAGCTGACCAATACCCACAACGTAGCTCAGACGGTCAACATCCAGCTGGTAGGCTACGATCATTATAGCCTTACCAAACTGATAAACATCTACTCCGACATTGGCAGTCCGATGCCCCAACCCCGCTTTCTCTACGGGCAAGCCGCGTTGGCCCCGGGCGCAGTCAATATCGATATGGGCGTCAAAGCCAAAAGCATCGATGTAGAAGCCCGACGCCTGGCGATGAGCAGCGACCGACCGGGCGATATCACTGCCAGCCTGAAAGTCTATAATACAACTATCCGCAACGAGGTCTTCCTGGAGCAGATTAACGACGAGTTCGGCCAGTTCTATGCCAATGTCCCCTTTATCATTGGCTCCAACATGCCGTTTCAGGTGTACGCTTCAAACAAAGGAGCGCAGCAGGCTAGCGTAAGTTTCTTGTGCGAGTCCTACGTGGTGCAGAAGTCCGATGCCAACCCGCTGGAGGTATAACCAATGTGGAACAACCTCATCCAGTCGCTTTGCGAGCTCACCCAAAAAATGGATAGTCTACTGGATCAACTCAAGGTAAATGCACCTTCCATCGGGATCGGACCCGCCGGACGTATTGGGACCTCTATTTCCCCGGTCCTCAAGCAGGGGGCAAGTCCTGTCAAACTCGTAAATGGTAACCCCATGCGTCTGGGCGTCATCATCCAAAATAGCAGCGATGGTGAGTTTATGGTCGCCCTGGACGAAAATCGTATCGACGACATGTACTATACATTTCGGCTGAAGCCCGGGGAAACCCTGCACATGGACGAGCGCCAGTTCAAGGAGCTGTACAAAGGCGGCATGATGGGCCTGTGGGATGAGACTAGCGGAGCCCTGGAAACCTCGAAAGCTCTCGTAACCGAAATCTTCTGGACCACCTAGCATGAGCGAAATTACCGGCAAAGAGTTTTCCGAAGGATTTAAAATGCGGGTCGTCAGCGGCATGCTGGTCGACGGCTCTATCCAGGTATCTTGGGCCACCGGCAAAAAAGCCTCATCCCAGATGGATTGGGGCCTAGATCCCGAGAATCTGGCAACCACCCCTGAATATCACCGCGAGCCCGGGGAGATGGTCCGTTATCACACGCTCTATTTCCCCATCACCTACCTGGATGCCCGCCATTACTTCCGGGTTCGATCCAAGACCGCAGGTGGGCAGGTCGGCCAATCTCGTATTTATTCGGTCATTACGCCTGATGATGTCCAGCGGACTACCCAGTCTCCGATCGGCCAGGTCATCTTGGAGCTGCAACCTATTGATGGGCAAGAAGGGTATCTGGCCTGCGCCCCAGCGACGAATATACGTGCAGACCACCAGCCGGAAGCGACCTCGCAATCTATTACAAGTGGATTAACAACGAATGCAAACCTGTCGGAGCTGACGGGAGCCACCAGCAGCAATGCCACCACCAACCCTATTACCATTATTAGCTGACCCTATGAATACCATCAATCAAACCCTTTCCATTGGCACCCCGAAATCAGGGATGGACCTGTTTTGCAACGTGAGCATCGACGGGGAGCACCTGTTTCGGATGCACTGCGAGTCGTTCGTGGGCAACCTCCTGCGCGACGTCCACGGGATGATGCACGGCGGCAAAACCAATCGCCTGATTAGCCCCGGGGACGATTACGTGCAGGACGGGAAAATAACGTCTATGCAAATCGTTGATGGGGCCCTGGAAATCTACAGTCAGTACTACTTGCAATATATATTCAGCGGCATGCATGGGGTCAATCCCAACGGCGAGGAGCCGGTGTGGGTACACATCTGGGGGTGCAGCTCGGTCCCACAGATCAACGGCACCTGGGAAGTTGAAAGCACCCATGGCGACTACTACATACGCCTCAAAGACGCACCTACGAATTTTGATCCGGCGACGTACGCCCCAGACCAGGCGAAAGTCATTGCCAAACACTATCACCCTATTACGACCACCGAAAGCTACTGCCCACCTTTTCGCGTTATCTTACCGACCATCGGGCAAGGCGGCCGCCCGGTAAGCATCTCTGATGTGGGCCTTCATAATCCCATTGACGCACTACTGACTCGTGGGGCACGATCGGTTTCCGGCGTGGTTACCGACCAGCAGAAAAGCGTCTTTACCGTGTCGGCCCCGTTTACAAATGGATCCGGGGGTGACCTAGCTATCACAGAAATGGGGCTGATGACGCACATCAATGTCAACCGCCATGAAATCAACACCATTGCCACCCTCTATGCCCGCGATGTGCTGCCGGCAGCCCTGAATCTGCCGAATGGCAAAACGCTGACCTTGGACTACGAGTGCCGGTTTGAGCTTGAAAACTTCAACCAAGATACCGACCTCAATGGTTCCAACGGGGGGTTCACCGCTGAATTTGTGGGAGCACTACGAAAACAAGCGGTCGAAAACACCAATACCAACTGGCGGGACCTGATGTGTATCGGTGGGGGTGGAACCTCAATGACCTCCCTAGAGCGCCGGGCTTCGGAAGTCAATAAAGGGTGGCACCTGGGACTCCGGCTGGGCCAAAGCAACAAATTTGTCTCTATGACAGACGCTGACCTTTCTCCCGATGCCACGCAAGAGACTCCTTATAACCTCGGAGGTATTACCCATGGCAGCGGAGACGGGGAGCTCATCCATCACGGCATGCTCATCGATGACCAGGTAACCATTGATGAGGTCAATAATGAAGCGCACTTCAACCTGGCGCGTGTGTTTGAAAACAGGGGCACTACCGACATCACCATAAAGGAGGTAGGTATTTACGCCAACCGTGGAGACGATTATGATGAGTGGGTACCCAAGTTAGTTGCTCGTAAAGCCCTAGCCCCTGCCGATCAGTTTACCATCATGGCCGGACAAATGCGCAAGGTTAACTACAAGATTAAGATGGTGGTGTAATGACCAGTTCTTTTTCGATATCGGCCGAGCTTACCTACGTCCGGATTCGTGGCCTCATGGGATATTTCGCTGATGCCTCCAGGCGATACGGCGTGCCCCTGGCACTGCTACTGGCTGTGGCTTCCCGAGAGAGTCGCATGGGACTGGCCCTGTCAGCTGATGGCACTGGAGACTGGGGCAATGGCATCGGAATCATGCAGATTGACCGGCGATATCATCCCGGGTTTACCGAGAATCACAGCCCCTTTGACCACCAAGCCAATATTGATTATGGCACTGAGTATCTGGCCAAACTGCTCAGGCAGTTCAACGGAAATACTGCCCAAGCCGTTGCCGCCTATAACGCCGGCCCAAACAGAGTACAAACTGCTATTTACGCGGGCTTACCACCAGATTCCGTTACTACCGGCCGGGATTACAGCCAAGATGTGCTGGGGCGTAAACAGCTCATCGGCCAGCTCATCGGTCTCTCCACAGCAACTAGCTTGTCCATATACGTCCTTCCTATGGCCGCTATAGCCTTTGCAACTTATAACTATATGACCACCCAACGCCCATGAACACTGAATCACGTTACCTCTACGAAGAACTCGATGAAGCCCAAGGATTGGGACGAATGCCGACGCGACCAACTATGCTTCGCCCGGTCCTGGATGAACCTATGCCGCGCAATCGAGGCCGGGAAATTAAACCACGAATACGGCCACGACCTATCCCAAAACCAAAGCCTGTTCTTTTACCTCGGCCGGTTATTGACAAAAATCCAATACCTGCTCCTCCCAAGCTAAATTTCAACACAGTTAAGAAACCCACTACTAAGCAGTCGAAGCCGACCTCTAAACCTAAAAACACAAACAAATCTGTCAGCAAGCAGCAGCCTAATTCCCACAAGGATATCCTAGCGGGCACTTTTAGCATTGGCGGCATGCAGGTAAACAAAACCCATGTGGCTTTGGCTGGTGGTGGAATTGCAGGCAGCCTGCTTCTTTGGAAAATCCTCTTTTAATAACTCAAACATTCAGGTGAAATACTATGGAAACCTCTTTTGTAAACGAACACCCCTGTGGATGCGCCGGCAATGGACTTTCGGGCGGGGCAACTGTCACCCAGCCCGATTGCGGCTGCAGCGCGGGACTCGGAGAAGCTAAGGCTCCTGAAACCCAGAAAGATCTTATCAGCGAAGCCAAAAAATACATCAACGGCGAAATACCGACCAGCTATAAAATAGCCGGAGCAGCTGCGCTCATTCTCCTTCTCACCATAGCCACAAGAGGAAACTAACATGAACAGAAATGATTACTTAGCCCTCCTCGACAGTTATGGCAATCACTTTTCTATCTCCGAATTCGAAGTACAAGGTCCCGGCACCATCCATCGCATGGACATAGGCTTTTTACGGTCTTTTCTAGCTTGGCGCCAGTGGCACGGCATCTCCATCCTTATTTCCTCGGCTTGGCGTAAAGGAGATCCGAAGTCCCACGGGCGTGGTCTTGCCTTTGATGTCCTGCTGTTTGACCAGTGGCTTACGAGTCAACCATCTGCTCTCCGGCACTGGCTTCTCGCTACTACTTGGGGATTTAACGGCGTAGGCTTGTACTTTGATTGGACCTACACCAACAAAGAACGTAACAACGTACCGGCTATCGGTTTGCACGTAGACGGGTGGGCAGGAAACGGGCGGTCCCGTCGCCCGTTACGGTGGCTGCGAATCAATGGACAGTATTATTACCAGTCGCTTTCCAGTGGCCACTTTTACTGCAAATCAAACAAGCAATCCATAACGCTGGATGAAGCGATAAAGAGGTACGGGCCATGAGCAACTCACAAACCAATGGGTTTTTCCAAAAGTACAAGGAGCTGATCGTCACCACGATTATTTGCTTGTTTCTGACCGGCATCTACGATTCCATCAATAACCAGACCGCTGAAATAAAGAAATGGTATGAGCTTATGATTGGCATCAGCGAGAAAGTAAAAGTCCAGGCTGACAACCTAAGCAAATTGGAAAAGAGCCTGGAAGCCCATGTCCAGCGAACGGACGGACGCTTTGACGATCATAACCAGCGAATTCGATCCATTGAATTTGAAATCATCCCTCGTCGACTCAATCGATTAAAACCCCTAACCAAAGAGGACACTACTGATGCTAAAGATTCTATCGCCGATCATTAAAGCAGTTCCCACCTTAATTGGACTTTACAAAAGCAAAACCCCTGAAAAGGGAAAGGGAATCGTAAAAAGTGGCATCGCTAGCCTGACTATTTCTGGTCTCTTGTCTACCGGCCGGTTGTCTGCATCCGGAATTGATACCACCCTACTGCTCATTCTCTCCATCCTGGAGATAATCGGATATCTATACGGAATGATCGCTATATCATCGGGAGCCACGCAGATCAATCCTGTCGATGACCTGTTAAAAGGAAAAGGAGAAGGGTTATCCGACCAACAAGCTAAGGTTTTAGGTTCGAAATGGCTTAAGCAAATTCAGAAGAATCAAGATTACAGAAACTCCTTGTTTGATGATGACTACTCTGATCTCAAAATCGAAGCCAAAGATATTTCCCAATACAAACCCCATAAATCAAAGAAAAAACGATGATTACAATACTATCTTTCTTATTCATTTCCACAATAGTTCTACTAAGCACAGATTGGCTATCAGGCCTAATGGCTCCAAATAACTTGGCCGAAATTGGGGTGGTTATTCTTGGTATAATTGCACTGTCAGCCTCGGTTCAAATCCGTGGTCTATTTGAAAAAGCCCAAGACATTCTTCGCTTGTATGTCCAATATTCCGATCCTAAAAGTGAGGAGGGTAGCAAGCTTTCTGCAAGAGAACGTGAGCGATTGCTAGATCTATTGATCAATGAATTACGAAATTTAATTGATCAATTCGGGGGGCGAATATTAATTCGCGTTGGTGGTTTTTTCAAAAAAATTCTAAGAATTTCTTAGGGTTAAAAAATGGATGCTTTACTTCCCAGTTTTATACCTTCCCAATTGGGTATAATATTGGGAAGTACTATATGCTAAAACTTAAAGCTAGTCATTGAATGAATATTAACAAACCTGCTTTCCGGATTAAGAAGTCAGTTTTAATAAAGGATCAAATGTATAAAGAGAGTTTACTAAAACGTGTGACCAACGTTGATCCTCAGTGCATAAGGACCACCAAAATCTTGGGTCATAACCGTCAATTCAATTGGTCCAATTAAAGTCTTACCTCCCGCTGAGACTCCAATTCCCGACTTAAAATCAGATGATGCGATCGCCCACTCCCAATCATCACTTACACTTGCGGCATTCCATTTAAGCTGCAGAAAGGCATTCTTTCGGATTTGGAACTGCACGCCTGTTTCTACAGCCCGGAGATTGTCGCCCCTGAGTTCCTGGACCTCATAGCCCAAAAGGGGATATTGCCGTTCCGCGAAAATGGAAATGGGAATCGCTCCGCCGCTGTAAAATTGATAATGAAGCGGCAGAACTTGCTCACCCGCAAAGGTTCGCCCTGCCGTTAACCGAGATAGCAGAGACACATCCGGAGTCAAAGGCAAGCGGAATTCCCAGTTACCAATATGTTGTGCAAACGTGAGGCCGCTGCCCCACCGGGTATCTGAAAATTCAGACCTGATGAGCAGCTTATTTCCTTTCGAAGGGAAGTAGGCACGATCAAACGAATCGCCATAAAGAAAAAATTGGGTGGTCAACAATCCATCTACATTATCAAATAAAAATACTTCGCCAATAGCCTGATTGATATTATAGACTTCCGTATGGATTCCCGTGGCAATAGCAACATTCCGAAAGAGCTCAACGCCAGTTTGAACGTCCAGAGTAATCGATTCCACATTTATAGATGAAATAATCTTGTTTTCTTGAAAAATATCTACCGTTGTTCTGATGGCCTGGGCCTGCACGTTTAATCCGGATTCGGGATAAAGGGTGTAAGGCAGAGCATAGCTGGTCCGCAACTGAAGCTGTTCTCCAAGCCGCAGGTCAGTCACGAGTGCATCTCCCTCTGTAAATATTTTGTTGAAGGACCCGTTAAACAGAAGCGAAGCTTTATATTGGCTGTCGTAGCGTGCCCCGAAACCGATTGTATTGGACTTGGCTGCCGAAATGCGGATCGTCAAGATAGATCCGCTAGCATGTGGATCGGGCGAAACACGGTAGCTGAGACTATCAATATGACCCGAACTATATATTTTTTCCATCTCCTCTGACAGTTTTCTGACGGACAGGCTTTCCGATTCTTTGATAGTCAGAGACGTTTTGAGGCTCTTTCTCAAATAATCATTAGCACCCTCTATATTAATTTTACTGATTACGATACTGTCCTGTACTTCCGAAAATGATTTTTTAGTGGATTTGGACCTGGAATCTCCCAGGGCTTGCAAGCGGGAAAGCATTTTCCTTGCCGCCTCTTCTCCGATTTCAATTAATTCTGCCGCTTTATCAAAATCAAAAGTGGAATAGTTCGATATGTCAGGCTGAATCAATAAATCTGTTTCCCTTATCTGTTCTTTATCCGATTTTTTTCTGCCAAAACCGACCGACTGTATCAAAACATCAACAAACGTATGTAAACTGTCTGCCGGTTCAATGGGTTCTCCTACATCCGAAGAAATAACAAAATTGGCTCCAAGTGCGCGGGCATCGGACGCCGGAATATTGCGTGCTATGCCACCGTCAATATAAATCGTACTGTCTATGGTAACCGGTTGAAATATACTGGGGATGGCAATGCTTGCGCGGATGGCTTCGGGCAGGTAGCCGCTTTCAAGGCGGACCCCTTCGCCTGTATTTAGATTGGTGGCTACGCAGGCAAAGGGAATGGGTAGATCTCGGAAATCAACTACATTATGGTAAGAAAGGGTGAGCTGATTTAAAAGCAAGCCAATTTTCTGCCCATCAATCAGCCCACGGGGTAAACCTATATTACCATTGCGGTATGGAACAGACAGGATTAGCCTGTTATTCTGCACTTTTTGAATCATGGATTGGAATCTCCGAGACGGGGATTCATTGAAAAGCTCATTCCAGTCATTGTTCAGGGCAATATCTTCGAGCTGGGCCGGGGTGTAACCGATGGAGTAGAGTCCGCCTATCACCGCGCCCATACTCGTGCCGGATACGACATCTACTACAATGCCAGCTTTTTCCAACACTTTTAGCACACCAATATGGGCAAAACCTTTGGCACCACCACCACTAAGCGCAAGACCAATTTTAACTGGTTTTTGATCCTCATTTTGTATTTCCTGGGCCTGAATATGTGAAATCATGCCGAAAAACAGACAACAACTCAGAACAAAGGCAAAAGGCATTATTCGGTAGTGTAACATAGAATGAATATCTCAATTCGGAGTTCTTTTTAGCCTCTACTCCATGCTCGTTTCTGCTAAACGTTAATATAACTATGGGGCAAGGAGCGTTATGAAACAAAATAGTAAATTTAATTTGTTTAATACATAATAAACTTATTAAATTACAGCTCTATGAATTCAAGTCAGTAAAATAACCATACAGGTTATATAAAGCTGGAATGGATTGTCTCGAAAGTGAGCCTTTGTTGTTTAAAGGCATGTTAAATCGCTTTAGAAAAGCAGGTAATAAATAACCAAAGGTCATAAATGAGTACCGAAGACCGAAAAAAACGCGAACAGCAACGACGCCGCACACAAATTATCAGTGCAGCAGAGACTGTAATCGAAAGAAAAGGATTTCAGCAAGCCACCATGGATGAAATTGCTGAGGAGGCTGAGCTCAGCAAGGGTACATTGTACTTGTATTTTTCGCATAAGGAAGCGCTTTATCTTGCAATAAATAAAAAGGGACTACAAAAACTGAATGATCGCTTTCTTCATGTAATGCAACAAGATCAGCAGGGTATCGAACTTGTTAAAGATCTTGGAGATAGTTTCCTCTCATTTATTACGAGTAATCCTAATTACACCAAGGCTCTCATTTACTACGAGTCGGTGATTAATGAAGAAAAACTTGAAGAAAATGAACCTGCTCAAGAGTGTGAGGAAATTGGCCGCCAGCTACTCATGTATTTAACGCGTGCTATCCAGATTGGTATGCAAGATGGCTCCATCACCAATCAAATGGAGCCTAAACTGTTGGCCGTTCAAATTTGGGGATCCATGCGCGGGATGATGCAGCTTTACCAGGTGCGCTCGCAGCATCACCTGCAAAAAATGCTGCAGGATCTTGAGATGAATATGGAGACCATGATCAGGCAGTTTCTGGACGTACAGATTAAAGGCATTCAAACAAGTAATTAAAACATAACAATATTAATAGTATGGCAACACAAACTACCAACAAGAACTACAATTTCTGGACCACACAGATTCGATCAGTTTTGTTATCTGTTGTCTTGGTTATGGGCGTAAGTATATCAACGTTGTACGGGCAAAATATCAAAAGCCCTTCTGATACTCTGCGGATGAATAAATCCATTACCATTACACAGGCAATACAGATCGCACTTGCCAATAACACCCAGATCAAACGTTCTTTACTATCAATCAAAGATGCCAACCAGCAAGTTCGCACAGCCTGGAGTGAAGTGTTGCCCGAAATAACGGCCTCAGCTAACTATACAAGAAACCTGCAAGTACCAGTAAATTTTATTCCTGAAGTTGTGTTTAATCCTGATGGAGATCCTAATAATTTAGTTCCGGTAGCTTTCGGCACAGACAATAATTGGTCAGGTGGAGTAACAGCTACGCAAACAATTTTTAACGGCCGGGCATTTGTAGGTGTTAGTAGTTCTAAGCTGTTCAAAACGGCACAATCAGAAAACTTGCGTGCTACTACACAACAAATTGTTACACAGACACGTCAAGCATTTTACCAGGTTCTTATAGCAGAAGAACGGCTGCGGATACAACGTGATCGGCTACAGCGATTGAAGGAGAATTTAGCAGATACTCGAAAGCGCCTTGAGCAAGGATTTGTGGATGAATATGCTGTCCAGCAGTTGGAAGTACAAGTGAGCAACCAGCAACCCCAAATTACGCAAGCTGAATTTGCTGTTGAAGATGCGACTAATAACCTGTTGGATGCTATGGGGGTTCCTGTTGGATTAGAGCTGGGCGTAACCGGAAGTCTCAAGGAATTTGATATTAAAGATGCTACGGCCAGTGTTCCACAAAACAGAGATCTCAAGAAGGTCAGCAGTATGACAGAATTACGGTTGGGAGCTGCCGATTCGCTACTCTTGAACAAAGCCCTGCAGCTCAGAGGCGATCTTCGGGCATTGAACGTTCAGCAAAAGCTTCAGAACAAACAGATCAAAGCCCAGCAGAGTCGATACTTACCTACCATTTCTACATCCTATAACCTGCAATGGACCGCCTCTGAACCCGGCACTCCTAATGTTTTCGGAACTGAGCAGAGCCGGGCTAGATCTCAGACCTTAATGCTTAATGTGAGCCTCCCAATTTTTCAGGGATTTAGTCGTGATGCCAGTATCCAACAGGCAAAGATACAGCTTAAAGACCTTAAGCTACAAGAATATCAGGCTAAACAAGGTGCACAAAAAGAAATTGTTACGGCCACAGGAGATATCCGTGAGGCCCTTCAAACGGCAACGGCGCGCAGGCAAGCCCTGGATCAAGCCCAACAAGGATATGAACGGGCGTTAAAACGATATCAAAATGGATTGGGTTCTCAGCAGGAACTCAATGATGCTGAATTGCAACTGCGCGAGTCGGAATTGGCCTATTCGCAAATGGTATTTAGCTATCTCATAGCAAAAGCTCAGTACGATCAGGCTATCGGTAAGGTCCCATTTGTAAGCCAGGATCCATCAGAATTACAAGAAAAAATCGAACTTCAATAAAAATGAAAGCTACCAAAATGAAACAGTTAATTACGATGGTATCACTGCTTGTACTGCTAAGTTCTTGCGGTGATTCTACCACTACCGAACAGAAGAATGCATCTGCAAAAAATGCGGTGCCTGTTTTTACCAAGGACATCACACAAACAACATTTCAGCACTTTTTGGATATACAGGGGACTGTGAATTCGGACAAGACAATTATGATATCCCCTAAAACAACGGCCACTGTGGAATCAGTGAAAGTCGATGCCGGAGATGTCGTTGAGAAAGGGGATATTCTTGCCACCTTAGATGGGGAAGTCACCCGAAGTCAAATTGCGGAGATCAAAACGCAGTTGGAGCTTGCCCAAACGGTCTACCAACGGCAAAAGAATCTCCGGGAACAAGATATAGGCTCTGAAATTGAGTTTTTACGTACCAAAAACCAGGTACAATCCCTGGAGAATCAGCTGGCCACGCTACAAGAACAGTTCGACTATTACACTATTCGGGCAACCATCGGGGGCACCGTTAACAGAGTTATTCTTAAGGAAGGAGAAACTGCCATGCCTTCTCAACCGGCATTCCAAATTGCCAATGCAGAAGCGTTAAAGGTTACTGCAGAACTATCTGAAGCTTACATAACTCGTGTTGATCGGACCGATAGTGTAACAATTAGTTTCCCAAGCTTGGATAGACAAATTTCGAAAACCATAGATGTGGTGAGCAAGGTTATTGATCCTTCGAACCGCACGTTCTCAATAGAGGTCTACATTTCAAATCTGGATGGGATGGTTCGTCCTAATATGCTTGCGAAGCTGCGCATCAACGATGTTACCAAGATGGGCGAAATTGTGGTTCCACTCAACGTGGTCCAGCAGCCAGATGGAGAACCCTTTGTGTACCTCGCGAAAAAAGGGAATCCCCATTGGGTTGCGAGCAAACAACCCGTTAAAATGGGACTGGGTTACAATGACCAGGTTTTAATTGAAGAAGGTCTACAACCCGGCGACCGGCTTGTCACCGTGGGTTATAATGCCCTGAGCGACCAATCCCCCATCTCGCTAAAAGAAAATTAAATACACACCTGACTTATAATGAGCTTTAAAGAATTTAAAATTTCGAGTCTGTCGATAGACAATCGAACTACCGTTTATCTGCTTACCGTACTGATTACCCTCATCGGCGTTTTCTCTTACTTAACACTGCCCAAAGAGCAGTTTCCGGAAGTTCAGATCCCTACGTTTAACATAGTCACGATTTATGCCGGCGCTTCACCTGCAGATGTCGAAAATCTTATCACGCGACCCATCGAGCAGGAACTAAGAGGGATTGATGGGGTTGATGAGATAAGCAGCGTCTCCAAGCAGGCAACTTCAGTAATTACAGTAGAGTTTGAAACAAGCAAAGATCAGCTTGTTGCCCAGCAGGAGGTTAATGATGCCGTGGAAAAAGCCCGAAGCGAACTTCCACAACAACTTACCCAAGAACCCTCAGTGGATGATATAAACCCCTCTGATCAACCTATTCTAAACGTCAATTTATCAGGAAATTTTGATGTTGTAGAACTAAAAGAATATGCCAAAGATATCCAAGATGAGGTTGAAAGCCTGCAAGGGATAAATGAGGCACAAATTATAGGTGGACTTGAACGTGAGATACAGATTAATACGGATATGGCCAAAATGCAGGGAACCGGTATCACCTTCCCGCAGATTCAGCAAGCTGTATCTCAAAAAAATGTAACAATTTCCGGAGGTGGACTCGATATCGGACGAATGGAACATGCCGTTCGCGTAGATGGAAAAGTAGATAGTGCCCAGCATTTGAACAATCTGATACTTCAGAATGCAAACGGTAAGGATGTCTACCTAAAAGACATAGCAGAAATAAAGGGCGGATTTGCCGATCGTGAGAGCTATGCGCGGCTGAATAGCGAAACGGTTCTTACACTGAATGTAAAAAAACAGGGCGGCGCCAACCTGATTGAAGCTACCGATCGAACGCGTGCAACCATCGAGGAGTTGCAACAAACAAGCTTACCGGAAGGATTAAAGATTACCTATACCGGTGATCGATCCGACGATACGCGCGAAAGTGTATCTAACCTGTTCAATACTGTAATCATGGGTTTCCTCTTCGTCGTACTGGTCCTGATGTTCATCATGGGCGTAGAAAATGCTATTTATGTGGGGCTGGCCATTCCGCTGTCATCGCTCATTGCCTTTGCAGTGATGCCCTCCCTGGGTTTCAGTATTAATATGGTTGTCCTTTTTGCACTTATTCTAGGACTTGGTATTGTTGTTGACAACGCCATTGTGATCGTAGAGAACATCTATAGGTACATTAATAAAGGTAACTATGGAAAAATTGAAGCAGCTAAACGGGCCGCGGGCGAAATTGCTCTACCGGTGATTACCGGTACACTTACGACCATTGCCCCCTTTGTACCGCTGCTTTTCTGGGGCGGCATTATTGGTAAATTTATGATTTACCTGCCCATTACAATGATCCTGACGCTGGCAGCCTCACTCGTGGTGGCCTTGGTGATGAATCCGGTTTTTGCCGCATCATTTATGGAACAAGAGGGTGAGAATGGACAGAAAAGCAGTGATGATGAGAGTAACAGAGGGCTTTGGATCGGCGCGGGCGTCTTCGGCGCACTTGCAGGGATCTTTTATCTGATCGGCAACTTTTTCGTAGCCAACCTGCTTATATTCTTATTTGCTCTTTATCTACTTGAACGCTTTGTACTCACCCCAATGATTGCCAAGTTCAATGAATACGTATTGCCCTGGATTCAGCAGAATTATCAAAAATCAATCGCATGGATATTGGAAGGAAATCGCCCTTGGTACACACTCGGAAGCGCCGTATTAGGACTTGTTTTCAGTGTCGTTTTGCTTGGCATTGTTTCTCCCAAAGTGGTCTTTTTCGCTGAAAGTGAACCAAACTTTGTGTACATATATAATCAAATGCCGGTCGGTACCGATCTGGATGTTACCAACGAAGTAACGAAAGAAATAGAAGATCGGGTATTTGAAGTTGTTGGAAAGGATAACCCCGTCGTCAAATCGGTAATATCAAACGTAGCTGTGGGGGCCGCGGCTCCTTCCGACATGGACAAAACACAAAGCCCTAATAAAAGTAAGGTTACCGTCTCATTTGTGGACTACCAGCAACGGCAGGGAGTTTCTACGCAGAACATACTCAGCGAGATCCGAAATAACATGCAGGGAATACCGGGAGCCGAGATTGTAGTCGAGCAGGAGCAGTCTGGGCCTACCACGGGAAAGCCGGTAAATATTGAAATCGCAGGAGAGGATTTTGATCAGCTCGTGACTCTTTCAAACCGCTTGCAAAATCACATCGCCGCACAAGAAATTGCAGGCATAGAAGAGCTAAAATCAGACCTACAGGTTAATAACCCCGAAATTGTAGTGGATATCAATGAAGTGAAAGCCAACAGCTACAATATTAATAACGCACAGCTGGGTGGACAAATTAGAACAGCTCTTTTGGGATCGCCCATTTCAACGTTCCGCGAAGGTGAGGATGAATATGATATCACCCTTCGCGCCCAAAAGGAAGATCGCACAAACATTACACAATTGTTGAATATGCAAATCCCAACGTCTAACGGCATGATACCTATTTCTGCTGTTGCTAATGCAAAGCATACAACAAGTTATGGTGCGATTAACCGTATTGATCTGCAGCGCATAGTCACGCTATCCTCGAATGTAATTGAAGGATACAACGCCAACGAAATAAATACCCAAATTCGACAAGCATTGAATGATTTTGACGTGCCGGAAGGATATTCAGTTTCACTAACCGGCCAGCAAGAAGATCAAGCTGAAACCATGAATTTCTTAAGTATAGCTTTGCTTGCAGCGGTAGGTCTTATATTCCTAACACTCGTGGCCCAGTTTAACTCTATTGGCAAGCCACTGATTATTATGTCCCAAGTTGTATTTAGTTTAATCGGTGTCTTTATTGGGTTTGCCACATTCGGCATGGATATCTCAGTGGTACTCACGGGAATGGGGATTATCGCCGTGGCTGGTATTGTGGTGAAGAATGGTATTATTCTTGTCGATTATACCGATATTCTGCGAAATGAAGGAAAAGAACTTCATGAAGCCGTAATCGAAGCTGGAAAAACCCGTCTCAACCCTGTAATTCTTACCGCTGCTTCTACCATACTTGGACTGATTCCACTGGCCATTGGTTTTAATATCGACTTTTATGGCCTGTTCTCAAGCCTTGATCCCAATATTTACTTTGGCGGTGACAGTGCTGCGTTTTGGGGTGCTCTGGCCTGGACAATTATCTACGGGCTGGGCTTTGCAACCTTTCTAACATTATTTCTGGTGCCCTCGATGTATTACATTGGCGTGCAAAGCAAACGTAAAATTAGGCAATGGAAAAATAGCTTAGTCTAATACTTACGACAAATATTAGCGCCAAGTGAGTCCCAACCACTTGGCGCTTTCTTTTTTTAAGTCATTTATATTGTCTCATGACATACCTTAAAAAAACGTGTACCTTGACGCTCCTCATTTTTGTCTTCTCTTTAATTTATTCCCCACAAAATCTTTTATCACAAGATGTCCCAGAGAATTTTGGAAATAATTCTACCCTTAAATGGAAAGTAGTAGAATCAGATCATTTTATAATCACTTACCCCGAGGGAAAAACGAATTTGCGAGATGTGGCAATCAAATACGCCGAAGAAGCATATAGAGATTACCATAAAAAGCTCGGTATTAGTCCAGAAGATAAAATTGAACTGTATATCAATGATGAGGATGAACTCACCAGTAGTGCCAGAGCTGTTTCAATCGATTCCTATAAGAGTATCTGGCACACCAATGCTTATATGACCAACTTAACGGGTATGCGTCAATCACTCAGGCAACTTATTCGCTATGAGGTTGCTATCGCTTTTCAGCAAAAGCTGAAAGCCTCCGATATTGGAGCCTGGCAATATTTTTTTTCACGACCTACGCAAGAGCCATGGTCAAACGGACTTCCGGCCTATCTTACAGAACCCGCTGAAACAACATTTGATAAACGCTGGAGCCGAAGTTATTGGCTTACAAATCGAAAACATATTAGTTCGGCCTCCGAAGAGTTTAACAATATCATGATGGGACGTTCCCAGCTACAAAGGTTTGAAGATCGTTATACAGCAGATTCACTGTCGGCGCTTTACAATTATCGGCGTTCAATTTTGTGGGACAATGTTGACTATTTCAACTTTGATCCTGCTTTTAAACAAGTCAGCGGTCAGTCATATAATAACTTCACAAAAGAATGGGAAGAAAAACAGAAATCTCTGATACCGGATAATAATCGATCTTTAGACTCAGAATTAAACAGCAGTTTCGAATTTATATCTCCAGGTAACTATACTGGTCTCAAGATTAACCATAACGGTACCTTTGTTTCAACAATCGCTCTTCCCGAATCGGGAAGACTGCTGCAAAAACTAACGATTATTAAACATCCCAATCGGGACTCTCAAGAGTCAACCATTCTGGAAAAAGGTATTTTCCATCCTAAAATGACCTGGAGCCCTACAGAAGATCAGCTGGTATATTCCAAAAGGATTTTTGGCGACCATGGCAACTACCACAATGAACTGTTTATTACTAATATCCAAAATTCCAACATACACCAACTTACGGATCAAAAGCACGCACTACTGCCTACTTTTTCGCCTGATGGCAACCAGATTGCTTACGTTTCTAAGAAAGACGGCCAAGACTCTATTTATCTACGAAACCTCCCCTTGGAGTCAAATAGATTCTTAAAGGCCTTTGATTCTCAGATGACTATTGGCTATCTCGATTGGCACCCAAGCAAACCAATACTGCTCATCTCATATTCTACTGATGGTCAAGAATACCGGTTAGCGACTTATAATATTACGTCGAATTCAATTACAGATTTGGGTATAAAAACCCAAACATCGGTCAATGGCCAATGGGGGGAAAATGGCTATACCGTTTATTTCAACGGCATTGCTAACGGTATCACCAACATCTTCAGAGCAACCTTTACTGGTTCCAGTCTGCGTCAAATAACTCCGCTAACCCAATCCTATACAGGCATTGATCTATTGGAGGCCATAGAGCTACCCGAAAGAGACAAAATGCTCGTAGCACGAAGTTATCTATCCCAAAAAGGGTTTAGTATTCTTGGTTTCAACGCGGATAAACAGGGTCTGGATAACATAGATACATCGGTATCACAAGGTATAAATACAAACGATAAATCAACGCTTTCGGCCGCAAGTAACTCATCCAACTCCCAAAGTAATACATTGTACGAGTATAACAGCATAACCAATACCCGCTTTGACCGAGCATTTTTGCTGCCCTACTATCTAAATCTGGGAGGTTATGGGCTGTTTGGTATCATACGCTTTATAGAGCCAATGAGAACCCACGAATTAACAGTTGGGGGAACCTTTTCGGCCCCTTCGTTCTTTAAGAAATCTTCTTTTTTTGCCTCCTATACGAACAATATGTTCAGACCACAGTTGCAGGTGAACTGGACACACCTGCCAGCTGCGTCAGAATGGTTCGGCAAATCTCTGGAAACCCAAACGTCAGATGTTGTAAGCGTTAAGTCGTTATGGCGTATCCCATCCTGGAGCTCACTCACAACAGATTGGTATTTCGGGGCTATGGTTCGGCATATGAGTTTTGATTATTATTCAGACTCTTCACTTGCCCGCCACCACCCGGAGCTTGCCTTTAAAAATACCGATGACTCACAGATCGATTTGCGACTGGGATTAGCGTGGCGAAATTACGAACCCTATCGCCATAATGTAATCCACCCCATTGACGGAGCGGGGGCTCGTGCCCTTTTTACGGCTTCTGACAAACTACTCGGATCTGGCTCCCGATTTGTCCGGTTAGACCTAACGGGATATAAAATTTTCCCCTTGGGAAATAGCCATACCATATATTTAAACGGTCGGGGAATATTACAAAGTGGAGAATCGGTTGGGCGTGATTATATCGGTCTAACTGAAAGTTCAAGCCCGAACTTTGGATTACCTGAATTTTTGGGAGAAGAATCACCCGGTGTAGATCAACGAATTAGAGGATATGATGCAACCGTATTGGGAGATAAATTAGTAACCGGAACCTTGGAGTATCGCATCCCTTTAAGGCTCAACTCTACCAAACGTCTGCTGGGTTTCATACCACCGGCACGAACATCTCTTGCTGTATTTACGGAGGGTGGTATTTTGTGGGATGCACGCCAACGAGGCAAAACCGATTTTACCGAACACCGATTTAGTACTGGAGTAGAAATTAAAAGGGTGTTTCGGCTTAGTGACGATTTTGCATTTAGTTATTCAATGGGCTTTGCAAAAGCCTTAACCAATTCAGACTCTCCACAATTTTACTTTGGCCTGCGTTCGGCTATTCCGTTTTGAATCAAATCCACATTTATTGCAAAAAATAAGATTGGAATAATAATTCATTTTGTTTATTATATAATGAACATAATGAATTTCATTGTATTTTGTACCCCGAACAGTCAGTACCTACTGACATATCCCTAAAACGATAGTCAACCCGACTATCGTCTCTCTTGATGAAAAGCCGCACTTTGACAGGTGCGGCTTTTATTATATGATGAAGTATTTTTAATGTAACGTAACAGCAGCTAATAATTTTCCAGCTACCCGTTTTTAGGATGACTAACATACAGATTAGAAAAAAAATATCAGCAATCCTCAATATAAAACCGGATGAGGCTAAAACTGCCGGACTGATGTTTCTATATAATTTTTTGCTGTTGAATATCCTTTATCTATTGAAACCAGTTCGAGACAGTCTTTTCTTAACAGAAATGGGGTTCCAGCAGTTACCCTGGGTGTTTATCCTTACCGCCGGTGCCGTTATTCCCATTTCTCTGGCCTATTCCAAATTATCTAAAAAAATGATTTTGGGATGGCTGGTACATTCTATCACCTTGTTCTTGGTTGTAAACCTGATAATTATGTGGTGGCTGCTTCAGTTCGATTCAAGCATTGTGTACTATGTGCTTTATATTTGGGTAAGCATATATAGTGTGCTAATAACCTCGCAATTCTGGCTCGTTGCCAATGCCATATTTACTTCAACCCAAGCAAAAAGAATTTTTACGTTACTTAGTGCAGGGGCCATTCTGGGATCGATCACCGGTGGAGAAATTACTGGTTTTTTGGTAAATGTACTTGGTGTGGTCCCTCAAAACCTTCTGCTAATAGGAGCTGCCATTCTTTTGTCAACAATGGGCATTGTTCAAATTGTTCGTCTACAAGCCAACAGCTCAGATAACACTGAGGCCATGGTTCATGAAGAGAAAGTCACAAAAAAATCGGCCCTGTCATTCTCGCTATTTCAACAGGTATTGCGTTCCAAACACCTACTACTCATTATGGGGATTATTGCCCTTTCGGTAATTGCCACTACCATCATCGATTACCAATTTAAAACGATTGCCTCCCAAACCTATACGACCAATAGTAGTCTTACCGCATTTATGGGACAGTTTTATGGCCGAGTAAGTATTATTGCCCTTCTGATACAATCTTTTTTGGCCCCAAAGTTCATCAAGTGGCAGGGCGTTGGAGGAGCAGTAGCCATTCTACCAAGCCTCCTACTGTTGGGGTCGGTTGGGTTGCTTGTTTGGCCTGGACTCGTTGCCGCCACCATGTTGAGAGGAGCTGAACAAAGCTTGAAGCATTCTGTAGACCGTACCGGACGAGAACTCCTTTTTTTACCAGTAGATCTCAACCTTAAAAAGCGGACCAAAGTGTTTATTGACCTTTTTGTAGATCACGGAGCACAGGGGATGGCAGGCTTGATGCTACTTTTGTTAACGCTCGTTTTTTCGTTTACCGTTCAACAGCTTGCCATTGTTGTTGCAGGCTTGATTATTATTTGGCTTATACTTGCCCTCTGGATCAAGCAATCATACATCAATGAATTTCGCAACTCTCTTGAAGAAAAAGTAGGCGCTTCTACACCTAAAAATCAAAAAAGTGATTCCGACTTTAGCCTGCAGTATTTGTTTAACTATTTGCAAAGTGAGGATATCTCAAAGATCCTAACTTCTCTAAAAGAGATCGAGGCTAACAATGAAATAAAACAAGTTCCCGAAGAAACATTGCTGCAACTGCTCGAACATCCCAATGATTCCATCAGAATTCAATGCTTGAAGGTGTTTAGAAGTCAAAAGATCGATGGCTACATAGAAGAGGTGGCAGAACTGCTCGAAGATCCGGATCCAAAAGTCCGTCTGGAGGCCGCCCGCTATGTGTATCACTTTTACGACCCTCAGAAATATGAAGCCAGCAAGTTAGAAATTCTTGAGGAGGGCCTCTATCACCAAGATGCCAAAATAAGAGCTGCAGCTTTGGGTCTTATCGCGAAAGACGGCGGGGAGCATGAACGTTCCATATTAACAACCGAAATACTTGAACAGGCCGTTTTGTACCAGGGTGAATCACAAAAAGAATTGAAATACGAGACGGCTCGTGTGTTGGGGAAAGTATATAACGAGACGAGGAAACCTCTTTTGGAAACACTACTGCACGAGAGTACCCCTCCCGTGGTAAAAAAGGCGATCATCAGTGCCGGACAATCCGGTGATCGAATCTTTGTTCCCAAACTGCTTACTTTTTTGGAAGATGAAACATTTAAGAATCATGCACAACAAGCCTTGTCATTATATGGTGAGAGAATTTTAGGCACTCTTTTTGACTATCTCACTGATGATCAGTTACCAGAATCAGTACAACTTTCGATTCCACCAATCTTAACCATTAATGGTTCACAGGTGGCTTTCGATGTCCTTCAGATCAGTATGGACCGATGTAAAATAAGCGTAAGACATGCTGTTATAAGGGCTCTGAATAAGATACAGAATAACAACAGTGATATATCAGTAGATAAGAGTTCTTTACAACAATCGATCCTGACTGAAAAAGATCGGTATGTAAATCTTTCAAAGAGCCTAAAATTGTTAAATCATCACAGTATAAGCAGTGACGCAATTAGCTTCTATAAGCTGCTCTCAGAAGAAATTGAACAAGCCCTGGAGAATATATTTAGGTTATTGGGACTGTTGTATAATTCAGAGGATATTTACAATGCGTACAAAGGTATAGATAGTGAAAACAAAGCCTTGCGAGCAGATTCAATTGAGTTTGTTGAAAATATCATTAGCTGGGAATTAAAACAGGAGCTGCTTCCGCTTTTAGAGTTTATACAAACCGAGGATTTACACAGCCATAACCTGGAATCTTCGATTTACACGCTCAACGAAGCTAAAGAATACCTGCGGAGTCTTTCCCACCCGCAACTAAATCGTCACATACAAATGATAGACTAACACCTTTACCAACATATTCGCCACTATTTGAAAACAATAAGAACGTGTTTATCGATTAGATTAAATGCCTCAAAAAGATAGAAATACCCTCTGTGTCATCCCGGACCCCGATCCGGGATCTCACGGTGGCACGAAGCGCTGATTGATTGAGATCCAATAGCTAAGATAGAGGCTCTACGAGATCCTGAAACAAGTTCACGATGACACAAAGGCTACTTTTAATCGGTAAACGCTTTATAAAAAATATTATCGTGCATCTATTTAAAGCAGAACGTAGCGTTGACAAATTTCGGAAATTAGCCCTTCAACTACTGCCCAAGCTTTCCCTAGTCATTGTATCGGTTTATTTCGTGGGATGCGGGGCCAGCGCTCCTTACTACCAAAATGAGGTGGATCGACCCGAAAACAACTCAGATGTGATCAGCACGGATAGTACTCACTTTACTCTCTTTTTTATCGGGGATACCGGAGATCCTTCGGCAGATCCGCTGGAGCCATCCCTTCAAATTTTACAGTACCAACTGAATAAAGCCGGTGAGCAATCCGCCGTAATTTTTCTGGGAGATAATATTTATAACAACGGCTTGCGCCCCCAAGGGCATCCCAAAAGGGCCCAATCTGAGCGACGTATAAACACACAGCTGCAAGTTTTCCAGAATTACAAGGGCAAAGCTATTTTTATTCCGGGCAATCACGACTGGAACAACGGCCGCAAAAACGGGCTGCAGGCTATACAACGTCAGGAAGCTTATATTGAGTCGGCGGCAACAGGAAATGCCTTTTTTCTCCCCAACAATGGGTGCCCGGGGCCTGTTGAAGTACAGCTCGGCTCCTCCAGCGTATTGCTCATTTTGGATACGGAATGGTGGTTATACGGGCACCAAAAGCCGGGTCTTCAAGAATGTGAACCCGGAAGCAAAGAAACAGTTGTGCAGGCCGTAGACTCATTGGTCACCCAACACAAAGACCGTCAAATATTTGTGGCAGGTCACCATCCCATGTACAGCAACGGAAATCACGGCGGATATTTCTCATGGGAAAAACACCTGTTTCCCTTGCAAGAGATTCACCCGGCACTGTATGTGCCGCTGCCAGGATTTGGCTCTATACTTCCATTGTACCGCAAAACAGTGGGCTTTCATCAGGATATAGCCGGCAAACAATACAGCCAGCTCCAGGAACAACTGACTCGTATATTTGAGCAAGCCCCCAACCTGACCTACGCCTCCGGGCATGATCACAGTATGCAATATCATCATATAAACGACCAGCACTATATAATAAGTGGCAGCGGAACAGTCAACGATTACGTACGGCGGGCAAAGTCGGCCGGTTTTGCCTATCAGCACAAGGGATTTGCCCGCATCGATATCTGGCAACATAAGACGGTGCTCTCGTTTTGGATACCTGACGATAATCGACCGAAGGGAAAGGTTGTATTTCGCAAAATATTATATTCCCAGCCGTAAATGCATGAAATTACTTCTTGTTCAACTATCAGAAGAAAAAGAATAAAAACAACTGGCACTGATATTTTTATTTTGTTTAGCTTATATTAAACATACTGAAAAAACAACCTGCTATTATGCTCGCATTTATTAATACTGATACAGACAATATAATAGGCATCAGAATTGACGGCAAAATTTCAATGCAGGAGTTTAAAGCGGTAACTACTATAATTGAACGAAGGCTGCAGAATCATGCTATGCCTCAACTGTATATCGAGATTGTTTCTCTCATGGGGGTTACGCTTTCTTCCCTCATCGATGAACTGAAAGTCGGTCTTAAAAGCGGGCACCGGCTCGAACGTTTGGCCCTGATTTCAGACTTCTGGTGTTTGAAGAACTGGAATGCATTTAACGAACGATCTAAAAACGGTTTGAGCTTAAAAACGTTTTCACTCCATCATAAAAGCGATGCTATGGAGTGGATTAAGTAACAATACGAAATAAGATATTTTCTAATGTTGACATTTATTGACTTAAACGCCACCAACGTTATTGGAATTCGACTGGATGGAACCATCGACACCCAAGAGTTTGATGCGGTGACTAAGCGGATGAATCAAATAGTGGAAGATTACGGTGATATTCGCATTTATATCGAACTGGTTTCCTTTAAGGGCATCTCCCTGAAAGGACTGATTGAAGATCTTAAATTCGGCATCAAAAACTGGAATCGCTTTGCAAAGCAGGCGGTGGTCACCGAAAAGAAATGGGTAAAAAAGTGGGCCGGCTTCGGCAATAAAATTGGTCCCGATATGAACGTAAAGGTGTTTTCCTTTGATGAGCAGGAGGAAGCGAAAAAGTGGATTCAGGAATAACCAACAACCTCAAAATACACCTAACTTATGTTAACTTTTATCGACGTAGACGCAGACCACGTAGTAGGAATTAATGTAGATGGCAAAATTACCGGACAGGAATTTGACGCCCTTACGGCCCTGATGGAAAAAAAGATGCAAGATCATGAGAAAGTGAGCCTGTACATCGAATTAACCTCTTTTGAAGGATTTTCGGCCGAAGCCTTTTTCAAAGATCTCAAATTTGCGATCGGCAACTTCGACCGCTTCGAGAAAGAGGCCCTTATAACCGATAAAAAATGGCTGCAGAAAGGCTCAACCCTGGGTGATGTACTCACCAAGGTAGATGTCAAAGCCTTCCCCTTCGACGAAAAAGAAACAGCTAAACGCTGGGTGCAGGAATAAGATAAAGGGGGCTTTGCAAAACTAAATAAGGGTGTCATTCTGGACTTGTTTCAGAATCTATACTGCCCGCTAACTTCTTAAAACAAGATCCTGAACTGAATTCAGGATGACATAGTATGTTTTGCAAAGCCCTCATAAATTTATAATACAGCCATATAGTACAAAATGAATACCACGGCACTCATCTGGCTGGCTTCGGTGATCGGCGCCAGCTTTCTTCTTCATTTTTTGATCAACCGGTCGGCCCGCTTTTATGAACAGCGGTACCTTCGAGAAACCGAAACACTGCCCCGTTACATTCGCACTATCCGCCGCACGCTGCTGGTAGTCGTATGGCTGGTGGCGCTTTTCTTGTGCAGTTACGCATTCTTCGGGAGGGAGATGTACGAAACCATAACTGGCCACCTCATACGGTCGGTCTGGATCGGGCTGGTTATTGTGACATGCGTGATTGCAAATGCCGTCGTCCTCAGCTTGGTCGATAAACGCATCACCAAATACAGCGAAGCAGAGGAAAAAGATCCGACCTCGTATAAGTTTTTCCGCTATCTGGCCAGCTTTGGCATCTTCCTTTTTGGCGCTATCCTCATCGCCTTTTCTATTCCCGGGCTGCGCAGCGCGGCACAATCGGCACTGGCCGGGGCGGGTGTCATTGCCGTGGTGATTGGAATTGCCTCGCAGGAGGTATTGGGGAATATTGTCAGCGGTACGTTTATCGTTATTACCAAGCCGTTTCGGGTGGGCGATACGGTAAAAATCAATACGGTAGTGGGCCAGGTTGAGGACATCACCCTGCGCCACACCGTAGTCAATAACTTTCAAAACAAACGCATTGTTATACCCAACGCCATCATCAACAAAGAGCAGATCATTAATTACAATTTGGAAGAACGCAAAATTTGTGAGTGGATTGAGATAGGCATTAGCTATGATTCTGATGTCGATAAAGCATTGGCTATCATGCAGGAAGAGGCCATGAATCATCCATATTTCTATGATAACCGCTCAGAATCCGAGTTAAAAAGGGAAGAACCAGCCGTGCGTGCCAAAGTCATCGGTTTTGGCGACAGCTCGGTGAACCTGCGCGCATGGGTATGGGCCCGAAATTACCCTGCGGGCTTCAACATGCGACTCGATTTATACCAATCCATAAAGAAGCGTTTCGACGAAGAAGGGATAGAAATTCCGTTCCCATATCGAACGCTGGTATTCAAAAATCAAGAGAGTAAGCCCGACAAACTGCAAGATACGGATAACAACCAACCTTCGTCAAACAACTAATGCCTGTATCCAAATAGGTAAATAACTAATGACAAGGGGATAAGCCAGAACTATAGTTAAATTGAGTCATTGGTAACCAGCATTGAGCCGCGACAGGGTATTAATCAAGAACTATCTTTCGTGTCAGTACTACGTTTTTTGAACTCTTCACCGGCATAACGCACCACAACAAAATATCCCGCAATAATAAGAAGTGTGACAATCGATAGCCAGCGTACATTTTCGATGCCCACAAATGCGGCTACAACAAGATTCAACACCACTGCTAAAACTTTGGCTGAACGCTGCCCGAACATATCGATAAACGCCTTAGCCTTGTATTTGACATCGCGGGAGGTAGGGGTATAGAGCGACTCTTTGGCTGATTGCGTAATAGAATAGTACAGCGAATTATCACTTATGGATAGTGCTGCCGCAACCCATAACACCGGCACGGCCAGAAATCCGATGGAAAGGACGAAATCAACAACCGGCAACACCATTAAAGCCATAGCTATGCTCTTTTTATTCATCACATAGGGAGTGGCAAAAAGCTGTACGGATATGGACACAACGCCAATTAACAGGCCATAGGTGCCAAAAAAAGCATCAATTTCGGTCCCCTGCATAGCTGAGATTTCTACCGCCGCCGAGAGCTGGAACTCAATTATATTGGAAATAATCTCGTAAAACCCAATAATGCTTAGAATAGCCAACAGATAACGCGAACTGAACACCATTTTTGCACCTTCGAGGGCAGCATTCACCGACTTTTTCTCTTCTGTGTCAGTTTTATCCTCCTCAACTACGGGAGATCGAGCATTTACATAATAGGTTAACAGTGCAATAATAAGCATCGCAATTATGCAAACAAGCAGCAAGCTTTGTCGTCCCAGCATTTGATCGGCATAGCCGGTATATCCTAACTGCCTGTTAAACCACCTGCTAAATTGGATAACGTATTCGTAAATGGGAAAGACCACTTCCATAAAACCGCGCTGTAGCTTTTCAGCGATGTTGAGGCTGCCAAATGAACGGGAAAGAAGCGTCCGGGCGCCGTCTACATCCACCAGGGCGCTGACAAAGGTAGATCCAAAAAAGCCCCCCCACAACACCGCCCAAGCCAATGATTCCATATAACCGCTTCGATTCCTGCGGATTGTTCACATCGTTGGCAAAAGCCCAAAAGGTGGCGACCATAACTGAGTTAAAAATATCGCCGAATACGTAGAACGTCCACGCATCGATGGCCTCCGGACTCGTGAGTGCAAAGCCAAAGTAGATAAGTCCAACGCTTATCAGCCCACAAAATATGTATACCACCTGCTGACGTTTAAAACGACGTATGAGGAGCGTAAAAAGCACTACGACCCCAAAAACCACAATCATGTTTACCACCTTGGCCAGCTGCTCCACCTCGGCCCCTCCAAAACTAAGCCCCAGCAGCTGCAGGGCGTCCTGCTTATAATAACCTATCAGCGCTCCCTTCTTGATGGGCTTGAGCACCCAGAATATCGCAATAACCAAAAAGAAGAAAAGGGATAGGGCCAGGGCCCGCGGCCATTCGTTCTTTCGGATATCGAAAAACTGCTGTTGTAGCCGCCGTAAAAAGCCAGGAGTTTGCATCGGGAATAGATTATGAATTATTCTTCTCTTTCAACACCTACGATTCGCGGTCCTTCGTCTTCAAGCGCAACAAATACACGCGTTTCTTTGGCGATGATATCCGATCCCGGCCTGTGCGTTGTAATCTGAATCTGTACAACCAACGGAGCTTTCCTATTCTTTTCAGGACCCATCTGTAGCGGAATTTCGATTGCCGAATCGTTTACCCTCTCCCCCTTTTGTAATACCTTGTCTGCATGTAATACGTTATACCTATAATGGGAGCTCGACGATGAAAAAACGTTGCCCGTAACTCCCAAATCATCAAATTGGAGAACCAGTTTTTGGTTGTCAATACGTGCATGGAATTTGGCAACAGGATTTATGCGTCGAAACCAATAGCGACCAATTTTATCACGTCTGTCTATCAGGGTTTGCACTAAATATTCTTCCGCTTCCGGATTAGATATTTGTCCGGTTTCCACCATAGCCCGGATATCCTCGTTACTGAAACTCATTACAATTTTTGCTCCCCAGAATGCATCGCGCAGCGTCATATTTTCGAATGCCGGCAGCGGATGGACAGGCACCCAGTGGCCTGGCTGGAACGGTTCAGCTTTAAAATAGCCCACGGCCGGATAGCGAACCTCCGGCTCAACTTGCTCCCAGGGGCGCACGTAACCGCCCAAAGCCACCGCCGAAAGGGCCATGTATCGAGGATCAATAAGATATGCCTGGCCATAAATAGGGGTGTGGATACTTGTGCCGTTGGCACCCAGCGTGTTGCCAAAATCCTGAACGAGGTGTTTGATATAGCTCTCCGAGGTATAAACCGACATCGTGTTGGCATCTCTGCGGTCGGTATCATTTAACCAGGAACTGATAACACGCATGCCTCTCAGTTCCCGCCGGTGCTCATGCAGTACCCGATCATTGGGGTCGTCATTCCGTGTTCCCTCGAAGCCCCAGGGCCCTACCGGACGCCCGTCCACGAATTTGCTTGCAAGGGCCCGGATTTTACCATCCTTGTTACGAGGCCGCTTTTTTATAATGTCTAAATAATCCTGCCGGGTCATCGGCCGCGTTTCTCCATCAACACTGACTTTAACGCCCTCTCCAATCCTTACATTTTCGGGATCAAAATAAGTTATCGTGGACTCCGGGACGTAGTAGCCTGCTCCATAAAATATTTTTGTGCTGATAACTTCCGCAGCCGTAGTCAGTTCCGGGTACTTATAACCATCAAATTTTATCAGAAAGCGGTTGCCGTTGGCGTCTTCAATAAAAAAGCCTGAGTTTGCTCCCTCCAGCTTTCCCCGAAAAATGGTCCACTCCCTTGCCGTATCCGGTTGCACGGTGTTTGGCCCCCTTGCCAGCTCTTTCGGCGTCATGGGATTATGATAATGCCGGTAGCTGTACCAGCTGGATTCCGGCACTTGATCCAGGTGATTCACGTTGTCGGCCTGGCGGTCACCTGCGACTCCCAACATGCGACCGGCAAATCGGAATGTTCGATTAAGGTCTAGGGGTTTTTCAAGCTGATGGAAGGTAGTATTGTCAATGCGGTCCCAGTACTGGTACTGCTCTTTTTCATCGGGTTCGGGTATGGCGGAGGTATCGGGATCAAAGGTCTTGACCGGTCCTAATGTATAGGGGCGGCTGCCTGCGCATCCCAATAATAAAAGCACGACCGCGCCGATACCGATTGTTTGTAATAGTTTGTTAGTGTGATGCATCCGTAGTTCTAAAATTAAATAACCTAAATATTTGGAGTTACCGATAAAATAAAACGCGAGGTTTCATTACTGAAGGCAAACTCGGTTCTGAAGGAAAATCCACCCCCGGAAATAATATGGAACCCAAAGCCGTAATCGGTGTGGAAATCGCTAATATGAATATCAGAATAGGAGTCGAATACTTGTCCTTCATCAACAAATAAAACGAGGTCTGCAAAATCCCAGATGGGATACCGGTATTCGAGCGTTAGCAGAAGCGAACCGTCATCCCGAAATCGATTGCCCGTAAACCCGCGCAGATCCTGATTGCTTCCCAGAGTTGGATATTCAAAAAATGGAACTCCACTATTTTTCAATGGTTCTACTTTTTGCAATCGGCTTTTAAAAGCAAGTCGCCGTGTTTTGGGCAGGAAAAAAACGGGCAAAAAGTGATCCCATTCAATTGTATAAGTCAAAAAACGGAAGTCTGTACTATTAATTGACTGGCTCCAGTCGAGGCCCGCAGCTATGCGAGGTCCCAAATAGGTACGGGGTTTCCCCTTTGTAAAGTCATAGCTGGCAGAACCGCCAATGGTAACCAAAGAAGTGGTACCCAGCATGCGGTCTGCAATAGGCCCGCCGGGACTGTCGTCAACATCTCCCTGGCCGATAGTAAGCTTCTTGAACGAGCTGTTAAGGCGTAGCCCCAGGATAGGGCTGACCTGCTGCTTGTAGGCCAGCGATCCCTCAAGCTCTTCAGCTGAAAATAATTGCTTCTCTTCCAGAGTTGAATTGTTGCCGCCGTACAGCGATTGTTCCGGATTATTGGCGTAGGAAGCATCGATTTCTAACTCTCCAGCCAAAAACGTTGATATTGCATAGTCCAGCTCAAACGAATTATAGCTCTCAGATCCAAAGAGACCATGAAATCGCAGTTCATTACCCGGGCTTAAAAAGTTTTTATGATAAGCAATTATACCGTATGCTATTTTCGCATTTTTACTTCCGGTTTCAAAATAGGGTGCAATGCCGGAATTAGGCACTTTCAGTTCAAAGAGTTCTGGGAATTCTCGCTCCAGGAATTTGACGCCATATCCTATGGGCCTGGTAGTCCAGTGTAGCAGGTACGAAGGCAGTGCCAATAGATGTTCACCAAACGTACGGCTCGAAGCATAAGGAATGCTGTTGGGATTATTCTTATCTGAGGTCGTAGTATCTGCAACGGCTGGATTTTTCTGTTCCTTTACTGTAGTGCCATTTACATCAGGAGGAAAGAATAGCCACATTCCGAGGCAAATGACAAGAATCGAGCTACAGGTTGAAGGTACAGACAAGATGTTCTACTTTGTTTATAATGTTTAGTGCATAATAAACAAATTTTATATATTTTAATAACGTATGGGTGTTACTTTTAGCAATCTCTGATAAATATATATTCTCTATGCAAGCAACTGGAACCTATAGTCGTAACCATAAGCTACGAAGGCTTATTACCAAACTAGATGAGCAGGCATATTCACATATTTCTGTAAGAAATAGATATCACTTTGTTAAGAAAGGCATGCTATCACTTTCAACGGCTGACACTGATTTTGTGACAGCAAGAAAAAATAATCAAAAATTCATCTTTTCTTTTGCCACAAACGATACCTCTCACCTTGGCACAATGAAAAGGGATCTGGTGGCAATATCCAAGAGTATCATGCATTCCTCCCATTTAATTATTGTAACAGAACCTGATAACAAACAAGGGATACAAAATTGGTGTGAGAAAATTGGTCTAAGGGTGCGTGATATCTGGGAGCTTTGTATATAAGTAGTTAGTATTAAACCCCTTACATGGATACCTTTTTGCTCAAACCTGATCAAAATGTTCTTCTTTATATTCTTCGATGAGGCGTGGCAGATTTTTTTCTGCAAATTTGTAAAACTTATTCATCTCCTTAAGACGAGATTTATCAGTACCTGGCTCCTTTTTCAAAATCTTTAGCCCCTTGTCCGAAATGTTTTTCAAGGAATTGATAGACTCAAGTTCCTTTTCCAGCACATCTACCCATGCACCTTCTTTGATCCTGAAGTGTATTTGTCGTTCGCCTGGTAGCCGCACTTTTTCAATGAGTCCCGATTGTACTAGCATACGAGTCATATTGCTGACGGATCCCTTGCTGACTTCGAGGTGCTCTACTAAATCAGAAAATGATTGCTCAGGTGGGTCACATACCATAAGCCACCCCATTATTTGACCTGATATCCGAGGTTTCCCGCTTTCCTCAATAAGCAAGCTTACTTCCTCAACAAATTGCTTTTTCTGTTTATACGTATCGTCTGCAGACATAAAATATAGGTATTTAGGCTAATTGGATTCTGTAAGATTAAAAATATAAAAAATATTTAGTTTATACTGAACATAATAAATATTTTAACGTATAAAGAAGTTCATCCTGCCATTAAACTAAATAAGTAAGTAATGAAATCAATAAAATGTTGCATACTCCTCATATTCTTGCTGGCATTTCAATCACAGGTGTCAGTGGCGCAAACTCAAAATGAGAATAGAATACAAATCTCAATTAATACAGGTATAGCTGTACCTGTTAGCCCGGATGGATTTAATCGCGGTTGGCATATAGGACCTGGTGGAGGAATGGGTGTTGGCTATAAAATTAATCCAAGAGTAACTCTGCAACTCTATGGATCCTACCATCGCTTTGCATTCGACGAGTCAGGTTTTAGAAGCGACTTAAACTTAAATTCTAATACAAGCCTTGATGGTGGGGCATCAGAAATCGGGACTATAATGGGGAATGTGATTTTTAACTATGAAACCTTTGATAACAGAGTCACACCATATTTCAAAATAGGAGGAGGTTTTTTCCGCTCCGTTCGAAGTGATGTAGATGTGACTACTTCTACAAATACATTCACGGTTGACTCCGATTCTGAAGCAACATTTGGGGCAAATTCAGCTATTGGGATCAATTACCTCGTTGGCAGAAAGGTATCGGCATTTGTAGAAATTAAATACACAACCGCTTTTTTCGAGAGCCGTCGTACCCAATACTTGCCCATAAATATTGGAATAATTTTCTGAAAATTTGTTTGGACTAAGTCCAGTATTCATACATTAGTGAATAGTAAGATAATCGGGAAAACATTTCCCACCATTCCCCTTCGGTACTACAAAAAGTACTACATAGAATCCCAAAATCGCGGCCCATTTCGCGCACAGGAATATATCGCATAGATTACGGATCAGGAGGTTAGGGGTTCGAATCCTCTCAGGCGTACTCTCTACTAAATATCTGACTGTCAACAAGTTAGAGGCTTTTTTTATTTGCAAAATAATGAATGAATTTTAGGGATAATAAAAAAATTCTGGGAACTCTCTGGGCTCATTGAAGCAAATTTGAGCTCATAATGTAGCTACTCGAACTAATTTACGGCAACCATCGTATTTGTTACTGGCTCCCAACTCCTAATAAATATGCTATACCGTCCAGTCCATCACCAGCTTTTCCTGTTTGAGCTTCCCGATCTGCTCAGTGATGCTCCCTCTTTTATCTGATCGCGCTCTTTCTTCATCAGCACAATTTTAAAACTAAAAAAAGGGATACAGAATAATCCGCATCCCTTTTCGAACTCTTATACGATCTTCTCCCTAAATCTCTTTGGCTTCATCTACAGAAGCTTTCTTGTAGGGCGTCAACAACTTCTTCAAGTTATTGGCAGCTTTCCTGGCTCTACGACCAGCAGCTTTATTATCCTTTTGATCGAAGTCTTCGTGATTTTCTTCTAACTTTTCCCACTCTTCTTTCATTTGATCGAAGAGACTACCTGTGCTTTCATCCATAGTGATATTTTGTTTATTTGTTTTAGATACATGGTTAAAGAGGTATATACAAAAGATTAAGGAGAGTACACAAATAGGAAATTTTCGAAATTTTGATAAATAGGATAACAGAAACAGATTCTAAAGTCGTAATCTAAAAGAGAAGGTCGCCCTCCCCTTTTCCCGAAAAAGCCGATTATAGCATCCCTTTGGCCCGAAATGAGACATAATCATAAGCAGTTAGGATAATATGATCCTTCAGGGTAATCCCCAGCAACTCACCCGATTTCTTTATCCGTTCAATGAGCTTTCTGTCCGATCCGGATGGCTGTAGATTGTCACTGGGATGATTATGAGCTTCAATTTTAGAACTATAATGTCTAAAAGAACTACTTAAAATCCACCTGACATAATCTGACAGTGTACGCTATATATTTAAAGGACCCATAGTAAATTTGATAAATAAGATGCTCAGCTAACTTACATCATAATTGAAACCAAGAGTTGATAATATTATGGATAGAGATGAACTTGTATTAATCATAGACAAATCAGGATCCATGGACACCATCAAGGAAAATGCCATTGGCGGATTCAATTCCTTCCTGGAACAGCAGCGAAACATTGATCGCGAGGCCAATGTGACCTTCGCTTTGTTTGACGACCGGTATCAGCTAATCCATGACGGAAAAGATATCAATGAGGTTGACGACCTTACAGGACAAACCTATCAGCCTTCAGGCATGACGGCGCTGCTGGATGCCGTTGGGCGAACCGTGGATCGTGTTGGTCAACGTCTGGATTCACTCCCGGAATCAGAGAAACCTGAGAATGTAATCGTATTTATTCTAACGGATGGGATGAAAACGCCAGCTCGGATTACAACAAGGATCAGGTGAAAGAGATGATCGAGCATCAGGAGTCGAAGTACTCTTGGGAATTTATCTATGGCGGCGCCAATCAGGACGCTTTTGCCGAAGCCGGGGGCATTGGAATCAAAGCTGAAAATACGTTTAATTTTGAAGCCTCAGGCGAAGGAACACGCAAGGCCTATGATAACTCCTCAGAGTTAACCGCAAGCTACCGCAAAGAACCTGAGCCTGAAGATTCGAAAGAATAGCTAATAGATTGTGGCGATTTTTAACCAAAACAGTCAGAAGATATGGCAGAAATAACAAGCAGGAAAATGGCAAGTAGCAAAGATCCATTGTTTGGCATTGATCCTGAAAATATTGCAAAAGAGATTACCGAACGTAATTGGAAAGAAAAAGCAACTGTTCGTATTACTCCGGATGAACGGTGGATATACTTGTGGATAGATAAGACCGATGTCAAAGACAAAGGGAAAATGTATGAGGTTCAGGTAAAAGTGCAAGACAAATCCAAAACGGTCTTAAAGCGCTTTTTTGAGTTACCTGATGCTTTAGCATATGCCAATACCGAAAAAGGCAGATTTAAGGATGCACGGCGACCCAATAGTTCCGAGGAAATTCCAAATGTACCCAAACAGGGACAGTTCTTTTTTTCAAACCTAAATACAGATCAAAAAAGGTAAGATATTTTGTTTGTATTATGGCTAACCAAACAGACTACAAGTTTCAAATAAATATTGACACCGATTCCATTTTTATATCGCAAGCGCCGGAAACTGCTCAAAGTCGAGTGGTACTATCAAATCTTGGAAAAGTGCAATTGCATCAGCTGGCAAAGAGTATCATAGATGCCAACCTGGAAGATTCGTTTAAAAAAATTCTTGACGAAAAAGCCGTTTAGAAAGTGATCCATATTACCCATCACTGCTGCCCGTTGCTCCGACAGCTCTTTTTATATGCTTCAATTGATTCCGGAAAATTCTCAGTAACAAAATCGTAGAAATCATGCATTTCATTCAGCCGATCGATTTCTGTCTCTCTTTCGGCATTCAATTCGGCAAGGTATTTTGCCGAGATATCGCGCAGCTTCTTCATGTTCTCGAGATGCCTTTCCATCACCTTGCACCAGGCATGGTCAACAAGTTTAAAATAGGTTTGGCGTTCACCGGGCATACGCACTTTTTCAATAAATCCCGCCTGCATAAGCAATCGGGTCATATTGCTGATTGAGGCTTTGCTCACATTCAAATGCTCAACTAAGTCACTAAACGACTGCTCCGGTGGCTTGCAAACATGCAGCCAGCCCAAAATTTGCCCACTGATTCGAGAATGACCCTGCTGCTCAAAAATGAGGCTCACTTCTTCTACAAAAGCCTTCTTTTTCTCATAGACCTTTTCATCTGTAGCTTCCATACTTCTACCCTTTATTTATTTTGCCCATTCTTTTTTATGAATCGAGGTAATTTCTTGTTCAAAAAGTCTTTTGCCTTGCTCATTCCAAAATTCAATCCAAATGCCCTTCTTATAATAATGCAGTGCTGAAAATCCTTTCTGCTGGATACCAAAGTTGGGTAACTCGGGATTTTTGACATAACTCGTAACCGTCCCTGATCCGCTGATGATATAATGTTGGTTGCGTCGCTCATCATCAAAAGTGATGTACTGCAGGCTGTGATCGTGGCCCGAAGCGTAAATCAATGGATTACGCTCGGCAAAAACAGTCGTCAACTGCTCCTTAAATTTACCGTACTTTCGTGAGGAAATATCCTGTGCCGTACCAAAAATATTACGATACAACACATATAGCGATCCTCCAACCGGTGGCAACAAGTGTGTTTTCAAGGGAAATTTACCCCCGTTTGTTCCATTCGAATACATTGGATGGTGCCCCACCACCAACACTTGATCAACCGTAGTATCAGCAACAGCTTTCTTTAGATCCCGGATCACCTGCTCTTTCGTTGATTCATATTCGGCTTCCGTTTCAGCCCCCGGCTTTTTATGGGGATACAACCACCACTGTGTGTTCAATGCAATAATCGACAGCTTAAATTCATCATTTCCCGCTTCTAACACGGACGGTCCGGGCAACCCTCCATCCGGCAGAAAAACATTACCACGATTTAGCGATTCCTCTACAAAACGTTCTTGTCGATTCACCGCTTGTAATCCTTTTTTACGGCTGGAATTCCAATCGTGATTACCCGACAAAAATATGACTTCGCCCTCATAATTTTCTACTGATTTAAATTGTGCCTGCAAGCGTTTTTCTGCTCGCTGTCGCTTGCGGTGATCTTCTCGAGGCAGCCCATGCGGATATACATTATCTCCTAAAAAAACGACCGCACTATTTTCTCCTGTCTGTTGCAATTTCTCACGCAATACCGACAAGCTCGGCTCCAGCGGATTCAGTGAAGCATCACCCGCATCACCAACCAAAAACACCGAATACAATCGATCACTCTCATCGGGCTGCGCACTATTTTCCACAACCGGAACACTATCGGCAGAAGGTGGTTTAGTAGACACACATCCTGCAACAATAGTTAAAACCACTAAAATTATGATATACTTCTTCATCGATATAATTTTTTAATTCGTTTACTCTTCACGCTGAATGCCCACTACCCTGCTTTCATCATTTTGGATCTCAATATACACTGTCACTGTTTTACCATTTCCGGCAAGGAATTCTCCCTTTGCTTGAATAACAAAGTTGAGTACCATTTTTTGATCTCTGTTTGGGATAGCTTCATTCAATTCTATCGTAAACTCCGGCTTATTCGCCTTCAGTTTATCAACCAATATTTTTTGCCCCACCTTAATCTGCCCCTGATACTGATGACCAGAAGCATCTACTAAATTGCCACTCACGGCCAAGTCATCAAAAGAAAGTCTGAGAGTATTAATCACTATTTCTGCCTCAAACCGATCCAGCGGATTAATCTTTGCAAACCAGTAGTGCCCGATTTTATCGCGGCGGGCAATCAGTGTTTCCGCAATATATTCTTCGGCTTTGGGATTAGAATATTTTCCTGTTGCTACAATGGCTCGGATATCTTCATTGGAGAAACTCATCACGTGCTTAGTCCCCCAGAAAGAATCGCGCAACGTCATATTCTCAAACGGTGGCAGCGGATGCGTCGGCACCCAGCGACCGGGCTTAAAAACATCAGCTCTGAAATAACCCGCCGCCGGATATGGAACATCGACTTCAATCGTTTCCCAGGGAGTGATATATCCTCCCAAAGAAAAGGCTGAAACCATCATATACCGGGGATCAATCAAATAGGCCTGTCCCTGTATGGGTTGATGAATAGATGTGCCGTTAGCACCAAGCGTATTGCCAAAATCCTGCACGTAATGATCAATATAGCCGCTATCGTTGTATACCGCCATGGTATTGGCATCGCGCCGATCGGTATCATTAAGCCACGAACTGATTACCCGCATGCCGCGCAGCTCCCGCCGGTGCTCATGCGCCACCCGGTCGTTGGGATCGCCTTTTACCGTGCCCTCAAAATTCCATGGCCCCACCGGAATTCCGGCTACAAATTTGCTGGCTAACGCCCGAATTTTGCCCTCCTCATTAACGGGACGTTTTGCAACAATGGCGCGATAATCCTCCATTGTCATGGGTCGTTTTTCTCCGTCTTCCTCAACAGTAACACCTTCCTTGATACTTACTTTATTGGGATCAAAATAGGTGATTACCGATTCTGGAACAGTATAGCCTGCTGCGTAGAAAACCTTGGTTCCAATCACTTCTGCAGCGGTCGTTAATTCTGGATAGTCGTAGCCGTCAAATTTTATGAGGTAGCGATTTTCGTTTTCGTCCTCAATAAAAAATCCTGAGTTAGCGCCCTCTAACTTGGCTTTGAATATCGTCCATGACCCCGCCGTATCAGGCGCAACGGTATTGGGTCCGGAAGCCAATTCTTTGGGACTCATTTCATTAAAATAGTGACGCCGGGTGTACCAGCTCGATTCAGGAACTTCATCCAGCTTATTCACATTATCGGCCTGACGTTTATCACTAACGCCCAGCTTACGTCCAACAAATCGTACCGTACGATTCAAATCCAACGGCTTTTCGAGCTGATGGAAAATAGTGTTATCAATACGATCCCAGTATTGGTATTGTGGCTGCTCTTCGGGACGATCAATTCGTGTGGTGTCAGGATCAAATGTTTTTATAGCATCTTCGGCATATGGCTTCGTGGATGAACATCCCTGGAGAATACTCATAGCTAACAGCGTGATTATAATTACAATATGAGATCGATAAATATTCAAAAAAGAAATCATTAGAAATTAGGCGTTATACTGATGATGAATCGTCCGCCTTCATTGCTGAAAGCAAATTCTGATCGAAAAGCAAGACCGTTATCCGAAAGCAAATGAAACCCAAAGCCATAAGAGGATCTAAAATCTCCGAACGAAAGATCACTGTATTTATTAAACGGCTGACCTTCATCCACAAAAATCACCATATCCAGAAAATCCCAGATCGGGTAGCGGTATTCGGCCGTTAGCTGAAGCTTACCCTGCGCCCGAAACCGATTGCTTGGAAAGCCCCGTAAATTGTGGGTACCCCCCAATGAATTAAGCTCGTAGAACGGTATTCTGCGAGAAGCCAAATTCTCTTGCTTGTGCAGCTGCATTTTTAATCCCAGCCGCCGTGTCTCTGGCAAGATAGATACAGGTACAAAGTGGTGGATCTCTCCGTAATATTCGATAAAGCTGAGGGAGTGCGTTTCCGCAGATTGCGTCCAATTACCGCCCACAACATACTGTGTTCCATTCAACGTTCGCTTGCGTCCATTTTTATAGTTGAATATCCAGCGGTTGCCCACAGAAAACAGCTTGCTATTTCCAAGCAGCGACAAGGGAATCCGCTCATCAAGATCATCTTCATACCTGCTCGTTTTGATAGTCCGATCCCGATAACCCGCCTTAATTTGGGTTTGTAACCAGCTATTTACCTGCTGTTTATAGGTCAATTCTATGCTTCCGAATTCACTGGCATAACTTAAATCTTCATTGCGGTTATCTGCATAATATGAACGCTCGGGAGCATTTTCATACTCTCCCTCAAAAGTCAGGCTGCTATTTTCAATGCCTTTAATAGGTACCTGGTATTGTATTTCAAACTCGTTATATACTTGTGAACCAAATAAAATTTCTGCCCTCGCTCTGTGATCTTTAAAAAATAGATGATCATGATACAGAAGCGCGCCGGCAGCAAACCCTTCTTCGCCCCCGATCTCTACCAGCGGCAAAAATCCGTAGGGACCTCGTTCTCCTTGAAACCAATGAGGAAAATTCTCTTCGGCATATTTTACCCCGTAGCCTAACGGCCGACTAACCCAGTGCAGCAGATACGATGGAGCCGCTAAAATATGGTGGCCTACGCTACGCTCTGTTTTATAAGGCACCATATTGGGATCTTCACTATCAGCTTTCAAGGAATCGCCGGATTGCGCAAATACAGTACCGGGATACATCATCCCGATGACAAGCATTAGTGATAAAACCCATGCCTTGATGGCCACTAAGCTAATTATTCTATTCTGTAGTCGCATGCTATTCCTCGACCTCAATATTTGATTTCTTTACTACCTTGGACTTTTGGTCTGACGCTTTCTTATCCTCAAGGTTGGGGGTTAGCTTTTCCTCGAGTTCTGCGTGACAGATTTCTTTTAGGAAAATGAGTACATCTTCGGTATCGGTAAGTGCCTTGCTAAAACTATTTTTCGGCCAGCTATCAGCATGATAGTTTTCCAAAATAGGGATCACCAACTTGCGCACATCCCACATTGTGAGGTTCTCAATAAATTCGATTGCATCAGACCTCAGTCCCAGATTGTCACCCACAATTGCTTTGTATGCATTATCAATATCCTCGATTTCATTATTCAAACTCAGTAACCTGAAAACATTTTCGAACGTCTGTTCAATCTCATATTCCAGTATTTTATCTGCCTCCTCAGATAGCGTAACCTTTCCGCTTTGGTAGAAAGAAAGGGCTTTCTTAATCTTTGAATATCGTTCTATCTCTCGCTCTATATTCTGGGCAATAATCTCATCCGATACCCGAAACTCCGGACGATGTTTGCGTATCCGAAGCAATGCCTTAACAACACCATGTCGGATGGGAATGGAACAGAATTTTAGACTCATCTTAAGAATATCCCATGAATCCTCGCTCACTGTTTGAGAAAATAGCCATGGAATGTATCGCCGTGTTGACACCGGCAAATGTGAATCTATCATGTGATCGTACATGGTTCCGTATATCCGGCTGCCGTACTCTCTGAGCGCTTGTTCTACTGCTTTCCGATAAATTCCGTTACCCATCAACAGTAGCAAGTCATGAACAAAACGTCGATCCTGCGTTTTACCTGTGCTTTCAATGGCTTGTTTTACTACGGATGGGTTTTCATCATTAAGCAGTTCTTTTAGCAAATAAGCATGATCACGATCATATATTTCGCCCAATAGTTTAGCAGATTGCTTACGGAGCTCATGACCATTTTCACCCTCAAAATGTACCGCCTCATATAATAACTCATCGGTAATAAGTTTCTTCTCATCTTCATCACCCTCTTCGGCAATAAGAGCCATGGCAACCGCCTGTACTCGGGCATCATCGTGATGTAATCCAACAGTTAGTTTTTCCAGGCGATCTCCTTCATAAAATTGGTATACATATCGGATTGCTTCCATGCGTACATCGGCATCCTTGTCATAGGCTAAATCCATCACCTCATCCACCCATTCACCAAGCTCCCGCTCACGCAACAATTGCACAGCGTTGATGCGTACCTTACAACTGGAGTGTTTTAGATTTCTGATAAGTAAATCCTGATCTACTTCTAGCTCCTGTTTGCGCATCACATCCAAGGCCCAAAGCACATCTGTTTCCTCGTCGCTCTTTAATAGCTTTTGGATACTTTCTTTATTAGCCTCTTCAAAACGACTTCTCTTTTTACGGCTTTTACTCCAGCCGCCCTTAACTTTCTGCTTCAACCTATTGCGGAATACATCCACGTACGAGTTGCCGGCCATCTTTGCAATCACTACCCACGCAACAAGCAATGTAACTACCACTACTGATATCTCTTGCACATTGAGATCCAACCCGAATGTTAGCCCTAAAAGTAACAATCCCGTAAGACCCTGGGCACCGTGATCAACAAACAGATCAATAAAAACCTTTACCCGATTCTTTAGCTCTTTGGGGAGAGGTACAAATAGCAGCTCGCGACCGGTACGGTCAATAGAATGCTTTAGCGTTTGATCGACGCCCCGACTGATGGTACCCGCTACTAATCCGGGTATGAGCAACATCCCGCCCGCGCTGATTAGCAACGCAAGGGGCAACAACAGAAGAGAACCGGACACGCCATACTTTTTGGTGAAAATGGTACCTATAAAAAGCTGTATAAGTAGTGCTATTAAGCTAACTCGACCATAAAATTTTCCCATAAAACTGGTCAGCGCTGCTTCAGTTGTGTAAGCTGCCTCAGCCACCGTCTTAAACTGATAATCGATAAGTGTTGTCACCATTACGGTCACTGCAATAAGAGCTACAATAAGCAGCAGATGGTTGTGAGATAAAATCTCTTGTAAGGGATTGCCCGGAATTGACTTATCAGCTTTTGCAAACTCATTTTTATCAGTTTTTGATAACCCGGAACTGTCATTCTTTTTGAGAATCAACCACACCAGTGGAGTAGTCCCTACTATTATGATCGCTGATATCAAGAGCAACGATTCTGGTTGCAGCGACAGCCTGTTGACAAGTATAGCTGTAAGTTCTCCCCCTGAAACGCCGCCTGCTATAGCGCCAAGACTTAAGAAGCCAAAAATCTTTTTCGACTGCACTGAATTAAAAATGGTATTGGCAAACAGCCAAAACTGAGAGGTTATTAATACGCTGTAAATACTGACCCAGACATAAAATCCATAGTACAACCAGACATTATTCATCTCTATAAAAAACCAGATGACAAATAAATTGGCTGCCAGAAAGAGTGTTATGGCTGAGACAATCCATCCAACAGAGTGCCGCTTAGAAAGCCGTGAATAACCAATCGAAATCGGAATAACAGCAATGGCCGTTAAAATAAAGACGAATGGTAAATTATAGGCCCCGACCTGCTCGAGGAATAAGCTGTCACGCACCGGTTTTAACAAGTAAAGCGTATTGAGCAACACAAAGTTGTACACAAACATCAACAATGCCCGAGTTTTTACCTCGGGATCAAGTGAAAAAAGTGCACGAAAATTGTTGCCGGTTTCTGTGATATTCATGGGAAATACTCAGAATCAAAATATAAGAATCACAACTTATTAACTTTGTTTATAAAATACTAAACAAAGTTAATAGTTATATCTTATACCGGTATTTTCTGTTATCTATGACATAAAAAAGCTCCATCTAATGCTAATAGATGGAGCTTAGTGCTATTATATTACGTTATTTTTGAAAATGACGTCACACGTGCTTAAAACGCTCGCGAACAGCTTTATCCAACTCTTCGCGATGATCAGGATGAGCAATATCAATAAGTGCTTTCGCCCGATCACGCATATTCTTGCCATACAGGTTGGCCACGCCATACTCTGTAACTACGTAATGAACGTGCGCCCGCGTAGTTACAACGCCGGCACCCTGCTTAAGGTACGGCACAATTTTACTTTCCCCTTTTCTTGTGGTCGATGGAAGCGCAATAATCGGCTTACCGCCTTCGCTGAGTGACGCACCGCGTATAAAGTCCATCTGTCCCCCAACACCCGAATAGTGATAGGTTCCAATAGAATCAGCACATACCTGGCCGGTAATATCAACTTCTACAGCGCTGTTTATGGCCGTCACTTTGGGATTTCGTCGTATCACCGCAGTATCATTCACATACTCCACATCAAGCATTGCAATCATCGGATTATCATCCATAAAATCATAGAGCTCCCGGCTTCCCATTACAAAGCTGGCTACAATTTTTTCGGGATGGGTGGCCTTCTCCTTCCCATTAATTACACCTTTTTCAACAAGATCCATAACCCCGTCAGAGAACATCTCGGTATGGATACCCAAATCCTTATGTCCGTCAAGCGCCTCTAATACGGCATTTGGAATAGCGCCGATGCCCATCTGTAACGTAGCTCCATTTTCTACCAGATCTGCACAATTTTGACCGATTTTTCTTTCTACCTCATTGGGCTCCGGGATATTTAATTCGTGAAGTGATCCTTCATCCTCTACCAAAGCATTAAACCGACTGGCATGAAAAATACCGTCTCCGTGTGTGCGCGGCATGTTCGGATTCACCAAAGCAATAGCTCGTTTTGCCTCCTGCAGAGCGGCACGTGTGGCATCCACCGAAACTCCCAGCGAGCAGTAGCCGTGTTTATCGGGTGGAGAAACCTGCACAAGTGCAATATCAATGGGCATAATATTTTGGCGGAACAGGCCCGGAACCTCGCTTAGAAAAATAGGTAAATAATCGGCACTGCCTTCGTTAACAGCCTTTCGAACGTTAGCCCCCACAAAAAAGGCATCGGTATGAAAAGTGTCGCTGTATTCCGGCTTTACATACGGCGCTTCCCCCTCGGTATGCAAGTGAACAATTTCTACATTCTCAAGTTCGGGGGCACGACCCGTCATGGCATCAATAAGCGGCTGCGGAGCAGCGGCCACGCTGTGGATAAAAACGCGATCTCCGGAATTAATAAGTTTTACAGCTTCTTCAGCAGTGGTGTACTTGTCTTTATAAGACATAAAATTAGGATCTTAAAGTAGTTAAATTGTTGTCAATGAGGTGATTTGAAATCTCTTCTAAATACAAGGGTATCTACGCATACCACAATGTAAAAACTCTCAAAATCAGCTCGAAATAATCACTTTAATATGTAAGTGATATGAAGACTGCAGAAAAAAAGACCTTTAAAGACTAATTTAATAATTTTGAGCTATTTCTTTTTGCAGTTCGGCAAAAATATAACCACAATACAACATCAATATAAAAGGACATTATTAATACTTTACTACTATAATTGAATCGCAAATTATGGCTAATTCCTACCGTTCTATAATAACCGGCACCGGCTCATATATCCCTCCTAAAAAAGTCACAAACAACGATTTTTTGAACCGGACATTTTTAAATGCGGATGGATCTCCATTCGACAAATCAAATAAGGAGACTATCCAAAAGTTTGAGGAAATTACGGGTATTAAAGAACGTCGTTTTGCAGCCGACGATGTTCTTGCTTCTGATATGGCAGCTCAGGCTGGAGCAAAAGCACTCAATAATGCCGGTCTTGATCACGAAGAGCTGGACTATATTATTGTAGGCCACAATTTTGGGGATGTCCGTGCCGATATCCCTGTTACCGATATGGTGCCCAGCCTGGCTTCGCGGGTTAAACAAATACTGGAGATCGAAAATCCCAACTGTGTAGCCTACGATCTCCCTTTTGGATGTCCGGGCTGGACACAGGGAATCATACAGTCGAACTACTACCTGCAAAGCGGAGACGCCTCGAGTTGCCTTGTTATTGGTACCGAAACGCTTTCGCGCATCTGTGATCCCAATGACCGGGACAGCATGATTTATGCTGATGGGGCCGGTGCTACGGTGTTGGAATCCCAAAAATCAGACGAAGAAATCGGCATTCTAAGTCATGCCGCTCGTACTGATGCCAAAGAGGAAGCCTACTTTTTGCGGATGGAACCTCCTTTCGATCCCGAAGCAGATGATAATACCTTATATATGCACATGGACGGACGTAAGCTGTATCAATATGCGCTAACCAACGTGCCCGACCTTGTGAAAAAGAGTCTGGAAAAAGCCAACCTCGATTTTGATGATGTTCATAAAGTGCTTATCCACCAAGCCAACGCCAAAATGGATCAAGCCATTTTACAACGGCTGGGTAAACTTTACGGCAAGGAGGATGTGCCGGATGATGTGATGCCCATGACTATCTCGTGGCTTGGAAATACCTCTGTTGCCACAGTCCCCACCTTGCTTGATCTTATTTTACGCGGCCAGATGGACGACCATCAAATACGTTCCGGGGATGTGATCGTTTTATCATCCGTTGGCGCAGGCATGAATATCAACTCGGTGGTTTACAAAACACCATAGCCTGCCTGAGCTACAGGTTATCTATCACTTTTTTTAGCAGATTGCGAACCTCTTGAGCTATCTCCCCAAGTTCATCGTTCTCAATGGCCTGCATAGAAGCAATGGGATCCACGGCAGAAACTTCGACCTCTCCGTTTTCATGCTCCTGCACAATCACGTTGCAAGGCAGCATTAACCCAATGTGATCTTCAGCCGAAAGGGCTTTGTGGGCCAACAGCGGATTACAAGCGCCCAAAATCTGATACTTCTTAAAATCAACATCCAGCTTCTTTTTAAGGGTGGCCTTTATGTCGATTTCGGTAAGAACGCCAAACCCTTCCTCGCTGAGTGCTTCCGTTGTTTTATCGATCGCATCCTCAAAAGAAAGATCTAATGTTTTGCTATAATAATAGGACATAAAAAATTTGATTAATGATTTAAAAATTGTTGGTCAATCAGGGTATTTAAATAATAAAGGCCTTCATGCATTACCATAAAGACCTTTATCTGTAACGGCGTTCCATCCATTAGTTTTCATCAACGTACGAAGAATACATCCACACTTCTTTTTCCTGCTCGCGGATATAATCGCTCATCAAGGCATTGGTACCTTCATCACCGGCTTCATCAGATAGCTCGAGAATTTCTCGCTGCAGTGTGATAATAGCCTTAAAAGCATTTAAGATCTCCCGAACCGCTGTTTTGCCGTCTGATACGTGATTACTTTCTTCAATATCAGAATTCTCAATATAACCGGAATATCGGTGATTTGGAGAATGATTGAGCGTTAAAATACGCTCCGCCACCTCGTCGATTTTAACCAGCAAATCGTTATACAACTCTTCAAACTTCACGTGCAGCTCAAAGAAATCATCACCTTTAATATTCCAGTGATATCCACGGGTGTTTTGATAGAATATCGAATAGTTGGCCAAAAGCTCATTAAGTTTTTCTGCCAGCTCTTTTGATTCGGCTTTATCCAAGCCAATTTGATTTAAATCACTCATAATTATGTGTTCTTAGGTTAAATAGAATGCATCTCTGCTTTTTTATTCAGAATCGTTTTGCTCAAATCTTAATTAAGTGCTGCAATATTCACTTTGGGTTCAAAAAGAATTTTTGTTTTGATAGATCGGGTAATCAGACAAGCTTCTTCGGCCTTTTCCATTATGCGCTTGGCCTTATCGTAAAACTTCTCATCAGTTATTGTGAGTTGAGGTTTCAAGGTAATCTCTGAGACCACAAATTTTCCGTCTTCTTTACTGAGCTTGCCGGTGGCTTTTACTTCAAGATTTTCAAATTTCAGCTTTGAATATTCGGCAATGGCTACAAAGGTGGTCATAAAGCAACTGCTCACCGACGAGACAAAAAGATGTTCGGGCGACCATATACCCTCCACACCACCGTCGAACTGAGGTGGTGTCGCCACTTCAATCTTGTCATCAAGTTCAGGGGAACTAAGCGTACCAATACGTCCCTCTTTCCAGTCTAAATCTACTTGGTATTTGTGTTTTTTATCGCTCATTTTTGTCCTATTTTTTGATTAATAATCTGTTCCAGCTGCTTGGCCTGCACCACTCCTGACTGTTGCCAAAGCAGCTGGCCATCTTTAAAAAGGATCAGTGTTGGTACACCGCGGACATTATACTTTATCGCAGCATCCGCATTCTTTTCCGCATCCACCTTAATAATATTGATAGCATCACCCATACTCTTCTTCAAATCTTTTAGAATGGGATTCATCATTTTGCAAGGTCCGCACCAGTCGGCATAAAAATCTACCACCACCGGCTTTTCTCCGTTAATAATATCATTGAAAGTCGTTTTCTTTTTTGTCGTCTCAGCCATATTACTCTTCTTTAATTTCCGTGAATTCTACGTCGTCAATGCTACCGCCGGATTCGGTCATTGCTCCAGCGGGTACGGCACAATTTCCACATAGACATCCGGTATTCGTCGCTGCCTGGAACAGGAAAAATCCACCCAATAACAGCGATACAACATCTGCATGCCAAGCGCCCATAGCCACAAATAACACTCCAACACCAAGAGCAATCCAGCGCATGGGGTGCCAGTTATTCAGCAAGGTATATTTTAATGACTTATCCATTGTTAAGTCTCGAATTTCAAGTTGAACGCTATTATAATTGACTGTTCATCCAATGTCAGTGATATTTATCACATAAGGGTAATTTTATTTCTTCCCAATTCGACAAGCCCTTTAGCCTCCATCTTTTTCAGCAGTCGAGATATCACTTCCCGCGCCGTTCCCAACTCTTGTGCCAGCTGATCATGCGTCATCGTCAGCGTATCGGTTTCCATCACCTCGCAGCGTTTCTGCAAAAACTGTAGAAGACGCTCATCCATCTTTTTAAATGCCACCGCATCCACAACCTCCAGCAGCTCCTCAAACCGTTTGTGATAAATCTGAAAAATATAATTTAGCCATTCGGGATGCTCTCGAATCAGTTCGTGAATTTTATCAATAGGAATAAAAAGTACTTCTGACTCCTCCTCTGCAACGGCCTTCACCTTGCTTGTATCATGATACAATCCGGCCAAAATTGACATAATGCACGTCTCTCCTGGGCGAAGATAATACAAAACCATCTCCCTATAGGTGTCATCAGATTGCATTACCTTCACACTTCCGCTGGTGACAATCGGTATGGATTGCACTGGAGCATCTTCTGTTACAATGGTATCACCGGGCTCAAAATGCTTCGTTATGCCCAAATCCAGCAGATCCATATTTTCTTCAAGTGCAGATATAAGAGATGGTAAATCAGTTGACGTCTTCATAATTCGCTACATGTGAATTAAGGAGTAACCACAATATAACGAATAAAAGAGTAAGTTATCCTAAATATGTTTACAACTTTTAGAGTATTACTTACTCTATAAATATCCTACTGACAAATATTAAAAACGGTCGTTTTTGGTCGGATGGTTTGCCGTCCTTCTTTCTCTTCTTTTAATAGCAATCGCTGGGATTTGTCAGACTCAAATACCTGTTGCAGGTTCTTGATTTCAGCAGCAGGCACAAAGTTGTTCTGGCATTTTTCTAAAAAAAGATCAGCCTCAAAATTACGAATATGTTCTTTCAGGATGTCTGATAACGCTTTGCGGTTCTCAACTCTTGCTTCATTATGCTGATACTCAAACTGATCTGCTAATTCATCAGCTCCCAGAATATCACACAAGTCATTGAATTGCCTGTCACTCCCAATGGCCAACGTTACCAGGCGCCCATCAGCAGTGGTAAATATTTCACCGTACGGCGCAATATTGGGATGCAGTGAGCCTATTCGCCGGGGCACCTTTCCATTCATCAGCCAGTTAGTAGCCTGGTTGATAAGGGATGCAATAGCACTGTCATATAGACTTACGTCCACGCGAAAAGCTTGATCCGGCTTTTCTTTTTGCTTTAGCAATGCACATAAAATGCCCTCTTTGAGCTGATGAGCTGCCAGAACATCAATAAGAGCCAGCGGCATCTTCGTGGGTGGACTATCCGGTTGGCCATTCATCGACATAAAGCCCGTTTCGGCTTGCAGAATAAGATCATAGGCAAGACGATCACTTTCGGTTCCAAAGCCGGAAATATGCCCCTGTATTATTGTTGGATTTATTGCTTTCAGATCATCAAACGTTAGTCCAAATTTTTTATCATCCCCTTTTTTAAAGTTGGTAATAACGATATCTGCTTCTTCGATGAGCCCGATAACTTTTTGTTTATCCTCCGTATCTCCGAGATCTAACAACAGGGAATCCTTATTCCAGTTAACCGATGAAAAGTAGGCCGACGGCCCTTTGGATGGTTCACCCGGCTGACGCCACTGACGGGTCACATCTCCGCCACTTCGTTTATTCTCAACCTTGATGACTTTTGCTCCAAGCTCAGAGAAAAAGTTTCCTACGGCAGGACCGGCAAGCACCCCGGCAAGTTCGACCACGGTCAAATCTTCAAAAATATATTCCATGCGGGCTACCTGAATTTAATTATTCATCCGCGCCGTACACCAGCTCAATAAACTCGGGTTTGGGTACCGCTCCGAAATACTGTTCTATGTTTATAGGCTCAATCCGGTTTTCAATTTCCGTTCGATCATACCGTGCGCCCTGTAAGTAATTTTCGAGCTGCTCCACCGGCTCGCTGCCAAAGAAATCACCGTAAATCTTAATATTATCGATATGTCCATTTTCTACATCCAGTCGCAGATCAATTTCTCCGGCATCAAATCGGCGGCTTCTTTGGATGTTAAACTTGGGTGACTTTCCGAAATTCCAATCCCACTGTCCGTACTTCTCATCCTTAAGGCTATGTACTTCGTCCCATTCGGCTTTCGTTAGGTGATACGTCTCAAATTCATCGCGATCCTCATACAACCCTTCCAACAGCTTTTGTCGGAACGTAGCAGTTTCCATTGATTCATCCATAAACTCGCTGATATTTGCCACGCGGCTGCGCACCGATTTATGTCCCTTCGATTCGATTTTGCTCATCTTCACATCCAGCGCATTAGTCACCTCGTCCAGATCACTGTTATACAGCAGCGTACCGTGGCTAAACATACGATCTACGCTCGAAAACTGGGCATTTCCTGAGATTTTACGATCGTCAACCTGAAGATCATTACGTCCGCTAAGCTCAGCATCCACTCCCATTTTATTAAGGACGCGCACAATCGGGGCGGTGAACTTTTCAAAATTGTTAAGACTCTTCTTGTCATAATCCGTGATAAAACTAAAGTTCAGGTTCCCGGTATCGTGATATACGGCTCCACCGCCCGAGATACGCCGGACAACATGGATTCCTTTTTCCTCCACATATTCGTGGTTTATCTCCTCGAGCGTGTTCTGATTTCGACCAATTATGATGGATGGCTCATTTATGTAGAATAACAGGTAGTCGTTATCGTAATCAAAATTGCGGAGCGCATATTCTTCAAGCGCAAGGTTTAGATGAGGATCAGTAATACCTTCATTATGGATGAAAATCATAAGAATGAACTAATTGAAATAATCTGGATATTAACATTGCGGACGAAAGTAGTCTTTTACTTTGAAAGGAGTATGAAGATTTTCTCAATTCTACAGCTTAGAGTTTGCTCAAAATCCAAAAATCAACGTGCAACATGATGGATATTAAAAATTTCGGAAATACCGACGATCCATCATTTTTTATCTTTAAGTTTTACTCTCATCATATCCGGCGACTGTAGTTCTCCGTGGATCAGAAAATTTTTTTTAGGCGACTCTGTAACTCTATCAACCCACTTAATAAATTCTTGCTTTTACAGGATAATATTTCCCAATCCACACGCATGTTTTCGTTCGAAAAGTTGAGCAAAAGTTTGGAACCGATTACCGTTTCCGCTCCTACCAAAAATTAATCTGTACTTCGTTATTTATCCGTTTTGTTGTTAAAGGTTGCAATGGCCTTGGCCTCTCGATAGATATTACCGGATTTTCTACTGTCCCAACCCATTTCATCGAGCACGCTCTTATCCTCTGCCAACTGCTGACAAAATATGATATCCTGTTCTAAAAATTTTTTCTTCTCATCACTGCTCAAAGTTGATAAACACGTGACCGGATGCAAATTTACGCGACTTATCAGATCTTTAAGTCCTTTATTTTCAGGATAATCCCAACTTAATAAATTCAACCCTATACATTTACCGTATTGCTGGGCATCATTGGTAAAACGGGTATTGGTCACCACCCAACCATGATGATTTTTTCCTTTGTGGCCCGGCTTTCGGCTCCACTTTCGCTTTACATCCTCAAACCTAGATTGGATATACAAGGGTACTTGTACATTGCATTTATGATCTTTCCGATTGTGGAACTTACACTCTACAATAAAAAAATCATCACCTTTTTCAGCAACAACATCAACCTCGTGCGAGACACAATTTCCCTCGATAATCTGACCGACCTCAGTCGTATATCCCAACCTTTTTAACAGCTCTGCGGTAAATTTTTCAAAGGGATATCCGGTGGGTCCCAACTCAAAAAGGGCCTCTTTAAGTTTATACCGACCGGCAAAGCGATTGGAATGCTGTTTTAATAATCGGAAGGCTTCACGATAAAGTTTTTGGGTGGAAATACCGTCATAAAGCATTTGATCAACGGTATCAGCTATACGATCAATTATCTCCTGATCTGCCCCAGCACCCGCAAGAGATTGGCGCAGCTTGGATTCATCATAGGGTTCAGTGCCTCCTGAAGCTTTCGTAACATTTACGCTTCCCATAACTGCGCCTCTCTTTTTCTGTAAAAGTTAGCTTACATCCATTTGAAATTCCCGTCAGCTGTTATTCGCAGATTACCAGATTTGCCTTCATCAACCAGATCTTGCAGTGATGTACTGGATAGCATTTTTCGAATTTCATCCCGTGTGTCGGCCCACTTATCGTGGATCGGACATGGTTTCTCTGTTCCGCAACCCGGCAAGCCTAACGCACATTCGGTTAAAATATCCATCCCATCAATGACCGCAACAATATCTAACAAAGTAATTTCATCAGTAGAATTCACCAAGCGAACTCCCCCCTTTGGTCCCTTCATCGACTCCATCATGTCTGCTCTGGTAAGTTGTTGTAATACTTTTGTTAAAAAATGATGGGAAATATCGAGGTCGTTACTAATTTTTTTGATAGATACATAAGAATCATCCGAAACCGCAGCCAAATAAACTGAAGCTCTTAAACCATATACACAAGCATTTGATAATAACATATATAAAAGATTGGATTTAATAGTCCCTAAGTCCCCTGTTAGAAAACACGTGAACTAATTATTTTCTTTAATACCAGATTAATCAACATTGTTTCTAAGAAAAATCTACTATAAAATAATTTACACAGATCCCCCTTTAAGTAACCTGCAATTTAAAATCTGTCAAAAAAATAAATCATTAAAACATTAAAAAACAGCTAAAATAAAAAGTAAAACTACGTGAACAGAATTAATGTACATCAACTAAAATAGTTAACAAATTTCGAATCTAAGAACTATCTGAATTTAATTAATTATTTAAAATAAACTTTATGGAGATTTGGTCGGCCCTGGCAATTGGTTTTTTCGGTAGTTTCCATTGTATTGGTATGTGTGGTCCCATTGCTCTGGCCCTGCCGGGAAAAAACGATTCTACGGTCTCACTCATCATAGGACGCCTGCTCTACAATATCGGTCGAGTACTCACCTATACACTTCTTGGGGTTATCTTTGGCATTATTGGCCACTCTATTGCCCTTGCAGGGCTTCAACAATCAATATCAATACTTCTGGGCGCTTTAATTCTTGCGGGCGCACTTTTCCAGTTTAATTCTTTCCAGGGATGGAAACAAAAAGTCGGTATCAATACATTATTTAATCGCCTTGAAAAACTTATGCTCTCCCAATTTAAAAAGGGGGGCACTACCACATTATTCACCATTGGTATTTTAAATGGATTGTTACCCTGCGGTTTTGTTTATGTGGGATTAGCCGGCTCTGTAACCACGGGTTCTGTTGTTCAGGGCAGCCTGTTTATGGCTTTATTTGGATTAGGTACGATTCCCGCAATGCTGATGATGTCTTTGGCACCGGGATTTGTAAGTGTGGGTTGGCGCCAGCGTATTAATAAGTTTATTCCATATTTGGCTGCAGCTTTTGGTATTTATCTCATATTCAGAGGCATAATAGTGGGAGAAATGCTACATTAAATAAAAACCATTCACCATAGGGTACATCAATGGATATACAATTTCATATATCAACTGATGAACAAGCAATAAATCCAATTTGCGACTTCACCTATAGCTGGTGCCTAAATTGTGGTTTATCCGAACAGGAAGCCACTAAATTCACTATTGCGGTCAGTGAACTTATTACTGATATCATTTTATTTGCTTATCCCGACAAGAGCCAAGGTTTTTTTGAGCTCACTTTCCGGCAAACACTTTCGGATATCGAACTTATTGCCAGTGAGGTGGGGGAACCCTTCGATCCCGACAAACACCGATACAATGCTCAAGAAGCTATAAAAGAGGGGAATTTTGAAGGTGCGGGATTACGAATTATCCGTCGATTCACCGACGAATTCTTATTCATTAACCGTGGCAAAGAGGGTAAGGAGTTCAGGTTACAAAAGTCGGTTGATGTTCATAAAATTGACAAACTTCTGGAGTTATCCAGGGCAGAAAAACCAAAAGAGCCTGAGGATACCGTCTCTGAAATTTCCTATAACATCAAACAAATTGTTCCCCGTGATGCCGAAGATATTGCCAAGCTTATTTATCGCACATATGAGTACTCTTATACAAAAGAGGACCTCTACTTTCCCAAAAAAATTGAGCAGACATTGGCGGGCAAAGAAAAGCTTGGGGTTATTACTCGCAGTGATAAGGGAGAAGCGTTGGGGTATTTCGCCATTTTAAAGAAAAGTGACTCAAATATTGCTGAGGTGGGAGAAGCTGTCGTTTCGCCCCGCTACAGGAAAAAGGGTATCATGAGCGGTATGATGGAACACCTTATAAGAGTAGCACGCGAACATCATTTTGATGCACTGTTTGGTAAAGCGGTTACAATCCATCCGGTAAGTCAACGTGTGAATAAAAAGTTCGGATTTGTATCGGCGGGACTCATGCTCCTGGAAACCCAAAATGTGGTTTTTAAAGGATTTGATGAAGATTATCCACAGCCGGTTTCTGTTGTCATTGACGTATTACCACTTAAGCATGCAACGTCGAAAGAAATTTACTTGCCAAAAAAATACCATGATATCCTCTTGGAAACTTACAATTTACTTGATATTCCCATTACTCCTAAACAGCACGAGTATTATAAAATGGCCGAAAAATCGGATGCTGAGCTGACCATAAATTATGCGGATTCTACAGCGCTTATTGTCGTAAAAAAGTACGGTCCCGATTTCCGTTCAGTACTGCGAGAAATGCTGAACAGCTTGATTGAGCAGGAAGATCCCAATGCTGTCTACTTAGATTTACCGCTTGAAAATTCAGCTACACCGGTACAATTAGGACAACTCGATGGATTAGGCTTTTTTTACTGTGGGCTGGCTCCCTACTTTCATAATGAATCGGATTACCTGCGACTGCAAAGAATTTGTATTCCCTTTAATTTTGATCTTGTTGATGTTCACTCTGAATTTGGTCAACATATAAAATCGTTTATTACCGATGAGTATTCCAAGCATACATAAAGAAGGATCAACCTTGAATATTAAGATAAGAGGTGGATTCAACCTGTGGATCAAAAATATGATTCTAAATCATATCAATGATAATACGCGTGTACTCAAAATTGATCTCAGTAAGTGCAAATTCATAGACAGTGAAGGCATTATTTTTTTGCACCAATGGCACCAAGAAGGAAAACAGCTGAAACTTATTGATCCACCGGAAGAATTTTTTGAGATACTCGAGATCCTGGAACTTGACAATAGCTGGCAACCCAATGTTATAAATACAAATAAGTAATTACTATGACCGAAGAAAACAGTAACGAAATGATCGAACTTGATGTTGAGCAGGATGTTTGGAGTCGTACCTATACGGTATATTCACTGCTCATTATTGGCAGCAAGGAAGAAGACGGGAACTACAATTTTGCTCCCAAACACATGGCCATGCCGATGGGGTTTAGCAATCATTTTGGATTTATAGGAACACCGCGCAAAAATACTTATCGAAATATTCAACGCGAAAAAGTGTTCACGGTAAGCTATCCCAAACCAAGTCAACTAACGGTCTCGAGTTTAGCCGCCACTCAACGCGAGGATGACGATTCCAAACCCATACTCGACCAGATTCCCACCACCCCTGCAGAAAAAATTGAAGGATACTTTGTAAAGGACTCTTATTTCCAGTTAGAATGTAAACTAACGGAATGTCTTGGGAAGTTTGGGGAATGGGAGTTGATTGTCGGTGAAATTGTGGCTGCTCGAATCAACAAAAAAATGAGTAGAAAAATTGGTGACGGGATTGGCGAAGGGCAATTGATCTATGACAATCCTTTATTGGCTTACTTGCATCCCAATCGATTCAGTGTCATTAAAGAAAGTAATGTGTTCCCATTTCCAAAAGAGTTTAAACGCTAAGATATGACTGATCAAGCCCGACTGATACGTAAGTATATTAGCGAGCACAAAGCAGATTTCCTATCTCTACTTCAATCACTGGTTGAAATTGAAACCCCATCCGATCAGCCAGAAACATTCTCTATGGTCTGGGAACTTTTGTCAGAACAGTTTAAAAATATAGATTATTCAGTTACCCACTTTGAGGGAGATAAAACAGCTGGACAGTTGCTCTGCAAACCTAATGATTTTGATCCCTCTAAGCCCACTCAATTGGTTCTTGGCCATTGCGATACCGTTTGGAATGTAGGAACCCTTAACGAGATGCCCTTCAGCATCGAAGACGATATCGTAGCTGGACCGGGAGTATATGATATGAAATCGGGAATAGCCATGATGATTTTTGGGATACAGGCTATTTACTATCTGGAGAAAATCCCCAAAGTACAACCCATATTTCTTATTAATTCGGATGAAGAAATCGGCAGTGAGGAATCCAAAGAGCGTATTATTGAGCAAGCCAAGTTAGCAGAACGAACATTTGTGTTAGAACCTTCACTGGGTAAAGAGGGCAAAATAAAAACCCGGCGCAAAGGTGTGGGCGATTTTGTAATATCAATTAACGGAAAGCCGTCCCATGCAGGCCTGGCCCCGGAAGAAGGTGTAAGTGCTATTTTAGGGCTCTCCCACATTGTACAACAGATCTTTCGTTTAAACGACCCGGCAAACGGTGTTACGGTCAATGTTGGAACTATAGAAGGCGGAGAACGTTCGAATGTTGTTGCCGCAAAAAGTAAGGCTGTGGTTGATGTACGAATACCAACACAGGAAGACGGGGAACGAATAAAAGAAGAATTATATAATCTTAAGCCAGAAATTGATGGGGTTGAGCTATCGGTAACCGGAGACATTAATCGGCCGCCGCTGGAAAAAAATGAATCCAATAAAAAACTCTGGGAGGTTACTCAAAAGCTGGGGCAAGAACTCGATTTGGAATTAGAGGATGGAATGTCCGGAGGAGCCTCGGATGGAAATTTCTCAAATTTGTATTCTCCTACTATCGACGGAATGGGAGCCGTTGGTGAAGGGGCACACGCCTACCACGAAAAAATATTTCTGGAACAAACATTAGACCGACTCGCGTTATTCACGCTTTTACTTTTAGAATCCCCCATCTTTGATTAATCATTGTCCCTTTCAAAAACCCCCTCAATAAGATAATCATCCAGCTTTTCTTGCGGTATCAAGGGAGAATCCAATTCCAGTTGTTGACTAATTTGAAAATTTCTGGATGAACACCGTTTGTAAGACCACTTCAGCGAATCCAGATCATCCAAAATCATAGATCCCGAAAATGATTGCAATAATTCACGATCTTTGCATAATTCTATAACCTGATCCATAAAAAGTGTGCTTTGCCCTCTTAATAACTCCAATAGATTTTTCCATAAACTATTCATTATTTCTCTTTTTGATCAATCGGCAAATCGTACTGCATGGGCGTTAATTTCTGGGTCAATATGCTGGGTAAATCAAAAGCGGAAGCAACATCATGTTCTAAAATATAGAGCATTCGAATAATGCCACCCATCGATTTACGTACCAGCCGATGTCCCTTGAAAGCCCCATAAACATAATTCATTTTGGGCTGATACATCTTGAGACTGAACCGAAGACTTTTTTCTTCTCTATTTAGCCCAATAAAATAATACGTTTCCGGTCTCTTTTTGGCATGATTAAATTCAGGCTGATGTTTACGGATAAGTTCGTTTTCCAGCAGTAGTGCTTCTCTTTCTGACTCACAAATCTGGATATTAATATTGTGCGTCATCCGTATCAATCGAATCTTTTTTCGTGAGGTTGTACCCATCTTTGCGCGACGGTAAGTTAACAATCGATTCCTGAGATCTTTTGCCTTTCCTACATATAGCAAACCCCCTGATCCGCTATACATTTTATACACGCCCGGCTTTCTTGGAAGCTCCTCAAAAAAAGATTTTCCCAGCCTATTTTCTATGGGATTATAGTGCTCAAATAAACGTTGTTGTCTTTTCATATTTAAATGAATTCCGACCTTAAAAAGTGATTTGTAAAAATATCAAAAAAATCAGATGCTAAATTTTACATATAGTAGGTAATCCCCAAAAAATATACTATACTTAGGCTCTTAAGCGCCATTTAATGCGTTAGCAAGGCGTTATTAAACATTTAAGTAGCACAAGAAGTAAAAAATTTCGGAGATTTATCATGGCAGAACGTGAAGTCGGAACTGTTAAATGGTTCCATAATGGCAAAGGATATGGATTCATAACCAGAGAAGAAGGCGAAGATATTTTCGTTCATTTCAGTGAAATTGAAATGGAAGGCTATAAAAAATTAGAAGAAGGCCAAGAAGTGGAATTCACTGTAGCGGAAGGAGAAAAAGGACTACAAGCACAAGAGGTGATTCCTATATAAGATTATCTTTCAGATATCATTATTTTTAAAAGCGCTGCCTTTCCGGTAGCGCTTTTTTATTACAGGGAGTTACCATTATATTATAATTAATCAACCGATATAAAATTATAGACCAATGGAAAATCATACCTATAAAAAGATTGAGTTAACAGGCACCTCTAATAAATCGCTGGAAGATGCTGTTGAAAATGCCATAGAGAAAGCTTCAAAAACAGTAGATGATATGGGCTGGTTTGAAGTTATTGAAACACGTGGTTCTATTGAAGATGGCACCGTTGCGCAGTGGCAGGTTGTTATAAAGGTTGGCTTTACGCTAAAGTAATTATTTACGCTTTGTCTAAAATATAGAACTCCAGCTTTTTTTGAAGTTCCGGAGGATTAAAAGGTTTTGTTAAATAATCATTCATCCCTGACGCAAATACTTTTTCCTTAACCTCTTTAAGCGCTGCTGCCGTAAGAGCAATAATTGGGACATTGGATTTATATTTATTTTCCAACTCTCGAATTTTCCGCGTTGCCTCATAGCCATCCATTTCTGGCATCTGGAGATCCATCAATACTAAATTGACAGACGAAAGCTCTTTCATTTTTTCAACTGCTTGTTTTCCATCTTCAGCAACTACAACCTCGATTTCCCACTTTTCCAAGAATCGAATCATTACCTTTTGGTTGATGGCATTATCTTCAACCAGCATAACTTTTGTTCCACGCAGAGACTCCGGCATTTCTTCTTCATTCTGGCGTAAGGTGGATCGCTGTTCATCTGCATGTTCCTCTGTTTTAAAGGGGAGTTCTACATAAAACGTACTGCCCTTCCCTTTTTCACTTTCCAAATCAATGGTACCATCTTGCAGATCAATCAATTTTTTGCTTATGGTAAGCCCCAAACCTGTACCGCCAAATACACGAGAGGTATCACTTTGTTCTTGAGTAAAACTTTTAAAAATCTCTTCCTGTTTATCTTCCGAAATTCCAATTCCGGTGTCAGTGATCGTAAACAGAATTTTTAGTTGGTCATCATTACGCTCTTTTAGTTCTACGATGATACCAACGCTTCCTTCTTCGGTAAATTTAACCGCATTGCTGACAAGATTATTTAAAATCTGTGTTAGCCTATTTGGGTCTCCAGCAATGGTTTCGGGCAAGTCTTCATCAAAATCGAGATACAGAGGTACATCTTTCTTTTCGGCGGTAAATCGGAAACTCTCTAATACTCCATTTAACAAATCTTCTAAATTAAATGCAACGTTTTCAAACTCAATTTTTCCTGACTCGATTTTTGAAAAATCAAGCACATCATTAATAAGTGAAAGCAAGGTTTTAGACGAAAAGTCCAGGATCTCAAGCTGCTCAACCTGATCTTCCCGTGGATTGTCTTTTGCTAACAAATTGGTCATCCCAATAATCGCATTCATGGGAGTGCGAATTTCGTGACTCATCGTAGATAGAAACTCAGACTTTGCCTTTGATCCCTCCTCAGCTTTTTGCTTAGCCTTTTCAAGCTGTTCTACATTTTTTTCCAACTGCTGCTTCTTTTCTAACAATTCTTTATTAAGGGATTGTGTTTTTTTAAGCAGTTTTTGTGTTTCCTCCTCAGCTAATTCTTTTGATTCCGAAAACTTGTTAAATGTAAGCCAAGTAGTTATAAATGCCGCTCCCAGAATACTCCACTTTACAATCACTCCTTCATCAGCGGTAAGGTAGATACGATCAAAAATCACATAATCGAGCACGATATAGCACACTACTGCCATGCTAATCCCAATGTTGCGCAATTGCTGGTGATCTTTATCGAATAACAAAATAGCTAAACCACAGGCAGGAAGGTAAAAAGCCTGTATTAGCATATCTTTGCCAAAAACTGAACTCAGAATAAGAATACAGATATTTATATAAGCTAATAGAAGAAACTTTGCCGTATTCTCAAATCCTTTGCGGGCCAAAACAGGAATGAGCACAAAAGCTACACTAATGCTCATGAAAAACCACGACATCGAAATGGAATCGTTCAGACGAAAGGCAATTAAAAATAAAAGAGCTACTGCCGCCAGCGAAAACGACACATGATGCATTACAACAATGCCGGTTCTATTAATCTGTTCAATCTTGTCTTGAACCAGATCTTTGGCAAAGGCAAATTTTTTGATACTCGATAATGAATACATTCGGTATAACAGCTATTTATATTATTCCTAAAAAACTAATACTAAAGAATAATAAAACGAAAATAGCTATCGAATGATATTAAAAGAAACTAATAAAAGGTGGGACTTAAGCCTTAGCCTGCTCTTTTTGCATTTTGGTTTTGTAAGCCATGGCATAAATTTTCATCTGCTTAACCATTGAGGCCAAACCATTTGAGCGGGTCGGCGATAAATGCTGTTCCATACCAATCTTTTTAACAAAGGTGGGATCGGTATTTATGATGGTTTCTGGCGTCTCACCGGAATAAAAGCGAACCATCAATGCAACAAGGCCTTTCGTAATGGCGGCATCACTGTCAGCCTCAAAAATAACTTTTCCGTCCTCAAGACGTGTGTTCAGCCACACCTGGGATTGACATCCGCGCACTAAATTTTCTTCAATCTTGTGGTCCTCATCCAACGGTTCTAAATTTTGGCCCTGTTTTATAATGTGCTTATAACGTTCGGTCCAATCGCTTAATGCTTTAAACTCGTTAATAATTTGCCGTTGTATTTCGTGAATATCAGCCATTATTCCATATTTATAGTTATCTGCAACACTACCAAAATACGAATAACTATAGAGAATATAAGGTTATACTTTTGACTCCTCGTAGGCCGGATCAACCGAAACTGCACAACAAACGGTTACCACATTTTTATTATCCTGATCCCATTCGGGCTTGCCATAATCCAAGACTTCAACAAATTCTCCCTCATGATTCTTGATGCGATATTCACAGGTAGAATCCTTTCCCTCAAGGACTTTTTCCAGATGAGCATTAAATTTATCGAGATCATCCCGGTGAATGAAACTATCAGCATCGGCCTTTCCAACAACGGCATCAGCCGAAAGACCCGTTATCTTAGAAAATTCTTCCGAAACTGTTTTAAAAACAGGTTTTTCATCTTTAAGCTCAACTTTATAAGAGAATTCTGAGGCTCTGCGCACGACCCGACCAAAATCCTTATTTCGCTTATTCAGCGTGTCCATAATACGCTTTTTAAGCGAAATGTTTTCAATCTCTGCGCGAATCAGCTTTTGATCTTTAAGATCCAAAATAGATGTCATTCCTTTAACCTGAATAGGAAATCCATTTTTATGGTTAATAATCCCCTTGAACTCTTCATCGTTGAAATACACATCCTCATCCTCTTTATCAAAACGCCCCTTTATTGAGCTCATATATTTATCAGGAAAAAGATCCCAAATCTTAATCTGTTTTAATTCATCTTTTCCATAGCCAACAAGTTCGCGAAACGCCTTGTTCGCCATCACGATATTGCCCTGCACATCAACATCAACAACTGTGCGCTTCGATTCCTCGCGCAATCCGTCAAACTCAACTTTTTGATCAACAAGTTGCTCCTCGGCACGCTTGCGTTCCGTTATATCGTGCTGATAGGAAACCCAGTGCGTTACATTGCCCTCCTTATCAGTCAGCGGATGAATATCCCACTGGTTAACAAATTCTGAACCATCTTTACGGTAATTAACAGCCTGACCAAAAAAGGATCGTCCCTCTTTTAATCGGCGCTTCAATTTATCCAACACGGCTCTGTCGGTTTTCGGCCCCTGGAGAATGCGTGGAGTCTTACCAATAACCTCCTTCTTAGAATAGCCTGTCATCTCGCAAAAGCCATCATTTACATATACAATTCTAGGTCCCGGCTTTTCGAGGGTCAGTTCTGTAATCAATATGGAATCGTAATCACTTCTTATTGCCGATTCAAGTAGATTCAATCTTTTTTCTAATTCATTGCCCTCATCGACAATATTTTCTACAAATGATTTAACCTTTTGAAATGATTCTTCATCTTTGCACCATTTTTTCAGTGCATTAATATCTGGTGACTCCATATTAAAAATTTGCTTAACCCTAGTTTAATAGATGATAATGGTCGATTTATATGCCAACCTTGCCTTAATACTTCTTATCAACAACAATACAAATCCCTATCATTCCGACAAATTACATTTTTCTTAAAGAATTTTAGCTGAAAAGTACTTTAACATTAAAATAAATTGCCTTTATGTCTTACCATAAAAAAACCTTAGGAAGCCGTTAGCTTCCCAAGGTCTAATCTGATTTTCGGATATCACATTGTTACTTCAGCAAAAGTTTGGCAATAGTATTGAGCTGCATATTGGACGTTCCCTCATAAATCTTTCCGATCTTCGCATCACGGTAATATTTTTCAACAGGATATTCTTTTACATATCCATATCCACCAAACAGATCAACTGCTTGAGAGGTTACATTTTCTGCAACTTCGGAAGCATGGTACTTTGCCATGGCCGCCTCTTTCAGAAACTTGTCGCCATTCTCTTTCATTCGTGCAGCATTATAAACCAACAAGCGCGCTGTTTCAATATCCGTTGCCATCTTTGCAAGCTGAAACTGCACGCCTTGGAAATCTGAAATTGCCTTGCCAAACTGTTCGCGCTCTTGGGTATACTCCAATGTAGCATCCAGTGCCCCTTGAGCAATACCAATCATCTGCGCTCCAATGCCAATCCGTCCCTCGTTCAGCGTTTCCATTGCAACCTTGTATCCTTTTCCAACTTCACCTAATACATTTTCTTTGGGGACCTTACAGTCTTCCAGCAAGATTTCACAGGTAGAGCTCGCTCGAATTCCTAACTTATTTTCTTTTTTGGATACCGAAAAGCCTTCAAAATCTCGCTCAACAATAAATGCCGTAATACCCTTATATCCCTCACCGGGATCTACCGTGGCAAACACCAAAAAGATATCCGCCTCATTAGCATTGGTAATCCACATCTTAGACCCATTTAACACATAATGATCCCCTTCCTCTTTGGCCGATGCCTTAAGTGCAAAAGCATCACTGCCCGAACCAGCTTCCGACAGACAGTAAGCGCCCACTTTTTCAGTTGCCAACTGCGGCAAATAACGCTCCTTTATATCATCGCTTCCAAAATTCAGAAAGGCATTGTTTACCAGCGTATTCTGCACATCCATAAATACACCCGCCGAAGCATCCACGCGAGAAATTTGCTCAATCGCTACAATCGACATAAAAAACGACCCACCGCCCCCGCTGTAACTTTCAGGGATTTCGATTCCCATCAATCCCATATCAAAAAACTCCTGTATCAGGTCGGGATCAAGCTTGGCCTTTTCATCCATCTCATGCACTTTGGGCTTTATTACGCTTTCTGCAAAATCTCGCGCCGCCTCCTGCAACATTTTTTCATCTTCAGTTAGTGTTGTCAATGCGGGCATTTGTTGGTCTACATTTTCCATGGAATAGCCTCTTAATATTCAGTTGGATTCTAAATTTTGCTCTTAATATAGCGATTCAGAATCAAAATATCGGCCTAAAAGTAATCCTCAATTTTATGCTTTAATACAATGTTAGTAAAGTAACGGCAAGCTCTTTATTTTCAAGAGCTATAACTAAGACGAAATTCATACTATGAGCAACTCTGATTCTACCAATCAATCGCTTTTCGAAGAATTTCCTCCCGTTTCAACTGAGGAATGGGAAGAAGTCATTGAGAAAGATTTAAAGGGAGCCGACTATAAAGAAAAGCTCCGCTGGAAAACTGGCGAAGGCATTGAACCGCTTCCCTTTTACAGGAATGATGATATGGACGATATTCACCGTCCCACTCCCATCCCAAAAGCATATACCAACACCGAAGCCAACAGTTGGGAAATACGGGAACCCATTTTCGAGAATGATATTTCCGAAGCGAATAAAGCAGCCCGTAATGCGCTCGATCGCGGGGCCGATGCCTTACAATTTCAAATGACCCTTCGCCGTACAGAAGGAATGCTCGATGGTGATATTCAGGGATTGCCAATTCAAAGCCAGTCCGATCTTGCAGCACTTTTGAATGAAATTCCCCTGGAGAATATTCCCCTCCATTTTGATACAGGCTTGGCTTCTCCTGCGCTGCTGGCTATGCTTTGGAATGATATACAAACCCAAAACCTTGATCCCCAAAAGGTACAGGCAACCTTTAGCTATGATCCCTTTGTCTACCTGCTTCAGCACGGACACTACTCAAGAGACAAAAAAGATATTGAGCGTGATATCTATCATATCACACAATTTTTTGCTAAGAATCTGCCAACCGTTCGACCGCTGGGTGTCGATGCACGATTTTATCACAACAGCGGTGCCACCATCACACAGGAATTAGGATATGCCATGGCTGCGGCTTCAGAGTATTTGGCAATATTAACCGATAATGATCTTTCTATTGAGGATGCCGTGCAGTCATTATCTTTTAACTTTTCAATAGGATCAAACTACTTTCTGGAAATTGCCAAATACCGTGCTGCCCGACTGCTTTGGAAAAATCTGATTGAAGCATATGGTGCAGATCCAGAAGCGAACGCCGCCTATTTACATGGAGAAACCTCCCGGTGGAATAAAACACTCTATGATCCATATACTAATATGCTGCGTACATCCACCGAAAGTATGGCCGGTGCTATTGCGGGATGTGATTCCCTGACAGTATTACCTTTTGACGAACATTTCCGTCAGCCCAATGAGTTTTCAGAACGCATTGCCCGTAACCAACAGCTAATTCTGAGTGAGGAAGCTTATTTAAATAAAGTTGAAGATCCGGCCGCGGGATCCTACTACATCGATAAGCTGACTGAAAAAATTGCTGAAAAGGCCTGGAATATTTTTCAAGACGTTGAAACAGAAGGCGGCCTGTTCAAAGCTATTGAAAATGGTACTGTCCAATCAGCTATACAAAAATCACAAAAACAGCGCAATCAGGCCATCGCCAAAAGAGGGCGAACATTTGTAGGTACAAACCAGTATACCAACGCTGATGAAAACATGAGCGACGATATTGGAAAAACTGAACAAACAATGGCCCTACGAGGATCGGAAGATAGTAACATTGAAAGTGAGGCCGAAAATCTTATATCATATCTTTCTGAGGCCTTTTCTCAGGATGCTAATATTGCTGATGTGATCGATAGGCTCTTTGATTTTGGAAGACAGAAATACCGAACTGTAGCTCCTTATCGAGGCCCACAGTTATTTGAGGAATTGCGTCTGGCTACCGAAAGGCACCATTCGACACCCACGGTTTTAAATCTGCCGTTGGGCAACAAGAAATGGCGCAAAGGGCGGGCAACCTTTTCAGCCAACCTCTTCGGTTGTGCCGGCTATCACATCGAAGATCCCATTGGTTTTGGGGATGCGGACGAAGCTATTCATACAATTAAAGAACAACAACCCGACATTGCTGTGATTTGCAGCTCGGATGAGGAATACAAAGAACTTGTCCCAACTATTGCTGACGCTGTTTCGAATCTTGAAAATCCACCGATTTTAGTGCTTGCCGGATATCCGAAAAAAGATGTGGAAGCCTACAAAAAGAGCGGCGTTGATGAATTTATTTACGCAAAATGCAACGTTCTGGAAACGTTAAAAAGATTTCAACAGAAGTTAAACATAATTGGAAATTAAGATCATATGTCATGCCGAACTTGTTTCGGCATCTGTTGCCAATAAATACCTAATGATTAATAGATCCTGAAACGAGTTCAGGGTGACACAAAAGCGATTATTATGAGACCAGATTTTTCTGACATAGAATTTAATTCTTCGATTTCTGCTGACCACAAAGCAAACAGCGAAGAATCATGGAACACCGCTGAACAGATTCCGGTAAAGCCACAATTCGAAGAATCGGATATCGAAAACCTCGAGCATCTCGATTATGCAGCCGGCATACCGCCCTACTTGCGCGGACCGTACTCAACCATGTACACCTTCCGTCCGTGGACTATTCGCCAATACGCCGGATTTTCTACCGCTGAAGAATCCAACGAATTTTATCGCAAGGCACTGGCACAGGGACAAAAAGGGCTTTCTGTCGCCTTTGATTTGGCTACGCATCGCGGCTACGACTCTGATCATCCGCGGGTATCCGGTGATGTTGGCAAAGCTGGAGTGGCTATCGATTCCATCTTGGACATGAAAGTTCTTTTTGATCAGATTCCACTGGATGAGATGTCGGTCTCCATGACTATGAATGGTGCCGTCATCCCAATAATGGCGTTTTATATTGTCACGGCCGAGGAACAGGGCGTATCCAAAGATCAGCTGGCAGGTACCATTCAGAACGACATTCTTAAAGAATTCATGGTGCGCAACACCTACATTTATCCCCCCAAACCGTCGATGCACATTATTGGAGATATTTTTGAATATACCTCCAAGCATATGCCAAAGTTCAACTCTATTTCGGTATCGGGCTATCACATGCAGGAAGCGGGCGCTACCTGCGATATCGAGCTGGCCTACACCCTGGCGGATGGGCTCGAATATCTGCGCACCGGTATTGATGCCGGACTCGAGATTGATGATTTTGCTCCACGTATCTCGTTTTTCTGGGCCATCGGGATGAATCACTTTATGGAGATCGCCAAGATGCGGGCTGCCCGCATGCTCTGGGCCAAGCTGGTCAAACAGTTTGATCCGGAAAATCCCAAATCGATGTCCCTGCGTACGCACAGCCAAACATCGGGTTGGAGCCTCACCAAGCAAGATCCCTACAACAACGTGGCGCGAACCACCATTGAGGCTATGGCTGCGGCACTGGGACACACCCAATCGATGCATACCAATGCCCTCGACGAAGCAATTGCCTTACCATCCGATTTTTCCTCCCGCATTGCTCGCAACACACAAACCTACCTGCAGGAAGAAACCGGCATCACCAAAGCCGTAGATCCATGGGCAGGCTCATACTATGTTGAATATCTTACTGATCGTATTGCTCGTCGCGCATGGGAACTCATTGAAGAAGTAGAGGATCTCGGCGGCATGGCCAAAGCCATTGAAACAGGGGTTCCCAAAATGCGGATTGAGGAAGCTGCTGCTAAGAAGCAAGCGCGTATCGACTCCGGCAAAGAAACGATTGTAGGCGTTAATAAATATCAGCTTGACAAAGAAGAGCCGATTGACATTCTTGAGGTGGATAATGAGAAAGTCCGAAAAGCGCAGTTAGACCGGCTTGATAAACTGCGAGCGGAACGCAACGAAGAAGAAGTACAATCAGCGCTTGGCGCCATTACAAAAGTAGCAGAATCGGGCGATGGTAATCTGCTCGATATGGCAGTTAAAGCAGCTCGCAAGCGAGCAACATTGGGAGAAATATCCGATGCGATGGAGAAAGCGTTCGGACGTTATACCGCAACCGTAAGATCAGTATCAGGTGTGTATTCTTCAGAAATAGATAAAGACGAAAACTTTAAAAAAGCTCAGCAGCTGGCCGATGAATTTGCCGATCTTGCGGGACGACGTCCCCGCATCATGGTAGCAAAGATGGGGCAGGACGGCCACGATCGCGGAGCGAAAGTGATCTCAACCAGCTTCGCCGATCTCGGTTTTGATGTGGATATTGGTCCGCTCTTCCAAACGCCAGAAGAAGCCGCACGCCAAGCCGCCGAAAATGATGTTCATATTTTGGGCGTTTCAAGCCTAGCCGGCGGCCACAAAACGTTGGTGCCGCAAGTACTTGATGAACTTGAAGAACTGGGTCGAGACGATATCATGGTGATTGTTGGTGGCGTAGTGCCAGAGCAAGATTATGAGTTTCTTTATGATAAAGGTGTTGTCGGTATTTTTGGTCCGGGAACCGTTATTTCTCTTGCCGCCCAACAGATTTTGGAGATTTTAATTGATGCACAAAAGTAAACCACTAAGACACTTAAAACACTAAGTGATCTTAGTGCCTAAGTGGTAAAAAATTCCGAACACTTGACTTCTAATAAGAACAAAAATAACGATTCTTCCCTTTCGGTGAGCGAGGGTGTTGAACAAAACAGCGCTATCAATACCCAAGGATTGCAACGTTTTAAAAATAGAGGCTCATCCCTTTCTCTGGATGAGTATGTCAATGGCATCAAGTCAGGCAATCGAACCATTTTAAGCCGTGCTATCACGCTCATAGAAAGCACCAAGGCAGACCACCGTGAGCTGGCACAGGATATCATCGAGCAATGTTTGCCGGATACAGGTAACTCCATACGAATAGGAATTACCGGCGTACCGGGTGTAGGTAAAAGCACTTTTATTGAATCACTGGGCAACCACATCATTGATCAGGGAAATAAATTGGCGGTATTAGCCATCGATCCGAGCAGCACACGCACCAAGGGGAGCATTCTCGGCGACAAGACGCGTATGGAAACGCTTGCAAATAATGATAATGCATTCATTCGTCCCTCTCCCACGGGCGGTTCACTGGGAGGCGTTGCCCGAAAAACACGTGAAACTATTTATCTGTGTGAAGCCGCCGGCTACGATACCATTTTTATCGAAACAGTAGGGGTGGGACAATCTGAGACCGCTGTACACTCAATGGTTGATTTCTTTCTGCTGCTAATGCTGGCCGGGGCCGGAGATGAACTGCAAGGAATCAAACGCGGGATCATGGAAATGGCCGACACTATTGCAATCAACAAAGTGGACGAAGCTAATGAAAAGGCGGTCACCCAGGCTGTGCGAGAATACAAAAACGCCCTGCACTTGTATCCCGAAACCAAATCGGAATGGGCTCCTAAAGTGACTACTTGTTCTGCATTAACAGGAAAAGGAATTCCTGATATCTGGGAAATAGTTCAGGAGTACATACAGCAAACAAAGAAGAACGGTTATTTTAAAAATAACAGAAACCGCCAGGCCAAACACTGGATGTACGATACGATTACCAGTCGGTTGACGGAACATTTTTATGACAATCCCGCCGTGAAAAAAAAGCAGCAGCAGATCGAACAACAGGTACTAAATGGAGAGATGAGTTCATTTAAAGCTGCTCAAAAGCTACTTGATTTATATTTTAAAGAGATGAAAAAGTAGAATTATCCAATACCAACCCGATCTTCGCACCGAGTAATTCTGTATGACATCAAACTGTTATTCATTATTTCGCAATACGATATCTCCGTCATCACTTTTAATCTCAACGCTGGCACCTCCACCCTTCAAATCGTAAACGGTTCTTTCCTCTTCATCACTTATTTTTGAGAACTCCCCGATAGCGTTGATATCAGTGTCATCATGAGCAATATCAATACGGCCACCTCCATCTAAAATATTTAGCTCCAGATCACCGTCATCTATATCAAAGTAGTATTTCCCGGTCTCTAATAATCTAGTAGCAAAATAAAGTTCTGCATCATCGCCAGTAGCATCAATTTCGTTAAACTGCCCGTTATCTACTCGAAACTCTCCATCGTCAAGAGTTACAGACAGTTTACCCTGCCCTTTATCCATCCGGATAGCACCATCATCAACCTTAAATGAAAAGTCTTCTCCCGTAGCATTTTTCACCCGGATATCAGAGTCATCTGCAACCATACTGATTGCACCTCCAACATCTGATATTTCGTAGGTCCCATCGTCCCCTTTTACATCTAGTGATACACCTCTGGGAATCCTGATAGTAATTCGATATTCCCTATCAATACTACCAATGCGAAAGCTATTGTTGTTACGCTCGGCTTCTTCAACGTAAAGATCGCCATCCCGCTGTTTTACAATCATCTTAAATTCACCGTCAGATCCCCACTCAATTCCATCCACATCAACACGATGGTAAACATTGACATTGACATCAAATCGATCACTTGCAATTATGTTAACTTCCGCATCATCGCTATCCAGAAAGACTGTTCCATCTGCGGCAATACCATAATCCTGATCTAAATTATATTCGTTGTCTTGGGCTTCTACAGACAATGCCCCGAACAATAGCAAAGCTGTAATCATTATAGAGACAGAAAATTTCATATAGGAAAAGCTTTATTTAAAGTTGAAAATAAGCCTACGCAAAATGTGCAGAATTGTTATAGCAATCGAAGCTACTAACTAAGCTTCAATTCACTCTGCGCGGATGAAAAAGCGACATCATCCTCATCAATATCTTGATCTCCGAGTGCTTCTTGCATTTCACTGCGAAGTTTCTGGATTGTCAGCCCGCTGGTAAGCGATCCATTTTTAGCAATGGAGATACGTCCCGTTTCTTCGGATACCACGACCACAAACACGTTGTTGGTTTCGGTAATACCTACTGCTGCACGGTGACGCGTCCCAAATACCGACGAGATATTTTGATTTTGTGAGATAGGCAGATAACAACTTGCGGCTACAATTCGGTTATTGCGAATCACTATAGCCCCATCGTGCAGTGGCGTATTTTTGTTGAATATTGTTTTTAGGAGCTCGCTGTTTACTTTTGCATCCAGTTTTACCCCAACGTCGACTAAGTCTTGCAGCGTTGAAGTGCGCGCAAATACAATCAGCGCCCCGGTTTTGGTATGAGACATATCACGGACGGCATCGATGACTTCATCAATAATAGTATTGGGATTGGAGCGCACGAAAAAGCGGTCGAGATTCGTATTCTGTCCCAGGCTATAGAGCAGCTTACGTATTTCGGGCTGAAAAATGATGAATACAGCCAAGATTCCCACATCTAAAATACCACGAAGTATAAAATTGATGGTGGTGAGCCCAAGTGCACTGACGGCCGCATTTATAATAATGATAAAAACGAGACCTACGGCGGCTTGAATGGCAAATGTGCCGCGGATCCACCGGTACAGGTAGAACAGTACCATCGTGATGATCAGGACTTCTACAAAGTCCCGGATGCCAAATTCAAGGAAGCCAATGGGAATCAACGGTGTACCTCGTTTTTCTGGATGTTGTTTAGAAGAATATAACTATTATTTGGCGAAGTTTTAGACGAGGAGAAGATTCGTTCTGCTAAAAAGTAATACCGCAATCCAGTTCATATTATTCTGCAGATGAAATGGCGTTAAATACCTGAAGCGAGTCGTGAGCTTCTTTGACGTCGTGTAGGCGAATGATGTTGGCTCCGTTAATCATTGCATGGTAGTGGACGGCTATAGTGCCTGTGAGACGATCATCAACAGAGCGATCATTAAGAATCTGGCCGATCATTGATTTACGGGAAGCACCTACTAATATGGGGCATCCCAGATCCTGAAATTCTTTGAGTTTAGCAATCAACTTTAGGTTATGTTCCAAAGTTTTCCCAAACCCAATACCGGGATCGATGATGATATTTTCCAGTCCTTTTTCTCTGGCTTGATTTACGTGACTTTTCAGAAACTGCTTTATATCAGCGATCACATTATCATAGTCAGGATCTTTTTGCATTGTTTTGGGATTACCCTGCGAATGCATCATCACATACCCTGCATTATACTGCACGCATAAATCCACAAAGCGAGGCTCTTTTTGGAGTCCGCTTACATCGTTGACAAAATGAGTCCCAAGCTTAAGGGCTTCTTCGGCCACACGATATTTGGTTGTATCAATCGAAAAGAAGGTATCAGAAAATTGTGAAATGGCTCTTTCGAGAATCGGCAGCACACGATCGAGTTCCTCTTGCTCGGTTACGGGTTCGGAACCCGGCCGGGTTGATTCTCCGCCGACATCTATGATATGAGCACCCTGGGAAATCATGAGCCCAATACGACCCAGAGCTGCTTCTACTTCATTAAAGTTACCACCGTCGGAAAAGGAATCGGGGGTGGCGTTAAGTATCCCCATTAATTGGGGATAAGAAAGGTCGAGCGTTTTATCTCGAATGGAGAGGGACTTCTTGTTAGGCTTATTCTTTTTCATTGAACTTATAAGTGTGAGTAGGTAAATAAGTGATTACGTTATTTCCTTAATTACTTCATCACCTAACCACTAAGATTCAATCCCAGGTTTCCTGAAGATGTTCTCGCTTATCTTCTACTTCTGCCCACTCGTCAGCATCAGGAAAATCTTCCTTGGTCTGATTAATTACGTGGTCGGCCCATTCTTCAGCCAGTCGCTCGTTAAGATCAATATAATGCTCCCACTCCATGGGCACTTCGTCATCGGGATAAATGGCTTCAACAGGACATTCTGCTACGCAAGCATCACAATCAATACATTCGATTGGATCAATGGTAAGAAAGTTTGGTCCTTCCCGAAAAGCATCAACCGGACAAACCGCCGCGCAGTTGGTGTATTTGCAGTTGATGCATGGTTCTGTTACTACATATGCCATTGGATATCAAAAATTCTTTGATGTTTACAAATTGGACTAAATATCACGGCTTCTGTGGATAGATGCAACGTTTTATATTTACAAAAACTAATTTAGATGGACTCTTAACTTTGAAAGATTTACTTATTAATACCTGCTTATTAAGTGTCCATTTTTTGTCAGCAAAAAATGAACGAAAAAACTGTCGGGGAATCGTAGATTTTGTTCTTTTCAGAACCTTACATTAATCAAATACCCTATATCGTTTGTAATTATGATTGATAATCATCATTTCAGCAAAACTCTTACACTATCAAGCGATCCGTCATTAGTGGCGGGCTTGGTATCCATCAGATGATTAATCAGCTCGTAGATATGAATATTCTGAAACGGATCAACCTTTTCTCCCTGTTTAAACGCTGGCCCGTGAGCGATAAAGAACGCCTGCATGGCTTTTTCGTTGTTGTCATATCCATGCGTAGCGCGGGGCAATGATTCTATAAAATCATCCTGATAATCCTCATCCAGAATGGTATAACCCAAATCAGCTACCATTACGATATCTTCAACACGACGATGATTTTTAAGATGATAACGCTCGGGCAGATTTTCTTTTTTAAATACGCGATAGTTTTCTTCGGCAGATTTTAACGCCTGATAAACCTCCTGCTTTCGATCTTCTTTGGGCTGGATCATTGTTGCAGGTCCCCATATAACGCGCTCAGTATCATCCATATCAATAATTTTATCCAACCGTATTAACTTATCCGCCGACTGATCCACCATACCATGATCAGAGAGGATAACGATATTTGTATCATCCCAAAGATTCTTTGCTTTCATTTCCTGTTTCAAGTAGCCCATGAGCCGATCTGCTCGTTGAATTGCCTGCTTTACCGAATCTGATTTCGTACCGTAACGATGCCCCTTGCTGTCCACATCACTGTAATAAAGCGTAGCAAAGTCTGCGGTATCACCACCGGGTGCCGTCATCCATTTTATGACCGTATCTATGCGCGCCTTACCAGGCATATCTCCATCATAGGTTTTCCAGTGAGTGGGATACATGCCCTGAACATCAGCCTCGGAACCTACCCAAAACATGGTTCCGGTTTTAATGCCCTGCTTTTCAAGCGTATTCCAGATCGGCTCCCCGCCGTACCACTTGCCATCTTCCACAGCTTCACGATCACCAATGCGATACCACTCCTCCCACTTGGGATCGTACATCGTGTTATTTACAAAGCCACTGTTCTCAGGATACAATCCCGTTGCAATGGAATAGTGATTAGGAAACGTTTTGCTTGGGAAAACGGGAATCAATCCTTCGGCCTCAACGCCCTTGACAGCTAATGAATCAAAGTGGGGTGTTGCCGTTTTTTGCAGATAATCATGCCCAAAACCATCGAATGAAATCAATAATGTTTTTGGGGAATCGGATTGCTGCTCGCTACTGCATCCAATAAAACCAACAAATACTACCAAAAATAAAATTGTAAAAGCTATTCGTTGCATAAGCTGCATGACACGATTAATTGAAGTTCAAATTCTTTGTAAAATCACCAATATAAAAAGATAACGTAATATCTAAGCTATTACAGCCTTGTTTTGTGAAATGAATTAAAATAAAAAAGGCAGCCCAAATGGACTGCCCTTTAAGTTTTACTATACACTATAGCTTATTCATCAACATAAACGGCAAAAGAAGTAACTGCATTTCCGCCATTATCCTTTACCGCAGTAATAGAATAACTGAACTCAGTATCAGCATGTGAATTATCGGGAGATCCAGATAACTCTATTGCTGAACCATTATTTATAATCTGAGCACTTAACCAAGTCCCACCATCAGTAAAAGAGGTTAAGTTTACATCTGTGGCCATTCCATTTTCAATATTTAATGTATATGAATACGTCCATCCTGGTTGCATATAATCCGGGATATCAGATGCATTAGCATATGACAACGCATCATCAGTGGTTTCAAGACCATCAGTTCCACAACTAATACCCATCAGTGCAATTAACACTACAAGTATAAAGTTTCTTTTAATCAACATATTATTAGTGATTTAAATATTCGTATTTAGAAAAATTTAGAAGCTATAACGTAGCCCAACTTGCAATTGCCATCTTGATCCAAGGTTACTCGTGTTATATAGTTCGTCACGAGTTACATTATTTGAACTAAAAGATACAATTGGTTTATCAATATCATCAGAACCTAAATTATACTGAGGATTATTATTGATAAACTCTTGATCAACATAACCTTGAGAATTCAGAGCTTGATAATTATTAAAGCTTACGCTTTCACGCAGACCCCACTCTTCATTGAGGAAGTTAAGCACGTTAAACATGCTGGCTGTTATTTCCAGTTTTTGACCACTGAATGTTTCAATTTCCTGATTGATACGGAAATCAAGGAAGTTTGACCACGGTTCGCGTGCTGTACCACGAGGTACTACTTCTCCGCGATATTCATTCAGCGACGATTCGCTTGCGATCCAGTCATTTAACTCATCCCAGTTATTGCTGGTAAGAACAACTTCCTCAGATGATTCTGGAACATATATTAAGTCATTAGCAAACTGGCTATCACCATTAGCATCCCCACTGTAAATCCAGCTAAATGGTGTTCCAGATCGGCCATCAAAGATAACCGAGATGGTCGTACGCATGCGATCGGCCCATGAGAAGGTATAACCCAAATTGGCCAAAATACGATGACGTCGCTCAAAGTCGGCCGTACCGATTCGAGGATTATTGACGTCTTTGTTTTCATTAAATTGCCAGTTGGAGATCGCGCGACTGGATGTTCCGTTGTTTATGCTTTCGGCACGATTATAGGTATACGAAACATTAGCTCGCAAGCCCCAGTCAAACTGCTTATTCAGCTCTGCAGTAATGCTGTAGTTATAACCTTTGTCGGTGTTATCCAAGACCAAGGCATTTGTAAAACGAGGATCTACACGATTTGGGCTCCCAGAAACATTATTGAAATCAGGATTGTAAAACAAGTCACCATAGATTGGTCGTCCATAAGCAGAGGTTCCAGTTTGACTTATATTAATGTTTCTGTAAACCACAGCATTAATAGACTTGGAGTAAATACCTTCTAAGGTTGCCGTGATACCATAGGGCAGATCTTGGTCTACCGCAAGGTTAAACTTCGCTGCTTGTGGATATTTGAAATCCTGCTCAATTAAATTAACCTCAGTCGTAGTAATACGACTCAAGTTTGGATTTTCACCAGGTTTGGGCTGTACATCAGGATTAGAACTAAAAAGTCCATTACCAAGCCCACCGGGATTAAAAGCATCAACTCGTCCAAAGTCTGCCCCAGTATTGCTGTACTGGTTGGAAATCCAAACAAAGGGAGGCGTTCCGGAGAAGATTCCAGCACCACCACGAATTTGGGTAGTATATTCACCGGTATTGGGCGCCCAGTTAAAGCCAAAACGTGGAGACCAGAGAATATTGCCGCTCGCTACACGATCCGTACTATAGCCTGGAAATGCTGGTTCTACATAAGCAGCATCGCCGGGTTCTCCACGTCCTGAAACATTAATATTAAATGTTGGATCATCGGGCATGATGGGAACATCCACACGCAAACCAAAGGTCAGCTTCAAGTTGGGCTGAACCGTCCATTTGTCTTGAATGTATCCCCCTAACTGAATAGCGTTAAATTCTGCAGCTCGATTACCACCCCCTAAGAGATAGCTGTAGTTATATTCTACAGGGTTTCCATCTCTGAAATCATCGACACTCCAAAATGTGTAAGAACCAAAGTCATCCTGTATAAAGAGATTTCGGAACTTAAAGATTTGATTACTAGTACCGATCGTAAATTCGTGATCCCCACGAATGTAGGTAAAATTATCCGTAATTTCGATCAAATCCTGATCAAGGGCATTCGCTTGCGAGAATCGATCAATTCCCATGCTAATGCTCCCAAAATTACCCGTATTATTTTGCAGTGGTAGACTAATACTGACTTCAGGAAAAGACTGAGCAACCACATCCCGGGAGTCACGAATACGTGTATACACCGCACGGAAGGTATTAGACATGTTATTGCCAAAACTACTGTTCAGCTCAGCGACAAAAGAATTTTGTGCACTGTTAAAGTTATACTGGCGATTAGAAAAGCTGTATGACGAAGAACCACGTCCAATACCTTCTTCATCAGTAGCATCAACATGGTTATAGCGGAACGTTAACTTGTGATCCTGATTGATATTCCAGTCAATCTTTGCAAGAATCTTGTTGTTATCCTGCGTCTGATCAATGGTATTTCCGAATGATCCGGGATTATACCCATATTGATTCTGTGCAATATCTTGAATCTCAGTAAAAGTAGAAGCAGGAATATCAAAACTATTGTCCTGACCACTTCCAAGGATACCGCCCGTTATAGGAGCTGTTTCTCGCTTAAATTCAGCATTTACAAAGAAGAACAATTTATCCTTAATAATAGGTCCACCTAAGTTAATCCCTAAATACTGCTCATCAAAAGATTGTACATCTTCAGAAACATCTCCGTCTTCTGTTATATAATTTCCAACAAAACTTTCGTTTCGAAGCTGGTAATAGGCTCCTCCTTTTAATGTGTTGGTACCACTCTTGGTAATAGCATTAATCTGTCCACCTGTAAAGTTATTGTTCGTAACCTCAAAAGGAGCAATATCTACATTAAACTCTTCGATAGCGTCAATACTAATGGGAGAGCTTACGCCTGCCTGGCTACCTGGAGTTCCTTCGCCCAAGCCAAATACATCATTTAATGTAGCACCGTCAACCAAAAGGTTATTATAGCGATCATTATCTCCGCCAAAACTACCTCCACCGGTTGCTTGCGGAGTTAAGCGCGTAAAGTCCCCAAGAGAACGAGATAGCGTTGGTGTCTGGCTAATTTCTTCACTGCTGATGTTCGTACCTGCACCCGTTCTGTCACGGTTAAAGGTTTCGTCAGCTTGAGCAACTACAGAAATTTCGTCGAGTGACATTTCACCTTCTTCCAGGGTAAAGTTAACCTCAACCGTTTCGCTAAGCTGAACTTCAGAAATTTCCTTCTTGTTGGCATTAAACCCTACGAATGTAACTTGTATTTCGTAAGGGCCGCCAACTCGTACGCTCTTAAATGAGTAACGACCATTAGGTCGAGTTGCGGTACCATATCGGGTACCAGTAGGTTGATGTATAGCTACAACGTTTGCACCGGGTAGCGGTTCGCCTTGAGTATCTACAACAGTTCCTTCAATTGAACCTGATGTAGTACCTTGAGCAAACATCACCATCGGTAGCAAAAACATTGCTGCCAGTAAAAGTAAGTAACGTTTCATAATCAGATAGATATGTTCGTTTTGATTAGTGATTAGAATGTGCCTTTAGAGCACGTGATTTTTAAGCAAAATTTAAAATAACAGGCCGCTGAGAACAGAAGACAATAAATTGACTTAGTCGCTCTCAATCGGTCGCTAATATAAAAAACTTGAGTGACTTATTATACTCCCGTCTCACGAATATAAGTATACAAATCCTAAGATTAGCACAATGTTAACTCTCTGATTTATTCTGTTTACAGAAAGTGCTTTACAGGAATTAAAGGCAATATTAAAACACCTCCTCAATATTTTGATCATATTTTTGTGCGTAGATAATATTTCAATCCCTTTAATTATGAATTTGCTCCTGTAATATCCGGATAAGCATAAAATACGTGGCTTTACCCTTATTTTTCACTTTTCTCGGAACTTTCTAACTTGTTTTCATTTTAAGTAATGTTGAAAATATTTTGAACAAACTTTAAGTAACTAATTCATCTATGAAAAAATTACTATCCGTTACTTTATTAGCGGTTTTTCTAACATTTTCATTAAATACTATTAGCAATGCGCAAGACGCCAGCAAAGATCTGGGCGTTGGCTTTATGGTAGGTGAACCAACAGGCCTAACTGCCAAATCATGGACAGGGGGCGGCAATGCTATTGACCTCGGTGTTGCCTGGTCGTTTGGACGGTACGATGCCATTACTTTGCAAGCAGACTATTTATGGCACAACTACAATGTGTTCAGTGAAGTTGATCAGGGAAGTTTACCCTTATACTATGGTATTGGCGGGCGTCTGGTTCTGGGAGAAGATGACTCCTATATCGGTGCCAGAGTACCAGTAGGTATCAACTACCTTTTTGAGGATGCGCCTGTAGGTCTATTCCTGGAAGCTGCGCCAATACTGAACCTTGCACCATCAACAGACTTTGATATTGATGGTACGCTGGGTGCTCGCTTTTACTTTTAATTATTAATTTTTAGGAAATCAATTACCAAAAGGGATGCCTGAATATTCAGGCATCCCTTTTTAAGCTAAATCAGTATTTTTTCACCTTCTTTGGCCAACCCCACCTCTATAAATAACTCCCCATATTCCACTCGCAGGTATTCGTCCAGCGCCAGAAGTTTTTCATCGTCGGAGTCCGGGTCGTGATGCGTAATAAAAAGGCGCTGGACTTCTGCCGCTTTTGCAAATTTTACTACATGCTCCCAGGCCGAATGCCCCCACCCTTCTTTCTCTTGATAGGATTTGCGATTATACTGCCCATCATGAATTAACAAATCTACGCCTTGAATAAACTCTTTCAGACGGGTTTGAAAAACCGACTCCTGCTCGTCTATGGCTCCCAACTCATTATCGGGACAGTAAACTATCTGTTTATCGTCCACATGTATTTTGTACACAGCAGTTTGAACGGGATGATTAGCCAGTATAAACTCAACTTCATAATGCTCATAATTTATCCGGTCTTGCGGCTGGGTTACATACTCCAGGTTGGCATCAATCATATCCAGGGTAACCGGAAAAAATGTCTTGGTGAGATGACCGTCTAAAATATCTTTGCATTCGCCTTCTTCACCCTGGTCGGGCATATGAATAGCAAAATAATTTTTAGATCCGTAAATAGGCTTAAAGAAGGGAAATCCCTGAATGTGATCCCAATGCGGATGTGTGATAAAAATACGACCTCTAATTTCATCCGGCCGGTCTATAATACTATTCCCAAGATTACGTATGCCCGTTCCGCTGTCCAGAATTAACATCTCCTCTGTCCCAGGCACATCAATTTCTAAGCAAGAGGTATTTCCTCCATACTCCATATTTTTTTTATTAGCACAGGGAGTGGAACCGCGAACGCCCCAAAAAGTGATAGTTGTCTCTTGCTTAGCTTTGCCCATTAAATCTTATCATTTATTGAACTTTGACCCGCTGCAGATTATTATCTTTTATTCACTGTTCCAGTATTTCACTGTATCCCCAGTACAGCGATAGATGTACTAATATATTATATCAATGACAGAATGAATCAGAAAAAAACAAATAGGCAATTAATCACCTGATTCTTCGCGAATCTGATCCATCTTTTCGGTGATTGATTCCATCTTTTCCTGCTTGTTTTCTAACTTTTTCTCAACCTCATCAATTCTACTTTCGACCTCATCGAGCAAACTATTCCCACCGCTGGAAGGTTTAAAATAGGTTTTTTTCTCTTTGTATTGCAGAACTTCTTTTTCTAACTGCTTGGCTTCTTTTTTAACATTGTTATACTCTTTGCGCAGCTTCTGGATTTTACTCCTGTCTTCAGGGTCCAAATCGGCTTTAGCCAACTCTTGATCAAACTTATCCCCTGATTTTGCTGCACGCATGCGATCGTATATTACATCACAAGCCTCCCGATACTCCTTCCACATTTTATTCTTATGTTTAATGGGTACATAACCTGCATTTTTAAACTCTTCCTGCAATCCTTTGGCAATATCTACAGCCTCAATAGGATCATCATGCTTACCCAGCTCGCGAAGTTTCTCAAGGATTTCTTTCTTCTTTTCGAGATTTTCTTTGCGCTCCTCTTTTACCTCTTTAAAGTGCTCGCGGCGGCGATCATAAAACTCATCCATTGCCCCCTTAAACTGCTTCCATATTTTTTCTGACTTATCACGCGGTACCGGTCCAATCTTTTTCCATCGATCCATAAAGCTCTGCATCTGTGAATGGCCCTTCTCAAAATCATCAGTATGCTTTACTTCATTGGCTTTGTCAATAAGCTCAAGCTTTTGCTCATAATGCTCCTCTTCCTGCTCATGAATTTTATCCTGATTATTCGCCTTCCGCTCATTAAATGCATCCGTAGCCGACTTAAACCGTGACCATAGTTTATCCTCAGCACGCTGTGGCAAGTTGCCTACCTTCTTCCACCGTCGGTGAAGCTTATTAATTTTTCGAGCAGCCGTCGCCAGGTCATCCTCTTCCAGCAACGCTTCTGCTTCTTCAATAATTTTTTCCTTCTTGTGAGTAAACTTATCTACTTTGCTCTGGTGATCAGGATCGTATTTATATTTCCGGTCGTAATACTCATCCTGCGCACTCTTATAACGATCCCAAACTTCGTTTGACTTTTCTTTTGGTACCCGACCTATTTTCTTCCACTGCTTTGTCAGGTCTTCAAACTTTTCCTCAATCTCATCCCAGTTTTCCGTCTCGTGGGTCATCGACTCCGTGACATTTTCCATCTTTTCGAGAACCGTCAATTTAAGCATCAGGTTATCTTCCTCTTCCTGACGCTTCTGAACCAAGCGATCTACCTTATGATCATTGAAAACATCGAGCAGCTCCTCAAAACGATTATCAAGCTCCTCCCCTTTTCCATTGGGTAGCGGACCCGTGCTTTTCCATTGTCCCTTCATCTGATTTACCCGACGGGTTGCCGTCCAAGTTTCATTGGATACAATACCCTCAAATTCCTTCAGGAGTTCTTTCTTAGTCTCGAGATTTTCCTGCTTTTTCTTTTCAAGGTCATCATAATGCTGCTCTTTACGTTCCTCAAAATCATCAACAATATCATTGAACTTTTTGTAGAGCTTTTTCACCTGCTCATCATCATCAGCATCGGGACCTTCGGCCCATCGGTGACTTAAATTATCGAGCTCTACCGAAACGTATGACCAATCATTCTGCTTGGCCAACTCTTGTGCCTTGTTTACAATTTCTTTGTAATAATCCAGCGGACTCTCTTCCTCTGAAGCTTCTTCATCAGCCTCATCTTCGACAACTACTTCTTGCTGCTCTTCGGCCTCACTTTCAGTAGTGCTTTCTTCGTCCTGCTCAACCTCAGCTTCTACTTCTTCTGTCTCCTCGTCAGCAACTTCTTCTACTTCTTCATCTGCTTTTTCTTCTTGTGCTTCAACTTCTTCTGCTTTAGTCTCCGAAGCCTCTGGCGCAGGAGAGCCATCATCCTGCTCTAACTCAGCTTCATCTTCTGCTACTTCAGGAGCTTCTTCCCCTTTCTCTTCTTCAGCTGAAGTATCGTCGGTTTCGCTCTCAGCCAAGCCCGACTTTTTATCTTCGATCTGCTCTTTCAATGCGCTGTAATCTCCTACAGCGTTACTGCTATTAATCTTATCTTCAAGCGCTGCTAAATCTTCAACGGTCACATCTCCGGCAAGCGTTTCTTCAACCTTCGACTGGAGCTTTGAAAAAGCATCCCTGAGCTCTGAAAGTTTCTCCTCAAGATCTTCGGGGCTTACTTCGCAAAGTTTCTTGCGGGCATCTCGCTCGTCCCCTTTCAGAAAAAGCTCATTGTTTTGAGTTAAAATTACGTATTCATCCTCATACACATGTTGGGATGTTTCCTTGTTCTCTTCCATAGTAGTTTTCACAAGTACCTCTATTATAACGCTTGGCGATTCGAAATTATGCTTCTAAACTCTTAGCTCCTCGAGAGTTTAAGTAAGATAATATTTCTATGGAACTTATTACAATCCATCTGGGATATCAAAACATCCCAAAATAAAAAAAGCCGACCCTGACGGATCGGCTTTCAAGTAATCCTTTTGTGGATCAGAAATTAATTGTCGTTATGAATATAAACATCTTGGGAAGGATAAGGGAAGTTGATGCCCTCTTCGTCGAACCGTTCTTTTATTCGCTTGGTTAAATCAAACTTCAGCGACCAGTAATCCTCTTTTGTGGTCCATGGACGCACAATAACATTTACCGAACTTCCTCCAAGCTCCGAAACCGCAATTTGTGGAGCCGGATCATCCAAAATGCGATCTTCACCATCAAGCACACCTTTAATCGTTTCCATAGCGTGATCAATATTATCATCATACCCGAAGCCGATTACCATATCCAAGCGGCGGATATCATTCTCTGACATATTTTTGATGTTTGTACCCCACACATTAGAGTTTGGCAATACCATGGCTACATTATCGAAGGTATTCATCTTGGTGGTTACAAGACCGATTTCTTTTACCGTACCCGAAACTCCGGCAATATCAACCGAATCACCAACATTAAAAGGACGCATCACCAGCAGCATCACTCCGGCTGCAACATCTGCAAGTGTACCTTGCCAGGCTAGACCAATAGCTAAACCTGCGGCACCAAGAACGGCAACTAAACTGGCCGTTTGAATGCCCACCATGTTTAACACAAAAATAACAACGACGGTAAGACCAACTATTTTAGTAATCTTGGCCAGCAAAGGAGTTAAGGTGGCATCAATCGTTTCTGACTTTTCGCACTGCCTTCGCACCTTCTTACTTAGCCAACCGGCTACACTCCATCCTACAATAAGCACAAAAACAGCGGCTAATACCTTAAGCCCATACTGAACTAATATTGGTACAATACTTTCAACAATTGAATTAACATTTTCCATGCTCTAATCCCCTTAACTTTAGATTTTATTCAAAAAAAGAAGGCAGCCCTAATGGACTGCCTCACAGTATATTAATAAATTCAGTATTATTCTTTTACGATTTCACGAATTTCGGAAAAGCCTTTCTTAACGTCTTTCCAAAGCTTTTCACTATCCGCTTTTATTTCCTCAAACACATCATCGCCCGAGTCCTTTATTTTGTCCAATTTTGAACGCAGACGAGAACGTTTTTTTCTCAGCTCGTCCATTCGCTCGTCGAGTTTGGCCTTCAGATCCTGAGACTCATCATTAACACGCTTTTGGAGCTTATCAATCTGGGTATTCCATTCTCGAAGTTGCTTTTCCAACTTATCAATGTACTCTTCTCGTTTAGCCATAATTAATAGTGTTTTTATATTAGTTGATTTCGGATTTATTCCAGATGGCTGCGAAGCATCCAGGCCGTCTTGGAGTGTACGTGCAAGCGTTCAGTCAAAAGATCAATTGTTGCCTCATCTTCTGCATTATTCGCTGGTTCCAATGCCTCACGTGCTGTTCTAAGCACCTGCTCATTACCGACGGCTAAACGCCGAACCATCTCCATTGCTTCCGGCTCATCTTGCTGTTCATCAATAGAAGTTAATTCATTGAACTCTTTAAATGTTCCGGGTGCCCGATAACCGAGCGCTCGAATACGTTCGGCAATTTCATCAATGGCGTCTGCCAACTCGGTATACTGTTCTTCAAATTGTTCGTGGAGCGAATGAAACAACTCACCAGTTACATTCCAATGATAATTATGTGTTTTTAAATATAACATGTATGAATCTGCCAACACCCTGGAAAGTGCATCAGCGATCTCTTTACGATTCTCTTCACTTATACCAATATTAATTTCCATTTTTTTATCTCCCTTTGTCATGGTACTCATAACTGAACACCTTAATACTTTTTATTCTAATGCTTTCTACAATTGCAGTTTATGCTGCAATAATAAGGTTCATTTTTATTCTTAAAATACTCTTTCAAGAGTTCGCAAAAGAACTCTTTTATGTCCTGTAATAACATGTTACTCTATTTTTATTTCTATCACATTATGAATACAGGAATATGGGGGTAATCATTCCAAGAAACCAATAGAAGGTACTTATAACCAATATAGACATTCCCTGATGAATTAGGAATTGCAGAAGCGAAACTATCAAAAATTAATTTGTAGATTTAGCAGAATCTGGGAAAATTCAGCACCGTCTTCGAGTGGATAAATATAGTTTAGCTGCACTTCAGAAAAGTCCGATGGAAAGATATTGATTCCACCAATAATAGACTCTGAGCTGGCTCCGATAAAATCTCCATCAAAGTAATCCCAACGGGCAAGCAGCTGTGTCTTTGGCGTTACAAAGTACCCGCCCGTCAAATAGTACCCGAAGGGGTTATATTCAGCGCCGGAATCAGCATTAATCGTTGAGTAAATAAATTCACCGGCCAACATCATTTTATTATAGCTGATGCGCGTATCAGCACCAAGCAACAGCTGTTCACCTTCAACCTGTGACAGTAATCCCGCCCCGGTTGTAGCACTTTCGCTCTGCTCGTAAGAGGCATTTAATCCCATCATAAAACCATCTTCCGAATTACTTCCTAAGCCAGATTTTGTCTCCAATCGCGCCGTATACAAGAACCGGTCATCATCATTTTGATTCGGACCAAAACCATTGCCATTAAACATGCCACCGCTGTACTTAAACTTTCCATCAGCCAACTTTCCCTCAAACTGAAGTCCCACCTGTCGCTTCGGAGCCAATTGGTTAACTACCGATGACCGATTGACAAAATCAGTAGCCGCTGCTCCCGTTAAATACTCATAACTAAAGGGAGCCTTAAACAATCCCGCTTTTACTGAAAAACTTGGCGTCAGATTATAATACATATTCGCATCAAGCAGAGGAGTACTACTCACAAAATTTGTCTGAAGCTGGTAACCAAATTTATCGTCAAACTCTCCGTAGATCTGTAGACGTGCATTGCCCACCGAAAATCCATTTTCTCCAATGACACGCTCAAACTGATAGCCACCTATCGTTTGGAGTAACCCTGCGACTGAGAAATATTCATTTTTAAACTGATCTCTAAACTGCTCAAAATCAGATGGGGATTGATCCTGGGCTTGAACCGATACTCCGATAAAAAAGAGAAGACCAAAAAGAAGAATCGATCCAATAATTTTTTTAGCACCTGTCTTCATAATATGTAGTATTCGTTGATGAGCTTATTTATTTCCAATAAGATATTGTTATAAAGCCAAAATATAACAACCCAAGAGACTTATCCGGATTGAGCTTCCTTTTTCCACCGAAATCGATCGATCAGGCGCATCATATCGGCGGGAATCTTGGCCTCAAACTGTACCTCCTTTCCATGACGCGGATGCTTAAATGCCAATTGATAAGCATGCAACGCCTGACGATTAATCAACGGCTCTCCCTCTTCTTCCGGTGCATAATGCTGATCGCCTACCAATTGGTGACCGATATCCTCAAACTGTACGCGGATCTGATTTTTCAATCCCGTATCCAACTGTACTTCCACCAATGTATTCTCCAAAAACCGTTCTTTTACCTTGTAAGACAATCGCGCCGGGGTAGCGCCCTCTTCATTGGGATCAACCACAATATTGCGAAACCCATCTTTAATAAGCTTCAGGTGGTGCTCTAGGACGCCCTCATCCTGCTCAACTATCCCACGCACAACTGCCAGATAGGTCCGCTTGGGCTCATGATTGCGAAACTTTTCAACAAGATCATTGTACGCGCGCTCATTTTTCGCAAACACCATCAGCCCGCTGGTAAAACGATCAATACGATGCACTACGCCCACGCGAACACCGTGCTTGGCAAGGTGATCAGCAACAAGGTCATATAAATTCTTGACGTTACTATCGGGAATAGGCACCGCAAGCAATCCCGCCGGCTTGTCGACGACAAAAATATCTTTGTCCTGCTTAACAATATAGAAAGGTCGTTTTTTAGCCATCACAAACCGAGTCCGAAACTGCAGATAATATCAAATCACTTACGATTCAACATCATGCACTTCCTTAAGAATAGCTTTAGCCTCTTTATCATCCTTCTGCATTACCCGGTGCTGCAAGTTTGTGATAATTTCTTGCTGGGCCTTGTCAAAAGCCATCTCTTTGGCCTCTTGTTCCGTCCCTGTACGCAGTAGCTCAAATACATCATCCGCGCGGATAATACTATAGAGCTTATCTTCATTAAACGCATGAGCACGCCGTTCCTCGTACTCCTTGAAAAGCTCAGGAAACTCATCACTGCTTTCGGCCCGGTCGATTACTTCAACATCCTTGGGACCTTCAGCGCTAAGTGGGGTTTTACAGAGATAAAAAAGCTTGTGCTTGTAATTCATAATCTAAAACCTTAGTCAATTTTTAATACTAATAACATTCAAACCGCTTTAATGTAAGAAAAAATCTACGCACCTTCGTAATTCTTCATCCACAAAATTTTATCTGACACACATTTTTCTTGAAAATAACCATCCTCAAAAAAAATTACGGGACTCATTTTCACCTATCCTGCTACTTTTTTCGGATATCATACCCAAAAATACATTCACAAAGGATTTTATGGTGAATCCCGAATCGGCGCCCCACTTTTTACCCCAAACTATAACGATGAATATTGGCATATTGTCTAACAAATTTCGGAATTTTGAGATGGCTTCAATTTGTTAAGAGAAATGCAGATTTTGAGAGAAAATACCCTAATAACAGATAGTGAGTAAATAAAACACTACACTGCAAAAACTTTTTTATCCCAAAAAAGAAGAGAAATTCGTAAATGTCATTCGAAATAATCTTTGTTTTTGCCCTTCTGGGAGTTGCCTTATTCTTATTTGCGACCGACTATGTATCCTTTGATGTCGCATCTATTATTCTGCTGGTTTGTCTTTTAGCCTCGGGTATCCTTACACCTCAAGAGGGATTTGCAGGGGTCAGCAATCCCGCAACCATTGCTATTGCAGCCATGTTTGTCATCAGCGAAGGGGTGCGAAGAACGGGGCTGCTGAATAAAGCCGGCAACTTTTTTTGCGATAAGATGGAGAAAAACTTCTGGCTATGGCTATTTATAATGCTGCTGTTTGTCAGTTTTGCTTCATCATTTATGAACAACACAGCCGTGATTATGATATTCATTCCGGTTGTGATTGATATAGCTGCCAGAATTGGCGTCAGTGCCTCCAAACTGTTAATGCCCCTGGCTTTTGCAGGTATAATGGGAGGAATTAACACGCTCATCGGCACTTCTACAAATCTGCTTGTTAGCTCTATTGTTCAGGAGCGCGGGGGACAAGCCTTTACAATGTTTGATTTTGCTCCGATGGGACTCATATTGCTTTCAGGCGGATTTCTTTACCTGTATTTAACAGGTTATAATCTTATTCCAGCTCGTCGCAAAGACGAAGATCTGACAGCCGACTTTCAAATGCAGGGCTACCTTACCGACTTATTGGTTGAGCCGGAATCTTATCTGGTCGGCGAATTTTTAGATGAAGAAAACCTCACCAGTGAACTTGACCTTGACATACTGCGGATTTTTAAAACAGCCAGTGACTCTTCCGCTACACGTACTAAAACAAAGATCGAAGCCGGCGATATTCTTCGAGTTCGGGGAAGCGTATCAGAAATCGATAAGCTTCTCAGGCGCGAAGACCTTTCTCTTGTTCCCAGCTCAGAGTGGGTTGATGTAGATCTTGAGCACGGTCGCGACGAGCTGGTTGAGGCCGCTGTTGCCCCCGAATCAACACTGGAGGGACGAAAACTTAAGGATATTGATTTCTATGAACGATTTGGAGCTATTCCGTTGGCTATTCGCCATCACGGAGAACTCAAACAGGAGGACTTAAAAGAAGTCCGTATTTCCGGCGGCGATACGCTTCTGCTCAGCCTTAGCAGTGATCGTCTACAAGATATCAGCAACGATCCCTCATTTGTCATATCATCAGAAGTGGATATAATGCGTCCGCGCACAAATAAAACTAATATCGCATTAGCCATATTAGCTGTTGTTGTGGGCACCGCTGCCTTTAACCTGCTCCCCATTGTAGTCAGTGCCCCAGCCGGAGTTATCTTGATGATATTAACCGGTTGCATTACCACAGAAGAAGCCTATAATGCCATCAACTGGAAAGTAATTATGCTTCTTGTTGGAGTGCTTCCTCTGGGTACTGCCATGGATAAAACAGGTGCTGCAGGATTAATAGCCGAATCTCTAATTTCTGTATTGTATGATTTCGGACCCATTGCAGTCTTATCTGGATTTTATCTGCTCACCATGTCGATAACGGCCATTATTTCAACGAACGCTTCTGTTGCCTTACTCGCCCCTATTGCCATTCAAGTAGCTAATCAGATTGGAGTGAATGCCGAACCTATGGTTCTTGCGGTTAGTTATGCCGCCTGCCTGACTTTTATTACCCCTTTCGGGCATCATGCCAATACCCTTATTTATGGTGCCGGACAATACAAATTTACCGATTTCACAAAGGTAGGCCTTCCATTAAACCTCCTTTTCTGGATTCTCGCTACCATCTTTATTCCCATCATCTGGCCTTTATAAATTTGAAGAGATCGTTTAGCTCGTCATTTTAATTAACATATTAGAAGAATTTAGAAGGATCAGCCTTGGCATAATACTTTGATTATTATAATCATTTATAGCACCTATAATATGGCCATTATAAAATCTATATTATGAGCAATTATTTATTTCAATACAGAAAAAATTTTATAACTATTATCTTCTTGAACTGGTCTACAATATTTTGGTCTATTTGATATATGGAAGAATGGCTACGAAAAACATTTAGAATTGCAGAGTGGCTGCCCAATTATGACAGCAATAAGTTTAGTGGTGATCTCACAGCCGGTCTAACAACCGGCATCATGTTTATACCACAGGGGATGGCCTATGCCGTAATTGCGGGTGTTCCTCCCATCTATGGCCTCTATGCCGGCGTCATTCCTCTGCTCATCTACCCACTGTTAGGTACGTCTAAAAACTTATCCATCGGTCCCGTCGCTATTGATATGTTGATTGTCGCCGCGGGTGTTAGTCTCCTCGCAGAACCCAACACGGATCGCTATATCACGCTCACAATTTTACTTACGATGATGGCGGGCGGTATGCAGCTGTTAATGGGATCAATGAGGCTGGGATCCGTACTCAATATCTTTTCACGCCCGGTTATTGCCGGCTTTACACTTGCTGCTCCTATCATTATTGCATTTAGCCAAGTCAATAATTTGTTTGGGATTGAGCTTTCTCAAAGCCAGTATGTTTTTGTCCTTATTGAAGAACTAACCCAAGAGTTTGATCAGATACATTGGCAAACATTTACCTGGGGTATTATCGCTATTTTTATAATGGCTATTGTTCGATATGTGAAACCTATATTTCCAATTTCGGTTGTTATCTTAAGCATCAGCATCCTTCTGTCGTGGATGGTGGGAGCCGGTCAACTCGGCATTCAGCTGGTGGGGGATATTCCAACAGGATTGCCCGCACTTTCACTGCCCGCAATAAATTTCAATAATATGCGCGAGCTTTTACCTACCGCCCTTACCTTGGCGCTGGTGCAGTTTATGAGCGTAGCATCACTAGGACAAACTTTTGCCAAACGCCATAATTACATCATAGATGCCAATCATGAACTGGTAGCCATTGGCGCCTCCAACTTCTTTGGCAGTTTTTTTAAATCCATTCCCGTATCCGGCAGCTTTTCCCGTTCGGCGGCATCCGAACAGGCTAACGTCCAAACACCACTGGCCAATATAATCACCTCTGTCGTCATCATCGCCACACTTCTGTTTTTAACACCTATTTTCTACTTCCTGCCAATGCCAATACTGGCGGCTATAATTATTGTTTCGGCCCTCAACCTCATTGATATAGGAGAATTTAAATTTCTCTATAGAACCAAGCCAAGCGAGGGACTCATCGCAATTTTTACCGCTGCATGTACTCTATTAATTGGCATACAAGAAGGTATTCTGCTTGGGGTCGTCGCCTCCATGATTCACATGCTATATAAATACAGTCGTCCCAATGTAGCAGAGCTGGGGATTATACCGGGTACCCGTCTGTTTAAAAACCTAAAGCGTAATCCCGAAGCCAAACCCATCGATGGACTCTTGATTCTTCGCGTAGATGCCTCTTTTTCTTTCGTTAATGCTGACTTTTTCCGGGATTATATCATCGAGAAAAGCCGGGAGCGAAATAAATCAACACGCTATGTTATTATTGATGGAAGTACCATTAATACGCTCGATACCACAGCTATTGAACAAATAAAAACGATGGTAGGTACCCTTAAAAACTGGGATATTGAACTCTATATCACCGGACTTAAAGGGCCGATACGTGATGTGGTCGACAAATCAGGATTACGCGAATTTGTGGGCGAAAATCATTTTTATCGCGATCCTCACGAAGCCGTTTCATACATTCTTGAGCTTATTGACGAAGAGGATAAAAGTTCTCGTCTGTCTAATTATAAAGATGTGATTGGCTAAGCACTAATTCATTTTTTGTAACAGCTCGGGTATCATCATCCACCGAAAACGTGCCGTTCCAGGCTTTATCTGCTTCCATTTTATAGCCGGATGCTCAATGCAAACTAATCCGCCTGAAGGTATTCTTGCCACATATTCTCCTTCTCCATTACACAATAGAGAAACTGTTTCTTCGAGCAGCGGATTATGCCCTACAATCATGATTCTATCTGTATGATCAGAAGCCTTTTGTACCACCGACAGATAATCACGTGCACCGCCATAATAGAGGTCTTCATTCTCCCTAACGATATCAGATTGCAAATCAGCAGCCTTTATCAGAAGATCGATCGTCTCTTGTGCACGCTTCGCAGTAGAACCCTCAATATATGCAGGCTGGACACCGATTTTCTTGATAAACAATCCTATCCGCGATGCATCAATACTACCCTGTTTGGCCAACGGCCGATCAAAGTCTTTTTGATTTCCAGTTCCATGCGATGATTGGGCATGGCGCATCAACATTATTGTCTTCATAATTTTCTACTTCTTACATTAAAACCTACCCTAAGTTCCATTGTCAAATTACGCTTTTGAGAACAAATTTATTTTGAGAATATGTTTGGGAGCAAAATAGGTGAGAGTAGCACCGCGAGCTAACATAAAAAGCGTCAATCCCAACCACAGTGCGTGATTGCCAAAATAATGAACACCAATAGCATAGACGGGCAGAAATACTACCAGTGTAGCGATAATCATAGAGTCGCGCATGGGACCGGTTGCCGTAGCTCCAATAAAAATGCCATCCCAGATGTATGAGAAACTGCTCACCGTAGGTCCGGCAATCGTCCACAGAAAATAAACCATAGCGGTATCGATGACATCCTGCTGGTTGGTAAAAATCTGTAGTATTTGTACATCGAAAACAGCATACACAAGCGACGCCGCCAGCCCAATACCTATCCCCCAAATAAAGCAGTATTTTACGGCCAGTTTTACTCGCTTTTGCTGATTGGAACCAGTATAACGACCGATTAAACTTTCTGCGGCATATGCAAATCCGTCAATGCCGTAGGAAACCAGCATCCAGAGCTGCAGCAAAATAGAATTAGCGGCCAGCACTACATTTCCGAACTCAGCAGATTTTGCAGTAAAAAAGGAAAAGGTGAAAATAAGGCAGAGCGTACGGATAAAAATATCCCGATTTACCGAAAAGAAATTCTTGATGGCTTCCAGCTCAAGTAAAAGATCATGAACATAACCGCTCAGCCAGTTTCGATATTTGTAAATAAGCAGTATGACTGCCAGCGTTATTCCGGCGTAGCGAGCAATAAGCGTTCCCAGTGCAACACCGTCTACGGTCATGCCCATGCCGTAAACGAACAGCACATCGAGCCCAATATTAAGGCTGTTTAAAAAGATAGTTACTATCATTGGGTAACGGGCGTTCTGCATCCCCAGAAACCAACCGTTAATAGCATAAAGTGATAGTGTTGCCGGGGCGGTAAAAATACGTATCTCAAAATAGATGCGGGTGTAGCGCTCCACTTCGGGTGAAGCTTCCACGAGCCAAAAACTGAGATCGGCAATCCATGCCTGCAATAACACAATTAAAATCCCGAAAACAATGGCAACCGTTAACGCCCGTGCCAGCGTCATAATGCTTTGGGTCTGATTTTTCTCTCCAAAAGCCTGCGCTGTAATTCCGGTTGTGCCCATCCGTAGAAAGCCAAATCCCCAAAATATAAAGTTGAAGATCATACTCCCTACAGCAATCGCTCCCAGGTAATAGGCTTCTTCGAGATGCCCTACCAACGCCGTATCAACAGCTCCGAGTAGGGGCACGGAAAGATTACTGATAATATTGGGAATGGCCAGATTTAGGACTTTCCGGTTCAACGAACTTGCTGAAATTTGTCGTTTACATTAGCGTATGAATTGTAACACAGGAATTTTCGAAATGGCTAAATATAACCTAATCGCGATAGAATTACGATTTTGTAAAACCAGTTATTTACCTTCTTTATTTATTGGGATAGTTAGAGTATATCACCATACAATTATTTTACTTTCATACAGAAATCAGACTACCTAATTCCAATGGAACTAAGTTACTGGCAAAGCCGATGGCGAAAAGGAAATACCGGCTGGCATATGGATACTGTTTATCCACCGCTCCCCCAACTGTGGAGCCATCTCGATATTAAATCTCATGCCCGGGTTCTTGTACCACTCTGTGGCAAATCACTGGATCTGCTATGGCTTGCAGATCATTGTGGTACCGTTACCGGCGTTGAGATATCCCCAAAAGCCGTTTCGCATGTTATGCAACAACACAACGAGTCATTTATGAAGGAGACCAGCCATGGCTTTACCATTTACCGTTCCGATTCGCTGGAGCTATGGGAGGGAGACTTTGCAAAGCTGCCGGCTGACCAAATTCCCCCTCAAGATCTGATCTACGATAAAGCATCTATCATAGCACTGCCTGTTGAAAAACGACAACAGCATGCAGAAAAAATTATCGAACTCAGTAATTTTGATACTCAAATATTGATACAGACCTTTGAATATGATCAAAGTGAGATGAACGGGCCGCCTTTTTCGTTGGATGAACAAGAGTTAAGAAAGCTGTTTGGCCACCGGTTTAAACTTACATGCTTACACGAACAATCAAAGCTAGAAGAACTGCAGCAATTTAAGCAAAGAGGGTTATCTTCATATCTAATAGAAAAGGTTTTTCTCCTGAAACCATTAAATAGGGGATAAGAACATACATTAGGCATGAAAATCAATATCGAAAAAAAACTCCCATTTTAGACTTGCAGTTGCATATCAGTAAGTCGGCATGTATTTTCAAAGTCATATTTTCAAAAACCACTTTAATTATATACGTACCTGCACATGGATATTGAAAAGCGTAATAGAATATTAAGTATTGTACTGGGAATAGTCATCGTTGTATTAGGGTATTGGCTGTACCACTCAATTATTGATCCTTACGAAGAAGTTATTGAACGCGAACAGATGACTGAGAAAGTACGTCATCAAATGGGACTTGTTCGCGATGCTTTGGTCCAATACGAACAAGATAAAGATAACTTTCCTCCCACTGATGGCGGGCTCGATACCCTTGTGAGTTACTTAAAAACGGATTCGCTAATGGTTGCTAATGGGGATTCTCTTTTCGCACCCATAGAACCAAATGAAACTTACAATCCGGATTCGCTAGTATATTCACCGCGTCCACCCCACAACAAATTTGAGTATACGCTCAACGATACCCTCCGTCCGGAAATCTACCTACTCGAAGATCCGGATACCGAAGATCGTATCGGGTCGCTTGAAAACACGACCGAACTTAACGCTGCCAGTTGGGAATAATGACAGATGGAGGAACAACATCCTAGCTTAGGACTTTGCTTTTTTGATAATCAGCTTTTTTATGCTGTCAACGATCCAACAAGTCCACAAAAGCTGGCACGTATAGGATGTTACGATTTCAACTTTGATATTACCGAAACGCTGCTTGGTAATTCCGAGCAGCATTTTCGGGGTATCAAGCGAACCGTTGATCAATTCAAGGAAGAATACGAAATTCGGCATCTGCGTATTCTTTCACTTCCTTCTCAAGAATGCTGGACATCGGTCCCCAAAATCGTTTATGACGATTCCGATGAACGCGAAAAGCATATCAATATCTTGATGAGCGGGGTCGACCGCAAGAATATCCAGCCTACTTGGTACCCGTTAAGCAATCAAGATTATAAATTTCTGTTGCTACGCAATAATAAATCCTTCGAAGGATTTCAGAAATTAGCTGGTAACACCTCTACAACCGACTTGATTAGTGATTTTGAAATAGGGTTGCGCTGGATACAACATGCAAATCCCGGCGGATCATTTATGACTATCTGCTGTTACCAAAACTGCATTTCTGTAGCTTCATTTATACTCGGCAAGCTACGCGGTGCTACCTATATAACCTACGACGAAGTTCAGGATCTCCCCTATTTGTGGTTGCAACATACCCAGCAACTTAACTGGATGAGTGGCCTGCACGAAGAGATTTACGTCTATGGCGAAAATGCTTTCCAAGTTATTGAGATTCTTGAACCCTTTTGGGATGATGCCGGAACTATCACCAAAATGGATACACTAGACAAAATACAGATCGAAGCTGATGAACAAACCTATGGCTTCAACCTCGAATCAGCTTTTCCGGCGATAATGTTAGCTCTCGATTACGATTGATAGCAACGTTGATTCGGCAATTATCTCTGCCAGTATTATTTTTTGTACCTTTGCACCTAAATAAGGTTTTCAGAAACAGACTAAGCAGCCATGCGCATTATTACCGGCACGCTAAAAGGCCGACAAATAAATATTCCAAACACATTAAACGTACGTCCCACGGCAGCCCGTACCAAAGAGGGGCTTTTCTCTATACTTGATGCCCGAAAATATATCCGTAACGCCAATATTTTAGATCTTTTTGCCGGATCAGGCAACCTGGGATTTGAGGCTATTTCTCGAGGGGCATCAAAAGTGCTATTTGTAGATAGCGACCGCAGGAACATCAAGCATATCGAAAGTGTGGCACGCGATTTTAATGTAAGTGACCAAATCAGGGCGGTGACATCGCCGGTAGAAAAATTTTTGGAAGGCATGCCCCTTCCCTACGATATTATTTTCTCAGACCCCCCCTACGATTATGCCTATATGCACGAGATGATCGAAACCATTACCACAGACGGCTGGCTTGCAGAAGGCGGATGGTTAATTCTGGAGCACGACAAGCGGCATGATTTTACCGATCATCCACACTGCGCCTACTACAAAGAATATGGACGCACCCATGTAAGTATTTTTCTTGATCAACCTGGAATTGAATTTTAAACCCTGCTATTTATGGAAACGCTTGCACTCTATCCCGGATCATTCGACCCTATCACCTACGGTCATCTGGATATTCTTGAGCGCGCCACCGAACTCTTTGATGAGGTCATCATCACCATTGCCGTAAACAACAAGAAAGAGACTGTCTTTTCCGGGGATGAACGCGAAGCCCTCATTGAAGAATGTCTTTCAGACAAACCATGGGCAGATCGCGTTGAGATTCAACAGTTTACCGGTCTGTTGGTCGATTTTGCCAAAGAACGAGATGCGCAAACGCTGGTACGCGGTGTTCGACAGGTATCCGATTTTGAATACGAATTCCGCATGGCTCTCACCAACCGGCGACTTGCTCCCGAGGTTGATACCGTTTTTCTAATGCCCAACGAGCAGCTCACCTTTATATCAGCCTCCCTTGTCAGAGAAATTGCATACTGGGACGGTGATTTATCCTCTTTTGTGCCCGATCATGTAGCCCAAGCACTCCACGAAAAATTCAAGGATAAAGAGAAGTAATCCAGACTAATCTGCGCTCAGTAATAAATCACAAAGCTGTCAATTAATTTCTTTCTGTTACCACTCATAGGATATCCTTCTCATAAACACATAGAAATAGAGCACACTTTTTTCTATTTTCAGTACTTTCTAAAACTGATCTCAAGGAACTGATTGGATAGCGTTATGATCTCAAAACGAGCGCAAGCTGTTTCTCCCTCCGAAACTCTGGCTATCTCTGCCAAAGCAAAAGAACTAACGCGTCAGGGCGAATCTGTCGTCTCACTAAGTGCCGGAGAACCAGATTTCGAAACACCACAACATATTTGCGAAGCTGCTATCAAAGCCATCAATGACGGCTTCCACGGCTACACGATGAACACCGGCACGCCCGAGCTGCGGCAGAGTATTTCGGATAAACTACAGCGCGACAATCAACTCAATTATGACCCTTCTCAAATTGTCTGTACCAACGGAGCTAAACAAGCCCTTGGCTTTAGCATGCTGGCCATGGTTGACGAAGGTGATGAGGTTATCATCCCCACGCCCTACTGGGTCTCCTACCCGCAGATGGTTAATGTAGCGGGCGGCACACCTGTAACCGTGCGCACCTCATTTGAAAACAACTACCGCATGACGCCGGAGCAGCTCGAAGACGCCATCACCGAAAACACCAAAGCAATAATGCTCTGTTCGCCCTCTAATCCCACGGGTACCTGTTACAGTGCAGATGAACTTAAGGCTTTGGCAGATGTACTCGCTGATCATCCCCAGGTGAATATTATCTCTGACGAAATTTACGAATATATTGTTTTTGAGGATGAACATGTAAGTATCCTCAACGTCGCACCAGAACTCAAAGAACGAACGGTACTCATTAACGGTTTTTCAAAGGGATTTGCGATGACGGGCTGGCGACTCGGATACCTGGCAGCGCCCAAGCCATTTGCCGATGCCGTTGCTAAAATTCAAAGCCAGGAAACTTCAGCCCCATCCAGCATTTCACAAAAGGCAGGTGAGGCAGCCTACCGCGGTGATCTCAATGCCGTAGAGAACATGCGCAACTCATTTAAAAAGCGCCGTGATTATATTGTAGATGCATTATCAAGTATCGATGGACTCAAATGCTTTAAACCATCCGGTGCTTTTTATGTATTTCCCGATATCTCACACTATCTGGGCACTACTTCACCCAATGGAGATACCATTGAATCAAGTACTGATTTATGCATGTACCTGATTGAGGAGCATGGGCTGGCTGCTGTACCCGGTGACGCTTTCGGGGAACCCAACGGCATGAGACTCAGTTATGCATCATCCATGGACGACCTGCAAGAAGCAATTAAACGATTAAAAACGGGACTGCAAGACTTAGCATAGCGTACTGTAAATTTGTACGGGCCAACGAGTTTGGCACATTTTATGCTATTTTCTACTGCTATTAAATCAAATTAAGTATTATCAACTATGCCAACATATAAGTACAAACGCGAAGACGGAACCACCTTTGAGATCAAGCAAAGTATTAAAGACGATGCCCTCAAAGAGTGCCCCGAAACCGGACAAAAGGTGAAACGCGTAATTTCCGGCGGTGGCGGCGTTGTATATAAAGGCGACGGCTTTTATGTTACAGATTACAAGGACAGTGACCGCAAGGAAAAACGTGCCAAAGAAAAAGAGCAAGCCAATGGAACCTCAAATGGTTCTAACGGATCTACTTCAAAAACTGAAAAAACCAACTAGTTCAATTCTAAACGTGTGAATGAATCTCGCTCCCAAACACATGAAGAAGCGTTAGAGCAATTTATTTTGCTTTGGGGGGAGATGGCATCGGCCTGGGGCATCAACAAAACGATGGCTCAAATTCATGCTCTGTTGTATGCCGAATCCGATCCACTGGATACCGATGCTATCATGGATCAGCTTGATATTTCTCGCGGCAACGCCAACATGAACCTCCGGAATCTGCTTCAGTGGCAGCTGATCCACAAGGTACATTTCAAGGGTAACCGTAAGGATTTTTACACTGCCGAAAAGGATGTCTGGACTATTGTTTCTACGATCATCAGGGAGCGGCAACAGCGTGAAGTGGCGCCCATCCGCCAAAATCTGAACAAAACGCTCGATCTGTTTGAAGAGAAAGAATCTCTCTCTGAAGAGGAGCAAGATTTCCAAGAACGGATTGAAAAGTTTACCGAGTTTCTGGAGATGTTCGAACGGTTTACGGAGGCACTGTTGCCTTACATCAACAAGAAAAACCTGAAGTTCCTGAAGCATCTGGTTAAATTGGCCGAAATGAAACACACCATCACAGGATCAAAATCAGATTCTTCATCAACATCCCAACATCATGAGTAAAAAAACGACTCGCGAAATTGGTGATGAGGGCGAAGAGCTGGCTGTTGCCTACCTTGAATCAAAAGGCTATACCATTCTGGAACGGAACTATCACTTTGAGCGCGCCGAGGTGGATATCGTAGCCTATGACAATGGAACCTGTATTGTTTTCGCGGAAGTTAAAACGCGCTCCTCAAATACGTTCGGCGAACCGGAAGAATTTGTTGATGACAAAAAAATTCAGAACGTCTATAAGGCGGCCGAAGCATGGATTTACGAGCGAAAGATGGATGGTGCACCGGTACGGTTTGATATCGTTTCAATCCTGCAAAAAAATAATGAGGCCCCTGATATCAAGCACTTTGAAAATGCCTTTACACAGGGACGATAACTGATGCACTCAATCTTCCTGTTGACCAAATAGTTGGGACCTCAAGCTTTTAAACTTCTCCAATTCCTCATCAAATTTCTCATTATCTAATAGCGTTGAACGCTTCTTTTTACTAAACAATTTGGAGACCAACAGGTCTTTGCCACGCACAAATAAAGGAGCAGTTGCCAGGCTTCCCAAAATATATCCCGCTATCCATGGCATTTCCAATCCCGCAATAAACAAGATAAGAGCAATAACCAAGTAATAGAACGGCAACATTAGTCCCACCAAAAACTTTACAGAAGCCTCAAAGGCTTCGTCTTCCAAATAACTGTTCACGAGCCACCGTACAAGCTGATAAGGCAGCACATTGTTAATCATTGAAAAAGCATAAAGAGGACTCAGCACTACATCCTTCAAACCAACCGAAACGGGGTTTGTCAAATCCTGAACAGTGATATCATGTTGATTTGCTTTTTCCAGCAAAAATTCCGATTCCTCGACAAGCGGACCATTTAGCTGATTGCTAATCGTTTTTGCGCGACGATTCACCAGTTCGGGATCTAACAGCTCTTGTCTATTCGACTCCAGCTCATCCAGCATTAATTGGTATAAAGCATAGTGTTTCTTGTTGGGGATATGCAGCGTCAGATTTTTCAGACGATCGGCAACCTCCATCTTCAACTGATGGGCCGCCTCTCGTTCATCATTCCGATATTGCTCTTTGTATTGCAAAGCCGGAACCGCCTCTCCAAACTCTATGCGCACAGGCGTCCTCGACTTCCGGTGGTTTCCATAACTGATGCCAACAGGTACAATTTGCAGATCCAAATCCCAATTATATTTCTCTTCCGCGCCGAATACGATTCGGGTAAATCCTTTGCTAAGCGGACGTATTCGCCGCTCCATAACATGGCTTGCCTCAGCAAACACCAGCAGCGCATCGTCCTCAGCAAGGCGCTCATAACAATCTTCAAAAATCTGCTCATTGCGTTTTATAGTTCCAAAACCATCTCTTGCTCGATACACCGGAAGCATGTTCAACGAATAGAAAAAACGATCTAACAAGGGATTGCCATAGGCCTCGGCGCGGGTCAAAAAATGAACAAAATGTCTCGTATTATTAACGATATGCAACGCATCCAGAAAAGAATTCTGATGATTGCCTATAAACATGACCGGTTTATTTTCCGGCACATACTTCCTTCCAATCACCTTTATATCTGAATAAAAAAGGTTTAATGCCGGACGAATAATGCCATACCTGAAAAATTGATACCAGAGATAATTCTTACGCATTGCTAAATACTTGTTGTAAAGCTGATTTTCCTATCGACCAATACCATCCGATTCCCAGGCCGGTGACAATATGCCAAATGCCCCACCAGGCGGCAACAAGGGCCATACCTCCCAATCCTTCAAAAAAGTTGAAAATGAGCAGCAGTCCCAGTCCGGAATTTTGTATACCGGTTTCAATAGCAATAGATTTTCGATCTTTATAGGGCAGATTAAATAGTGATGCCAGCGCATATCCGCCCGAAAGGGCAAAAGCATTGTGGAAAAATACAAGTCCAATGACCAAATGGACATAGCTCAGGAAATTTTTAAAATTCATACCAAAAGCTACGAGCACAAATCCCGCAAAAAAGACGATTCCAAATCCCTTAATCCAGCTCGAAATTTTTTGGGCTATCTTTTCTCTATAATGGCGAACGCTCATCCCCAAAATTAGAGGGATACCCAAGATCAAGCCGATTATCTTAAAAACCTCCCACAAATTGATATGGATATCCTTCAATATGATGCTCGTAGGTTCATACAAGCTGGCCCAGAGCGTAAAGTTAAAGGGAGTCATAATAATGGCCGAAGTAGTTACAATAGCCGTCATGCTTACCGACAATGCGGCATTGCCTTTGGCCAGCAACGAAAAGAAGTTGGACACATTTCCACCCGGACAGGCCGCGACCATGAACATCCCCAATGCCATACTCGGATGTGGTTCAAAAAAGAACACAAGCAGAAAGGTTATCGCCGGCAGGAATAAAAACTGCGACAAGATACCTACTATGGTTGATTTGGGATCTTTAACAACGCGTTTGAAATCATTAATCGACAACTCCAGCGCCACACCGAACATAATTATAGCCAGTGATATATTCATCACCAGCAGTCCGCCCTCACCCAAATTCAAGCGCAAGGCATCAATAGATTCATTCATAGTTCATCAAATTAAGATCACGATCTACCATCATTACAACCGGCCACCTCTACCTAAACTTGCGTTTCAATAAAACAAATTTTAGCACATTTCTCAGTTATTTCTACTCCACAATTACGTTGGGACGCAGCTTATCCATAGTCTTGGGACCAATACCCCTGATATTTTCGAGCTGCTCGATAGCAGTAAACCGCCCATTACGTTTCCTGTACTTAACAATTCGCTGAGAATAAGCAGGACCCATGCCTGGCAACAACTCCAATAACGCTGCATCGGTTCGGTTATAATTATCCGTCACCACTCTAACCCGCACGCCCCACTCGGTTGCCGCTGCCAAGGCCTTACCAATACGGGGATGCTACAAATCGTAAATAGCCAAATCCACACTGTTTTTTTGCCTCCTTCATAAGCGATTCCAGCGAACCAATTAGATCGGCGTTACTTTTGCTCATATTCCCGGGCAATGCAACTGAATAATCAGCAGGCTGATTAAAGTATATCTTGATCCACTCAGTCGAACTGCTATCCTGTACAGCCACTTTTGCCTGCAAATAGAATGGCAACAAAAATAAGGATCCGCAGATTAGAAAAAACCTGCCCTTCATTTGGTTGTGTTTGATCTATAATTTGTAGTATTTTCGACCCTAATGTTCGCCATTACTATTGCTTAAAGCAACTTCGCTGATGAATTACCAATTATTAAATCCCTTGCGGTGGCGCAAATCTTTTCTGGCCCTTATTCTGGGCGGTATTATTGTGGTATGGTTTACCTTTATCGACACCTATAGCATCTGGGCACGTATTGAACTCAACCAGCAGAAAGCCGAGCTCAAAGAAAAAAAGGAACAACTAAAGAGCGAAACCGAAGTCCTTAAGCAGAAAATCGAAAACCTTGAAACCGATCCTTTTCTGCTGGAACGCATTGCCCGCGAAGAGTATGGCATGAAGAAAGAAGGAGAAACGGTTTATAAGATTAAAGAAGTTAATTAGCTTCGCCCTTCGTAAAACTTCGTTTCTTTTCACTTCTGCCTTATACTATATAAGCTTACATTATTCTTAACATCCAAACATTGCTTAAAGCACTACCGGCATCAATCGCATGAATACATCGTTCAAATATTTTTGCGGCTATTGGGGATTGATGCTGTTTCTATTCCTAGCGATGACCCAACCCCTTTGGGGCCAAGACACTACAGCGGTTCGGGATACTCTGCAAGAACAAACGATTCCTGAAGGCCGGCCTGGAGCACAGCAGGGTCAACAATCGGTAAGTCAACCAGAACAAGAGGGACAGGTTAATTTTCAAGCCAGCGATTCGCTGACTTTCGACTTTGAAAAACAGCGCATTGCCACCCTATTTGGTTCTGCCAATGTTGTCCACAGTTCTGGTGAACTAAAGGCCGGCAAGGTCGCTATGAACCTCGACAGCAGCTTGGTAAGTGCCAACACTCAAACACCGCAGGATACGCTTTCACAACCCGTCCTGATCCGCGACGGCGACCGCGTTCGCAGCAACAGGATCGACTTTAATTACAAAACCGAGAAGGGACGTTTCGAGGTTGCCCGGGTTGGCGTACAGGATGGCAACCTGATTGGCACAAAGGTAAAAAATGAAAGTCCCCATGTGGTTTATCTCGAGGATGCCATATATTCTACCTGCCAACTCGATCACCCGCACTATTATATTCAAGCAGCCAAAATGAAAGTAGTGGACGAAGAGGAAATTTTCTTTGAACGAGCTCGGCTGTTTATCCTGGATATTCCCTATCCGCTCATTTTTCCATTTGGTTACCTGCCCGGTAAGTTTGATCAAAAGCAATCGGGACTGCTCGAACCCACCTATGCTTATCAACAGCGTCAAAGTCGCGGTATAGGCCTGCAAAATTTCGGATGGTTCCAATACTTCAATGACTATCTTACGGGACAGGCTTCTGTCGATATTTTTACATCCGGCTCTTATTACTTTAATGCTCGATCAAATTACCGAATCCGTGATAAGTTAAACGGCAATATTGAAATTGGATATTCAAAAGAGAATAGCGGACTCGAACCTACGGATCCTAATTTTACAACGAATGTTCAAAAGTCACTCAGCATTAACCACAGTCAAGACTTTTCTCCGTATGCAAATATTGATGCAAATATAAATCTACGTACGCAGGATTACTACCAGCGTAACTCTTATGATCCGGATGAGCGAGCCGAAACCAGTACTCGTTCTAATCTTAATTATAGGTATCGTCATCCCGAAGGCGACTATAATTTTAATGCATCCATTCGGCATAACCAGAATTTTGCCACCAATGTAACTACGCTTTCCGGGCCTGAAATAACATTCAATCCCAAACGGTTTACACCCTTTGCAGGTGATCAACAAGGTGCCAGACAAGAATCAAAATGGTATGAAAGCCTTACCATAAACTATCAAAATAACTTCAGCTCAGATTTTGAGTTTCAACCAACAGCTGGTGATTCTGCTACCGTAAACTGGTTCGAAGCGCTACTCGATCCCTCCAAATACCGCGAAGCTACCGACAACAATGATCATTATAAATACGGATTTCGCCAGCAAGTTGATCTGCGAATGAATCAGCTTATCCCCAGCCAGTACTTGAATGTTAGTGCCAGCGGTGACTATACCGAATACTGGTACCCCACTTCAACCCGAAAAACGTTTAATCCCGACTCTGTTCGCGTAGAAGAGGAACAAGTCCGCGGATTTACCTCAGCGCGGGAATTCAGTACAAGTCTAAATTTCAGTACTAAGCTTTATGGATTAATGAACCTGAACATAGGCAATTTCCAAAGTGTCCGCCATGTTCTTACTCCCTCTATTTCTTTCAGCTACAGCCCTAATTTTCAAAGTGACTCTTGGGGCTATTACCGCACTGTACAGACCGATACTGCTGCCACGCCGGGTCAAGAACCTCCAACACGACGTTACTCGATTTTTGAAAACGAAGTCTTTAGAGGTCCCAGCGGAAGAGAACAACGGTCTATCAATTTTAGCCTAAATAATACCTTCGAAGCTAAAAAAGTAGAGCGTGATTCAACCGGTGAAAAAAAAGAAGACATCATTAATCTTATTGATCAATTAAGTCTTAGCTCAAGCTATAATTTTGCTGCAGACAGTCTTAAGCTTAGCAACTTGAATACAAGCTTAAGAGCAAAGATTTTACCGGGACTAAATATTCGTGCCAACGCCAACTTCAATTTTTATGATCGCAATGAGCAGGGTGCTCGTGTTGATAACTTTTTGATTCAAACAGAAAACAAACCTTTTGAGCTCACTTCCTTTTCCACCAGTACCAGTTACTCGGTGAAATGGGGCGAAGGGGGCTTTAAAGCAAATGACAAACCACATTATCCACAGCAGTACAACCCTCTGAACCAGAGCATTTTCCATCCGGTTGATCCCCATTTTAACAGGCAGCCTGTGCGGGGCTTTAATTCTCCGCTCTCCTTCTCTATTGATTTCAGTTATCGCTGGAATTTAAATCCGGCTCCCAATGCAGATAACACTAAATCGGCTACTATTAACGCCCGTAATATCAACTTAAAGCTTACTCCCAAATGGGACTTCCGCACCCAAATCGGTTATGATCTTGTCGCTAAAGAGCTTACTCCTTCCCAGTTTTCGCTGAACCGTAACCTGCACTGCTGGGACCTGTCATTCACGATGAATCCATTTGGAGAAAACCAGTATTACTTCTTTTCACTGCGCGTAAATGCTGGACGACTGCAGAGCATCTTCCAAAAACTGCCCGGTCTTAACAACCTCGAGCGTTCTTCCAGCAACAGCGGCCGTCGCCCTCGCGGGTTCTAACTCTCATTCTTAACCTTCCGCATTTTTTCTGTTAAGATAAGAGCATCTAATAATTCTACTCTCCCCGATTCTCTAAATACTTAACAACGTATTTCCCTAGCACATCAAACTCCAGATTTACCGTATCTCCTTTTTCTTTTGCATTGAGATTCGTGTGATCATAAGTATAGGAGATAATAGCCACGGTAAAGGTATTATCCTGCTCATTGGCAACCGTAAGGCTAATGCCGTCAATGGCAATGCTACCACGACCTACAATCAATTTACTGTGTTTTTGGGGATACTCAATCGTAAACAGCCAATCAGTGCCTTCCTGCTTTATTTTTTTAATGGTGCCAGTTGCATCCACATGTCCCTGCACAATATGCCCGTCAAGCAATTGATCCGGACGTAGAGATCTCTCTAAATTAACTGGATCATCTTTCTTCAAATCACCAATATTCGTTTTACGAAGCGTCTCTGCTACACTTTGTACGGTAAAGGTATCTACATTACACGCCGTAACCGTATGACAAACGCCATTAATACTGATACTCTGATCAATGCTCACTTCATTAGCAAAATCACTGCCGATAGTGATTTCTTTACCATCATCTAAAGGTGTAATACTGGTAACGGTACCAACAGATTTTATAATTCCTGTAAACACGTTTCTAAATCTTTTCTTATTATAATTAAAGATATCCGGTAAAGAGCAAATCCTTACCTACCTGTCGCCACTGTACATCACGAAACTCCATAATTTCGGACATCCGGTTTATACCTACTCCGATCACAGATTTTGTTCCACCGCCCAGCATTTTAGGAGCAACAAAGCACTCCACTTTATCAACCAACCGCTGACGCAATAAAGCCGAGGCTAAGTTCTGCCCCGCTTCAACCAAGATAGAAGTCACAGGCAGGTGCCCTAATTCACGCATTGCCTCATCCAGATCAGTATGACCCTCCTTTTTATCCACTAACAGCGTTTGTCCGCGAAAATAATCCGACTGCAGCATATTCAACATCGGATCGGCTTCGTTTTCAAATTTTTCTTTGTTGTGGGTCAGCACAATCGTCTTTTCCTCATACTGATCGGTAAACAAGTTCAAATCACGGGGCAGGTCCAATGGACCGTCAATGACAATGCGCTTAGGTTGACGACCCTCTACATGGCGTACCGTAAGCCGGGGATTATCAAGTAAGGCCGTATTTCGTCCAACCATAACTGCATCGTACTGGCTGCGCCACTTATGAACAAAAGCGCGGGATTCCGGTCCGCTTATCCATTCTGAATCGCCGTCGGGAGCAGCAATATATCCATCCAGCGTTTGTGCAATTTTTAGGGTTACAAACGGACGATTATGAGTCTGATAATGCAGAAAGAACTCATTCAGTTGCTCGGCCTCCTCTTTCATTAGTCCTACATCAACCGTAATATCATGATCGCGCAAATGCTGAATGCCTTTCCCGGCCACTTTAGGAGTAGGATCCTCCATCGCTACTACGACCCGGCTGATCGGCAAGTCGGCAAGCAGCTCACAGCAAGGCGGGGTATTTCCATGATGGGCACATGGTTCTAGCGTTACATACACCGTAGCATCTTTAAGCAAGTCAGGATTGTTAACCGAATCCACCGCATTTTTTTCGGCATGCTGCTGACCGTAGCGCTCGTGATACCCCTGCCCAATTTTCTGGCCTTCAGCTGATACAATTACGCATCCTACCATGGGATTGGGTGATACATAACCCGCCCCACGTTCTGCAATCTCAAGCGCCAATTGCATCCATTTTTGATCTGACTTATTCATAATAAACTCTCAATCTATTGCGGTATCAACAACTCTCATCAAACAAAAAAGGGCAAGAAGTCTTCCTCCTTGCCCTGAGAGTGTAATAAATATTCTCTGCTACTTAACCGCGGAGCAGTTGGGCTCGGTTATCTACAATATCCGCTTCCTCTTTAAGCTGCTCGATCCAGGTATTCATAAAGGCTTGGTTTTTCTGTTGTCGTAGTTGTTGGCGAATACGTTGCCGCACATCAGATGTGAGGTTATCGAGATCTGCCTCATAAAGTTCATCTAAACGAACTACAAAAGCCGCTGAGGTACCTTCAATAGGAGAAGATTGATCACCTTCATTCAAACCAAAAATACCCCCTACGACTTTGGGTTCTCGTCCTGCACCTTCGATTGTGGCAGCACTTTTAGCCAGAGATTCAACAGTCATTACTTCTTTACCAGCTGCCTGTGCAATAGTTTGCAGATCACTATTTTGATCAATAAGCTCTTCAACATTAGCAACAACTTGTTGCTTACGCTTATTATTAGTTACAACCGTTTCTATTTGGTCTTTAACTTCCTCAAAAGGTTCCGTTCCAGCTTCAGTAATTTCATTTACTTTAATAACCACAAACTGCTCATTAAGCTCCAGAGGATCAGATATTTGCCCTTCATGAGCCGTATCCAAAAATCGCATGATCTGCTGGCTCTGTCCAATACCTGACACAAAGTTATTGCCTTTGGTAGCAAATCCTTCTTTTATCTCAAGGTCACGACGTTCCGCCTCACCTTCGAAACCATCTTCCTGAGCATAAAAGCTAAAGTCATCAGCCGTTTCAGCGCGGGCATCAATAGTTGCAATTGGATCAGCGGTAATATCACGACTAAAGACCGTAAACGTTACTTCATTGGCAGTTTCATCCAGCTTCTTAATCAAGAAGAGTCGTCCGTCATCCTGAATTACATCAGTAACCTCTCCCTCTTCAACATCCAATACAGGCTGATAGAAATCGCGAATTTCATCTTTACCTATTGTTTCTACACTGTATTCTGTAGACGACTGATAGCGATTAAAAAAGAGCGAATCGGTTTCCGCTGTTGCAAAATCAGACTGCAGACGATTCATTTCTTCAAATGTGCGAGTCGTATCTTCCTTGGTAGGCGTTTTATCAAAACTTACATAGGTGATGCGGTATGATTCCTTACGCTTATAATTATCCTGATTGTTATTGTAATACTCACGCAACTCATCTTCTGATACTGAAATCTCACTATCACTAACATCAGCATAAGGGAACCGTACAAAAGAAACATCTACGCGCGTATTATTACGGATATAATGCTGTTCAATCTCATAATCACTCACATCCATCGACGACTGCAGATAATTATTCATTTTTTGCTGCTGTCGTTTTTGACGCATCTGCTGCTCAATAGAAATAAGTAGCTGCGTATTTTCCGGAGCTTCCGCCCACGATTGCAGCGCTACCCTATCGATAGTTCCGTCCTCATTGGAAAAGTTCTGTCGAATAAGCGGATCGGGATTAGGACCAGTAATCATATCAACTACTTCCTGGTCAGTTACATGAATACCCAGATCCTCCATTTTATCTTGGAGCAATCTGCTATTTACCAGATCATTCCACGACTGTTGTTCATACTGCGCACGAACTTCTGGCGTCATAGAATTACCCGTTCGCTGAGAGTACTGCTGTGTATAATACTGCAGGCGATTATTATATTCTTCCAGCGAAATTGATTCACCATTAACCGATCCAAGTGTCCGTGGCCCCTGTTGAATAACATCAAACATGTTCGTATCAGCCAGCATCCATAACACTCCGAATGAGAAAATAAGTATCCAGAGAATAGCTCCGGTACTTTTTCTCATTTTGTCCATTACACCCATAAAATCCTCTTATCTACGTCTTAATTGGTTCAAAAAATGACACTTATTGTGCAGTTCACAAGCCTCCAAATATACAAGAAGGCAGTACTAAGAGCAATCTGACAACCCCAAAAATTATTAACGAACAGATTGGCTAAAGATTATTGCTTAGCGACGATCCACAAACATTAAAATACCTCAATAAGCCGCATGTGCTTAAGGTATTTGCGTGGATCCTCGTTAATGTTTTTAATCAGGGAATCCATCTCCCGGGTCATACTCTCCAAATTGTCGTACAGAGCCGGATCATTGACCATCTTCCCAAGACTTCCTTCCCCATTATTAATTTTAGTGAGGATTTCCTGCAGCTCGCTGTTCGTTTTATTTAAATCTTTACTAAGCAATTCAAACTCTTTTAAAGACTTCTCTAACCCCGTAAGTACAGAATCAATTTTTGCCTTGTTATCGGTACTTATAGTATCCACATTAGCCAAAAAGCGTTCGGCATGTCTGATGCTTGACTCTATATCGGTACGCCTGTTATCAAAAATAGTAGCAATTTCATTAGATGTACTGTGAAGGTTTTGGAAGACACTGTCTATTTGCCCTCTGGCATCATCATCAAGCACTTCATTCAGCTGGGCAAGAAAACGATTTAACTTTTCGAACGAATCCGAAACATCTTCGCTGAGCTCCTGTCCTTCATCTTTTAATGTCTCCATCATGCCCGCACGATATTCTCCTTTTATCGTATCTCCATATTCAAGCATTTCGGGAGAGTCCCCGCGCTCAACAACGATGGCTTTCTCATCTAACAGTCCTGATGATTGCAAGTAGGCCACCGAATTGCGGGGAATATCTACCCCAAGTTCGAAACTAAACGTTACGGCTACGCTATCATCTTCGGTCAGCTCCATCTTTTTAACCGACCCAACTTTTACGCCATTAATATAAATATAGTTTCCGGGAGATAGTCCATCAGTACGCTCAAATGTGGAATGGATAACCTGAGACTGGCGAAACACAGGTAGGTCACTCATCATACGGTATCCGATAAAACCCAGCACAATGGCCGCTAAAATTGTTAATGCTACTTTTAATTCGTTACTAATCTTCAAAATAACTCCTGTTAATTTCTTATTTGATACTCGCTTGCTGTAATAAAATCCATCAATTCCTCATTGTCGCTTCTACGCATTTCATCCACCGTACCATACCAGCACAAGCCCTTATTTTCAAGGAATACTACTTTTTCGGCAATTTCGAGCACGCTGTGAATATCGTGAGTAACAACAATAGATGTAATATTTAAGTTTTCGGCCATTGAGATTATAAGCTTATTAATCTCTGACGATGTCTGCGGATCAAGTCCGGAAGTTGGCTCATCATATATTAAAAAATCGGGCTCCAAAATAGTTGCTCTGGCCAGGGCAACACGCCGGCGCATCCCACCCGACAATTCTGCAGGTGATTTTTCGCCGGTTCCTTCAAGATTTACCAAGCTAAGCGCTTCTTCCACTTTCTCTGTAATCCTCTCATCAGAAAAATCCGTAAAGTAACGCAGCGGAAATGCAATATTTTCAAAGGTATTTAGTGAATCAAAAAGCGCCGATCCCTGAAACAAAACACCAAATCGCTGGCGCATTTTTCGTAAAGCCACATACTCCAGCTCAAATATATTTTCCCCGTCAATAATCACTTCTCCGGAATCAGGATATATCAACGCATTTAAATGCTTGACCAGTACCGATTTTCCGCAACCCGATCGCCCGATAATAGCTACTGTTTCGCCATCCTCAATATTAAACGACACATCTTCCCAAACAAGAAGATCGCCAAAACTTTTTTTAAGATTGCGTATCTCTATCATCTTTTTTGAAACTTATAAAAATACTGCGGCCAGTACGAAATCGGCTAATAATACGTAAATACAACTTAAAACTGTAGCCTGTGTGGTACTATTTCCTACTCCTTCGGCTCCTCCAGATGCATAGTATCCTTTGAAACATGAAACGGACGTTATTACATAACCAAACACAAAAGCTTTAAGAATACCGAAGGTAACATCCCAGGGATAGAAAAATTCTCGTGCGCCCTGTATAAACTCAGAAGGTGGAATAGCTCCGGACATAGCTCCTGCTACAATACCACCAACTATTCCCGAGATACTGGCAAAAATATACAACATAGGAAACATAATTAATCCAGCAAGAACACGAGGCAACACCAAAAATGAAACGGAGTTAAATCCCATCGATTCCAGAGCGTCAATCTGCTCGCTCACACGCATGGTTCCAAGCTCGGTAGCAATGCGGGCCCCTACTTTTCCGGCCAAAACTAAACTCGTTATCACCGCTGCAAGCTCAATAAGCAAAGATTCAGAAGTAATAGCGCCAATAACCGAAATGGGGATGAAGGCAATTTCGAGCTGGTAGGCTGTCTGGATAGTCATTACGGCGCCGGTAAAAACGCCCGTCAACAATACAATGGGCACCGACTCGTAACCAATTTTTAAAAGCTCATTAACAAGGTTTTTCTTATACGTATCCACCTCGTATAATGAGCGCAGCGACCTGTATAACAACAGGCTATATTTTCCTAATTTTTCTAATGCTTCCATAAATCAAGTTGTGCTAAAAGAACGCTGGAAACTATTAAATTTATACGTCGTTGTCATTTCATACGCTTTAATTTTTCAACTATATTACCCTTCTGTAAATCAGCTACAACAATAACCATTATATGTTCCGTTTTTACAACGATATCATTGATAATATTATAGTATTTCGAATTGCTATAGCTGTAAGTATTTTGGTTGTTGTTTTTATCATTGGTTCGCTTGGCTACCACCTTATCGAAGGTATGCAATTCTTCGATGGATTTTATATGACCTTTATAACAATAACCACCATCGGATTTGCAGAATTAACAAATCTTTCTCAAGGTGGGCGTATCTTAACGATGGTTATTTTTGTGATGGGTATAGGGGTCATCTCATATATTGCCTCTCAAACTACACAGCTAATATTTGAAAGTGAAATTTTTAGGTTACGTGCTATGAAAAAGCAACTGGAAAAAATGGAACGGCATTACATTATAGCCGGCTATGGTCGTATTGGACATCGCATAGCTGAAGTGCTTCAAGATGCTAATATATCCGTCGTAGTAATTGATAACAGAGAAAGCAGTATCGAACGAATTAAAGATGACAAACTATTATATGTTGACGGCGATGCCCAAGAAGAAGAAGTGCTTAAGGAGGCCGGCATTGAACGAGCCAAAGGATTAATATGTACTCTCTCCCGAGACCAAGATAATGTATTTACGACACTTATAGCTCGGGAATTAAATCCTGATCTCTTTATTCTTGTGCGAACTAACCATCATCAAAACACAAAAAAAATTAAGCGGGCTGGAGCCGATAAAGTAATTTCTCCCTATGAAATTGGAGCCGACCGAATGGCGAATGTTATTTTGCGTCCTAATGTTGATCAATTTATGGATCAAATACTGGGCGGCACTACACAAGATCACGTATTTGATGAAGTAAAGATTTTCGAAGGCTCTGACCTTGCCGACAAAACCCTGGCAGAAGCACAAATCCGTCAACAATATTTTGTGGTTATCATTGCTATTATTCCTGAGGACAAACAGAATATCCGCTTTAATCCCGGTAGCGACGATAAAATTTCTGTTGGAGACTCACTCATTGTCCTGGGTGATATTGAACGTATTAAGCACCTTCGAGAAGAAGGATGCGAAGATTTCAGAACTCTTGAAGAAAGAGTTTCAAATTACGATTTCATTCAGAATATGAATCCATCTAAAAGCAATACAAAACCCACATGATACGATATTTAACGGCCGGCGAATCTCATGGTCCACAACTTACAGGCATTGTCGAAGGCGTACCTGCCGGACTCCCTGTCACCGAAGATGAAATTGCCCAACACCTGATACGTCGCCAAAAAGGATACGGACGGGGCGGACGTATGGCGTTTGAAAAAGACTATGCTGAAATTTCATCGGGCGTTCGGTTTGGGAAAACCACCGGTGCCCCCATTGCTATGCAGATGCCCAATAGGGCTCACGAGAAAGACGACTCTAACTGGCCTAAAGTATTGGCCAAAGAAGGTGACGGTGAAGATGTGGAAAAAATTACCGTCCCGCGTCCCGGCCATGCCGACTTAACGGGCGTGCAAAAGTATCGTTATGATGATATACGTCCCGCCATTGAGCGTTCCAGCGCACGCGAAACCGCCATGCGCGTAGCCTGCAGCTCTGTTGCCCGAAAGTTTCTAAAGTATTTTGGCATTGAGATCGGCGGACACGTGACCCGCATCGGCAGTGTAGGTTATGAAAACTCTTGGGGAGATGTGCGCGAGATTGTTGATCCGCTTGCCGAAAAAGGAGCAGAGAATATTTTTGAAAAATCTGATGAATCGCCTGTCCGCTGTCTTGATGAAGAGCTTACACAAGAAATGCGCGATCTCATCATCAAGCGCCGAAAAGAGGGCAGTTCGCTTGGCGGACACTGGGAAGTAATAGTTACAGGCTTGCCTGAAGGACTCGGCAGCTTTGTCCACTGGGATCGCAAGCTTGGAGGACAAATAGCTCAAGCCATTATGGGTACCCAAGCCATGAAAGGTGTAGAAATCGGGCAAGGGTTTGAGTCCGGCCGACGTCACGGACAGGTTGTACACGATGAGATTATGTATGAAGATGACAAATATAAACGTAAAAGCAACCGCATGGGCGGACTCGAAGGGGGCGTCACTACCGGTATGCCACTGATTATTCGTGGGGTAATGAAACCCATCCCCACCATGCTTACGCCCATTGATACGGTAGATATCGAAACCAAAGAAAAGAAAGATACCCGATATGAGCGATCAGATGTCTGTGCCCTGCCCCGCGCTATTGTAGTGATGGAAAGCGTAATTGCGCCCGTACTCGCTAACGCATTTTTAGAAAAATTTGGTGGGGATTCAATAGAGGAGATTGAGGAACGGTATCAGAAGCATAATTAATCAATCTAATAAGTAGATACCACATACCTTTACCAATTTCTGTATCTTATTACCGGAACATAAAATACCCTGTACAACTTTAACGTTACCTTAACACGTTATGAGTTCAGATCAAAAATCCAAGATAAAGCAACTGGCCAAGCAGATTAAGCACAATCCCGGCGACTCCTTTTCGAAGTTTGCCCTAGCGTTGGAGTTCCGAAAAGAAGCAGAATTTAAGAAGGCACGCATTTTATTTGAGGATATTCTGTCGAGTGATCCAGACTATGTGGGGGTTTATTATCACTTGGGTAAACTATATGAAGCACTGGATCGCCTGGATGATGCCCAAACCTTATATCAAAAAGGGATAACCGTAGCCAATGAACAGAATGAACAACGGACAGAGAAGGAATTAAAAGAAGCATTGCAACAACTTGAAACAGAAATAGAAGAACGCTCAAGCTGATAAGGATGATAAAACCGTATAAAACATTATTACTTCTTTTCATGGTATTGCTTGGGATTACAACACTCACTCTGGCTCAAAGCCAAACACACATCGTGAAGCAGGGCGAAACACTGTTTAGCATTGCCCAACAGTATAACATCGAAGTGGAGCAAATCAGTGAATGGAATAATCTGCGCGGCAACGAACTTTCGGTCGGTCAAACGCTACTCGTTAGTACCCCTTCCTCTGATTCTGCCATCACACATACCATACAACGACAAGAGACTCTTTTTTCGATCTCCAAGCAGTATAATGTGAGCATTGCCGAAATTAAAAGCTGGAATAACTTATCTACTAATAATCTTCAGGTGGGACAAGAATTAACCATCTACCCCTCCGAAGCCAACAATCAAGAACAACAATCGCTGGTTGTTGAAAAAGAAACGCAGCGCAATAGCTATTACACTGTTAAAAGCGGTGATTCACTGTATAAGATTGCACAAGAACATGATATGACGGTTGAACAGCTAAAGTCACTTAACAACCTCACATCCAATACCATACGAGTGGGACAACAACTTACGGTCCGTAGCAAACCTGCCCCACCGCCCTCTGTCGCTGACGAGGACATTGAATCTTCACCTCAGGGTAAATTTATGGTTCATACCATATCCGGAGAAGCAAAATCGCTGCAAGACCTGCTTAATAAATTCCGCATGGATGAACAGGAGTTTAGGGCATTAAATCCCTCGATAGATAAAGAACGTTTCCAAGTTGGAAGTGAAATTACCGTTCTGGCTCCGCCTACCCGAACTTACAAAAACCCTTATTTGATGAGTTCCAGCCTGCAGGATTTGGGATCTACCGCGGTATCCCAATACAGTGAAAATGAGCGCGGAAATCCTACTACGAACGGCGAGCTCTACAACCCAAATGACTTGACGGCAGCTCATTCCAACATCTCACTCGGATCCGTTATCTATATTGAAAACAATGATAATAATCGGGGCGTATATGTTCGCATCAATGACCGGCATTCCGGCAACGGGCTCAAACTTTCATCCGCAGCTTGGAAAACGCTAAATTTTAGCAGCAAACTACCTACTGTGACTATTTATCAAAATCAATGAGCAATATCCGACAATCAATAAAACAGTATTTTTCTTCTACACACACCCTTCTGTACAGCTACTTAATCAGCCTTCCACTGTTATTGCTGTATGAAGTGCTCATTTTTTTGGCTCAACCTGATTCAGAACAGGTAGTCCGTATCTCTGTTGATGTATGGATTAAAACGCTGTTTTCATATTTTGGGAGAGATGTACTCTCCATCACTCTCATTTTAGTAGCGCTCTTCGGCATGGTGGTACTCTATCGTGAACGAAAGAAGCTATCTTTGCTAAAGCTGAACTACTTTTTTACCATGCTCATCGAAGCCTCGTTCTATGCTTTCTTTCTGGCACTGTTAATAAATACTACCGTCAGCGGATTGTTGCAGGTCGTCCAAATATCACCAATTGAAAGTTTAACTACACTTCAGCAACTGGCTCTTTCTTTGGGGGCAGGTATATACGAAGAGCTATTTTTTCGGGTCATCTTGGTATCAGCCCTGCTCTTTATTTTCAAAAAAGTTTTTGCCAAACAATCGATAGCTTTTGCCTCTGCCATACTATTGGCTGCTTTAATTTTTAGTTTGGTTCATTATGTGGGCGTTTTCGGTGATCCCTTTACGTTAAGTTCATTTTTATTTCGTTTCTTGTTTGGTCTTGCACTCAACGCCATCTATCTATGGCGTGGATTTGGCATGGCAGCATGGACACATGCCATTTATGATCTTATGATTATCGCTTATTGACGACTTAATTTCGTAAGAAATTACAAATTGAAAACATCATTGGGTTACAGATGATTCTGTATCAGAATCAGAACATTTATACTAACTATCAGGTATATCAGTTAAAACAATTTACGTTTTAAACCCATAATTGATATCATAAGATTTGTTATATTTCAATTTAAGGGAAAGTGCTATTAATTTGAGTGTGTTACTCTTAGGTATTACTGACTTAATACATCAATTGAACATTATTGACTTAACAATCAACAGTTAAGCTATCGGGATGGCCGAATTAACAAAAGAGGAGATCCAAAAACAGGAAGATTTCGAGGAAGAAATTGTTCCTCATTTGGATGCTATGTATAACTTTGCCCTTCGCCTTACTTCTGATCCAAGTGATGCCGAAGATCTTGTGCAAGACACTATTGTAAAGGCATTTCGCTTTTTCAGCAGCTACGAAAAAGGTACGAATGCCAAAGCCTGGTTATTCCGTATCCTCAAAAACTCCTACATCAACAATTACCGAAAACAGTCCAAGCAGCCCAACCAGGTTGATTACGATGAGGTTTCGGAATTTTACGAAACCATTCGAGCCGACCGGACGGACACTTCTGATCTTGAGGATAAAATGTTTCGCGAGCTTGTTGATGATGATATCTCTCAGGCCCTGGAGGAGTTACCGGAAGATTTCCGCACTGTTGTATTACTTTGTGATGTGGAAGGATTTACATACGAAGAAATTGCCAACATGCTGGATGTACCCATAGGCACCATCAGGTCACGACTACATCGCGGACGAAATCTGTTAAAAGCCCAGCTTAAAGAATATGCCGAAAAACGGGGCTACAAAGAAGATTAATACTATACAGCTCGCTACGCTTTGGCTTCATCCTCTAACGATTTCGGCTTTTCAATAGCCTTAAGTATAATACGCATGGTTGTTCCCTCACCCAGCTCCGATTTATGGACAATCAGTGTCCCTTTGTGATACTCCTCGATAATTCGTTTAGTCAGGCTTAATCCCAATCCCCAGCCCCGCTTCTTAGTGCTGTATCCTGGCTTAAAAACCTCGCTTTGATATTTCTTTTCGATGCCTACACCCGAATCGGTAATATCGATAACCACCTCATTCTCCACCCGCTCCAACTTAACCGACACGTATGATTTTGTGGTATTGGATTTGATAGCGTCCATCGCATTTTTAATCAAGTTTTCTAGGGCCCACTGGAAAAGATCGGGGTTGACCTTCGCCCGTACATTGGAATCGATATGACGCAAAACATCCACATTTTTCCCCAGCTGGGGCAACCGCTGCTCCATATAATCCATGACCTCTTCCAAAATAGGTTTCAACTTTTGGGCATTTAACTCCGGTTCCGATCCAATTTTATTAAACCGTTCGGCCACGTCCCGTAATCGGCTAATATCATTTTCAAGCTCATTGCATATTCGCTGCGTAAAATCATCACCCTTTTCCTCTCGAAGCAGCTCCACCCATCCATACAAACTCGATAAGGGGGTTCCAAGCTGGTGGGCGGCCTCTTTGGTCATCCCTACCCATAAATTAGACTGTTCTGACCTTGCGATCGCCCGATAGCTGACATAGCCAATACCCAGCAGTACCGCCAATAAACTCAACTGTATATAGGGAAAGTACCGTAGATAACGCACCGTAGGACTCTCACCATAATACACGTACTGTGTTTGCGAATACTGCTCATTGCCCAACTTAATTTCGATGGGATCATTAATCGCAGAAAATCGATCAATCAGCTCCTGGTTTAACGGTGCATCAACATGGTTGGCAAACATAATTTCACCGCGCTCGTCAACAATAATACGTGGTACTTGAAAACGATCTTCACTAAGGAGAATCTCTTGCGTAACAAAGGTTTGAGAAGTACGATCGGCTTCAGCCTCTTCAATCATTTCTATCACACTGTCGGGTACTGCAGCACTGGCATTGGTCTTAAGATAATTAGAGGCAGCTAACAAATTCTGGCTAATCTCCTCCTGGGTAGGATTTCCGGTATACTCTATAGCTTTGGCCCACAGTTCTATACCCGACCGCTCCTGGGTAAGAATTCTATTAACCAAATACTGATTATAAACAAACGATCCAATCCCAAGCAGAATAAGAAATCCCACTAAAACAATATTTATTCTGTTGGATGTAAGTTGAATTTTCATACCAATGCGGATAGAATATAACCTCTTAAAAGATATACTGGTATATTTTACAAAATAAAAAAGGCATCACCGAATCGATGATGCCTTCAAAAAAAATATGATTTATTTTCTAAGCAGAAGCTTTGCGTTTTTCGTAAACGGGAGGCGCTTCATCAAGAACCGTCTCACGTGTGATTACGCATCGTTCAATGTTATCCATTGATGGCAGAGTGTACATAATATCCAACATTGATTTCTCCATAATGGATCGTAATCCACGCGCACCTGTACCTCGTTCAAGAGCCTTTTCGACAATAATTTCGAGGGCATCTTCTTCGAAAACAAGCTCGACTCCTTCCATCTGGAAAAGCTTCTTATACTGTTTTACGAGAGCATTTTTGGGCTGGACCAAAATTTTAATCATTGCATCCTCATCAAGCTGATGCAATCCTGAAATTACAGGTAAACGACCGATCAACTCTGGGATCAAACCGTAGCGCTGTAGATCTTGTGCTTCAACATGCGTAAAAATATCGGGATCATCCTTGTCGAAGGTTACCTGCTCTTCGGAATGGAATCCGAGGGAACTTACTGACAGGCGCTTGGCAATAATTTCTTCCAATCCACTAAAGGCACCACCGCAAATAAACAGGATATTCGAGGTATCAACCTGAATAAAACTCTGCTCCGGATGCTTACGTCCACCCTTGGGCGGAATATTTGCTACTGTTCCCTCTAAAATTTTAAGCAGAGCCTGCTGCACTCCCTCACCGGAAACATCGCGCGTGATAGAGGGGTTATCACTTTTACGAGCCACCTTGTCAACCTCATCAATATAGACAATACCACGCTTGGCCTGCTCTACATCATAGTCAGATGCCTGCAACAAACTTGATAGAATGCTTTCAACATCTTCTCCCACATAACCGGCCTCGGTTAGTACCGTTGCATCCGCAATGGTAAAAGGCACATCAATAATATTAGCCATCGTGCGAGCTAATAGTGTTTTCCCACAACCCGTTGGGCCGAGTAGAACAATATTACTTTTTTCTACTTCAGTGTCGTCAAACTCATCACCCAACTCCGTACTAATACGCTTGTAATGATTATAGACCGCTACCGAAAGTGTTTTTTTAGCACCTTCCTGACCTATAACATATTCATCCAGTCGGGATTTGATCTCGGCTGGCTTTAACAGGGGTTTATAGTTCTTTTCCCGCTTTTCTGACATGGAAGCCAGATCACTTTTTACAATTCCAGAAGCGTCAGCCACACATCGATCGCAGATATACACGTCGTTAGGGCCGGCGACCATGCTGTTTACTTCATGGCTTGAACGTCCACAAAACGAACAGTGAATTGTTTTGTCGTTGTTATTTTCTTGGTCGCTCATTGTCCTCTTACTGAAGTCTTAAAATTACTCTTCTTTTTTATTGCGCTTCATAATATTATCAATCAGTCCGTACTCTTTTGCTTCCTCAGCAGCCATCCATTTATTACGGTCGGTATCTTCCATAACTTGATCTACCGATTTTCCGCTGTGCTCAGCCAGCACTTCGCTAATTAGTTTCTTGATGCGCAAAATCTCTTGAGCCTCAATCTCAATATCACTCGCTTGGCCACGTACACCGCCCAAAGGCTGGTGAATCATAACACGGGAATTAGGTAATAGATTTCGTTTACCTGCCGCTCCACCTGCTAACAGCAGCGCTCCCATCGATGCGGCCATACCTACACAAGTAGTAGCAACATCACATTTAACATACTGCATCGTATCATAGATGGCAAAACCTGAAGATACGACCCCTCCCGGGCTGTTAATATATAAATTAACATCCTTCTCGGGATCTTCTGATTCAAGAAATAACATCTGTGCTACAATAGAGCTTGCCACCGCATCATTTACAGGCGTACCCAAAAAGATAATGCGATCCTTAAGCAGGCGCGAATAAATATCAAAGGCCCGCTCCCCGCGTTCCGTCTTTTCGACGACCATCGGTACCAGATTATTATTCTGGATTCGGTCTGTATTCCCTGCATCGTTTGGCATTTCGTATAATGGTTGCTTTTCCATAAGTGAATCAGAAGTAATAGTTTAATTCAATAACTAATGTTTTGGGCGTTATGCCTCAATATCTTCGTCGTGCTTTTCCTGATAGGTTTCTTTGTCAATCTCATTTATTTTGACCTCATCCTTCAACCTATCAAACACCTTGTCTTCGCGAATACTGTTTCTTAAACTCTCAAGCTGTTCCGGATTCTGTGCAAACATATTCCGCATTTGATCAACCTCAATACCATAACGTGAAGCCTCAGCCTCTAAGTGCTGATCTATATCTTCGGGTTTTATCTCGATATCGTCAAATTTTTCTTGCAGCTTTTCATTAAGGAAAAACCATTTGGCATCACGGATCGCGCGATCCTCCATATTTTCCTTATACTCTTCTTCATCAAAATCAGGGGGTAATTGTCCCTGTGACTGCTGCTTTACACGTTCAACATATTGGTTTTGCACTTGTTTCTTAAACACTTCAGGAACGTCAAAGTCATGTTTATCAACAAGCGAATCAATTATATCGTTCTTAAATAGGTCGTCTGCCGACTGATCGTAATAGTTCTGAATCTTACTTTTGATCAGGCTCTTAAACTCATCAACATTTTTAGCTTCACCATCTGAAGCCTGCTTGGCAAACTCATCCGTCAAATCTGCTTTATGGAGTTTTTCAACCTTTTTAACAATCAACTTAAAGCTGTGGGAATGGTCATCGTGACCTATTTCAACATCAACTTCATCGCCTACTTCATGGCCGAGAAGGTCATCCCGAAACTGGTCTGATTCTTCTTTCGTCAGATCAATGGTTTCTTCTGTTTTATTCTCTTCATCGGGCTCTCCATCTTCCAATGGAACAGCATCAACAGTAACACGGTTATCTTCGGTAATCTCCTCTTCGACTTCTTCCCAGTTACCTTGCTGCTTCAGCTGTCGATCGAGCTCTTCTTTCACTTCTTCATCCGTAACGTCATGAACAAGACGATCCACTTCAATCTCGCTGAGATCAGTCAGCTCAAATTCTGGTCGGGCTCCAATCTTGAATTTCGCCTCGAGCTCATCATTTTCCCAGTTCAGCTCCAGCATCTGGCTTTCGCCTACCGGCTCATATTCAGGAACCACCTCATTTTCAAAAACCTCCTGAACATAGTTACTTACTTCTTCTTGCTCTATTTCGTCTCCAAAACGTTTACGAATAATCTTTGTAGGCACTTTTCCAGGACGAAAACCCGGCATATTAATCTGCCCTTTATATTTTTTATAAGCCTCTTTAAACTTCGGCTCTAAATCTTCGCGATCGGCCGAAATAATTAACTCTTTGTCTACAGCGGTGATGTCATTGATTGTTATTTCCACAAGACTACTCCAAATAGTATTTTATTAGAACGGTAAAAGTGATAAAAGATATATGTACGAGAGGGGGGACTCGAACCCCCACGCCTTAAAGGCACTAGATCCTAAATCTAGCGCGTCTACCAATTCCGCCACTCTCGCAAGTGCTCAATAAATCAGCAAATATTTACAATTACCAGATTTTGAGAGTCTCGAAAAATATGGCTTTTTTCTTCTGATATCAACACTAATAATACGCAAATTTTCAGTGTTGAGACTATGAGTCATAACTTCAATTTTGTACTTTCAATATTCATCTGAACACCAACACTGACGATCCATACCCATGTTCTATAACCTTCGCTTGGTTTATATCACCACAAAAGACAAACAAGAAGCCAAATCCATTGGCAAAAAGCTTGTAAAAGAAAACCTGGCAGCTTGCGTCAATATTGTTGACGGCATGGAAACCATCTACCGCTGGGAGGGTGAAATTATTGAAGATACTGAAGCTATCCTGATTGCTAAAACCCCTTACCACAACGTGAGAGATCTTACCAAACGCGTAAAGGATTTGCACAGCTATGAGTGTCCCTGCATTATTACACTGCAACTAACCGAACAGGAAGGGAACAAAGAGTATCAGAAATGGCTACTCAAAAACTCCCAAAAGCAAGAAATTGATTACGAAGTGGAAGATGTTCAGCCGGATATATAATCCATCAGCGATGCAATCCACACTCGGTTTTTGAGAGGTCACTCCAACGGCCATTACGGTCTTCGCCCTTTGAGGTACAGTGCGTACAGCCAACCGAATGAAATCCTTTTTCTTTAAGGGGATGTTCAGGCAAACCGTGGCTTTCAATATATTCTTCGACCAGGGATGAGTTCCAGTCAATAAGGGGATAGAACTTAATAAGTTCGTTATCATCATCCATAATAGGCAAACTATTACGGTGGCGATTCTGGAAACCAATAAGACCGGACATCCAGACCTTGTATTGATCCTTAACACGATCCAGTGGTTCAACCTTGTTAATATCGCAACACTTATCAGGATTATCTTCCCAGAGCTCATCTTTAAGCGTATGAGCATGTTGTGCCGGATCGGGACGTAGATCAATCACATTTAAATCCAGCAAGCGTGTTAGCCGCTCTTTGTAAGCAATAGTTTGCTCGAAATGGTATCCGGTATCAATAAAATAGATAGGACAACCGGGCTTAATTCTGCTTACCAAATGCAGCAGAACAGCCGAAGTGGTACCGAATGACGAGGTTACCAGTACCTCCTTAAACGTATTAAATACCTGGGCTACGCGAGCATCAACGATTTTTGCCGTAAGCGACCGATTTATCTTTTCTTTATTGGCAAGATACATATAGATTCCATTTTCATACTCAATTTTAAACAAGCCTTAATCTAACAGTGAGTACTGTAAAAATCGAACAGAAAAATCATATTTGTCAGGCCACTATCGATCGCCCAGAATCACATAATGCAATCAACTTTGCGGTCATGGATGAACTTGAAAACCTGCTCGATAATCTCGAGCAAGATTCTAATATTCGCTGTTTTATATTATCAGGATCAGGCCAAAAAACCTTTGTCTCAGGTGGCGATTTACGGGAGTTCCATACCATCAAAACAGCAGAAGAAGCAAAGCCTATGGCTCGGCGCATGCTTACTATTTTAAAGCGTATTGAACAACTGCCTTGCTGGACTATTGCTGCTATTAACGGCGCAGCTTATGGAGGTGGCTGCGAAATAATGCTGGCTTTTGACTTTCGAATGGCAGCCCCGCGCGCAACTTTTGGATTTACACAAGGCAAATTCTATTTACCCCCGGGCTGGGGCGGCCTTACCCGTTTAGTGGAAAAGGTGGGCCGTTCTACCGCCCTGCTTTGGCTGGCCGAGGCGAAAGTGATAGACTCTCAAACTGCTCTCCACCACAATCTTATTGATCATATAACAGAAAGCAGCGATTGGCAAGATGAAGTATGGGAACGGGCTCAAAATATTACGAGAAATGATCGCCCATTTATCAAGAATCTAAAACAGGGCGCCATGCGTATCACCCACGCGCGATGGGAGGCTATCGAAGCTGAACTGGATTCATTCGCTCAATTTTGGGAAAGCGACCTACATGAAGAGCGTGTGGAAAAGTTTTTAAATCGGAAGCAGAACCAGTAGAACGCTATTCTTTCACTTTTTTGCGCAGGTACATTTTGGTTTCATAGCGATCGCCTTTACGAAATAATTCTACCCGCATGGAATCCCCTTCCTGATACTCCCGGAAAAGAGCCTGTGCGTGCATTTTACTTTGGATACGTTCTTTCCCGATTTTCAAAATAATATCTCCAGGAACAATCCCTGCCTCAAAAGCTGGCCCGTCTTTATTAACACTATTGACAAGCAATCCACGCGTTGCCGGCAGATTGTATTTCAACACTAATTGACGTGTCATTTCAACCGTACTAAAGCCTGGATCGTATGAGAGGGTAACTTCTCCTGTAGTGGAAAGCTGCTTTATGATTTTTTGTACGCGATTGCTCGGTATTGCAAACCCAAGTCCCACATTTCCACCGCTGGTGCCGCCGGTAAAGATGAAGGTATTGACCCCAATTACTTTTCCTTCACTATCCACCAATGGCCCTCCTGAATTACCTCGGTTAATTGCAGCATCAGTCTGAATCATATCCATATACACGCGAGGCTCGTTGGGATTGGGGCGAAAATCGCGATTTATGGCACTAACTACCCCTACTGTCACCGATGGTTTGGCCGACTCAAAAAGCCCAAAGGGATTCCCAACAGCCAGCGACCATTCGCCCACTAACACACTGTCAGAGTTACCAAACTCTACAGTAGGAAAGGCTTTATCTGCATTTATTCGTAACAATGCCAGGTCGGCAAGCTCATCTTCACCTAAAACTTCCGCCTCATATTGCGAACCATCCGGCAAAGAAACGACTACCCGTTTGGCCTGCTGGTTGGCCACATGCTGATTGGTAACTACAAGTCCGTCCGAGCTGATAATAAATCCCGACCCCATACTACTAACTTCACGCTCGATGGGTACCGGAACAAATCGATTATAATATTCACTAAACTCAAGCCGGCGTCCGCCCTGTACCATTTCTGTCACTGTAATACTCACGACAGCCGGACTTACCTTCTTTACCGCTCTGGTTATAGCTGTTTGCCGGCTCGTATTAATTTGCTCATTCGGATTTTGGGTATTCTCAACCCGCTGCTGATATCCACTTTCAGCACTAACAGAAACTTTCGAATCAGAAGCAGACATGGAATCTCCTGAATAGGGAGATATGCTCGTTCCCGATGCTTCTGATACGGCAGAATTATTGCTTGATTGAGAATGGGATTGCTTATCTAAACATCCCGCTACCAAAACAGACAGGAGAACCGCTATACTTAAAACGGATTGCTTAACCATTAAAAGAAGGACTCAAATTTATTACGACTTATCTACGCTAACAAGCTGTTCGGCGCCAATCTCTACCAAATCTTCAATCGCTTTTTCAAGCGGTCCCGGATGCCATGCACCCGACGCTTTTTTATGGCCTCCACCGCCCACCTTGCGTGCCCATTTATTAACGTCAACATCATTGCTTTTGGAGCGAAGGCTCATCTTAACACCATCACCCAGAGCCTTAAATAAAATTGCGGCTTTAATACCAGCCACACTCAGTGGATAGGCTACAAATCCTTCACAATCGTCGTTGGTAGTATTGGTTTCTTCCAGCATTTCTTTGGTAACGTACATAATAGCTATTTGATTGTCCTCAAATAACTCTATCGTACTCATTGCCTTGCTAAGCAAATGCAGCTGGTTAAGGCTTTTCGTTGAAAACACTTTTTCGGCTACCTCGTTGGGACGAAATTCACCTAATCTTAGTAACTCAGAAGCGATGTTCATTGTTTCGGGTGTAACGCTGTCGTATTGCAACGACCCTGTATCCGTTAAAATGCCGGTGTAAAGAGCCTTTGCCACTTTCTCATCTACCTGTGAGATATCATTTTGTAAAAAGAGATGAAAGATTAGCTCACACGTTGATGACGCCTCCTCAACCGATATACTCAAATCGAAACCATCATGCGGATCGGGATGATGGTCAACCATAAACGACGGTTTGGGATAGTCCTGAATATAATCAGAATAGCTGCCAAAACGCTTTGGAGAGTTCCCATCCAACACCAAAAAAGCATCGCATTTATTAAGAGATTTCTCGTCCGGTTCTTGGATTGGATAAAATTTAGCAAGCCATTGTAAGTTTAATGGAACATCATCATCATTAAACCCAATAGCGTTCACCCCATTCTTTTCCAACCAGAGACAAGCCGCCACTTGGGCACCAATGCAATCACCGTCGGGACGGATATGCGAAAAAACACCCACGGTGTCGAATTCTTGTAATTTTTGGATGAGTTCTTCAAACATAATGGCTGTTTATAGCGCGAAAAATAAGCCTAATAAAATGGTAGATAGCTTTGAAGAAAGCAATATTTTTTTATTGGCAAAATCTTACTTCATTTTACTGTATTATAACGCACAAACCAGTTTTAAAATCATTTAAAGACGTTTTTCATGAAATCGATTTTAATTCTCTGTAATGGCAGTCCGCCATCAGAACAATTATTTAGCAAATATCGAGCGAAAACAGATCGCTTTATTGCTGCTGATGGAGGAGCCAATATAGCACTAAAGCTGGGTGCCATACCCGATGTAATTATTGGCGACCTGGACAGTTATAACGGGTCAGAAAAGGAGCAATCGGAAATTATCTTTCGGCCGAGCCAAGAGTTCAACGATTTGGAAAAAGCACTGCAGCACGCCCGAAAAAAGGATGGTACACATATTTACATTTTAGGTGCTACCGGACACCGGCTTGATCAAACGCTCAAAAACCTATCCGTCCTCAAACAATTTTCTCCACAATTCCAGCAGATCCGTATAGCTGACAATTTTGGTGAAACGAGATTACTGCCTCCGTCTTTCTCAGATGATTTTGCTATTGGAACGCAGTTGTCGCTATTCCCCCTATCGGGAAAAGTAGCCGGCATTACCACACAAGGATTAAAATATCCGCTCGAAAATGAATTCCTTGAAAATGGCGTGCGAGACGGATCCTCTAATGAAGTCATTGAAAACCCGGTCCAGATCAATCATGAAGAAGGAGACTTGTTGATGTTTGTAAAACATAATAACGATTGACCACCTATACTTATTCAGATATCTTCCACCCATTTTGAAATAATCATTGACCGTTGACTGAACTACAATTTACGCTGTTCGACTGGAGCCTGATTCTATGTTATTTTGCACTCTTGGTTTATCTCACCTGGCAACGCGACTGGGAAGAAACCGATGAAGAGTCGTTTTTGCTATCGGGACGAAAAATGAGTCTGGCTGCTTTTGTAGCCACGCTGGTTTCAACCTGGTATGGCGGCATTCTGGGCATTGGAGAATACAGCTACCAAAATGGGATCTCTACCTGGCTTATTTTAGGGTTCCCCTTTTATGTGTTTTCCGCTCTTTTTGCCTGGCTGCTTGCCGGCAAAATACGTATGAATAAAGCTCTATCGCTGCCCGAAGCTGTTGGTAATTTCTATGGGGATACTGCCGGTCGCTTCTCTGCTATTCCCATTTTTATTCTCGTGAGTCCGGCTCCCTACATTCTCATGCTCGGATTAATTTTCCAATACCTCACCGGAGGCGCCGGGCATTTTCTATGGTATGCCAGCGCTGTAGCACTATTTTCTGTTGCCTATGTTATCTTTGGAGGATTTAATGCCGTTGTCCACACCGATATGCTGCAAATCGCTCTCATGTTCGGTGGATTTACCGTTTTGATTATTTTTGCCGGCATGGAGTTCGGAGGCTTTGGAAAGTTATGGTCTTTTGTACCACCCGACTTCAGGGATATCACCGGCGGCCAAGACGTCCAATATATTCTTGTTTGGTTTTTTATTGCGCTTTGGACTTTTGTAGATCCCAGCTTTCATCAACGCGCCGCGGCAGCAAAATCTCCTGAAACCGCTAAGAAAGGAATCTTCATTTCCATCTTATTATGGTCAGTTTTTGATTTCCTGACAGTGTTTAGCGGGATGTACGGCTTTGCTATCTTGGGCGATTCCTTAGCCGAACCCATCATGGTTTATCCATACCTGGCGAACGAGATTTTACCAATCGGATTAAAGGGTTTGTTCTTTGTAGCATTGCTTGCTACCATCATGTCAACACTTGACAGTTACCTGTTTTTATCCGGACAAACACTTGGGCGTGATCTGCTGGTAAAGATCTTTCCGAATACACAAAACAATACTCTAACTCGAATCAGCACACTGGCTGCTGCATTGCTGGGGATCTTATTAATCATTATTTATCCCAGTGTTATTGATCTGTGGTACGTTATCGGTTCAGTGATGATTCCCGGCCTGCTTATTCCGGTTATGGGGGTCTACCTTCGATTTTTTACCCTTAAAAAACAATGGGTTCTCCCTACCATGATCGGCAGCATTGGCGTATCATTACTTTGGCTTATTCTCGGTACCATAACCAGCGAAGGCATGTATAATTATACCTACCTGGGAATTGAGCCATTTTATCCCGGCTTGGCCGCAAGTATTATGTTGTGGATATTCGGTAAGAAAAAAGACGGGGATCTCTTGGAAGAAACCGATTTTGCCAAAGACGAGATGCTGGAATAAAACTGAATGGATCTGATTTGGTAGTCGAGCTGTAGAATCAGATCTATATATGTCGTTAGGTGCTTTTTAAGATGTGCCCCAAGTTCAATTTGTGAATTGGAATCAAGTACTTCATAGCCATAGCGTCCTTCTCAATATTCAGTTCTCCGGTTCGGCGAAAATCCACAATACAATAATCATCAAACGACCGAACTACTTCACCGATCCCGTAATACTCGGGACAAGGCCCATAGTAAACAAGATCTCCAAGCTGGATATTATTATCCGCTCGTCGGTTATACGGGTATATAACCGGCAGTCGATCTAAGCGATATGGAAGTCTTTTCTTCGTTGCCATGGTCGCATAATATACAGGATTACAACTCCCTTTTTCTAATGACAAATTTTCGGGTATTCTTGTCAGGTGCATCAATGGAAATCCAGATAGCCTCGGGTGGTATGAGCGACTCAATGCGCTCCGGCCATTCGATCACCGTAACTCCATCACCGTAAAAATATTCTTCGGCGCCTATTTCGAGGGCTTCGCGAGGAGATTCCATTCGATAGCAATCAAAATGATAGAGCAACTTATCACCACCATACTCATTGATGAGTGTAAAAGTGGGCGAACTGACATCGTTACTGTCAATGCCCAATCCTTCCGCCATACCCTTTACAAAGTGCGTTTTTCCCGCACCGAGATCACCCTGAAGGCAAACAATATCTCCTGTTTCCAAAGAGGTAACAAATTCTTTTCCCTTGGCAATGGTTTCGTCAGGAGATGTCGTTGTAAAATCCTTTTCCATAAACAGCTGTTAATCAAAAAGAGTAAGAAGATACAAGCTCTTGAGTGAGAAATCTATCACAACATTGACTTGGGTCGCAATGTGGCAATAGGTAGAATCATCTCTTCCATGCTGGTTCCGCCGTGTAAAAAGGTATCCCGATAGCGGTTCTGATAACGATGGTAGTTGGTGGGATATACAAAGTAATAATCCTCTTTGGCAATAATATAATTATTGGAGTGGCCCGGCGTTGGCAATTTATATTCGGCAGGATCTTCAATAATCATTGCTGCATCATCATTGGCAGATAAATTGCGACCGTATTTGTATCGCAAGCTTGTAGATGTTTCACGGTCCCCGAATACCTTCGTATCACGCAACGCACGCACCGCACCGTGATCGCTTGTCACCACAATAACCACTTCCTCATCAGCCAAGAGTTTAAATATTTCATACAAGGTAGAGTGCTGGAACCAGGTTTTGGTCAGGGATCGGAAAGCCGGCACATCTGGTGCTATTTCTTTAAGAACATCAGAGTCGGACCGCGAGTGCACCAGCGTATCTACAAAATTATATACAAAAGTGCTCAGCGGAACCTGCAGATAGTTATGTATCTTATCAGCAAGATCCCTTCCCTCATCCGTTCGTAAAACTTTCTCGTACTTCACTTTTTTGTCAATGCCCTTTCGGCTTAACTGCTTGGCAAATAATTCTTCCTCGAACTGATTTAATGAACTCTCATCTTCACCCTGACTCCATAAATCGGGATAGATATCTTCAATTTCGAGTGGAAATAATCCCGAGAAAATAGCATTCCGCGAGTAGGGGGTTGCCGTTGGAAGTATGGAGTAGTAAAAATCAGTATCAATTGCATAATCTTCATTCAACAGGCTTTGGAACAACAGCCACTGATCGTACCGCATGCAATCAATCACCAAAAAGAGCGTGGTCTGACCATTTTTGACATGCGGAAGTACGTATTCGCCCACAATATCCGTGGAAAGTGCCGGGCGCTGCGGGGTTGATTGACTAAGCCATGATTTATAATTCCGCGCAACAAATCGTCCAAACATTTTATTGGCTTCCTGATATTGATCGGCCAACACTTGACGCAATGATTCATCGCCCGACTCCAAATCGATATCCCATTGTGTAAGCTGCTTATAAATCTCGATCCACTCTTCCCAGCCGGTCTCTTCGTGAATCCGCCCGGATATTTCATTGAAATTTCGCAGATACGACTGTGCAAACTTTTCATTCCGAATGCGACGGCGTTCCAGAATGCGCTTGATCGTAAGCACAATCTGGTTGGGATTCACCGGCTTAATCAAATAATCCGAAATCTTACCGCCGATCGCATCTTCCATAATCGACTCTTCCTCACTCTTCGTAATCATTACCACCGGCAAACCCGCCTTAATGGTTTTGATTCGATTTAACGTGGCCAACCCATCCATGCCGGGCATCTGCTCATCCAAAAAAACAATATCAAAAGGTTGTTCCCGGATCAGCGTAATTGCATCTTCGCCGTTAGTTACAGGAGTGACTTCAAAATCTTTATTCTCTAAAAAAATAATGTGCGGCTTCAGCTGATCGATCTCATCATCCGCCCATAAAATACGTGTTGCCATCAAGATTCGGTTGCATTATTCTGAATCCTTAAGTTTGATAAATGGTATCAATTTGTCCAATCGTTTTTGGGCTATCCCCTTAATATTTTTAAGCTCCTCAAACGACTCAAATTCTCCATTTTCATCACGGTATTTTATGATCCGTTTTGCATAGGTAGGACCAATACCCGGCAACGCTTCAAGCGCCTCCCGATTGGCTTTATTAACGTTTATCCGCTCAGTATCCACGTTATCATTCGTTTCCTCAACTTTTTTCTCCGTATCATCGGCTTCTTCATTTGAGGTGGAATCGTCCGATACCGTATCGATCTGGGCCCCCGCAATTTGCTTTTCGGATCTTGGAAAATACTGTGCCATCAACTTTTCTTCCTCGGCCTCGAGCATGGCTGTGCGTTCGTCAAACTGGCGCTCAAGTTCGAGATAGTCTCCATCCTCAAATGGAACTGACGGCGACAACGCTAAATTTAATCCGCCCAATATTACAAGTAGAACAAGCAATCCCGATATCGCTTTTCGTTCGCCCGGTGCAATTTTTAATTTTTCCAGCCAGAAAAATAATCGTCTCTTCATGATCTTCTCCCCTAATTATTATTAAGTACAAGTAAGACCCTTCAACTAAAGAATCCTTACAAAAATCGCTCTTGTTTGATGGAGAAAATAATTCGATGTTTGGCTTCTGATGATAGAATCTACCAAAATATATCACTACAACAATCTGTCTATTTCCTACAATCGTGTAGGTGTTCAGGATAAACGACCGCTGATTATCTTACACGGCTGGGGCAGCAGTAAGCAGGTGATGATGCCGCTGGCCAAGCAGCTTTCAGACATCCGCGATTGCTACGTTTTTGATCTGCCCGGGTTTGGCAATTCCTCAGTGCCCAATACAGCTTGGAGTGTAGATGATTATACTGATCTAATCCAGCAGTTTATTCAAGACAAAGAGTTTGATTCGGTCGATTTGCTTGTCCACTCGTTTGGTGGACGCATTGCGCTGAAATTATGTGCACGTCCCATTGCCAAACAACTTGTTCAAAAAGTACTCATTACCGGGGGCGCAGGTATGAAACCCAAACGAGGTGGGAAATATTACTTCAAAAAGTATACCGCCAAGTTACTTAAAGCTCCCTTTTTGATACTGCCCTCATCACTTCGAGAAAAAGCACTTGCCTCACTTCGCCAAACCTCCGTTTGGAAAGCATTGGGATCCAGCGACTACAGTAAACTGGATGGCGTCATGCGCAAAACATTCGTAAAAACTGTTACAGAATATCTGGAACCATGTCTTCCAAATATTCCTCACGAGGTTTTACTGTTATGGGGAGAAAATGATGAGACCGCGCCACAATATCAGGCCAAACGCATGGAACAAGGCATCGAACATGCTGAGCTGGTGGTTATCGATCACGCGGGGCATTATGCCTTTCTGGATCGCCCTTCTCACTTTGCATCCATTGCCAAAGCCTTTTTTGAGGGATAAATAATTAAATGTCATCCTTATTAATTTGGAAGATTTGCCAAATTTTAAGACAAAAACTAGCTATCTACTCTTCTTCTAACTGCCGCTCTTTAAAACCTTCACCAAAGTAATTATACCATTTGCGAAACGGGCGAAAGGCATTTTCGGGGTCGAAAGGGCGCTTGTATTCGCTCTGGCGGCATTCCTCACTGCAGCACCCCTCCATTTTTCGAGCGCCTTCCTCAGAGCAAACAAAAAGTTTGTTACACTCCATATTCGCACAGTTAATATAGGTATCGGCCGGCTTTCCGGTGATTTCACAACGTGCTATGGGCTCCAGGTTATCCTCATTTACCGGTACCACCAGGCGATCGTCAAACACAAAGCATTTACCCTTATAATGTTCGCCGCCTTCTTCCTTGGCATAGCGTAAAATACCGCCGTGCAGCTGATTTACATCATCCCAGCCTTTTTCTTTCATGAGTACCGAGAACTTTTCGCAGCGGATACCACCGGTACAGTACATCAGCACTTTTTTGTCTTTACTAATTTCTTCTTCGACCTGCTCAAGCCAGTCGGGAAAATTGTAGAAGTTTTCCACATCAGGGGTAATCGCTCCTTCAAAATGACCGATCTTTGATTCATAATCATTCCGCACATCAATCAGCACATAGTCGTCTTCATTTTCGAGCACTTCTTTCCACTCATGCGGCTCCAGGTATCTCCCGCCATCTTCAGGATCAACATCCTCTTCATGAATGGAAACCAACTCATCCCGAGTCTTACATTTTAACTTCGGAAAAGGTATATACTCACTGGTATCAGACTTAAAATCGATTCCGTCAAACCCGGGAATGCTCGTCAGCGCTTCTTTATATTTTGATACCTGTTCGGCCGTGCCTCCCACAGTTCCGTTGATACCTTCTTCGTTGATATAAATACGTCCTTTAATCCCAAGATCCTTACAAAATTGTTTATGCTCTTCGCAAAACGTTTCGGGATCTTCAATAGGAGTAAATTTGTAATAGAGTACTACTTCGTACATAATTATGTTTTTCATTTTTACCACTAAGTCACTGAGAGCACTAAAACAAGTTTTCCATCTTAATCTTTGCAGGTATTTCTTAGTAAACTTAGTGTCTTAGTGGTGAACTATTTTGCAGATGCCAAAAATAAGGGTAATTTTGCAAGAAATGAACCTCATTTGTCTTAAAATATTGTTCCATTGATTAAGTATTTACTTCAGCTCTTTTTTTTGAGCTCATTTTTATTAATTCTTGGTATCAGTACTGCCAAATCGCAAGAGCGGTCCACACCCCAAAAGGTCAATTTGTTCCAAAAAATTGATCATGCCTATCAGCAAGGAAATATAAATTTGGATCAAAAAGTGCTTTATAAATTTTTCCCTTCCAAGGCAAAGGGGACTCTGCCTGATGATGATATCATAAACATTGATCATCCTCATAAATGCGGTACCCCGGCCACCTCTGACTTCTATCGGCATAGATCCGAGCTTTCCGCATCCACTGTAAACCGTATTAAATCAGTACTATCTTCGCCTTCTATACAGGCTTCCGAAACCTACGAATCACCGGATGGAAACTTTACCATTCATTACGAAACTTCGGGAAGCCACGCAGTTCCACCCGAAGACTCTGACAGCGATGGGATACCCGATTACGTAGAAGAAGTAGCCGCTGCAGCTGACTCCTCATATCAACACGAAGTTCAACGACTGGGATACACCGATCCTATTCCCCAAGGCCAAACCTATGAAATACAAATTCTAAATCTTGAAAATATTTATGGCCGAACGGTAGCACCCGGAGATGGCACTACCTATATCGATATTGAAAATGATTTTTCTGAGGAATTTCCGCCCAATAATGATCCCGATGGAAACCAAATTGGTGCCATTAAGGTGACAGTTGCCCACGAGTTTAAACATGCCGTACAGTACGAAGCCAACGAATGGCAGGGTGAAACAGGTAATTGGCTGGAGATGGATGCAACCCTGATGGAAGAGGTCGTTTACGATAATGTTAATGACTATTACAACTACATTAACTCTGAAAACTCTATTTTTAATAATCCTTCAGGCGGATTTTATCCCGGTTCGTATGCTGAAATCACCTGGGCACTCTTTTTTGAAGAAAAATTCGGCTCACAGTTTTGGGTCGATGTCTGGGAAGTCATCAAAAATAATCCATTCATTTCTCTGGTCGATGCCATCACAACACAGCTCGGTGGACCTGATTCCTTCAATCGAAATTATATCGAATCACAACTTTGGCACTATGCCTCTGGTAATAATGCCAATCAGGGATTTGGCTTTGAGGAACGTGCTTTATACCCGACGCCCAACACCAGTGAAAACTTCACCGGAGATGTATCTCAACCTGCTGATACTCTCAATGTTCTTTCGGCAAAATACTTTGAAAGCGCTCCATCCCCTTTTCCGGGAAATATTGCATTTAACCTTTCAGAATTGCTTGACCCACATGCAGGAATGGGTGTTCTGGCCTTTTTTAATGATGGAGGCGTTGAACCTCTTATCATATATAATAACCAACAAGAATCTGTATTTTCCGAAACCAATTGGAGTTGGGATGAGATCGAAAAACTGGGAATAGTTGCAGCCAACGGATCTTATCAACAGCAAACAAAATACGCTTTGGGGATACAGTCAATCGATCCACAGATGGTGCGTATAGAGCAGAATTTTCCCAATCCATTTCGTGAACAAACGACCATACGCTATAGCATTCCTGAGCAGAAAGATGTTCAACTTGAAATCTTTGATGTACTGGGACGCAAGGTTGCCACACTTGTTAATGGCTCAAAAACTGAAGGTATTTATAAAGAAACCTTTGACGGCCGTAATTATGCTTCAGGGATTTATTTTTATCGTATTATCCTTGATGGTAAAGTTACCACAAAAAAGATGACGCTCATCAAGTAGAAGCGGTGTTGCGTGAATCGGCAGAGTACTTTTACTCTGCCCTCTCCCATCTGCCGTTTCCCTATAGATCTAACTCTTTCGCCGGAAGTATCTTACCTGTCACTTCACCGAATCCAATGCGGTAGCTATCAGTATCGGCATAGCCGGTCATCGTCACCTCATCGCCATCTTCGAGAAACGTTCGGGTTTCACCGTTAGGAAATTCAATTGGGTCGGTACCCTTCCAGCTAAGTTCCAGCATACTTCCATACGACGATTTTTCTTTTCCACTGATGGTGCCCGATGCATATAGGTCACCGGGACGAATGTTGCAGCCGGTTATACTCTGATGGGCCAGCTGCTGTGCAATATTCCAGTACAAGTTCTTGGCATTGGATGCACAAATCTTGTGCGGCTCATCCATATTTTCGCCCTGCAGATACACATCCAGGTTAATATCAAAAGTCCACTTTCCTTCGGATTGTAGGTATGACAACGGCTCCGGGTCTTGGTCCGGACCCTCAGTACGAAAGGGATCCAGCGCATCCAGCGTTACGATCCACGGCGATACCGAAGTAGCCCAGTTCTTCGCTAAAAACGGTCCAAGTGGTTGATACTCCCATTTTTGAATATCACGTGCACTCCAGTCGTTTACCAACATCAATCCAAAAATATGATCTTCGGCATCTGTTACTGAAATAGGATTCCCGAGTTCATTTCCGGGTCCGGTCAGAAAACCCATCTCAAGTTCGAAATCACAGAGCTTACAGGCGTTAAAAATAGGTGTATCGTCACTGTCCGGAGGAAGAATCTGTCCTTGTGGGCGATGCAGATCAGTACCGCTTATTACCACCGAGCTTGCTCGTCCATGATACCCGACCGGCAGATGTTTCCAATTGGGCTTCAGCGCATTTTCAGGATCACGGAACATACTTCCCACATTTGTCGCATGCTGCTCGGATGAATAAAAATCGGTATAATCTCCAATATCTACCGGTAACATCATCTCAACCTCATCTATAGGCTTAAGCACGCGTTCCTGGAGCGGCTTATTATCCCGCAAGGCTGGTTCGTCGGCACTCAACAGCGTGCTGATGTACGACCGTGCCTCAGCCCATGCCGATCGTCCAAGTTCCATAAAACTATTCAGCGTCCGCTCACGAAACACCGGCTTGCCATCCAGCTCCGGACCGTCAAAAACACCGGCAGCATCTAGTTCGGCCAAATTTACTACATAATCGCCGATGGCGGTACAAATAAATACTTCCCCGTCATCTTTTGACCGAGCTACTCCATAGGGCAAATTTTGGATGGGAAAGTGCGAACCGGAATCTACCTCGATAAATGATTCTAAATTGGGATCGTTTGTAGGATGCATATTGTAAACTTTGAGTTATAAATTCTGAATGATGAATTGTTTTCTCATATACTCATTGACAACGTCAGGATATAATCTATAAAAGTCCGAGTTGCTGTAGATCATCACGCGGTTCGTCGAAACTGCAGCTGCCAAACGAAATAAGTGCCACTTCGCGCAGTTCTTCAATATCTTCCGTTGATACTTCATAATCCTTCCATCGGAAACCGGAATCAGTAAAGGAAAAATGTTCTTTATCCTCTTCTTTTATGACTTCGGCTATCTGGTCTGTCGAAAAATCATGCGCATATCCAAGCATTGCTCCACCGAACACGTTTAAAAATCCATGCATTTTCGTCTTTACCGTATGATCATAATGGCGAATGGGATGATGCAATCCAGCAGTACATTTTAAAGCTAAATTCTGTTCTCGAACCTTATTCAACGTAAAAGCCACCTGTTCAACTGACGGAAACATCGAAGCTTCTACTCCACCGCATCGCAACTTAAAACCAGCTTTAATTCCGCTATCCAATGATGTGTTATCATTATAATGATTCATTGATTCCAAAATTACCGAAATCTCCTTTTCCCAGTTTTTATCAAAGATCCCTTCAAAGAAAATATCGTCCGGGAACTCAGGTACCTCTCCAAAATAATGGGCCGTCTCTCTATAAATATCAGCAAGAAGGTCAACATCATTGGCAAAAACAGCTTCTCGCGGAAGCTTAATTTCCATTACATCCGTTTGCACACGCCCTCCATGATCTTCATGAAACCGCTCCAATTCCTTCACGATATCCTGCAGATGTTCCTTATAATCAGAAATGGTCTCTGTTCTTTTCCCCAGAATCGAAAAACCAAAGGGCTCACCTCCAGCAAAAAGCGTTTCCCCATAAGGCTTTAGCTCAGCCAGCCGACTGGCCGGAACAATATAACGCGAGAGCATCCATGCGTCCTCATTTCTCCGATATTTGCTATACTTTTGGAGAGAAGTATCAAGTGAAAGGTCAGCCGGTGGAAACAGCCCGGCATAATCAATAATCTTCCGCATAAATGCTTTAAAACTTGCTTTCATCAGCCTGATATTCGATTGGTAATAATTTGTTTCACCTGCTATAGATAAGCAATCTAATGCAACGTTACTAAATCCAAAATTATCGCATCAGCAATTTTTATTCCTTCGTCAGTCAAGGTAATTCTCTCATCAACTATAACCTTACCCTCTTGCTCACGGCTTTCAAGATAATCCAGCTGGCGATTACTCAGCACATAATCATATTGCCGCGAAAGTTCTACTATTCCAACTCCCTTTTTTGTGCGCAATCCCATCATTAATCGTTCCTCTGCCAACTGTTTAAGCGAAAGTTCTTCTTTTTCGGGCTGATCTTCTTCACGCAAATATTTCCGTAAATCCTTCTCATTTTCCCATCGTTCGGCACTATCATCCCACCAAAACGAATGCGCACCGGGACCTAATCCCAAATAATTTTTGTGCTCCCAATAATTGCTATTATGGATAGCTTCTCTGCCCGGCAAGCTGTAGTTACTCACTTCATAACGCTCTATACCCTGACTACTAAACAGCCGATTAATAAGATCAAAGTGCTTTGCAACCTTGTCATCTTCGGGCGGAGCAATACGTCCGAGCTCAACCTGTTTGCCCAACCGTGTTTTCGGTTCAATAGTAAGCGAGTAGGCCGAAATATGCGGGGGGTCAAATGCAAGAAGCTTTTTGACATCGCGCTCGAGCTGCTCTACAGACTGGCCCGGATTCCCGTAAATAAGATCAACGGTAAACGATTTAAAATCAGATGCGCTAAGCAGTTTCAAGCACTGCAATGCTTCCTCACTGGAATGGGCACGGTGCATAAATTCCAACAACTCCGGCTCAAAACTTTGAACCCCCATGCTAGCCCGACTGATACCTAGAGATTTTAAATCTGCCAGAAATTGAGCCGAAACATCATCGGGATTCATCTCCAGCGTAATTTCACGCGCATCGATATCAAACACATCATAAAGCGCTTCCATGATTTGTTCTAATTGCATCGGTTCCAGCAGCGAAGGCGTTCCTCCGCCAAAATAGATCGTCTCTACCGTTTCCCGGACAAACCTTAAATCGCGATAGCTTTCAATATTCTCTACCAACCGCTGCACAAAATGCTCCCGTTCCGAGGTTCTCGTCACGAAATAGAAATCACAGTACGAACAGGCCTGCTTACAAAAAGGAATATGGAGGTAAATTCCAGACATGTGAATTAGGAATTACAAATTAATAAGAATAATCAAGCAGAAAAGTTTAATCCCTAATCCCTTTATTAAGTTATTCATCCGCATCATAAAACGGATTGGACTCATACGTATCCTTCTGCATATAAGCGCGGGCATACTTTACGTAATTGTTGGAGTGTTCTTTGATAGAAGCAATTTCTTCATCCGAAAGCCTTCGTTTTTGCTTCACAGGCGATCCCATATACAGATAGCCCGACTCTAACAGTTTGCCCGGCGGCACCAAGCTTCCTGCTGCAACGATTACATCTGATTCAATTACGGCCTTATCCAGCACCGTGGCATGAATACCAATAAGCACCCGATCATGGATGGTGCAGCCGTGAATCATAGCGTTGTGACCAATGGTTACTTCATTTCCAATCTCAGTTGGACCGGTCTGATTCCTCACATGAATGCACGTATTGTCCTGAATATTGGATCGCTCTCCGATCTTAATCCAGTTTACATCCCCACGAATAGTAACATTAAACCAAATGCTGCTCTCTTGTCCGATCGAAACATCACCGATAATATCAGCGCTGGGTGCTACAAATGCCGAATCGGGATAATCCGGCTTTTTGTCAAGAAATTCATAAATCATTGTATAAGCACACTATAATTTTCACTCTCCAATATATTGTTGGACCAACTGATCGAACTCCTGGAAATTTCGGGGCAGGGGATCAACTTTCTCTCCTTCAATGAAAAAGGTAGGCGTGGCATCAACTCCTGCGCTGCGACCTTCTTGTCGCTGTTCCATCACAACCTTCTGGGTCTCGGTGGCATTAAGATCGTTCTTAAACTGATCAATATCCAAATCCAACTCTCGAGCATAATTTACAAATATGGACGTGGGACTACCCGAGCTGGACCAACGCTTCTGGTTTTCAAACAACAGGCTATGCATCTCATAAAATTTGCCCTGATTTTTAGCTGCTTGTGCCGCACGCGCCGCCAGTGCCGCATACCGGTGTGAATTCAGCGGAAAATATTTCATTTCGAACTGAACCTGATCGCTATATTTGTCTTTCAATTTTTCTACTATAGGATGAAAATAGGCACATGCCGGGCATTGATAATCACTGTATTCAACAATAGTTATCGGCTGATTACTCGAATTTTCTTGTGCGGTTGTTTGACTCCACGTTCCCATCCCAAAAATTAATCCAGCAATTAGAACGCAGGTAATAGCTATTTTTTTCATTTGATTAGGGGTATACATTAAAAATTGATTTCAAATTTAATCTTATTGTAATGCTAACGAAACAATCCGGATTTAATTTGATGAGGCGTCCTCAATCATATCCAAGCGAGTTTGCTTAAACTCATTGCCCTGCCGCCATGTCTGCAGTTCATCAGCATTGGCAATGCGATAACCTGCATCAAAAAACAGGCGGACATCTGCTTTCATTCCTGAAAGATCCCAATGCTTATTTATTTCATCATTGACATTATGGTAGTTGGCATCTTGGAGGCTGTCAACCATAGCGGCGTAGCCTTCCGGCTTATCAATAAACTCGTTACCCCGATTGGGAAATATGGCCGGTATTCCTTTTTTAGCAAGAGAAAAATGATCGGACCGATAAAAATAGCCTCGGTCGGGATGAGGATCGGGTTTGACAACTCTTCCCCGCTCCTCTGCAACATTCTCAATTACATCGCTCACACTATTTCGATCGTAGCCAATAAGTACTAAATCTTTCGTCTTACCGTAGACATTCATTCCGTCCAGGTTGATATTAGCCGTAACTTTTCCGGGATGTACCGTAGGATTTTCGGCCCAATATTGCGATCCAAGCAGTCCTACTTCCTCTGCACCAACAAATAAAAACAGTATACTTCGCTTTAACTGTGGCTGAATTTCTTTATATGCTCTGGCCATATTCAGCACTGCACTCACACCTGCCGCATTGTCAAGCGCTCCATTATTAATTGAGTCACCCTCTACCGGACTTGTTACTCCAAGATGATCATGGTGAGCAGTAAATACGACGTATTCATCTTTCAATCGATCGCTGCTGCCCTCAATAACACCAAGAACATTTTTAGCATCTTGCTGGCGATACTGAGCTTCCAGATTCAGGGTAAGTGATAATCCCTCCAATGGCACCGGTTCAAAGTCTCGATTTTCAGCTGCTTCAAGCTGATCCTCAAGATTCAGTCCTGCACTTTCAAATAAGTTGGTACTTGCATCTTTTGTCAGCCACCCATTGAATTTTGTAGGGGAGTCTTCCATAGCGTCATTTCCGCGCAGATAAAATCGCTCACGGCTCCAGCTGTTGGCAACAACCTCCCATCCGTATCCGGCTGAAGGTGTAGTATGCACAATCAATACCCCTGCGGCCCCCAGCTCTTTAGCCTTCTCATATTTATAATCATAACGACCATAATACAGTCGTGTATCTCCGCCAAATAAATCGGGATCGTCACTGGGATCATTATTCTTTACAACCAAGATTTTACCCTCCACGTCCGTATCTTTGAAATCATCCCAATTTTCTTCCGGAGCCTGTATCCCATATCCAACATAAACAAGATCGGCATCCTCGATAGATACTTCTTCTTCCAGGTTAGACGGCCATGCCATAAAATCAGAATAATAATCAAACTGATGGATTACATTTCCATCTTTTTCGATCCTCACCTGTGTGTCCTGACCCGTCTTTTGACCAACAAGAGGAACATCCTGAACGAACCCGCTATCTTTTGCACCGCCTTGTAACCCGTATTCCTCTAATTGACTAACCAAGTAATCAACCGTTCGTAATTCACCAATTGTCCCCGTTGCGCGCCCCATAAACTCATCCGAAGAAAGTTTCGTAATGGGCTCCATCAAGCTTTTCTCGGTAATTGTTTCAGCCACCTGATCAATAGGTGAATTCATACATCCCACAAAAGCGCCTACCAGCAACGCTATTATTAAAAATCTCTTCATACTTTTACATGTTTAAGTTGAATATAAAATCAAACCTTAATTGACTTGAAAGTAATACTTTTTTTCATGATTGCTAAGCTAAAATCAACTGCTCCTCTCCAAGAATTTTGATTGAATCAGATATCCTACTAACAACAAAACAGATCCAAATCCCATAAACAAAAGAATGCGCCAGATAGCTTGCAACTGGGCTAAATCAACCAAAAACAATTTTATCACAACTACCAACATGGTGACAAGACCCGCCATCCTTATTTCTTTTCCAAAACGCACAAGTCCCAATACAATTAGTAAAATAGCGTAGAGTCCCCAAGCAAGGCTGATCCATGCCTGCCCGTTTTCGAATAATATCAATTTCTGATACAGCCAATACAACAATAACAGATGTGAAAGCACCTGATAGATGTTTTGACTGTCGTTCCTATGCAAGTATTGTGGAATCCATAACCCTCCTGCTAAAATAAGTGTTAACTCTGACAGCGTGGAAAGATTTAGCAAATAAGCAGTTTCCCCACTCATCTGTAAGCGATTTATAAGCCACCATACAGTAATTCCAAATAACAGGTGTGATGCTATACTTATTTTTTTATCTCCCGAATGGTGCGCCAAATAGCGAAGTGCAATTAATTCGACGATAAATACTGCAAAAAGTACATTTCCTTCCAGTATCAGAAATAATCCTGCCGTTAGCAGCACCAACCCCAAGAAAGCATGCGTTGAAGCAAGCCCCGGCAGCTTCTGAGTTTTTGAAAACGAATAAAAACCACCACCCAGAACAGCCATAACCATCGACGCTATGCCGGCTTCATTCATTGTCCATTCCCAAACTCCTGCGCTCAACAGCACTCCAATTACGGGTACTCCTAATGCCATGATATGGATCGAACTTCCAATACCTTCATCAGAACTTCCTGGCACATTATTAACTTCTAATATCCGACTTTCCCTCATCTCTTTAAAAACAGGGACCAGCCAGCTTGCCAATATCCAAACTATTATTCCGCCAAGCATTGTCCATCGCTCAAAAGAAGTAATATCATCCGTACTAACAAGATTTGTGATTATCGCAGCAGCAAGAACCAACAGGCCACCAACCGCTATACTCCAAAGCAGAGATTGCCATTCTTTTCTGATATAGAGTATAGACGCGGGTCCGACAATCATAGCAAAGTAAATCATGAGTCCAACAATCTCTCCATCACCCGAGTAAAGCATAAACGGCGTACCCAGTGCACCAAGCGTACCAATAACCGCAAGTATTGCTTCATCCTGCTGCAACGAAAGCAAGAATGACAGTACTGTTACCGCGATCATAAACAACCAAACAATGGTTGAAGGCATAAAAGTAAAGAGCTGAAAGGTCGCAAAACCGGTTATATAGAAAGCGGCGATTCCTCCGCCCATCATCATTTGCCTAAATGGTTTTAAGGTCTCATCCATTCTAAGGCCAAATCCGAGAAGTAGTATCCCAGAGATTAGTCCCACTGCACTGCGCACCTCGGGGATTAGCCAACCCTGATCAATCGAATACTTGAAAAGAAATACAATACCAATAAGCAACAAAGCAATGCCAATGTTATTCAACCATTTTTCTCCCAACTGTAACGCATCCCAGCTGCTGTCCTTACTTCCTTGAACCGCCTGTTCCTTCTGCTTTTTTGATGCTATTTTACCTTGCCCTGTTTGTTTTAACTCATTCTCCAACTCCTTTACCCGGCTTTCTAGCCGCTCAATCCTATTTTGTAACTTGTCGTAACTTTGGTCAGGCATAAGTTTGATAATCCAAAAGATTAGTTTCTATGCGCAAATATTTTTTTATCCTTCGTTTACATTTATAACTATACTTCTAGCAATATCACAATTTGTTTATGAGCACCTTTAAAAACAAACACATTTTAATTACGGGCGGCGCCGGCGGCATTGGGTTTCTCATGGGTAGAGAAGCTTTAGAATGTAATGCCAAAAAACTGATTATCTGGGATATAAGCGAAGATAATATTTCAAATTGCCAGAACTCACTTTCTGATTACTCCAACAGAGTGTTTATTTACAAGGTTGATATTTCTAATCCAGACCAGGTTTATCAGACAGCCGAACAAGTACTGGCAGATCACCACCATATCGACATTCTGATTAATAACGCCGGCACAGTGGTAGGTGGTGATTTTAGTACTCATGATCGCGTTGATATAGAACGCCTTATCCAAATTAACCTTCTGGGTACCATGCATACCACGCGAACCTTTATAAATTCAATGATTAATCGGAGAAAGGGGCATATTGTCAATATTTCTTCGGCAGCCGGACGCATGGCCAACCCAAAGATGTCGGTTTATGCCGGCAGCAAATGGGGGGTTATTGGATGGTCGGAATCGTTGCGACTAGAACTCGAACCACATCCCAATATTAATGTTACCACGGTAGAACCCAGCTATATTAATACGGGACTTTTCGAAGGCGTAAGTCCACCTGTGCTTACCCCATTGTTAGATGCAGAAAAGATCGCCAAAAAGATTATTTCTGCTGTACAGAAAGATAAAATTCACCTGCGGGAACCCTTTATGGTCAAAATCCTTCCCTTTTTAAAAGGGATACTGCCCACCCGGTTTTTTGATTTTTTAGCCGGACGGCTGTTTCAGGTTTATCACTCTATGGATACGTTCAAGGGACGAACATAAACCTATCTAATATTTTCCAAAATGGAACAAGTAGTTAAAAAGCAGCAGCAATTTTTTAATTCAGGAAAAACACTGAAGATCTCTTTCCGCAAGCAACAGCTGCAGAAATTAAAGAACATCTTAAAAGAACACGAGGACGAAATTTATGAAGCACTGAATGAGGATTTTCGAAAGCCACCGTTTGAATCTCACGCAACCGAACTCTTCGTCCTCTATCAAGAAATCGATCACCTACTTGCAAATATCGACCGCTGGGCGAAAACCAAAAAGGTTAAAAGTTCTCTTATCAATTTTCCGTCGAAAAGCTATATCAAGCCCCAACCCTATGGCGTAGTGCTTGTCATTGCTCCCTGGAACTATCCCGTCCAGTTGGCACTTAACCCTGTTTTAGGTGCTATTGCAGCCGGAAACACCGTAATTCTCAAACCGTCCGAGAACGCACCGCATACCTCCCGGCTTCTCGCAGATTTTATCAACACCAACTTTGATTCCGGTTTTTTTCGTGCGGTTGAGGGGGATGCAGAAACAACGCAATCGCTCCTTTCTGAGCCATTGGACTATATTTTCTTTACCGGAAGCACCCACGTTGGCAAGATCATTATGAAATCAGCAGCTGACCAGCTCACCCCACTTACCCTTGAGCTGGGAGGAAAATCTCCCGCCATCGTTGATCAATCCGCTGATTTAACTCTGGCGGCCAAGCGCATTGCCTGGGGCAAGTTTATCAATGCCGGACAAACCTGCGTAAGCCCTGATTACGTATATGTTCATACTTCTAAGCATACAGAACTTTGTCGTCTTATTCAGAAGGAAATTCGTTCTTTTTATGGTGATGATCCCAGCCAAAGTGATGATTTTGCACGGATCATTAACGACAAACATTTTGATCGGCTTGCCAATCTCATTACGCCTGAGAAGGTTTTTCACGGGGGAAATACAGATCCTGATACCCGGTATATTGAACCTACAATCTTGACGAGTGTTTCCTGGGATGACCCTGTCATGCAGGAAGAAATTTTTGGACCCATTCTCCCAATATTACAATTTGATGATTTGAGTGAAATTATTTCAACACTTCAAAATAAATCGAAACCACTGGCGCTTTACCTTTTCTCAACAAACAACAAAAATCAGAAAAAAGTTATCCGCAATCTTCAGTTTGGCGGTGGCTGCATCAATGATACCGTCGCCCACCTGGGAAATACAGAACTTCCCTTTGGTGGTATTGGTAATAGTGGTTTTGGGCTGTATCATGGTAAAACAAGTTTTGATACCTTTACCCATCCCAAAAGCATCATGAAGAAAAGCAATTGGTTGGACATTCCAATGCGATATCCGCCCTACAAGGAAAAACTCAAGTGGTTAAAAAAACTTACTAAATTCTTATGAGTACGTTTAAGGCACTGGTTGTAGAAGAAAAATCGGATAGTTCATTTGATCGTTCCGTCAAACAATGGCCTGCTGACAAACTACCCGACCATGACGTGCTAATTGAGGTTAAGTATTCCTCTTTAAACTATAAAGATGCACTTTCCGCTTCAGGCAATAAAGGTGTTACCAAAAACTATCCTCATATTCCCGGAATTGATGCCGCGGGTTTTGTGGCCGAAAGCAGTGATGCTCAATTTTCGCCCGGCGATAAGGTAATTGTAACCGGCTACGACCTGGGTCAAAATACCTTGGGTGGTTTCGGACAGTATATTCGAGTGCCTTCAGACTGGATTGTACCCCTGCCGAAGAATCTATCGCTGCGGGATAGCATGATCATGGGCACGGCCGGATTTACAGCCGCAATCGGGATCAATCACCTTCGACACAATAATATCAATGCTGACAGTGGTGATATCTTAGTGACCGGAGCTACCGGAGGCGTAGGGATTATGGCCATTGCTATTCTATCCAAACTGGGATATAAGGTAACAGCCGCCACGGGGAAGATGAATCAAAAGGAATTTTTAACCGATACCGGTGCCACCACTGTAATCCATCGGGATGAAGTACAAGATGAATCTTCACGTCCCCTGTTGAGCAGCAAATGGGCCGGTGCGATCGATACGGTTGGCGGTATCATGTTAGACACCACATTGCGACAAACACAACATAATGGCACTGTTGCCTGTTGCGGCAATGTATTGGGACATGAACTTCATACGAATGTTTATCCATTTATCTTGCGCGGCGTCCATTTAGCAGGGATGGACAGCGGAAATTGCAAGATGGAATTGCGAAAAAAATTGTGGAGGAAATTGGCTAGCGAATGGAAACCAAAAAATATAGAACGGTTAGCCAGAGAGTGCTCTTTAGGAGAATTGGATAATGAGATCGATCGGATTTTAAACGGAAAACAAGTGGGCAGGGTGCTTGTCAACCTTACTGATTAAGCAGATTTCAATATCTGACTATCATTTTCAGACTTTGCATTATGGGCATTCATTGCAGAGTAGAGCGGGTCCTTTAAATCACCACCGGTAACCGGCTTTGTTAAGAAATCAGTAAAACTTGTTTTCTTTGCTCGTTCCAGCGAATAGCGATCACCACTTCCAGACAAATAAATAACCGGCACATCCGACTTTTTACGAATAGCTTCCATCGCTTCAATACCATCCATGTCTCCCTTCAGGGAAATATCCATCACAATAATATCGGGATTAAGCTCTTCTTGCTTTTTTATAGCATCAGCCCCTTTTGTGACTTTTCCAACCACTTCAAAACCAAGTCGTTTGATAAGGCGCTCTTCCACCATCGAAAGCAACATATCATCTTCAACTATTAGTACTTTACCCTTTGAACTGTTTCCCATATTGATCACCAAGCCTGAAGAACTTAAAAAGCTCTAACGAATATTAATTTTTCTTAATATAATTTAATTAAAAAATTTTAATGTTACAAGTGGCTTATCTCCAAATTAGTTAAAGAAATTCGCTTAAGCGGTAGTTTGCGTTGCCAATATCATCCGTATTTAAAATTGGGTAGGATAAAAACAAAAAGCCCTGCATCCTCGAATGTTTTCGGGATGCAAGGCTTTGCGTGGGACCGGGCGGAATCGAACCGCCGACACCGCGATTTTCAGTCGCGTGCTCTACCTACTGAGCTACAGTCCCAACTCGAATAAGAGTTGCCAAATATAAAATCTTTTGAACTTTATACAAAGAGGATATGCCGGATTTTCTGCCGAATCTTACTCTACTTCAACATCCCGTAAACGGATCTGCAGCGTGCGTCGCCCATTCCATTCATTTTCCTCCAGCGAGTAGGCAATATTTAGCTGGTTTTCATCTCCATTTCGGATTACCGGCAGGTATTCGTGCATATTAAATCCAATGACATCAAAAGCACCGGACCCATTTTGCTTGACCTTCATCTTAAGATGTCCCTTACCCACAATCGTAGGCACCCCTACCACTTCCACATCGCGGCTGACAAAAATAGGACGCAGATTCCCGGGGCCAAATGGCTCAAACTGGCTTAAAAGTTTCCAAAAGCGCATATTCACATCACTGAGATCGAGTGCGCAATCAATTTTCAATTCAGGCTTAAAATCCTCATCAGACAGTCGTTCCGCAGCGATATTATTAATACGTTGCCGAAACTCTTCGAGATTTTCTTTGGCGATCGTTAAGCCCGCAGCATATTCGTGTCCCCCAAACTGCTCTAGTAGATCTTCACATTCCTTGAAAGCCTCGTAAATATTGAAGCCATCAATACTTCGTGCCGATCCCTTAATTTTGCCATCCACCGTACTTAGCATTACAGCAGGACGACCATAGGTATCTACCAACCGAGAAGCCACTATTCCGATCACGCCCAAATGCCAATCGGGATGGTGCAGCACCATCGACGAAATTTTATCCAAGTTGTAATTTTTATCCACCATGGCCTTAGCCTCCTCCATGGTTTCTGAGTCTTTATCACGGCGTGCTACATTAATACTTTCCAGTTCATGGGCTCTGGACTTTGCTTCCACGGGCGTATCAGAAATAAGAAGCTTAACAGCTTTCGTGGCATCTCCCATGCGTCCGGCAGCATTGATACGCGGACCTATAGAGAATACAATATTAGACGTTGTTATGGATCCGATACTTAGATTTATAAGATCCAGTAATGCTTTAACACCTATCCGGGGTTCGGAATTAATTCGCCTAAGTCCTTCGCGCATCAAAATTCGATTTTCATCTTCGATAGGTACAATATCCGAAGCAATAGAAATAGCTACCAGATCCAATAGCTTAAAGGCAATGCGATCTGCCAAGCCAAGTTTTTTTATGGTGCCCTGGATCAGCTTAAAACCAACGCCTGCTCCCGAAAGCCCTTTAAAAGGATAATTACAGTCGCTTCGCTTGGGATCGAGCACTCCCACTGCATCTGGAATGGTATCACCTACGTTATGGTGATCACAAATGATAACATCAATACCTTGCTCCTTGGCCTGCTCCGTTTCCTTAACCGCCGTAATTCCGCAATCCACCGATACGATCAGATCCGTATTGGTATCAATAGCATACTGTATTCCCTCCTGATTAATGCCGTACCCCTCCTTAAAACGGTGAGGGATATAGAAATCCACATCAACACCAAACTCTTCAAGAAAAATATATAAAATGGCGGTGGAAGTGGTTCCGTCCACATCATAATCCCCATAGATAAGGATTCGCTCTCCATTGCGAATCGCCTCTGCCAATCGGGTTGTCGCCTTATCCATATCCTTCATTAAAAAAGGATCATGGAGCTGACTCAAATCGGAACGGAAAAACGATTCGGCTTTATCATAAGTATCAATACCCCGCAGTACAAGAAGGCGGGCTATTTTGGGGGGAACTCCCAACTGATCTTGTAAATCGGATACAGCTTCTTCGTTCTCTGGCGTAGTAAAAACCCAGCGAAAAGACATAGTTATCTGTTTTTTTCTTTTTTGTCATAAACAGCGTACCGGCGGTCAAACCTGATAGCCATACTGCCCGGCCATAAAAGGCAGGGGTTCTCAATGATTATTATTTAAAATACAATATCCGGAATAAAATTCATCATGAAAACTAAGCACATTCCAACTTAATTTTAACTACCGGATACCCTGATCAACCTCAAAATACTACTAAATTTGCGCCATTTTTTGTACCTTCCCATACTTTGGTTAAACCGACTATTCAGACTTCATTGTTTACATATAATCCACTGTGGTAATTCGACAAGTTTTTTGGCAAACGAGAATTTTGTGCTGTCGGGGTTTTTGAAAAATGACTGATTTTTTTGAACAATAGTTTTAATGATTTAAACCATATAATCATGGAATCAACAACTTTAGAAAAAAATACAGCTACCGACCTAAGCGAAGATTTTCCGCTGTTCGATAAGCTGCAAAGCTATGATCACGAACAAATTGTAGTATGCTCTGAACCTACGATGGGGCTCAAAGCCATTATCGCCGTTCACGATACGACCTTGGGTCCTGCATTGGGTGGCGTGCGGATGTGGCCCTATAATAATGAACAGGAAGCCATTCGGGACGTGCTTCGCCTTTCTCGTGGAATGACTTATAAAGCAGCTATTTCCGGTCTTAACTTAGGTGGCGGTAAAGCTGTAATTATTGGAGATCCCCGTAAAGAAAAAAACGAAGCCCTATTTCGTGCTTTTGGTCGGTATGTTGACAGCCTCGGTGGACGTTATATTACTGCTGAAGATGTAGGAACGGATGTTCAAGCAATGGAATGGGTTCGCATGGAAACCAAGTATGTAACCGGTTTACCAAAAGCAATTGGTGGCAGCGGTGATCCATCTCCGGTTACCGCTTACGGTGTATATCAAGGAATGAAAGCCTGCGCCAAAAAAGCTTACGGATCTGATTCCCTGGAAGGAAAGCGTATTTCTATTCAGGGCGCTGGGCACGTCAGCTCTTACCTTGCTGAATTTCTGGAAAAAGAAGGAGCTGAACTATTTATCTGTGATATTTATGAGGATAAAGTTAATGATCTAGCCGAAAAAGTTGGCGCCGAAGTTGTTGATCCCGATGATATTTACGGACTGGATGTTGATATCTTTAGTCCCTGTGCCCTTGGCGGTATTATTAACGACGATACCATGGATCAGTTCAACTGTGATATTATTGCCGGTGCAGCAAATAACGTACTTGATGAGGAAGATAAGCACGGGCAGATGTTGTTGGATAAAGGTATCCTGTATGCTCCCGATTATGTAATCAATGCTGGTGGCCTTATCAACGTTGCCAGCGAACTGGAAGGATATAATGAGGAACGTGCAGAAGGACAAGCTGAAAAAATTTATGATACCATTCTGGATATCCTGAATTATTCTGAAGAAAACGATACCCCTACCTTTACTGCTTCAAATATCCTTGCCGAACAGCGTATGGACAATGTGGGCAAAATCCACAATATATATACGTCGCAGAGTAGCTTTACAGGTCACATTGGCGATCTTTATAAACATGCCAACCTGTAGAACCAATATTTAAAATCGTATATTAAGGCGGCTCAAATTTTTGGGCCGCCTTTTTTGTTATACCTTGATCAATCAGGTAAAAATTTAGACGGTTATGATTTCAAAAGAAGATTTTTTACAGAAAGATCGCCTTATAAAAGGCATCGCAAAAGACGGAACCCTTAAAATATCTGTAGTTAAAACTACTGATTTGGTTAAAGCAGCCCGTAAAAAACATGGGTTGTCTTTGCTAAATACTGTTTTGCTCGGGCGCGCTCTTACCGGTACTATGCTTATGGCATCAGAATTAAAGGGTGAAGAACGTATTAAAATGCGAGTCGAGGGACAAGGTCCCGTAAAACTGCTTGTAGCCGAAGCTAATCGTGTAGGCGAAGTTCGCGGATACGTTCAAAATCCTGAGGCGGAAATCAATTATAATGGTGATACCAACATTGGCGATGGATTAGGTGTGGGCGTAATGACGGTCAGCAAAACCCTATACAACGAAGCAGAACCGCGGAACAGCAGTATTGAACTCATCAATGGTAACATCACTGATGACCTGGCCTACTATATGGTGCAGTCCGAACAAATACCCTCGGCCATTTTGCTGGATGTTGGGATTGACGAAAATGGGGAAGTCACTGAAGCAGGTGGATTGATGATCCAACGCATGCCGGATGCACCGGAGGGTGTGATCGATCAGCTGCAAGAAAAAATGCTGCAATTCGATTCTATCAGCCAGATGCTTGCCAACGATCTCTATATTGATGACATCATGGAAAAGGCAATGGATCCCCTTGAGGTAAAAGAACTCGATCGTCAGCCGGTCGACTTTTTCTGTCGCTGTACCCGTAAACGCTTTAAAGATGCCCTCGCCATGCTTGGCTACGAAGATTTGAAAGAGATTAGCGACGAGGGACAAGAGCTCGTATGTCACTATTGCAACGAACATTATAATATCAGGAAAGATGAAATTGAAGAATTGTTGATGGAGACCAAGGCAAAGATGAACTGATAAGATTTCTGAGGTATGGAATGTCAGATCGAAAACATGTTGTAATTGTCGGGGGTGGATTTGGCGGCATTTCCGTTGCAAAAAAACTTAAAAAAGCTGATGTCGATATTACTATTATCGACAAAAACAACCATCACCTTTTCCAGCCGTTGCTTTATCAGGTTGCTACAGCCGCTCTTTCACCGGGAGACATTGCTATTCCCATTCGTGCTATCTTGGGACAGCGAAAAGGTTTAAAAGTGTTGCTCGGTAAAGTTACCGGCGTTGATAAAACCGAAAAAATCGTTTCTTTAGAAAGTGGCCGGCAAATCAACTTTGACTACCTGGTACTTGCCCCCGGAGCGCAATACAATTACTTTGGTAATGATGACTGGAAGCAACACGCTCCCGGACTTAAATCGGTAGGTGATGCCCTCCAAATTCGTGAACGCATTTTACTCTCCCTCGAAAAAGCTGAACAGCTGGAAGATCCCAAACTGCGCGAACCCTATCTGACCTTTGTAGTTATTGGAGGTGGGCCAACCGGCGTCGAAATGGCCGGTGCTATCGGTGAAATTGCCAAGCGTAACATGATGCGCGACTATAATACATTCAGCAAAAATGAGACCCGTATTTTCCTGGTCGAAGCAGCACCCAAGATTTTAAATGGCTATCCTGATTCACTATCCGAACGTGCACGCGAATCCTTAGAAGATATGGGTGTTCGTGTGCTAACGGATACGCCTGTCACCGGCATTAGCCAGGGTGAAGTTTCATTTTCGGAAGGCGCTATCGATACGCCCAACATCATCTGGGCAGCAGGTGTAGCGGCATCGCCTCTGTTGTCATCTCTCGAAACCAAACAAGATCGTACGGGCCGGGTTTTTGTCGAGAATGACCTTTCGATTCCTGATCACGATGACATTTTTGTCATTGGGGATGCGGCTCATAAAGAAGACGACGCTGGAAATCCATTACCGGCCCTGGCTCCTGTTGCCATCCAGCAAGGAGAATTTCTAGGAAAAATGATTCAGAATGAAATTAACGAAGAAGAGCGGGAAGATTTCCATTATGTGGACAAAGGCACTATGGCAACAATCGGACGGGCCAAAGCAGTTGCCGATATTCGAGGGTTCAAATTCAGCGGCTTTTTTGCATGGATACTTTGGTCAGTTGTTCACATTTTCTTTTTGATTGGCTTTCGCAATCGCTTTCGCGTTTTTGTTGAATGGATGTGGCACTACTTCACCTTTAAGCGTGGCGTTCGCCTTATTACTGATCGTTTTAGTGAAAATGAGAATAGCTAAAAAGCTGATTGCCTTTGCAACTTCCCTCTCCTATCTCCAATTTAAGTGCGATCCAAAACTAATTTTAGTCCTATGAAATATCTATACCTGCTTCTTTTTGTACTGATTTTAGCACCAATAACCCTTTCGGCTCAAGATCAAAATATTCGAGATTATGGAATTGAAATTGGTGTGCTGCAGCCGGGTGAACACAATGCGATCACTGATGTACAAGGTGTTCGAGTGGGGCATCAAACAATCATTGAAGGCAATAATATCCGAACCGGAGTTACAGCTATCCTTCCTCATGGCGGAAACATTTTTCAGCAAAAAGTGCCGGCTGCGGTGTATGTTGGCAATGGATTTGGGAAGCTAGCCGGTTCCACCCAAATCGAGGAGCTTGGCAATCTGGAAACACCCGTTATTTTAACGAATACGTTGAGCGTACCTACAGCCGCTGATGCACTCATAGACTATACATTCAGTTTTTCAGAAAATGATAATGTCTATTCTGTAAATTCCGTTGTGGGTGAAACCAACGACGGCTATTTAAATGATATCCGCGGGCGACATATATCCAAAAGTAATGTCCTCGATGCTATTGATAATGCAAAGTCAGGGGAAGTTGAACAGGGTAATGTGGGAGCCGGAACCGGAACTATTGCATTTGGATTTAAAGGTGGAATTGGTACCTCTTCTCGGAAGCTGCCAGAAGATTTAGGCGGATATTCGGTAGGAGCCCTTGTTCAATCCAACTTTGGAGGCGTACTGCAAATTGCGGGCGTCCCTATCGGGAAAGAGGTCGACCAATACTATTTGAGCGACGAACTGAATAAAACGCCCAATGGTTCCTGCATGATTATCGTTGCCACTGACGCTCCGCTGGATGCGCGCAATTTAAAACGGCTGGCCAAACGCGCAATGCTGGGCCTGGGAAAAACGGGCGGCATTGCCTCTAACGGAAGTGGCGACTATGTCATTGCTTTTTCAACAGCTGAATCAGTCCGCGTACCTTATCGGTCAGACCAAGACTTTAAAAAGCAAGATGTACTTCGCAACAGCGCCATGTCACCGCTCTTTATGGCAGTTAATGAAGCTACTGAGGAGGCTATTATCAACTCACTATTTCATGCCGAAACGATGACAGGCAGAGATGGACATACCGTTGAGGAACTGCCGGTAGATGAGGTACTTAAAATAATGGAGAAATATGGAAAAGATGGGGAATAGATCCTGAACCAAGTCTCGGAGGACACAAGAATTATCCCGAAATGCCCTACTAGTTCAAGTAATCAGGTGGCAAAAGAAGAACCACAACCACAGGTTTCGCTGGCATTGGGATTATCAAAGGTGAAGCCCCGGGCATCCAAACCATCGGGATAATCCACTGAAATGCCTTTCAGATACATCATGTGTTTGGGATCAACGATAATCTTAATGCCCTCGCTGATGATCACTTCATCCTCTTCAGATTCATAATCAAAGCCAAGTTTATAGCTCAATCCCGAACAACCACCTCCCTCTACTGCAACACGTAAGCAGAGATCGTCGTCCAGGTCTTCATCCTCCCGAATATGACGAACCTGATCAGCGGCCCGCTCGGTAAGTTGTACAGCAGGACCACTGAACTCTACCTCAGCAGACGCCTGCATTTCTTCCAATGGAGAAGCACCATTCTGTTCAGTACTCTCATCTTCATCCTCGTCAACAAGATCAGCGATGACACTATCTAAATTATCTTCCGGTTCTGCAGGCATTATAACAATACTTAAAAATTAACCTTCACTTTTCTGTGAATACGTAAAATAATCTGTGTTATCCTTCCGGGTCAAATTTAATATTTCGGCTGCAACCAGGTTCACCAAAGTTGCGGAAGCTTTTTCCCGGGGAATATCCACAATGTGTGCAAATTTTTTAACGGTTATTTCACCATATTCATTCAAGTAACGAAACAGTTTTTGCTCATCGGGACCATATTCAAAGGTTACCCCTTCATCCGAATTTCGCTTCTTTATAATCTCAATAAGTTCCTTGCTGGCTACCTTGTTCTGATCCTTCTCGCGCATAAACACGATCTGTTCATCATCCCCTTTCACATATACCGGTTTATCAATTACTTCCGGCACTTTGATTACCAGAAGATCGCGATCACCAAAGTGCACGATCTCAATTTTGATATCCACAGCAGGCTTGCATAGCTTTTTAGCAGCTTTATCAAGTAAAAATTCTTCTTCCTGATATCCCATTACGCCCACGAGCGACTTGTCATCATCCACACCAATAAGCAGGGTTCCCCCTTTGGTGTTAGCAAAAGCGGCAATTTCTCGTGCAATTTTATAGGCTGATGGGATTGTTCGCTTAAATTCCAGATACATTCCTTCACCCGTCTGAGCAAGATTCTTCACATCAAGGTAATCCATCTCAGAAAGCGAGGCCGTGCTGTGATTTTGAGAATACATAGCCACTCAATCTTTTTTAGTACAAACGAAGATAAGAACAAAATATTAAGTTCAAATGAACTTCCCGAACTTATACCATTCTATCCTTTTGCACTTTAAATCACAATTTCCTCTTTGGGATTCCGGGTCATCAAGTCATACAGCATATCCTTGGGATCTTCCTGCTCAAAAAGCACCCGATATATCGCACCGGTAATCGGCATTTCAATACCAAGTTTATTGCTCCAATCATAAACTGAGCGCGTTGTTTTTACTCCTTCAGCCACCATGTTCATTTTTGATATAACCTCATCCAGACTCTTTCCCTGACCAATATTATATCCAACAAAACGATTACGGCTGTGCTCACTGGTGCACGTAACTATCAAGTCGCCCATGCCGGCCAATCCGGAAAAAGTATCCTGCGAAGCCCCCAGCTGCATCCCCAGTCGCTTCATTTCATGCAATCCTCGCGTCATAAGCGCTGCTTTTGCATTATCCCCAAGCTCAGCCCCATCGACAATGCCGGCGGCAATCGCCATAATATTTTTTACGGCTCCACCAATTTCAACGCCGATAATATCATAGTTGAGATATACCCGGAACATCGGGGTCAAAAAGGTTTCCTGTATAATCTGAGTGGTGCGCTTGGAATTAGCACTGGCCACTACCGTTGTAGGTTTAAATTTACTGACCTCCTCGGCATGACTTGGTCCCGATAAAACCCCGATATGATCGTCAACAATGGTTCCTTCAAGCACTTCACTCAACACTTGAGACATCGTCATAAAGGTATCATTTTCGATCCCCTTGGCAACGCTTACCACCATTTCATCACCGTTAAGATGTGGTTTTATATTCGCAGCCACGTTGCGCATGGCATGTGATGGCGTTGCAAAAACAACCATCTCCGGATCATCAAAGCATTCTTCGGGATCAGTTGAACATTCTATAGAATCCGGTAGGGTTACATCAGAAATATAGGCGGGATTGCGATGCCTTTTATTAATGCTGTAAGCTATTTCTTTTTCGCGTGCCCACAGCTGTACTTTATTTCCAGCCCGAGCCAATACAATAGATAACGCCGTTCCAAAACTACCGGCACCAATAATGGTTATTTTCTTCACAACAATTAGTTACCCGATTGCGGTTTTTCTTCTTTATTGAGCCACCCAACGGCAGGCTTAAAAGAACTTATCTTGTTTTCTGTTCCATTCAAAAGCCGTTTAATATTTCCCTTATGCTTGATGATTATTGCCAATCCAATAAATCCGGCAAAAATGAGAATACTTCCATCTATATCCCAGCTGTACCCATATCTAAGAACCACAAGCACTAGCGGATAAACAAAAGCGGCAACTAATGACGCTAACGATACAAATCGACTTGTAAGCAATACGATCAAGAAAAAAACAGCTGCAATTCCCACCGATACCGGCTCAATACCGCAAAGCATGCCAGCAGCTGTAGCCATGCCTTTTCCACCATCAAAATTGGCATAGAGGGGAAACATATGTCCTACTACCGCAGCGATACCACAGGTGATACTCAGAAAGGACGCCAAACTCCAGAATTCGAACATACTTACCGGGCCAGATCCGATATGATATGCCAACTGGCTAATCCAGTACGAACTGGCGAATCCTTTAAAAAAGTCAATCGCCAATACAGCAACACCCGGCTGCCATCCCAATAATCGAAAAGTATTAGTGGCCCCGGCATTTCCACTGCCGTGATTACGAATATCAACTCCCTTGACAATTTTTCCAACCCATATTGATGAGGGAATAGATCCCACCAAATAACTCAATAGTAAAACAACTCCAAGTGCTATCATATTTTTCAATTAAGTGAGAAATGCTAACCGGTTGAAATATAAAAGATCACAAGAAAATCTCGAGGCTAAACCTGTGACGAATCTAAAAAGTTTTATACGTGCTTCTCAGCATGATATGAAGAACGAACCAAGGGACCACTTTCAACATGCTCAATACCAAGTTCTTCTCCAATCTCTTTATACTCCGCAAATTGGTCGGGATGTACCCACTCTTCTACCGGCTGATGCATTTTTGTAGGCTGCATATATTGCCCGATGGTGAGGACATCAACTTCGTGATCCACGCAGTCTTTCATAAGCTCAATAACTTGTTCACGCTTTTCGCCAAAGCCCACCATGATTCCCGTTTTTGTACGAATACCTTGATCCTTGACGCGCTGTAACAATTCGAGTGAACGCTCATATTTAGCCTGTGGGCGGATGGTACGATACAGATCGGGTACTGTTTCCAAGTTGTGACTCAACACATCCGGCGGAGTATCAATCACAATTTGCAGGGCTTCCCAAACTCCTCGGAAGTCGGGAATAAGAGATTCAATCGTTACCCCATCAATCGCTTCGCGAAGCTGTTTATGACACTCAGCAAAAATTGGCGCGCCACCGTCCTCACGCTCATCACGATTGACCGACGTTAGTACTACATGTTTCAGATCCATTTCTTTGGCCGCTTCAGTAACGCGCCGTGGCTCATCCCAATCCAAACCCTGCACCGGCCTACCTGTTTTAACCGCACAAAACGAACATGACCGCGTACAAACGTCACCCAAAATCATGAAGGTTGCCGTTCCGTTGCCCCAGCATTCTCCCATATTTGGGCAGCGAGCCTCCGAACAAACGGTGTTTAGTGACTTGTTCCGTACCGTCTCCGAAACCTCTTTAAACTTTTCGCCGGAGGGCAATTTCACGCGCAGCCAATCCGGGCGACGCTGAGTGGTTTCGTTTCGATCTACAACATTGAGTTCTTTAATCATGGAACTAAAATCAAAAAGTTATTGCGATGCTGCTTTTTTACCAGAGTTCTTAAGATACGAAAATTGATCGTCCAGTTCAGGCAGGGAATCTACCTTTGTTATAGATACATCAAAAACCTCCTGAAAATGCGTGAGTAGATGTTCTTTAACCTGGGATTCATCTATTCGGCGCCCCAGTAAATCTTCAAGGCTAGTCACTTCTTTATCCGAAATACCGCAGGGGACAATATTATTAAAATAGCTAAGATCAGTGTTTACGTTAAACGCAAAGCCGTGCATTGTTACCCACCGGCTGCAACGAATACCCATGGCACATATCTTCTGCTCCCCCACCCAAACACCGGTTAAGCCTTCGATGCGTCCGGCTTCTATGTTATATTCAGCACAGGTACGGATAATAACCTCCTCGAGATAGCGAAGATATTTGTGGATATCGGTAAAATGGCGATCGAGATCCAAGATGGGGTACCCAACGATTTGCCCGGGACCGTGGTAGGTAATATCACCACCGCGATCTATTTCAATAAATTCGGCATCAATATTGGACAGCTCGGCCATTCCTTTCAGCAAATGTCCTTTATCCCCACTTTTGCCCAGTGTATACACATGGGGATGTTCTACAAAAAGAAAAACATCATTGCTTTCATCACCCGGCTTGTAAAGCTTCTGTTTTTTACGGCGGCTTAGTTTTTCATCCACCAAGCGCTGTTGAATAGCCGTTTGCAGGTCCCATACCGGTTGGTAGGAAGCATGCCCCAAATCATAAAAACTAACCGTGTTCATAGCTCCTAAATGTACAAAAGCTCAGAGTAAATAACTATCGGTGAACCTCACACATAAGCGCTAAGTCGCAAATATTATAAGCTATATCAAAACAAAACCCACAGGTTTTCACAGCAGACAATTATTAATGATTTGACTGCTAATGGAAAACCTGTGGGTTTCTAACTCTATTAACTAACTTGTAAAGTTACGAGCCCAAATGTACTCCTTCGCCATAAGCTTCCGCGGCCGCTTCCATCACCGCTTCTGACATTGTTGGATGCGGATGTACAGCGCTGATAATTTCGTGTCCAGTTGTTTCCAGATCACGAGCAACTACTACTTCAGCGATTAGTTCGGTAACATGAGAACCGATCATATGGCAGCCCAACCATTCGCCGTATTTCTCATCAAAAACGACTTTCACAAAGCCTTCCTCGTGACCGAGCCCTGTTGCCTTGCCGCTGGCAGAGAACGGAAATTTACCAACTTTTATATCGTATCCCTCCTCTTTGGCCTGCTCTTCTGTATATCCTACCGAAGCAATCTGCGGCTCACAGTACGTACATCCAGGAATGTTATTATAGTTCATTGGCTGAGGATTTTCTCCCGCCAGATTTTCTACACAAATAATTCCTTCATGGCTTGCCTTATGTGCCAGCCAAGGTCCGCCGGCCACATCACCGATAGCGTAAATATTTTCTACTGATGTTTGATAGGTCTCCTTATCAACCTGGATAGCTCCTTTCTCATATTTAACGCCAATGTCATCAAGGCCAATTCCTTCAACATTTCCGGCTACCCCAACGGCAGAAAGTACCACATCGGCCTCAACAACTTCTTCGTCATCTCCGGATTTAATTGTAACCTTTACACCGTCACCGTCTTTTTCAACCTTTTCGACCGTACTTCCGGTGCGGATATCCATGCCTTTTTTCTTGTAGATCTTGCCCAACTCTTTCCCAATATCTTTGTCTTCAACCGGCACCAGCGAATCCTGAAGCTCAACAATGGTTACATCCGTTCCGATGGTGTTATAGAAATAGGCAAACTCAACACCGATAGCACCTGCACCAATTATCACCATTTTATCAGGTTGCTCCTCGAGCTGCATGGCACGTTCCGAATCGATAATCATCTCACCGTCAATGGGCAAGTTCGGTAGTTCACGCGGGCTGGCCCCCGTAGCAATGATATAGTTATCAGCTTTAATCTCTTCAACTACCTCATCACTATCATCCAGCACATTTACCTGATCCTTGGATGCAAAAACGCCCTTGCCTTCAAAAACCTCGATCTTGTTGGCCTTCATCAAAAACTGAACACCCTTGCTCATCTTGTTAGCTACATTTCTGCTGCGGTCGATCATACCGCCAAAATCAGCAGAAAAGCCATCTACATTCACACCATAATCGCCGGCATGTTCAATACTTTCATATACTTCGGCCGAGCGCAACAGCGCTTTAGTTGGAATACATCCAATATTTAAACAAACGCCGCCGAGGTGACGCTTTTCAATAATTGCTGTGTTAAAACCTAACTGTGAAGCACGAATCGCAGCCACATATCCACCGGGGCCCGATCCAATTACGCAGACATCAAATTCTTTTGCCATGGGATTACTTGATTTATTTATTGAATAAAAATGGTTGAATGATTGATTTTAAACCTTAATTCATTAAAAACAGCAATTTGATAAATCAATCATTCGGCCATTTTCAAAAGCTCTCTAATTTAAGAATTATAGATGAGAGATATAAGGCTTTACTCTACGTTTCTTTGCGATATTAAAAGCTTCCCCAAAAACCGATTTTATACTGGACTGTTTAAAATCTCGTCCCTGATATTCGGATATTTTTCGGCTAAATTTTCAGGCTTTATCATCTCAAAATCTTCAAACTCAAAACCGGGACTTACCGTGCATCCGACCAATGAATAATCACCTGTGCTATAAGCACGCTGCCAGCAGTTTTGGGGTACCAGCTGTTGAAATTCGACATCATCGTCAAAGTCTTTTCCCAACTTAAGCTTATTTAATTTCCCATCCTGATCAATCACTTCAAGAATCAATAGATCGCCGTCGTAAAAATGCCAGAGCTCATCCCAGCGCACACGGTGCCAATCAGATAAAACGCCCTCCGTCAACAAAAAATAGATTCCCGTTCCTGCGTGGCGTTGTACCTCATCTGGTAACCTCACTTGTTGATCACTTTTATACGTCTCCCGGTAGTATCCGCCTTCCGGATGGAGAGATAAATCCAAACTATCAATTATTTGTTCTGCATCATCCATACTTATGTTCGAAACTTTTTTGTTTTAGATCTATTTAAGAAGTGTTCACGAATTGTTAATGATTTAGACTTTTTTATGAATCGAAGTGGATCATATTTACCAACATTAATTATAGCAATTTTTGTCGCATTTATTTTCCAATCCTGTCTGGATTCAACAGGTCCTGAAAACGAGGAACCTGAACAGATCTATTCCCATGTGCAAAATCCGGGGACTTCTGCCAATGACTTTCTGGCTGATTCAAATTTTACAGAACTGATTGTAGAAGTGGATTATATGCCAGGCTATGAACCCAATGCAGAAGCCCTCGACAGCTTGAAAGCATTTTTTGAACAACGACTGCATAAAAATTCAATTACGATCAAAGAACCGACTCAAATTGAATCCCGAAACCAAAATTCTTACAGTGCCAATGATATTCGAAATATTGAATCCGAAGAGCGTTCTACTTTTTCAGAAGGAGATACCCTGGCAGCCTATTTTATGATTGTCGATGGTGAATACAGTGAGCGGCAACTCATGGGTATTGCTTATTATAATACCTCTAATGCTTTCTTTGGCCCTGCTTATGATGAAGCCAGCAGCGGACCCAGCTCGATCTCCCGATATAGAGTGGAAGCCATTTCATTTCGACATGAATTTGGGCATCTTTTCGGACTTGTTGATATTCCCAATTCGGGTACCGAAATGCAGGAACCCCATCGGGATCAAGAACATGGCAACCACTGTGATAATGATCAGTGCCTGATGTACTATGCAACGCAAACCACCGATCTGATCGGCAATACTGTTGGGGATGAAGAAATTACTCCGTTTGATGGCAATTGCATCGCTGATTTACAAGCTAACGGAGGGAAATAGTATCATTATTAATGAATATTTTGAGTCAATGAAATCAACTTAAACCAAATTTTATACAAGTATCCTTTTATGAAAGTATTTAAACGTCTATCACTTTTTATTCTTTGTTTTTCACTGGCAGTTGCTATTAATAGCTGTTCCGACTCCAGTACTGATCCCGGTGATCCGCCACCACAAGAAGAATTTAACAGTCAGCAAGGCCCGGGCGAATCAGCCGAATTATATCTCGGGGATGAGGAGTACTCTTCTCTGGAAGTAGAGCTTGATTACATGGAGGGCTATGAACCAACTCAAGAAGCCATCAACAATCTGGAATCGTTTTTAAATGAACGACTAAATAAAAATGATATCACTATCAACACCTCTGAAATTCCAGCGCGCAATGACGGCCCATATTCCACTGATATGGTAACAACTATCGAAGACGAAGAACGGGATAACTATACCGAAGCAGGCACCAACACACTCCACGCCTATATCGTAGTTCTTGATGGAGAGTTTAACGAAAACTCTAATGTATTGGGTTTTGCTTATTGGAACACATCAATGGCTCTCTTTGGCGAAACCATCAACAATATAAGCGGATCTGGTCCTACAGATCCAAGCCAAGAACAAGTTGAAAGCACCGTTCTACGTCATGAAGTCGGACATAACATGGGATTGGTTGGAAATGGCACACCTACCCAGTCAGATCATAAAACAGATGGCAGTGCCCATTGCACAACAGATGAATGTTTAATGGCACCTTCAGTACGAACAGGTGATATCTTTCAAAACTTGAGTGGTGAAATACCTTCACTTGATGAAGCTTGTATTACCGATCTGCAAGCCAACGGCGGAAAATAGTATTGAGTAGTGAGCCTCTCTTATCTCACTACTCATCAATATCAATTATCATGGTAGGTACGGCTAAGTAATGAATGCAATTCCCGAGCCATAAATAAGATTATCTGATTATTTCATCTGATCCTCATTGAGATCAGATTGGTTAGCAGACAAAATATCTTGTGCACGGTGTATATCCTCTTCTGCAACATGAATTTTAACACCTCCTGCTACCCCCATATAGTTAAAACCGCCCATATTGGTATCACTAAGATGTGCGTCAATACCTTCGTTCTTTAGTTTATTCAAAGCCAAATCAGCTTGATGGGCATGTGAATAAGATCTAAGTATTATATATGATTGGTCCATAATATCTATGATTACTTAGAAGTTTTGCCGGTATATGAGTAACGAAGTAGAACTTAGGTTGCTTCACTACGCATATTTATTTCAATTCGGCACCAAACCTATTTCCTGCGATCATGACTCTCTGCTTTTAAATTTCCTGATCACCAATCAGTGATAAGGGGTCTTTGCAAAACCCCACATGTCATCCTGAATTCATTTCAGGATCTGTGTCTAAATACTCTTGAAAGAATTTTTAGATTCTGAAACTCCTAAAGTTCGGGACACGCCAAGTTCAGAATGACACAGGAGGCAGTTTTGCAAAGGCCTCTAATAAGTCTATCAGGATTTTATATTGATGTCAAATACAGAAGACACCATATATCTGAATAGAGAATAATAAGACATCTCTTCATATCTCATTACTAGAATCAACCTTGCTTAAACTTGAATAGGTTTTCAGCACCCACTTTTTCCTCAGCTTGGTTTAGGGCATATTTACTATCAAACAGAACAATAGGGTTCCCTTCCATATCTGTAGTTACGTGTGTCGAGTAGCTGCTCTCTAACTTATCACTGACCTCCTGATCATCACTCAGCCAGCGCGCCGCGTGATAGGATACCGAATTCATATGCAGCTCGGTATTATACTCCGTTGACATACGGTGTTTTACCACATCAAACTGCAGGGCGCCAACCGTTCCCAGCAGCAGCTCATTTCCAACGCCGTTAGGCACCTCAAATACGTGCACAACTCCCTCTTCGGCCAACTGCTTAAGTCCTTCGCGCAACTGTTTCCGCTTAAAGGGATCCTTGGTGGAAACCTTCATAAAGTGTTCTGGCGTAAAGAGCGGAATTACGTCAAACTTTACAGGATCGTCACTGTAAATTGTTGTTCCAATGCGAAACGAACCGGGATTAAACAATGACACTACATCACCGGGATAGGCTTCCTCCAGGATATTTCGTTCATCCCCCATCAGCGTGTGGGGCGTGGACATTTTTACCTTGTTACCCGTATTGCTTTCCGTGACTTGAATTCCGCGCTCAAACTTCCCGGATGTGATACGAAAAAAGGCTGCACAATCACGGTGATCGGGATTCATGTTGGCCTGCATCTTAAACACAAAGCCTGAAAATCCGCGATCCAGATCACGGTCTTTTCCCTTTTCATCCTGATAGGGTTGTGGTGGATTGGCCAACTCTGCAAAGTAATCCAAAAACACATCCAGCCCAAAGTTATTAAGCGCTGAACCAAAAAATACGGGCGTTGCCTTTCCGTTGGCAAAAGCCTCATCGTCCATCATCTCCATCATATCTTCGGTCAGCATCACCTCTTCGCGAAACTTCTCCTTATCAAAATCAGAGAGGCGCGCCTCCTCAATTCCCTCTTCTAGATCGTACAATTCAGTCTCGGCTTTCTTTGCACCATGCTCTTCTTTTTTCTGCAGATGCAGTTTCTTGCCAATCAGATCGTAAATGCCCTGAAAGTCTCGTCCATATCCCAATGGCCAAGAAGCCGGAACAGGCTCAATACCCAACTGGTTTTCAATATTGCTGATAACTTCCAGCGGCTCCAGTCCCGGTCGGTCGCACTTATTTACAAAAGTTATGATGGGAATTTCACGCATCTTACAAACTTCAAAAAGCTTCTCAGTTTGCTCCTCAACACCTTTGGCAACATCAATAACCATCAGCGCCGTATCGGCGGCAACCAGCGTTCGCAGGGTATCCTCAGAAAAATCCTTGTGTCCCGGAGTATCCAACAAGTTAAATTTAATGCCATCTTTTTCGAATCGCAGGACCGATGACGTTACAGAAATGCCACGCTCTTTCTCAATGGCCATCCAGTCTGATGCCGCATAACGATTGGCCTTACGTTGACGTATAGAACCTGCTTCGTGTATCGCTCCGCCGTACAGAAGTAACTTCTCAGTGAGCGTTGTTTTACCCGCATCGGGGTGCGAAATAATCGCAAAAGTACGCCGGCGCTTGGCCTCTTCTATAATTTCTTGCTGCTGTTTCGTTTTGGTATCAGTCTTGGACATGAAAGGATCTCAAAGTTGGATATTCAAAAAGCCTGTAAAGATAAGGAAATTTCGGGCATATATCACCTCCATCTATTAGTAATGGCATCACTCCTATAAGGCTAAAACAGATTCATCTGCTTGCTTTGTCTATCAACAGGCCAAATAGGCATGGATTCAATCTCAACTAAATCAGACAATAATTGATGAAAACGCCGGGCATTTTTAGGCTGACTTACTTTATCAGGGGTATGAATGAACACATAGGGATGCAGTCCCTCTTTAATCCAGTCGGCTACTACAATGGCCCACTCTTTTAAATAGGGTTCATTGCCAATAGGGTCGTTGGATCCCACGAAACGCACAAAGGGTCTTGCCGCCGTATTATTAAACCGTACGGGTACCTTAGGCTTCTTCTTTTTCGCTTCCAAAACGGTCTTTTCGCTTGATTGCATCCCATGCAATTTTCGCGTATCAAAAATTACCCGATCCATACTATAGCTTTTTAGAAGCCGGTTCAATCGATGCTCCTCACGTCCATGGTTAAAAAAATCGTCATGTCGAACTTCCACGGCATAATGATAGGAGCTCGGTAAAAGGCTAACCACTTTTTCCAGTCGCCCGAACTCATCCGGAGAAAAGTTGGGCGGCAGCTGAATATGAAACGGTCCCAGGCGATCAGCTATGGGATCAAACGTTTCTATAAGGTTAAGCAACTCATTCTCCTCAACGTCAAGACGTTTTTCATGTGTAATAGAGCGGTGGAATTTAAAGCAAAATTTAAATCCATCGGGCGTTGCTCGCTTCCACTTTTCGAGCGTTTCTTTGGTAGGCACGTTATAAAAGGTCGTATTTCCCTCAACGGCATTAAAAACAGAGGAATATTGTCTTAAAAAGTCATCCGGCTTGGCATCGTCGGTAAAAAAGTTGCCAACCCAGTCTTTCAGACTCCAACCGGTACAACCAAGATGATATTTTCGAATTCCCATGCGAAAAATTTAAGTAAAGCATTAACTCCGTCTATCCTCTTAAACGGAACAGTACCAAAAACCGTTCTTTTGAATTTACTTTTCCGTCGGCATGGTTCCAAAAACGCGCCCTCATAACGTATTAGATACGCCAAAAACTTTATCAGGATTATTTGTAGTGATGCAAGGAGGGATGACGATACTGTGTTTAAATACTTCTGCACTTTCTGTTTGCGTACAGCGATATGCACCGAAGCATATAGTAGATAAGCTGTCATAAATCCCTGCATAAAAAATATATTTAAATTTTGAGGGATAAACGCCACTGTAAAAATCCAGAACAAAAGATCAAAAACTACTCTTGCTGAATGCTTTCAACAGGATTAATAAGAGCCGCTCGCAGGGATTGATAACTTACGGTCAAAAGCCCAATTATGATTGTTGCAATTCCAACCGTCACAAAAATTACTACAAGATTCCATCCAAGGTCTATCCGGTAGGGAAAATCCTGTAACCATTGTACAGCTAAATAATAGATAACCGGCCAAGCTATAATATTCGAAATCACGATTAGCCTTAGGTAATCCTTTGATAAAAGTGCCATGATATTGGGAACGGTTGCTCCCAGCGTTTTTCGAATTCCAATCTCTTTTGTCCGCCGAGATGCCGTATAAGAAGCAAGTCCAAAAAGCCCCAGACACGCCACCAAAATACATAAAAGGGTAAAAATGCCGGAAACATTACTCATTTGTGCTTCTGATTTATAAATTTCTTGCAGCTTTTCATCCTGAAAAAAGTACGTAAACGGATCTATATGATTAACCTCCTTCCAGATCGCTCTGAGATCTTCTATCCCATTTTGTGTGCCTCCTTCTGCCAATTTCGCGGTGGCGAATTCAATACTTCTAACAGTTGGACGTCCCTCCTTCACCAGGTTAATAACAAGCGGAGATATCTCTTTTTTTATGGAGGTATAATAAAAATCATCAACAACGCCAATAACTTGAAGAGGCTTACGCTCATTCTCAGCGGTAGTAAAATAAAATCGGGCTCCCAACGCATCGCGCGGCGTTTCAACATCAATTTGATTCAACATCGCCTTGTTAATCAAAATTGAATTCTCCACATCGGCGGGATAATCGCGGGAGAAACTACGTCCGGCCAGCAATTTAATATCATACGTTTCAAGAAAATCGTGCTTAACGTGGAGCGTCATATTTGTGGGCGGCGCATCGGGCTGGTTTGCAGGCGAATACTTTGAAAAGAACTGGCTCTCAGATCCCAATACCTTGCTCATTCCGGAAATAACCTTAATATGCGGACTCTGAAGTGCTTTTTCCTTAAACTGATCAAACTCCCATGCAATAAGCGTTTGCGTAATCGGCATTACCACAATCTGCTCTTGATTAAAACCCATCTGTTTATTCTGCAGATGCTGCAACTGTAAATAAACGATAACAGTACCAATGATCAGAACCACCGAAAGAGTAAACTGAAATACCACCAGTGCCTTGCGCAACAACTTTTCTCCCGCGCCACTTTGCGTACCCTTGGATCCATGCATAATGGATGTAGGGTTAAACCCAGATAAATATAATGCCGGATATAAGCCCGCGAGCAATGCCACTACAATAAATAAAATAAGCAATCCACCAAGTACCTTCCCATTTGTTATAACTGAGGCTCCCAACGAAATATCCAAGTATTCATTAAACCATGGCAATGACAGATAGACCAAAAAGAGTGCTGCCAAAAATCCTAATCCCGTCATTAGCATCGATTCTCCCATAAATTGCCCAAAAAGCTGGTTTCGTTGTGCTCCAAGCACCTTTCGCATCCCAACTTCCCGAGCTCTTTCGGTGGAACGAGCAGTACTCAAGTTCATAAAGTTAATGGTTGCGATAATCAAGATCAGCACAGCTACCACCGTAAACAGATACACATAAAAAATAGAACCGTTGGCTTCCATCTCTTGGTCCAGATTGGAATACAGGTGGATATCAGTGAGCGATTGTAAACTCAACGTAATTGTTTCTCCTTCTTCACGATCAGCATAGTTTTTATCTACAAAACCAGGGAGTTGCGATTCCAATTCTTGTGGTGTAACCCCGTCTTTAAGGAGCACATATGTCCAACAGGGATTCCAGAACCAGCGCTCCAAAAATTCACGAGATCCATATAACTCGGGCAAGCTGTTAAACGACACCAACACATCAACCTGAAAGTGAGAGGTTTTGGGTAGGGCTCTCATTACTCCGGTCACCGTAAAGTCTTCGACACCTTTAAAAGTCAGCTGTTTGCCGATGGGATTCTCATCCCCAAAAAATCGGCGGGCCTGCTCTTCTGTGATGACCGCCGACATCGGATCATCGAGCGCCGTTTGCGGATTCCCGCGGACAAGATCAGCAGAAAAAACATCAAAGAAAGTAGAATCTACTACATAGAAGTGATCAACACGGAATGATTCTTCGTTCTGCGCATTCATAATAGTTCGCACTTCTTCCTGCATATCAAAAAAGCGAACCGTTTTTTCTATTTGACCCGAGAAATCATTCTGCAATGTTGGAGCTACGGGAAAGGGGGTTGTTGCGCCTGATTCGTTCTTAGATGAAGTTTGCGTTGTTTGCGTTACACGATATATGCGATCAGATTTTTCATGAAACTGATCGTAACTAACCTCATGTAACACATAGGCTGCAATAAGCAAACAGCTGGCAATGCCTATTGCCAATCCTAATACATTAATTAAAGTAAACCCTTTTCGCTTGCCCAAATTACGAAGAGCAACCTTCAAATAATTTTTAATCATATACCTATTATATATCTACAACTCAATTGTCTCTCAAGAATATTATCATCCACAGAATAGAAGAGCTAAAACGTCCCTGTTTGTTACAAAATTAACCTCACATTAAGGCAATTTTTATTAATTATTCTTTTGAATATTGCAGGTAGGGAATAATTTGTTCGGCCAACAGGTCAAAAACCGGCTCTTTATAACTGCGGGATTGGGTTGCATTATCCAGTGCCCCGGTTAATACAATAGTGGCGTCAAGTTCAGGAATCATAAAAATATATTGTCCGCCAAATCCCCAGGCAAAATAAACTTTATAATTGCCAATCGGTTTATTCCACCACATATATCCATAATCATAGGGATTAAAGTTGCTGCGGGTATAGGTTTTAAAAGAATCGATAATCCAATCTTTAGAAACGATTCTTTGACCATCATAAACCCCTCCACCTAACATCATTTGGCCAATTTTGATCATATCCTCAGGAGGCAACGCCATGTTATTACCGCCCATATAATATCCCTGTGGGTCGCGATCCCATCCACCCAAATTTATATCAAGGGGATGAAACAGATTTTCTTCGGCAAAAAATCGGGTGCTCATCCCTGTAGCCTTACTTATGATTACCGATAACAGATGTGAAGTTCCAGTACTGTAAGTCATATCACCGCTAGGTTGCTTTTCCATCGGCTGATCCAAAGCGAACTCGATCCAGTTATCACTTACTACCCAACGCCCGTAGTTATGAAAGCTTGTGGTTTCAAGTCCCGATCGCATCGTTAGCAAATCTTTAATAGTGATCGTCTCCTTTACAGAATCGGGATTGGCATTAAAATAATCTTCGAAGTAGGGTCTTATCGGCTGGTTGACATTTTTTATATACCCTTCCTCAACCGCGATCCCCACCAACAGCGAAATAATGCTTTTTGATGCAGATTTAATATTTGTCGGCTCGCCTTCTTCCATCCCGTTAAAATAGAATTCTGCTAATTGCTTGTCGTCTTGCTCAATCAACAAGCTGGTAACAGAGTTAATGGAGGAAGCACTGTGCTGGATTTGCTGAAGGGATACTGAATCTGCCACAGATACCGAGCGTGCATCAGCATTATAAATGCCCATCAAAAAAATTAAGAGCAGGCTATACCCACCCCACTTGATAAAACTTGCTAATCCTCTCACAATCTCAATAATTTGTTTTGTCTTCCTGCACTTATGCATCAAATTATTGAAGGATAAATATGATCATAAGGTTCCAATTGTGAGATAAATAAAGATGCCGGATCATTTTTTGAGCTACACGTGAAACCCTTCTTCGACTTCCTCTTTTACTATTTGTCCATCAAAGAGATTTATCGTTCGCTCGGCATAACCAGCGTCGTGTGGTGAGTGGGTCACCATTACAATTGTCGTCCCCTGATCGTTAAGCTCTGCCAATAGTTTCATCACTTCATTACCGTGATCGGAATCCAGATTACCGGTAGGCTCATCGGCAAGAATTAATTTAGCATTCGCCACAACGGCACGGGCTATAGCTACGCGCTGTTGCTGTCCGCCGGAAAGCTGTTGGGGGAAATGATTACGACGATGCATCATATTCATGCGATCGATAGCAGTTTCTGCCTTTTCTTTGCGCTCCTCCCCGGGCATTCCCAGATACAGCAATGGAAGCTCAACATTTTCGAAAACGGTAAGCTCGTCAATTAGATTAAAGCTCTGAAATACAAATCCGATATTACCTTTACGCAGTCTGGCTCGTTCGCGCTCCGATTTGCCGGAGACTTCATAATTCAAAAACTGATAGGTACCCTCTGTGGGATTATCTAGCAATCCCACAATGTTTAGCAGGGTCGATTTTCCGCATCCTGATGGCCCCATAATAGCACAAAACTCCCCTTTTCTAATTTCCAAATCTATGCCGTTAAGTGCTGTCGTTTCAACCTCATCAGTTGTATATATCTTTTTAAGATTATTTGTCTTGATCATAGTCTAACGCATTAATGTTTTCAAGTATTAGAGGTTACTCTATGTTTAGTACCTCATTTTCGCCAAAAGAACCGTAATCAGAAACTATCACTTGATCTCCCTCGTCAAGCCCGGAAAGTACTTCAAAATAATTAGGGTTTTGTCGCCCCAACCGAATGTCATGCCTCACTGCTCTATCACCATCTTCTGTAATTTTATATATCCAATTACCACCGGTCTTTTGATAAAATCCACCCCTGGCTAATACCAATGTCGATCCTGATTCACCCAGCATAAGCTGAATGCGAAGCGTCTGTCCACGAGTAAGATCACTGGGAACCTGCTCGGTAAATTCCATATCCACCTTAAATTGACCATTTTCCACAACCGGATATACCTTGGTAATTTCCAGCTGGTGGGTTTGTCCGTTGTAATCGAATGTACCTTTTAATCCCTGGGTAATCCTGGAAAGGTGATACTCATCTATTTGCACGCGAACCTTATAGTTGTCCAAAATATCGACCTGACCAATGCGCTCGCTGGATGAGATGGATTGCCCCGGATTAAGCTCGATAGTAGACAGTTGTCCCGATATGGGAGCCATTACCACCAAGCGATCTAAAATATTTTGCACCGCTCCCAAGCTCGTCCACATTCGTTCCAGCGACTGATCGATCTGGTGAAGCTGTTGACTCGACTTTATAGAATCCTGTTTAAAGGATTCATAAATTAAATCGTACCGCTTTTGCTGATATTCATAGTTCTCTTGCGTTTCCAAAAACTGCTGCTCGGCAATAAGGTTTTGGTCAAATAACTTCTTCTCGCGCTCATAATTCGATTTCGTTATTTCCAACTGATTTTTTGCCTCCGCTAACCGCTCTTTCAGACTCAGCGTATTTTTTTCAATATTCAGACGAGAATTTCGCGTTTGGTTGATCTGGTCATAAATAGCGGAGGTTTGTTGCAAAACGTTAAGACGCAAATCAGAATTAGAAAGGGCAACAATCGTGTCTCCCCGTTCTACCATTGCTCCAGACTCTTTATAAATCTCATCAACTACTCCACCTTCTACCGCGTCCAAATACATTGTCTCGATGGGTTGAACCGTACCCGTAACCTGAATAAACTCTTGAAAGGATTCTTGCTTAACCGTACTAATATTTATGATTTCCCGATCCACATTTAGGGTGGACCGTGTATCCATAAAAACAAAGCTATATATAAAAATCGCAATAATAGCCATTCCACCGACAAGCATTCCCAGCTGCTTCTTATTCCAGGTGATTTTCTCAATTTTTTTATCCATTCCCTCACTGGAAATGCGCGAACTATTCTCGATGGCCATTATTAAGCCCTAAACTGTTTTCACTTTCAATATTATTAACCCAGTATGCCAAATATACTTCTCCTATAAGCCACTAAGTTAAACAGGAGTTTCTGAGAACCTATTTGTTACAAACAATTGTCAGCAAATGAACATCGAATTATCTTGTCAGTTCCAAGATTAATTATCCAAGATATCATCAATGCGATTCTTTAATTGTCTATCATATTCTTTTCGTTGGTGGGAAGGGATAGAAAAATGGTATTCAGGATTTGTAATAATCACTTTGGTTTGTTTATCTCCCACACGTTCCACAACAACTTTTCCCTGATCTTGCTGAACCGACTGGTTATAAACAGCTACCTGAGAATTAAAAAGGAGGGTATATTTATTTCCATTATCCGACTCTTGGGTAAAACTTATATCAAGTGAACTGCTTTTAATTGCCTGTTCTACTGTTTTGATCATCGTGTTAAAACCATGATCATAAGTAATAGATCGATCTCCCGAGGTGGTCTCCAGCGACCCACAACCTTGTAAAAAGACTATTACTACAATAGTTAGTATTATAAGTAATTGTTTTTTAAGAGTATTCATATGAACCAACCTTGGATTGTATTTATTTTTACAAAATTCAGTATAAAAAAATATATCCAGTAAATTGAGCCGTATCTCAAACTTTTGTATTTCTGACGTACATTCGACGATGAATACTTTTCGCCTTTTATCTCTCACCTCGTATATTTCAGCGAATTAATAATCAATTTCGGGTTGCATAATTATGCCAAAAAAGCCGCTGCTTACGGTATCTATCGTAGTGCAAAATCATCGGGATGTTATTGAGTCCACCCTGACATCACTCTATGAAATTTCGGGCATTCCCTATGAACTTTTTGTTGTTGATGACGGATCTACCGACAAAAGTGATGAAGTTATTCAGTCAGTCCTGGACTACTACCAACACGAACAAACCTTCTATTTTACCCATAAAAAACCGGCGGGATTAGGTAACTCTCTAAATGAAATCTTATCGCAACGGAACGGACGACTTTTCTGGGCACCACAGACTATTTCTAAAATTGATACCGAACAATTAAGTCTCCGACTGGAGCAGCTTACCGAATCAACCGATAGTGTTCTGGCGCTTCAAAACCAAACGCTGCCCACCAGTTACAAAGAGTGGGTTGACCTTATTCGGCAAAAGAACTGGCCACAAAACGGTTCCTTTATCTGGGATTTATCAGCCCTTTCAACTGCTAACAGGTTCTTTAACCCCTATTTAAGGGAATTTCACGGACTTGAGCTGGCGGCCCGGCTCGGGGATATTTCATCAGTTAAAAGTACAAAAAGCTGGTTCACCCCAAGCAGCCTTTTTGAAGCCCCCGAACCCGACTTCAATCTTCGTCAAGAGCTGTTACTAACCCTGCTTCGCCGAGCTGATTACGGCGGACAAATGCGGGAAACGATTCTTGAAACCCTTCAAAAGCTACCTGCCAAATCAAAAAAATCGTACGACAACGACCTGCTTAACGAAGCAGTGCAAGTGAAACAGGATGGCCGATTTAATTCAGCACTGGAGCTAATTGAGGAGGTGCTGGAAAATAATCCAAATCACAGTGGGGCGCGCAATCTCAAAATTGAAATCCTCGAAAAAAAGCGCCGTTATGTAGAGGCATCGGAGCTCAAACACCAGGTTTCAAAATCTCAAAAAGACCAAGAACAGGAGATACAGCAACAACAAACAGCCCCTAAAACACATAATCCACCTGATCCCGAAGATGTAACTGTAAGTCTGATTATTCCAACCACTACATACGGTAAACCCGCCCTTGAACACTGCCTGCTTTCGGTTTCGGAACATTGCGATACGTCCCAACTCGAGCTCATTGTTATTGATAATGCCAGTCTTGATAACACCCATGACTATTTGGATGAACTCAAAGAAAGGAACTTTTTGAATTGCCGGGTAATTACTAATCAAAAGAATGCCGGTTTTGCCGCATCTGTGAATCAAGCTATAGAGATGGTGAACGGGGATTATGCTTGTATCATCCACAATGACATTGAGTTTGTTGATGACGCCATTACTCAGCTTCAGGACTTGATGGAGTCTCATCCCAAATATGCTGTTATCGGTCCCACAACAAACAAAACCCTCAATCCTGATCAGTCAACCCAGAACGTTCAAGAAGGTGATCCTGATCTTATTCGAGCCGAATACCTTGATAGCTTTTGTATGATGCTGCGAGCCGATGCAAACTTAAAAATGGATGAGGCCTTCCAGCTGGCATTTTTTGAGGATATTGATCTTTGTTTTCAGGCACGGGCCAAAGACTTCAGAGTCGGTATTGCTCCACATGTGCAGGTTAAACACCATTTCGGCACTACCACATTTTCATTGGATCTGGATACAGAAAGCGAACAGTACTGGAAAAACGTATCCTACTTTAATGAAAAGTGGAATATCGAAGTCTTTTCCGAGGATGAACTAAAATCACTCAGCACATTCGATCAGCTGTTGGCCCTCGACGATCTGGTAAACCCGTTATTTCCCGAACCCAAAGTTCAGCAACAGTTTGATCAGCTTTTTACCGATGAGCTGAAAACAGAAATTTTAAACACCCAACACGATGAGGAAACACTCTGTAAGCTTGTGCATCTGTTTATGGTGATGGAAGAGCGTGAAATTATGCGTCGTCTCGAAGACAAACTCAACAATGTTGATATCCCTGCATCCCTCATTTATCAACTGGTGCGATTTTATTTCAACCGCAATATTTACTCGCGCTGTACGCACTACCTCAATCAACTTAAACCACAAAATGAATCGCTGCGTGCCGAGTTGTATCGTTTAGCTATCCTTGTTGAGAACAAAGACCTCGACGGGGCTATACCCATGCTAAAAGAACTAATGGATCACGCTCCAGCAAATCCAATGCTCTATAAACTGGCCGGGGATATCCACAAATTTAGCGGCAACAAGGAAGAGGCAATCTCATTTTACGATCTGGCAGAACAAATCAATCCTTTTGAGTTTGCCAACGAAGAGAAAGATGCGTTTGGGTTTAAACTCTAAACAAAAATTGCTTCTAAGCGAAAAGAAAGGGTTAAAAAAAGAAAGACCCCACCGATCAAGGTAGGGCCTCCACTATTCATCAAGAGAGACGCCTAAAAAGGCGCCTTGTAAAATGACTAATTATGTATAGAGTTCAAAATATTATTACGGTTAAATTCGTAAAAGTTTTATCAACGAACCATGATTTCAACGGTATTCAATAATTTCTTTAAGCTTTCTACGGTATCCAGTTTATCTCTTTTTTCATAGCTGTTGATGAGATTCCGAATACATCGAGCGAGGATATCTTCTTCACTGCTGTTCTTAAAATGTTCGCTCCTGGGTTCTACACCGTTCTGCTTCAAAAAGTAATAACATTGATCATAGGTTACCACTTTTCCGTGGTCAAAAGGATCAATCAAGATCTCTTCGTTTGCCGTTTTGTACTTCATCATAAAATGAATCGGCATATTAATCCCATAAAACGGAAGATCCAGACGGCGTCCAATAAACAGCACAATTAGAGCCAGCGAAATAGGTAATCCCTCCCGGCGGTCGATCACACGATTCAAGTATGAATTGTGGGGATTATAATAGTCGCTCGTGCTTCCGCTGAATTCCAGATCCTCAAATACCAAACTAAGAACCTTGTGCATTTTCTGTGTCTCACTAAGCGAATACCGGACATCATCAGCAATCATCTCAGTAAAACGATCAAGCTTTTTCTTGTACTCCCTTTCGCGCAGTGTGGGGTTATCAAATCGTGATAAAATAAATACGGCATTTTCCAGTTGCTCCAAACTCGATAGCCCGCCTTCGAGCACATCCATAAAATCCTGCTCAACACTCCCGAAGGTAATATGCTGAATTATTTCATTGATAAGCTCCCGCGATTCCGCATCATTGGTTTCACTTTTCTGCTGATCGAGCAGCGGCACCGCTGTTTCACCAAGTTCAAACAAACGGTTACGGACCTGTGATTTCACAAATGGATCGGGGTCATCCAAAAGATAAACAAGCGATTCTATTTCTGACTTCTTAACTGACATTATTTTAGGGGATAAATTCTTTTTTCCATCTGTTTACTTTTTGAAACAGCTTTAACCATTAAATCGTGCAAATAAAATAGAGAAAAAGTTTTCGAAGTATCTACCTAAATCTCAATTTAAATATTGCCTGTTCAAAACGTATATTTGGCCTTGTGTAATAAGCTTATCGGCCAATTTTTTTAATCTATTTAATAACAATATCCATGAAGCTATCCGTTACATCCGAAACCGGATTATTACAAAGCGTCATTGTCCATACTCCCGGCAAAGAGGTCTCGCTAGTTAACCCTGAGCTCAAAGACGAGCTCCTTTTTGATGATATCATTTTTGAAAATGACGCCCGTCAAGAACATCTGGACATGCTCAAAGTCTTTAAAGCCGCCATGCCCGAGGATGGAGAAATCCATGAAATTACGGATCTGTTTGGCGAAGCCCTAAATACCGAGGATGCACAAGGACATTTTATTGAGCAGCTGATCGACCGACTACCAGAAGAAAATCTGAAAGCTATTGAGCAAGATTTGCATAATCTTTCGGGTGATGAACTGCTGCGCTTTGTGATTGACGGTGCAACACCTTCCATTTCTGATTATAATATGCATCCCACACCCAACCTCTTGTTTACCCGGGATCTGGCTGCTGTCGTCAACGAAAGTATTCTATTGTCACGCCCTGCCAAAAAAGCCCGATTTCGGGAAGCAGTGCTTATGGAGACACTTATCAGATTTCATCCGCTATTTGATGATATTAAAGAGAATACGATAAAAATTTCGGACCAAGAATCCATTGAGGGAGGCGATGTGCTTGTTGCCTCTGATAAGGTCGTGCTTATAGGTATGAGTGAGCGGACTTCATTCAGTGGGTTAATGAATGCCACCGAAGGTTTATTGGAGCAAGGCGTTGAACATGTTCTTGCTGTCGATATCCCCAAACAACGTTCCTCTATGCATCTGGATACCATTTTTACCTTTGCCAGCGAAACCGAATGCGTAGCCTTTCCGCCGGCAATCACCGAGCGCAGTAACAACGTGGTTGCCCTTCGATCACAAAACGGAGCGATCATTTCGGAATCAAAACCTTCTTTACAAATAGCCCTTGAGGAACTGTTGGATCGCGACTTGACGTTTATCAATTGCGGAGGGTCCCACCGCACCAATCAATTTCGCGAACAATGGACCGACGGTGCCAACGTTTTTGCAATAGCGCCCGGAGTTATTATAGGCTACGAACGAAACACAAATACCTTTAATGAGTTGAAGGAACATGGTTATCAACTCATGAATCAATATGAATTCATTGAGGAATACAGCGACGCTCCATTTAATCCTACAGACAAAAAAATTGCCATCAGCTTTTTAGGGCACGAACTCTGTCGCGGTCGCGGCGGCGCTCGATGCATGACTATGCCCTTAGCAAGAAAATCCTAAAACACAGCAGCACCTTTGGATAACAAACCCACCACCGAGACAACCAGATTTCAAATCAGCGACTTTACTGCAAACCCTACCATTTGGGAAACCATGCAGCGCGATCTTGATCCCCAAACGGTAATTAAGCACCTAGCTTTATTTTTAATTACTGTTCTTACAGTTTCGCTGGCCGGAGCCGGCTTTGTAGGTTTCGAACCCTCATTGTTTCCTTTAGCATTGCCCTCCATGTCCGATTTTTATCGCGGCCTTCTTTTCGCCGGACTCCTTTTGGGATTTTTGGGCGTGCACGAATTTGGTCACTATTTTGCCGCGCTCTATCATCATATTAAAGTAACGCTGCCCTATTTTATTCCTATTCCACTGGGTATCGGCACGGTAGGGGCCGTAATCCGCATCAAACAAAAAATAAACGACACCTATAAAATGTTTGATGTGGGAGCCGCCGGACCACTGGCTGGTTTCGTCGTCTCACTGGGCGTTTTACTCTATGGATTTTCGACCCTGCCCGATCCCGCATTTATACAGAATTTCGCGGGACACGAAGCCGTCAAGGAATACGTCGCACAATACGGGATCTTTCCCGAAAACCCGCCCCAAGAAACAAACGGTAATGTTTTAATTGTCGGCGACACCCTGCTCTATAGCTTCCTGGCTTCTTTTTTTGAGAACGTACCGCCCATGTGGGAAATGTATCACTACCCCTTCCTATTTGCGGGATGGCTGGGACTCTTCTTTACAGCACTTAATCTGACACCCATTGGTCAGCTCGACGGCGGACATATTTTATACTCGCTAATCGGATTTGAAAAACACAAAACCGTAGCACGCATCTTTTTTGCTGTGCTCATTACTCTTGGCGGAATCGAAGCCATTCCGTTCATCCATCTATCTCTTGGCGAATTTGATTACAGCTATGGCTTATTAAGCTGGGTAATTTGGGGCGGCGTGTTAATGATGCTGCTCCGCAAAGCCTTTCGGGATGATATCGACTGGATTTTACCTGTCTGGATCATCTCATTAGCGGCCACCGCATTTTACCTATTCTTTATTGTGGGTAATATCACCACATCCGGCTCACTAATTTGGGTCGTTTGGTCATTCTTCATTGCCTATTTTGTTGGGATTGAACATCCGCCGGCACTTAGAGAACGCGAGCTTGATCCCACCCGAAAATTCCTGGGATGGCTCAGTATGGCTATTTTCATTCTCTGCATCAGCCCCAACCCACTTTATTTAATTTAAAAATCGTTATCTTTAGTCGCTTTAACCGCAAAACCTAACTTCTCTATTTTGATGCGTTACCTATTTCTCTCAATCATTGCCTTACTTTTTATTTCATGCTCCAACGAAACTCCTGAAAATATATCTGATCGGGTAAACCAACTTATTGCCGAGGACAATTATACCCAAGCTTTAGATATCTTAGAAAATGCTGATTCCGAACAAACAGAAGCAGATCTTCCTACACTCAAAGAAAAGACTTATCTCAATTATGGGCTTTATCTCGAGTATCGGGGACCTGAAGACAGTACCATGCGCGACCGAATGACTTCTGCGCTGGAACAGTTTATAGAGGTGCTCAAATTAAATCCTGATAACGAAAAAGCACGAAAAGAGATCCAGCAAATTATGGGTATTTACAACACTATGCCCGACAAATCGCCTGGAGAAGATATCGTCAGTGAGCTTAATGAGTTAGGTTTTGATTATTAACTAAAGGCAGGCAGAAAATGGCCGATAAAACAGAAATAACCTTTCGCTTCACTTTTGCCATTTGCCTTTTTACACGACCCAGCTAAAGCTTATATTTTATTAAATAAGCTTTTCTCAATAAAAGCAGATCAATCAAACCAAAACATGTCCAAAAACTCCAATCCAACTATAAAAAACCGTAAGGCACGGCACGATTATCATATCGAGGAAACCTACGAAGCCGGTATTGTTTTGCGAGGTAGTGAGGTAAAATCACTCCGTGATGGTAATGCCAGCCTCAGTGAATCATTTGCCTATTTACAAGATGGAGAGGTCTGGCTGCGAGACATGTATATCAAACCATATAAAGAGGCTTCGTACACCAATCATGATGAGCGGCGTGAACGCAAGCTACTGCTGAACAAACGAGAAATTGCCGATCTCGATAAAGCAGTTTCTCAAAAAGGATACACTATTGTACCACTTAAGCTTTATTTTAAAAAAGGGTACGCCAAAATTCTGCTCGGTATTGCGCGTGGTAAACAAAAACACGATAAGCGCGAAGATATTAAAGAACGCGATACCAGGCGCGAGCTGGAACGTAAGTACAAAGGTACTTACAAAGTTAATATGTAACCGGAAATGCCATGTTCGGGTTTAAAAAGTGGCGGCGAAAACGTCTGCTCAATAAAAGCTTTTCTGATGACCAGCTTATAAGCCTAAAAAAAAACGTTCCCTACTACCAACATTTACCGGCTCATCTACAGAAAAAGCTGGTTGGGTTAACGCAAATTTTCCTGGACGAGAAACGTTTTGAAGGGTGTGCCGGCCTTGAAATTACAGACGATATTCGAGTCAGCATCGCTGCCCAAGCCTCCATACTTCTGCTGGGAACAGAAGATCTCTCCTACTTTTATGAGGATTTACGGTCGGTTCTTGTATATCCCAAAACATATGTAGCCAAAGTAAAACAGCGAAATAATGGCATTTTTGTAGAGGAGGGGTTTGAGCAACGTCACGGCGAAGCGTGGTCGCATGGCTATGTTATTTTAGCCTGGAATGAAGTTCAGCAAGGGGCCTCCGACATCCGCGACGGCGAAAACCTCGTATTCCACGAATTTGCCCATCAACTCGATTACGAATACGGAGCAACCGATCAGATCGAGCAGGACTATGAGGAATCTCATTTTTTATCCTGGGCCCGAATCATAGGTAGCGAATACCAACAATTTCTCAAATCCATCGAACAAAACCAGCAGACCCTTATTGATGAATATGGTGCCACGAATCCCGCTGAATTTTTTGCCGTAGTTACAGAACTGTTTTTCGAAAAACCAAAAGAGCTAAAAAGCAAACATCCAAAACTGTACAACCAGCTCAAGGATTTTTATCAACAAGATCCTGCGGCTTATTTCAAATATTGATACCAGTACTCAGCTTCGAATTGTTCTTTAGCGTTTGATAGACAAACCCGTTCCCAACTATCCTTAAATAAATTAATCTATAGCCACAGGCATGTTTTGCGGAAACATCGATAAATATGGGGTTTTGGGCTCAACGCCCGGAGCAACAGCGTTGGGAACGTGCTCACCCTTAGGACCGAGTGACCTTACATACGCATAAACAGACCGCATATCCTTCTCGCTCATCTTATTCACATTCATCCACGGCATAGGCGGTAAATCTTTGCGATTCTTCAACGTATTTACCCAAGTTTGCTCATCCCACTCCTGAACACGTAAACGTAAATTTGTGGGATAGGTTGTACCCCACGGACCTTGCCATCCCAGCGCAGATCCCATCAGCCAATTCTCTTCAGGTATATTTCCTCCGGTCATCAGATAACCATCGGTGTGACAATCGTTACATCCCGTAACAGTTACTAGGTATTTACCAGCCTCTATTGGGTTATCCCATTTAACGTGTGGCATTACTGAATCTTCTCTCTCAGCTTTTACTGTACATCCTACTACCAAAACTACACAGCAGCACACCTGCATAACCTATTAATGCTTTCATATCTCTCACTCCTTTTAATTGATGTTGTCCGGTTAAATGACCCCTACTCTTAGTTTATAGTCACCGGCTGAAAAATATTACGCATTTTATCTTTCTGATAGAATAGCCTCTGGAAAATTCTTTTTACTTCCTTTGTTTTCATCCGGCATAACAACCCGGTATTTGAACTTTCCTCAATTAATACAAAAATTACGTTTAATTTTGTTGAGTATTAATATTTCAGACCAGGGCTATAAAACATGCTAACTATTAATACAAACGGGAAACCACTTTATGTTAATAGCAACAATAGCAGTGATTATAGCTCTTGCGATTTTCATTATCGGCACAGGATATCTTGTAGCATTGTACAACCGCATTGTTCGCCGTGAAAATGAAATTGACAATGCATATGGCAGCATAGAGGCCAACCTTAAAAAACGGCATGACCTCATACCCAATCTTATTTCCTCGGTAAAACAATACATGGATTATGAGAGTGATACGTTGCAACAAATTGTAGAACTCCGAAATATGGCCCGGTCGGATGATCTCTCCACAAAAAAACAAGAAGAAATCGAAAGTCAGATGACCCAGGCACTTGATAAGCTGATGGTGCAAGTCGAAGACTATCCGGATTTAAAAGCCAGCGAAAACTTTATTCAGCTACAGCAATCACTCAATGAAGTCGAAGAGCAGCTCTCAGCCTCCCGGCGATTTTTCAACTCGGCCGTAAAGCAGTTTAACGATAGCATTGAAACATTTCCGGGTAATGTAATTGCGGCACTATTTGACTTTAGCTCCAGAGAGATGTTTAACGCCGAAGTTCATGAACATAAAACACCGGATGTTGGCTCCCTCCTTGACAATTAATTTGTTCAAAAAGTTTGCTCGAGATGAAGTCGTTGGATGAGTTCAAGCAATTCTATCGGGAAGAACTACAAGAGAACGTTAAAAAACTCCGGAAAGATAACCCGAATATATTTACCAGACTTGAGATAAAAGATTTTCTCAAAATAGATCTTTCCACTCTTATTATCGCAGCGATCCTCTTTATGATATTTGGTATACCCATTGTTGGATTGCTGTGGATTAGTAAGGGCAGCTTCCCTTTTTTCTGGACTATAATAGGCGTTCTCACAAGTCATATCGTGTCCAGAGGTATTCTGCAAAATAATTTTCAAGAAAAAGCCCAGTTTAAAACTGCATTCAAACAACAGATAATGGGCAGTATTATTCGCTTTTTGGGGAATCAATTCAGTTATAATCCAACTGAAGGATTGGCCAAAGAAAAACTTAATGATAGTTTCATACTACCGCGAAAAGCCAAAGGGGTGAAATCCGAAGACTACGTTTCTGGCACAGTTGGAGATACTGATATATCCTTTTGTGAAATAATTGCTTCAGCTTCTATGGTTGAAGAAAGGAAAGTTTATCAGATCAGCAACGAACAAAAAGGGTTTCAGAAAATGTCCCGATCCATGCTTGCAAAGATGAGACATGAGATCAGCGAATTTTACCGGGGCATTTACTTTGTCGCTGATTTCCACAAAAGTTTTCAGGCTAACGTTCTCATACGTCCAACTGAATTTACCTGGAACGATCACCACAATGAGGAAACGGCCGAGCCATATAAAGTAAATAAGCGCCTTGATGACAGTTTTGAACAAGTTCACTTGGAGGATCCGGTATTGGAATCAACCTATAATTTTTACAGTACCGACCAGCAAGAAGCCCGATATATTTTATCTACAACGATGATGGAGCGAATCAAACAATTTTCTAACCGAACGAACAAAAAGCTTTTCTTCTGTTTTAAAAACTCTAGTATGCACTTGACCATCCCTTACAAAAAAGACCTTTTCGATCCTGATATTTTAAGCGAAAGTCTGCGCCAGGAACCTGATCTTAGTAACATACTGAACAATGAAGAGATCTTTACTTACTTCCAGGATATCAACTTTCTGCTAGGTATTGTCGAAGACTTTAACCTGAATACCCGAATTTGGTCAAAAACTTAACTAACAGCCTAAAAGACAAAAGGCCGCCCTGTTCGGACGACCTTTTGATGTAGTTTCGCGGGATGATCTGTAAGCCGAATTCTGTATCCCGACTGTATCGGGATGGCAATCATTTATCTGGTCCCCAAATCACTTTGAGGCTCGAGCACTCTACCCGGCTGTATGGCGACGAGCGACGCACAGCCTGCATGAGCTTGCACCCCGTAAGAGTTTGCCCTGCCTCCGAATGTTACCACCGGAGCGGTGAGCTCTTACCTCACCTTTTCACCTTTGCCCCCGATTGCTCGAAGGTAGTTTGTTTTCTGTGGCACTTGCTATCCCGAAAGTTCGGGATCTTCCTGTTAGGAAGTACGGTGCTCGCTGGTGTTCGGACTTTCCTCTTCCCGACGTATCGGGAGGCGATTGCCCGATCATCCCAAAAGTTCCTTAATTTTAAAGAACAGTAATATCTACTTATAAACGAAAAAGATGCACAACATTGTAATAGTGTTGTACATCTTAATTAACAGTCAGCCAACAAAAAACGTTCTACAGCGTGAGCTCCTCTTTGGCATTTTCGAAAAAGGACGGATGAACAACAATACGTCCACTGTTTTCATCGATAATAATTTTATTCTTTTTGCGAACTTCTACTTGTGTCTGCGGAGGCAATGCCATGCCCAGTGCCGCACCACGCTCCATCGGTACAACCGCCAGACCGTTTGAAAGTCCGTTACGAAGGCGTTTATAGCTTTTCAGGTAGCGCTCATCAATGTTTTCCTCAACCTCTTCGCGCTTGTCCAAAAGCATATCTTCCTCTTTCTGGGTATTCTTCTTTACCTCCTCAAGGTTCTCTTTTTTCTCTTCGTGCAACTCTTCAACATCGTCAAGTTTTTCTTGAAGCTCTTCCATCTCAGGATCAACTTCTTCAAGACGCTTTTCGATCTCTTCTAACCGAGATTCTGAGTTTTCGATCACCTGCTTTTGAGATTCAATCTCTTTAGTCAGCGCATCGTATTCGCGATTGTTACGCACCGACATCTGCTGTTCTTCATATTTCTCCATCTTGTTTTCAGCATCCTTGATCTCGAGCTCAAGGTTATCTCTTTCCACCTTCAGTTCTTTCTTCTCTTCCTCAAGACGACTGATTTTGGCTTCCAGGCGGTTGATGTCGGTTTCAATATCCAGAATCTCTTCCGGCAGATCACCACGCAGCTGTTTAAGCTCGTCTATTCTGCTGTCGATATATTGAAGATTTGCTAATTGTTGTAGTACTTCTTCCATAAATTAGATTACGTCGTTTATTCCTGCGGATTTTGTTTAGCATCAGGCAAATACACCTGCATTGGATTGGTTATTACTTCGGTTTCAAGAACTTCCAGCTCCTCAAACGCCTCGGTAAGTTCTTGCTGAAGCGCCGTCACCACCGGCACTTCGCTTTCGTAATGGCCTACATCGACCAGTAAAAAATTCTCTGTATCAGTAAAATAATCGTGATATTTAATATCGGCGGTAACAAATGCTTGGGCCCCTTCGCTGATAGCATTACCGGTAAGTGAAACACCCGCGCCGCCACAAACTGCTACTTTTTTAATGCGGTCAACGGATCCCGAAAATCGAACGGCTTTTACATCGAGGGCCTCAGCTACCGTATTCAAAAATTGCTGCTGGGTTAATCCTTTATCGCGATAAAAGCCAACGACTCCCATACCTACATTTTTGGAGGGACTGGCCACATCCATCACTTGAAAATTGCCGTGACGCAACAGCCCGTTCTTTTCGAGCTCTTTCTCTAAATCAGCAACATGGTGTTCATCAATAATAGCTTCATACTTATATTGATCATCCTTTTTGCCCTCTACCTTATAGTAATGAGCCTCCTCAGCGGAATAGTAGTTCAATAATTTAAGCACGGAATCACTTTCAGAGTGACCGGTGGTCAACACAATTTTTCGGCTAATGTTGTAGCTGTTATCGAGAAACTTCAGATTTTCGAGTCCCAGCTCTTTAGCCAGCACAAAAGATACCCCATCAAGAGCCGCATCGAGATTAGTATGGGCGGCAATCAATCCTATATCGTTTTTAATAAGCTTAAAGATGATTTTACCCTGCTCATTGGTCGGGTTTATCCGATCAATACTTTTGAAAATGAGGGGATGGTGTGCGACAATCAGGTCGCAGCCGTTTTCGATCGCTTCATCAACAACATCTAAGGTGACATCGAGACAGGTAAGCGCTCTCGTAACTTTCTGCTGCGGATCGCCGACAAGCAAACCTACATTATCGTAGTCGAGTTTTGTGCTGGGCGGAGCCCATTGATTTAGGAAGGTGGATATATGCCGAACCTGAATATTCATTTGGGCTATCGGCCTCCGTGCTTTAAAGTTGCGGTTCTACAGCACCTGAGGCGATGGAAAAATATATCAGAGTCGAAATAAAAAATACTCAGTGTGTGAACTATCAATTTACCTTCGATTCTTTAATTCAGACTCACAAAATACCATTTTAATACCTTTCTTAAAAGCTTATTTTTAAAGTGATTCTTGGTTGTTGATCAATCAATATGAACATATAGTTTAATTAAAACATCCCTGAAAATTGGAAAGTTATGCCCGAAGATATTTGTCATAATATTAAAGAACTACAAAATAGAATAGCCCAGGCTTGCGAAGGCACGGGAAGAGATGCAGATAAAATAACGCTTGTTGCTGTCAGTAAAATGAAGCCACTTGAGGATATTAAAACAGCTTATGGCTGCGGACAAATTCATTTTGGTGAAAACCGGGCAAAAGAATTGCAGGACAAAATGGATGAATATGAGAATGAAGAAGTCCAGTGGCACATGGTTGGTAATCTGCAAACCAACAAAATAAAATATATGGTAGAGCGGGTAAACTGGATTCACTCCATCGAAAAGAGCAAATACCTGCGCGAAATAGAAAAACGGGCTTCCCGTATTGATCGCGTTATCAACACGTTGATACAGATTAATATCAGCGGAGAAGACCAAAAAAGTGGCTGTGAGCCTGAAGACTTAAAAGAGATCCTTGAATATGCTCAAGGCCTTGACCACGTGCGAGTGCGCGGACTTATGGGGATGGCAACGTTTGTAGATCCCGAAGAAGTCGAAAAAATCCGTCCCGAGTTTAAGATGCTTAAAGATATACGAGATGAACATCGAGGTTATGAATCAGAAAATGTACAGCTCGATGAACTTTCTATGGGGATGACAAACGATATGGAAATTGCTATTCAGGAGGGTTCTACTATGCTGAGAGTGGGTCGGGCTATATTTGGCGAACGTAACTACTAAGCAAAAATATCGTTATAAAACCTTTCAACTTTATTGAGATTTAGTACATTACAAAAGGTTAACTAAAATTACGCTTATTATGGCAGCATGGATCTGGGTACTTATACCGCTGGTGGCAATTATTGGGGCCTTTATCATCGAGTATCAAAAAAACAAGATGACGATGATGAATAAAAGTCGACAGAATGAGGAAGAAGTCGAAGATCTCCGAAAATTAGTCAATTCCTTAAAAGGTCGGATTGAAAACCTTGAAGCTATCGCTGCTGGTGAACCTGATGATTTTTCTACCGGTGCGGGACGAGGAATGGAAGAAATTGAAGTCGATGAATCGTCTACCGTTAAAGAGAATAAACAGGAAGTCTCTAATCTTGCAGATAAAAAACGAAATCAATAATGAGTGGACCTGAATTTATTGTAGCAATTGTTGCCATTGGTTCTATTACGGGACTGATAAAAAAGTGGATGGACAATCGGTATAGTGGTGCTGATACAATACGTAAAAACGAACTCAAAGAGCTTCAGCAAACATTTGAACAACACAAAAAAGAAATACAAAAACGAGTTCAAAATCTTGAGGCTATTGTTGCTGATGACGACGGTGATGAAGATATTGAAACGGACTATCGTCAAATTGAAACTTCATCATCGGACAGTAGCCTTAGTAATGATCTTCAACAAAAAGAAAGGGTATAGTTATGAGTTTTGAAGAGATGGTAGTGGCGCTGGTAGGAGCAATAGGTGCTTTTGCTTTAGTTGGATATTTATCAGCCAAAGTCTTTGGTCTGATTAAAACATGGATTAATCGAAACAAAAGTGGAGTACCTGAAGAAGAATTCAACCGGCTGGCCCGCGCGTTTATGGAACACAAAAAAGATACACAACGCCGCATTCAAAATTTAGAAGCCATTATTTCCGAAGATGATTCCACAGAAAGTTTACAACAGGAAGAATCATCAAAACAAATTGAAGCTCCCAAAGAAAGTATAGAGTTTGATGACTCCGAGAATGTATCTGAAGAATCAGAATCTAACGATAATAACAAAAATAATCTGCGGAACATGCTGCGGGAATAGCATGTTAAACTAACCACTTTATTTGACAGACAGCCTATATATATCATGAAATTAACAGCCCTTGAAATAAAACAGCAGGAATTTGATAAGTCGCTGCGTGGTTACGACAAAGACGAAGTACAAGCATTTCTAAACCTGATGTCTAATGAGTGGGAACACATGGTAGCGAAAAACCGTGAGCTCGAAAAGCGCATCGAAGAGCTGGAAGAAAAGCTCAAGCATTACGAGCGTGTTGAAGAGGCCCTTCACGAAACACTGCAAACGGCGAAAGAGTCAGCAGAGCAAAAACTTACAGGGGCCCGTAAAGATGCCCGCAACAAAATTGAAAAAGCTGAAATGGAGGCTGAATCTATTATTCGCGAAGCTACCCAACAGCGTCAACAGGTACGGCAGAGTATTATCCGGCTGCTTGACCGACGCAAAGAGATTATCGGAGGCATCCGATCCTATCTGGAAATGGCGCAGGAATCACTGGAACAATTTTCTAAGGATGAAGCTCATCTTTTTGATCTGCCCGCCGAAGACGATGAAATTTCTGAAAAATTAAGCGAACAGGCCAACCGCCGCAGCAAAGCTCTCTTCGATGAAGATGACAACCAACTCGATGAGGAAGGCCAGAACATGCCCCCCGGCAGTGAAAATATCGACGATTTAATTGACGAGCTCGACTAACTTTCCGCCCATTTGCCACTACTCTTAGTAATATCTTTCCCAAAATGTGATTTCCTATCTATATAGGCTTTTTATATTTTCTGTAACTTATTTGAACCATTAAGCTTACTGTACTTATGCAAAGAGAAACCGTCAAAAAGTTCCGGAAGAAACGCGAAGAAGCCCTTTCTTTTCTTAAAAAACAAACTGATGAACAACCGGATTATTTAATCATCCTCGGAACCGGTCTTGGTAGTCTGGCTGATGAGATCGATGTTGTTGACAGTATTGCCTATTCCGATATACCACACTTTCCTGATTCAACAGTTGAGGGCCATGCCGGTAAACTTCTTTTTGGATCTCTAAGCGGAAAAAATGTTGTGGCCATGCAGGGACGTTTTCACTATTACGAAGGCTACACCATGCAGGAGATCGCCTTTCCCCCTCGCGTGCTTAATGCTATGGGTGCCGAAACGCTCATTGTGAGCAATGCCAGCGGCGGCATGAATCCCAATTATTCCCGTGGCGACATCATGCTGATTAACGATCATATTAATATGTTTGGGGACAATCCATTAATAGGACCCAATGATGATGAACTCGGACCGCGTTTTCCTGATATGAGTGATCCCTATACCGAAAGCCTGCGGAAAGTAGCTGAAAAAGTTGCCTTAGAAAAAGGAATCAAAATGCATGAAGGAGTTTATCTGGCCCTCAGTGGACCAACGATGGAAACAAAGGCCGAATATCGATTTCTTCGAAATATCGGGGCCGATGTCGTCGGGATGAGTACTGTTCCAGAAGTAATTGCTGCCGTCCATATGGGGATGGATGTGCTCGGCATTTCGGTAATAACTGACGAATGTTTCCCCGATGCGCTTGAACCTGTCGATATTGAAAAGGTCTTAAAAGCTGCCGGCGAAGCAGAACCAGACATGACCAAGGTAATCACCGGTGTGTTGCAACAACTTTAAAATTCTAAAGCACAGCATTCAGCTCAAATGCCATACTCCTACAGCCATATTTTTCTGATTGGGTTTTTAATTCTACTATTTAGCTGTAGTACCACTGATAAAGCAAAGCCAGCACCGGAAGTGACCAAAGAGAATTTGAAAGTGGTAACGGAAACTACACCTGCTATTATTGGCGGATTAGAAGCACTATATCAGCAGTTGACCTATCCTTCAAATAGCTCAAAACAAACATTAAATATTACTTTGGAGGCCAATATACTGGTCAACACCGATGGTAACGTAAAACAAGTTTCCTTCGATCAAGATAAATATCCTAACTATAAAGAAGCGGCCCGTGAAGCCATATATGCCGTCAGATTCGTACCGGGCAAACGCAATGGCGAAACCGTTGATATGTTTATAACTATTCCGATTAAGTTTAATGCTCGATAAAACAAGATAACTTGCTTTTCACCAAGAAAAGTTTTTCGTCAAGAACAAAAAATTATATCAATTTTAATTTGAAAAGCGTTAATTTCCAGAAGCTTTTTATTTTTAAGAGGATATAAGCAATAAACCATATCACCCAATCTTAATCATATGTTTAACGGCGATTTTAATGATGATATTTGGGATGAGCATCAATGGGAGTCTCACCTGAATGAAATCGAGCGAAAAAGTTCCCGCCTGAGAAAGTTCATCATTCCCGAGCACTCCGGCAATATTCCCCGATGGCTTAAGCTTCTGCAGGAAAGTTCAGATGAGTTTGATGCTGTAGACGCCTTTATTGAGGAAGAACTGCTCATTGACGAAGCCTATTTCCCGGGCGAAGATGACGAAGAGATCGATGATGACGACGATGGCGAAGAAGAGTGGGAGGACTTTTTATTTGATGATTTTGAGGACGATTTCATCTTCGAGGATGAGGAGGATGACTTTGATGCCGGTGAAGAGTGGAAAGCACTCAGCGACGACTTCGCAATGTCAAATATGGGTTCAATAGATACGCTTTACATATACAATACGTCTCGTACGCTGGCAGCCGCCGTACTACAATGGGCCGAAAGTATCAGCCCCAATAATATTACTCCCGACTTTAATGAGTTTATCGGCAATATTTTAAAAATTGGAGCTAAAATTGCCGGCGGGTACAGCTTTGGATTTGATCGCGATTTTCTGGGCGGCAATATCGCCTACACCAAAAAAGCACTGTACTGTTCTAACGATGCACTTATGATTTTACAACGTGATCTCAAAGGAAGCTCGTACATTAATAAAAAACAATATTTTTACTTCCACGAACACCTATTTACGCTACGCAACGATATCGGAATTTATATCCAGGAGTTACGCGAGGAGTTCCAGAACGGAATTTAATAAATGCTGAAGTGCCAAGTGTTAGAGTGTTAAAGTTGTACTACTTCAACACTTCCGCACCCAGGCACTTTACAACACTTCGAAAACCTAATCCCAAATAGCTACTTCTCGATTCCCTTCGGAATCCGAACTGCCGCGAAACATTCCATTGGTATTCATATTCATGTAGATATTGCCATATTTATCTACCGCAATCATTCCCGCTTCACCGGGATTCAAGACATCCTGTAATAAATAGTCCCCGGCCTCCTCTAACGATGCCGGCTTGTATTTCATGTAGGCGCTTACCGTATGTCCCGACACAGCGCGCATGATTTTTTCACCCCATCCCGTCATTGAAACAGCCACTAGATCGCTGGCATAGGTACCGCTCCCAATAATGGGCACATCGCCAACGCGACCAAACTTCTTGTTTGTCATACCGCCTGTAGATGTCCCGGCGACAATTTGTCCATCTTTATCAACCGCTACACAACCAACTGTACCAAATTTGTCTCCATCGGCATACAGTGCCGTTTTATCTTCTTCAGGAATAAGACTCGACTGCTTGTTATCTTCTTCCTTTTCTCGTTCCAAGGCCCGCTGTAAAGCTTTATATCGGGATTCCGTATAAAAATAATCTTGATCTACCCGTTCAACACCTACCTTATCTGCATATCTTTCGGCTCCTTCCGTAGCAAACATCACATGTTCAGAGGTCTCCATCACCTTTCGGGCAAGCGTAATAGGATTTTTTACCGTTTTAACGCCTGTCACCGTTCCGGCTTCACGCGTATTCCCGACCATAAATGCGGCATCCAGCTCGTGCTCACCATCATGGGTAAATACAGCACCCTTCCCGGCATTAAATCGGGGATTATCCTCCAAATAGTTAATAACCTTTTCAACTGCATCCTCTGCTGATCCACCATTGGATAAAATATCTTCCCCGATAGTCAGGGCTTCATCCAAATCATCAAAGTAAGCTTGCTTAACCGAATCGGGACGATCTTCAGAAATAGCACCCGCACCACCGTGCAATGCCAATGCCCAATCCTTCTTCTGTTGCTGTTCCTGCTGTGCATCAGATTGTGTGCATCCTACTACAACCAATACGGCCAAAAGACCAATAAGCTTTCTCCCTAATCCCATATCAATATATCCTTTAGTTATTATTTCACGGTTTCAAAATTATAAGCACCGCAAACCTTATTTCAAAGTTGCCCAATCAGTTATAACAACATTTAATAGCTGTAAGGTTTAGCCTGCCTAACGGTCATACTAATGTGAGCATTCATCAAACATATCAATTCCCTTTCGCATCCTATCCTGCAGTCAGAATAGTATTGTTGCTGGCAGCGGGTATTATTATTGACTATCAGCTTGATACTGCACTATCAGTCTGGATATTTATTTTCGGATGCACTTCCATCTTATATCTGATAACAGAAAGTATCTATCGCAAATCCTTTAATAGCCGGGTTTATACGACTGTTATCCTGTCTTATTTAGGAATTATCATCAGTTTTGGTGGTACCTGGTATTCTTTCTGGGATTATCGTGATCTCCCCGAAGAGGCCCACGTTATTAATACCTACACCTGGGAAGAACTTACATTTAGCGGAAGTATCCAGCAGATTAAGCAAACAAGTACCGGCAAATTTCAGGTTGATGTAGAGATAGATACCTCCATTTTTCCCGGTGATCTTATTTGGGATCAATCATTTAAGTTACGCGCTGTGCTCGATCCCGCTGACCAAGATATACCTACCGACTTAAAGCTGGGCAACAAGATTACATTCGAGGCCACCGTATATCCCCTTGAAGAAAAGCGGAATCCCTCCCAGTTTGACTACAAACAGTATCTTGCCTCTCAAGGTATTTACAGCCAAGTGGGTGTCCAGAAAATCATCTCAATAACACCTATCCATAATATTTGGCGGTGGAGCTATTTCAGAAAAAATGTCCTCAATGCCATCGATTCCAACTTTAGTAAACAAACCTCCTCGCTGGCCAAAGCCCTTTTAATCGGATACAAAAATGAGCTGGCACGAGAACAGAAGATCTCTTTTTCGCGAGCCGGACTCTCCCATATCATGGCAGTATCGGGGTTGCATGTAGGGTTTTTACTGTTTCCGTTTTGGCTGGTCATCCCATTCTTCTGGACACTCAGATATGGAAAGCAAATAGGGATTACACTGCTTATTATCACATTATTCATATACGCCGGGCTCACGGATTTTTCTCCATCGGTAACCAGGGCTTCGCTGGTAGGAATACTTTTGGCTTATGGCAAGCTATTTCATAAAGTCCGAGACTCCAAGAATCTCACTGCTGTTGCCGCTCTCATCATCCTTATAATTAACCCATCAGATCTCTTTTCCATAGGATTTCAGCTCTCGTTTGGAGCCGTTTACATAATTCTGTTAACCGCTCCCGTTATTCAGCGCTGGCTGCCCGCTTGGATTCGCTTCCGCTGGTACGGAAAGCCTATCATGATCATCATTATTTCATTTATTGTTCAAATTGGTCTCTTTCCACTCCTTGCCTATTACTTTGGGGAATTTTCTCTCGTAGGACCTCTGGCCAATGCCTTTGTCATTCCCTTTCTGGGAATCGCCGTACCTTTTGGACTGGCCTTACTTTTAATAACCCCTTTTGCCTCAGGTTTTGCTCAAACACTGAATTATCCCGTCGATATTTTCCTGCAGTGGTTACACCGCCTTGTCGAATTTGCAGCAAACCTACCTTGGAGCTGGGTTCAAGTTCACGTTGACAGCCTGCTATTTTTCGGCATCTGGATTGCCATCATCTTTTTAATTGCCTCCCTCCCCATTCCCAAACTTCGGTGGAAGTTTTTAGCTTTTCTTTTACTGGTCGCCTGCCTTCATCAGGGAAACCGGCTTCTTGAAAAACTTTCTCCTGCTACACTAAAACTCACGTTTTTTGATGTGGGACAAGGTGATGCGGCACTCGTCACTACTCCGGGTAACAAACATTTTTTGATTGATGTTGGCCGCTGGCAACCCGATTACAATAGTGCAAAGTATATTATCGTACCCCATATAAAAGAGCAGGGGATTGATAAACTGGATGCCGTATTTCTCTCGCATCCCCATGCAGACCATATTGGGGGCATTCTCGAAATTATTGATTCCGTTCCAGTGGACACAATTTACAATTCGGGAACCGATTATAATTCACAGCTTTATAAAGCATACAACAAAAAAGCTTTTGATAATAATATCCCCATCAAACCTCTTAAGGCCGGTGATAAAATATTTATTGACCCTGCTATGCAAATGTTTGTTTATGGCCCACAAGAATCTGTTTCTCAATCAAATGTTAATAATCGATCGCTGGTTATAGAACTAATTTATGGAGATACGGAATTCCTTTTCATGGGTGATGCAGAACACCGGCAGGAAGAAAACCTCTTGAAACGCTATCCTAAAATGATAGACACTGATTTCCTTAAAGTTGGCCATCACGGCAGTAAAACCAGTTCCGGTGCATTATTCTTGCAATCGGCAACCCCTCAGATCGGTATTGTCTCGTTGGCAAAAAGCAACCGGTTCGGACACCCGCATCGACAGGCCTCCAACCGATTACATCAGTATATTCCTTCCTTATCATTTACCAGCTTGGAGGGGGCGATGCAATTTTATTCCAATGGAAGAAACATCTATAAGCAGTAAACTGTTTTAAGAACCTTCTTTCATACAAGAAAAAGAGTTGGAATCTGACTCCTAAAACTTTTTATTTATATGGTTTAGAGAAGTATATATTTATTTTTAAGCAATTTTTATGTCCAAAAAGGAACGACCAAGCTTCGAAGAGGCTTTACAAAGACTGGAAGACATCGTTAATCAACTTGAAGACGAATCTATCTCACTGGAAAAATCCATTGATCTCTACGAAGAAGGCATCAAACTTTCTAAAATTTGCACAGAAACCCTTGAAGAAGCAGAGCTTCGCATCAAGAAAGTAGCGGATCAACATAACGATGATAACGAAAAAGAATAACCAAGTATGGAATTTGAAAAAGTAACTCCTGGTCCTCTTTTAGCAGAAATTAATTCGCCTGATGACCTAAAGAAACTGGATCCCGAACAGCTTGTAGATGTATGTGATGAGCTTCGGGATTTTATTATTGATATTGTCTCCATTCACGGCGGACATTTTGGGGCCAGTCTGGGCGTAGTAGAAATGACAGTGGCTCTCCATTATGTGTATGATACGCCCAAAGATCGCTTGGTTTGGGATGTGGGACATCAGGCATATGGCCACAAAATTTTAACAGGCCGGCGCGATAACTTTCACACCAATCGAAAATACGAAGGACTTTCAGGATTTCCCAAGCGCAGCGAAAGTGAATACGATACTTTTGGGGTAGGACACTCCAGTACATCAATTTCGGGCGGATTGGGAATGGCTGTTGCTCGTGATCTTGATCAGAGTGACAATAAAGTAGTGACTATAACCGGTGACGGAGCAATGACTGCCGGACTCGCTTTTGAAGGCCTTAATAATGCCGGAGCTATGAATTCCGATATTCTGGTTATCCTTAATGACAACAATATGTCTATTGATCCCAATGTCGGGGCTCTCAAAGAATATTTGACCGATATTACGACCAGTAAAACGTTTAACAAGCTGCGTGATGAAATTTATGATATGCTCGGTCATTTCAAGTCTGCCGGTGAAAAAATGCGCAAAGTCGCATCACGACTCGAAAAGGCCGTAACCACAGCCATTACACCGGGCGGATTATTTCAAGCCTTAGGTTTTAAGTACTATGGTCCCGTTGACGGGCATAACGTAGATGCCATGCGACGTCACCTCGAAGATCTCAAAGACATTCCCGGCCCTAAACTCTTACATGCCGTCACGGTAAAAGGAAAAGGATTTGCTCCCGCCGAACGCGAGCAAACCAAATGGCATGCCCAAAGCAGCCCATTTGATAAAATTACCGGCAAGCAGCTTGATCCCGACACCGAACCCAAACCCCAAAAATACCAGCACGTTTTTGGTGAAGCGATCGTTGAACTTGCTGATGAAGACGAGGATATCGTAGGCATTACTCCCGCCATGCCCAGTGGATCGAGCTTATGGCCGCTGATGAATAAATATCCCGATCGTGCTTTTGACGTGGGTATAGCGGAGCAGCACTCCATTACCTTTGCAGCGGGATTGGCAACAGAAGGCAAAAAAGCGTTTGCTGCTATTTATTCTACCTTCCTCCAACGTGCCTATGACCAGGTAATTCACGATGTGGCTATTCAAAAGTTACCGGTTGTCTTTTGCATTGATCGAGCAGGATTAGTTGGCGCCGACGGACCTACACATCATGGATTGTATGACATTTCGTACCTGCGAAGCGTACCAAATATGATTGTTTCTTCGCCGATGAATGAGGAAGAGCTCCGTGATATGATGTACACCGCATCAAAATATGATGAATGTGCTTGGTCTATTCGCTATCCACGTGGACGCGCAACCGGCATGGATTACCCCGAAGGCTTCAAATCTATGGAAATTGGAAAAGGAGAGAAACTCCGCGACGGCGACGAAATTGCAATCTTGAGTTTTGGACCGTTTGGCAACTACGTGATGGAAGCCGCTGATGACTTGGCTGAAGAAGGCATAAAAGTGGGGCATTTTAATATGCGTTTTGCCAAACCACTCGATACCGATCTCATTGACGAAATCTGTCACACTTACGAACGCATTATCACCGTCGAAGATGGTACTAAGTTGGGCGGATTCGGAAGTGCTGTAACCGAATACTTAGCTGACAAACCTCACCATATTCCTACTACTATTATGGGCGTTCCGGACCGTATCGTTGAACACGGCACCCAGGAAGAACTTCACCATGAAGTAGGACTCGATCCGGAAGGCATTAAAAAGAAAATCCGTGAAGTTCATGAAGCTGCATCTTTGAAAGCTTAATTTTTAGTCTAACCACGTGTTGAAATCCTCAGAATATCTAAATCCCTGAGGATTTTTATTTGATTTTTGTTTCTACAGGCTCAAAATCAGCTTCCTTTTCAAGCGCAGATCTTAGCCGCTTCTCATACTCCTCGGCCGGAATTTCGATGCATCCAAACTGAGCCAAGTGCTCCGTCCAAAACTGTGTATCCCAGAGCTCAAAGCCACCCTTTTGCAGCGCCTGATGCGTCCAAAACAGGGCCACCTTTGATGCTTCCTTTGCCCAGCCGAAAAGCGACTCTCCAAAAAAGGCTGCTCCCAATGAAACACCGTACTGACCTCCAACAAGCTCCCATTTTTTATTATATATACTTACCGAATGCGCATATCCCAACTCATGCAAACGAGAGTACGACTCAATAATCTCATGCGATATCCATGTGGAATCGCGATCGGCGCATGCTTCCATAACCTGACGAAAGTTGTAATCAAACTTAATATGGTAATGCTTATTACGAATGATCCGCCGCACATTGGAAGAAACATGAAAGTTATCTATCGGTATTATTCCGCGTCGACTTGAAGTATACCATTTAGCATCCTCATCATCCCGCGAATCAGCCATCGGGAAAATTCCGTTGGCATAGGCGTTGAGTAACTCATTTGGTTCAATCATCTATGATAACTGCATTGCATAAATATTCCCATATCATTGCCGATAGGAGAACCCGGTGGTGGACTTAAGGGCTTTGTTGGCATAAACATCTCCCCCTTATCCTTAAATTGCTGTAGTGTTCGGTAGCCGTATAACAATGAAGCAATACGCTGCTCTTTTTCCGCTCGGTTCTCTGCCTCGTTCCGCATCCATTCACGCAAAGCCTCAAGCTTAAAGTTTGTCACTGCACGAACTTGGGAAGAAGCATTTTCATCCGCCGCCAAATTCATCACCTGATATAATACCACATGATTAATGGTATTCTGTACAGCCCCTTCATATCCATTCTCAATAGGCTGTTTCCAGGTATGATTGATTACAGAATCCAACAAATCACCGAGACCTAAATTTGTCGAGTCACGAGCCTCAGCACTAACTAACCTTGCTGCCCGTTCGGTATTAAATAATAGTTTAGCTGACATTGCCGCTGCTGTTTCGGCCGCACCGATAGGATCAAACGTAGGATCAGTATGACTGTTAAATAGTTCGCGAGAATCATAGTAGCCAATGGGACGCGGGGGTATCAGCTCCAGAATGCGCTCGGGCATTGTCAGCTGTTCGGCGGATAGCGTTTTGAGCATAGCATCCAAGGCCACTCGCTGTGTGGAGTCCGGCACGGACTCAGGGCCAGCCTGATCATCTCCGCGAAGGTTATAACTATAATTCTGTCCGCCAATTAACTTAACTGTACCATCAATTTGATATCGGTGATACAGATAAATCGGTACCAGCGCATCTTCGAGCTCCGCCATAGGTGTACCTTTTGGAATATTCGACTCCGAAAAGTTCTGCAGCGCAATCTCCCGCACATCCATTATATGGTGGAGCTGATCCACCGCATTTTCGCCGTTGTCCCAAAGATGTGCTTTGGGGTGAGCGCCACCGGCCGGACGTGCATCCGCATCCGAGATATATAACAATCCCTCGTCAATAGCCTCTTCAATAACACTATTTAATGCAGTTTCTTCATCGGGCAAACCGGATACATCCTTATACCCATATTTTACTGCCACCTTATCCCATTCGCCGATACCGGTATCGTAAGCGTTTGACAAATCCAGCGTACTATCTTGAGTGATATTTACCTTGGGAGCGGGATAATCCATGACTGAGGAGCGGTCGTTAGTGCTGGCCGCAAAATTATGAGCAATACCCAACGTGTGACCAATTTCGTGCGCTGAAAGCTGACGAATACGTGCCAGCGCCATATCCAGCATCTGATTATCTTCGTCGAATGTTTGGCCATCCTTGTATGGGGATAATAATCCCTCGGCAATCAGATAATCCTGTCGCACGCGAAGCGACCCCAGCAGAACATGACCTTTAATTATTTCTCCCGTACGGGGATCTACCACCGACGTTCCGTATGACCATCCGCGCGTTGAGCGATGCACCCAGTTGATCATATTATAACGAACGTCCATCGGATGAGCACTGTCGGGTAGCACTTCTACGCGAAATGCATCCTTATATCCGGCTGCTTCAAAAGCTTCATTCCACCAGCGGGCGCCATCGAGTAACGCACCGCGAACCGGTTCCGGTGTTCCCGGATCCAGATAATAGACAATCGGCTCTACCGGCTCACTCATCGCTGAATCCGGATACTTCTTCTTCAGGCGGTGCTTGGTAATAAATCGTTTCTTGATAGGCTCTCCAATGGGGGTACTGTAATCCTGGTACCTAATGCCAAAATATCCTGCGCGCGGATCAAATCGTCGAGGCTCAAAATCATCATCCGGCAACTCTACAAAAGAGTGATGCTGTCGAACCGTGATCACATCCGATGTTGGAGTCACCGAACGAACTTGTCCACCGGGATTACTGCCCGTAAACGTCAGCGTTGCCTCAAATTCTGTATTCTTCGGAAAGTTCATGGTCGCCTCACGATACAGCGCCGAACGACTTTTATCAATACTAAAACTACCTTCATCGCTCTGTTCTAGTCGCTCACTAATCCCGTGGGCATCGCGAATAAGAAAATCCGTAGCATCAACAAGAACCGCACCTTCATTTTGGGCTGCAATTTCAAATCCCCACAACACCGATTTAGCAAAGGCATCTCGAACCGACTGCTTTTCTTTGGGATTATCCGTTATCGCCCGATAAGAATAGTTCGGCTGCACCATCAACACCTTGGGCCCACGTCTCTCAAAGGTAACAATCCGATCATCACCCAGCTGATTGCGATCAAGCCCAATATCGTTAGAGCCAACTCCTGCCGTAAGCGAATTAACATATAAAAACTCCGTATCAAACTTGTCGATTTCCAGCCATATTTTTCCCGTAGCATTATCCCAGTAATAGGTAAAATACCCCTCCTCTTTTTCGAGCCCCTGTGTTTTTTCATTGATGGAAGGCAGATCCTGGGAAAATCCACTTGTCGTAATAAATAGAAATGCGAATAGTAAAACTGAGAGTCGCTTCATCGGTCTATTATTTATTGGGAATTAAAACCGTTGGTAAGTAACTGGTTTTCACAGAAAGATTAAAATCCGGATACATCTTTTTAACAATATTCCCTAAAACATAAATGCCCGGCACTTTGAAAGTGCCGGGCATCTCAAGAAATATTTCGAAAGCAATTAATAATTACTCATCGCCTTCATCCTCGGCATACATTTTTGCCAGATCGTTAATCATCTCTTCGTTGATACCAGACGTAACAAAACCACCGTCGTGATAGAGATTCTGCATTGTTACTTTACGCGTTAGATCAGAAAAAAGTGTCACGCAATAGTCCGCACATTCATCAGCGGTAGGATTACCCATAGGCGCAATTTTATCAGCAAAAGTATACATGCCGTCAAATCCCTTGATACCTTTCCCTGCAGAAGTTTTGGTAGGAGCCTGTGAAACCGTATTGACACGGATCCCGCGGTCAGCCAGACGACTTCCATAGTTTCGGGCGATACTCTCAAGCAGTGCTTTGGCATCGTTCATATCACTGTACTTAGAAAAAATACGATGGGCTCCAATGTAAGAAAGCGCCACAATGCTTCCGCCATCAGCCAAGATGTCGGCCTCATCGGCATATCGGATCACTTTATGCAGCGAAATAGCCGAAATATCCATCGTCTGCTGCATCCACTGGTAGTTCAACTCTTTATAGTCTTGTTTTTTGCGCACATTGGGCGACATCCCAATAGCATGAAGCATAAAGTCAATTTGGCCGTGCTCCTCTTTTACGTTCTGCATCAGCTCTTCGATTTCATCTTCGTTGGTCACATCACAGGGAAAAACCTCTGCTCCTGTTTCTTCGGATAGCTCATCCAGATCTCCAAAACGTAAAGCTACCGGAGCATTGGATAATGAGAATTCAGCCCCCTCTCGTTTACACGCTAAAGCGATTCTCCACGCTATACTGCGCTCATCCAGTGCACCAAAAATCAATCCCTTCTTTCCCTTAAGCAGTCCATATCCTTGTTTGTCAGCCATAAGTTGCGATCCTCAATTTCTTAGAATTCAATAGATTTCTGTGGGAAGATAATAAAAGAAATATAAAAACTGTCATTCCAAAAGAGATCTGCAAAACCTCCTAAATAACAGCTCAAACAGTTTTAATCACAATTTGTAATAGAACTCTTTAACAAAAAAATATACAGGCATATATATAAGATAGGGAACTTATTGAAAAACAGCTTTTAATTTGCTTTAGCACGTTCATCAATATCTCCTTCGCTATCGGAGATAATTACCTCAACCCGTCGATTTTGTTGTCTGCCTGCTTCAGTATTATTCGAGGCTACAGGATATTTTTCGCCATATCCCCGAATCTGTATGCGGGAGGAACTAATACCTTTATTTAACAAAGCCTGTCGGACAGAATTAGCTCTTTGACGGGAAAGTTTCTCATTATAATTAGCCGGACCCACCGTATCTGTAAAGCCTTCAATCATAACATTACGATTCGGATACTCCTCCATAAATTGCGCAAGTTTCTCCACTGCTCGCTCCCCGCCCGACTTCAGAGTAGCTTTGTCAAAATCAAAAAGCACATCGCCCAAAGTTAACACCAGCCCTCGTTCGGTTCGCTCAGCTTCAAGTTTATTAACACGCTCGGCCAACTCTTCAGCCCGTTTCCTAGCTTTTTCAGCCTCACGGCGCTCTTTTTCTGCCTGTGACAATGCCTCTTCAGCCCGTTTTTCAGCAGCAATTGCCTCTGCTTTCCTTGCCCCAATCAAGACTTGTTGACGCTGGCTTTCAGCGCGTTCTACTTCATCTTGAGCCGCATTCAATTCCGCTGTCTCACGGGCAATGGCTACTTTCTGTTTAGCAATATATGCATGATGGTCTACCAGTTCTTTATCAGCTTTTTCTTCCCACAATCGCTCACTCTCTTGTAGAGCTTCCTCAGCCTCTTTTAGAGCTACCGGAGCATTCATAACAATTGTGGAATCATTTTCAGCTTCATGAAAATGGTTTATTGCTTCCTTGAGTAGTGGATTATCTTCAGGAGGACCACCACAGCCGAGCATTATAAATACTGAAAGAATAAAACACGCATTTAGCTTGAAAAAATGAGTAATCATTCTCCTATTGTTTTCGTTCAATTTCTTCTTTCAATATTCTTATGCTTTCTCTAAGCTGATGAACAGCATTCTGTGCTTTTTCAGAGAGTGCTTTCGCTTCTGCCAGCTCTGCATCTACTTCCGCACGAACAGCAATTCGTTTTGCTTCATCATACTTTTCTTCTGCTTCAAGTTCTCTAGCTCGTTGCAACTTTTTCCGGGCTTGACGGATCTCAAGTGGTGCATACTCTTCAGCTCCCACTTGGTCTGCTTGGTTTATAACTGCCTCAGTTTGCGCCAGTTCCTGCAAGGGAGGTTTGGTACTTGCACAAGATGTTAATGCCAGTCCTATCCCAAGATATAGAACTACTATTATCTTACTTTCTAACATTCTGTTGAACAAAATCATAGTCTAAGATCTTCTCATCCCTCTTATTAAGTATTAAGCACTTAATTTGTTTATAGAAGGATTAAATATCTTTGTTCCCAAGTAAGAACTTTTGTATGTCACAGAGTAAGAGCATAACTCAATCCTTATGTACTCCTCGATAAGCCATAAATTTTTATGAATTGGGAAATCTAACCTATTGATTTTACCCCGAGAAACAACTCATTTTAATTCTAATAATTCTGTTGATAACACAGAAAAATGTCCTTATTTTGCGGGACTCTTATTCCCATGCTGTATTCGGGAATACACAAATAGCTTTAAAGATTAGATAGTTAGTAACACATGTTTCAAGATCTCTCATCAAAATTAGATAGCGCCTTTCAGAAGCTGAAAGGCGAAGCTAAGATCACCGACGTTAACATTGCGGAGACGGTGAGAGAAATACGTCGCGCCCTGCTCGATGCCGATGTGAACTATGAAGTTGCAAAAGAGTTCACGAACAAGGTAAAAGAGCGCGCAATGGGTGAAGACGTGCTTACGGCTGTAAATCCGGGTCAGCAGTTTACCAAAATTGTACACGATGAGCTGACTAATATTTTAGGTCAAGAGCGTGTGGATATCTCTGTTGCACACACGCCGCCCACAGTTATTTTGATTGCCGGGCTCCAAGGCTCTGGTAAGACTACCTTTAGCGCTAAGCTGGCTCGTTACTTAAAACAGGAAAATAATCGTAATCCTATTTTAGCAGCAGCCGACGTTTATCGTCCGGCTGCAATTAATCAGCTTAAGACGCTAGCGAATCAGATTGATGTTCCCGTCTATTCGATTGACCAGAAAGATGCTGTTCGTGCTGCCAAAGAGGCTGTTTCAATGGCCAAAAGCCTGGCACTTGATACTGTTATTATTGATACGGCCGGGCGCATGCACGTTGATGAGAAGATGATGAACGAAGTGGCTGAGATTAAAGAAGCTGTTGAGCCACATGAAACACTGTTCATTGTTGATTCCATGACGGGACAAGATGCTGTAAATACGGCAAAAGAATTTAACGAGGTCATCAATTATGATGGCGTAGTATTAACCAAGCTTGACGGTGATACCCGCGGCGGGGCGGCCCTTTCAATTAAGAAGGTGGTCCAAAAACCGATCAAGTTTGTAAGCACCGGCGAAAAGCTGGATGCTCTTGCTCCATTTTATCCCGAGCGAATGTCGAAGCGTATTCTCGGGATGGGTGATGTGGTTTCACTCGTGGAGAAAGCACAGAAAGAATTTGATGAAGAAGAAGCACAAAAACTGCAGAAGAAGATTAAGTCTGATGAGTTTGATCTCGACGACTTTTATCAGCAGCTGCAGCAAGTGAAAAGCATGGGTGATATTTCGGATCTCGTTGGTATGATTCCGGGAGCCGGTAAAGCCCTGCAAGAATCTGACAAAGAAATTGATGAAGATTCCTTCAAGCCAATTGAAGCAATTATTTGCTCAATGACTCCGGAAGAAAAGCACAATCCGGATATCTTAAATGCCACACGAAAACGACGTATCGCAAAAGGTTCCGGGACACGTGTTTCGGATATCAACGATCTGCTGAAGCAGTTTGAGCAGATGAAGAAAATGATGAAGTCGTTCTCCGGCATGGGCAAGATGGGCAAACTAATGCAAGGCATGAAGGGTATGAAAGGAGATTTACCATTTGGTTAACACCATTGATGCCAACTGTTTAGCCCAGTCCGGCATCTTTACATAAAATATATTGCGCAAGATTCCGACAATATCCTCTATTAGAAATCGATGAAAATTTAAAATTATAACTAAGAAGATAATCCATTGTTAAGAATAAGATTACAACGTAGAGGTCGAAAAAAGCGACCGATCCATCACATTGTCGTTGCGGATAACCGCAAACCCAGAGATGGTCGTATTATTGAAGACTTAGGTCGTTTTGATAACGTAACTCCTAAAAATCAGCTTGATTTAAATCGTGAGCGTGCTCTTCACTGGTTAAAGCAGGGAGCTCAGCCCACCGATACCGTTCGTTCTATTTTCAAGGATGAAGGGATCATGTACGAGATGCATCTGATTCGCTGGGGCAAGTCGGAAGAAGAAATTGAAGAAGCTCTTGCCGAATGGCGTGAACGTCGCGAGGAAAAGGAAAAAGAAGTTCCGACGCGCAAAGAACGTCAGCAGGCACTCTTGGAAGCCGAGGAAAAGGAATTCCAGAAACAGCTTAAGAAGAAAGCTGAAGAAGCTGCCAAAGAAAAAGCCAAGCAGGAAGCACTTGCCTCTGAAGAAGATGATGATGAAGAGAAGGAAGCAGCAGCCGAGGCTGAGGAAGAAGCAGAAGTAGCTGAAGAGGAAGATCAGCAAGAGGTTGAGGCAAAAGAAGAATCGGCCGATGAAGAAGTGAAAGAAGAGGAAACTGAAGAGGTCGAAGCTGAAGCTCAGGAAGAAGAGTCTGACGACGAATCTGCTGAAGAAGAAGCCGAAGCCAAGGAAGGAGATACCGAAGAAGAAGAGGTTGAAGCTTCTGATGACGAAGAGGAGGAAGACGAAGATACGGAAGACACTACGGACGAAGAGGAAGAGTCCGAAGCGGAAGTATCTACTGATATGTTAGCCAAAGAGGCTATCGAACATATTGAAAATACCCCTCTTGATGAGCTTGAAGGCTTTGTTCCTGAAGACGAAGATCGGGTAACCGTTCAGCGTGCTTTGGACGACAAGAAAGAGAATAGTTAATGAGCTAAATCGGTGGACCATACTTCAAAAGTGGTGTCTACCAGAGAAGCTATGCTGGAACCAATTGAAAACCAGTATGAAAAGATCGGGTATATTTCTCGATCACACGGCGTACAGGGAGAAGTATTGATTGTTCCCGATATTTACGCGCCAACACTTTTTGATGCTCTTGATCTGGTTCGTATTGAAACGGCCAGAGGGGATTTAGTCCCCGCTCGTATTGAGTCGGTTCGGGTGCAAGAAAAAAATAACCGGCTCTCGTTCTTTGTAAAATTTGAACACGTAACGGATCGCACGCAGGCCGAGAACTTGAAAAACTCTTCGGTCTTTGCCGATCGCGAAATCGTTGAATCTCTGCTTGATACGGATAATCTGCCACTGGATCTAACATCCTTTGCAATAGTAAGTGATGGACAATCCATTGGTGAGGTAGAAGAAATGCTGGAAAACCCGGCACATCCGATACTTCAGGTAGTCACAGACAAACAAGAGCAGTTACTCATCCCCCTTGTGGATGAGTATGTTGCCGATATTGATGAGGAGGCAAAACAAATTCAATGCACAAATCTGGAACAACTGAAAGGCATATAGCATGATGCGCATTGATATCATATCGGCCGTTCCACAACTCTTGGAGAGCCCTCTGAAACATAGTATTGTGGGCAACGCTCAAGATGAGGGGTTGGTTGAAATCCACACCCATGATCTGCGTGACTATACCGAAGACAAGCATAACAAGGTAGACGATTATCCTTATGGCGGAGGTGCCGGCATGGTGTTAACACCACAGCCGATTTTTTCTTGCATTGAGCACCTGCAAAGCCAGCGGGATTACGATGAGATTATTTTTACGGCTCCAAACGGGACCCCGTTTGAGCAGGAAGACGCCAACAGGCTGTCGACTGATCAAAATCTCATTTTTCTTTGCGGTCACTATAAAGGTGTCGATCAGCGTGTAATAGATTCATTAATCACCAAGACATACAGCATTGGCGATTATGTACTTTCGGGCGGCGAACTGCCGGCCCTTGTGATGGTTGATTCCATCGTACGAGTTTTACCCGGCGTTTTAGGCGATTCCGAAAGTGCTCTGACGGACTCTTTCCAAAATGAGAACTTGCTGGAAGGACCCGTTTATACGCGTCCCGCTGAATTTAAGGGGATAAAGGTTCCGAAAGTGCTACGGTCAGGTGATCATCAAAAAGTGAAGGAATGGCGACATCAACAGTCGCTTGAGCGTACAAAAAAAGTACGTCCGGATATTTACAAGAAATTTCGAAACGAACAGTAGTAAGGTAACATTATGGATAAGTTAAAATTAGCAGAACAGACATTAATTGACGATGAGTATCCCGAGTTTAAAACCGGCGATACCGTTGTTGTTCACTATCGCGTTCGCGAAGGTGACAAGGAGCGAATTCAGAAGTTTGAGGGACTCGTAATCTCTCGACGTGGAAGTGGTGCCAACCAGACTTTTATGGTGCGTAAAGTTTCCGCAGGAAATATTGGAGTTGAGCGTATTTTTCCGCTTTATTCTCCTTTTATTGCTAAAATTGAGCTGAAGCGACAAGGGGATATTAAACGTTCCAAGCTCTATTATCTGCGCGACAGACAAGGAAAATCTGCCCGTATTAAAGAGAAAGGTCAGAACCGCGATGAGGTTCGTGAGCTGAATCGTGAAGCAGAAGAAAAATCTGCTGCCAAAGAAGAGGCTCAGAACGCTGACGAAGAAGAATAAACTTTCTTCGACTTTCGCGTTGATTATACTGGTCTGATCTGCAGATCATCAGATTAAAAATTTAAAGCCATTCTATCTCAATTTTGTGGATAGAATGGCTTTCTTTATGTAATTTTTAATAGGGATATTTGGCCAAAACATTCTGCTATCTGTAAATAGCGATCTTACACTACGATCGAGATCACACATAGTTTTAATATCAAGTTTTTGTCATTTCGACTTGCGGGAGAAATCTTTGTTTGATCCTAAATGAACCGATCTTGCCAACTTATCCTGTATGATCTATTTCTTTTACCGCCTCATATACTGTCATCGGCGGGATATTACGCCATTCCCAAGAGGTTTTTACGTTTCCAAAGGTTTTCCGCAGTGGATCTTCCAGATGTCCCGATGTTTGGTAGGCCAAAAACTCCCCGCCATCGCGCAACAGCTTATAACTTTGATCGATAACGGAAGATTTGACTTCCGCATCCAAAAAGGAAAAAGGAATACCGGAAATAATAAAATCGACTTGTCCAATGATATTCTCGGGCAATAGCTCGGTTACATGTTCTACACTCTGATCGTAAAACATGGTCCGGGGATCGTCGATCTGCTGTAGTTTCTTAAACAAGATCTCATTGGTTTCAAAGAGATGAAGCTGTGAATTGGGCGTCATATGATCAAGCAGGTAGTGTGAAAATACACCCGCACCCGCACCATATTCAACAATAGTAATATCTTGTGAAAAATCGATAGGTTTACAGACGGTGCGCACGCAAAATCGTGATGTGGGCGTCACCGAAGCCACGTCTTTATCCTTAAAAAAACTTTTGAGATATGCTAAAGTACTCATCTTTGGTTATTGGTTACTGGCGTGGGAATCAATGCCCACGCTAATAATTTAATCTAACTCGTTTTCCAGCTGTTCAATTTGATCACGAATACGGGCCGCCTCCTCGAACTCCATATTTTGCGCAGCCGTATACATCGATTCCCGAAGATACTCCAAGAATTCTTCTTTGTCATCAAAAGTTACTTCGTTCATCGCCGGATTCGCCTTGTACTTGATGCCTTCATCGGCCACTTTCACGACCTCAAGCGGATCTTCACCGTCGCTGTCTTTATCATCGAGATCAAAATCTTTGTTCGAAATTAAGGCAGGATCTACGAGCGGTTTGAGTTCTTTCTCGATGGTTTTCGGCGTAATGCCGTGCTCTTCGTTATACTCTTTTTGGATCTTACGACGTCGCTCAGTCTCATCAATTACGGTCTGCATACTGTTGGTGATTTTATTGGCATACAGAATGGCTTTTCCTTCCACATTTCGGGCGGCACGGCCAATGATCTGAAACAGCGAGGTCTCTGAACGCAGGAATCCTTCTTTGTCTGCATCCAAAATAGCCACCAGGCTAAGCTCGGGAATATCTATTCCCTCACGCAACAGGTTAATTCCAACGAGCACATCAAAGTCGCCGCGACGAAACTTGAACAATACTTCCACACGCTCCATCGCATTGAGTTCACTGTGCATATATGCAGCTGATATGCCCACACCCTTCAAGTACTCACTGAGCTCCTCACTGAGTCGTTTTGTCAGCGTAATACAAAGTACCCGATCTCCCTTGGCAACCCGTTCCTGAATTTGCTCAAGCAGGTCGTCAATCTGATTATCAACGGGGCGCACTTCAATTTCCGGCTCCATCAGCCCAGTGGGACGCACAATCTGTTCTACAACCACACCGCCACTCTTTTCAAGTTCATAATCACTGGGGGTAGCGCTCACAAAAATGGCCTGATTGGTAACCTCTTCCCACTCCTCAAACGTCAGGGGACGATTATCCATAGCCGAGGGCAATCGAAAGCCGTGTTCTACGAGGTCAACTTTTCGAGAACGGTCGCCACCGTACATCGCTGAAATTTGCGGTACCGTCTGGTGACTCTCATCCACAACCAGTAGAAAATCATCCGGGAAATAATCGAACAAGCAGTATGGACGTTCACCCGGCTTACGATTACTCAGGTAACGGGAGTAGTTTTCAATACCAGAACAGTATCCAATCTCTTGCATCATCTCTATGTCAAACAGCGTACGCTGTTCCAGTCGTTTAGCTTCAAGATGTTTTCCCTCATCGTTAAGAGTTCCAACACGCCAGTGTAGCTCATCACGAATTTGCTCGATGGCTTCCTGAAGTCGATCTTCAGTCGTTACATAGTGCGATGCAGGATAAATTCGAAACTCCTCTACGGTATCCAACACATCTCCGCTTTCCGGATCCACAATTTCCATTTTTTCGATTTCATCACCCCAGAACGAGATGCGCAACCCATGCTCCGCATAAGCCGGATATAAATCCACGACATCACCACGCACCCGGAATGTTCCACGCTCAAATTCGCGATCGTTCCGTGTATAGTGCAAGTCCACCAGGTCATACAGTAACTTATTTCGCGGGACTTCGGTACCGGCCTCCAGATTGATAATAAGCTTTTCATATTCAGAAGGTGAGCCAATACCGTATATGCAACTCACCGAAGAGACGATGATCACATCTCGTCGGCCAGAAAGTAGTGAGCTGGTGGCCCGGAGTCGAAGCCGCTGAATCTCATCGTTAATTGACAGATCCTTTTCAATATATTTATCTTGCGAAGAAAGGTACGCCTCCGGCTGATAGTAATCATAATAGGAGATGAAAAATTCAACGCGATTATCTGGAAAAAAGTCACTGAGCTCGCGATACAGCTGAGCGGCCAGTGTTTTATTATGACTCATCACCAATGTAGGACGCTCCACTTCATCAATTACGCCCGATATAGTGCGCGTTTTTCCGGAACCGGTAATTCCAAGCAACGTCTGATACTTATCGCCGTTTTCAACACCCTCTACCAACTGTTCAATAGCTTCGGGCTGATCTCCGGCGGGCGGCCAGGGAGATTGTAAATCAAAATGGGACATATAGTATTAAATAACCTTTTAAACCTTTTAGAGGAATTTCTATTCACATTGTAATAAAACGAAAATAACGCTGAATCATTCTGTTAAAATCCCATATTTTTCGGGGAATTGACAGCAAAGCTTCCATTTAATTTCCAATCCACAACTCGTTGTTAAATCGATTGATAAATTTATTTCACGGTCAATAAATTTGTATTTTAGCCAGCTTTAGCTGCCGAAATAATTCCAGTGGAATATTGTAGTTTTCAGATCAATAGTTTATGACTCCAAAAGAAAAGAAACTCGGGCCACAACGTAATCGCATTGATGAAATTGATTCCAAACTCCTCGAACTTTTAGCCGAACGAAGGGAGATTGTGCACGAAGTCATCGACAAAAAAATTAAAAATCAGTTGCCCATTTTCGCTCCTAAACGCGAAGATGAAAAGACGGACAAATTTCGTCAAATGGCTGCTCAACATGACCTTGATCCCGACTGGGCCGAGGATTTTTTGCGGATGATTATGGCCTCGTCTCGAGCAAGCCAATCTTCTAACAAGTTTCCTCGTGCTACCGAAGAATCAAAACACATTCTTATCGTCGGAGCAAAAGGCGGCATGGGGAGTCTTTACGCTCGTATTATCGAGCAAACCGGCCATCATGTTTATAAAATCGACAAGCATAATTGGCACGAACTCGAGGAGATTGCCCCCAAACTTGATCTTGCTATCGTTGCTGTCCCCATTAATGTAACGGTAAACGTTATTAAACGATTGGCGCCCAAACTAACCTCAGAAACTATTCTGGCAGATTTTACCAGTAATAAAACCGATCCTATTGAGGCAATGAAAGAAGCCCACGACGGACCTGTTTTAGGATTACATCCCATGCATGGTCCAGATGTAGATAACCTTTCCAAGCAGCTGATGGTCGTATGTCCGGTGCGTGACAATGAAAGTTCACAATGGGTTGTGGAACAGTCTAAACTCTGGGGCATGCGTTTAGTAAAGGCTGACCCCGAGAAACATGATCATGTAATGCATATGGTACAGGGGCTTCGTCACTTCGTGGCTCTGCTTCATGGCTCGTTTATGAAAACCTACGACCTAAAACCACAGGATATACTGGATTACTCTTCGCCCATCTACCGCGCCGAGCTGATGATGACAGGCCGTATTTTTGCTCAGAGTGCTGAACTTTATGCGGATATCGTTTTTGCTAATGAGAAACGTCGCGAATTGCTGCTCAAATTTATTGAGCACAATAACAAACTGGCTAAAATGGTCAAAAATGATGACAAAAAAGGCTTTATAAAGGAATTTGAGTCCGTTACCGACTTCTTTGGCAAGTTTGCTTCACAGGCACTTGAAGAAAGCGGATACCTTATTAACCGGCTGGCAGATCGCTTTTCCTGATTACCTACTCCGGATCCTGGTTAGCGGGGATAGCTAAAGTAAATATAGAGCCTTTTCCAAGTTCACTTTCAACAGATATTTGTCCACCGTGCCGCTCAGCCAGTTCCTTGCATAGCCGTAATCCAATACCGCTGCCCTTTTCGTTTTGGGTGCCCTCTTTTTGAGGATGCTTACGATTATGAAAAAGCCGCTGTATGTTTTTCTCAGACATCCCCATCCCCTCATCTTCAACTGACAAGTGCCAATAATTCTCATCACGACGCAACCTCACTTCTACAGTATCTCCCTCATCAGAAAACTTGAGTGCATTAGAAATGAAGTTTCGGATAACCGTAGCAATTAATTGCTTATCTGCATACACCTGAAATGAATCCCCATTTTTAAACTCTAGGCTAATACCCTTCTGCTCGGCCGTAATGGTAAGCAAATCAATAGTATCCTGTACCGTTTCGAAAATTGAAAACTTCGTTTTATTCAGGGATAAATCATCGGTTTGAATACGCGCCCAGTTCAGCAGATCACCTAACAAGTCTGACATCTTTAGCGCCGATTGCCGGATAATACCCAGGTTTTCTTTTAAGTCATCCTCGGAATCTATGTCACTAAGCAACAAGTCAGATAACCCCAAAATAGATGACAACGGAGTCTTAAGATCGTGACCAACAACCGAATAAATTTTATTCGTCATATTGTTGAGCTTCTTAAGCTGCTGATTCCGTTCGCGCAGTTTATTCTCCATTTTTTTGCGCTCGGTAATATCATTACTAATACCAACCAGTCCCACTATGTTTTCATTGCTATCTTTCAAAGGGATCTTAGAAACCAGTAGAACATATTCCTTGCCGTCAATCTCGGTGTAGGCATCCTTATCGATTATTGGCTCACCCGTTTCCAGAACCTCTCGGTCTTCATTTTCCGAAAGTACTGCAATCCCCTCCCTGCTTAAATCAGCATCCCTCTTTCCCAAGATCTGTTCCTCTCTGCCAAAGCCCCATAATTCATACTCTGAACGATTCGCCAGTACCTTGCGTCCATCCAGATCTTTTACATAAACACAGGCCGGAATGTTATCAATAATAGTACGCAATAGGTTATGATCTTTTTCTAATTTTAGATCCGTATCTTTGCGACTATCAATGTCAATAATGCTTCCTGCCATGCGAGTGGGGTTGCCGCCATCATCAAAAGTAGCCTTGGCCGAACCCTGAAACCACTTGTATTCTCCGGATTTGGTCTGCAATCGGTATTCTAAAGATATTGGGACCCCGGTATTTAAATGATCATTCATAGCCCCAAATACTATTTCTACATCATCAGGATGGAGCAAAGACTTGAAATTATCAATATTGGCCTCAATCTCTTCCTCTTCGTATCCCAGTGTATTATAAAATTCAGGCGACCACCACTGCTCTTTTTTATCGATATCCATCCAGTCCCAAATACAAATATCAGCCCCATCCAATGCCAACCTATACCGCTCTAAAAGAGGATTATTAACTTCAGACAATGATTTAAATTTTAATACCGTTGAAAACTATTTTGGAGCAATCTGGAATTCCACATACCAATATATTTTTAATTCTTATTTTATTAAAATCAGTGCTTAAAAAGGTTCTACCCATTATTACCTCAGTCAATGAAAACTCGCAATCTCATTCAACGATTTTTTGGTTATATCCGGCACTTTTACATCCTCTTTGGGATACCCGACCACCAACAGTAAAAACGGCCTTTCATTTTCCGGACGATTTAATATCTGGTTCAAGAATCCCATCGGACTTGGGGTGTGGGTAAGCGAAACCAGACCCGCTTTGTGAATAGCTGTAATTAACATCCCGGTCGCAATCCCAACCGATTCCTTCACATAATAATGTGTCTCCTTTTCGCCCTCCTCGTTAATCCCATAACTCTGAGAAAAAATAGCAATAAGATAAGGAGCCTCTTCCAGAAAAGGTTTATCGGCATCGGTACCCAGTGGGGCTAATGCCTGCAGCCACTCATCGGTAGCCCGGCGTTCGTAAAACTCCCGTTCCTCTTCTTCAGCCGCTTCACGGATTTGTTTCTTTACCTTTGAGTCGTTCACCACCGCAAAGTGCCAGGGCTGTTTATTAGCTCCGTTGGGAGCTCTTCCCGCTGCCCGAATACAATCTTCAATGATTTCTCTCGGCACCTCTCGATCCGAAAATTCACGCACCGTCCGACGCCGTTTCATGTCTTCATAAAACGAGCGAGCTCGCTCCCGCATCTCCTCGACAGGATATTGTTGGTAATCTGAATGATCAACAAATTTTACTTCACTCATGGTGTGGTAACATTTAAATTTTCATCAACTACGCGACAACCGACTAAATCGGGATGATCTTGTACTTTTTTACCGCCCCTGACATTACGCAATAACCACAGAATTAGAATGTCTCCGCTGGCAGTAAGGGTAAAGAATAATCCAAATGCCAGCAACCAGCCATTATGTGATATCAATGCGATCAAATAGGGCAAAATACCCAATACAATGCCGGGCATAGCTACGCCCCAACGATAATTGCTTACTTCTATGGGCTCCGGACAGTGCACATAAGGTGTCAAAACCGCCCACTTAAATCCAAAATGAATTTTCTCCCACGGAATATCATCCATCCACCACCAGCTTATTCCATGAATAAATTCATGCACTGCAATTCCAATAAATATGATTGCTAAAAATATTAGCGGATTATCAAGCGCTTGCAAGATATTCGTCCCAAATGCCGTCCATCCATATAATAATCCGTAAGGCACAAAATATCCGGCAATAATTGGCACGTATACTAATAGGGAATAAATATTAGCTTCCAAAAATGACAGCGTATATTCTCTCATCATAAACTACTCTTATTTTAGCTTTGATCCCTTGGCCGCCCACCAAGGATGAACCTCAACTACCAAGCGACCGGCCTTTACCGCCGGATCTCCTTCTGCCAGCATTCGGGCTTGTTCAGCAGTGGCGGTATTATAAATGACAATTCCGCGAATTTCACCGGCATCACCCATCGGACCGGTTATACTTGTATTCCCTTCCTCAGCCATCTTTTGCAGATACGCCAAATGCTTTTTCTGAATTTTCTCAGCCTCTTCTTTAGTCTGGCTTCGGGCAGGTCCCGACTTTAAAAACACCATGAAATACTTTTGCATTACATAGGTCGTATCTCCCTGCTCCATTTTAAACGTTTTCGGCTTTTGTTCTTCTGCCGAATCAGCGGCCTGTGCAAATGTTAATGAAGCCATACACAGGAAAATACTTGCCACTATTATTGTTCTCATTGCTTTATCTTTTTCGGATGTTTTCGTTTGTGCCAAATTAGTAAAGTTTTAGTCATAGTTTCCAACAGCTTTTTCGGTTTTCAAAAACTGCATCCAATTCCCCTCTTGTTGTAATCGCTCCCGATAGCGATTTCGCAGTGGCAATTCATTTAACTGTTCCATAAGCTGTTCAGATAAATTGATTTTATCTTGAAAAGCCAAGTGATGAATTAGCAGCTGATAGTCATCAAAATATTTTTGCTGCAATGAATTCTCTAATAGCTGATCTGCATACCGTTTCATCTTATCCCACCGCTCCTGTTCAATTACCTTACGTATAGTTCGAACCTTAGTCCGGGGTAACGTCTCACCAAAAGTAGCAGAATCAGGTAACATATTGTCATAGGTCATCTGTCGATAAATCTGCCACTGGCGACGATCACTGCGTGTTTCCAAAGCCGATTTTAACAGCGAATCCGGATTTTCTTCAAATAACTTCTCTCCTTTCGAACGATGCCTCTCCGCCTCCTCCCAGTTATCAGTCATGGCAAATGCATCTGCATACAGAAGCTGCAAATCTACGGTGGTATCACTGAGTGTGGCTGCTTGACGTACTTTTTCAGAATTACCCGTTACCAAATTACGATAGCTCCATTCTGTTTTTATCGGTTCTGCGCTATCCGCTTCCACCAACGCCCGATCTAAAAATTGTAATGCCTGTGCAGTATCCCGATTTGCCAAAGAAAAACGATAATTATCATGCGCAGCAGCAAAGTCAGAAACTACGTGCGGACACTCTTTCTCAAACAGCGATTGCATCCTAAAAATACGGCGGGCAACCCGTTGATCTATAGAATCTACCTCAACCGTATCCAGCACTGCATGCCATTCTTTTGCCAATATTTGCCAATCCGTTTGATATGCTTGTTGTACATTTCCAGTCCGATAAGCTTCCTTTAAATCTTCTATAGGATAGTTTTGCATCAAAAAGCGCACAAACGAACCGCTGGTGGTATAATTTGCTCCCGAACGTCCGCCGTAAAACCCCCAAAACGAAAACGCTCTTTCCAGTTCTTTTGCCGAAGGATATGGCTTTTCGGATACCACCATTTGATGAATCGTTGACGTCGAGGAAGAGCCCCCGTCTATTGCTACGGCCATACCCTCAATAAGACCTATGCACCAGCTGGCATTAAACCAATTACCAAACTGTTTGGACATCACATGCACCAGCTCATGTTTAAGGCTGCTGGCAACTTGCTCTTTGGCAATATGAAGCTGATCCTGCTCCAGCCACACCGGCACATAACTGGTAAACTTTGCGCCCACCAGCTGCTTCTTCTGCCAGGGATGCCCGTATAAATAGCTTTCAATTTTATTCGCTGTGTCTCTCTCAGACAATTCAAGCTGACTGGAAATCTGATCAAAGTAAAACTCATGCTCTTTCGCCAGTAAATCGATTTCATATTCACTGTAAAGACGCTCATTATAATACAACTCAAAGTGCTCGGTGGACTGATGTCCTCCCAAGACCTTTTGCAAATAAGATCGCGGGGAGTTAACACCAAACTCGGTCAGCTGTGTGTAGCTAATCAAAATGGCAACCGCCGAAAATCCCACAATCCATTTCATATACCGATCTTTATACAAAACTGGAATGTGCCAGAGAAGAGTGGCCCACAACAATGTCAACATTCGGAAAAAGACAGCTGCTCCATTTACTCTGACAACCTCATCATAAATGGGGCCCGGCCACCCGCCCCATACATGATTAAAAAAGTAGACCTGGGGATAGAACAGCAGTTCAATCAACAGCATACCAACTCCTACAAATATCAGAATTCCAACCGTTATCGTCTTGGCATATGATAATGTTAGACTGCGGGCCAGACGACCGATAGCATATCCAAAGAAGACGCTGGGCAGGGGAAATAGCAGCCAGAATGCCAACCCGTGAATGCTGAAACAGCCCGTAACCATGGCATTTAAAAGCAATGGGAAACCAACTAAATACAAATAGCCTATAATTCTGAGAGCAACATAAAAATCTCTTTCTGTTGATTGTTTACTTGCCTGAATTCCGCCCCAGAAACACCCCACTAAAGAAACAAGTAGGGCAGACTCGATGTGAAAATCCCCAATTAGTGGAATGAAAAGTAGGCCAATACCGATTAGAATTGGAAGTATAATTTTGGTGAGGCCTTTAGAATATAACATGGGATAAAATATGAAATTGTAAGAAGCAATAAGCGAGAAGTTTTCCCTTATTTTACTACTCGATTTTAACTTCTACTTGAGACACGCCCAGTATATCCAATAAATAAGTGCAAATTGTAGTGGCAACCGAGCGATGGTTGCCATGCTAAATAATGAAGTATATCCCGATTTCTGAATTGATTCCACCGTCATGTTGATATTGGCAGGGAATACCGCAATCAGCAGCAGAATAAGTCCCCAGCCCGCCCATGATTGCGTATTTTCAAAGAGAATTCCTAATCCACCAACTATCTCTGCTGCCCCACTAATATACACCATTGCAAGGTGATAGGGGATATAATCCGGCATAATGCCGGTGAAAAATTTAGGCTTCAGAAAATGAAGTGTTCCTGTTATTAAAAACAGGCCAGCAATTATATAGCGATGAACTTCGGGTGATATCCCCATATTATTTCTGGAATAAGGTCGAAAGAACAAACCAAATATTTTCTTTCCGCTCCATCAGGCGACGCTTAAAATAGGGGAACCACATGGTACCAAAGGGTACGTAAATTCGTGCATTGTAACCATTGGCGGCAAACTCTTCCATCGTTTCCTGGCGCAATCCATAAAGCATCTGAAACTCAAACCGGGATTTACCTATATCATTTTCCCGGGTATACTCTTTGGTCCAGTTTATCAACTCATTATCATGCGTGGCGATACGAGGATAAGGAGTCTTTTCCAATAACACCTCAGCATATTCCTTAAACGCCTCTCTGATGTCATCCATATTTTGCAGGGCAATATCTTTGGGCTCTTTGTACGCCCCCTTGCAAAGTCGTACATCGGCACCAATTTCGGCCAGCTGGTCGATGTCTTCTTTAGTACGATGCAGATAGGCTTGAATCACAATGCCTAGGTGCTTGCCATATTCTTGAAAGGCTTCCGTAAACAGGTCGATGGTCTCTTGGGTATAATCGGACCCTTCCATGTCAATACGGACAAACTGATCGTTCTCACGGGCAACATCCAGCAATCTGAACAGGTTATCTCTGCAGTAATTGCGGTCGATATCCAGCCCCATCATGGTAAGCTTAATTGATATTGTACTGTCCAATTCCGAATCATCGATATTATTCAGAAGCCGAATATAGTTCTCGACCGTCTCATCTGCTGTTTGCCGGTCTTCTACGTTTTCGCCCAGCAGGTCGAGAGTTATTTTTATATCCTTATCATTTAGTGCTTTAACTTTGGGCTCCGCCTGATCAAATGATTCTCCCGCCACAAATCGCTTGGCAAGTACAAATGGTAACTTCATAACTAACTTTCATTTTATCCTATTTCTTGGCTGTCTGAAAATAATGAATTGATAGCAGCTCTCCTACCTGCAAACCTTTTACCAATTCAACAATATGTGTAACACTTTTTGAATTATTTGCGTACAGCAAAGCTGTAATTTCATTAATAAAACGAGGAGAACTTATGACTAGCCGAAAGATATACATAACCAAGGTTTTGCTTGCCCTGACATTTTCACTCATTTTCAGCCTTCTTTTTATGAGTGTTTCAGCCAACCCAGGATCACTCGACCAAGATAATCCGTACCGCACAGAAGAATTTAATATTAATACTCCCGGAGAACTTCAGGTTCGTACCTCCGGCGGACATATTACCGTTGAGGGTTCAAACTCCAACACAGTTTATATTGAGATGTACGTCCGCAAGGATGGGGAAAACCTTACTCCAAGTGATACTAACCTTGATAAATGGGAGATTGATATTTCCCAATCCGGGAATTCTGTCAATGCCATTGCTAAGCATAAAGGAAGAAACAGCTGGTCGTCATGGAATAACGATCGGACTTCTATTTCATTTGTCGTATTTGCCCCAAAGGAGATGAGTACTGACCTCAAAACAAGCGGCGGTCATATTGAGGCAAAGAATCTTGAAGGAGATCAAACGATTGCCACTAGTGGAGGCCATCTAAATCTGGAAAACTTAAAAGGAAAAATTGAAGCCAAAACCTCAGGCGGACATATTGATCTTTTAAATATGGAAGGTGATCTTGATGTACGAACAAGCGGTGGACACATTAGCGCCAACACCGTTGCCGGAACGCTGCAAGCTAAAACCAGCGGTGGACATATAAAACTTTCAGATATCAGTGGAAGCATTAAGGCAGCAACAAGTGGGGGTAGTATAACCGCCAATCTTAATACAATAGATCAATTTGTTGATCTTAAAACCAGCGGAGGCAATGTAGATCTTTCCATCCCTAACAATATAGGAGTAGACTTACAGCTAAAGGGTACTTTTGTGCATGGAACATTCAATAACTTTTCAGGTGAAATGGAAAATAACGAAGTGGATGGCAAACTGAATGGCGGCGGACCAAAGGTGACGGCCCGTACCTCTGGTGGAACAGTGAGACTTTCTTTTAATTAATATAGCAACAGCAGAAATTTTTTCGAGGGGCTTATAATGCTGGGTTCCTCTTATTTGCTTTAGTTCTGTTCAATTGTCACAGTATTTCCCGTACCAGACTGACGTACTTCCGCAGAGTTATTATTGCCTTCTTGAGTAATGTCAACATTATTAAAATTACCAAGTTGTATAGCCTCGATAGTATTAGATATTCCTACCTGTTGTGAGCTAAACAAATTATAGCTCCCAATCTGGCGAACCTCGTTTACAGTACTTTTAAAAGTGCCAAAAGCGGTTCTTGAATAAACATCTTGTCTTACCCTATTATTTGAACCGTTCTGAATTACATCCAGGCGGGCATTATATGCATTAAAAACATTCTGAATACTCGTATTGTAATCTCCTATCGAGCGGACGAGAAAATCAGAATAGAAAGTATTGTAGAGGATATGATTCGTATAATTGAAATTCCCAATATGAGTTACGTTTCGCTTGTTTCCAAAACCACCTACAATTTGATCATCAAACTCATTATTCTGCCCAAGGTCGGTATAATCCATATTATTCTTTATTTGAGCAATACTCGGTAATAGCTTAAGATGATTTTGCTGTTTTACATTGAAACTTGTTGCTACCCTTTGATTATTGGCTACCCAGTTGAAACCAACGTTATTAGCAAATTCAGGCAGATCAAGAAATATATCCGTATCGGATTGTTTTTGTTGAACCAGATTGGATTCCTTGTCGCTTTTCTCCGGTTTCTTAAGCTTTATCTTTTTAACCTTTATGCCCGAGAAATAAAGATTCTTTTGAATATTCGGCTCAAAAATTTTCGGAGATTGATATATTGGAACCGTTGGCTTATCGGTATAATCTAAATCGTTTAATATACCATCATTAGAAAAAGCAATGTCCGGAGAAAATAAATTTATATCGGGTGGAGTTATCTGCTGTGATTCCGTAGAAGAAGAGAAAGGAAGAGGATTAATGGTTCGGTTCAAATCATGCCTTACCAAAAACACCAGTGCTACCAGTATAACAAGAGAAACAATTCTATAGAACGGATATTTTTGTCGTGGGTTTTTCATATCTCAGAAATAACATGGCCATTACTTATCGTAACTAAATAGAAATAACCCAGCTTCTTAGTCTACGTATGTACCGCTTACCACTACAGAATCTATTGTGGTTTGGTGAACATATTTTGAAAATTCCCCAATATTTCTTTCACCGGATGCAAGAGCCGTATCAGCTTCCTCCCTGGAATAGGTTTCTCCGGTAGTATAAATATCGAAATACACTTCGTACTCATCTATATCGATATCATCACTGTTATTCGTTACTTGGTATTCCACATCAGCAAACGTGCTATCACTGTCGGTGGTATCCTGGTTAACAGTTCTCTGATTCCAAGCAGTAACTTCGGCTGTTAAATTTTTCTCCCCGTTTCCATCTTCGGGATCAAGAAAAATCTGTGCTGTTGCCGTTTTACCTTCACGGACATTTACACTCACTGTCGATGACTCATAATCAGACTTACTTGCCGTTATATTGTAGTTACCAGTGGTAACTTCATTAAGACTAAAACTACCGTCCTGATTCGTTATTATTGAGTTTGTGGCCGGAGAAGTAGTAATATTTACGCTGCCAATCCCTTCCTCCGTTTCACTGTTCAATACCTGTCCATTAATATTGCCAAAGGTTTCGGGGGTTATCGTTTCTTTAGAGCAGCCCCATAGGACCACCAAACAAAGTAAAGCGACAATCGAATACTTAATATTCATAAAAGTGCTATCTATAATAAGTCTTTGTTATTTAGTTATTGCTGATGATAAGCGGTATTGTTTGAGTATTACTTGAAATCTCTAAAACCGGTTGGGTAGAACTTTTAGGAGTAAGCGTAAAGCCGGTATTTGTTTGTTTGGCATCATATTCCATCATGTTACCATCAATTTTTAACCAAGCATTGCGATTGCTCGCAGTTTGATCAAACTTCAGGAAGTTATTATTGCCCTGCATATTAATCACAGATTGCAAATTGCTTCCTTGCTGCCACAGATCTGCCGTATTTCCTGAACCACGCTGAATAATTGCTCCGTAAATATTGCTACCCTTCTGATCAAGATAAGCTTTGTTGTTGCTACCTACCTGCTCAATGATAGCCACATTGTTGGTATTCTCAGATACGTCACTCGGGCTCTCCACAGTAGATGTTAGAAACTGCATAATCCCAAAGCTTTTCTGAGCTTCATTATAATCGATACCGGGATTATTAATATCATCAGTATCTATCGGCCCTTCTATCTCTTGAGCAACGACTGTTCCAAATGCCAAAAACAACAACACAAAAACTAAAAACCATAACTTATGTAACTTCATAGCGAGCCTCTGTTAATTTTAATACCTATTCATATTACTCAATATTATTTGCCAAATTCTATCTTATGAATATTATTGAAAAAACTTCGGTGAATAACTTACGCCGGTACTTACATTCCACTTTTGATCATGTATCGTACCCCTGCTTATTCCATCAAGCCCATCCTCAATCAAATAGCGGTAGTTAAAACCGACATGGACACCAATCCGTTCTGATATGCGGTAATCCAATCCCGCTTCGGCCGTCACTGTCGGAAAATATCCCCTGTTCGAAAATCGGGGTTTTCGATCATAAGTAATATTTCCTGCTCCTAATCCCACAAATGGAGAAAGCTTTGAGCCAGGTGTAAAGTATCCATTTACTGTTAAATCAAAAGCAGTATAAGGTTTTGAAAACGCCTTTTGTGCACCCACCCTCGACCGTTCTACATTTCCTTTTAATGAAAGCTGTCGACTTAAAAAGTATTCAGCCTTTAACGATCCCCCTATCTCGTCGTTTGCAGAAGGATAACTGCCTATATGACTGCCAAATATAACGTTTGCAGAGATATCTAAACCCGATCGAAATTTTTCATTACTGTTCAATCCAAAATAATCGGTCTGTGCCCGCTGCTCCCACTCTTTTTTCTGCTCAAATTTATTAACATACTGGTTAAATTTGGTCGTGTCCCGGGCACTCCAAATTCCCTGCTTTTCACCATTAATAACCAGCAATTTCACCGCTTCATCAATGGCTTCAGTTACGGCCATGACCGGGGGTTCATTGTAGGTAAATCCGGCTTCAGCCTCGAGCAGGCGATTGGTATCAATGTAGCGAAACGCGCCACTTTGCAGCTCCTGCGATATAATAGACTTGGTTGTATGCACGGTTTCAAGCACTTTACCTGTTTTAGTGGAAACGGCCCGAAGGTAAATCGTAACCTGATCCTTGCGATACTGTCCCGAAGCACCGGTACCGAGCAGACGAGCCCCCCCGCCTCCGGTAATTACGTTCGTATCATAGCCGATAATGCCGCCTTCCAGAATAATGCCGGCAAACAACATAGGCGGTAACTTTCCACTTTGATTATTTTGCTGTCGCGTCTTCTGTATAATCTGTCGCTCGTTAAGCAGATTTGAAACGCCCGCTCGTTCGATGGGCGTAAACCAGCCCGAATCCTCCATCGATTTAATAAGTATGGACGTTGCTCCCTGCGTTACGGCCGTCGACCAGCTGGCCCCCCGGTTCGAAGGCTTATATTGGCCGGTTTGATCCCGAAACCGATACACGGCCGCTACTACTTTGCTTTGGGGTTCCGGCATATTCGTTAATTCCTCATGTACCTTGCTTTGAATACCGGGTTTTACCCGCTCAGTTTCCAGCGGATGCAGGGCTGACGTACAGGAACCAAGCATGAATGCCGCTAAAAGTATGCTGCAGATTGTGACCGCTTTCCTATGCATTAAAAACTATTAAGTAAAATTACTGTTTATTTAAAAATGCTTGATTGCTAAAAGAAAACCGGGAGAGGAGTCTTCCATCCTCTCCGGTCGAAAATTACGTGCTGCTTATTTTAGTTTTGTGTTACAGTTGCAGTAGAACCAAAACCAGTCTGGCTTACATCAGCCCAGTTACCACTGGAATACTGATTAATAGTAGCATTTAAGTTATTACCATCTTGCATTTGGTTTGCCCAGTTGTTGTTACCCAACTGTTCAATATCAGCGGTATTTCCATTACCCATAAAGCCAGTAGGACCAGTTTGATCTTGAGCGGCATAGTTTCCACTACCATCTTGGTAAATGGTAGCGTCATTCTTTAGGTTTGCCATAGTTTGTTCAGCAACGTTGCCATTACCTAGCGAAGTAATTTCGGCACCAGAAGCCGATGCACTATTACCAACCTGCTCTGCATCATTGTTGTTACCAACCTGTAGCACATCAAAATCTACGCTGTATCCTGAAGTGCTTGATTGATTAGACCAGTTTCGGTTTCCATCCTGTCGCACGCTATGGTCATGGTTACTATTATTCTGGAACATTGCTTGCGACTGCGAAGCCCAGTTATTGTTGCCAATCTGTTCAATATTAGCAGAACTTGATTTTACAGTTGCTTCACCATCTTGATCTTGACTAATGGTAGCACTATTGGAAAAGCCATCTTGGTAAACAGAAGATTCCAAAGAGATAGCATCCTGTTCTGACGCCTGATCCACATCTGCAGAGTTCTGATTCTGCAATTGTGACACCTCAGCATCAAGATTATTCCCAGTCTGATCGACATCTGCGTCGTTGTTCTGCGCAAATGCCATCGAACTGGCAAACACCAGAACAAAAAGTAGTGTTGTTAGCTTCTTCATAATATTATGAGTTTTAAATTGGAAATAATTCAGTATTAGGTAGTTAAAAAGGGACACCTTTTAGCTAGCGTCCCTTTTATTTAATTTAGTTTTGTGTTACAGTAGCAGTTGAATTATAGCCAGACTGATCAATGTCAGCCCAGTTACCACTTGAGAATTGTTTGGTAGTTGCAGTCAAACCTTCACCAGTTTGAGTTTGAGAAGCCCAGTTATTGTTACCTAACTGCTCGATATCTGCATTAACAGATGGACTTGTATATGACCCATCATTTAAATCCTGAAATGCATAGTTACTACTACCATCCTGGTAGATTGTGGCATAACTTGAGTTTGTTACAGACTGCTCAGCATAATTACCATTCCCCAATGATGTTATATCAGCAGAATTATATGCACCATTTGCAGTCTGCTTGGCATCATTATTATTGCCAACTTGGAGAACATCCATATCTATATTATATCCACTTACTGCAGTCTGGCTAGACCAGTTTCGGTTACCATCTTGCCGAGAATATGCATGTTGATTACTATTATAGCTACCAGCAGATTCACTTTGTTTGGCCCAATTATTGTTACCAAGCTGCTCTATCTTAGCAACACTTTTTGGGTCATTATTTCCACCACCAGTCTGACTTTGGCTAATTGTAGCGACATTGGAAAAGCCATCCTGATAGACAGTAGCTTCCTGAGGTCCAGCATTATCTGTCATCTGGTCGACTGTAGCAGAGTTTTGATTCTGCATCTGCGTTACCGTAGCGTCTTGGTTGTCACCATCCTGGTCCACATCTGCATCATTACTCTGAGCAAACGCCATAGAACTGGCGAATACCAGAACAAAAAGTAGTGTTGTTAGCTTCTTCATAATAGGTTACCCCTATGTTTTTATTCAGATTAATTGAATGTTCAAGCCAACTTGTTAATTATTCCGATTATCGGAATAGGATCCGGGAGCTTATGTCCGAATCACATAGGAGCCAACAGTACAGAAGGCCTGCCATTGAAGAAGCATAAACTTATGCTTATATTAGAAATTATTAATGTTCTTCAATGGGCGGCATCAGAGGTCCTCCCTTCTCCGAACCTTTCGGTTGGAGAAGATCCCTGGTGCTGCCTTCTTTATTTGATTCAGCTCCTAAAGTCTTCCTGCAATTCCATTTTCAATGCTGCTCGTGTTAATAATTTCACCTTAATTTCCTCCAAAACTTCCTCCGCCAAAGCCCGACGGTATGGTTACGGTCGTCGATTCCCCGGACAGTATATTCTGGATATTGATACTGACCCCGTCCGGTCCGGGATTAATGCTTATATTAAACTCTCCAAATTCAAAGTTACTTCGCTCGTTTAAATCAATATTTCCTTCACCAAAGCGATCGCCAATAATTTGTCGGGTTAGCTGCGACAATACCTGGCGCTGTAATGACTGCTCAAAATTCGCCAGCGGATCTCTGCTGAAACCACCACCGCTACTCTGGAATTTATTCTGCTGGTTTGCCGAGTTCATCATCCAGCTGTAGTTGGCGTATGATCCCCCAAACGCAGGATTCTTCGGCTGATAAACAAAGTCCTGAGCTTCTGCCTGCCCGGGAGACATCAGCATCAAGCCGGCCAGCATAGCTGTTGTGAAAAATGTAGTAACTAATCTTTTCATGATTAATAGCCTGCCATTTCATTTTGTGTTGCTGCGATTCGCTGGAGTCTGCGCTGGCAAATCTTTACTGCCTGCTTAGCCGCCTGTTCTGTTTTATAATAGCGCGGCTCCAAGCGATTCTTGAAAACAAGCTGGTTATCAATTTCAACCTGTACCATCGTTCCCCGAGAGGGCATGGGCTGTTCCGAAACGGTAATCGTAAAATTCTGTGCGTTCTTGGGATCCTCCCAGTGCTTGTAGAATACAGAATAGAAATTGCTGCCCATTTTGCTGCGGGTTTCATCCAGTATTAAACCGCCTAATCCCAGTCCCTCATAATCATCGACTTCAGATTCTTTCTTCTCTCTTTCTTTTTTCTCAACTAATTTATCAAAGGCTTTTCGGAACTTTTTAAGCTTCTTTTCATTCTTCGCCTCTTTTTCCTGATGCCCAAATTTCTTGTCCATTGACAACACACGATCAACCTCATCCATCGTTACTGGGACTTTAAAAGCTTGAACAACAAAGGAGGGAATCTGTAACTCTTGGCCGGGAAAGATCAAATTGGGATTTTCGATCTTCTCTTCATTCGCCTCATAGATTTCAACCCACCACATAAAATTACCAAACTCTGCGGCAATTCCGTAGAGGGTATCTCCCGGCTTCACTTCATATGTTAACGGTTCGGGATCATAATCTGTACCTCCGAAAAGAAAAAAGCACGAAAGCACAAATATCGTAGAAGTAGCAATCCGTGTGAACCACTGACCCATATTAGCCTACTTACCTAAAACTTGATTTTTTACTCTTTGTCTACTCTCTAGAACACCCTAATAGTTACGATATGAGTTTTAAAAGTCAACCACTTTAAGATTATCTAATTATTTTATAATAGGCCTAAATTAGTTTAACCTTGCAAAAGATGAGACGTTCTTTTTAAGAGTAAACCACTTCTACATACCTCGACCCGTCATCACCATAATATGTGCCCACGGGGTGCCCGGTTCCATAATCCAGGGTGCTCCCTTGCTTGCCGGTTTCTTGGATAATCCGGTGGACTCTTCAGTAGCATACGGAATGTAAATCACATAAAGCGGGGAGGCGTTTTTAACCATCCCAGTTTTGTAATCAAATCCATCTTTTGAACCTGTCAGTGAATACAGTGCCATCGGTTTTCGGGGCAACTCAATTTTTTCCTCTTTAATTTCCTTGTGGCGTATACTATCCACTTTCTCTCGTGACAACCCCTTGGCTTTTAGTTCTCGTCCTCTTTTCATAAATGGCTCTAAAGCCTTGTGATAGCATGAAACATGAAAATTATCCTGTCGGGGATCATCTGCAATACAAATTAGCTGGTTTGATCCCTTACGCAAGGTAGTCAGCTCCCCATCATCATTGTAGCCTAAAACCTTGGCCCCTTCTTTCATTCCATCAGGTGCAGGACTAACAGCAGCTTTTATCTGATTCTCTTTACTCAGTGTATCAGGCTGTGCAAAACCAACTGAAGTACCAAGGAGAAATACACTTATAACAATGAGGGTAAAGGTGTTAGTACTATTCACAATATGATGCTTTTAATTAATCAGTTATAACGTGGGACGAAGTATAAACAAACCATTTGTAACATCACTAACAATAACTATCCCACTTTCAAAAAATGGATAGTTACTCCAGGCACCATCAAAAGATCGATTATCATTATCAGTAAACGTATCAAAGTAGGCTACTTCCTCGAGCTCTCCATCTCCGATATTATCGAGACTTAATATGCGAAGTCCCGCCGTATAATTGGCCTGGTAGGTGTAGTTGCCCTTGATATACTGATTGTGATCGATGGACGGTGTATTTGCTTCATGTACTCCAATCAACTCAGGATTATCAAGATCCTGCACATCCCAGATGTACGTTTGTGTATTAATTCCGTTCTGTGCCTCATCAAATTCATCATCGAGTAAAAAGTAACGGTGGTCTTCTGTTAACCATCCTTGATGAGCATACCCATTATTTTCATAGGATGATTTTGCAATGGTCTCAGTATGCTCTTTGTCGGTTACGTTAGCTATCACCAAATGGGTTTCGCTGGAATTCATGCAAATTTCGTCCCCCTGATAATCAGCATCAGGGCCATCATACACTACACACTGTGTATCATGTACATATCCCGTTGAATCGAAACCAACGGTGCTGTCGCTGTGGAATCCAGCAAACTGAGGATCGAGTGGACTCTGGAGGTCAATGATATGCAATCCTCCTCCATAAGTGTCTGAACCACCTACATATGCATACCCCGTTCCTTCATTAATGGCAATGTTATGGGCATTTTCAAAATTATCGTAATGATAATCTTCTTGAAACGTCACAGGTGGATCTTCTACTCCTCTGAGCCGAGTTAAATCAAAAACCTGCATGCCGTGGGGCTGAGCATCACTTACTACATACAAGTGATTTTGATACACCTTGAAATCGCGCCATGAGGATTTTTCTTCATGCATTAACTCAGCACGTCTACTTGTTTTACCGGATGTACCCGAAACAGATTCGGGCTCCTCCAATTTTCCAACAACCTGCGGTTCAGATGGGGTCGAAAGATCGACAAATGCAACGCCGCCGACGAGCCCTACCAATGCATATTCGGTACCCGTTTCCGGATCTGTCCATCCCCAGATATCATTTAAAGCCTGTCCATCATCCAACGGTTCGGCCAACAAATTCTCGGGTGATACAGTAGCTACCAAATCAATGTTATTGCATTCATACCTATCATTTGATAATCCATCAACGCATTCGAATGCTACAGGTATATCAATAGTATCTCCCGGATCACCAACATTAGTCGAATTGTCGCTGCAACCAACAACTAATGTCGCAACAAAAAACAAAAGAGCATGAAAAGGTAATTTCATAGAAATCAGGGCTATTTTTAGATTTTTAACTACACAAGATATCCAAAGCTTCAGTTTAGTTCTTGCCTAAAGATGTGCCCTTTTAGAAGTCTGGGAACTTTTCTGAAACTACTATTCCCTGACCCATTATTTTTATCAACTTAAGATATTCCTACACCCTCCGCAATATCCAAATCAATTTCCCAATACAGTGGTGGGTTTCACTTACGCTAATTTCGATGGGACTATCCTTTCCATTCTCGGATTGGGCAACTACCTTATCTTCTTCCTTTTGCAGACGCTGTAACCAAGCTTCCTGAGATGAAGCGATAAGAAATATTGCATCATCGGTGGGCTCCCCTTCGAGGTTAATAACTGCGATGTCGTTTTCTTTTACTGTTGGCGCCATTCCATTACCCGAGCTTACATATCCTATTAAGCTGTTAGAGTCCGGAAACCCATCAATTTTATTTGAAATATTGGTATAGATATTCCCAGCCTTTGGACTAGCATTAAAATCCGGCCTCATATTTTTTATATCCAGGGATGTATAAACAGGAATAAATGTTTGACCATTAGCTGCATCTACAACTCTTTTTTCACCTTTACCATCCAGCAACCAATTTTTATTTAAGTCACTGCATCTTTCAATTATTCTCTTGAGATCTAACCTTCCCCTGTTCTTTTGCATGCTTAGGGTACTGGGATTGATATCTAAAAAATCTGCAACTTCTGCGTCAGTCTCTAAATGATACGCCTCTTTAATACGTTCTAATATTGTATTCACTTTGTATTAATGTCTACATTTTATAAGTTCACATTATGTGAATAAACAAATTTTCAATTTATAAATAAACAACTTTTAAACCGAAAACAAATGCAGAATAGAAAACGCAATGAGGCTGAGAAGGAGGTCATGAAAATGATGATCGATGCTGATATCACTCAAAAAATGATTGCTAAACATCTTGACATCACCCCTCAAGCTGTAAACAATCGTCTTAAAAGAGGCAGTGTCGATCCACTTATCAAAGCCATTGAGGAACTACAAGAAACCCGTTCGTAAGCAAAAAAAGGACTGCGTACGAATTACGGTTAGTATTTTACTTGTTAAAAAAAGGATTGAAAAATTTAAACCCTTTTATTGAAATGAAAGGGTTTCATTTTATAGGATAAATATCAGTTTGGGAAGGACCCTTAGAATTTTTGGCCAAAAATCCATGCTCTTTTTATACATGGGTACTATTAGGTGGCTTATTACTTATCGTTCTTCAAAATAAAGATTCATAAACTGGCTCTCTTGTTCTACATTTCCAATTAAAACTAACCCGCTATCGGGGGTTAGTTTTGTATCTGGATGAGGATTAATTTTCTGTTGTCCATTCTGCTTGATGGATAACACACTGCATCCGGTATCTTTTCTAATATTGGATTCTACCAGGGTTTTGCCAACTAATGACTTTGGTGTATCCAAGTTAAATACATTTAGCCCCTCTGCTATCATAACAACATCGTTACGCTCAAGGATATTAAATATTACATTTGCTCCCATTGTTGCGTAAGACATTACAAAATCAGCTCCGGCTCTGTGCAATGTTGAAACATTGCGCTGCAGGGTAGCCCGACTAATAATTTGAATATCGGGCCGCAAGCGACGGGCATAAATTGTAAGATAGACATTCATGTCGTCATCGTGAGTCGTCATAATAATACACGGAGCCTCATCTATTCCTGCTTTTTTCAGAATTTCAATATCTTCGCCCCCTCCTAAAATATATTTTTCATTCTCACGAATACGGTCAGGATTTTTTTCAATAACCCGATAATCCATTCCCCGCTCTTCAAATGCTTCAGCCGTACCACGTCCCACTCGTCCAGCTCCTACAATGATGACAGGTTTATCATTGGATCCATAGATTGCCATATACTCATCATAACTTCGGAGCTGATCTACCGAACCCGCCAAAAGCAATACGCTTTCTTTATGGATCACTGTGTTTGGCGTAGGCTTGATAAATTTACCACGCTCCCAAATACCAACCACATTGATATTCAACTCCTCTCGTAATTTACTGTCGGCTATTGTTTTGCCAACCAATGGTGTGCCATCTGCAGTGGCTTCCGCTATCACCAGCTCTTCAAAACGTCCTACAACATGCACACGTGAGTCTTGGCTTATGGTTCTTCGCGAGAGGGATTTACCCATCATTTGTCCCAGCTGAATAACATGATCTGCACCGGCCATTTTCAGCAGGTCCACAGAATCAGCAGAGTTCGCCGTGGTCACGATCGTCACTCCCTCATCCAGTTCCCGAACCGTATTACTGATATTAGAATTAACCATATCAGTGCCAATAGAAACCACCATGGCAGCATTTTCTACGCGGAGGCGCTTATAGGTCTCAGGATCATCCAAATCCCCAAACACCACCCGGTACCCTTCATCGTATAACTCTAGAGCCTTGGGTAAATCAGTAACCAATAAAACATATTCATAATTATATTGATCCAGCTTCTCGATCAGCGATTTTGTTATGGGATCGAGATGTGTGATGATCACATGGTTTTTAGTGTCCTCAGGCAATTCACGGGGAGCTCTTGCTTTCGATTGTGCTTCGAGCCAGGGAGCATAGAAAAATTCTATAAAGGTAAACGGCAGTAGTATCAAAAGCGAAACCATACCTGATAACAACACAATAACGGAAAATGCTCTACCCAGATCGCTGGTAAAGGTGATATCCCCAAATCCAAGTGTGGACATAACCGTAAGCGTCCAATAAAATCCTGTTACCCAGCTATGCTGCTGTCCCTCATACAGCATGATGAAATGAAAAATTATGCTGTACGCAACAATCAAGGCCGAAAGTGCTCCCAAAAATCGCAGAAGTCGCTTAATATTTACCTTGGTGTTGCGGCTGGAGAGGAAGTAGCTTATTTGCGAAGTAAAAAATTTCATAATCGTCTAATAATCCGAACTGAATAAAATCAAACTGTACCCGTTCAATCTATTAATTGTTTTAATGCTTACAGGGATCTATTTTCTAAAAGCATGATCTTAGCTCAATACTCCAACGTAATGCTAAAAAAACTGCTTATTCTAATACAAAGCGGAAGGTAATCGTACCCCATTGCGACTGCTGAGGTACTCCTGAAGGAAGTTGGGAAAAACGCCAACTGCGAAGGGTTCGCATTACTTCTCGTTCTAATTCCGGATTCATTTTTTTGAGCGGCACAATCCGTCCGATAGAACCATCCGGCTTTACCTCAAATCGAATAGTAATAGTTGCTTCGGCGTCGGTCGTATTATCGGGTAAGGGCTGCACCATGGGATTTCGTTCTATATCACCCTCCCAGTTGAGTTCGTACGGTGCCGATTTCTCTTGCTCATTCCCCGTCCCCTGATCGGCATTAAGTTCTCCGGTATTCCCCTGCTCATCGCCGCTGGTTTCAGCGCCCTCTTGCTGTACTTCGTCTTCCTCCGTTTTTGGCGGAATAGTTACATCTTTAGGCTCGTCTGTTTCGGTGTCTTCCTGTGGATCTACTTTATCCGTTTCCGGTGTTTCAATCGGCTCTTCCTCAATTTCTTCGGTTTGGTCGGGTGCATCTACCGGTTTTGTAGTTTCCTCTGTAGACTCTTGTTGTTCTTCAACCGGTTCAGGCTCTTCGGGTTCCGGGTTATCAGGTTCTGTCTCAGAAGGATTAGGACGTGTTGCTACCTGCTCTGCTTGCTGCTCTGCATATTCTGCAGGCGTTCCGGTTTGGAACTCCCCAAATTCTACCTCAATAAAAGATGGGCGTACATTCGACTCAATAGAAAAGGTATACAGCAAAAAAACGATAACCAGAGCTACGTGTACTCCCCCCGTTACAGCAAGGGCAAAACGATCTTCTTCGTTATTGAATACAGGTTGCTCCATAAACGTGTTTCTGTATTACCGGGATGCCTGTTCTGTTGCCATCACAATTCGTAAGTCCAGCGCCTTGGCAATGTTCATTACGCGCACCGCATTATCTATAATTGCATCCTTATCTGCTCTCAAAACAAGTGTAGCCTGCGATTTGTTTCCTCTGGCTTTACGCAGTGCCGAGGCCAGCATGCCGCTGCTGGTGGGCTCTCCATCAACAAAAAATTGTCCATCCTTGGTTACAGCAACGGTAATTAACTGTGCCTCTGTCTGTGCACCGGTTTCTGCTTTGGGGATATCCACCTTAATTCCAAAGTTGGTAACAAACGACGAGGTCAACAGGAAGAAAATCAGGAGCAACAATACAATATCTGTCAGTGACGACTGTGAAAACAGCGTCAAAGGCTCCATTCGGTCATCATCTTTTCTAAAGTCCATTATCCTACCTTCTCACGCTCTTTTTCTTTCTTGTTTGATGGTGCCTGCAGCAAGTCGATAAAGTCTGCTGATGCATTTTCCAGCTCATGAACCATGCGATTGATTTTACCCAACAAGAAGTTATAAAATCCATAGGCAATAATACCTACGATCAATCCCGTTGCCGTTGTAATTAAGGCCTCCCAAATACCGCCGGCCAATACACTTGGATTTACATTTCCCTGCAGCGACTGTATGTCCATAAAAGCTTCAATCATACCAGTGACCGTTCCCGTGAATCCTACCAATGGAGCAACACCCGCTATCGTAGCCAGCCAATTCATCCGTTTTTCCAGATGATAAATCTCTTTTTTACCGGCATTACCAATGGCATCCTCAATATCTCTTATGGGACGTCCCAATCTTCGAATACCCGCCTTAAGGATGCGCGCCAAAGGTTTATCTATGCCATCGCAGTAAGTGAGTGCACGCTGACGATCACCATCTTTTAACATGCTTTCAACGGTTCGCAAGAAACCATCGATTTCAATTTGCGCATTATTTAACGAGCGCCAGCGTTCGGCAATAACATATATGGCTACTATCGACAGGATAAACAACGGGATCATCAGTACGCCGCCTTCAGCCAGCAGTTCTAACATCGACATTTGTTCTTGTTCTGCAGCCATACTTAATGTATCAGCGGCTGCGGTATCAGTCTGCACTTGTACAATAAAAAAGAATAACGCTTGCATAATTTTATATAGTTACGAGTCTGTTATTGAATTCTTTTTATGAAATTATTATCTCGGTATCGCTCCGGGATATCACCTATCGCCTTTTGTGCATTACTGACCGTCTCAAACTGGCCAATACCCACACGATAATAGGTTGTTCCCTCAACTTGAGCCTGACTTATCAAAGCACGATAGCCGGCCTCCTGTAATTGCTGACGATTTTGGTCTGCTTGCTGGTGATCACGCAGAGAATGTACCACAATGGTATAACCATTGGCAATATCTTGATTGGGTTGCCCCATCAATCCATAACGATCTTGCTGCTGAGTGGCCAGTTGCTTGCCAGTATCTTCTTCACCTGTTGATACTGCTGACGACTGCTCAGGTTCCACAGCCTCTTGGTCTTGACCAGACTGTTCCTCTGATTGCGTATTGTCATCAGCAGGGTCCACCGTCTCTGTGGTTTGGGGAGAAGTCGTTGGCACTTCAGTACTGCTTGTTCCAGAAAAACCGAAATCATAAACCAGCCATCCGCCAACCCCTACAACCAATACCACTACTACTGCAACTATAATGGTTCCAATAGGATCTCCCGGCTCTTCTTTTTCAATTTCTGCAGCAGGCTCACTGGCCTCCGAAGCTTTTTGGGTTTCCGTTTCTTCCGGCTCTGTACCTGTGGTCCCAAAAACGGCATCAAAAACTTCTTCTGCCTCTTTCTGATCCTCTTCTAGCTCTTCTGACTCCGTAACCTTCTCCGGTTCAGGCTCTTCGTCATCCAGCTCTGGCTCCGACTCAATCGTTTCGCCTTCTTGTTCTTTTTGCTCTCCTTCGGTAACATCAGAATCAAAAGCCCACTTATTCTCTGTATCTACATCACCAAGCTCAGGCTCGGTCATATCCACTTCGGGAATTTCCTTATCACTTTCGGGCTCTTTAAACGCTCCAATAAGCTCGATGGGTTTCATTCCCGCATACTTGTTGTTAATCTCCGTCTCAAGAATATCCCCGGGTTCAAACTGTAAACTTCCCCCTTCCATACTAAAAGTACCAAACCCTTCCACCTCAAAAGCCTTGTTCTCTTCAGCAGCTTTTTGTATTCGATTTATCAGCTCTGAAAGCTGCGTCTCAACCTGTTCGCGCTCAAGTCCCGATTTTTCTTCAAGAAGTGATATCAGTTGTTCCTTATCGATAATCATATCCCCAGTTCATTTTCCGGAATAAAAGTGATGGTATCCTTGGGCGGCATCATCACAACCCGGCCGCTGTCATACTGTTTTTGAAATTGTTTTTGATGTTCAAATTCGAATCGGCCAACGCCTTCGAGACATACATCATTTTTCCGGGCTATCTCTTCACGTATAACCTCAGAAAAAGCTTTGATAAACTCTTTATCCATCGCAATTATAATTTTACTGTTACCCCGCCATACGCCTGAAACGGTCGCTCATTATACCCTTGCCAAACCTCGTAATCCTGATTTAAGATGTTCACCAATTTTATATAGGCTCCAAATCGTTCTGTAACTTGCACATCCAGCTGACCCCCAAGCAATATAAAGCTATCCAGCTTTTCATTCGCTTGAAAGGTTCTTCGTGAACCTACATAATCAGCCCACCCTTCGAAAGTAATTCCATCAAAAGGCTGCACTGTTAGGCCAGAGTTTACTCCTATTTTTTCCTCAAACGGAATACGTCCGCCCCCTTTAAGTTTAGGCGACCGTAAATAGACCTTCCCGTTCACTTGCAATTTCTCGGGAATAATCTGATGCACTACACTCGCATAGGCTGATACTTTATAAGCATCCCGATACTGCATTTCATAAAATTCATATAGGGGATTCCCATTTCCATCCGTTTGCCCGTTATCGGAACGCAGGAAAATAGGATAGTCCGACATATCCTCGTATTGAAATCCAAAGCTAAACTCACCCTCATCAGTATATTCTACACTGGCTTCTCCTTTTCCGTACATACGATAGGAGTGCTGGAGCGTATTTTCCACCGTCAAAAATCGATTCTCTGTGTGTCGCTGCTCCAGTGTTTTCATATATGGTTGAGCCCCGGCCGTAACTTTTAATGAGAGTATATCCAGCAGCGGGTGCTCTACCGTTACCTCCGGACCTATGTATATGTTATCATCATCCACATTATTTTGTGCATAATAGACACTGGCATCTACCTTAATATCGGTAGCATAATTAAACTGGCGCTCATACACCACGCCACCCTGAGCGGTCAGCCAGGAATCCTGAGCAATAGCATTTTCATAATTTCCACCCTTGGCACCCGCTTTTAAAGTAAACGTTTCGTCGGTATTTCCACCAGCCCACCGTTTAGCTAAAGAAACGTTATACACCCGCTCTTCACTCTTCCCAGTCAAGGCATCCGCATTTTTCAGATCAATATTGTAATAACGAATATTAGCATCAGCTTTCCAGCCGGTAATGGTATTTTTGAAATGTCGGAATTCGGTTCCCAGATTAATGCCACTATACTCTTTTCGAGCATCGCCCGGGATAGTAGTCGCGGGCAGATCAAACATATTGTTAAAACTGGTTTTGAATCCCCCGTTTAATGACAGCTGACTTTTTTCGCTTAACTTCGTTGCGTATTCTGCATTGGCATCAAAAAAGCGAAAGCTACTGTTTTGATTATCCAGGTGTCCATCTGATGAAGAATAATCAAAATCTCCGCCGATGTAACTCTTGTTATTCAGACGCTTCAAACCCCAAAAATGAGCCTCAGGACTTACATAGCTTCCAAAGCCAAACCGACTAAATACGTTCTGTGTTGAAGAATAAGGAAAAGCCATATAGGCCGGTGGTTCGGGACGAGACAGCTGACTTACCGGAAGATTGGCGACAACCTGCTCAGGTGTTTCCATGAAGGGTGTCCGATTGGGATCGATTTGATATACCCGCGGATTGGGGTCAAATCCCAAAATAGGTTGTCGGCGTAACCCTGGGAATCGGGCTTGGAACTGACTGCGTATTTCAATGTCTTGTGGATCAATCTCCGGCAACATCGACGATTCAGCATCCTGTTGCTGTTGAGCAGCTATGGGATTAGCTGCCAAAACTGATACGATAATAAATGCTATTGCTGATATCCCTTTCATATAAATTTTACTGCTATGGTGCTCTAAAATCAGTGTTAAAGGTACTAATTTTTTAGCAACGATTAATGTCTCAATTAAGACAATTTTATACCCGGTTTGGGTTCGTCTGTTTCGAATAACGAAAAAAGAAGGAGCGAATTGCAACAAGGCCTAACATGTAGCAAAAAAATCCTTGGGATAAATTCAAACAACCGGCTCACCCGCCTTGGTCGATCGAAGCTTATCAATGAATAAAAATATGGGCGTTATACTTGAAACAAATAACACCATCACTCCATGGGTAACCGTTGCATAAGCGATACCGGTAACTGCGGGTACGGCAAATAATACCAGTAGTGACTGTTTTACAAAATAGTGATAGGTTCCCAATCCACCGGGCGACGGAATAGCAATTCCGATGGCAGAAATTACGGTAATCACGAGTGCATCCAGCATATCCAGATTATACGCCTCTTGCATATCAAACATCCAGAATGGAATATAAGTCATCAAAGTGTAGCACAACCAGATTAAAACGGTATAAATAATAAACAACCACCACCGTTCTACATCGCGTGCTGCCAAAAGTCCATTTCTAAACATGATATAGGCCCTTTTAGCCTTAAAAATCCACCTTCGAAGAACTTCAAATCTTGAACCGAGATAGACTACAAACTTTATTAACAAGTACCCAATGCCAATAACAGCTGCCAGCAAAAACGCCACCCACAAATAGGTTAGCAAGCTCGACTCATTCGTGAGAAAATTAATGGTTTCATCTCCAAAAATCTGTCGCAGTAAATTCAGATCGGCAATAACATACACCGAAACCACCACCATAAGAAATGCCATTACCGCAACGTCAATTACTCGCTCTAATACAATTGTGCCCATTAATTTGGAACTGCTTAACCCCTCCTTTTTGCCTACATATACCGGACGGGAAACCTCCCCAAAGCGCGGACCAACGAGGTTCATCATGTATCCAACCAATACCCCTGAAATCAAAGTGATGCGGTCAAGATCTTGCTTGTCCTGTTCAATAAAAAGGCGCCAGCGTTCGGCTCTAAAAATATGACTAAACAGGGCTGTAATCGCGAAGGGAAACAACCAGCCAAACTGGATATTCTTTGAATATTCCCACACTTCTTGCAGCCGTACATTGCGAAATGCCAACCACAGAAAAAGGGCTCCCAGCGATAATGCAAGCCCAATCTTAATTATTTTTTTATACATTAATCTCTAACAATATGTTAGTTTCGCATGTCAACTTTTTCGGCGCTCTCGGGATAGCTAAGGATAAACATTCCTTCCTCCGGCTCCATAAATTCACCGCCAGAAAAGGTAGTGGTAATTACATTATCGGCCGGATCCACTGCTTCAATCTTTTGGGGTACCAGACTATTTGAAAGAAAGATTTCAACTTCTTTATAGATCGCAAAAGGATCATCCGAAGACAACAAAATATATATATCACCTTCTCGCTTTTCCTGAGTCTGCACCGTAAATGTAGAATCAACTCCATTCAAGATTCGCGAAGGTGCGAAGTCGTCATCTTCCGGCTCGTATTTGCTAATGATAACCCGATTTCTATCATCGTCATATACCATAGATGTTTCTCCATCCACAACAACAGATTTATTATCGGCCTCGACCCTATACTTTTGACCTCCAACCCAAATACGTCCACTGCTGGAAACCGTATCCTGAGTGTAAGAGTCTACGGTTTGATGATAAAAATCAGCCTTTAAAACAGATCCCTCTTCAAATATCTGTTTTAAGTCTGAAAAATAGGACTGCTGTCCCAGAGCCAACGAAGGCAACCCCAAGCCAATAATTATTACTATGAGAACTACATTTAAACTATCGCTCAAATTCTTCAAGATCATCTAATAATTCTTCTAATTCTTCTTCATCGTCAACTAACACATCGCGCGCCGTACTGCCCTGGTAAGGGCCAACCACACCGGCATTATACAGCTGGTCAACAATTCGTCCGGCACGATTATAGCCGATCTTAAGTTTACGCTGCAGCAGCGATACCGATCCCTGCTGGTGCAACACAATAACTTTGGCAGCCGCTTCAAAAAGCTCATCAATGTCCTCCAGTGGATCAGGAATGTCACCACTTGATGAGGTTTCATCTTCTAAAACAGGCAATTCGTATTTATTATTGTATCCCCGCTGATTTCCAATGAAATCAGTAATCTCTTCCACCTCTTCAGTCGATACAAAAGCATTCTGGATTCGGGTCATGCCGCCGCCGTTGGTAAACAACATATCACCGCGACCAATAAGCTGATCGGCCCCACCTGTATCAAGGATCGTTCTTGAATCAACCTTTGAGGCCACCTGGTACGCAATACGTGCGGGAAAGTTGGCTTTAATCGTACCCGTAACCACATTCACCGATGGACGCTGTGTTGCCACTACCAAGTGAATACCTACCGCACGAGCCAGCTGAGCCAATCGGGCAATCGGCTCCTCAATATCTTTCCCGGCTGTCATCATCAAATCAGCCAACTCATCTATAAGCACCACGATATAAGGCAGATGACGGTGCCCTTCGTCTTCATCGAGATCACCGTTGTCAAACTTTTCGTTATAAGAACGAATATCACGGACCATACCATCCTTGAGCAAGTCGTAGCGCTCGTCCATCTCTTTGGTTAGACTTTCAAGCGTTTCCTTCGCTGCAGAGGTATCCGTAATAATAGGTTCTTCTGCGCCCGGCAGCGTAGCTAAAAAGTGTTTTTCAATTTTCTGAAACAATGACAACTCGATCTTCTTGGGATCAATCATCACGAATTTTAAATCATCGGGATGGCATTTATACAGCAGACACGTAATAATCGTATTGATACCTACCGTTTTACCCGATCCCGTGGCCCCTGCAATAAGCAAGTGCGGCATCTTGGTCAGATCCACCATAAACACTTCGTTTTCGATGGTTTTACCAAATGCCACCGGCAGCTCAAAATCACTTTCTACAAATTTCTTAGTGTTAATCACCGACTTGATAAAGACTGTTTCGCGCGATCCATTTGGCACCTCAATTCCTACAGCAGATCGGCCAGGAATGGGGGCCATAATACGCAGTCCCTTCGCCGCTGTAGCCATCTTCAGGTCGTTGGCATAACTTTCAATTTTACTGATTTTGACATCCGGTGCAGGATCAAGTTCATAAAGCGTAACTGTGGGACCAACAATCGCATTAATGCTACGAATTTCAATATTATGGCGCTTCAGCTTATCGAGAATAATGCGCTTATTCTCCTTGATCTCCTCAAGGTCAACTTCGTTTCCTTCATTGGGAGGTGAATCCAGCAGATCTATAGTCGGGAACTTATAGCGAACCTTGGGAACTTCCTTGGCTTTATCCTTATTCTGTTTATCCAGCTCTTTCTCATCAGCCTGCTCATCGCCTTCGCCCACGTACACCGAAATATCAACATCGTCTTCTTCATCCTCCGCAATCTTCTTCTTTTCAATATCGGCACGGGGACGCTGATCAAGTGATTGCACTTCTTCTTTTTCCTGTCGCATTCGCTCTCGATCGCGCTTCTGCGATTCCTCTACAATATCATCAATTGAACGGGATCCAGGCTCCTCTTCTTCAGGTTCGGCCTTCGTTTCTGTTTGGGTCTTAGTCTGCTTTTTTTCTGATTGTTGAGCATTTTCACGCATCTGCTGCTCGGCCTGACGCTGCTTTTCAATCTCTTTTTGCTCGGCTTCCTCCTGCTTTTGCTTTCTTTTTTTCTCTTTTTTCTGGCGTCGGCGCTCTTTCCAATCCGCATATGATTGCTTGACATTCTCAATCCAATCCTTCACACGTTCTACGGTATGCTGAAGGTCGCGATCAAGCAGTGCCAGGAAAGTTGTTAGCAGCAATACCGACAGAATAATAATAGAGCCAATCCCTGTAATATTTTGCAGGATACGAGCCATATAATATCCCGCCGAACCATTCCATACCGACTCAACCCATTCATAATTAGTGTTCAGCCATCCCAAAATAGTCGATAACAATACCATGCTCCAGATGCCATAAGCCGTAGGCCACAGCATTAGGCCAACATCCCGATTTCTAAAAACAAACCAGCCGTATCCTACGATAATAAGCGGCATGATGATACTCATATATCCAAAAAGCAGGTGGACAAAGAAGTGGGCTAAATAAGCTCCAATAACGCCTAATCCATTTTGGATGCGGAGAGCCGGACCTTGATCCAGCGCAAACAAACTATCGGTCGATAGCGATTGGATCAGGGTATAATCCGCCGGGTTGTACGTAACTATACTAAACCCAAGCAGGCCGCCGACGGCCATCACCAAAATCCCCAGTATTTCCATTTTCCGGGATTCCGAAAGGCCTCCCAAAAAACTATCTGAACTACTTTTTTTAGCCATTTATATCTGTAATGATTCCTTCATTAAGTGCCGGTAAAATATCCGTAATACTGCGTTGACAACAATACTCAAGGTCCTCTTTGCTTACAATATCCTTGAGGCGTACCGCGTAATTCGATGATTTGATGCTATTTTCTATATCATCCCTAAATTTTTCATAAAGACCAAAAGCAACTTTTGCTCCGTCTCTGGCCTCATTTGGTAAATTCCCTCCACAAAGTTCGTAAATAATATTCCCGGCACAAAGAATATCCTCCAGTGAAAGTCGGCCACGCCACCCAGCACACACCAGCAGCACTTCTTCATCAAGACTCTGCAAATATTCAACAATGGCATTCAGATTTAAAAAAGAACCTACAATAATTTGGTCAGCCAAACTGCACCGCCGTATTGCTTTTGTGCCATTCGTGGTGTTGAGGATGATCGTCTTGCCATTTACTACTTCCCTGGTATGTTCCAATGGGGAATTTCCCAAATCATATCCTTCAATGGTAACGCCGTTTTTTTCACCACTCATTAAAAAGCTTTCCGCATCCAGATTATGCGAAATCTTGCTGGCTTCATCCATATCTTCAACCGCAATAACGCCCTTCGCACCATTTTGCAATGCCGTAACCATCGTTGAGCTGGCCCGCAGTACATCAATCATCACCACTGCTTTGTCGCGAATATCCTCTTCCTTAAAAGAGTGGGCCGATGAAAATACATCAATTTGATTTATCATATCCTATAAATAATGTCGTAGTCTCTGTTTTTCCCAGTTGATATATTAGTAACTATTCCCTTCTGCAACCACTTTTTATTTTACAAACGGTGGCTTTGTTACTGTAGCCTCGGCTTTTTTGTTTCGGATCTCTACAAAAACCGATGATCCCTCATCAGTGTAGTTAATATCCACATACCCCATAGCAATGTTAGTGCCCAGCGTGATAGAACGAGAACCGCTAGTTACGAAGCCTATCTCATTATCCTCCTCATCAAAAATAGTATAACCCTTTCGCGGAATAGATCGCTTATCATCAATAGTAAGGCCAACCAGTTTTCGTGAAAGTCCTTCTTCCTTTGCCTTGAGAAGCGCATCGCGACCAACAAAATCACCTTTATCCAACTTGGTAAGCCAACCCATACGTGCTTCAAGCGGATGCGTACCTTTTGTAATATCATTGCCGTAAAGCGCAAATCCCTTTTCCAGACGAAGCGTATCCCGAGCTCCGAGCCCGCAGGACTCAATCCCGAACTCTTCGCCCGCTTCCATAATGGCATTCCAGATAGCTTCAGGATCAACGTGATCTTTATTAAAATAAAGCTCGAATCCCTTTTCCCCAGTATAACCAGTCGCCGACAGCGTCACATTATCATAACCGGCCAAAGTGCCCACTTCGAAGGTATAGAACTTTATAGCCGAAAGGTCGGTGTCCGTAAGCTTTTGCAGCGTTTCTACGGATTTTGGTCCCTGAACTGCCAACAAACACGTATCATCAGACAGATTAGTCAGCTCCGCATCAAACGAATTGTTCTCGGCAATCCACTCAAAATCTTTCTCGATATTGGAAGCATTCACTACCAAAATATACTCCTTCTCTCCAAGCATATACACCAAAAGATCATCAACAATGCCGCCATCTTTATAGCACATCGCAGAGTACTGTGCCTTGCCGGGCACCAATTTTGAGGCATCGTTTATGGTTACGTGTTGAATTAAATCCATCGCCTCATCGCCTGTCACATAAAATTCGCCCATATGTGATACGTCAAACATCCCCACATTTTCGCGCACGGCGTTGTGTTCTTTGCGGATACTGTCGTACTGCACGGGCATCTCAAATCCGCCAAAGTTGATAAGCTTAGCTCCGGCTTGTTCATGAAGGTCGTAAAAGGGCGTTCGTTTTAACATCAATTACTTTGCTTTTAATGTCATTCCACACTCGTACAGAATAACATCATTATATTTAACATCATATGAATTTCCAGTCGCCCAAAATACGGATTTAACTATAGAATTGAGAATGATTTTGCCGCTCCATTTTTGGCTATCTAAACCGTAAGCATAAAATCACTCGCAGAATAGTATAATTTAACTTCCATGACAGTAAATCTGGCAATTGCACTGAATTCTTTGTCAGCAATAATCGTTTAGCATCCGGGAAGAAATCCTTATCTTTCAAGACTGTAAAATTTAGCTGCAACAGAACACCTTTTACTCAATGGCCATTAACAAGCAACAAGTACGTACGGCACTTACCCATGTGATGCATCCTGAGATGGACAAAGATCTGGTCACCCTTGATATGATCGAAGATCTTATTGTTCAGGATTCGTTCATCACCTTCACGATTGATCTTCCGGACAAGGATCCCGAGCTGGAATCCAAGCTTAAGGATATGTGTGAAGATGCGATTCGCAAATTCGTGGATGAAGATGCCGTCCTTGATATAACGACGGCCGTAAATATTTCAAAATTCCGAAATAACGAAGATAAGGGCGAATTCCCGGGGCAAGGTCATCGAAAGAAAAAAGAGCAGCAAGAAGATGAGAATGAGGAAGTCCTTTCGAGCGTTAAGAATATTATCGCAGTTGCTTCTGGCAAGGGTGGAGTAGGAAAATCTACCGTAGCCGTTAATCTCGCTTGTGGATTGGCCCGTACGGGCGCCAAAGTTGGACTCTTGGATACAGATATCTATGGTCCCAGTATTCCTACGATGATGGATGCTCACGGACGACCCAATATTACGACTCAAAAACAACTTATCCCCAAAGAAAAATACGGCGTCCGCTTTCTATCTATGGGAATGCTCGTTGACCCCGATCAGGCTATGATCTGGCGCGGGCCCATGGTAACAAGTGCGGTCAAACAATTTATGAATGAAGTGGAATGGGGCGAACTCGACTATATGGTATTAGACCTTCCTCCCGGAACGGGCGATATCCAGCTGACGTTGGTACAAACCGTTCCGCTGACCGGTGCTGTTATCGTTTCTACGCCACAGGATGTGGCCCTTGATGATGCCCGAAAAGGAGTGGCTATGTTCAAGAAAGTGAATGTCCCGGTATTAGGCATGGTTGAAAATATGGCCTATTTCATCCCCGAAGATATGCCGGATAAGAAATACTATATCTTTGGCAAACATGGGGTTCGCAATCTAGCTGAGCGCATGGGAACCAACTTCCTGGGCGAAATCCCCCTGGAACAGAAAGTGCGTGAGAGCAGTGACGAGGGCAAGCCTATTGTACTGGGAGATATGGAAACGAAATCAGCTCAAAAGTTTGTCGAGTTGTCCAATAATGTAATTCAGCAGCTCGCTATCCGAAACCAAGAGCAAGATCCCACGGAAAAAATTGATATTAAAATTAGGCCTTAGCCACAATGCCATGCTGAACTTGCTTCAGCATCTATCGTTACAGATCCCGAACCAAGTTCGGGATGACACTTACTTCTTTCACAGTTTGGGGTTCAATTGTTATACCGCTGATGGAGAACCTGCTTTCGATATTCAAAGATATCGTGCAGCTTATTCCTAATCAGTAACTTATTTACAATTTTACCCAGTACTCCGTAAGGCGGTACGTAATTTACTTGATCAATCATCCTTACTCCCGATTCTGCCTCTTCAATTTTATGATAGTGATACCAGAACCGGTACGGACCTATCCGCTGCTCATCGACGAACTCTTTTCCGGGGATAATATGCTTGATTTCAGTAATCCATTCTGAGTGCCCCAACAATGGCAGCTTAACATCATACTCAACCAGCAACCCATTATACATTTTCTCCGGCACCTCACTGATAATCGTAAAGTCAAGCTCTGGGGGCGTAATCTCATTTAGATTTGCCGGTTTGGATATAAACTTCCAAAGCTCATCCGCCGAAGTTTCCAATACCTGCTCTTGCTGCAATATATACATAGAAATCTTTTTTGCTTATGTATTGCCTAATAATGCAGCACTAACCATATAACCACAAGCAAAGGTTCCATGATCATTTAATTAATCCGAATAAGAAACTAATTAGAATAGTACCGAGGTATATTTTATTGCTTTGATAGGTCTTTACGTTCTAATCCAGTCCATATAAATCAGATCAATAACAGAAATCCCCTGTCCTACTTCCGCTCACTTAACCCCAACAAAAAATTCCAGATCGTCACCGCAGCCAGCTTTGCCGTTTGGTTATCGCGGTCGTGGCGCGGATTAACTTCTGACAAATCAAATGAGGTGACCTGTTCGTTTCGTCCGGCCAGGTATGCAGCCGTCAGCCACAAATCGGAAGGCAAACCATTTACACAGGGAGCACTCACGCCCGGCGCCTGTGATTGATCAACGGCATCCATATCAAACGTTACCATGAGTCTTTCACTCTCGTGTTGATGAAATAATCCCGAAATTGAGGTGATATTGGTTTCATCTCTTAATAGATATTCACCACCGCTCTCTTTTATATAATGCAGATGAGATTGTGCTACAGATTGAGGCTGCAATCCCGCCACCAAATACATTTCACCACATTCCCTTTCATGTTCTATAACCTGCCGGAAAGGCGACCCGGAATGTGCTTGTCCCTTTTTTAGCGGACGAACATCGGTGTGAGCATCTAAATTAAAGATTGCCGTTTTCAATTCCGCTTCTGCATATCCCAAAAAATGTCCCAAAGCCGTTTCGTGTCCGCCGCCAAGAATAATGGGAATTATTCCCTCCTCTAAAAAACCGGCTATCACCTTACCCAAATTTTGCTGATCCTCTTCCACCTCATAATGAATATTTATATCCCCTACATCCCGCATATTGCCTATCACATCTACGAAGGCATCATGGGTTTCAGGGTTCGGGGTCATTTTATATAACTGCTTACGAATAGCCTCGGGAGCATCAGCAGCACCAGCACGCCCTCCATTGATGGTTACCCCTTTATCCGACGGAAAACCAATAATTACTGCCCGGGGAGTATCATTCTTTCCGAGATTAGATTCAATAAGTTGACCAATTCGCGGATCGTTATCTACTGTTTTAGGGATATCTATAGATACTTCTTTTAATAACGACATTTTAAATATTCCTTGTTCCGTTTTTCCATTCTCTAACCAACATAAAAAGCCCCGTCATTAATGTCATGGGCAGTACAAACCATCCCATAGCAGTATTAAAATAGGGCAACAAATGATGTTCGGTAGCTGTTAAAATCAAATATACTGTAAAAGCAATATAGTATCCCAAGAAGAAGATCCCCTCCCAACGGCTGATCAAACTATCCGTAATAAAAATGGGCAAACAAACAATTGATGCTGCAATCATCACAGGGATATCAAATCCCACTACCCCCGGCTGTACCACAATGCCACCGGGTAGTATGATGGCTGTTAAACCAATAATGCACATGATATTAAATAAATTGCTGCCGACGATATTTCCAACAGCTAAATCGCGTTCTCCTTTTATACTTGCTAATATCGACGTAGCAACCTCGGGCAGAGAAGTCCCTGCAGCAACGATGGTTAATCCAATTATAAGGCTGCTAACTCCCAGATATTCAGCAAAATTTACGGCCCCGTCAACCAACCATCGGGCTCCAATTACTAAGAGGACAAAACCGGCAATAACAAATGCTGCATCCCAAACCCAATAGCGACTTTTTGATTCGGCGGATTGAGTACTTTCGTCTTTTGATTGGGCATTGTGTTGTTTTCGGGCATCGTAAATCAAAAATCCAATATATGTCAATAACAAAACAAACAGAATCCCCCCTTCAATTCGGCTTATTGTCCCATCCCAGGCGAAAAAATAAAGCAGGATTGAAGCTCCAATCATCAGTGGGACATCAAGCTTAATTAGATTTTTGGAGACAATTAATGGGGCAAGCATGGCTGAAATACCCAAAATAAACAGCACGTTAAAAATATTGCTGCCAATTACATTGCCTAGCAGCAGAGCATCTTCTCCGGCAATTCCCGACTGCAAACTAATAGCAAGTTCCGGAGCACTGGTACCAAAAGCGACCACCGTTAGCCCAATAACGAGTGGGGTCATGCCCAAGCGACCAGCCAGCGCAGATGCACCACGGACCAACAGTTCGGCTCCGCCAATAAGTAATAAAAGTCCGGCAATAAAAAAGAGTATCGTAGCAACCACAACAATCGTACTTGTTTGCTAATGAGTTCGTTAATACTAACGATACTATTTCTTTAACAAAAAATGCTATCAACATTTTGTTGACAGCATTTTCCCAATATCAGCCATTCCCGTTATTAATTAATGCTCAGAATGCAGGGCTATGCGATTGCCTTCCGTATCCTCGATAATAGCCATATAACCATACTCATCGGTTATGATCGTCTTTTTCTGGATGATCTTGCCCCCATTTCGTTCAACCTTATCCAGCACTTTCTGCAGATCAGGGTTGGCGCTGATGTAAACCAAAGATCCCTCATGGCTAGGTTTATAGAATTCCCTGTGTTCACAGATCGCTCCACCCACTCCTCCTGCCTCAACCGGGAACATGGTCATCTTTAGATCATTATCCATCTCCATATCTTCCATCTTGATATCAAAGATAGACTCATAGAATTTTTTTGCTCTGCTTAATTTCTTGGCGGGGATTTCAAACCACGCAACAGCATTCTTCATTTTTTTCATTGTCTTTGGTGTCATAATATCCTCCCTTTTAAGGTTGTTGTGGCATGATGTATTTCTACAACTCAAAGACGTATGTGGTTCCAAAAACCATGTAGGGGAAACCCTATATTTTATGAGGATTTTTCATATAGTTTTCGTCCCTTTTTAAAGTTTCTCAAACACTGTCCTCCTTTGTAATGATACATCCAAAAATTTGGGTCCGGCGCATCAATAATAGCAAAGTCGGCTAATTTCCCCTTTTCGATGGAACCCAGCTTGAGATCCCGTTTAATTGCCTTGGCTGCATATATGGACGCTCCCTTCAATACCTCGGCAGGCGTTAATCGTCCCTGGTTGCAGGTTAACATCATTGCCAGCGGCAGATCGTAGCTCGGTGCCGAACCCGGATTAAAATCTGTAGCCACAGCTACTTCAACACCTCCATCCACCAGCTTTCGGCAGTTGAGTGGTTCCTCCTGTGTATATAGCGAAGCCAGCGGTAGCGTCACGCCTACAACACCCGCTTTTGCCATAGCCTCGATTCCTTTATCCGAAATTTTTTCAAGGTGATCCGCGCTGGCCGCCTCCATCTCCGCGGCCAATTCAGCTCCACCACAAGAAGTAAGCTGATCAGCGTGCAGCTTGGGCGTTAACCCCGCTGCTTTTGCAGTCGTTAGAATTCGTCGCGACTCTTCAATCGTAAAAGCCGAGTCTTCGGCGAAAATATCACAAAATTCAGCCAACTCTTTCTCGGCTACTCTCGGAATCATTTCTTCAATCACCAAATCGATGTACGCTTGCCGATTATCTTTATATTCCGGGGGTATAGTATGCGCCCCCAAAAAGGTAGAGATAATATGCATCGGCTGATCTTCGGCCAATCGTTGATATACGCGCAGCGTTTTCATCTCATCTTCCAACGACAACCCATAACCACTTTTACACTCAACCGTGGTAACTCCAAGCTTGGCCATTTCTTTCAAAAACCCAAATGCCTTTTCATAAAGCTCATCTTCACTGGCCTTACGTGTCTCTTTAACGGTCGACAGAATTCCACCGCCTGCTTTAGCAATTTCGAGATAGCTTTTGCCCTGCACGCGCATCGCAAACTCATCAGAACGCCATCCCCCAAATGCCAGATGCGTGTGGCAATCAATGAGACCGGGAATCACCAATTTTCCATCGGCATCAAATGCTTCTTCATTATTATATTCTGAAGGCAGGTCAGATTCCGAACCTACCCACGAAATAGTATCATTTTGCCAAGCAATGGCCGCATTTTTTATCGGATGGATCTCCCCCTGCTCCCCTTCATCTTTGCACGTTGCTAAAAATCCGATGTTTTTAAGTATTGGCATTATAAAAGAAACGCTTAATTAGTATTTATTAAATATAACTTCATTTCACCTGCAGATGAGTTTGATGTCGTATAGGCAAGCTTTGATCCATCTGGGGAAAAGGCCAAAGAAGCTCCACTAACAGCTGTCTTCGCGACAGCTTCCGATAAACCCGAAGCATTCTGAATAACATGCAAAGTAAATCTCCGTTTTGCACAGTTGCCAATTAACCCTTCATAGCAACGATTTGTCCACTTGGCAATCATACTTCGATCCATCGACCACGCAATAGGTAAGCTTAAACTAAATGATTCCTTTTCAGGCAAGCCCCAAATTTTTTCTATTGTTTCGGATTCACCATCCCACTTTTTTAAAGCACTGCCATCTTCTCCGAACTGTTCTCTGTCTTCTGCAAAGGCAATAATCGGAAATTTCGCATTCCAAGAAATTGCTAACTCTTTTTGTTGATATAGGTATTTATTGTCAAAATTTAGTGAAGTGGTTTCGCCGGTTACTAAATCTATTGTACTTAACTGAAATTGTTCTTCTGGAGCATCAACAAGTAACATATTATTATCTGCAGAAAACGTTAACGGCAAAGCCTTTCTCACATATTTTGACTCTTTCGATTCAATATCATAAACAAAAAGCGAATCATTCAGCCGTTTCTCTCCGGACCGAACATAGGCAACACGCAAACCATCATTTGAAACTTTGGCATGTGTAATATTTGCAATAATCTTCTGCGGCTCTTTTCCCTCTTCTAACTCATATAAACTTCCCCTATTAAATCTAAATCCGGTTTCTCGCTCATCTGTCAGATAATAAATCTTGTACTTATCCTCTAATAGTACAACTGTAGCGTATACAATATTTCTGCCATTTAGGAGAGAACTGGTAGGAATTTTTTCCGAATTTAATATCTCGTTGATTTCTTTCGATGAAGGATTAATCGCATAAAAACCAGAACCACCCACAAAGAACATTTCATCATCTGCTGGCCAAAACAAATGACCACCAAATTCGGGGACTCCTATTGTTGCTAATTCTTTGCCATTCTGTGTTTCAAATTGAGGCGACGTGGGGCAATTTACCAGTACAAAGCTGGTAAAAACGATAGTCAAAACACTTTTTGCAAGGGACATATCTTAAAAAATCACTTCAACTTTACTAATTGTCTTTCTACTTCCTCAACCATACTGCGGCTCTGTAACAGCTCTACCGCCTTGCTAATATCGTCCTTAAAATAATGATCTTCCTCGGCATGAGGAATGGCATCGCGGACAAATTCATGGGCAATTTCTACTCCGCGCCCCGGCTTTAACGGCTTGCGAAAGTCCAGCGCCTGCGCGGCCGTAAACAACTCAATTGCCAGCACCTGTTCCACATTTTGATACACTTCCAGCAGCTTCAACGCGCTTATACTGCCCATACTCACGTGGTCTTCCTGCCCCAAGCTGGTGGGAATAGAATCCACCGAAGAAGGATGACAAAGCACTTTGTTTTCTGATACCAGCGACGCCGAAGTATATTGCGGAATCATAAACCCGGAATTGATGCCTGTCTCTTCCATCAACAGCTCCGGCAACCCATCATGACCTTCTAGCAACAAGTATGTTCGTCGCTCAGAAATACTGGCCAGTTCTGCCAGCGCAATCTTGGCGTGATCAAGCGCCAGTGCCAACGGCTGCCCATGAAAATTCCCGCCACTGATAATATCTCCATTTTCAAATACCAGCGGATTATCGGTTACCGAGTTGAGTTCAGTTTCTACGGTCTTGCGAGAATATTCCAATCCATCCCGACTGGCTCCGTGCACCTGTGGCACGCATCGCAGGCAGTACGGGTCCTGTACTTTTCCGCAATCGCGGTGCGACTCCAAAATCTCACTTTCAACTAAAAGCTCTCGTACATTCCGAGCCACTTCTTGTTGCCCGTTATAGGGACGAATTTCGTGAATGCGCTCATCAAATGGCTTGATACTTCCCTGTAGCGCCTCCAGGCTCATCGCTGCAACCAGATCAGCGGCCTTCAACAAACTGAGAGATTTTTCGAGTACATAAGCTCCATACGCTCCCATCTGCTGTGTACCATTGATCAACGATAAGCCATCTTTAGGTTGCAGGTCAAGAGGTTCTAAATCATGCTCATCTAATGCCTTTTCAGCAGGAATAGTATCGGTACCTTCCTCATTCCAAAATAATCCATAACCCAGCAACGGAAGTGACATATGTGCCAGCGGAGCCAGATCACCTGAAGCCCCCACACTCCCTTTTTCAGGCATGGCGGGAATCAAATCATGATCAGAGAAATAGATCAACCGGTCGAAGGTCTCCTCAGATATCCCTGAATTTCCCAATCCCAATGCGTGAATTTTCAACTGCAGCATTAGTCTCGAAATATCTTTTGGGATAAGTTCACCCACCCCAACGGAGTGCGACAAAATGAGATTACGTTGAAGCTGCTTTAACTCTTTACCCCCTACCCGCTTATTGGCCAGTGCCCCAAAACCGGTATTAATTCCATACATCGGCTCATCGCGATCAAGGGCGTTCTCAACTATTGATCTTGCCCCCTGAATAGTAGACTTATCCTCTTTTAGATGGGCGATACTCTTAGAAAGGTCATCGTATAAATTGGATATCGTTATTTTCACTGTACTAAGATTTTCTTTCCCGATAATTTAATTAAAAATACGAGGTCTGGAAGCTCATGCCAACTTTGATTCTACTTCTGTTCTACTTTTCTTATACCTCGTCTAATTCCTGTAAAAGAAGTCCATTTGATTTTTTACCTTTGGCATTATAACCACCCCTTTTAACTGACTTTTGTTTCGTGATTCCCGAATCCTGCATCCTCTGTGATAGCTCAAACGTTAAGCATTTTTATGAGGATACCTCCGAGCATTACGCTTCGGATTATTATCAATGTGAAAACTGTCAGCTTATTTTTGCCCCATCCAAAGATCGTCCCGATCGCAACGAGGAATTTGCTCGCTATGAAACGCATGAAAATGACCCTGAAGATGAGGGTTACCGCAATTTTCTGAGCCAGCTTTTTGATCCCCTAAACGACTTATTAGAACCCGAGAGCAAGGGGCTTGATTTCGGATCCGGCCCCGGTCCCACTTTAAATTTGATGTTTGAAGAAGAAGGACACAAGATGCGTATTTACGATTCTTTTTACGATGATGACAACTCCGTCTTTGAAGAAACCTATGATTTCATCACAGCCACCGAAGTCGTTGAGCATCTGTTTAATCCCGGGAAGGAATTGGACCGACTTTGGGGATGCCTGCGCCCCGGTGGATATTTCGGTATTATGACCAAAATAGCAGAAGACGATGTCAACTTTTTCGCCGACTGGCACTACCGGCTGGACATCACACACGTCACCTTTTACACCAAAGACACCTTCTACTGGCTGGCAAATCACTGGAACGCCTCGGTGGCATTCCCCGCTGATCGAGTGATTATTTTACAGAAACCAGAATAGAATCTTATTGTTTTCAATACCCAAAGACATTCATATCTATTATGCCTGATTTATCTTTTGATCACTACACCATAAAAGTTGGAGATCTTAAAGCAAGTGCTTCTTTCTATAGCAATGTGCTTGGTCTACACGAAATAGAAAATCGCACCAAGAAGCCTCATATCCGGTGGTTTTCACTGGGGAATGGAACTGAACTACATCTTGTCGAAGGGGAAACAATTAAAATGCAAACCAATGTGGGTGTGCATCTTGCCCTTAAGCTGGCTGATTTTGATGATTTTATTGAGCATTTGAAATCACATAATGTTACACCTCACAATTCGAAAGGCAAGCCCAATAAAGTTACTACCCGAACCGACGGAGTAAGACAAGTCTATTTCCCGGATCCAGATTGCTACTGGGTAGAGGTCAATGAGGCCGCTGTGCTATAACATCATAAAACGCTTACCACAAAATAATATCCCATTACTCCGCTTGCAATCACTTTCATAAGCGTATTTACCAACAAGCCTGCGAATGATCCAAGGGCTGATCTCAGTGCCCGATCCGAAGTTTTTCCGCCGATAATTTCTCCCGCAAACGCGCCGGCAAGCGGACCGATAATGATCCCGACGGGTGGAAAGAAAAATATCCCAACAATCATACCCAGCAGGCTTCCCCAAATCCCGTAAGGCGATCCGCCGAATTTTTTGGTGCCATAAGCTGGGATTACGTTATCTAAAATCATGATGGTTGCAACAATCAAAGCCCATACAATTAAAAAAGTAGCCGAGAATGGTTGTGTGGTCAGTTGTAAAATCAGCAACCCACAATAGGTTACCGGCGTGCCCGGAACAACGGGCAAAAATGAGCCTATAAATCCGGCAAGTATACATAACGCACCCAAAATAATCAGTATTGTTTCCATAGTTAATAGATTCGTTTATCCTTAGAGCCTATTGCACGGCTCTTTTGTCATTGAGTTTCAGGATTGTGGGGTCAATTCGTATCGTATAATGGAAATAACCCCCAGCAATGGGCCTACACCCAATACTAAAAATACAAGTGGGCTTTGCCATTGGGCCCATATCATGTTGACAAGCTGAATGCTGAAGATCGTAATCGCAAAACCTATGCTGTTGACAATGGTTAATCCTGTAGCCACATATTTTGAATCTGATGATTGGGCCACAAGGGTTGAAAATTGCGGAGAATCGGACACAACAAAGAGTCCCCAAACCATTAAGAGTCCAATAAAAAGATAGAACGGGAGGTCGAACATAACTGGTGCCAACAAGCAGCAAATTCCTGAGCCAATTAATGACACCAAAGCCACTTTTTTACTATTTGATTTAACAGCCCAATGTCCGCCTATTGCGCAACTAATGCCGCCAATGCCAATGATTGCAAAAGCCCAGAGCGATATCTGCCAGTAAACATGTCCATGAACTGAACCATAATAAGCAATCATGATGGGTACAAAAGCCCAAAAAGTATAGAGTTCCCACATGTGTCCGAAATATCCAAACGCAGCCGAACGAAAGTTCCTGTTTTTAAAAAGCCTAACCATCGCAGAAGGCTCGAATTCACCTTTTTTGCCTTGGTATGGACCATCCGGCACGGCAAAATAAAGGATCAATCCTCCCGCTGTTGCGAACCATGACGTTGCGAACAAAATAACCTTCCAGGGTAGATCAGCACTGAAATATTTTATCAGATGTGGAAAAGCTGTCCCAACAACTAATGCCCCCACCAGATATCCCAAGGCCTTTCCAAGCCCCTCCTTGTGCCAGTCTGAAGCAATCTTCATTCCTACCGGATAGATACCCGCCAAGAAAAAGCCAGTAGCAAATCGGCTAAGCATCAACAGTAAAAAAGTATCACTATAAACAGTGAGGGCATTTGCACTTGCTCCCAAAACAGCACAGGCCAGAAACACCTTACTCGGTGAAATACGGTCAGCTACGCTTAATAATGCAAATAACAGCGTACCGCTGATAAAGCCAAACTGTACGGCCGAAGTAATATATCCAACGGCCATTTCTGTAAGCTTTAGTTCCTGCACTAACTCAGGAATAACGGCATTCCCCGCAAACCAGAGAGAAGTACCAGCAAATTGGGCAAGAACAATTGTAGGAAGTATACGCTTGGGTATGGAGTTCTGCATCAATTAATCCACCATCGGTAGATCTACGCCGCGCTCTTTGGCCGTTTTAATCGCTTCGTCATAACCGGCATCAGCATGACGCATAACGCCACTGCCAGGGTCATTCGTTAGCACACGTTCGAGTCGCTTATCGGCCGATTCCGATCCATCCGCCACACAAACCATTCCGGCATGAATCGAATATCCAATGCCAACACCACCGCCATGATGCAGCGACACCCAACTAGCTCCACTTGCAGTATTGAGCATAGCATTCAGTAAAGGCCAGTCAGCAATAGCATCAGAACCATCTTTCATACCTTCGGTTTCGCGGTTGGGTGATGCCACTGAGCCTGTATCAAGGTGATCTCTTCCTATCACCAACGGAGCATCTACTTTTCCTTTTTTGACAAGCCAGTTAAACTTAGCTCCCATCTCGGCGCGTTCGCCGTACTCAAGCCAGCAGATACGCGATGGCAGACCCTGGAATTGTACCTGATCCTGAGCCTTGCGAATCCATCGGTTTAGTGAGTCCTTCTCGGGAAACGTATCCAGCACAGCCTGATCGGTGGTATAAATATCTTCGGGATTTCCGGACAGTGCCGCCCATCGAAATGGTCCGGAACCTTTACAAAACAGCGGACGTACAAAAGCGGGTACAAATCCCGGGAAATTAAACGCTTCTTCCATACCGCGGTGGTCAGCGACCTGTCCACGCAAATTATTTCCGTAATCAAAGGTAATAGCGCCCTTTTCCTGCATTTTCAGCATCGTTTCCACATGTGTTACCATCGAGTCGAGCACCGCCTCTTGGTACATTTCGGGATCCAGATCGCGCTCTTCGGCAGCCTCCTCAACCGACATACCGGCAGGAATATATCCAATCTGCAGATCATGGGCCGCAGTCTGGTCAGTCAACACATCGGGAATAACATCCTTTTCCAACATTTCAGGCAGAACCTCGGCAACATTGCCCAACAGTCCAATGGACAATGCTTCTCCTTTTTCTTTGGCATCCAGTGCCTTTTCAAGTGCTTTGTCAAGGTTGGTGCATTTTATATCACAATAACCGGTTTCAATTCGGCGATCTATATGGCTTTCTTCTACCTCTATAGCAATACAAACCGCGCCGTTCATCGTGGCCGCCAGCGGCTGTGCCCCGCCCATGCCGCCAAGTCCGGCCGTGACCAGTAGCTGACCTTTCAGCGTACCGTCAAACTTCTGCCGAGCGCATTCGGCAAAGGTTTCGTAGGTACCCTGCAGAATACCCTGCGTGCCGATATAAATCCATGAACCAGCCGTCATCTGTCCGTACATGGTAAGTCCCATTTTATCGAGGCGACGAAATTCATCCCAATTCGCCCAGTTTGGTACCAAGTGCGCGTTGGCAATAAGCACGCGCGGGGCTTCTTCATGTGTCTGAAATACCCCCACCGGCTTGCCGCTTTGCACTAAAAGCGTCTCATCATTCTCAAGTCGTTTCAGTGTTTCAACAATTTTGTGATAGCTCTCCCAGTTGCGTGCCGCTTTGCCACTTCCACCATAGACGATCAGTTCGTCTGGCTTTTCAGCCACATCCGGGTCGAGATTATTCATCAACATGCGAAGGGCGGCCTCTTGATGCCAGCCCTTGCACTGCAAGTCGGTTCCAATTGGGGCCTTAATATTTTTGACAACACCTTTTCCTGTACTCATTACCACTGCTTTTACTTCAGATTTTTGGGCAATGTAATAAATTTAATGCGTATTACGTACCACCTAAACCTGTTTGAAAATCAAAATATCAGCCGTTAAATAATACAAACACTTAAAAAGTTGCTTCACTATGTCGGTTTAATTATCATGCACGGCGTAAATCAATTGTGTTATTGGGAATTGCAATTCTAAATAAATACCAGTTTCAATGGCAAACGAACAAACAGGGACGGTGGAGACCGACGACACAAACAAGAATGATTTTTTTGGTCATCCCCGCGGACTATCGACGTTATTTTTTACAGAGTTCTGGGAGCGTTTCAGTTATTATGGTATGCGTGCTCTTTTGGTCCTTTTTATGGCGGCAGCCGTTACCGGAGACAATCCAGGTCTTGGATTCAGTGATGGTCGTGCTACTGCTATATATGGCCTTTATACATTCTTTGTATACGTCTTGGCTTTACCGGGTGGTTGGGTTGCCGACAAGCTATGGGGACAAAAGAAAAGCGTTTTCGTAGGCGGTTGTATTATCGCGCTTGGTCACTTTACAATGGCTGGACCATTGATGGGATTTCCTGATGAAACTTCCTTTTATCTGGGTCTTGTTTTCATTGTGATAGGAACCGGACTTTTGAAGCCCAATGTGAGCTCAATGGTTGGTGAACTGTATCCCGAGGGCGGAGCCCGTCGCGATGCCGGTTTCTCTATCTTTTACATGGGAATTAACTTTGGTGCCATTTTAGGGCCTACCCTTTGCGGTATTCTCGGTGAAGGATATAATTGGCACTGGGGATTTTCTCTTGCAGGCTTTGGAATGTTACTTGGCCTCATTTCATATAAAGTTGGCGAAAAAAATTTAGGAGAGGCAGGTAAGCTGAAGGTAGATGATAGTAAGGAAGTACTTTCGAAACGTAGCCGAAACTTTTGGATAACAACTGCAGTCAGTACGACAATCATTGTTCTGTTTAGTATCCTAATGAATACCGGGATTATTGGAATATCCTTACAGCAACTTGCTCAAACACTGGGTACCAGTGTAGCTCTTATAGCTGTGATCTTTTTTGCCTATTTAATTAATGATTCAAAATGGATTGGCGCGGTATTACTGTTAGCTGCCACCGGATATTATCTTGCATCATTTAATTGGGGATATACCCTGTTTTCATACCAAATAGGAATTGGCATTACTGTAATAGCATTTTTGGTTATTAACACGGTAAGAATGTTCATGCCAAGCCTAAAAATTTCATTAGAGAAGAAAAGGCTTTTCGTCATCTTTTGGCTTTTTATTTTAGCAGCTCTTTTCTGGAGCGGCTTCGAGCAGGCCGGATCTTCTCTCAATTTATTTGCAGACCGAGAAACCGATCGTACTTTTGGACCCTATGGTTTGATTAGCCAAGTTGGAGCATTTCTTCCTGCCTTAATTCTGGCACTTCCCCTTGGCTACTTAAGCTGGCGTGTATTCAAACGTGATAACCTTTGGTGGGTTGGCAAAGCAGGGACTGCCGGACTCTCTTTACTGGTAGTTGGCTTTGTCTATTACGTCTCTACCCAATTAACCACTACGTGGGAAATGCCTGCAAGTATGCTTCAAAATATTAATCCGCTCTTTATCGTAATATTAGCACCTGTGTTCGGCTGGTTTTGGACATGGTTAGCAGCTCGTAATGCAAACCCTTCGATCCCTGTTAAATTCGGACTGGGGCTTTTGGGATTAGCAGCAGGATTTTTTGTGATTTCTTGGGGAGCCGCTAATGCAACAGGTCCTAACTCGGTTGCTCCAGCTTGGCTTATCGTTACTTACTTTCTCCATACCTGTGGTGAACTTTGCCTGTCGCCTGTTGGTCTTTCTTCTATGACAAAGCTTGCTCCAGAACGTCTTGTTAGTCAAATGATGGGAGTTTGGTTTGTTGCAGCTGCACTCGGCAACTTATTTGCCGGACTTATGGCCGGGCAATTAGAAACACTGGAACCAAGCAGCTTATTCTGGAGTGTAGCTCTGTTGGTTGGCGGAGGAGGAATTGTAGCTCTGCTTGCAGCTCCACCGGTCAAACGATTGATGGGAGATGTAGAGTAATAATTTAGAATATTTTTCCCATAACCCTGTCAGAGTACTGTTCTTTGACAGGGTTTTTTATTTGCATGATATAAGGCACAAAAGCCCTTATATTCATTGCTATGACAAAACAACAAGCCACTCCCGATACAGAAAAAGAGCAAGAAATCAACCAGAAAAAACCAATTGCAGCTATTGCCACCCCTGTAGGTGAAGGAGGCATCGCCGTTATTCGTGTATCGGGAAGAAATGCTATTGCCAAAGTTAACGAAGCCTTTCGTGGAGAGGATCTCACCAAAAAGGATTCTCATACGGTTCATTTCGGTAAGATTATCGATCAAGATGACAACGTTGTAGATGAAGTATTGGCTACGCTGTTTCACGCTCCAAAATCGTACACCGGGGAAGAAACAGTAGAGATTTCGTGTCACGGCGGTGTGCTTGTAACCCAAGCTGTTTTAGAAGCTATGCTAGGACTTGGTATCCGCTCTGCCGAGCCGGGTGAATTTACTCAGCGTGCTTTTCTAAACGGCAAAATGGAACTCAGTCAGGCCGAGGCTGTTGCCGATCTTATTCACGCTAAAAGTCAAAAGGCCATGGATGCGGCCCATCAGCAGCTCGAAGGGCAACTCGGCGAACACATTAAACAATTTCGTCAGCAGATCATCGACGCTACAGCCATGGTCGAACTCGAGCTCGATTTTGTAGAAGAGGACGTCGAATTTGCTGATAAAGAAGAACTGGAGCGACTCCTGAAAGAACTGGATGAGGAAATTGATAATCTTCTGGCCACCTACGAAACAGGTCGCTTGGTTAAACACGGCGTACGAACCGTTTTTATTGGACTGCCCAATGCGGGCAAATCCACCCTGCTAAATACTTTGGTGGGTAAAGAGCGTGCAATTGTCACTGATATTGCAGGCACTACAAGAGATACCATTGATGTGGACTGGAGCTATGACGGCCTTCGGTTTAAGCTTACCGATACCGCCGGACTCCGCGATACTGATGATGTCATTGAGGCCGAGGGCGTTAAGCGATCACAGGAGGCCTTCGACAAAGCCGATCTGGCGGTCTATCTGAAGGATCTGTCACAAGAGCTAACCCAAGAAGAGCGCGAAGATATCGCCCGATTTCAAAAAAATGCGGGAGACACACCTTTTGTGCTTATAGGCACCAAAAATGATATTGCCCTGAATGTTGAGGACGAGCGCATGGACTACGATCTAAAAATATCAGCACTGGAGGGTGAAAAGATCGACGAGCTTAAAAAGCTGATGAAACAGCGGGCACTTGAAAATAAAGAGTACGACTCTTCAAGCCTGCTGGTCACATCCAGCCGCCACCGCGATGCGCTACAAAACGCACAGGAAAATGTGCGCAGTGCCCTAAAAGCGCTCGATCAGGGTATGACCGGTGATTTCCTTTCTATTGATCTGCGTTCGGCACTGAAAGATCTGGGCACCATCACCGGAGAAATTACGACCGAAGATATTCTGGATTCGATATTTTCGCGATTTTGTATCGGCAAGTAGCTGCCATAAATGAGACCCGGCTTAAAATCATGTTATAAACACTTCCTATCCCATTTATTAGTAGAAAGTATTTTTCTTTGGAACCTAAAATACTCATCCTAAAAGTAGAGATTCTAAAAACCCTGAACCACATCACAAGTTATTATGAAAATTTTACTGATAGGCGGAACCGGAACGATCGGATCAAAAGTAGCAGAACGACTTGAATCCGAAAACGAGGTGATTATTGCCGGTAGAAGTTCCGGGGACGTACAAGTTGATATCACCAATCCCGATGCCATTCAAAAACTATTTGAAAAAATAGGAACTGTCGATGCCGTTATTGTCACTGCAGGATCAGCACCAGTGAAACCTTTGTACGATTCTACAAATGAGGATTTTGGGGAAGGCGTTAAAAGCAAGATGATGGGACAAATAAACGTTGCCCTCACCGCCATGAATTACCTCAATGAAGGCGGTAGTGTAACACTTACCTCAGGAATTCTTTCTGACGATCCCATTCCCCAGGGAACCATTTTGAGCACGATCAATGGCGCGGTTAATGGATTTGTAACGGGCGCTTATGGAGAATTTCTACAGAAAGGATTTCGTATTAATGCCGTAAGTCCGGCACTGGTTGAGGATTCAGCCGATGCACTCGGCGACTTCTTTCCCGGCCATACACCCGCAAAAATGGAGCACGTTGTTGACGGCTACGAAAAAAGTCTCAAGACACTCATCACCGGACAAATTATTAATATAGAATAGCAGCTATTTATCTATTAGATTGCAGTTGATATCCTTATAACCTAACCACTATTCATTATGCGATATGGAATATTAATAGCATTTGTTTTGGCACTGGGGTACGGCTGTCAGCCCGAATCACAACAGAACCTGGGTAATGACATTTCCTATGATACCACGGCTGTCGTTAATGAGGGACAAAAAATTGCGAAGGCCACATTTCAAACGCTAAGTTCAAACCTCAAAAATGCAATGAAAGAAGGCGGCGTCGAATATGCCCTACAATTCTGTAATGTGGAGGCCATACCACTTACCGATTCACTTTCAAATCATCATAATGTAAGTATCCGCCGCGCCAGCCATAAACCCCGCAATCCATACAATACCGCTGATTCGCTCGAAGCCGAGGCCATTAAACAGTATATCGACAAGTTGGAGACTGGCAAAGAGTTACAACCCGTCACCTATGCCGATGAAAACAGGATTACCTTTCACGCCCCCATTACCATAACCAATTCACTTTGCCTGAACTGTCATGGTAAGGTCAATGAAGATATCAGCAAAGAAAACCTTGCTACGATTCAGGAGTTATATCCCAATGACCAGGCTACCGGTTTTTCGATGGGCGATTTACGCGGTGTTTGGACTGTTCGTTTTCCTACCACTCATTTTGACTCTACCAAAATTGACCAACTTAAGAAGTAAATAGGTTAGCTCTTTTATCCTTAATAGTATTTTCTTGATCTAAATTATTTCAAAAAAGTTTTCCAAGTAATACATGAATAAGAACTCCCTTTCTGATATAAGATATTCTGTTTTAGATTTAGCCGTCATTACTGAGGGACAATCACCCGCTGATGCCATCAACAATAGCCGCGACTTAGCCCAACATGTTGAAGACTGGGGCTATACCCGATTCTGGATGGCCGAACATCACAACATGGAAAATATCGCCAGCTCGGCAACTTCGGTACTGCTGGGCCATGTAGCCGAAGCCACCGAATCACTGCGCATTGGCTCGGGCGGGGTGATGCTGCCGAATCACTCCCCGCTGGTTATTGCCGAACACTATGGCACGCTGGCTACGCTTTATCCCGATCGCATTGACCTGGGGCTGGGTCGCGCGCCGGGCACCGATCAAAAAACCGCGCAGGCCATCCGTCCCGACCGGATGCAGCAGGTGCGTCAATTTCCTCAAAATGTAAAACAACTGCAGCAGTATTTTTCTGCAGATAACAGCTCGGCCGATGTCCGGGCTATTCCCGGGGAAGGAACAGAAGTACCGCTGTGGATTTTGGGATCAAGTACCGACAGCGCTCACCTTGCAGCTGCATTAGGATTACCTTACGTCTTTGCCAGCCACTTTTCTCCACAACAGTTAAATGCTGCCCTGGAGGTATACCGCGACAAATTTGAACCCTCTGAACAACTGGATGAACCCTACGTGATGCCCTGCGTTAATACAATTGTAGCCGATACAGATGAGCAAGCGGAATATCTATCCACATCACTAAAGCAGATGTTTATGGGTGTGATTACCGGCAATCGTGACCCCATGCCACCGCCTGTTGACGATATGAATACGGTTTGGAATTTGCGTGAGCGAATGGCGGTAGAGCAGATGCTCAAATATACCTTTTTGGGTAGTAAAGAAACCGTTAAGGAAGACCTTTCCAATTTCGTAGAAGAAACCAAGGCCGATGAGATTATGACTGCAACCTACGTTTACGATCACGATCAACGGCTTAAATCACATCGGCTTCTATCTGAAATTATGAGCGGCCAATAGCAAAGCCCGACCTCCTGTTCAGAAATCGGGCTGTAAAATCTTTAATCCGTTTAGGAGTTAGTTATCATCTCCCGAACTTCCTCTGTTATCTCCACCACCGTTGTTACCACCTTGATTCTGTGGCAGTTCGGGTACTGCAGATGGACTTTGCGATGCATCCAAGCCATCAGTTTGTTCGGTCGGGGCTTCAACGCCACTTTGCTGTACTGCACTTTCGGTCGTACCCCCACTATCAATAGCGAAATTCGCTAATACGCTGAGCGCCAACAATGCTGCTCCAAGTACCGTTGTTGATTTCGATAGCAGATCAGCTGTGCGACGAGCACCAAGACCCTGTCCACCGGCCTGGCCACCTGCCAAACCGCCGGAAATTCCTTGTCCCTGACCCGGTTGCAACAGAATTACAATTACCAATAGAACACTGACAAGAGTAATTATCGAAAGTATTATTGTATAAAGCATGAGTATAATCTATATAACGGTGATTTTCAGACCCGTAAAGTTATTCAAAATTCCTTTTCTTTCCAATGAAGATATAATAGAAATTTAGTCCTAATGCAGCTATACTAACTATTTGAATTATTAAATATTTCATTGCCTAAATAATTAGCCGTGCCAGATTTCCCAAATAGAGTTCAAGAATTTATCCAGAATTCTCCCGGTATTACCTACCAGCTTATCCTTTCGATTATTGCCATCTTTGTGATTTGGCTAGTTCGCCTTATCGCCCTGCGTATCATCAATAAAAAATTACCTGAGGCAAAAGCCCAATATAAATGGCGTAAAAATTTGACCTATATCGCCGTTTTCCTTGGCTTCTTAATTGTTGGGCGCATCTGGTTTGAAGGATTGCAATCGCTGGCCACCTTTTTGGGATTACTTTCTGCCGGTTTAGCTATTGCACTAAGAGGGCCGGTTACCGATTTTGCCGGATGGATTTTCTTGCTCTGGCGTAAACCTTTTGACGTTGGGGATCGCATCCAGGTAGGCGATGTCAAAGGTGATGTTATTGATGTCCGGGTTTTTAAATTCACCCTGTTGGAAATCGGCAATTGGGTCCATGCCGACCAAAGCACCGGCCGTGTTATCCATGTACCCAACCATTTGGTTTTTGATGATTCACTGGCCAATTACACCAGCGATTTTGAATTTATCTGGAATGAACTGCAGGTGCTCGTCACTTTTGAAAGTGACTGGAAAAAAGCAAAGCAGATTCTTCAAGAAATTGCCGATAAGCACTTAAAAAATTATGTGGAAGAAGCCCAAAACCAGGTGAGCCACGCCAAAAAATCGTATCTCATCCATTACCGCTACTTAACGCCTACGGTCTATACGGATGTGCGCGAGAGCGGTATTAATCTGACGATTCGCCACCTCTCCAATCCCCGTAAAAGGCGCAGCTTGGGACAGGATATCTGGGAAGATATCTTGGATAAATTTGATGAACACGATGATATCGACTTAGCTTATCCCACTATGCGAATTTATAAAGAAGGCGAACACTAATTTAGCAAGTCGGTTGGATTACTCATCGTTCCTATTTGGGTATCGGCTGAATCAGCTCAGGGCCGTTATTTTCAGGATTATTCACATCTTCAGACACGCGATTGACCGTCAGGTCGGTCATAGCATAGCCATTCATCACCTCATCCAACTCCGCTTTACTTAATTCCTCATCGGCAAACCATTTTTCATAGTGATCCGGATGAACAAATATAGGCATACGGTCATCAACCGGCTGTATAAGAGTATTGGCCTCAGTCGTAAGCATTGCGCAGGAATAAACATCACGGCCCGCTGACGATTTCCAAACGGAATATATTCCGGCAATGGCTGTAAGCTGATTAGAGAGCAGCCTGATATAAAAGGGGGTACTTTTCTTTTCGCTAAACTTCCATTTATAAAATCCGTTCGCAGGGATCAAGCATCGACGCTGCTCAACACATTCAGTCAACCATTCATCCTCTTCGAGATCCTCAATGGGAACAATAAAATTGTCATTGCCTTCAATTTCTTCTTCGGCATCGGGCGGAATCAATCCCCAGCGAAACGTATAGACTTTGCGTCTTCCCTCCTCTTCATAAACTACCGGAATAAGCGAACCGGGCGCGATATTATAGTCCGGCTTAAAAAAATCATCCCGTGCCGTTGATACTCCAAATAATTGTTCTACTTCTTGTTTGGATGTCTCCAAGACAAAACGATCACTCATAAATGTATGATTTCTTTCAGCTTTTCATGTAGATTATGTTGCCTTTATACTAAGGTAACCGAATTAAAACTGCTAATGTTTCTTATTCCATGAATATCTTCATCAATGACAAGGAACAGCGCCTTAGAGCCGGATGGCGACTGTTAATCCAATTCATCCTCATGTTTCTGTTTGTCGGCTTTGGTATAATGGGCGTGCAGCAAATATTGGCTGATCCGCTAATGGTATATACCACCATTCCTCAATTTTTGGGCATTATCCTTAGTGTCTGGTTTGCAGCAAAACTGTTAGATAAACGCTCTTTCTTTGATTACGGAATCAATTTCAACAAAGAATGGTTGAAAGATTTTTTTACGGGATGCTTGATTGCTGCCATTTCTATTAGCACTATTTTTATTATTCAATGGTCGTTGGGGTGGATAACTATTGTTGAATACGGCTGGGAAACGGAATTGGAAACACCCTTTTTTACAGGGATAATCAGCTTCTTTATAGCTATGCTTATGGTGGGGTTCCATGAGGAGCTACTCTCGCGGGGATACCAGCTTCTCAATATTACAGAGGGGTTAAAATATCCCGCTTTCGGATTAAATGGTGCCCTTATTATCGCTATTTTGCTTACGTCATCACTCTTTGGGTTTATGCACTTTTTTAATCCCAATGCCTCATTTATCTCTACATTCAATATTATTTTAGCGGGTATTATCCTGGCTGTTCCATACGTCCTGACCGGAAGTCTGGCCTTGTCGGTCGGGCTTCATTTCAGCTGGAATTTTGTAATGGCAGGTATTCTCGGCTTTACCGTTAGCGGTAAAAATATCGAATTTTCTATTCTCCAAATACAGCAATCCGGAGCTGACTTTTTTACCGGAGGCGCTTTTGGCCCCGAAGCGGGTATTCTTGGATTGCTGGGAATGACAATAATGTTAGGGGGATCACTCGTTTATATAAAGCAGAGCCGCCGTGAACTTCATATTGATCAGTTATTTATGAAAGACTATCAACAAACCACGAAATCAGATGAGCAAACGGCATAAGTTTTGTATATTCTGCTATTGATACGCATCGCTTGGTTTTGAAGCGAATGCCTGAAGAACAAACATTAATAAAATGAAAGGTTAGCACGTTGAAGTTTGAAGAATTGACATTGAGCCCCAATATCATGAGCGGGCTTCAAGACATTGGTTATACTGAACTTACTGAACTGCAGGAAAAAGTAATCCCAGCTGTACTGGAAGGTAATGATGCACTTATAAAAGCCGAACCGGGAAGCAGCAGAATCACCTCTTTTGTGATTCCAGCACTTGAGCAGGTCAATGAAAGAGAGGACAAAGACGGTACTTCAGTACTGGTATTAACTCCCAATCCCGAGGAGTCTCAAGAAATTGATGAGCTCGTTAGGGCTGTGGGTTATCATGCTCAAATTGGGTGCGCTTCCATCGACATGGATACCGATCTCGAAGAACAAAAGGAGGCTATCCAAAGTGAGGTAGAAGTTATTGTTGGCAATCCTGGTCCACTGCTGGATGTTTGCCAGGATCTGAAATATATATTCCGTCATGTTGAATTAGTGGTTATCGATGCCGCTGACGAAATGGTGGCTCTGAATCTACAGGACAAAATCCAGAATATTTTAAAGCGTGTACTCAGTGATCACCAGACACTCATCTATTCAAAAGAAGTTGATGATAATGTCAAAGAGCTTACCAAGCAGTATACTGAAGATCCCATTGCCATCGGCTTTGAAGATAAGCCGGGCATGTTGACCGAGCCTCCAAAGGTTGATCAAAATCTGACACAGGGCTACATCTATGTGCCTAACCGCATGAAGATTACTACTCTGATGGCACATCTTGAAAATACACCTCATGATAACTGTGTTATTTTTACAGCCTCAAAGCGCGGGACGGATCGCCTGTATCGAACACTGCGCAAAAATGATATGAAGGCCACAAGCCTCCACGGAAAGCTTTCGGATGATAAGCGATCACAACGATTTGCCAACTTTACCAATGGCGATGTCCAATATTTGTTGGTAGCTGATATTCCGGCCGCAGAACTGGGACTGGATCGCGTAACTCAGGTCATCAACTATGATGTGCCTAACGATCCGAATGAATATCGCTATCGCGCCAGCTTAGTTGGTTCGGGCACAGCTTCTCGCATTGTATCACTGGTTTCCAAGCAGGATCGCAGTGATATTAACGAGCTGGAAAACAGCCTGGGACAAGCTCCCAAAGAATTACCACTTCCGGACAAGGTGAAGCAGAAGCTTGAAGAACGTAAAAAACAGAAAAAGAAAAAATCTCGAGGCGGAAATCGCGATAACCGCTCCAAACGAGGCAGCAACAATGGTCGTGGTAAAAAGAAAGATGACGAACTTCAATTACCACGTCCAAGCTATGACAAGCTTAGCGGCGGAAAGAAGGGAGATGCACCGAAAGATCAAAAATCCGGCGTTATTGGACTGATCAAAAAGTTATTTTCTTAATCTCGAAATATTACTAAGATCTAAAAGGACGGGTTTATAGCTCGTCCTTTTCTTTTTTTGAGGGGCTATTTCCAAAACTACTTATCACCTGATGAGAAATCATCAGGTTAAAGTATTCAAAAGCTCATTAAAAGAAGCTGGAAACCAATGATAAACCGATCGATAGCTTTAGAGTAAATGTGCGATCCTATATCTTTCTGCTATAGACAACTCATCACTTACTACGGAGAGTGACACGCTCGACTAAGAAATAAAAAAGCCCCGCCGGATAATCAGCGAGGCTTCTAAATAAATCACAATTCTGTTAAAAACTAAGCAGTCATCTTCTGCTTCTGTTTTTCCGCCTCAGCAAAGACCACATCTTTAATGGCATCAAAGCCTTCGAGCGTTTTTTCGATATGCTCTTTGGTATGAGCGGCCGTGGGTATCAGGCGAATTAAGACGGTGCCTTTTGGTACTACCGGATAAGCAACACCACTTACAAAAATTCCGTGTTCTTCACGCATTTTACGCATTATAAGCTGACAGAGATCAGTACTTCCTTTTGTTAATACAGGTGTTACGGGACATTCAGCAGGTAATACATTGTAACCCATATCCCGGAGTCCGCCACGCAGCATATTCGTATTTTCCCACAGCTTTTCCCTCCACTGGGGATTATTACGAATCATCTCCAACCGCTTGCGCGCGGACTTCACAATCGGCATGGGTACCGACTTCGCAAATACCTGACTCCGTACATTCGCTTTTAAAAATTCCACGACGCGTTCATCAGTAGCTACAAAAGCACCAATGAGGGCGAATGCCTTGGCAAAAGTTCCAAAGTAGATATCAATTCCATCGTGACATCCTAAATGCGTTCCTGTACCAGAACCATCTTCGCCCATTGTTCCAACACCATGCGCATCATCAACAAGTAAACGGAACGGATATTCTTCTTTTAGCGCAATCATCTCATTAAGAATCCCGAGATCACCGGTCATCCCAAAAGCACCCTCAGTTACAACAAGGACAGCACCGTCATCCTTTTTCTTTCTATGAGCACGCTCCAACTGTGTTTTAAAACTATCAATATCGTTGTGCTTAAATACATACTTTTCTGCCATAGCCAACTGTTTCCCATCAACAATACAAGCGTGGCTTAGCTCATCATAAATAAGTACATCGTTGCGATCTACCAACGCGTGAATAACACTCATAATGCCCTGGTAGCCATAATTCAACAGAAAAGCATCGTCCTTATGAACAAAATCGGCCAGTTCTTCTTCCAGCTTCTCGTGCTCAGTAGAGTTCCCTGTCATCAAGCGGGCGCCCATAGGGCTGCTTAAACTATAATCCTGGGCAACCTGAGCATCATATTCCTTTATCTCTTCATTGCTCCCAATACCCAAATAATCATTAATGCTCCAGACAATTACATCTTCATCGTTAAACTTCATTACGGGTCCCAATGGACCTTCAAGTTTGGGGTACGTATAATACCCGTATCCATCTGAAGTAAATTCCCCTAATGGGCTTGGTCTGGACTCAAGCTTATCAAATAAATCCATAAACTAATGTGTACTAATTGTTTGGTTGTGTGTAGATGACTTTTTTCTTTAAAAAAATGGAAAATGTAGCTGTAAAAACATTTAAAAAAGGTAATGAAAATAACCCGCATGTCAAAAATAACGACCCTCCAAATAACCCTTCCTAAACAACTGATATTAATATACTTACAGATAATATAAACTGATTCTTATTAAATTTTTACTATTTAATCTCCCTTTTTAAACCCTCTTTTTCTCCAACTTGCTACCAATTTCCAAAACCACCTTTTTCAGTAGTTGTATATCCTCCTTGTTGGTACGTGGATTGATAAAACAAACCCGAAGAGCTGTTTCCCCATTTATTTTTGTCCCCGTTAGAAAAACACGTCCATCCGACTCAATTTCCCTTATAATTTTGTTATTCAAACTGTTTAGGGCCGACTCTTCCATCCCGCCGGGATTATATCGAAAACAAACAATCGACAACGGGACCGGAGCCATAAGCTCCAGATTCTGATCCGACTCCACAAGTTCCAACAGATACTTTGCCTTATCGATATCGGAAGCTATTTCATCGCGCAAACGAGTAGCACCAAATGCCTTTATCGTCATCCAAACCTTTAACGCCTTGAACTCTTTAGTGAGCGGAAGGTTGTATTCCATTAAATCAGTTCGGCCACCGTTTTCCTCATCAGATTTCAGATAATCGGGAATAGTGCTAAACGTTTTTCGCAGATGATCGGGATTTTTAACCAAGGCACCACCCGCTTCGAAAGGTACATATAGCCACTTATGGGGATTCACAACTACCGAATCAGCTTTCTCAATCCCCGAAAATAAGTCCTTTGCTCCCTCTACTTTAGCAGCCGGACCTCCATAAGCCGCATCAACGTGGTACCACAAATCGTAGCGCTGACAAATTTCAGCGACGGCATCCAAATCATCAACAGCCCCCGTATTGGTCGTACCCGCCACGGCAATGGCACAAATAGGTTGAAGTCCCGCATTTTTATCAGTACGAATTTGCTCTTCCAACTGCTCGATATCAATACGAAAATCATCATCAACCGGAATTTTACGCAGATATTTCTTGCCCAATCCCAACATATCCATCGCCTTATCAAAGCTGGAGTGTCCCTCCTCCGAAACATATACGGTCATCGGCTGGGAGCCATAGATTCCCTCATCAGAAATATCAACCGGTGCTTTAATTTTACGCGCCACGGCAAGACAATTAAAATTCGCTACCGATCCGCCGCTGAGCAACACCCCTGCACTGCTCGTCGGATAGCCGATAAACTTTGCCACCCAGCGCATCACCAGTCGCTCGAGTTCGGTACTTACCGGCGACGAATGCCACTTTAGATTATTCTGGTTAATTGATGCCTTAATCATCTCCGCCAGCACCGCCACTTGGTTTCCACCGCCCGTAATGTATCCGAAATAACGTGGACCGGCACTATTCGTGATAGTGGTTAATATCTTTTCTCCGACTTCATCCAGCAGGGAACCAATATTTTGTGGATCATCGGGCAAGGGTTCATTCAGAAGCTCTTGTACTTCAGCAGGACTTTTCCCGGTAAAAACCTTAGAATCGCTATGTTGCTGGTAGTGAGATGCGACCAGCTTACCCGCTTCATCAATCCAACGCTTAAACTGCTTTGACGATACATCAAGACTCATTATCCACTATTCTTATATTGATACCTTTGATATGACGTAGTTGAATATAGCTCTCTTCTATAGAAACTCCAGAGACCACACTATATCATCAAAAGGGATTAAAAACCCTCAAAAAAGTACCTTCCCAAGCCCAAAGTAAAAATCAGCCAGCCGTAAATAATATGCTCCACAGCAACCCAAAATAGTGATTTCGTTCGTTTATAGGTCATTCCAAATAATATTCCTCCGCCTAAACTGAGCCCTATTGCCACCCAGTTTCCATATACAATGTGTAAAAAAGAAAATGCCAATGCGCTCAACAGAATATCACTGTTCTTGAAATAGAAAAAATCCTTGTACCGGTGGAAAAAAAACGTCCGATAGATAAACTCCTGTGGCAACGCCGAAACAATCGGATATAATACCATCACGAGTATCCACATCCAGGGACGTTCAATTGGGAAAGCGAATAAGTCTTCGGGATGTAAAAGCCATGTTAGTCCTAACAATCCCGGTGCAATGATAAGTAGGCGAAGTATTATTGTTTTACTGATCTGATCATCATCGGATCTTCGAAACAGTCCTCTCCCAAACGTGGGATCATTCCAAAGCATGTAACCGCAATAGACGGCAACTAACACAAGCAGCACCAACTTAGGCAGTGGATTTATTCCAAAATAGTCCACCAATGGCAACCCTATAAAAAGGGCGCTCCCTTCCAATATCAGCAAACCTGAAAATGATGGAGTCTGATCCTCTTGTTTATCACTTATTGCGTTCATCATACACGAACGTATTTATACTCTAGCATGTTTTTAGCAATTGTTTTGAGAGATTAAAACCTCACTTTTTATCATAAAAAATCAACCACATATCTTACCGCTGCATTATTTACGGTTAGTTTGTATTAAAGAGACGGCAGGTACTCCCTCGGATCAATCCATCGATAGTCCGATTTGCGAACAAGTTCATCAAGAAAATATTTGTGGCCACTCCCAACAATTATAAGCGCACGGTCGGCATTTTTCTCGTTGATGGCATCCTCCACATTTTCAAACATTTTCTTATTCCTGAGCCAGTAATTTTCGGTCTGCCGGCTTCCTACGCTATCGTCATTCCAGGTGATACTTCTCATTTTTTCCTCATAGACCCAGTACTGTAATCCGATATATTCAGGAGAATTTTTCTTGTGAAGTTCTTTGATATAACTATCAATATTACCGTAATGATTTGGATATACTCCTCTTATTGATCCAACATAAGGTATCAAAGGCCAAAAAGTATAAATAGCTCCGATATGTCCATCTTTAAGTCTATCTAAAGCATACTTATCTATAAACCACTGGGCATCATCACCTTGATAATCGAAATTAGTTAATTCACGAACACTATTCGAGCGTGCTATTGGATACCCGAGACGGACACTTTCGTGATGCTTCCAGTAGTCAATCCAATCAGTTATTTGTTCAAACTTTTTAATAGCGGTACAATCGTTTTGATCCCAATAGTAATAAGCATTCATGATATCATACTGCAAAAAATACCTTTTGGCCAAGCGGCAAGGATTAGAAGCCCAACCTGAGCCACTTTGGTATGCTTTCACAATTGAATCGGTTTCACTTACACTCATATCCCACTCGGATGCATATTTCTTTATATCAAATTCCGTGCGGTAGTCTCTTCCTTTTCCTCTTGGGTAATCTGCGGGAAGATATTCAACTGCAACCACATCCGGGTTGTATTCAGCAAGAGCCGAATTAATGCGATCAACCTGTACAGAGTCAACCTTCTCTTCCTCTTGAGCCAAATGGGAAGTTCCCAACACGAGAACAGACACAGAACCCGAATCAGGAGAAGCAGAATCTGCATAATATTTGAGATTGATATCGGCCCCTTTAGGCAGCAGCTTTTCTACGGGAGTGGGTGCCGAAAAGTACGAACATGATGAGACAACGATAAAAGCTGCTAAAAGAATGATTACATTCCTGAAATGCATATCATTTATTTTCTAATTTTAAAGTATAACTTCAAAGTATTATCAGAAATTACAGTTACTTTTTCGCATGAAAAACTCCATTGTTACACTTCACTGTAAACCAAAAATGAGCTAAATTTTCTGAACGTACTCTCGAACTAGCCTGTTGATATCAATCATCCAGACTAGATTAAAACCTCACTTTTTGTCATAAAATTTGTACCTTTACCCGTTTATAAAAACGCAAAAATAACTGAATGTCTCAGACCGAAACGATCTCCGATAAAGACCAATCACAAACCGACGAAGATCGCCCCATTATTGTCAAAGGGGCTCGTGTTCATAACCTCAAAGATATTGATGTAGAAATTCCCCGAAACAAGATGACGGTGGTTACCGGCGTTAGCGGATCGGGTAAATCAAGCCTGGCTTTTGATACCATCTATGCCGAGGGGCAGCGCCGCTATGTCGAGAGTCTTTCCAGTTACGCGCGACAATTTCTGGAACGCATGGATAAACCCGATGTAGACTTCATGCAGGGTATTTCTCCGGCCATGGCCATTCAGCAAAAGACCACGTCATCAAATCCGCGCTCTACAGTCGGAACCACTACCGAAATATACGACTATATGCGACTCCTTTATGCGCGTATTGGTCATACAATCTCACCAAAATCCGGCAAAGAGGTAAAAAAAGACAGTACCAAGACGGCCATTGAAGAACTGCACAATCAGTTTGATGAAGATACGAAATTTTATGTGCTGTTTTCTATTCCCCAACATGAAGAAAAGGGGCTGGAAGACGAACTTCGGGTGTTAAAAGAAAAAGGCTATCCGCGACTGTTACATATCGACCACGAAAGTATTTTAGATCTCACAACAGATGATGTAGATCCCGATAATATAGATGGCGATAACTATCGGGTTCTGGTAGATCGATTGGTATTAAAAGATGATAAGGATACGAAAACCCGTATTGCGGGATCACTGGAAACAGCTTTTCAGGAAGGCAGTGGCCGCTGTTCAGTAAAAATTCGCGATGGCAAAGAACTGAATTTCAGTGAGCGTTTTGAGCGTGATGGCATGGAATTTACCGAGCCCAAGCCACAGATGTTTTCATTTAACAATCCATTTGGAGCTTGTGACAAATGCGAGGGATTTGGCAAGGTCTCGGGTATCGATGAAGACTTAGTGATTCCCGATCCCGAAGAGACGATACGCAACGGAGCCATTGCTCCCTACAGCGGCGAAAAATTTAGTCGTCATTTGCGCGATCTCATCAAAGTTTCGGCGCGATATAGCCTACCTATTGATACCCCCTACCAAGAGCTCGACGACGAAGTCAAAGAGATTATCTGGGAAGGTAAAGATGAATATATCGGTATCCGCCCGTTTTTTGAGGATGTGAAAAGCCAATCCTACAAAGTACATATGCGTGTGTTTTATTCGCGATATCGTGGATACAGCCGCTGCCCCGACTGCAAAGGTTATCGGGTACGAAAAGATGCCCTGTATGTAAAGGTGAACGACAAGCATATCGGAGAAGTAGCCGAAATGACGATCGGCCACGCCCGGGACTTTTTCGAAAACCTGGAGCTTACAGAATTTGAAAAAGAAGTCGCTGAGCAGGTACTATTTGAAATCCGCAAACGGCTCAAATACCTCGATGAGGTTGGCCTCAGTTATCTCACATTAAATCGGTTGGCCAAAACACTAAGCGGCGGCGAGGCACAGCGCATCAGTCTCGCAAATTCCTTGGGCAGCTCGCTGATTGGGAGCCTGTATGTGTTGGACGAGCCAACTATTGGGTTGCATCCTCGTGACAACGATCGTTTGATAAACATTTTGAAATCGCTGCGTGATATCGGAAATACCGTACTGGTTGTTGAACACGATCCCGAAATGATCAAAGCGGCCGATAATATTATTGATATTGGTCCCTTTGCCGGCGTACATGGCGGAGAAGTGGTGTACAGCGGTTCGTACGATAATTTACTGGAAGCCAACACCCTAACCGGTAAATATATCAGCGGTCGTAAAGAGATCCCCGTACCTGAAAAACGTCGGAAAGGAAGTGGCAAAACGATCAAGCTTGAAGGAGCAATGGAACACAACCTCAAGAGTCTCGATGTGGAATTCCCGCTCGAAAAATTGATCTGTGTCACCGGCGTAAGCGGATCGGGAAAATCCACACTGGTTCACGATACGCTGTATGCGGCGATTCAAAACCAGATGGGTACTTATAATGATGAAATCGGTCAACACCGAAAAGTTACCGGCACCAAATATATTGATTCGGTAGAAATGGTCAATCAATCACCCATTGGCCGGTCTTCGCGATCGAATCCCGCTACTTATACCAAAGCTTTTGATGGCATTCGTGATCTTTTTGCCAATACGCGTCAATCCAAAATAATGGGCTACGAACCAGGTCACTTTTCCTTTAATGTCCCCGGCGGACGCTGTGAAGCCTGTCAGGGCGAAGGCATCCAGAAAATAGAGATGCAGTTTATGGCCGATATCGAGCTGACCTGCGAAGAATGCGGGGGCAAACGGTATCGCAAAGATGTGCTGCAGGTTAAATATCGCGGTAAAAATATCCACGACGTGCTTAACATGTCGGTCTCTGAGGCTATTGAGTTTTTTGTGGATGAGGAACGCATCACCAATAAACTTCAGACAATGGAAGATGTGGGACTTGGCTACCTCAAACTCGGTCAAAGTGCCCCCACGCTTTCCGGTGGTGAAGCACAGCGCGTTAAGCTGGCAAAATTCTTGAGTAAATCAGCCGGCGACAGCACGCTCTATTTCTTTGATGAACCCACAACAGGGCTCCACTATGAAGATATAGCCAAGCTGCTTGACTCCTTTAACGAGCTCGTCAATAACGGACATACTGTTATCATTATCGAACACAATTTAGATGTGATTAAATGTGCCGACCATATCATTGATGTTGGTCCGGAAGGAGGTTTTGCCGGCGGACAAGTGGTGGCAACCGGTACGCCGGAAGAAATTACCGGAGTCGAAGAAAGTTATACCGGTCAATATCTGCAAGAGGTGCTTTAACTATTTCTGATCGATAGGCACAATTTGGCCCGTAGGCGTTATTTTTTCGCGGGGTCCCGGCTCTTCTTGTGGAAACTTATCAATAGATACATCAGGGTCACGATCATCAGGCACGTAATGAACATGCGAACCGTGTGATACAGCCGTATATGGCTTGGGATTGAAATAACCGAGCGCATCGGCCAGTGCCAAAGAAGCCAATACAACTACTACGGCAATAAAAATATATTTAAGCGTATTTTTTGAGGTCATATCATCACTTCTTTCAGGATTTTAAACAGGCCTATAAAGATAATATTGTCAGCTTGATTCCCGAAATGGTATTTTGAACATTAAAGAACTGCTCAATTTATCTGTATATCATGCTGCGTAAGCTTATATATCTAAACTGGTCTGCGTTTTTAAACAGACTCACCAACTTCCAGACCTTTCTGGTGGTAGGATATATTATTTTCCTGCTCATCCTCTTTTCCAATCTTCTCGGTTCGGCACTGGTTATTGTTTTATTTGATCAAAACCCTATTATCACCGATCAACTGCCCTGGCTTACTGCTGAAATTCATCAGCTTATCACCCTCATTTTCGCCAATGTTCTGTGGATTCTCCACTTCTCCTTTACCAGCACCCGACTGCTAAATATGGAAGAAAATCGGAAGCTATTGGCCTACGGCTATCCCGTTAAAAAGCTAAGCTGGTACCTCAACCTGATGGGCTTTTTTCATCCGCTCAATCTTATCTACAATTTTACCTGGCTGGTTTTTTTACTGATGCAGATTCAAAACCTGATGTACATTCCGGTTGTTATTACGGTAGTACTGCTGAATTATGCAGTTATCTACTCCATTAAACACCGATTTCTCAAAATTGTTGAGAAACGCTTCAAAATTGTTGTCTTTAGTGCACTTTTCCTGATTTTCGGCACTATTCAAGCGATTGCCATCATCTCACGTCAGTTTGAACAAATCATCGCCCATTACCTGCCGAGCATAGAAATCATCAACAGTTATCTGTTTTACACTCCCGGTGGACTGCTGCAATACACGGCCACCGGAACCTATAATTTACCCACAGCATCGGCCATTTATGGATTCAGTGCATTGTTAATTTTCATGATCTTCAGAGATCACTTTTTCAAAACACGGGAAGGGCTGCAAAAACCGGTTAGAGAACGAAAAATTTTCAAACGTAACAAGCGGTGGCACTATCTTAAAAAATGGCTGGGGCTCAATGCCGGCAAGTTCTATCACTACGTCTTTTCTCATTCGTATAACCGCTTGCAGCTATTAACCATCGCACTTATTCCAGCCGTGTATATACCCCTTCTGCTGCAGCTGGGCAACAGTTATTACAGCGCCCTGCTAATCCCTACCATGCTGGCAGCTATCCCTGTAGCACTACTTGCCATGGGCATGGCAAATATGTTTGGCTATGAAAACAAAGAGTTTCTGCTCCATAAGCAATTTCCCGTCTCGTTCGAAAAGCAGCTCAAAGAACGCTTTTTAGGGATCATCGTCGTACCATTACTCATATTTTATCTGATTACTACCGCTGAAATTATCTATTTACCACAACTGGGATCGGTTGTTGAAATCTATGTTGCCAATACCTTTTTCTTTGTTTGCTTTACACTCGTATTTCTTTGGGCCTCATTTTATTACTATAAAAAAGTTAACTACTCCTCCTTTAGCTTCAAGCATCCCATAATTCCCCAAAAAGTAACATTTATGATGATGTTCCTGATTTTCGGCCTCGGCTACGCCGTCTTTGCGCCGCTGGGTGAGTATCAAATCTACCGGCTTTGGGTAATGGGAGGGCTCATCATTGCTATCGGAATTTATCTTTGGCGCGATATGGATTTGTTAGTCCGAGCGTTCAATAAACATATTTTACAACCTGTTTGGGCTGAAGCTGAACAGTAACTTTGTAGAGAATAAACTAAATCGTTTCGGATTTCCATTATTTCAATAATATTATATGCCTGATGTCAATGAAGCTCGCTTACAAATGAATCAAGCAATAGAAATAAACGGACTACAAAAATCGTACGGTGATACCTCGGTACTCAACGATTTTAACCTATCTGTTCCGGAAGGAAACATATTTGGACTCATTGGCCCCAACGGTGCCGGCAAAAGTACTTTGATCGGTATCTTAACGGGTTTGCTCGACTATGATAATGGGAAAATCATCCTCAACGGGCGCGAGCTTAACGAGCAAAATGAACTTATAATTAAACGAGAAGTGGCTTCAGTACTGCAGCCGCCCCTTCTTTTCGAACACTTTACCAGCCATGATTTCCTGCACTATATTTGTGATATATATGAGATTGACCCCGAAACACGTCAGCTAAAAATGGATTCTCTGCTGGAATATTTAGGACTTACTGAATTTGAGCATGCCAAAATTAACAAGCTATCCGCCGGTAGTCGCAAGAAACTATCCTTTTGTGCAGCTATTCTCAGTGACCCTGAAATCTTATTTTTAGATGAGCCTTTCGAAAGTATTGATGTGATTTCAATTGGCCGGATGAAAACCATTCTCAACCGCCTGCAACAAAAAGGAGTAACCATTATCATTACCAGTCATATCCTGGAGATTGTTGAAACCCTTTGCGATGATATTGCCATCCTCCATAATCAAAAAATCATTGCTTACCTCGACTCAGAAACACGGAAAGAGCTTCAGAAAGATGCCACCCTCAGCGAAATTTTCGAGAGCTATGTTCAAGTTGAGCAACCTAAAAATGATGTACTTAAGTGGCTGTAGTAATTCTTCTTTTAGATCCTGAAACAAGTTCAGGATGACACAGAAAACAATACTGTAAGGTTATAGGCTTATAGAGATCTTACTTACTAAATTAATTATTTGTAAATAAAATAATTAGAGCTATGGTATGGCATATCGAAATTCATCTGGAAGAAATGGCTATATTTATATCCTATCTAACGTTAAACGTAGTGTGCTATATATCGGAGTTACTAGTGAATTAGATAAAAGAATATTTGAACATAAACATGGGAAAGGATCAAAATTCACGGCCAAATACAACCTCAAAGTATTACTTTATTTTGAACTGTATCCGAATATTAATGAAGCAATAGAAAGAGAAAAGCAGTTAAAGAATTGGCATAGACAGTGGAAATTTAACCTAATAAAAAAGTCAAATCCCCAACTAAAAAATCTATCGGATCAAATACTATAACTATGCAGATGTCATGCTGAATTTATTTCAGCATCTGGATATTTCCATACCATGCCTTTTAATATCACAGCGAAATACATGTAGCAGATCAAAGAGCCTTCCTAAGCAGAGCACCTCAAACAGCAAATGACTTTTATCCCACCGTTAGTTATAATAAAAATACAATACCAATTTAGGGGACTCGGATATGCAAACAGAAACAGCACAAGAAAAAGCCAAGAATCCCAAACATGACGTAGGTTATTTTGAACGGCTGGGCACTCATGTCCGTGATCTCCGTGACACTCCTCCCGATGTTTTCGAAGACGTCAGCTTTACCGATTGGTCGAGGCTGAGCTGGGATAAAGTAAATAGACCATATAAAGTTGATAAGTGGGCCGAGGGTAAAAAGAAGTGGGAACAAGAACACGGCGAACGCATGGGCGTCAAAGAAGGATGGAAACACTTCAACAAATCTTTTCATCAGCTATTTGTTAAAGATGTGCCCGAGGAGAAACAGCAAGCCCGATCGGCCATCTGGAAAAAGCTAATGAGCATGGATATCCACGGGGCTGGAGAAGCACTGGAAGAGCTTGTACAACTGCTGGTGTGGAATAAGGTGCACCGCGTTGAAGACGCCATCTGGGATCCACGGGGCAAAAGAGCGCTGTTTGAAGGACTGGATGTGGAAAAACCGGAAGTATTGTTTCTCGGTGCGGCCGACGGATATGAGGCGATGCAACTTATGGCTCAATATCCCGGCGGACATGCAGTATTGGTCGATTACGATGAGTTCTGCAAAACCGATCGCTATGGCAAGTTCCCTGCTCAATACCCTTTTCTGGGCAATAATCCCGCCACCGGCAGCCACAAGGTGTACTACAAAGAGGACATGAATATCGATTTTGTGGTCGAGGATATCCGTAATCTAAAATACGGGAAAGAGTTCGATATTGTAGTCAGCATTGGTCTTATTGAACACTTTCCCGATGAGTATAAACACGAGGCTTTTGAAATGCATCGTCGTTTTCTAAAACCGAATGGATATGCTATTCTAACAACGCCGCGTAATCAGCTGCGCAGCAAGGCTTTTTATACTGTAATGAGTGACTATATGAATTACGGTTATCGCGAGCTGATGGATATCCAGCAGATGGGACTTTATGCCTGGGAACATGGTTTCGATATCCTGCGCGCCGGATATATCAAAGCGCATAACGGGCTTATTTGCAAGGTTCGGTAATATTATATAGACAAATATTGGCTATAATTCTGCTGCCCCATTTTCAATCAGCCTGATCTGAAATCGTATCATTTCTATATAGTTTTCAGTCGATATACGTTCATCAATTCCATGTATCCTCGATCGATCCTCATGACGAGCGCGAATAGGTCGAAAGCGATAAATGTTGGAAGTCAAATCGTGGAAATGTCGTGCATCACTGGCTGCAATAAATAAAGATGGTGAAACCAATACCTCTCCGAATGACTCTTCAATAGTCCGCTTTAACATTTTATATGGCATTGCCTTCGTGCTCGATACAGGTGATGAATTTCGTGCCCGATCCAATACCTGAATATTGATGCGATCATTCCTTATCCGATCCCGAACATATTCTACAACATCTTCCACCGTATCATTGGGATGAATTCTAAAATTGATAATTACTCTTCCCTCAACCGGTAATACGTTTTCTTTGAAACCCGCCTCAAAAATCGTTTTAGCAGCTGTAGTTCGCAGGGCGGCATTGGTAGCTGGATTATTGCTCAACTTATTTTTGATGATCCTCCGAAATAACCATGTGTTATTAAATGCCAAGCGTTGAGTGTAGGTCATATAGGGAATTAACGGGTCAAACGTTTCCACAATTAACCCCCTGTAACTGGCCTTCATTGGTTTGCGCTCAATACGATTAACGGCGTTACTAAGTGTTCCAATCACCGAAGAACGCGGTGGCATAGACGAATGTCCTCCATCTTGATTATATGCCAGCTCTATATTTACCGATCCCTTTGAAGCTATCCCAATCATAGCCAGTGGAACTTCAACATTTTCAATAATTTCTTCAGCTATTGGCAACCCTTCATCTACCAGGTAAGCCAATTCAACCCCCTTATCCTGCAAGTGCTCGGCTATTCTTTGGGCTCCACGAACACCGCCCACCTCTTCATCATGATGTAAAGCAACATATATCGTCCGATCAGGGTTAAAATTCTGCTCAGCTAAATACTCACCCGCCTCCATAATCGACATAATCCCACTCTTGTCATCAAGAGTCCCACGCCCCCAAACAAAGCCTTCATCAACCGCACCCTTGTATGGCGAATAAGTCCATAACGTATCAGACCCAGAACTTACAGGCACCACATCGTAGTGCCCTATCAGCATGGCCGGCTTTAAATTGGATTCATTCCCCTCCCACTTATAAAGCACACTGTATTTACCGATTCGCTGTTTTTCCACTTTCTGATGTAGATGCGGATACCTCTTTTCAAGAAATGCGATAAAATCGTCATACTGATCGTAAACGATCTCCGTAGTATCTTCCAGCGAAACCGTTTTGTGCTGAATCGCCTCACTAAGCCGATCAATGGCTTTATCCTCATCAATACTGTATGCTTCAACTGTGGGATCTACCTCTCTGGTTATTTTCTCGGACGATTTACAGGAAACACAAACCAAACTTGAAAAAAGTAGTACGGACAGGACAAAACGCTGAATTCTATGCAGTCTCAGACTCATACCAAAGATGGTTGAATGGTAAAAAAATTAGTAACGGAATAGTCTTTAGACTACATCCACCTGTATAACAATATTCATTATTGACATGAAACAAAAAACAACTTGCAGGATATGTTATTCAGCATCTATAATCTTTACTGAGGCAGCTACAATGTTGTACTCCTTTTGGGGACCCATAACCTTACTAGCATCCCCTCCTGCATCCTTGGCATAGTGCTTGGCCTGATCTTCGGAAATATCCTTGATTCTAAATATTCCCGTCAATTGCACTTTTGTACCAGCCGCATCGGTAGGAACAAAAAACTTATAATCCTTAAACGTAACCCGAATATTCTTTTCACCGGCAGAGAGCATAAAGAAACAACCCTTCTTTTGGCATACCTGCTTGATGATTCCCTGAGTAGCCACCTGTTGACCTTTGAAGATATCTGCATTACGTACTAAATAGCCCGAACTAAAAAACTGGGCATCATCTGGGAATTCACTGCCATATACCTCATAGTTTTCCCCCTTTTCTACCGGTTCCGCCAACTGCGTTACTTTATCTGTATTTTGGGCAATACCAATATTTATTAGGAATAATATTCCAACAATTGTAAATGCTAAATTTTTCATAGTCGCTTTCATCATTTTGTGTTTAAAATAGTGGCGAAACAATTTCAGAAACCTTCTCCAGCATTTTTCGGTGCTCCTCGGTCATTGAATCTTTCTTGTGCGAATCAATATCAAGCTCGGCTACAAATTCCCCATCTTTTTTTACCGGCACCACAATCTCTGCTTCAACGTGCACGCTACATGCCAGATAATTGTCTTCTTTGCTAACATCCTGAACCACAAAAGTTTCGTTTGTTTCAGCGGCCTGTCCACATATTCCTTTTCCGAATGGTATGCGCGTATGATCGGTCTCTTCTCCAACATAAGGTCCAAGCACAAGCTCCCGGTTGGCATTGGGATCAACCAGATAGAATCCTACCCAGTCAAAAGCCTGCACATTATCGGCCAGCAGCTTGCTGATCTCTTGTAGTTTTTGGTCGCGCGATACACCATTCCGGCTCACAATTTTTCTGGCGCTTTCAATAAGCGTTTCGTAGTTCTGCACTTCTTTTTCCTTCATCAACAATTCAATAAAAAATTAAAAATTATAAGCTTTTTCTAAGCCCAAATATAACATTTGAAAAGCATATATCATTTGAAAAATTGTTAACCTTCTTCTCATCATTTCATATCTTTGGAACTTATGTTTGAAGATTTATTAAGCCAAAGTAATATATTTACATCCTACCTATCTGGAACAACCACTCTCTTTATTGCAGCCTTTACTTCTATTATTTCAGTTGCAAATCCATTGGCGGCTATGCCAGTATTTGTCTCGTTAACAGATCAAAATACTGATGCTGATCGGATATACGTTGCCAAGAAATCTTCTTTTTACATGTTCTTGGTGCTGATCATTTTTCTTTTGGTTGGTACCTATATCATGAGCTTTTTCGGTATTAGCCTTCCGGGAATACGCATTGCTGGCGGACTCATCATTTTGCGTGCTGCCTATGCCATGTTAAATCCGGATGCCTCGGAAAAGAAGATATCCGATGAAGCGCAAGAAGCAGCCAGAGAAAAAGAGGATATATCATTCAGTCCGATGGCTATGCCCATGCTTTCGGGACCGGGAAGTATTGCCGTTGTTATCGGTTTGGCATCCCAGGCGGAAGGAATTTTTGATCTTGTCATCATGAGTGGTGCTATTGTACTGGTAGCTCTTATTTCGTACGGCGTATTACGACTGGCTCCCTTTTCCGCAAAGTATATTGGCCCCACCGGAATGAGCGCCATTACCCGAATGATGGGATTTATCGCAATGGCCATTGGGGTACAGTTTATTCTGAATGGCGTTTCAACGTTTTTTGGTGTTTGAAAAGGAAAAGTTAGAAGTGAAAAGAAAAATGAAAACCCCGCAAGTTATAACCTTCTTACTTTTCGCTTCTTGTGTCTTACGTCTGCTATTTCACTCCTCATCCTGCCTTTCCATAATTAACCGCAAGCCATCGAGTGTCAACATTGGATCTATAACATCAAAATAATCGGTGTGCTCGGCAATTTTCTCTGACAACCCTCCGGTAGCAATTACTTTTGCTGAGCCATCCATCTGTTTTTGCATCCTGTCGATCAATCCTTCAATCATACATAAATGACCCAACACCAGCCCCGACTGCATAGCCTCCATCGTACTGCCGCCAATAACCTGCTTCGGGGGCTCCAGCGGAATCTGTGAAAGTTGGGCGGTTTTCCCTACCAAAGCATCTATGGTAACCTTTAAACCTGCACAAATAGATCCCCCAATAAGTTCACCCGGCTTTTTTACTGCCATTAACGTTGTTGCTGTCCCGAAATCTACAACAATACAATCATCCTTAAACAGTGCGTAAGCACCAACGGCATCTGCAATAAGATCAGCGCCAACGCTTTTCCGATTTAACCGTTTAATCTTAAGTCCTGTCTCAACTTCTCCATTAAGAATTAGTGCCTCAGTATGCGATTTTTTCTCAAAGACCTCACTGATAGTCTGTGTGAGCTGTGGGACAACACTGCTGATTATTATACGATTGAAATTACTAAACCCAAGATCCGCTTCGCTAAACAGACTGTTGAAAAGCACCGCATATTCATCAGCCGTTTTATCGGTATCGGTCTGAATACGCCATTGGTGTTTCCATTTCCCATTTGATGAAGCACCAATTACAATATTGCTATTCCCAATATCGAGTGCGAGCAGCATAGCTGTACCGTTATTTATTTAATATTATCAAACAGCTAAAATAGGAGGGCTCTCAACTACTTCAAAATTTGTATTATATTATCATTTCTGATATGCTCTCTTTACTGATCAAATTCAATAAAACCCCATGTCATGGAATCAGCGGATCATCTGCTTCGATTATTCGAATACGATAATTGGGCCAACGAACAAGTTTTGCTGAGCCTCCAAGACAATCTCGGTTTTGAAGGCTCCGACAAAACAGTTGAATACTTTGCACATATTGCGGGATCTCAACAGATGTGGTTAGATCGCATCAAAGGCAAACCTTTGGATGATATTAAAATTTGGCCCGATTACGGATTGCCCGAAGCACTGCAAAATCTTAAGACTCTCAATCAACAATGGAAGAAGTTGATTGGTGTCCACAAGGATAACTTGAATAAGATTATCTCCTATACGAATTCAAAAGGTATTTCCTGCGACACTTCCCTTTCCGACACTTTATATCATGTAATCATCCACGGCCAACATCACCGGGCACAAATCGCCAAATTATTGCGGAATGCGAAAATTGAACCTCCGGCCACCGATTTTATCTTCTTTACTCGCACTAACTAATTAGTATATTCACCCACCAAAATATTAATTAAATACGATTTGTAATTTGGAACTTATAGAACAGGCACTTAGCGCTTTTTCAAGTTTTATGTGGGGCATGCCGTTGGTTTACCTGCTGGTAGGCGGCGGACTTTTCTTTCTGATATATTCACGTTTTGCCCCCTTCAAATATTTTAGACACGCACTTAACATCCTTCGCGGTCGGTATGATGATCCCGACGACCCCGGCGACATAACACACTTCGAAGCACTGTCCAGCGCCCTTGCTGCAACGGTAGGAATGGGTAACATCAGCGGTGTAGCGGTGGCTATCTTTATGGGCGGCCCCGGAGCACTTTTCTGGATGTGGGTCAGTGCCTTTGTGGGTATGGCAACCAAATTTTTCACCTGTACCCTCGCTATTTTGTACCGCGGAGAAGATTCCGAAGGCAAAGTACAGGGCGGACCAATGTATGTGATCCGCGAAGGACTCGAAAAAAAATGGGGCGAAAATTGGACCTATCTTTTTAAGCCCTTGGCGGGATTATTTGCGCTGGCCGGTATTTTTGGGCCACTTCCTATTTTTCAAGCCAACCAGCTGACCCAAATCTTGCGAGACAGCATCTATATTCCCCAGGGATGGGTTACCGCCAACGCTCATATAGGCGGTGATTTAATTACAGGACTTGTGCTGGTCGTATTAGTTTCTATTGTCATTTTCGGCGGTATTACGCGTATCGGTAAAGTGACTTCTAAGTTGGTTCCTGCCATGGTAGTGATTTATGTGGGATGTGTAATCGCTATCCTAGCTGCTCACATCACTGAAATTCCTCACTATCTCGGTTTAATTGTTACCGATGCCTTTACCGGTAAATCCGTAATGGGTGGTGCGGTTGGTTCTCTAATTGTAATCGGCATCCAGCGGGGCGTATTCTCTAACGAAGCTGGACTGGGTACCGAAGCACTTGCCCACGGTGCGGCCAAAACCAAAGAACCCGTCCGCGAAGGATTAGTTGCTATGCTTGGTCCTGCCATCGATACTATCATTACCTGTACCATGACTGCCCTGGCTATTCTGGTTACCGGCGTCTGGAAATCTACCGAAGCTAATGGTGTAACGCTTACCCTCAATGCTTTTGATCAGGCGCTTCCAGAATTTGGTACGTACCTGCTTGTAATATGTGTAGTATTTTTTGCCATCAGCTCTATGCTTACCTACTCCTATTACGGAACCAAGTGTCTTGGTTATTTAATCGGGGCTGACAAACAACACTGGTACAACTACTTTTATGTAGCTTCCATCATTTTTGGATCAGTAGCCTCTATTGGAGCCGTAATTGATCTCATTGACGGAATGTTTGCCTTAATGGCAATCCCCACAATGGTTTCAACTATTCTGCTCGCTCCCAAGGTTAAGGAAGCCGCCACCAGTTATTTCAGTCGCATTGATACCTTTGAAACATTTGAATAGCCCTCAAAACCATGGACAGTTTTATGGATGAGAAAACCGTCGCAAATCTGTTATATTCAAATAAACTAACCTAAGCGCATTTATTATGGCTGATGTCATCCTTGGTATTGATCCCGGCTCGCGCAATACCGGCTATGCGATACTCACCAAAGAGGACAGCAAGCTGGTAGCCTTGCGCTGCGATGTATTAAAAATGGCCCATATGGATGACCATTCCGATCGGCTGCAATACATCTTTGAGGAAGTTTCGAAGATTATTTCCTCTTTTAATCCCAACTCCTGCGCCGTAGAAACGCCTATTTACGGCGTTGATCCATTGGCCATGCTAAAACTCGGTCGGGCACAAGCAGCAGCCATGCTGGCTATCACCAATCATGATATTGGGGTCACGGAGTATTATCCCAAACAGGTAAAGAAATCGATTACGGGAAATGGCAATGCCAGCAAAGAGCAAGTCGCTTTTATGCTTCGTAAGACTGTAGACCTGCCCGATGAAAAGCTATCCAAAGATGCCACTGACGCGTTGGCCGTGGCCTGGTGTCACCTGATGAAACAAAACAGTTTTAACCGGCAGGCGCCCGAATCCCAAAAGAAAACGCACCAGAATAACAGCAAATCGAGCTGGGCCGATTTTGTAGCAAATAACCCTGACCGAGTTAAAGATTAAATTTGCGAGTGTCATTCTGAATCCAATGTGTGTCAGGAGAAGCTTTGCTTCAGAAGCTGTAAGCTTTTATTTATTGTATTGTAGATCCTGAAATAAATTCGGGATGACATTGAATCTTATTTTTGTATCCATAATTCTTTTTCTCAAATGATTGCATATTTAAAAGGTATTGTCCACGATAAATCGCCCGAACAAGTTATTGTTGATGTCCGTGATGTGGGCTATCTGCTTGAGATATCTAATCAAACGTATGACAAGTTACCAGCCACAGACGAAGAGGTAGAGCTGCTGGTTTATCATCATGTCACCGATAACGATCAGCGGCTATTCGGCTTTGCCAATCAAAATGAGAAAGATCTTTTTGAACTCTTGATTACCGTTAAGGGGGTGGGACCCAAGCTTGGACTTACTATTCTTTCCGGACTGCCGGCCCAGGAAATCACGGGCGCTATTGTGCAAGAAGATAAATCTGCACTGTCAAAAATTAAGGGCATCGGCAAAAAGACCGCCCAGCGGATGATCCTGGAGCTTAAAGATAAAATTTCCGAGATGGTTGATGCCACCTACTCTTCCGACGGAAGCGCCACTTCTATTAGCAGTAATGTAAAAGAGGAAGCGGTTTCTGCACTGCAATCGCTCGGTTTTAAAAAGCGGGATGCCGAAGAATCGATTGAACTTGCTGCCAAGGGCGAAGATTTTGATGGCAACGTCCAGAAGCTGGTTAAGAAAGCTCTCTCGCAGATGGATAAATAAGCAGGCTATCTTTCATGGTATGAATGATGGAGAATTCCAAAAGAAATAACAATTATTTAACAGGCTTGCTGTTTCAATTGCGAATGGGGCTTTGTACTATTGCTTATTAATTTACAAGCAATGCTTTACTTACCTTTATTAAATACAGCAATCAATTTTTGAGCCGTGTCTGACAAGCAAACTATCTTAGTAGTCGACGACGAACAAGATCTACTCGATTTAATTGAATATAATCTTAAGAAGGAAGGGTATGACGTCCTGAAAGCAGAAGACGGCCAACAGGGATTGGAGATGGCTCGCAAGCACAGCCCAAATCTCGTGCTCTTAGACATCATGATGCCTAAAATGGATGGCATGGAAGTGGTGGAACGTATGCGCGATGATAAAAATCTCAAACACATTCCTATTATCTTTCTGACAGCGCGCGGCGATGAAAAAACGGAGGTCAAGGGGCTAGACAAGGGAGGGGATGACTATATCACAAAACCGATAAGTACCACCAAGTTGATCTCCCGTATTAAAGCTGTATTACGACGATTTGAGGAAACGAGTCAGATGACGGATAAAATTGAAGTACACGATATCATCATCGATAAAGATCGATATATTGTCACCAAAGGTGATGAGGAGTTCCAGATGCCGCGGAAAGAGTTTGAGCTTCTTTATTTTTTAGCCGGTCGAAAGGGTAAGGTTTTAGATCGCCAAACACTGCTTAACCAAGTTTGGGGTAACAATGTTTATGTAGTCGATCGCACGGTTGATGTTCACATCCGAAAAATTCGAGAAAAGATCGGCAGTGAGTATATTGAAACAGTTAAAGGAGTCGGTTACAAGTTTAAAGAATGAGGAAAAAACCTTTTCAAAATTCATCCCGTCTTGCATTGCGCAGTGCCTTCTATTCGGCGCTGTTCATTGGCATTGTGGTAGGTGTAACTACTCATTTTTTGTTGAACACTCCCTTAACAAACTCCCTCCTTCTCGGTGGCGGGATGTTCTTGTTATCAGGAATTATTGTTTACCTGATTATATATAATCAGCAGTTTTCCCGCCTAAAAGTCCTCAACCAAATCAATAAAAATATCCTCAAAAAACGTTTTCGGGATTACGAAGAGCTTAAGACGAAAAATAACGATGAGCTCGACTACCTGATCAAGCAATCGGTACGTGCCAGCAAAACCGTAGAGCGTGAAATAAAACGCCTCAACAGAATTGAAAATTATCGCAAGGAGTTTATCGGGGATATTTCTCACGAACTCAAAACACCCATATTTGCCATCCAGGGATTCATCGAAACGCTGCTAAACGGCGCCATTGATGATAAGGAAGTCAACCGCAAGTTCCTTGAAAAAGCAATGCGAAACGTTAATCGTCTTATCTATCTCACCAAGGATCTGATGGAAATCTCCAAGCTCGAGACGGGGGAATTAAAGTCTGATATACAAAACTTCAATCTCGAAGAGCTGATCATGGAGGTGGTTAATAACCTACAATACAAGGCCGATAAAGCCGACGTCTTGCTTAAAACCGATATCCCGCAAGGTTACGCTGTCAGCGCCGACCGTAACCAAATCAAACAAGTGCTCATAAATCTGGTTGATAATGGCATCAAGTATAATGTTAAAGGAGGCAAGGTTACCGTTGGTGTTAAACCTTGGTCAGAAGATGAAAACCGCGTATTAGTGTATGTGAAGGATACCGGCATTGGGATAAATCAGCAGCATATTGAACGCGTCACAGAGCGGTTCTTTCGAGTAGATAAATCTCGCTCTCGAGAGGACGGCGAAGGTACCGGCTTGGGACTGGCTATCGTAAAGCATATTATACAGGCTCATAACGAAGAGCTGTTTATCGAAAGTACTCCCAAAGTCAGCTCCTCATTTAGTTTTACCCTCAGCAAAGTTGACCGTACGTCTGCAGAAGCCGAATTAACCAGTTAAGTGCCAGAAAATATTCCGATGAATAACCCAGAAACCTCTATTATTTTTTTGATAACCGGACTCATTACGGCCTGTGGATCGCACGAGGCAATTCCTATCCTGAAAAAAACACGGATGAAGGTCGTAAATAAACAATATCTTGAAGCTATTTTTGCGGCCGAGAAAATTGTAGAGCACTATCCGAATACGGCCTTTGCAGAATCCGCCCGAGATATTATTCATCTCATCAATAAACATCACCTCGACGAAGAGTACACCGTTACTGTTTAATTATGTGATGCATCGCAGCAAAACTTCTTCACACTTGTTGGGATTTTCAATACCTTCCCTTTCCAAATTCACTAATTCTAACGTCCATTCACTTTTATGCTACACGCCGTAATTATGGCCGGCGGATCGGGTACCCGATTCTGGCCGCAAAGTACTGAAGCTCGTCCCAAACAATTTTTAAATATTTTTGGCGATCGCACCATGCTGCAAGATACCGTTGATCGGATTAAGCCGCTGGTTTCTGCCGATCGCGTCTGGGTTATTACCAATGACAAATATGTAGACTTGGTGCAGGAACAACTCCCTGACGTCCCGGCTAATAATATCGTGGGCGAACCGGTGGGCAAAAATACCGCTCCCTGTGTAGCGGCGGCAGCTACGCTTATCCAAGAAAAAGATCCCGATGGAAACATGGTGGTACTACCTGCAGATCATTTAATCGGCAAGCCCGAAACATTTTTATCCATTCTGGAAACGGCCGAAACCAAGGCTCAGGAACCCGATGCATTGGTAACCATCGGCATCAAACCCGATCATCCCGAAACCGGCTATGGTTACATCGAGTTTGATGAGGATACATCTGAAAAGGTGGAAGAACACCAAGTTAAAACGGTAAAGCAATTTCGGGAAAAGCCCGACCTCGAAACAGCTAAAGAGTTTATTGCTTCAGGCAACTTTTTGTGGAACAGCGGAATGTTTGTCTGGAAGGCATCAACCATTCTGGAAAAGTTCAACCAACATCTGCCTACTATTTATGATGAGGTAAAAAAACTAAAACCTGCAGTAGGATCAGAGAAACAAAAAGAGGCTGTTGATGAATTTTATTATGGCTGTACTTCTATTTCCATTGACTATGGGATTATGGAGCAGGCCGACAGCGTTTTTGTTGTTCCCGGCTCATTTGAATGGAATGATGTGGGAAGCTGGAGAGCCGTTTATGACTTGAGGTCTAAAGATGAGGACGGTAATGTCATACAGACTGACACTTCCGCTACTGCCGATGCCAAGAACAATCTCATTAAAAGCGAAAGTGGCAAAATGATTGCGCTTGTGGGTGTTGAAAACCTTGCCGTTGTGGAAACGGACAATGCCATTTTGGTTTGCGATCTGGACAGTTCTCAGGGTGTTAAAAAGGTAGTCAACAAGCTGAGGAAAGATGACGATCTAAAGCGTTTTGTGTGACAGAGTTTGTTTTTCTATTAAATTTCTCCATGCGCTACGCTTGAACGGAATGACATTTTCCCTACACAAAAATTTTCTATTCTGCAGCCGGTTTTAACCAGTTTTGGGATCGCCAATTCTAAAACAAATATCTCTCCCAGTGGTCGAGATGACATAAGTCAGAAGTTTACTACGATTAATCTGTTTTACTTGTCATTTCGAACGAGTCCGACCGTAGTCGGGCAAAGTGAGAAATCCATGTTTGGGAGCTGTTATTCAACATATACATCCCTTCTGCAAAGTCAGACATATATACTAAATAGTTAGCGTTAACTGGTCATAAGCCAGACGCACATGATCAGGTAACCGCTTATTCGATTCCTCGTGATTCACATACGAATTCATGTGGCAGAGATAGGTTTGCGGGATGTCAAGCTCATTAGCGACATCCACCGCTTCGGGAATGGTCATATGCGTGGGATGTTCCGGCTTCCATCGCAATCCATCCAGCACCATCACTTTAGAACCCCGAATACGTTCCTTGGTTGAGTCGGGCAGTTTTTTAACATCCGTAATGTACGATACATCATTTACACGGTATCCAATTACAGTAACCTTGCCGTGAATAGCGGGCAACGGCGTAATCTTCAAATCCTTAACTGCTATCGTATCACTGATTTCTTTTAAATCGATATCCGTTGCGCCGGGATAACGATTAGGACCAAACATATACTCAAATCGACGTCGAATAGCATCTAAACAGGTAGAACTGGCATATACCGGAATAGTTTGCTCCTGCTTGTAACAAAACGGCCGCAGATCGTCGAGCCCGGCAATATGATCCATATGCTCATGCGTAATAAGCACTAGGTCTATTTCCGAAAGTCCGGCTCGAATGGACTGCAGCCGAAATTCTGGTCCGGTATCAATAACCAGAGACGACTCTTCTGTTTGTATCCATGCCGAACAGCGCCAGCGTATATTGCGCGGATCTCCATCAATTTGCTCTTTGCCGAATCCCCCGGCAGTTGGGACGCCCATCGAAGTTCCGGTACCCAAAAACGTTAACTTCATCGTCTAAATATCAATATCCATTTCTTCAATTTCGCTGTCCTTATACTTTTCAAACCGATCCCATAGTTCCTCAAGCTGCTTGCGGATGACCGGCTTAATATAAATATCCGTTAATTCCTGTTCTTTACTTTTAAGAACACGGGCCAGCAATCCCACCTGTTGCTGATCGGGCTTCTTTTTATTTAGCACCACCAATTTTTGTCCCTCCATCACACAAGAATCTCCGCGAAATGTTCCTTTCTCCTTACGGATGGTGTAGCCCAGTTGTTCAACGAGCTCTTCAAGTTCTAAAATCAGTTTTTCGGTCTTCATCAGTTTAAAAAGTAATTCCGATTTCAACACTGTGTCCTTTCAAGTCGTAATCGTAGACATTGTCTTCGATATCATAACTGCGCAGATCATATTTATATCCAATCGATAATCCCTTATCGTTGAATAAACGATCAAAGTACAGCTTGCCATGCGCATTAACTGTTCCTATTGAGCCGCCCAGCGATCCTCCTGTTGCAAAAGAAAATCCATAGGTGGGAACCGCTCCAACTTCAATTCGGATATTTTTTACAGGCCGCCATACCCCATTTATACCAGCACCTGCTGCAATCATTCCAAACTGAAATCGATTAACCGTAGGAAACAGCAGAGCTCGATTGTTCGTGATATTAGTGTATCGTGATGCTATACGGATGGGGATTTTTAAATTTATTTTAGAACTTTGATACAGGCTAAGCCCAAAATCAAAATTACCCCCGGTATTAAAGTATGATCTATCCTCTACTCCTGTAATTTTACCTCCCGTGGAAAGATATAAATTTATCCCCGACGTATTATATCCCACTGATAATACCGGTCCGGTGTATTCAAAAGCTCCTGAACCAGAGCCACCTTTAAAATCAGCATCCATCGATCCCACACCTACAAATAATTCAGACATGGGACGGTTATAGTTTACTCCAGTTTCGCCCACCGAAAACATCTGTGCCTGCAACTGTTTAGTATTTACAGTCATCAGAATAAACAGGATCGATAAGAAGGAGGCTAAGATTTTATATCTTTTTTCAAACAACAGGGAATTCTTTTTTGTAGCTTTACATTTCATATATATCATCCGTTAAATAAGTGTTTAAAATCTATGAAAACCGCAGGACTCTTAATAATTCTTTTAACAATGTCGTTACATACTGCTGATACAACCACAGATTCCGTTTATGAGTTCAAAACTACAAACATTGACGGAGAAGAAACATCGCTAAATAAATATGAAGGAAAAGTTTTACTAATCGTCAATACCGCTTCGGAGTGCGGCTATACTCCACAATATGAAGGGCTTCAAGCATTATACGAAAAGTACAGTGATGATGACCTTGTTGTATTGGGTTTTCCCGCCAACAATTTTGGTGGGCAAGAGCCGGGAACGGACGAAGAGATTAAACAGTTTTGTAAGGTGAACTATGATGTAAGTTTTCCCATGTTCTCAAAGGTATCGGTGAAAGGCGATGATCAGCATCCATTATTCTCGTATCTAACAACGGCTGATAATCCTGACTTTACCGGCGAAATAAAGTGGAATTTTGAGAAATTTTTGGTTGATAAGAACGGAAAACTGGTCCATCGCTACCGAAGTGATGTTAAACCACAGCGCGATGAGATATTAAGGGCAATAGAAAAGGAACTAAACAGTTAGATATGATGTATCCCTAATACATCCCATCACCATCCCGACGGAGGGCCGTAACTGATACTTGCGGTCCTCCTTTTTTATTTAGTTCAATACGTGTGATGTAAGTAAAAATTCCGGTATGCGAACCTTTATTATTTTTCCATCACTACGCTCCATCGTATAGTATCCTCGCATACTGCCACGGTACGATTTTAGCACACAAAAGCTGTTGTATTCATGCTCGGCACCCGGATCGATCGTTGGTTGTAACCCAATTACTCCCGCTCCATCGACTTCGTGATCTTGTCCGCCGGAGTCCTTAATCTCCCAATGTCTTCGTAACAATTGTACCGGTTGATCCCCCATATTTCGAATGGTAACGAAGTAAACAAACACATGTTTATCAGCAACAGGGCTTGATTCCTGTTCTAAATATGTAGGCTTTACCTCAACACTGATATCGTTAGAAACCTCAATAAATGTTGGCTGATACATAAAATAAATTCGCTTAATTTTTTCCTATAGTAATAAATTCCCTCTGTGAATCAAAAGATCAAAAATTGCGTAAATTATGCTTGACATAAGAGCCAAAAGGTCGTTATATTTGGGCTCTCATTTGGTCCGGTAGTTCAGTTGGTTAGAACGCCTGCCTGTCACGCAGGAGGTCGCGAGTTCGAGTCTCGTCCGGATCGCTTTTACCTAAGCCCTTGACTCACATAGAGTTAAGGGCTTTTTTATTTGGCTAAATTTGCCTTATTTCTGCCCCTGATTTTCAGATTTGGGTAACATTTGGGTAACAGAATTAAGCACATGTACCCAAATTATTTTTAAAAGAGCGTGCAATTTCCGTGCGAAGACAAGAGAGAACACTATCCTGTATCTGGTAATGAGATTACTTTAATCGCCGAAAATAAAACCTGCAAAATCAAAGAATAGGTGAATTTATTTGACTGCCAATATCCAAATCTAAAAATCACAAGTTCATAGTCCTCAACAGAACTAAAGAGTTATTTTCAACCGGTTGAAAAGTTTATATACTTTATTTCACCGTATAGTTTGCAATCGTAAACAGAATAAGCATCAATATATAATTTAATACCACTATAAGATGTATGAATCCAGAAATGAGCCGCCAATTTCTCAAGCGAGATTTTTTAATCGGATAGCCAAACATATAGTTGTCTCATTGCTTGTTGTTTTATGTTCATTGGGAATTGGAGTATTAGGATTGATATATTTTGAAGATTATTCCCCCTACAAGTCGATTCTACATTCAGCTACGGTTCTAAGTGGCCTAGGCATTATAGAAGTCCCAAAAACAACTACTGGGAAATTATTCTTGAGCCTTTATACACTTTATGCCGGCCTCATTTTTCTTATTACTGCCAGTATAGTTATTGCACCAGCAATCCACCGGTTAATGCATATTTTTCACTGGGAAGGAAAGAATTAATAAAATATTAGACTCATTTATTGAATCATAAAAAATGACTCATTTGCTTTTCCTCTGGGCAAAATAAAATCCATATAACTTAACCATTACATTTTTTCAAATGTGAGGGTATAAATTAAAATTTTATTTATCTTTTAATCTTCAATTTTAACAGTAAGAACCACAAATATATCATCCAGGATCTTATCCAAATCAGTTACCGAAACATTTGACTGATCAACCGAAACACCTGCTTCAGAATGCATATTTTTATACAAGTCTACCAGTTCCTCCTTATCAAATTCAAGAGTAGATGACAGGCTTTCATTACTAATGGCTACATTAGCTCCAGATGTATCAAAAGATGCATGAGGTATTTTATCTTGGAAGCCCATTATTCCATTAGTTTTCTTTAGTGTCTCACTTACTTCGTGTGATCGGCTATTCTCACCAAGCTTTAGCTTAGCGGAAATGGGACCTGCTCCACCACTTCCATCTGAATAATATTCTGCCCACTGTTCATCCAGCTTAAACCCAACAACTACCTGTTTTAGCTCAAGCTTTTCCTGATGCAGGAAATATGGGAAATGGCGATTATCCAGCCGTACAGTAACCTTCTGTTTATCTCCATCATGAGTGCGGTATAATTGTCTAAATTCGGAAGCATATTCTTGTTTAAGGCTGAAGCCGCGGCTCACTCCACTGTCGCTTGCAAGCTTATTGAATTGCTCTCGTAAATTATTGACAACCTTATCACGAAAAACCCCGTCCTCTTTCGCTGTATAACTGATATGAACCAAAACATCTGAAATACTATCGTAATCGAACGAACGGAATGTATCCGGAAGCTGTAACTTCCAGTCACTCACTGCTCCCGCACCTTCAAAAGGCATATATCGCTCTTGGTTAAAGCCCAATTCAAAGACTCCTCCATCATTCTGAGCCTGACTTGTGGCAATAGATGTATTCCTTGAGCGGGGTTCTCTTTTTAATTGATCCTCTCCCAGATTTGGTTCTTCACGTATATATGCCTGCAATAGGGTAAGTTTCGCATTTACATTCACATACGGACCTGTCACGCAAGGAATTGTAAGCCGAACAGATTTGATACGGCGTTTATATTGTCCAGGATATGCAACATCAAAAAATGGCTCCGCTATTTTAAATTCACAGCTCCCCTTCTCACGAAGTTTTTGCAGCGCAAGCGGATCAATCTGTGCCAGTGAGAATGTCTGGTTTACCTCATAATCCCGCTGATCATTTTCCAAATAAGCTTTATCCATCTCTTGCAACTGGATCATCAGCTTTTCTCCTGAAAGCAGTCCCTGGTGCTCGCTGTCCCAATTGTCAACCGCAATAAAACTTGTATCTTCATCCATTTCGTATTGGTAAGCCTTTTCTGCCATCTGCGCAACTTCAAGAGCCATATTATAGGCATTGCGGTACAGCTTTTTAACCTCAGAGGATAACCAGTTATATAGGCCAAGGTTTGAGAACTTGCTTTCATAAAACTCGTAAACTTCTTCGGTCTGATCCATCTGTTTCTCATGGATTTCGAGCTCTTTTTCAGCAATCTCGGCTCTTATCTCTGCTGCAGCAATATCTTTTTCAATACGATCAATTTCCATATCAGCCATATCGCGCTGAAACTTCCACTCCTTCATCCTGCGATCGTAACTGCCCAGTGTAGATGCTATCCCAGCACCCATATTTAGACCAGTTGAAACATCACGGAGAATTTGTGCTGCTGATTCCGCAGCACCACCAGTCTGCTCACCTCCATACTCAACGGTAAAGAAACCTCCCAAGCTTGCATACCCACCTTCTATTTGCGGAGCAGCCTTTGCGGGAGGAGCCAGTGCAGCAAGCACAGTAGCCACGCCATGAGAAACAAGGGCCGAACTTGACAAGGCAAGTGAAGTAATTTCAAATTCATTAAGTCCCTTATCTATTTTTTTCTGGAGGTTTTTCCTTCGAGCCTTTGCCCGCTCTTTCTGTTTTTCGAGGCTATCTACAGACTTTTTTGCCACCTGTATCTGCTGATCCCGTATCTGCTTAGTCATTCTCTGGATATTCTGTTTATGTACGGAACGAAGCTGTGCCAGTTCTTCTGCATCTTTTTTCTCAAGTGCTGCCAACAATGCCCCACCGAGTCCACGAAGTGTTGAAACATATTCTTTGGCTTTACCAATAAGATACGAAAATCGGTAAGGAGGCAGCTCTCCCATAGCCGAACCCATAACCTCATCAATAGAAAGTCCGGCAGCCCGTGCCTTTGCAAGCATTGCGGGAGAAACGGGGGGTTCAAAAAGGGCCAGTGTCCGACGAAACCCTTCTATATTCATGCAGTTGCGAATCTTGAACAGGCGGTCTTCAACACGATCCCAATAGGAAAGCAGTTTTTCATTTTTGGGAATACAGAAAACCGGCCGATCGGAAGCAAAAGGTATCAACTTGCCTACGCCAGTTCCCAAGTCACCTATCGGAATCTCTCCAATTTCGGTTGAAGGCTGATCAAATGGCAAACTATTAGCATCTGCTATCTCCATGATTGGCCCAGCTCCCCGGATCGTGAAATCTAATCCACTACTTCCCGATTCTACTCCTACACTATTATTTACAGTACTCATTGTATTGAAAGAAGAGAATGTTCCTGTCGAACCTCCGTTATCAGAGCCGTTATTGCGGCCATTCCCATTTATTGACAGACTCATTGGACGGGTGTTACTGTAGGCGTGCACCATATTCTCAACGGTTACTATGAACCCATCATCTGTCTCCAGAGAATCATAAGTCGTTTCTGGAGCAGGTGTATCACAACTGCCCAGAGTATCCGGCCGTTCACCAAGAATATCAGCAGCCGTAATATAAAGTAGTGTAGCCTCATTGATAGATTCCCGAGTGTCACGCGTAAAGAGCTGATCGCCCCAGTCGATCAGGTTATCGACGTACTTCATCACAACATTCCGTTGATAAGCCGTAGGTCGCAACCTCGCTATCGCATGGGGATTGAAAGGATCTTTCCGATATGCACTATAGGCCGAACTGCTACCATTTAGCATTTTTTTCAGCTTTGGTAAGTCAAGCTCGTGAAGTGCTGAAAACCGCCAGTTCCGGTCTTTGGGGTGATAAACTTTTTGCTTCCTGCGTCCTGGCAGCTTTTCCCCCATTGGATCAAATATAACATTATACCAGCGCTCAGCCTTTTCGTACCGGCTACGTGCATTTAGAGTATCGGCAATTAACAGTGGAGCGTGGAAAAATATTTCCCAGATATAACTGTCAAATGAACCTGCTACTCTTGACCGTGAAGTTTTTAATATATCTCTTTGTTGTTCAAACAGTCGATCTTCATCTAGATCATTTTGTGTGTCCAGACTTAACATGGACCAGACATCCTCACGGAAAAGCTTCTTCTGCAAATCCTTCGCAACGCGGGTTCGCAACTTATGCCCTGATACTTCCATCTCACCAGTCCGCTCCAGAAGCATTGCCCCGTCATCCTGCTGGTAAATCCATAGGTGGGGTGCATTATTTACCGATTCAATACGCGCATTAAACGGGATTTCACCAAGAATCGGATTGCCCGTTTCATGCTCGAAAGGTTGTGGTCCAAATACCTTTGTCCGATCCTTCTCAGACTCATAATAATAACGATGCCTGTCAAAAGTATTGTCACCACGAATCAGATATAATCTGACCGTATCTTTAAATTGCTCCCATCTTCTTCTGCGATGACGCCATTCATCCTTCATTACTTTTCTTATCTTTTCAGTGGAAAAAGTTTTCGAAGGCACTGCATCGGAAGCACTTTCTGCTTTCCTTGAACGAACATCCAGTCGATATACCGTTTCATCATCACCGTATTGAAAAAAGAGACGGTTCTGAAAGACAAAAGGGAAAATCCTTGTGAAAAGACGTTCTTCAAGAGTATAACCTTCAACCGGTTCCGGCTTAAAATCACCAGACCGGTGTTCCCCATGTAGGGGGAATTCCGTCTCCTGATACTTAGGATGAAGCTTGTTAACATCCGAATTGCCATACTGAGGATCATGAACTAAAATTAGGGGGTCCTCAATTATGTCAATCTGTGATGGCAATGTAATCTCTTGTGGAGCCGACCAACCTCCCTCAGCCTTTTGAACGATGTATTTTAGCTTTATGTCATGCTTATACCCCTTAAAACTATTACCTCCGTCAGAATCTCCCTGTTTATTCCAGGGTTTGGTATTAATTTCCACCCAAAACAAGTAGAGCTGATTTAAATAAACAATTGGGGAAATCTTTCCGGCATTGATTTCCTGATCAATTTCTTTCCAGACAGACCAACTTTCTCCCTGCCGGGTGCGTAAATAAAAGCGACCTGGTTGTGCGGCAGTCTTTCCGACCAAGTACAGGGTCCCTTCCTTTTCTTTCTGCGGACTCTGATCGAAATAACTACCTGCAATTCGTAGGTCGGCTACTTCGGAGAATCGGTCTAGGTAGCCGCGATACAGTCGCTCAGCCGCTGCTTCATCCATATCCTCCTGCATCAGCCGATCCTCGAGCTCTTTAAAGGCAGGGCTTTTGTTGTCCCTTAGTTCTGGCTCTAGATAATTCTCTGGATAAAGGAATACCTTACGGTTGGCCTCCCAGATCCGGTACTTTCGCCGCCAGTCCCACTCAGCCTCAGGTATCTGTTCGGGCTTGACTCTTATATCTCCATCCTCGGTCTGTTCGAGGTTCATCCGGCAGCGGTGTACATAAAGCTGGAGGCTGGAGGTACCGGCAACGACCCGCGATGTTTGGGCACATCCTTCCATCTCCGGATCCAGAAGAAAATAGTAGTATAGATCTTTCGAATCATCAAAGTCCAATTCCGGTCTGGCTAAAAGATGACTAACGAGCACATCACGCTTCCGGCCAAGCAGTTTTTCTTTAAGCGGTTGAAGTACGGCCTGCCGATTATCAGGGTTGTCATATTCGTCCCGCAAAACAGTATAGACCATGTCCCGGGCCTTTCGAATATCGTTATATTGGTCAGATTGAAGCTGCTGAAGGCCGTTTCCACTTGTTCCCATTCTTTTTGCCAGATTCCATGCATCGTTGAGAACAACAAGTGCCGATACCGTTTGTCCGGAATAGGGTATCTGGGCAAGCAAAGTACGCGCTAGCTCTTTTGTAGCCGACATCAGATCACTAAATAATTTGACAATACGATCTTTATCCGACTGGTTAAGCGAATCGAATGGATCTCCAAAAGCCTCATCAGCAAGTAATGCATGTAAACCTTCGTAACTATCTTCAAACCTGTCATATAGTTTTGAATAACTGGCAAGAGACTGTAACGCCTGTAATCCAACAGGGTGATCCTGACCTGCTTGCAAACCAAATAACTCAGGATTATTTGATACAAATTTAAGAGATGTGGTACTGATCTCCAGCCGTTCGAAAATCCGTTGTATTTCTTCCAGCGGTTCCAAGAAATCGAGAAGATCAGAACTGGAAGTCGAACTCTTGCTAAGCTGGATTCCAAGCTGCCTGTCCAACGCCAGACCGTTCCCGGCAAATGAACCGGTCACAATAGCCGCCATACCACGGAGACGGTTTTGTGTGCTCTCCAACTTTTCAGCAAGCAATTCCGCTACGTGCACCTCCGGGATGTAACGATCCAAGATGGTGGAAACTACCTCTTTTTGTTGCTGCAACGGTTCTTCGGGTAGTTGAGGTAGGCTACCTTGGTTATATGAAGGGGACAGGCGATACCTATTGCTACTGTTTACCTTGGTAAGAAGACCTTCGCTAACCAAGAATTTAATGAGCTTATCAAGATGATTATCCTCCAGTTCCGAAATTTCATTAAAGGCGCTTTTCGTAAATGTAACCCGTTCTTCCAGACTCTTTACAAATTCATCTGCCGTTGTTGAATCAAACTGATACTCATCTTCACGCCCGGCACCAGTTGAAAATTCCACGTCATTTAAGCTAAGTCCGGCTTGCCTGACCCACCGCAGAAACTCCAGAAGAGCGTCAAGATCATCCATATTTTTTATATGCGGATGATTTCTCGTCTGAATCATATTTAATGCATGGAAAAGTTCCTCCACCGATAAATCTCGATTGTGCATGAGTAAAGCATGCCGATAGAGAAGCGACAAATTATCAAGATTCAACTTAATGTGATATCGTTTTTCATTTCCACCTTCAGGTATTTCAAGGAAAGGATTTAAATGCGGACGCAGTGATTCCATCAACGAAACAAATGCCTCTTCGGAAAGTTCAAGAGCACTCAATAACCGCGGCAAAGCGGAATCACTGCCTTCATTCGTCGCCGAAGGGGATTCGAAAAAGGGACATCGAAAATGGACGGGATTCGAAGGAGTAAAACGCCCTTCCTTATCGACATAAATCTGTGCATTAAAAAGCTGATCATAGAGTTCTTTTCCCTCTATCTTCAGACTTTGCTCGGGAATACGATCAGCAAACACACATACCTTCTCAACCGAAATATCGAGTTTATCCTGCAGGCTAAGTAGTCTCGATATTTCCTGTAAAGCATCTTTATCTATGCCATCAGTAATATTTTGTCGTTTAAACATGGCAAGCACGTAGTCCAGTGCTTCAAGAGTCCAAGGCAAAGAACGCCATAATCTGACAAACCGAAATATGCGATCCAGCCGGTCGGCGTCTAGCCCTTTAACCTCCTCTCCCGTGGGCTGAACGGCATCCTCACCTTGAATTGTAACAATACGCAAGCCGGATCCACCAGCATCAATATAGTCCAGCTTTGCTAGCCGTCCCAGTTCCTCACGTGTCAGGTCCGCAGCCTTCATCAGCTGATCTGTAGTCAATTTTGTCAGGTCAGCATCATCGGAAAGACCATACCGCTTTCGAATAACATGTTCATCATCTGCGATCGAAGTGGTAACAGTTAAAACCTCTTCTTTTGATAACCCAAGCCACGCTCTTCTGATTGCATCTTTGTCTCCGCCTGCAGCTTTAACAGCCTCGGGGAATTTGATGCCGAGACGGTCCATTCCCATTCTTAACTCCTCAAGTGGAAGGTTTACCGGCTGATCAAAGGAACGGTCACCACTACTAAATAAAGAAAATACCGCTTCTTCTTTGGTCTCATGGGCTCCTAGTTCAAGTTCTTCAACATTGAAAATGTAGTTGCTTAGTACCTCGTTCACAATTTCGAGATAGGGCACATACTCAGTTGCATTTTCACAGGAAAGCTCGAGCTGATCCCATAGGTCGGGTCGTCTGGTTTTGAGATGGATGGGATGATCCGGTTTCCCTTTGAAAGTGTTACTTAATATTTTGTTCTCGATGAAAGACATCAAGTCCACATAATAAGCTAAGGGCCCAAATATTGACTGACAATGAGCACAGTCACACCCCTGCTGACTCCTGAAGAGATCTTCAAAACCGTCTAGGTCACGGAGTTCATTCACCAAGTCTTCATCAACATTATCAACCTCCGTACGTAAGTTTAGGTCGGGGATCAAGGGTAGTATGCTCCCAACCACATAATTGGTATGATCGGCATCCAATACCGCCTGATTATGTACGCGGGCAGCTTCCTGTACCGAGAGATCAATTTCTTCTGAGAAATTCTTCAGATTTGCACTGGAGATATCATAAGCAGAGCTGTAACCCGAAGTCAGTAAAGTGTCAGCAGCATTTACATTGGGGGCCACTGAATACACGCGCTGGAAAGTCATCATTTGCCGCCGCACAAGAGGTTTTTCCGAATCCTCAATACCTTCAAAATTCAGTTCGGTTTGCCCCTCTCCAGATTCGGAATCATTGCTTTTCGAGAGACCTACAAAATCGGCGCTTCGTATATCCATCCCCTCATTTTGGCTGATAAAGGTCTTAACAGGCTTTATGCGTTTTTCAACCTCCTCAATCTTCTCCGAACTGGACAGATCCGGATCGTCCAATACTGCCGGAACACCAAGATGAGAAAAGGTACGCGCCAAACCAGCCAGCTTTTTAAGATCTTTCCACTCCTCATCATCGGCATCGATATTGTCTAGTTTCTTCCGATGATTAACGATATCAGTAAAGAGATTTCCCTCTAAATCGATCAGCTCCTGAATATTACCAATCCGATTAGCAATATCACTACGGTCTTTTTGGATTATTCGATATGAAAATACGGTCGTGGGGAATCGATATTCAACCGAACGGGCAAGACTTTTTGCATAACTGTCCACATCCTGGTCGGAAGGAGCCTCAATTTCGTTATTCTTCAACACATTTTTCCAGTCCTCCTCGTCTAAAGCTGCCAGGTCACGAGCAGTATTTATCGGATTATCAATACTCGGCAACGATGTTGTCTTTAGCGTGTCGACAAGCTTCGGCTGTCTTCCTGTTATTTCAGAAAGATCAAAAGTAAGTTTGAGTTCAGGCAGCTGACTTTCCTTGATTGTTCCTTCTTCTACAAGTGTTGTCAAATCTTCTTTAGTTGGAACACTTCCCTTAAATCGGTCGGCTAATTTTTCGGAAGTATCCTCATCCAGTCCCGCAATCGTTCCTAGTTTTCGGATTTTTTCTCGCTGCTTAATCGGACTCTCAGCGGTATTCGATGCTTTCAATCTTTCAAAATTGTTACGGATAGAACTTTTCTTTTCCTCAAGATGCGAGGGTACTTGGTGTTCTTCAAGCGCCGTATCCATTACATTCATAAGTCGATCCACGGAATGTTCCAGTACCTCCGGCAGGTTTATCTCCGGAATACCATTTTCATCGGAAAAGATAACCCCAATGTCATTTATCGCGAGGCCGAAAAACACCCCTTCGGCCATGCCTATTTTAGATTGGAGTTGAGCATCAGAAACGACAAAAGCAATTTCATTAAGTCCGCGGCCCGTCTCATGATGCAGAAAGTAAATATCTTCATCTGTAAGATCGGGAAGAGTAACCTCATCCGGCAAAGGCTCGAGGGCGGAAACAACATCCTCATACAGAGAAGTAGTAACCTTACGAGTAGTTATTCCCAGATTAATTGTCTCCTCCCTTCCAGCATTAAATAAAATTAAAGAATCCCCGATTTTCGCCAGCTCTCTGTTTTGAACTTCGGTGACAAGCTTGCGATTGCCCGACTTTGTATAGACACGAATATCAAGATCGGCACTCCCCTTTTCAGGACTGCCGTAAGCGGCAGGAGAATATCGTATAGCATACCTGCCCTGCTTATCGGTCTGACTCTCTCCCAGCCTGATTTCACTTCTGAGATCCCGATCAAATACCCTGACTGTATATCCTGCTGCAGGCTCTCCATTTTCGAGTGTAATTGTACCCTGTACGACATATTCTCCTTCAGTCTCTGGCTTATTGGGTCTGGGAGAAGCTGCTGTTACTACAAGCTGGTAATCACCATCCGCACCTTCAAAACTTTCCCAACGAAATGGTTTATGAATCGATTTCACTTCACTGCCTTTCCTCTGCACGGTCACTTCAATCTCCGGACGCTCGTTAGGAAATATCTCCTTAACCAATCCTTCAAAATCCAAAAACTCTACTGTTCCCTGCCCGTCGGTTATTCCTTCGGTAATGGATTCACCATTACCGGTAACTTCAACCTCAGCATTCGAAACAGGATCATTTGTCTGCCGGTCTAGGACTTTTACGGTGAAGGCAGGTTCGGTTTCACCTCCCATTTTTTCCACAGTTGCCTTCGCCCCAGCAGCTTCCAAGATGGAAGCTGTATGCTTAGCTGCCTGTTTGTTCAGGTTTCGTATAATCACCCCCCCGCTTTCTACAAGTTGCTCCACCCTGTCCCGACTCTCAGGCCCTAAAAAGCGCATGATTTTTTCAATGACCGGTCCTGTTTCATCTGCCACAGCTTCAATTCGTACAAGAAATTTCATAATGGAAAAATATAGTCAGTTAGTATTACAACTCTATAAATACTGTAGCTAAATAAACTGATATCAAGCCCCTATTAGTTATTCTTTGCAATTTAAAGCAACTATAATTCGTGATTTTTCATCTCCATGGCCTTAGCCAGCCGCTAACATAATCTGACGACCAATTCTCAAGTTGAGAGCTATAATCTCCTGCCGCTTCACCAAACTTATCACGTATATATTTTTTTGTTAAGTCTTCAGCAGTTGCTTCAGTTACTGCTTCGATACGTCCCCTATTTTGCTTATAGTCATTGATAAATTTTTTAAATGCGAGTTCCCTAATTTGGCGATTTGAATGTTGACTTCCAGGAAAATTAAAGAAATCATCAGCATGTTTGAGCTCATGATTCAATGTCTTCATAACAAATTCTTCTGCGCCTTCCCCAACAAACTGTTGTGCTTCATCAACATTGATTCGAATTTCAAGATTCTTGGTCTTTGGGTTAACCAAGAACTTACTCGATTCACCTTGAACTTCAGCAATATTTTCAACCAATCGATCATATCTGGCACTAAAATCTCCTCGCTTTCTGCCAACTTTAATAAGATCTCTTGCAAGATCTTCTAAATTATTAGAATCTCTCAACTCCTTTAGAGCAAGCTCATCAGCCTTTGTTTTCCACTTATTCCCAGGACGTAACCTATTTAAGGTTTCCCTAAGTTTTTTTGTGTCAGGCAACCATGAATCCGATGATATTGAATCAGTATTCTTAAGAGCCCGACGACTGGACCCCGCTACATCCAATGCATTTTCGGCAGTCCGGGCACTGCTTGACAAGCCTTTAAAAGCACCTTTACCTTTACTTGGCCCAATAAGACCAACTCCAATTTCTGTTACCGTAGAAAGGGTATTCGTCAGCGCCTTTTTATCGCCCATCATGGCATCGGCAAGCGTGTCAACTGCCGCCTGGTGAAGCTTTGATACGGTCTTAACAGGGTTATTGGCAATAGTACCTATCGTTCGAGCAGCGCTGTGCACCTGCGATGCAAGACGGCAACCAAACTCCATAGTCTTACCCTCTGGTACAACGCCAGCAGCTTCCCCGGCCGCTGAAAGACCAAGGCCAATCACGTCGGAACCGGTATCCAATATTTCCACCGTGCCGACCCCAATCGAACCCAGCCCGTTCAAAACGCCGACTCCTGCTGCAAAGCCATAACCGCGATTCTGTGACTCATTAGCAAGTACTTTCTGACCTTTCTCTACTCGCTGAGTCCAAGCCTCCAGTGCTGTTTCCTTGATTTCTTTACAGACTTTCCCTTTGGGATCACCGAACGGCTGGTGCTCCTTATCCGGTTGGGCTTTAGGACTTTCTTTACCTCTACGGCTTGGCACCCCTCCCGGTTTTTTTCCTCTGCTGTCTTTACCGTCTTTTTTTCCCTCTCGTCTTACCTTCCCTTCCCCAGAAGAACCCTTTTTACGCTCGAACCCTTTGGAATCCTCAGATCCGCTTGTACTTCCCTTAGGTGTAACTTCTGATGTACTTTCCCTACTATCTTGTTTCCCGGTACTTGGTTCACCGATTCCTTCTCCACCCTTACCCTCTCCTTGGGCTTGCTCAACCTTGGAATCAGCTGTTTGTTCTTTGCCTTCTGAACCTCGCTTATGTTGTTTATCGCCTATTGAGTCTGAGCTTGAGGTTTGTTTACCAGGTGTATACTCATAAATAGTTAAATCATTTTTATTGGCATAACTAAGTAATTCTTGCCAACTTTTAGTCGTCTTAAAATTTTCTGTTTCTGGATTATAAGCATAGAAGTAACTATCAGAGGTTTCACGCAAGTCTTTATCAAATCTACTAAGTTCTTCTTGACTCATCCCTTTAGTAAGCTTCTCAGGAAGTTTATGAGTTTCCTTTGCTTTTTTATGCACTTTCTCCATTGCTTCCCGCTCTTCGTAAGACAAATTAGATTTCCCACCATTTTGGTCATGTAAACTTATGGGATTATTCCGGACAAACTGATAGAGGTTTAACCCATCCACCGGTCCTTTCGGATCGGGATTCAACCACCGGCCGAGCCAGGTCGCCAGATACCGTAGCCCATAGTAATACAAACCGGTCGCATCATCATGCTCCTTACCGCTGTATCGATATTCTTTGCGTCCTACTTCCTTGATTTTATCTCCGGCTATCAGCGCACTTCTCCCAAAAGGATAAAACTCCTCATAGCTGATGATATCTCCATTCTCATCCAGCTCAAGCGATGATGAACCCAGCCTATCCTCTAGCTGATAATGAATAGCTGGCGTTCCCACATTATCAGTCTCTAGTGCATTCTCATCCTTTGTCCACTGGTGGATCAGGGCGACTCTTCCACGGTCATCCTTCACATGAGTGGTTTTCCGGTCCAGCGTCACCCGATCACCTCTTCTTTCACGCTTAATTTCACAGCCTCCCAAGTAGATTTTTTCTCTTACAATCACATTCCCATCCTCAAGGGTTTCTTTAACCTTGCGTACGCGCTGCCCCCCTGCCCCATATACATAGTATTCGGCATCGTCAATGCTGTTTTCACCGGATCGTTCAATGATAGTGGCTTTAGCAAGTTGATCACGATAGTTCCAGTGCAGCGGTCCGTCCAGATGATCCAAATCGGTCAGGTTGCCGGCTTTATCAAAAAAATCTTCGGGATTACTTCGGGTAGTACCACCCGGAATTTTCTCCGTTACACTTCGATTCGATGTTTTAGATATCCACATATCACGGGTCCAGGCCACGTCCCCGACCTGCTTCATCTCCCTCATATTACCCGCTTTGTCATATTCGTATTTCCGCGTATAGCGGGTCAGTGCCTGCCCGTTATTCAGCGACAGGTGGCGGGTCCCCTTAAAAGCTTCCGGCGGCACTCCATTATCTGCGTAATCATGTTGCTGCAGAGATTTACTCATCCACCCGGTGGCCTCCTTCAGGCGATACAGAGGGTCATAGGTATAGTCACAATAACGATGCTGCTGATCATGGTTTGACGGCATACTTCCGAAGATATGGGTACGTGTCTGATCGTCTTTTCGAGTCAGGTTGCCAACAGGATCATAAGTGTAATCGATCTCTTGCCGAGTACGAACCGTACCATCATCTTTGTGCTTTGATACCATCCGCTTGAGACGAAAGGTGTCCTTCTCATAGGTATAATCGGTACTCACATCGTTATTATACTTCACATGGGTACGCTGTCCCCTGGCATTGTAATCAATTCCTTTGATTATTGGAGCATCGATACTCCCGTCTTTGGTCCGGACATTTATACGATTCAGTAATCCACTTATATGATAGGAAAGCTTATGAATACTCCCATCGGCCTGGTGTTTTTCTTTCACACGTCCGAGGGCATCATAAACGAGGGAAGTTGTATAAACCTCTTCATCAAGGGCTACATCGGACGACCAGTCCGCAACTGTCTTATACTTCGACCGAATTTGTCGGGTGGTCTCCAAAGGCCGGCCGCCGATATCATAGTTTTTTATCTCAACCAAACCCGCCTGGTCCCACTGCCTTTCCATCCGGGTTAACAAGTTCCTGCGTTGCGCTTCCCCTTCATCATTTAGATCTTCGCCATACCGATATTCTTCAACCACTCGATCTAACCCATCTGAACCATTCTCATCTATGACCCTGACTTTTGTGGGACGGGATAGCACATCATAGCTTCTTATCGTATGGAAGTTTCGCGCCGACCACTCGTGAACAGGACGGTCCAAGACATCAGTAATCCGGCGGGTTGTCCCACTATCTATACTCCTGCTCAACAATGGATTACCCAGCATATCATACTGGCTTTCCAGTGTAGCAATTCGTTTATCTGCTTCGCGCTGTTGATTCAACGAGTATTGGCGGGGGTCTGTGGAACTCAATATGTTATCTTGTATGTCAAAACTGTTGTGCGTTTCCAGCATCTCGGATGGTCCCAGGCTTTCTTTCTGAACAACAGTTCGGCCCAGCGGATCAAGCACTTTTACTGTGGGCGTATCAAAATGCTTTTTGGCTTTTTCTATAGCATCTTTTTCTGCGCCACCAATAACACCTGTTTCTACCTGGCTTTCATAATAAAAAGAACGTTCAACGGTATCATTTTCATCATATTCGCGAACTTCCCATGGAGTAAAAATATTTTCGGCAAAAAAACCTTTGGGGGTATCAGTCTTTACTTTGCGACCTAGCGGATCGTAGTGTTGTTTGGCTGTCACACCATGACGTAGAAACGTACTGCCCGGCTCATAGCGTGGAGAGTCAGTATAGATCGGCTCATACTTTTTGACTACCAAACCCTTGTTATTATAAACAACGCCCCCACTTGCAACCCATCGATTTTCTACTTCATTTTCCTCGGTAATCGTACCGTCCTCAGCCCGTACAAACGCCGGACCAGCATCTACCTTCTTCTTGGTTTGTACCGGACGGCCAAATCCATCAACATAATGTGCCTTGATTTGTATCCTGCTTGTTTCTCCTTCTACAACATCGCTTACATGGGATTCCCTTTTCAAATTTATCGTACAGGGAGGAGTTCCTGATCGTTTCCAAGAAAACAAATCATAAAAGTAGAAAGAAGTAGCTCCCTGTATAAAACGTTGGGGGGCATCAAGGATCTCTCCCTGCGGGTCGACTGCTGAATCTATACGCCCCACTTCGGGTTGAACAGAATACTCATCGAGCGGCCGGTCTCCCTGCCGGACCTGCTGCCCCTCGCCCATAGCATTACCATAAATTGAAGTGGCAAATACACGTCCTAATGGGTCATATCTTATTTCCTTGGCATTTCCATTCGGATCAATGATACGCTTTGGACGTACCGCATAAAAGTCCATATGATATTCAGTTACGTTCCCAGCTTTATCAGTACGGCTTTCGATACTAAGGCAATCATCGTTATATGTGATGACCTCACTGTTGCCAAACGGATCAATATTTTTCTTGGGCTGATAAAATCCCTCTGCTTCCAAATATTCCCTCACGTCGGACGGCTGCCACCAATAACCGTCGTGACGGGTATAATTCAAGTCTTTTACAGATGCCGTATCTAAGCGGGAACCGAAGACCTCTCCAAGAATAGAATCGTTGAAAACGGCTTCTTCGGTATGGTGCAACCGTATGGGTAAAGCCATATTCGAAGAATTACGCGTAGTTCCGTCTTCACTCGAGTAATAAAACTGCTTTTCCCAGCCAATGAGGCGTGCAACGGGATCCGTAGGAGAGTCCAGATCTGAGTCAAAAGGCTTCAACGACTGCAGCGCTTCATCAACTTGCCGGTTCAGGCTTTTCCAAGAAAAGTAGCCGTCACTATCCGTTTGGATCCCGCCAACTTCGAATGTCTGGCTTTCTACAGGGAGACCATGTCTGTAAACTCCGTTATCTAAATGCTGCAGCTCCTGCTCCTGTACTGTTGCATAAATCTTTGACTGTTCTCTAATAACATTCGGTCCTTCCCGCCGGGGATAAGCAATCTCACTCGTCCTTACGGGATAACCATAGTCATTGACCCTCAGCACAAACTGATGGGTAATGCGCGGATCTTCTGGCTCCTGCTCGTATTGATAGCTCAGTTCCTGACTTTGGTATGCCTGATAGGATCCACAGAAATCCTCCTGAGCCGGTTGCTTTACTCGAATTCTATAGTTTGTCTCAATAACCGAAAAGGGGTGATCGGATATTTCACCCTCCTCTACTGCATACACCTCTTCCCGGAGCACTTTCCCTGACAGTACCTTATGCGCCTCGGAAACTGTTTTAGCGGCGTAACGGTCTCCTTTTTCGACAACGGGGCTGGACATAAATTTACATTTATCATCCTTGTTGTAGTAGTCCTGTCTTCTCAATTCAGTTCGAGGGCCATCTTTTCCATTAGCCCCATTGTGAAACCAAGTTTTTGTACATGTAGGCTGCACATAATCATCGCTATCCAGTTCCGGATAGTTTTCTTTGCTAAAATTCTCTGTGTCATACTGTTCCACAAATGAGAAACCACGAAACTCTCGTTCTTGCCCATCAAAATAACCGTCATGATAAACGTACCTTGAATGAAACTGGGTATTCGTAACATGATCAGAATATTCAACCCGTTCTACCACCGGAACATGAGAATGTAGCTTGGTACGCCATGACCTTCCTGCCTTCATATCCGCGAAATAAAAATCAGCTGAGGACGCATAGCTGATTTTTATTTCGCGCCCCATATTATTATTAATTTTCGCAAGCAGATTGGGGGGGGTCTCTCCTGTTAGGCGGATATAACGAAGGGGGGCATCACTATCTGTAGGTAAAGAAGAGGACCAAACAAGACAGGGGGTACCCTCTCCCAGTAAATCCATAACAAAAACCGTCTGTAAATTACTCACGGCAGGGAAGGAGGAAATTTCATGGGCATTACTGAAACCATTCCCCGATTCATTGATCCAGTATCTTGCTCCCTCACTGTTAACATATAGTATATCAGAAGTTCCTGTTCCTGTCAGATCTACAAAATGAAGTCTCTTTGGATCGTAATTCTCCGGCCTATCAAAAAAAGGCGCCCGGTCCATTACAACCTTTTTGCCATAACTGCCATATCCAAGATTTGGCCAGTAACAAATCTCATTATTTTTCACCCGTACAACATCTTGACCATTACCAGATATATTAGCTACATAATAACCTTGTGACGGATCGGTATTAACCTGGGGTGGACTTTCTTCCTGATTATACGATAAGGTGTTCTGTCTCGGTTTATCAAACCCCTCTTTACCTTCCGAGCCATACCAAGTAATCTGTCCAGGCTCACTTATCGCCAAGTCCGCACGTCCGTTACCGGTAAGATCCGTTGATTGCACGTATGGACCGCCCATGCCCACACGTGCCGCCTTTTTAAAGCTGTTAAATGGCTGCCAGGATTTTGTATCGGGCTCTACCTCGTAATATCCAGCTTCTTCTCCACTTAGGTGAACGAGGTCTGGATTGCCATTACCATCCACATCCGAAAGCTGATAGGTCCCTGGCTTAGAAGCTGGACGATTATCCGTAGCACGGGGACGCGAAAATGATCCGTTTCCCTTATTTTCCAGGTAATACCAAGCTCCATTTCTCTCCGCCAATATGCCATTAAGGCCTTCTCCGTACAGATCAAATGGTTGATAATTCATGCCGTCAATTCCGGTTGGCAAGTTGGTATCTTCCAGCCGGTGTACCTCCTCTTCAACTTTGGCTTTAGTATAACTGAATTCTAAAGGGGGAATTTTCTGGGACCATCGGTCCCCAGAAGTATCCTTTTTGAAGCCAGTTCGGGACATGTTAGTAATTGTCATACCTGCACGGCCTTCGGGATCCAGTTCTTCGGCCACACTTCCGTATTCTATGTTAAAACTGCCGGTGTGAACTGGATCCGGCCCCAACTCTTTAAAATTATGAAACATCAATATCCGTCGGCACAGCCGGTAAGTTCTCACTTCAAAACCTGGCTCATAGTTGGAGAAAGGATCCGGCCGGCCGGACCAAGTCTGAGTTCCCTGTGGATTCGGTTCCTTCACCTTGTGTTCTCCGTAGTCAAGCACAACCTGGAACAACCACCGGTTATCCTCCGGCGGTGTTTCCGAAGAAGGATCAAAAGGCTCCGTATTGCCGTACTTTATTCGTTTCAAATACCGATTTGTAATCAAATTATCCTGCAACCGGTGAGATTCAGAGGCACGATCGATTTCAACTCTCTCCAAGTTTTCCTTTTTATACTCATAGACCTGTACATTTCCGCGATCATCATACCTCTTCTCCAGCAGCCAGCGAAAGACCTTACTATTATCCGAGGGGGCCGAGATACGTCCCTGCTCTGTTTCTCCGAATATTGAAGTAACGCCATTTCCATTAACAGTACGCCAGTGCATACTGCCATTGCTGGCATCAACCCACCGTTCCACTCGCAACCCTGAGTCAGCGGACCTTGGACGATACCGGTATATTTTAAAACCGTTTTCTTTTCTAACCTGCCGAAACCATTTATTTTCCCTTTCTTTTAGTGAGGGAACCAGCTCCCCAACTCCACTTAGCTGGAAGCTGTCTTTCTCATCAAAATCTTCGTAAGTCGGTCGCCCCTTACGTGTTGAACGGGATATGCTATCGAGAGATAAGTTCCATCCCATTCCAAAAGGTCCGTTACTCTGCCCTCCGAACATCAACTTTATCTGGGGAGAAAAATCCGTTCGATCTTCAGGTAGTGGAATTGGCACCCGGAAAGCTACATTCCCAGTATTCTTATCTACATCTATTTCCTCATCCATGCCGAGCATACCATCATCAGGGGGCGATTCAGTATTTCTTGAAAAACTCTGCATGCAATACAACTCTCTTTAGAATTAATCTTTCAACTTGCGACCCTATCTTTTGCTAGCTAACAAGTCGAACCCAATGTGATGCTGAATTGCTACAAAAATTTTTAACTCTCTAATTTCTATTATCTAAATGTTTTAGATACTTGTCAAATTATTCAAAATAACTGGATGTTATTATATTTAAGGAGATACATAGTAATTAGTCAGTACGACTGATACACGTGGTCAAACACCTCATTACACGTCTGGGCGAAGAGCTGACGGTCGTATTTGTCCGGCAGTACCTGATCCAGCTCCCGCTCGATGGTGACTTTCACATCGGCGATGCGTTTCTGCTGCTTGGACCAATCCATCACCAGCTTCTCTTGCTTCAGCTTTTCGATTAGCTCTGATATCCCTTTCTTAATCTCTTTGCGCTCGTTCTCCTTTAGGTCTACCTTGTCGCGCCGCGTCACAATATCAAACATGGCCAGCTCCTCCTCGGTCATATTCTCCTTGGCGCTGCGTTTGCGCTCTTCATTCAGCTCCTGCTCCAGCTTGAACAGCTCTTCAAACTGTACCTCCACGTTGATGCTGTAATTGTTGTACTTCTCGATCATCTCTTCGTAGCGCTCCTTGAAGTCCATGCGGGTGCGGTTCTCCTCGACCATCTGCTGAATCTGGTTCTCGATCTTGGTCTTCATCTTCTGGAGCTCTACGCGCTTGTGCTTCTTCTTGGC
>CAJXOG010000002.1 GCA_913057775.1 uncultured Fodinibius sp. | reverse complement strand
CACCCAATGATTCCGGACAACGCTTGCACCCTCCGTATTACCGCGGCTGCTGGCACGGAGTTAGCCGGTGCTTATTCACTAGGTACCGTCAGTGGTCCTCGAAAGGTCCAGGTTCTTCCCCAGTAAAAGCTGTTTACAACCCATAGGGCCGTCTTCCAGCACGCGGCGTGGCTGCGTCAGGGTTTCCCCCATTGCGCAAGATTCCTCACTGCTGCCTCCCGTAGGAGTCTGGGCCGTGTCTCAGTCCCAGTGTGGGGGATCATCCTCTCAGACCCCCTAGCCATCATTGCCTTGGTAGGCTTTGACCCTACCAACTAGCTAATGGCACGCAGGTTCATCTACAGGCTCCCGAAGGATTTAACAACTGTGGCCATGCGGCCCCGCTGCATCATCGGGTATTAGCTCACCTTTCGGTGGGTTATCCCCGTCCTGTAGGCAGATTACCTACGCGTTACTCACCCATCCGCCGGTCTCCACAGGCCCCGAAGGGCCGCTTCTCCCGCGACTTGCATGTGTTAAGCCCGCCGCCAGCGTTCGTCCTGAGCCAGGATCAAACTCTCCATGGTAAATACACCTAATAAATTGTTTGAGTCTCTGGCCTTGGCTTCACTGTACTTCTATCAATTGATCTCTTATCTGGCCCCGCCCGAAGGCGCGGCCGACAAGGGCTCGACGTGCGATCGTCTGTATGTTCTCAGTCTGTCAAAGAACGAATTGTTCTTCCCAATCTTGGCATATTTCTTAGAGCCAAAAAAACGGAGTTGAACTCATTTGCTTCTGGGCTCAACCCCGTTTCAAATTGGAATCCTAATGTAAGACCAAACCGGGGTATATGTCAATGTTTTTTTGGGATTAATTTTGCTTTTTTTGCCAACCTAAGCCAACGTTATTTAAACCGTCATTTGGGATTTGAAAATCACTCATAAAGGCTTTTTCCACTCGGATCTTCCTCCAATTCCTGGAAGATTTTTACCCCTAAATAACAAAGTGGAGTGTCGAACAGTGCGAAGAAGAATTTAAAGAGGTAAGAATTCAAAATTAAGATGCCTAATTTGCCAATTGTATCAACATCTTGCCCCAAGTTTCCGGCAAAATAAAGGATGGATAATATAGCGGTTGAATCCACTAATTGACTCACTGTTGTCGATGCATTATTACGCAGCCATAGGTGTTTTCCGTCCGTCAAATCTTTCCAAAAATGGAACAACCGAACATCTACTGTTTGCGCAACAAGATAGGCAATCATACTGGCGATGGTGTTGCCAATCATAAATTCATAGACTCCCTCAAAAAGTTGAAGTCCTCCACTTACACCTGATGTGCTAGGCAGCCAATGGTTCACCGTCATCAAAAAGAGCATAAATACATTCATCCAGAACCCAACCCAAACTACTAATTGGGCTTTTTTACGTCCATATAATTCTGATAACAAATCGGTTGCTAAAAAGGTAAAGGGATACGCAATTACTCCTACTGGCACACTCATTGTATACATACTGTTATCACGGATTAGCTCGGGAACGATTGCCACCATCCAATCAGAAAGCTCAACGGAAAATATGGTGACGAACTTGGTCGTACCAATCACATTTCCCAAGACCAGAGAAGTCAAAAATATACCGGCTAATGATAAGAACAGAGCATCTCTTTTATAGGTAGCAGTTGGGGGCGTTTTTTCACCTTCCATCTGTTAAGTATTATATGAACTTGTTAGAAATTTTTTTCTAATAATAAATTATATAAAAGCAATTTCCACTCTCATCGTTTCAACCAACTATAAGTAAATCCGTATACGCACTGATCGACTGCAATAATTTTTATGCTTTGTGCGAACGTGTTTTTGATCCACAGCTCCATGGCAAACCTATTGCCATTCTTTCGAAAAATGACGGGTTTTTTATTGCTCGATCTGATTAAACTAAAAAAGTGGCCGTTATGCTTACAGGAATTTAGCCGGAGTTGAAAGTACAACAAGATCTGTTTAGTAAAATCACTATACCACAAGTGAACACAACCTGATACAAAAATGGATGAGAACAACACAAAGTATGGTTCGGAACCTACACATTTTGCATCGACGGGTATTGAAAAATCCTGGGAAATAAAGCAAGAACATTTATCCTCCAGACATACTACCAACTGGATGAGCTTATAGAAATCCAAGCTCATTAAATATCAAAAACTAATCATTAAATACCTGAACTGTTGTCTGCAACGATTTGCCTATATCTTCCTTCAATTGTTGCCACTCTTCCTGCAGGGACGGATCCGTAAAACGCTGATTTACCTCAATCTCCAAACCTAAATAATTATTGTTTGAAAATTGTCTGCGGAGATAGGTCGTAAATCCATCCATAGTACCACGATAAGGCTCGTTCATTTTAATACGCAGATCTGATGAACGCTGGCTAAGCTCATGACGCCAAAGATAACAGAAATGCTGTTCTGCCTTACTTCGTGGATCAAATAGAAATCCCACATCAACTTCCCGCTCCTTATTTTCCCAGACAGGAGTAAAAGTATGAATCCCTACATGAATAGCCTGCTCTCCGTTTGCTATTATCTGATCAATTTTATCTTCGATCTTATTCCGATGAGGCTGGTAATATTTTTTAAATATTTTCTCTCTTACATGCAGCGGCTGTTCTCTGGTAAATTCAGAAAAAAGAGTTGGGCTTTGTGTTGAACGGTTCAGATCCACAAGCAACCGGGTAACGGTATTCAAATATGGCTCCTTTTCCAGCATCTCAGAAATAGCATTCGTTAGCTCCAAAGCCCCAATATCAATGCCGCGATGCGTTTCCAGCACTTCTGGATTATGTTCAAAAAGATGTCGGTACTCCTCCGGAACGTCATTGCCGGCATGCTCACAAGTAATAATAAGTTGGGTTCCCATTTTCTATCGATACTTTTTTGTTCAACCTAACCTCTATACAAGTAACAAACGATTCAACAATATTTCATTCCCTAAGCAACCTAAAAACAATCACTATTTTTTATACCTTGTTTCATAATTATAAATTCAGATACCCAATCATCTTATAATATGTCGCTATTATTTATTGCTCCCGGGCGGGATCTTTCTTCCTGGGAAGATGCCATTCACCGTGTTGATTCCAATATTGAAATTGATATTTGGCCCGCCATAGAAGACAAAGACCGAGTACAGTTTGCTGTATGCTGGAATCATCCGCAACATCTTCTTGATAGCTTTCCCAACCTTAAAGCCGTTTCATCACTGGGAGCCGGAGCCGATCACCTGATTTCGGATAAGTCACTGCCAGAATCTATTGATATCTGTCGTGTTGTTTCCCCATCACTCGTCCAACAGATGAAGGAATATATTTTAGCTGCCATTCTAAATATTCAGCGGAATTTTGTGCATTACATCCGACAAAACGATCAGAGAAAGTGGCAACCTCATAATCATCCGTCACCAAAAGAACTACAGGTGGGCATTATGGGATTGGGAGAACTAGGCAAGCCAACTGCCAAACAGTTGGCTGAGTTGGGATACCAGGTTTCGGGATGGTCTCGATCAGCCAAGGAAATTGAGAACATCAATACTTTTGCCGGCGAAGATGAACTAGTTCAGTTTCTCGAAAGTACTCACATTCTTATTTGCCTGCTCCCTCTCACCGATGAGACTAAGGGCATACTAAATCTCAATATCTTTAAACAGATGGATGACCATGGTTGGATTATAAACGCAGCGCGGGGAGAGCACTTGGTGGATGAAGATTTAATTTACGCATTGGACAGCAATATCCTGCAAGGGGCCTGGCTGGATGTTTTTTCTGAAGAACCGCTGCCCGACAAACACGCATTCTGGAATCGCGATAATGTTATAGTTACTCCCCATATTGCCAGCATCACTAAACCAGATGAAATAGCTAATCAGATTGTAGAAAATTACAAACGGGCGCTATCAGGAATGGAACTTAATTATACTATTGACCGAGAAAAAGGGTATTGAGTACTAACTTAACTCACCTCAACGGAAGTTATCCATCCAAAAAGATCTTCGGCTTGCCCGTACTGAATATCAGTAATTGCGTCGTAGAATTTTTGTCCGACAGGACCTCTGCCATCAATATCAAACGTCACAGATTGCCCATCGTGATGGACCTCCTCTACCGGAGCCACTACTGCAGCAGTACCGGCACCGAATACTTCGTCCAGCTTTTCATCTTTACCAGCCTGCATCACTTCCTCAATACTGATACGGCGCTCCTCCACCGGCATACCCCAATGTTTAGCAAATTGAATAACTGAGTCACGCGTGACACCCGGCAAAATAGTACCCCGCAAATCAGGGGTCACCAATACGCCATCAATGACAAAAAAGATGTTCATGGTTCCGACCTCCTCAACATATTTATGCTCAGCTGCATCCAGCCACAGAACCTGATCAAATCCCTCTTTTTTAGCCTGCTGGGCCGGATACAAGCTGGCCGCATAATTGCCAGCCGTTTTGGCATTACCCACACCACCTTTCACGGCTCGCACATACTGTTGAGTGGTTGTCAACTTCACCGGACGATCGTAGTAAGACCCAACCGGAGATGTGATAATATAAAAGCGATACTCTTCTGCTACTCGCGCCGAAATAATGGGATCAAAAGCACATGCAAAAGGTCGAATATAAAGAGTGTTTCCCTCCTTTTGGGGTACCCATTTATGATCAAGTTTTATAAGCTCCTTAATACCCTCTATAAATACTTCGCGTTCAACTTTGGGGATACACATTCGTTCACAAGAACGGGCCATACGCTCGTAGTTCTTTTCTACCCGAAAAAGATTTACTGTATTTCCATCAACATAATAAGCTTTGGTACCCTCAAATACCGACTGAGCATAATGCAGTGCACTTAAGGCTGGTGTTATTTCAATCGACCCATAAGGTTTTATTTCCGGCTGCTGCCATTGTCCATCCCGATATTCCATCTCGAGCATATGGTCTGCAAATTCACGGCCAAACCCAGGCTTATCCAGATCTACATCATTTATTCTACTTGATGGTGCTTCTGTTATATTAAAAATAGTATCAGTAGTCATAATAAAATCTTTCTTTTCAAGTATGCTAAAATACAGTTTTTACGGATGAATTTCTTCACGAAATTACTTCGTGATTGGCTAAAACTTCATTAAGAATAACAATAACAACTTCCAATAAGCCATCAAAGACTATTTATATTTCAACCTTTTAATAGTTGACAAACTTAAGCGGTTTCTGCTTTTTAGAAATGCTTGTTCTCTTTTTAAAATAATCTATTGCCAATGAAAATATTATCAAAGTCCTCTATTCTAATTTCAATTCTCTTGCTGATAACAGTACAAGTTTCATTGGCACAACAAACTGCGCCTCCCAAAATACTGTCGATGCAGGAACGAGCTAATGTAATGAACAACTGGCTCGAATATCGACTGGAAAATGTCGTTCCAAAACTCATGCAACGAGAAAATATTGATATGTGGATTATTATTGCGCGGGAATATAATGAAGATCCGGTTATCAAAACGATGCTTCCCGCCACTTGGCAAACTGCTCGACGCCGAACAATACTTGTTTTTTCAGACAACGGCAAAGAAGTAGACAGGTTGGCCATTGCCCGATATGATATCGGTAAATTTTTTAAAACTGCCTGGAATAAAGACGAAGAACCAAATCAGTGGAAACGATTGATTGATATTATTAAAGAACGTGATCCAAATAATATTGCCCTAAACTATTCTTCGACTTTTGCTTTGGCTGATGGTATTAGTCACTCCGAATATGAAGCTTTTACTTCTGCCCTTCCCAAGTATTATCAAAGCCGTATAGTATCAGGAGAAAAGCTGGCAATCGGATGGCTCGAAACCCGCACCGAGCCTGAGATGGAGGTCTATCCGATGATCTGTCATATAGCCCACGATATTATTGCTGAAGGATTTTCAGAAAAAGTTATCCAGCCGGGTATTACTACTAAGGATGTAGAGTGGTGGTATCGTGAGCGTATTCGGGACCTCAATTTAACGGCATGGTTTCAACCAAGCGTATCGGTGCAGCGGGCCGCCGAACCCGACACCTCGTTTTTAGCTAACTTTTCAGAGCATCCCGCTGAAAATGTTATACGACCCGGCGATCTTCTCCATGTGGATTTTGGCATCACTTACCTTAGACTAAACACCGATACTCAGCAGCATGCTTATGTACTAAAAGCCGGAGAAACCAAAGCTCCAAAAGGGTTGCAAAAAGCGTTAGAAACCGGAAATAAACTACAGGATATCTTGACCAATAATTTTAAAGGGGGGTTAACTGGTAACGAAATTTTATCAAAAAGCCGCAAAGAAGCTATTAGTCAGAACATCGAACCAAGTATATATACGCACCCGATTGGATATCACGGTCACGGTGCCGGCCCAACCATCGGACTTTGGGATCAACAGGATGGTGTGCCGGGCAAAGGGGATTATCCACTTTATAAGAACACTGCTCATTCCATCGAACTTAATGCTACAGTACATATTCCTAAGTGGGAGAAAGATACTCGTATCATGCTCGAAGAAGATGCCTTTTTTGATGGCGATTCTGTTCGATATATTGACGGCCGCCAGACAAAGCTTTGGCTGATTCCGCGACAACAATAATTCCAATTGATCTATCTTTTTTTGATGAGCAGTATCGAATCCTTATTAAATCTTCTGAAGAATACTCCTGACGGTCCTTTTTTTAATCCCTGGTATCAAAATGATACCGAACATGATGTAAATGACAACGGTCCCGACATCCGTAAAAAACAATTAAAGCACTATCTCAAAGAACGACTCGATACCGCTCAATACCTATTTATTGCCGAAGCATTGGGCTATCAGGGTGGGCACTTTACCGGTATCGCCATGACCTCCGAGCGCATTTTACTTGGTCATCACAAATCGGTCCACGGTATTCCGGCAGACGGAGCGTTTCAATCCATCGAAGCACAGCGTACCAGCAAGCCGGAAGTAAATGCAAAAGGAATGTCGGAGCCTACCGCTACCATCATGTGGAAAGCAATCTATCAGCTGGGAATAGATCCGTATGAAACCGTACTCTGGAACGCCCTGCCTTGGCATCCGTACGATCCCGATGACGGATTCCTCAGCAATCGAACTCCTACCGACCATGAACTCGAGCAGGGATATCCATCGCTTAAAGCTTTTTTGAAACTCTTTTCTGATGGAAAAATTATTGCGGTGGGACGAAAATGTGAGCAGAGTTTGGATGCTTTCGGAATTTCAAATTATACGCCTGTCCGTCATCCCGCCAATGGTGGAGCCCCGAAGTTTCGCCGACAGATGAAGGAATTAATTAAAAATTAGTAATGGAGAATTAAGAATTGGCTGGATTCGATTCCTAATCACACAACCCATAATTCTTAATTCTACCCTGTGCTTTGCATAGCTGCTGCTACACCATTGATACTCAAAAATAGCGCATCGCGTAATTTTTCTTCGTTGGCATTTTCCATCTCTTCCTTATTTCTCCACCGATCCAGCAGCTCGGTCTGCATCATATTCAACGGATAGGTGAATGGATTCCGAAACCGAATCGATTTCTTGATCACAGGATTAATATCGAGGAGCTCCTCTTGTCCCGTAATCTGCTTTATAGCGTCTTCTGCTTTATTAAAATCCTCTGTGATACGGTTATGGAACGTCCCATCATCGATGTCATGATAAATATTGGCAGTAGGAATATGCGTCCGTGCCATTTCTCTCTGCGCATTATCGAGCACCGTTTTAAAAAAGATGACATCCTCATACCACTTTTGAAGTTGAGAAAGCATGCCCTCTTTTTGCAGCATCTGCTGTAAGGCCTTACCGATACCATACCAACCCGGAACATTATATCGCACCTGAGTCCATGCAAATACCCAGGGAATAGCTCGAAGATTTTCAAAATCTGCAGCTTTGGCACTGCCCCGCGATACCGGCCGTGATGCAATAGGCAACCGGCTGATATGCTCGATAGGCGTCTTTGCCGTATACCAACTCCAGAAACCTTCATCATCAATAAGATTGCGATACCCCTTCATAGAGACTGCTGACAGCTCATCCATTGTCTCATCAAACTGCGATTGCTGCTGCATTTCAGACTGTTCTGAGATCGTAACCCGAATCATAGCATTTACAATTTGCTCAAGGTGACGCCGCGTAATAGGTGCAAGTGAATATCGAAACGAGATTACTTCTCCCTGCTCCGTAAAACGAATGCGTCCATTATTACTGACGGGCGGAAGCGCCAAAATAGCCTGATTCGATCGCCCGCCGCCGCGACCGACCGTGCCGCCCCGACCATGAAACAATCTGAAATCGACCTCATACTCTCGACATACATTCCCAAGATTACGCTGGGCCTTTTCAAGTGCCCAGTTAGCCATCCAATATCCGCCGTCTTTATTACTGTCGGAATAACCGAGCATAATTTCCTGTAAATTATCCCGCGCACTTAGCTGCTTCTGATAGACCGGACTCTCATAAATCTCACTCATAAGGCGTCCGCATTCCTCCAAATCTTCAATCGTTTCAAAGAGTGGAACCACATCTATTTTACTCTCCACCTTGCCGTTCTCATAACTCCAGAGCCCGGTTTCTTTTGCCAGGATAAGTACCTCCAGCATATCGCTTACGCCATGGGTCATACTGATGATATAATTACCAAAGCTATTTTTATCCAGGGTCAGCATCTGATCGATAATCTGAAAGACTTCCAGCATCTGCGAAGTATTTTCATCCAAATGCGCCTGGACCGGAGAAAGTGGTCGCGGATTTTTAAGCTCTTTGGTCAACAGATGTACTTTTTCTTCTTCAGATAAGGATCGGTATTCATCCGTAACCTGCCCTACTTCCAGCAGTTCAGCTACAGCAGACTCATGTTTCTCAGAATGTTGACGGATATCCAGACCTGCCAGATGAAAACCGAACGTTTGCGCTCGGACTTCCAAATGCCTCAATTTTCCCTGCGATGCCACGCACTCCAAACCGGATTTTTTCAGACTTTTTGATATCAGCTCTAAATCATCTGTAAAATCTGATAGCCGATATTCCTGTGCTTCTTCTAAAACTTCATTGGGGCGTCCCGATTTTATAATATCAAGCTGATGCTGCAGCTTGTGCATTATGTGCGTAACCTTTCGACGATACGGCTCTTGATTGTAGAGTCGCTCATAGCGATCCGAAAGCGGATCTTCTTGCGCATCCAGCTCCAACGAAGCGGCCAGCTCATCTGATACATCATACTTATTTTGAGAAATACTCAAGTACCGGCGCAAATCATCGAGCTCATCCAGGTATAGCTCCATCACATTCTTCCGCTGTTCCAAGATGGTCTGCCAGGTAACCTCCGGCGTTACATTGGGATTGCCGTCCCGATCGCTGCCAATCCACGACCGGTAACGTAAAATCGTGTCAAAGTCCGGCACTTCATCATAGTACATCTCAAAAGCGTTACGCAGATCATCATACAAAATAGGGATCGTCTGCCAGATTGCATTCCGAAAATAAAATATCCCGTTTTCAACTTCGTCCTCAACAGTCACCCGCTCAGTTCGGACTTCATCAGTAGCAAGCAACAGATATATCTCGTTAAAAATATCAAGCGTTAATGCCTTGCGCTCGTCCGGTGTTAAATCATCGGCCTTAAACTGTTCAATCATCTCAGTGATATGCTGCTGTTTTATAAGTACACTATGTCGCCGGGCCTCGGTAGGATGAGCTGTAATGGTTGGTTGGATATCGAGCTTTGCAATTACACCGGCAGCCTCATCAGCCGAAAATCCTTCCTTTTTAAGATGATAAACAGCCTCTGCAATACTTTCGCTGCGCGGTGAATCCGGGCCCGTGCTCATCGCCCGTTCGTGATTGATGCGCGTAATTTCTCGCTGCTCCTGCGAATTCATCAAGTGGAAGAAAACAGTAAAGTATCGCAGAAACCGAGCAATTTGATCGGTCGAAAGATCATTTATTCTGGACTCCAGCCTTGCTAAGGCTTTCTGATCCTGCTTATCAAAAGCTTGATGAGCCACTTCCGGAAAAGTAACCAGTAATTCTAAAAACTTTTGATCTTCTTTATCCTCAATGATTTTCTCTAGAAAATCTGCCAGCAACTCCAAACGCGCTGTAAGCTTTTCACTGATACCGCTTTGATTACTTCGCTCTTTAATAAGTTTATCCCACTTCATAGATTTAATTTTTGGTACATTAAAATATATACCTCCAAAATGGGATTTTAATTCTTAAAAACACAATTATGCCAAAACGATGTGACTGGTGTGAAAATACTTTTGATCAATACATTCGGTATCACGATGAGGAGTGGGGCGTCCCCGTTTATGATGACCAAACACAGTTTGAATTTTTAGTATTGGAAAGCTCACAGGCAGGATTAAGCTGGAGCACGATCTTAAAAAAGCGGGAAGGCTACCAAAAAGCTTTTGCCAATTTTGAGGCTGAAAAAGTGTCTACCTTCAATGAAGCCAAAATTCAACAGCTGCTATCAAATCCTGAAATCATCCGCAACGAAAACAAAATTCGTTCTACCATAAATAATGCTCATCAGTTTATTAAGATCCAACAAGAGTATGGCAGCTTCTGTGATTACATTTGGGATTTTGTAGGTGGCGAACCGATCCAAAATCACTGGGAAACAATGAGGCAACTTCCGACAACCACCGAAATTTCCGACAAACTAAGTAAAGACCTCAAAAAACGGGGATTTAAATTCATAGGCAGCACCACTATATATGCCCATATGCAGGCCACGGGATTAGTTAACGACCATTTAACATCATGTTTTCGCCATCAACAGATTATAGACCAATACTGAAACCAAAATTATGCACAAGAATTGTAATTATTTTACTCTTAATTCTAAAACGACCGTTTTAAGGGGTAGTAAAAAAGTTGAATTTTTCTATCTTTGAGCCAAAATTAATTAACCAGCTAATTTTAAAGAGAAACCAACATTATGCGCTCAATGTTTTCACTGGAAGAGGTTGGAGAAATGTTAGATATGAAAACCAGTGATGTGGAAAAAGAAATTGAAAGTGGTCATTTAACTTACTCATTCCATGAGGGTGAGAAAATGATTACGCTCTACGATCTGGAAAAATATATGGGAGCCGAACAGACACGCAAAATAACCAACGAATATTTGGAGGAACAAGATACCGAGTAAACCGAACTAATCAATTTCGCTGTATTGTAATTCGTCAATACGCCTCTATTCTTTTACCTTTGCTAACTTCTTATTAGCCAACCACGGTTCTACGTTATCATTTACATATTTTACACTAAAACCATCTCGTTGTAAGAGAGACGTAGCTACTGAAGCACGACCTCCCGTCCGGCAGTAAACAAGCCATGTTTTATTTTTATCTAACTCTTCTTTTCGTTTTAATAATCGGGTATGGGCAATATTAACTGCCCCTTCAACATGACCCTCATTAAACTCCGTTAATTTTCTAACATCAAGCGCCTGATAGTTGCTATCTTCAATTAGCTCAGAAGCATCATCTAAGGTGATAATTTCTACACGTTCTGAATGCTTACTATTCTCCAAATGCTGTTCTAACTCATCCGGTGTCACATACCCTTTTATGTTATCCAGTCCAATTCTGATCAGATCGCGGACCGCTCCCTCGAGATTATCTTCATCAATGATCAAATAAATATGCTCGTCTTCTTTTACATACGATCCAACCACCGTATTAAAAGCCTTATTGTAGGTAGAGAGTAACGACCCTTTCAAATGGCCATCCATAAAAGCAGTACGTTCCCGGGTATCAACCACTGCGCTTCCCTCTTGCTCTGCCCGATTCGTCAATCCTTCTACGGTAACTTTCTGGGGATGAGGAAGGTTGCCAAGCACTTTAGGACCGCCTCTGTTGTCACGTTTCATGCGAGCAAAGTAGAGAGGTGGTTCGGGCTGCCCCTCCAAAATAAAATCAACAAACTCTTGCTCACTTTTCGAGGCTTGAATAGATGGATTATACCGCAACTCATATCCCACCGTTGATTCAGGAACAGCACCCAGAGCCTTTCCACATGCACTGCCGGATCCGTGGCCCGGCCATACCTGCAAATATTCAGGCATAGATTTAAATTTTTCTACTGATTTGTACAACGTCCGTGCAGAAGATTTCATTACCCCTTTTTGCCCAGCTGCTGTTTCAAGCAGATCAGGGCGACCAACATCACCCACAAAAACAAAATCACCAGTGAGTATACCCATGGGATCACTTGCAGCAGCCCCATCCGTTACTGTATAGCTAACATGTTCAGGTGTATGTCCGGGCGTATACTTAACCTCAAAATGAATATTACCTATGCTAAATCGATCTCCGTCGTTAACCAGCTCATAATTGTAGTCGCTATCTTTTATCCACTCATATTTCCAGTCCTCATCACCTTCATCCGAAGCATATATCTTAGCGCCCTCCTCGGCGAATTCACGAAGGCCTGTCAAATAATCCGCATGGATATGAGTCTCTGCAGCAGCAACGATATCCAGACCTTCGTCTAATGCTATTTTTTTATAACGATCTATATCCCGCATGGGATCAATAATAATAGCTTCGCCGGTAGCTTGACATCCAATTAAGTAGGAATATTGAGCTAATTTTTCCTCAAATATCTGTTTGAAGTACATAGATAATTGTTAAAAGTAATTTCAAATTTTCGTTGCAAATATAACATTCCAATGTGAACTAAACACACTCACGTCGAATATATGAATCTAACGTTAAAACTAATTTAACCTCTTGTCGTTCACTTAAAAAATCAATATTGTTCAAAGCTATAAGATCTATCACAACAATTCATTCAACTAATAATAAAACAGGAGAAAAAATGCTACGACGCGTTCTCATGTCACTTACGGCAGTGCTGCTGGGATTCTATCTCGCTACACCGCCCGTAAATGCACAATCCTTAGACGAATTTGAAGAAAAAGTTACCGAGTTCACACTCGATAACGGTTTAACATTTATCATTATTGAGCGCCCGGTTGCACCGGTTGTCAGTTTTGCTACCTATGTAAATGTAGGTGGAGCAAACGAACCCGTGGGACATACCGGTATGGCTCATATTTTTGAACACATGGCTTTTAAAGGGACTCATACCGTGGGTACTTCTAATTGGCAAGAAGAAAAGAAAGTACTTAAAGAGCTCGATAATACATACCAAAAATGGTTAGCCGAAAAATACAGTACTCAACCAGATTCTGCCAAAATGGATACGCTGTGGAGTCAGTTTGAAGGACTCCAGGAAGAAGCGGGAGAATATGTGGTCAATAATGAGTTCTCAGAAATTATTGATCGTAACGGCGGTACCGGAATGAACGCCACTACCAGCCAGGATCGCACAAACTATTTTTACAGCCTGCCCGAAAACAGGTTGGAACTGTGGTTTAGCCTTGAATCGGATCGATTTAAAAACCCGGTACTTCGAGAATTTTACAAGGAAAAAGAAGTTGTCCGTGAAGAGCGCCGCTCCAATGAATCGCAACCTATCGGTCGGCTCGTTGAAGAATTCTTATCAGTGGCATATACCGCACATCCCTATGGACGTCCAACTTTGGGCTGGCCCTCTAATATTACTGCCACAACGATGGAAGATGCGCGCGAATTTTATAACACTTATTATGTACCCAGTAATATTACAATCGCTATTGCTGGAGATGTTCAACCCAATGAGGCAAAGGAATTAGCTAAACAATACTTTGGAGATTTGAAAGAAGGTCCCGAACCTCCCCCCGTTTATACCAAAGAGCCGGAACAGCGCGGAGAACGTAGATTTACTATTCAGGGACAATCGCAACCATTTTTTCTCATGGGATATCATACGGTAGCGCAAGACCATCCAGACTCAAAAGCGCTTCAACTGCTGGGCAGTGTTCTTTCCGGAGGACGTACCTCTATACTCTATAAGCGAATGGTTGAGGAAGAACAAACAGCTCTTCAGGTTTCAGCTTTTAACGGATTTCCCGGCCAAAAATATGAAACACTCTTTGCTACGCTGGCTATTCCCAATCAAAATTTTGGGGTAGACACCATGGAAACCTCCATTCTTGCAGAAATTGAAAAGATAAAAAATGATGGTGTATCTCAAGAAGCACTTGACCGGGCCCGCACCAATGCGCGTGCAAATTTAATTCGAAGTCTTGATTCGAACTCTGGACTGGCTTCTTCACTGGCTTCTGCCGAAAATCTGCGGGGCGACTGGCGAAAAGTGTTTACGGATATTGAAGAGCTCAACAAGGTTACTGTTGATGATATCCAACGAGTAGCTAATAAATATCTCACCAAGGACAATCGAACGGTTGGAGCTATTGTAAATGAAGACAATTCATCCGATCAGGAGGTTGCTGATGCCAATAACTAACTCATCATTTTCAAAAATTTTGAACAACCATAATTCTACTATTATGAAGAGGTTAAGCTTATTCTTACTTATGGCTGTTTTTGCATTCGCCTGTTCGCAAACCGAACAAGTGGCCGACTCGCAACAGCCTACTGATACCAATCCACATACTAATCTGGATTTTCCTGAACTGAATGATTTTCAGAAGCCCGAGGTAGAAACATTCACTATCGAAAATGGCATGACTTTTTATTTGGTGGAAGACAGTGAGCTTCCCCTCATAAATGTTAATGCACGAGTTCGAACGGGCGGAGTTTTAAATTCCAATAACAAAACAGGCCTTGCTTCTATTACCGGTACTGTTATGCGCTCAGGCGGAACGGAAACGTATCCTGCAGACTCACTTAATGCTATGCTCGAAAACCGGGCAGCCAGTATCGAAACCGGTATTGGATTTACCAGCGGAAATGCGAGCATGGATGTTTTAAAAGAGGATTTCGATGATCTACTTCCTGTCTTTATCGATGTTTTGACAAATCCGACATTCCCGGAAGATAAAATTGAGCTGGCTAAAACACAGCAAAAATCTTCTATTTCACGCCGGAATGATAATCCCCAACAAATCGGTATTCGAGAGTTCCAAGCTCTCATTTATGGGGAGGATTCGCCCTATGGTCGAACAACAGAATACGCAACCATTAATAATATAACCCGGGAAGATTTAGTCAATTTCCACGACAAGCATTTCTCGGCAAGTAATATGATGGTTGGTATTGTGGGTGATTTTGATGCGGAAGAGATGAAACAAAAATTACGCAACAGTTTTGGTAAACTCCCCGCTGGTGACAAATCACAATTAAAGTTTGAAATCGTAAATTATGAACCACAAAGCTCTATCAATTTCATCGAAAAATCTGATGTAAATCAGAGCTTTGTGATGATGGGACATATAGGTGGCATGCGTGATAATCCTGACTATGCGAAAGTGCAAGTTATGAACCGCGTGCTCAGTGGCGGATTTTCAGGTCGATTGATGCAGATAGTCCGAACCGAAATGGGACTGGCTTATTCTGTCTTTGGTCAATATGGGATGAATAGCTTTTATCCCGGAATGTTTTATGCCGGTGTTATGACCAAAAGTTCTACAACGTCCGAAGCCATTGATGCAATCATCGAACAAATTGAACGTTTGCAAGATGAACCTATCAGTGAGCAAGAACTACAGGACGTAAAAGATCAGATTCTCAATTCCTCGGTTTTTGAGTATGACAGTTACGAGGAGGTACTCAGTGAACGCATGTCAAATGAGTACCGTGGCCTTCCAGCCGATGCTTTTGAACAGTATATCGAAGGCGTCAAAGCTACCACTATTGAGGATGTGCAGGCAGTAGCACAAGAATATCTGGATCCTGAGAATCTTCAAATTCTTGTTGTTGGAAATAAGGAGGGAATCGGCGATCAGCTCGAAAAATACGGAGAGGTCAATAAGATTGATATCAGCATTCCTGAGCCCGGAAGCGGTGAAAAGCAAATGGTTGAAGGTAACGCTGAAAAAGGCCAAGAATGGTTATCAAAAATGACCGAAGCTGTCATCAATAATACAGAGCTAAACAGCATCTCTCTTACCGGAGAAATGAATATGCAGGGCCAAAAAATGCCGATGTCCACAACCATCAATTATCCCGATGCCATTGAGCAAACTATCAAAGGTCCAATGGGTGAAATAAAGGTGAAGTATGAAGGTGGATCTGGTAAAATGATTGTCGGTGGACAGGAGCGTCCTCTCCCTCCTCAAATGGCTAAGAGTCTTAAAAGTACCCTTAATAGAAGCTTTCTTTCAATTGCCTTAAATGCCGAGAGCGTTAATCCGCAATACCTTGGTACTGCAGAAGTCGATGGGACGAGCTACGAAAAGGTTAATGTAACGGTGGATGACTCGAACGTTGAGCTTCTATTGGATGCAGAAACCCATTATCCGGATATCATCCGTTACAAACAGTTTAATCCCCAGATGGGTGAGCAGGTCACTGTAGAAAACCATAATTCTGACTGGCAAGTAGTCGATGGTGTTGCCTATCCATATCTGCAAGAAACAATGATTAATGGAAATAAATCTGGTGAGGCCGTATACAAAAGCCACGAAGTAAATAAGTAGTTAAAACCTCACATAATCATTTTAAAGGCCGGAGCAATCCGGCCTTTTTTATTTTACATTGATGTTTATTCAGGAGTACTTTTACAAGAGTAACAAAAGTATAAAATAAACAGAACCAAATGGCACTTTTAGATTGGGAAGACAATAGACCTCAACCCGATGAATACGGCGATTTCTATAAAGATTATATCAATCTTATTCATGAACCAAATGTAATTCAATCGCTCATCCGCCAAGGCCAAAAAGTTTATACCATCATCCGACAACTAACAGATGATGAGGCAAACCACCGCTATGCCGATGAAAAATGGAGTGTTAAGGAAGTTATGGGTCACTTGATTGATACCGAACGCATCATGGCGTATAGAGCACTTTGTATCAGCCGTGGCGAACAAACAGCCCTTCCGGGATATAATCATGAATCCTATGTAGAACAAGGCAACTTTGATAAACGAAGTCTGCAGAGCCTATCAACAGAATATGATGCACTGCGGAATGCTAACATCAGCATGTTTAGCAACTTTTCGAAAAAACAAACGTTGCGTAAGGGAACTGCAAATGAAGTATCCGTTTCCGTTCGGGCTTTAGCTTTTATTATCGCGGGACATGGAAAACATCATCTAAATATTCTGGAAGAGAAATATGGAATAGCTGTTACCAAAAATGGCAGTAACTGATTTTGTAAGTTAGATATAGTTCAACACATCAATTGATTATAACTCAAAAATATCACTCATATCATGGCTAAAGATTCTCAAAAGAAAAAGATCGTACACGCGCATCTCCCCAAAAAAGAAACCTATACCACAACACTTACGGCGGGAAAACATGAATTTATGGGTGACGAACCCGAATCTGTTGATGGTGGAAAAGATAAAGGTCCCGATCCCTACGATTACCTGTTGATGTCACTGGGTTCTTGTACCGTAATGACTATCAAAATGTATGTAAAGCATAAAGGTTGGGATAATGTAGATGACATCTACATGGAATTGCGCCACAATAAACGTCATGACGAAGATTGTCAAAACTGTGAAGACCCCAAGAGCAGAATTGATGTCATCGAAAAAGAGGTAATTGTCGAAGGGGATATTACCGATGATCAGCTAGATCGCATCCTGGACATCTCCCAAAAATGTCCTGTTCACCGAACCTTAATGAGTGATATCCAAATTGAGAGTTCTATTACCAAAAAGTAGCCGGTCTAACCGCCTGAAGATAAATTATCAGGTTAGTTAGATAGTGAGAAAATCACCTTAAGTGAGCTTTAAAACCTTTAGATCACTGATTTATCTTTGGGATATTTCTCATAAATACTCCCTTAATTGGTAGAGTCAAACTTCCAACTATTTTTTAACTGCTAAATAGGTAAATCCTAATCAACGGCCGCGGGCTCTTGTCCTTCACTGTACGCATCAATAGGAACACAATTGCACATCAGGTTACGATCACCATAAGCATCATCAACACGGCTGACTGCCGGCCAAAATTTGTTGAATCGCAGATAATCGAGTGGAAAGATTGCCTTTTCACGACTGTAGGGGCGATCCCAGCCATCAGCCATTGCCACACGCATGGTATGAGGAGCATTTTTAAGCACATTATTTTCAGGATCAGCATTGCCCTCTTCGATCTCATTAATTTCTTCCCGAATAGAAATCATGGCCTCACAAAAACGATCCAGCTCTTCTTTCGTTTCACTTTCGGTAGGTTCTATCATTATTGTTCCCGGCACCGGCCAAGACATCGTCGGAGCGTGAAATCCATAATCCATTAATCGCTTGGCAATATCAGCTTCATTAACATCTGCTGATTTTCGAAACGGACGTAAATCTACAATAAATTCGTGAGCAGTCCGTCCATTTTCACCAGTGTAGAGAATCGGATAGTGATCTTTAAGCCGTTCTTTTAAATAATTAGCATTGAGGATCGCATATTGCGAAGCCTTGGTTAGTCCCGTTGCTCCCATCATTTTGATGTAGGCATAGGATATCGGTAAAATACTCGCACTGCCCCAGGGAGCAGCAGAAACACTTTTAATAGCGTGTTCTCCTCCAGTTTCAACTATCGGATTACTCGGCAGAAAAGGAGCCAGTTCTTTGGTGGCTGTTATCGGTCCCATCCCGGGACCACCACCTCCGTGGGGTATACAAAATGTTTTGTGCAGATTCAGGTGACACACATCCGCACCTATTTCTGCCGGACTGGTAAGCCCAACCTGAGCATTCATATTTGCACCATCCAGATATACCAGTCCACCGCTATCATGAATCAATTCACAAATTTCCTTGATATCCTGCTCAAAAACGCCGTGCGTTGAGGGATAAGTAATCATCAGCGCTGCGAGATTTTCTTTATTTTCTTTAATCTTTTCCCGCAAATCATCCAGATCAATATCACCCTGTTCATCGCATTCTGTTACTACAACATCCATTCCCGCCATAACAGCGCTTGCAGGGTTTGTACCATGTGCAGAGTCAGGAACAATTGTCACATTGCGATTATCATTGCCATGATGCTTATGATAAGCTCTAATAGTCAACAGACCCGTTAACTCTCCCTGCGCCCCAGAGTTCGGTTGCAGCGACACAGCAGGTAATCCAGTAATAGCTGCAAGCTGATGTTCTAACCTATCAAACAATTCATGATACCCCTCGGCCTGATCTTCAGGAGCGTAGGGATGAATTTTTCCAAATTCCGGCCAGGTAAGTGGAATCATTTCCGATGTGGCATTGAGCTTCATCGTGCAAGAGCCCAGCGAAATCATGGAGTGGACTAATGAGAGGTCTTTATTTTCCAGTTTCTTCAAATAGCGAAGCATCTCGTGCTCAGAGTGATACAAGTTAAATACCGGATGCTCTAAATAGTCCGATGTACGAGTCAGCTTTTCCGGATAATCAACTTCAACAGATTTCGATAACTTTGATACGTTAACCTCCTCCCCCCCTTCACGGAGAGATGCAAAAATTGTGAGCAGCTCCTTGACGTGATCCAGATCTTTCACTTCATCAAACGCAATACCGACTGCCGGCTCCTCGAAATAGCGCAGATTTAATTTATGATCAACTGCTTTCTGTCGCAGTTTCTCTTTTTGATTATCACTCTCAAGCCTCACTCTTAACGTATCAAAATAGAGATCATTCACCACATCAAAGCCAAGCTGCTCAAGACCTTTGTCCATCACCTTTGCCAGTCCATGAATGCGCTCAGCTATGCGTCGCAGACCTTTGGGACCATGATAAACGGCATAAAATCCGGCAATGACAGCAAGTAATACCTGCGCCGTACATATATTGGATGTTGCCTTTTCGCGCCGTATATGTTGCTCGCGGGTTTGCAACGCCATCCGGTAAACGGGGTTATCTTCAGTATCCTGCGTAACCCCAATAATACGTCCGGGGATCTTGCGCTTGTACTTTTCCCGAGTTGCAAAATATGCAGCATGCGGCCCGCCGTATCCCATGGGCACGCCAAAGCGTTGTGTTGATCCAACAACCACATCGGCTCCCATTTCGCCGGGCGGTGTCAACAAGGTAAGGCTCAACAAATCAGCAGCTACTACCGATTGCACGTTGTTCTCTTCACAGGCAGCAATTAAATCCGAATAATCTTCTACCGTACCATCCGTAGCAGGATACTGAAGCAAAATCCCAAATAGCTCTTCGTCGGTCACATCTAACTCATTGTGATCACTGACGACTACTTCTATATCCAACGGCTCGGCACGTCCCTCCACCACGTCAATCGTCTGTGGATGGCACAATTCCGAAACAAAAAACTTGTGTGCGTTTTTGCGCTTGGCACCGCGGCGCATGGAATAGAGCATCGACATGGCTTCGGCTGCTGAGGTTCCCTCATCCAATAAAGAGGCATTCGCCAGTTCCCTTCCGGTCAAATCCGAAACCATGGTCTGAAAATTGATCAGAGCTTCAAGGCGTCCCTGGGCAATCTCAGCCTGATAAGGAGTATAAGCTGTATACCAACCGGGATTTTCGAGCACATTACGCAGGATAACATTGGGGGTCAATGTATCGTGATAACCCATACCAATGTATGATTCATACATTTTATTCTTATTGGCTAAATCTTGAAAATCCTCTAAAAAACGGTATTCACTCATCGGTTCATCAAGATCAATCTGATCTTGGAGACGAATACCTTTGGGGATGGTTTGTCCAATAAGTTCATCAATAGAAGATGCACCGATGACTGACAGCATTTCGTTTTCCTGCTTTTCATCAGGGCCATTATGGCGGTGCATAAAACGTTCTTTATCGAAATCGATGCTCATCGAAAGGGATTTTTTATTAAAAATGATAATTGGATTCAATAACAAAGATCCACTCCTAAAGGTTCTTCTTTTGATAAAGAATTCACCAATAATACGGAGATTCTATAAGTGCAAGAAGGTAAGGAAAAGTCTCCGAAATAAACAGCTTATTACGCTCCCCCTTTTGCATCTAATAATTTATTCCTTTATACGAATATTAGATGGGTCATATGAAAGGAACAGGCATACCAATAGCTAAGTACCATAGTTAAACATCCTATCCAAGCACCCCAAATCCCAAACTGGCATACGGCCAAAAATAGTAGATTAGAACCCCAACAATCAGGGCCGGTATAGTTGTATAGATAGTAGCAATAATGGCTGCTTTCATATCAATAGCCATAAGCGGAAAAAGGGCGTCGCCATCTTGGCTGATAGCGTTGGCTACCAACGCAGAAAAGGGAATTTGATTGCTGGCATAAAGCGTGGCAAAAATAATCTGAGGACCACATCCGGGTACGATACCCAGTGCAGCTCCTGCTACAGGAGCCCAAAGACCCACAGCTGCTGCCAGTGCTCCAATATCCAGGGAGAAAATAACGATTGAATACTCATAAATAAGATATGCTGCAATTACCCATACCGTGACCATACTTGTTTCCATTGCAGCATGTTTGAAGGTACTGTAGGTATTAGAAAAACTATGCATTTGACCCGACCCTTCCTCTCCAATAAACCGTCGTCCCACAATATAGAGATAGAATGACAAGGTTGTACCCAATAGTCCTGCAACCGTGAATAGAGTAGGAAAATCAAGTCCAAAAGCAAGGGGTACCTCAGGAGCTCCGCGACGTAAATACTCAATACCTGCAATCAATCCGGCTATTGCCAAACCCCACCAAGCAATATGAATCCCATGCGTAAACTTGGATAAAATGCTCCAATTATTAGAATCTGTATACGCATCCTGCTCACAACTTTTCTCGATATTTGGTATGCTTGGCTTTTCGTTCCTGACATTAGTAGTTGCAAAACGTCCATTCATTACCGAATCACCAATCTGCTGAAAAGCACGATCGAGCCTACCGGTACCCAAGCCCCAAAAATCAATAGCATACCCAAATAGAATACCTGCCAATGCCGCCAATCCGTAAGCATATAAGGCCGCAACCGGGGCCTGTGTAAGAATCACAAAAGCGGAATCACCGGCCGTTGCTGTAAGAGTTGCTACAACGGTTCCAAAACTAATAGATCCACGAACATACAACGGCATTGCAATAATTGCCCCACCACAACCGGGGGTCAAACCAAGCAAAACACCTGCAATAGGTTGTAAATGCTTATTTTCTTCGAGAAATCTTACAAGTCGTCCGCCGGACTGGTATTGTATATAACTGAATAATAATACCGTGATAGCTACAAATGCGCTTACCTGCACAAAGCCATCACGAACTGAAAATATAAGGATGTCAGTTAACTCCTGTACCGTAATCATATTCAATAACTACCTTGCTACTTTCAACTTATCCTATATGTAGGATATTAAATCCATCAAATAATGAATAAGCTTAATATAATATAATTTTTAGTCTAAGCTAAATAATATATTATTCTTTTGAATCGGCCACTAATAGGTAATTAGCGAATACCATGATAAAAAAGGCAAGGGGATCAGATTATTAGATCCGGCTTAATTTTATTTTTATTAAATAATTAATAGGAGTAAAATCATTACGTAACTTTTTTAGATTAAATTTCTGATAACAGCATATGGATATTACAGTCATGCAAGAATGGTTTTTATCGCTTAGTGCCGTTTATCAAAGCCTCTTTGGAGGGCTTTTTACCTGGGGATTAACGGCTTTGGGAGCAGCGCTGGTATTTCTTACTAAGTCTGTAAATCATAAAGTACTTGATACAATGATGGGATTTGCTGCCGGCGTAATGATTGCTGCCAGTTTTTGGTCTTTGCTGGTCCCTTCTATTGATATGGCTGGTGCTCAAGGCATGATCGAGTGGGTTCCTGCCGTTATAGGATTTTTAACCGGAGGTATCTTTCTGCGCATATGTGATGCATACCTTCCGCACCTCCATATCGGATTACCAATGGAAGAGGCAGAAGGAGTAAAAACTTCTTGGCGAAGAGCAACACTTTTAGTTCTTGCCATTACACTTCACAATATTCCAGAGGGACTTGCTATTGGCGTTCTTTTTGGTGCAGCTGCATCCGGTATTGAAGCGGCAGGAGGTGCAACGGTAATTGGTGCGATCACCCTGGCAATTGGTATTGGCATTCAAAACTTCCCGGAGGGCACAGCAGTTTCAATGCCTTTGCGACGTGAGGGATTATCAGCTGGCAAAAGCTTTTGGTACGGACAACTATCGGGTATTGTGGAACCTATATCAGCAGTTATTGGCGCCGCGGCAGTGCTTTTAGTTCAACCACTTTTACCCTATGCCCTTGCATTTGCCGCCGGAGCTATGATTTATGTTGTTGTTGAAGAACTCATTCCCGAATCTCAGCTCCACGGTAATACGGATTTAGCTACCCTGGGCACAATGATTGGTTTTAGCGTTATGATGATTTTGGACGTTGCCTTAGGTTAAATGCAAAAAATTTATTTTATTACTCCCTAATCAATTCAGTTGGGATTAGGCGATACAACATGAGTGATTCATTGACAGATAAAAAAGTTCTCATTGTTGAAGATGATATGATCATCTCAATGGTGTTAGAACGGATGATTAAAAAACTCGGGCATCAGGTTGTTAAAAAGGTCATTGCCGGCCAAGATGCAATTGACTCTACTTTTGAGCTCAAACCGGATCTAATCCTGATGGATATACAGCTCAAAGACAATATTGACGGCATTACGGCGATGCAGAAAATTCGTGAGAAATCGGATGTCCATGTTATTTATATTACCGGTAACTCCGACCAATATAACCTTGAGCGGGCTAAAAAGACTAACTATGTAGATTACCTGGTAAAGCCCATTCAAATGAGTCATTTGAAAAAATCTATCAGTAAAGCTTTCGCTGAAAAAATGTCTTGACTTAGATAAAACCAAGCTCCTTTCTCCACTACCGAACCCCTTATTGCTATTTAACAAAAGAGTAATAACATTGTTTTAGATAATACAACTGTACTATATCAAACTTTTTCGCAGCTGTACTTCTTAAAACAGGAGGAATTATGGAACCTAATCTATTAATTGCTGCAATTTCAGGTTTTGTAGGCGCCCTAATCTTAACCTTCCTTATCTACCTGCTAAAACTATTTGGCCAAGATATCGATATTCCTTACCTCATCGGAACACGATTCGTAGATATTCAAAAAAAATCGCAAGTATATGTTGTCGGCATCTTGCTGCATCTGCTTATTGGAGCGGGATGGGGTATGCTATATGTGATCCTCCTCACCGCCATGGTGGTAACACCCAATTGGCCAGCAGGTATCCTGTGGGGATTTGGTCACGGCATTTTTGTTGGCGCCATGATCGGAATAATCGCTGACACCCATCCCTATATCGGCGAAGATAATCCCATTAAAAGTCCGGGTATTTTAGGTCGAGAATGGGGAACACTTATGCCCTACTGGATTTTAGGCCTCCACATCATTTTTGGAGTATGTACCCTATCAATCTATCACTGGTGGCTTACCGGGTAGCATCGGGATCATCAAAATTCTCATTTAGCGGTTCATGACTCTCATCATCAGATATATTATTATTCTCTTTGCCATTGGATAACCATGTCCTATAATCCATGGCCTTAGTAATACCAATATCTCTGACCGTAAAAGCACGGCCTTGGTTACCACTGGCCACATGTACTGTTAGGTTGCTCAAATCCAATCTCTTTTGAAACGGATTTTGTTGAACCTGGCATGATTGCATTCGATACTTCTTTACCATAGCAGTTGTTTTGCTCAGTAACCGAAAGGTAAGAATCAGAGTATCTTTTCCCCTGGCTATTTCTGCATCGCTGTACTGTTGATATCCTAATAGCAAGGCAGGTATCAACAGGAACCAACTATAAACACCATAAGGAATGCTCCCCCAGACAATCAAAATAACGGGCAGTGATATCCAAAGCATTCGAAAGAGGTATCGACGCAATCCCACCGATGGTACGGTACTATTCTCTGATATCTCGGTTTGATAATCAGGAATTACTTCGTTGATAAAATTATAGATTTGGGGTTTTGCCAACAGTGGAAATAAGGTAGTAGAATTCCCTTCGCTTTCTCCATAACCGGCACTTTCAATAACCAACGAAGCATATCCCAAGGGCTGACGTAACAGTTCTTCTTTGATTTGCACCGCCTGTATTCGATTAAAAGGAATTGTCAACTGTGTGCGCTCAAATAGACCACGACTTATCAGCAATTCGTTCTCACGAACCTCCACCACAAAATCGTAATATTTGATAATTGTGCTTGCAAACGAAAAAAGCCATGCTATAGCAATAACTGCAAAAATAGACATGGCAATCATGGAAGCGTTAGTACTCCGGGGAATAATCGTTTCGACAAAACGAATCATCTGCTCCTCAGAAATCAGTTGCTCGACCTGAGAAAAAGCCACCCCAACGACCGATAGTGCTACCCCAAATCGACCTGACGTTGACGCTGCAATGAGCAGATCCTTGGTATCCAAGACATATATTTTATGTTGAGAAACGGGTTCAGCTTCCTGCGAATCGTCAGATTTTTCGGAATTCTTTCGGAGTATTTTTTTTAACCTTTCCGCTTTTTCCCGTGTAATCGCACTAATTTTTGCCTCTTTGGAACTACTTCCCGCTGTTTTTACTTCTACAGCCACCAATCCAAATAACCGCTGAACTACGCCCGCAGAAATATCAATCACTTGAATGCGATCGGAGGTAAGATATAGCTTTTTGCGCACCAGCACTCCCTGCTCAATTCGAAGCTCTCCTTCTTCAACACTAAACTCAAATCGATACCATGAAATGACGCCCCAAATCAACAGAAACAAAAAGGTCCCAATGATCCAATAGAGCGTAAAGTTAGCCTCCCTTCCACCACTACCCACAAAAATAAGGATAAGGATAGTGATAAAGTTCGCCCGGATAATATCAAAGGCGTTAGCCAGAGCGGCAGCAGGATGTTGTCGCTGTAGTTCAAACATCTTCCTCGGCCAATCGGGCAAATTTAGAAATTCGATCACGCACCTGGTCCGCGACTTCTTCATTAAGCGCCGGAATGCGGTGTGTTGTTGCTGCCGTAGAAATGGTCACATCAGCTAAACTATAAGATCTTAGAATAGGACCCTGCCGGGTATCCACATGCTGCACTCTTTTAATAGGCACTAATGTGCGGGTTATAATGAAAATGCCGCTTTGGAGATCAACCTCATGCTCATCAACTTCATAAGACCAACGCCGCCAGCGAATCTCAGGAATAAAAAATATGCCGAGCCCCGTAATAACTATAAGTATTACCGTTATGGCTATGAGAGTCCACATGGAGAAAAAACCGGCTTCGGGTGATAGTAGTTTATATCCCCAAAGAAAAAATAGCCCGAGAACTAAAAATAAAATGAATATCGATAATGAAACCCGCCATGCTTTAATGGCATCGTGTGACAATTTACTTTTCGGTGATGAGCGCATGAGGTTTAAACCTTCAAAAGATTACAGCGAAAAAAGCGTATATAAAAAAAGCCACTATTACGTGGCTTTTCAAAGTAAGATAAGGAAAAATTATCCGTTGTTTTTGATATCCTGAATTTCAAGACGGACTTCTTGAGCAAGCTTTTTCAATCCTTGCAACCCTTTACGTGCACGAGTACCGGCTGCTTTGTTTCCCTTCTCATAAAATTTCACCATATCATCTTCAATTCCTGTAATGATACCTTTAATTTCTTCTAATCGACTCATTTTTTTTCTCTGTTTGTTTATTGATAATTAGATGGAGCTTCTCCCCATCCCGGATGTCACCATCCTATAATCTATGAGCTTAAGTTAGCATTTTCCGGATTAAAAACATGGTTTAATTTCAAAATTAAATGATTTCCTCCTTTGGTCGTGCTTCTTCTGCATCAGGAACGAAGTACAAGGTTATAAATCCAATCACAAATAAAACCACAATTACGCTCATCCCTATACGCTGGCTATCGGCTATATACGTGAGCCAGCCCACTAATAATGGACCTGCAAAAGAGGTTACCTTGCCTGAAAGCGCCATTAATCCAAACATTTGATTCTCTAAGTCGGGTGGAGAAACCCGAGCCATATATGTTCGACTAGCGGCCTGTACGGGACCTACAAATATTCCTAATAATAACCCAAACACCCAAAACCATACAAGCTCTGTAACGATCAAAACACCAGTAGTAGTGACAATAAGTCCAATCAGTGAGAACAACATTGTTGTGCGGCTACCCAGTTTATCATCCAGCCAGGCAAACAAAACCGCTCCCAATCCAGCAGTTACGTTCAATCCGATACCAAATATCAATACCTCGCGTTCGCTGAAATCAAAAGTCCCCGCTGCGTAAATACCGCCAAATGCAAAAACCGTTGCCAGTGCATCAATAAAAATCATTCGTGCTATAAGAAAACGAACGATATATTTGTACTTCCGCACATTTGCTATGGATGTTTTAAGCTGCCGCCATCCGGACTTGGCGGCCTTTTTTAATGCTATTCCCGTCCGAGGTCGATCCCTAGAAAACCCAAATAACGGAAGTGAAAACAGGGCATACCAAACCGCGACCATTAAAAATGTGGCGCGTACATGTTCTGCCATGGCTTTATCTAATCCAAAGGGAGGATTTTCTACATCCACAAACACAAAAAGCGCCACTACCAAACAGGCAAGTCCACCGGCATATCCAAGACCCCATGCCCAGCCCGACCAGCGCCCCATACGTTCTTTTGAAGCTAAATCTGGTAGCATCGCGTTATAAAAAATAATAGCGAACTCAGAACCAACCGTTCCAATAAATACTAGCACTAATGCTAATACCACAAAATCTTGCGACGGCTCCACGAACCAAAGACCGGCAGTAGCCAAAATACAAAGCAGCGAAAACGAAGCTATCCACGGTTTTCGGCGTCCCATCTGATCGGCAATAGCTCCAACAAAAGGAGCCGAAATAGCAATTAAAATGCCTGCTGCACCAATGGTATTTCCCCATAAGGTGCTACCCAGCGTTTCGTCTTGAACAACCGATTGCATAAAATAAGTAGCAAAAACAAAGGTTTGTATAACCGTAAAAAAAGCACTGTTCGCCCAATCAAAAAGTGCCCATGAAAACAGGGAGCGTATCTGATCTTTTTTTTGGTGAGACATCTGAATGACTATGTTTCAAATTCTGCCATATTATGGATGGAATAGTTGGGAAATGCAATTTGTTATTGTAAACTCAAAGACAAACGAAGAAAAAAATTATTTATGAAGCACAAAAGGCAAGATCTGATTTACATCTACGACACCGAACACCACAAAATTATTGTAATTGATGGTGAGACAGGAAATCGAGTCAAAGAAGAAGATGATCAAGTTACATTACTGCTAAAACATCTAAACGAGGAGGAAAACCCCATCCTGCTTCGAAGATTTGCCGTATGGTGTGCCCGGCAAATTAATGATGAACTGAAACCAATACAGAAAAAAATACTTGATCTTGCTGAGAAAGCAATACAGGAAGAAGCTAACAAAAAAGAGCTGCAAGAGCTATACAAAGAAACTGAAGGTACTGCTATTGCCACTGACACTACAGGAATGATGCAGGGAAATAAAAATGCACCCGCCTATCTTGCCGCTCGTGAATGCATCAACCCCGATTCTTTGGAAGGTGCTATACAAGCGGCACGCTTTCACCGCCTTTGGGCCGAGATGAAGGACAACGAGGATGACCTTAACGATGTGGCTCTAAAAGAAGTAAAAGCAGAAGCAACAAAATCCACTATTCAAAAAGTAGAGCAACAACAAACTGATTACTTGCTTGATCTGATGAATGAATAACTATTTATCCCTCTCCCAAAAGCCTTTAAAGTCTTTTTGCCACCCATAAACTCTAGAAATTGGGAAAATAAACCCCTTTACCTATATTAGCTGATACGTATATATTTATTATTGGTAACTGTATGTATCAAAACAACGGAAACATATTATTTATTTCTGATAACCAGCAGGTTTTAAGCCGGTTTCGGCAGGCCTATGTTGATGCCTATAATGTGTTTACAGCATCTTCAATTCAGGAAGCCCACCGCACCCTAACCGACTATGATATCCACGTAGTAACAGTGGAACAGATGATGCCGGAAATGAGCGGGTTGCAATTTTGCGAAAGCATTTCTCAAAAGTTCTCAGATTTAACCAATATTATCATAAGCAGATCCCAGGATACGAACTCCCTGGAACGTGCCTATAAAACGGGTCTTATTTTCAGGTTTATTTCTGAACCCTTCACAAACGTGGATCTCCAAATGGCCATTGACAATGCCTTGCAAATTCATGAGGCTCATTTTGAGAATAAAAAACTTTCAGAAAAATTATCTTCCTACGAAGAAAAACAGGAAGATATCTTGGATTTATTCAAAAAGTATGTCCCCGGTGAAGTAGTTTCTCAGGCTTTAAACACTAAAAAAGAAGACATGATAAAACCCGGAGAATCAAGGGTGGTTTCAGTCTTATTTGCAGATATGAGAGACTTTACTAAAATGACCAGTAAGCTCCCTCCTTCAGAGGTTGTTCAATTTTTGAATGACTACTGGGATGTGCTTTCTATTGCTATTAAAGAAAACAAAGGATCTATTAATAAATATATTGGTGATGGATTGTTAGCTGTTTTTGGAGCTCCGGTATCCCACTTGAATAACCATAAAAATGCCGTTTCTGCCGCACTCGACATGGTTGGTCTGCTGGATCGAATCAACATCAAATACAGTGAAAAGATGGGTACTGAAATAAGTATCGGGATCGGTATTAACAGTGGAGAAGTGATTGTAGGGAATGTTGGCACCGACGAGTTTATGGAATACACTGTGATCGGAAATACGGTAAATACGGCATCCAGACTGGAAAAGATCAGCAAGGATAAGCCAAATTCCATCATTATAAGTGAACGTACTCATGAGCTCATAAAAGACTCCTTCCGAACATCTGAGTTTAAGAAAGTTACGCTTCCTAAAAAGAATGAGGTTATTAAGTATTGTGAAGTGCTCGGTCCCAATCCGGGCAATGTTTTTCCCATGAACTCAAAGAGTAATATTCAGTAGCACATTTTCCACTTTCTTTTCGTATTAATTGTTGGGAAATGTAAACTTAAATTTAGATCCCACTTCTGTATTTTTGATATCTATTTCTGCGTTTAGTTGTTTCGCAAAAGTATCAATAAGCAATGAGCCTAAATTATTTTCGCTTCCAAGATCAAAGCCTTCGGGTAGACCCGGCCCATTATCTGAGACACTTAGTTTGATATTCCCATTCTCTTTGAGAAGCCCAACTTCTAATACTCCTTGCCTATCTTTTTGAAATGCATGCTTAAACGCATTTACTACCAGCTCATTAATCAAGAGTCCACAGGGGATTACCCGGTCGACATCCAGTTCAATCTCATCCAGATTAAACTTTAAATCAACCGCTTCGTTATATTCTGTAAAGGTACTGTGAATTGCTTCAACCAACTCTTTGACATACGTGTTCAAGGTAATATCCGACAGCGATTTATTCTGATATAATTTTTCATGAATTAGAGCCATCGACCGAATTCGCGTTTGACTATCCTGAAGCACACTTTTAGCCTCATCACTATTCGTGCTATCCAACTGTAGTTCAATGAGTCCTGAAACAATAGCCAAACTATTTTTTACACGGTGGTGTATCTCTTGAAGTAATATCTCTTTTTCTTTAAGCGACTGCTGAATTTTGCTGGTCTTGCTATCCACCTGATTACGTAATACTACAACCCAACCTATGATTAGTGCTGTTATCAGTACCAATCCGCCTATAATCAGCAACATATAATACTTGGGGAAATCCAAATATTCCAGATCCTCGGGAGTTCGCAGAAAAAGTTTATAGGTTCGTGCTTCCGGGAATTCAGGATTATACTCAGAAATAATTCCTTTGACAGATATTTTGTCTCCGGTACTCAGTACATCAAAATTGAATTGATTATACAATTTATGAAAGTTGGATACATAGACCATGATGGTACCACTTGCCAACTCTCCTGATGATATCCTTAAATATTTTCCATTGTAAGTACTCCCTTTTTCTATGATACTGCCATCCCCTTCAACTAACATACCCAAATATTCAGATGGGTTGGCTATGGCCTTTTTTAAGGATTTCGGAGCCGGTATCCGGGAAGCTTTGCTAAATACTTGATAAGAATCTGCACTAACTTCTGCCAAACCGCTGTAACGTTGAACTTTTCCATGTACTACTAAACTATCACCGGGCTTAAAAGGAGTATCAATCTGCATTGCAAAAATGGACATTCCGGTCGAATCATTTTGAACAAATGCTTGTAAATAATGTTCATGGAGCAGACCGGTACCAATATTAGCAATGCCTGTTATTGTTACTTCTTCCCCGAGATAATCGAGTTCATTATCGGAATTTATATCTGTTCGTATTTTCGAAAATGGCCAAAGAGAATCATCTGTTACTTGTCCAAAACTGTATTCAAGTGGTATTGTGAACTGAAACAAAAACATCAAGGCGCATAGTCCTATCCCAGGCAAATTGATTTTGCAAACCTGTTTTTTCATAGCCGAATGTAGATAAAAAAATTCCTAAAGCTGATAATAAATTGCATTCTACAAAAGTTGATCATCTAATAAAAATTGAACCATAATAATATTTTTATTCCTTTGGACTTTTTTCATCCTTCCTGCTGTTACATTCTTCAACATTAATTAAATTACATATTCCCTTGAAAGAACCTTTACGCTGCCTCGTCACCGGTGTTACCGGTTATATCGGCGGACGCCTTGTCCCCCAACTACTTAGAGAAGGATACCGCGTCCGTGTACTCTCTCGAGACACCGATCGCCTGCAGGGACGCCCCTGGATTAATGATGTCGAGGTAATAGAGGCAGATGTATTACAACCCGAAACATTACCAGCTGCCTTACAAGATATTGATATTGCTTATTACCTGATTCACAGTATGAGTGGAAAAGGTAGCTCGGAATTCCATAACCGAGATGTACAAGCTGCCCGTAATTTTGGCAAGACCGCCAGCGAACAAAATGTGGATAGAATAATATATCTGGGAGGTCTCGGCGACCCTGAGGACCAATTATCAGAACATCTGGCTTCGCGACAAAAAACGGGAGCTATTTTAAGAGAATCAGAGGTTTCGATAACTGAATTTCGGGCAGCAATTGTAGTCGGGTCGGGCAGTAAATCATTCGAAATGGTCCGTTATCTTACAGAACGAGTCCCTATGATGATCTGTCCGTCTTGGGTATACAGCAAAGTCCAACCTATTGCTATTCGCAATGTCCTGCAATATTTGGTATCAGCAATCAAGAAGCCTGAAACACGAAATGAGATCATAGAAATCGGTGGCAGCAGTGTGATCACTTATGCCGATATGATGAAAATTTATGCAGAAGTCAATGGATTAAAACGCATATTAATTCCGGTACCGGTCTTATCACCCACCCTTTCATCACACTGGGTGCACTGGATGACGCCCATTCCTGCTTCACTGGCCCGGCCGTTAATCGAAGGACTTAAAAACGATGTAATTGTAAAAAACGATAAAGCCCAAAAACTATTTCCCGAAATAACGCCCCTTTCCTACAAGCGGGCTGTTGAACTTGCCATAGCACGTATTGATACCGATGATGTGGAAACGACGTGGAATGACGCGCTTATCAGCAGTAAAGGCGATGAAGAACCCGTTGTACTAAAAACCAAAGAAGGCCTTAATATCGAACGGCGTATACAAACTGTAAACGCCTCTTCACAACACGTTTTTGATACCTTTTCAAGTTTGGGTGGAGTAAAAGGTTGGCCGGTATTTCAATGGGCATGGAAATTGCGTGGCATTCTAGATCGACTTGTCGGTGGAGTAGGATTTAGACGAGGTCGTCGTCATCCTACGGAACTACGCGTAGGTGATGCACTCGACTTCTGGCGTGTAGAGGCTATAAAAAACGGCGAATTGCTGCGACTACGTGCCGAAATGAAGTTACCAGGAAAGGCATGGCTCGAATTTCAGGCTATCGAACAAGATGTGCAAACAACGAAATTAGTACAAACAGCTTATTTTGCTCCAAAAGGGTTATTCGGTCTGCTCTACTGGTATGGTATATATCCATTTCATTCGCTTATATTTTCTCGGATGATTAAAAAGCTTGCTCAGCAAGCAGAAACCAATAAATGATCATGACCACGTTAGGTAATTTCCTTACTTAATTGTCATTTGAAACCTAATCAGCTATTCGTAGCTTTCAGGTCATTTAAGTTAGCAACTATGCTTTATTACAAGACATTTTTCAAAAATGAAGACACCGACTGGGTTGTGTTTGTTCACGGTGCGGGCGGAAGCTCTTCAATCTGGTTTAAACAACTCAGAGCCTATAAAAAAGAGTTTAACGTACTGATGGTAGATCTCCGGGGGCACGGAAAATCAAAGGGGATGCTCCAAAAATATTATGAAAATGAATACTCTTTTAAGTTAGCAAGCCAGGATATAATTGATGTGCTGGACGAAATAGGTATCAAAAAAGCACATTTTGTAGGGGTTTCCCTGGGCACCATTATCATTCGAACAATTGGTGAGATGCAACCAGAAAGGGTGCAGTCACTGATAATGTGCGGAGCCATCATGCGACTTAATATCAGATCGCGATTTTTGGTTTGGCTGGGCCATATGTTTAAAAAAGTAGTGCCTTTTATGTGGCTCTATAAGCTTTTTGCCTGGATTATTATGCCTCGGCAACGACATTCCGAATCCCGACATCTTTTTATTCGGGAAGCAAAAAAACTCTATAAAAAAGAGTTCCTTAAATGGTTTAATATGACTCACGAGGTTAATCCCTTACTCAAATATTTTCGGGAGAAAGAACTAAAAACTCGCACCTTGTATATTATGGGCAGCGAGGATTATCTGTTTTTGCCACCGGTCAAAAATATCGTTAAAGAGCATACCAAGTCCTTTTTAGAAGTAGTAGAGAAATGCGGTCACGTGGTAAACGTGGAAAAGCCCGAGGTTTTTAACCGAATCACGATCAACTTTCTCAAATCCAAAAAACTTAGAACTACCACCTCCTAACTGCAACGTAATATAATATGATCAGAAACGAACTATTTCAGCAGATAATCTAACACAGCATCCCAATCGGAAAACGGTTCTTCTCCAAAATGGATATGTTCGCCCGTAAAAGCTCCAGCCCCGTTAGCCGTACGATCATCAATAAGATAATCGCCTCTGTTGAGATGTTTGTTGTGACTCAAAATAAGGCGCTTATGCGCTGCTTGGGATAGATGTTTCTTGACCCACAGCAATTTATCAATCCAGGCAGAGGGATTTCGCCATGGAGCTGTTGACAAGATATAGACATCGTACTGCTTACTCAGTTTGTGAAATGCATCAATAGCTCCCTCAATAGGTGGAAGATCTCGGAAAAATCCGGGTACTTCATCAATATCATCTTCATACTCCTGATAGGTCTGCTCAGAAAGCTCATCAATTCCACTCTCAAAATCGACCAACACGTTATCCATATCCACGTACACAATTTTCATATCTGATGATTTTTAATTGCTAAGGTGTTAAAATAACCTTCCCAATATTTTTTCGTTCTTCGATATAACGATGTGCTTCAGCCGCTTCCTCGAACTGAAATGTTGCATCCACATGAGGATTGATCCAACCCTCCTCCACTCCTTTTAATATTTCGTTCATCCAAATTTTTGCTTTTTCCGGCTCTTGCCACATATGTCCCAGGTTTACGCCAAAAACTCCTCGATTTTTACTAACTAATGGCAGAGGATGATAAAACGGCATTTGTACAACCGTTTTGAGCATGCTCCATATTGCTCCGATTCCTCCGCTTGTACCTTCACTCGCAGAAGAAATACCGAACATGCCCAAACGTCCTGTTGTACGTAATGCTTTATAGCTTCGCTTCCATTCCTTACCGCCTAATGGATCAGTAATGAGTTCAATTCCCTTTTCATTAGTCAGATCCATTAACTCCTCATACCAATCCTTATTGCGATAATCGATGGCGTAATCTAATCCCCGTTCAGCTAAAAAATTGTGCTTTCGCTTGCTGGCCGTACCATAAGTCGTGGCTCCAATGTGCTGAGCAATATCTAAAGCGGCAATTCCTACACCCCCGCCCACGTTGTGAATCAGAATAGATTCATAAGATTGCAACGATCCCATTACCGTAATTAAGATATGAGCTGTCAAATAATTAACCGGCAAGGTAGCTGCCTCCGCATAGGATAATCGATCAGGCTTTTCAAACAACTGCGATTCTCGGACGGCTACTTGCTCGGCGTGCCCCTTAAAGCGGGTAAAAGTAATCACCTCTTTCCCCAGCCATTCATCATCAACCTGATTGCCTATAGAATCTACAACTCCTGAAACCTCATATCCCATTACGCAGGGTTTCGACGGACCATCAGGGTATTGACCTTTTCGGGCTAAAATATCTGCAAAATTTAAACCTGATGCTTTTACCTTAACAATAACTTCATTTGGTTCGGGTTCGAGGTCAGGGACTTCCTGAACTTCAAGTACCTCATATCCGCCATTTGATGTGTTTACAATTTGTCTCATAACTATTCAATTCGTTTATGGCTGTTCACTTTGGTTTTTTTATCACCAATTCACTGGCAGCTATAAGAAATGATATTGCTCATGAATACTCATTTCAGTTTTGTATCTTTGGCTCGCCTTATTATAACGATATAAATTTTAGAATTCTGAACTTTACGAATGGCTGCATCTTCCCCATTTGAACAAAATTCTCGTCTGAAAAACATTTTACTTATTTCCGGCATCGTGCTTATTGCCCTGAACCTGCGTCCTGCACTGGCGGGGGTAGGCCCTTTAATAAGCACCATCCGAGAAGCCACCGGGCTTTCTAATGCCATGCTGGGATTACTAACCACACTGCCGCTGCTGGCATTCGGAGTGCTTTCGACATTAACACCGCTGTTCACTAAACGCATGGGAATTGAAGGAACCCTAGCCTTGGCTATGGCCTTACTTTCCGGGGGCATTCTACTTCGGGTTGTTCCTGCAAACTGGGCTCTTTTTGCTGGAACGTTATTATTAGGCATTGCAATCGCTTTTGGAAATGTACTTCTGCCCAGCCTGGTTAAGCGTGACTTTCCCAACCACACCGGAATTATGACGAGCGTGTATTCCAGCATGCTTGGACTCGGAGCTACTTTAGCAGCCGGGGTTAGCGTACCCTTAGCCCATGACTTGGGTTGGGGCTGGCGATGGTCGCTCGGATCTTGGGCAGCACTTTCTATCTTTGCTTTTATTATTTGGCTTCCCCAGCTGAAAGATCTAACGGTTCCAAAACAGGAACGCAACTTTTTGACATCCATGAAAGAACTGGGAGGTTCACTTGTGGCCTGGCAGGTAGCATTATTTATGGGACTACAATCTCTTGCATTTTATGTGGTCTTAGCCTGGCTGCCAGAAATTCTTCAAGATCGCGGTCTTTCTCCCAGTAACGCCGGGTGGATGCTTTCTCTATCTCAGGCTATGGGCGTAGTCGGTACCATTTTTATCCCCGTCTGGGCAGAAAAAATCAACGATCAGCGGAAGTTAGTTTGGACACTTATGATCGCCGAAGCTATAAGTTTAATAGGATTGATGTTTCCTGATCCATTCTTAGTTGCTCTTTGGGCATCAATAATTGGACTGACACTAGGTGGAAGCTTTGGATTAGCACTTTTGTTTATTGTACTGCGATCAACCGACAGTGAAACAGCTACTGAATTATCAGGAATGTCACAATCCATTGGTTATTTACTTGCTGCCATTGGACCTACTCTGTTCGGAGCTATGCACGACTTCACCGGCGCGTGGTTTATCCCTCTTCTGTTTCTATTACTTATTGTGGGAGCTAAACTTATTTTTGGCTTGGGAGCCGCTCGTCCGCAGGAAGTAAAATAGCATCCATAAAAAAAGTGGATACCCATCACTGGATAACCACTTTAATAAGTTCACAAAATTTATGAGGTGCTACGCTACTTTAACGTGCACCTTTTTGCCTTTCACTCTGTTTCTATTCATTCCGTTGAGTACTTGGTTTACATATTGACCGGGAACATCAACAAAAGAATGCTTGGGAAAAATATCGATATTGCCAATTACTTTTCCTGGGATTCCTGATTCTCCGGCTATCGCTCCAACTAAATCACCTGGGTACACGTTATTCTTTTTACCCACGTTAAAATGAACTTTGATCATTGCCGAATCATCATACTGGCCGACTTGGGCACTGTCATCTGAAGATTCCTCTACTGATGTATTCATCTTAAGCAGTGCAGCTGCAATTTCAATTGTCGTAAACCGATCATCGGTAAAACCTTCAAGCTCCTCGATGTAAGGACGCAAATCTCCTTTTTCAAGCACTTCTACCACTTCTTCCATGCGTCCGGCCATTTGTGATATACGAACATCAGCTGTAGAAGGCATTTCAAGTGGATTCAACTGATTTTTGATCTGCTTCTCAATAGTGTGCAGTTCCTTTCTTTTGCGACGTGTTGTAAACGTAATCGCCATGCCTGATCGACCGGCACGTCCAGTTCGGCCAATACGGTGCACATAATACTCCGGATCTTGCGGGATATCATAATTGAATACCACTTCAATATCCTCAACATCCAATCCGCGAGCGGCAACATCCGTTCCGACTAAAATATCGATCGCACCAGATCGGAATTTTGCCATCACACGATCACGCTGATTCTGATTTAAATCACCGTTAATAAAATCTGAGGAATATCCTCGTGACTTAAGCTCTCGCGTCACCTGCTCAGTTTTACGTTTGGTATTACAAAAGACAAGTGCCAGCTTAAAATTATTGATATCCATAAATCGGCAAATAGCTTCAGTGCGAACAGAATCGCGAACCTCTACCACATATTGCTCAATGTTAGGGGCCGTAACTTTTTTGCGCTCAATCGTAATCGTCTGGGGATTGTTCATGTAGCGATTCATAATCTTACGAATCCCTTTCGACATGGTCGCAGAAAACATAATAGTCTGTACCGGCTTATCGGCATAAGACAGAATCTGTTCCATATCATCTCGAAAACCCATGTTGAGCATTTCGTCAGCTTCATCAAAAACGACACGCTTCAAATTGTTCAGCTTCATTGTTCCACGGCGAAGGTGATCAATAGTTCGTCCGGGTGTCCCAACAACAATATGAGCACCGCGTTTAAGGGCTTTTATCTGTCGCGATATAGATTGGCCGCCATAAATGGGAACAACATTCAATCCATTAAGGTGCTTTCCTATCTTAATAAGTTCTCCCGTCACCTGTATAGCCAGTTCACGAGTAGGACACATGATAATGGTCTGTACATTTGAAATATCAAGATCAGTTTTCTGTACAACTGGAATTCCAAATGCAGCCGTTTTTCCAGTTCCTGTTTGAGCCTGACCAACAACGTCTTTCTCATCCAAAAGCGGTGGAATGCATTGTACCTGTACAGGGGTTGGTTTTTCGAATCCCATCTGTTCAATTCCCTTGAGAATAGGATCAGTAATATTAAGTTCGTTAAAATCTAAATCTGTCATAAAAAAATATAATTGAGTATTAATGAATACCTGACGCCACAAAAACATACTTATAGTACCGGTCTTTAAAACCGCTATCCAAAAACCGTATATATTAGAGGCGCCGACAGACCAAAGAAAGGATTGTAAGAACCTGTTTAACGAGTAGGTGGGATATTAAGTAACACCAGCTGCGAAGAAGATACACAATTATCTGCAGAACAACACTTTAATTATTCTTGCAAGTTGATTCCGGCACGAAACATCCCGGTTCTGACCTTTAAATTTCTATAATATAAATTATCGATCCCTTAAATTATGCTTTCAAAGACTTTAAAGGCAGTTTATGAAACCAATTAAAATTCGCTAACCTTTTTTCACACAAAGTAGATGTTCCGTAATTATTACTAAATCTTGATTTAGGATTCATTTATGGGACAACAACAACTACTTTTAGTCATATTAGTAACTATTCTCGTAGGCGTAGCAGCTGTCGTTGCCATTGATACGATGCAAGAAGCCAGGGACAATTCAAATGAGTCGGCAGTTCGCCAAGATATACTGATGGTAATCAATGATGCCCAGATCTATTACGAAAAGCCGGACATGTTGGGCGGTGGCGGGAATTCGTTTGATGATATATCTAAAGATAACATCTTGTCCATCGATCCTGAAAATGAAAACGGTAGTTACGAAATTTCCGGATCGGGGAATACTCTTACTGTTACTGGAACCGGCACCAACGAAAATGTCGAAGTTACTGCAACAGCCACGATGACTTCTGATGGGATGGAAGTCTCATGGTCTACCCCATAAATCCTGATTAGATTGCAAATCTATATTCTCAGGAATACGCTCTCAACATAAAGAAAATCACCACTCCTGTTACCGATACATACAGCCACACTGGTAGCGTAACCTTCGACACTTTACGATGCAGTTTCAGCTTCCCAGAAAAAGCTAAATAAAAACTGGTTAGTATCATCGGCATTACAATCGCTGATAAAATGATATGAGATATGAGAATAAAGAAGTATATCGGTCGAACAACCCCTTCTCCCGTAAATGGCGTGCTGCCATGAAAGTTATGATAGATTACATAACTGATCAGAAAAAAAGTTGAGGTTACAAAAGCAGTGAGATTAAATTTCATATGCCGACTAAAGTCTCGCTGACGTATCGCCCGATATCCAAATATCAACAATACAGCGCTCGTACTATTTAATAATGCATTGAGTGCAGGCAAACTCGCAATCAGGTTCGAACTGTAGTCGCTCCCTCCTTTGTAATAAATCAGCCAGATTAAAAAGCCGAATGCCACACTACTTATTAATAGTATTACACCAATGGCCTTGGAGAGACTAATATTTTTTAACAAATCAATCGTAACCGGTTTCTCAGAATCCATACACAGATATTAACGCACACAATTTTAGGTAGACTGAAGATACATAATATTCAATTTTTCTACAGGAGCATTTTCGTTTTAAATACCTGTCAAGTTTACAGATATAATTCCCCGAATTTCCTGAATTCAATTAGGCATTTTTGATAAATAGATTATATTTTAGCCCACTAAATTATTGGGCATGAATAAACGATCCTATCCAATTTAGATTCGATTTAAATATAAGGGGGCTCATTTTTATGGGTTCTAAAAGAGTTGGATTTTCCATACTTTCATGCCGAAACTTTTAGAGGACAATTGCTAAAAAGTAACGACAAATTTTACTTAACCCATGGCTCAGATTTTTCCCAGATGGGCAAATGAAGTACCTCAACGTATTTTGCTCGGGCTCATTATTTTCGCGACCGCAACAGTAGCAGGAGTTTGGTATTACTTTTCTCCCGAATATACCGATGTAGGCTATGCTCCCGAGCAGCCCATCGAATACAGCCATAAGCTGCATGCCGGTGAGCTAGATATTGATTGTCAATATTGCCACACCAATGTTTTTGATTCCAAATTTGCGAATGTGCCGGCTACGCAAACATGTATGAACTGTCACAACCAGATTGATGGACAAAATAAACCAGAAGAAATACAAAAAATTCGTGACAGCTGGGAGTCCGGAGAGTCTATCGAATGGATTCGCGTGCACAACCTCCCAGATTACGCTTACTTTAATCATGCGGCACACGTCAACGTTGGTGTAGGTTGCGAAACATGCCACGGGCGTGTTGATCGAATGGAGGTTGTTTTCCAAAAAGAGCCTTTGAGTATGAGTTGGTGTCTTGACTGTCACCGAAATCCGGAGCAAAATGTTCGTCCGGTTGAAGAAGTTACTACAATGGGATATGAACCGGAAAAAGATCAGATTGAAATGGGACGTGAGCTTGTAGCAAAACACAATATTGCTCCCCCTACCTATTGTCAAAGTTGCCATTATTAATAAGAAGGAATATTTAACCGAACGAATCTGAATTAACGCAATCGTAACGGAATGAGCGAAGAAGTTAAAAATCCCAATTACTGGAAAAGCCTTGGCGAACTTGCTCGCAATGACGAGTATGAAAAGTTCGTTGAGCGTGAATTCCCTGAAAATGCCACTGAACTTAACGACAAAGTATCACGACGCAGCTTTCTGCGTGTGATGGGAGCTTCCATAGCGCTTGCAGGATTTGCAGCCTGCCGGCGACCGGTGCAAAAAATTGTACCTTTTAGTAAGCAACCGGAAGATCTGGTAGAGGGCGTACCACAATATTACGCTTCAGCCTCTCCATTCCAGGATGCTCTGAATGGAATCGTCGTCGAAAACAATTCCGGACGACCCACCAAAATCGAAGGAAATGAGATGCACCCGGCCAGTAGCGGGAATACCAGCATCTTTGGTCAGGCTGAGATCTTGAATATGTTTGACCCTGACCGTTCGCGCTACGTTCGAAAAGATGGTGAGCGTTCTTCGGTTAGTGCTTTTGCAGAATTTTGCAGCGATCATTTTTCTAATGCTGATCAAAACATTGCCTTTGTTTCTGAAGCAAACTCCTCTCCTACTTATAATAAGTTGAAGGATCAGGCACTGAACCAATTCTCCAATGCAAAATGGATTACTTATGAGCCATTTGGAGAAGACAATGCCCTTGAAGGCACTAATATAGCATTCGGTGAGCGATTACGAACTTATAATAAGTATGATGAAGCCGATGTCATTGTAAGTTTTGATGATGACTTTCTTAATCCGGCCGCTGACAAAAACAGTGTTGAAAATACTAAGCGTTTTACTGACCGACGTCGGGTCATGTCTGAAGATGACGATATGTCTCGATTTTATGCTGTTGAAAGCACGTTCAGCATCACGGGTTCCAACGCCGATAACCGCCTGCGCATAAAATCTGGCGAAATTGAACTCTTTATATATGCATTGGCCGCTGAGCTTTCCAACACTGTTAGTGGATTATCCGCGTTCAGTGGTTACAGCAACAAATTTTCTGATCACGAATGGATTTCTGTTCTGACTGAAGAACTACTCGACAACCGAGGCAATTCGGTACTAACAGTCGGACGCGATCACAACCCAGAGCTTCATGCTACCGTTGCAGCGATGAATACTGCGCTTGGCAACGATGGCGAAACTGTTGATTATCTTGAAGTTCCCCATGTTGACAACCAGAACAACCGTGAAGCTTTTGCCGGTTTAGTTGAAGATTTGAACAATGGTAATGTAGATACGGTTGTACTTGTGGGAACCAACCCTGCATTCACGGCGCCGGCTGATTTAAATTTTGATGAAGCCCTTGCCAACGCTGAACAAGTTGTTCATCTCTCTAATTATTATGATGAAACTTCGAAGTTGGCCAACTGGCATATAAATCGGGCCCACTTTCTTGAGGCTTGGGGCGATGGCTATTCCTATTCAGGAACACGATCTATTATTCAGCCCCAAATTGAGCCGCTGTATTCCGGGATCAGCGAAATTGAATTTCTGAACATTATTCTGAACGGAGATCAACAAAAAGGTTATGATTTGGTTCAGAATACCTGGAAAGATTATTACTCAAATAACTTTACGAGTCAGTGGAATAAAGCACTACACGATGGAGTAGCAAGTGAAGAAACATTTTATGCTGCTTCCGTCAGCATTTCAAGTGCATTTAATTCGCAAGCCAACGACTTCATTAGCAATGCAGACCCTTCTGAGGGAATGGAACTGGTAATTCGACCTGACTCAACAGTGTTTGACGGCCGCTTCGCCAACAACGGCTGGCTGCAAGAGCTTCCCAAGCCGATGACAAAGATTACCTGGGATAACGTTGCGCTGATGAGCAAGAAAACAGCCGACGAGCTGGGCGTTACAGAAGCCGGTCTTGGAAAATCAGAAGTGGAAGTTGTTTCTATTACTGTTGATGGTACTACTGTTGAGATTCCAGCGTGGGTTCAGCCCGGCCATGCCGATGACAGTATCACTATTACTGTAGGATATGGGCGTGAAGGTGTTGGGCGGGTAGCTAATAAAACAGGGGTTGATACCTATCCGCTTCGCACAACAGACAATATGCATTTTGCCAGCAACGTATCAGTAGAAAAAACGGACGAAACGTACGAAATAGCCTGTACGCAAGACCATAACACTATGGAAGGGCGATCGCTATTGCGACATGCCACCCTTCAAGAATATAAAGAGAACCCCAACTTCTCGACATACGAATCTGCTTATGATGCCGAGATGCCGGGTCTTGCTTATGCTGATGAGCATGGAGAAGATGAACCGTTATCCATTTTTAACTCTATTGACGAGCAGGAATACCCCGAAGACGAACCACAATGGGGTATGTCGATCGACCTTAATACCTGTACCGGTTGTGGCGTCTGTACGATTGCATGTACGGCTGAAAATAACATTCCGGTAGTAGGGAAGCGCGAAGTGAGTCGTGGACGTGAAATGCATTGGATCAGAAACGACCGCTATTTTGATGGTGACGTTAACGATCCGAAAGCTCTACACCAACCTGTGCCCTGTATGCACTGTGAGTTGGCTCCTTGTGAGCAGGTTTGCCCGGTAGCAGCAACTACCCACAGCGATGACGGTATGAATCAAATGACTTATAACCGCTGTATTGGTACTCGTTATTGTGCAAATAACTGTCCTTATAAAGTTCGTCGCTTTAACTTCTTTAACTATACAAAAGAATTTTTAACAGGTGGAGACGATCCGGAAATCATCCAAATGGCGATGAATCCGGAAGTAACCGTTCGTTTCCGTGGTGTGATGGAGAAATGCACCTACTGTGTACAACGTGTTAACCGCGCCAAGATCAATCGCAGTATCGAAACAAATGGAGAAACCAAGAAACCTAAAGATGGCGCTGTTGAAACGGCTTGCCAGCAAGCTTGTCCCGCAGATGCTATCTACTTTGGAGATCTCACCGATCCCGAAAGCGAAGTAGTGCAAACCAAGAAGAACAACCGCAACTACTTGCTTCTCGAAGAACTTAATACGCGACCAAGAACGTCGTATCTTGCTAAAGTTCGTAATCCCAATCCCAAATTGGCTTAATTTTCAACATACTTTACGATGAGCACAGATTATCAATACGTACCAGAGCCAAAACTTATAAAAGGAGACCATTCCTTTGGGAGTATAACTGATCTTATTGCCAAGACTCCATTATCTCCTACTCCTAAATTGTGGTATTTAGCGTTTGGCCTTGCCAATATTTTAATGATCACCCTTTTAGGAGCCATCGGTTATCTCGTATGGGATGGTACCGGAATTTGGGGACTTAATAACCCGGCCGGTTGGGGTTGGGCTATTATCAACTTCGTTTGGTGGGTTGGTATTGGTCACGCCGGAACATTGATTTCCGCTATTCTTTTCCTCTTTAGACAGGGATGGCGAACGGCAATTAACCGTTTTGCTGAGGCGATGACGATTTTTGCTGTGATGTGTGCTGGCATCTTCCCGGCTATCCACGTGGGTCGTATCTGGGTTATCTACTGGGTATTTCCAATCCCTAACCAGATGGCGGCCTGGCCGAACTTCTCCAGTCCACTGCTTTGGGATGTTTTCGCCGTTAGCACGTACTTCACCGTTTCCTTACTCTTCTGGTATGTAGGTTTAATACCTGATTTTGCCACACTGCGCGATAAGGCCAAGAGTAAAATTGCTAAAATTTCCTATGGAATTGCCTCTCTCGGATGGACTGGTAGTTTTCGCAATTGGTGGAACTACGAAAAAGCCTATATGATCCTGGCCGGTCTTGCCACTCCGTTGGTTCTTTCAGTACACACTATTGTATCTTTTGACTTTGCCGTTTCGGTTATTCCAGGCTGGCACAGTACGATCTTCCCGCCCTACTTTGTTGCGGGTGCTATCTACTCCGGCTTTGCCATGGTACTTACACTGATGTTGATCGCTCGAAAAATATACGGTCTTGAAGACATCATGAACATCGATATCATGGAAAAGATGAATCTCGTGATGATGATAACAGGTAACCTAGTTGCCTTTGCGTACCTGATGGAAGGCTTTATAGCCTGGTATAGTGGCTATATTTACGAACAGGGAATTTTCTGGCTCTACGTCGTCGGTCCCTATGCCTGGGGCTTCTGGATCCTGATGTTCTGTAATGTGGTAACCCCGCAATTCCTTTGGTTCAAGAAAATACGACGTAATGTTGCCATCACATTTGTTATTTCGATTATTGTGAACATCGGAATGTGGTTTGAACGCTTTATGATTTCCGTTGCTTCACTATCAACAGACTTTATGCCCTCTGCGTGGGATTATTATTCGCCCACCTTCTGGGATATCATAACTTATGTTGGAACATTCGGACTCTTCTTTACCTTCTTCCTGCTATTCCTTCGCTTCCTGCCAATGGTTGCCATTGCAGAAGTTAAAGGAGTTATGCCGCAGGCAGATCCGCATAATTACGATGAAGAAACCAACGAATTTGATATAGAGAAAACCAAACCTGTTGTTGTTCAACAAGAGCAAACTGTTTAGTAACTGATATTTATGGACGCAGAAAATAAACAAATTTACGGTGTATTAGCCGAGTTCAGAAATCCAAAAGAACTCGTTGATGCCGCTTCTTCGGTTAAAAAATCCGGATACCAGGATTTCGACACCTATGCTCCCTTTCCTATACACGGCATGGAAAAAGCCATGGGATTAAAAAAATCTCCCCTCGGCTGGATTGTATTAGTAGGAGCCCTAACCGGCATGATAGGTTCATTGGCGTTAATGATATGGGTAATGGGCTATGAGTACCCTATGAATATAAGCGGTAAGCCGTATATCAACTTTCCCATTTATGTGCCTATTACATTTGAGTTAACCGTTTTACTTGCAGCCTTTGCCGCTACCTTTGGCATGCTTGCACTTAATAAATTGCCGCGTCTGCATAATCCGTTGTTTAATGTAGATCGTTTCTCAAAAGCGTCGGATGATGGCTTTTTTGTTCACATTGAAGCTTCTGATGATCTTTTTTCGGAAGAGAAAGTAAAAAAACTGTTCCAGGATAACGGAGCAACACACATTGAAACCGTATACGATTCGGAATAATTGATCACAACAATCTTTAGTTTGCATAACGATCCGATGAAAGTTACCAAGTACTTATTATTAGCTGTTATTGTTCTTCCATTGGCTATAGCTGGATGCCGGGGTGAGAAGTTTCAATCTCAACCTGTCCACCCTAATATGAATATGGATCAGCAGGAACGTTTTGAAGCCCAGGAAAAGAATGAGTTTTTTGCAGATAATCGTGCGATGCGCAAACCTGTAGAAGGAACAATTGCTCGGGGCAACCTTAAAGAAGACAAGGCTTTATACCAAGGTATTAATGAGGACAGCAGCTTTGTAGAAGACATACCCGTTGATGTTACAAAATCTTTTATTTACCAAGGTAAAGACCAATACGAGGTATTTTGTACGCCGTGTCATGGAATAGCTGGTGACGGAAACGGTATCATTATGGCGAACAACTACGGATATGTTCCGGCTCCGAGCTTCCATCTTGAACGTTTGAGAAACCAAAGCGATGGATATGTTTACTCTACTATCGCCAACGGCATCCGAAATATGCCCTCATATGCCACGCAAATTCCTGTAAAAGACCGATGGGCCATTGTAGCCTATGTCCGGGCATTACAGAAAAGTCAAAATGTTTCAGAAGATGAAATCCAGGAATACGATATAAATCTTACTGCTCTTGAAGAAGACTACCAGGAAAAATTAGCTGCTGAACAAGCTAAAAAAGAAGCTCAGGCTGAAAGTGGCGGCGGAGAGGTTTCTGTTGACCGAGGGAAAACAATTGCACAAAATAACGGGTGCATGACCTGTCACTCAACTGATGGTAGCAAAATGGTTGGACCAACCTGGCAAAATCTATATGGATCTGAAAGAACATTTGACGATGGTTCCACTGCTACGGCCGATGAAGAGTATTTAGTTGAATCTATCGTAGAACCATCAGCAAAAGTAGTTGAAGGATACCCTCCTTCCATGGTTTCATACGACTTTTTGAGTGATAGCGAAATAAACTCCTTGGTTGAGTATATAAAATCATTGAGTGAAAATGCTGAATAATATTTAAAAACGTATTTAACGTATATAAACGATTGGTTTAATCTATGAGCAAGCCCAAAATAACTGATACACTTGATTTTCCTTCTGATCTGAATGTAACCAAATCATTATTTGGAGTAGGAATTGTAGGCCTGTTGGCTACTGGTGTTGGATATTTCTTGGATCATGATCAGTTCTTCTTCTCTTATCTTGTAAGTTTTTCCTTTTTCTCAAGTATTGCCCTAGCAAGTTTATTTTTTGTGATGGTTCAGCATTTAACACGTTCCCAATGGAGTGCTGTACTGCGAAGAATTCCTGAAACTTTTTCATCATATTTTTGGATCTGGGGATTATTTATCATTCCCATCTTTTTTGGAATGCACTCTCTTTACCATTGGACCCACGCTGATGCCGTTGCTGCCGATCCGGTTTTACAGGGTAAAGAACCCTATTTGAATACCACATTCTTTATCATTCGTCAAGTCATTTACTTTGCTCTCTGGAGCTTTCTTGGGTATCGACTGTACAAAAATTCAGTTGAAATGGATCAAACAGGCGACTGGGGTCTGCAAACTCTTTTGCGCAGAACCAGCGGTCCGGGATTGTTTTTCTTTGCCATCACTCTTGCTTTCGCCTCTTTTGACTGGATAATGTCGCTCGATCCACACTGGTATTCTACTATTTTTGGCGTTTATTATTTTGCAATGAGCTTCCAGGGATTGTTTGCTGCCCTCATTCTTGTCATATTTTTCTTATGGAGAAACAACTTACTTACGAATACCATCCAGAAAGGGCATATTTATGATCTGGGTGTGCAGATGTTCGGCTTTACCATATTCTATGCCTATATCGCATTTAGTCAATTTCTGTTAATCTATTATGCAAATATACCTGAAGAAACAGTCTGGTATTTAGAACGGCTCAGCGGCGGATATGAATATTTAGCATGGTTTTACTTCTTTGGGCGTTTTGTGATTCCATTTGTAGTTTTACTTCCCAAAGGTCCAAAATCTAATTCCAAAATTGTTGGCAGCATTGCTGCATTGATTTTAGTATCACACTTGGTTGAACTCTATTGGCTTGTTATGCCAGTGCTGAATCACCACGGATTTCACCTTAACTGGATGACAATTACTAGCTTTATTGGACTTGGAGGTATCTTTTTAGGATTATTCTTCTACAAGTTTAAGCAAAATAAAATGGTACCTATTAACGATCCGAAATTGGGAGATTCTCTTAATAAACATTAATCCTATAGCTAACAATTAACGCAGTAGAACTGTTACTGCTAACAAAGCTTTTATTTTCATGGCTAACGAGAAGCAAAATTATTCTGCTGATTTTAAAAAAGAAGTTGCTCAAAAAGCATTAGACCAGTCCAAGAAAAATCTGGACAAATTATCAAAAAAGTATAGTGTACCCGTTTCGGTTATTCTAATGTGGGCTACTGAGCTTGAAAAAGGTGGAGAAGATGTTTTTGAGAGGGAAGAAGATAAAGACACATCTTCTCCTGAAGAGTCAGCTGAAAGTTTTGATGTTGAAGTAACCGATGAAGAGTTAGCCAACTCTGTTGAACACGGAGTTATGGAGGATAAGCTTAATTACAAACGTCTTATTTTTTGGAGCGTTTTCGGGACAATTTTGGTTATAGTATTTGTACGCGGTCTTTATGAAATGTATCAATACAACACACAAGTTACTCAAGAACGCGTATCATCTGAAAGTGAATACTATCAGGTTAACCAGATGAAAAAAGAAGCAAGGCAACAACTTGATAGTTTTGGTGTTGTTGATCTTGAAAACGGTACTTACAGAATTCCTATCGACAGTGCTATCAATAAGATGGCTGCCGATGAAGAATAGCTAAACATTTATGAAACATTTTGGGCTTGCAATAGCAGTAATAAGCCTGTTTTTACTACCCTACTCTTCCGATGCACAATTGAATCAAAAAAAGCCGAGCCAACTGGAAGATGTAGGAGTTGAAGAGCGGCTAGGTGAGCAAATTCCGCTTGATTTAACATTCGCCAATGCAAAAGGTGATTCTATAAAACTTCAAGAATTATTTACTAACGGCAAGCCGGTACTGTTAAATCCGGTTTATTATGAATGCCCGCAGCTGTGCTCGATGATAAAAGAAGCAATTTTTAAAGGTGTTAAAGATTTAAAGTGGTCGCCGGGCACAGAATACAATATTGTTACATTCAGTTTTGATTCCAGTGAAAAAACAGCTTTGGCTGCTGAAAACAGGAAGCGTTTTTTAAACAAGCTGGACCGAAAAGGTGCCGGTGAAGGATGGCACTTTTTAACCGGCAAAAAAGAAAATATTGACAAACTCACAGAGGCCGTTGGATTTAACATGAGGCGCCTGCAAAATGGACAATATGCACATGGCGCTGCTATTATGTTTCTCAGTCCTGATGGCGTAATAACACGCTATCTTTACGGGCTTAAATTTGATGAATTCAACTTGCGGAATGCGCTATACGATGCAGCTGATGGTAACATCGGAAGTGCTGCAGAACAAGTGTTACTTTATTGTTATCAATACGATGCGGATTCCAATACATATGTGCCGGTAGCCTGGAAAATCATGCAGGTTGGCGGCTTTGCTACCATGTTAATTCTGGGTATATTCCTCGGTTTTATGTGGTTGCGACACCGACATTCTAATAATGAAAAGCAAATAAAAGAAACGAATGGACGCGATTAAAGACTTCTTTTTACCCCCGGCAAAATCTACGCTGGCTGAACAAACCGACGCCCTTTTCTGGTTCGTGCACGGCAGCAGTCTTATTTTGACGATCGGACTTATCGCTGTAATAGTCTACTTTGTCTACAAATATCGTCGTAAATCTGAGGATGAGGTAACGCCACTTATCACTCACAACAATGCCCTGGAAGTTACGTGGTCTGTAATTCCTTTAGTACTGGTTCTTATTGTTTTTGGATGGGGTTACCAGGTCTTTATGAATCAAACGGTAGTACCTGATGACGCCTATGAAGTAAACGTAACGGCTCAAAAGTGGATCTGGCAATTTCAGTACGAAAATGGTGCCCAATCAACCGGCAAATTACATGTTCCTGCTGACCGACCGGTAAAACTAATCATGAGTTCTAAAGATGTTATTCATTCCTTTTTTGTTCCAGACTATCGTTTAAAACAAGACGTAGTGCCAGGACGATACACCGAAATGTGGTTTAATGCCCCCGAACCCGGCGAATCAATCATCTTTTGTACTGAGTATTGTGGTGATGGCCACTCCGATATGTTAGGTGAAGTTATTGTACATGAAGAAGAAGAATTTGAGAACTGGCTTGCAGAGAATGCCGGGGGTGGTTCGAAACCAGAAGATCTTGCTCCGGAAGAATGGGGAGAACAATTGGCTCAGGAATGGGCCTGTACAACATGTCACTCTACGGATGGGAGCCAAATGACCGGCCCCACCTGGCAAGGAAAATTTGGCAGTGAACAAAATTTTGAAGATGGCTCAACGGTAACGGTAGATGAAAACTATCTTCGCGAATCTATTCTGGAGCCTAATGCAAAAATCGTTGAAGGATACCCTGCAGTTATGAATACCTACCAGGGACAGCTTAACGATGAGCAGATTAATGCGATTATCGAATACATCAAAACATTGAAGTAATATGGATACAGCAGAATCAAGTTCTACATCTAAAAAAATCCAGGTCCAGCGGTACAAACCCGATGACAATCCTGAAAAGCACTATTTAAATGAGGAAACGGGTCTGTGGTCTTGGCTAACAACGGTCGATCACAAGAAGATCGGCATCATGTTCCTTGGAGCCATTACCTTCTTCTTTTTCGTTGGCGGCATAATGGCACTTTTGGTACGGACCGAACTCTGGACCCCTGCCAAGACCTTTATTGAAGCAAATACCTACAACCAGTTATTTACGCTGCACGGTGCAATAATGATATTCTTGTTCCTTGTACCCTCAGTACCAGCAGCACTTGGAAACTTCATTTTGCCACTGCAACTTGGAGCCAAAGATGTAGCCTTTCCCAGGCTTAACTTGCTAAGTTTCTATCTCTATTTAACAGGAGCGGGTATTGCTATCTTTTCCATTCTCAATGGTGGAATTGATACCGGGTGGACTTTTTATACTCCTTACTCCTCCACTACCGGCGGTGCTGTAACAACGATGGTATTTGGGGTCTTCGTAATTGGATTTTCCTCTATTCTTACCGGCGTAAACTTTATTACTACCATCCATAAAATGCGTGCGCCGGGGCTAACCTGGGACAAACTGCCTCTTTTCTGCTGGGGACTTTACGCAACGAGTATCATCCAAATTTTGGCTACTCCAGTACTTGCGATAACCCTTGCACTTGTTGGAATGGAACGCATTCTGGGAATTGGAATTTTTGACCCTGCAATGGGCGGCGACCCGGTACTTTTTCAACACTTTTTCTGGTTTTACAGTCATCCTGCGGTATACATTATGATTGTTCCGGGCTTTGGTGTAGTCTCAGAAATTATAACTACGTTCTCCCGTAAGCATATTTTTGGATACTGGGCTATTGCACTATCATCATTAGCCATTGCCTTTATCGGATTCCTCGTCTGGGGACACCACATGTTCGTATCCGGTCAGGCATCATTAGCTTCTATGGTCTTTTCATTCCTGACCTTCTTGGTGGGTATTCCAACAGGAATTAAAATGTTCAACTGGACCGCAACCCTGTATAAAGGTTCGATTGATTTAAAATCACCGCTATTATATATATTCGGATTTTTCTTCCTCTTTTTAGTAGGTGGTCTTACTGGTATTGTACTTGGATCAATTGCCCTGGATGTTCACCTGCACGATACCTATTACGTAGTAGCACACTTTCACTTTGTAATGGTAGGCGGTATGGTGATGGCATTCTTAGCCGGCCTGCACTACTGGTGGCCTAAAATCACCGGCCGAATGTACAATGAAACAATGGCAAAAATTGCCTGTGGAATTATCTTCGTAGGATTTAATGTCACATTCCTTCCCCAGTTTGTAATGGGATCTCAAGGAATGCCACGACGTTATTTCAACTATATCGAACAGTTTCAGCCGTTCCATCAGGTTTCCACTATAGGATCATTTATTCTGGGGCTTGGCTTTCTAATGGTGTTCTACTATTTGGTTAAATCACTCTTTGGTGGGCAAAAAGCTACCGCAAATCCATGGGGAAGTCGTGCTATGGAATGGCAAATAAATACACGACCGCCACTACACAACTTCCATCATATACCCGTGATAATTAACGGTCCTTATGATTATCACAAGCCAATGGAAGAATTTCAGTTAGGCTTAGCAGAATCTCCGACCGACGGACACGGCCAGGAAAGCGATCTCGAAGTAACAAGCGATGGCAAAGAAATTAACGCTGAGTAACAACGTATTAACCTGAAAATCATTAATTACTGATTATGGCAGATCATTCATCTTCCACAACACATTCACGATTTTTTCAGCATCATTTTGTGGATGCCGAACAGCAGTTCCAGACTGCAAAAATGGGAATGTGGATATTTTTGGTAACAGAAATTCTGATGTTCGGCGGACTTTTTGCTGCCTATATCGTATTCCGATTATGGTACCCGGATCTATTTACACAGGCTTCAACAGAGCTTAACACTTTTTGGGGCGGCGTTAACACCGTAGTACTTATTGGGAGTAGTTTAACCGTTGCTATGGCCATCAAGTCGGCTCAGCTAAACCAGAAAAAGAATATCGCCATTAACCTGGGAATTACACTGGCTCTTGCCGCCGTGTTTATGGTTATCAAATACTTTGAATGGACCCACAAGTTTGAGCTGGGTATTTTCCCCGGGCAGTTCTATGACTTCGGAGGTATTGCACATGAAAAGGCGAACGTATTCTTTAGCCTGTACTATCTGATGACTGGCTTACACGGTATTCACGTGTTAATTGGAATGGGATTAATGGGTTGGTTACTCTGGAGATCATTGAAAAACCATTTTGACAGTGAGTACTACACCCCCATTGAAATTACGGGTCTATATTGGCACCTCGTTGATATCATTTGGATTTTCCTCTTTCCCCTGTTCTATCTAATTGAATAATAACTCAAAATATTTTACAGCTCATGAGCGGACATCATATATCCACAGATAAAACTTTACTTGGCGTTGCGGCCGCATTGCTGATGCTAACAATACTTACCGTTGGAGTAAATTATATCCACATACCCGCTCCATGGAATATCATCACAGCAATGGGTATCGCTGTCGTTAAAGCAGGACTGGTTGCACTATTCTTTATGAATCTTTACTGGGATGAACGATTTAATTCCATACTGTTGGTGGCAGGGTTAGCCTTTTTTGGACTGTTAGTGGGACTTACACTTTTGGATACCCTATTCCGTGCTAATGTTATGCCTGCTTTCTAAGAATACGATTCATACTATTATAAATACTAAAAGCCGATCGGATTCTCGATCGGCTTTTTTTATTAGTCTACCTTCTGGTTTGTAAAGGAACCTTCCTTTTGTATACCTCAAACGGATGCTCAGCTGAATATAGTGTTTTGTGCAAAATATTAATGATACTGCTAGAAATCTTCCCAAATAATCCATCCAAAACAAAATTTACACTCTCAGAGGGGTAACAATTTTGAATATAAATCAGTACATTTGCATCTGATAAAAATACGGATTCGACAATGAAATCAACAACAGAATATTCCCTTTCTAAGCTTTTTGATACCCAACAAATAGCGGCTTACTATGAGCTTACCAAGCCGGGTATTACCCTTACGGTATTAGCAAGCATGCTGATCGGATTTGTATTGGGATCAGCCGGACAAATTGATTACATCACTCTTATTCACGCCACTCTCGGAACTTGGCTAATCGCATCTGGCACAGCAGCACATAATCAATTTCTGGAATGGCGATACGACGGCAAAATGAAACGGACCCAGAAACGTCCTGTTCCTGCAAGTAAAATATCACCCAAGAAAAGCGTATTATTTTCCCTCACATTAATCACCCTTGGACTACTTTATTTACTACTTGCTGTTAATGCCGTTGCGGGATTAGTCTCACTACTGACGACCCTTATCTACTTGGGAGTTTATACGCCTATGAAGCGTATTTCGGTTGCTAACGTATTCATTGGCGCAATACCTGGGGCACTACCCCCAGTAGGTGGCTGGGCCGCTGCCACAGGCCATCTGGGAAGTACTGGCATGTGGCTGCTGTTTAGCATCGTATTTCTATGGCAAATTCCCCACGTAATGGCTATTGCCTGGGTCTGCAAAGATGACTATAGCAACGCAGGTTTTCAGATGCTTCCCAAAAATGATCCCAAAGGAATTAAAGCAACAATTTTAATTGTGGGATGTTTAGTTGCCTTACTACCGGTCTCATACGGTCTGTATCATATTGGAATGAATAGTTGGATCTACTTAATCGGGGGGCTTTTAAGTAGTATTGTGTTCCTATATTATGGGCTTATTTTCGCCAAAGATCGTGACAAGCCTTCCGCCAAAAAATTAATGTTTGCCTCATTTGGTTATCTGCCTGTCATCTGGGCATTTGTTATTATCGATATTCTGATCCTGTAATTATTTTCCAGTTCTATTCTAATCCTGAAAGAAGTTTTTAGCGAAAATCCGGAGAAGTAATTACCTTTATAATCATGAGATATCCAATTATACTTCTTCTTATTACAGGATTTTTAGTCAGTGCATGTGGATGGAATTTGAATGCCCCGGATGATGGGAATGGAGGAACTGACCCTGGTGATGAAACGCCCTATTTCGAAAACGTAAGCTCTTCTAATCTCCCTGATGGGCTAAACCTTCAAACAAACGCTGCTAAAGCCATTGATATTAATAATGATGGCAATTCCGATCTTGTCTTGGCTATTGGGCTTCAAAGCAACAAGATTCTCATAAACAATGGTAACGGCCTGTTTAGCAATCAAACCTCCGATCGTTTGGCAACACAAAATTTAAATTCACAAGATATTGCCATCGCTGATTTCAATACTGACGGGAATATCGATCTCTTCTTCCCAAGTGAACAAAATCAATCCAGCGAGCTTGCAATTAATAACGGCTTGGGGGTCTTCTCGGATTTGTCGAACCGAATTCCGGTAGCCGGCAATTTTACCTCCGCAAAATCGCTCGATTTCGATAATGATGGATCAATGGATTTATTTATCGGAAATCGTGGGCAAAATATCCTGCTCGAAAACAGCGGAAATGCTTTTTTCAATAATCAAACTGCACAGCGCCTTCCACAAATCCTGGATGCTACATTTGATATTGCGGTTGGTGATATCACCGGTAATAATCTGCCTGATTTATTAACAGCAAATGAGGGGCCTAACACCATGCTTATTAACACCGGTTCGGGCTTTTACTCTAACCAATCCGGGAATCGCATTCCCTATATTAATGGCATTGAGGAAAGTCAACACGTTGCACTTGCTGATCTCGACCAAGACGGCGACCTCGATATCTATTTCGGCAATACTGGATTCCAGGAAAATTCTAATCCCCAAGATCGTATCTTGATTAATAACGGACAGGGATTTTTCTCAGATCAAACCTCTGACCGATTACCAGCAATTACAACCAACACATATGACGCCGAACTAAAAGATTTAGATAATGATGGTGATCTTGATTTGATCGTTGGTAACTACAATGGAGGTTTGCGAATACTTATTAACAATGGGAGTGGATATTTTTCAGATCAAACCGCCGATTGGTTGCCCGACAATTACAATCCCCTTGTTTTAGATCTAGAAATCGCTGATTTTAACAATGATGGTCTACGTGATATGTACATTGCAGTCCGTAATGGACAAGACCAACTCTTGTTACAGAAAGATATAGATTGATATTTTATTTATGACAGATTCTTTCTGTTTTTATTCATAGATCGGTGGATATTTGGCCGGATTAGCTTCACTCATCAGGGCATAAACCGCCTCAAAGATATCTTCTTGGTTAGGCTTCGAGAAGTAGTCTCCGTCAGAGCCATATGCAGCACGGTGCTCTTTAGCCGTCAGGCACTGAGGTTCAGAATCCAGATAGTAATATCCTTTTTGATCCTGAATCACCTTATTCATCATAAAAGCTGAAGCACCTCCGGGGACATCCTCATCCACAAACAAAATGCGATTGGTTTTTTCGAGGGATTCCACAATATCATGATTGCGATCGAATGGTAACAATGTTCGCACATCAATCAGTTCAGCAGATATCCCAACCTCTTTTAATTCCGGCAGTACATCTTCACAAATATTACAGGTAGATCCGTACGAAACGATTGTGATATCTGTACCTTCAGAAACCACTTTAGGAATACCAAGCGGTACTGTAAATTCCCCAATATTTTCTGGCAGATCTTCTTTCAATCGATAGGCGTTAAGCGGTTCTATCATCAGTGCCGGATCATCCCCTTGAAGCAGCGTGTTATACATTCCCGCAGCATCGGTCAAATTGCGTGGTACACAAACATGCACACCCCTGATTCCGTTGATAATCATCCCCATGGGCGATCCGGTATGCCAAATTCCTTCGAGGCGATGACCGCGCGTTCGCACAATAAGGGGCGCCTTTTGTCCGCCCATACTTCGATAGCGAATGGTGGCAAGATCGTCGCTCAATCCCTGGAAGCAGTAGAGCAGATAATCCAAATACTGGATTTCAGCAATGGGTCGCAGTCCACGTAATGCCATGCCAATACCCTGACCGAGAATGGTAGCTTCACGAATACCGGTATCACTTACGCGAAGTTCCCCATATTTGTCCTGCATGTTTTCGAGTCCCTTATTTACATCGCCCAGCTTTCCGGTATCTTCACCAAAAACCAGCGTTTCTGGATATTTTTCGAACAACCTGTCAAAATTATCACGCAATACTACTCGTCCATCCACACTTTTCGGATCATCACTGTACACAGGTGGGGTTTCTTCTATATTCAATGGAGACTGCTCACCTTCGCTATACAAGTGGCTGTCATAGCGATAGCTATTGGCCTCTTTACTTTCTTCCAGCCACTGCTTCAGTTTTTCGCGTGAAGAAGTATTTTCCTCCCGCGTTAATCGCAATGCTTTACGAACTCCCGAAACGATGTATTTTCGCATCGGTACAATGGGAGCCTTCATATCCTTTATTAATTTCTTCAGCTCCTCGGGCTTACTACTCTCAGAAGCCAGATCTTCAATTAGTGCTGTTACCGTTTCAAGCTCTTCCTTTAGTTCTGATTTAAATGAGTTCCAAGCCGCTTTCTGAGCTTCTTTAACTTCTTGTTCAGCTTCTTTTTCAATTGCCTCAATCTCCTCTTCCGAAGCGATATCCTCTTCGATCATCCAACTTCGGGTCTTGTTGAGACAGCAATATTCCTCCTCCCATTCCAAGCGCTCATCAGACTTATAACGCTCATGCGACCCAGAAGTAGAGTGACCCTGCGGCTGTGTTACTTCCTTAACATGAACTAACACAGGTACATGTTCTTCGCGAGCTATCTGTGCAGCTTTTTCGTAAGTCTCCATAAGAGCTGGATAATCCCAGGCATTTACTTTCAAGATCTCAATGCCCTCCTGCTCATCCGTTCGCTGGAAACCCTTTAGAACTTCAGAAATACTTTCTTTTGTCGTCTGATATTTCCGCGGCACCGAAATACCATAACCGTCATCCCAGACCGACATTACCAAGGGCACCTGCATGACCCCGGCCGCATTGATAGTTTCCCAGAAAACACCTTCGGAAGTACTAGCATCCCCGATAGTACCCCATGCAACTTCATTCCCCCCATCCGAAAATTTTTGAAATTCTTCTTGTTCCAAAAGCGAATCATGATTACGATATACTTTTGAGGCTTCGGCCAATCCCAATAAACGCGACATTTGGCCTGCAGTGGGAGAAAGATCCGGCGACGTATTTTTCATCTCGGTCAGATCTTTCCAACTACCATCTTTATTTAGACTTCGCGTGCTAAAATGCGCATTCATCTGACGTCCGCCGGAATGAGGCTCTTCCTCAACATTCGCATGGGCATAGAGTTGGGCAAAGAACTGCTGCACCGTAACCTGATCGATGGCCATCATAAAAGTTTGATCACGGTAGTAGCCGGCACGGAAATCTCCCTCCTTAAAATATTTTGCCATTGCAATCTGCGGCATCTCCTTACCATCACCAAAAATGCCAAACTTTGCCTTACCGGTCAGTGTTTCCTTGCGTCCCAAATAAGAAGCTTCTCGACTTTTAAAAGCTAATTTATAGTCGCTTAAGATTTCTTTCTTCTGCTCTTGAGAGTAAGACATATCTGACGATTTCTTCTCCTTTTTTGTCTTTGTAGGTGCCATAATATCCGGTTTCAGTTAAAACTTTTGCAGCAGTATAAATTATTTTCAGATAGTTATTGTAAAAGCCTACTCCATAAAACCGCCTTTTGTCATTTTAATGGGATCTAATGCCTGATCCAGTTCTTCATCACTTAAGTCTGTCATCTCACGCGCCACCTCTTTAACCGGACGATTTTCAGCAAATGCTTTTTTTGCAATTTTTGCTGCTTTATCGTATCCAATCAGCGGATTCAAGGCTGTTACCAACACGGGATTTCGTCCAACCATATCAGCAACACGCTCCTTATTTACACTCAATCGAGAAACAGATCGGTCCGCCAGGTTGCGCACAGCATTTCCTAAAATATTGATTGATTCTAATAAATTATGAGCAACAACCGGCAGCATAACGTTCAATTCAAAGTTCCCTGATTGGCCAGCTACCGTAATAGTCGAATCGTTACCAATAACCTGAGCACAAACCATTGTAACAGATTCTTCAATTACAGGATTTATTTTGCCCGGCATGATTGATGAACCCGGCTGCAGTGCTTCAAGATGAATTTCTCCGATTCCACTGTTGGGACCGGAATTCATCCACCGAAGGTCATTACCAATTTTCATTAATCCGGTAGCAATAGTTTTTAACTGACTGCTTAATTCCGCAGGCGCATCAACCGTTGCCTGAGCTTCAAAATGGTTTTGGGCTTCACTTAAATCGGCATCAACTTCTTCGGATAGAGCTTTGGCCATTTCTGCACCAAAATTGGGATTGGTATTTAATCCCGTTCCCACTGCTGTTCCACCCTGCGGAAGTTCAGTTACTCGGTCCAATGCTGATTCTAATCGCTCAACCCCAAGTTCCATCTGCCGTGCATATCCGTTAAATTCCTGTTTAATTGTTACCGGCATGGCATCCATAAGATGCGTGCGGCCTGTTTTCACAACATCAGCAAATTCTTCGCCCTTTTCCTTGAATGCTTTTTTCAGATGTTCGAGAGCAGGAATTAAATTGTTCTCTACAGCTAATATAGCTGCAATACGAATTGAGGTTGGAATAACATCGTTGGAACTCTGTCCATAATTCACATGATCATTGGGATGTATATCGGTATTAATATTATCTGCCTTAAGCTCATTCGCCCGTTTTGCAATAATTTCGTTGGCGTTCATATTGGTGGATGTCCCCGATCCCGTCTGGAAAATATCGATGGGAAAATCCTCGTCAAATCTACCTTCTGCTACCTCCGATGCCGCTTTTTGAATTGCCTCTACAATACCTTTGTCAAGTTCACCCAAATCCGCATTTACTTTTGCAGCATTTTTCTTAACCAATCCAAGTGCCTCAATAAATCCTCGGCTGAATCTTACACCACTTACCGGAAAATTGTCAACAGCGCGCTGGGTTTGTGCACCGTAATAAGCATCTTTTGGCACTTTAACTTCTCCCATTGAATCGGTTTCAATACGATAGTTGCTCATAATACTCGATTTTTTAGTCAGAAATTCTTTTCAATGCCACAGAAAGTATGTTCTGCGCAGGCATTCAAAGGTAGGAAATTTTTCGGAAATTTCGGAGTCTGGGAAGACTGTAAAATTTGCTCCGAATCAGATCACCATAGATCCACAGGAGAGCTGAAATTGATGCTATAAATCCTTCTGGTACATCCTATAGGTCTTTTCAATATTGGCACCCAACTTTTCGGCAACCCTAATCATATTTTTATTGGATTCTAAAACCCAACTCAACTCAGACGAATTATAACCGACTTCCCTGCCGTTAATTATCGCCTCTTTATGAAGCAAAGCATCAATACCTTTGCCTTGGTATTCAGGAACAACCCCCATTAAGGCTGTACGAATTTGATCAATATTTCGACGGTGCCAAAGCAGTTTAAAAATTCCGGTTGGAAACAACGTGCCGTCGGTATGCTTTAAAGCCTGATTTAAATCCGGAAGGGCAATTGAAAAGGCTACGGGCTCACCGTCGATTTCGGCGACATGGGCCACTTTAGGATCCAGAATAAGTTTTAGATCTTTGGCCAGTTCTTCCAACTCTTCTTTTGAGAGCGGAATAAAACCCCAATTTTGTGACCAAGCCTGGTTAAATATATTTCTCACAATTTCCACCTCTTGATCAAGATTTTTGGTATCAATCTCGCGGATCTTGAGTTTAGGCAGGCGCCGGCGGACAATCTCCTCAGCGCGATAAATACGGTCAAGGGTTACAGTAGCCTGAGTTACCCGAAAGGCATACATATCCATTTCCTTTTCAAGTCCGGCAGTGGTAATCAAATTATCATAGTAAGGCTTGTGATACGGCATCATAAAACTGGGCTCGTATTCAAAACCATCGACCAAAACACCGATCTCATCCATCATGCTCGGATTTGCCGGACCCAAAACGTCCGTATGTCCACGCTGCTTTAGCCAGTCGCCTGCAACCTTGAATAAAAGATTGGCCACCGACTGATCATTGATACATTCAAAGAACCCAAAAAAGCCGGTCTTGTTATTGTGATGCTCATTATAGCGACGATCCTGTATAGCGGCTATTCTTCCACAGGGTTTGCCGTCCTGCTCGGCTAAAAACAGAGCAATATCACCATTTTTATAAAATGGATTATTTTCAGTATCGATGAGCTTTTTTTGCTCCATTTTTAATGGAGGGATCCAGTTCTCATCATCAGCATAGTGCTGATAAGGAAAGTTTATAAATTGCTTACGCTCTTTTTTAGTAGTGGCAAGCGTAATACCATTTATTCGCTGAGTGGTTTTCACAACTTAATCCATTTCGAGAAGTGAGTGACCATTCTGATCAATAATACCTTGCTGAATACCCACTTTGCGGAAGGCCTCAAGAATTCGATCCAAATGGTCATCCGTATGAGTTGCCATGTAGCTTGTACGGACCAGTGATTGACCGCGTGGTACTCCGGGAGGAACCACTGCATTCACATAAACACCAGCTTCGAAAAGACCTTTCCAAAACTTAAAGCAGTCCATCATTTCACCAATTACCACCGGAATAATTGGCGTTTGGCTGCTCCAAACGTTAAAGCCCATATCGCGAAGCGATTCCCGCATATAATTGGAAATCTCATCCAATCGCTCCAAGCGCCAAGTTTCATCCTGTAATATTTCAAGCGCTTTAAGAACCGTTGCTACATTCGCAGGAGGCATAGACGCACTGAAAATATGTGCGGGCGAATTGTGTCTAATATATTCAATTACTTCATGATCACCGACCAGAAATCCACCAAGCGAAGCAAATGATTTTGAAAATGTTCCACTAACCAAGTCGACCTCATCCAGTAAATCAAATGTTGAAGCCGAGCCACGGCCACCCTCACCAATTACACCAATAGCGTGGGCATCATCGAGATACAGCCGAGCATCAAATTTATTCTTCAATCGAACAAGGTCCGGAACATTTGCGATGGTCCCCGACATCGAGAACACACCATCACTAACAATAATTTTACCGGCATTTTCGTCAGCCCGGTCCATCAACATCTCCAGCTGTTCCATATCATTATGCTGAAAACGCATCGTCTTGGCATTCGAAACAAGTGTACCCGTTACAATACAGGCATGATTATCTTTATCAGAAAAGATCACATCTTTACGACCTGCAATAGTCTGAATCGCACCTTCATTGGTTTGATATCCCGTGCTAAACAACACACAGGAATCCTTGCGCATAAACTCTGCTAATTTCTCTTCAAGCTCGATATGCAAATCAAGCGTACCATTCAAATATCGGGAACCCGTACAACCCGTTCCATAAACCTTTAAAACCTCAGTAGCAGCCTCAATAACACGGGGATCATTTGTCAATCCCAAGTAGTTATTAGAACCGGCCATAATAACTTCGCGACCGTCAATCTGAACTGTTGTACCGTCGGTAGCTTGGAGAGGCTTAAAGTAGGGATAAAGACCCTCGGATTTTATTTCCTCGGCTTTGGTAAAATCGTAAGCCTTGGCAAAAATATCGTTTGATTTTACATCTGATTTAGAATCAGCCATTCGTTCCATTTTTCGGCTTTTAAAAAAGTGCTTATCGTTGCAAATATACTTCCATATTAACCATCAATCAAATTATCAATAAGATAATATTAATTGGGGTTCCCTGGAGTATATCTGTTGATTATAGTTTGAAAAAAGTCAATATACTGTTCTGCTACATGCTTCCAGCTAAATTGCTCTTGCACATAACTACGCGTTTGCTTCGAAAATTGTTCCAAATTATTAGAAAGAATACTATTTACTGTTTCAGCAAATTGGTCAGCATCACGAGTTGGCACCCGATATCCGTTTTCACCCTGGGCAATTACATCCTTTATACCTTCCAGATCAGCAGCTACAGCAGGGGTTCGTGCCATGTTTGCTTCGAGCAACACAATCCCAAATCCTTCCATATCGCCTTCTACCGGAATGTTTGGCATCACAAAGAGGTCGGCTGCTGCATAAGCCTGATTCAATACCTCATCAGGTTGTCGTCCCAGCAAGAAAATTTGATCTTGGTATTCTGATTGATCAACTGCCTCATTAATATTATCAAACTCCGGTCCATCTCCCACCGTTACATAAACGATATTATCCTCCAACTTGGGCATTACTTCGCGTATAAACCATTCATGTCCTTTGCGTTTAACTTTTCGCCCAACCGTAAGTAGCATAAACTTATTTTCCAATGGTATGCGAAAGTTTTGTTGCAATCGATTTCGGGATTCTTTTTTATCTGGAAAATTGTTCAGCTTTTTAAAATCAAACCCGTTCGGCAATGCGACTCCTTTTTCCGGATCCATTCCCCGCTTGATACATTCTTCCCGCGTTGCTCGAGAAACAGAAATAACACCGTCAAGATTTTTAAAAATCTTTGGCACAAACCATTGATAAATTTTAACAGGCAGAGTGACATCACGACCATGATTAATCGTAATCATAGGTACTGAAACTTTATCCCGAATAAAGTAGGCTAGACTGGCCGTTACCATCGAAGAAAATACCACTACATCGGCATTGTATTCACGAACCTTATGGGGTAGTTCAAACAAGTTTCTAAAAAGAAAGGCAGAAGTATGTAAAGCTATTTTACCATCTTCAGATACGTTAATTGTATCTGTAATAACTTCCACTTCATCTTTGCGCCTGAGTTCGTTTATCAACTGCTGACTTACACGCTGCATACCGCCAACATTTTCAAGGATTTCCCCTTCCGGCGGATGTGTATGAGAAACGTATAAAATTCGCACGGTCAAAAAATTTAACTAAAATTTGAGGGTGGGTTGAGGTTCGTTGAGAGCTTCCCGGTAATTATCCAATAACTTATTGTTTACATTTTCCCAAGAATAGGCCAGCGCTTTTTGACGCGCTGCTTTACTCATTTGATTCCAAAGCTCTTGATCGTTTGCAATATCAGCCACGCGTTCCGCAAATCCCTGTGTATCACGGGGAGCAGCCAAAAATCCGTTTACCCCTGATTCGACCAGCGACCGGCTTCCCGTAGCATCAGCAACAACGCACGGAAGTCCACTCGACATCGCTTCGAGCGTTACGTTTCCAAAGGTTTCAGTTTCAGACGGAAACAGAAACACATCACTGCTGGCATAGGCGCGACTCAATTCATCACCGGTAATAAATCCGGTAAAATGTGCTTCGGGCAACATATGTTCGAGCTCCTTCTTGGCCGGACCGTCACCCACAATCATTGCTCTAATATTGGAATGATCTTGCTGCAATCGCTTCACGGTATCAACAAAAGTTTGGAGATTTTTTTCCCAAACCAATCGAGAAACAAAAGTTACAACTTTATCGTCATCGTCAAAGCCAACCGACCGGCGCCATTCCATATCCCTGAAATCAGGGTTAAACTGATTAGTATTTACGCCGCGAGCCCAAATCCGGATACCCTCATCAATGCCTTCCTCATTAAGCTCATCAGCCATCGAAGGCGACGGTACGTAGATATGTTTGCACTGACTATAGAACCAGCCAATATATTTCCAACCCAGCAGTTCCAACATATCCAGATTATAATACTTCAAATAACTGGTAAAATGAGTATGATACGAGGCTACAAGCTGGATATTATTGGCCTGAGCCCACCGCATGGCACGAAATCCCAACACATCGGGCGTAGCTAAATGAATAAGCGTAGGCTCAAACTCTCGAAGTCTCCGCTGAGCTTTTTCGGGAAATCCAACCGTAATACGATATTCTGATCGTCCCGGAACCGGAACCGAGGGCACGGACACAAATTCTCCTTCATGATCAATGGCCGGCTCATCAACGGTGGGGCCAAAAATAATTACTGGGATGCCTTTTTCTTCTAAAAACCCAACCAACCTATTCAGAGTCAACGAAACACCATCCTGAATGTGGTTGTAATTCCCGGTAAAGATGGCAACTCTAAGTTCTTTCATAAATTTTCCAATACATCTTTGATATTTGTATCTTAATAACTGTTTTAAACTTGAGATGTTTTGACGATCACAGTTTAATTTAGGCCCCAAATATACAAAATTTGATGAAAGCCTTCGTAACCGGCGGCACAGGTTTTATTGGAAGTCACCTGGCCGATACGTTAATTGATTCTGACGACTATGCTGAGGTACGATGCCTCATTCGCAACAATGAAAAATGGCTTAAGGACAAGGATTTTACTCGTGTTCACGGTGATTTGGATGATCTGCCTGTGCTTAAAAAAGCAATCAAGGATGTAGATGTGATTTTTCATATTGCCGGACGTGTAAAAGCACCTTCGTACGAAGAGCTTAAACATGCCAATGTGGATGCCACTGAAAATCTCCTCCGTATCGCCCAAAAAGAAGGCGTACCCAAAATAATCGTCCTTTCATCTTTGGCTGCGGCTGGCCCCAGCGAAAACGGACCTGTTACCGAAGACAAGCCGATGAATCCTATAAGTAATTATGGGAAATCTAAAAAAGAGATGGAGGAAGTTATTCACGAGGTATCAAATGAAAATACCTCTATTACTATCTTGCGTCCACCCGCTGTTTATGGTCCGCGCGAAGATCAGATTTACAGCTTCTTTAAGATGGTCAATAAACGGATATGTCCCATTATTGGCGATGGTGAACATCCCAAAATTTCAATGATTTATGTGGGCGATGTAATTAATGGGATTTTAAAAGCCGTGGATCAGACCGCCAAAGGAGTTCATACGTATTTCATATCCGGGCCGGAAATTCACACCTGGAATCAAATTCGTGGAACTACTTCTAAAGTTTTAGGTAAAAAAACGTTACCCATTTATGTAAAGCCCAAGCTTGTAAAAACTATCGCGGCCACGGTTGAAAAAGCTGCATCATTTTTTGGGATGTATCCCGTTCTTAACAAGGAAAAAGCAAAGGAATTAATTTTAGAATGGACGTGCTCTCACGAAAAGGCACACCGCGAACTCGGCTATACCCCACAATACTCACTGGGCGAAGGGATTTCGCGTACCATCCACTGGTATCAAAAACATCACTGGCTATAAATTTATGAATAACAAACTATTCACTTTTTTTGTCGGATTAATCTTTTGTATTGCGATAAATGTTCAGGGGCAACCGACCCTGCAAAAAGATTTCTCTTATGTATTAGAAATTCCATCAACCATAACGGTAGGTAGTTCAGCTGCCCATGTTTATGTTCTGTCTGACAGCGAAGGAATGGCTGTATTTCGCACTCAGCAGGATACCCTGCAATGGCTCTACTCATCCACCGGCATGGAACAACGGGGAAATACGATGACGGCAGATATTCGATTCGCTTACCTTTGGGGCGACAGCCGCCGGCTAACTGTGCTGGAACCTACTTCGGTAATGGGAGTTTATTCCTCCACGCTGTTGCCTGCTAATCCCCGAGACGCTAAACGGATCGACAACAATCTGTATGTGGCTCTCGGTAATAAAGGACTTGGAAAACTTTCGCTTCGTACACCTGCTGCAGTTGATTCTACCATGGATTATATAGAGCGTTCCCGCTTGAGTAGAGAAAACATTATTGATCTCGAAACCTCGAACGATCAGCTTTTTGCACTTTCATCCAGCCAAAAACTCTATGATTTTGATTATGAGGATGAACAACTAACGCTGGCAAAAGAGCTGAAGCTATCCGAAAATATCAGTAAGATATTTTCGATTGATAACACCGTTTACGGCTCAGACAATGATGGTAATATATACGAGTTCGACAGGTCTGGCAATACATCACAACTTGGCGGTATTAACGAACCCGTAGTTAAAATAGAGTCTTGGAAAAACTGGCTCATTATTCAAGGAAGTTCTAACAGAGTATGGACCTCATATCAAAATAGAAGCCCCAACTTATGGAAAGAAGACAAAGACGCCGGGAACTACTTTACAGTAACAGACGGTAATCTATGGATTTCAGAATATAATAAGCTTAGCCGAATAATAACGTCGGTGCCCGGTGGTTCTGACAATGATGTAAGTACAGAGTTAAGCGAAACATACTCCGGTGAAATTGCTTTAAAAGATATTTCCAACCAGGTAGTTCCACATACAAAATCGCTGTTGTTTCCCATCAGATTTGAGCAGGATATTCCTGCAAATGCAGTACAGATTTCTTATCAGTCTAATAATATAACACATGCCGAAATACGGGGACAGAGTTTTTATTGGCAACCTACGGCCGACGATGTTGGCAATCATCGCATTAAAATTATCGCATCAACTAACAGTGGTAAAACGGACAGCACAAGTATTGAAGTTGAAGTCACATCATTTAATTCACCGCCGCGGTTTGCTCCTATACGAACGATAAGTATCCCCATCAATGAAGAATTCTCATTACCCATTAAAGCAACCGATCCTGACGGTACCGACAGAGAGCTGGTTCGATATCTGGGCGTAGACTTGCCCGAAGGTGCATCTATTAATGAAAAAACGGGAGAATTTACGTGGTCCCCTACTCCGCGCCAAATAGGAAAGAATGAATTCCGTGTAATTGCAACCGATCAGTATGGGGCGGCAAAATCGACTGACATCACTATTAATGTTGTTGAGAATCCCCGCAGCGAACAAACCGACAATTAACGCAGATCATTTTAATTTTTAGGAAGTAACAACATTGGATAAGGGTACATTTCAAAACCTTTTGTTGGATTGGTACGATCAAAACAAACGTGAGATGCCTTGGCGCGACTGTGATAATCCCTATAAAATATGGGTCTCCGAGATTATGCTACAGCAAACCCGCGTGGATCAGGCCAATCCCTATTTCAATCGTTTTATGGAGCACTTTCCCACAGTACATGATCTGGCCGAGGCTGATCAACAAGAAGTGCTTAAAGTGTGGGAGGGGCTCGGATATTACAGCCGCGCTCGACACTTACATGCTTCGGCAAAGCTTGTAGTTGATGAGTTCGACGGCAAGGTCCCTGACAACTGGGATGACATCACTGAACTCAAAGGCGTAGGACCTTATACGGCATCGGCAGTACTGAGTATCGCTTATCAAAAAAAGCACGCTGTTGTGGATGGAAATGTGATTCGGGTACTAAGTCGGTACCTCGGCATTGAAAATGATGTTCGAAGTACATCCACAAAAAATACTATACAAGATGCTGCTGACGATCTCATTTCTGAAGAACGACCCGGTGATTTTAATCAGTCAGTAATGGAATTAGGCGCAACTATTTGCACGCCTTCCAATCCTGATTGTGAAAAATGTCCCATCCAAGCAAATTGCGTAGCCTACAAAACAGCAAAAACCGAAGAGATCCCTTATAAATCATCCGCAAAGAAACGTCCGCACCATAATATCGGCGTGGGTATTGTGTTGAATGAAGCTGAAGAAGTTCTTATTGCCCTGCGACCAGACGATGCGATGCTGGGCGGTATGTGGGAGTTTCCCGGCGGCAAGCAGGAAGAAGACGAGGATGTGGAATATACTGTAAAGCGCGAGCTTAAAGAAGAGTTAGATATTGATGTTTCAATTTCGAAACCGTTTATGAAGCTCGACCATGCGTATTCTCATTTTAAAATTACACTGCATGCTTATTTATGTGAATTGGCGAATGGAACCCCCAAACCGAAATCGAGCCAGGAAATCCGCTGGATTGCTATTGATGAATTAAAAGACTACCCCTTTCCTAAAGCCAATCGCAAGCTTACCGAAAAGCTGATGAATCTGGATAAAGGACAGCAGGAACTACAGATATAACTCTATGTCATCCCGAACTCGTTTCAGGATCTTTATTACCTTATCCTTTAGATGCTGAAACAAGTTCAGCATGACACTTCTTATCAAAAAAAACCACCAATGCCACCAGAGCTTCAAAAACGATCACCCGATGAAATCAAAGAGCTTAAATCCTTTCTGGATAACTGGGTGGAAAAAATCGAACAGCCCGATTATGTCGATGATGATCCCATCCTTTTTATGCACGCATTCAATCAAAAAGAAGACCAGCTTTTAGCCGGATTTTTCGCAGCTACCATGGCATGGGGACGTCGTGATGTGGTTATTAGAAAAGTGCGCGATTTTTTGGACCGAATGGATAATCGTCCCGCCGATTTTATTGCCAATTTTTCTGACCGCGATGCTCACCGTTTCGAAGGATTCAAACACCGTACCTTCAAACCTATCGATATGAAGTGGCTGGTGAAAATTCTGCAGACCATTCTACGGGATTACAATTCTTTTGAGAATTTCTGGGCATATTGCTATCAAAAAGCTAATGAAAATAACAGGCCGCTGATGTCGGTCTTTCACGAGCAGTTCTTTGCCCAGCATCCCGAAGCACCGCAGCGCACACGCAAACACGTATCCAATGCTGATAAAAAGAGTTCCTGCAAGCGACTCTATCTCTTTTTGCGATGGGCTGTGCGAGATAAGAGTCCCGTAGACTTGGGATTGATGAACTTTTTACCGCAATCAGAATTAATGATTCCTCTCGATGTACATGTCGCACGACAAGCACGGGCACTGGGGCTTCTTTCCCGAACCTATAACGACTGGTGGGCGGTACAGGAACTTACTGAAGCGCTTCAGCTGCTGGATCCCCAAGATCCCGCTAAATACGATTACGCGCTGTTTGGGCTAGGTGTTAATCAGAAAAAAATTCCTGAAGAATTCATCAAAAATCCGGTAATGTTGGATTAAGTTTTTACCCCCCCTTATTTTTATTATAATATTGATTAATTAATCATCAGACGTTGCTAACTCCCTAACACCGCATTATGCAACCCTACAAAGCAGCTCTACTCTCTTTACTATTCCTTTTTACAATTGCTACTACTTCCGTCACTCAAGCTCAAACAACTTATGAAGATGATCCAGGATTTTTCACTCCGGTGGTAGAATCACTATATCTGCAAGGCGGCATTTTTGAAGATACGCAACTTATTGGTCCGGCTGTTGGATATCGATTCAACAACCGATATGATCTAAACCTGCACACCGAATTGTTAAACACTGAAACAGGAGGATTAGTAGGTGGTCGCAGCATACAACTTTCTATTCTTAATGTTGGAATCACAGTGGGACAAACAAATCACTGGAATAATGGCTTACTACTCCGAAATGAAATTTCTGCTTATCAAAGTTTTAATTTAAACCTCGAAAATTATCAAAGTTTAACCGATCCTGCCTTAACCTCCATACTTGGTTTATCATCATTGTACAAACCACTCTCAGTTTCTGAAAATATTACATTCATGCCCAATATCGGGATATTAGCAGGAATCGGGGACTATCAACCACCGGTCTCGTCAGGAAACTTACGACAGGGATTTGACGGCTTCGTTGCTGGACCACAGCTGGGCTTGGATACAAAGTTTAACATTGGCAAATCATTCTCTATTACAGCCAAACCACAATATCGCCTTCGGTATAATTTTTCGGATGAAAACTCAGTTGGTACGTTGACATTCAACGTCATCTTTAATCTTTAGTACCAATGCGCTCAATATTCCTCTCAATCATTTTGTTAATGGGTTTTACCATTGTGCAGGCGCAAGTCGTTGAAGATGATATGATACCCAATGCCCGTCTCGGAATTCATCTGAATGGCCACCATAATTTCCAACTCAATAGCGTCAGCCAAGATTACGCTCAATCACAAGGTATTAGTTTGTCGATTTACGAATATGATCAATATCCAATTGGTATTGACTTTATACTTTTTAGAGGATTTCACTCCTCCGTAGACTTTTTATATGGATTCAGCATTTTCCGCGCCTTCATAAACAATGATCAGTACCGCCTAAAAGGTGGAGTCAGCTTAAATCGTTTTGCAGTCAATGATTACAAACGGGAATATGAGGTGGTCGGCGGAGAAATTGAAGATCAATTTCCGGATTCGATTAAACCTTATCTCGAACTGGAATGGCAGTTCACACCTTTGGTGTCACTCCGTGCTACAACAGGATACCGACTTTCTAATGGTAATTTTGGTACCGTCACTGAAATAGTAGACCGATATCCGAATGGAGAACCCAAGCGCATTAACGTGTCAAATGATTTTAGATGGTACGGCTCTGGCTGGGAATTTGGAATAGGAATAGACATCCAACTTTATTAGAAATGATACTCAAATTTTCTTTGTTCTAAGTATGTACATTTACAAAAGAATCCTTATATTTCGCGTCCGAGAATTGAAAGTAAAATAATTTACAATATATGGTTGGAGTTAAAGTAAAAGATAACGAAAGCATTGATCGAGCTGTTAATCGGTTCAAAAAACTGGTTGCACGTTCACGAATTCTCAACGAGTATAAAGAGAATCAGCAGTATACCAAGCCCTCGAAAGAACGTCGTGAGGCTTTGAAGAAAAGTATCCGTGAACAACGCAGAAGAGAGCGTAACCAGTATTAAGTATATTTTTGTAATTTTTAAAAAGCTCTTTAGTTAATGCTAAAGGGCTTTTTTTATCGCTGATGAAATATTTGCAACACCGCTGGTTTCCAGGTCTTTGCTATCCTGCACGGCATTCGATTCAGGGATGATAGCATGACCAAATCCCAATTTGTTGATCTCGGTAAGCCGGTGATCAATTTTATTTACCGTGCGCACTTCTCCTCCCAAACCAACCTCTCCCAAAAACGCCACTTTATTAGAGATGGGTTTATCCAGGAAACTGGATACCAGCGCCATGGTTACCCCCAAATCAGCCGCCGGGTCATTTACTTTTAATCCTCCCGCTATATTTAGATATACATCTTGTCCGGAGAACTGATATCCACCACGCTTTTCCAGAACGGCAAGCAATAGAGATAAGCGGCGATGATCAAAGCCTGTAGCCGTACGCTGAGGGGTTCCATAGTTACTGGGCGTCACCAATGCCTGCACCTCTACCAAAAGCGGACGAGAACCCTCAATCGAGCAAACTACGGCATTGCCACTCACCTTGCTGTTATATTCCGAAAGGAACAGCTGGGATGGATTTAACACATCTTCCAAACCCGACTCTTTCATTTCAAAAACACCGACTTCTTGCGCAGGGCCAAACCGGTTTTTGATACTACGCAACATTCGGTAGTTGTAATTGCTATCCCCTTCAAATTGCAGCACGGTATCCACCATATGTTCCAGTACGCGCGGACCGGCGATAGTCCCCTCTTTCGTAACGTGACCAATTACCAAAGTTGTAATATCCTGTTTTTTAGCCAGCTGCTGCAACAACGCAGCACACTCCTTGACCTGTTGAATACTGCCGGCCATGCTTGATAGTTCTGTTCGATACACCGTCTGAATAGAATCCACGATCAACAAATCCGGATCCAGCTTTTGTGCTTCTTTTAGTACTTTATTTATATCAGTCTCCGTGTAGATGTAGAAGTTATCTGAACTAACACCCAAACGTTTTGCGCGCTGTTTAATTTGTCCCGCAGACTCTTCTCCTGCACAATAAAGTATCTCCAAATCCGGATTCGCTTTCCCAATCTGCAGTGTGAGTGTACTTTTTCCAATCCCGGGATCACCGCCGATTAATACAAAAGAACCGGAGACAAATCCACCGCCCAACACACGATCAAATTCCTGAATATTACTCATGAACCGCTCTTGGGAATCCGAATCAATATCATCGAGCTTTTGAGGAGGTTGAGAATCTTCAAGCCCATCCACTTTTCCTTTATGTTCTTTCTCGGATTTTGTCTTGCGCTCTACTTTAAACTCCTTAAAGGTATGCCATGCGCCACAATTGGGACAGTTCCCCAACCATTTGGTAGAAGTGTGTCCACAATCTCCACAAACATACTGTATTCGATCTTTAGGCATAAGTAGTCGTTTATATTAGGATGGTAAATCACTCTCCAGTTTTTCTTCTGCAGCCTCATCACTCAGGGTGTCTACCATAGAACGATTGATGTACCAGGTTGTCGCCATCATTCCCAATCCAATACTGATATAGTAACTAATTACCCGCCAGGCAAAAACAGCTAATCCTATAAAAGCTTTTCGATCCATAAGCGGCCCTTGGAAAATAGCGAACAGTCCCTCAACCCCACCACTGCCGCCGGGGGTAGGCATAATCAGGAAGGCCAGATTCATTGCTAAACTTCGCAAGACTGATAAAATCACATCAGCCGGGAGCAAACTAAGTACAACGATTGTCGGCAACGCAATTCTGCATAACCACGACATAGTGGACAGAAAAAATGCTTTGAGTAAAAAACTTTTCGGCTTCTTGCGGAGCTCGTGGGCATATTCAACCAAGTTATCAACTTCACCTGCAACGGTATCTTTCCATTTTCGCAAAAATGGAAGTTTGAATAACCAGTTTACGACTTTTCGAATAGCATTGGGATTTTTGAGTACTCCATAAGCCATCAAGCCTGCATAACTTAGCAAGCCTATATAAAGTAACATCATGGAAGCATGACCGATAAATCCCGTATTATTGGGCACGACCTCGAAGAAAATCCCTGAAATTAATAGAATCGGTACAGCCATTGCGAACCATAGCTGATCAAGGAGCAGGCTATAAAGCATAATGGCCGAAGATTGTCCAAAACTAAACCCCTCTTTGGTCAATGCATAAGTAGCCATTGGAGCTCCACCTACAACTGATGGCGTAATTGAGGAGGTAAAGTCCCAGCTCAGCATTACCCTGAAAGATGCCATCCAATCAAGTGCTTTTTCGGATAAATACCTGATCTTTGCAGCCGAAAATCCCAATCGCATAAAAGAAACCACGATTGCGATAATGATACCGGGAAGCCGCTTCGCCTTAAGATGAGTCAACACTCCAGGTGTGTAGGTTAGCCAAATGACAAATGCCATTGTTGCTACACTTAACCCAATAGAAATAAAGAGATATTTTTTGGAAAAATACCGTTTTGGATCTTCTTGTATTTGCTCTTCTTTATTAGACAAAAAATTAGTTCTACAGTAGAATTAAATATCTATTTTTATCTCTGCCAGATATAATATAAATCAATGAAAAATAAGAGAGCTACACCACAAAACGAATTCAAACTACTTTTACTTCATAAAAAAGGCCTTATGGAAAATTCCATAAGGCCTCAAAAGTAGGTAGGCTTGTTATGCTACCGTAATATTGTCATCAAGGTAAACATCCTGAATAAAGTTCAGCAATTGAATGCCTTCATCCATTGGACGTTGAAATGCCTTACGCCCACTGATTAATCCCATACCGCCTGCACGTTTATTAATTACAGCAGTACGGACTGCTTGGGCAAAATCGTTCTTCCCAGAAGAACCACCAGAGTTAATCAGCCCCGCGCGGCCCATGTAGTCATTAGCCACTTGGTAACGTGTTAAATCAATAGGATGATCACTAGAAAGCTTATCATAAATATCTTCGTCCAACTTACCGTACGAAGAATCACCCATATTAAGCGCCTTGTATCCCCCGTTGGTAGTTGGCTGTTTTTGCTTGATAATATCGGCTTGAAGTGTTACTCCAAGATGATTCGCCTGACCGGTAAGATCAGCCGCAGAATGATAATCTTTACCATCCACCTTAAATGCCGAGTTCCGGGTATAGCACCACAAAATCGTAGCCATACCCAGCTCGTGGGCTCTTTCAAAAGCTTTTGCTACTTCTTGTATTTGCCGATTAGACTCCTCAGAACCAAAGTAAATAGTTGCCCCGACTGCAACAGCTCCCATATCAAAAGCCCGTTCAACCGATCCAAACATAATTTGGTCATACGTGTTGGGATAAGTCATTAGCTCGTTGTGATTAATCTTTACAATAAAAGGAATCTTATGAGCATATTTGCGCGCTACAGATCCTAACACTCCAAATGTAGATGCTACGCCATTGCATCCACCTTCAATAGCAAGTTGAACAATCTTTTCCGGATCAAAATAATCAGGATTAGGGGCAAATGAAGCTCCGCCCGAATGCTCAACTCCTTGATCAACAGGTAAAATAGACAGGTATCCGGTTCCTCCTAATCGACCATTATCTAACAAAGTTTGCAAACTTCGCATTACACGCGGATTTCTGTCAGATCCACCTAGCATATCATCAACATAGGTTGGACTGGGCAGGTTAAGTTTTTCTTTTGGAATGGTTTCGCACTCGTGTGTTAACAGATCTTCTGCCTCATCACCAAGCAACTCTTCAATACTTTTTTTTGCTAAAGCCATAGCGTAACTCCCGGGTTTAACTAAAATTATTCTTATTTAAAGGGTAATTAATATAAGTGATTCAATATGAAATGACTAGTCAACATTGTAAGCAATATGTTCGAAAACCTCGAAATTTTGACCTATCGATGTTCAATAAAAAAATCAATATCTTTATCAGTTATTAGAAGGAATTAAATAAACAATTTTATGAAAATAGGCGACATCAATCTCGGTAATAAACCCATTCTACTTGCTCCAATGGAGGATGTAACAGACTCTCCATTTCGTACCATTTGCCGGAGAAAAGGAGCCGCGGTTGTATATACCGAATTTATCAGCTCGGAAGCCATTGTTCGTGATAACGACCAGGCACTACACAAAATGGATTTTACCGAAGAGCAACGTCCGTTTGGCGTGCAGATCTTTGGCGGACGTGAGGAAGCTATGGAAGATGCCGCCAGGACAGCCGAAGAAGAAAATCCCGATATTATTGACATCAACTTTGGATGCCCGGTTTATAAAATCGCTAAAAAGGGGGCCGGAGCTGGATGCCTACGCGATCTTGATATGATGGAGCGTATGGCCGAAAGTGTTGTTGATGCTGTTGGTGACGTTCCGGTAACCGCCAAGACTCGTCTCGGCTGGGATGACCAAACAATTAAAATTCGTGAAGTTGCGCTGCGCCTTCAATCTGTTGGTATTAAAGCTCTTGCTATACATGCACGAACCCGTTCCCAAAAATATAAGGGAGATGCGCGCTGGGACTATCTGAAATATGTCAAGGAAACGCCCGGCTTGGAGATTCCCATTATCGGCAATGGGGATGTTAAATCCCCCGAAGATGCGAAACGCATGTTTGATGAAACCGGCGTTGACGGCGTTATGATCGGACGCGGTGCTATTGGAAATCCATGGATTTTTGAACGATCACGACACTTTATAGATACCGGTGAACTGTTGCCCGAACCCACAATCGAGGATCGTATTGACTTATGTGCCGAACAATTACAACGATCGGTCAACCATCACGGAGAGCGATACGGTGTTATTATCATGAAAAAACATTACGGCCAGTACTTAAAAGGTATCCATAATAGTAGGCAACTCCGTGCCGAGATCATGAAAGAGTCTGAGATGGAGCCAATTATCGATTTGCTTATGAAGTTCAAAGAGCAGGAGATGTTCGCAGTGGCATCGTAGCTTCTCCAAAGAACTACTAAGATCAGCTGAGTAGTTTTCGCATCATTTGGGCACTTTCTACCGCATTACCACCCGGATTGTTGAAGTAAATCTGTGCATCACGACCTTTATCCAATTGCTTTTGTACAATTTCTGCCCAAGACTCCAAGTCCGACTTTTTGTAGGAATACCGGTATCCCGTGAGTCCGTGAAACCTGATATAGATAAAATCTGTGGTAGGCGTACAATCATCGGGAAATTCTCCTGAGCTCTGCCAGACAATAGCGGCATTTGTATCTGACAGCAAATCATACACCTCCTTATTTAACCAAGAAGTATGCCTGAATTCGAAAGCAAACTGCTGATCATCGGGAAGCTTTTCCAAAAAGCTTTCGAGCCGTTCTGTATTCTTTTTAAAATTCGGAGGAAACTGCCAAAAAACAGTTTTGAGTGTATCTCCCAACAACCGCATGCGACTTAAAAATTGATTTAATGGCTCATTAACATCTTTCATCTTGTTATAGTGGGTAATCCGACGATGACCTTTTACTGAAAATCGAAAATCGTCTGCAGCCGTTTCCCTCCATTTATTTACCGTATTTTCTGATGGGAGGTTGTAATACGTAGCATTGACCTCTACAGAGTTAAACTGTCCGGTGTAATATCCGAGATAATCTTTTGGGGAAACATCCTCTGGATAAAAGCCACTCCAGTTTTTATATGACCAACCGCTGGTGCCAATCAATAAATCAGGCATAATTTCCACGATCTAAGATTTCTATTGAATCAAAATCATCTGTTTATCGTAAAGGCCAAGGTAAGAATCCTAAAAAATCGGAAACAAAATGTTTAACAGAATCCTTCGACTGCTTACTACCAGCATCAATGCTTACAGCTTTTATTCCAATCCGTTAAGATTCTTTATCAGTATACTCTGTATCGTTCTAGTGCCCTACCTTACTTATATATTTTGGGGATCTATTATAATCGTAGCGTTGGCAATAGCAGGATTATATTTCATTTACAAGGTCATTCGAAGTTCTATTGAGAGCAGATCTTCGTACTACTGATCATTATTTACGGAGGCTGATTCCGTTTTTTTTATCAACTCAATAGGCAACGGCTTAGAAGCTTCTCCTGTATAAAAAGAGACATGGGGAAACGGAATTTCAATTCCCTCTTCATCAAACCGTTTTTTGATCTCTTCCTGTATAGTATTTTTCAGGAAAATCCATTCGTCAACGGGAGCCCAAATTCTGAAATCAAGATCAATGGATGAAGTACCAAAGGCCTCAAAAATAATTTGGGGCTCAGGCTCACTTAACGAATACTGATTTTTTTCAGCTACCTCCAGCAAAATTTCGCGTACTTTTTCGATGTCTTCTTTATAAGCTACTGACACTTTTGCACTAAACCTACGGATGGGGAATCGAGTCAAATTAATGACCTGTGTTTTGATGATCGTCTCGTTGGGAATACGTACGAACATATTATCGAACGTTCGCAGCTTTACGGATAGCACATCAATTGACATTACAATTCCAATAGTCCCACCCACATTAATAATATCATCCACCTTGAACGGTTGTTCAGCAATTAAAAACAAACCGCTGATAATATTGGAAACGCTCGTCTGCGAAGCAAAACCAAGTGCTACTCCTACAATGCCCGCACCCGCCAGCAGCGGAGCCAGACTTATGCCCAGCTGTCCCATTACGGTAATAATCATTAAAATAACACCGGAGTAAAAAACCACTTTGCCGGCCAGCATACCATAATGGGGGGCATATTTTTTGGTAAAAAAGCGGCGAGCCCATCCTCGTAATATCAGTAAAACCGGAATACTTATAACAATAATCAGCAGCACTTTTATCATCTGATGTACTGTTTCTTCCGGCAAATAATTGTAAATATTAAATAGATCCATTGGTATAAAAATAATTTAACGATCAATCAGAACTGTATCTTTAAAAAAACGTTTAAATGTTCGGGTAGCTAAACTCTTATGAACCCGTTTCCGTGGTTTTGTAAGCAGCTGTTTTTTGGTGATTCCCTCGGGAAGTTTACCCGTCATAATAACTTCACTGTGCAGATCTTCGCCCTGATAGATAATCTCTGTTTCATCGGCCCACAGCTCGTTATCATGTTGGTACATGCTTAACCGTTCTACCCGAAAGCAAAAATTAGTAAAGGTAAGTTCTTCATCAGATTTATTGACAATTTTTATCGGGCAACTCACCAAATGAGGTTTTTTGTCTACGTGAGATAAATCTCTGCGTGCCTTTGTGATAGCATGGTAACAAAGTTCTCCCTCAGTAAATGTACCAAACCAGGTTCGCGACAGCTTTACCGCAGGCAGTTCGATCAGTTGATAATCATTATTAGTCAGCGATATGCGGACCCAGATAGGAATACGCGTAAAAATTTGTATCCGGGTTTCAGAACTTACTTTTAGGCTAAACTCCGAATGAACAACTAAGGGTTTATCAGGATAAGCGGGGGAAACGGTAACTTCCGGAGAACTATTTTTATGTGCCCAACGCGACCATTCCACATTTTTGGGAGGCTTATCGGAGCTGACTTTTCGTTTAAGTTCATCATTATAAACATGGGCAATCCATACCTCTTCATTCCTGTATTTTACCCACAGATGCAGATCCCCAATAGTAATATATTCTATCTTATTTTCTGCAAGCGATCGTTTCCCCCAAATCTCGTGCTCCATATATCACTGTCTTATTAAATAGTTTACATTTCCGGTGTTATAACATCATTACCCATAAACGGTTGCAACACTTCAGGAATTTTGATGCTGCCATCTTTTTGCTGGTAGATCTCCAAAATAGCTGCCACGACGCGAGGTAATGCCAGCCCGGATCCATTGAGCGTATGTACAATTTCGGTATCACCATTTTCTTTCCGGCGACGGATCATCATACGTCGTGCCTGAAAGCTCCCAAAATTAGAGCAGGAACTTACCTCCAGCCACTGCTGCTGGCCGGGGCTCCAAACCTCAAGATCGTACTTTTTGGATTGAGTAAAGCCCATATCTCCTGTGCACATTAACAGAGTACGATACGGGATATTCAGCTCTTCCAGCAGCGATTCGGCATGTTCGCGCAGGCTTTCCAGCTCATCATAAGCCTTTTCGGGATGCACAATTTTTACCAACTCAACCTTGTCAAACTGGTGCAGGCGATTTAATCCACGCACATCTTTACCGTAAGACCCGGCCTCACGTCGCCAGCAAGGCGTATAGGAGGTATAATAGAGCGGAAGATCGTCATCTTCTAAAATCTCATCGCGATGGAAATTTGTTACCGGAACCTCGGCCGTGGGAATTGCGAAAAACTCATCCCGTGGAATCTCATACATCATATCTTCTTTGTCAGGGATTTGTCCCGTACCACGCGCCGAATCTTCATTTACAAAATAAGGTACCTGTAACTCGGTGTACCCAGCCTCGGCAGCTCTGTTCAAAAAGTAGTTAATCAGTGCACGCTGTAACCGGGCCAACGGACCTACATAAAAGGGAAAGCCCGCTCCCGTTACTTTGGCACCACGATCAAAATCAATCCAACCTTGTTCCTCGACCAGTTCCCAATGTGGCTTGCGCCAATCTTCTTTATCAGGATCTCCCCATGTTTTAAAAACCTCATTATCGTCTTCGGTTTGTCCCACCGGTACCGATTCGTGCGGCACATTGGGTATTTTAAGCAACAGATCTTTACGAGCCGTTTTAAGTGACCGCAGCTTATCTTCTTTTTCCTGGATTTGCTCCTTAAGCTCGGTGGTATAAGAAATAATGTCTTGGGCTTCCTCCTTTTTACCCTGTCCCATCAACTCACCAATTTTCTTGGCCTTTGTATTGCTCTCATTTCGCAGGTTATCTGTTTCCTCCACCAGCGAACGCCACTGTTCATCAACACTGATAACTTCATCAACAATCTGGGGATTCTCCTCCCCCTTATTCTTCATCGCTTGCTTAACTAATTCAGGATTATTTCTGATATAGGTGACGTCTAACATCGAGTAATTTATTTGAAATTTCGTTGATAGTTTGGCTAAAGATAAGGGAGTTTAACGAAAGGTTTGAATCCAAAATATTTGTAAAAACTTCTTTCTAAAACCATCAAAAAATCTTGTTAAAACTCATTCTTAAAGTTTGAAATCCTAATTAATTAAGGTTATTTTTAAAAAATAGTAGAAAATTAAGGATATTTTACAGATTATGGCTCAAGGATTAGATGAAATTGATATTAAAATACTAAACCATCTGCAAAAAGATGGACGATCACAGCGCAATAAACTCGCAGAAATTGTTCACCTGTCAGTTCCTTCTGTGTCAGAACGGATGCGCAAACTCGAAGAAAAAGAGTTGATACAGGGGTATACTGCTCTTCTCGATTCCAAAAAGTTCAAATTTGACATTACAGCATTCGTATTTGTAGAGGTAGATGGCTCGGATAATTATCCTATCTTTATTGAAAATGCGGTGGCAGAACCGGAAATTCTTGAATGTCATTCTATAACCGGTGACGGTTCACACATTCTAAAAATTAGAACCGAAAATACATCCTCATTCGAACAGCTGCTTTCAAAAATTCAATCCTGGGATGGGGTAAGCAAAAGCCGATCAAATGTAGTGCTCAGTAGTTTTAAAGAAACCACTGAGCTGCCTATTGAAAAGACGATCGATCCCAAATAAATTTTTTCTGCCGCATATTGATAAATTCCATATTACGCTTTCTTTTCGTTGCGCTTTTACTGCTTGGGGTTTCACAAACAGAGCTATACGGTCAGTCAACACTTGGTGTGGCTTGGGATATTCCCGGTGACATAGACTCTGCCAACACACAGCTACAGCAATTTCATGAGCTTGGCATCTCAATTCTGGAAATTGATAGCCCCCCAACATCAGAAGTATGGAATCAAATAGACAGTTTGGGATTCAACATATATGGTAACCTTAATATTAATTTTCCCATTACCCATACGTTCGCCCAACCTGACTCAAGTCTCGTTACCCAAATAGAAAAAAACGCTACAAGTTACCTTTCACAATCCTCGGTAAAGGCAATAGGTTTATTCAACTACGGTAGCGTTTACAATCCCGCTTTCTGGAAGGCGGCTGTATCGTTTGCAGAAAAAATCAAGCAAGCCAAAAAATTAGATTTATATCACAGAAGCAGGGCCACTCCGCTAACAGATAGTAGTGTGGTTTCATTTTCAATTGTCGATGTTCCTGTAACACCCAAAAATTTTGATTCTCTACCTGTTTCCCCTACAAACACCGACAGCTATTTTCATTATGACCCTTCGAATCAAATGAAACCCTTTGTAAGACCTTTTAAAAGTTTTGTCTTAGCAGTTAATCAATCCAAAAACAATACTATTTTCGTAGACTCGGGATGGCTTCTTATGATGATCGAAGAACATCCTCAGTTTACAGACATCTTACAGAGTCTTTCCTCAAAATCAGAAATGGTTTTTCCTCTCCCAAACGAAAACATTCCAACACCAGATAACACCGCTCTGCCTATGGTCTTGCTCTTGTTGGTCTGGGGAACCGTGGCGCTGCACTATAATAGTAGCCCGTTATATCGCAAGTCATTATTCCGATACTTTACAGCTCACAAGTTTTTTATTGATGATATTTTCAAGCGCCTGATCCGCTCTCCGGTACCCGCTATCATCATCATTTTGCAAAATGCACTACTCCTATCAATATCCACATTTGCGATATTCTCTATATTACTTTCCCCAATTGGGCAACAGGCTTTTTTCTATCATTTTCCCAGGATTTCAATAGTTGGTAATAGCCCGATGTCAATTTTTCTGTGGACTTTTTTGCTGGTCTCACTCCTTTCCTTTCTTAGTATAATCTGGCTCTATATTAGCCATAAGAAAATAAAATCATTTACACAGATAGCAACCGTTTTCGCATGGCCGCTACAGCTTAACTTTCTATTTTGTACCGGCGCAATAACTTTCTTTTTAGCATCAGGATCTGGAAGTGCAACACTCTTTACAATCTTGGCTCTGCTATTATTCTTGATAAGCTACATCTTTACAGCACTGGACATCAGCCGATTTGTAAGATCTAAAACCAAGTACCTGTTTAAAACAATTATCCCCTACACAATAATAATTGCAGGACTCTTAGGATGGCTTTTTACATATGATCAGTGGATGGACGCTGTAACTTTGGCGCTAAATCTCACATGATCTGTTTTCGGAGACGGGCAACAGGAATATTTAGCTTCTTGCGATATTTACTGACCGTACGACGTGCTACTTTATATCCTCGCTCTTTAAGTTTTTTAACGATCGCCTGATCGCTGAGCGGCTTTTGTTTATCCTCATTATCAACAATATCCTGCACAGCATTCTTCACCTCTGTACTTGAAACTTCTTCCCCATCCTCTGTTTCAATACCTTCGCTAAAAAAATACTTCAACTCAAAAACGCCAAAATGAGTTTGTACATACTTGCCGTTAACTACACGCGATATGGTCGAAATATCCAGATTTACTCGTTCCGCAATGTCTTTAAGGATCATCGGCTTTAATCCCTCACCATGCTTAAAAAAATCTTCCTGCAGAGCCACAATGGTTTTCATCGTATTCATCAACGTATTTTGTCGCTGACGAATAGAATCAATAAACCACTGGGCTGATTCTATCTTGTTCTTGATAAATTTCTTTGTCTCCTTGGTCTGCTTGTTGGACTTTTTCTTCTTTTTAAGATCATCCCACATATCTTTATAACGCGGAGAAATTCTCAGCGGAGGCACGTTTCCATTATTGAGCGTGATTACAAAATCACCCTCTTCTTCTCCCTCAACATCCCCCTTTTCTGCCGGCTGATAGTAAACCTCAAAATCAGGTTCGATATAGTTAGAGGTATCATCAACCGCAGTTCCTACGGCACCGGGCTTGGGATCCAGACCAGTCACACAATCAAAAGCCGTTTGGAGTTCCTCATCATCGATATCGAGCTTCTTTTTTAGCTTCTTAAAATGTTTTTTCTCAAAAAGATCCCAGTGATCACGCAACATTTTGATAGCATTATCACGCCCTTCTTCATCATCCATCAATTCAAGTTGTACAAGCAAGCAATCGCGCAAATCACGTGAAGCAATACCCGGTGGATCCAATCGCTGAATCTCTTTACGTACCTTCTCGACTTCCTCCTCGTTAGTTAGCGTCCCGTGGTTGAATGCGATATTATCAACTACAGCCTCAATTTCACGGCGGAAATACCCATCCTGATCCAGCGAACCCAAAATCTGATCCGCAATCAATTTCTGTTCTTCATTAAAATCCAGCAGACTAACCTGCTGTTCGAGTTCTTCCAGTAACGATTCGTGGTAAGGGTTTGGCAAATCGCGCCAGCTTTCATCACCGCCTCCTCCGGAATAGCTCGACCCTCCGCTGTAATTTTCGCCGTCGTACTCTGTATTTTGCATATACTCATCCCAGTCGATCTCCTCATTTTGATCAACGGGTTCCAACTCCTCCTCTTTCTGTTCCTCCCATTCCGTTTGCTCCAACTCATCATAAGAATCTTCCGGCTCCCCTTCTTCCAGCACCGGATTCTCCTCAAGCTCATCTTTAATACGTTGCTCCAACGCCACCGTTGGCAGCTGCAGCAGCTTAATATACTGTATCTGCTGAGGAGACAGCCGCTGCTGTTGCGACTGCTTTTGATTCATTTGCTGGCCGGTTTTAATCATAATATCGCGGCCTCATCATTTTGAATTCTCATTTCTTTACATCTTTCTTCAAACTCATCATACCAATCTTCTCCATATCGACGGACAAGCGGTTCTTTTAAAAATTCAGACAAATAAATATTCTCTTTTTTTCCTTTTATGCAAGCCGCCGAACACAATTTATTGACGTATTCAAAATTAGCATACTCTTTTTCGCCCACTTTCTTCAGTCGGATGGGATACAAATGACAACTTATCGGTTTTTCCCATTCTATGCGACCTTCAAGAAAAGCCTTTTGAATAGCACAATAGGCTACATCATTCTCGTATGTAACAAAAATGCATTCTTCATTATCACGACACGATAATTCTAAACCCTGTTTCGATTCTTGTACAATGCCCTGATTTTCAACCGTTTTACGAGCTTCGGGATGCAGTTCATCCTTCAAAAGTTCAAAAGCCTGTTCTAAATGGGGGAGCTCATCATCGGCAACGGGAGCACCAGCATCACCAACCACGCAACACGCCCCTTTGCACTTCGACAAATCGCATGCAAAGCGCTCCGTGGCAATATCATCAGATAATATGGTGTCTTGAACTCGAAACATTTGAAATCAAAATACCTTTTCTGACGACTAATTTAAAAACAGAATAGAAACAATAGTAGATTATAATAATTCAAAATTTTTGCCTGCCGTCTGACGGATAACACCCTTCAATTCGAGCTCCAAAAGCTTTGGCATTAATTTATGCGTTTCTGTTTCCAACTTCTCCGCCAAGTGATCAATGTGCAATGATTGCTCTGCAAGTACTTCACAAATGTTTGTTGATAGGTTATCTAACTCCAATGATTCCCATTTATTCTGCGAAGAGCGACACGTATCTACAGAATCTGATTTAGTCTCCTTCTTTTGGACATGAACATGGATTTCAGTCAAAATATCCTCAACATTCTGGACGAGTTTTCCCATGCCTCTCTTAATCAGACTATTACAACCAATGGCATTGGGATGACCTACCGGATGCGGAATAACAAATACCTCCCGATTTTGATCCAAGGCCGACTTGGCGGTAATCATGCTTCCACCCTCTAATCCTGATGCCACTACCAGTGTTCCCAAACTCATACCGCTAACGATCCGGTTTCGAACAGGAAAATTCCCCATCTCCGGAGCTGTTCCGAGTGGGAATTCAGAGATGATTGCTCCACCGGTTTCCACGATCTCTTTCGCCAATCCTTTGTGGTCGCTCGGATAAATCCAATCTATGCCTGACCCAAGAACTGCCACCGTTTTGCCACCCGCATTTACTGTAGCCTGATGGGCAGCACCATCCGTTCCATATGCAAGTCCGCTAATAATAGTTAAGTCATGGTCGACCAACTCTTTTGCAAATTTTTGAGCCATCTTCTTTCCATAGTTTCCCACGCGACGTGTGCCAACAATAGAGATGGCATCGGTATCAAGCACTGAGCGATCGCCTTTGATCCAGAGCATGAGCGGCGGGTCGTAGATTTCGCGCAGCAAATGGGGATAGTCATCGTCCCAGTAGGTCATAATTTGTGCACCGGTACGTTCGGTTTTTTCAAGAATGCGATCAACCTCATCCCACTCGTTGAAACCCAGAACTTCATCAGCCGTTTTGGGACCAATACCACGAATAGATTTTAGTTCATGGCGCTCAAGACGAAATATGAGCTGTGGATGTTCTACGGCTTGCAACAGCAAACGAATACGCTGCGCACCCAGATTATCCAATAGATGTAGGGCTACAAATTCTCTAACCGGCGGTTTATACGTCTTCTCTTGTTGATTCAACTTCTTGTAATTTCTCCCAGATGATTTCTTTAAGTTCATCTATATGGTAGTTGGTTGCAGACGAAATTTCAACTACCGGGATATTTAAATCAACTTTTTTTTCTTCGTCAAGCTCGTAATTCTCTTGTAAGTCCATTTTTGTAATTGCTAAAATGCGGGGTTTTTCCAACAAATCAGCCCGATACTGCTCCAATTCTTCAAGCAGTGCCTTGTATTCATACTCGATATCCTGTTGCGAGCTCACCATAAAAAGCAATACATTATTGCGCTCAATATGTCGCAAAAATTGAATCCCGAGTCCACGCCCGTCGTGCGCCTCTTCAATAATGCCGGGGATATCCGCCATTACAAATGTACGATAATCAGGCATGGTTACTACCCCAAGATTAGGTTGAAGTGTGGTAAAAGGATAGGAATCAATTTTTGGTTTCGCACCGGACATTGTTGAAAGGAGCGTACTTTTGCCGGCATTGGGGAAACCAACAAGACCTACATCAGCAATAAGTTTGAGCTCAATTTCGATCGCTCGCTCATCTCCTTCTTCGCCATCCTGAGCATGCTGTGGGGTTTGATTAGTCGCACTTCGGAAGTGCCAGTTTCCCAGTCCGCCTTTACCTCCCTCAGCTACTACAATTTCCTGTTCATGATCAGTGATCTCACCGAGACGTTCTTTTGTATCGGCATCATAAATCACACAACCAAGAGGGGCTTCCAAGATCTCGTCTTTTCCGCTTTTACCTTTCTTTTTGCTGGGTCCACCACGCTCCCCATCATTGGCATTCACATATTTTCGATACCGGAGGTCAAGCAACGTATTCAATTGCTCATTTCCTTTTAAAATCACGTCACCACCGTCACCGCCGTCACCGCCATCGGGCCCACCTTTAGGTACGTATTTCTCCCGACGAAAATGAACCGATCCCGGTCCTCCGTCACCTCCGGTAACATAAATTTTTGCATAATCCGCAAATTGAACTCGACCCATACTATAAATTCTCTAAAATAAAATTACTCATCATTTTGTAGAGGTGCGTTCGCGTATTGCCTCCATAAATGGCATGACTTCTATTTGGATAATACATCGACTCAAACTGAACGCCTTCTGCCACCAATTCATTTACCAACTCAACAGAATTTTGAAAATGGACGTTGTCATCACCGGTTCCGTGTACCAACAGATAATTACCTTCAATCTGATCAGCATAGGTAATAGGAGACCCTTTCTTATATCCTTTTGGATTTTCTTGCGGGGTCTGCATAAAACGTTCAGTATAAATAGTATCGTAATACTTCCAGTTTGTTACCGGCGCTACAGCAATAGCTGTATCAAAAAGATCATTGGCCTGTGCCAGTACCAAGCTGGACATGTAGCCGCCATAACTCCATCCCCATATACCTAATCGATCTTCATCAATAAAATCATACGTTTCAGTTAGATAATTGGCCGCATCAATTTGATCCACAACTTCGTATTGACCTAACTTCTTATAGATCTGCTTCTCAAAATCACGTCCACGAGCACCCGTCCCGCGATTATCAACACTTATTACAATATATCCCTGCTCAGCAATATATTTGTGCCACATGGCACGTTGCCCTGAACTAAAACTCTTTGTTACCGTCTGACTTCCCGGTCCGCCGTATACATAAAACAGCGTTGGATACTTCTTATCAGGATCGAAATCAGAAGGCTTCATGATATACCCGTTAAGCGCAGCCTGCTCTAATGGAATTTCGATATAGTCTTTCGATGGCATTGCATATTCCGAAAGCCTTTGATCCAATACCTCATTTTCTTCAAGCATCCGTACCTGCGTACCATCACCTTCATGCAAGGTATAGGTTGGCGGATTCACGGGCGACGAAGTCGTCTTGATATAATATTCATAGTCACGACTCATATTAACGCTATTCCAGCTCTCACCATCACTCAGCTTTTTCTTCCCACTGCCATCAATATTAATGCTGTACAGGTGACGCTGCAGGGGAGATTCTTCTGTGCTTACATAGTAAATTTTATTCGAACTCTTATCATAGCCCAAATAATTTGTTACCTCCCAGTTACCTTTCGTAATCTGACGAATCTTCTCACCAGACATATCATACAGATAAATATGATTATAACCCGATTCCTCACTTACGTAGATAAACTGCTCTCCGTTTTCCAAAAATTTCAGATCGTCGTTTACATCTACCCAGGCATCCGATGTTTCTGTTTTGATGATCTCCGTATCACCGGTATTAACATCAGCCAGCATCAAATCCTGTTTATTCTGTAGTCGATTCATCCGCCGGATGGCCAACACCTCAGGATCTTTCGTCCAGTTGATACGAGGAATGTACTGATCATTCTCTGATCCCACATCCATCCACGTTGTTTTTTCTGATTCTAGATCGTATACGCCAATTTTTACGACCGCATTTTCTTCACCGGCTTTGGGATATTTAAAGCGCGTCAGTCCGGGATACAACTCTCCCCAATCCGTCATAAAAAACTCTTTCACATGAGACTCATCAAACCGATAAAAAGCAATCTTATCTCCATCGGGCGACCAGTACCAAGCCTTCGCGATACCGAACTCTTCTTCATAAACCCAGTCGGTAGCTCCATTTATAATATGATTAAATTTACCATCCTCAGTAATTGCTTTCTCTTGGCCGGTTTCCAAATCCACCAGATAGAGATTATTATCCTGCACAAAAGCAGCTTTATTTCCAGAGGGTGATAGCTGCGCGTATTGCTGCTTTTGATCGGACTCGGTCAGCTTTTGTGTTTCTCCGGTTTCAAGATCATACACAAAATAGTTCTCCCGCGTACTTCGGCGCCAGATCTGTTCAACATCTGATTTTATCAGAATCTTTTTTTCATCGGATGAAAACTGGTATCCCTGGATAGGTATTGGTTTGTCTCTACCATCAACCTGTAAATCAGAAGCTGAAACGAGAACCTCGTAATCATCTTCAAGGATGTTGTATTTCCGAAGTTCGATATCATTTTCCGTGCGCTCCAGAGCAGTATAAAACTGTCCATCCTGCATCCAGTTGACATTGCGTATTTCTTCCGGAGAAAACGTTTGATCAACCACATGCTCAAACGCAATTTGTTTCTTTTCCTGGGCCAAAGCTGGCTGAATCAACCAACCTATTGCAAAAAAAATGAGAAGCAGTTTTTTCATAATAAACTATCTTGTTACTAAGAATGGCATTCCTAAAATTCGGATTTTTATTCAGATATTCGTTTGGCGATAGGAAATTGCGCTATCGATTATTCTTAAATCAGATTTATTCCTCGTACTTGTGGAGCAGAATCTTGATCAGCTTTGTAAGCTTGCCTTTTATTTGGGGACGAGGTGTTATAAAATCCAGAAACCCGTGATCAAGAAGATATTCCGAGCGTTGGAAGCCTTCAGGTAAATCGCGACCAATAGTCTGGCGAATGACCCGCGGTCCGGCAAAGCCGATGAGCGCTTCCGGCTCGGCAATATTGAAATCACCAAGCATTGCAAAACTAGCAGTCACACCACCCGTGGTGGGATTCGTCATTAGTGAAATATAGGGCACGCCAGATTCTTCGAGCTGCGCCAGCTTGGCTGACGTTTTGGCCATCTGCATCAGGCTCAAAACGCTCTCCATCATACGCGCACCGCCTGATTGCGAAATAATAATAAGAGGCTTTTCATTTTCCCGGGCATGATCGATAGCCATACCGATTCGCTCACCCACTACCGACCCCATACTGCCACCGATAAAATTAAAATCCATACAGGTAATCACTACATCCAGCTCGTTCATCTTGCCAATACCCACACGAACGGCATCTGTTTTACCGGTTTTTTCTTGGTATTCATCGAGGCGATCGCTGTATTTCTTGCGATCTTCAAATTCTAAGGGATCGGTGGGAACAATATCTTGGCCAATCTCCTCAAATTCTCCTTTGTCAAAAAGGAAAGAGAAATATTCATCGCTCCCGATACGGAAGTGATACCCGCTCAGCGGATCTACCCATAGGTTATCCTCAAGCTCCCGCCGGTGCACCGTTTCCCCGGTTTTAGGCACTTTAACCCAAACACCTTCGGGCATTTCTTTACGCTGATCGGTCTGTATGTTCTTATCCTTACGTTTAAACCAAGCCATGTATGTCCTATTTCATTTTAAATGATTCACAAAAATAACGATTCTGCCTTGAAGCTAAAATCTTTTATTTATGTAGTATATTTGTCCAAAAACGATCTGACCCAGTTACAAGCTAAGGTTTTGTCCAAAGAATATAGCGTTTAGAAATAATCGGCTTGTTGTATGCCAATAGCTTCTAAAATTGGGGTCATCAGCAAATAAAACAACATTTCCTTCTCCTTCACTTCGAACTACAATGGCAGAAGTTCCGCTGACTTTTTCCAAATTTTCCTCATTAATATATCCCCCTACAAAAGGCTCATCAACATACTGGGCAACCGTGCCGTAGGGGTTTTCGCTTTGTTTCAAAAATAAACTACTATTTTTTATAAATAACTGTCGTCTATCTGGCACCCCAAAGGCAATTGGATTGGATGGATCGATATCAGCTTCCAAGATAGTTCCCGGAATGGTATTCGCTCTCCATCGGTCGGACTGTTCTTCGTAATCATAACGCTTTTTAGAACCGGTGGTATCTTCTTCGAAACTCTTGATTAAATCTTCACTGACCAATTCCTTTTCAATTGCCCACTCCGAGGCATCTTCATTTGTAATAAGAACACCTCCGGAACGTACCCAGCGGTTCAGCTTTTCCACCGCGTCCTCATCCCAGTCACTATAATTACCATCAACAAGCACAATAGTATTATATCGCTGCAGATCAGTCCGGGGAAACTGTTGACTGCGAATTTTCGTGACCTCCATGCCCACATGTTTATTTAATAAAAACCATGCTTCACCGACCTCATAACTGCTGGTCCCTTCTCCCACTACCATTGCTACTTCAGGCTTGTCTATGGGATGAATATTTGTACTTCCCAGATCAATACCTGAGGGTGTCATTCCGGTTTCAACAGAATGAAATGTGACATTATGAGCCTCAGCTATAGAACGCAATTTCTGATAAAGTTCAGTGGGGTTCATATTTTGCTCACGCACTGATATCACAATGCTGCCATAACCAAATGCTTTCCTATTATTTGAAGTAATACTTGCTGTAAACGGTTTGTGTGCTACACGCACAGTCAGGTCTGAATCTAACATATCATACAAGGCTGGAGACGAATTATAGTCAGACCATTTTAGCAAATAGGCATAGTCTGATAATCCACCTTTAATTGTGCCATTACGTTCGGGAAGTTCGGTAACCTTATCCCCTTTAAAACTCTGGTAGTTATCCGACTCCAACTCCTCATACTGTATGCCATATCCATGCACCAGCGACCAGCCGGTAATATCATAAAACACACTGTCTGGGAATGAGGTATTCGCTTCAAAAATATCATGAATCACACGGTAATGAATCTGTTTGGTTGGAACCATATAACTGCTTCCGGCCTTAAATTCCTTGCCATTTTGTTCTATATCCGTATCTACCTCATACACATCCAGACGATGCTTGAGCATCAAGTCCAAAAACTTATGTGTTAGCGAAGGATCGTCAGAATCCCCAAAAACATAAGCTTTTGTAGGCTGCGAAGACGCTTTTTCAAGAGCCGATTGGAAAAAGTCTTTCTGATAGTTAAAAAGCTTTTGTTTTTCATTAACGGCGGCACGTACTGTAGCAATACCCGTTTGCAGATGCTTGCGAATTGTTGATCGGAAAGTCACCTCTCCTGCATTACTTTCCTGAACTAATCCCCTCGAGCTACCTACTTCAAAGGTAACGCCTACGCCTCCTTGTATATCGGGATAGGTGGAGCCGTAAATAGGAGAAATATTGTCAAAAACTTCTTTAGTCCAGTACAATGCCCCAAGCTCATCAAGTGCCTCGGTTTGGTACTCTGCCAGCAGTGGATTCATTACCTCATAGTGATAGTCGGGAATAATGGGATTCCAGGTCCGAACCGGTTTCGTCGGCTCAAGATAATAGGTGCTGTTGGTTCCCATTTCGTGAAAGTCGATCTGCACATTGGGATACCACTGATGATAAAAATCGATACGATTTTCGCTCTCCTGCTGTGTAACAGCAAACCAATCGCGGTTTAAGTCATGCAAAAAATGGTTTGTTCTTCCACTCGGCCAAGGCTGATTGTGTTCGGCATCGGCTGGATCGGCAACCGGTGGAAATGATTTATAGCTGTTGTGGTAGTGCGCGGCGCGATCACGTCCATCTGGGTTTTGGGCAGGATCGATATGAATTACCGACTCATCTAAAAATTTCTGCGTTTCCTCGCTTTGGTTAGCAATTAAATAATAAGCCGTAAGCATCGCTGCCTCACCACTGGAAGTTTCATCGCCGTGCACACTGTAATTCAGGGCAACAATAGATTTTCCCTCTTCGGGATCCAATGCAGGCACTTTCGGATCGAGAAGTGTAAGGTGTTCTTTTCGAATATTCTCGATATTTGAATGGTTTTCTGATGACGTAATCGTCAGAACTACTTGCGGACGTTTTTCATAGGTTTCTCCAATAACCTGAAAGCTTGCCTTATCCGAAATGCGAGCCAATTCTTTTAAATAAGCCACAATACGATCATGCCTTGTATAATGGGTTCCAATATCGTAACCCAAAAACTGTGCAGGCGACGGAACCTGCTCATCAAACTCCGCCTCGTTCACCTCTGAAAAGTAGTAATCGTTTTGGGCATTGGTATCAACCGGGAACAATATTGCAGCCGTTATTCCAAATATTGCAATTAGCTTTAATACCTTTTTCATAAATGATTTCATTTTATAACTCCACTTTAATTACTCAAATTTATCTACAGCAATTTAGAAATCCATAGAATCCAAATTGCAAAAGATCTATTTTAATTCGCCTGATTCGACGTGTAATACTTTGGGTCAAACAACTCTGGATCTTCTTCCTGATAAAAATCAGAAAAATCGGCCTGATATAACCTAATAAGCGATTTGGCCGTTATTGAATCAACCCCAAATGTATTGGCCTTACTCAATACCTGCTGATCAATTCTATCTAATCCCGTACCTATAACGAAATCATCTTTTCTTAGCATTTTTTCGAATGCCTTTATCGGAATAACCTCGACTTCATCTTCTGTTGACAATTTCCCCTCAGCACAAACAAACTGCTGGTGATATACATGCACGCGCCGAGCATCAATAATACTATGGATACGATTAGCTTGAGAATGTTTCTCAGTAATCTGCATTGCAAACGAAGCTAGCGTATTTATGCCAACCAAGGGTACCTCAGTTTGAAAAAGCAATCCCTTTACTGCACTGGCACTGATACGCAATCCTGTATAAGAACCCGGCCCCTCACTTACCAAAACAGCATCCAGTTCTTTTATCTCAAAATCATACTCATCCTGCAATTGTTCTATAAAAAGGAAAAGTTGCTCGGAATGGGTACCCCGTTTATTGGTCCTTTGCTCATAAATGTTTCCGTTTTCATCACAATAAGCAACGGAGCATACATTAGTAGCTGTTTCCAAAGCAAGCAGCATTATTAAATTCCCTTCATTAAAAGATTTTTGTTACGACAACATCAACCTATATAATAATTGTTATTCTTCGATAAGCCATGAGCTGTTACTAAGCTCTACCCATCGGTTGTATAATTTATATAGTGACGGAAAATAATTGGCAGAAAAATTGCGCTGATCTATGTTGATCTGATATCGATAATTGAGCTGTCCGGTTGTATTATCATATCGTTCTACAAACTCAGCACCGGAAAACTTAATCGTTCGGTCATCATCAACTGCTACGCTATGACCCTCAGGTAGTTCAATTGAATAAGAAAGATCCAACTTTTCGGGTGCGTCAAGAGTGATGGGCAGATTACGATCAGGCCCTGAAAATGGATTTTCATTCCTGTATCCAACAACCATTGGACTAAAATTAAGACCATCGGTAAAACTCGTTGCGTAGCTCTCGATTTCAAAATCAGCTGTAATTGCTATCGGCTGTCCATATTTCTCTGCATTATTGACTACGATATCAGAGATTCTCATTTGTGGATATCCATCAAATAACGTTTGGCGCAAAATCTCACTATCACTGTTTCCATCCGCTTTCTTTTGGCGTATTATTTGAGCCGGATATCCCTGTTGCACAGCTTCTACTGTTCCCCAAAGCGTACCATCCCGGTCGAGCTGCCCATCAATTTGAACCTGTATATCAAAAAGGCTTTTATCGGGATTAATATCGATCCATTTGTATCCTTCTTCCCTGAGCACCAATCCGCGGCTGCCGTAGGTATCCACAGGAATTAATCCCGGCTGACTATACGGAAATCCGGCATCCATCAAGTATGATTTTCCACCAATTTCCGACCGGACCATCAATCCATTAAACTGATAAAAAGAGGGGAAATCCATGTTTATTTTACCTGACTTCCGGGTCGAAATTAAAACGGGATAAGCGTCAATATCAGCAGCCCGAAGCATAGCAACAAGCGTCTGATTAATAGCCGCCTGACTGGAAGGTTTGCCGGCCAACACCTCTTTTCCCGAAGTTTGACTAAAGGCCGTATGCTGACCCGAAAAATTAATACGATTGTTCAGGTAGTGATAAATACTGTCCTGAACCTGACTTTCAGGTGCTCCATCTAACGCCCCTGCTATTGAATCTCCTGCAGCTTCCGCTTTATTATTTCTTTTGATCGATTTCCAGGGATTCGTTTTATCCCGAATACGGGCTACAACAACTTCCCAGTTATTTTCGAGCTGTTGGCGTGGGATTCCAAATTCACTCAATAAAAATTTAATCTTACCCCTGTAATCATCCAAAGTAGATATATATGCCTCTTCTTTAAGAGCTGGAACATTGCTGGCCATCCAGCGTTCAGTGACAATGGGCTGCGGCTGAGGAATGGTAAACACTTTAGGGACTGAACTGGTATCGTTATACACCACATCGTGTTTTATATTGCCATCAAAATTTTCGGTATACGACTGATATCGAAGGTATTTGGGATAAGTAATCGTAAGTTTAGCATTATCTGTAGGTACTTCGTGAGAAAGATAAAAATCGGGCAGCTCCTCGATATATCGACGTTCGATCGTATAACGATATTCAATCACTGCCCCATCCTCAACAGCAGGCATGGCAAACTCTTTGATGCTATATCGCGAATTGATGTTTATGGTACGAATATCCTTCTCGGACAATGCTGCGCGTTCACCGGACGGCAGATAGGTATAAGCCTCAAGTGAAGTAACGCGCTCCATATCGTTATCAAAATAATATGGTATCGCAACAACCGAGGCTTCCCGAACCGAATCATCAAAAACCTTGATCCGAATATGATGCTCCAGTACTGCTACTATTGACTCATTTGCCTCCTGGAAAGATATATTTAGCTCCTTATTGGTGATTCTATATGGCGTATCACCATCCGGTTGCTGCATCTGAAACAACGAGTCAGGTATATTACCAAATTCTGCATCTGCCATACTTTGTGCTGAGACTCCACCAATACCAAGCAGTACAATAAATACAGTTGTTAGAAAAAATCGATCCAAAAGAAATGCCATCAATTCAAATTTAGAACTCAATAACGTATAACCAGCCGTTTCATTCTGTAATCAAATTTCATTGATCGTAAATCGGCCGTTATTATAAATGGCCTCAGCTCGCCCCTTCAATTTTTCACCTAAATAAGGAGAGTTTTTTGATTTTGATCGTACTGTTGATTCATCAAATGTCCACTCCTCATCAACATTAAAAAGAGTCAAGTTAGCCTTTGCACCCTCTTTTATTTTCGGGATATCCAGATTTAAAATCTCACGCGGATTTTCTACAAATTTTGTCAATAATGATTGAAGGTCAAAGACTTCTGAATCCAGCAGACGTTTTACGCTCACTGCCCACGCCGTTTCCAAGCCGATAATACCGTTGGGCGCATAGATAAATTCCACTTCTTTTTCCTCGATAGCATGAGGCGCGTGGTCGGTACAGATTGCATCGATGGTACCGTCGGCCAGTCCTTCGATCATGGCATCAACATCTTCCTCTGTTCGTAGCGGGGGATGCATTTTTACATTCGTATCGAAATCACGTCGTTCAATTTCCTCGTCAGTCAGATCAAAATGGTGCGGACACACTTCGGTGGTTACATTGATACCATCGGCCTTAGCCTGTCGCACCAAATCTACCGCTTTTGCCGTACTGATGTGGGCTACGTGAATATGTCCGCCGGTAAATTCAGCCAACAGTATATCTCGGGCAATCATCGTTTCTTCAGCAATGCCCGGGGTGCCGTCAATCCCAAGCCGCGCCGACACTTTGCCCTCATGCATATGACCAGGACGTGAAAGTTTCAAATCCTCCTCGTGATTAATAATCGGCATCTCCAACATCGAGGAATATTCCAGCGCCACGCGCATAAGCTGTGAATTATATACCGGATCACCGTCATCACTAAAGGCTACAGCACCACCCGCTTTCATATCACCCATCTCTGCAATCGACTTACCCTCGCGCTCTTTGGAAACACAACCGATGGGATGCACTTCAACAGGTAATTTCTCAGATTTTTTCTTAATGAACTCCACAACATCCCGCGTATGAATAGGCGGATTCGTATTGGGCATACAAGCTACTTCCGTAAATCCCCCGAAAGCCGCTGCGGCACATCCTGTTTCTATTGTCTCTTTATGCTCATGACCGGGCTCACGCAGGTGCACATGCATATCCATCCATCCGCCTGAAACGTATGCTCCACCTGCATCATAGGACGTCTCATTTTCTTTTTGGGGATGTAATTCAGTGCCAATCTCAGCAATAGTCTCATCCTGTATACGGATATCAACCGTTTGCGAACCGTCAAAATCTTTGCCGACCGGCCTGACGTTCTGGAGCAGTAAATTAGGCGTGTAACTCATAAAAACTTTCCGTTATTTTTGTGAGCAAATATACATGTTTTCAACAGAATTCAATAATAAGCACATATCCACTGGAAGAACGTATCCTGTTTAAATTTCTGTACCTCAACGCCTAAAAATTATTATGGATCAATCGGATCTTTTTACGCCACAAATTCTCTCAGTTTCAGAATTAACCGACGAAATAAAAACCCTGCTCGAAGGCAACTTTCTGGACATCAAAGTAGAAGGTGAAGTCAGCAATGCCTCTACCAGCCGGGCGGGACACACCTATTTTACGATCAAAGATGAAGATGCACAGCTTTCGGCTGTGATCTGGCGGGGCGTCAATCAGCGATTGGGTGTTGAGCTTGAAGACGGACAGCAAATTATTGCGGGCGGTGATATACAGGTCTATCCGCCACATGGAAAATACCAGCTTATCGTACGATCCGTGGAGCAAGCAGGCAAAGGGGCCCTACAGGAAGCCTTCGAAAAATTAAAAAAAGAGCTTAAGGAAGAAGGGCTTTTCGATGACAAGCACAAAAAGGCCTTGCCAAAATTTCCGTTTAAAATCGGTGTAATTACCTCTGCCGCAGGAGCAGCTTTTCATGACATCCGTGATACGCTCGAACGCTGCTGGCCGGTGGCCGAAGTGCTGCTCCACCACGCAAGCGTGCAGGGCGTGAATGCGGCCCCACAACTGGTAAAAGCCATCAACTGGTTTTCTCAAGAGCAAAATGTAGATTTGCTCATCGTTGGCCGAGGCGGTGGATCGTTGGAAGACCTCTGGCCGTTCAATGAGGAAGCGGTTGCCCGTGCCCTATTCAATTGTAAGGTGCCGACCGTTAGCGCTGTGGGACACGAAGTGGATTTCAGTATCTCCGATTTTGTAGCCGATGCCCGTGCTGCCACGCCCACCCAGGCTGCAATTCTGGCTACGCCCGATATCAATGAAGTACGTATGTTTGCCGATGACCTCACCACTCGACTCCACGATATTATCCAAGAGCGAACTACCGAACAAAAAGAACGTATCCAACAGCTGGTGCAATCACACGCTCTCCAAGTAGTGCAGCAAAAGGTGGCAAACAGTCACGAAAAAGTAAATAGTTTGATAGATCGTATTCGTCATCGACGGGAAGTGCATTTCATGAAAAAACGTGATAAACTCAAGAGTTTGCGTCACCGACTGGAGCTGAAAAACCCCAATATTGCCCTTGAACAGGGTTACTCACGCATCTGGCAAAACGAAGAGTGGGTACGTTCTATTGATGAATTTGATGCTGACAAAGAAACGACCATTGAATGGAAAGATGGAGAAGCGACTATTAATTAGGCAAGAATATCATATTATGACTGTTAATTACTGTAAGATCCTTAAAATGACCTATCTCATAATACATTCAAAACCACTCGATACTATTTAAAAACTATAAACTGATTTTATGGAGCTGTATTTACGATTACTGGGCGGTGTAGTTCTCCTTCTCCTTAATGCATTTTACGTAGCTGCTGAATTTGCCCTGACACGTCTTCGTCAATACAATCGTGAAGAGCTGGAAGACAGTGCCGGTCTCAACCGTGCCTGGAAAATGACTGAGACGCTGGAAATTTATCTTACCTCGTGCCAGATTGGTATTACTACAACAAGTATTTTGTTGGGAGTTATCGCGGAGCCTGCCGTTACTGAATTAATTGAACTACTTATGCCGGCAGCAACGATCGGCTCCCTCTCTTCTCATACCATTTCAATCATATTGTCGGTTACCATTATTAATCTCGTTCATACGATCTGGGGCGAACAAGCACCTACCTACCTGGGAGTAGAGCGAGCCGAAACGGTAGCACGTTATTCCTCTTTTCCACTCTACTGGTGGACCTATGCCATTTATCCGGTTCTATTATTGGGGGATTGGGTGACAAAAGCAACGCTAAAACTATTTGGCGTTGAAATAGATCGCACCTGGCTTAAAGAAGACTCCACTTCAGGTGATATTCGTTCTGAGATGGTTGACCTCTTGAAAAAGAAAGAAGGAGTTTCGGATGACCGACTTGAAGAGGTTATTAATGCGCTCGATATTGATGATATTACCGTTCAGGAAATCATGGTTCCACGAAAGGATATTATCAGCCTGAGTACTGAGAAATCATTCCGGGAAAACCTGAATACCATACATGACCATATGCATGCACGATACCCGCTGGTGGGTAAAACACTTGATAACTTCAAGGGCATACTATATACCCCACAAATAACGGCTAACACAGAAAGCCTGATAAATGGAGAAAAGGAACTTGACGATTTCGACTGGCCCAAAATGACTGTCCAACCCGATCTTTCGGTAAGCAAGCTAATTGACCATTTTCAGCAAAAAAATCATGAGCTGGCGCTGGTACAAGAAAACGATCGGATTATCGGACTTGTCACACTTACCGATGCCATTGAAACAATTGTAGGGAGTGCCGAAGATCCGCTGGATTTACTAAATGATTAATTATTGCAAATCACAATGATTTCCTTTTTTACATTAGAAATGTCCGGCATTCATAACACTATTAAGGCTTATATGCTGGTACCTGGTAATAGCTAATATCTATTTAACAACTTTAAATTATTATGCTTGAGCAATATCGTATTCAAATCAACTACAAAACCCGTGAGCGGCAAATTCTGAATGCCCTATTGGCGTTTGCCACCGGGTGCCTCACGCTCATTTATCCGAATTTTCTCTACCTTATTGCAGGCGGTTACCTGGTTGCATTAGGATTGTTATTTATAGCCTTCCGAATTTCGTCAACGGTATCCGCAATTCCCATAGTCACAGGAATACTTATCTTTATTTTCCCAGAACTTATCCCTGTCACCTTTGCTGCCTTTTTAGGGCTATTCGGTTTTATCCTGCTATTCGGATTTCAATTTTCCATCGTGGGTGCTCTTACCTTGATAATAGCTTTGCTGATCCTTGCAAATCCCGATTCGGTGGCCTACCTGATAGCCACCTTTTTATTGATCTATTCGGTATCAAATCTTATTCGATTTTATCAGGATTGGAAAGATCGCAAAGTGCAGTAAATTTACTGCACTTAACAAAACCATCTGTTTGATTCTGTATCTATATGCCAATTAATTTTATCTGATATAAAATAATCAATCCCGTTAAACCTAAGAGAGTGAATCCATGAAAAACCGAGATGAATCTGTAGAGTTACTGCAACAGTATATTGAAAACGAAAATCTCAGGCATCACTGCCATATGGTGGCCAGGGCCATGGAAGCTTATGCCCGTAAACTGGATAAATTTCACGAAGAAATTGAAGCGTGGTGGGCAGCCGGTCTGCTACACGATCTGGACTGGGAGAAGTACCCTGAGGAACATCCCAAAAAAGCGGTAGAAGAAATCCTACCCAAAGAAGGATATCCCGAATCAATTATTAATGCAATTGAAGCGCATGCACCGGAACGAACGGGACGTGAACCCGAAACTGAAATAGAACGTTATCTATTTGCCTGTGACGAACTTTCCGGATTTATGAACGCGGTTTCTCTGGTTCGTCCCAATGGTTTCGCAGATATGCGGGTAAAATCAGTTACCAAAAAACTCAAAGACAGCAGTTTTGCGGCGGATGTACCTCGCGAGGATATCAAAAAAGGTGCCCAATTAATTGATACCGATGTTAATGATCATATCACATTCTTAATTGAAGTATTCAAAGAAGATACTCAACCTCAATAAAATTTATTACTCATCAGGCGTTCCCACGTGGGCGGGATAGCATCCAAGCACCTTTAGCGAGCTGGCTTTTCGTTCTAATTCTTGAAGTGCCACTCGAATCTCCGAATTGGCAATATTTCCTTTGATATCCAGATAAAACTGGTATTTCCAGGGTTCGTTGGGCTTGGGACGCGATTCGAGCTTAGTCATGTCAATGCCGTGAGCAGCTATAACATTCAGACAACCGACCAGTGCTCCCTGTTCGTGAGTTGTCACCATTAGTAACGACGTTTTACATGGAATCTGTGAATCGACTTCCACCGGCTGACGTGCAACCACCACAAAACGGGTAAAGTTTTCTGATTGGTTGGCTAAATCGCGCTTCAATATGGTAAGTCCGTAAATATCTGCTGCGTAACTTCCGGCAATAGCCGCTTGAGATAAATCTCCGTCCTCAAGTACTTTCTTCGCCGACATCGCCGTATCGATATAAGATTCCACCCGGCAATCATGGAGCTTCGCCAGAAAATTACTACACTGGGCTATCGCCTGGGGATGAGACATAATTCGTCGGATACGATCTAAGGGGATTTCATCCAAAGCTAATAAACAATGAATGATGCGAATCGCTTCTTCACCGACAATATGCAAATCATCATCTGCTAAAAGATCATAGGTTTCGTTAATGGAGCCTGCCGTTGTATTTTCGATAGGTAGTATAGCGTAATCCGCCTTTTGCTCTTTTACAGCCTCGGCAGCCTTACGAAAAGTGTCATATCCGAAACAATCAACCTTGCTATAGCGCTCTTCAAAATGTCGATATGCGGCCTGATGGCTAAATGCTCCATCGGTTCCCTGGTATGCTATTTGAACAGCATCTGCCTCTTCTTCAACATTCTGATTATCAACCAGTGAATGGGTCTGAAAACGTATGGAATGATGGATAATATCCTTAAACAACTGCTCGGCAAAGTAGCGATCAAGTCCGGCTTCACGAGCTAATTTTGTTATTTTTGACAGCAGTTCTTCTTCTCTTTTGATGTCTCGAATATCAGACTCATTACTAATTTTCAGCTCCGAAATTTCGCGAATTAATTCCTGCCGCTTGGCCAATGCTTCGACGATCTCCTTATCCGTTTCATCGAGTAGTTTACGTATGGAGTCAAGTTTATCAGACATTAAAGTAAAGTAGCATTCATTAGAGTGAACAAGAATTTGTAGAATATTGTATTCCCGGCTTTAATGAAAGAATTATTACTTTGCCTGAAGATAAATTATAAGGCTATGATCTAAGCAAATTAGGCCTCCGAAAAAGAGTTTTAATTTGCTATCTCGCTAATTTATCTGTGGATGATAAGAGATTAGGAAGTCGATTTGCGGTACCTAAAAATGGCGGCCGGCAGAATTAATACGGCCATCACCGTAAGAAGTCCGACCAAATACTGAACCTCAAACCACCCCGCTCCTTTGAGCATAACACTTCGCATAATTTCGATAAAATGTGCAATGGGATTCAAAATAGTAAGATCCTGCGCCCAAACCGGCATGCTTTCAATGGGAGTAAACAATCCACCCATTAGGATAAATACAACCATGATAAACCAGGCAATAAACATAGCCTGCTGCTGGGTATCCGTGATAGTAGATATAAACAGCCCAAGTCCCTGCACGACCAGCAAAAAGATTCCGGCAATCCCAAAAAGCAGCCATACGCTACCCACAAAAGGAACACCAAAACCGTAGTAGGCGATCAGTAACCCAATACCCAGCTCAAATAGCGCAATAATCCAGAACGGTAATAACTTGCCAGTAATAAACTGGTATCGTTTAATAGGTGTAACATTTAACTGCTCGATGGTACCAATTTCGCGTTCACGCACAATATTCATCCCAGATAAAAACATCCCGATCATCGAAACGAGCACCACTAAGATACCGGGTACCATATATTGTATATAATCCAGATTGGGATTGTACCAGCTGGCGGGAATGACTTTAATACCTTGTCGGTTAGTAATTTCCACGTTTGCAACATCCGGGTTAATTCTGTTGCTAAAATCCTGGATAATTGATCGCCCGTATCCCTGGATGAGTCCTGCCGTTGTACCATCTACGGCATCAATATTCATCTGTACTGAAGTAGGTTGGCCTAATTTTAAACGCTTTTCAAAATCCTCCGGAATCACTAACGCTAACCGAACTTCGTTGCTTCGCATTTTTTCAATTCCATCATCCACATCAAAAGAGCTGCTTTGCAGATTAAAATACCCGGATGCCTGAAATTTCTGTACTAACTCACGGGATGCTGATGACTGATCGAAATCGGCAAGATGGAAGTTAACTTCCCGGAGTTCATAGGTTGCCGCAAAGGATAGGACAACAAGCTGCACTATCGGCATCAGAAAAATAATGGGCCACATTCCCTTATTGCGAAATATCTGCAGAAATTCTTTTTGTAAAAGGAATTTTATTGTTCTCATTGTAATCTCACCTTAAAATTCTTCACGCTCAATGCAATAAATCCGAGCGTCATCACAAGCAGTATCAGTGTTTCTTTCCAGAGCAAGAGCAGGCTTGAATCTTTGAGCATAATGCTGCGGACAATCACTAAAAACCAGCGAGCTGGAATCAGATTGCTAATCCACTGCAGCGGCCAAGGCATGCTGGAAATGGGAAAGATGAATCCTGATAAAAGTACGGTGGGTAGTAAAAGCCCTGCTAGTGCCACCATCATCGCTGTCTGTTGATCGTTGGCTTTGGTCGAGATAAATACGCCCAGTGCCAAGGCGGTAAAAATGAAAAGCAGGGATTCTGCCATAAAAAGACCATATGAACCACGAAACGGAACCCCAAACACCCATTCGGCCAACGCTAAAACCGTAAGCACATTTACAAATGCCAATACTAAATAAGGCAAAACTTTACCGATGATGATCTGGGTAGGACGAAGTGGCGAAACGAGAAGAATCTCCATGTTGCCCATCTCCTTTTCACGAGTGATAGAAATAGAAGTCATCAGTGCAGAAATGAGCATTAAAATGACGGCAATAAGTCCCGGGACAAATAAATTTACGCTTTCGAGCTGTGGATTGAACAGCATATTTGCATTTGCTACTACTCCCCTATACTGCTCATCGGGAGGCCCGCTTTTATGCTGCTGCCAATCCACAATAATGGAAGTAGAATACTGTTGAATAAGCTGCGCTAAATTTGGATTTGAAGCATCAGTAATGATATTAACAGTCGGCTGCTCTCCGCGCTGTAGCTTACGGTCGAAGTCGGATTCAAAAATAATAACTTCATCAATTTCTCCCTGCTGGAAAAGTTCATCAATCTTATCATAATTTTGGATAGAACCTTCCACTGAAAAATAATTAGAGGCATCAATTTTACTGGTGATCTGACGAGTCACTTCATCATAGGAATGATCCAACACCGCCACCTTAGCATTCTCTACCTCATTTCTGATGGCAAAACCAAAAAGCAGCATTTGGATAATGGGCATACCAAAAAGCACCAGCAGCGTCCGCTTATCACGGTAAATCTGCTTAAATTCTTTTTTGACAAACCCTTTAAATGATTCCATTGGTTGATTATTGGCTACTTGTTATTGCTTACTGGGAAAAACCGAATAACCAATAACTGATAACTATTCACTTCTTTGTGCTCCTCTTGCCAACTGAATAAATACCTCCTCAACATCATCAGCATTAAACTGTTCTCTTAATCCTACAGGCGTATCCAGGGCATCAATGCGACCATCCACCATAATTGAGACCCGATCACAATATTCCGCTTCATCCATATAGTGTGTAGTCACAAAAACGGTCGTTCCTTCATCGGCCACTTTGTAAATCTGTTCCCAGAATTGCCGTCGTGTTATCGGATCAACACCACCGGTGGGTTCATCCAGAAAAACGATCTCAGGTTCGTGAATCAGTGCCACCGAAAAGGCTAGCTTCTGCTTCCATCCCAGTGGCAATGAGCTTATCATCTTTTCTTGCAGTTTCTGCATACCAAGCATCTCGATCAGCTGATTCGTCTTTTGGCTGATCTCTTTATCAGAAAGTCCGTAAATGCCACCATACAAACGAATATTTTCAAGCACCGTTAAATCCTCATACAGCGAAAACTTCTGGCTCATATAACCAATCTGCTTTTTGACCTGTTCCACATCTTCAGCTACATCAAACCCGGCCACCCTTGCATTCCCTTCCGTTGGGGCTAATAACCCAGTCAACATGCGCATAGCTGTGGTTTTTCCAGCGCCGTTAGCACCCAAGAAGCCAAAAATTTCTCCCTGACTCACCTCAAATGAAATATGATCAACGGCTGTAAAATCACCGAATTTCCGAGTTAGATTTTCTGCTCTAATCATTGCGTTATCCATCGGCCACCTCCTGCTCCATTAAGCGCATAAACATATCCTCAATATCAGGCGTAATTTTCTTTACTTCGGGATTCTCGATTCCATTGGCTTGTAAATACTTCATTAATTCTTTGCTACTAATATCCTTCCGCTGATCGGTATAGTGAACATATTGACCGAAAGGCTGCACCGATTCTACATATTCATATTCACGGAGGACCTGTATTAACCGATATTTATTAGCAGATGCAACTGCCCAGAGCTCTTTATCAAATCGTTCGGTAATCTTTTCAGGTGTATCTATAGATAGAATGTTTCCCTCCTGTATTAATGCTACGCGGTCACATTGCTCAGCTTCATCCATATACGGCGTAGAAACTAAAATGGTGATATTCTCTTCTTTAAGGCGATGAAGCATTTGCCAGAACTCTTTGCGTGATACCGCATCCACACCTGTCGTCGGCTCATCCAAAAACAACACTTTCGGCTTGTGGATGAGTGCACAGCTTAAAGCTAACTTTTGCTTCATTCCTCCGGAAAGGGCTCCAGCCAGACGATCTTTATATGGTTCAAGTTGTTTAAAAATTGGTTTAATCAGATCATAATTGGCATCTACAGTCGTCCCAAAAACAGAAGCGAAAAAAGAGAGGTTCTCCTCTACCGATAAATCCTGATAGAGCGAAAACCGTCCCGGCATATAACCCACCTTTGGACGTATTTTCTTGTAATCAGAAACAATATCCAATCCTAAAACAGTAGCTATACCAGCATCCGGTTTTAGCAGAGTCGTCAAAATTCGAAAAATAGTAGTCTTTCCCGCACCATCAGGGCCAATGAGTCCAAAAAGCTCTCCCTCTTTTACTTCGAAGGATATTCCCTTGATGGCTTCAACCTCCCCGTAGGATTTCTCGATATTTTGGACTTTAATTCGCTTCATTTTGTTTTTGTTCGCAGCAGATTTTCACGGATTCCAACCAGTTTAGTCCGTTTAGATCTACGGCTAAAAATTAAAAGTTCACCTCTCCAGGCATACCGATTTTCAGGATTCCATCAGGATTTGGCACTTTTACCTTTATCGCATAAACCTGCGTTACTCGCTCTTCTTTGGTTTGGATCATCTTGGGTGTAAATTCGGCCTGTGACGCAATCCAACTTATTCTTCCGGATAATTGCTGGTTTGTATCCACATTTTTATCAACTAATACCTCTACCGGTTGTCCCAATTTTATCGATGGCAGCTGAGCACCACTCACGTATGCTCGCAGCTCCAGCGTATCCAAATTTGCGATCTGATAGAGCGGTTGCCCCTGTCCCACCAGTTCATACGGTTCAACAAAGGTCGTAAGCACTGTTCCATTCACAGGATTGATTACATGGGCATCGGCAAGCTGTTGCTCAACCTGGTTTAATCGTGCACTTATCGACTTGATTTCTGCACGCACCGACTTTTTCTGTGTTTCTAAAGCCTGAATCTGTTTTTGTATCGTTTGCATATTTCCTTCACCATCATCCAATTGCTGCTCAGTAGCTGCGTTATCTTTTCGCATTGCACGAATTCTATTTAGGTTTTTTTGAGCCGTCTCTAGTTTTTGCTGTTGTACTCCAATCTCTGCATCAATGGTCTCTATTTTTGATTCAGCAGCTTCCCGCTGTGAAAGCAGCTCATCTTTTTTCAAATTCAGTTGCACCGTATCGATCACCGCCACTTCTTTTCCAGCTCTAAGATTTGTCCCCTCCGAAACGGTAAATGACAACAGCTCTCCGGATCCTTTAGCCGATACCGTTGTTTTCACAGCTTCAAACTGCCCATAGGCGTCCGACTTTTCGTTATTAGTGCATCCACTAACCATCAAAAAAAAGAGGATACCTAACAATACTTTATGCAAACTATTTCCTATACACCTCATCATATTGTCTTTATCTATATTTTGAAATACCTAATGTTGTTTGATAATCGATTTTCGATTGTACCAGCTTTGTTTGGTGGATCATCTGCGACAAACGGGCCTGTGTAACTTTATTCAGCTCAGTGATATATTCCGTAGCAGTGACACTACCGTTTTTCATCTGACTCGCTTTCTCATCCACTACTTTTTCTCGCAATGCTATAATCTGTTGATCCTGTTTTAATTTCTCCTCAAATAATGCTATCTGCTCCCTGATTTTACTCAAACTGGCTTTTAGCTGACGCTCAAATGCGCGTTCTTCTTCAGAAATTATTTTCTGCTGCAACTCATAAATTTGCTCTTTTTTAACTGCATTCCGGGCGTTCCAAAAGTTCCACTGCAGCCGAAATCCCACCATGTAAAAGGCATGCAAATTATCATCAAATACATTATAACCCGGTCGTCCGTAAGTAGTGCTGCCAAATGCGGATAGCGTGGGCCATTTCTCGGTCTTTGCCAATTCTTTTTGATAGCTCAATACTTCCCGATTGCTTTGAAAAAGCTCATACTCTGGACGCTTTTTCAGTATTTCATCCTCAATAACTAAATTCACTTTCGGCATTTCGAGCTTGGTATTGGGATTAATTTCTTTACCAATTAACTTACTCAACATTTTATACCCGGATGCGATATTCGATTCAATTTCTGCAGAATCTTGTCGAGTGTTAATGAGCTCAGCTTCCAGCGTATACTTCTGGCTCGGAAGGAGCACTCCGTGCTCTACTTTTGAGGATACCTCTTTGATTTGGGCTCTGAGGTTTTTCATCAGCGTGCTAATAACACGAAGCTGCTCCTGGGCTAACAATATCCCAAAAAAAACTTGGTTAACCTGTTCTTTAATTTGGCGCACCTCCACTTCTGTGGCTTTATTCTTTCCCTGTCCGCGGATTTTCTCCAGCTCTTTTTTTATGCTTACAGCCCCACTGTTGTAAATCGTCTGTGATGCTTCTACCGTGGCTTTATACTGATCCTTACTGAGCTCAGGAGCGGTAAACTGACCGCCTGATGGAAGCGGAAGTTCGGTTACCTCGGATTGGTAAGTTGCAGTAGCCCTGAAATTAATCTGTGGATAAGCCGCCGTGCCTGCAATTTTTTTGTTGAGTTCAGTAATTTCGTTTTGCAGATCAATCTTTTGTGCCAGCGGATAGCTTGCCTCAACTTGCGCATGGATATCGTCAAGCGAAAGCGTATCCTGTGGGATTGGTAGCACACCCATTAAGGTTATTATGGAAAACAGTAGTGCGGTTAGCATCTTGACTTATTTTTTAACAGCGTTTATAATAAATTTTGGCAGCTCTTTCTTGCGCTGCTCTAAAAAATGTTGATACTGATCATCATTCATTTCAAAAACTGTTTCAATCATGGGACGAGCAATGAGTGGGAATACAGAAAGTCCGATGGTGTTGATGATGAATTCCCGTGGATCAATCTTTCGCATAGTGCTTGATTCCATTTCTGCACGAATTTGTTTCACAAATAGCTCTGGAATTTCAATTCCTGTGTTCTTCACAAATTCTTTGAATCGCTCGGGATGCTGATTCATCTCGTGAATCACAAATCGGGGCAGATGAGGATGCTTTTTAAACATATCATAATAGGTTTCCACCAGCTTTTCGATCTTGGGGACGAGCGCCAAATCTGCATTCAGGACTTTTAGTATTTCCGGAAAAAACTGCCGGATACTATCCTGAAATACTTTTTGAAAAAGTTTGTCCTTACTGCGGAAATAATAATGCAACATCGATTTGTTGATATCAGCCTCGTCGGCAATTTCCTGCATTCGTGCACCGGCAAAACCCTGTTCCTGAAAAATCTGTTTTGCCGCTTCTAATATCTGTTCTTCGGTTTGTAATTCTTCTGACATAATTCAATCTGTTTCAAATTTATTTACAAGCTAAAGAACTTAACCAATAAATTCAACTATATGGTTAAACTTTATAGTTGAATTAGTAGATACAGCCCATGACAACATTTTTTATTAGATACTGAAAGAAGATCAGTCTGATCCAGAGAGCCACTTTTGATTTTAAAATAAAAACCCTGAAAGCATTGGATGCTATCAGGGTTAATCAAAGAGGTGTAGTATTTTATTCATCGGATCGAATATTCACCAACCCGATGAGTAGCTTATTCTTCCTTAGCTGATACGGTATTTCAATTCTTCGATCTTGCTAAGAATTTCTCCGCGGTCCATTTCCTGGTATCGTTCGGGCAATAATTCTTTGGAGGTGCATTCGATAACGGCACTGAGCGTTTGCAGCTCAATCTCCTCAGGATAGGTGGGCGGAAGAAAATCGTTGAGAGCTATATCCAAAACTTCGGGCGTAACTTTGTCCAAATCCTTCGCAGCTGCCCGGAATTTTGCTCGTGTAAGTGCCGCTTCCATATCTGCACCGGAGAAGGTTTTCAATCCCTGCTCAATAACCTGTGGCGTATACTCTTCGGTAAGTTGCAGACCTGTTTTCTTTTTCATGGCGTTAAAAAGCTCAACTCGCTCTTCTTTGGTATGCGGTGGAAATAATGCTAGGTGCTCTTCTGCTCGTCCCTGACGCTTGAGATCTACCGGCATCAAGTCAGGACGTGCCGTCATCAAAAACCAGATAATTTCACCGCGATTCCGGGTATCACTCATAAAAGTAGCAATTTGAGAAAATACACGACTGGAAACCCCACTGTCACCACTGGCATCGCGATCACCAAGATAGGCATCGGCTTCATCAATCATAACTGCAACCGGAGACATCGCTTTGAGCAGTCCTAGAATTTTCTCCAGATTTCCTTCTGTTACACCCTGCCATTGGCTACGAAAGTTTTTCAGTTTCACCATCGGGATACCCACCTCGCTTGCAAAACAGTTCACCAAAAAGGTTTTGCCCGTACCAACGGGTCCGCAAACAAGATATCCCATAGGTAGTACATCTTGGCGGCCGGATTTTAAGGCTTTAACAGCGTGCCGAAGATGTTCTTTAACCTTGGTATGTCCCGCCACATTATCGAGCGTATATTCCGTTTCTACAAATTCCAGCAGCCCGTATGCCTCGGCCTCGATCAATTCTTTCTTTGCTTCAGAGAGACGATCGTGGGTAATCTTCTCTTTATTCTCTCGGGCATTGGAAAGAATGCTGCGAAGATTAATAAAATTGAGTCCGGCCGTTTGCTGAGCTACTACTTTCTTGCTGACATTAGAAAATGCCTGAAATTCTTCATCTGAAGTTTCAGAATTAATAAACTGCCGACGCTGCTGCTCATCCGGAATATTAATTTTGATATCCGTCGTATAGGGATTTTGCACCAGCGTTTTGTTCAGGTCTGCGAGATTTTCGGTGAGCAAAACAGTTGTAAAATCTGCCGCCAAAAACATGGGGTCATGTGCCCATCGCGACAGATATACCATTGACGTTCTGTCTTCGGATCCGCTCGTACCCGCCTCATTCATGGGCACAATCGTATCGGCGTAATCAATAATCAGGGCAATGCTCTTTTTATCATCGATACGAACTCGAAAATACTGCTCCAACAACGAAAAAACACGCACAGGATCCTTGGGCATCTTATTGGCGTAATCCGTACCCATCAATGAATCGCGTCCCGACAACGCACGGTTAAAATCTTTTTTTGACTCTCCATCCCGAAAGTAAATACCCGATGAGCGATCATAGAAAATGACATAATCACGCGCGCCAAAAAACTCTTCTGACAAAAACGATTTTAGACGCACAAAATCTGTCTGCTCTTTGCGCTGGAGCGGAACCAAATCCTGCACATTTCCATGCAGGATAAACTGATTAATCGTGCGACTTAAATATTTCTGAGCAAACTCCTGAGCCCAACTGGGATAATGGTCAAACATAAATGTTGTATTTGGTAGAAATGATCAGAGTTGATCCATCACAATTACTTTAACAGTCTCGATGCGGCTTGGTGTTGCTTTACTAATGATAATCTTCTTACCGTCGATCAAAAGCTCTTCATTCACCTTTGGAATACGTCCTAATTCATTAATAATATATCCGGCGATGGTTTCGTACTCCGTAGATTCTTCCGGGAGATCAATCTCAGGAAATTTCTGGAGCAGATCCTCAATCTCGACCCCGCCACTCAAAATATAACTATTACCGGATATCTTTTTTAGGATTCGATCTTCCGTATCGTATTCATCCTGAATATCACCGACAACCTCCTCTAAAAGATCTTCAATGGTAATCATTCCTGCCGTACCGCCATATTCATCGATAACAATAGCCACCGAAATATTGGAGCTTCGAAATTCTGAAAGCAGATCTTTCGACTTTTGTGATGCGGGTACCAACTTAATGGGGCGTATTATTTCAGACAAACTCTCTGGATTACTGAATAGATCATAAGCAAAGATAACCCCAATGATATCGTCAATAGATTCCTGATAAACGGGAAGCTTTGAAAAGCCCGAAGAGATAAAAAGCTTTAGGGTCTCGTCGATACTGGTATTTTTTTCAACGGCCACAATATCAGTACGCGGTATCATCGATTCCTTCACGCGTTTGTTCGAAAGCTCAAGCACATTGTGAAGGATTTCAGAATCATCTTTATCCAAGTCATGTCCCCCGCTATCACGCAGCTCTTGAAATATCAGCTCTACATCTTCACGTCGAAAAACGTTACCCGAGCGATCCACTTCCGGATTAATAAACCTAATAATTAAATCCGAAGATTTATCAGCTACAAAGATAAGTGGTTTAAATAGCTGGTTGCATACTTTCTGGGGAATGGCAATTATTTTCATCCACCAGTCAGCATTTATGCGGAACAGGGCCTTCGGAATTATTTCGCCAAAAAGCATAATTACAACGGAGGCAATCACGGTCTGGATCACTAAAACCAACGCTTCGGAAGGCAATGTACCCATCCAGCTTTGATAAATTCCAGTGATGGGCCCCGCCAAAAAAATCGTCATCAAGGTTGCATAAACTACATTAACTACATTATTGCCCACCAATGTAGTGGTTAAAAAGGTTTCCGGGTTATGGATAAAATCATTAACAATTCGCCCCGTCCATGAGCCTTTTCGGGATTCTATTTCCAGCTTTAGCCTATTGGAGCTGACAAAAGCTATTTCTGATCCCGAAAAAAAACCACTTAGAAGAATGGTAAATATTATAAGGAGTAATTCGATCACTATAGTTTCTTGTGTACCTTAGCTTGCCCCAAGGTATTTTTACAAATTAATTTGCCGAAATAAATTACAGGAAATTTCAAAACAGATACAGAAACCCACAGACTTATTTCCCCTTAAACTCAGGTTTTCGTTTTTCAAGAAATGCTGATGTTCCTTCCATACAATCTTCAGTTTCGCATAGTTCACCAAACACATCGGCTTCTACCTGGTAGCCAGAACGGTGATCAGAGTGATAAACAGCCTTAATAGCATTCCTAACAGCAATGGGTCCGTTTTTCAAAATATTGCTTAATAGCTCTTTTGACGCTTCTATAGGATCTGCACTTACTTCGTTAACCAAACCGAGCTGTAAGGCCTCTTCAGCTTTCACCTGTTTCCCGGTTAAAATCATTTCCAAGGCGCGAGCCTTCCCTATTAACCCAGGCAAACGCTGGGTACCGCCATATCCCGGAATCAATCCCAATCCAACTTCCGGCAATCCAAATACCGCATTCTCACCGGCTATGCGCAAGTGACACGCCATAGCCAACTCTGCCCCACCACCTAATGCATATCCGTTTACGGCAGCAATAACCGGCTTGCGGGTATCCTCGATAAGTTGAAAGATCTGTTGCCCTTTTTGAGAAGCCATTCTGCCAGACCGATTATCAAGATCACGAAGCTCTTTAATATCAGCCCCAGCTACAAAAGCCTTATCCCCGGCTCCCTTCACAATAACGGCATTTATTTCTTCATCTATTTGAATATCCTTAAAGACATCGGCAAGCTCATTTAAAACCTCATCATTTAAGGCATTCAGTTTTTGGGGACGATTAATTGTAACAGTAGTTATTCCCTTTTTATCTGTTTCTAGCGTAATAGTACTAAACGATTCACTCATAAATACTTTTATTCCTTAACTCGACTTGAAGTGTCAACCTTCGAGTCGACTTCTTTTTCCTGTTTTAGTTCATCTTCGATTTCTAAAAAATCAGAATCTAAATCAATATCATCAAGATCGGAACTATAGGGTAAAATATCACCATCTAAATCATCAATTAGCTGCGATGTTTCCTCAACTTCCTCAAGAAGATTATCGAGCTGGAATCCAATTTCTTCGGGATTACTCATCGTCATTGATTGCTCATAAATATATCGGATAGCATCTTCTATCGTTTCTAGGTGTGTTTCGCAGATCAGGTATTTTTCTTTGGCCACCTCAAATTTTTTGAGCCGTTTTTTCAAAATCCCCACGCGCCGCGCTGTTGTTCTTTTCAACCGCTCTGACTCCATGTTCTGCATTTCGCGTTCCTCTTTTTGAACCTCCTGCTTCAAACTTTCTTCTACCGAGGTATCCATATATAAACGATACCTCTTATGGAGATCCAACAAGGTAAGATAATTGGAGAGCAGTTCTTGAATCTTATCGCGGATATTTTCTAATAATCCCTGCGAGCTATACGGGAGCTTATCAAAATTCTCCTTAATTAATTTGGCAAGGTGTTTCAATACCAAAAAACGTTTCTGACTTTTTTTATCAAGCTCCTGGAAGGTAGATTTTTCCTTTGCTGCAGGATTTTGTTCCCGCACTTTTTTCAGCTTTATATTTTTACGGAATCGAGGCAATCGCGGCACAATCCCCAAATACATTAATTCAACACCGAATGTCATTGTAAGAATCAGGCTTGATACCAAGCCCATGCCACTCATTGCAAAAGCAGAAATTGAGGCGATAAGCAGTACTCCTAAGTTAATGGGATGCAAAAATGCTTCACGCGTAAAATTTATGGATTTTTCATCACTCATAATCACTTACTCTTCTTCAAGTTCATTGTCAGGCCTGTCAGAAAGTGCTGTTGAATCCCTGCCAATTGTTTTATTAACCTTGATGTTATTTGCCTGTTCTTCGATCTCATTATAAAGGAGTCCCATCTCTAGCTTAACTTGCCGCAGAGTATCTTTTGCTTTAGACTTTCTCATCTCTTCATCCATTTCTTGCTGACTAACATTATCCTCATTTTCATCTACGAGGTTATCCATGGCCAAGTCAAGCCGGGCCTCAACCGAGGCCAACTTATGTTTTACCGAATAGAGAAAGTCATCAAAAGAGTTCAACATTTCTGTTTTATCCATACTTTTAAGCGCACCAACAATATTCTGCGTACGCTTAGCTCGTGATGCACGCTCTTTTATTTCACGCATCTTGCGATAGTGTGCTTTGTACTCATCTTTGAGACGTTCCCGCTCACTTCTGCTATCGTTAGCCATGGCTCAAAACCATTTTTAGGATTTGGATCGCTCCTTATTGCCAATCGTTTTATCTTGTTGTTTTTCGGATGTTTGCTCATCAATTTCAATTTCTTCTTCCCCGTCAGATGAACCAACACTCTTTTCTTTCTCAGATGTATCTACCTTACCCATATCGGCCTTGAATTGTTCTACCAGCTCATGGGCGCGTAGCTTCTCCGCATTGGCTTCGATCTCCATCGTTTCCGTATCGATGCTATCCAAAGCTAATTCCATACGGGCTTCGTTCTTAGCAGTTTGTTCATTTAGCCGATTAACCATCTCATCATGTGTCTGGTCAAGTCCACCGGTTTCAAATTGCTCCAGCGCATCAGCTATTTTGCCCTGCCATTCAGCACGTTCACTCGCACGCATCGCTTCTTTAGCTTCTTGAATCTTGCGATCCTTTTCGCGCATAAATGCTTTTTTGACCTTTATTGCTTTTTCATAAGCCTGTTCAGCAAATTTTAGCTGCTCTTTTGTAGTCTCCAAGTTTTCCTTAGCCTTCTCGAGCTGCATAGCATATCCTTCGGCGATATCGTCACGATCGGCCTGGATGGCAGATTTTATCTTAGCCGTTAAATCTTCAATCTTTTTCTCCAGCTTATTCGCCTCCTTCTGGAGCATAATTTTATTCGCTTTTACCGTAGCGATATTTTCATTCATCTGGGGAATCTGATCGTTAAGATCCCGGATATTCTGTTCCAGAATAAGTTTTGGATCTTCCATTGAACTCACGAACCCACCAAATAGCGACTTAATTGCTCGAACGAATCTTTTAAACATAGTATTATTGGTTTTATTAAACTTTGCCCTACCTTCAGTACTATTTTTTTGCCCTTAGTACTATAAAGTTATGTTAATTTAGTGATATTGCAATTAAATAAGTGTTTACGCCTTTAATTCGTGAACTCCATTTTTATCAACACGGTGCGTAATCATTGTCAATTTCTCTGTTTCCTGCTCACGAATTAAAAACGCATTTTTCAATTCATCAATTGCTGTGTCTGTTAACTGTTTGTTATTCGTATATCCCACAGCTAATGTTTCACCTTTTTTAATCGAATCACCTATCTTCTTCTTCAACTCTATACCGGCAGCCGGATCTATGTAATCTTCCTTTTTCTTACGTCCAGCACCCAATTCAAGCGAGGCCATACCTACACTGTAAGCATCTATTTCAGAAATATATCCCGATTCACTGGCTTTAAACGAAAAAGAGTGCTCAGCATGATCATAAGCCGAAAAATCTTTCAATACGCTGGTATTTCCCCCTTGTTCTTCAGTTAGCTCCAGCCACTTATCAAAAGCCTGACCATTCTGCACTGCCTCATGACTCATCTCAATACCTTTTTCCACGGTATCAGCCTTGCCTCCCAGCATAATCATCGTCCCGGCCAGCATGTGCGTAACTTCCATCACATCATCAGGACCATTCCCTTGTAGCCCCTCCATAGATTCTTCAACCTCCAGCCAGTTTCCGACTTTATATCCCAGCGGCTGGTTCATATTCGTCAGATAGGCAACCGTTTCCTTTCCAAAATCCTCACCTATAGCAACCAAGGTTCTAGCCAGTTCTTGAGCATCTTCATGCGTTTTCATAAAGGCTCCAGAACCAAATTTCACATCAAGAACCAAGGCATCAATGCCTTCGGCTAATTTCTTACTCATAATACTCCCCGCTATTAAGGGGATGGATTCTACCGTAGCCGTCACATCACGCAGTGAATAAAGCCGTTTATCAGCCGGAGCCACCTCCTCGGTCTGTCCCGCCATCACCATATTACACTTTGCTAATGTCTGTTGATACTGCTCCAGGGTCATATCAACCGTAAAACCTGGGATGGATTCCATCTTATCGAGTGTACCCCCCGTATGTCCCAATCCACGACCGGAAATCATAGGTACGGGTACGCCATAGCTGGCAACAATAGGAGCCAAAATAAGCGACAACTTATCACCCACGCCACCTGTTGAGTGTTTATCCACTTTTTTCCCTGGAATATCGCTAAGATCGAGTACACGTCCTGAATGGAGCATGGAATGTGTCAAGGCCGAAGCTTCATCTTCATCCATTCCATTTAAAAAAGAAGCCATCAAAAAGGAACTCATCTGATAATCAGGGACTTCATCTTTTGTATATTGGTCTATTAGATAAGATATCTCATCTCTGGTGAGTGAATGGCCGTCTCTTTTTTTTCGAATTAAAGAAACAATATTATACCCTTTGGTACTCATAAAATAATGCTGTTAAATTAGCTTTATGGTGTCTCAGACAAATTAATCTCCTTAAGTAAAATCTCTGATGATCAACGTTTTAGCCGATCAATATCTATATAATATACAGTCTTATCTACCTGAAAGTATAAATTTACATCTTTTTGATCCCGCCGAAGGTTTACCGTCCCAGGTTAAACAGGCTCATGCTATACTCATTCGCACGGTGATCCCCATAAACAAACAGACACTGCCAAATATTCCAAAGGACCTAACATTTATTGGTACCGGTTCATCGGGAACAGACCATGTAGATTCACAATATCTTGCTGATCACAATATTCACTTTGCTGATGCCGCCGGATGTAACGCTCGATCAGTCGCTGAATACATAGCAACGGCACTTCTACTTTGGTCGGAAAAGCGAAATAGGGATTTAACAAGCCTTTCTGTTGGCATGATTGGTGTAGGGCATGTTGGCACAAAGGTGGTCGATATTTTAAAAAGATTGGGATTACAAACCGTTCTCTACGATCCGCCCCGAACACAACACGATCCCAATTTTACAACAGAATCACTCGACGAAGTATTGAGTTGTAACATTCTATCCTTTCATACTCCCCTTTACAAAGAAAGCGAATATCCCACCTATCACTGGTTAGACCAAAGCAAATTGGAAAGCCGAACATTTGACCTGATCATAAATACAGCCCGCGGCGGCGTGGTGGATGAAAATGCCGTACTCGCTGCAATGAAAAAAGGAACGGTTAGAGATATGATTATTGATACCTGGGAGGATGAACCAAAAATTCATCTCGACTCTTTTGGTGCTACATTCCTGAAATCACCGCACATCGCAGGATATTCGGTACAATCCAAACAGAATGCCTCAAAATTTATTGCTGATGATTTAATTGACCATTTTGATTTGGAACAGCCTCAAATTGAAACGAATAATCAAAAAGTCATTTTTGACAAGAATTCGGATGAATTTACCTCACTGTCATCCCTTTTGACCGAACTACACCCTATCAAGAAATATGAGCAACAACTAACAGAAATCATCCAAAATAGCCCCGAAAAACGCGGCAAGCTGTTTAATAAATTACGTGCAGAATTCCCGCTCCGACAGCAATTTGCTCAAACCCATCTGCCAAAAAATTATTTCCAGCAATTTCCGATACTAAAAGAGCTGGGATTTTCTGAAATCAGCTAATTCCAAAAAGCCGTAAAGCATTTTCATCAGTAACTGCTTCCACCTCGTCGAGCGATATACCCATCACTTCGGCCAACCGCTGGGCGGTATATTTCACAAAAGCCGGTTCATTTCGCTTGCCTCGCTTGGGATCGGGTGCCAGATAGGGAGCGTCGGTTTCAAGCATCATATGGTCGAGAGGCAGTTGAGCCACTGCCTTATCAACACCGGCATTTTTAAATGTAAAAATGCCTCCAATGCCTAACTCCAATCCCAGATCAATAGTACGTTCCCCCTCCTCGGCAGAACCGGTAAATGAGTGCCAGATACCGTTTAAACTGCCATCCTGCTCTTCTTCAACTATGTCAAGAAGATCCTCGGTACTTTCACGATTGTGCAACACAATAGGCTTCTGAACTTCTTTGGCCACCTTGCAATGCATTCGCAGGCTTTCTTGCTGCTGGGATTTATAATCTTCACTCCAATGATAATCGAGGCCTGTTTCACCTACTGCCACATATTCTTGCTGACTGCAGAGATCATATAATTCTTGCTCGCTAATCCCTTTGCCGTCATTTATGCTGGTGGGATGAATTCCCGCCATTTTATGGAAAGTAATTTCAGGATGCTGAAGCTGATCCATTTTTGGAAGCGAATCCAGATCAATGGCCGGCAGAAAGATATGTGATACTCCGGCATCAGCCGCTCGATCTAAAACCGCTTCAATATCATCTTCAAATTGGTCAAGATAAAGGTGACAATGCGTATCAATCACGATTGTTGGAGCGTTGAATCAGTGTGAAAGGTTACAAGTCGATCCATCGGATTCTTTACAAACAAACCCGATTTAAGATCGTGCTTATTTAAAATTTCTTTGATTAAATTCTGATGGGCAAATGCGACTGATCCAATAAAACGGACCTCATAATCTGTGGCATTCGTATAATTTAATAAGATGCGGGAAATAAAACTCTCGAATCCCTCGTACAATATTTCTTTAATAAAAGGATGTTCGGTATGGTCGCCCAAAAATGCTCCATAAGAAGCAACAAACCTACTTTTTTGATCGCCGTCGTACAATTCCCTGGTAATATGATCGAGCGACATATTATAGTTTTTCTCGAGGTCTTTCTTAAGATCATTAGGAATCTCAAAACGATAATATTTATTAATCAGCTTCTTACCGAAATAACCCGCACTCCCCTCATCCCCTAAAATAAAAGCCAGCGAGGGGATATGTTCGACGATTTCTTCACCGTCATAAAGACACGAATTGGAACCGGTTCCAAGAATACAGGCAATACCGGGCTCATTAAGAAAACAAGCTCTTGCTGCTCCTAACAGATCGTGGTATACATTGTTATTTGAATCAGTGAAACAGGAGTCGAGCGCTTCTTTCACTACTTGATCTTTTTCATCACTGTCGCATCCTGCTCCATAAAAGAATACCTCATCAATAGATTCTTCAAGTTCAGGCAACAAGTATTGGCGAATAACCTCCTCAATGCTCTCTGTGGTATGATAATAGGGATTTAATCCTTCGGTAAAATGTGTCTTGGTCTCATCATTAACCAAACACCATTCCGTTTTTGTAGCCCCACTATCAGCAATTAATATACTCATAAATACTTTTCTTTTATTAATTTCGCGCCAAATCTAAGCAATTTTAGCTCCATACAACAACTGTAATCTAGGATAGAGACTATCTCAAATTCTACCTATTATTAGCTACTGCGTAAATGTATAAAAATACTTATTGGGGATGAAACTTACCTATAGCGACTATCTTAAAATCGACGAACTTTTAGATCTGCAAGAATTGCGCTCAAAACCGGAGGAGCATGACGAAATGCTCTTCATTATTATCCATCAAACCTACGAGCTCTGGTTTAAGCAGATTCTGCATGAAATGCATAAGGTTCGTGACGATCTAAAAGCGGGCAAAACCTGGGCGGCCGTTAAAACGATGAAACGCATTTTAACCATCTTAAAAACAATGGTTGCTCAAATTGATATTCTGGAAACTATGACTCCGCTGGAGTTTGAGAGCTTTCGTGGATTTTTAGACGAGGCAAGCGGATTTCAATCAGTGCAGTTTCGGGAGGTGGAAATTGTCTGCGGACATCGATCAGAGCATATCCTTAAAGTCCACGAAAACCAACCCCAATATCTCAATCGAATGAAAGAGCGGATGGCTGAACCTACGCTTTGGGAATGTTTTTGTGAGTACCTCCAGCAGAAAGGATATGAAGCTGAAATGCCGGAGCGCAAACATAAAAACGGCCTGCTCTACGACCCATCAGAAAAGAACCAGCAAATTTTGCTCGATGTCATGCAAAACGATCAGGAAACGGCAATGCTCTGCGAGTTGTTTGTGGATTTTGATGAGGGTATGCAAGAATGGCGCTATCGGCACGTAAAAATGGTGGAACGTACCATCGGTAATAAAATGGGCACCGGCGGATCAAGCGGTGTGGACTACCTCCGAAAGACGCTGCACCAGCGCATTTTTCCTGACCTGTGGGAAATTCGATCAGAAATTTAAAATTACAGCACAAAACATTTATTAATGTCACACAATATAGATCAACTTGCCAAAAAACTGGCACCTCATTATTCGCACTTTGACGTAAGTAACCGGCTTCTTTTTACCGGTCATTCTCACCAAGCCTGGCCGGATGTTGCTCGAGAAGGCCTGCATGAATCTTTCGATGTCGCTGCTTCGGATGTGGACAACAAATGGGAGACCGCTTTTGAAAAAGTTGAACAACTACGCAGCTACCTGCGCAACTTTTACGATGATCCGGATGGGATGTATTGCCTGGGACAAAATACCCACCAGTTATTGGTATCTTGGCTATCCAGTTTTAATCTGCAGAAAAAACCTAAAATTATTACCACCGACAGCGAATTCCATTCCATGTCGCGCCAGCTAAAACGCCTAAAAGAGGAAGGCCTTAAGATCGTTACTGTTGATGGTCATTCTGATGATATCGTTGAGCAAATTGAGAGCCAAATCGATGATCAGGTATCGGCTGTAATGCTGTCGCGCGTTTATTATAACAGTGGGATTATAAATCAGCATATCCCCAAAATTGCCGAGATTACTCGTTCGCATAATGTTCCACTTTTGATTGACGATTATCACGGAACCAACGTCATACCGCTTTCTATTTCTGATGAAAACCTCACGGATTGTTATATCCTTATTGGCGGTTATAAATACCTGCAATGGGGCGAAGGAAATTGTTTTTTACGATATCCCAGCAACTGCAATTTACGTCCTGCCATAACAGGCTGGTTTTCTTCTTTCAGCAAGCTTGATGAATCGAAGGAGGCAGAAAAAGTATCTTATACCGATCCTAACCAACTTTTTGCCAGTGGAACTTTCGATTCCACATCACAATTCAGAGCAGCTAAAGTCGTTGAATTTTTTGAAAATATGGGGTTGACTCCGCAGGTACTTTACAAACAATACCAAGCACAAATAAAACTGCTGCGAAATGTTTTTTTAGAGCATAATTTTAATTCTGAGGTTATTAGGCTTGCACATCAGCAGCCCGTCGAAAACATGGGCGGATTCCTGGCTTTACAATCTCCCTTTGCACGAACGATCAGAGCAAAACTCATGAAAAAAGGAGTTTTCACCGATGCCCGTGGCGATATACTCCGCTTTGGCGTGGCACCTTATATTACGACCCAACAAATTAGCAAGGCAATGAATGAACTGAAAAATGTAGTATCTAAAATAAACCCTTAATGTAAGGATTCGCCATCTCATCGATCTTACTAAATAGGATATCACTAAGAAACCAAGAACACAGAAAATATTTGCAGCACATTATTTATGATTAATAAACTCAGTGAATTGGTGGTTTTCCATAATACTACAAGAAGATGAGCTGACACTACGTTGTCATTATTATTTAATATATTGACCGGTGAAAACATAAAAACCTAATTACTCTTTCATTTATGTCTGACAATAAAGATCGCGAAAAGGCACTGGAAATGGCCATCGGCCAAATCGAAAAACAGCACGGTAAAGGCACTATTATGCGGCTTGGGGATGAAGCCACTCAGGATGTTCCCAGCATTTCTACCGGATCAATCATGGTAGATTATGCGCTGGGTGTAGGGGGCGTTCCCCGCGGACGCGTTACCGAAATTTACGGTCCTGAAGCCAGTGGTAAAACAACGCTGGCACTTCATGTTATTGCCGAGGCACAAAAAGCTGGCGGATATGCCGCTTTCGTTGATGCCGAACATGCTTTTGATCCTCGATATGCCAAAAATCTGGGTATTAATACCGACGAACTACTTGTTTCGCAACCTGACAGCGGTGAACAGGCTCTGGAAATTACAGAAACCCTGATCCGTTCTGCGGCCTTGGATGTAATCGTTATTGATTCTGTAGCCGCGCTTGTTCCTCGGGCTGAACTCGAAGGCGAAATGGGAGACTCGCACATGGGCCTCCAAGCACGCTTGATGTCTCAGGCAATGCGTAAAATCACCGGTATTATAAATAAAACCCGAACATCGGTAATTTTCATTAACCAAATTCGGGAAAAAATTGGGGTTATGTTCGGTAATCCCGAAACAACTTCCGGCGGACGTGCTCTTAAGTTCTATTCCTCTGTCCGACTGGATATACGACGTATCGGCTCCCTCAAAAAAGGCGACGATATGGTTGGAAACCGGACAAAAGTAAAAGTCGTCAAAAACAAGGTTGCCCCTCCATTCAAAGAAGTTGAGTTCAATATCATTTACGGCAAGGGAATTTCGCGTCTGGCCGAAGTTCTCGATATGGCTGTAGAGTTTGACATCATTGAAAAACGAGGCAGTTGGTATCGCTATGATGGAGAGCCTATCGGTCAGGGCACCGATAATGCAATCGAATTCCTTGAGTCTGATCCTGAACTTGCCGAAAAAATTGAGAAACAGGTTCGAGAGCAGATGAATCCTTCTGAAGAGAGTGAAAAAACAGAAGAAAACGGACAGGAAAAAAATGAGGAAAAAGATTCTGACAGCGACGACTAGTGATGGCCGATGAATCAGACCAACAATTACCCGGGGCAATAAGCTCCATCAGCGTTCAAAAAAAGAACAAAGAGCGCTATTCCATTTTTGTTGATGAGGAGTTTCTGATCGGTGTTTCCGAACAGACGCTCCTCAAATTCAACCTGGCTAAAGGAGAGACGGTAACCCATGCACTGCTAAGAAAAATCGAACGCGAAGAGGGACAATTTGCTGTTAAATCATATATGATGAAGCGCCTGGGAAGTCGCGACCATTCCCGGAAAGAACTATTTACCAAAGCAATACGCAAAGAGTATCCCAAAAATATTATTCAAAACGTCCTTGATGAGCTCGAAGAAAAAGGATATCTGAATGATACTAGTTTTGCTGAAAAGTTTGCACAGGATAAAAGTCATCTAAATAAATGGGGACCCAATAAAATTAAGGCGCACCTATATAAAAAGGGTATCTCAAACGATGTAGCCGAGCAAAGTATTCAAAAAGTATTTGAGGATAAAAATATTAAAGAGGTTTTGTTACATTTGGTTTTAAAGGGTAAAAGACGCTTTTTGAGAGAAGAAGATCCCTATAAAAGGAAGAAAAAGGTTGTTGATCATCTGGCCCGGAAAGGGTATCGATCCTCAAATATCTATAAATATATAGATGAGCTAATGAAAGCTATTGAGAAATGAACAATATTACTCTTGAGCGCGTAATAAAATCGGTGGTGGGACTAGCTGCTATTGCCGTAGTTAGTTACCTGGTATTCCGGTATGGTACCCTGGTAGGATACGCGATAATAGCTATGATATTTAGTTATATTCTGGATCCCCTTGTAAACCGGATGCAGTCGGCAGGCATGAATCGAACTTTTTCCATAACACTGACTTTAAGCTCACTTGTATTAATTCTCGTTTGGATCTCGACTAATGTTATTCCGATAATTGCCAATCAAATGGTAGAGTTGGCCAGTCAGTTGAGTATTAAAAATATTCAAAATATCACCCAGAAAATTGAAATCCAGCTTACCGAGAAGTTTACCTTTTTACCGGATGGTATCCTGAGTAATAACTTGGCTACAGCCCTTGAAGACCTATTTGATGTAGGCGAAATACCCTCTGCGTTAAGTAACATTATCGGGATCTTTACGAATATTTTTTCTGCTGCACTTATTATTCCTTTTGCCACCTTCTTCTTTCTGAAAGATGGTACGAAAATCCGTCGCAATATTCTGAAATTAGTACCCAACAAATATTTTGAAACGGCTTTAAGCTTAATTGACAAAATAGAAAGTCGTTTAGGCCTTTATTTTAGAGGTGTATTGCTTCAGAGTCTAATCATTGCTTTTACCTCTTGGGTTGGTTTATCTATCGTTGGCCTTAACAATTCACTTTCTGTGGGAATTGCAGTAGGAATCGCCAACACCATTCCCTACTTCGGACCAATCATCGGATACATCTTATCAATTGTGGTATCCATTATTGAGGTAGGAAACTTCTCACTCGTCCTACCTTGTGTGCTTGCCATTCTTGCGGTTCAAATTCTTGACAATGTTGTTCTACAACCTATTATATTTTCCCGTTCTGCTGATATCCACCCTGTGGCAATCCTGTTCATTATTATGATTGGTGCCGAAACGGCCGGTATTCTCGGGATGTTAGTTGCAGTACCAATAGCTACAATTATTAAAATTACATTTAACCAGATTAGCTGGAGCTTTAATAATTACTACGTTTTTAGGGCGGGAAATTCTTCAGAAGCAGAATAAAACATTTAAATTCGACACTTAATCTGTCTGCTTTTTTATTTATCTTTGCGAGCAAATCAATAACTATTTTGCTCCTTTATCTTGATTAATATTGTAGTATTTGCCTCGGGATCGGGTACAAATTTTCAAGCTCTTATAGATGCTGTCGAAAGCGGCCAGATTAATGGACGCATTGCCGGTCTTATCACTAATAAAAAAGGCATCCAAGCCATTGAACGCGCTCAAACACACAGTATTGATCACAAATATTTAACTCCCTCCGACTTTTCCTCCCATCTCAAATATGTTGAAGCCCTGCTCAGCCAGCTTAAAAAATGGGATACACAGCTTATTGTCCTGGCAGGTTATATGATCAAAATCCCGGTAGAAATAATTGATGAGTACAAGAATCGCATTGTAAATATCCACCCTTCCCTATTACCGAAGTATGGAGGTAAAGGATTTTATGGGATGAAAGTGCACAGAGCAGTAATTGATAATAAAGAAACAACATCGGGTTGCACAGTACATATCGTTACCGAAGAATATGATCAGGGACCCATTTTGGGACAACGAAAAGTTCCGGTAAAAAAATCAGATGACGCCGAGACCTTGGCCAAACGAATTTTAAAAGAAGAGCATAAATTATTTCCCAAAATAATTGCAAAATTAGCTAGACAGATCAATAATAAATCTAATTCTTAATTACACTTTCAATCGTGGCACTACAACCCCTCGACTCTCTCCCCAAAAACCCACTAAAAGTTAAAAGAGCAATTCTCTCTGTTTCAAATAAAACAGGCATTATTAAACTTGCACGGCAGTTACATCAATCAGATGTAGAAATTATTTCTACCGGAGGAACGGCAAAGAAAATTCGTGAGGCTGAGATTCCTGTAACCGATGTCAGTAACATTACCGGTTTTGAGGAGTGCCTCGACGGACGGGTCAAAACGCTTCATCCCATCATTCATGGAGGAATATTGGGGCGAACCAGTCATCAATCCGATGTGGATGAGATGAATCGCTTAAATATTGATCCCATTGAATTAGTTGTAGTCAACTTATATCCTTTTGAAGAAACAATTTCAGATCCCGATTGCAACCCTGCTATTGCGACTGAAAATATTGATATTGGCGGACCAACGATGATTCGTGCAGCAGCTAAAAATTTTGCACATGTTTGTGTATTGACATCCCCAAAACAATACAACGAGTTTTCCAAAGAACTTACAGAACACGCAGAAATTTCATTTAAAAAACGCCGGCAGTGGGCTACTACAGCATTTAATCATACAGCCCATTATGATGCAACAATTGGCAACTATTTTAACAATCTGGAAGCCAATGATGAAGAATTACCTCAACAGCTAAATATTTCACTGCCAAAGTCACAAACGCTTAGATACGGTGAGAATCCGCATCAAAAAGCAGCAGTGTACGGCAAACAAAACGAGTTTATTGACTGTTTTCACGGGAAGCAGCTTAGCTATAATAACTTTACGGATGTCGATGCTGCCTTGAATCTCATCAGCGACTTTTGGAATGATAAGCCAGCATGTGCAATTTTCAAGCACACAGTCCCCTGTGGCGTAGCAGTCTCCGATAAACTTAATAATACCTGGGACAAAGCTTTTGCTACTGATACCATGTCTCCTTTTGGCGGTATTGTAATAGTAAATAAGGAGTTAGATATCGATATAGCCCAAAAAATCAATGAAATCTTTACCGAAATCATTATTGCCCCATCTTTTAGCCCAGAAGCGTTAGAACTGCTTCAGCAAAAGAAAAACCGAAGACTCATACGAATCAAAAAGCTTCCGAATACTGACCAAAATATTCGGTTCAAATCGATTTTTGGTGGAGCATTAAGCCAATATGCAGATATTAAAACTATCGGTAGAGAAGACTTAAAAACCGTTACGGAAAGAAAACCAACAGACCAAGAAATCGAAGACCTGCTATTTTCCTGGAAAGTTGTAAAACATGTTAAATCGAATGCCATTGTATATGCAAGAGATGGGCAAACAATTGGCATAGGCACAGGACAAACAAGCCGCGTCGAAGCATCAGAAATTGCAATTTCTAAAGCTAAGCAAGAAGGGCTTTCACTGGAAGGCACAGCCATTGCCTCAGATGCCTTTTTCCCATTTGCAGACGGTGTTGAAGCTGCGGCCAAAGCAGGTGCAAGCTGTGTAATCCAACCGGGTGGCAGTATTCGCGATGAAGAAGTAATTGAAGCTGCTGACAAGCTAAATATGGCTATGGTCTTTACCGGCAACAGACATTTCAGACACTAAAATAATCAACAATTTGGTTTTTACTTTTAATCCTGATTAATTCGCAAATAGACGTACAAAATTGTATTTTCATTCTTTGAAATTATTCAGGCGATCAACTTGATTACAATTAGCTCATCTACACAACATAATCATGGATAAACACGCATCTAAAAAGAAGAAAGATCAGCAAAATGCAGGCTGGTTTGATTGGCTATATACTGATATTGCTATTGACCTCGGAACTGCTAACACACTCATCTACTCGCGCGGCGAAGGTATTGTACTAAACGAACCTTCTATCGTAGCACTGAACTCACAAAATGAGCCGGTAGCAACAGGTCACGAAGCCCGACTGATGCACGAAAAAACGCACAAAAATATTCGTACTGTTCGCCCGCTCCGCGATGGAGTCATTGCCGATTTCGAAGTAGCCGAACAGATGATCCGAGGGATGATTGACAAGGTTAAAATGAAATGGTATTCAAGCACGCGCCAGATGGTTGTATGCGTGCCCAGCGGCATTACTGAAGTAGAACGGAGAGCCGTTCGTGACAGTGCCGAACATGCCGGAGCCAAAGAAGTTCACTTGGTTGACGAACCGATGGCAGCCGCCATTGGAATTGGCCTCAATGTCCATGAACCCATTGGGAATATGATTGTGGATATCGGCGGCGGTACTACCGAAATTGCCGTCATAGCCCTTTCAGGTATTGTATATGCCCAATCTGTCCGCCTGGGCGGTGATGAGCTTAATGACGATATCATCAATTACTTCCGGCGCAATCATAACCTGCTAATTGGCGAACGTACAGCAGAAAAGATAAAGTGTGAAATTGGTTCTGCGGCTCCGTTAGATGAGGAGCTGGATATGGAAACCAAAGGACGTGATCTAGTCAACGGTGTTCCCCGAATTCGTCACGTTTCTTCGAAAGACGTTCGGGAAGCAATTTCAGAATCCGTTAACACTATTGTAGAATCTATCACAAAATCGCTCGAGCAAACTCCTCCCGAACTTTCAGCTGATATCCTTGATCGTGGTATTATGCTAACCGGTGGAGGTGCCAAACTCAAAAATCTGGATAAATTAATTATAGAAACTACTGACCTTCCTGTTCATATTGCCGAAGATCCACTGACGGCGGTAGTACGCGGAACGGGAGCGATTCTTGAAGATATCGAATATTACAGAACTGTCATTTCTTAAACCCAGAGAAGGTGAATGCGATTCAAACTTCCCAGCATAGCTGATGCGAAAGATCATATAATAACAGCGCTCATTCTGATTTTTGCTGTTGCGTTGATGATTGGACGATACCAAGGTGGGCTCAATAACCTGCGCAAAGCATCAATAACAATTTTTAGCTATCTGGAAGAACCTCTCTCAAATGTTCGGGTATATCGACAGGCTCTAAAAACGAACACCTATCTTCGGAAACAAAATGTATTACTTTTAGATGAGCTGAGCCGTCTCAGAGCAGCAGAGCAGCGTAACGAACAGCTTCGGGAGTTACTGCAATTCAGCAGTGAGAGTAACTTGAGTCTATATCCGGTTCAAATAGTGGGCAAAGAACTTAATCAGGTTACCAACTCTCTTACCGTAGATGCTGGAAAAGAAGAAGGAATTACCAATGGCATGCCAATGGTATCATCCGAAGGCCTTGTCGGCAAAGTAATCTTAACAGCGAACGGCTATTCACAAATAATGCCCTATTATAATACGCTGTTTCGGGTTAGTGCCAAACTCCAGCAATCCAATGCCTACGGTATAGTTTCCTGGGATGGTGAAAGCAAAAAAGAGCTACAGCTTAATTATGTTCCTCAAACCACTGATGTTGACACTGGCGAAGTTGTGGTTACTTCAGGATACAGTAACCAATTTCCGCCTGATATTCCCATCGGGAAAGTACTGCGAACCGAACCACAGGAAGGTAAAGAAACCCAACGTGTGTATATTGAGCCATTTGTAAACCTGTTTGAGATTGCCGAAGGCTTTATTGTAAAATTTAAGCCTGATACTACCATCAAAAAACTGAATGAAGATTATGAAAATCTTTTACAATGAGTCCTGAACGTTTTAAAAATTTTGGCATTGGGTTTGCCTTCCTCTTGATTCAAGTTATGCTTTTTCGGCATCTTAAAATCATGCAGGTCCAGCCCGATCTGGTACTTATATTTTTGGTGTGGTATATGGCCCGCAAAGACCGAACAGCTGCTTTACTTATGGCTGCAGGATTGGGATTTTTACAAGATGCCATGCTCGATTTATGGGGACTAAATATGTTTTCAAAAACGTTGTTAGTATTCATGAGCTATAATTTTATCCCAAGGGGATCAAAAAAACAATTACTGATTGGACAGGTTTTTTTAACTATTGCTATTGCAGCTTTGATCCATAATCTCATATTTCTTGGGCTCAATGTTGCTATTCAAAGTTATACCGGAGAACAGTATTTCTGGCGGCACCTAATTGGCAGTAGCCTGTATACTGCTTTTGTAGCAAGTTTTATTCAATTATTTAGAACAAACTAATCCAATGCAATCCCGAAAAAAAATTCGTACCAAGACCTCCCTCCGGGTACTACAGGTATGTATTATTGTTTTGGGAATTATCATTTTAGGTCGGCTATTCCAGCTACAAATACTTGACTATGATACCTATAATCCCCTCAGTCGAGAAAACTCGCTTCGGCAAGAAGTTATCAATCCCGCCCGGGGATTGATCTACGATCGCAATGGCAACCTGATCGTTGATAACCAACCAATTTATACCATAACCGTAACCCCGGCCAGTTACGATCCCAAAAATACCCCCATTCTGGCTGAACTTATGGATGTGCCGGTAGAAGAGGTTGAAAAAAGAGTACAAGAGGCCCGAGACTATTCCTATTATCGATCATCCCGTATTTTTACTGAAGTCAATTTTGAAACATTTTCCATCATTCAAGAAAGTATTTGGCAGCTCCCGGGTGTAGGTCACCAAATCGAGAGCAAACGCGATTATCCAGTAGACAGCCTTCAGGCTTCTCACATTTTGGGATATTTGCGGGAAGTATCCAAAGAAGAATATCTGAGAACACAAAGTTATCATCTTGGTGATAAAACTGGCAAAAGTGGTCTTGAAATGGCCTACGAAGAACAGCTGCGAGGCACCCTTGGTACCAAGTTTATCCAAGTTAATGCCATGGGACAAAATATGGGATCGTATCAGGATGGTGCTATAGATGAGAGTCCTAAGAAAGGATCAGATTTATACACAACCATTGATACCGAACTACAGCTATTGGCTGAGGATCTTATGCAAGGCAAACAGGGCGCCGTTGTAGCATTAAATCCGGATAACGGGGCTGTACTAAGCATGGTAAGTGCTCCAGAGTATGATATTAGAAAACTATCAGGACGTCTCGATAAAACATATTGGGATAGCATCAATGCCGACACTACCAATCCGCTATACAATCGTGCAGTATCAGGCAAACAACCACCCGGCTCTACCTTTAAACCGCTTATGGCCCTGATGGGATTGGAGCTCGGAATTATCACACCGGAAACAGAAATTAATAATCCAGGATACTACTCCCGTGGACGCCGATATAACGACTTGGCCGATCCCGGTAAATATAACGTGGGTAAGGCACTCCAAGAATCCAGCAATACCTTTTTCTTTTGGCTGATGGATAAAATTGCTACCCAAAAAGGTCTTGATAAATGGCACGAATTAGCTACATCGTTTGGATTGGGACAGTACAATAACATCGATATTCCCAACGAAGTAACAGGGACCATTCCGGACAGTACTTTTTTAAATCGTGTGCTGGGAGAGGGCCAATGGGGAATTGGCGATCAACTTAGCTTGGGTGTTGGTCAAGGATTTGTAGCCGTATCTCCACTGCAAATGGCATTAGTAGCTGCACAAATTGGAAATGGCGGATATAAGATCCAACCCCACTTTGTTAGTGCAATTCGAGAAAATGATGGGACGATGATGTTAACCAATCCCAAAAAAGAAAAAATTAACTGGGTCGATCGTGACGAAATAGCAGTTGTAAAAAATGGTATGCGAAGAGTTGTTACCGATGGCAGTGGTCGTTATTATGCGGATCTGGACAGCGTTAAAGTTGCTGGAAAAACAGGGACGGCCCAAAATCCGCATGGGCAGGATCATGGCTGGTTTATTAGTTTTGCCCCAGTAGATGATCCTAAAATTGCTATTGCTGTTCTCGTTGAAAACGGAGGCTATGGTTCCATTTCTGCTGCCCCGATTGCCTCTCTCCTAATTGAACAATACTTGACCGGAGAAATAGATCGATCGTATGTGTACAACTATGTGAAAACTTTTGAGCCCAGAAAACAAACAACCGATGAAGAAGAGGAAGAAAATATAGATGATCAATCTCAAGGAACTTAGCTGGTCGCTGGTTTTAATATGGGCAAGCCTTATTGCCGTGGGATTGGTAGCTATCTACAGTGCTACGCAAGGTCCTGTGGCTGAGTTTCTACCCAGCTATATCCAATTTAATTTTTACAAACAACTGATCTCTTTTGGCATTGCTGTATTACTTTTAATAGGACTTCAATTTATAAACCCACGCACCTTTCAGGAGGGATCCTACGTATTTTACGGACTGGGTATCTTGTTAATGATACTCACGCTCTTAATCGGAAAGGAAGTAAACGGTGCCAGAAGCTGGCTTGTACTGGGACCGTTTAACTTGCAAGTGAGTGAAGTGATGAAAATCGCCACTATACTTGCCGTAGCTAATTATTTGACCAGCCGCCGTAATATATCAGCAGAAAATTTAAAATCTGCAATTATTGCTGTTTCCCTTATCGTCGTACCAGCCTTTCTGGTTATTCTTCAAAACGATATGGGTACGGCTATTATCTTTTTTGCATTAATACCGGTAGTACTTTTTTGGTCAGGACTGCCTTACGGCATTTCATTATTTATAATTTCTCCGGCCATCATAGGGTACCTCACTATTATATCATGGTACTGGGGGCTTGTTGCCGCAATAATTATCACACTGGCAATTTTTATGATCCAGCGGCGAACATGGTTAACATTCACCTCATTTGTTACCGGAGTTTTACTTGTCATTGGTATTCAGGTTGCCCTAAATCAAGTATTGCAGCCGCATCAGCGTGCCCGGATAGAAGCGTTTACAAATCCTTCTTTTGATCCCCAGGGCGCAGGCTGGAACGTCATCCAAGCCAAAACAGCAATAGGATCAGGCGGAATTTACGGCAAAGGTTTCCTTGAGGGTACTCAAACCCAGCTTCGCTTTTTACCCGAGCAGTGGACCGACTTTATTTTCTGCGTGATTGGAGAGGAGTTCGGCTTTATTGGCGCTGGATTTACTGTTCTGCTACTACTTGCGCTTACATTACGATTACTGCAAATGGCAGCGGTCCATAGGCATCCCTTTGCCCAGCTGGTGATGGTGGGAGTCCTAACTGTTTTCTTCGCTCATTTCTTTATCAATGTGGGATCGGCCACCGGCTTATTACCCGTTATTGGTATTCCCCTGCCTTTTATTAGCTATGGAGGTTCCGCGCTCATCACCAACACCCTGATGTTGGGGATTTGTTTAAATCTCGATTTCTACAAGCGGCAGTTCAGCATCTACCGATAAGTTTAATCATCTAACTGCTTATCAGTTCGCAAGTTGAAACTCTGTCGATGAAATTTTGTGGCTCCGTGCTTCTTTAAGCCCTCGAAATGCTTGGCGGTGGGATACCCTACATTTGTATCCCAGCCATAATGAGGATATTCTTGGTGCAGTTCAATCATCAACTCATCACGATATACCTTTGCAATGATTGAGGCCGCGGCAATACTCATCGACCGGTCATCTCCCCCAACAATACATTTGTGCGGGCATAAACCAGAACTAAACCGATTCCCATCAACAAGCAGGTAATCCGGATTGGCACCGTCAGCTTCGGCACATTTTGTCATCGCTTTAATAGATGCATGCAAGATATTTAGCTCGTCAATCTCGGTAGGGCTACACCATTGGATAGTCCAATACAATGCCTCTTTTTTGATTTGCTCTTTTAGTTGTTTGCGCTCACCAAGGGTGAGTTTTTTACTGTCACGAATCGCCTCAACAAAAGTTCCCGGCTCAAAAATAACGCCCGCCGCTACCACCGGTCCTGAAAGACATCCCCGACCCACTTCATCCAATCCCATTACTCGCTCATATTCCTCTCCCCAAAGCTGGCGTTCGAACATAATCCGATCTGTGGATTCGGTGTCATTTAAATTACTCGAATTATTCATTACAATGAATTAAAAGGATTTTTAAAGCGTTAGGATTACTCAGGCTAAAGTCAATCTTTTTACTATGCATTTCAAGTACCAACAGTGGGATGAACGATTTTCAAAATCTAAGGGGCAATCCCCTTTTGACTCCCTTTGGGATACTTTTCAAGAGCTACTAACTATTGCCAGTAGTGACGTTCAACAAGCCTTGCGCTGGCTTACAGAGCTTGACAATGATTATGACCTTACCGATCAGTTTGACGATTATGACATTGGTGATTTTGTCGATGAACTGAAAGAACGAGGTTACATCGAGCAAGATGAAAAACAACAAATATATGTAATCACACGCAAAACAGAGCGAAGTCTGCGCCAGCGGTCGCTGGAAGAAATATTTAACAATCTCAAAAAGGGTGCTGCCGGAAATCACCAGACTGATCATACCGGTAAAGGCTTAGAACGTCAACCCGAAACGCGCAAGTGGCAGCAGGGTGATGACATTGCCAATATCGACAGTGTGGGTACCATGATGAATATGCTGCGGCACAGTAACATTGATCAGATGCAGCTGCACGAAGATGACATACGTGTTCATGACACCGATCACTACACATCAGTAGCTACGGTATTACTGATTGATTTAAGCCACTCTATGGTGCTTTATGGCGAAGACCGTATCACTCCAGCCAAAAAGGTAGCCATGGCACTTTCGGAACTCATCCTAAATAATTACGCCAAAGATTCGCTGGATATCGTTGCCTTTGGTAATGAAGCCTGGAAAGTAGATATCGAAGATCTTCCTTATCTTAAAGTAGGACCCTATCACACAAATACCCAGCAGGCACTCGAACTGGCTCGCCACACCCTGCACCGGCGCAAGTTTGCCAATAAACAGATTTTTATGATCACTGATGGTAAACCATCCTGCATTATTGAGAATGGAAAAATGTATAAAAATAGTTTTGGACTGGACCGAAAAATTGTGAACAGGGTCTTGGATGAAGCTGTTAAATGTCGACGTGATGATATTGACATCACAACATTTATGATTGCCAGAGATCCTTATCTGCAAGATTTTGTTCGCGAACTCAGCGAAGCAAATAAAGGACGGGCTTACTTTGCATCCCTTGATAACCTGGGCGGTTATATTTTTGAGGATTACATTAAAAACCGTAAGCGAAGAGTAAAATAAAAAAAGGCAGCCCGTCACGAGCTGCCTCAAAAAAATCTAATAACGTTTGCTACCTTAAATGCCCAACTCCTGCATCACCTGGTCGGTAATATTATATTTCTCCTGGGCTTCATCAGAAGCGTAAAGAATGATCATATCTCCCTGGCTGGTAGTAGTATTGATCACATATGTCAGTTCCATATCTTCAGCAACTGTACCAACAGCATTGTCAATCTGATCCAGAAGCGGACCTACCAATTCCTGCTGTTTCTGCTGTATCTCCTGCTGAATTTGTGTTTGATACTGCTGCAACTCGGCATTCAACTTACCTAGGCGTTCTTCTTCGCGTTGACGAGCTGACTCATTAATAACATCAGCTTTCTGTTGATATTCAGTGAGCTGCTGCTGAAAATCTTGCTGCTTGGTAGTGAATTCTTCACGCTTTCGTTCGATAAAATTTTGCAAACGCTGCTGAACCGCCTTCATTTCCGGCATTTTATTTAAAATTGCCTGGGGATCAACATAACCTATTTCCATTTGCTGCCCCTGTGCTTGTGCAGTAGAAAGGCCTGTAAAGCCAACAGCCAAAAAACAAAGTAGTGATATAGATAGTATTCGTTTTAACATAGTATGATGTGTTTTCAATTAATTCTGGTCAGATGTTTCGTTGATGTATTGTAATACTTGCTTAGTAATATCCATTTTCTCGCTGGCAGCGTAGTAAACGACATTTTCACCATTACTGGTAGCCTCGTTAATTACAAAATCGAGATCATTCCTTTCCGCAACAGTACTAATAGCCTCATTCATCTTATTGTACAAAGGTTCTAACAGCGTAGCCCTGCGCTGTTGAATCTGCTGCTGAAGTCCCTGCTGAAATTGCGTCATTTCAGTTTCCATTTGTGCAAGCTGCTTTTCTCTCTTCTGGATCTCAGAATCAGACATATTTGCTTGATTCTGCTGGAATTCAGCAACAGCATCCTGAAATTCTGTTGTCCGCTGTTGTAGTTCTTCTCGTTTTTCCTGGATAAAATTATTCAATTCCTGCTCTACTTGTGAACGCTCAGGCATCTGGCTTATTACTTCCTGGGTATTTAGATACCCTATATTAAGTTGTCCAAATGCCGATGTGCTTATAACAAAAAGAAATAGGAAAAATAAACTTGCTAACTTTCTAAACATCAGATCAATTTATCTTTGGGGTTCAATTATTCGGCCTGTGAGTATAAAAACTATTTTTATCAATTGCTTGCTTCATTTAACGTAATACCAAGCTCTTGTAGTACCTCATTATTTAAATTCCATTCTTGTTCGCCGAACAGCATGTTGGAATTTTGTGCACGATCAAAAACAAAATCAAAATTCTGGTCATTAGCCACCTTATTTATAGCTTCAAACACTTTGCGTTGAATCGGTTCAAGAAGCTCTTTCTGTTTTTGAAAATATTCGCCTTCGGCTCCAAATTTTTCATCTAAGTACTGTTGACGCTGTTGAACTTTATTTTGGATTTCCTGCTGTTTCTGCTTTTTGAGCTCTTCAGTATATAAAATCTCTTTTGCTTCAAAATCTTCCTTCAGTTGTTCAATCTCCTGCTCCATTTTATCCAGCTGTTTATTCCACTCAGAACTGAGCGTACTCAACTGTTCCTCGATTCCCTGATATTCCGACATTTGGGCCAAAATTTGATCAGTGTTCACATACCCAATTTTTTGATCTTGGGCAGTACTAATGCTGACACAAACCATCAGCAAACAACAAGTAATCGCGCTATGTGAAAAAAGCTTTTTCACTATTCAAAAGGAGCTCCAATATTAAACAAAAACTGCCATTCGCCCGGCCGGATTGGATTATTCGGAATTGGAATACCATCAAGACGATAACCGTAACTAAGATCAACCAATCCAAGTATAGGCAAGTAAATGCGTGTCCCGAAACCAACAGAACGTTTTACATCAAATGGTGAAAATTCTCGTGTATTAGCAAATGCATTCCCAGAATCCAAAAACATATATGGATGGACCTGTGCCTGTTGTTCAGTTATTGCAGGATAACGGAGCTCAAACGAGTACTTGGTATACAAACGTCCACCTACGGGTTCTCCATTTTGAATTGGGGAAATGGAGCCATTACGTCCACCAGGGAAACCACGAAGATCTATGTTATCGTCCAAAAAGCTCTGCCGTTGCTGCATCTGCGTACCACCCAGCTTAAAACGTTGGAAATCACTACGCTGGCTATCGCTCAGATAACCCAAGTAACCATACTCAACAGTATTAGTCATTACCAGTTTACCGACAATTGTTGTGTGATTTTGATACTTTGTCTTCAACTTGTAAAACTGTGAAAAGCCGGGAAAAGGTGGTGCAACTTCACCCGAAATGCTAAACTTTGAACCTGTTGAGGGTGCAATAGGATTATCCACAGAATTACGCTCCAACACCTGGCGTATACTAAGAATGCTGGACGTCCCTTCGGCCAAAAATGATGCTCCACCTGCCACATCATACAGCTGATAAGAAATTACGGAACGATGAGTGAAATAGTCATCAGGCCAGTTCAATCGCCTCCCAAGAGATACACTACTCGAAAGCAATTCATTCCGGGATGATCTGCCTCGATAACTGATTAAATCATAACTCATATTAACACCCAACGACAATGGCCTACCGCCTAACCACGGCTCTTGAAATCCAAGACTATAACTTTGATATCCACTGCCGGTAACCTGCACCCCAAGCGATAGTTTTTGACCGTCTCCTGAAGGAATGGGGTTCCATCCTTGACCTTTAAGAGCACGTTGGATAGAGAAGTTGTTGAAATTCAAACGCGCTGATAAAATCAGTCCGATACCTTGTCCTCCAAAACCACCGGAGAATTCAAAGTTATCAGTACTCTGTGATTCATCAAGCTGATAATTAATATCTACAGTGTGATTTTCGCGATCAGGCGACAGGTTTGGAGTAATTGCTTGGGGTCTGAAGTACCCCAACTGCCCCAGCTCACGGATAGTACGTACAATGGCTTGCTGACTGTATTTTTGACCCGGCACTGTTCGCAAGGTTCTTCGCACTACATCATCGTGGGTCTTGTTATTGCCCGAAAAGGATACTTCTTCGATATATGCAATTTCGTCTTCATATATGCTCATATTTAAATCCACGGAGTCTTCGCCAACAACTTCAATCTCAGGCTCAACTCTAAAAAACAAATATCCAATATCTCGATAGAGACTGGTAATATCGGTACCTTCCTGGGAGAATTGCATCTTATCCTGAAATTTTTTCTGATCGAATATATCTCCCTTTTGAAAGCCTAACACTTGGGTTAGCCGATCATCTTCGTAAACGGTGTTACCTTCCCATGTTATATCCCGGACCTTGTACTGCGGCCCCTCATCAACCGTGAGATTTACTTTTATACCTTCCGCAGGGGTTTCTAGAAGTAGTAACCTGTGTTGTGTATAAGAAAAGGTATAAACAGTGTCACTCGTTACGCGAAAATCAAGGAACCCATGTTCGCCATAAAAATCTCGTAAATTTTCTTTAGCTGTTTCAAAATCTTCTTCTTTGAAGAGCTTTTTGGAGAAAAACTTCCACCAGCGATCTTCATTAATTTCCCCTAGTTTTTTTCGGAGTTTTCGGTCGCTGAACTCCTCATTACCATCAAACGAAATCTCCTTTACCTCCAAGCGTTCACCGGGATCAATATTAAAATGAACCGTTACGCGGTTACGAACTGTATCGGGCTGGGATTTCTCAACTTCGATTTCGGTATACCAATATCCTTTATCGTCATAATATCGCTGTATGGTATTTGTAGCCTGCGCTAACGATGATTCAGTAACGGCATAGCCCCTTAGTAAGGTAATCTCTTCTTCTAGATCTTTACGATGCGATCGCTTTGTCCCGTGTATCTCAAAACCTTCTAACCGCGGCTGTTCTTGTACAACAATTTTCAGATAAATGCCACCAGGCTCACGATCGGTCTCAATAATTTCAACATCAGAAAACAATCCTGTTCTGTGCAGACTTTTAATGGCTCTTGACAAATCCTGCCCCGGAATAGTGATTTGTGTACCAACTTGTAAGCCGCTGGTACCAATTACAAAATCCTCTCGCGAAGTTGTTAAGCCCTCCACTTCTACTCCCAGCACTTCGTACTGCTGGGGGCGATTATTCATCGGATTTTCGATATTAATAGAGGTATCCTGAGAAAAACCAGGATTATAGATGAAACAGAGGACGAAAAGAGTAACTAATAATTTCTTCACGTGGGTTCGTTGTTGAAACAAAATTGAGCTTACGATATTTGTATGAAAGGTTAGGGTGTCAGCTCTTGAACGTATAGACCTGAAGATTTCTTTTGTGAATTCTTAGAAACTTTGCCAAATCTACGTTCTCGTTGTTGAAATGATTGAATAGCTTTATATAACTCCTCACGGCGAAAATCCGGCCAGCATGTTTCAGTTATATATAATTCTGAATAAGCCAACTGCCACAGCAAAAAGTTACTGATTCGATATTCGCCGCTTGTGCGAATAATTAGCTCAGGATCGGGGATATCAGCCGTTGATAAATGAGCACTTATCATCTCATCGTCAATTTCATCGGGATCAATTTCGCCTTCTTTCACAGATTGCGCCAGCTTTTTAACCGCTTCGGTAATATCCCAACGGCCCGAGTAGCTGAGTGCAAGACAGAGTTGTAGCCGGTCGTTATCTTTGGTCAGATCAATAGCTTCACCTAATTCTCGCTGACAGTTTTTGGGAAACCGATCGATCTGTCCGATTGTTTCAAGCTTAATATTATTTTCATTCAGGTTTTCTGCTTCATTTCGCAGTGATCGAGCCAGTAAACGCATCAGGGCACTGACTTCCATCTTGGGACGACCCCAATTTTCAGTCGAGAACGCATAGAGTGTCAAATACTTAACGCCAATTTGTGCGCAAGCTTCGGTCACATCACGAACAGAATCAACACCAACTTTATGCCCGTAAGAACGGATATTGCCACGACTTTTAGCCCAACGTCCATTGCCATCCATAATAATAGCGATATGCTCAGGGACTGCCCCCTGTTCTATCAGCGTGGACTGTGACTTCTTGTCACTGCTATTCTGTTCTTTATTTGTGAGCGAAATTGGTTCCAATGCGTAGTATCAGTGTTTTATTAAGCTATCAATATTAGAGTTTTATACCCGTTATTTCAAGCTAATAAGAATTATAATTTCTCAAATTTTTTAGTCAATGAAATCATTTCAATAAGGGCAAGCGCAGCTTCTGCTCCTTTATTTCCTTTATCCCCTTTGAGCCCAGCACGTTCCTGTGCCTGAGCTACATTATCTGTTGTTAAAACGCCAAAAACCACTGGCTTATTACCCTCTAAATTGAGATCAGTCACACCGCGATTTACGGCATCACAAACATAGTCAAAATGCGGGGTATCTCCTCTTATAACAGCTCCAAGCGTTATTACGCCATCGGTATGGTCCATTAATTTTCGGGCTGTGAATGGCAATTCGTATGCGCCGGGGCAGCGAGCTATCAATATTTGTTCGCCACTAAACCCTTTACTCTTGAGTGTATTTAGTGCCCCTTCTAACAACTCATCCGTGATAAAAGAATTCCATTTTGCAATGGCAATACCAATCCTGAACTCGTTACTATCGGTATCACCCTGTAATATGTTATCTGCCATAACCTAAACTTTGAGTGCTTTTCGCTGATCAGTCAACCTAACCAATCGGTGCACATACTTGGTATTAATAGTGACGACTCCAAAAAATTTCTGATATTCTTTATCCCCACCATGAAAATCGCTACCACCAGTCTTAAGAAGATTGTGTTTTTCGGCAAATCCCTCTATCTGTTTTTGACGCTCGTAATCGTGGCTGGGATGGATAAACTCAATACCGTCTATTCCAGCCTCAACAAGTTCTTCGAGTTCGTCTTCAGAATATAAATTCCCTGGATGGGCAAGAACAACGGCCCCGCCGGCCTCTTTTACACTTTCAATAACCTTGTGATGCGAATAATACTCATTATAAATACTACCAAGTGACTGATCACTCAGATAGCGAATAAATGCTTCCTTAAAAGAAGCAACATATCCCTTGTCAATAAGCACAGAGGCAATGTGCGGACGTCCAATATTACTACCATTCGCCTCAGCCTTCACCTCTTCAATATCTATGTCAAGCCCCTTTTTGGTAAGCTCATTGACAATCCATTTCCCGCGTTTCAACCGGGAGCGATAATGCTGAACTAATAACTGAGTAATAACTCGATGATCCGGCTCAAAACAATAGGCCAACAAGTGGCACTCACGGTCATTGAAATCTGATGTTATCTCGACCCCCGGGAGCAATGTTACATTTGTTTCTTCAGCTACTGCCACCGCCTTTCTATAGCCGCGAATGGTATCATGGTCAGTGATAGATATAACATCCAGGTTATGCTTTTCTGCATTTTTTATAATCTGTTTCGGCGTTGAATGTCCGTCGGATGCCGTTGTATGAATATGTAGATCTGCTTTAGCCACTCCTAATTAGATCCTGCTAAAATACTGTTATATTGTTCATTATCCTGTAACATCGAAATTGCCTCATTTACTGCTTTATCATGTGGCAGCCATGCGGCCGTTTGTCCTTGCTGGCCTTTATAACGCGCTATCAATTCCAGATATAATCTTTTTTCAAGATCAGACCGTTTTCGGATAAACTGTTGCTCCTTTTTTTCTCCAATAACGCTTTCCAATTCTTGAATATGCTCCTTGCCCTCACCCTCTATGCCATTGAGCAGCGAATCAATTTTTGCCAAATGCTTCTCGGATGGGGTTTGGTATTGGAAATCTTTCTCGGAAACAAATGCCGTAAATTCATCATATAGAGCATCAGAACCAAAAGGCTCACTTAAACTGTCATGCGTTGCCGCATATTGATTGGCAAAATCAAAAAACAGATTCTCCCTTAAAAGAGAAGTTTCCAACAGCGATGGTTCCTTATTATCCACTTTGATATCCGGAGCAATACCGTTGCCATCATAAACCGTTCTGCCATTACGTGTTTTAAATTCCTTGCGAAGTGAGTCGGGTTTCACTACAGCACTGTTAGCATCATCGTGGGTATAAGTAATAGATTGGATACTGCGCCCGCTGGGAATGTAATATCTCGAAATTGTCATTTTGAGAGCTGTATTATATGAAAGCTGGGTCACAGTTTGCACTAACCCTTTCCCAAAACTTTGTTCTCCCATAATCACAGCTCTATCGTAATCCTGAAAAGCTCCGGCCACAATTTCTGAGGCACTGGCACTACCTCCGTTTTGCAGTACCGCCAGAGGCATATCCGGTAAAACGGGTGTTTCTTCGGTTGCAAATATGTTGTTGTGCTTACTTTGACGCCCCCGTGTTTCAACAACCATCTGGTTTTGTGGAATGAATTTATCAACAATACCCACAGCCTCTTCTAACAATCCACCGGGATTATTACGAAGATCCAAAATTATTCCATCAAGCTGATTATTTGTGGTGAGATCTTCAATCGCTTTTCGAACTTCGTCTGCCGTGCCTTTTGAGAAGCGATTTAACAGGATATAACCCATATTATTAGCATCTCCCACCAACCCTGCATATCCCACATTTTTCACCTCAACACGCTGGCGTTCCAACTCAAACTTTATGGGACTGTCTATGCCATACCGTTTTATAGTTAATGTAACTGTGGAACCAAGCTCTCCATCTATCAATTCCTGCACTTCCTCTGGCATCAAATCCTCAACCGATACGCCATCAACCTTTCTAATAACATCACCCGCACGAATACCTTTTCGGTGTGCCGAATATCCTTCTATAGGTGCAACAACTACGATTTGACCGCCCCGGAATCCCACGTCTAAACCTACCCCACCATAACTACCACGACTGATAATCTCCATGTTTTGCTGTTGCGCTTCATCGACCATCACGGTATAGGGATCAAGTGATTCCAACATTGCATCAATCCCTTTACGCATCAATTTTTCGGGATCCACTTCATCCACATACTCCAGAGAAACCGTGCGATATACTTCACTGAAAATGGTGAAGTTCTTTTTGATGAGGAAATAAATATCCGGGTTACGTACCACACCTAATAGCGCCAAAGATGTTAGCGCCAGAAACCCGGCGACTATAAATTTCCTCATTTTACTCATTGAAGAATATCTTATTTAATCTTCAACTGCTGACCAACAAAAATTCTTGATCCATTAAGATTATTTAAGCGCTTTATTTGATTTACTGAAACGCCAAAAGAATTAGCAATTTGAATAAGTGTATCATTAGATTGGACGGTGTATGTAATATCTTCCCCATCATCAGCCGATGCCAAATAGGCTTCAGTGATATCTTTGCCTGACCGCTGCTCACGTTCCAGCTTCTGTTTCTTACTAAACGACATGCTATTGATCTGGCCGTAATACGATTGCTTAGACTGGGGTACATAGATGGTTAAATCCTGTCCCGGACGGATATAGTTAGAAATCCCATTCCAGGACCGTATTTGCCAAGCCCGAACATCATACCATTCTGCGATATGACCAATCGTATCACCTTTTTTTACATTGTAACTAAGCTGGGCTGAATTAGCCGGCGCTTTTGATTTAGATCGTCCTTGTCTTGTGGAAGTATTACCTCTGGGTTGATGAGTAGGTTTGTTAACAGCAATCTTTTCACTGCTTCCCGGTGCCAGTGGCACTACAATTTTTTGACCCGGATAAATGGTATTTGAAAGACTTTCATTCGTCTCATAAAGGGCCCTTACTGAAGTACCGTATTTCCGGGCGATATATCCTAATGTCTCCCCTCTGTTCACAGTGTGCATAGCTACATTCTGGCTACGTTCTTCTTTTGGGATGTCTTCGTAATTCGCAGCAAATTGCTCTTTCGTGCCTGTTGGCAATTTTAACGGATAACTTTTTCCTGGCGGTGTTGCCCATCGCAGCAACTCAGGATTATACTCTTTCAATTTTTCTGTGGTAATACCTGCAGCATCGGCTAAAGCATCAAGCGGCATTAGGGGGGCTACCTCAAAAACTTCGTAATTATATTCATCGGCCTCATACGTCCCTGAAAATCCAAACTGTTCGGGATTCATCTCAATCATAGTCGCTGCAATAAAACCAGGGACATATCCCTGTGTTTCACGCGGCAAATAAGGCAGCGCAGCCCAATAGTCTTTTTTACCTGCTGCTCTGATAGCACGCTTCAATCCACGGGGACTAATATTATAACCCGCCATTGCCAAGTGCCAGTCGCCCCAAATATTATATAAATCCTTTAAATGACGGGCTGCTGCTCGTGTGGCCTTTTCGGGATCGCGTCGCTCATCAATCCACCAGTTAACTTCCAGCCCATACATGGAGCCGGTTGCCCGAATAAACTGCCACATTCCAACGGCCGAAGCCCAGCTTCTTGCCTCGGGATTTAATCCACTTTCTACCATAGCAAGGTGAATTAACTCGGTTGGCACACCTTCATCTTTAAATATCTTTTCCATCATCGGAAAATACTTCTTGGTACGCTGCAACCACGTTTCCATTACTTCCGGACGTTTAAGCGTGTAGTACATCAGATGACGATTGACCTGACGGTTTTGAACCAGTGGTACTTCGGTCTTGGGGGTTGTAATATTATCCGGCAGTACGTACTCCTCATTTTCATTCATCCAGTCATCCTCTTTTGAGTATAGCTCTTTCTGGATGGCAAAAATTTCCCCCTTAACCTGTTTCGAAGAATCTTCTACACCATAAAACTCTCGGTATTCGGTCATTACCGATCGATATAATGCACTAAAGCGTTTGTTAGATTGTACTTCAGGATAAGTGTCCAAGAGGTTTTGCATGGCATTAAGAGCATCGGTGATATGGGTCTCAGCACTTAGCGGGTCATCCTGAATTTGTGCTTCAATTGCATTTACGTGCATGCGATATATATCAGCGATACGGCGCATCAAATCTTTTTGAAAGTTATCCAGCTTTTCTTTCGGTCGGGTTTCTTCCGCCGCAAAATCATCATCACCCGATATCATAGGGTTATTATAGGGAAGCAGCTTGGCAGGCATAGGGCTTTCCTCCAACTTAATATCTTCATCCTGTTGCTGTGCCAATGCGGGAGCAACACCTATGATTAAAACAAAAACAAGTAAAAGCTGTAGCTTATTCTGCATAGAATTCTTCGATCTAGAGTTAAATTTTTTGATACGCTCCTATAATAACGTCAATTTCGATTATTTGTCCAACGCTGTACCAACGGCCAGCGCCTGCCCGTCCCGAAAGCCTTGTCGCTAACTTTAAGTGCAGGAACCGCCTGAAAACGCTTATACTCATTACGATCAACCAGTTCGACAATTTCTTGAACAAGATCAATATCAAAGCCCCGTTCGGCAATTTCTGCAACGGAGAGCTGCTTTTCAATATAAGACTCCAGAATAGGATCTAAGATATCATATTTCGGCAAACTATCAGCATCTTTTTGATCGGGACGCAACTCGGCACTTGGCGACTTATTAATTATTGCTGAAGGAATGATTTCTTCACCATAATATTCTTCATTCAGCCAACGAGCCATTTCATACACTTCAACCTTATATAAATCCGCTATTACTCCCAGCCCCCCGGCCATATCACCATATAACGTACAGTAACCGGTAGCCAGCTCAGATTTATTACCGGTATTTAACAGCATATTACCAAATTTGTTGGAGTATGCCATCAACAATGTCCCCCGAATGCGTGGTTGCAAATTTTCCTCAGCTACTCCAAAATCAGCACCTTTAAATATCGGATTTAAAGCAGTATTAAACTGATCATACAGATTTTTGACTGCTATCTCATGCAGCTCTATTCCGAGATTTTGTGCCAGTTGTTGTGAATGAGTAACACTTCCTTCCGATGAAAATTCTGAAGGCATGGTAATTCCAACTACATTTTCTGCTCCTAACGCTTCCGTTGCAATCGCAGCAACTAAAGCAGAATCAATTCCTCCACTCAATCCCAAAACAACATCATCAGCGATACCTGTTTTATTAAGATAGTCCTGCAATCCCAATTTCAAAGCACTGAACATCTGAGCAATTTTCTCCGAAATTTCTACAGGCATAGGTCCTATATTTTCTAAGGTATCTGCTTCGGGCTGCCACTTGAGATCAATATAGCTCTCTTCAAAAAGCGGAGCTCGACCCACTACCTCAGCATCACTGTTGATAGCCATTGAATCACCATCTGAAACCAACTCTGTATTCCCCCCTACCTGATTCGCATAAAATATAGGAACCTCCAAACACTCAACATGCTGCTGCAACATTTCTTGCCGACTTCGTGGCTTGTTTCGAGTGTACGGTGATGCCGAGAGGTTGAAAATTGCTTCTGCCCCTTTTTCCACTAACTCCTTTGCAGGATTTACATCATACGTCAAATACGGAAGCTCAAAATTATGCCAGATATCTTCACACACCGTAATCCCAATTTTTGCCCCTTTAAACTCTATACATTCAAAAGCATCATTGGGTTCAAAATACCGGAGCTCGTCATACACATCATAGGTAGGCAGTAATGTTTTATGCACTTCGGTAACCTTATCTCCATTTTGAGCCAACAGTGCGCTGTTAAAACATTTGCGTCCAGTACTATTATTGGGTGTTGCCGTTCCAAACAACACTGCAGTGTCACCCGAATTTGTTATGATTCTGTCATTCGCCTGATAGATAGTATCCAAAAACGTCTGGCGTTCAATTAAATCCATCGGTGGATATCCACAAACCACTAATTCCGGCAGTACCAGCAAATCCACCTTATCTGCTTCGGCATTAGCCATAGCCTGCTCAATCAGGGATATATTACCGCTGATATCGCCGATAGTAGGATTTAACTGTTCTAAACGGATGATCATAAAATAACAATTATTCGTCTGCAGAGTATACTTTTTCACCGCCCATCCAAGTCTGGAGCACTTTGGTTTGCCAAATCTCGTTTTCCGGAACTTCGAAATAGTCGCGATCTACGAGAATAAAATCAGCCCACTTTCCCGGCTCTAAACTGCCAAGCATATCTTCCTGATGTGCAGCGTAAGCAGCATCCAGCGTAAAAGAGCGAAGCGCCTGTTCACGATTCAAGCTTTCGGATGGATACCAACCGCCATCGGGATTCCCTTGATGATCTTGCCGTGTTACCGCTGAGTATAGACCGTAAAACGGGTTCACATGTTCCACCGGAAAGTCTGAACCGGAAGCCAAGGTCGTACCTTGATTAACAAACGTTTTCCAGGCATAACCACCTTTAATACGTTCCGGACCCACGCGATCTTCTGCCATGTTCATATCACTGGTAGCATGGGTAGGCTGCATGGAAGCGATAATATTAAGCTCATTAAAACGAGGAATATCTTGCTGAGAAACAATTTGTGCGTGTTCGACCCTGTTTCTCAATCCCTGTTCACCAAGACTGTCCTTGGCATTCTCAAAGGCATTTAACACCTGACGATTAGCGGCATCTCCGATCGCATGAATATTTGTCTGAAATTCATTCGCCATTGTCTTTAACACCATCTGATTCATTTCCTCCTGGGTGTGGAACAGCAAACCCGTATTATCAGGATCATCAGAATAAGGTTCCAACATAGCTGCCCCACGACTGCCCAGTGCGCCGTCGCCATAAATTTTAACGCTGCGCAGTGCTAATAGATCATCCGCATATGAAGTAATAGGACCATTTTTACCAAGCTTATCAAAGGTATCACCGGCGCCGCCGATCATTGCATAAATGCGTGTGGATAATTTTCCTTCGTCAGCAAACTTTTTATAAAGATCCCAAGTATCTTCAGAAATCCCAGCATCGTGAACACTTGTCAATCCTTTGCTGCGCATTTGCTGAAGTGCATTTTTTAATGCCATTTGTTGCTCTTCATCTGTCGGCTCAGGGATATGTGAGGCAATAAGTTGTTCTGCCTCGTCTATAAACACACCGGTTGGCTCACCATTTTCATCGCGGATAATTTTTCCACCTTCCGGTGCTTCCGTTTCAGCAGTGATACCTGCCATTTCCATCGCCTTGCTATTCGCCCAACCGGCATGGCCATCAACCCGGCTCAACCAAACGGGACGATCACTAACCACGTCGTCAAGATCTTCTGCTGTAGGGAAATCACCATCTCCCCAATGCGTATTATTCCAACCTCGACCTTCGATCCACTTTAGATCAGGATTTTTGGATGCGTATTTTTCGATATGTGTCAACGCCGAATCTAATGATTTAATACCCATCAAATCTATATTCATGAGCATAGTTCCTAACCCCATTACATGAGCATGAGCGTCAATCAGACCAGGAAGCATAACCTTTCCTTCACCATCGATCACTTTAGTAGAAGCATCAGCAGTGAATGTGGTATCACCATAAACATCTACGACTTTACCATCTTTGAATTCAAGCACACCAAACTGAATCAAATCGCCATCATAAAAGGTGTATCCCTTAATATTTTGGATTACCGTTGTTTTCGAACTTTGATCACTCTGGCAAGAATAACCTATAAAAGCCACACACAAAATAACTATAACTGAAAGTCGAAGATTATACATAAGAATAGATGTGGTTAAAAATTAAGCTTCTAAATTTATGACAATCACATTAGGATTAAAAAATAGATTGTTATCCTACATGTAAGAAGCTGTTAAAATACAGGATAGTTAAACCGTCGGTCCCAATCTTGTACTTTCTCTATAAGACTGGAAGGAGCAAAATCTAATTCACGCAGTTTGTCAATAGGTATCCATTGTAAATCGTGCAAGAGCTGACGATCCCAAGTCAGCTCGGGATCTTTGCCTAACTTTTCTGTTCCACTCATTTTTTTAACATCAAAGAAACATTCCACAGCATGGTACGGTTTGCGTAAAAGCTCATTAACATGCACCAACTCCTGGACTTTAACTGAAAGACTAGTCTCTTCTTTAAATTCTCGTTTGAGACAATGCTTCATCGATTCTCCAAACATAAGTCCACCGCCCGGCGGCATCCAAACCAATTTTTCAGAAATAGGAGAATGGATTTGTGCCAGCAGTATTTCGTCATTCTGGATCAATACCCCGCAAACTCGTACTCTTATTTTATTAGCAAACGTCTGATCCGGTGACATGGCGTGTCCGATTAGTTGATAACAACTTTTTCCCTTTTAATAGGCTCAGCCAAATCGTTGTCTTTAGCGTGCTTTAGGCTGGTCTTAACAAAATCCACAAACAGCGGCTGGGGATTATTTACCGTTGAACAATATTCGGGATGGAACTGTACACCTACAAACCACGGATGATCGGGCAATTCAATAATCTCAACAAGATCCCGTTCGGGATTAAAACCGATCAGCTTCATCCCATCTTCCACCAGTTTATAACGCAAGTTGTTGTTCACTTCATAACGATGACGATGACGCTCCTGTACAAGTTCCTTGCCATAAGCTTCATATGTCTTGGAACCCTTTTTGATCTTGCAATCATACAAACCAAGCCGCATGGTACCGCCTTTATCTTCAATATTTTTTTGGTCCGGCATCAAATCAATAATCGGATACTCGGTATCTTCATCAAATTCTGTACTATTGGCTGTTTCCCATCCACATACATTTCGCGCAAATTCGATAACGGCACACTGCATACCCAGACAAATGCCGAAATAAGGAATTCCATTTTTACGGGAATAGTTGGCAGCGGCCAGCTTACCGTCAATACCGCGACCTCCAAATCCGGGAGCCACCAAAACGCCGGAGATGCCCTCCAGCTTGTCATCAACATTATCTGCGGTCAAATCATCCGACTGTATCCACCGTATATTTACCTCACAATCGTTAACCGCCCCTCCGTGAATCAACGCTTCTACAATAGATTTATAGGCATCGTGATGCTCCACATATTTACCAACCAGTGCAATAGTAATTTTGGTGGATGGATTTCTCACAGCCTCAACAAATCCTTTCCATCGCTCCAGATCTGCATCACCTGCATCGAGCTTTAGCTTCTCAATTACACGCTTATCCAAGCCCTCATCCTGCATTAACAGCGGAACCTGATAAATACTTTCGGCATCCAGTGATGCAATCACATCATCATATTCCACGTTACAAAACTGGGCAATTTTATTGCGGATGGTATCATCAAGCGCATACTCAGAACGTGCTACAATTATATCGGGCTGGAGACCACTTTCGGAAAGCGTTTTAACAGAGTGCTGAGTAGGCTTGGTTTTGAGCTCACGGGCTGCTGACAAATACGGTACCAGCGTTAAATGAATGGAAAGCGTATTCGCTCGTCCCACATCATACCGCAGCTGACGAACGGCCTCAATATAGGGCAGACTTTCAATATCGCCTACCGTACCCCCAATTTCGGTAATTACCACATCGTAATCGTCGGATTCCCCCAGCTCAACAATATGGGATTTAATCTCATCAGTGATATGCGGAATCACCTGAACAGTTTTTCCAAGATACGCACCCTGACGCTCCTTAGAGATAACATCATTGTAAATGCGTCCGGTGGTAACATTATTCTCCTGGGATGTTTTTATATCCAAGAAACGCTCATAATGGCCCAAATCGAGGTCAGTTTCTGCGCCGTCTTCGGTCACATAAACCTCCCCATGTTCGTAGGGATTCATCGTGCCGGGATCCACATTAATATAGGGATCAAGCTTTTGAACCGTCACGTTCAACCCGCGTGCGACCAACAGCCGCCCCAGCGACGCACAAATAATTCCCTTTCCCAGTGAAGATGTAACTCCGCCCGTTACGAAGATATATTTGGTGGACATATCAGATCAGTTTGATTAGGTAAAATTAAAAATAGAATGTTTCCGCTCACCATTCAAACCGGAATGAATATTTTTTAAAGATTTATCCCAAAATACGTCTTAATATTGTCGGTCAGGAATAGTATTATTATTTCAATTAAAGGATCAAAAGAAAAGCCCCCTGAATGAATTTCTCACACCTCCATAACCACACGCAGTTTAGTATGCTCGACGGTGCCGCGAGCATCAATCAGCTCATCAAAAAATCCAAAAAACATGGCATGTCCGGGATCGCCATAACCGATCATGGTAATATGTTTGGGGTACCGGAATTCGTCAACACGGCCAATAAACACGATGTTAAACCTATTATTGGATGTGAGTTTTATGTGACCCCCTCGGGGATGGAAGACAAAAAAGATCGTACCCGATATCACCAAGTGCTGTTGGCCAAAAATATGACGGGCTATAAAAACCTGTCTAAACTGTGTTCGCTTGGATATACCGAAGGCTTATATTACAAACCGCGCATTGATAAAAAAACACTGGCCGAACATGCTGAAGGACTTATTGCTACAACCTGCTGTATTGCCAGTGAGATTAATCAAACAATTATTAATAAAAGTGAGAGAGAAGCACGCGCCATTTTTGAATGGTATCTCAACCTTTTTGGAGATGATTACTACATCGAGCTGCAGCGTCACGGACTGAATGACCAAGACCGCTGTAATGAAATCCTTGTAAAATGGTCGAAAGAATACAATGTGAAAATGGTGGCTACAAACGACTGCCACTATGTGAATGAGGAGGATTCGGAAGCCCATGATATTTTGCTTGCCCTGCAAACAAATGCCGACATCAATGATCCCAACCGTTTTCGATTTACGGATGATAACAACAACCTGAATACCGATTTCTATCTGAAAACGCCTGAGGAAATGGAGGAGCTCTTTAGTGATCTCCCGCAGGCTATTGACAATACCAACGAAATTATTGAAAAGGTCGAAAATATCGACCTTAGTTCTGAGCTCCTTCTTCCGCATTATAGCATCCCGGACCAATTCGATTCCATGGACAAATACTTGCGTCATTTGACGTATGAGGGAGCAAAAAAACGCTATGGGGAAATCACTCAGGAAATTAGTGAACGCATTGAACAAGAACTCGGCATTATAAGTCGGATGGATTTTTCCGGCTATTTTCTAATCACGCAGGACTTTACAACCGAAGCTCGCAAGCGTGATGTTTTCGTTGGACCAGGACGTGGCTCGGCTGCAGGCTCGGTGGTGGCCTACTGTTTGGGAATTATCAATGTGGATCCCATGCGACACGACCTGCTTTTTGAGCGCTTTCTAAATCCCGAGCGCGTAAGTCCGCCTGATATTGATATCGACTTTGATGACAGCGGCCGACAGGAAGTAATTGACTACGTTGTTGAAGAATACGGCCGCCAGAATGTGGCGCAGATTGTAACCTATGGCACAATGAAAGCCAAAACGGCCATTCGCGATGTAGGCCGCGTGCTGGGAGTACCGCTGCAGGAAGTGAATCGAATTACGAAAATGTTTCCGGATCAGCCCGGTCTTAATACTTTTGATAAGGTATTGGATAAATCGAGGAATCCAGAGTCGGCTAATGACATCCAGCAGTTGTTTGAACATCCTGACCCACAGATTCAAAAGATGATGCGATTTGCCCGCACGCTGGAAGGTTCAGCTAGACAGACGGGAGTGCATGCAGCCGGGGTTATTATTGCACCGGGTGAAATCAGCGAATATGTGCCGGTTGCGCTGTCCAAAGACAAGGAATTGATCACGCAGTACGATGGTCCGCACGCCGAGGAGTGCGGCTTGCTTAAAATGGATTTCCTTGGACTCAAAACATTGTCCATCCTCAAAACATCCATAAAATATGTCGAGAAAAATCACGGCATTCACTACGAGCTAGATGAGATTCCTGAAAATGATGAAAAGACCTTCGAGTTGTATCAGAAGGGAAATACCATCGGCACCTTTCAGTTTGAATCGGATGGTATGCGCAAGTACCTCAAGCAGCTTAAGCCAACCGAGCTGGATGACTTGATCGCCATGAACGCCCTCTATCGTCCGGGCCCCATGCAGTTTATTCCGGAGTATATCGACCGCAAGCACGGACGTTCGGAAGTGGAATACCCACATCCTGATTTGGAAGAGCTCCTGAAGCCGACCTACGGCATTATGATTTACCAGGAGCAGATTATGAAGGCGGCTCAGAAAATTGCCAATTACTCACTCGGTGAAGCGGATTTGTTACGTCGGGCTATGGGTAAAAAGAAGAAAAAGGTGATGGATGAGCAGCGCGAAATCTTTACCAAACGCGCTATTGATAACGGAGTCTCCGAAGAAAAAGCCGAAGAACTTTTCGACATCATGGCTGAGTTTGCCAATTACGGCTTTAACAAATCGCACTCGGCGGCTTATTCGGTAGTAGCATACCAGACGGCTTTTTTCAAAGCCAACTACCCCGCGGAATACATGGCGGCTGTCCTTAGCCATAACATGGGTGACATCGACAAAGTGTCGAAGTTTATTGAGGAATGTAACCGCATGGGCATCACGGTGGATCCGCCTAACATCAACACGGGTCAAGGAAAATTTGTGGCCGTTGACGGACGTATTCAATACGGTATGGAAGCAATTAAAGGCGTAGGGTCGAATGTAGTTGAAGAAATTGTAAAGGAGCGTGAGGAAAACGAAAAGTTTGATTCCATTTATGATTTCGCGCGCCGTGTGGATTCCAGCGTCTGTAACAAACGAACGCTGGAGAGCCTTTTCCAGGCCGGAGCTTTTGATGAGCTGAATTCCAATCGTCGACAGCTTTTGCAACACATGGAAGTTCTGCTCAGTTATGGATCGCGCGTGCAGGAGATGGAAAACTCTAACCAGTCAGATCTGTTTGGTGATGGTGGCGACAATTCATCTGCCATTGACGAACCCCAGCTGGAACCGGTTGATCAATGGTCAAACATTGAGCGACTCAACAAGGAAAGGGAACTCATCGGTTTTTATCTGAGCGGCCATCCGCTGGACAAGTACCAAGAAGATGTACGTATTTTTTGCTCACATACGTTGGATGCTGAAAAACTAAATCGGCTTAACGATGGAACAGACGTACGCGTTGCCGGTATCATCACTAAGGTAAATCGTGTTACGGATAAAAAGGGACGCCCCTTTGCTTTCCTGGAGATGGAAGATCGCCATGGACATGTGGAGGTCGTTGTCTTTAATGAAGTTTATGATCGCTGTTTGGGTATGATTCAGGAAGATACGCGTGTTGTAGTCGATGGCAGCTTCGATTCATCCCGGGGCAAATTACAGATTATTGCCAATGGATTTGAACGCATAGAAAGTATGCGCGAGAAATATCAGGATCAGATTGAACTAAAACTTGATATCGATACTAATTATGTTGATGAAGATGATCTGGAGCAGATGGCAAAACTCTTTAGTGAAAATCAGGGAGAAACAAATGTACGCTTCAACGTGTTAAGCAGTGAAGCGAAACGGCCTTTTGCTATGCACGTCCGCAAGTTTGTTATAGATCCCAACGAAGAATTACTCGATGGACTAAGATCTATTGTTGGTAAAGAAGCCGTTGCACTAAACCGTTATAATGGTAACGGGAGGTAAGATAAGTTTTGATAATGTATTCTATAATAAGAAACGATGTGATAATTGGATGATATTATCCGATATTAACATTGTTGAATTGAAGGATATTTAAATAACAATTAATGAACATGAAAGAAATATTATGAGTAAAGCAATTGAACTTACAGACGACTCTTTCGAAAATGAAGTCATTAATGCCGACGCTGAGAAACCCGTATTGGTAGATTTCTGGGCAGAATGGTGTGGCCCTTGTAAAATGGTTGGACCTGTTGTTGAAGAGCTGGCCGAAGAGTTTGAAGGGAAAGCAAAGGTTGGCAAAGTAGATGTTGATTCAAATCCCGAAACATCTACAAAATATGGTATCCGAAGCATTCCATCGCTGTTGATTTTCAAGAACGGTGAAGTGGTTGATCAAATTGTTGGAGCGGTACCAAAAGCACAGCTTAAAAAGCAGCTGGAAGCTCAAGTTACGAACTAACAGTTTCAACGAATTACTCCATTTAAAAAGGGTGGTGAGGCTTTGCTGCCTCACCACCCTTTTATTTTTTTACAATCTGTTCTCAACTTTCTAACTGAAAAATAATTGTAGCTTTGGAGCCTCCTTTCGAAAATTGCAACTCATCGGCATACTGCTTGATCAGATAAACGCCTCTTCCACTCTCATTTAATAAGTTCTCTTCTTTTAGAGGATCGGGAATTTCTTCAGGATCAAATCCTTCGCCTTCATCCTCAACACTGATAGTAAGTACTCGATTTTCCTCATCGAAAGTTGAAAGCACAACTACCTGTTTCTTTGGATCCTCATTATTACCATGTATAATAGCATTATTTACGGCTTCGCTAAGCGCGAGCATAATGCGGCTGGAATTTTCATCATCAACATCAGCCCACCCCTTAAGCTCATTGATAAACGGCTCTAACCGTTCCATCTCCTCAAACTTGGAATCCAAAACAAGTTTTTTTGTATCAGGTTTTGACATAAACGAAAGATATAAGGAGGAATGTCTTTCATTAAAACATCCCTAGTGCAAAAACTGCTAAGCGTATAAACCGCGCAGTTTCAACGTCATTGCTACTTTATTAATTCCAAATACATAAGCAGCTTGGCGCAGCGTAATATCATATTGATTACGTACTTCAAAGAGGTTATCAAAGGCATTGCGCATCATCCTGTTAAGGCGACGATTTACGCGCTCTTCAGTCCAGAAATATCCTTGGCGATCCTGTACCCACTCGAAGTAGGAAACTGTAACTCCGCCTGCATTGGCAAGAATATCAGGCACTACCATAATGCCTTTATCTTCAAGAATGGAATCGGCATTAGCCGTCACCGGACCGTTTGCCCCTTCAGAAATAATTTTAGCGTTAATATCGGATGCGTTCTTTTTATTAATCTGATCTTCTTTAGCAGCCGGAATCAATACATCGCACTCCATCTGTAACAGCTCGTCGTTAGATATCTTCTCGGCTTCAGGATATCCCTCAAGCGAATTGTCGTTATTTTTCGCATACTCTATTGCAGCTGGAATATCGATTCCGTTTTCATTGTAATAGCCACCAGAGATATCACTGATAGCAATAACCTTCGCGCCCTGCTCATACATTAACTTTGCACTAACGGAACCTACATTACCAAATCCTTGAACAGCAACAGTACATTTATTGGGTAAGATACCCACTTTATTAAGTGCGGCCAGTGTAACCGTTACCACACCACGGCCTGTAGCTTCTTTACGTCCGTGAGAACCGCCTAATATAATAGGCTTACCGGTTACTACCGCCGTTTCCGTTTTATGAGCATTCATGCTATAGGTATCCATCACCCAAGCCATAACCTGCTCGTTTGTATTCATATCAGGGGCAGGAATATCACGATCGGGACCAAATACCTCAAGGAGGTTTGCTGTATAACGACGTGTCAACCGCTCCAACTCACCGTCGGATAGTTGCTTGGGATCAACACGAACACCACCTTTGGCTCCACCAAAGGGCACATTAACAATAGCACACTTCCAAGTCATCCACGCGGCTAATGCGTTTACTTCTTCAAGCGTTACATCCGGTGCATATCGAATACCACCTTTAGAAGGACCCAGCAAGTTGTTATGAATAACACGATATCCTTCAAAAACACGAATATCTCCACTGTCCATAACAATGGGAATAGAAACGGTAACTTGCTTAACGGGACTAGCCAAATACTGAAACATTCCTTCATCAAGCTCAAGCACTTCCGCAGCAAAACGGAAACGCTCTAACATCGATTCAAAAGGAGATTCTTCATCAAGCTTGGGCCCCGGTTCTTTATAGTAACCGGTGGTGTACATATTTTTATTGTAAGGCATAAATTGAGATTAAAAAAATCTGGTCTTGTTACTGTTAAGTACTATAAATCTTTTATGATATTGATTGCCTGATAGTAATTTTTAAAAGACAGAAAGGTATAAAAAAATTATTAGATGATATAGGTAAGATTTGAGAAGCATATGAAAATACTTTCTGCCATTTCACTATAAATAATATAACATCATTCCCTCATTGATACATAACGGCATGTTGCATTTGAATAAAATTTAATGTTGATTCTACACATTAAACATGCAGACAGACGTTATAACGCCTTTTTGATTTTAATTTCATTGCTGTAATAATAAAATGAATGCTATGGACGCGAATGTTCTGGTATTAAATAAAGATTACCAACCGTTAAGTATTTGCTCGGTACACCGATCGGTAAAACTTCTGTTCTTGGATAAGGCCGAAATGGTTCATGACTATCCCGAGCGAACCATCAGTACCGTTTCAGAGGATTTTTCCTATCCTTCCGTAATCAGACTGCGTCGTTACATTAACATTCCCTATAACAAGATCGTCTTGTCTCGCCATAACATTATGAAACGAGACCATAAAACCTGTCAATACTGCGGTTCATCAAAAAATCTTACGATTGATCATGTATTACCAAAAAGTCGTGGCGGCAAAGACACGTGGGAAAACCTCGTAACGGCCTGTAATGCATGTAATGTTGAAAAGGGAAACCGCACTCCCGAAGAAGCGAAAATGCCATTAACCCAAAAACCTTTCCGTCCCATCCATATTACTTTTTTACAATCTATTCTTGGTGGAGTACAGGAGGATTGGAAACCCTATCTGTACATGTAATATGTTAGGAATACCTCCGTTAAGGAACCCTAAATTCTCTTCATAAGAAATACATAAAAAAACCTTATCTTCGAGGTTCATTCACACTTTACAGAATTCAACCAGTACCATGAGTAGCAAAGGACGAGTATTAGTAGCTATGAGCGGAGGCGTAGACTCCTCTGTTGCAGCTGTTATGCTCAAAGAACAAGGATATGATGTCATCGGAATTACGATGAAAACATGGGACTATTCCCGTGTAGGCGGCAAATCTGATAAAGAAACAGGTTGCTGTACCCTGGAATCCATGAACGATGCACGCCAGATTGCTGTCAACCATGGATTCAAACATTTTATCGTTGATATCCGTGATGAATTCGGCGATTGGGTTATCGATCGTTTTGTGGATGACTATATGAATGGGCGCACGCCCAATCCATGCGTGCTATGTAATACGCATATTAAGTGGGCGGCACTGCTGCGCCGCGCCGACAATCTGGGATGCGATTATATCGCTACCGGACACTACGCCAACGTCCGTGAAGAAAACGGACGATACGTTATTTCCAAGGGGCTTGATCCCAAAAAAGATCAGTCATATGCACTTTGGGGCGTCGAACAAAAACATTTAGCGCGTACCATATTTCCGTTGGGAAGCTACGAAAAGACTGAAATTCGCGATTTAGCAGAAGAGTTTGGTCTTACAAAAGTAGCTGACAAACCCGACTCCTACGAGATCTGCTTCGTCCCTGATGATGACTATCGACGGTTCTTAAAAGATCGGGTAGACGGACTTGAAGAACGCGTCAAAGGCGGTAAGTTTGTCGATCAGGATGGAAACATCGTAGGCGAACACGAAGGGTATCCCTTTTACACTATTGGCCAGCGCCGTGGTTTAGATCTGGCACTTGGCAAGCGTGTTTACGTCACCGATATCAATCCTGATACCAATGTCATCACCATTGGTGAAAAAGAGGATCTGGTAGCTACTACTTGTAAAGCCAAAAACGTCAATTTGAGCAAGTATGGCAAAGTGCCCGGCGGCGAAATGGAAATTACCGGTAAAATTCGCTATAACGATGACGGCGTTGTTGGACAGTTAAAACAGTTGGGCGATGACGAAATTGAGGTCACCTTCCCCACCGGACGAGAAGCAATTACGCCCGGGCAGGCAGTAGTCTGTTACGAAGGTGATGATGTTATCGGCGGAGGTTGGATCCATAAAGTAAATGTGGATACCAACGTTCTGCAAGAAGCATAATCTTTTGCTGTTAATAAACGTTAGATAGCCTGCTCGTTCATTTGGGCAGGCTTTTTATTTTAACGAAACTTTCTATTTGTTTTTGAGGTAAGAAAGCATAAGCCAATTATTTACCTAAACTTTTTTGATCATGAAAAAAGCGTCCTATTATCTATCGGCCATGCTCTTGGTTGCTTCTTTTAGTCAACAGCCTGCTTCGGCACAATTCGAGGGCAAAATAACCTATAACAGCTATAACTATTCATCAGAAGGAGTTGAACAAAAAGACGATAACTTTACCCTGTATATAACACAAGACCGTATTCTCTTGCAGGGTGAAAAGGAATACGGGTTCATGGAATCCATCCAAACAGAAGGGGTACTGGTTCGCCTCGATTTTGAAGATTTTGTCTTTCTGACCGGAGATAATGAAGCCCTTAAAATTTCAAAATCTGATATCACTTCCATGATGAATATGTTTGGAAATGGGCAGAGTGCAAATAAAGCAGCTGGTGAAGCCAATGATGTTAATTACGAACGTACCGGTGAATCAGCTACCATTCACGGATATCAAGCAGACAAGTTTATCTTTCGGGATCAGGAAGAACCCAATGAACATACCGAAGTATGGATGACCAATCAGCTCGATGTAAACTGGGGTATGCTGGCAGAATCCTGGAGTGGTAGTGCTGAAACTATTATTAGCAGTCTGCCAACAAACCTCGTGTTCCAAGAAAAATATTTTCCCCTCAAAGTAGAGGTATTTGAAAACAATCAACTGGTATCAAAGCTTGAGACTACCGAGGTAAATACCTCATCCGTTGCCAGAGCCATGGTTCAGGTTCCTTCAGGTGTGAAAGTACTCAGTTTTCAAGATTACCTCTTTCAAAAAATGAGTAAGCAGTAGAAATAGTACTTAGATTTGAGTAGTGAGTAGCATGATTCTTTGTTCACTACTTTCTACTCATTACTTATTACTAATCATTGCCACTAAAGCTTCCCATAAGGTGCATTTCACCATCCGGCTGCGATGATCTCCCATCAGACTCCAGCGTAACGGCAAAAGAAAAATCCTTGCGGTTATCCAAACCATTCAAATTATCAGCCAAAAACAAAGCATTTCCACTGGCATCCACCGAAAATGAGCGAATATCAATAGCTTTATTATCAAGAATTGCCCAAAATTGGTATTGCCCATCCTCTCCCGGGTCCGGAAGCTCGGCCAGTCGCACAACTGCTCTGTTATTCTGCGAATCCCAAACCACATTGCCATAACCAAAGGGATTCGCCTCCATACCCAACAACCTCACCACATGAAGCTGACGAGAATCAATCACCGCAAGCATCTCCTGCAGCTCATTCATCTCATTTTTAAGATCCGCTATCTGCTCTTCTTGGTCAACGATAGTACTTTTTTGGACACTAATCTCCGACCGTAATGAAAAAGCATAAAAAACCAAGCTTAGACAAATAAAACCCAAAACAATTGATATAACCAATGTAAGAGATACACGGGTTTCCCCATTATCGGCATCTTCATCTACAATTTCGTCATCCGATGGTACCTCAGTATGTTCCAAAGAACGATCCGGCTTCTGCTCATCCGAATCCTCCACCTCTGCAAGCAACTGCTCTCTCATCTCCTCCGGCGAAGGATCATCCTTGTCAGAGAATAACAACTCATTCCCCTTCGTGCGCATCTGCTGATACAATTCGCGTTCCTCTTCCGTTGCCTCATCCAGCATCTCCTCAAACCGCATGCGCTCATCCTGATCCAGAATATTTAACACATAATCAGCACAAAGTTGTTTGAACGTTCTCCTATTCCCTTGTTGTTTAGCCATCGCAAAATGTATATTTGATGAATATTACGGAAGTCATTATCACACAGTCGATATTAAAAGAAACCAGAACTAAAAACCATTAGAACGTGCCCTGGCTCCTTAGAATGACAATCGTGGTAGCACTGCTCATGCTACCCGTTCAACTTTACCTATCATTTAGCTATTACGCAAACCTCAAATCCCGATCCCAACAACGGGTAATCATTCCCATCATACTACTCACATTCTACGCCTATCCACTCATTGCGCTGATCGACTTTTACACCACCGGAACCATCGATCTGCTCGGCTATCCCCAAGCCCTGGCTTACTGGTTTTGGTTTGGACTCATATTCATTTTTCAACTTGCAACCTGGGTCATAATCGCCGACCTCATCAAAGTGGGCACGAACTATTTTATTAGGGATAAAAACGTAATTAACCGGTGGCATCCTCACCTAATCGTGGCACTATTCGCAGCTATCTTCCTGTTTACCGTAACAAAAACCCACCTCCATACAACCCAAGTGCAAGCAGAGCATCATACCATTTCCATAAAAAACCTATCCGAGCCACTCCACGGACTTAAAATCGTTCATATTACTGATATTCAGGGGGATGAATATACCGGCCGAGACAAGATCCAGAATTACATCCGGCAAGTAAACACCCAAAACCCAGACCTCATTATCTTTACAGGAGATCTTATCTCTTACGGCACAGACTTTATTGAGATGTCAGCACAAGAATTAGGCAAAGCAGAATCAAAATACGGAACCATTGCTATCGTAGGCGATCATGATTACTGGGCTGGCGTACCTTATGTTGAAGAAGCATTAAGCCAACAAAATATCCCACTGTTGCAGAATGAAAATTACACTATCCAAATTGACAGTACCAACAATGTTACTATTACGGGTGTCACGGAGGTGTATAGCAAGCAGTCCGATCCCGCCGTAGTTGATTCATTGACGAAAAGCACTGCCGGCAGTGCGCTAAAAGTATTTGCCTCCCATCAGGTCAACGATAAATTGATAGCCGAAACACAACAACAGAACTACGACCTTATGCTATCCGGGCACACCCACGGTGGACAAATACATGTGCCATTCATGGGTATGAATTTTTCTGCATCCCAACAAGAAACCGAATATGTTCAGGGACTTTACCGGAAAAATGGTTTGCCAATTAACGTGAATAACGGGCTGGGATTCACACTGTCTCCCATTCGATACGAAGCTCCGCCTAACATTTCCGTCATCACGCTACAAAAAGAGTCGAGCAATCCATCAGTTATAAGATAGGTGAACCCTAAAGTAATAATTCTCCTTATCAACGGAATGTACCGAAAGTGAAAGAAAGATTTCTCATTTCCGAATGCTCAATTCGAAATGACAAATCTAATTTTCCTGTCATCTCGACAACAGGGAGAGATCTATATTTGCACCGCTATCTCATCCACAGTAGCACCAAGTACTCATGCTTAATGCTAATTATTTGATCAACTCCATCATTTTATCAGGATCATTTGTTGGCAATTCACATGCATAATTCTGACAGACATAGGCAGTAGGCTTACCATCTTTCATTCCAAAATCAGAAAGATAGGGTACTAAATTCCGAATCGTGTTATCCTCCGGATCATCAAGAATAATAACCGCTCGGGGCAAAAATTGGTCGTGCAACAGACGTATAAATTGTTCAATCTCAGAATCATCTTGAGATCCGGCGATCACAATTTCCTGAGAATTTCCTTCTACAAAATCCACACTTTGCAGTGCTGCTCCAAAGCTCGTCGGTGCTTTTTCGATACTTTTACCGAATAACTTTAGCGATTTATCAGCCATCTGTTCCCATTCGGTATTTGACGTCATTCGTCCCAACCGCAGCAGATTCATCATGGCAATAGAATTCCCGGAAGGCATCGCCCCATCATAAATCTCTTTCTTACGTCCCAGCAGCTCTTCAGCAGATTCATCCGTAAAGTAAAAACCACCGTTATCGTCATCCCAAAATTGGTCCACAAATTGTTCATTCAACGAAACCGCCTCCCGCAGGTATTCCGTTTTAAATGTAGCTTCATACAGCTCCAAAAGGCCCCATATTACAAATGCATAATCATCGGCATGACCATCAATAGCTACATCCCCCTTGCGATAACGGTGCTTTAGCGTTGCTTTATCAGTTACCATCTCATTATGGATAAACCTCCAGCAACGTTCAGCTTGTGTAATATAATTCTCATTTTCAAAAGCCGATCCCGCCTTGGCCAATGCCGCTATCATCAATCCATTCCAATCGGTGAGAATCTTGTCATCAAGAAGCGGATGTACTCGTTTTTTTCGTTCCTCCAATAATTTTTCTCGAATTGATGCCAACTTAGAACGGAGTTTTTCAGGCTCCATATCCCGCTCTTGGGCAAGCTCTTCAAACGACTTTTGAAGATGCGGAATATTCTTGCCCGTTTTTCGACCTGAAGCCTCATCATGGTAATTCCCTTCATCGGTCAGATTATAGACTTCGATAAAAAGCTCTGCCTCAGCCAACGGCAATAGTTCTCGGATTTCGGTGGTACTCCACACATAAAACTTTCCTTCTTCCTCTTCACTGTCTGCATCTTCGGCAGAATAAAAGCCGCCATTGTCATCCTGAATCTTTCGAACCAGATAACTACAAATTTCATCCGCCGTCTGCTTGAATAGATCGTTCTTAGTGCATTGCCAACCTTCAGTATAAGTCATCAGCAACATCGCCTGATCATAAAGCATTTTCTCAAAATGTGGTACCAACCATTTCTGATCTGTTGAATAGCGGTGAAAGCCTCCTCCAATGTGATCAAAAAGTCCACCCATGCGCATTTTGGTTAGTGTTTTCTCCACCATCTCCAGTGCTTTTGAATCCTGATGATGATCCGCATAGCGAAGTAAAAACATTAGGTTATGCGGACTCGGAAATTTGGGGGATGAACCAAAACCACCATATTCTTCATCAAACTGTTGCTCGTACTGATGGTACGCATCATCTAAAATATCACTTCCTAAACGATCTGAGGGCGCAAATACATTCGACTTCTGAAAAGCCGTGACAATTTCATCTGTAGACTTAATAATTTTCTCCCGATCATTTTGCCAAAGTTCAGAAATCCAGGGAATCAGCTCGCGCATCCCCGGACGACCCTGTCGCCCGGCTTTCGGAATGTACGTTGCCGCATAAAAAGGCTTTTTATCCGGCGTTAAAAAAACATTAAGGGGCCATCCGCCGCTACCGGTAAGCATCTGACAAACCAACATATAGGTATTGTCAATATCGGGGCGCTCTTCGCGATCCACCTTGATATTCACAAAAGCACGATTCATCAATTCTGCGACCTCTTCGTCTTCAAACGACTCATGTGCCATCACATGGCACCAATGGCAGGTCGCATAGCCGATGGATACCAGCACCGGTTTGTCTTCTTGCTTTGCCTTTTCAAATGCTTCTTCGCCCCATGGATACCAATCCACCGGATTGTCGGCATGCTGCAGCAAATATGGACTGGATTCATCAGCCAAACGATTTTGATTGTTATCAGAAGAATCGGTCATCTATTTTTTATCTACATCTTTTGAAAAACGTTCGCTGTAATCTACGATAAAGCGGTCGTACTCCTCGTCAATCAGATCGGTTGAAATCATGAAGTCGGCTGACGAGCGGTTGCACGCCATCGGAATGTTATAAAGCACTCCAATCCGCAGCAGTGCTTTTACATCCACATCGTGTGGCTGGGCCTGTAGCGGATCCCAGAAAAAAATCATCATCTCAATCTTATTTTCTGCAATGGCAGCTCCAATTTGCAAGTCGCCCCCCAGCGGCCCACTATTAAAGCGATTTACATCCAATCCTACCTTGTCGGCAATCATTTTACCTGTCGTACCCGTTCCGAACAAGTTATGTTTTGAAAGCGATCCCCTGTTAAAATCGCACCAGTCGATTAAATCTTTTTTGCGGTTATCGTGGGCAATAAGTGCAATATTCTTCTTTTTTTTCATCTTTTTTGCTCCGGGTGCAACAGGCTGATGGGAATCTTCTTTTGCGCTCATATCAGATATATAATTTTTAAAAATAATGTGTTCAGCAGATAAGCTACGGTAAGTAGAGGTGGCTCTCAAGCTATAATTTAGATATGAAATCAGCCCTATATTGCAAGTCGAAGTGGAGAATCACTTATTTGAATTCTCTTGATGGAAAAAGATTCTTTATCAAATCCCTTAAGACGAATATTCATGTCCTCAACTCTCCCTTTATTGTCAGATTCCTCAAGCATTTCTTGCAAGTTATACTTGCTAAATACTTTCTGGGAAACAATGAGCTCGTTTTCTGATGCATAATCCACAAACCGGGAAGCAATATTAACTGTAGAACCAAAATAATCGATACGACTATTGAGATTAACAGCCACACAGCTCCCCTGATGAATACCGGCCTTAAGCTGAAAGTCATCGGTAAAGCGTTCGTCATCCGATATGATTTTCTGAGCCCTCAGATACGCTCGTAAGGCTTGGTCGGGCTCACAAAATACCGCCATTACCGAATCGCCAATTGTTTTAACAATAGCACCATTCTCTTTGGAAACAACCTTATGCAGGATCTCAAAGTGATCGATGACCTGTCCCACAGCCTTGTCATCTCCTTCCTCGTTATACATACCCGCTGAATCAAACAAATCAGTAAACATCAATGTCAGGTTATCGACTGATATCTTTTCACCCTTGCGCAGTACTTCATTCGCAAAAAGATTGCGAAACAGCTGCGACGATGTTGCCCGAGCAGCACTCACTCCGTGCAGAGACCAGCTCTTGCGCTCGAGAGTAATCAGCTGATTTTTATCAGTCGTATTTTCAATACTTAAATTGGGGCTGTTTGCAACATGAACCTCTTCACCGGTAAGTCCCGATGGGCTAATATTTACATGAACCGTATCATCTCCATCCTGATCCACATGCACCATTGCCGCACCTTTTGACTGAGTCGATCGCAAAATAAATTCTCCGGATTTTAAATCCGTCATCAAATAACGCTTTTGTCCGGGTTTAAGATACTGCTGCAACACCACGTGTGACTTCTGCTGTGGTCCCCGAATACAATATTGACCCCTATTTATTTTGCGGATTAACGGATGAGGAGTAAAACTGAGCTGAACTGTTTTATTGAAATTGACCTTGAATTCCTGCTCACAATGATCGCAATAAATCGGCTCATGAATCTGGTTTAACGTTTTTACCGATTCCTGAATGCTTCTACAAGAAGGGCAATACAAATCCCAGTTAAAATTTAACAGGTTGGCTTTTGCCGCATGGATAAAAACATCAAAAACCTTCTCCTTAGACAAATTCCACTGCTCTGCAAGTTTCAGTGGAGAAATATGCTGTAGTTCCAAATCATCTGCACGACGAATAAAATCAATCAATCGCTCCAATACAGCGCCATCAACCTGGCTATTGTACAGCTCTTCTTTAATTTGGCGAAGTCGCTTTTCACCCCCGCGGACCAATCCTTTATTATTAGCAATCTGATAATGCTGGCGATCACTTATTGCTAACTGATCATAGGTAGCAATTACATTTTTAAAACGTCCCCTTACCATCGTTTTGAGTTTTAGCGTGGTCCAAAACGAAAGGAGTTTATTACGAGGGATGGCCCAAAGCTTAACAATTAACCGGCTTCCCTTTCCATTTTCCTTTAAGTCAACCTGGATTTTCAAATCCTTAAACGCCCCCGACTGGTAATGTCGAACTACACCAAAGCGAAATGGATATTCCCATTCAAAAGGCTCTTCTTCCCAAACCTCATAACGGTTAATCCCATTATAAGAGAGCTGAATTAAATCCTGATCTACCGACTGTGTAATATGAACTTTCTGAATGCTCGGCTGTTTCAGATCCTTAAACAAGCGATTAGTATCCGTAATAAATGGCCAAATCTCTTCTGGCAGAGCGTTGAGCTGCCAGCTCCAAGATAATTGTACTGTCTTATGATTAACCATTTATTTAAACCTATTTATAAGCAAAAGTTCTGCACAATTGACTTCGTGAATTAGTGCAGTAAGCGTTATATTTATGTCCTTTATTTAAAAGAGCATAGAAACACTAATCTGTTACAAATCATTAAATTCATTTTATGGCAGTAGAACGAACTCTCACGATCCTAAAACCAGATTGCGTACGAAAAAATCTAATTGGGGAAGTTACCCGCCGCATTCAAGAAGCCGGCTTTCGCATTGTTGCGATGAAAATGACTCGTCTGACCAAAGATACTGCAGGCGGATTTTATGCCGTTCACAAAGAACGCCCATTTTTTGATGAGCTTGTTGAATTCATGAGCAGTGGTCCCTGTGTGCCCATGATTCTCGAAAAAGAAAACGCTATCGAAGATTTCCGCGAATTTATTGGTGCTACTGATCCCAGTGAAGCTGAAGAAGGAACCATTCGCGCCGACTTTGCAGACAGCGTAGGCGAAAATATCATCCACGGCTCCGACTCTGTTGCAAACGGCCAAAAAGAAGCCGCATATTTCTTTTCTGAAGCTGAAGTAGTGGCTAATAAAGCCTAATCAAATTTCGAGGATATGCGAGCTATTACTGCCCTGCTTACCGTTTGCGCATGTTTAATCATTATGGGCTGTAGCCTAACCCAATCACAGCCAACGGTAAAAGTAGGTGCTCAAGTGTTGCTCGACAATCACCTTGATGAGCTGGAAGGCAAACGCGTGGGTCTGGTTATGAATCCCACCGCCCGCGTCGACGGCTCGCATATGCTTGACACCTTACTTGCTCGTGATATTAATATCACCGCACTTTTTGCTCCCGAACACGGTTTCCGTGGAGATGTTGGAGCAGGAGAAACTATTAAAGATGGCATTGACCAATCCACCGGCCTGCCCGTTTTTTCGCTCTACGGCAGAACCCGTACTCCTACTCCCAAAATGCTCGAAAAAATAGATATCCTGCTTTTCGATATTCAGGATGTTGGAGCTCGATTCTATACCTACAATGCTACACTGGGTAATATCATCGAAGCAGCGGCTGGCCAAGATATTCCCGTCTGGATTTTAGACCGACCTAATCCCGCCGGCGACTTGATTTCAGGATGGATGATACAAAACAAACACCGCTCGTTTGTGGGCAAATACCCCATTCCCATGGTACACGGGATGACGCTTGGCGAATTAGTAAAAATGATGATTGGGGAACAATGGATTGATAATGCCGGGCAAGCAACGGTCCGGGTAATCCCAATGCAGGGGTGGAACCGCTCAATGAAGTGGCCCCAAACAGGTCTCGATTGGATTCCACCCTCTCCCAACCTGCCCAGCTTTTATCACGCTTATGTCTATTTAGGCACCGTCTTGTTTGAGGGAATAAATATTTCAGAAGGAAGGGGCACACCCGACCCATTTCTGATGATTGGAGCGCCAAGTACAGAGCTGACGACCAACCACATTGCCCATCTTCGCAGAAATTTCTCGGGCATTAACGTCGAGCGTATCACCTTTAAACCAAAATCCATCCTCGGTAAGGCACCGAATCCCGATTTTGAGGGGGAGCGTTGCCACGGCGTGCAAATTCAGGTGACCAATCCCAAAGGTTTTGATCCGGTTAAATTTGGCATTGAGCTTTTTGTAATTATGCTGGAGGCTACGCCGGACGCATCCGTCAACGATTATATCGAAAAACTGACCGGAATCGATAAATCTTCGTTTTTAGACCAAGTCAAAAATGATTCCTATTCTCAAAATTGGACCGAAACTGCCGAACAATTTTCTCAGTTTCGAGAACCCTACTTGCTATACGACTAAACAGTTATTTACTACCATCCTTTTGGCTTTCAGGATTGATGAGATGCCAAATTACAGCTATGGAGTGGAAAAGAGCAAAATAGCCAAACACAATTACCAAAATCCTAATCCAAGAATCTGGAATTTCGGCGCTGGGCGACCACACCCAAAATGGAAAGAACAAGTTGGCAATTTCGTAACTGGCGCCTATAATCATACTAAAAGCCCAAAGTTTCAAGAAGGGAAGGACAGATTTCTCCGAAAGTAGTAAGACCAACGGTCCGCACTTTTTTGTGTAAGTTAGAACTAATTCTCCGCTTGCTACCAGCACAGCTCCACACGATATCATCATGAAAAAGCTTGTTGGCGCTGAAAAGAAAATGCCCATCGCGCCAATTGCAATTATTGCACCGGTAAAATATTTGGGGAAATTCGGAGAATGATTTTTCCCAACTACGAAATCTGCAATCAACGCTGTGGTAGCGACGGCTAACCCGTACGAAACGAAAGCGTTAAGTATCAGTAGAAAAATAGGTAGATTTATAGCTTCAACAGCCGTTGATTCCGGTCCAGCGGGTAGATAAGCGAAAATCCCGGCCATCCCAAGCAGTATGTCCATCGAAACACCATAAACGAGTCCCACCATTGCTATTTTGCCCCACTGTTTGAGTGAAATGGAATGCGTTTGGGGCAAAAGCCGAATAACGCCAAATATTACGGCTTGGACTAAAACAATTATCACGAGGTTCTGTGGCATATAAAAGCTGCTTGCCTATCAGATTGCAAATCTAATTGTTTTGGTTACTTTTTCGCCGCCATTCGTAGCACATCAACGCAGCGCTAACGGATGCATTCAGCGATTCTACATTGTTTTCCATAGGAATACGAAATTTATAATCGCAGTGCTCCAATGTTTTCTGGCTGATGCCGCTGCCTTCATTGCCAACGACAAATGCCATTGGCCGATCGACTACCAAATCCCACAGTTCTTTATCTCCTTCCATATCCAGGCCTCCGATCCAAAATCCCTCATCTTTTAGCTTCATTATGGATTGATTGAGATTGCCAACACGAACAATAGGGATACGACCCGCTGTACCTGCCGATGTCTTATGAACAGTAGCATTTATCGGCGCCTGTCGATGTTTAGGAACCAAGACAGCCGATATTCCCGCTGCCGCAGCTGTTCGGAGCATAGCACCAAGATTCCCTGGATCTTCAATCTCATCCAGCAACAGAACAGCCGGGTAATCAGATGTGTCAACGGTATCGAGCCAATTTCCAAAATCCTGATACGATATCTGGCTCATCAGTGCTACTATACCCTGGTCATTTACGCTTCCTACAAGATCATTAAGTTTAGATCCCGGGACATGAGAAATAGGTATACGATGTTGGGATGCTAAATTAAAGATCTCTGAGAGTTGAGAGTCGTGCAGTGAATCGCGCACAAAAATCTTTTGCATGCGTTCGGCTTCGTTCCTCAATGCTTCTTCAATAGAGTTGCGACCATAGACATAAATATTTGTATCACTTTCTGTCATGATAAATCAGGGAATTGAAATATTAATAATTTCGTTTAACTTATAAGTACTTAACGGTTCATTAAAAAAGGGTATAACCATGAAAAATAAGAACCCAGAAGATGATTCGTTTCCATCCTCCGAATCATCCAATATAAAGGATTCCATACATAATTCTGCTATTTCTCATTATGTAGCGGAAACCCACTCACTTTCAACATTCTATATGATTGCTTCAGTATCACAGATCTTTTTGGGATTGGCGGTCGTTACAGTTGCCGTCCTGGGACTTATCCAACCGCAATGGCTTTCCACCTCGTTAATAATGGTTGCCAGTGTAACCACTATGATTGGTCTTTATCTTCTGTATATTACCGTTGCAAAGAAAAATAATCATAATTCATTGTTGCGCAACGCTATGCAGCGGATCATGCAACACAAAAACTAATATGACGGATTTTAGCGATTCTGACACACAGGAACGACTTCAATCTTACCTTACCATACACCTCAAGAAAGACGAGTTGTCATTGCCCGAAAGCGGACAAATAGATGCCCTTCAAAAGAAAAAAAGGAATAAGTGGATTCAACTTGCAGTAAATATTGCGGCTATCCTGTTTTTTGGTTACTCCTTTTATTTTGATATCACCCAGCTCGGCCAAACCTTTTTCATTATCATTTTTGCTGTTTTTGCAATCAACGTAGGATTAATATTCTATCAAAAGAATCAAATTGATGAGCTGTTGGAATACCTGCAATGGAAAATACAGCATGAGAATTAAGTGCCTCTGTCTTATCTTGGCTTTTGGCTCTATTGCAACTGTTAACTGCCTAGCACAGTCATCTATGATGCAACAGTATAATTTACCTGCACTTTATAACGATGATGGAGACGACTTTATCATCATCGCCCACCGTGGTGCCAGTGCTTATTATCCCGAAAATACGATGATCGCTTTTGAAAAAGCAGTGGAAATGGGTGCCGAGATGATTGAGCTGGATGTCATGATGAGCAAAGACGGCATTCCAATTGTTTTTCATGATGCCAAGCTTAACAAGCATACCAACGGCAATAGCTATGTAAAGCATTATACACTCAAAGAGCTCAAGAAATTAGATGCGGGTTCCTGGTTCAACCCTAAATTCTCCGATCAGGAAATACCCACGCTGGAAGAAGCGCTGCAATTTGCGTCAGGGAATATTGCCCTTAATATCGAAATTAAAACCGAAGCTGTTTCTAATCAGATTAAAAACGGAATAGAAGAGAAAGTACTTCAGCTTGTCAAAAAGTATGGGATGGAAAAGCACGTGCTATTTTCCAGTTTTGACTATCGGGCCGTTCGTCATTTAAAAAAACTAGATCCCAATGTGGCTGTAGCATTGCTCTATGAAAGGAATCAATCAAACCGATTACTGCCACACCAGCTCGTTAAAAAATATAATGTTGATGCTTTTAACTGTAGCTATCGGCAACTAAAAAGGAAATGGATGGCTAACCTCAACAAGCACAACATCCCAACTTTTATCTACACTGTGGATAGTAAAAGACGAATGCAAAAGCTTATTGCGGGTGGTGTCACCGGCATCTTTACTAACAAACCAGACCTCCTGAAATCTGTCGTGCAAAGCTATCATTTAAACAGTACAACAGATTAGTACTTCGCCGGACTATTTCCCCATTACCTGCAAAAAGATCCTGCGATCCCTCGATTTATTATCGTGATTTAAAATCACAACCTGCTGCCAAGTTCCCAGTACCGGCTTACCATCATGCAACGGCACCGTTATTCCCGGTCCCATCATGGTAGCACGCATGTGCGAAAAGCCGTTGTCATCACCCCAGGTTTCGCCATGGCGCGTAGTCTGATCGTGTGGAGCAAATTCTTCCAGTTTATCTTTCATATCTTGCACCAGCGCAGGCTCAAATTCTATCGTTGATATCGAAGCGGTAGAGCCAATTGGAAAAATATGGATGATACCATCCGAAAACCCGCTTTCTTCAGCAAAATGCCTCACTTCTTCCGTAATATTTTTGATACCCGAAAATCCCTCAGCTCCAATCGTAATCTCTTTGCTAACTATATCCATCTCACTGATTCCTTATGTTATTGTTTAAAAACTCCTGCAGTGCTTTGCGATACTTTTCTCCCGTTTCCCAAAATCCGGAACCATGAGATCCGCGAAGCTCCACGAATGTTTTGGGATCATTGGCCGCTCCAAACAATGTTTTCCCGTGCTGATACGGAACAATTTCATCATCCCTGCTGTGCGCCATGAATAGTGGCGATTCAATCTTCTTGACATATTCAAGCGTGTTATAATTATATTGTATGATGGAGCGCACCGGCAGCCAGGGGTATAAATCAGCTCCCAAATCAGCAGCTGAAGTGAACGTGGATTCGAGAATGGTAGCACCCGGCTGTTTATGTACTGCAAGCCACGATGCCACTGCTCCGCCCAGTGAACGGCCCATGATAATGATTTGCTCATTTTCAATATCTTTCTCTGATACTAAATATTTCCAAGCCGCTCGGGCATCTTTGTACGTTCCCTGTTCGCTTGGACGTCCTTCGCTTTTTCCATATCCCCGATAGTCAAAAATAAAAACGTTAAGTCCCAAGTTGTGCAAGAGTTGAATCGTTTGTAGTCGTCCCGAAATATTACCTGCATTACCATGAAAATATAAGACAGTAATATTGCTATCGGTTGGGATATACCATCCGTGCAGACTTATCCCATCCTCTGTTGTAAATGTGGTATCTTCATACGATAAACCAATATCATTTGGCGTGTATGTAATCGATTTTTGAGGATGATACACCATTTGCGACTGCAAGAAGTACATCAAGACAACCAATAAAAGGTATCCAACAGCCGCACTTAACAGAATCCATAAAAATGACTGCACAATTCGCAACATTAGTTAGGTGAATTGGAATTAATTGATCCAAAGATAACAAAACTATTGATTCGACTTCAGTAAATAGGTTTGCAATTGGTGATGGCTAGCCCCATCGGGGTGCAACTTGCTCTCATAAAGAACAAATTCATTAACCGAGATATCCGGAAGAGCAAATTTTTTATGCTTATTGATAAATGAAGTGACCGCTCGTTTGGACGTACTTTTTATTCGCGCGATGGTAACATGCGGTTTATAAGGCCGGTTTTCCGGAGCAATTCCTATTTTCTCGCAGCGGTCCTCCACTTTTTTATGAAGCTCCTGGAGGTCCGTATTTTGGTTAATTCCTGCCCAAACCACTTTGGGTTGTTTGCTTTCCGGGAAGTATCCAATTCCTGCTATCGTTATGGAAAATTCCGGATGATCAATTTTATCCAACTCTTCCTGTAACTCACTAGCAGTCGTTTTATCAACCTCTCCCACAAATTTTAGCGTCAGGTGCATCTGCTCTTGAGGCTGCCATCGCATCCCATCAATAGGCTGCTGTAAATCCAGTAATTGTTGTTTTATACCCTTTGGCAGAGGAATAGCGATAAATAAACGCATGGTAAAGTGTTAATGGTAGCGGACCTCAAATTCCTCATAATCCTCATCAGCGTCTTCAACCGTAACGTCAATATTGTCAACGCGGCTGGCCCCCGGCCCTTGTTCACAACGGTTTACCATCTCTCTGATATGATCCAGTGGGCCTGCAAAAATAGCTTCAACACGTCCATCTGGCAGATTTTTAACCCACCCAAAAACTCCTACTTCTTCGGCATTCACTTTTGCAAAATGACGAAATCCTACTCCTTGTACACGTCCTTCGATAAATACATGCGCCTGTTGCATAATTGTTATTTCTATGCTTTTTATTAAATCGTTAACTCTCAGTTGTTTAGTGATTCACGGCTAATGTACTAATCTGAAAGGAAATCTCGAACTTTCACGAATTAAAGTTCTAAAGTTTGTATAATTCCGTCAAACAATTTGTTACAATTTATTGCTCTGAAATAGATTTATTATGACTCTCACGCAACTCAAATATATTATTGCCGTCGACCGGTACCGCCATTTTGCCACTGCTGCAGAAAAATCATACGTCACCCAGCCGACTCTCAGCATGCAAATTCACAAGCTGGAAGAAGAACTCGGAATTACCATTTTTGATCGATCTAAATCCCCCGTTATACCCACCGAGATTGGCGAAAAAATTATTGCAGAAGCGAAAAAAATTATTAAACAGTCTAAACATATTGAAGATCTGGCCGCTCTAAATGAGGATGAGCTTCGGGGCACTTTTCGGATCGGAATTATCCCCACTGTTGCCCCCTATCTGCTCCCTCTCTTTTTACGCAACTTTCGAAAAAAACATCCTGATGTTCGACTCATATTCGAAGAGGTGGTAACCGATGAACTGCTCGATCTGCTTAACCAAGATCATCTTGATATCGGCATTATAGCCACACCGGCCGATCGCGGAAATATTTTCGAGGAAGATCTCTATTACGAACCCTTTTTAGGATATGTATCGGAGGATCATCCCCTTGCAAAGAAAGATCGTCTTTCGGTGGATGATTTGGAAGTCACCAATCTGTGGCTACTTAACGAGGGACATTGCTTTCGCGATCAAACCGTTAAGCTATGCAAGAAATTCAGAAAAAATAAGCTTGATAACCCTAAAATTGAGTTTGAAAGCGGCAATCTGGAAACATTGAAACAGCTTGTTGAACAAAATTTTGGAATGACACTTTTGCCTTACCTTGCAAAAAATCAGATCAATGAACAATGCGCTAAAGCTCATTTACGAGAGTTTGACGATCCGGTTCCACGTCGAAAAGTACGCATTGTATATGGACGCGAATACCTGAAGAAGAATATCATTGAGGCGTTCAAAGAAGAGGTGATGGCATCCATCCCCGATGTGCTCAAGAAAGAGGAAGACGGATTTTTGGTTGAATAGTTTGTGCGCTACTCAGCTATTAATTTTGTTAAATATTAGCTACTTTTGAGGCTTATTTTTAAACTCTCAAAAGTTATTCAGGTTTGGATCACTCCTTCTTACTTTGGTCGGTATTCAATGTGTTTATCCTAGCGATGCTCATTGTCGACCTCGTTGTGCTTCACAAAGAGGATGAGGCCGTCAGCATCAAAGAAGCCCTCTACTGGACGGGGGCTTGGATAGTCCTGGCCCTAGTCTTTGGCATTGGGGTGTATTACTATATGGGATCCCAAACGGCCCTTGATTACTATACGGGCTACCTGATTGAGAAATCACTCAGCGTTGATAATATATTCGTCTTTCTGCTGGTGTTTACCTATTTCAAAGTTCCGGACGAATTCCAGCACAAGGTGCTTTTCTGGGGGATCTTCGGAGCTCTTGTCATGCGTCTGATCTTTATCTTTACCGGTGTAGCACTTATAGAACGTTTCCACTGGATCATCTATGTCTTCGGCGGATTCCTCGTTTTTACCGGTATTAAACTGGCCATGGAAAAAGATAAAGAAGTCCACCCCGAACGGAATCCGATCTTAAAATTAGTTCGGCGCTTTTTCCCCACTACCAAGAACTATCACGGCTCTAAATTTTTTATTCGAAAAATGGGTCGTCTTATTGCCACCCCCCTGTTCATCGTTTTAGTGGTTATTGAAACAACAGATCTCGTTTTTGCCCTCGACTCCATTCCCGCCATCTTAGCCATTACACGCGATGAGTTTATCATCTATAGTTCCAATGCCTTTGCGATATTGGGACTTCGAGCACTCTATTTTGCTGTCTCTGGAATCATGCGTCTTTTCCACTACCTGCACTATGGACTCTCGCTCATTCTTGTTTTTGTTGGAGTTAAAATGCTACTTTCAGACTTTTACCACATACCAACCCCATATGCATTAGCGTTTATTGGCGGCGCACTTGCACTATCTATTATTGCTTCCATCTTATATCCTAAAGAGGAAGATCCAGTCGAAGCCGAGAACCTTCCAGACGAATAATTTTGCTTATGGATTTGGAAAGCTTTTCTACAAAATGGTTTGCCCTTTACTACTCGGCACTGGCTATTTCTTTGGTTGGAACGGGGGGGTATATCATCCTCAAAAAGGATAAAATTGCTAACTACTTAATTGATAAAACAGATCATGAGAAGCCACCGGCATTGTTAATCAGGATTTTAAAATATCTCTTTTTTTTCACTCTTCCCGGGCTCGTACTTTCATTCACGCCTTTTTCATGGATTGAACTTCTCTTTACGATTTGGGGTTTATTCGTTGTGTACATAGCAGGACTTCAACTGGTGCGGTGGGAGCAAAGTCGAACGCTCATTAAAGCCAACCAACAGCTGCCCAACATCATTAAAAAGAGCGGTGCCATTATGGTGGCAGTGGGATCAGCTATATTCCTGCTGGCATACTTAGTAATCATCCGACACCCAATGTCATGAAAATCACCAAGGCAGGATATCACGGTATTCTGCTCCCGGATCTTAACATCGGTTTTGACTACAGCGGCACTGATACCCAGTATACCTTTATCTCGCACGCCCATGCCGACCACATGCCGCGTAATCGCAAAAGCAGCGTTTACTGTACACCCAACACGCTAAAGCTGATGCAGCGCCGCGGTTACAAGGGCGATGCAACGATTATGGATTTTGGCGACTCATTCGAGACTGAAAAGGCTCGAATCACCCTTTATCAGGCGGGACATATCCTCGGCTCGGCGATGGTGTATGTAGAATCTGATGAAGGTTCTTTGCTCTATACCGGCGACTATCGCACACCGCCCTCTCCAGCTTCAGAGGGATTTTCCATACCCGATCAAGTCGACCACTTTATTACCGAAGCAACTTTTGGGCTGCCGATCTATAAATGGGATTCCCACGAAAACCTCGGGCAGGAAATTCGATCTTTTGCCTCAAAATCCCTGAAGTATGGATATACTCCAATATTTTTAGCCTACAATTTAGGTAAGGCACAAGAAGTTATGCACCTGCTGGCACCGCTGGGACAGCAAGTGCAAATCCATGGCGCAGGATATAAGATGTGCGATGTGTATGAAGAAGCCGGTATCGATCTGGGTAACTACGAATCTTATGATCGGGATACTTGTGAAGGTAACATCTTAATCACAACAAACTCTGCGCTTAATAATGGCTTTGCATCTAACGTCCAAAAAAAACGCATTGCTTACTGCTCTGGTTGGGCAACCCGTGAGGCGGCTCGCAGTCAGTTGACTGTACATAAACTTATTCCCCTTTCCGACCACCTCGATTTTTTTGAACTCATTCGCTTATGTGAAGAGTTCGACCCCCAAAAAGTACACATCACCCATACTCCCAATGCCGATGTTGTCCAGCATTATTTGGATGAAAGAAATATCGACTCACGATTTTTGGACATGGAAATTGAAGAAGACGATTAACTATGGCAGAGAACTCCTTCCAACAACTGGCCGAAATAGCGCAGCAGATCAACGAAACGCGCAGCACTAACGCAAAGATCTCCTGTTGCGCTCAATACTTTCAGTCTTTCGAGGATGATAAAAACCTAAAACTTGGTGCTCAATTCTTGGGTGAAGGCGCTTTCTCATCTGTTTCCGGGAAAAGAGCAACGATCGGAAGCCGCACCTACTCGACCTGTGCGGCCGAATTCTGTGATATTGATTATGAAAAAGTATTTAAACCGTGTAAAACAGCTCTGGGAAGCGCTTCCGAAGCTATAGAAAAGCTGATGAATAATATTGAAGTTGCACGCAAAAAACGCGAACCGGCTCAACTCAGTCTTCGAGAAATCAAATCTATCTACGAGGATATATACAATGTTTCCTCACGGGCAGATAAACAACATATCCTTCGGAATGCCTGGAAACAGATGACACCGGTCGAGATCAAGTTTTTTATCCGAATTATGACGCGGGGATCTCTGCGTATCGGTTTTGAAGTCAAAAGTGTTGTTTCTGCCCTAGCTGAAGCCTTTGGTAAAAACGTTGAGGAAGTCCGTTATGCCCACATGATTACCGGCAGTATTGGAAAAACAGCCATACTCTGTAAAAATGATAATCTGGATGAAGCAACCTTCAAACTCTTTCATCCTCTTTCATTTATGCTCGCCTCCCCAATAGAGAGTCGCGCTGTAGAAAATTTGGATGGATACATAGCCGAAGAAAAGTTTAATGGCATGCGGGCACAGGCGCACATCAGTGGACAACAGGTCGAGCTTTATTCTCGCGATCTCAATGACATCACCCATTCGTTCCCCGAAATCGTACAGTTTTTCATAAAAAGAAATTTGTCCGATGTAGTCTTGGATGGCGAAATATGCGTGTTTAAAAATGATGAGATCCTTCCATTCCAGCTACTTCAAAAAAGGATGGGACGTAAAAAGCCAGGTAAGGAGATCATTGAAAAATACCCGGTCTTATTCATCTCCTATGATCTTCTTTACCATGATAACCGTCCCATCTTCGAAAAAGAGCTCCGGAAGCGCCGCAATTTACTTACTAAATTATCGCAGAACCATGACCTCCCGATCACTAATCAATTTGAAGTCACGGACCGTGACCATCTTGATGAGTTATTTGATCGTGCTCTGGCTCACGGCAATGAGGGGCTAATGCTCAAAAAAGTGGACAGCACTTATGAATACGGTCAGCGCAGAAAATCCTGGCTCAAGGTCAAAAAGCCGGGCGGTACGCTCGATACGGTTATGATGTATGCCCATGCCGGGTCCGGAAAACGCGGGGGCTACTATTCTGATTTCACGCTTGGTATCCGGGTTGCGGAAGATGAGCGCTACGAAGAAGAGTTCATTCCTATTGGCAAGGCATACGGCGGTTATACAGATGAAGAAATGAAACGACTTAACAAGCGTATTAAAGATTTGACCGTCGAAAAATACGGACCTACCTTAGGATTAATTCCCGAAATTGTGATTGAGCTCGAATTTGATGACATCCAGGAAAACAAACGTACCAAGGCAAACTATTCACTGCGGCTGCCTCGGTTTAAAGCCATTCGCTGGGATTTAAATCCCGATGATGCCGATACACTCAAGGATGTGGAGCACATGTATCAACAAAAAATAAGTCGAGAGCGTCTTAAACAGGAAGAAAATCCATCTTTTTATATTGAAAGCCTAGACCTTGAGACAACACGCGATGATAAAGGCTGAAGTAATTTTTATCAATTTTACATTCTTAATTCCCAATATTTTACTATGAGCAATTGGACACTTAAATCCACACCACCGCACGATTGGTTTTTATGCTTAGATATCGATCAGTATTTCGACCATGAACATGATCCTGAAAAAGTTTTCGAAGAGGGATTTACCCGACCTATCCCATTGGAGGATCGTGATATTCTTGTTACCTCTTTTTTCAATGGGGATCCGGACAATCCCGAATTTCACTTTGAAAGTAATGAGTCGTTAAGCACTGATGAAATTGAAGAAGCCAATAAAAGTTTAGTACGCATTTTTGGTACCAACATCGATCTTCGTCCTTTATATGATCAAGCTGCTGATGATCCTGTGCTGGGCCCCTTACTTACCGAATACTATGGATTTAAGCGTATGGCCCGGGCCAACCTTTTTGAGGATACAATCAATCGCATTATTGAGATGCGGCTATCGCACAAACCTACTGCCAAAAAGATGGTCTATAATGTACGCGAAAACTATGGATCGCTTATCAATGCAGAAGGAGAAAGCATTCCGGCCTGGCCGCGACCGCATCAACTTATTAAAGCTACGCCTATGAGTATCCGACAACTTGACCCCGGCCCCACCAAAAGAAAAGGGGAATTTATTATTGGCTTTGCTGAAGATTTACTTTCGGGTGAACGTGACCTGCGTCATCTTGAAACCTGTCAACCTGAAGTGTTTTATAACACCATATCTAACGTTCGAGGTATTGGCCCCACTTCTGCACAGCAGCTGATGCTGTTTCGTGAACGCCCGGACGCTGTTTTCCCGAGCAACAAAAAGAAAGGTAAGGAAAAAGGGCACCGACGGTGGATTATACTTAATTATGGGGGCGATCCTGATAATACCTCCGAAGAAGAATTCCAGCAGATGATCAAAAACTGGGAAGGATACGAAGCCGCCGGACTCGAGTTTTTATTTATTGATTGGGTAATGAGCGAGAAAGAAAAAAAGCAAAATAATTAACGGCGCTGCTGTAGTACGTTACTAACTATTCTTCAAACAACTCCTCATCGGGCCGAATTTTTATCAGCTTGCGCCAAGCCTTATAAAGCAAACCGGATGAAACAATAGCCACAACAGTAATTATCGAAGCTAACACCCACTTGCCGTAAATCCAGTAGCCGGTCGCAAAGAGGGCCCCGTAAACAGCAACGCATCCCAAGACCATACAAAGTAATCCCTGGGGAACGCGCCATGCTTCATCTTCGAGCGGCTCGGTATCTTTTTCCTCCTCACGAGCTTCCTCAATAACTTTTTGCCATCCGGGTCCGCCTGGTCGTGCCACTTTACAGAAGTTGATAAGTGTTTCCCTATTCGTGGGACGGGTGGCAAACGTAACGCCAAGCCATCCGATAGTTGTGACAATCACCCCAATAATAAGTTCTTCCCATCCGGTAACTTCCGGAAGTCCCGTGTGGGAATGGGCGAACTGGAAATATAATGCAACGGCAAAAGCTATAAACATGGCAGCGATTTCACTCCCCGCATTAATACGCCACCAAAACCAGCGCAGGATAAACAAAAGCCCGGTACCAGCACCAATCTGTAAGATAATCTGAAAACTGTCGAGTGCATTTTGCAAAAGTAGCGCAAGTGCACCGGCTACAATCATTAGAATCACGGTAGAGATACGCCCAACAGTTACAAGTTCTTTTTCTGAGCTTTCAGGACGCACAAACCGCTTATAAAAGTCGTTGACCAAATAAGAAGATCCCCAGTTTAGATGGGTTGAAATGGTAGACATATAAGCTGCTGTCAATGAGGCAACTACCAGTCCCAACCAACCCGTAGGGATAAAAGTGAGCATTGCAGGATATCCCATATCGTGATCGGCTACGCCGGAAGCATTAGGGAATGCCTCTTTTAAATCAGCGACTTCTGGAAAAACGATGATCGAACATAATCCCACAATAATCCAAGGCCAGGGACGCAGGGCATAGTGGGCCGCATTGAAAAAGAACACTGCAGCAATAGAGTTATTTTCATCTTTAGCAGCAAACATGCGCTGTGCGATATAACCACCTCCTCCCGGTTCAGCGCCCGGATAGTAGACGCTCCACCACTGGATAACCAAAGGGATAATAAAGATGCCAATGGCCTGCGAAGGATCAGAGAAATCGGGCAAAATATTGAGCTGGCTCACTACTTCTTTGTGTTCCAGTAATCCACTTAGTCCGCCAACCTCCGGATGATTTAATGCCACATAGGCAGCAATTAAACTTCCTCCAATGGCCAAAAAGAACTGGAAAAAATCAGTAAGCAATACACCGCGTAGTCCTCCGAGGGAACTGTAAACAACCGTAATAAGTCCGCCAATTACTACAGTTTCAACGGGAGATAATCCCATTAGTACGCCACTTATTTTTATTGCCGCAAGCGATACTGTTGCCATCACTACCACATTGAAAATAAATCCAAGATATACAGCACGAAATCCGCGCAGAAAAGCAGCCATCTTTCCACTGTAACGTAGCTCATAAAATTCGACATCAGTCAATACGCCCGAACGCTTCCAAAGATTGGCATAAACAAAAACGGTCAGCATACCTGTAAGAAGGAAAGCCCACCACACCCAATTTCCAGACACGCCATCAGTACGAACAATATTGGCAACAAGATTGGGAGTATCCGTTGAAAATGTAGTAGCTACCATCGATATCCCCAACAGCCACCAAGGCATGTTTTTTCCTGCTGCAAAAAACTGCTCTGAGTTCTTACCCGCTTTTCGCATGACCCATACGCCGATGAGCAGAGAGAACAGTAGATAGGCTCCGATTATGGCCCAATCGATGGGAGCAAGTATCATAGTTTGATTTTGAGATTACGGTTTGTCATGTGAAAGCACTCTAACAAACGTAATTTTATTGAGATGCTCAACGAGAATTTATTCACTCTGAATATCTTCAAATAAAAAAGCCCCGCCCCCATATAGGGACGAGGCTTTAAATCGTCTTATGAAAGACGGTTTCTTAAGAACGGTTGGCTTACATCATGCCGCCCATTCCGCCCATTCCTCCGGGCATACCACCTCCCATGCCGCCTGGCATACCGCCACCGGCAGGTCCGCCATCATCGTCATCATCATCGCCTTTTGTAGGCTTGTCAGAGATGATAGCTTCAGTTGTCAGCATTAAGCCGGCAACAGAAGCAGCGTTTTCAAGAGCAGTGCGCGTTACTTTCGTAGGATCGATTACGCCTGCTTCGATAAGATCTTCATACTGCTCGGTTCGTGCGTTGTATCCAAAGCCGCCTTCGCCTTCAAGGACTTTCTGGACAACAATTGAACCTTCCGCACCGGCATTATTGGCAATAATTCGAAGCGGCTCTTCAAGCGCACGACGAACTATATTAAAACCAACTTTCTGATCCGGCACTTCAGCTTCTAACTCATCCAGTACTTTGCGAGCACGGAGCAGCGCAACGCCACCACCTGCTACAATGCCTTCTTCAACAGCAGCACGAGTAGCATGGAGTGCATCTTCAACACGGGCTTTCTTCTCTTTCATCTCTACTTCAGAAGCAGCACCAATGTTAAGCACTGCAACACCGCCGCTCAATTTAGCGAGACGCTCTTGCAGTTTTTCGCGATCATAATCAGAAGTGCTGGACTCAATCTGTCCTTTAATCTGATTTACACGTGCTTGGATGTCATTTTCTTTTCCTTTTCCGCCAACAATCGTAGTGTCATCTTTCGTGATATTTACACGATCAGCGGTACCTAAGAAGTCAAGCGTAGCATTTTCAAGCTTGTATCCACGCTCTTCAGAAATAACAGTACCGTCAGTCAAGATCGCGATGTCTTCCAACATCTGCTTACGACGATCGCCAAATCCAGGCGCTTTAACAGCTGCAATCTTAAGCGATCCGCGCAGCTTGTTAACAACCAATGTAGCCAGCGCTTCGCCTTCAATATCTTCGGCGATAATGAGCAGAGGCTTGCTGGTTTGAATAACTTTTTCCAAGATAGGAAGCAGATCCTTCATATTACTGATCTTGCTGTCGAAGATCAGAATGTAAGGTTCTTCCATCTCAGCAACCATATTTTCGGAATCAGTCACGAAATATGGTGACAGATATCCGCGGTCGAACTGCATACCTTCTACAGTCTCGAGATAGGTTTCGGTACCTTTGGCTTCTTCAACAGTGATAACACCATCTTGACCAACTTTTTCCATTGCATCCGCAATGTTCTGACCAATTTCTTCATCACCATTGGCAGAAATAGTACCAATTTGCTTAATACTTTCGAGGCTGTCACCAACAGGTTGACTTGTTTTACGAAGCTCCTCGACAATAGCTTTAACTGCTATGTCAATGCCTCGCTTCAATTCCATCGGATTAGCACCGGCGGTAACATTTTTCAGACCGGTTTGAATGATGGACTGAGCAAGAACGGTAGCCGTCGTTGTTCCGTCACCAGCATTATCACTGGTTTTAGAAGCAACTTCTTTTACCATTTGAGCGCCCATATTTTGTCGCTTGTTGGACAGCTCAATCTCTTTTGCTACAGTAACACCATCTTTGGTAACTGTTGGTGCACCAAAAGATTTTTCGATTACTACGTTTCGTCCACGCGGTCCCAAGGTGACCTTGACAGCATTCGCAAGCTTGTCAACGCCCTGCTTGAGAGCATCGCGTGCTTCCATATCGTAATGAACTAATTTTGCAGACATAATTGCCTATTTAATTTTTTTGAGTTTTTGTTTAAAAAATATTGAAAGAATAGCTTAGGAAACGATTCCAAGAATGTCGGATTCTCGCATAATCAGATACTCTTCACCATCCAGCGTAACTTCAGTGCCAGAATACTTTCCGTACAACACTTCGTCGCCTTCTGTAACCGACATGTCAATCTTGTTTCCGTTTTCTACTTTGCCGGGACCTGCAGCTACGACAGTCCCTTCCTGTGGTTTTTCTTTTGCCGAATCAGGAATAATAATTCCAGATTCTGTCTTCTCTTCCGCAGGTTTCGGCTGAACCAAAACACGATCACTTAACGGTTTAATCTTAGATTTAGCCATAAGTATGACTCCTAATTTTAGTTATTAGTTGAAATTTGAAATTCTTAAATCCAGCAATTTGCTGTTAATACTTTTGAAATCCTCTGTTTGAAATCACATCAATTTCAACAGGGTTATAGGTGAGCAAGTACCATACCAAACTTTTAGACAAATGTGCTTTTATCTCTCAAACGGTGTCAAAAGTCTTAAAATCGCTAAATAACAATAGTTTTAATTTCGATGGGACAAATCGGAGAAAAAGAGTGGTCGAAATTTCAGGTCAAAATGCCATCTTCGACCAGTCGTGCTGTCAACTTTTCATATTCAGACGGCTCCCATGCTTCGGCGCGTTTGTCAAAGTCGAACTCTTTGGGCTGGTTATCTTTACTGACCACTGGCTTTAGGGCATTGCTTAACTTTTTACGCCGCTGATTAAAGGCAGTACGAACAACAGTTTTCAGATTTTTATCCGAACAGTTTAGCCTCCCTTTATCAAAAGTCAGTTTGACAATGGCACTTTCTACATTGGGCTGTGGACTAAAGCAGTGACGAGAAACAGGGAATAAAATTTCAGGAGTGCACATCAGCTGTGTTTGCACACTTAATATTCCATAATCTTTGGTTCGGATATCGGACACTAATCGCTCGGCTACTTCTTTCTGCATCATAAGTAATGCATCGGCCATCAGGTGGCGACTTTCAAGCAATGAAAACAAAATCTGGCTGGTAATATAATACGGGAGGTTCCCAACCACATGCGTTTTCTCTTTTCCAATGGATAACTCCTCCCAATCAACTTCCAGCACGTTTTCGTGATAGATCTCCAAATCATCAAATTTATGTTCCAGTACTTCAATCGCCCGCTGATCCAATTCCACAGCAATAACATCTTCGAACCGTTTTAACAAAGCACCGGTTAGAGCTCCCGTACCCGGACCAATTTCGATCACTCGATCTCCCGCTTTGGCAGGAATCGCATCGGCAATCTTACCTATAATATTTTCGTCGGTCAAAAAATGCTGACCTAAACTTTTCTTTGGTCGCAAACTCATTGAATAAAATAAATTAAGAATGTAGAATTAAGGATTACTTTCCCCTACTGGTAAATCCTAATCCATAATTCCAATTTTTACGGCAACCCTTTTACGACTCTTATAACAATAAATTGTCTTTTTGCTTAGCGTCAGTAGGTAGATTAAATTAAGCTACGTTATTCCTCGTAAAATAAATACCTATGGATATTAATCCCCTGGAAACAGAACAAATTGGAATACAGACGCTGGAAAAGCGCCTGATGAAATCAGAATCCAATATCTCCCTAAAGATAGGGGTACCAAAGGAAGTCTCCAATGATGAGCGCCGAATTTGTCTAACCCCTGGCGGTGCTTCAGTACTCATAGCCAATGGACATGAAGTTTTCATTGAGCAAGATGCCGGTGCCGAAGCCAACTTTACCGATGAAGAGTTTGCCGACGCCGGCGCTGAAATTGCTCTTAGTATCGACGAGGTGTATAAAAAATCAGATATGATTGTCAAGGTGGCACCGCCAGCGGATTCAGAATTAGAACTCCTTAAGAAAGACCAAACCCTTCTTTCTGCGCTGCATTTAGGCAACACTACCGAAGAATTTATCGATCTTTTAATCAAAAAGAACATTACCGCCATTGGCTTTGAATTTATCAAAGGAGAGGACAAAGAGTTTCCTATTGTTCGCATGATGCACGAAATTACCGGATCGATGTCTTTACAGATTGGGGCTCATTACCTGGAAAAAACAGAAGGCGGACAGGGTATTATGCTGGGTGGCATTTCGGGTATACCCCCTGCAACAGTTGTTATTCTGGGAGCTGGCATCACGGCTGAATATGCAGCTCGTACAGCCTTGGGCTATGGTGCTCAGGTATTTGTGATGGATAATGACTTGGCAAAGCTCCGTCACCTCGAAAATGCACTTGATCGTCGTATTATTACTGCCACAGCGAATTATCAATACCTGTCTTCAGCCCTGCAATATGCTGATGTCGTAATTGGGGCGGCCATGTTTGAGGGTGAACGCGCGCCTGTACTTGTCACTGAACCCATGGTTGCTTCCATGAAACCTGGCAGCGTTATAGTGGATACCGTAATTGATCAAGGTGGTTGTATTGCCACCAGCAGAGCTACCAAACATTCAAAACCTACATTTATGGCACACGATGTAATTCACTATTGCGTGCCCAATATTCCATCTAATGTTGCCCGTACCGCCACCTATGCCCTTAACAATGTGATTGTACCCTACCTGTTGGCTATCGGTGATGCGGGAGGAATTCGGGAATGTCTTTGGACAAATACCGCCCTGCGCAACGGTACTTACATTTATAAAAAACATCTCACCAAAAAATCCCTTTCTAAGATTTTTGATATGCCCTACCGAGAAATTGAGATGCTGATTGCCAGTCAAATATAATTCTCATCATCCCTTTTATGAAGCTAAATAAGCCTACAAAAATTGTGCTGGGCATATTAACATGCCTACCCCTACTAGCAGCTATTAGTATCATTGGCTTTGTCATTTTTAACTTCTTGTCGATGTTCTTTAACCAAGAACCGGCAATGCCGTTGATGTACCTTTCATACCTTAGTTATATAATACCATATTTTTTTCCAATTATTTTCCTCTCAATGGGATTATATATCTTTTATCTTGTCCATATTATTCGCAACCAGTATTTCGACAATGAAAAAAGAATTTTATGGATTGTTGTATTGTTCGTATTGGGTGGTATTACCATGCCAATTTATTGGTATATCCACATTTGGAAAAACAATTCTTCTGAAGCAAACAAAGCTGATGGCCTAACTGGCAACTACTATGAACCAGGAACTCAACCCTAAGAACTTTAAACGCATTAGCATTATCAACTGGATGCTAAGCGTGCCTTTTTTTCTACTTTTTGCATGGCCCTATTGGTATTTAGCAAATTTGTCAGGTATTGAACAGTTTATCGTTTACGCGGGCTGCTGTCTTTTCTCTATCCCGTTTATGATTACCATTCTTCACGGACATGTAACGATGGCACTGGGTGAAGCACATCGGCATCACTATTACGATTGGCTGAGCAATCAACCGCTTACATACGGCTTATTTTTTCATCCTATGATGATGCGAACGCGATTTCGACTCATCCTTTTAGTAGTAAGTATCTTACTCTTCATTGTTGGATTTTTCCTCTCTATATAAAAAAAGGACACACCAACTTAATGATGTGTCCCCGAAACATTTCTGAATTATTTCGGCGATCAGTATGCGGTTCCATCTATAATTTCTTCTACCACACTGGGATCGAGCAACGTTGAGGTGTCCCCCATATCATCGGTTTCCCCGGCAGCAATTTTTCGTAAAATACGGCGCATAATTTTACCTGATCGCGTCTTTGGTAATCCTTCAACAATCTGAATTTTATCCGGTTTGGCAATCGGACTAATTATTTTTGAAACCAAGTCATCGATTTCCTTTTTAAACGTTTCCGGTTCCGAAACACCATCGTCGCAAGTCATAAAAGCGAAAACACCTTCCCCTTTAACATCGTGCGGATATCCCACAATGGCCGCTTCTACCACTTTAGGATGTTCGTCAATAGCATTCTCGATTTCAGCCGTTCCCAACCTGTGGCCAGAAACATTAAGCACGTCATCAACACGACCGGTAATACGATAGTAGCCGTCCTCGTCACGGCGACAACCATCCCCCGTAAAATAATACCCGGGATAATCCTCAAAATAGGTTTTCATATAACGCTCCTGATTGCCCCATATTCCGCGTGTCATGCCCGGCCATGGCTGTTTGATCACAAGATTTCCTTGAACACCATTGCCACTAACCTCCTTGCCATCATCGTCCATCAAAGCAGGCTCAATGCCGGGTAATGGCAAAGTAGCAAATCCCGGTTTGGTCGGCGTTACTCCCGCCAGCGGGGAAATCATAATGCCGCCCGTCTCAGTCTGCCACCAAGTATCCACAATCGGACACTTCCCGTTTCCAATCTTATCGTGATACCAATGCCAAGCCTCTTCGTTTATCGGTTCACCTACCGTTCCAAGCACATCGAGCGAACTAAGATCGTACTTATTGACATACTCAATATCCTCTTTCATCAGCGCGCGGATAGCTGTAGGAGATGTATAGAAGTGCGTTACGTTATACTTCTCGCAGACCTCCCACAAACGACCGGGATCGGGATAAGTTGGTGTCCCCTCAAAAATGATACCGGTTGCACCATTTAACAGCGGGCCATATAAAATATAGGAGTGCCCGGTAATCCAACCCGCATCAGCCGTACACCAATACACCGAATCCTCTTCGACCTGAAACACATTGCGGAAGGTATAACTTGTGTATACCATATATCCCCCACAGGTATGAACCTGCCCTTTGGGCTTGCCGGTCGATCCCGAGGTATAGAGAATAAACAGTGGGTCTTCTGCATCCATCTCTACGGCTTCATGCTCTTTGGATGCGTTTCGAATTAACAAGTGCCACCATTCATCACGGCCTTCAACCCAATTGATATCACGATTCGTACGCTGACACACGATCACTTTTTCAACTGTAGGACATTCTTCCAGTGCTTCATCAGAAATATCTTTAAGAGGCACATGTTTTTCACCACGGCGCAACCCATCATTAGTGATGAGCATTTTCGCATCGCAATCTTGAATTCGACCGGCTAGTGCCTGAGCAGAAAATCCAGCAAAAACAATAGAGTGCACAGCTCCAATGCGTGCGCATGCCAGGGCTGCAATCATCAACTCCGGCGTCATAGCCATATAAATTGCCACACGGTCGCCCTTTTCAATCCCTTTGTTTTTCAGCACATTGGCAAAACGGCAGACATCCTCATGCAACTGCCGATAAGTGATTGTCCGTCGAAAAGAATCCGGGTGATTAGGTTCAAAGATAAATGCCGTTTTATTACCGATGGTATTCAGGTGGCGATCCAGGCAATTTTCGGTAATATTCAGCTTACCGCCTTCAAACCATTTTACATTTCCATCCTCGAAACTTCCACTATGGGTTTCATCCCATCGTTCGCGCCAATAAAACGTTCCTGCTTCATGCTCCCAAAATTTCTCAGGATTTTTGATACTATCGTTATAGACTTCTTTGTACTCTTCAAACGAATCAATATTTAACCACATGGCAATTGTATTTTATTTGGTGATATTTTTGTCTCACAGACCATCCTATTTTAAATAATTAAAGCAGATAATCAAGTCAACCAAAGAAACAAATTATATTCAGATCATTTCCGTTAATAACTCTTACCCGATTTGAAATAAACAAGATTTCCATCTTAATGAAAAGCGGCGGCTATCAAAAAATTGAACGATGGTTTACCCAACGTGGATGGGAACCATTTAACTATCAGCGGGAGGTGTGGGGAGCTTTTTTATCCGAAAAGAATGGATTGTTGAATGCACCTACCGGCAGCGGCAAAACCTACGCTCTATATATGCCTTTACTCATCAACTGGATAGATGAGCATCCCAAAACATATACCGAGCTTGCAGATAATGGGCTCCAACTTTTATGGATCACCCCGCTGCGAGCATTGGCCCGTGATATTGAGCAAGCGCTTCAGCAGATTGTTAATGATCTCGAAATTCCATGGCAAGTCGCTCGTCGGACTGGTGATGTCTCATCCTATCAAAAGCAAAAAATGAAGGAACAAATGCCGGAGGTGCTCATTACCACACCCGAAAGCCTACACATTTTGATGGCTCAAAAAGGATACAAAACCTATTTCACAGACCTTGAAGCAATAGTAATAGATGAATGGCACGAACTTTTGGGATCTAAACGTGGTACTCAGGTAGAACTTGGATTATCTCGACTAAAACACTTGTGTCCTAACCTAAATATATGGGGCATTTCGGCAACCATTGGTAATCTCCAAGAAGCCCATGATGTATTGCTTGGAACAGATGACACCAAAGCAGATTCTGTTACCATAGAGGCTAATATAGAAAAAGATTTAGAGGTACAGTCCGTTCTGCCTGATGATGTCGAACAATTTCCATGGTCGGGTCATCTTGGTACAAAGCTATTACCAAAAGTTTTGCCCATTATTGAGGAAAGTCGATCTACCCTTATTTTTACCAATACCCGTTCACAATCAGAAATTTGGTTTCAAAAACTATTAGAAGCCAAGCCCGAACTGGCTGGCAGGATAGCTTTGCATCATGGATCATTGAGCAAAGAAGTTCGGCGCTGGGTGGAAGATGCCTTGCATAAAGGAAAACTAAAAGCAGTGGTCTGCACTTCAAGTCTCGACCTCGGCGTCGATTTTGCTCCTGTTGAAACGGTAGTACAAGTTGGTAGTCCCAAGGGTGTTGCACGCTTTTTACAGCGAGCCGGGCGAAGTGGTCATCAGCCGGGATCTACCAGTCGCATTTACTTTGTACCTACCAATGCCCTTGAGTTGATCGAAGCAGCTGCTCTTAAAACGGCCGCTTCCCAAAAAGTAGCGCTGGAAAGTCGTGATCCCATCTTGAAACCTTACGATGTACTTATTCAATATTTGATTACACTGGCTGTCTCGGATGGATTTAAACCCGAGCAAATCTACGAGGAAGTGAAAAAGACTTTTGCCTATCAGACACTCACGCAAAAAGAGTGGAACTGGATTATGGATTTTATCACTACCGGCGGGCAATCCCTGACCGCCTATGATGAATACTCCAAAGTGATTCAGAAAGATGGTCTTTACAAGGTTATTGATAAGAAAATTATGCGACGTCACCGCATGTCAATTGGTACGATAACAAGCGATACGATGATGAGCGTCAAATATCTAAATGGGGCACATCTGGGTAGTATTGAAGAATGGTTTATTGCCTCATTAAAACAGGGAGACAAATTCTGGTTTGCAGGGCGCAGTCTAGAACTTGTACGAACGAAGCAAATGACCGCTTACGTTAGGAGGGCTAATACATCCAAAGCAAAAGTACCCAGCTGGATGGGAGGACGTATGTCGTTATCTTCAAATATGAGCCAAATGCTGCGCCATAAAATGCACCAGGCTATTGAGGGCACTTCAAATGATATCGAACTTAAAACCATACAGCCTATACTGGATGTGCAAAATGAATGGTCTACCCTGCCGGATGATAATGAGTTAGTGATTGAGCAGACCACCTCACGAGAAGGGCATCATCTTTTCTTCTATCCCTTTGAGGGTCGTTATGTTCACGAAGGCATGTCAGCTTTAATTGCCTATCGTATTTCACAACTGACGCCCATTACTTTTTCTATCGCAATGAATGACTACGGCTTTGAGCTGCTATCGGATAAGGAAATCCCTATTGAAAAGGCCCTCGAGCATCACCTGTTTTCCGATGAGCATCTCGTTGAGGATATCTTTTCAAGTCTTAATGATACGGAGTTAGCAAAACGGCGATTCCGCGGTATATGTCATATTGCCGGGCTCATTTTCAAGGGGTTCCCGGGCCAGCAAAAGGCCAGCCGTCACCTACAGTCATCATCGGGTTTATTTTTTGATGTATTTGACCAGTATGAACCCGACAACCTATTGCTCCAGCAGGCCTATGATGAAGTCCTTTCGCATCAGCTTGATGAAGTACGATTACGGAAAGCTTTAAAACGCATTCAATCTCAAAAAATAACGCTCAAAACAACTGAGCGATTTACGCCTTTTGCATTTCCAATTATGGTAGATCGGCTGCGGGAACGGCTAAGTTCTGAAAACTTAATAGATCGCGTAAAGCGGATGCAATTACAGCTCGAAGAACATGTTTGAATTGATATATTTTGTACAGCTATTTGAGTCCAAATGGAAAATATCACATGATATGTACCCATAAAGTAAGCTAACTACTTTTTTACTATGAACTCCAATGCACAAGCTTTCAACCTGAGGCATCAACGCCTCTGGTTAATGCCACAAAAGGCCATCTACTGGCAAAAGAAAAAAATACTATTGGTTGCCGATCTGCATATCGGTAAATCCGGACACTTTAGGAAGAGTGGAGTTGCCGTACCCCAGGAAGTCGCGCAATCAAACCTTAATAAACTCAATGACATTATCGAGCTTACAGAACCAGAGCATCTCATTATTTTGGGAGATCTCTTTCACAGTGACATTAACAATGAATGGAAGCAATTTATCGAGTGGCGCAAAAATAAACGTCAGCTCGAAGTTAGCCTGGTGATAGGCAACCATGATATCCTGGAAACTCAAAATTATCATCAGGGACTTATAAATGTATTCAAAAAGTTATCGATAGATCCGTTTTTATTTGTTCACGACATTAATGCTCTAAACAATCACGATAAAAACACCTTTGCTTTAAGCGGACATATTCATCCTGCCGTACAGTTGAAAGGCCGTGGGCGACAAGCAATGAAGTTACCCTGTTTTTATTTTGGAAAGAAATACGGAGTGTTACCGGCTTTTGGAGGGTTTATTGGGACCCATGTAATTGAACCAACCGAAGACAATGACATTTTTATGATCGCAGATTCCAAAATAATATCACAAAATGAGCTAAAACCTTGATCTAATGAATAATTTAAACAATAAACTACTTTTCGTTCTATTTCTATTTGCCTCATCTCTTTTACTTTTAACAAATAGCAGCGCTGCCCAAAACCTATCGGAATCCCTTACTTCTTTTAACCAACAACGCATAGACCTGAATACAAAAGGCATGTATACCCTGTCTGGATGGGCTATTTCAAATATTGCTATAAGTTCTATTGGTTACTTTAGGAGCGGTGGAAGCACAAAATATTTACATCAAATGAATGTTGGATGGAATCTGGTAAACCTTGCCATTGCTGGTGGCGCATTCTACCAGTACTCACAAGTTGATCCCACCTCTTTTACACTTGCACAAAGCATGGCAGAAGCTAAATCAATTGAAAACATTTTGCTACTCAATATGGGCTTAAATGTAGGCTATATGGCTACAGGAGGATTTTTATGGGAACGGGGGCTTCGTAAATCAAATAATAGGTTTATTGGATATGGTCAATCACTACTTATACAGGGAGGGTTTTTGCTGCTTTTTGATTCCACTCTTTACCTACTAAACCAATCGAACAATGAACAACTGCAATCAATAATCGAGACTATTTCTATTCAGGGCACGCAACTGTCCATTTCAGTTCCTTTGTAATTATTGCCGCCATTTACGCTTAAAACAGTGATGCAGCCGGCTTAAGATACGGGACTTTTTTGTACGCACGTTGGCCCCACTAATATCAAAATGGGCACTGGCTTCTTTGGTAGTTGCATCAGGCTTATCAATAAAATACTCAATAAAGTTACGCGACTTCTCCCGGAGTTCATTCAGGCAGGCTTCCAAAATAGCCTGGCGATCCTTATCCATTAGATTCTCAAACTGTTCGGCGGGATCTACTAGATGATCCTGATGATCTTCAACAGGATTATTAAAGCGATGCTGCTCTTTAGAGAGACGAAAATACTCGTGCCGGCAGGCGCGTATCATATAACTGAATATATATTTCTCCTCTCGAATATTGTCTTTCTGTATCTGCTCATAAACATTAAGAAATGCTTGCTGGGTACATTCCTCTGCATCCTTTTCATCAGCGTTAAGTACGACTTGCAAGTAATCTTTAAGTCTATGCATTAGTTCTTCCAGCAGCTCATTGGCTTCACCTTCTCTATTCTGCTGAAGAGCATATACTAATTCTGAATAATCAACTCTGGAGTTACTCAAGGTACCCTATAAACCTAAATTAACTTACCCATTCATCACGAAATGAATAAATAAAACCATCCGTAGTAATTGTGGTTTCTAATATATAACTATTGAATTGGCAAACAAATATTAGAATGTAATTCTATAATAAAATTGAAGTAATTTTTTATTGTTTAAAAAATTATTTACTTAAATATGAATATTACTTGTAACATATTATTGTTTATTGCTCTTGTAATCTGGAATAAAATATAATTAGAAATAAAAATTTAAATTATAATATAAATCTGTTACAAAATAATTTTGTACAGTATTTCCTGTAGGCAAAGCTTTTTTGTAACATATCAAACTTTGATTACTCTTGTTATCAACTATTAGTATATCTCCGAAGTACATATTAGGCTTTTCAGGGATGCACTTTAATCAATACGTTACAAATTTAATCTAAACACAAAATCAGCAATCAGTTATGAAATCTTTTACTCACAAACTTCTCGCTATCATCTTTTCCATTGCATTGTTCACCGGCTGTGCTTCGGTTACCGATCCCGGCCTCGACCAAAACCAGCCCGACACCGACAAACCCGTTCTCGAAGTTCAGAATCCTGACTTCGGGACTGATGCAGGCATGGATCCCATCGTTGATCGTCCTGAATAATTATTTTAATAACTACAAGAATTAATTATGGATTTATGGTCAAAATATAATAGCTTAAATTATCCCTAAGCACTAAAAAAAAAAGCACTAACCTGGCAATATGTTACTGACATTATTAATCAGCTTTCTTCAGGTCAGTGTTGCAACTGCGGACAGTAATTTAGTCGAGCAATCAAGATCACAAGCCAATTATTATCTCAATAATATTGAGCAAGCCCAAAATGTCGAAGAAAATATTTGGGGGCTGACAATCTTGACCACCAGCAACCCCAATGTTCGAAAAGCTGTTGAACAAAAGGTTCAGGGAGGTGATTATTCAAATAATTTAGTGCATCTCTTTGAGAATATAGAACATAACTATTCCGACCAGCTCAAAAAGGTTGTATTTAAGACAGGATCAGCTCAGTTATTTACGGAACTCCTGTTAATATCAGATGAAAGTCGAGAAGATCTATATCAACAATATTCATCAGACTTTAATATAAAGTCAGATAAAAAGAATATTGACTTTAGTGCACTATTTGAAGCTCTTATTAATAAAGACACTATCGATGAGTCTATAGCATCAACCGAGACATTTACTCTCACCCATCTATTTTTACTTTTCCGAGCTCATGACCAACTAAGCGACTCCCTTTTATCAGCCTTAGAAAAAAACTGGTCTAAAAACAATAACGGTCAGAATCTTTTCTCAACACTTTATAATGCGAGCTATTTACGAGTATTGTACTTGAACTATAATTATGGGCAAACAGCTAAACAATATAACAAACTGATTAATGATAGATTATTCCCTAATTCTAATTTCAGGCTCAAATTATATCGGTACCTTGATTACTCCATGTACCGGCTGGGATATTATGATCGGAGCCTTCAAATAGTTCGTCAATATACACTCCCATTATCTAGATATCTTAATAAAGAAAGAGAGAAAATTAGCACAAAACAGCTTCAAGGAGTTTATTTATACAGTATTGGCAAAATAAAAGCTGCTGAAGAAGTATATCAAGAAGTCTTAAAAGAGATTAATAATAATGAAATAAATGTTTCAAAGTCTTCCTTATATAATAACTTAGCATTGGTTTATAATAAGTTAGGCAAATATAATGACTACTTAGATTTACAATTTAAAGCTCTCGATGTTGCTAAAACGCAAAATAATTATAGTCACCACCAAAAAATTTTGCGGAATCTATTCGTCTATTATCGTGAATCAAAAGATTCTACAAATGCGCTCAATTATTTAAAAAAAGCAAGAGATTTAGCTATAAATAACAGTGATTCAACCGGTTTAGGTACTATATACACGTTCTTTGGTTCTTTTTATAGAAAGTCTGATTATAACTTTAAAAAGGCAGAAAGCTATTATTCAAATGCAAAGGACATATTAAATCCGGATAATAATACACGGCAATACCTCAAATTATTAAATGAAATTGCATCAAATTTTGAAGATCAAGGGTTATATAAAAAATCCTTAACAACTTACGACGAGATTATAGCATTAACTTCAGAAAGTAAGGGTATAAATTATGTTGACGCCCTGATCAATAAAGCGCAAATCTATTTAGAAAAGACAGATCTATCCCAAGCCAAAAACCAAATTGAGAAGTTCAAATCTTTTGATCTCAATCAACTCGATTTTAATCAAATTGTTAAAGCAAAAAAGGTAGAGGCTGAATATCTATCTAAGACTGGTAACAGAGATAAAGCACTCAATATTCTTGGACCTACATTAAGCCAAATTGTTGTAAGAGCGAAGAACAGTACCGACCTCAAATCCGGTTTTTGGCATGTTGAAGACGAATATCTCGATGCCTTTGAGCTTGCGGCAAATATTTATATGGATACGGGCCAACCCGGCAAGGCCGTTGAAAAACTTGACCAGCTGAAAACTATTAATGATGCTTCGCTTTATCAAAATCCATTGGTTAAATCGAGTCTGTTGAATGAGTCAGAATTAACGGACTACAAGCAGATCACCAATCAACTTGATGCTGTTCGCAAAAAACTCTTAACAGCACCTGAAGACGAGCAATTCGAAATTCGCCAGCAGATCAATCAGCTAAATACCAAAAAGCGAAAGTATGATCGCCGACTGACAAAAAATATTGGTCAAAACCCAACTTCTATTCGTCAAATTCAAAACAAACTTTCGGCCCGGGAACTTTTAATACATATAACAGAGCTCAAAGATCAATACTATATTGCCAAAATATCCCGTAATGATATTAACTTGAAAACGATTGATCTTGATAAAAAAACAAGAGAATTATTTAGTAGTTCCGCGCAGCAGATCGCTACTAAAGAAACCAACCTTGACTCTCTTTATAAGATTTCCAAGATCCTGGAGCTAAATAAGATTCCCGATTACGTCGAAAAAATCACGCTTATTCCCGACAGTTACTTCTATCAGCTTCCGTTGGATATCATGCCAATGGAAAAGCCCGCTAAAAGCTACAGCTACGGCGAAACAACCTATGCGATAGAAAAATTTAAAACGCAATACCTAACCACACTGGAGGACTTTAAAACACCGAACCGTTCTTCATCAGCTTCTGAAGCTCAAATGCATTATGCGGGATATGGGGTATCAAACTTTGACAATTATAATAACCAATCGTTAGTACCACTGCCTTACGCTCAATCCGAAGTTGCACAAATTGCAGAAAGCCTTACTAATTTTTCTCAGGTAGAAACCTACATCAATGAACAATCAACCAAATCTACTTTTAAGAAAACCGCCCCGCACTCTCGAGTCATCCATTTAGCCACCCACAGTGAAGTATCCGAGCGCGACCCGATGTTTTCCACTGTTTATTTTAGCAAATCTACAGCCGGCAGCGACAGTACTTTTGAGGATCGGTTTTTTGCATATGAGTTATTTGAGCTGGATCTCAGCAATGAAATGGTAATGCTTAACTCATGTGAATCGGGATCCGGATCATATATCCAGGGAACTGGTGTTATGGGTATCAGCAGAGCACTGCGATATGCCGGTGCTGAATCATTAATACTTAATTTATGGTCGGTTAATGATATGCTTGCCTCAGAGTTTGCTATTCAGTTCTACTCTCACATAAATGAGGGGAAATCAAAAGCTGAAGCACTGAGAGCTGCTAAAAAATACTTTTTAAACACTAAAAATGCTGATCCTCATTTCTGGGGTCCTTACATGTTAATCGGAAATACCGACCCAATTGTGAAACCCCAGCAGAATAAAAACCTGGCCATGGCCGGAGCATTTATCTTCTACTTCTTGCTTATGGTTGGGCTTTCTTATCTTACTCAAAAAGGAATTATCTTTTCAAGACACTGATAGATAAAGCGTAAATTTTTCAACGGAAAGATTCTCTCTCTTAGGAAACAAAGAATGATGAACAGTTGTGTCTATAATTTCGCCACTATTCACTATAAAAATAAACGTATCAGATCAATCAGATAAAGCGTTCAGATAACTTTGAGCAACTCGACGGTAAGCTCCATTTAACTCATATGCCCTTTCAATATTCATCTTTGCATCAACCAGTTGATCTAAATGGAAGTGTGCATTTCCAATATACCAGTATGCCTTCTCTAACATGAGCACATCTACTTTATCTTTATAAGCTACTACCCTTTCGTAATGCTCAATGGCTATATCGTAATTACCGTTATTGTAGTGCAGAGAACCCAAATTAAGACTAAGCTCAGCAATCCATCCAGGCTCTGAAGCATTCTCCAACTCAGACTCCAATAATGATATCGCCTCGTTTTCACGACCGGTATTGGCAAGCTTTATTGCATTTCGTATTACCTCTTTATCCGACGAAGAAGAAATAGTACCATCACCAGAACGATAATAATCCAGTTCTATACTCGATATAGGTTCTACCGAAGATTGCTGCTGTGTAGATATATTCATTACCCCTACCACGGCAATAAGCAAAGCAATAACTGCAGCTGCCGCATAATACCAGTATTGCTTTTTACTTGTACTCTTTTGCTCTTCTCTTTTACGTTCAATCACAGCTTGGAGATTAGCTACACTTTTGAGATAATCCAAGTGATAACCGTCCTGAATTAGCTCAGCCCATAACTCATCAACTTCCTGAGCGGAAAGCTGACCATTTACATACTGGTCAATCTTTTCTTCCAACTCTTTTTTATTAAAACTCTCGATCATGACTTTTTTCCTAAGAATTAACACGCAAAATCAATCTATTTGCGTGTGTATATTGTTAAAGAATCTCATTTATTTTATTCCTTTTTGTACATAATTCAAGAGTACTCTCTTACCTATTTGTTACAAAATTTTCGTCCCCAATTTTTCTAAACAAAATTACTATTGCTTGTAAATAACTTTGAACTAAATGATGGTGTTTTTACACCGGAAATATTAGAAAAACCTAATATTTCAATTTGTGACAATCATCCATTATTACAAGACCTCTTACTACCACTGTTTTGATTTTCTTTCCCCATAGAAATAAAGTACTATTAACGTTCTCCCTTATCTCATATTAAAACTCCGATATCAAATAAAGCCACTGTATGTTTCGCTCATTGCTAGTTATTCTTCTACTGCTGTTAATTTCAAATCCTTCCTTCAGTCAAACTTCATTTCCCGAGGAAAATGTATCTTTTGATGAAAAAATCGGGCAGATGCTTTTGGCAGGATTCCGGGGAACTGCATTGGCTGATACAAATCATATTGTACGTGACATAAAAAAATATCATTTGGGCGGAGTTATTCTTTTTAACTACGACGTTCCCTCAAAATCTTCGGAACGAAATATACAATCAACGGAACAGCTAAAAATGCTTATAAGCAACCTTAAGAAATTATCTGATATTCCACTCACCATTGCTATTGATCAAGAAGGAGGACAGGTAGCCCGACTAAAACCATCGCTGGGATTTCCCGAAATCAAATCAGCAGAATACCTTGGGCAATTGGATAACGTTGACAGCACAAGATTCTATGCTCAAAAAATGGGGCAGACACTGGCAGATTTGGGAATCAATATGAACTTTGCACCGGTAGTTGATCTTAATACCAATCCAAAAAACCCTGTCATTGGTGGTTTGGAACGCAGCTTTTCTGCTAATCCCGGAAAAGTTGTAAAGCATGCTTCTATTTATATTGAAACATTGAACAAGCATGGGATATGGTCGGTACTGAAGCATTTCCCCGGACATGGAAGCTCAAAAAAAGATTCCCACCTGGGCGTTGTTGATGTAACCAAAACTTGGTCTAAAAAGGAATTAATCCCATATCGGAAGCTTATCAATAAGGACTTGGGAAATGCCATAATGACCGCACATATCTTTAACCGTAATATTGACCCCGATTATCCTGCAACTCTTTCGAAACCTACCATTACCGGCTTACTGCGAAACAAGTTAAACTACAACGATGTGGTCATTTCTGATGATCTTATGATGGGAGCCATTCGCAACGAATACGGCCTCAAAACAACAATAAACAAAGCTATCAATGCCGGAGTTGATATCTTGGTGTTTGCCAACAACTCCATTTACGATCCTGATATTGTTCCCAAAGCACACAAAATTATACACAATCTTGTTGATGAAGGTAAAATTACTCGTGAACAGATTGAAAGGTCTTACCAGCGGATTATAAGCTTAAAAAACAAACAGGGAGAGTAATTCATGATAGATCAATACAGTTATCAATGGTTCATCCAACAGTTTGAGAAGACCAAGAACACCGCCGAAGAATTCATATTGTCTGTAGACAAGAACTTGTTCCTCAAAGCTCCCACAGAAGACCGATGGAGCATCGCAGAATGTTACAGTCACCTCATAAATTACGGAGATCTGTATTTTGACAATATTTCTTCGGCTATATCAGTAAATGGGAATACTGCTAATTCATCAAACAGATCCTTCCCACCCCGATGGCTTGCCCAAAAAATTATTTCATTATTTGAACCACCGTACAAAATAAAGTTAAAAACAATAAAATCGATGAAACCTGTTGATACATCAGGATATAGCCGCATGGAATTGCTCGATGAGTACCTGAATTTACAGAATCGTCTGATTGCCGAACTCGAAAATGCACACCAGAAAAACGTTCACTTGGGGCGATCAAAAGTTTCTCATCCCATCTTTCCAATAATTAAAATGACACTCTCTGAGTGTTTTCTTCTGCTTGAGGCTCATCAACGTCGGCATCAGTGGCAGGCCGAACAAACACTGCACGTTTTAAAAGAACATCAAGTAATCGGATAATTGATGATGTACTTTCCCTTCTTTTCTGCATAATAATACCCCTTCACCGCCTGTTAATAATTTTATCCTGATAATAGCAGGAACCTATATCTAAATAAATATTGTTACTTTATTAGTGAATAAAAGTAGGACGAAATATGAAAGATCTTCGCATTACTGATATTTATTCGGGAAACATGGATCCTAATCCCAAAAAAGATCCTAACAGGTTTTGGAAAGAGACTGGATTTCCGTCCCAGGAGCGTCATCACGTTGAAAAACCACTTACTCTCGATGAGTATATCATAAAACGACCAGCCGTTTCGTTTTTTATGCGGGTAAAAGGAGACTGACTTAATAACATTGGAATTTTCTTGGATGATATTCTCGTTATAGACCGGTCAATCAAAACAGTTTTCAATCATCTTATTGTGGCAATACTTGAAGGCGAGATGACCGTGGGCAAATTGATCAAAGAAAATGGCTGTGTTTATTTAACGAGCGGTGATAATCAAACTGACAAGAAAAAAAATTACAAGCGATACCGATTTTGAAATCTGATTGTGGTAAAATATGCCATCCATAAATACATTTAATTATGAGCACTTTTGATCCTGAAATATTTGAGTTGAAATTCGCGATCTCGGACGTTGCCACTGATCTGCATATGCAGGGTGACGGGCAATTCTATATCAAAGACATTGCCAAGGAAGTTGATATTACCCCAGCCGAGGTGTTCAACCACTTCCCCAATAAAAAATCAATCCTCAAATTTTATTACTCTTCCCTGGTCATCCGCTATGAGATGATGATTAATGAAATCGATAATTTTGAATCATATACCCTGAGCGAAAAACTTTCGAACTTTGCGTTCACCAATTTTGATATGCTTCAAGAAAAAGAAGCTTTTGTAGAAGCCACGCTCTCTGATTTTATCCTGAACAGCTTTATCAAAACAGATTTTGAAAAAGAATTGGAACGAATTATCAAGCAGTTTATCCAAAATGATGACCACATATCGGTCTCATCTACCCTGGTTTTAAATTCCTATTCATACGCTTTTCTACGAAGACAATACCTGGAGCTACTCCGGTTCTGGATAAATGATACCAGCGAAAATAAGGAGCTCAGCATGGAACTCACCGACAAAGCCACGGCCGTGCTCGAAGAGCTAATGTATAATCCTATACTCGATAAAAGTTTTGACCTTGCCAAATTTGTGAATGCCAATAAAAAAGCTTTTATCAGCAATATCCCCATTGTAAAACAACTCTGTTCTAAAATAGAAATACGATAAGTTATGAGTAATGATTTTCCATCTTCCAAACTTGAGCGCGGTAAAATATTTGCAAAAACCGGACTAAAAGTTGGGACGAACTATGCCAAGCGATATCTCAGAAAGTCGGTTGGCAAAAAAGAATCCGAGGAAGAAGGCAAACAGTTTCACACCCAAAATGCGCGAGAAGTATTTAATGAATTTACGAAGCTCCGCGGCACAGCCTTGAAGATTGCACAATCACTTAGTATGGACGAGGGTATGCTGCCTGAGGAGTTTGCGGAAGTGATGAGCGAATCGCAGTACAGCGTACCCCCTATCAATAAGGCACTAGCGCGATCGATCATTAAAAAGGAGCTTGGAGATTATCCGGAAAACCTCTTTGCCAATTTTGATACTGAAGCTATCGCTGCCGCATCTATTGGGCAGGTTCATGAAGCGCGTCTCAAAAACGGGCAGAAGGTGGCGGTTAAGATTCAGTATCCCAACGTGAAAAATACCATCCACTCAGATATGTCGATGGCGAAAACACTAATGAAGAGAATCGTCAGCGGCAAGGGTAACTTTGATAAGTATTTTGAAGAGATTGAAAAAACACTGATGGAAGAAACCGATTACCATCAGGAGGCGGAATACCTGAAACATTTTAATAAGCGTTTTTCTGAAGGAGACATTATTACGCCTGAATATGTTGAAGAACTATCTTCCGAGAAGGTACTAACAATGACCTTCATAGAGGGAAAGCACCTTAAAGAGTTTTTAGCTTCAAATCCAAGCCAGAAAGCGCGCAATCACTTTGGCCAACTGCTATGGGATTTCTTTCATGATCAAGTTGAACAGCGGAATTTTATCCATGCGGATACTCATCCGGGTAACTTTTTCTTTCGGGATGACGGCAAGCTGGGCGTAATCGATTTTGGTTGCGTCAAAAAGTTCTCCGAGGAATTTACGCATAATTATATGCAGCTGCTGCCCAAGCATTTAAGGCAAAATGAAAACGAGATTCGGGACCTCTACTTAAAATTAGATATCATCAAAGAAAATCCTGAAAATCCGGAGGCGGAAGAGGAGTTTTTCCAGTATTGTAAAGCCTTTGGTGATACTTTTGCCAAACCCTACATGGGGGATGAGTTCGATTTTGGGGATCCCGATTTCAAGCAGAAAATAAACCGTTTTTCCCGGGAATTGCCTGTCCAAAATGAACCCCGCGGTGATAAAAACTTCATCTACAGTACAAAAGTCCACATGGGCCTTTACAGTATTTTGATGAAGTTAAAAGCTCAGATTGATACCGAACGAAGCAAAAATCTTACCCATAATATGGTTGACACCATGAGCAGAGAAAAACAAGGTTAGATATTTTGTGGGGAACAAAAAAATAGCCTGAGGTAATGACCTCAGGCCAAAAAATTATAACCGAAGTGATTGTTTATTCCTGAATATTATTCAAGTATTTGAAGAAATCACTGTTTGTTGAAAGAATAAGCGATGTTTGCTCATCAAGAGATTTATTGTACGACTCCATCGTCCTGGTAAAGTTATAGAGCTCACGCGCCGCATTCGTCTGATTATAGGCTTCTGCATAAATAGCCGTAGCACGGGCATCTGCCTCTCCGCGAATTTCTTCTGCCTCACGAAATGCCTCTGATTCTATCGTCTGCAATTCTCGCTCTTTCTCCCCGTTGATTCGAGCCGCTTCCCCCTCACCTTCTGACCGAAATTTATCGGCAATACGGTTACGTTCACTTATCATACGATCGTAAACCGTTTGGCGTACATCCTCAACATAGTTGATTCGCTTAAAACGAAAGTCTAGTACCTTTAGACCCAGGTCGGAAGCTCGTTCATTAGCCAACTGCTGAATCATGGTTTGGATAGAATCGCGACCAACCGAAATATTGACCAGCGTGTCTTCCACAATTTCTGTAATTGTAGCATCTGATTTTGGATCACGATTGGAGGTCCGCACTACTTCTACAAGATCATGAGAAGCTACTGCATTTCGGGTTTCCCCATCCAAAATGTCATCGAGACGAGATTGTGCTCCTCGCTCGTCACGTAATCGCTTAAAAAACTGAAGCGGATCAGTAATCTGCCAGCGGGCATAAGTATCCACAAAAATGAACTTCTTATCCTTTGTGGGAACCTGATTTCGGTCGCCGTCCCATTCCAGATATCGCTCATCAAAATAGTGAGCTCGCTGAATAAAGGGGATTTTAAATTTCATACCGGGATCAGTAACGGTATCTCCTACAGGATCACCAAACTGTGTAACGACCACCTGTTCGGTTTCGTCCACGATGTAAAAGCCATCAAATGCTATAAGAAATAATGCTCCTAAAACAACAAGTAGCGAAATGCTTTTCCAATTCTTCATATCTAATTACCCTGATTGTTTGAGTTAGCATTTGACTTATTCACGTTCACGCCGTCCATCTGCATCTGCAACAACGGAAAAACGCTATTCCCATTTTGATCAGTTACTATTTTATTACCCAATTTGGGAAGAATATCCTCCAGCGTTTCAAGATATAGACGCCGCTTCGTAACTTCAGGGGCTTTTACATATTCTTGATAAAGCTGATTGAAGCGAGAGGCTTCACCTTCGGCGCGATTTACGCGATTAACCGCATATCCCTCTGCTCGTTGAATGGTTTCCTGAGCTCGTCCTTTAGCACGGGGAATAACTTTGTTATACTCGGATTTTGCCTGATTAATTAGAGTTTCTTTTTGCTGCTGAGCTTCATTAACGGCATTAAAAGACGGTTTTACCGGATCAGGCGGATTGATATCCTGTAGCACGATTTGTTCAATTCGAATACCCGATTCATATTCGTCACAGATTTTCTGGATCAATTCCTGTGCTTTCATAGCAACTTCAGCACGACCAACGGTTAGCACTTCGTTGACGGTGCGATCACCAACGATCTGGCGCATCGCAGATTCAGAAATATCGCGCAGTGTTTGTTCAGGATTGCGGATTTTAAATAGAAAGTCGTACGGATCATCGATTCTATACTGAACAACCCATTCTACATCAGCAAGGTTTAAATCACCGGTAAGCATCAACGACTCATCAGAGTAACCCTGTTTTTGATAGCTTGAACGAACCCCGGAACTGGTTGTGCGATATCCGAATTCATGTTTTAGCTGTCGTTCAATTGGCACGTACCGTACTTCCTCTACAAAAGGAGCCTTAAAATTCAGGCCGGGATAAGCCGTTCGAGTAAACTCACCAAATCGAGTTACAATCCCCACTTCTTCGGGATTAACCGTAAAAAATGAGGAAAAGGCTACCACCACAACTAACGCTCCCAATATGATATATTGAATATTACTGCCCAACTTCTTGAGTTGAGGCGGCATATCCATGCCAGAAAAATTATTGTCTTGTGCCATATAAAATTGATTTTCTTATTAGAGAATGTTCAAATTTTTGACTTACAGGTCTCTATATCTTGAGGCATATGATAGTGGTATCATCAGCCAATTGATAGTCGCTGAATTTCTGAACTTTCCGTTTAATATCCATCGAAATTTCGTTGCTGGGAAGGTTGTCAGTATCCAGTGATTCTACAAGGGTTACCAAACTATCAAAGCCGAAACGTTCGCCCTGGGGATTTACGGCCTCCGGCAATCCATCAGAATAAAGTAGGAGAAAATCCCCTTTCTGTAGCTGAACCTCATACGCCTGATAATCTACGGTCGATTGCAATCCTAGTGGGAATTTTGGGGCTGGGGTATTAATAAATTCTGCATTTCCGTCACGCTTTAGAATGGGTAAACAATGGCCCGCATTAGCTAATTTTAGTATTCTACTTTCAAGATGATATTGTGCGATTATACAAGTAATAAATGTCTGCCGGTCAGTACGAGCGCGCAGTGTGGGTGCAATTTCTCGCAAAATAGAGTCGGGGGCATCTTTATGCAGACGTGAGAGCAATAATCCACTGGTAAAAACCGCATGCATCGCCGCCTTCATTGCTTTCCCGGAAACATCGGCAATAGTCATGTTTAAGACCTGGCTATTTGCCGTACCATTACTACTGACGATATAGTCGAAGTAATCCCCGCCCACTTCAAATGATGGCATAAAAAATCCATACACATCAATTCCCTCTGCCGAAGGGGGACGCAGTGGCATTAACTTAAACTGACTTTCTCGAGCAATCTCAATCTCTTTTTCAACACGAAGGTGATTGGCCATCCGCTCCTGATATTCGGGAATATAACCACCCATTTCGGAAATGGAATTTCCATATTTATAAGCGATTAGTCCATAGATCAGTGGTAATCCCAGAATAAAGAATTGCGTCCACGCGATATAGGCAACATTCATACTTGATGAGCCCCAATACGGCATAACCAGCAATACCGACATAAACACCCACCATCCTGTTGCAAATGATAGCAGCCCGGATCCCTGCATTGCAAAAAGAGCAATGCCCCCTATAGCTGAGAAAATGACCAAGTCATACCATTCTGTCCCTATGATCTCAAATAGAATGCCTGATCCTGAAAAAAGAATTCCAAGCAGTAACATTCCAGCTCCATAGAATAACCAGCGATTATTTATTTTTGATTGCAGAAATCCAGACGTTACCCCTACATGTCCCAGCGAAACCAACCACACATTGATCCAAATTGCCATGTTTATTGTCAACAGTTTGGGCTGCATAATTGCTTCTGTAAAGCTATTCTGACTATCAGCCTGGTAATATTGAGTACCAAGTAAGAATAAAGTGACACTAAGAATACCTAATAAGCCCCCTCCTAAAGCGTATCCGCGCAGGAGCCCTTCGCCGGTTTCTCTAAAGAAAAATCGCTTTCTCCAAAATGCATCTATTAAATGTAGCTGTTCTTCATCTTGAGAACGTGCCATAGCTTCCCATCCGATGTAGGCTAAAGCCGCATATAATCCCAAAATTGCCGCAACGATGAGATTATTTAATATAAAAAGGGCTTCGCTTGTTTGATTCCAGAAATCATTCATGGTATTTATGAGATAAAATACACGCCATCCCAAAACCCCCAGCAGAACACTGACCAATATGAAAATTGCCCGGCGCCACTCTACCTGTCCCTTATTTATGTACTTTATCCCCAGGAAAACGATAAGGATAGCCAGAATTGCCAGCGAGCCAAACGTTGTAGCCAAATCCACATAACTGATGCTTCGAACCGGATCAATCTGTTCGGGTTCAAGTTTATCTAATGCCTCAAAACTCTCAATAGAAACCCCATACTGAATACTTGCCATGTTGGGGGTATTATTTTCCCTAATAATTGGCCTGACTTCTAGTGATAATTCTTGGGGTCCCGAGTTATCCAAACCCTTTTTATTCCATTGAAAAACCATATTATTACCAACACGGGAATCTGACAATTCCATCGAATGTTGCCCAAATCCAGGCTCTGTTGTTAACAACGTATCCCTTATATCAATATAATCGAGCTGATAATCCTGAAGATTGTATCCTAAAATATCCTGTACAATCCTATTGGCAATGGAAAAAAGAGAGTCACCCGGAACAAATGTTGGATTGGGATTGTCAGCATATCTCGACAGCCGGCGCACATTACCTTCCTGATCGTAACGGATATCAAGACGTCCCAACTCACTCATAAAATCACTGGCTTCGTGCGAGAAACCATCATCTTCATCCTGAGCAGTTCCGATACTTACCTTCCATCCTGTAAGATGCACACCGTTTTTATTGAGCTCTGCCGGTGATTGGAGGTCTTCCTGAGCCGAGTCCTGCAGCGTTTTATAATAATTCAGATGCTGGGTTCGCTCAGTCATAACTTGCAGGCTATCAACCGAAAAGCCAAGACGCTGAGAAAGCTCAGCGGTTTTATGTTCAATAGTTGATTTGCTCTGCTCTATAGGCGCTCCGGCGTTAAAAGAAACAAATGAGTGCAGTACAAAGAATACTGCAAATCCAATAACACCCAAGAATATCCAATATGTTAACCGTTGCCCCATATAAAATTTAACTTTCGTTTCTTAATACCTCTCTGTAACTGCTATTTTTATATTAGTAAGCATCTAAAAATAAAGTGGAATTCAATATACAACCATCAACGAAAATACCCTACGGAATTCCAACTCTATTGTTTCCCTATTTTTGTATTCCCACCAAATTGAAATGCAAATACCGGCTTTCTAAAAATAAAAAAGCCGATGGGAATAACCCCACCGGCTTTAAAAACTATAAGATAACTATTCAGACTTAGTTTTCGGCTTCTTCGGTTTCCTCTTCACCGTCAAAAGCTTTGAATACCATCTGCAAGTCATCGGCAATTTCTACTTTGGTGCGTCCTTCAATACGATGGCGTGGAATCATTGCCTTAATTTCGCCATCTTTAAAATAGGCAAAAGCGGGTGAAGATGGTGGATACTCGCTAAAATACTCCCGGGCCCGTTCTGTGGCCTCTTTATCCTGTCCGGCAAAAACCGTCACCATATGATCAGGCTGAATCTCTGATTCATCAAGTGCGATTTTTACACCCGGTCGTGCATTACCTGCAGCACATCCACAAACAGAATTTATCACCATAAGCATCGTGCCATCATTATATTCATCCATTGCACGATCCACATCGTCAACAGTTTTCAACTCCTCAATACCCAAATCAGTTAATTCTTCTCGCATCCAAGAAACGTCGGGGCCTGCTCCAAGTCCAAATTGCATAACTAAATGTATTTATTTCGGCTTTGTGTTTAGCATCAAATATAAGGTTCATATATGAAGTATGTAAGAAGAAAAGCACTCCGCCTGCTGACGGAGTGCTTTCTAAGCTTTTACTAACTTCAAACTTGTTAAGAAGTTATTATTGAGCGTCGTTGTAATATTCATTCACTTGATCCCAATTGACCAAGTTCCAGAAATTATTAACATACTTACCACGCTCGTTTTGATAGTGCAGATAGTAAGCATGTTCCCAAACATCAACGCCCAGAATTGGTGTTAACCCATTCATGTACGGGCTGTTTTGATTGGCCGTAGAAAGCACTTCAAGACTACCATCTCTATTCACACACAACCAACCCCAGCCAGAACCAAATTGACCGGTTGCTGCATTGTTGAATGCTTCTTTGAAATCATTAAAACTGCCAAATTCTTCACTAATTGCAGAACCGATATCGCCGTTGGGCTCTCCGCCACCATTGGGAGAAAGAATAGTCCAGAACAATTTATGGTTTGCGTATCCACCACCATTGTTGATCACGGCTTGTCGAATATCTTCAGGTACTTCTGTAATACGCTGCAGCACTTCCTCAATCGGCAGATCGGCAAATTCAGATCCTTTCAAGGCAGCATTCACCTTGTCTGTGTATCCCTGATGGTGTTTGCCGTGATGGATTTTCATTGTACGCTCATCAATGTGTGGTTCCAGAGCATCGTAATCATAAGGTAAATCAGGTAGTTCGTAAGCCATAATAATAAGTTTTTGGGTTTAAATAGTTGTTAATAAAATAAATTGTAATAATGTTATCTCGTTACGGTGCAATACCTTAAATTTAGCACCTTTGATGCATAGTACCAATCAAAAATAGATTGTAAATCGTTCCATTTCACGTTACTTATATTGAACCTAAAAAATGGAGATTTGCTCATCATTTTGTTCTATTTTTTGAGATATAAATTCAATTTCACCTTTTAGTTTTCAAATTCCATTATGAGTCGAGATTACGATATCATTATTATCGGAACGGGACCCGCAGGTTTCTCCTGTGCCATGCAAAGTTCTAAATTTGATAAGGATGTATTGGTCGTTGAATCCCATAAAAAATACTTGGGAGGAACATGGATCAACACAGGCACCGTACCCAGCAAGGCACTCCGTGAGGCCGCAAAAAATATCCTCGATTTTAATGAACAGTTTGGTGATCACGAACACAAAAAGCCCTATGAACGCTTTAAAATGGGCGATCTGTTGCAATACAAACAGGAAATTCTGGAGAAAGAAAATCAGAAAGTTAAAAATGACTTGATTAAAAATAAGGTGGATGTTGCCCGTGGTTTTGGTCGCCTAAAAGATAAAAATACGGTGGAGGTAGAAACACATATTGGATCTACAGAAACCTACACGGCAGATTATGTTCTGATTAGCACAGGAAGTAGCCCGATTCCGCCAAAGAATTTTGAGGTGGATAATGACAAAGTACTTGACTATAAATCCATTCTGGAAATCACGCACATTCCCCGCCGGTTGGTCGTTATTGGATCTGGTGTTAATGCAATAGAATATGCTACCATTTTCGCATCATTGGGAACACGTGTCACGCTATTGAGTGGTAAGAAAGACTACCTCACCTTTTTAGATCACGAAATTAAAGAGCATCTGCAAGATTCTTTACAAAGAAAAGGGGTTACAATAAAAAAGAATGTAAGCGTTGAAGACGTATCTTTTAGCGCTCTGAGAAATTATACTGAGGTAAAATTTAGATCCAGATCGGAAGATAAGCGCCTGCAAGTTATCGAAACAGAACACGTACTCTTTTTGGGAGGGCGAAAGCCAAATATCGATGGCCTTAATCTGGATACCACTGGTGTCGAAACTGACGAAAGGAATTTTATCGTCACCGATGAATCATATAAAACAAATGTTGACAATATTTATGCCGCAGGTGATGTGATCGGATTTCCGCACCTGGCTTCGGCTTCATTTTCGCAAGGCAGATTGGCAGCCTGTAACATGTTTGGCATTCCGACTCTGGATGTGCCCGACCAAATACCCTATGGTATTTATGCTATTCCAGAGATTTCAAACATCGGTATTACGGAACAAGATGCTAAAGAAATGGGTTTGGATATCAGTGTTGGACGGGCCTACTTCAAAAATATTGCTAAAGGAAATATGAGCAATAATTCTGAAGGTATGCTTAAGCTGGTCTTTAGCACTAAATCCCTAAAACTGCTGGGCGTACATATTTTGGGAGCCGATGCTGCTAATCTCATTCACCTGGGACAATCGGTTATGTCATATGACGGCGACATCCGATATTTTATCAATCACGTAATGAATTATCCCACACTAAGTGAAGCCTATCGTATAGCCGCCTTTAACGGAGTGAACCGTGTTTATAAAGCAGGCGTTAAATACAAGAATATTCTTGAGGATAAGAAAGAGAAATAGTTTCACATCCTCTTTTGATCCATGAAATTCTATACGTAGTGAATAGCCATAGGCAATCCAGCAGAGTCTGTAGGAGGATTTTCAGGCAGGGTCTTCATATCTGTCTCAGTTGATTGAAGAGCAAACCAACCCAATGCCATCGCATCCACGATATCATCCTCATCCACCTGATTACGCCGATATTCTTCCTTGATATCCCGGAAAAAATCATCGGCATATTCGCTTCGATCTTTCAGCAATTTTAACCGATGGCGCAATCCCTTTTTGGTCGCCTTCTTTTGCAGAATGGAATTATTGCCATTCAAAATGCGAAATAGAAGCTCGGGATGGCTTTCAAAAACTTTATCCTGCAGTTCTTCATCATTCTGTAAAAACTGGTCAACCGTTTTAATATTGGGTGTTATATTCCAGGCTTGGGTAGAAATCTTTTTGCCCGTGATTTCGTAACTTGTCATCGATGCCTCGGCATAGGTTGGAGCGTACAACGCCGGTCGTATAGGCGGATTAAATACACTGGCCTGATAATTAGAACCCAAGATATTGCGAAGCTCCTCATCACACTCTCTTACATAATCCTCTTCCGTCAAACCAATAGGCACATCAATAAAGATGCGATCAAAATCCTCGAGATATTCTTTTAACTGCTGGTCAGATTCCAACAGCCAATACCCGGCCCCTTCATCATCCAAGCTAATAGCAATCCATCCCGATCTGCAACCGTCAATTCCTAATGTTTTCAAATCAACTAAAATTTAATTTCCTTATTTCTGTTCTTGTGCCGCTTCCTTGGCATATTTTTTTAGTTCAATATGGAGATCGTCCAACTGTTCCTCGTCCACAAAGTCGGGACTGTTATCCATCAGGCTCTGCGCTTTCTGGTTTTTAGGAAACGCAATCACATCACGCAAACTAGTTCCCCCAGTCAAGATCATCACAATACGATCAACACCAAGAGCTATACCACCGTGAGGTGGCGCTCCGTATTTAAACGCATCTAACAGAAACCCAAAACGCTTCTGGGCCTCATCTTTCTCAATTCCTAACAACTCAAACATGCGGGTTTGTAGTTCCCGATCATGAATACGAATAGAACCACCGCCAATCTCATAGCCGTTGAGCACCAAGTCATATGCCCGGGAACGAACCTCTTCAGGATTCTCATCGAGCTTATCCATGTCCTCGGGCTTTGGCGCCGTAAAGGGATGGTGCAAGGCATGGTACCGGTGGTCCTCTTTACTGTAGTCCACCAATGGAAAATCAGTAACCCACAAGAAATTATATTCATCTTCATTAATCAGGTTGTGTTCTTTACCCATCATCAGGCGGAGCTGTCCCATCTGCTTATATACTTCAGGGGAAGGCCCAGCAAGAATAAGTACCAGATCCCCCATTTTTGCATCAGCCCTTTCAACCATCGTATCAACCGTTTCGTCCTTAAGAAACTTTTCTACGCTGCATTTCACACCATCATCTTCATTGAGTTTAATATAAATAAGTCCTGCAGCACCGGTTTCTTGTTTGACACGCTCGGTTAAGCGATCAATGGCACCGCGTCCCATATCTCCCTGGTCGGGCACGGTAATACCCAGTACCGCTCCACCTTTGTCAACAGTATTGGAAAATATTTTGAATTCAGAATTGGCAACAAGATCAGAAAAGTCGGCAAACTCAAGACCAAATCGAGTATCTGGCTTATCGGTACCGTATCTTTTTATGGCTTGGCGGTAGGTCATTTTATCAAATGAAGTCTCGATCTCTTCCCCAACCGTTTCACTCATTATTTTCTTCATGAGTCCCTCGGTGGTCTCCATCACATCTTCCTCATCCACAAAAGACATCTCTACATCAATCTGGGTAAACTCCGGCTGTCGGTCGGCACGCAGGTCCTCATCTCTGAAACACTTAACAATTTGGAAATAGCGATCAAAACCGGAAACCATTAACAACTGCTTGTAGGTCTGAGGACTTTGGGGAAGGGCAAAAAATCGACCCGGATTTACTCGGCTGGGAACCAAGTAATCACGGGCGCCTTCAGGGGTACTCTTCATTAGCACTGGAGTTTCTATTTCCAAAAAGTCATTGTCATAAAAGAAAGAGCGCGTTGATTGATAGAAATCAGAGCGCATCATCATATTCTCCTGAATCTCGGGCCGTCGAAGATCTAGATAACGGTGCTTTAGTCGAAGTTCTTCACTAGTATTTATACCGTCTTTAATTTCGAAAGGTGTTGTTTCCGCCTCGGAATAAATCTCAAGGTCGGTAACGCGGATTTCAATCCCGCCGGTAGTCAATTCCGGATTAACATTTTGTTCGCCACGTTTTTCAACTACTCCTTTAATCCCAATCACATATTCCGTTCGCAGCTCTTCGGCTTTTTCATGAAGCTGTTCATCCGTTTCATAAAAAACAATTTGCGTGATGCCCTTACGGTCACGCAGATCAACAAATATTACACCGCCTAAATCACGTCGCGTTGCTACCCACCCGTTGAGCACAACTTCTTCGCCGGTATTTTCCAATGTTAACTCAGAGCAATGATGCGTTCGTTTCCAGGTCATAAATATTTCTACTTTCTAATAATTTCAAATCGTTTTAAGAAGTTTTGAAAATAAGTAATATGACAACCAATCGCTTATTGTTATTTCTAATTCAGCAGTGATTTCTGAATTTCAAATGCTTTGTTTACTTTGTATCATTAAATAAGACCCCAAATAAAAAATATCATTAGTCGGGATTGTATACCCGAGGCTCACCCATGGCTGAAATCTCTGTCCTCATAGCAGATGATCACGAGATCATACGGTTCGGTATCAGTACGTATTTGTCCTCATCGAAGGATATCGAAATTGTAGGCGAAGCCTCATCAGGAGAGGAATGCATTGAACTATTCAAAGAAACCCACCCCGATATCTGCATCCTCGATATTGACATGCCCGACAAAAGTGGCATTGAAACCGCAAAAGAGATTCGTGAATTAGAGGGAGATACAAAAATTCTCATCCTCTCTATGCACATCAATAAAAATATTTTGCGTGATGCACTTGAGGCTAACGTTAATGGCTATCTTTTAAAAAATACCGAAAAGGCTGATTTATTACATGGAATTCGGGCTATAGTTAAAGGACAACAAGTGTTTAGCGATCCGATTTCCAATTTGATGAAAGAATCATTTTTACATGGTAGTAATCGATCCGGAAGCTATGACCATGAACATATAACTGAACGAGAACAAGAAATTTTACAGCTTATTGTTGATGGTCTGACCAGCAAACAGATAGCCGAAAAACTGTACATCAGTCCCCGAACCGTCGATACTCACCGAGCCAACCTGATGGAAAAGCTGGAACTCAAAAATATTGCAGAATTGGTGCGTTATGCTATCCAATCTAACCTGGTTTCAGTTGATTAACTTTTATATACGTACTTTTACGTAGACAAAATACCAACATATAGCTATTGATGCTGAAAGCCATGTGAAGTACATTATAAGTGCAAATGGGGTAATAGCCGTCTGTAGATGATATTTAGCAGTTATCTGTGACAGGATAACTGCTAATTTTTTTTAGGGCCATCCTATTATCAGCTTCCTTCTCTTTGTAACATCATTTTCCTCTCTTCGTAGTTGATACACTACCAGATCACAATAATGTCTAATCCTATCTTAAAATCTAATTATGTATTTAATAACTATGACAAAGAGATTAACTTTTGCGGTATTACTATTATCAGTTTTTACTGTACTGATATCTATCGGTCATGCCAATGCTCAATATGGGTTGGGAAATATTCAGGATGATACGCTATCTAAATCAGTTTTTATTCATCCCGTTATCGAAACCGGTGAAAACCAATATATCAATACGAGAGAGCACACATATCGCTCTAAATTACGCTTGGGAGATCAACTGGCGCGGGATTTTATGGTCGCCACTACTAACAAGCATGGAATCCTTGAGTTTTATAGAAACGACGGCAAGTTCAACGAAGATTATTATGGCTGGAAGAAAAATGTGATGGCTCCTTTTAACGCCAAAGTCACGCGTGTCAATGAAGCCGATTCCACGAATAAACCAGGAAACATGAACGGTGATATTCGACCAGGTCTTATTTTCTTCAAAAAGGATAACGGATTGACGGTAATCTATGCCCATGTCCGTGATATCAAGGTTGAAAAAGGAGACCGGGTTGAAGCTGGAAACGTCGTGGCCAAAGTCGGAAATAACGGCAACTCCAGAGGCCCACATGTACACGTAGGCGCTTGGAAAGATGAAACACCATTGCAGATTCAAGTCGATTTATACGCTGAAAAACGTAATAAAGGAGAGAATAAATCGAATTCTAAATAATCCTATTCTCCTTTTTATATATCAATACCCGAAGTCTTCAAAACTTCGGGTTTTATATTTTCAGAACCGTAGGTTTAGAACAAGTTTTGGTAACTGCAGAACTTTATGAACTATATTATAAGGCTTATAAAATTTCTATCTTGTATCCTATTTTCGGAACAGTCAGAATATAGTCGGGAGCAGAGGGTGTATCTTCCAACTTGTTACGGAGTTCAGCTATATGGGTATCTACCGTTCGAGTTGTAACTTCATCGGGATAGTCCCAAACCTCCTTGAGCAGTTCTTTGCGGGATGCCACAGTTCCCTCTCGATGCAACAGGGCGTGCAACAGTTCAAATTCAAGGGGTGTTAGCCGTAACTGCTGCCCCGCTTTTTGGACGGTACGCTTTTCTATATTCACTTCAATATTTCCAAAGCTCCAAATTTTTCTTACCTCTTCTTTTTCTTTAGACCGACGTAAAATGGCTTCAATTCGAGCTATCAGTTCCATAGTGCCAAACGGCTTGGTAACATAATCATCGGCACCAAGGCGAAATCCCCGCACTTTATCGATTTCCTCCCCTTTAGCTGAAAGAATCAATACCGGTACTTTATTGTCTCTTTCTCTAATGGTTTCCAGAAATGTATACCCATTCATTCCCGGAAGCATCAAATCAAGAATAATAATATCAATATTTAGCCGACTTAGTGTCTCCAGACCTTGAAGACCATTTCCTGCGATCTCAACATTATGGCCATCAAACTCGAGGTTATTTTTGAGCCCGTAAGCAATATCATCGTGATCCTCGACCACCAAGATAGATGCCCCATCTCTTTCTTTAAGATCGGGCTGTTCGTCCCATTTTTGTTTACTAGTTGCCTCTATCATTCTCACCACCTCGTTGATTTATCGGAAGTTGAAAGATAAATTTCGTACCTCCTTCTTTTCTGTTTGTTATTTTAGCCGAACCGTTCATCTTCTTCAGGTACTGTTGCACCACTGATAGCCCGATACCGGAACCTGACGTTGAGGAGGAAGAGGTATCATTTTGTCTCCAGTTTGGTTCCCATACTTTGTCCTGTATTTCTTCAGGAATACCCGGCCCCTCATCAGCAACGGAAAGCACAATGTTGTTTTCGTGCTTTCTTAATCTGATGTCAACTTGCTGCCCTTCAGGACCGTATTTGACAGCATTATCCAATACATTAGTCAGAATCTGTTTGAATGCCGATTGGTCTAAATAAGCCGTGACTGCCTCAAGATCGAGCTTAATTTTGTTTGATGCCGAGTCGGCCAATGGAGCAAACGCTTGAACTACCTGACGAATCTGTTCATCAACCTGTATTCTCTGGGGTGAGGTTTTTAAAATCGAATTTTCAGTTGCTGAAAAATCAAGAATATTTGTAATTAAACGGGATAATCTTTTCGATTCTTTGTCAATAATCTGCAACGATTTTTCCACTTCGGTATTGTTGCGTGCTCTTCCTTTCAGCAGCGTTTCTGAGAACATTCGTATCTGGGTAACCGGCGTTCGCAGCTCATGTGATACGTTTGATATAAACGCTCTTTTCATCCGGATCAGCTTAGACTCATTTCTGAACTGTATATAGGCGATGATTCCCAATGCCGAAGCAATAGCAAAAAGAATCATCAATATGATGTTTGATTTTCCGTGCAATCCCGCCCCTGCTAAATTTGAACGCGAAAGATTGGATATTGCCATCTTTCCCTTTAAAAAATTAAACTCGCCTCCGACTTTTCTCTCGACCGAAATTCTTTCTGAAGTGCGTTTCCCGGAAGCAAAAACCGAAGATCCGCTATCGGTGAAAACCTTGATAGACATAATCTCGTTAGCCGCCTTATTTTTTGTCACCGATCCAGGTAGGATCTTTTTATTCTCCCAAATTTCTTCAAAAAGTTTTCCCAGGTTTTTAACAGCTGCTTTTACTCCAAAAACAAGCTCTTGATTTGATGGGAATAGGCCGGGCGAACGTGCCATAACAACCATATATTCTTTTCCTTCCTCTTCCACATAAAGCTTCTTATGAAGCTCTCCCCTAGCAGTCGATAGGTCCGATATTTCATCTTTTATCCAATTGTTAAATTTATTTTTTCCTCTTTTCACAACGGTGTTACTTGCAATTTGACCGCTTCTGGGATTATAAACAAACACGCTTTTTACAGGTTTTAGGTAGTTGGTACTGCATTCGGAACTCTCATTTTCCTTTTTATTCGCATTATAATTTTCAGGATCAAGTGCAATAGTAAGCTTACCCTTATGCTCTTCAACTGATTCCAGAATATCTCTTAGCGTTTGATAGGAAGACTGCTTTAACTCCTCTTCGGCGGTGGTGCCATATACCCATGATGCAAAACGAATCTTATCTTCAAGCGCGGACTCCAGCGCTTTTTCTTTGGAGTAATTGGTATGAACTGCATAGACTACAATTACCCCTGTAATAAGGAATGAGGTAGCCATTAATATCTGTAAGCCGCGCGATTTTCCAATCAGTTGTAAAAGGCGCTTCATTTTTAGAAAGGTTTATTCCATATATTTATTGTTGATCAATTCTTACTCTGCAAACAATCCCGCAGATTATATTTAGAATCCTTAACAATAAGCCTACGTTTCACAGATTACTGTGTTTCGACTTTAAGGTAATCACGCTTTGCGATCTTACCCGGACGGAAGGCAATTCGTATCAGATTTATAAATAAAAAGCAATCATGTAAAAAAAAGAGCACGACCACTCGCGGGATCGTGCTCTTTTCTTCGCTGTTAATATTAGCCAGCAGAATTAACGTGTTTTTTAACTTTATCTAGCAAATCCTCTCCCGAAAAACCATTAAAGGTATCCAGCACTTTACCTTCGGGTGATACAATTACTTTGTACGGGCTACCCTGGAATCCAAAAGAATTGAACGTTTTCCGAGCAGATTCTCTGTCATCACCCAGAACTGTGTGTTTCCAAGGCATGGGATACTCTTCATCCATAAATTTCCGAACTTTTTTTTCGCTTTTGTCATAGGAAACAGCAATGATTTCAAAGTTTTCATCCTTGAGCTTTTCATAGGTATCATGCAAATAGGGCATTTCCTTTACACAAATACTACAGGAGGTCCCCCAAAAATACAGCATCGTATAATTTCCCTTTATCGATTCGTTGGTGACCGTGCTATTTTCGTCCATCAACTCAAATTTAAACTCCGGCAGATCATCGGTTAGTTCAGTTACCGGCTCATTATCATTTACAGCGCAAGAGGGGGGATCAATGAGCGTTGCGTAAGTAATAAGTCCTAATGAGATGATCGTCCACACTACTGAAATTATTATGAGAACCTTTTTGAACAACTTCATAACAAATCCTCCGGTTTAGTTTATATAAGAATTAAGTATCAACCCTAAGAGATTATATCCATGTATTTAGCGTTGATTACAATGGTTACGAGACCCGGAGCACAAAGATGTTACCAATGGGTAAAAGAGATGTTAGAGAAATGTCAAGATCGGGAAAATTCTACGGAAAAGTCCACTTGCACGGCTTGCTACGTTTCCATCTCACAAAACGGCCTACAGCTAAAACTCTTTGGCGAAGATGGTTTGACAAATATTGACGTGCCAAAGTGGAAGTTATTGAATCCAGAGAAGCTGTATCAACCTACTGCTGTAAGTACGTAACCAAACAGATGAAGGATGAGACCTTCATCGTCATATGATTACGGAAAATGAACGGTTAGCAATGCAGTACCGTGATGCCGGATTATGGAAAAACGATTTCCCAACATGTTACGGTAACGTTGATAATAATCGTTGTTCAACGTGTGGCGGAACGTTGGAGAACGTTGAGAGAATTTCCGTAAGCATTTCGAATGCGAACGGCATTGAGCATTATGAATACCATAAACAATGTGTAATTAACACGTTAGAAAACGTATCCAAATACTTGAACAACGTTAACGTAAAATCATAACCCGTAAAAATACCCTTTTAAAGGTAACCGAAGCGTAAAACAACGCTTCCTGGCAACCCATTTTTATAAGCGTTAAACGCTTTTAATACTTTTACGCTTAAACTGGGTTCTCAGCCTTTTTAAAGCGTAAAATAGATTCGTTTTTTGCTTTTTTAACGCATATCAACGCTTGATTTAGACTAAAATATACAACAACTATTATAACGCTTGTATCAAAGTATTTAATCTACTTAATATTTTAGACTTGATTAAGGAATAGTTACTCGAATAATGTCTAAAAGCTTCCGAAAAATATTTGTTTAAAGACTTATTTATGCATTCATTTTATATGATATATTCTCGAGAAATCTTTCCCAAAAAATGATTACGTAGTTTTGGATGGTAGTAATAGAATTTACGAAAGTTCTCATTACGATAACCTCGTCAAAGTCATCAAGAGTACAAATGCAATAGCTTATATAGGCTCTGGACTTTCACAGATGGGAAAAACGTACATGTCATGGCCAAATCTTGTAAAAAAGCTATGTGATGTATGCAATGTAGATTATCCAGATGATGATAATCTTGATGAGAAAGAACTGATTATGTTATCTGAAGAAGCTAAAAAAAGGGACTATAGTTCTTATTGTGATACACTTAAACAAGAGTTTGCTACTCGTCCTGGCTCTATGCCACGAATTTATACTTTGCTATTTCAGTTACCTTTCCAATCATATTTGACAACAAACTTTGATCCTACTTTACACTTAGCGAGTATAGATTATAATAATGTGAAAGATGATGCAAGTGTCTCTACCTTCGGTACACAAATGTGTGACGCTACAAGGTTGGAAAATAAAAATGTGTTCTATTTACATGGCTTGGCAAATCTTCATTCAGAATTTGAATGCGAAAAACTAATTTTATCAAAATCTGACTTTGAAGAAGCTTATGAAGAGGATCATACCCTAAAGTCTTTCTTATTTACTGTATTTAAATACAAACCTGTTGTGTTTTTTGGATGCAAGTTAAAGGAAGAGCCCATTAAAAGAATCTTTGATGCTTGTAAAGAATCACAATTGAAAATGAGTGATAGAAAAAAAGACTTTCCCCCAAAATATATTCTCCTCCCGTCTTTTATTGAAAAGGTTAATGAAAGTGAGCTGGAAAAAGAAGAGATAAGAGAAAGAGAAGAAAATAATTATTATGAGGAATTAGGTATTAATGTAGTCAGATATGATCCAATTCCAGATTTTACAAAACTAGAAGAGATAGTTGAGGATTGGGCAGAACAAAGTTCAAATTACGTAGCAAGTTTTAGCGATCAATCTCCATTAGGTAGATAGTTATGAATTTGAAAGAAAAAAATTTCTATCAAAAAGTTGAAATAATTGATTCTCTAATATCTGAAAAAAAATTAGAGAGAATACCAGATTTGCTTCCCCGATTATTCAAGGATAGCGAAACACTTAAAAACTACTTCTATATTGAGTTGGAGGATAGTGATTGGTTAGAACCATTATTAAAAAATGAAATAATAGGAGTACCTACAGAACGAGAGATAATTAAAGCTAAGAATGAAAGTAGATATTTAATTTGGCCTGAGTACAATTATCTGAAAAAGATAGCTGCTGAAAAACCTGAAGATATTAGCAATTTAATATCTCAACTAGATACAATAGATGATTCATCAATACATAACAAAGCTTTAGATATAGCGGAGGGTTTGCCAGCAAATGCTCTTATTCCATTTATTCAAAAGGAAATCAAGTGGATTACTAGTAAAGACAAAATAAATATTCGTCAACACGAGAAATACTTCCATATAGCTCGGAAGCTTATAAATAATGGTTATTCTGATTATGGCCTACAATTAACATATGAGATACTAAATTTTAAGGCTAATAAACGTAAGAGGTTTTCGGGTGTTGATATTACGCCAAAAATAGATTCTTGGTATTATCAAAAAATGACAGACAAATATTTGCCTGAATTCATAAATAAATTAGGTAAAGAGGCACTTGAAAAGTTTTTTGATTTATTAGAAAGATATATAATTCTGAAAGAATATGGTGATAAACCTAATGATGGATCATATTTTTGGCGTCCAGCGATTGAAAATCATAAACAAAATGAACCTCTTAATTTTATAGATCATTTAGTCCGATCTATACGAGATTCAATACAAAATCTCGCTAATAATGATGAAGCCTCTATAGATGTACTGGAAATTGTTGAAAGCTTGGAAAAAAGAGAATGGTACATCTTTATAAGGATGACCTTGAACCTACTTTCTTCTATTGATAATCCAGACAATGAAGAATTGAACGTTATAAAAAATCGTCTACTTGATTATAAGTTGTTTGATAGTTTTTGGTCTAGCCACGAGTATTCTATACTTATAAAAAGACATTTTAAAAATATAGACTCAAAATCTCAGAATGTAATTTTAGAATGGATAGAAGATGGTCCAAAAAGACAAAAAATTGATAATAACTTTGAAGAAGATGAATTATCACCAAAAAAAATATCAGCTTTTAAAGACAGTTGGAAAAGAGATAAACTTGCCTGGATAGCTGATGACCTAGATCATGATTGGAGTGTAAAATATGAAGATTTAAAAGAGAGCTTGGGAGAGCCTTCTCCATCATTTCCAGTTTATACATCAGGAGGTATTGTAGGTGAAGTTAGTCCTCTATCATCAGATGATTTAAAAGACAAGACAGTATCTCAAATCATTGACTATTTAAACAAATTTGAAGAAGCCAAGGATTCATTTAGAGGACCTACAAAAGAAGGATTAGCAAACACACTTAGTACGGTTATTTCGGATGATCCTGATAAGTTTGTTGATCAAATACACTTATTCAAAAATGTTGAACCACAATTTTTAAGGGCATTGTTTCAGGGCCTAAGAGGGGCAACAACCAATAACGAATTTATCGATTGGGAAAATATTCTAAACGTTTTAGAATGGGTCGTAAATGAATTTCAGGAAGTAGAAAAAAAGAACATAGCTAAAGATGCAAAAACTAATTGGAAGTGGGTTATAGATTCAATTCTTAATCTTCTCAGGGAAGAATTTAAGGTAAAACATAATCTAAAATTTAATCATAAAGAGAAGATTTGGAATTTACTATCTGAACTTTCAGATATTAAATATCCCACATTCGAAGAAGAAAAAGAACGGCTATCTAGTAGTATGGATCCTTCCACATTATCATTAAATACTACTAGAGGTAAAGCTTTACACGCAGTAATACGCTATATCTCGTGGTATAAGGAAAAAAGTAAGCAAAAAGATATTTCCTTAAAAAAAATGTCAGATGTAAAAAAAGTCCTTGAGAAACATCTTGATATAAATAATGATCCTCTATTATCAGTACGAGCAATATATGGTCAATGGTTACCATTCCTGATAGATATTGATAAAAAGTGGGTACAATCTCATTCTGACATTATTTTTCCAGAGGATAAAAATTTGAAAAAATACTTCGATGCCGCTTGGTCATCCTATATTACTTACAATAGACCATACGGTAATGTTCTTCCGGTTTTAAAGGGCAAATATAAATATGCGATTAGCTTCACAAGTGACGAGGCTATTGACCATAAATTAGGTAAATCCCCTAGAACTAGTTTAGCACAACATTTAATGGTTTACTACTGGTGGGGAGATTTAAATTTAGACAGCGAGTTATTAGAGTATTTTTGGAGAAATGCTGATGAGGCTACCAAGGTTGAGGCAATAAATTTTATAGGAAGATCTTTAAGGCAGGCAAAAGGTAGAAATTCCTTTGATTCTAAAGTAATCACAAGGCTTAAAAGATTATGGGAATATAGATGGGAATTTTATGAAGAACAGCCAGGTAAGTATAAAAATGAAATATCCTCTTTTGGTAGTTGGATTATTTCAAATGCATTTGAAGCTGAATGGATCCTTAACAATTTTGATAAAGTAAACAATCTTAATATATCCTTATCGGATCAGGCATTAATCAAAGATTATTTGACAGATGTAGTTGATGATCACCCTGTAAAGACATTTAAATGTCTAGAAGGATTTATTAGAAATACAGAAAATATATATGAAGTCAACTATTGGAAAGATGATATAATGAACATATTGCAAGTGGTAAGGCAGAAATCATCTGAAGAAATTGATTCAAGAATTAGAGAGTTTGTTAATTATTTAGGAAGTCTTAACTACCAATTACTCAATGCTTTTCGGCCAATTAATAGGGAATTATAGGGAATAATGTTGTACTAATGTTGTACCTTTCCTAAATAAAAAACCCCTAAATGGTTGTCAATTAACCACTTAGGGGCATTATTGTGTACCGTGGGGCGGAATCGAACCGCCGACCTCCGGGTTATGAATCCGACGCTCTCACCAACTGAGCTACCACGGTGTATTGATCAAATCAAGAGTTGCCAAATATAAAGCAATTCTGATTAAATATTAAGTCCCGCCTCTAACTTTTTTCAATCCATATAGTGGAAAAACAACATCTTTTTTTGAGGCTCTTCGAAATCGCCTTATTTTCCAGCTTACAAATTCAAAATACATTTTAAGCACTGAATTCCGTTATTTCTCATGGCAAAGAAAATCACCGAAAGAACCGAAGATTTTTCACAATGGTATCAAGATGTAATTCGTGAAGGCAAGCTTGCCGACCACTCTCCTGTGCGCGGCTGTATGGTCATTCGTCCCAACGGCTATGCCCTCTGGGAAAACATGCAGGATTCACTGGATCAGATGTTCAAAGATACCGGTCATGAGAATGCCTATTTCCCACTGTTCATTCCAAAGTCCTTTTTATCAAAAGAAGCCCAACACGTAAAGGGCTTTGCCAAAGAATGTGCAGTGGTTACGCATAGTCGCCTTCAAAGCACCGATGATGGTGTAGAGGTCGACCCGGACTCTAAACTTGGAGAAGAATTAATTGTACGCCCCACTTCTGAAACGATTATCTGGGATTCTTACCGCGACTGGATTCAATCGTACCGCGATCTGCCTATCCTGATTAATCAGTGGGCCAATGTTGTTCGCTGGGAGATGCGCACGCGCCTATTTCTTCGTACTATGGAATTCCTGTGGCAAGAAGGTCATACCGCACACGCCACGAAAGAAGAAGCTGTAGAAGAAACCCGGCAGATGCTGGAAGTCTATCGTACCTTTGCCGAGGAATATATGGCCATGCCGGTAAAAACAGGCGTAAAAACGGAATCAGAGCGATTTGCCGGAGCCGTAGATACCTATTGTATTGAAACCCTTTTGCAGGATAATAAAGCATTGCAAGCCGGCACTTCTCACTTTCTGGGGCAAAATTTCGCAAAAGCATTTGATGTTAAATTCCAAAGCTCGGATGGTGAGCACGAATATGTATGGGCCACCAGCTGGGGCGTTTCAACGCGATTAATTGGCGGATTGATTATGACGCATTCCGATGATCAGGGACTTGTACTGCCTCCAAAACTGGCTCCTAATCAGGTCGTTATTGTGCCTATCTGGAAAAGTGATGAGCAGAAAGAACAAGTGCTCGATTACTGTCAGGAAATCATTGACGAACTTGATGCATTGAACATCCGTATAAAACTGGATGACCGTGAAAATATGAGTCCGGGCTGGAAATTTAACGAGCATGAAGCAGCCGGCATCCCCTTGCGGTTAACGATTGGGCCACGTGACTTGGAAAACAATAATGTAGAATTAGCCCGTCGTGATACGCTGGACAAAAACATCGTCAGCCGTGATGGCATTGCTCAAAAAGTTGATGAGCTGCTGGATACGATTCAGAAAGATCTTTATGAGTCGGCCCAAAACCGCATCCGGGAAAACACGCACACCGTTGACTCCTATGATGAGTTCAAAGATGTGATCGAGAATGAAGGTGGTTTTGTTTATGCACACTGGGATGGAACAGCCGAAACCGAAGAAAAGATCAAAGACGAAACAAAGGCTACCATCCGCTGTATCCCGCTCGAGGACGGCGAAGAGGGAAAATGTATGGTAACGGGAGAACCTTCAAAACAGAAAGTTCTTTTTGCTCGTGCCTACTAAATAATGCCTATGGAGCAGTCGCCCGTAGACAGTACGCTCAATATTTTTGATCGGTTTGCCGAGGAAGGTTCAGCGCGTCTGATTTCTGACCTTGGCAATCCTTTATTAATGCCGCCTGCCGTATTTTTGGGAACCTGTCTTCTGTTAGGCCAATCCCCATTTACGACATTACAAGTTACTGGTATCGCTGTGATTTGCTACAGCGTATTACCATTTCTGCTCACACTTTTCATGTTTCGGCGTGGAATTATCCATTCGCTGGACTTGCCACTGCGGAAAACGCGCACCATACTGTATGCCTTTTCGATTGTCAGCGCAACCCTCGCTTCTTTAACTATATATCAACTCACCCCAAGCCTGCCCTTTTTTATTTTTATACTCTCACTGGTTTTCCTAGCCAATTTGACTATCTCCTTCCTTCTAAACCTGAGATGGAAAGTAAGTGTACATTCCGCATCAGTATCCGTAGCAGGTACAATTTACTACCTGATGTTTCTTTGGGGAATAACAGAATACCCTTTCCTCACATTAATTTTATCCTTAATCCACCTTTTACTACTTTTACCTCTAATCATGTGGGCACGGTATCATCTCAGTGTTCACTCACTAACAGAATTATTTGGCGGAGCTACTGCCGGAATACTGCTTACAATCATTGAGCTAATCATATTTACAAATATATGGTAAAGGAGACTCTTGACGCGCCCTATTCACATTATTTGTTTGATACTGGCCTGAGCCAAAAAATTGACCGGCGTACGATTGAAGAAATAGACATCGACGGTTTTACCCTGATGGAAATTGCCGGATCTTCGGCTGCCAAAATCCTCCTTCAGGAAAAAGATTTAAGCCACGGCGTTTATCTCTGTGGAAAGGGCAATAACGCCGGTGATGCGCTCGTCGTAGCTCGATATCTTCTTCAGCACAATATAGGTGCAACCATTGTATTCTTAAACGGATCAGATGATCTTTCTGCTGATACCGAAAAAAACCTGGAGCTGCTCAAGAAATTTAATACCGGTGATAAACTAGGATTTTTTGAAAATTGGGAGCAGTTTAATTCCCCTGAAGAATTTGACTTTATCATTGACGGTATGCTTGGTACCGGGTTAACCAGCGATGTAAGAGGCCATTATACCGAGGCTGTAGAATGGGCAAACCGACAATCTCAGCCGGTTTTTACTATGGATATTCCAACAGGCCTACATGCTGATTCCGGAAAAATTATGGGAGTCGCTATAAACGCTGATACTACCCTCACATTTGGTGGCCGGAAATTGGGACTCTATCTTAAAGATGGACCAACCGTTGCTGGTAATATTCATTATTGTGAACTTCCCTTTCCGAATCAGTTTAAAGAAGACTGTAATACCTATCTTCTTGATGAGAGCTGGATTCCCATGGAATCACCTACTCCCGGCCAGCACAAATATAATTCGGGCGTACTTTATATTATCGCCGGTTCTGAAGGATTAACGGGAGCCGCAATGATGGCTGCCCAAAGTGCCTGGGCTGAAGGATTGGGGGCAGTAATCCTAATTTGTCCCAAGGGAACTCTACCTATATATGAACAAACGCTCCCATCCATCATAAAAAAACCAGTGGGAAACCGAGATGATTTCTTTTTCAAAGAAAAACATACAAGCAAGGTATTAAAAATTTTATCCGAAAAAGAGGGAGCATTGCTACTTGGACCGGGATTGGGACGCGAACAGTCGACCGTTAATTTTGTACAAGAGGTACTACCCAAAATCACGAGTCCCGCTGTCATTGATGCTGACGGGCTATGGTGTTTGGCACAGTCAAATAAACTTACTAAACATGAACAGTCTGATTGGATTTTAACACCACATCCGGGTGAGTTAAATCGGTTGACACATAATATGGAGACCCATAAAGAATCCCGATTAGAGACGGTACGAGAATATGCCCAAACTACTGGCGTTACATTACTTGCAAAGGGCATGCCCGCAATAATCGGAACACCAGCAGGTAAATGTTATCTAACAAACTACAATACCAAATATTTTTCCAGAGCCGGAAGCGGAGATGTGTTAGCCGGTAAAGTTGGCGCTCTGTCGGCTCTGGGTCATTCCCCAACCCAAAGCTGCGCACACGGATTGTTAAAAGGTAAACAGAAACTAGAACATTATTTAAAGAATCATCAGGATTTGCCTGAACCAAGAGATTTTATATGAATATATTTTCTTCTATTTATTCCTTTCTATCAGATCACAGTTATTTATTACCTATTGGTATAATTACTCTAACACTGGGAATGCTATTGCTGACATTATTGCCCGCAGATGTTATGGGAGAAAACCAACTTTGGAGCTACGACAAATTGGGCCACGCCGTACTTTTTGGAAGCTGGTCACTATCGGTTGGACTTTACTATCAAATACATAAATCTAAAGCTGTTAAACTCTGGATTATATTTGCCAGTGGTACCACTTTTGGATTACTAATTGAAATCCTACAGTATGCACTTCCTGTAAATCGGCAGGGAGATCCTGTTGACTTTTTATTTGATCTGTTAGGATGCCTGATAGCTATTGGGGTTTTAAAAGCAATATTACCGGAAGAAAAAGAATCATAATACCTTTCAAAAGGCATTTTTTGTATTATTTCACGATTTGAAAAAAATAATGGAATAATTTACCCTCTTTTCCTGTTATTTAAGTGGAGATTAAGTAGAATAATTTGTTTACTTACAATTCCTAATAAGTTTATTTCAATTTAACGCGGAGATTATAGCATTATGGGTTCTGACAGAAAAAAGCCACAGGCTGATCTTAGAAATTACTACACAATCTTTTTGCAGCTGGGCATGGTTGTCGTCCTGTTAATTTTCATTACTGCAATGAAAGTACAGTTCGTAGCAGAACAGCAGGATGTAGATCTTACCCAAGAGCAAGAAGTGGTTGAAATGGAAGAAGTAACACAAACACAACAAGAAGAGAAACCACCCCCCCCTCCACGTCCACAGGTACCTGTTGAAGTACCGAATGATGAGATTATCGAGGATCAGGATATTAATATCGATGCCGAAATCAACATGGATGAACCGCTTCCCGAACCCGAAGAACCACAGGGTGAAGAAGAGGAGGAAGATTTCTTTGTTGCAGTAGAAAACATGCCTGAATTAAAAGGCGGCTTGGGTTCCTTGCAGCAAAAGATAAATTATCCAGATATGGCCCGAAAAGCGGGTATTGAAGGACGAGTTATTATTCAGTTCATCGTAAATGAAAAGGGACAGGTTGAAGATCCCAGAGTAATTCGAGGAATTGGCGGTGGTTGTGATAAAGAAGCATTGCGAGTTGTAAAACAAGCTGAATTTGAGCCGGGCCGTCAACGTGGAAACCCCGTTCGAGTACAGTACAGCTTGCCTATTACATTCAGGCTGCAAAATTAAGATTTTTCTACATATCTAATTAGTTAAAAAAGGCCTGCTTTTAAGCAGGCCTTTTTTTTAATTGAATGATTAATTTTCACTTACTACAATTGCTTTATCCTTCAAGCGATATGCTGCTGGTATTTTTGTTGAAATGCTTTTAGTACTTCAGACAGGTTTTCATAGCCAACCAGTGTTCGAGCTTTATTTAAAGATATCCATCTTACCTTTTGAATATCCTCTTCGGTTTGTGGCTCAAAAGTAAGTTCCTCATCATCAGAAAATTGCATCCCGAACCAATGCGTTGTTTTACCATAATGTATCCCACCCTGTTGATATTCGTGATAGGTTTCCGGAAGTTTAAAAACAATCTCAGGTAAGACTGATATTCCTACTTCTTCCGCAACTTCTCGAACGGAACATTCTTTGATGGTCTCTCCTTCTTCTAATTTTCCTTTGGGCAGATCCCATACCCCACGGCGGAATATCAATAGAACAAACGGCTCAGAGGTATCATTACCTTTAAAAACAACACCTCCTGCCGCTTTAACAGGTTCAACAATAGCCATTATTCCTCTTGGTCTCCGGGTTCTTCATCATCTTTTTCTTTCTCATCAGCGTAATTCATACGTAGATTATTTAGTGTTTCCGTTAAATAACTTTTCAACTGATCAGGAAGATTACCCTCTGTAAATTCTTCGAGCATCAGCAGGGTATCAATAGCAAATTTGGCTGACTTGAGATCCCTTTCTGTACTTCCGGTTTGAGGGTTTTCTAATTTTCCCATTCCCATCATAGCAATCTGCTGATGTTGTTGCACTAACATCATAAAAAGTAATTGCTGCTGTTCGTCCTCGGATAAATTGTCACCGTTATAATTTGTCTTGTCCATATCTAATAATTTTTGTTCAAAATTGATCTTAAAATAAGCTGTTTATCGTAAAGAATTAATTTTTAAGTATAATCAAATTTATTAGAAAATAATTTTTTAAATATTGTCAACAACCAAGTACTTTAGAGAGCTTCAATCCAAAATAATCAATAAATAAAGATCTGTTTCATGGCTATTCTGAAACCATTTAAAGCTTGGCATCCTGCTCCAAAAAACGTAGAACAAATAGCTTGTGTTCCCTACGATGTTGTCAGCGTCAAAGAAGCACGTAAACTTGCCAAAGGCAATCCCAAAAGTTTCCTTCATGTTGTTCGGCCAGAAATTGATCTGCCGGAGGGAACCGATCCGCATGATGATGAAGTATATGATAAAGGAGCCGAAAACCTGAATAAGTTTCTGCAAAACGATACGCTTAAACAAGAAAAACAGCCACAGCTCTATATTTATCAATTAATAAGAAACGGACGGCCTCAGACCGGTATTTTTGCGTGCGTTTCGGTAGAAGACTATGACAATGAAGTAATACTAAAACACGAACTGACACGTCCCGCCAAAGAGGATGACCGTATGCGACATATCCTCACGCAGCAGGCCCACGCCGAACCGGTGATGTTGACCTATAAAGATGATCGAGAAACCGAAAACCTCATCGAAGAAACGATAAGGGGAGAACCTCTTTTCGAATTCGAAGCTTCTGATGGAGTCATCCATAAATTGTGGCGAGCCGACAAAACCGAAGCATTTGTCAAAGCATTTGAATCAATCTCTCATTTATACATTGCTGATGGTCATCACCGGTGTAAAAGTGCCTCTCGCGCAGCAAAACAGAAACGGAAAAATAATCCTGATCATACTGGCAATGAAGAATATAACTTCTTTCCGGCTGTAATTTTTCCCATGTCGAATATGAATATTCTGCCCTACAATAGGGTTGTTCATACTATCCCTGATAATTTTTTAAGCGTACTGAAGGGTAAATTTAACCTTTCTCCGGATGCTGACCCAAAACCATTCGAAAAGGGGACTATTAGCATTTATATTGATGGTAACTGGTGCAGCATGGAACTGCCATTGGATAATAACCCAAACAGCGTTCAAGAACTCGATGTACATAGACTGCAAGAGTTTGTACTTTCTCCATTGCTAGATATAAGTGATCCTCGTCGTAACGAAAATATTTCGTTTGTCGGAGGAATACGAGGTACAGAAGAGTTAGAAAAACTTGTAGATAATGGAACGGCCGAATTGGCTATCAGTATGTACGCTACAAGCATCGAGGAACTGGTAGAAGTATCTGATGAAGGCCGACTGATGCCACCCAAATCGACTTGGTTTGAACCGAAACTACGATCAGGACTACTCGTTCACACTTTTTAATTATTAATATTTTATCTTATCCACCTATGAAACGTGTTCACAACTTTAGTGCAGGCCCTGCAACACTTCCACTCGAAGTTCTTAAGAAAGCAAAATCAGAACTTACCGACTTTCAAAATATGGGTCGGTCGGTGATGGAAATTAGCCACCGAAGCACCCAATACACCGAGATTGACCGACAAGCAAAAGCACGTATTCGAGACTTGTTAAACCTTGGTGACGATTTTGAAATCATGTTTCTCCAAGGTGGTGCCAGTTCCCAGTTTATGATGGTACCATTTAACTTTTTAGAGAATAATCAAACAGCCGACTATATCGACACGGGACGCTGGTCAAACAAAGCAATTAAAGAAGCAAAAGTTTTTGGGAATGTACATCGCCCTTACAACAGTAGTGAAACCGGTTATGATCGCGTACCAACCGACGATGAGCTGAGCTTCAGCGATAATCCCGCCTATGTCCACTTTACCTCAAACAACACCGTCGCGGGCACTCAATTCCCCAAAGAACCTGAAACAAATGGCGTACCATTGGTTTGTGATGCTTCATCGGACTTTTTATCCAAGCCCATAGATGTTTCCCGTTACGGAATCATTTATGCGGGCGCTCAGAAAAATATTGGTCCCGCAGGAGTAACTGTAGTTATTATCCATAAAGATTTCTTGCAGAAAGCAAATACCGAAGACGTACCAACCATTTTGCGGTATCAAACGCATGCGGAAAAAATCTTCAATACTCCACCGGTTTTTAATGTGTATATGGTTAATCTGGTATTGGAATGGATTCAGGACAAAGGCGGCTTGGAATACTTTAAATCCTTCAATGAAGAAAAAGCCGGACTGCTTTACAACGAAATTGATCGGGATGATTTTTATCGAGGTGCCGTAGAAAAAGATTCTCGCTCACTGATGAACGCCACTTTTAGACTTCCATCCGAAGAGCTAGAAGCCAAATTCTTATCGGAGGCAGAAGAGCAGGACCTGTATACGTTAAAAGGACATCGCAGTGTGGGTGGAATCCGGGCCAGCATGTATAATGCATGTCCGATGGAAAGCGTAGAAGCACTGATAAATTTCATGAAAACATTTAGAAAAGAGAACAGTTAAACAGATTCGAATATTAAAGCAGCCTGAATACGGTTAGAAAATGATCAATCGTATTTGGAACAAAAATCACAAGATATAAAATACCCCAAAGAGCCCCTGCGAGATGGGCTTCGTGATTTATCTTGCCACGCTCCTGTTTACTGGCGTACATGCTGTATATTAAATAGAGAATTGCAAAAACAAATGCCGGGATGGGAATGGGTATCAACATTAAGTAAATTTTTTCCATCGGAAATAGAAAAATAAAGGCAAAAAGAACTGATCCTACCGCTCCCGAGGCACCCAAAGTAGCATAGTTGGGATTATCCTTAAATTTTATGACTGAGGGGATTCCGGCCACAATAAGTCCTGTTAAATACAATCCCGAAAAGTAACCACCACCTAATATCCGCTCCATTATAGGACCGAAAAAATATAGGGTGAACATATTCACAAAAAGGTGACCCAAATTGGCATGCAAAAATCCCGATGTGATAAGTTCATACCAGCTGTTTTCTCTGACGGTCCGATAGGGTTTTAAATATCCTTTCTCAATAAAATTAGGATATAGATAAAGAGCACCCAGCGATACAACCACGTTGGTAACGACTAAGTAAAATGTAGCGGGATAGCTTGCTATATAATCTTCCATATATTCTTATTTTGATCATCGAAGATAGACAAGAGCCCGTTCGATCTCCAATTTAATTTTTCTTCTCAGGCTTGCTATCAAAGCAGCATAGTAGTTATATTGGAACACCTCTAAAGCCGATGTAGCTCAGGGGTAGAGCGATTCTCTCGTAAAGAATAGGTCGCTGGTTCGAATCCAGTCATCGGCTCATTATTTCCCTTCCTTTTATTATTTGAGCGAAACAAAATAATCTACAATTAGTTACTAAATCTTTGCTCAGTTTTTACCATAAATAGTGTGGATTTTTATATCCTGTGAAAATATATTAGTACATTCATTAAACTTCAGACAGAGTAATCTTGCGATATTTTCCCATATTCATCTTAGCAATCAGTTTATTCATAAGTTCTTGCGGAACCAGCTCACGCTTTGGGGAAACTGATGATGCTACCAAATCCCGAGGAGCGGGTGAGAAAATTGAAGAAGGGACAGCAAGCTGGTATGGCCCCAACTTTGACGGCAAATTAACAGCAAACGGTGAAAATTACGACATGTACGGCCTTACAGCCGCCCACCGGACCCTTCCCTTTAATACCGTTGTCAAAGTCAAGAATCTGGATAATGGAAAATCTGTTACTGTTCGCATTAACGATCGTGGGCCCTACGCTAAAAATCGTATTATCGACCTGTCTAAAAAAGCCGCTGAGAAAATTAATATGCTTGGACCCGGTACTGCTCCTGTGGAATTGATTCTGTTAGAAGGAGATCTCAAAAACTCAAGGGTAACCAATTTAAAAGTACCTACGTATACTGTGCAACTCGCCTCATTTAACCACGAGCATCAAGCGCGATCTCATGCCCGAAAAATTCGCGGTGCCCGAGTTGAAAAAATAAATATGAGTAGCAAAACAGTGTACCGCGTGTATCACGGTATTTATACCGATAAAAATAACGCCCGTAAAAAACAGCGCCAACTTAAAAGGCAAGGCTTCAGTGGCTACGTAAAACAGATAGAAAATTAATTTTTAAAAAATTTTCTATCTGTCGGAATGCATTGATCCCGTTTAATGGTTGTAGCATCTGCATTAATCCCATTTAATACATACAGATGAAGAAAAAAATAATTGTCATTGGCAGCGGCTTTGGCGGACTTGCTACCGCTTCTCGACTGTTATCACAAGGACACGAAGTAGAAGTTTTTGAAAAACGCGACAAGCCAGGAGGACGCGCGTACGTCTATGAGATAGACGGCTTTAAATTTGACGGGGGACCGACTGTTATTACCGCCCCATTTTTGTTTGATGAAATTTTTGAAGCAGCTGGGGAGAAACGGGAGGACTATTTTGAACTCGTGCCCTGTGATCCTTTTTACCGAATATTTAATGCCGAAGGCAAAAAGTTTGACTACAATGGCGACCATGATTTTGTGTTAAACGAAATTGAGCAGTGGAACCCTGCAGACAAGGAAGGCTACACAAGGTTTCTAAAGACTACCGAAGCAATTTTCAATAAAGGATTTGTTGAACTGGCCGACCAACCGTTTTTAAGTCTATGGGATATGATCAAAGTAGTGCCCGACCTCATCTGGCTACAATCCCACAAAACAGTCTACAAATATATCGCAAAATTCATAGAAAATGATTTCCTGCGCAAGGTTTTCTCTTTTCATCCCCTGCTGGTAGGCGGCAATCCTTTCGATACCACATCCATCTATGCCATGATACACTATCTGGAGCGCGAATGGGGGGTGCATTATGCCATGGGGGGCACCGGCTCAATTGTAAATGCTTTAGTTCAGTTGATTGAAGAACAGGGCGGTAAAATGCACTACAATGCCGAGGTGGATGAAATCACAATTACCAATGGCAAAGCGGATGGCATTCGACTAAGCGATGGCAGCGTGCATTCGGCAGACCAAGTGGTATCCAATGCGGATGTGGCATTCACGTACCGCAATATGATCCCTGAAAGCAAACGATCAACGTGGACAAACAGTAAAATTGAGCGGACCAAATACAGCATGTCGCTTTTTGTGATCTACTTTGGAACAAAAAAACGATACCTGGATTCCGAACTTGAGCACCACAATATTATTTTGGGTGAGAGATACGAAGAACTGCTCTCCGACATATTTCATGATAAAAAACTGGCTGAGGATTTTTCCCTGTATCTGCACATGCCAACTAAGACCGATCCCTCACTAGCACCCGAAGGCTGTGAAGGATTTTATGTACTTTCTCCTGTTCCCCATTTAGACAGCGGCACCGACTGGAATGAAAAAGCCAAACCGTACCGCGATGCCATTATTTCATTCCTGGAGGAGAACTATCTTCCCGACCTCGAAGAAAACATCATCGTTGAACATCACATTGATCCCCTGCATTTTAAAAATACGCTCAACAGCTACAAAGGATCGGCCTTTTCGGTAGAACCTATTCTTACGCAATCCGCTTGGTTTCGTCCCCATAACAAATCCGAAGATGTAGATGACTTGTTTTTTGTAGGAGCAGGCACCCATCCCGGAGCAGGACTGCCGGGCGTACTTTCTTCTGCAAAAATAGCTGAGGATTTAATTTGTAAGTCCTAAAATATAAATACCCGACACCTTGAAAGTGCCAGGTATTTTTTAGTTTCAATAAGCTTTCAACTATCTACAAAGGTAGATTATCGTGCTTCTTCTGGGGCACTTGGTCTACCTTATTTTCGGAAACCTCCAGGGCGCGAATCAACTTTTCGCGTGTTTCGCTGGGCAGGATTACATTATCAATAAATCCTCGTTCAGCAGCTTTGTACGGATGTGCAAACTCCTCTTTATAATAATCGACCAGCTCCTGTTCTTTGGCTTCAGGATCGTCAGCAGCCTCAATCTCTTTCCGGAAGATAATCTCAACTGCTCCCTTTGGTCCCATAACTGCAATTTCGGCCGTTGGCCAAGCCACGTTATAATCCGCTCGAATATGCTTGGAATTCATCACGTCATACGCACCACCGTATGCCTTACGGGTAATTACTGTCATCTTGGGTACTGTTGCCTCACAAAAAGCATACAACAGCTTGGCACCGTGTTTTATGATACCGCCCCACTCCTGATCAGTGCCGGGTAAAAATCCGGGCACATCTTCAAACGTTATCAATGGAATATTAAATGCATCACAAAAACGAACAAAGCGAGCGCCTTTCAACGAGGCATCAATATCGAGTACCCCGGCCAGTGAAAGCGGCTGATTAGCCACAACACCTACACTGCGACCATCAATTCGAGCAAAGCCTACTACAATATTGGTCGCATAATGCTCGTGGACTTCCATGAACGAATCCTTATCCACAATACCCTCAATAACTTCTTTTATATCATAAGGTTTATTGGGATTATCGGGGACAATATCATCCAACTTTTTAGCCTTGGCAGAGTCAGGCGCTTGAGATTCTTCTCGTGGAGGTTTCTCCTCACAGTTTTGTGGCACATACGTTAAAAGCTTGCGAAGTTGCTGTAAGCAGATGGCATCGTTCTCTTCCGTAAAGTGTGCTACACCCGATTTTGAACCATGAGCACTGGCCCCGCCTAATTCTTCAGAGGTGACCTCTTCGTGCGTTACGGTCTTCACCACATTCGGACCAGTAACAAACATATAGCTCGTATTTTTGACCATAAATACGAAGTCGGTAAGTGCCGGACTGTAGACTGCTCCACCGGCACAAGGTCCCATTACTGCTGAAAATTGGGGCACTACGCCCGATGCCATACTATTTCTCCAAAAAACTTCGGCATAGCCGCCCAGCGAGGACACCCCCTCCTGAATACGCGCGCCGCCTGAATCATTAAGTCCAATGATGGGGACACCATTTTTCATCGCCATATCCATAACTTTACAAATCTTTTCGGCATGTGTCTCCGACAGCGATCCCCCAAAGACAGTAAAATCCTGACTAAATACGTAGATTGGTCGACCGTGAACCTTTCCAAATCCGGTAACTACTCCATCGCCGTCTATTCTTTTGTCTTCGAGACCAAATTTGTGACTGCGATGCTTTACATAGGGATCAATTTCTTCAAATGATCCCTTATCCAGTAAAATGTCAATACGTTCTCGCGCCGTCAGCTTTCCCTTGTCATGTTGCTTTTGGATTCGCTCTTCGCCTCCGCCCTTTTGCGCATCTTTACGTTTTTGTTTTAGTCGCTCTACCTTTTTGTCCGAAGCCATCTAATTTTCTTGTTTATTGCGATTTTTTTCTAAAAAATAACTCTGGAGCCGATCGGTAAAATCTACCGCCGCCTCAGAGTACATATCAACTAAGTTGCGTTTAAAAATATCATTCTCAATATACTTACTAACATCACGCCAGCTATCGTAGGCAGCAATATCCTCAATCGCCTGATCAAAAGCACGGTCAGAACCGCGGAAGATCTCCTCCACAAATAGTTCCTCGTCATCCGATAGCATGTCACGGAGGTTATTGATCTCCTCATCCGAAGCATTTTCCTTTGTCAAATCAATAATAGGTTCATCAATAAATCCATCCTCATCAACTTCTTCATCTTCTTCAGCCCCATGCTCATTTTTATACTCCTCGATCTCTTCATCACTCATATAGCGCATCCACATAGGGGTATCTTCTGCAGATCCGGAGGTAATCTCTGTGTCTGTTTTCGATTCTTCTTGTTCATCTGTAGATGGAGGATCTTGTTCCGATGAAGAATCTTTTTGTTTCTCTTCTTCTATCTTTTCGGAATCATCTTGTTTCTTAATCTCCTCATCTTTGTCTTCTTTTTCATTGTCCTCACTTCCTGATATTGCTTCCTTATCCTCTTCTTCCTCAGATTCCCCCTCAAAAACTGTATTTAACGAATCATTCTTTTCATCTTCTATCTCTTCTGTTTCATCAGGTTTTAGCTGTTCATCTTCAGATTCCTGTAGTTCATTACCTTCGGCTTGCTGTTCTGATTTATCCTTTTCTTTTGAAACAAGAGTTTGGGTATTATCATCTTCTTGTGCAGGCAGTTGATCCTCAAATAGCGAGGATTGATCGTCTTCGTACCCATCAAAGTCCAGCAATTCTGGTGATGAAAGTACTTCGATAAATTCGGCTCGGCTAAGAACTGTATTCATCAAGTCGAACTTTCGGGCAATCCGGGGCATCTTTTTATCTTCAAAAAATAGTCGGAGCAAATTGGTATCGATGCCATCATCCTGCAGCTGAAAAAGGGGCTCTAGCATCTGAGCCCAATTTAATGGAGAATACCCAGAAGTTAATTTCTCATCAGCCTGAGCAATAATAGCTGAGCAACGCTCTTTACTCAGTGCTTGTAAATCCTTCTTCTGCATATATCGAGAAAGAACAACAGCAAAATGCCGATAAACGACAACTGCCTTTAGTCGTTGGTTCAGCCGCTCTGCCGAAAGCTCATCCTTAGCTCCAAAGATAATGTCGGGCACATTCTTTCGCGGCTGAACCAACATTTCTATGATATCCGAAACTGCGGTTTCAATAACTGCCTGCCCATAACTGGCCGGTAGACGGGCTTCATCTTGAATAGCATCAATAAATTTTTGCCAGGCATCGAGCACGGCATCAGCACTGGTATTGGCCCAATCCGTCTTGGGGATGTTCATCGAATCAGAAAGATTACGCTTTAGCTCCACACTGATGCGGCGAACAATAAAAGAAGGGAACTCCCACGAACGAAGTTCTTCAACCGTATAATACTGATCGTTTTCAGGTAAACGATCAATTAATCTTTGCGTTATTTGCTGGATGATTTGTTTCATAATTTTTGGGAAATATATCGTCTAACGAAAGGCAATACAACCTAAGAACGGCTCAATATGTTAAATCCTGAGAATCTTTTGAAATTTCCTTTCCATTAATAGGTAACGAGTTTAAAAAAGCAGCCTGTCAAAGTTTTCATTTAGGATTTGATGATCCCTTATTACCTTTGGCCTATGATTACGCTATCTGTTAAACAGCTAAAAAAGTCTTTTGGTCCGAATACTGTTTTTTCGGATGTCTCCTTTGATCACCAGTCAACTGCCCTTGGCATTGCCGGATCTAACGGTTCAGGAAAATCAACTTTCCTGAAATGTCTCGGCGGACTTTTGCCCCCAAGTTCAGGAGATATCGCATGGGAAGATAATGGAACTGTACTCAATAAAACAGCTCTTAAAAACAAATTGGGATATGCGGCTCCTTATATCAATCTTTATAATGAACTAAGCTGTCGCGAAAATCTGGAATTCATCTCAAAGATGCGGCACCAGTCGGATTCTGTTAAAACGATTGATTTGTGGATCCCAAAGGTAGGACTTCAACATGCTATTGATCAACCGTTTGGAAAGCTGTCAACGGGACAGCAGCAACGGCTGCGGCTGGCCTCGGCCTTATTTTATGACCCCGATATTTTACTTTTGGATGAGCCCGGTTCCAACCTGGATGAAGAGGGACGAAACCTTATCACAGAAATTGTTACCGCATTTGATGCCCCTGAAAAGCTGATTATTATTGCTTCCAATAATCCTGATGAGCTGAGCCTCTGTGAGCGAATCTTTTCTATTGAAAAAGAAGCTTTTGTAGAATAGCATTAATCCATCTGACAGGTTTCGCCCTGGCAACACTCCTCGACATTAATTCCACAATTAGCACATTGGCCGTGTCCGTGCACCCAAACCAACGGAGCTTTAGCACCACAATACGTGCACTGACGGGACTCTTCAGATCTCTTTTCTCTCGTTGAATTATTCAGGTCAGCCATAATTACGATTGTGTTAGTTCCTCATATGCTACGCCAAGATTATCAGAGAGGGTCCAAAAATCAGCATATAAAAAATGGTCAAACTCTTCGAGTGATTTCTTATTGGTAATCTCTTCTTTGCTCAATCCCTGATCAATCCCTTTCTGAGCATAATCCAATACAGCTGAAAGATAATTTCTCATCACCCCAAGATCTTCTTTTTTACCGGTGACGCCATATTTGGGTTTGGCATGACCAAAAATGTAAACAGCATCAGAAGGGTACTCATCTGCAACCGCTGATAAAATTTTCGTCCAATTTTGCATTGATGCTCCTGATGGGCGATCGGTATAGGGATTCATCCGATTGAACACCAAATCTCCCATGTGCACGACATTGGCTTTTTCAAAATAAACCACTGAATCCCCGCTCGTGTGTCCGGGACCATAGTATTTGGCATGGATAGTTTCATCTCCCAGATCCATTTTCCAATTCTTAGAATAGGTGGTCTCAGGAAAAGCAGTATTACCTCCGTCCTCACTTTCTTTGTTTGCTTTCTTCATCAGTTTCGGAACGTTTTCATGTGCTACCATCTTTTCAGCCACTCCTTTAAAAGTCGGATTTCCACCGGTATGATCGCCATGGTGGTGCGTATTAATCAGCAGATTTAAAGGGTGATCCGTTTTATCACGCAGACCGTTCAGGCAATTTTTAGCGGTCTCCGGATATTGGGAGTCTATAACCGCCATCGCATCCGACGATGCTAACCAACCTATAGTGCCACCTCGTTCAGTAAAATAACCCACATTACGGCGAAGTGTATTAAAACCACCCTGGCTACTGGCAAAAAGTGATTTAAACGGAAGGGCAGCACCGGCTGCCAGCAATGAAGAGCGGAATAAAAATTGGCGGCGGTCCATATTCAACTTATTTCGTTAACGGTTAACAAAATGATACGAAAATTAAAAACCCAATCATTATAAAATCATTCCTAAAGCGTCATATCATCCCTAATCAACAGTAAAATAGCAGCGTGCGGACAAATTAAATACTTTTCGTTTTCAAACTCAATTTCATGGGCTTTATCTTTTAAAAAGATAGCCAAGTCCCCTTCATCGGCCTGCATGCCAATATACTTCGTCTGGCTTGTTTCTTTCCAGGCTTCATCTACCTCATTAGAAGGGATGGGGTAACCCGGACCCGTTTTAACAACATAGCCACTATGGATATCTGCCTTCTCCTTTACTGTTGCAGGTAACACAAGTCCACTTTTTGTTGTTGTTTCCATATCTCGCGGTTTAATAAGTACACGATCTCCAACAACAATAAAGTTTTCTACTGAATTTAGATATTCTTGAATCATCACAATTATTTACCTTAAAAATCTACGATTTTATATACCCAAAGTTAACGTCTTTGTATAACAATCTGAACTAAAGATTCCCTCCATATACCTAAAATTATGGATTTAACAACTAGCTATGTATTGTAACTGGGGTTAATTCCATAATTGGTACACAGACTACCCGTAGCTTTGCTGCCGATAGGGTCTACATAATTATGAGCTGTAGGAATGAAAAACGAGCTAAAACTGCTCGTCAAAATATTACAAAAGATTCAGACAACATCTGCGGAAGTAATATCCGTTAACGGCTAATATTTTAAGATGAGAAAGTAGCAGAATATGCAGCCATCGCTTATAAAAATGATATTACCGGCCAACTGTGAAAAAGAAGTGAAAAATTAACGCAATTACCCTAATACAAAAAACCGTTTCACCCGAATTTTTCGTGATCGCCAGATTAAATTACCGACTTTATCTTCTGTAATTTCATTTTCTTTTGCATCGTCTTCTGAAACCTCGGCAGGCATTTTTTCCTTGGCCTCATCCAGATGAAGGTTATCCAGAAAAAGTTTAAGCTGATTACGATCAAAATGGGAATAGCGATTTTCCAACGCCTGAATAACATCAGGCCAAATTTCGGGTCGTGCCGACCATTCAATACCTAAACCAATAGCATTTTCCGGAGCATCTTCGCTTAAACAAATGTTTAGCCGTTCATTAATATCGGAGGGCACGGGTTCATGGCGCAATAGTTTGGGGCCCAGCTCATCTCCATTTGCGCGCGGGAAAAAGCTTTTCCACATCTGGTTGGTATAGGGATGATGATAATAAACCTCATACTTTTTGCTGTCCTTTCGCAATTGTTTCATCTCATTTATAAGGGAAACCTGCTTGTCGTGATCAATAATATACATGGGGTCGATTCTTTTTAGTTCAGGATTTTACTCCCGAGCCAACATCAACATAGATTCAATAGCAACTCCATCTATATGTACAAAATATCATATACTTTGTTCCAGCAATACATTTATTTTATTTAATCCTTTGATTGCATTCGATCAAAGAATACGTCATACTTCTTTTTGTGATCTTGTTAAACCCCCATCATTTTCAATTAATTAAATCCATTGATGGCAACCAAGTTCTATCAAAACCCTTACTCCAGAAACCAGCAAATATCCATTGCTACAATAATTTCATGTGGATTATTTTTAGCAATTTCTTTCACTGACTTGATGGGGCAATCCACATTTGATCGTGGCAAAAAATTCTACCACCAAAGAGATGCCAATGCTGATTCCTTCAAAGCAGATCCTACCAATATTAACTGGGCTATTGATTTATTTGAATCCGCTTTGGAGCAAAATATTAACCCCGAAGAGTCAGCTATTTACTTACTTAAAGCGTATTATTTTAAGGGGATGTTTACCGGGCTCTCAGAAAATCAGCAAAAAGATGTATATGAAAAGGGACGAAATTTGGGTGAGAAAATGATTGAGCGCTATCCCGATTCAGTGCCCATTAAATTCTGGTATGCCGCCAATATCGGACGATGGGCAGATGTACATAGCTTTGCCCGGGCAGCTACAAGTGGCGTCTCAAAAAAGTTGCGGAGAATTTGTGAAGACATCATTGAAAAAAATCCCAAATACCAAGATGGAGGGGGATATCGCATTTTAGCCCAAGTGCACTTTTATTCTCCCCACATTCCTATTGTAATGGGTTGGCCGTCAAAAGATAAGGCATTGGAGCTTGTTGAGAAGGCCTTGGAGATTGCTCCTGAAAATCCCACAAACAAAATGCTGTACGCTAATATATTACTAGAATTTGACCGAAATGAAGAAGCAAAAGAATTACTTTATGAGATTAGGCGCACAACGCCTCGCGCCTCCCACACAGTTGAAGATCGCTATGTTAAATATCGCAGCCGAAAACTATTTAAGGACCACTTCAATTAGCGTAACAGATTTAAAACGAACCCAATGACTTCTCGGCTGAGCTGATCTTCTTTAATCCGTCCATTAATCTGATGGTTCTTAACTGTTATCTCCCCATTAAATGAGAAGCTAACTTTCTTATCTTCATTGTTTGGATCGGCCAGTATCAGGCTAAGGTTAGGCTGCTCCTCATTCCATTCAATTGATTTTTTTAACGGAATAGAAAAGTCAAGCATAGGATCTTTAAATCCACCACCGGTATCGATCGCCGAAAACTCCAAGTCAATGTTATGATGTTCACTAACCTCAATATCTTGCCCATCACATTTTAATGACGTTATTTCGGCAGAGGTCTGAATTTTCATTTTAGTACTACCTTGTATTACTTAAATTCAATCCAATAATAGGCAAGCTGAAGATCTTTTAGAAATGCTATGAATGAGAAAGAATGTCCCAGTTGTGCAGTAGAAGTGGATGCCGATGCAGACGTATGCCCCATTTGTGGATATGAGTTCCCGAGCCAACCGCTAAGTATTCAAATTGCAGCATGGATTATGATAATTCTACTGCTTCTTTATTGGGTCGTCTTTTAGAGAATAATGAATATTACACTAATAACCACTATTACTCTGGCAAAACTTCATCAAACAAAAAAGCCTTCTAACAGCTCTAAAAGCTATCAGAAGGCTTGTAAAGTCGGGACGACTGGATTTGAACCAGCGACCCCACGACCCCCAGTCGTGTGCTCTACCTGGCTGAGCCACGTCCCGAAATAGGATTGCTTAAGATAGGGCTGTCGGTGGCAAAACTCAACCTATTCTTCAACAGATTGGCACAATTCCACCAGCACCCCATGGTTATCTTTGGGATGTACAAAAGCCACCAATTTGTTGTCAGCCCCACGGCTGGGCTCATCACTTAATACGGTAAATCCTTCTTCGCATAACCGTTTCAGTTCAGCATGGATATCATCCACCTCGAAAGCCACATGGTGCATTCCTTCGCCTTTTTTAGCGACGTATTTGGCGATCACAGAATCAGGACTTGTAGCACCCAACAGCTCTACTTTAGACTGACCTGTTTCAAAAAAAGCTGTTTCTACTTTTTGATTGTCTACGACTTCGCGCTTATAGCACTCTCCGTCCAAAAGCTTCTCGTAGGTTTCTACCGCTTTCTCCAAATCATCAACCGCTATACCAATATGATCAATATGCATGACTTAAATTCTATTTAACAGTTAACAATAATCAGTTCGTAGATAAACTAATATATTGCAATGCTCTGATGCCTTCGAGTCCAAGAATGGGCTTCAATTCTTCATCCGACATACTTTTATCCACTGAAACCGCCGTAATAGCATTCTCTCCTTTTTGGGTTCGCCCCAAACTCAAATTAGCGATGTTAATATCTTGATTTGCCAACGTACCACTGACCGAGGCCAGCATTCCGGGTTTATCTACATTTTGATACATGATGATATCTCCCTCAAGACGCAGCTCAATGCCAAATCCGTCAATCTCTACAATACGATAATCATTTTCACCAAACACGGTAGCAGAAATCCTTTTGTAATCAGCTCCCTCATCCAACTTGATAGTTATCAAGTCGTTAAATGTTTTTGTCTGACTGACGGTGGTTTCACGGATATTCAGTCCACGTTCTTCAGCATAGTGGCGGGCATTAATTAAATTCACTGACTCACTTACATGGTGCGAAAGAATCCCTTTCAGGATGGAATCGGTTAATACATCTGCAAATTTGGTGCATGTACCGCTATATTCAAAGGAAAATTCATTAGCATGCTCGGGCGCCAGCTGAATAGCAACGCTTCCCAGTTTTTCAGCCAATTTTAGATACGGCTGCACCTCTTTATTGGTGATCAGCGAGATCGATTTACCGTTCAGGCTTCCCTTAAAACTTTTTTGCTCCAACGCATCGGCCATCTGATGTGCAATCTGCTCGGCCACTTTTTCCTGCGCTTCCTCAGTAGAAGCACCAAGATGCGGGGTTGTAATTATTTGAGGATGCCTTAACAAATCATAAAGTTCTTCAGTAGGAGGCTCGCTGGAATAGACATCCAGTGCAATACCTTCGACATATCCCTCCTCAATGAGCGTAATCAAATCCCCTTCTTTATAAATTCCGCCCCGGGCACAATTCACCAGGTACATTCCTTTTTTGAGCTGATCTGCATTTTCCATTGAAATCATATTCTTGGTCTTCTCATTCAATGGAGTATGAACCGTAAGAAAATCGGCCTTAGCGAGTAGTTCATCCAACTCAAGTAGTTCTACGCCCAGACTTTCAGCCTTCTCAACTGATGCAAAAGGATCATAGGCCTTAATGGTCATCCCAAATTCCTGCATACGCTTGGCTACTTCACCGCCTATTTTACCTAATCCCACAATACCAAGTGTTTTGTTATGGACTTCGGTACCCATGTATTTTTTCCGATCCCATCCGCCGCTTTTAACTTTGTTAACTGCCTGCGGTATATTCCGTGCCAGAGAAAGAATCATTCCACACGTATGTTCTGCGGTAGAAATCGTATTTCCATCGGGCGTATTCATAACCAACACCCCTCGCGCGGTAGCAGCCTCAATATCGATATTATCAACTCCTACTCCGGCACGACCTACAACCTTTAAATTCTCCGCAGCTCTTAATACTTCCGGTGTTACATCTGTTGAACTCCGCACCACAATACCATCATACGATTTTATTTCGTTAAACAGCTCCTGTCCGCTTAAATTATGATTTCGAACTACTTCAATTCCGCGTTCTTCAAAAACTTTTTCGCAGAGTTCATCAACGTTATCTAACAGTAAAACTTTAAATGGCATGGGTATGTGGAATTTTGATTAGTTTAAAATTCAGCGAATTCAGTTATTAGTTTCTTGACTTCACCTATCCCTTTTTTGTCTTTGGTAGAACTAACAATAACAGGCACTTCAATATTCATATCATCCAAAATCCGTTTTAACCGAAATTTGGATTGCTGCTGTTTATTGTAGGAAAGTTTATCGGCCTTGGATAGGACCACAGCAAAAGGCATTCGATTCGTCCCCAGCCAGTAGAAAAACTCTTCATCAAGGTCGCTGGGCTCATGACGGATATCCACCAAGTGAAGTACTAAGCGAAGCGTCGATCTTTCCAACAGGTAATCGCGTATATCCCGTCCCCAACGCTCCCGTTCTTCTTTCGATACCTGGGCATAACCAAATCCAGGCAGATCAACCAAGTATATTTTGTCATCCACCTGGTAATAATTCATCTGCTGCGTTTTGCCCGGTACGTTACTGGTCCGTGCCAATCCCTTATGATCGACCAAAGCGTTGATCAGTGATGATTTTCCTACATTGGAGCGGCCCGCAAAACAGATCTCTGGAAAATAGGGATCCGGGCAAACATCCAGCGAAGGCGCACTCGTGACGAAGTCAGCTTTTTTGAAAGGCATTATATAATTTCGTTTTCTTCTTTTTCGATGCCAAAATTAACCGGTACGGGATACTCTTCGGTAAAGCAGGCCGTACAATATCCTTTGGGGGATACATTGGCCTCTTTTACAGCATTTACCAACCCATCGGGCGACAAGTACCTGAGGCTATCCACCCCAATTTCTTTGGCCATTGCATCAATATCTTGATTAAAACGATTAGCCATTAATTCCTCAGGAGTAGGAAAGTCCATCCCATAATAACAAGGACTTATGATAGGCGGTGAACTCACCAAAAAGTGAACTTCGGCAGGATTATCCTGTCTGATCATATTAACCAAATAGCGCGATGTCGTTCCACGTACAATAGAGTCATCCACAATAATAACCGAACGGCCTTCTATCACGCCCTGCACCGTATTAAACTTGGTGCGCACTTTTTGATTGCGGGATTCCTGTCCCGGTGATATAAAGGTACGCCCCACATAATGGTTACGGATAAGCCCGATTTCAAACTTGCACCTGTGCCCTAATTTCTGATTTTCATGAACATACCCCAATGCGGCCGTATTGCTCGAGTCAGGTACCGAAATTACAATCGGTTTTTTATCACCGGGTACATTTTGAATGACCTCGTCAATAGGATGCTCCTTAGCCAGATACTTACCTAAATTTCGACGGACTTTATCTACATTTTCGCCAAATATCTTGCTATCGGGACGTGAGAAATATACATACTCAAAAATGCACTGGCTGGTATCAGTACCGTATTCTGCATCCAGATGGTAAGATTCCGGCTCGGAATCAGACGTTGCATCCTGATCCATTACCAGCACCTCTCCAGGCTCAATGTCGCGGATAAATTCTGCGTCAATAATATCAAACGCGCAGGTTTCGCTGGCCACACAATAGGAACCGTCAACTTTTCCCAGCGCCAACGGACGAAATCCATTGGGATCGCGAACTGCAATCAATTTATCGTCGGTCAGCATCACCAAGCTGTAGGCACCTTCAACCTGCTCAAGTGCATCTAAAACCTGTCCCAACTGTGTTTCTTTTTTGCTATGGGATATGAGATGCAAAATAAGTTCGGTGTCTGAGGTACTCTGAAAAAGCACTCCTTCTTCCCTGAAACGCTCACGTAACTGCTTGGCATTCGCCAAATTTCCGTTATGCCCTATCGCAATATTTCCGCTGCGATAATGAACACGGAACGGCTGTATATTAGCCGGGTTTTTAGCTGCACCTGTTGTAGAATAACGATTATGTCCAATGGCTGCAGTGCCTTTAAGTTCTTTTTCGAAGATCTTTTGATCATCAAATACATTTAACACCAGGCCAAAATCGCGGTGCGCAGGCATTACCCAACGGTTTTGATCTTCATCGTAATGAGAAGTCACAATTCCCGCTGATTCCTGTCCCCGGTGTTGTAGTGCGTGCAGTCCATAATAGGTGAGAAAGGCTGCGTCGGGATGGTTTTGCATCCCAAAAATGCCGCAATAATCGCGTGGCTTGTCGATCATTAAGCTAGTTGATAAGAATTGGTTTCCAGTGATTGGAAAGTTAATAAAAATAGCGGAGTATGTGGAACCAAATGATTAATTTATTTTGGTGGTTCAGAAGTATCATCCAGCCTCACATTAACTTCACTCATATCTACAGCGGTAGATACTTCGGAGCTAAACGTGAAATCATTTTGTACTAATGCCGTCCGAGTCTGATCCATCAGCTCTGATTTTATATTTGCCAAGAAAACTTCCTGTTTGGATACATCCACTTTAATCCAGAAATAACCGGTTAATTCTACAAAGTTTGGCATAAAGCCGGTGGTTTGTACCATTGGCTCAGGCTTATCTACGGCTTGTTCATTTCCCTTTATTACCTCTAAAAGAATTTTACAAGCTTTTGTGGCATCATCTCGATAATCAATCCCAATCGTAAATGATCCACGTCTGAGTCCATCCCGCGTATAATTATACAATGGCTTGGCAAGGAGCTGCGAACTCGGTACAAACACATCGCATCCATTGGCCATGCGAATATGGGTATGCCGTAGCTCAATATTCTGTACCCGACCAACAACTCCTTCCGATTCTATAAGATCACCGTTCGTAAAAGGACGACTAAAAGCCATGAAAAATCCCGCCAAAAAGTTTTCGCCAATATCCTTAAAAGCAAAACCCAAGATTACAGCTGTAATACCACCGCTGGCTAATATGCTGGTCGCAATACCGGATAAGCCCAAAATATTTAGCGCTACAAGAATACCAATAAGAAAAATGAGAGCATAAATTAACTTCCCAAAGAAATTCACATTCGATGATGTGAGAGGCGTTTTATCTAATATATTTTTGTAAACTTTTCGGCCGCCTTTTGCCAAGAAATGAAACAGGACAAGAACAATTAAAGCAAAAAGAAGTTCGGGAAGCTTTTCCAAAAATTGTTCAAAAAGCTCTTCAAAACGGCTATATAAAATTTCCATAATCTTTTATTATTTCCTGAATAATATTCTAAGAAAGAGAAAACTTTTAAGTATGGAAACTTATTTTTTGATTAAAAAAGAAAGGAATAATCAAATACCTTTTACAATACCTGTTTCTCGAAAATAAATCATGTATTCAATATTTAATAGAGCATTAACGATAATTGTTAACTTAACGCAAATGAGCTTATACTTTAATCAATAAATGGTGTTGTTTGTATTAAGATAAAACCGTACTTATCCGTAGGACATTTTTAAAAAAAGAGAGGGCGATGTCACATAATAAATCAGATGAAGAACAAAAGGGAATAAAAAAACTTGCGGGACTTTCACTAGCCGCAATTGGTATTGTTTTCGGTGATATCGGTACCAGTCCCTTATATGCCTTTCGAGAAAGTTTCCATGAAGATTATGGCATAACAACCTCCTCAGCTAATATTCTTGGAGTGCTTTCCCTTATCTTCTGGGCGCTAATTTTGGTAATCTCCATAAAATATCTCGCTTTTATCTTACGGGCAGATAATAAGGGCGAAGGCGGTATAATTGCTTTAACGGCCCTCATTACGCCAAAAAATTCTGATAACAGGTACAGGCGCTGGCTGGTGCTTGCAGGACTTTTCGGAGCTGCACTACTCTACGGAGACAGTATGATTACCCCTGCCATTTCAGTTCTCAGTGCTATAGAGGGTTTGCAAATTGCTACTCCCATATTTGAACCCTATATCATTCCGATTACCCTCGGAATCCTGATAGGACTTTTCCTTGTGCAAAGTTATGGGACGGCGGGAATTGGCAAAGTGTTCGGTCCCATAACCACTATTTGGTTCCTTACACTGGCCGCATTAGGTATCAGCCAGATACTGGGATCTCCCGAAGTTTTTCGTGCACTCAATCCTGTTTATGGGATAGAGTTTTTTCTACTTAACGGAACTTCAGGCTTCCTGGTTTTAGGATCCGTTTTTCTTGTCGTTACCGGTGGAGAAGCCCTATATGCGGATATTGGCCATTTCGGTCTTCTCCCTATCCGAGTCACTTGGTTCGGGATTGTACTACCTTCACTTCTTTTAAATTATTTTGGCCAGGGTGCATTGCTTTTGCAACATCCGGAAGCCGTTAACAATCCTTTCTTCTTGATGGGCCCTGATTGGGCACTTTATCCCATGGTTATTATCGCAACGGCTGCCACTATTATCGCTTCACAGGCGGTAATCTCCGGGGCTTTTTCTCTTACCCGACAGGCAGTACAACTGGGATATGTGCCTCGCATGAAAATTGAACAGACATCAGCCGAGGAAGTCGGGCAAGTTTATCTCCCTGTAATCAACTGGACCTTGATGATTGCCTGTATCGGCCTTGTACTTGGTTTTGGATCTTCCAGTAATCTTGCCGCAGCTTACGGTGTGGGAGTAACCACAGACATGGTCTTTACAACATTACTCTTTGCGGTTGTACTTTTTGTTCGATGGAATTGGTCACTTACGGTTACCATCGCCATCACAACGCTATTCCTGATCATTGATCTTGCCTTTTGGGGAGCAAACATCATAAAGGTTCCTGATGGTGGGTGGTTTCCTCTGGTCATAGCTGCCGTCGTATTTACCTTGATGACAACTTGGAAAAAAGGCCGAAACATTTTGGGCGAACATCTCAAAAGCAGTGAGCTTCCACTACAAGAATTTATGGATAACATGGGAGAATACGTTGATACCAAAGAAGACAAAATTAAAGATGTGGCAGGAACCGCAATCTATATGTACTCTAATCCCGAAGGTACTCCTCCTGCCCTACTAAACAATGTTAAATTCAATAAGGTGCTACATAAAAACATTGTGATACTCAGTGTCAACCATACCGACGAGCAACCTTATGTTCCAGAAGAAGAAAAAATTACGGTCGAAAAGCTTTCAGATAAATTTTTTAGAATAATAATAAAAAGTGGATTTGCTGAGAATGTAGATATTCCGAAATCCTTGGATAAAATAACACGTGGAGATTACGAAATTTCATTCAATATGAAAGAAACCACCTTTTTCCTTGGTAAAGAGAAAATCCTACCTACCGAGAAAAAATATTCAGATATGTCCAAATGGAGAGACTGGCTATTTAGCATTATGGTCAGAAATGAACAGCGGGCAACAGCCTACTTTAATCTGCCGATAGATCGCGTGGTAGAAGTAGGTACTCAGATCAAAATGTAGCCAGCTACTTGTTAATAAAAAAAGCTCCTGCAGAGAACTGCAAGAGCTTTTACTAAAGAGCGGGAGACCGGAGTCGAACCGGCGACCTTCTCGTTGGCAACGAGATGCTCTACCGCTGAGCTACTCCCGCTAATACGTCAAGTTCTTCAAAAAACTTTTAAAAATGAGTCCTCAGTAGCTTTAACACAAGAGGATTTTCCGTTTTCAAAGAGTCCCAAATATAAGGTATTCACCCTATATATATCAAGAACAATTAGTCATTTTCTACAAAACTTTTCTACCATAAAATTAAAGCACTATAGTCTCTGATCGCTTGGGTCCTTTGGATAAAATAGTCAGCTCAACTCCCAAATAATCTTCTATAAATTGCAGATAGTCTTTTGCTGCTTTTGGTAATTCGTCAACACTATCGCAGTTCTCCAACGATTCATTCCAACCAGACATAGTCGTAAAAACAGGCTCAATATCCTCGATATCAGGAAGATCCAGTGGAAAAATATCAGTTTCTTCACCATCAACACGATAGGAAGTACACAGCTTGATCTCTTCAAAATCATCCAGAATATCGAGTTTGGTAAGCGTAATCTCGTTCATCCCATTTAGGCGCACTGCATATTTAAGAGCAACCAGGTCAATCCAGCCGCAGCGGCGGGGACGACCGGTGGTAGCTCCAAATTCCTGACCCGCTTCGCGCAGTTTTTCGCCGGCATCATTTGTCAATTCGGTTGGAAACGGTCCATTACCAACGCGGGTACAATATGCTTTGGTGATACCCATCACTTTATTGATAGCTGTAGGCGGAATAGCTGAACCGGTACATGCTCCGCCGGATGTAGGACAGGAAGAAGTTACAAAAGGATAGGTGCCATGATCGACATCCAACAGACTGCCCTGTGCCCCTTCCAACAAAATTTCATCGCCCTTTTCTATAGCATTATGCAGCAATTCGGAAGTATTAGAAATATACGGTCGTAACGTATCGGCGGCTTCCAGCAGATCCTCAATAATAGTCTCAGCCTCAATGGGATGGTGTTTGTACACGTGCTGCAAAGCATCGTTAATATCTACAATATTATCTTGCACCTTTTTACTCAGTGCTTTAGGATGCAAAAGATCTGACATGCGAATTCCCACGCGCGAAACTTTACTAACATAGGCGGGACCAATACCTCGTCCTGTAGTGCCAATGGCATCGTCACCGCGGTGTTCTTCTTTAACCTGATCAAGCAACTGGTGATACGGTAGGATTACATGAGCGGAGCTGCTTATTTTTAACCGGTTTTTAATATCACCTCCGATCGCTTCCACTTCTTTGATCTCTTCAAGCAGTGCAAAAGGATCTATTACTACTCCATTGCCGATTATACAAGTCGCATCTCCATTAAAAATACCAGATGGAATGAGGTGCAGCACAATTTTTTTGTCATCAAATTCAAGGGTATGTCCGGCATTAGCGCCTCCCTGATACCGAACAACATAATCAGCATCCTTACTAAGCAGATCTACTATTTTTCCTTTTCCCTCATCGCCCCACTGGGCTCCTACAACAACACGAATGGCCATAATATCAATTTGACATAAAAAAAGGGGTGACCAGTCACCCCTTTCCTAAATTAAATTTAAAATATATTACTCTTCCTCTTTGGAATTACCGTATGATTTAACCGCTTCTTCGAGCGACTTAAAATGATTAAATACGGTAATCAACTTGGTAACAACAAGCAGGCTTTCGATTTTATCAGTTGCATTAGCGATACGTAAATCTCCGCCTGCTTTACGCATCGTTGTGAGCCCACCTATGAGCATCCCCAATCCCGATGAGTTCATAAACTTAACTTTACCCAAATCGGCAACGACATTGGTTCTATCCTCTTCGATAAGCTCGTGAAGCTTCTCGTTTAGTTTAACGGCATCAGGGCCACCCATCACATTGCCCTTAAATTCAATTACAACACAATTATATCGTTCTGATACATTAAAATTCATTTGATTGCTCCCCGCTTGTTAATATTAGGAGTTAATATAATAGTTAAGCTTTTTCTTGGTAGCGTTGAATTTCAACAACTGTTGAACTTGCTACAAACAACGAACTATAGGTACCAATAATGACACCAAGCATCAATGCAAAGGAAAAGCCTTTAAGAACTTCCCCGCCAAATATAAATAGAATGGTTACCACAAAAAAGGTAGTCACAGAGGTAATTACGGTACGACTTAACGTATCGTTTAAACTCCTGTTGACCATCTTATCGTGATCCATCGTTTTATACAGCAGACTGTTTTCCCTAATACGGTCAAAAACGACCACTGTGTCATTAAGTGAGTAACCCACAATCGTTAAAAAGGCAGCAATTATTGACTGATCCATTTGCAAACTAAACGGTACTAAGTCCGACAGGAAGGTAAATACCCCAACGACAATTAATACATCGTGAAACAAGGCTGCTACCGCGCCGGCCGAATACGTCCAGTCTTTAAACCGGATCAGGATGTAAATAAAGATCACAATCAACGCAAATATAATAGCATTTAACGCTCCCCGTTTGAGATCTTCGGCAAAACGGGCCCCAACAATATCCGTCTTGATAACGGTGGCCGGATTATCCGGATACACCTCCGACATCGTACTGGTAATGAGCGTTTGTACCGTAGAAATATTTTTAGGGTTATCCGTTCGGATCAAGACCTCTTGCGGTGAGCCGAAAAGTTTAACCACCGGCGTACCATCCAGCGGACCCGATAATTCGGAGCGAATATCAATGACATCAACGGGCTGCTCGAACTCAAGAACGAACTCTTTACCGCCCTTGAAGTCAATGCCGTATTGCAAGCCTTTGGTTAAGATTCCGAAGATTGAAGCCACAAGCAGAATACCAGAAACGTAATAGGCAATTTTGTGGCCTTTTAGAAAGTTAAAATCAGGATTTTCGAACCATCTCATAATTAAAGTCCCTTATTGTAAATGTTGAATTTCTTTGTTTTTAACCGAAGCTGATATCGGCAGATTTATCGCGTGTCAGGTAATCCACAATAACGCGGGTAATCACAATCGCACTAAACAATGATGCCACAATACCGGCCATCAGCGTAACCGCAAACCCTTTAATGGGTCCAACCCCAAAACTATAGAGAATAATACCTACGAAGAATGTCGTGATGTTGGCATCCATAATGGCACTCATAGCGTTAGAATAACCGCCCTCAATGGCGGCACGAATCGTTTTACCGGCTCGCTGTTCCTCTCTGATCCTGTCAAATATCAGCACATTGGCATCCACGGCCATACCTATGGTAAGCACGATACCCGCAATACCGGGTAATGTAAGTGTTGCCTTAAAGGCCGCTAAAATACCGAGTATAAAAATGATATTGAGCAACAATGCGAGGTCGGCGATAGCCCCACCGGTTCGGTAATAAACCATCATAAACATCGCAACAATGATCAATCCGATAATTGTAGAATAAAATCCTGCCTGAATTGATTCTTCACCAAGGGTAGCACCAACCGTACGCTCCTCGACTATATCAAGGGGAGCAGGAAGGGCACCGGAAAGTAGTATATTGACAAGGTCTTCGGCTTCGGTAACACTTCCCAATCCGGAAATAGAAGAACGACCGTTAGAAATTTTTGTCTCTACATTGGGATAGGAATACACGTACCCATCAAGCACAATCGCAATAGGCTTCCCAATATTTGCCCCGGTAATACGTGCCCAGCGTCGAGCACCCTCAGCGTTCATGTTCATTGATACCCGAGGTTCATTGGTAGCCTGATCAAAATTAACGCTGGCTTCAGAAATCACATCTCCGGTCAGCTCCACTTCTGATCGCACGCCAATAAGCTCAAATAACTCCTGACCCTGCTCAGTTTCGGTAAATGGTGTGGCACCCCACATCAACTCAACATTCCGGGGCATCAACTCCTGCACTTCAGGCCGCTGCAGCAACTCATTTACACGAGCAGTATCTCTACCGGTAGTATATCCAAAGGTATAAGGATTCTGACCCCGTGGATTTAAGACTTCAAGCAATGGATTCTGAGCAGCTCCCTGCTGAACGGTATCGCTCGTATCTGAAGAAACCTGATCGTAATAACTTACTACACGATCTTTCGCATTGCTAATTTGATCCGGTTGACCCACCAGTCGGAACTCAAGACGAGCAGTTCCTTTCAGAAGATCACGGATACGTTGTTTATTCGCCACCCCGGGAAGCTCAACCACCACACGGTTGTTCCCCTGCTTAAAGATCGCAGGCTCGGTTACCCCATAGCGGTCAACGCGCGATCGGATAATTTCCATCGCCCTATCCACTGCTGATTCCCGCTGCTTTACCAAATACTGCTGTATTTCTTCGTTTGTTGATCGACGTGTGATATTTTCAGTATCAGAACGATAATAGCGACTTAATCTTCCATCGGGATAACGCTGTTCAAACAGCTGAACCATCTCCTCAATAAAATCCGTATTATTTGCGAGTGCACGCTGCTTAGCATCATCAATTACATTGACTAGTGTTGTATCAGCGTTTTCGCCCGCTAATTCTTTAAGAAATTGTGCCGTACCAACTTCCAATGTAACATGCATGCCGCCCTGTAGATCAAGCCCCAGCGACAACGAATTCTGGCGCAACTCTTGCAGACGTTGCGCATTTTCTTCAACATACTCAGCGCGCTCGGCTTCTGGCAAGTCCTCAACATAATTCTGCTCCAACATATTTACTACTGTCGGCCATAAATAAAAGATCGTAAGTGCCAGAAAGGCGACAATAAATCCTATTTTAGTTCCATTACCTTTCATAATAATTCATTTTAAAAATTAAGAATAGAAATTCGTTAACAGTACAATACCCGCTTGTGCGAGACATAACTAAAGAATGGGATATCCCTGTTCCACCTAAGGAGCACCGATAGCAATCCCTTCTGTCATCGGCTGCATTACCATATTGAAAAAACCGTCAACATCGGCAGTAAAAGTATCGAGACTCCATACATATTCGGGAATCAGTGATACAGCAGCCGCTGATCCTATTGCTCCGTTTTGATCAAATACAATAGAGACGAAAGCTTTTGTAACTGAGGGAATAGGTATACCGGCCATAGCGTTACCGGTTTGAAATTGACTCCACTCAACTAGCAACATCTGATAGAAGTGCATTGAGGCTGTTGATTCCGTAAAAGAAAAATCAAAGTTCTCGTTGTTACTTTTCACAAACTGAGAAGCTTCTTTTATAAACTCATCCAAGTCACTGGCTGACTTCCGAAGATCATCCAACTCTTTTTGCAACCCAATGCCATCAGAAGTTTTCACCTTGGTATCCAACCAACTCGCAAAGGCCTGCGATGAACGATTCACCTGAACTTGCTGCACCATATACAAGCCAAAGCCTGTACAAATCACGGCAATTACAAAAAGACGAATTATATATGTGCGGAGTCGATTCATCAGTGGCAGAAAATAGGGAGAATGTAAGAACGGGACAAACCTTTTTCTGCTTTCCTGAAATCTCTTTCGAGAAAGCTCTTAGGGAAATTATAGTCTCATGCTAAATTACTCTTCCAGCCCCGGCTGATGCTTCTGAAAAAACATCTCGTCAAGCCATCCATAAAATATGGTAATCATCAACGCGGCAAACGAAGCAAACAAAATATTGCTCGAAAGAGGCATCTGTGAATAAAACACACTTTCAAACAGCACTGTTATCAATACGATGAGCACAATACATACTGACAGACACTTTGCGAAAAAACTCATATAAACCTCCGAATTTTGTTAGAAGGATATACGCTATAATGTCGAAAGTAATTCAACCTGCCAAATTTTGGCAGATAAAACCTCAACTTATTTTGGGATATACTTTTAGGAGGGGGACTGCCTCTTGTTTCATTTGAACTCATTCCAGAATCTAAAAAAATCTTTCAACAGTATTTAAAAACAGATCCTGAAATAAATTCAGGATGACATGTGGAGTTTTGAAAAAGCCTCTTTAAGAGGCCGTAACCGTCTTTTGCTCCTCGCGGTTAAATTCTTCCTTCAGATATTGCCCCGTGTAGCTCTCCTCCATTTGGGCAACCTCCTCGGGTTTTCCTTCAGCAATAATTTCTCCTCCCCCGACCCCACCTTCGGGACCCAGATCGATAATCCAATCTGCCGCTTTTATGAGGTCGAGATTATGCTCGATTACAATTACAGTATTTCCTTTGTCCACCAGCTGCTGTACCACATCAACAAGCATACGCACATCCTGAAAATGTAATCCGGTGGTGGGTTCATCCAAGATATATAATGTATCGCCGGTACCCACTTTGGCAAGTTCGCGAGCAAGCTTAATGCGTTGTGCTTCACCGCCACTAAGCGTAGTACTAGGCTGACCCAATCGCAGGTAGCCGAGTCCAACATCAACGAGCGTACCCAAAATACGATTGATAGCGGGTACCGAATCAAAGAATTCGTGCGCTTCATTCACCGACATATTTAATACATCGGATATATTCTTACCCTTGTAATAAATTTCGAGCGTCTCTCGGTTGTAGCGCTTGCCATTACATGTTTCGCAATCCACATACACATCCGGCAGAAAGTTCATCTCAATCTTTCGAACCCCATCACCATTACAAGCTTCGCAGCGTCCGCCTTTCACATTAAATGAAAACCGCCCCTGTTCGTAACCCCGAATTTTGGACTCCGGCAGCTCAGCAAAAAGCTTGCGAATATGATCAAATACCTTGGTATAGGTCCCGGGATTTGATCGCGGCGTACGCCCGATCGGGCTCTGATCCACCGAAATAATCTTATCCAGATTATCGATGCCGTGTACTTCATCAAAAGGGAGCGGTACCGATTTTGAATTATAAAATTCCGATGAGAGAATAGGCTCCAGCGTCTGGTTGATCAGCGAACTCTTTCCACTTCCACTCACGCCTGTCACACAAATAAATTTACCGAGTGGGATATCAACATCCACTTCCTTTAGATTGTGCCCGCGTGCTCCTTCGAGTCGAACTGATTTTCCATTACCGTCCCGCCGTTCACTAGGGTATGGAACCGTTTCTTCATCTTTTAAAAACTTAGCCGTCATCGAGTCCGGATCGAGATCCTCAGGCTTTCCTTCAGTAACAATTTCTCCACCGTATTCACCTGCACCGGGTCCCATATCAATTACATAGTCGGCCGACTCAATAGTTTCGCGATCGTGTTCAACCACAATTACGCTGTTCCCCAGATCGCGGAGCGTTTCAAGCGAATTAATTAGCTTGATATTATCCCGTTGATGCAACCCAATACTGGGCTCATCCAGAATATAGAGTACACCTACCAGCTGCGTGCCGATCTGGGTAGCCAAACGGATACGCTGTGCTTCCCCGCCACTAAGCGACTGTGCTTCCCTATCCAGCGTCAAATAATTCAATCCAACGTTAAGCAGAAAATCCACGCGATCACGTACTTCCTTTAATACCTGGCTGCCTATCTTCTGCTGCCGCTCGGTGAGATCCAGATTATTAATGGTATCTCGCAGCGTAGTAATATCCATTTGCACTAACTCATCAATCGTGTAGCCATCAATACGATACGAAAGCGCCTCTTTATTAAGTCGACCGCCGCCGCACTCGGGACAGTCGATCTTACTCATAAATGCCTTAGCTTTATCGCGCTGTTTATTGGAATTACTTTCCTCGTACTTCTCATAGATCATATCCCGCAATCCTTTGAAGGAGTGCTTGTACGTGACATTATCATCGCGAAAATCATAACTGACGTCATACTTGGTATCACCGCCTCCGTCAAAAAGCAGATCCATTTGCTCTTCAGTAAACTCTTTGATTGGCGTTTCAAAATCGAGCCCCACCGAATCGAGCACCGCTTTTATTTGCTTGAATGCAAAAATATCGCGGGGTTCTCCAAGGTAACGAATGGCTCCCTCCTCAATCGTTTGCTCTTTATTGGGAATCACCAAATCGCGATTTACATCATAGGTATACCCCAATCCATCGCAATGCTGACAAGCACCGTAGGGAGAGTTAAATGAAAACATATTGGGCGCGGGATCTTCGTACGCTAATCCACTTTCGGGATCAAAGAGATTCTGCGAATACAGATGATCCTTGAATTCTACCTCTCCATCCTCTTCCTGAGGCACAGCCAAAATCACATTTCCCTCGGCCATCTCAAGGGCCAGCCGTACGCTTTCGGCGATACGCTTTTCGCTTTTTTCGTTGATCACAAAGCGATCAACTACGACCTCAATGTCGTGCTTTTCATAGCGTTCCACTTTCATATCTTCTTCCAAGTCCATGAATTCCCTATCCACACGCACCTGTACAAAGCCCTGCTTCATCGTTTGTTCGAATAGCTCCCGATAATGCCCCTTACGTCCCCGTACCACCGGCGCCAGGCAATAGGCCCTAGTTCCTTCCGGCATATCCATAATTGTAGATACAACCTGGTCGGCGGTCTGCTTTTCCATCTTGTTACCTGATTTCCAAGAATAAGGTACACCGACGCGAGCATAAAGCAGCCGCAAGAAATCATAAATTTCTGTAACAGTACCCACTGTAGAGCGTGGGTTTCGGTTTGTTGTTTTTTGATCGATAGAAATAACCGGTGAAAGCCCGTCAATAAAATCAACTTCGGGACGCTCCATCATCCCCAAAAACTGTCGCGCGTAAGCGGAAAGTGATTCTAAAAATCGACGCTGACCTTCAGCATAAATGGTATCAAAAGCCAGCGATGATTTCCCCGAACCAGAGATGCCGGTAATAACAACAAGCTCTTCACGGGGTATATTAACATCTAAGTTTTGCAGATTGTGTTCGCGTGCACCGCGGATGACTATATTTTCTCGCAAAGGTAATACGGATTTTGAAGTTCAATAAAACTTTAAAAGATAAGGATAAATCGTATCTTTTGAAGCCTATAATTAAAACTGATTTTCACTATCGAAATCAGGCATGATAACGGAAAATACCGGCATTTCATTCAATAGCTATGCAGCAGCTTTCTATCGATTTGGCATCCCTTTTTAAGTTTAGTTTTCAGCAATACAAATCTTACGCCTCTTTTATTATTGGAGCGGTACTCACCTTTATCGTTTTAGCGGTTGTTCCGCAAATCTATTATATGTTGCGTGCTCCTGAAAATCCCACATTAGAAACCCAATTTGTTTCTTTTTTATTAACCGCAGCGCAAATCTTCTTGAGTCTTGGTTTTACTAAGTTAATGCTTCTGCTCGTGCAAGACGCCGCTGTTAGTGTTGCTGATATGTTCAACAACTTTAGTATCTTTTTCAGCTATTTTGTCGCCAGTTTTATATACGGTCTGGCCGTTTCTATAGGATTACTTTTGCTCATAGCCCCGGGCATCTGGATCGCTATCCGATTCCAATTCTTCCCCTATTTCATCATTGAAAACGGTGATTCTTCATTTACGGCTCTACAGAAGAGTTTCAATTTGTCACAAGATCTTCTTTTGGAACTCTTTGTGTTCGGAGTTGCAGTTGTATTTCTAAACCTGATCGGTGCCCTGCTTTTTGGAGTAGGCGTGATTTTCACTTATCCACTGACAACCATGGCTACTGCGGTCATCTACAGAAGCCTAGTAGAAGAGTCAGATACCATCCCTGCCAATTCGTACCGAAGCTGATGATCTGCCATTATATAATAGGAACATAGATTCAGCATCAGGGTAGAAAATAGCACAATAGTTAACCAAAAAGATCAGCACCGTTCTACTATGCCAAAGATAGTTTGGAAGAGCATTATCATAGCCGGAATTACCATACTCCTAACCTCCTGCAAGTCATCTGAACCGGCCGACTCTGCAGATAACTTTCTGTACCCTTATTTAGAAGATCAGCAAGTAGGCTTTTTAGACAGTACCCTTAAGAAAGAAATTAATCCGCAGTTCAAATTTGTAAACAACAGGATATGGCCCTATACCTTTTCTGAGGGATTGTCAGCCGTCAATTTTCTAGGAAAAATAGGCTACATTGACCGCCAAGGGAATGTCGCCATCGAACCGCGGTTTGACTATGCCCAAAACTTCGAAAATGGTACAGCCTTAGTCCAGATTAACGGACAATACGGTTTTATCAGCCGGGATGGTGGTTTCATTATTGAGCCTCAGTATCATAATGCCGGGAGTTTCAGCAATGGTCTGGCACCGGTACAAAAACACAAGAAAAATAACTGGGGATATATTAATCAAAAAGGAGATTTTGAAATCCAGCCCCAATTCGAAATAGCAACCGCTTTTAGTGAAGGACTGGCCCTTGTTCAAACATCAGAACACAAGGAATGGGGATACATCAATACTTCCGGCGAAATAGTTATACCGGCAAAATATCCCCAGGCCAAATCATTTTCCGAGGGGTTAGCAGCGGTAGAGTTGGGATATAAGCAGTGGGGATACATCAATAAAAACGGTGCTGTGATCATAGATTCAAAATTTTTGGAAGCCGAACCTTTCTCTGAAGGTAAAGCAGTCATTGCCATGCCTATCGATAATGAAAATCTGGAACAGAAAAAATATGGCTACATTAACAGGCAAGGCAAAATTATCATTGAACCCACCTACGAAAAGGCTTTTTCATTTCATGAGGACAGAGCTAAAATAAAGCGAAACGGCAAATATGGATTTATCAATGAACGTGGTCAGCTAATTGCGGAACCCATTTATGATAAAGCCTGGAGTTACAAGGGCGGATTTGCCATGGTTAAACTGGGGGAAAAGTACGGCTATATTAACAGGAACGGTGTTTTTGTCCTGGAACCAATCAGCTAAAACTTTGGTTTTTTACATATCACAAAACTTTAACACCCTATTACTTATGACAATTGCTCCTATCCGTAATTTTCGGTAATCTTACAGGCTTTATTAAAAGGACAAATAATCGCTCAAGAATTAAATGTATTCCAAAAACTCAGTGGCTTCCGAAATAGCAAATCCCAAAGACTGGTCTCCTCAATCCTGGAAAAAATTTCCGGTTAAACAACTTCCAACGTATCCGGATCAGGCAGCACTGGAACAGGCATATAATGAATTACAGAAAAATCCCCCCTTGATTACGTCATGGGAAGTGGAAGCACTGAAAAAAAAGCTGGCTGATGTAAGTGCCGGAAATAGTTTCTTACTACAAGGCGGCGATTGTGCCGAGAGTTTTGCAGATTGCAAGTCCCCTAAAATAGTGAATCTACTTAAGGTTTTACTGCAGATGAGTTTCATTCTTATCCACGAGATGGAGACCTCTGTTATTCGGGTGGGACGTATTGCGGGGCAATATGCAAAACCACGATCGCGGGATTACGAAATCGTTGACGGCGAAAAAATCCATAATTATCGCGGTGATCTAATCAATGGCATTACTCCTACTGAAGAGGCACGCAAGCCTGATCCCAAACGATTAATTGAGGGATATAACAAGGCGGCACTTACGCTCAACTTTTTGCGAGCCCTCTCGGATGAAGGGTTTGCCGACCTGCATCACCCTGAGTACTGGGAACTCGACTTCATGAAAGAAAACGAGTACTACAAAGAGTACGAGGCGATGGTGAACTCCATCCAGAAAGCCGTTAATTTTATGGAGACTATTACGCCCAATGAATTTAGCACAACCCAAAAAATTAATATTTATACTTCGCACGAGGGATTGAATTTATATTACGATTCGGCCCAAACACAGCAGGTTCCTCGTCGTGAAGGCTGGTACAATCTAAGTTCACACATGGTCTGGCTTGGAAACAGAACACGCGACCTGGGCGGCGCTCATGTGGAATACCTGCGCGGTATTCGCAATCCGATTGGCATAAAAATTGGTCCGAACTATGATCTGGATCATACCCTAAAATTAATTGAGCGATTAAATCCAACCCATGAGCAGGGTAAAATTGTGCTCATTACGCGCTTTGGAAAAGACGAAGTCGAAGGTGGTCTTCCCGATCTCATCAAAAATATCAAACATGAGGGCATGCCGGTTGTTTGGAGCTGCGATCCCATGCACGGTAATACGTTCAAGACGGATGAAGACGTAAAAACTCGTAATTTTGATGCGATCGTTTCTGAAATTCGCAAAACCTTTGCCATTCACCGCGACCTGGGCACTTATCTGGGCGGAGTACACCTGGAACTTACCGGTGATAATGTTACAGAATGTGTGGGCGGTGCCAATGGTCTGCACGAAGGGCAGCTTCACAAAAACTACGAAACCTATTGCGATCCCCGCCTTAACTATCAGCAGAGTTTAGAGATGGCTTTCCTTATCGCCAAGGAGTGGAATCAGAGTTATGGATAGGTTTGATTATTAGACATCTGCTATTTGGATTTATCTGAATAATCAATTCCCTAGATAATATTCTGCCACAAATACAGCGGGCTGACGGTTTGACTAATCGGGCAGTGACATTTTTTTCTTACCTACTGACACCTCTGAAAATTTCGCGCCCTATCTATGGCTGAATGGCAGACTTCATCTGTCTAAAAGCTGTTGGTACAGCTCTTGCAGCTATAAAAGTGAGTTTTGATCAACAAATATTTCGAACACAAATTCACTTACGAGGTGTTTATTATGACTTTAATGAGATATTCCAAACCTAACAGAAATGCATTGGACAAGAACTTTTCCGACATCATGGATGAATTTTTCAATGATGTCGTAAATGATCGGCGTGGTAATTTTGTGCCCAGTATTGATATTTCCGAAACTGAAAATCAGTTTCAAATATCTGCTGAACTTCCAGGCATGAATAAAGAAGATATTAACATCAGTCTGGAAAATGGACGACTTGCCATTAGCGGTGAGCGTAGTTTCGAAAATGAAGAGAAAGGCAAAACATTTCATCGCGTCGAGACGAAGTACGGTTCTTTCGAACGCTCTTTCCAACTACCGGATAATGTTGATGAGGAAAGCATTTCAGCAACCTACGAAAATGGGGTGCTTGATATCAGCATTGACAAGAGCGAAGACAAAGTGAAGAAACAAATTGAAATTAGCTAACCTCAGCTAATAATTGATTCCCAATCCGCGGGAGTTGCCATGAACAGCAGCTCCCGCCTCTTTTTCTGCCAGCCTGCACAATAATTTACTACTCTCGGATGTTTATTGAACTGTCAGAAATTCAAAAATTATTAATCTCGATCTAAACGGAGTTCATTATGGAAAAAATTCGTTCATCTAATTTGTTGTGGGCTTTTGTAGCTGTATTGGTTGTCGGTTTTTATACCGTCGACTTGCAGACTAACAATGCATCGATTCTTTCACTGCCCGGTCTTTCCGCTGACGAAGAAACGGAACAATCAGAAAGCCCCCCATCAAGAACCATTGGCGAATTGAATGATGCCATTGTTGATATCGCTGATAAATCAAAACAAGCGGTCGTGACAGTTAAAGTAACTCAAAAGGTAGAAGCGCGACCAAATCCATTGAGCCGATTTTTTGGTAACCCGCGTCAGGAACCTCAGGAATACCAACGACGCGGACAAGGTTCCGGTGTTATTGTCTCTGATGAAGGACACATCTTGACAAATAACCACGTTGTGGAAAATGCCAGTGAGGTAGAAATACAACTCTTTAATGATAAGCGGTATGATGCCGAAGTAGTTGGTACCGATCCCCTTACTGATATAGCGGTATTAAAAATTGATGCTGAAGAACTGAGCGTCGTAAAACTTGGAAACAGTGAACAATTACGAGTGGGTGAAATGGTATTAGCTATCGGTAGTCCACTTCAAGCAAGTCTGGCACACTCAGTATCTATGGGCATTGTATCAGCCAAAGGACGATCGGTTGGCATCATTGAACAAGGAGCTGGATACGAAAACTTTATTCAAACCGATGCCGCCATTAATCCTGGAAATTCTGGTGGTGCCCTCGTGAATATGGATGGTGAACTTATTGGCATTAACACAGCTATTGCTTCCCGCTCCGGCGGCAGTGATGGCATTGGCTTTGCTGTTCCCATTGACATTGCTAAAAACGTAATGAAATCAATCATCCAAAACGGACGCGTTGTCCGTGGTTATCTTGGCATTCAAATGGGCGGAGAAGTAGATGCTACTATGGCAAAAGCACTTGGCCTTGATGAGGCATACGGTATTATAGTAGGCAGTGTACCCGAAGACGGTCCTGCAGCAGATGCCGGACTTCAGGAAGATGATATCATTCAAACTATCAATGGTGAACCCGTTCGGAGCTGGAGTTCACTGCGTACATCTATCGGTACCTCTCCTCCCGGCACCGATGTAAAACTTGGGATAATTAGGGACGAAGAAAAACAGATTATTACAGTAACGTTGGGAGAACAACCCGAAGAAATGATGTCTGATTTACAACCGGGTCAATCATCCGAACCTAATATGGAAAAGCAACTTGGCTTCTCGGTAGAAGAGCTTACGCCACGCATTGCCCAAGAGCTTGAGCTCAGTCAAAATCAAGATGGGGTTGTTATTACCCAAATTTCCCGACAAAGTGAGGCCTATCAACAAGGACTGCGTCGTGGTTTTGTTGTTACAGAAGTTGACCGACAAGAAATTTCCAATGTCCGGGAATTCAATGGGGCCATGAATCAAATCGTTGAAGACGGCAAAGATGTAGCACTCCTTCGGGTAATTACTCCCAATGGCAACAGTCAACTTATCGCTTTTGAACTCTAATAGTTTAGTCCAATCCTGATAAAAAGCCCTTCGGTTCGCCGGAGGGCTTTTTTTATGACAAGCTGACGAGTTTTATCTTAATATTTGACAAAACGTTAGCTTTTAGATTGTGGCACCTTATTTGCTCTATTATTAATGAAATTGAAGAAAAAGGTCTATAATGGCACAATTTCATTATGGAATATAAAAACTACTACGACATACTCGGTGTCAGCAAAAATGCCTCTCAGGATGAAATAAAGAAGGCATACCGTAAGAAAGCAGCAAAATATCATCCTGACAAAAACCCTGACAATCCCTCGGCGGAAGAAAAGTTTAAAGAGGTCGGGGAAGCGTATGAGGTACTTCAAGATCCTGAAAAACGTAAGTTGTACGACAAAGTTGGTAAGGACTGGAAGAAATACCAACGAGCGGGCGGATCTGCAGACGACTTCAACTGGCAAGATTATGCCCGTCAAAGTCAAGGCCGTGGTGGTTTTGGTGGCCAGCAGAGTTACCAAACAAATTTTGATTTGAATGACTTGTTTGGGGGCAGCGCCCGTGGTCGCGGAGGAAGCAGCGGCAGGGGCGGTGGATTCTCAAGCTTCTTCGAAACCATTTTCGGAGGCAGTGGCAATCCCTTTGAACAAGCGCAACAGCAACAGTCTCGTGGACGACGATATCAAAGTAAAGCCCGACAACAAACCAATAACGGGAAGCAAAATATCAAGGCCAATGTAGCGATTTCACTCAAAGAGGCCTACGAAGGAACGTCACGAACCTTGCGCGTTGGCGGTGAAAAAATGAAGGTTAAAATTCCCGCCGGCATTAAAGACGGTCAACGCCTTAAGCTGAAAGGAAAAGGACGGAGCAAACTTTCCCGAGGACCACGGGGCGACCTCTATCTGACCGTAAATATTGATATGCCTGAAGGATATGAGCGCAAAGGTAATAATATTTACTATGACCACCCTATTGATCTTTACACTGCCGTGCTGGGTGGAGAAACAGTGGTAAATACGCTGGCAGGTAAAGCCAAGCTGAATATTCCCGCCGGAACTTCGGGTGGGAAACTATTCCGATTGAGTGGTATGGGCATGCCTGATTTTAATAATTCATCCAATAAGGGGGATTTATTCGTCCTTATTCAAATACAAGTGCCCGAAACACTTTCCAAGGATGAAGAAAAACTATTTAAACAACTCGCTAAGAAGTAGGAGTAAAAATATTATCAAAGATAATGGTTCGGGGAGCGGCTCGGACCTTTATTGTATTGTGACTTTTTTTATAAACTTTAGGAAACGATTCTTTTCTTCTCAAAATCTCGAAAGTTGACATAGATTGATGCAAGCAGCGCCATAAAAAACAAAATTGCTGTTGCAGAATCTACTACAGCGGTACTGAAATCCAGTCCCGTCAGCAACTCCACCAAAAACTCAATATAGGAAGAGGGCATCTCGGTGTATCCCAATTCCTGCCGCACCTGCCAGTGCCAGTCGGTACACGGACAGTATCCGAATCCGTACCAAATCCCCAAAATAAACCACGAGAATGCTGTAAGCAGTAATGTCGCAAGATTCCATCGACGAGTCCTCTCCCAAATCCATCCAAAAAGATTAAACAGGATAAGTACCGTGTGGAAAACGATAAAACCGATATCGAGCAAGATATACATCTCAAAAAATGATGTTAAAAGTCCCAAAAGTATTTACCTTTCTTCTAAAAAGTAGTGATATTCATCTGCCTACAAAACTTTAATCCAACTGTTTTATAATTATGGTTTTTATTGTACTGATTGCTGCCCTACTGCTCGTTCCCGCAGATGACCTCTCAAATAATAATGTATGGGGACAAAACGGCCATCGCATCGTGGGCGATATTGCTACTGATTACCTGACGACCGATGCCCGGAAAGAGATCGATCGCGTGCTTGGACACGAATCGATGGCTATTGCCAGTACCTGGATGGATGAAATTAAGTCTGATCCCGCTTATGATCACACGCATGACTGGCACTGGGTCACTATTCCCGACGGAATGACCTATAAGGAGACCGAGAAGAATCCTAATGGAGATCTCATCAATTCTATTCGAACATTTATTGAGGAACTCAAAAGTGGCAGCCTGTCCGCTGAGGAAGAAAAGAAAAAACTGCGCATGCTGATTCACCTTGTCGGGGATATTCATCAACCTTTGCATGTGGGTAATGGCAAAGATCGCGGCGGTAATGATACCAAGGTCGAATGGTTTTATGATGATTCAAACCTGCATCGCGTGTGGGACAGTGAGATAATTGACGACACGCAATTGAGCTATACCGAATTCTCTGCTGCCATAAACCATCCTTCTGATCAACAGATAGAAAGCTGGCAAAATACGGACGTTATTGACTGGGCTAATGAGGCCATGGAACTACGCGATCAGGTATATAATCTGCCCGAGGATCGTGAAATTGGTTACAAATACCAGTACGAAAATCGTGATCTGCTGGATCGCCAATTACTCAAAGGCGGTGTGCGATTGGCCGGCGTGCTAAATGAAATTTATGGCAAATAATATTTTCTAGCTAATAAGGATACGGCGCGCCGTATTCTTACTTTTTTTAGCAATCTCATCACTTAATCAGCTAAATACTTCTTCCATCATATCTTCGTGGACTGCAATATCTCCTTCGCTCCATAATACAAATCGAATAAGGGAGACGGACTCCAATTCACTCGCTTTTTTCTTCACCGTTTCAAAAGCAACGCGAGCTGCATCTTTCATCGGATATCCGAATGCCCCGGTTGAAATAGCCGGAAATGCAATTCGCTCGATTTGGTGATCTTCGGCCAGATCCAGCGCATTTTTATAGCAGTTAGCCAACAATTCGTCAGATGGTTCATCTCTCCCATATACCGGCCCCAAACAGTGAATAATATAGGCGTTGGGCAAATTATGTCCGCCCGAAATAACCGCTTCGCCCGGCTCTATCGGCGCCATCGATCTCGTTTCTTCCGTAAGTTCAGGTCCTGCAGCCCGGTGAATCGCTCCCGCTACTCCGCCGCCAATTCGCAGCTCCGCATTTGCAGCGTTTACCACGGCTTCCACATCCGATTGATTAGCAATATCTCCTCGCTTTAGTTCAATTGTCATCCCTGATTGCGTTGTTTCTCTCATAATCTTTTCATTCTGTTCATATTGACTTTTAAAAACACGAATTGCATGATTCAAATTCAATCCAATACATAAATATAGCTTAGCGAACCTTTACTGCCAGCCAACTGACAAACAGGCTCCATCCCAATTCTAAATGGCAGTTTCCCTACCATAATTACAGGTGCCGACCCAAAGCGTCATATTAAAGAGCAACAACACTGAAATTTAGGCATATTTTAGGATTCGGTATGATATTGGCTTTTATAATAGTGAAATAATCAAAAAGGAAATTTTCACTAAGTATTGACTGATTATGAACTTAGATAAACTTACACTCAAAGCACAGGAGGCCGTACAAGCAGCGGTAGAACTGGCCTCCAGAAATAATCATCAGGCCGTGAGCCCCACGCATCTGCTCATGGCTTTTCTGTCGGATTCCGAAAACGTCATCAACACAATTTTAAATAAACTCGGAGTGCGGATTCCGCAATTGAAATCAGAACTTGAGCGACGTATAGACAAACTGCCCGTAGTAAAAGGAGCTTCAGTTTCGGGGCAGTATCTTTCAAATGATTCCAAAGAAGTTTTTGATAATGCTCAAAATTCGACCGACCGTCTTGGCGACGAATATATTAGCTCCGAGCACATCCTTATTGGGATGCTGGAATCCAAGAGCGAGGCCGGCAGCCTGTTGAAAGAAAATGGGGTCAAAAAGGACGATGTACTCAAAGTGCTTGAAGATGTCCGTGGATCGCAGAAGGTAGACGATCCCAATGCCGAAAGTCGATACAATGCCCTCAAAAAATATGGCCGCAACCTCAACGAACAGGCTGAAAAAAACAAGCTCGATCCGGTCATTGGTCGAGATCAGGAAATCCGGCGTATTATGCAGATTTTGTCACGACGTACTAAGAACAACCCCGTTCTCATTGGAGAAGCCGGTGTCGGTAAAACAGCGATTGCCGAGGGACTGGCTCTGCGCATCAATAAAGGCGACGTACCCGAAAGTCTTAAAACCAAGCGCATTGTAGCTCTTGATATGGGCGCCCTAATGGCCGGAACTAAGTTCCGCGGTGAGTTTGAAGAACGACTCAAAGCCATCGTCAATGAGGTTCAGGAATCTGAAGGAGAAATCATTCTCTTTATTGATGAGATTCACACCCTTGTAGGAGCCGGTGCCACTGAAGGAGCCATGGATGCTGCAAACATTCTGAAGCCTTCACTGGCTCGCGGTGAGCTCCATGCCATCGGTGCTACCACGTTGGATGAATATCGCAAACATATCGAAAAAGATCGCGCATTGGAGCGACGAATGCAGAAAGTCTTGATCAATGAACCATCCGTTGAAGATACGGTTTCTATTCTCCGTGGACTTCAAGAACGATATGAACTTCATCACGGCGTGAAAATTCGCGATGAGGCTTTGGTTGCTGCGGCTGAACTCTCACACCGTTACATTAGTGAACGGTTTCTCCCGGATAAGGCTATTGACCTGATTGACGAAGCAGCTTCTCGCTTGCGACTCGAAATTGATTCCATGCCCGAGGAACTTGATCAGGTTGAGCGACAAATTCGCCAACTCGAAATTGAACGCGAGGGACTCAAACGTGATCAGAATGAGGAGAAAATTGAAAATATTGAAAAAGAGCTCGCGGATCTCGAAGAAAAAAGAAACACGATGCGTAACCAGTGGGATACCGAACGCGATCTCATCAAGAAAACGCGCGACCTGAAAAAGGCTATCGAAACATCTCGCAATGAGGCTGAAAAAGCTGAACGCGAAGGTAAATATGAAAAGGTCGCCGAGTTGCGCTATGGCACCATCAATCAACTTGAGAAAGACCTGGAAGAAACCCAGGAAAAGCTCGAAGAAGTACAGGAAGGACGTGCCATGCTGAAAGAAGAAGTCGAATACGAGGATATTGCTGATATCGTTTCTCGCTGGACCGGTATTCCGGTACGGAAAATGCTGCAAAGCGAGCGCGAAAAGCTTATTCATCTTGAAGAAGAGTTGCACAAGCGTGTGGTTGGACAAGATCCCGCAGTGGAAACAGTATCCAATGCGGTACGCCGTTCACGCGCCGGATTGCAGGATGCACAGCGTCCGATCGGCTCGTTCTTCTTCCTTGGATCAACGGGGGTTGGTAAAACTGAACTTGCCCGATCACTGGCTGACTTCCTCTTTAATGACGAGGATGCCATGGTTCGAATCGACATGAGCGAGTACATGGAGCGCCATAGCGTCAGCCGATTGGTCGGTGCTCCTCCGGGATATGTGGGATACGACGAAGGCGGTCAACTTACCGAAGCCGTACGACGTAAGCCGTACTCGGTAATCCTGCTGGATGAAATTGAAAAAGCACACGCTGATGTCTTCAACATGTTGTTGCAGGTTCTCGACGAAGGTCGCCTCACCGACAATAAAGGCGTCACGGTCGACTTTACAAATACCATTATTATCATGACCAGCAATATCGGCTCGCACCTGATATCGGATAAAATTGAGGAAACCGGAGGCGAATTTACTGATGAAGTCTACAACAAGCTGCAAGATCAACTGATGGATCAGTTAAAAAAACAGATTCGTCCCGAGTTCTTAAACCGTGTAGATGACGTCATTGTCTTTCATCCGTTGGAGAAAGAACACATCCGCGAGATTGTGGATATCCAGTTACAGCGCGTACACAAGATGCTCGACAAGAAAGACATTAAGCTTTCGGTTTCTGATAACGTCAAAGACTGGCTGGCCGAACGGGGCTATGACCCTGTCTATGGGGCACGACCGCTCAAGCGGCTTATCCAAACTAAAATTATTGATGAACTTGCTACAGAACTGCTCAAGCGGGAAGAAGAGACAGAAACGCATTTCGAAGCTACCATCAGCGAAGATGGTGAAAGCATCGAATTTGCGGAAGTTTATGAAGATGCCGAAGCTTGGGCAGGGTAATAACGTTCCATAGTGTGACGTGAGCAGTAATCAATAGCGCGGGAATTAATTCCCGCGCTATTTGTATTTACAGTAAGTTTTCCGGATTCAATCCTTTTAAATCATCGGTGATAAACTGGCGGCCTTCTCGAATTTTTTCCCCATCCAAATATACATCTGCGCCGATGCACACCAGATCCCAGTGGATATTACTCTCATTACCATTCGGCGCAATCTCATAATCATTGCCAAGTGTCAGATGATTCGAGCCGTATATTTTCTCATCAAAAAGAATATCATACATCGGTTCGTCAATGATAGGATTTAATCCAAAGCTGAACTCTCCAAACTGACGCGCTCCGGCATCCGTATCCAAGATCTCCTCAAGTGCTTCATTGTTTGATGAATCCGAATCGATAACTACGCCGTCGCGCACTTCCAACTTCACATATTCAAACGGCTTGCCCTGATATACGCTTGGTGCATAAGTAATATGTCCGTTTACCGACGATAAAATAGGCGATGAAAACAGCTCGCCATCTGGAATATTTCGCTTGCCGAAACAGGGAATCCACGTCTGATCTTTGACCGAAAATTCGATGTCGGTCCCTTCTCCTTCGAGGCGAATCATATCCGTCTCTTCGAGCCGGTCTTGGAGAGGCTGCATTGCTTCGGCCAGCTCGGTATAATCCAGCAGACAGGCTTTATAGTAAAACTCTCTGAATCGCTGGGTTGGCATCTTGGCGTTCATCGCAAAAGCCTCCGAAGGATAGCGCAGTACCACCCAGTTGGTGTTATTGACGCGCTCTTTGTAATGTACGGGATCCACAAAATGATCGGCATAAGCTTTGTTTGCTTTCTTGCTAACGTCGACCTGCTCATAAATATTGAGCGCTGCACGAATCCCAACAAAAGCGTCCATCTTTTTCATAAGGGGAAGCTGATCGTTTTCGGCCTGCTCCTTCCAAAATTCTTTATCTCCGGATTCTACAAGCATGCGCCGAATTTCAGTGTCTTCAATTTGTACAAAGGGATTGGCATCCATCTCCCGCACGTGCTCTACCAGTGCCCGAAGCAGGCCAATGCCATTTAACCCCACGAGCTGAAGCATCACATTTTGACCCTTTTCCAGCTCGCAACTAAACTCTAAAATCTTCTTCGCTAATTGTCGGTCTTCGTTTGAATACATATCTATATTATTAATTAATTTAATTCATTCTATCAAAATGTAGCGAGATCCTGAAACAAGTTCAGGATGACACGATTTTTAAAAAGCTCCCCATCTCACTACTAAATCTAATAATCGTAATTCCATCGTATATCCACACCCTGACGAATATTATTTCCCTGACGAAGAATCAATTTCAGATCCTCACGCAACATATACTCCAACAAGAAACCCGTATCCGGCGTTGAACCCGTAATAACGTTCTGGATAGCAAAGAATACTTTGGGATTCAAATACCAACCGGTAGTTATCGAGGTTCCTGTTTCTCCACCAGATCGGGTATTGTCAATTTTTACCACATCGATACCCAGCCGTTGAGTTGCCAGTGCTTCTACCCTATCTAAAAGAACATCCAAGGCAACATCTGCGGCCGTTGTATTGCTTCCGGAACTGGCTACTACCTGTTTCCAGGAATCCAGTGCATAAAAAGGCTGACCAAAGAGCGTATAGCTTATAATATTTTCGAGCTCCATTGGTGGCTGACTCTCATATCTGAATTTGGGTTTCTCAACGGTACCTTCAATGATGTACCAGATTACAATATCTTCTTGAGTCTGTGGAGGTTTGTATTTAGTTCGAATCCGAAGCTGCGGATTTTCCGGATTTCCGCTGAACGTTACAACTCCCTCTTCAAGATTAAAACGTTTTCCAAAAGGACGCGCATATCCGTTCGGGGCACTCATATCCCCGAAAAGCTCCAGATCACTCCCGCTTTTTTTAACCAAATCCAGCACTCCCTCCAATTCAAGTTCCATTTCGAGATAGCGCTCATTCCGGATAAAAAACCGCCGATTAAATCCAACATCCATATCCAGAGCTAAAGAATCATACACACTAAACGATGATGCTTGCTGATCCTCAGAATCCAACCGCACGCTTTCAACCGACTTTTCGCCAAAATTATCCAGCTTAATAAAACCACTCAGAAAGTCGAGACTACCAGAGATATCCGGATTTGTAGCCGTTCCTTGGGTCCGGGCATCAAGATTTATTACAGCATTATACTCAGAGGTATTAGCCGCCCGAAAGTTCTGAGCATTTATCTTAATATCCATGGTTCCGGGAATTAGTTCCTTCAACTCAATGGTACCATTCGCTCGAATACTACCGCCTCCACTTTGAGCTGAGAGTTTCGAAAGCCTGATTTGGTTGGGAGAAAAGTTAATAGTCGAGGTAATATTATCCACTGTAATTCCTGCCGGTACCAAACGAAACTTCCCCCGTTTTAACTCCAGATATCCATCTGTTTTTAAATCCTCCACTGCTCCCTTCACTTGTACAGAGCCGTTAAGACTACCTCTCACCTCTCTTAACAGCAACGGATCAATAAAATCATTAATCGCCCTCAAGTTAAAATCATCCGTCTCGAGATCGACCGCAATGTGATCTTTCTGTTGCGGCAAATTTACTTGAAATGTTTTCATATCAATGAATAAAGGAAAACGAGCACTAATTTGCGCAGCACGCTGTTTCAGAGACATAACGGAAGCATCAAGTGTGAGCTCCTCATCGGAGTGCCTGTAATTTGCACCTACCATTATCGAATCAATTGCAACGCCCGAGAGCACAGCATTCTTCAAGGTCACGTCGGCATCGAACTCGGGATCGCCTGCCGTACCACCGAGTGTCCCCCAAAACGAAAGGACACCACTCGTTTCGGTATTTACTTCCTGATCAAAAAGATACTGGAAACGCTCGATAGAAATATCCCACACTCTCAAATCGCCCGATACCGGCTCTTCAAAAAAGGTTTTTTCAAATGTTTCGGGATCACCCAATTTAAAGGGCAAATTAGTATCTCCGCTTATTAGCTCATTCCCTTCATCTTTGAGGGATAACCTGCCCTGCATTCGCTCCTCGACGATATCAGCAGAAATCATTAATGAATCAAAATCGGCACCCTTAAAGTATATTTCTGATAACACCATATCGCCTGTTGCCTTTAAGTCAGTTCCCAGGCGATCGATGTTAAATTCTCCGGACAGCATTCCCTCAAAAAAGGTTTCTCCCAACAAACTGCTTTGAATTACAGCTGTATTCAGATCATTTCCTTTTACGAAACCCCGTTGTTCATCCGCGCTGATTATCGGTAATCCGATCTCCAAAAACGATCCATCCCCGGATGAAATGCGCAACGTATCCACACGGAGACTATCGTTCTGATACCATAATTCAAAAGACTCCTCGAGCGTCAACGTTCGATAATCGCTGATAAAGTTTAGTTCATTGGTATTTATCCTAATGGAATCTGCTGCTACTTGATACGTCCCGGACTGTTCGATCCGTCCCTCTGCAGAACTTGAAAACTGAAAGTCATACTGCCCAGTAGTAATTCCACTTTTGTAGTCACCCTTTGTTTTAAGACTTAGATTCTGGAGCCGAATTCCTGAAAATACCGGCTCGTGCAAATTCAAGTCGGTAAGATAAAAAAGCGTATCTCCAACATTTATATCCACCGATCCTTGAGCACGATCGGCCGTGAAAAGTGAATCATACGCGATGTCATTAACATCCAGCTTGCCTAAAAACCGTAACCCATTATTCTCAAGCGGACTTAATGTTCCCATAATATCGCCCGCGGCCTGCAACTCATCAGCATTTGCCAAGGGGGACAGCGATGATAAATCCTTGAGGCGCAGATCCAAAAATAATTCGTTGTCCACATTATATCGATCCAGCATATTCAATCGAACATTAAATACTCCATCGGCAATACCACTTTGCAACTGGGCACTGTCAACGGTTACAACACTATCTTGTAGCGAAAAATCAGCAAATATCGTATCAACCCTCTCCCCATTTATGATCGATGAATCGACCTCCACCGTTGACCGAAGTTGCATACTTCCGGGGTCGAATCCTGTTCCCTTTCCGGAGATAAGTCCATTTAAGGACGTGCTGAAATTCTGTCCTTCTAGTAACGTACCCAGATCTAATTCCGCAGCTTTTAACTGATATTCATACGATGGCGTTGTTGCCATCTCCCGCAGCGAGGTTGCCAGCTCAATACGCCCGTCATGAAAATTCATGACCCCATCTGCCGTAAAATCATTGCTGCCAATAAGGCCATTCACATCAGTATTTGTGATATTATGACCCATTACCGTGCCCTGAGGCATGCTCAACGTGTACTCCCATGGCTCCTTCTGGGGATACCAATTCCTGCCCTGAAATATAAAATTAAAAATTAAGTTGCCATCATAGGTTGTGTCCTGTATCCAATATCCCGGATTTATATTTTCACCCAGAATATTGCCTTTTAGCAACGGTTGTTCCGACCAAATATCGCGAGCCGATAAATCGACTTCCATCTTTTGCTGTTCTTCAACAGCTTCCATCCTAAAGGCAAGCGATTTATTTTCAATTGTTCCATTGCCCGACAACTTTTGCAACCTATAGGAATTACTTGCAATATCGACAGCCGAAAACGACATTTCCCCAGCTGTCTTTGTCAAGTCGGCAATATTTGCCTGACCATTAAATGTAAGATCTAACTTTTGTAAACTCGGATAGCTCGTATCAGCTAATAATGCTGCCAAGTCTATTGATTCTGCTGTAGTTGTAACCTGCTCTACGATTAACTCAGATTGCCAAGCAAGGCGGCTATTCATTTCGAATGATCGTACCCCGTTCCCATCCATGGAAAGACCAAGATCAAACTGCTCCGGATTTCCCCGTATCGAAAACGTCACATCCATATTTTCCCGAACGGGATAGTCTTCCATAATTCCTGTAATATCTGTCCAATAAACCGGCCTCGAGGAAATCCCAAACTGCAGGGTCGTATCGGCCATATTAGCATATCCATTAGCCTCAATTACTGATCTTCCTGTTGCTAAAACCAGTTTTTCAAGGGTCAGATTTAGATTTTTTGCTGAAGCCGAGGCTTGTACATCCAGGGATTGATCCAGATCATTTTTGGTGAGATTCAAAGAGAAATCACGCAGATCCACTTCGAAAATATTGCCATCATATCCAATACTGCTGGCAATATTCATTTGCCTAATATCGTAGCTCGATCCCAGTGGCAAACTATCGGACTCAACAGAAACAGCCCCGTTATCTAACACAAGATTTTTAATACGGAAAGGTATCATTTCGGATTCCGCTGTGTCGGAAGATTCGGTTACCAATTCCTCAGTATTCCAGCCATCAGTATCCTCCCAGACATTTACTTTAGGCTGATAAATGGCCAAATCAGTTACATCAATTTTTCCTCCCAATAAAGCCCAAATATTGTACGTAGCGTGTACAGAATCGACTTGTGCGATGGTATCATCGTTTTGGATCAAGATAATTTGGGACAGTGTAATGTCATTCCATAAATCACCCGATAGCTTTTCTATGGACAGCTCTGCGTTAAGCTGATCATTTGCTGTTGATACGAGGGCGTTGCGAACCCGATCTTGAACAAATGCTGTTTTCAGGGATAGTCGCAGAATCAATCCCAGTACTAAAATGGATAAGCACAGCCAAAGTATACGCTTTCCCCAGCGTTTAACAGTACTATATTTGCTGTTCTGCTGATCCATTAAAATGCCTGCCCTATACTAAAATGAATACCTATGCGATTCCATACACTGCCGTGATTCGTGCCCTGATAAATATCTAAATCCTGATTAGTAGGGTTAAGTTTGTATCCAATATCAACCCTGACTGGTCCCAAAGGTGATTGATAACGAAGTCCACCGCCCACTCCAAATTGCAGGGGACGCCGTGGAACACGGGCAAAGGTTTCCCAGATTTGTCCACCATCCAAAAAGGCAGCCATTCCAAGTCCGTTAATCAAAAACCCCAATTCCTGACGAATCTCTACATTAAATCCAAACATGGCTCTCCCCCCTAATGGTACGTAATCATTGAAACCCGTACTATCAACCTGCACTCTTTTTGGTCCCAACTCATGGCGATACCAACCTCTCACCGAATTCGTTCCGCCCAGGTAAAATCGGATATTACTGGGCAAAGAATCTGAAGAAGTTTGAAACAGACCGCCCCCCTGAACCCGCGTGGCCAACATCGTTGAGCTCGAAAGTCTCGTAAAACGACGAATATCTGCAGACATTTTTTGAAAGCTAAATGAAGCAAATCCGAAAAATCCCGAAGATTCAAGATAGGGCTGTATTACCCATCCTTCCTGCTGTCGGCCATAACCCTGACTGTAATAACCGGTTAGCTGTAATGATGACAGATCATACTCCAAAGTTGTATCAGGCAAACTAATATCCCTTTGTCTTGAAAGCTCTTGGTTCTTAGTAAACTCGTACGAAGCCGAGGCCGTTAAATTTTGACTATATTGATAAATAAAACTGTTGGTAATACCCGCACGCAACAATTCATAATTGCTCTCCAACAAATGTTGACCGAAGGGAGATACGATAAAACTGCTTTTCGTATTGTAAACATAGGGAAATTGATATCCCATATTTACATACTGCTCAATAAATGAACCCCTTGCCGTTACACTAAATCGGTGACCGCGATGGGCTACATTCCGGTGTGTCCAACTGGCTTGTCCACGCAACTTATCCTCAGTTCCGAATCCAGCCAATAGCTCAACTGAGCGCTGTTCATTTTCACGGATACGCATCAGTAAGTTCAGCGTTGAATCTTGCGGCTGGTCGGGAATGCTAATCGTAGCAAATCGAAACAAGTGATGATTAAAAAGCTCCTTTTGTGCGGTCTGCAGATTCTTAAGGCTATATTGTTCACCTTGCTTTAATGATGCTTCACGCAGCACATAATCCTTATCAACGGTTTCAATGCCCTCTACTTTTATCGAGTCGATATATGTTCGCGGGCCTAGATCTGCCTGAATAGAAATATCAGCAGAAAGTGCCGAGGTGTCTATAGCTGCATCAATATTAACATCCACATATGCGTAACCGAGATTTTTCATTACATCAGAAAACTGTCCCACTACCTCTGGTTCTTTTATCATCTCATACCGATTCCCCTGCTGGTAGGGGTGCTGGCTTTGCGCCCGGGAGAAAGCACGGTTTTCCCAAATCTGTCTTACATTTTTGTCGTCTCCTTTAATTTCATACTCAACATCTTGTATTCGAATGGGATTGTTTTCCTTTATTGTGAAAAATACCTCTTTCTTCCACTCTTTATTTGTGGTTTCAATTCGATATCCCACCTCAATATTTACAAAACCTCGTCGTTGATAATAGTTGCGAATGCGAATTATATCTCGCTTAATTTCTTTTTCATTTAACTCAAACCCTGTTTTATCCCAGAATTTTAGCTTCTCTCCAAACCCCGGGGCTTCTGTTGCAATCTGGTTTTTCAGTACCACACCTGTATAAGCGATATTGCCTTCAAAAGAAACATTCCACACCTGGGGCGCTCTATCAGAATCATCAGGCATATCTTGGGCTACAGCCGATGCGATACATAAAAATACCATCAACACAGTCGAAAATACATATTTCAACAGACCAGGTAGCCGCACACAAATCCAGTTTTAAGGGTTGTAAATTTAAGTCTGAAGATATGATCAAAAAAAGCTAAACAATAATAAAATTCATCTATCGAATAGCAAAGAACTTTTAAAAGCTCACTGTATATCCAATAATGATTTTAAGTATTTTGAATAGTACTTTCGATATCTGTACAAAAGACAACAATAACCCGTTTTCTATGACAAATTCCATTTCCAGAAGTTATTTGATCCCTGTTTTCTTGCTTATGTTACTCCTTTGGGGTTGCTCAACCTCCGAAGAGTTTTCTGGCTATTCCTATGACCCGGAAGGAGTAACTGAGACCTCAGATAAAGAAACAAATCCCCACTATACACGAGCTATTGGCGTTAATGATGGAAAAATCTGGGTGAGTAATGATTTTTCCGGCGCTAGAATGAACGACTTTTATCAAGTCAACGACTCGCTGTACCGCGTCACCATTAAACCGGAACGCGATGCCATCAACAACAGTCCCTGGTATGCATTTCAGATCTGGAGCGTTGCGCCGGATACCATCAATTTACAACTGGATTATGAACACGGAGACCACCGGTACATTCCGAAGCTCAGTAAAAACAGCCGGCATTGGCAGCGTATCGACAGCACAAATTATTCCGCTGATACTACCAGGGGTACGGCTACCTTGACTCTTAATCTCGAACGAAAACCCCTTTGGGTATCGGCGCAAGAGCTTTTTACCTGGGATAACTATAACACGTGGACTGACTCACTGGCAAGTAAATCATTCGTTTTACGGGATACTGTCGGATTTTCTCACAACAATCGCCCCATTTTAAAACTGCATATTTCCGAAGCAAACCCTGATCAACCGCGCGGTGTCATGATTATTACCGGACGCTTGCACCCACCTGAAGTTACCGGGGCAATAGGTGCAAAAGTTTTTATCAATCAACTTACATCCGACACCGAGCTTGCCCGTGATTTCAGAAATCACTTTGAAGTCTTGGCTTACCCGTTTGCCAATCCTGACGGAGTACAACAGGGACACTGGCGATATAATGCTCGCGGCGTAGATCTCAATCGCGACTGGGAGCATTTCAATCAGCCAGAACCACGAGCTATTCGAAATGATTTACTTCCCTTAAAAGATGATAGTCTGCGCAAGGTGTTTTACGGCATTGATTTCCATTCTACGGACGAAAATATCTTTTATCCCATTAATCGAGAGGAAGAAACCTTTCCTGATGATTTCACTTATCAGTGGATCGACTCATTAACACAGGAGTTTCCCGACTATCCTATTGAAGTAGAACCTTTTCCGCCTAATTCCCCCATCACCAAAAACTGGATTTTCCATACCTTTGGCGCTGATGCCGTAACCTACGAAATTAGTGATACTGCCCCTCGTGATAGCATGAAAACAGTAACCCGCGAAAGTGCTCGTATAATAATGCAACAACTCCTTGATGAAATTAATAACTGATATTCCAGACTTGCCCCTATTTCAAAAATTAGAAAGTCTACAAATATATTATTGTTCATGATTTCTTTATCTTCGTTTGCTATAATCGGCTTCAATACATTTCGGGAGTTCAATTCCCTCAAACCAACAGAGCTTTTATAAACACTGATGGCACATTCGCACGACCACGGACATCATCACGGCAAAGACCAAACCGAGGGACGTCTGTGGATCTCCATCATTCTCAATTTTATTATCACCGCAGCGGAATTTATTGGCGGTATTATTTCGGGCAGTCTTGCCCTGCTTTCTGATGCGCTCCACAATCTAAACGATACCACTTCGCTTGGCATCAGCCTGATAGCCCGAAAAATTTCCAAGAAAGAAGCCAACCGCGACAAAACATTCGGCTACAAGCGCGCCGAGATCATCGGTGCCTTTGTCAACCTGATCACACTTGTCATTATCGCCCTCTTTTTGATCAAAGAAGGCGTTGAGCGTTTTTACAACCCCCAACCTATTGACGGTATGGTCATGTTCATTGTGGCCATTATTGGCCTGCTGGGGAATGTCATCACCGCCATCCTGCTGTACCGCGATTCCACCGAAAATCTAAATCTCCGCAGTGCCTACATCCATATTCTCTCGGATGCTTTTTCATCGGTAGGCGTCATTATCGCCGGTATTTTAATTCTTTGGTACGAGATTTATATCATCGATACCATCCTCACCCTCATCATTGCCGGATATATTCTATGGCACAGCTACTATATGCTGCGACAGACGATCAACATTTTAATGGAAAGCACCCCAGCGAATATTGAAGTTCCGAACGTGCAACAAGCCATGGCAAAAGTCAACGGCGTACTCGACATCCACCACCTGCATGTTTGGCGACTTGATGAAAAAAATATCTTGTTAGAAAGTCACGTTGTCATTGATGAAGAGAATATGGGAAAAATGGAATCCATAAAATCAACGCTTAAAGATCTGCTAAGCACTAATTTTGATATCCACCACTCGACTCTCGAATTTGAGTTTGAACCCTGTGAAGAACATCACGAAAGTCCCTGCAACTAAACCCTGATTCTACCAACTATGAGCTCTACCCTCAAATCACTATTTGTCTCACTTCTCATCATCGCAGGTTTTACAGCATGCGGACCTGATGCACTATACGATCTCAGCGGTGATACCTACCAACTGCGAGACTCCGACAGCACGCAAGTCAATTTTCCCGCCGACTTTAGAGGAGACCTCTCACTCGTTACTTTTATCTACACCAACTGTCCCGACGTGTGCCCCGTTATTACCGCCAACATGACCAACATTCAGCGCGAGCTCGATGACACCACCGGCGTTAACTTCATCGAAATCAGCTTTGATCCGGAACGTGATACGCCTTCTGTACTCAAAGAATACCGGAATCTATACGGACTTAATAAACAATTTACCATGCTCACCGGCGACACTACAACAGTACATCCACTGCTCGACAAGCTCGATATTGTGGCCGTTAAAACCACCATTGATTCGCTCGGTTACGACAGCACAAACTACGCCATGCGGCACTCTAATACCCTCTACCTGATGGATAAGGAAGGCTACATCCGCGCCAAATATCCCGCGCACCGCGTCACCCCCGAACACGTCAAAGATGACATTAATTACCTCCGATCAGAATGAAATCAACACAACACCTACTGCTAATTTTACTATCCGGTTGCTTCCTGTTTTTAGGATGTGGTTCTGAGTCGAATTCTTCGAACGAGTCCGACTCAAAGCAAGAAGTCGTTCTCGGTAAAATAGCCATCGACAACGCCTGGGCACGTCCCGGCTCACAACAAGGAAAAAGCGCTGCATACCTTCGTATTTCCAACGGTACCGCCTCCACCGATACGCTACTCTCATTTAGCAGTGATGCCGCCGAAAACGTAGAACTGCACGAATCTATCGAACATGATGACGGCACCACCAGTATGCAACCCGCCGGACAGCAAGTTATTCCATCCGGAGAAAAACTTCGACTCCAACCCGGCGGACTTCACCTCATGCTCATCAACTTGAAAAGGGATATAGCCGTTGGTGACTCACTGCAAATCTCCCTGGAATTTGCGCGTGTCGGTACTATTACAGCTATTGCTCCCGTACAAATACAGCAGTAAGCTCATCCCGGACAATGGCATTACAACACTACATTATGTAAGTTTTCCCGGCGATGGAGTTCGCCTTTTAACCGCCCCGATCACCATCGGAGCTGATGACTCCTGATTAACCATTATTTTTGTGTCACCCTGAACTCGTTTCAGGGTCTTGTGCAATAGATGCTGAATAAATTCAGCATGACACCTGATTAACATCCTTAAATAATAACCTAACAGGAGTTATCCCATGATACAATCCATAGTGGCAGTCGGCATTGGCGGATTCTTTGGCAGCATTCTTCGTTATCTGATCAGCCATTACATAAACATCAGCGCACACTCCACTTTCCCTTTTGGTACGCTCACCGTAAACGTTGTCGGCTCATTTCTGATTGGAATTATTATTGCCGCCGCACTCGAGGGCGATCTCAACAAATCCATGCGCCTGTTTTTAGCCACCGGATTTTGTGGTGGATTCACGACCTTCTCATCCTTTTCCTATGAATTCTTTTCCCTGCTTCAGCACGAACAAACCGGATACGCTTTTTTGTATGCCGCTGCCAGTTTTGTGTTGGGATTAGCTTTTGTCTGGCTGGGCTTTTACCTGATAAAATAATTTTCTGCATTGATAAAAAAAGGACGGGATCTCATCCCGTCCTAAGAAAAATGCTCTATTTCAAACCTCCACGTTTCGAATAAAAACTATTCCTCAAATTGTAAAATATTCGCTTCCGACCCACTTGGTAAAGGAATATTCAACATGTTGGAAATCGTCGGGGCAATTTGTGGGATAGCTGTTTTTCTGCTGGTTTCGCCCTCTGGAACATTCCATCCGTAAAAAATGAGCGGTACATGCGTATCGTAATTATAGGGCGATCCATGGGAGGTGCCTGTCGGATAATCCGAATCCAACCAGCCCGATTTCAATTGTATATAAACATCACCTGAGCGATCATACATAAATCCTCGCTGGTACATCGCCTCCTGTCCGCTGTCATAATCTTCATATTGATAATTATGCGCGGTATTAGTAGACTTGACGCCCTCAAATTGTAGCAGAAAATCGGCGGCCTTTTCCTGTACAACTGTCAGCGAGAGCCCGTTTTGCTCAACAAGCTCACGATCAAGATACACTTGCTGATTAGTATAATCCTCTATCCAATCTTCATCACCAAATTCAGTATTTAAAAATTCTGACAATTCATCCAAAGCTTTATCACTATCGAAATATCCACCGGGCAAGTTCTTATCAATCAGCTCTTGCGGCACATCCACAACACCGTGATCGGACGTCAGCACAACCAAGTAATTGCCCCTCCCAACTTCTTGGCCAAGATAGTCGAGCAGATCTGCAATATTGCGATCGAGTCTTAAGTACGTATCCTGAAGCTCAATTGAGTGGGGACCGTACATGTGCCCCACGTAATCGGTGGAAGAAAAGCTAACACCCAAAAAGTCAGTCGCCTCTCCAGACCCCAAATCCTCACCTTCAATCGCCGATTTAGCCAGTTCTGCAATCAACGTATTGCCAAAGGGGCTTGAATTAACAATTCCGTATCCATCTCCACGATTGGCCGCCAGATCATGTGGGAAAACAGGCGCTTCTTCATTTTCAAAGGTGCCTTCATACGGGGTATCATCAGCATTACTTTCGGTGTATTGGTCAATAGGCAACAAAGTTTCCCATGTGCTATTGGCAAATTCTTTTGCTAATCCCTCTTTGTTAAAATTCTGTATCCACTCCGGAAGCTCCGACACATACCACGAACTGCTTACAAATTTTCCCGTTTCACCTTCGTACCAGTAGGCCGCATCGCCTAGATGTCCCGCAGCTAATACTGCCCCGCGATCTTTGGACGAAACAGCTATTACCTTGCTTTCGGAACTTGCTGATTTCAACTCATCCGTAACAGTAGTACTCAATAAATTTCGGGGCGACATTTTCCCCGCGTCACTGTCAGTGCCAATCGGTGAAACCGTAGAATCCGAAACCACATACATGCTTCGGTCAATGCTGCGATCGTACCAGGCATTACCAACGATTCCATTTACTGATGGGGTTGCTCCTGTATAAACGGCAGCATGTCCCGGACCGGTAAAGGTGGGGAAATAATTGAAATGATTATTGTTGAAATTAAACCCCTGGTTGACCAAACGCTTAAAACCATCATCCTCGAACTCATCCCAGTACAAGGGGATATAATCATATCGTAACTGATCTACCACAATATTTACTACAAGCTTGGGAGCATCTGCCGCAGCTTTGGGTTTATTTTGTTTTTGCGTCCAACCCGTTTGGACAAGAATCATTAACATTAGAAATGTGCCGCATATGGTTCTTATCAATTTCATAAGTCGCCTGTTTTTTGATTACATTATCTGAGGCCAAAAAGTAACTTCTTTTAAGTAATTATCGAATTATGATTCTGTAAAATAATTTAACACCAGTTGTGTTATAATACATAATGATTCAATAATGGAATGGACAATCGTTCACATTTTTGAAACTTTCATATGCTTCAAAATCTGATCAATGTATTGCCAAGTGATTAACGCTGTAAAACATATTTTCTTTTCCCTACTTATTTTTGGTGCAGGCTTGGTTACATCACAACAAAATGTGGTGCAATTTGGCAATATTGATAGTTCACAATCAGGTTCAAAAACGCTTTGTCAACAACTCACAAACGGAAGCATTTCTAATTCTTCCGGTGACGTTGATCCCTTTTTTGAACATTTTTCAAAATCGCATTCCAATAACGCACAGCCCAAAACTATTACAAGCTGTAACTCATTGCTAAATATTTTTCCGGCTGGAAATAATTTTTCTTTCATTCCCGGAGAACAACAATCAAACATTGGCTTCCATAACGCCGTACCCTCCTCCCAAATGTTTGTTTTTCAAGAGCCCGATCCCCCTCGTATAGGTTGATCTCACCTGATTTTTAGGATCTATTTTATAGTAATTCCTTTTATAAACGAACAGGTAGGTACATACCAACTTGTTAGCAAGTATCAATCGATACCTATGTCGTATTTACAAAAACACAAAGAACTTATTCCAATTATAATTATGGCATTACTGCTTGGTATAGCTGGTTTAGATCTATATAGCAAGCAACAGGATAACGATACAATCCTTAAATCTGGAAAAATGATTGACCCCGCAACTATTAGCGGACGAGCAGCCTGCGAAGTTCCAATTCCGGATATAACAAAACAAAAACAATCCAACCAATCTGCCTTCGAGACAAAAGAAATTTCTAACTAACGATAAATTTTTATTATGAGTTTTTCTCGATTTTCAACACGCATATTTTTCATTGTAATGCTGTCTTTGTCAGTATTGTCCTGTGGCATCCCTAACGAACGGGCATCAGATAAGACACAAACAACAAGCACCCAGAATGCATCCCAACAGGAATTTAAAGAAGCTCCAGACTTTACGCTCGAAACCATGCAAGGCAACACGTTTACCCTTTCTGATCAAAAAGGTAAAGTAGTAGTGCTCAACTTTTGGGCAACTTGGTGTGGTCCCTGCCGCGAAGAAATTCCTGATTTTATGGAGCTATACAAAGAAATGAAAGATAAAGGAGTATTATTTGCCGGTGTTTCTCTTGATGAGGAAGGCTGGGAAAAAGTTCGTCCCTATGCCAATGATATGGGCATTAATTATCCTATCATGGTGGATGACGGGAATGTATCACGCAAGTATGGTCCCATTCGCGCTATTCCAACAACGTTAATTATCAATAAAAAAGGACAAGTGGAATACGTTGCCCCCGGAATGCTGACAAAGGAGAAACTGAAGCCTATACTTACTAAATTAGCCAACCGTTAGTATATAAATTTCATTATTAGACCTATGACTTCAACACAAAAAAGTAAAACATCGGGCTGGAAACGAAGCTTCATCGAATGGGGTGTCATTTTTGCAATTGGAGCTGTTCTTTATGCTACGGGATGGCATACCGAAGTGCTGGGTACCCTTCAGCGGGGAATGCTTTGGACCGGCCTATTTGATGCCGATACTTCCAAGATCGAAAACATCGACGGCCCCATGCTGTCCGACTCAAACTATCATTTTGCCATGGAAACGGTAGATGGCCAAACAGTATCGCTGAATAACTTTCGTGGTGATGTCGTCTTTTTGAATGTGTGGGCTTCGTGGTGTCCACCTTGCGTGGCGGAAATGCCCACGATCGAAACCCTGTATGAAAATGTCAGTAGTCAGGAAAACATCCATTTTATTCTGCTTTCAATGGATGAAAAAAGACAAAAAGCAGTCGATTTTATGAAGCGAAAGCAATTCGCTATGCCCTATTATTTCCCGGCATCTAGCCTGCCGACAGAGTTCCGCAGCCAGTACCTACCCACTACATATGTCGTTTCCAAAGAAGGGCAGATCATCTACAAAAAGGAAGGGATTGCCGACTACAGCTCGACCAACTTTGCCCAGTGGATGATTGAACTGGCTCAAAAATAATTACCCGTAACTACAACCAGCGCCGCACTTCGGATTTATACTTCCTGTACTCATCCCCAAATTTTTCTTCCATTACTTGTTCTTCGGGCATAATCTGATAGCGATTCATATATCCCACAAACAGTGGAAGCATTGCAAACGCCAGCCCATTGCCAAGGTAAAAGCCATAGCCTACTAAAATAAGCAGCAACCCTACGTACATGGGATTTCTCGAAATACCATAAATACCGTTGGTAACCAAACTGCTAACTTTACTGGGTACATGAGGATCGATCGAGGTTGACGATTTGTAGAATTCAACCAGTCCCAAGAATCCAAAGATCCCTCCTATCCCTAAAAAAATGAAGCTAACCCATAACATTCTTCCAAACGATGCCCAACTGAAATCAAGATATTGATCAATCCACCACATGGCGATGGCGATAATCAGTGAAATAACTGCAGGTGGAACCTTAAGCTCTAATTTCATGGGTTATTCATCTTATTTTCTTAAATACCAATGGTGTGAACTTAATAAAAAAGTGATCTAAACAGCACCAATATTTAGTTAAAAACAAACCAAAAGTATTACTTAATTATGCGTACTGCACAAGAGGCTAAACAGTTTTGGGATGATCGATTTTCCAGTGGCAATTACATCTATGGAACAGAACCCAACACCTATTTCAAAGAACAGCTTGACCAACTGGAGCCCGGTCGGCTATTACTGCCAGCCGAAGGTGAGGGACGAAATGCCATTTATGCAGCGCGGGAAGGCTGGAAAGTAGATGCCTTTGACATCAGCGAAAAGGGTCGAAATAAGGCGCAGGAACTGGCCAAGCGTAATCATGTGACAATCAATTACTATTTGAGTACGTACAATGATTTCGATATCAAAGAAGATGCCTATGATGCCATTGGGCTTATTTACGCCCATCTTCACGCATCAAAGCGCAGAACCATCCACCAAAAACTTACTGGTGGATTAAAACCCGGCGGACATCTAATTCTGGAGGCTTTTTCAAAAGAGCAACTGGGCAATCATTCCGGCGGGCCACAAGATCCGGATATGCTCTATGATTTAGATAAACTGCAAAGAGATTTTAAGAAATTGAAAATCCTGCAGGCTGAATCAACGGAGGTAGAACTCAAAGAAGGCATGCATCACGAAGGAACGGCCAATATTATCCGATTACTGGCCCGGTCGCCCGAATAGTAACATTTATTAACTGGGTAACTAAATATATCACGTGACTTCTCTCAGTGTAGTCACGTGATTGTAATTTCCTTTTACTGCCTGCTCTCTATACCGGCATCCACTAAATCCTGAAAGCCACCAATATTATAGACGTTTTCAAAACCGTTCTGCTTCATCAAGTCCGCAGCCTGTCCGCTTCGATTGCCTGTGCGACAGTACAGGTAATAGGTTTTGTCTTTGTCGAGGGAATCTAAGGAGGACTCAAAATCGCCGTTGAGCAAATCGAGGTGATAGTCCACAGAAGCTACGTGTCCCTGGTCGTATTCGTCTTGCGTACGAACATCAATAACAACGCCGGGCTGCTTATCAATTTGATCCTGGAATTCAGCAGCGGTAATGCGTGTATCTTCCGTTGAAGATTCCTCCTCACTTTGTCCGCATGCTTGTAGGGCAAAAATTGCCATTAAAATTGCTATAGAGATTGTAAAAAATCTGTTCATCATAATGCTAATTGATTAGATTAAAATATGCTGGGATTGCTTTAATCACTTAGATATTAATTTTACATCAATAAAAGCCAAACACTTTTAAACTCCCCTCTCCCGAAAAATTGGGGCAAGCTAAGAGAGGGCCTTTTTATTATTCCGTTTCAAAACCTACCTTCATCAAGTTCTGCAACCCACCTATATTATACACATTTTCGAAGTCATTTCGTTTCATGATCTGAGTAGCCCGTCCACTGCGAGCTCCGGTTCGGCAATACAGAAAATAATTCTTGTCTTTATCGAGGTCTTTAATCTTTTCTTCAAAACCGGCTGAAACATCAAAATTAAAGTCCGTCCTTTTTAAATGTCCACTATCATATTCACCGCTTGTACGGACATCGATAATGACGCCCGATTCTTCTTCAAGCAGTTCTTTAAATTTTTGTGGAGGTATCATGTTTTTCGAATTCTTTAATTTATTCAGATAGAACAGCGCAAATGCCACTCCCACTAAAATAATTACTGTTGTTGCATCCATTGATTAATATTTTCTTTGATTAATTAGATCTTATCAAGCCCGTATTTTAGATTATACATTCATGAAAATGATATAGCCTCCCATCAAAATAAGGAATACGGCAAATGCTTTTTTGAGCCTTTCATTCGATATTTTACGACTCACTTTGTTACCTATCAAACTGCCCGCCGCACCAATTAAACTAAAAATAATAACCAACTCCCAGTTTACATATAGCTGAAGCTCACTCAGCACATCCAGGTATTTATAAAAGCCACTAAAACTTTTGAGGGCTATAATAAGCAGACTTGTTCCAACCGCTAAACCCATAGGCAATCCCCCTAACAATACCAGTGCCGGCACAATTAAAAACCCACCTCCAACGCCTACCAATCCCGTTAATACCCCTACAAGCAAGCCCTCAATAACAATTTTCCACCACGCATGGGCAATCTCGGGTTGACCGTCAATCATCAATTTTTCTTTCTTATCACGGAACATCATAACTGCAGCCACTATCATCACGGCTGCAAAAAGCAGCAACTGAAAGGTGGCTGATACATAGCCGGCGGCAATAGCTCCCAAATACGTTCCGGCCATCCCCGGCAATCCAAATAAAATCACACTTTGCCAGTGCACCTTTTTCCTTAAAGCATAGGGAATAAATCCTGCAAAACTTATAGCTCCTACAATGCCCAGTGACTCGGCGATAGCTATCTTTTCGTGCTCACCGGCCAGATAAATGAGCACTGGAACGGTTAGTATAGATCCACCGGATCCCAACAACCCTAATGATAAACCAACAAATAACGCCCCAATCCAAGCTAAAATCATAATGATTGAATATATAAAAATAATTCGGATGGCCGGCTATCAACCGCCCACCCGAGGTTAGGGGATCTATCAAAACAGAAGGAAAAATCCTCCTGATTGAAGTAGAAAAATCTTCTCTTATAGCACCTACTCTATCCCAAAAAAATCTAACCTGCCACGGCCAATTTAATTGGCATCTGCGTTGGTCGTAGGCTGCGACTCATCCTGACTAACAATACCCAGCTTAGAAAAAATCTGTTCGGCCAGGCACCAGTTGGTAAAAGACGACTGAAATAAATTTAGTCCTACAAACAAAGTTAACAGGAACCAGTAGGGACTTACAAAATATCCCAATGCTACACTAACCGTTACAATTGTACCGGCCAGCATACGTATGGCACGCTCCATCGGCCGCATTGTTGAACAACTTGGATTTTGATTACTCATAATATTGCTTTGTTACTTATTGAAATTGAATTTCTTGTTATGCTGATTCTTCGACGCTCAGCGAATAGGCATGCAGCGGATTCTGTTTTTCAGCACCCGTTTCTTTGTTATAGTTCTTCACTTCCTCTATAACTCGCTTCACACACTTCTCATCCTGTATGGAAAAGAACAGCGATGAATAAACACCGTGGTCATCCCCTGCAAACCAGTTAGAAATCTCCGGCTGATACTTATCGGTTCTGAAACCATGCACTTCCGTTTCGCTGTAAATCGGAACCTTCTGTCGCGCTAAAATCTTGCGCACGTCATCGGTGTATTCTTCGATACTAAGTATGATTAATAACTTCATAATGTGATGTTTTTTATTATTAATAATCACGACCGGGCTCACAATCCCAATACCCGGCCGTGATACCTGCTTAACCTTACGTTTGCTCTCCTTTGAGCTCCTTCACTTTGTTCTCTACCATAAAGTAGATCAGCGGGATCATAATTAGGGTTAATGCTGTAGATGCTACCGCACCCCCCATCAATGAAATTGCCAGCCCCTGGAATATCGGATCGAACAGTATCACCACTGCACCAATCACAACAGTACCGGCCGTCAAAAGAATAGGCATGCTACGTACAGCCCCGGCTTCGATTACCGCTTGCTTTAGCGACTCCCCATCGTCCAGCCGAATGTTGATAAAGTCGATCAGCAAGACGGAGTTACGCACCATAATACCGGCCAGGGCAATCATCCCAATCATAGATGTGGCCGTAAAGAAGGCCCCCAGCACCCAGTGACCCACGAGAATACCAATCAACGAAAGCGGAATGGCAATCATCATGATTATGGGCACTTTGAAGTCCTGGAACCATCCGATTATTAGCATGTAGATGATCACCAATACAACAGCAAAGGCAATTCCAAGATCACGAAATACTTCGTAGGTAATCTGCCATTCGCCGTCCCATTTAAGCGTATAATCGTCCGTCATAAATGGCTGGCCGGCAAAAATCTGCGACAAATTATAGCCTTTGGGCATTTCAATATTATCGATCTCTTCGCCGGTATCGAGCAAGGCATACACCGGACTTTCAATTTCGCCGGCTACCTCAGCCAACACATATGTTACACGCCGCTGATTTTTGCGGTGGATACTGGTTTCAAGCGTATCCTCACTCACGGTTACCAAATCAGCAACGGGAATCATTGCTCCTGATGCCGATTTCATATGCAACTGCTTAAGCTTTTCGATATCAGAACGTCCGGCCTTCGGCAACTTCACAGTGATGGGCACGTCGTTCAATTCTTTTTCACTGTACAGACGTGATACGTCCTTTCCGCGCAGTGCCATCGTTACAGTCTGAACCACCTGCTTTGATGAGATACCCGACATCATCGCCTTTTCGGTATTTACATCCAGCTTGTACTTCGTCTGCGGTGCTTCAACCATCCAATCGACATCAACAATACCAGCCGTTTTCTCGAAGATATTTTTTACCCTGCGCCCCACACGTTTTCGCTCATCCGTATCGGGTCCGTAAACTTCGGCTACAATCGTAGACTGTACCGGAGGGCCGGGTGGCACCTCTACCACTTTCACATTGGCATTGTACTTTTCACCCACCTTTTGGACCATAGGACGAAGACGTTTGGCAATAGCATGACTTTGATCACTGCGCTCCCCTTTATCAATTAGGTTCAGCTGGATATCTGCGACGTTAGGCCCCTTTCGCAAGTCGTAATGACGTACGAGTCCGTTAAAGTTGATGGGCGCATTGTCACCGGCATAAATCTGGTAATCTTTAATCTCGGGGACATCCTTCAAACTGAGCCCAACTTCACGAGCAACTGCGTTGGTACGCTCCAGCGTAGTGCCCTCGGGCATGTCAATAATGAGCTGTACTTCATTTTTATTATCGAAGGGAAGCATTTTCACCTCAACCATTCGGAATACGAACAACAATGTTGAAGCCAGAAGTAATACCGTTACCCCGATAATAAACGCCCATCGCTTAAACGTACTTTCGAGCAGTGGTTCCATAGTACGCGCATACCACTTATAGATAAGCGTTTCTTTAAGATCGTACTTCTTCTCTTCCCCGTTTTCATCCTTCTCAGTATTACCGTGCGGCAGCAGAATGTATGCCAGCCACGGCGTGATAATCAGCGCTACAATCAGCGAGAAAATCATGGCCAGTGAAGCACCAATCGGCATGGGACTCATATAAGGACCCATCAATCCCGATACAAAAGCCATCGGCAATACCGCCGAAATTACGGTAAAGGTCGCCAGAATAGTTGGATTCCCGACCTCACTGATCGAGGCAATAGCCGCCTGTTTGAGCGGGAGCTTCTTCATTTTAAAGTGCCTGTGCATGTTCTCGGCAATAATAATCGAGTCGTCCACCACAATACCCGTCACAAAAACCAGCGCAAAGAGCGTAATCCGGTTTAGGGTATAGCCGAACATGTAGTACAGAAAGAGGGTAAGCGCAAAAGTTACCGGTACGGATAGGAATACGACCAGTCCACCGCGCCAACCAAGAGCCAGTGCCACCACAAAAGTCACAGCCAGAATGGCAACCAGCAAGTGCTCAAGAAGCGAAATAACCTTGGCTGAGGCCGTCTTTCCGTAATTTCGAGTGGTCGTGACATTCACATCGGCCGGAATAAGACTTCCGTCAAGGTTATCTACCTTTCGTTGGATTTGTTCAGCGATCGCCATCGCATCGGCGCCGGATCGCTTCGCTACCGAGATGGTTACCGCGGGATACGATTCTCCCGCATTCAAGCCGGTTTCCTGTGCCTTTTGATGACCCACTCCGTACGAGACATACTCGGAAGGCTCCTCCGGTCCATCACGGATCTCCGCAATACTGTGCAAGTAAATCGGATCTCCATTCTGCACGTCTACAACAACGTTCCGTACTTCTTCAGCGGATTTAAAAAAGTCGCCGGTATCGACTAAGTATTCAGTATCGTTACTGCTAAACGATCCGGATGATAACTCTTGATTGGCCGCCTGTATTTGCCCGACCACCTGCATCGGATCAATACCGTAAGACGCCATTTTATTTTTATCCAGGTTCACCGAAACCTGCCGGGTTCGTCCGCCATGGATATCGGTCTGTGCCACATCCTCAATCTGTTTAATATCCAATGCCATCTCATCGGCCACGCGGCGCAAGTCAAAGTCACTATATTTATCGCTCCATAACGTCAATGTCATAATCGGGACGTCATCAATGGAACGGGTTTTCACCATGGGTTGGGTGGCCCCCTCGGGAAACCGATCCATGTTTTTCATGATCTCGTTATACAGCCGAACCAGGCTACGCTCCACATCTTCGCCCACGTAGAAACGAGCCGAAACCATGGCCTGGTCAGGCATGGAAGTAGAATACACATATTCGACCCCTTCAATATTTGAGAGCACTTTCTCCAGGGGAATCGCAATATTTTTTTCCACCTCCTCGGGCGTTGCCCCGGGATAGCCGACAAAAATATCGGCCATCGGAACATCAATTTGCGGCTCTTCTTCGCGCGGGGTCAGATAGGTTCCGTAAAATCCCAGCGCCAGAAATACGATCATTAGCAAAGGCGTCAACTTTGAGTCGATAAACCCTTGCGCAATTTTTCCTGCAATTCCAGTCTTCATAATGATATCTCTAAATAATTTCTATTTACTGCGTATTCACTTTGCGGCCTTCGCGTAACGGCTGATCAACTGAAGCTACATACGATTCGCCTTGTGATAATCCGGATAATACCTCTATCCCATCGGCACTTTCATTACCGAGACGAACCCATCGAAGCACAATTTCAGAATCATCATTCAGGGTATACAAACCGGTCAGCTGCCCGCGTTCAATAATGGCAGACTTGGGTACGACGATGGAGCGATCGCTCTCTGTTACCAACCCTACCTGAGCGAACATGCCTGATTTTACGCCGGAATTCTTTTCCAATCCCGGCAGCATCACTTCAACAGCAAACTGTCGGCTACCGCGATTGCCGGCCTGGTTAATATTTTTCACAATGCCAACCCCATCATTATAACCGGCGGCTTTGATATCCACCGAAACGGTATCATCATAATTGAACAGCGATATATTACTTTCCGGAACCGTTATATTCACTTTCATGATGCTTTCCTGTTCAAGCGCAATAATAGGCTGCCCCGGTGCGGCCATATCTCCTTCGGTAGCCATTTTTGACACCACATATCCATTAAAAGGAGCGGTCAACCTTGTATAATCGAGCATATCTTCTACTTCCTGAAGCTTGCTTTCCAAGGTTTTGACTTTCGCTTTGGCCATCTCGTACTGTGTGGATATATCATCCAATTCTTTTTGCGTAGCACTTTCCTGTTCATGCAAATTCTTAATGCGATTGTAATTAGTCTCCACATTATTCAGTGCTGCCTTTGCTTCTATCAAACTTGATTCAACCTGACTTTTCTGCGCCTGCAGGTTATCATCTTTAATCTGAATTAACACCTCACCCTTGCTGACGTAGTCCCCTTCTTCAAGATCAAGCTGGGTGATTCGTCCCATCACTTTGGTACTCATGTTGACGGTACGATCACTGCTCACTGTACCGGAAAAACGGTGGGATATTGTTCCCTGTGCATATTCTGCAGTCTGTGTACCTACCGTTATGGGCTGATCTTGCGCGGGCTGCTCATTGTCAGAAGAGCTGCACGAGACCCCCACCAACATTAGCACTACAAGTGCAGATAATAGTCTTCCTGATATGTTCATGATGCTATTTTTCATTGTTCTATTTGTTTTGTTGTTAAAATCTTATGGGAAAATTAGTAGGGCATTTCGTGCTCAAGCAGCAACTCCAGCGTTGCTATACTCAAATTGTATTGATAGAGTGCATTGAGTCGTTGTAGCTTGCTTTGGAGCAACTTGGTTTCGGCCTGTAGCAGATCAGTCGTTTTTTCCATGCCCTGCTCATAGCGATTATTGCGGATGCGAAAATCTTCTTCGGCCTGCTCTACGGATGCCTCAGCGAACTGAAGCTGCTCCTGCGCCTGGTCAAGCGACCGCTGTGCCTGCTGTATCTCCATCTTGTTCTTAAAAAGACTGCTCTCGTACGCCAATTCTGCCTTTTTCAATTGGGCTTTGGATTCCATCACCTTGCCTACATTTTGGAAACCTTTAAACAGATCCCATTTGAGCGTTGCTCCTATCATATAACTGTCGCCCTGCGTGCCGAAGGGCACTTCATCATTAAATTCATAGCTCCCAAACAGATTAATACTCGGGATAAAATTGAACGTTGACGAACGCTGCATTTCCTTTGCTGCAGACATCCGGTATTTCATCGCCTCCAATTTGGCATTCGTGGAATTTTCAACATCTATCATTTTATCCGAAATGCCGGGTCGCATCTGCAGGCTATCGGTAGCCTCAATAGTGATATCTTCATCGATATTCAACAGATAGCGGAAATTATCCTGCACAGTCTTTTGCTGGTCACGGACTTTTGACTGCCGGCTTTTGAGCTCCAGCACACGAACCTTCGCAGCTAAATAATCGGCTTTATTGATCATATCCTGCTCGTAATAGTTCTTGGCCTGACGTTCATTTTCTTGTGCTACTTCCAGTGATTTTGTGATCACCTGGTCCTGCTTCTCCATTAATTGAAGCTGATAATAAGTATCCTTCACTTGGTAGCGGATATGCTGAATAGTCCCCTCCATCTGTTTCTTGGCCGCTTCCAACTGATTTTTTACCGCTCGGCGCTGAAATATCGCATCCGCATTAAAGAGCGGCTGCCGCGCCTTAAACGTAGTTGTAAAGTTATCATAGGCATCAGGATCGTTTAGTCGCGTTGGATTAAAGTCGGCCTGTGTCACTGCCTCTTGTTTCAATTTAAATCCGAAAACATTAAGCGGATCATTCGTTGAAACTCCCGTTTCTTCTATCGAAAGCTGCGGTAAAAACGTAGCGTTGGTCTGCCGATACTGTGATCGGACTTTCTCCATGTCTGCCTCGGCCATCCGAATCTCAAAACTGGCCTCTTCAGTAATGGCCAGCGCCTCTTGAAGGCTCATCTCCCGAACCTCTGTGGTATCCGTGGCATTAGATTGGGCCATCACTGACTGGATAGAAAACACCATTACCCCGGCCAACAGCACTAATATTTTGTTCATTATCTTGTCTATAGTTCGCATTGTATTCCGTCTTGTTTGATAATTTCCATCAGGATGTCTTTTACAGCTGATCGATTACTTTTTGCAATCGTGATCGCACTTCATCAGCAATAGGATGAAGATCGTCATTTTCGACCGCCTGCATCGAGGCCACCGGATCTACAGCCGAAACCTCCACCTTACCGTCCTCATGCTCTTCAACAATTACATTGCAGGGCAACATCACTCCAATCTTGTCTTCAGCTGTAAGCGCCTTGTGCGCAAACTGCGGATTACATGCTCCCAGAATTCGGTATTTCTTAAAATCCACATCCAGCTTTTTCTTAAGCGTATCTTTAACATCGATTTCTGTAAGTACCCCAAAACCTTCATCTTTAAGTAGAGCTGTCACCGTTTCAATAGCCTCGTCGAATGATTGATCCGTTGTTGCAGAGTAAAAGTATTTCATAACACTGTTGGTTTGATTGTTTTTTGCCATGCATGAATATAGGGACAGAATCCATAGTTGTCAATACAAGTAAATACATATATTCAATATTGCTTATATATTTTCTCTATATGCAGTTTTAAAAGCCTATAACAACTCATAAAGAGTTATTATCTCCCTAATACACAAATTTTACTTGTAATAACAGGTATTTGTATTATTAGAATTTTTCCTTAATTTAGGAAAGTAATATTAACAACGGTGCGATTATGGAATTAAAAGAAGGAACCCCCCTCCACAAGCAAATAAGCGATTGGCTGAAACAGGAAATAGAAAGCGGCTCATTAGAATCCGACGAAAAGCTGCCCTCGGAAAATGAGCTGAGCAATAAATTTGATGTAAGTCGCGTAACGGTTCGACGGGCCCTGCAAACCCTTGAAAACGAACAGCTAATTTACCGCTGTCAGGGACTGGGTTCGTTTGTTACCGATCAGCGCACGCACCAGTCCTTTTCAATTCTCAATGATTTTACCGAAGAGCTCGAAGGTTCGGGCATGGAAGCGAGTTCAAAATTGATATCCTTTGAACAAGTTGATATCGGTGATCGAAAAGATCTGCTCTCCTATCTTGATATTAAAAATAAAACTATCGCTGTTCAATTAGAACGCGTTCGACTAGGCGATGGTGAACCTATTGCCTATGATATTACCTGGATGCCCATTTTTTACGGTCAGCTGATTGAAGGATACAATCTTGAGGAAACAACAATTTTCAAAATCCTGGAAGACGAATTCGATATCCCTATTGAAAAGGGATGCTATCGTATGGAAGCATCAATGGCCGACGATAAATTAGCCAAACATCTGAATATAGATCCGCAAACACCGCTACTATTAATGAATCGCATCTCGTACACTATTGGAGAGAAACCGGTGTATTACCAAAAGCGATATTACCGGAACGATAAGATGGTATTTGAACTTATGGCTGAACGGAGATCTTCCAATACCAATGCTGAAGGCGAACTACCCTTTAAAGAAATAATACCTGTTTTTAAAGAACATTCTTGACTACTGTACTAACCCTAATTAACCAAAGGTGCATACTATGAAAAAGAACATGGGAACAATTGATCGCACAGTACGAACGCTGCTTGCTATATTGGTAGGTGTTCTGTATTTCATGAACGTCATTTCCGGGACAACGGCTATAATACTCGGGGTATTTGCAATTATCTTTTTGGGTACCAGCCTAATAAGTACCTGTCCATTGTATATGCCATTTGGCCTATCAACACGAAAACAGAAGTAATTTTTAAATTCCATATCATCCTGAACTCCAAGGCGACCTATCATGGTCGCCCTTCCTATTTTATCTCCCTATCGGCATTTATTTATAAGTTTAGCTGTATTAGCTGATTTCTATGGACCTTTGAAAAACCCCGCATGTCATCCTGAATTTATTTCAGGATCTTTGGTTTAAATACTGCTGAAAGGTTTTTTAGATTCTCAAACGAGCCCTCCTACGCTTAAGCTACGGAGCACAGGTTCAGAATGACATAAGAGGCAGTTTTGCAAAGGCCTTTTATAGGCCGCCTACAATTTTACCAAAAAATATCTTACACTGTTTCTTTGTAGTGTTTAGATAACCTACCGGGCAAAGTCTTTGGAGTTATGGCAAACAATGACCAAAATATTACACTTTCCCCCATCAAGATTACGGTTATTTACCTTATCGTTGCCGGGATCTGGATCGCCTTTACCGACCGACTGCTTGAATCGTTGGTTACAGACTCCCGTGCCCTATCCATTTTACAAACCTACAAGGGCTGGTTCTATGTTTTACTTACAGGCGCCGGCTTATATTGGCTGATTAAAAAACACGACCAGCAGCTTCAAAAAAAGGAGCTGAAAGTTGGAAACTTACTGGAAGAAGTAAAGTCCGAAAAGGAACTGAAAGACGTTTTATTTGAACGTATCCCTATCCTTATTACGATTTATGACCCTGACCTGGAAGAGTTCGAAGTCAACAGAGAATTTGAAAAAGTAACCGGTTGGACTAACGATCAAGTGGAAGAAGAGAATATCGATCTTCTTGAAGCCTCTTATCCGGATTTAGAGACCCGAGAAAAGGTCGTAAAATTTATGAATAATCCGGGTGTGGGGTGGAAGGAAATTGACACAACTACAAAATCCGGCAGTAAAGTTCCTATCTCTTGGACGAATGTGCGACTTACCGACAATACTTCTGTGGGCATCGGGATCGACATGACTGACATCAAGGCCTCTCAGGCAAAAATTCGAGAATCCCAAGAGTTATTAAATAAGATTTTCGAGAGTCTGGAATCAAGCCTGATCATTCTCGATTACGAGAGCCGTACCATAGTGGACTGCAATAAAAAGACCAAAGACCTATTTGGCTACAGTAAAGAAGAGCTTGAAGGTAGCTCAACCCGCATGCTCCATGTCAGCCAAGAAAAATTTGAGGAATTTGACAAGTTAGGCAGAGATGCCTTGGCCGAAAACGGAGTATTCCAGACTGAATTTCAGATGCAGAAGAAAGACGGAACCATTTTTCATTCCGATCATACCGTGACGCTGGTCCGTGATAAGGAGGGAGAAATTGATAAGGTCGTAAGCGTAGTACGTGATATCACGGATCAAAAAGAATACGAACAAAAGCTCAAAAGACAGCAAGAACGCCTATTACGATCGCAGGAAATTGGACAAATCGGGGACTGGGAATTTGATGCGAAAAAAGAAGAGATTTTTTGGTCTCCTGTAATGTATGAAATCTATGAACGTGATCCGGAATTAGGGCCCCCCTCATTCGAATATCTCATGGAACACTATCACGGATCATCCTCAGACCATACTAGGCAAATAGTAAGGCAGGCCATTGAGAACCAAGAGTCATATGACACTGATATGGAACTTGAAACGGAAAAGGGGAATAAAAAGTACATCCGGGCAATTGGAATACCCATCACAAATGATGAGCAAGAAGTCACTAAATTATTAGGTATTGCACAAGATATTACCGAGCGTAAAAAGTCGGAAAAAGAGCTTGAACAGCGAAAAGATTTTATTGAAAAAACAATTCAGAATTTGCCCATTGGTGTAGCTGTCAATACGATTGAGGATGGAAAAGTGACATTAATCAACAACAAGTTCACGGAAATTTACGGCTGGCCCCGAGAAACATTGAATGACTTCGAAACCTTCTTTAAGAAAGTTTATCCTGATGATGAATATCGAAGAAAAATATTTGATATGATCAATGCCGATATTGCCTCTGGAGACCCAGACCGCATGCAATGGAAGGGCATACGAGTTACTACCCATGAAGGAAAAGAGCGAATTGTAAATGCTAAAAACATTCCTCTTTATGATCAGAATTTAATGATCTCTACCGTAGTTGATGTTACTGAGCAAAAAAGGCTTGAAAAACAACTCCGCGAATCAGAAGAAAAATATCGGCATCTCTTTGAGAATAATCCCGAACCCATGTGGATTTATGACCCCGATACGCTGAAGTTTGTGGAGGTAAATCAAGCGGCTATTAATCATTACGGCTATTCCGAGGAGGAATTCATGGAGATGACATTGCTTGATATCCGTCCCGATGAAGACGCCGAAGCATTAAAAGAAAATGTAAAACAAAATAAGGGGACCTCCTCCTATTCAGAGGAATGGATACATCTAAAAAAAGACGGCACCAAGATAGATGTGGAACTTTCGTCCTCTGATGTTAAATACAAACAAGACAAAACCTATCGACTGGTCTTAATTAACGATATAACCAAACAAAAACGAGTACAGGAAAGAATTATTCAGTCGGTTATTGAGGGCGAAGATCGGGAACGAAAACGTATTGCTCACGAACTGCACGATGGTCTTGGGCAATACCTTGTAGCTGCCAGTATGAACCTGCAATCGGCCAAAACAGATATTGAAAAATTAAGCGAAAAAAGACAAAACCAGTTTGAAACGGGGATATCGCTTCTTAAAAGTGCTCTTTCCGAAACCCGGAATATTGCACACAACCTAATGCCCAAAGCTATTTCGGACTATGGAGTTATTGCTGCCCTCAATAATCTCATCAACGAATTTAACAGAAGTACCGAAATTAATTTTCAGTTTAGCCATAATTGCGATGAACTAAAGCTCACTGATCAGGCTGAGATAAATATTTATCGCATCTTTCAGGAAATAATTACCAATGCGATACGCCACGCAGAATGCACAAAAATAGATATTGCATTGCACCTTGGCAATGATACACTTACTATAAAAGTAAAAGACAACGGGATTGGAGCACAGCTGGATGAGCAGGATGAAGAAACCGGATTGGGATTGCGGAGCATAAAGACAAGAGTAGGCAGCCTAAAGGGATCACTCGATATTGAATCAGAACCCGGTGAAGGTATGCAAACTACAATCACCATCCCCGAAGTCAGCAACCTGAAATCAAACAATACGGATCATGGCTAATATCGATATTTTATTAGTGGACGATCATGATATTGTCCGCGACGGGATTAGGATGTTACTGGAAGACGAAGTAGGCTTTGGGATCGCAGCAGAAGCAGAAAACGGTAAAGAGGCGCTTAAGGCTTGCAAAGAGCACGATATCGACTTGATTATCATGGATATAAGTATGCCTGAAATGAATGGCATTGAGGCCACCGAAAAGATTAAAGAATCATTTCCCGAGATCAAAATACTGGCACTAACCATGATGGATGAAGATCAGCATATTCGACAGATGATTGAAGCCGGTGCCTCGGGCTATATCCTTAAGAGCTCCGATAAAATTGAGCTTGTTGACGCCATCACTACAATTTTAGAAGGCAAACACTATTTTAGTAGTGATGCCACCCAGAGTGTGATGATGGACCTTGTAAAAGGCACTGCTGAAAAAGACAACTCCGATCCCGGAAATATCACCGACCGCGAAAAAGAGGTGCTGGAACTCATTGTAAAACAGTACACCAATCAAGAGATTGCAGAGGAGTTATATATAAGCACCCGCACCGTGGATGCCCACCGTCGAAATCTGCTGCAAAAAACAGGTGCTAAAAATACGGCCGGACTCGTTACTTATGCTATCAAACACGACCTGGTAGATATCGAATAAATACCGGTATCTCGCACTCCCGATTTTTTTTATTCTTTCTCATATAGATGCTAATCTTTGTGGGATAGGCTTTTTCACCTACTCCAAAAATAGGCTTTTAAAGCTATATACAGCCGGTGTTAAAAATAGTAGGTTCAAATATATCATCTTATAAAACAACGGCATGCAGATACTACTCTTTGGCAAAACGTCTTCTATAACTACCACAATAAAAACGATGCTTCAATCGATAGAAGAGTGGTCGGTTCAGCTCCAATCAGATTTGCTTAATATCAAGAAATCTGACGAGGAACAATCCAATCTTGACCTCATAATTGCTAATTTAGAGGATTTTGAGAAAGCTTCTACAAAAGTAGTTTCTACAATCCATATACGATTTCCCGATACTCCGCTCCTTGTAATTCACTCATATCTCAACAAAGCTCTAATTAAACCAATGATTACGGCAGGAGCTACAGGATATATGCAAAACGATGTATCAGACAACAAGCTGATTGAAGCCGTACAAAAAGTCGCCTCGGGAACGAAGTGTATTATAGCAGAATCTACCTAATGCTCGATACGCTTTTTGCGTTATTGAAAAAATAGGCTTTTCACCTGTTTTTCGATCTTCCCAAAATGATGATTTTAATGGCACATAATCATCTACCCAATAGAAAATGACAAATTTCAAGTTTCCCAAAATCAATTTAGATACCACTTTTCTTAATAATCTAATTGCCCATGTGGCAATAATAGATTCCCAAGGTACTATTATAGGCTACAATGAAGCATGGAAAAAATTCAGCGCCGAACCTGCTTTAATCAAACGTTCGGATACTGGTGTAAATTATTTTAATGACCTGCAGCACGCTATTGAAATGGGCGATGATTATGCGCTTAAACTTTTATTGGGATTAAAAGAGGTTACCAAAGGTAAAAAAGAATCCTTTTCGCTTACCTATCCCCTGCAGTCCAATAGTGATTCCCTCTGGTTCAAAGTTACTGTTCGTCCCTGCAATGATGAGCACACGCAATTTATTATGATTCACGAAGATGTGAGCTCAACCATCCAGGCCCAGCACCATCTGGAGGAAACACAAAATCGATATCAAATTCAATTTGAGCAGAACCTCGACGGCATCCTAATTACCGACGCCAATGACCATATATTGGATGCCAATCCGGCAGCCAGCAAAATCCTTGGTTGGGATCGTGAAAGCCTTATCGCCCGGAAAAGTGATGAAATTCTAGATGTTTATGATCCCAACCATCAAACCGCTTTGGATCAACAAAAAGAGACCGGCAGCTACCGTCTTGAAATGGAGCTGATACATAAAGAAGGGCGAAAAATTCCTGCCGAGGTATCCTCTAAAGTCTATCGCAATAAATCCGGCAAGCTGCGGAATATTATTACTTTTAAGGATATCAGCAAACGGAAAGAGATTGAGGGGAACCTTATAAAGAACAAGCACTTTACTGAATCGGCCCTGGACAGTATCCCGGGTGTCTTTTTAGTACTCGATAGCAAGGGTAATATCGTAAGATGGAACGAGCATATGACGACAGAGCTGGGATATTCCAGCCAGGAACTATCCCAAAAAAATGCTTTAGACTTCATTGCTGATGATCACAAGGATACTATTCGCCAAAAAATGGAAGAGTGTTTTAAGAATGGCGAACTATCGGTTGAAACCCGTATACATGCTAAAAAGGGTGGAGTGAAGGACTATTTTCTGTTTGCCAAGCACTTTGTAGAAGATGGCAAATCTTATCTTGTAGGTGCAGGTATTGACATTACGGATCGTAAAAAAGTTGAGCGAGAGAATATGAAAAACCAACTCATGCTTCAGCAGCTTTTTGACAATTCCCCGGTAGGAATAACCATTGTTGATAATAACAACAACATCCAAAAAGTTAACGAGAGCTTTGAAAGTATTTTTGGTTATTCAAAGGATGAAGCTACAGGAAAAAATATTAATGCGCTCTTGGCTACAAAAGGGAAGCAGAACGAAGCCAAGGCTATTTCACTGGCTACACAAAAGGGAGAAAGCCTGCAAACCGAGACCACTCGAATTAATAAAGATGGAGAAGAAGTTCCAGTTTTAATCGGGAGTATTCCTGTTACATTAGAGGATGAGATTATTGCTATATATGGCATGTATGTAGATGTCTCTACACAGCGCAACTACCGGGAAAAAATAAAAGAAACATTGCGTGAAAAAGAAGCTCTTCTTTCGGAACTGCACCACCGGGTAAAAAATAATCTGGCCCTCATCACCAGTCTTGTGGAACTGCAGCTTTTTGACGCTGACGACGATAAGTTGAAAGAGGAACTGCAGAATATTAAGAACCGAATCATGACTATCGCCTCTATCCACGAGGTGTTGTATCAAAACGGCAGCTTAACCAATATCCCCTTTACGAGTTTTCTTCAAGAATTGATAAATACCCGGATGATTCAAAACCAACGGGATACGAAAGATACGCAGATTAAGATCCCTACTGAAGAACTCTCTCTAAGTATTAATCAATCTATTCCAAGCGGATTGTTGTTAAATGAAATCCTCTCACTAATATTCAACTTCACTGATGAAGGCAAACAGTCATCCATTGATATTCAATTGCGTGAATATAATAAGCAAGTACATCTGATTATTGAGGGAGATCGAATTGTTAACTGTCCTAATGAGATTAAAAACAACAATTCTCTGCACAACATCTTAATCGAAACACTGGTAAGGCAACTGGGAGGAACATTGATTTGGCCGAACCCGGAAAGTGATTATCAAAAGTTCGAATTCTTTTTTACCAAAGAAAACGGGTCCAGCCCTGCAAGTGAATACCTTGAAGTAGCTGAATAAGCAAGTTTTTCTACAGGACCGTGGATCTATTCTGATCCCCGGTCAATTTCAACGGCAAACACAATCCCCATTGTGTTAAAAGGCAGACCAACTAAAGGTCTGCCTTTTTTATTTTGATTGAGAATCGATCAATATCTCATTCCTCAAGAACCCTTTACCAAAGATTGGTTTTTGTCGGTCAATGTTTATCATAGACCTGATGAATAAATTTATCCGAAATATTTTGCATTCAAATCTTATTCGCTCTACCTGGAGACGCGTTATCCACCTCTGGAAACCGATGGCAGCCTGGACAATACTCATATGGGGAATCATTGCTATTATCTTAGCCCCTATTTCGTCAGTGGTACTGGGCCTGGAATTTTTCCGCAGTGGGCAACTTGTAGTCGGCAATGAAAAACTCATTTCCTGGTTGCTGTCGCCCGTGGGTGCAAGCTATATACTATTGGGGGCTGCTCTCACGCTCACCGGATGGATTCTTCGGTTCACAGGCATCTTCCAGATTGTAGCTGATGACATCAACAACCACACTGTTGATTTTCGAAATATTATATTTCGCATCCTCAGCAAAACTCATCTTTTATTTCGGCTGTGTTTATTTATTGTAGCAACCGGGCTGCTCCTATTATTACCGCTGGCGACAGGTCTGGCATTAATATATGAGCTATTACTGGATACCTATGACATCAATTACTATCTCTCGGTAACCCCAATAGAATGGCACATTGCCATCATTACATCTGTAGTTTGGTTTTTAATCTGGCTACTGGCTATCGCTTATTTATGTAGCCGGTTTTTATTTGCACTGCCAACGTATCTGCATAGTCAAAAATCCATTAGACAATCATTGCGATCTGCCTGGCAAATTGGCTTTCAAACATATAATAAACAGCTGAAATCCATTCTCTCTGCCATCAGCTTCTGGGTAATTACTCGATTTATAGCGGATGCCATTCTTTTTGCAGCATCCTTTTGGATAATCAGCTGGATAACCGACTTCACAAGTAGTTTACGAATCATTGCCCTTGCAACAGGAATCTATTTAATGGCCTCTCTCTCACTTGATGCCATTATCTCCTTTCTCGGGTTTTCTTACGTATCAACACTTATCACAAAGTTATACTTTCAAAATTTTCAGGAGATTAAAGCTACTTCGGCCCCGCCTTCACGATACAAATTCAAAAAACTTGCTTCTATATTAAAAAAGGGTTTTCGACCGCAATTTCTTTTCCTCGTAGTTGGAGGTATTGTTTTCATCAGCTTTGTTTTCAGTGGCTACATGATAGAGCAGATCCCAGAGACAAATAGCAGCCAAGTTAAAATAGCAGCCCATCGTGCCGGGCCGCCTCCGGCTCCTGAGAATACGCTGCAAGCCCTTGACCTTACCATGCAAACTAAAGCTAACTGGGCCGAGATTGATGTTCAGCTAAGTCGCGATAGTATAGTTGTAGTGGCCCACGATGTTGATCTTATGCGTATTGCGAATAATCCGGCTCCTATCTCAGAAACAGACTATAACCACTTGCAGAAAATTATTGAAGAGGCATATGCTAATGAGAAAAGCTCCCGGCATAAGATACATACGCTGGATGATTTTTTAGCTGCAAGCCGTGGAAAAATTGGACTGATGATTGAACTAAAGCAATCAACGGAGGTATTAGCTCATAAAGTTATTGGGGCTATAAATGAAAAAGGAATGGAGAATGAAGTCATGATCATGTCCCTCGATTTTGACACTATTCGGCTAATAAAAAAAATAGCTCCAAATATTACTATAGGCTACGTATCTGCCTTCTGGGTAGGTGATAAAAGCCAACTACCTGTTGACGTACTGGCAATAAACCACAGAGCAATTACCCCTCCCCTTGTTAAAAGAATTCAAAACCAAGGTATAGAAGTCTATGCCTGGACTATCAATCGTGTCAATATTATGGCAAATATGATTGAATATAACGTAGATGGCATTATTACAGACAAACCTAAACTTGCCGTCCAGATACGAGAAGAACTGCAAAATTTATCGGCAACCGAACGGCTGTTATTGCAATTTAACCAGCTTATAGATGTTAAAACAGATTAGCAAATAGGCCTTACTATTAGTTACAGTTCCAAACTTTATCATAATTTTAAAACATTCCGTCTTATACATTTGTAAATTTGCTTCTGTTTAAAATCTCTTACATAATAGGATTTTATAGTTGATTACTTTCAAATAGTTATTCATCAATTAAAAGCTACTCAGACCTATTTTTAACTAACTCCAGATTATGAAAAAGCTATTTCTTACCGTTGGTATCCTGTTTTTATTTTTTAGTATTTCACTTGCTCAGTCAGATGAACCCTTTGCCCGCTTTCCTGCTATCAGTCCCGATGGCTCTACGATTGCATTTTCGTATCAAGGCGATATATGGACAGTACCGGCTGAAGGCGGCCGCGCCTGGCGGCTGACTCTGCACGAAGCATATGAAGCCTATCCCGAATGGAGTCAGGGGGGCAACCAGATTGCCTTTACCAGCGATCGCCACGGAAATGACGATGTGTTTGTAATGGATCAAAACGGCAGTCAGATCAAACGACTCACCTACCATTCTACCGATGATGAATTAACCGGATGGACGCCCGGCAACAGCGTTATTTTTACCAGTAACCGACTGTTCAACCAGGTAGAATGGGAACCGGAGATTCATACCGTAGGTGCTGAAGGCGGCACTCCCGACCGCTTTTTTGATTCTTTTGGGATGATGGCGGAGATGAGTCCCGATGGACGATTTTTAGTATTTGTCCGAGGGTATAATAAAGAATTTCGCAAACGGTATCGCGGGTCGGCAAACAAAGATATTTGGCTCTATGATCTGGAAAACGAAAGCTATCATCAGCTTACCGATTTTAAGGGGAATGACATGTATCCCACCTTCACCGACAGCCGAACGCTTTACTTCTTGAGTGAAAGAAACGGGGCGCATAACATCCACAAAGTGAAAATAAACGATGACGCCAGCCCGAACTATTCTCCCATCGCCGTAACTGATTTCAAGGATGACGGCATTCGCTATTTTGATATTGACGACCAAGAACAGCGTATTGTTTACGAACGTAAAACAGGACTTTTTACACTTGACCCTCAAGAAGGAAATAGTAATCGTTTACCTCTGGATGTTACCCAGGACCAGCGGTTTTATAATATTGAGCAGAAAACTTTTACCGAAGATGCACAAGAGTTCGATGTATCCCCAAGTGGAGAATGGCTGGCATTTGTAATCGAAGGGGAAATTTTTGTCAAGCATAACGACCCGTCCAAACAGCGGTCAGTGAAGGTTACTGATCATCCTTATCGCGATCGTGATGTGGCATTTTTAAATGATTCTACACTGATATTTGCCAGCGATAGAAACGGTCAATATGACCTCTTTTCGATTCAACCTTCACAAAAAGATACCAACGATCTTTTTGAAAGTCTCCAATTTGAAACAAAGCAGCTTACTGATACCGAAATGGGTGAACGCAATCCCGTGGTTTCGCCCCACGGTAAAAAAGTAGCCTTTAATCGCGGCCGCGGACAACTGGTAGTATCAAAAGTTTCCGGGAGAGACAATCTCGGTGAAGAAACTATCTTAGTAGATAATGGATGGGCGGAGGCCAGCGATGTAGCCTGGAGTCCTGATAATGAGTGGCTGGCGTATTCTATGCCCGATCTCGATTTCAATCATGAGATTTATATCCATCCCGCAGATAATTCCAAGGAACCGGTAAATATAAGCAAGCATCCCCGCCCCGATACCGATCCTGTTTGGAGTCCTGACGGCAGCAAAGTAGCCTTTCTGTCAAATCGCAATAATGGCGATGATGATGTCTGGTTTGCCTGGCTCAATAAGCGCGATTGGCAGCGCACAAAACTTGACTGGGATAAAAGTAAAAACCCAAAAGTAGTATCACCGGAAGACACGGTTGGAGTAAATGTATCAATCGACTTTGATGGCCTTTACAAGCGATTACACCAAGTTACTTCAATGCCCGGGGACGAATCGAATATTGCGATCTCCCAAGATGGACAAACATTCTACTTTGTGGGCGATGATGCTGATGAAGATATCTACAAAGCAAAATGGGATGGCAGTCAGATTTCCGCTCTTACCGATCAAGGCGTGGACCCGAATGACCTTCGCTTAAACACAGATTTAAATAGCCTCTATTTTATGCAGGGCGGTGGAAAAATCGGACGCTACGATCTTGAGAAAAATAGTCTTGAGCAGCTGCCCTATCGTGCGAGCATGAAAATCAATCATAATAAACAGCGTGAGCAGATTTTTGAAGAGGCATGGCGAAAACTGAATGTCAATTTCTATGATCCTAATTTCCATGGCCAAGACTGGACAGCCCTTAAGAAACATTACAAGCCCTGGGCATTAAAAACGTCAACAGATCGAGATTTTCAAGATGTTGTAAACATGATGCTTGGCGAACTCAATGCCAGTCACATGGGCTTTTACGGCTCAGATCGCGCCGAAACGCAAGAAACACGAACTGGACTTATTGGCGCTGAAGTTGAACCGACTTCCAATGGAGTACGTGTCGTTCGGGTGGTTCCCAACTCTCCTGCTGATCGTGAAATGAGCACTCTAAATGTAGGAGATACAATTACAGCCGTTGGAGGCCAACAGGTTGCCGAAGTAGATAATTATTACAGCTTGCTTTCCGACAGAGTTGATACTCCGACTCTGCTACAGGTTCAAAATTCTGATGGCGAAAACCGTGAAGTTGTTATTGAACCTACCGATAATCTCAGCGACCAGCTTTACAATGAATGGGTTGAAAAGCGCAAAGAGCTGACAGAGAAATACTCGAATGGAAAATTAGGCTATATCCATGTTGAAGGGATGAACTGGCCCAGCTTTGAACGTTTTGAACGCGAGCTCGTGGCCACCGGTGAAGACAAGGAAGGAATTGTTATAGATGTGCGATACAACGGTGGCGGCTGGACGACCGACTACCTCTTAACGGTGCTAAAATATCGTCAACATGCCTATACGATTCCAAGAGGAGCAACTGACAATCTTTCAAAAAATAAAACCAACTTCCGCGAACACTATCCCTTTGGAGAGCGGTTGCCTCTATCCAGCTGGACCAAACATTCTATCACCCTGGCTAATCAGAACAGTTATTCAAATGCAGAGATCTTCTCACATGCATACAAACAGTTAGATTTGGGTACGTTGGTTGGAGAACCCACGTTCGGCGCGGTAATTTCTACCGGAGGAGCTGGCCTTATGGGTGGTTCGTATGTACGACTTCCATTCCGCGGTTGGTTCGTCAAAAATACAGATAACAATATGGATCGCGTCCCGGCGGTGCCTGATATCAAGGTCATTAATCCGCCCGATTATAGATCCGGCGAAGACAAACAGCTTAAACGAGCCGTTAATGAATTACTTGGTCAAATTGATAGCGATTAATACTTGATCAATCCTTTGTTTTAAAAGCATCGACTGTAAAAAGTCGGTGCTTTTTTTATGCATTACTGCGAATTGGTTTAATCACACTATTGCACCGGTGCAACACTTTTTAATACTTCAAAATAGAACTCGTCAAAACCTATAGTAATGAGCCTTCCTACCATCCTAATGCCTTCATAATAAGTATGGAAATGACGCTAACAATGGCACACCTATTGCAATTAATAATAGGTAGAAAAGCAATCAGTGCATCCCGTAAAAAATTTATGAAGATGCTTCCTAACAAAAGATGAGAGGTACCTATTATGAAAGCACTCGTTTATCACGGCCCCGGTAATCGTAGCTATGAGGAGAAGTCTAAACCAACCGTTCAAAAAACCACTGACGCTATTGTTAAAATTACCAAAACCACCATTTGTGGTACCGATCTTCACATTTTGAAGGGAGATGTCCCTGCTGTTGAGGATGGAACAACGCTCGGCCACGAAGGAGTTGGTATTATCGAAGAAGTGGGTGACGGAGTATCGAACTTTAAAAAGGGAGACCACGTACTTATAAGCTGTATCACCGCTTGCGGAAAGTGTGATAACTGTAAACGGCAGATGTATTCTCACTGTGAAGACGGCGGCTGGATTCTGGGTCACCTCATTGATGGTACTCAGGCCGAATATGTTCGCATCCCACATGCCGACACAAGTCTGTACCACATCCCGGAAGGTGCTGATGAAGAAGCCTTAGTAATGCTCAGCGATATTTTACCCACGGGCTTTGAAGTGGGCGTGCTCAATGGCAAAGTAAAACCGGGTGACGTAGTGGCCATTGTTGGTGCCGGTCCCATCGGTCTGGCTGCACTATTAACTGCACAGTTTTATTCTCCTGCCGAAATCATCATGGTTGATCTTGATGACAACCGCCTCAAAGTATCAAAAGAATTTGGGGCTACAGACATCGTTAACAGCGGTAAAGAAAATGCTGTCGACAAAATATTGGAACTCACCGATGGAAAAGGGGTAGATGTTTCCATTGAAGCTGTTGGTGTTCCTGCCACTTTTGATATCTGCCAGGATATCGTCAAAGCCGGCGGGCAGGTTGCTATCGTGGGAGTACACGGTACCAGTGTAGACTTTAAGCTGGAAGAACTGTGGATTAAAAATATTACGATGACCACAGGTTTGGTTGATACCTATACTATCCCTATGCTGATGAAAACCGTAGGATCCGGGGAACTGGAGCCTGATCAGCTGATCACCCATCATTTTAAATTAGACAAAATAATGGATGCGTATGATACTTTTGGCAATGCTTCTGAAGAGAAAGCGCTTAAAGTAATACTCGAAAATAAATAGATAAATAAACCTTCAACTTATCTGTTCATAAATAAAAAGCCCGTACCCCCAAGTACGGGCTTTTTTATTCATCGGTAATCAGCCTTCCCTCTCAAAAGAGTTCGCTAATCTGATCATCTACTTCTGACTAAGACGAAAGTTTCTGCCATTTTTCTCTTGCTATACGGATTTAGCCCAAATAATTTCAACTGTACTATTTATAGAAGTTACCTACAAAAGGATGGGTTCCTTTTTTCTATCTATTTACAGTAATAGAACAATTTCTTTTTCGATCTATATTACTTCTTCCAGATAGAGCATAACTTATATTTTCAGGAAAAGCATTTACATCTCTGCAACAAAGATATTCTTCGCAACATCGTTACCGACTACCTGCTTATCATTTTCAACAAGCACGGTAATCGGCCCATCAAAAGGAGCTTTTTCTTTTATTCTCACTTTTATACCGGGTAGCAAGCCGATCTTTTCAAGGTAGCGCAGTAATTCCGGATTCTGATCTTTTACCCGGCTGACTATATACTCTCGCTCTTTTTCTCCATCAACAAGAGGTTTCGCATCCATTTCGGGCATTAATCCCTCTTTAGTAGGGATGGGATCACCGTGTGGATCGTGGGTGGGATCATCAAGCAGTTGGGCAATTTTATCCTCAAACCGCTCCGAAATATGATGCTCCAACTTTTCGGCCTCATCGTGTACCTCATCCCAGGAATAGCCCATAACCTCTAACAGATACAGCTCGAGCAAGCGATGGTGGCGTATAATTTCGAGTGCAATCTTCTTGCCCGAATCCGTTAAACGTGCCCCTTTGTATGACTCATAATCAACCAGTCCCATCTTATCCAGCCGTTTCACCATGTTGGTAGCCGATGCCGATGACACATCCAGGGAATCTGCAATCTTCGTTGTTGATGCCCCTTTGTCTTCTGTTTCCAGCGTATATATCGCTTTCAGATAATCTTCAACAGCCTGACTTAATACCATCTTGAATACCTTTTATGCTCTATTTCTATTGCCCTAATATATAGAATATCTCAACATCATTACATTTTCACATTATCGACTAATATCCACTCCGTGTTGCTTCAAGTATTGCTTAAACGATTGTTTGCCTGTTAAATCTGATCCCACAAAAGCCACAAGTTTATCAAAAATATCAGTCGGCAAAAATCCCGGCTGTCTCCCTATGGTATTACCATCCTGATCAAGGAAAATAAATGTGGGCGTAGAACTAACTCTGAACTTGCGTGCCAACTGACGTTTGGTAAGAGAACTGCCATTGAATACAATTTTCTGATCCGATTCGATATCTACCTTAACAGGATAAAAATATTTGTGCAGACTGTCTTGTACGGTCTGATTGGGAAACACCTCTTTATACATTTTTTGGCAATATCCACACCACTCGGCTTCGGCAAAAAGCATTATCTTTTTACCATTTTCTTTAGCCAACTCTTGGGCTTCAGAGAGTGATTTCCAATTAATATTCTGCTGGGCTGTCGCAGGATATATTGCCACAAAAAATACAAATAAACCGACGAGAAATCCTCTCCTACTCCATGCTAATTTCATTAACAGTACCTATTTTTCTTTCTGATCTTTTAATTTCATGACCATCATCGTCATATCATCGTGCTGTTTAGCCTTGCCAATAAATGATCTCACATCATGAGCTAAGAGGTCTAAAATTTCTTTTGCTGATTTACGGGCATTTCGTTTTATCATTGAATTTAATCGATCAGTGCCATAAAAGTTTTGAGACTCACTCAACGCCTCAACGATTCCATCAGTATACAGAACAAGCACATTGTTTTCTTCTATAGAAAGCTCAACTTCTTCCAACTGCTCATCAAAACGATCTTTCGATAATCCAATACCAATTCCTTTGGGCTTAAGCTCCTCAATAAGACCTTTTTTGCTAGCCACTCTGAGCACGGGATTATGCCCCGCTCTTGCAAATCGAAAGGTATTTTTTTGGAGATCAATGATGCCATAAACTAACGAGATAAACGTTCCGCGCCGGGCATTATCATAAAATAAACGATTTACTTTCTTCAATATTTCTGCCGGTGAATCAATCTCTCGACAAAGGCTATGAAGTATCCCTTTGATGAATGTCATGTAAAATGCGGCCTGAATTCCTTTGCCACTTACATCTCCAATGGTTACTGCGATACGATGGTCATCAAGTTTAACAAAATCATAATAATCACCGCCCGTCTCGTAAGCCGGCTTACAAATTGCGGCTAAATCCAGATTTTTAAAGCGCGGTGTTTCTACAGGTAAGAAAGACTGTTGCACATCACGCGCAATTCGAAGTTCCTGTTTGATTCGCTGTTCTTGTGCCAGCTCTTCGACATAATCGGGCACATAGCCTGAAAGAGACTGTTCCTTCTCTCCCTTTAGAATAAATAACATTGCTGCTATAACATTAGCAGAGAGAAAGATTAACAACAGAATGAGTGCAGGAAGATCTGGCGAACCACTTACAACCCAGCCGCTTGAGGACTCCAGTATTAATACAAAAAGAAAATGGGTGAAAAAGACTGTCAGAATATCCCACTTTAGAAAAATAACAGTAAAGGCGATACCCAATATCCCAAAAAGAATTATCTCCGAAATGGTCGGGCCAACATTTTGAAAAGTGGGTATAATTAAAATAACACCAAGAACCACAGTTAATGAAGCAAGCCACTTTCTTTTATGAGAACCATAGAGCTGCGTTGCCCCAACAGCAAAAATGCATAAAGCAAATAATAAGCTAAACCAAAAGCTGTTTAGTAAGAGATAGATAGGTGCCCAGGCTGCTTCGTGGACAATAAAAGTGCGTTCGATTTCGAAAAATAAATTGGGAGCCAAAGAAAGAGCAACAGCCCAAATCCCACATAAAATAAACGTCAGTGACATTGAACGAAGAATCATTTCTCCGATAGGCTTATTAAAAAAACTTCCCTGGCGGAGAAAGTCATAGGTGTACAATTTTTGGGGCCAGTACTGGCGCATAATCGAATCTCCGACAGCAAATAGCGCAAACACACCCACCGAAGTAAAAGCACCCGAAAATCCCATCTGAAGTGCCAACCCGAGCAAGTCCATGGATTGCACATTGGCCGCCAGCAACGAATGGGTTCCCCATTCGCGTAAAAAGATTGTTCCAGACACAATTAATCCTGTCAAAATACCAGCGATCAATGCTGATCGGGTATCAATTGCCCGGGAACGAATCCGGAAATAAAACAGGATTATCAAAACAAGGGCGAAAAGAGGTACTATCGATATCCTGCTAATTTCTAGAAGACCGGGCATATCGGGTTCGGCATCATCCGGATTGTAGGTGGCATCAAGGTTTACCAATGCACCACTGGAAAGAAGACGGGCTTTAATTCGGAGATTCTGCCCCATTATAGGAGCTGCAGCATCAACAGTCACATCCGCAACAGCTTGGGAGTGAACCGTTTCAATCTGAATTTCCGAAAACTCGAATCGAGTCGACTCCCAACCACCAGCTTGTAAATAGTAATCCATCAACCGCTCAATATTCGTCCGTTGAAAAGTATGTGAACGCTCGGTATTAGCTATACCTACTGAGTCGGGAGTTGAATTACTGTTATAATCCTCATCAAAATCAAACCGTAGCACTTTATCCCAAGCTGAATCGGGTAACGTCTTCCACAAATCTAAATTAGCCTCCGCTTCAAAAGCATGAATTAAAGCCTTTCGACGCACAGGACGATCGGGCAGACTATTCTGAGAATTTAAAAATTCAATTAGACGTCCATGCTCATCAAGACGTACATCAATATTTTCATTTCCATCTCCTGTAGATTGGGACCTGGTTTCAATATTGGAAAAGTTGACCTCCCAATAGTAAGGATTCAAGCCCGGGGGCATAGCGTCTGATGCGGTATCAATAAATGCCGAGCGACCGTTTTCAAATTGCAAACTATCAAGTAAGTTGGTTCTACTCTGCAATCTACTATCTGATGCTTGCCAACCATCAAGAGAATATCCTAACTCACGAAAAACCTGATTCGCCGATGCAGCGACCGAATCTTCTGCTATGGTTGTTTTGATAACACTGCGCGGCTCCTGTGATGGATAGACGAAAAAAAATCCAACCACACATAACAATCCTACTGCAACAAAAATAAAGTCCCCGACTCCAAACGCAGAATTTCTATGTATAATCGACATGCAGTTTTTGGCTGTGAGATATTTCTTTTGTGTTCATGCTCGAATATGCCAAATTGTTACGTAAATTTCTGCTTTCCACCTAAGCTTATTAAAAAATGTGTCTGATTGCTTTCTCATATAAACAACATCCCCAATATCCGTTGATTTTTGCGGCCAACCGGGATGAACACTATGAACGACCTTCGCGAGCGGCTCAATTTTGGAATGGGAACGCCAACATATTAGCGGGTAAAGATCTAAAAGCCGGCGGTACCTGGATGGGAATTAACAAGCAAGGAGAGTTTTCAGCGATAACCAATTACCGCGATCCTTACATTGAGAAAGAAAATCCGCCCAGTCGGGGAAAGTTAGTGCTCGATTTTTTGCAAACTGATAAAAGTGCCCAAGGCTACCTTCCAGAATTACAGTCCCGAGCTGAACAGTATATGGGATTTAACCTGTTGGCGGGATCGTTAGACCAACTGGGCTATTACTCCAACCAACAAGACAATATTCATTATTTAGATTCTGGATTATATGGCCTCAGCAATCATCTTCTGGAAACCCCCTGGCCAAAAGTTCGCCTCGCAAAAAGTAAATTACAGTCGCTTGTCAATGGCAATTCCATTTCTCCTGAACCCTTATTTAATCTATTAGCTGATGATCGCGAAGCTCCGGCGGAAGAACTGCCGGATACCGGAATTCCCAAAGACGTAGAAAAGAAAGTTTCCCCGATCTTCATTAAAAGTGACGGCTACGGCACACGCTGCTCTACGGTTTTACTCATTGATGATCATGAAGAAGTAACGTTTGCCGAGCGACGATTTAAAGCAGGCTCAATGGAAATTGAAGAAGAGAACCGTTACAAGTTTTCTATCACTAAATAATTTCTTTAAACACTATGGCACAACCTGACGCTCGTGCTATAACAGCCTGTAGTCTTGACTAAGTTAAAATTAAAGATAAAGCTACGAGTTTAATCCAACGATGTACTCGCCGCCTCTTTGCCCTCAGGCGTATATTCTGCGGGATCAGGAGTTTTACCAAACTGAAAGATAATAGCCACAATAATTACTACTCCGGCGGGATAGATAATCCAAGCAGGCACGCCAAGCACCATGATTGCAATTAAGCTCATAACACTGATTACACCAACGGTCATCGCATAAGGGAGCTGCGTATTTACGTGCTCTACGTGATCACACTGGGTAGCAATAGAGCTGAGAATAGTGGTATCCGAAATAGGAGAACAGTGGTCACCCCAAACCGATCCTGCCAACACCGAACTGACACTGGCATAAATAATTTCGGCCGTCATTGCATATTCCAGCCCGGTATTATTGCCAATATCCCAAGCCAGCGGCACTACCAGTGGCATTAGGATACCCATTGTACCCCAGCTCGAACCCGTGGCAAATGCTGTAAGAGCTGAGAGAATAAACACTATAGCCGGCAACCAATAAGGATTGAGCGTTTCACCAAACACGCTCATCAGGTAATCGGCCGTGCCAAGCTCAACAGTAAGCGCACTGAGCGCCCACGCCAGCACCAAAATAAGAAGCCCATCAAACATGGTATGCATTCCCTCCATCATACCTTCGAGCATCTCATCAATTTCCAGCAATTTTCGAGAAAGAGTCATAATAATAGCTGCGGTAACAGAAATAAGCGATCCCCAGAGCAATGCTTTATAAGAATCTGCAGATTCAATAATGGCCTGGATAGAATTTCCCTCTCCTGTAATAAACAAACCACCAATTGTTCCTACGACAAGCGTTATAATGGGAATAACTGCATTGGACCAATGCGATACTTTCTTCGTTTTCTCATCATCCTCAATTTTATCCTTCCACAGGTTATACGTATCGAGTTCAGGATTGTGCTTCGCCTTATAAAGATTGATACGTGAAGTGAGCATAGTAGCAAAATCACGTCCCGACCACGCGATCAAAATCACAAAAAGAAGCGTAAAGAACGCGTAAAAATTATACGGCAGCGAACTCAGAAAAACCGCGTAGGCCGACTCATTAAAATTGGGCATTTTTGAAGAGGCATCTGAGATGAAACCGACCATGGCTCCAATCCACGTACTAACAAGGGCTACTGTTGCTACCGGAGCGGCAGTTGCATCTACCAAATAGGCCAGCTTGGCTCGTGAAATGCGCAGCTTGTCAGTTAGCGGACGCATAGTACTGCCCACTACCATAGTGTTGGCATAGTCATCAAAAAAGATTACAAACCCCATTAGAGATGTCATTAACTGTCCGTGCACTTTGGTACGGACAAAACTTGTGACACGCTCGATAACGCCTCGTGTTCCCCCGTTATCGGTGATAATGCCAACCATACCGCCGATAAGAATAGTAAAGATGATAATACTCATGTGACTTTCATCGGCAGTTGCGGGCACAATATAACCGTCGAGGGCTGTAAAAAAGCTGGAAAACACACCGCCAAATGAAAGATCTCCCGCTAAAAAAGCACCGCACCAGATCCCCAGAAACAAGGCAAAGAGAACCTGGCGAAAAATAAGCGCAATGCCGATAGCTACGAGTGGAGGCAAAATACTGAGCCAACTACCTGTTTCAATACCTGTTTTAGCAGTTTCCTCAGCAGCTTGTGCAACATCGGGTGAAGCGTAACCAAAATTAATCAACAGAAAGACTGAGAAAAGTCCGGCAAGTACAAATAGGGTTTTACGCTTCATGAACTGACTATTTGATTAATTTTTTACTTAGCTGTGCCAAGCGCATATTTGATCAATGAAAATACAATCTCTGAGATAATTTGCCAGAAAAAAATTTGTTGCCTTAATAGGATGCTTGAGATACTGTTCATAATTAAATAAAAAACCCTGACAGGATTCAAGTTCCTGCCAGGGCTAAATAGAAATAAAATAATTGAGATAAATTTATGAGTGAATTATCCCAGCTTTTCAATTGCTGCTTTTATGCGACGTATAGTCGTTTCTTTGCCAAGCAATTCAATCGTTGGCGTTAAATCAGGTCCGTATCCCATACCCGATACGGCAACACGTAAGGGCATCATCAGCGGACCAAAACCAACGTCGTGAGCTTCGATCACTTCTTTGATCTTGTCTTTAAGCTTCTTGGCCTTGAACTCATCTTCATCGAGGTCTTCAATTTTTTCGACATACGCTTCCAGAAGCTCGGCACTATTGTCTTTCCACTTCTTAACCGCTTGGTCTTCATACTCCTCGGGATCCTCAAAGAAAAATCGTCCCATCGTTACGAAGTCCTCAACCTTACTGGCACGCTCTTTCATCAGCGGAATAATCTGTTTCATATAGTCCTCATCGGGATCAAGACCGTGCTCTTTGGCAATCTCCTGCACGCGTGGCCAAAGCTCGTCAGCCGGCTTTTCACGCAGATAGTGCTCATTGTACCAGATCAGCTTATCATAATCGAACACTGCACCGCCTTTACTTACGCGATCCAGTGAGAACAACTCACAAAGTTCTTCCAGCGAATGGATCTCCGAATCGTCGCCCGGACTCCATCCCAGATAAGCCAAAAAGTTAATTAACGCTTCCGGCTCAAACTTCTGCTCAATATAATCTTTGGTATTAATGGGAATCCCTTCAGTCTCGGCTTTACGCTTAGAAAGCTTTCCTCCACTGGGTGACATTATTAACGGCAAGTGCGCCATCTTGGGCGGCTCCCAGCCAAAATATTCGTACATTAAAATGTGCTTGGGCGTACTGCTGAGCCACTCTTCCCCTCGGATTACGTGCGAAATTTTCATCAGGTGATCATCTACCACGTTCGCTAAGTGATAGGTCGGCATTCCGTCGGATTTAAGCAGCACCTGATCATCCAACCCTTTACTTTCGAAGGATACAAACCCGCGAACCTCATCTTCAAAACGGATGGTTTCGCGTCGCGGCACTTTCAAACGAATAACGTATTCTTCGCCTTCATCCAGCTTGCGTTCGACCTCCTCCTCAGGAAGGGTCAGGCTATTTTTCATCGACATTCTGGTAATGGCATCGTACTTGGGCGACGGATTCCCTGACTTTTTCAACCGCTCCCGCATCTGATCAAGCTCTTCTGTGGTATCAAATGCGTAATAGGCATTGCCTTGCTCTACAAGCTGTTCAGCATAATCTTCGTAAATATCTTTGCGCTCACTCTGCCGATACGGTCCTACATCGCCAGAATTTTCCGGACCTTCATCAACTTCCATGCCCGCCCAACTCAAAGAGCGGTGGATATCTTCTTCAGCGCCCTCTACATAGCGAGCCTGATCGGTGTCTTCAATACGGAGCACAAACGTTCCGTCATTGCCCTTCGCAAATAAATAATTATAAAGTGCCGTCCGGAGCCCACCAATATGCAGTAAACCTGTGGGTGACGGCGCAAAACGTACACGTACACTACCTTCCATAATCTGGGTAATTGGATTAAAAATAATTTCTGTTCAATGCGTCGAAAAATAAGGCTTATGGGGCACTTGTGCTAACTATCTTCTTTTTATTTCACCACTAAGACACCAAGTACACTAAAGTCATTTTGTAAGGATTGTTTTGGAAGTTGGATCTTACCATAAACCCAAGAATAAGTCGGAAATAATGAAAATTACACAGAAGATCGTTAACCAAATTGCTTATGACATCGTTGGTTGTGCTATTGAAGTCCACAAACAACTTGGCCCGGGATTACTTGAATCCATCTATGAGAAATGCCTAATTGAAGAGATACAGGATCATGGCTTTAATGTAGAATCCCAAGTTCCTGTTCCGATTTGCTATAAAGGGAAACTACTTAACCAAGAACTAAAGTTAGATCTACTAATTAATGATCTCATAATAGTTGAGTTAAAAGCTGTTGAGCAACTCCTGCCCATTTGTGAAGCTCAGCTGTTAAGTTATTTGAAATTAGCAAATAAGCCGAAAGGATTACTTATTAATTTTAATTGCAAAAATATTGTGGAAGACATGATTCCACTTGTAACGCAAAAATTTGCAGATTTAGATATTAACTGACCACTAAACACTTATTCCACACAGAAATTTTTGATAATTCAGCCTTTAAAAATTCTTTTATTAAATTCATAAAGCCAATATTATTGTATCACCATTTTAGTAAAATCTTAGTGTTTTAAGTGACTTAGTGGTAAATAGAAAATGAAGCTTGCTCTTTTAACACCACAATTTGCTCCTAATCTCTACGATCTGGCTGCCATGCTCCAAGCCGACCGAATTATTCTGCAGGATGTGGAGCGCTGGTCACGCAAGAGCCGTATTCACCGTGCTCAAATTCGAACACCTGAAGGCACACAATGGATTAACATTCCTATCCGTACCGAAGACCGAAAAAAAGCCGTCAAAGATGTCCGCATGGATCATTCCGAGGACTGGGTTACACCACTGCTGCGCACGCTGGAATATAACTACCGAAACAGTATTTACTACGATTTTTACGAGCCAGAAATTGAGGCTGATTTTAAATCCGCCTACGATTATACCTACCTGATGGAATTCATCCTCTATATACAAAAGCGACTATTTCGCTTTATGGATATCGATATTAATTATGAGCTGGCCAGTGAGCTTCCTGATTATGATTCTAATCCCGATCTGTTGACAAAACAGTTAGGAGCCGATACCCTATTCCAGGAATACGACAGTAGGCATTACCAGCGTCAAGCTGAACAAAAAAGTGACCCTTACTTTGAACATCCTGAATACCACCAACATTTTGAGGAATTTGAGCCTTGGTGCTGCATTTTGGATATACTCTTTCAATTCGGACCGGAAAGTTTTCGGATAACGGATCAGCTTGTTGAAAAAGTTGAAGGTTGAATATTAAAAGTTTACCCTTAAAAACCTTCAACATTTAACTTTGTAACATTCAATATCAAGATGGACTGTCAGAAAGATCTGTTTTCATTGCCCGATGATCATCACTACCTCAACTGCTCCTATTTATCGCCACTGCTAAACAAAGTGGAAGAAGCCGGTATACAGGGGATTAGAGGGAAACATCGTCCTTGGGAAACAACACCTGATCACTTTTTTGAAGACAGCAATACCCTGCGATCACTTTTCGCGGAACTCGTAAATGCTCCCAATGCCAAAGACATCGCTATTATGCCGGCTGTTTCGTACGGACTTGCTACGGTAGCCAACAATATTGATGCTACCAAAGGTAACACGATCGTAATTAGCGGAGAGCAATTCCCCAGTAATGTATATGCCTGGAAACGATTTTGTAATGAGCACAGCTGTAAGCTAAAAGTTGTTAATCCACCGGAAGGTTTCGAAGATCGCGGACAGCAGTGGAATGAAAGAATATTGAATGCCATCGATTCTGATACACTGCTGGTTGCCTTAGGGAATATTCACTGGACAGACGGCACGCTATTTGATCTAAAAAACATTGGAGCTAAAGCTCGAGATAACGACGCTTACTTTGTGATCGACGGCACACAATCGGTTGGCGCGCTGCCCATCGACGTGCAAGAAATTAAGGCCGATGCCCTGATCTGTGCCGGTTATAAATGGCTGATGGGCCCCTATGCCATAACACTTGGCTATTTGGGGCCGCGGCTACAAGATGGTATTCCTCTCGAGGAAGGTTGGATCGTACGCAAGAACAGTGAGGATTTCAGCGGGCTTGTGGATTATGAAGATGACTATCAGCCGGGAGCTGTAAGATTTGATATGGGCGAACGCAGTAATTTTGTTTTAGTACCGATGATGATTGAAGCACTCAAACAGATTTTGGACTGGAGACCTCAAAATATCCAGGCGTATTGCGAGCAATTAACAGCCGATCTGGAGAGAGGTTTACCAGACTACGGATATCAAATTGAGGACCCCGACTGGCGGGCCGGGCACATGTTTGGTATCCGGCTGCCAGCGTCTGTATCTCTAAAAACCTTACAGCACCAGCTCGATGAACACAACATCCACGTTTCGGTGCGGGGCTCGGCGGTGCGTATTTCGCCCAATGTTTATAATAGTGAGCAGGATATTACTATGTTATATGATGTGCTAAAGGATGTGGCAAGAGATGCATAACAAGTAAACTTTAAGCCAGAGCAAATTATGACGGAGAAAAAATCAGAAAAACCACAACCAAACTATTGGCGGGTATTCTGGATTGGCCTTGCTTACATCTTGCTGCTGGGGCTGTTCACATATTTCTTCAACCTTCCTATTTAATTTGTTATGTACTGGATTGACTGGCTTGTTCTAATCGCATTTCTGGGATATACCATCTGGGATGGTACCCGTCACGGCAAGGAGAGTGAAAATATTGAGGGTTTTTTCCTTGCCAACCGCTCAATGCCTTGGTGGGCCATGGGACTTTCTGTGATGGCAACCCAGGCCTCAGCTATTACATTTATCGGTACTACGGGCCAGGCATATGTTGAGGATATGCGGTTTGTACAGATCTACCTGGCAGTACCTTTTGCCATGATCATTCTTTGCATGACGCTGGTTCCATTTTTTAATAAGCTGCAAAATTTTAGTGCTTATGAAGTGTTGGAAGAACGCTTCGGCCTTTCCACCCGACTTTTTACCAGCTTTCTTTTTCTGATGTCACGCGGGCTGGGTTTAGGGATTATTATCGCGGCTCCGTCGTATGTACTCGCCATACTGCTCAATCTTCCGCTTTCGACGACTATCCTTATTATTGGCATTACGGCAACGCTTTATACCATGGTCGGCGGCATCAGCGGAGTCATTCGCACCGATGTGAAACAGATGGCGGTGATGATGTTTGGACTCGCGTTTTGCTTTTACTGGATACATCATCAGCTGCCACCGGATGTAGATTTTACTGACTCGCTCTACCTTGCCGGTACGCTCGGCAAGCTGGATGCGCTTGATATCAGCTTCGACATCAGCGAGAAGTATAATATTTGGACGGGTGTTTTCGCTGCGCTCTTTTTGATGCTCTCTTATTTTGGTACCGACCAAAGTCAGGTACAGCGCTACCTTACCGCAAAATCGCTGAACGATGCCCGAAAATCACTACTACTTTCTGCATATGCTAAAGTGCCCATGCAGTTTTTTATCTTACTATTGGGCGTAATGCTTTATGTGTTCTACATTTTTGGATCAGCCCCCATAACTTTTCACAGTACTGATCCGGTAGCCGAAACGGAGCAGACTGAAATTGCCGGGGAAATACTTCAACAAGAGTATCAGGCTACGCATATGCAAAGGCGGCAAGCTGCTTTAAATCTACTTAATAACAAAACGGCGGAAAATGCTGAGGCTTTTCGGGAGGCCGATCAGCATCTTAACGAAGTGCGCGAATCAGAACTGGAGCGGCAGGAAAAGATTACCGAAACCAATAGAAATGATACGAACTATATCCTGCCTTATTTTATCCTCACTGAGATCCCTATCGGCATTATTGGTCTTATTGTAGCCGGTATTTTTGCAGCTGCCCTTTCCAGTATCGACAGTGAGCTCAATGCCCTTGCCACCATCTCCATTGTAGATTGGTATAAGCGGCTTGATTCCAAAGATCGCAGCGAAAAATGGTATTTAAAGTCCTCACGATTTACGACAGTGCTCTGGGGATTACTGGCAACCGGGGCGGCCCTGGCTTTGGGCGAAACGCGATCTATTATTGAATTGGTAAACAAAGTCGGCAGTTATTTCTACGGATCTATTCTGGGTGTTTTTGTTCTGCTACTCTGGGTAAAACGTGCAAACGGAGTCGGTGCATTAACCGGACTCATCTCAGGAATGATTACCGTCTTTTTCTTTGATCGCCTTTTTGAGCACCCCGAGACAGGCAACTGGCAACTAATCTTACCCTGGCAAGAAAGTCCCGAAGGGTTTACCAAAGCCATTGAATACCTGTGGTTAAATCCACTGGGTACGGTAGTCGTTGTTATTGTGGGTATTACCGTGAGTATGCTATGGAATCAAGTGAGCGATAAGTCCCTAAGCTGATAATCCCGACTACAGGCGAATTTATCCCAATAAAAAAGCCCCGGCTATAAACCGAGGCTTTAAAATTAATTAGATACTATCGCTTTTAGTCATCCGGATTGAGGATGTTGTCAATACGCACTTCGACATCAGCTAAGTGTGCCCCTGTGGCACGATCTTGAACACGATTTTGCGTATTCTGAACATCATCTAACAAAATCTGAAGCTGATTTCTGACAATCGGACGAATATCAGACTGACTGACATTTACGTCGGTCCAGCCAATAAAGTCTTTAAACGCTTCTGGAATGTCAGGGAGCTCTTCTGTCATTAGGTACTCCATGCGCTCGAGATATGCACGCTGCAAATTACGGCGATGCACCCCGATCATACTGTTGCTATCAAGCTCAGACCAGATGCCGTTTCGAACGTCATCCATCATCTCAAAAGCATCATAAGTATCTTCAGATGAACGGGCATCAAACTCGATGAGTCGAGCTATGCGCTGTGGATCAGTAAGATCATTAAGAACCCTGACTTGAGCGCTTCGCATATTATCAACGACCGTCGATTGATTAATGCGACTAAGAACATCATCATTCAATAACCAATCAGGTGTCATAAACCCATAGTCAACCAGAAAATCCATTGCTCGCTGCTGTGTTTCCTGGGGAACAAAGGTGTAGACCGGACCTTCCTGATTATAGGTTTTATGATTTTCATAAACACCACCTACGTTTTTCGTGACATGGCCCATATATCGGTTCCACTGTCCTACAACGTTATTATATAGCTCTTGGAGCTCTGCAAAATTTGCACCGTCGCGTTCAGTCCACTCAACCAAGTTTGAGGTAATGCGCTTCAAGTTTGCAATACCAAGCTCACTGGCTTTCATGGCATCGTTACCGAGATCCTCATTTTGTGAGCGGGGATCAATCTTGCTGCTAGTTTGTCGACCGTAGAAATAAAGAGGATTATCAGCACGCTCACGAGTCCACTCGTTAAGTTTAGCTTCTTTTTCCTCTTTACTCATATCTTCAGGGAACCACGTATAGCCCCATTTTACCGCCCATTTGTCGTACTCACCAACGGCGGGATGAAAATTCTCCACGCCGTCACCGGGCTGTGCAATGTAGTTAAAACGCGCGTAATCCATAATGGATGGCGCTGTACCATGCTCAGAAGTAAAGGACGGTGACCGAAGCGAATCAACCGGATATGCATAACTTGATCCATAGTTATGTGGCAATCCAATAGTGTGACCAACTTCGTGGGCTGAAACAAACCGTATAAGTTCACCCATCACCTCATCCTTAAACTGTACTGCACGTGCATCGGGATTGGCCGCTGCCGTTTGTACAAAGAACCAGTTACGCAGCAGATTCATCACATTGTGATACCAACCGATGTCGCTCTCCAAAATCTGGCCGGTACGGGGATCATGTACATGCGGTCCGTAGGCATTCTGGATATCTGAAGCAAAGTATCGTATTACTGAATAGCGAACATCTTCGGGGCTCCACTCGGGATTTTCTTCTTCTGTGGGCGGATCTTTTGCAATGATCGCATTTTTGAAACCAGCGGCTTCAAATGCTTTTTGCCAATCTTCAACACCCTGCTTTAAATAGGGTCGCCACTCTTTGGGCGTAGCAGGATCGATATAATAAACAATAGGATTTTCCGGCTCTACGAGCTCTCCATCCAGGTAAGCTTCTTTATCACTTGGCACTAGCTTATAACGTGTGACGTATTGAAGCTCGTTTGCCTTGTGCCGCTCAGTACCATAATCGGTTTGCTGAACGCTAAAATATCCCACACGCTGATCATAGGACCGGGTCTTCCATTTCTCATCAGGCAACAAGACCATGCTATGATTTATTTCCAATGAAATTGTTCCGGTAGAGGAGTTTGAAGGCGGATTTGAAGCATCATACGTCATCCAATTTCGCGCCTCAATATTCTCCGGATAACTGTTAATGTGCTCAATAAAAGAACGATCGGTATCTAAACGACGTACACGATACTCTTCTCGTTCATCACTTTGCAATCCAAGTGAGGGGATATCACTGGCATACAATTTAGTAACATCAATAACCACTCCAGACGAATCCTCACCAAGTGATTTTACATCAAAAGAGGCAATAATTGGTTCAAAGTTTGAGTTTTGAACCGCTTCGTAAACCGGCAATGAATCGCTGGCTACATTTTCGTAAGAAACGTGACGAAGCAGTATTTTGTCATCTTTCTTTTGCCAACGGATAACCTGGGTATTCAGCTTTTCGCCGCCATATCCAATTTCATCCTGAGTTTCCGCAATGCGGGAAACAAGTAACATTTCACGGCTAAGTAAAGAGTCGGGAATTTCATAAAAATAATCCTTATCAATCTTATGGACATCAAATAATCCGGTATCGGTCTCTGCCTCGTCAGTGATAACTTCACTGTACGGTTTCATGCCGTTATCTGATTCCGGAGATGATGGCCCACCGCCTTTTGATTGGTCTTGAGCGTTTTGAGTACTGGCGCATGCCCCTAATAAACCGACACACAACACCATAATACTCAGTCGCTTCAATTCCTTGAAGATAGAATAACTCATAAATGGTTTTTTAGTTTAATGTTAATTTGTAACAAGTCTTAAAGTGAGGGCTGTGGCGAAATGAATCAACTATAAATAGTTAATTAGATGTAAAAATATATTTCAACCTCAGCCTTTTCAAACTCCTATTAATTTACAAGATATATTTTAAAGTAATTCCATACGCTCTGATTAGTCAATTTGCTTAAGCTTTGTTACCTTAAAACAGCCATCAGAAACCAAAGGGATATCATTGGAACACCTACTTTACTTTCTAAAAGACTTAAAACAGGTTGGAGCAGTAGCACCCAGTTCTAAGTTTTTGGCCAAAGATCTTGTGGCCCAATTACAAAACAAACTTGCTGGCGTAAACTGCAAACCGTTAAATATCCTTGAAGTTGGAGGCGGTACTGGTTCACTGACCAAACAGATAACAAAGCATCTTCGTCCCCAGGATTCTTTAGACATTGTTGAGATCCATAAAAAGTTTTATCAAATCATCGGTTCAAAGTACCGCCACAATGATAATGTACGTATTCATCATGCTGATATTTTAAACTTCCATCCCCAAAAAAAGTATGATTTTATATTTTCCAGCCTACCATACGAAAATATGCCTGAAGGGATAACCAAGCAGATCTGGGAGAAGAAACTTAATCTTTGCTTACAAAAAGCATATATCAGCTATTTCAAGTACTTGAAATTTGGCGATTTTAAAAGTGACTTTGAGGAAAAGATTGTTAAAACTTACAAGCATAATAAAAAGATTGTCTTTTTAAATATTCCCCCTGCCAAAATCTATACCCTCGAAATAAATCAATCTGACAAAGAACAGGACACCCTCAAGAGCTCCAATGTAGCATAGTTAGAAAAACCCCAAATTTAGCACTGCTAGCAACAAGCTAAATAAAAACGCCCATCCGAAGCTTTTTATCTTCATCCCCTCTACAAGCTCGTCCACAAGCATCAACATTAGGGCATTAATCACGAGAATAAATAGTCCAAATGTCAGTATCGTTATGGGCAATGTGAGAAAAACCAAGATCGGTTTAACCAGGGTATTAATAATTGCCAAAAGTATTGCCACTCCAATCGATGTGAAGAAACTTTTTATCTGTACACCTTTTAGGATATAGCCTATTACAAAAATCCCGATGCTGTTTACTAATAATGACCAAATCATAAGAGTTGTCCGTTTTGGTGAGAATTTGTCTACAATACGGAAAATTCTCCCAAAGGTTGTAGGCGTTACGCTTTCAATGCTTCAATTTTATCAGACAACTCATCCAGGGCTTGATGACATAACGAACAAAATTCAGAAATTTTCTCTCCTAAATCATCAGATATTTTCCCCGTATTAGCTTGTTCCTCAATAGTTAAAATAAGTTCGTGGGCCCGCTCCATCCCCATATATTTTAGGTTGGGCTTAATCTTATGGGCTTTTTTGTAGAGCTTTTGCCATTGCTCACTCTCGTAATGTTTCCGGATATTTTCGATGGCTGCAGGCGCATCTTCAAGAAATGCTTCGGTGGTTTCTATAACAATGGAATCGTCCCCCATTGCAATTTCGCGCAAGTAAGACAGGTCGGTTACTGATTTATTATCCACAGAAATACGCTTTTAAATTATACATTTTCGTATGCCGATTACTACATACCAAATACGTATTTCTGCTATTACAATTCAAATTAAACTTTGTAATTAAGCCGTCTTATTATCCTGTAAACATTACAATGCCTATCAGCACCAGTAATGTTATTTTTAAAATTAATGCCTTCCAATCTTTCATAATGATATCCAAAAAATTTATTGTTCCATTTTGTCGGAAAAGCAACTAAGTAATAATAAATCCTTCCTTTAATATCAAGTTATCAACATTGATATCTATGTGTTTAATTACCTTTTTCTTCCCGATTGTGCTTTCAAGAGAGATATGTTGGTATTTTGTTACAGATTTCCCAGACAAATCATATACTGCAAGTTTTCCACATAGTTATCCACATGCATTTATCACCTTGTGGAAAGGTCGGTTTTTTGGAGTCGCCTGGAATTAAACACAACGTTTATCGAACTAAATGCCATGGCAGCTTCAGCCAAAACAGGATGCATCATCCCCATGATAGCGAGAGGAATCATTACTACATTATAAAAGAAAGCCCAAAAGAGATTTTGCTTTATCTTTTCAAATGTAGATTCACTTAGCTTTATCGCTTGCACTACCGATTGCAACTCTCCTTTTACGAGCACAATATCACCGGACTCTATAGCCACGTCGGTTCCGGTACCGATGGCGATGCCTACATCGGCCTGTGTCAATGCAGGAGCATCATTAATACCATCCCCCACCATAATAACTTTCTTTCCGTTTGCCTGGAGACGCTTTATCTGATCGGATTTTTGATCCGGTAGTACGCCCGCGATCACCTGCTCAATACCTACTTCATTTGCCACTGCGCGCGCCGTTCGTTCGTTATCTCCGGTAATCATAACCGGGGTAAACCCCATCTTCTTAATGGTAGCTATAGCCTTTTTGCTGTCTTCTTTAATAGGATCGGCAATAGCTATTAGTCCAACCAACTCTCCATCTACTCCAACCAAAACAGTCGTCTTGGCCTGCGCTTCATATTGCTCAATATCAGCTTTTGCATCACCACTGATCTCAACATTTTCTTCTTCAAATAATGGTTTATTACCAACAATAACTTCTCTTCCTTCAACCTTTGCTCGAATACCTTTGCCAGTAACGGCTTCAAATCCTGACGCGTCCCACAGATCAATTTCTTTTTCTTTGGTGTGATTAACAATCGCCTCACCAAGTGGATGCTCGGATCCCCTTTCTGCTGCTGCAGCATATTTCAGCATCGTTAATTTATCCCAACCAGATAATACTTCCACATCTGTAACGGAAGGTTCTCCTTTGGTAATCGTTCCGGTCTTATCGAGTACTATCACATCTGTTTCCCGTAAAAGCTCAACGGCTTTACCCTTGCGGATTAAAATACCGTTTTCGGCTCCAAGGCCGGTGCCAACCATCAAGGCCGTTGGCGTGGCTAATCCCAAAGCACAGGGACATGCAATAACCAATACCGCAATGGCCGCATAAAATGCTAAGGCAACAGATCCCATTCCCGGATTTACCCACGGAATAAATCCTGATGCCCAGACCGCAACCTGTCCAAAAAATTCCGGAAATATCATCCACGCCGCCCATGTAGTAAGTGCTAATCCAATAATAACCGGGACAAAAACAGCGGTAATACGATCGGCAAACTCTTGTATAGGTACCTTTGAACTCTGGGCTTCTTCAACCATTCGAATAATCTGATTTAGAAAAGTCTCACTGCCCACCTTGGTCGCCTGCACCTTAAGCGTACCATTTTTGTTGATGGTCGACCCGATCACTTCATCGCCCTTCTCTTTCCGAACCGGCATCGATTCGCCCGTAGCAAGCGACTCATCAACACTGCTTTCACCATCGACAACCTTGCCATCGGTCGGAATTTTTTCACCCGGCCGAACAATCATCACATCATCAACCTCCAAATCTTTTATGGGAATGGTCATCTCCTTGCCGTTCCGAATGATAGTCGCCTCTTTGGCCTCCAGAGTCATTAAATTCTTTATCGCTTCAGAAGCACGACCCTTCGCTTTAGTCTCGACATAACGTCCCGTAAGATGAAAAGCCATAATCATGCCCGCAATACCCGCAAAGCTGTGGAAAGGCGGTGCCATCCCAAAAATATGCAGCAGGGCTACAAATCCCGTTCCCAATGCTGCCAGCGATCCCATCGCAATAAGTACATCCATATTGGGTGAGCGATTAATCGCTGACTTCCACGCTCCTTTAAGGGTTTCCCAACCGGGATAAAATATCACAACCGAGGAAAGTCCTATCATCAACAGCTGATATACTAACTCCCCGCCAAGAGCATAGCCTGCAAACATTTCGGGGATCATCAGCAAAATAATAGGAATGGTCAATGCCCATGACCACCACATCTTGTGATAGGCTGCATCAAGTTTTTTTTTGCCAGTTACATCCGGATCTTCTTTTTCGTCGGCTTCCTCCTTAATATCATAGCCGGCATTTTGCACTGCCTCCTTTAATTTTTCACGGGTAACCTCCCCATTCTCAAACTCAACAAAAGCTTTTTCCGTGGCCAAGTTAACTGAGGCTTTACCAACCCCCTCGACCTCAGAAAGGGCTTTTTCTACGCTGTTAGCACAACCGGCACAGTGCATTCCTTCGATTTGCAGTGACTCTTTCATAACTGTATCTACTAAATTTTAAATTACATCTAAGTATAAGAGCTATAGGCCAAGCAACCCTTACAATCCATTAAAAGAAATGTGTAATATTTTTGGATGCTGAAGCTTATACAGCATCCAGCGACTGTCGACTATTCTGATCAGAATGGCTGCGAAAAGAACTCACCGTTTCTCCAGTTACCTTTTTAAACTGATTGGAAAGATATTGCACGCTACTGTAATTGAGCTTCCATGCGATCTCGCTCAGCGTCAATTCATCATAGGTAAGCAACTCTTTAACCCGTTCTATTTTCAGGTTGATGAGATATTTCTCAATAGTCACACCTCCGTAATCTGAAAAATACTTGCTCAGATAACTATAATTATAATTCAGATTACTCTCTAAAAATGTAGAAACCTTATCAGGTTCATCGGAGTCTTCCAGATGCTTGATATAGTCAATAAGCTGAACTTTTATCTGTTCAAGTAACGCTTTATCGTTCTTTTGAATAAGCTCGAATCCTTTATCGACCAATTCTTCGCTTATCTTTTCGAGATCTTCAGATTCAATATCTTCAATAATAGCAACTTTGCCAAGCGCAATAGATTCGACCTCAAATCCCAGATCTTCCAACACCTGCTGCACCATCATAATACAGCGGTCGCATACCATATTTTTAATTTGTAGTGTCGTCATAGATCAATAAAACGCGCCAAATTAGGAAATCGTTTACGACTAAAATACCCTATAAAAAAACAAAAGGGCAAAGCTTATACAGCCCTGCCCTTAAAAAATTGATTTTATTTAAGCTATTATTCCACCGTTACGCTTTTTGCAAGATTTCGTGGCTGATCTACATTACAACCGCGATTTACGGCAATATAATAGGAAAGCAGTTGTAACGGAATGGTCGTTAGCATTGGGGAAAGACAATCTTCAGTCTCTGGAATTGGACAAGAAAACTCAGAAAGATTGATAACCTCCTCATTGTCTTCGCCTGTTATCGAAATAATACGTCCTTCGCGTGCTTTCACCTCTTCAATATTGCTGATCATCTTCTCATTGGTATGATCCGTAGCAGCAACCACTACCACAGGCATCATCTCATCGATGAGGGCGATAGGACCGTGTTTCATCTCCGCGGCGGGATACCCTTCCGCATGGATATATGAAATCTCCTTGAGCTTCAATGCACCCTCTAATGCTACCGGGAAATTGTATGTTCGTCCCAAATACAAGAAGTTCGGCGCATAACTAAAAAGCCTGGCCATATCTTTAAGAGAATCGCTGTTATCCAAAATTTTCTGCACTTTCCCGGGGATACGATCCAACTCTTCAATCAGTCGCGCCGCATAATCCTCGTCAAGCACGCCTCGTTTTTGTCCCAGCAGGATAGCCATCATTGCCAACACTGAAACCTGTGTTGTAAACGCTTTGGTGGATGCAACTCCAATCTCCGGTCCGGCATGCGTATAAACACCGGCATCGGTATCACGGGCAATGGTAGATCCTACTACATTACAAACGCCCAGCGTAAGTGCTCCGCGTTCTTTTGCGGTACGCAAAGCTGCCAGTGTATCTGCCGTTTCACCGCTTTGCGAAATAACCAGCATTACGTCGTCTTCATCAATAAGGGCTTCGCGATATCGGAATTCAGAAGCATACTCCACTTCCACAGACAGCTTGGCCAGGTGTTCAAACAGATATTCAGCAACCAGGCCGGCATGCCAACTGGTACCGCAGGCCGCAATAATCAAGCGATTGGCATTCACCACCTTATCCAGAACATCGGCAATACCACCCAATTGTATAGAATGATCTTCTACATTGATGCGTCCCCGAAGACAATCCGAAATGGCGCGCGGCTGCTCAAAAATCTCCTTGAGCATAAAGTGCGGATAACCGCCCTTTTCAATCTCTTCAATACTCATCGCAAGCTCGTGGACTTTCTTCGTAAGCGGCACATCGTTGATGGTTTTAACCTCATATCCATCCTTTGTAACAATGGCCATTTCACCGTCATCCAAATAGATAACCTTTTTGGTGTGTTCAACGATGGGCGAAGCATCCGAAGCTATAAACATTTCACCGTCGCCAATACCCAGCAGCAAAGGCGACCCTTTTCGAGCTACGATGATGCGATTGGGTTCTTCAACATTCAAAATAGCCAATCCATACGTGCCTACCACCTGCTGCAACGCCATCTGCACGGCCTGTTCGAATGTAATTTCTTCACCGTTGTTATTCTCGTAAATCTCTTCGATCAGTTGAGCAATAACTTCCGTATCGGTATCTGTATGAAACGTCCGCCCCTTATTTTTCAGCTCTTTCTTTAAGGTATTGTAATTCTCAATAATACCGTTGTGAACAAGCGCAATTTTTCCCGATTCACTAACATGTGGATGAGAATTTATATCATTGGGTGCACCGTGCGTAGCCCAGCGCGTATGTCCAATGCCTACAAGACCCTCACTGGGATCGGCTTTTATCTTTTTCTTAAGGTTCTGGACCTTTCCTTTTCCCTTCTTTATGTCTAACTGACCATTAAGCAAAGCAATACCCGCAGAGTCATATCCGCGATATTCAAGGCGCTCAAGCCCTTTTACAATGATATCGCTAGCTTGTTTATTTCCTATATATCCTACAATTCCGCACATAGATGTCTTTTATTATTGTATTTGTTTCCTGATTCTTATACTGTCTCTCTCAGACTGAGATTTGATCAATACTAAAGTTATCATTCTGGCAGATATTTTGAAACAATTATAATTAATCATTTAAATGGTATAATCATGCAGCTATGTTTCTTTGAAGATGAAAAGCTGACCACCTTTCATCCCCTTACTCTAACACGTCCCACAGACGACCTGCGCATTGGTATATTAACAGTTTCAGAGAAATGGGAGCAAGCATTACATCCTACGAAAATCGATAGAATAATCCGTCCGGAGTTCACAGGGATATTTGATGATGGTGATATATCAACAGATGAGAACTGTATCTGGATTAACAGCAGATATCTGCCGACCGAACAACTGGTCACTCAAGTCAACAATTTGAGTGAAGGTCAATATCTTACATACGGAGAGACGATCATTGCCGCCAAAGTAGATGGTGCAACCTCCGGGCAATGGATTGAAAGTGGTGAACCTGATTTCAACACCCTTTTTGTGCTGGAATCTAATGATTTTTTATCCATCAGCAACCTGTGGGATCTGTTCCAGCTGAACGGCCAAGAAATTGTTCGAGATATTGAATTGCTGGGAATAAATAGTACTATTAGCGGCACCGTTTCGGATCACGCCGTGCTTGAAAAAAAGGACAAGATATACATACAAGATGGTGCCACAATCGAAGCCGGTTGTGTACTCAATGCTTCAAAGGGACCTATTTTCATCGGTAAAAATGCAACTGTTATGTCCGGATCTCACATCCGGGGACCAGTGGCCATCTGCAAAGACGCTACCATCAAAATGGGCGCAAAAATTTATGAGGATACCACTATCGGCCCGGTCTGCAAGGTTGGAGGCGAAGTCGATAACTCCATATTCCACTCTTACAGTAATAAAGGTCACGACGGATTTGTCGGCAACTCCATCATTGGTCAGTGGTGCAATTTGGGAGCCGACACCAACACCTCAAACCTGAAAAATAACTACAGCACCATACGTATTCCCGATTGGTCTGATGGGCAGGAGCTGGAAACAAACCAGCAGTTTTTTGGAACAGTAATGGGCGATCATTCCAAAACAGCCATCAACACACAGCTCAATACCGGTACGATCTGTGGGGTCAGCTGTAATATCTTTTCGAATGATTTTCCTCCCAAGCTTATTCCATCGTTCAGCTGGGTCGGCTCCAACGTCATTCAAACATATCGCCTGGATAAGGCCCTTGAAGCAATGGAGGCAATGATGGCACGCCGCGATGTATTCCTCACCGAAGAATACAAACGGATGATGCGGGCCGTTTTTGACACTAAAAATCACCCCCAATAAATGCCGGCTGTAAAATATCTAAGATAATAAATAGGTATTGTGCTCAAATAGCATTACCTTGCATCGTTATATTTAATTACCCACCTAGTAAGTTACTTCTTTGAAACGACGCGTTAATTCAACTCTTTTCATCAGACAGAGCCGACAGGTGTACACAAAGACACAGTTATAGTTATGAAACAAGGAAAAATAAAGTTCTTCGACACTAAAAAAGGATTTGGATTTATTGCACCTGACGAGGGCGGCGATGATATTTTTGTCCACAGAAACAATGTCGAGAACCTCGATTACAACCAAGGACTTGAAGACGGCGAAGCCGTTGAGTTTGAGGTAGAAGAGACTCCCAAAGGCTTAAGTGCTACGAACGTAACCAGCCTGGATTACAAATAGATCCGAGATTTTTATTGGATTTTAAAAGCCCGCTTTATAGCGGGCTTTTTTATTTTATGCCCTTTCTTCTACTCAGCCCTTAATTCGCATAGTTTGCGTTACTCTTTTTGGGATAGGCTTATTTATCCGCAAAACCCCATCAATACAAATATAAGTCATCCTTCATCTACAATCCCACTAACCATTGTAGTACATTCATCTACGAACATTCACTGCAAAACCTCACTCCCGATATAGAAATTAAACTTATTTTTGGATTAAGGTATCAAAAATATTGGCCCAAAAATTTAACCTAGGGGGATAGGGGTATGCACCAACGAAAAAGAGCGGCTAAAGCTGTCCGCTATTTAAACAACAAATTCATCTTTGCAATAGGTATCCTTGCAATCCTTATCACAGCAGGTTGTAAGGAACAAAAACTTCCCAGTCTTGCTGATTCCCTGGATGGAAGCCCGACCCCCGTACAAGTTCAGGTCGTAGAAACACAACCCCTCGATGATGCCCGAGACATTGAACTTGATACCCCCATACAAGTAAGTTTCAACACTGTCATCGACTCGGCCACCGTCAATGAAAGCACTTTTATTATTCGTGAAGATACGGCTGTTGTATCCGGGACATTCTCAATTAGTGACAGCATCATTACCTTTATACCAGCCCAGGAGTTTGACAGAAGCAAAGTGATCACCTCTACCTTATCCCCCCTTATTGCTGATACGCAGGGTAACAACATGGACCAGGAATATGCTTGGAACTTTACCACACGTCCCCTGTCCGAAGAAGAGCGGAACCCGCCCTCCGTTACTGCCACCAAACCGCGAAACGGTGCCACCGATATTGATCTCAACAAAAATATCTTAGTTCAGTTCAGCAAAAAACTGAATCCCGAAACCATCAACAGCAACACCTTCTACGTACAAAACGATAACGGCAGCATTGTTACCGGCTCAGTTAGCTATGCCGAATCCACCGCTACCGCCAAATTTAATCCATCCGGTGCACTGCAGGACGGCACCGAATTTACGGCAACCATAACCGTGGACATTGAAGACCAATTCGGGCATTCGCCCGATCAAAAACACAGCTGGACCTTCACTACTAAAGTGATTGACCGAACACCACCCCGCGTGCTTTCCACAAATCCCCGCAACAATGAAAGCAACGTTGATGATGATATCCTAATAACGGCCACCTTCAATGAACCTATGGACCCGGCTACGATCAATAATGAAACATTTATACTCTACGAAAGCCACAGCACAGGATTTCTACAAGTTTCGGGATCGGTAGACTACACAAATAATACCGCCCGGTTTATCCCGAATGTAGACCTGCGCGACCGGGAATACTACATCGCTGTCATCAGTGCTTCCGTCACCGACCTGGCCGGCAATGAGCTCGGTGAACGATATCGCTGGAACTTTGTGACTGAAGACAACTGATAAACCCACCGCTCCAAACACGTCGGTAGACCGGACACATACTAAATAAAAACCCGCGAACGTGTTTCAAATTAGTGATGAAAACTGCTATATTTGTGGCTCTTCAAAAGCTGTTTCTTATTTGCCCAAGTGGCGGAATTGGTAGACGCGCATGCTTCAGGAGCATGTGGGGATTATCCCCGTGAAGGTTCGAGTCCTTTCTTGGGCACTATATGCCCTGCAAGTTATTGACTTGTAGATTTATTTTTTGGTGAAAGCAATCCTGTTTTTATCCAATATTAATGCCCTTCTCCCCTAAAGATATTTTAAGAGATCAAAAGAAAACTTAATACTAGTATTTAAAAGAGTGATAACCATAAGCGGAAGCTCCTGGTACTCTACTGTTGTTTTTTTGGCTTTTTATCTCATCGTTCATTATTTAAATATTTACTTCTAATAGCTCATCTGATGGATGGTCAAAAATATAATCTTTCTTGATATTGACGGGGTCTTAAATACAATTAACCACTTGAAACGCCAGAAAATAGCGTCTGGCAAGGCAACAAATAAGAAATGGGATCCTACCGCTTGTAAACATATTTCCCTGCTTTGCGAGCACTATGGTGCAAGGATAATTATCACATCTTCATGGCGGCACGAATACAATATTGAGCAACTTAAAGAATTCTTTGCATCTAATGAGATTCCCTCAAAACTCATCAAAGATGTCACCAGCTCATATGCTCCGCAACAGGATAAAAATAATTATTGCAGAGGACATGAAATCCAACATTGGCTACAAAATAACTCACCTAAAATTACTTCATATGTCATTATTGATGATGAAGCTGAATTCTTAGAATCCCAACAGGATCATTTGGTACGAGTAGACAAGAAGAAAGGATTTGCGACAAAAGAAGCAGTTACCAAAGCTTCAAATATTTTAGAAAAGAAACACCATTAAATGGTTAATTCACTTCCTTAACACACCAAAATATCCAAATAGGACAATGAAAGTATTACCTGCAATATTTGCTGATAACTCGTTTTCGATCTCCTCGACCACTTGATCTTACAAATCCATTTATACATTTATTAATTTATCGTACATTAAAATTCACTTTCCACAATATACATTTGATACATGCGTGCAATAGGTATAACCCTTATAGCCATTACCATTATTTCTTGCGCTTCGTCACTCCCGCCGGCTGAGCCTGCTCCACAAATGATGGATCAAGCCGACCGTGTTATCCTCACCATTGATGAAAATCCAAATATTGCCTACAGGAATTTACAGAAACACTTCGGCAATAAGGGGTTTACTGTTATTCGATCAAACCAAAAACCGCTTACCCTGGAAACAAAATACAGAACTTTTGGCCCACTCATGTTTGGCGTGTGGGGAAGCTATTCGATGAAAATTACTGCTTCGGTCAAAGATTCCAGTATCCATTTTCATGCTCAATTAGGCAGTGGAACCCAAGTTGAAAATTCAGGTGGAAAGAATAGTCCCGTTAAAAGTGGATGGAATAAGCTGGTAGAAGTGGCCAAAGAATATCCCCATCAACAGATATACTACAGCAGAAATTAGTTATTTATGCTGGTTATATTCCTATCAGCCAGCTCAAAATATAATGTCCTTATTGTCTCTTCGACTGGTTGGTCTGTCTGAATGGAAGTAATGTTTTCATCCGCAATTTCACTTGGTGAGCTGTATCGTTTTTTAAGGATTTCAAAATCCTCCAGGCGGGCATCTGAAACGACATCATCCTGTTGGTCGCGCTGATTCAAACGCGACTTTACTACCTCATCAGGTGCTTTAGCTTCCACAAAAAGATAGTCGATTTCCAGCTCCTGGAACTTCTGTAAAAGCTTTTCCCGAGACATCCTGCTACTAAACGTGGCATCCAGAATCACGCTTTTACCCTTTCCAGCGTGCTGCTCCATTTTATCAAAAAGCGTTTGATAGGTTTGCTCCGATATCGACGGGGTATACAACTCATCGCGCTTTTCTGCCGGCGTTCTTTTTTGCAGATCAACTCCGGCCATGGATTTTCTTATGTGATCAGAGGAAAATCGATGGATATTAAATTTTTGCTCAAAATGTTTGGCAAGCGTTGTCTTCCCTGTTCCAACACCACCCATAAATATCAGCACTATAGGCTTTGATCCCAGCAGTGCATACCGCAGGGACAGATCAAAATATGCTAAAGCTGTTTGTTCCGCTTTCTCACGATCAGCTTGTGGCACTTCCTCCTCTCCACTTTGTAAACTTTTAACCTTGCCCTTTACATAGGCACGATAACACTTATAAAAATCAGTAATCTCCAGCAGATCGGAGTCATCCAGTTTTTGGGCCATCTGATCAATAAAATAGCGCTCTTCCTGCCAGCAATTATTGAAATCCAGATCCATGGCAAGAAATGCTAAATCCGCAGCAAGATCTCCATAGCGAAAGCGGTCGTTGAATTCGATACAATCATAAATCTGAACCTTCTCCGGTGTAATATGAATATGTTCGAGATGTAGATCGCCATGACCGTCGACGATACGTTTTTGAGCAATTCGGCGTTCAAAAAGCTCTTTGCGACGTTCAAAATACTTATTGGTAAAATATTGGATCGCCCGGAATGTGTTACTATCAATCGTTTTGCCGATAAAAGCTTTGGTCTGCTCAAAGTTTTCATCCGTGTTTACCTTGATACTCTCAATTTGTCCATACTGTAAAACCTGTTCATCGGGCTGCTGGTTATTATAAAATTCAGCCAGTTTATCCGCTACGCGATCGAGATGTGAGTTTGTAAGCGTACCGCTTTCAAGATAGCTGTGCAAAAAGTATTCTTCGGCCAGCTGCTTCATCATTACCGCGTATTCAACCACTGAATCGGATTGCAGCAGATCATCAGATATCCGAAACGAGTCGGCCTCTTTAATGATTGATACCACTCCCAGGTAAATATCATCCGAGAGCCTTCGGTTCAACTCAACCTCACGGTGGCAATATTCCTTTCGTTTCTCAAGTGAGCTGTAATCCAAAAAACCAAAATCCACTGACTTTTTAAATTTATACACGTACGGAGGAGCCAAAAATACATGCGAGATATGCGTCTGCACATGCTCAACCATTTCAGGATGATGGGGATAAGCGTTCTTCTTTTGAAAAAATGTTATAAGCCGCGAGTCCATTGCACACTACTTTAGCTTTGGGATAATTCCTGCCATTAGCCAACTATATTTTAAAGTAATAAATCACTATCCCAAAAGTCAGAATTCTTACTGCTTTTATTTTAATAATACTTTTTTACAGGAACTAATTTTTCACTGCCAAACTATAATTAATAGTGAATAATTGTTTTTTAATGTAGATTTAAAATTCAGCTGTAAAACCAATAAACCCGAGGACAAGAGAGCCATGAAATACGCAATATCAATTTTAGCAGCCGTCTTTTTATCAGGCATTTTCAGCATCAATGCTGAAGCCCAACTCCTGAACCGGCTCAAGAAAAAAGCAAAAGAAGCAGCCGAACAAAAGGCCGAAGAAAAACTTACCGAACAAGTGGAGCAGGCAGCACAACGTGCTGTTGAGCGCTCTTGGAATTCCATATTTGGGGAATTTACTCCCGACAGTAGCAATGGGATGCAATTACCGTTTACCATAGGCAGTAACGTCAAAACTGAAGACGCATATCACTTCAACATCATATCCACTATGGAAATACAAACGATTAGGACAGATGGAGAGGCCGAACCACCGGTTATGATGGCTATGCATTTTCATGATGATGCAATGTATACCGGCACTCGATTTGAATCCGAAGATATGCAAAAGCAAGAGGGCGACCTTTTTATCATCTATGATTTTAAGAATGCCGCCATGCTGATGCTTATGAGTAATGAAAACGACAAGTTTTCCTTTGCTTATGACTGGCAGCAAAATTTTGAATCAGCAGATTCGGATTCACTTTATCAGGAGGAGGTCAACTGGGATGAAGTGGATGAATGGCAGAATTATAAAAAAATAGGCAGCAAAAATATCCTGGGATATCAATGCGATGGCTATCGGTCGGATACGGACAGTGAAATCATTGAAGTATGGGTAAGCCGTGATACCGAATTCGGAATAAATAATCTCTTTCAAGCCAATGCCAACGCCAAACAGTTGAAGGGTAAAATTCCCGAAGACTATCCGCATGGAATGATTATGGAGATGCATACCGAGGACCTTAAAAATGGCGGAAAAACAACGATGAAAGTCATTGATATTGATAAAAATGCTGATGTCAGCTATGCCATGACTGACTACCCGGCCATGAGCTTTGCCACTAAATCACCCAATAAATAAGTCATATTAATATTGATATAATCAGCAGTCATCCCTATCCTCAATAATCACAATAAAAAAGTAAATGCTGTAATGAGTTACTATGGATGAGCTGAAAGTGAAGGGCGAAGTGGTCGAAATACTGGAAGAACAATCCGGTCAGGGTAAAAACGGACCGTGGAAAAAACAGGATTTTATTCTCGAGACCCCCGGCAAATATCCCAAGAAAATTTGTATTACGCAGTGGGGTGATAAAATTGATCAGTTCAACGTACAAGAGGGAGAAGAAGTAACGGTATACGTTGATATCCAAAGCCGGGAGTACAAAGGAAATTGGTATACCGATGTAAAAGCGTGGAAAGTGGAACGCGGTGACGAGGTCGGCTCACAGGAAAATGATCCCGATGAAAACGTCATTGATATGTCCAATATGGATCACGACGTACCTTTTTAAGGTTATACGACTTGGGCAATCATGTATACAGTTCCAGCCATAATCAATAAGAGTATAACCACAACACTGTAAGCTTCAACAGCACTGCTGCCATTCTTTTTCATTGCAATCACTGTTTTCTGGATAGGCACTTTCCATATCCAAAGCAGAGCAGCAATACCTAAAACTATACTCAGAATAATAATGACCATAAGGTGTATTTCGTGAATGTATTGTTTATATGTATGACAAAAGTACAAATCATATATTTGGTTTGCAGTACCCGGTAACTTGCACCTTTAGTCTTTTCTTCTATTATTGGTTAATAATTAATTGTATTGGGATACAAATACTACATAATCAAAATAAATACGGGGAGCTTATGGAATGGTATATCAAAGTACTTAAAAATTACACTGAATTTGAGGGTCGTGCACGACGTAAAGAATACTGGATGTTTACGTTAGTCAACCTTCTTATTGTTATGGGATTGCAGGCCGTTTTATTTATGGTCGCTGGAATGAATCCAGAGTCAAGCTTGGGACTTCTTCTCTCGGGCATACTGGGCATTTACTCCTTAGGCGTATTCATTCCCAGTTTAGCCGTAGGTGTTCGCAGGCTACATGATACGGGACGCAGCGGCTGGTGGCTGCTTATCAGCCTTGTACCGGTAATTGGATTTATCGTTTTGCTTGTCTTTTTGGTTCAAGACAGTCAGGCCGGATCAAATCGGTATGGGTCAAATCCTAAAGGAATTGAAACAGCTGTTGCCTAATTTTTATTGCACCATTTACAAAACACGTCGGGCTGCCAGAAAGCGATTTCGCCAATAGCTTTTACCGAGTTTGCTAATCATCACCCCGTTTGAGGTTGAGGCATGAAGAAACTCACCGCTATTTACGGCAATGCCAACATGCAGGGTTTTGCGGCCAGTTCTGAAAAAAACCAGGTCGCCGGTTCGTACCGCAGCCCGACGTATTCCTTTCCCTACATTTAACTGTTCTTTGGTATTTGTAGGCAGATCAATTCCGAAATAATCATCAAAAACAATATTGACTAAGCGGGAACAGTCGACTCCTTCGGGTGATGCTCCTCCTAACACATACGGCGTGCCTTTCCATTCGCGATACGCCTGCATTAACGATGCTTTGGCCTCATTTAGTGATGATACAGCCATAGCCGCATTCGAATTCGATGATTCATCAGATGACACCGTATCATCCTCAACATTGGATGAAGAAGTCCCTCCTCCTGTCTGGACAGGATTCTTATCCCCTCCGGAAACAGCAGGAGGCTGCGAAGATCGCGGGACAACGCCACAAGCCGCGACTAATCCTCCAATCATAATAATTACGAAAAGCTTCTGTAGATGCATTCCCTGTGATTTCTAAATTTTGAACTTACAATCTCCTTTAAATGATCTATATTTAAGGGTTTAAAGACAACCTTAAATTAAGTGTTTTTATTACGATGCAACTTTTGGTAAATGTTGATCACGTTGCCACTCTCCGGAATGCACGTGGCGAAGGTTATCCCGATCCTGCTGAAGCGGCCAAAGTGTGCGAGCAATCCGGAGCCTCGGGTATCGTTTTTCATCTGCGCAAAGATCGACGTCATATTAAAACAGAAGATGTATATCGATTAAAAGAAACGGTCACCGGCAACCTTGACTTTGAGATGGCCGCCACCGACGAAATGCTGACCATCAGCAAGGATGTAAATCCAGAATTGATAACTCTTGTTCCCGAGAGTCGCGAAGAACTCACCACCGAGGGTGGGCTCGATATGAAAACAGTTTTTGAGGATTTTCGCGACCGGGTTTTTCCAGCTTATGAGGATACCAATATTGCAATCAGTCTTTTTGTTGATCCTAATGAAAAAGATATTGAGTTAGCCGCCAAACTGGGCAGCGACGCCATCGAGCTGCATACTGGCACCTACGCGAATGCAACGACTGAAGCCGACCGAAATCACGAATTAAGCCGGCTAAAAGAAGGCGCTGAACTAGCCCATAGCCTGAACATGAAAGTAAATGCCGGGCATGGACTGAATCTTGATAACCTGGCGCCCCTTGTTGAAACCGTGCCTCACCTAAACGATATTAGTATTGGACATGCTCTGGTATCCTCTGCTTTGTTTTTTGGACTTGATAATACCGTCAAAAAATTTACAGCGATCATGCAGAATGCTGAATGATAAATCTATCGTATTAAAAACTTAATTATTGCGATCCGCCAACCCTCAACTATGGAAAATACCGAACAACACCGCTCCGGATATGTTGCTATATTAGGCAAACCCAATGCTGGGAAATCCACATTGATGAACCGCCTGTTAGGTAACAAAATTTCGATCACCACACACAAACCACAGACCACGCGCCATCAAATTATTGGGATTCACTCCGAAGAAGATATGCAGATTATTTTTCTGGATACCCCCGGGGTCATCGATCCTAAGTATGAACTCCAGAAAGCGATGATGAAAACGGTAGATCGTGCCCGGACAGATGCCGATATCCTGCTATTAATTGTAGATGTAAAGGATCACAACATACCGGGACGCATTTACAAGATGTTCTCCTCTATGAAGAACAAGCAGATATTTCTGATCATCAATAAAATTGACAAAGTTACCGATCAGGAAGCTGAAGGAGTTGCCCGTAAAATCGAGGATGAGTTCGATTTTGACGACACGTTCTTTGTCTCGGCTCTTAATGGAAAAGGGCTGCAAAACCTTATGGATCATATTAAAGATAATATTAAACCGGGACCTCCCTTCTATCCCAAGGACATGCTAAGTGAGCAACCGGTGCGATTTTTTGTGGCGGAGATGGTTCGCGAACAATTATTCTTGCTTTACCATCAGGAAATCCCGTATTCCTCTACCATCGATATTGTACAGTATGATGAGCGCGACGACCTGGACTACATCAGTGCCGATATAATCGTGAATCGCAATTCGCAAAAAGGAATCCTTATTGGCAAAGGCGGAAAAGCCATTAAAAAACTGGGAAAGAATGCCCGGGAGGTAATAGAGGATTTTGTAGACAAAAAAATATACCTGGATCTTCATGTAAAAGTACGTGAAAAGTGGCGCGAAGATCCCAGCCGCGTTCGGCATTATGGATACTGATCAGCAATAGAAGACGCGGTAAAGCTCTTAAAATATTAATTACTTTTATGACTTATTTTTCTAAAACATTAGCAATTCTTGTCGGACTTTTTACTTCTATTTTACTATCATCCCCGATCTTAGCTCAAGACTCCGGTGTACTTGCTACGACAAAAGACTCGCTTCGCGGTTCAATTACCGCCGAGCGCGGCTGGTGGGATGTGGTCTTTTACGATCTCAATGTTACGGTCCAGCCGGAAGACTCTTCCATCACCGGGTATAATAATATCACCTACCGCGTTGATAAAGAACCGAAGCGCATGCAGATTGATCTGCAAGATCCGCTTAACATCGATCAGATAACCCAAAACGGTCAATCGCTTGATTATAATCGAGCCAAAAACAGTTACGCCTATATGGTGGATATGCCCGATAACCTCAAAAAAGATTCGCTCTATACCATCTCGGTTTATTATCAAGGGAAGCCGAAGGTAGCCGAAAATGCACCTTGGGACGGTGGTTTTGTCTGGAAACAGGATTCACTCGGCAACCCATTTATTGCCACTGCCAACCAGGGATTGGGTGCCAGCGTCTGGTGGCCCAACAAGGATCATCAATCCGCAGAACCCGACAGCATGAGTATCAATATTACAGTGCCTAGCAATATCAAGAACGTTTCCAACGGACGTCTGCGCGACACCACCCAGCACAATAATGGCATGACCACTTGGAGCTGGTTTGTATCGAATCCCATAAATAACTATAACATAGCCGTAAATGCCGGCAACTACGTAAATTTCAAAGATACTTACGAGGGTAAAAACGGCAAGCTGGATCTAAGTTATTGGGTGTTGGAACACAACCTGGAAAAAGCAAAAGAGCAATTTCAGCAAGTTAAACCAATGATGCAGTGTTTTGAAGATTGGTTTGGCCCCTATCCCTTTTATGCAGACAGCTTTAAATTAGTGGAAACTCCTCATCTGGGAATGGAACACCAAAGTGCAGTGGCCTATGGAAATGAATATCAAAATGGGTATCTCGGAAAAGATCTTTCCGGATCGGGCTGGGGATTAAAATGGGACTTCATCATCATTCACGAAGCAGCCCACGAGTGGTGGGGCAATAGCATCACCACCAATGATGTGGCCGATATGTGGGTTCACGAAGGATTTACCAGTTATTCAGAATCTATCTATACCGAATGTCAGTTCGGAAAAGAAGCTGGGGCTGAATATGCCCGCGGCATGCGTGACGGCATCCAAAATAAAGAACCTATAACAGGCGAATACGGACTCAATAATGAAGGGTCGGGCGATATATACAATAAAGCCCATAATATGCTGCATATGATTCGTCAGATTGTAGATAATGACTCGACCTGGAAAAATATTCTTCGGGGAATACAAAAGGAATTTCGCCATCAAATCGTAACCGCCGATCAAATCGAGCGCTACATTATTGAACAATCGGGAGAAGATCTCGATGACGTTTTCGATCAATACGTACACTATGCTGATATTCCTACTTTTCAGTATTATATCAAAAATGATGTGTTATTTTACAGATGGAAAGCCAATGTAGATCATTTTGATATGCCCCTGAAAGTCACTTTAACCAATGGCAGCTATACATTTATCTATCCCTCATCAGACCGATGGCAAAGAAGTGAGCTTTCTCTAAAAAATGCGGGAGACTTTAAAATCGATAAAGATTTTTATGTAAAAACGGATTCTGTATCAACTCGATAAATTGATACTTGTATCGCAACTGATAATCATTTATGTTAGATTTGAAATTCAAAAACCAAGATATGAAACGAATCGAAAAACATATTTGTCGCCTCTGTTGTATGTGCATGTGTATGCCGCACCTGCAACCGGAGGACTGATTCGTTTTACTCTTGTGAAACAGATTCAAAGCCCTTCGGTCAATCCCGAAGGGCTTTTTTAGTTTCTATACGATTGTTCTTTTGATTTAGTGAGCACTCTTATCCAGAAAAGCTGAGGGATCAGGCCCGAAGACGCTTTGGCAACCGTCTCGCATTTAATATTGCGGGGAAAAGGTGCCACTTCCTGCTCCGGTTATCCGGGGAAAGATGAGAGAACAGGCCAAACTCATTTCGAGTTTTCTAAGCCTCTTCTGAGATCTTTACCCGACCGGTGCAAGATCTTGGAAGAGGCTTTTTTATTTGGCAAAGCAAAAAAATTGACCACTGATATGACCGAATCAAATCAACCAATAATAATTAATCGACAAACACCAATACCATGAGTACTAACGGAAAAGAAGAACGCAATCTAAAATACGAAACACTGCAACTTCATGCCGGACAAGAGCCGGATCCCACAACAGGATCGCGTGCCGTTCCCATTTATCAAACGACCTCCTACGAGTTTGAGGGTACTGAACATGCGGCCGACCTCTTTGGTCTCAAAGAGATGGGCAACATCTATACCCGGATCATGAATCCCACCAGTGACGTCTTTGAAAAAAGAATTGCTGCATTGGAAGGTGGCGCAGCGGCTGTAGCAACGGCATCGGGACAATCAGCCCAATTTATGACTATCGCCACTATTGCACAGGCTGGCGATAATATTGTTTCCACCAGCTTCTTGTATGGAGGAACATATAACCAATTTAAGGTTACCCTGCCGCGACTCGGCATCGATGTAAACTTTGTTGAGGATGATACCCTTGAAAGCTACGAGGCTGAAATCGACGAAAATACTAAGGCTATTTACATCGAATCCATTGGAAATCCGCGTGGCAACGTACCTGATTTCGAAGGTCTGTCTGCTATTGCTGAAAAACACGGTATCCCGCTAATCGTTGATAACACTTTTGGTGCTGCCGGTGCCATAGCCAAACCTATCAAACACGGCGCTAACATTGTGGTAGAATCAGCTACCAAGTGGATTGGCGGACATGGCACCAGCATTGGGGGCGTTATTGTTGATGCTGGAAACTTTAACTGGGGGAACGGTAATTTCCCGGTCTTTACGGAACCTTCCCCTGCTTATCACGGGCTTAACTTCTGGGAAACATTTGGTCCTGATAGCCCATTTGGAAACATTGCTTTTGCCATTCGTGCCCGTGTAGAAGCATTGCGTGATTTTGGGTCGGCTCCTTCACCATTCAACAGCTTCTTGCTATTGCAAGGTCTTGAAACCCTATCATTGCGCACCGAACGCCACTGTGAAAATGCTCTTGATTTGGCTAATTGGCTCCGAGAGCAAGATGTGGTGGATTGGGTTAACTATACCGGACTAGAAGATCACCCTTACCACGAACGAGCCAAAAAATATCTGAATGAAGGAAAGTTTGGTGCTGTCCTGACCTTTGGTGTTAAAGGCGGTTTTGACTCTGCCCGGACATTCATCGAAAATGTTGAGGTTGCCAGCCATCTGGCCAATGTAGGCGATGCCAAAACACTGGTTATTCATCCGGCATCTACTACGCACCAGCAGCTTAGCGATGAGGAGCAAGCATCCAGTGGAGTAGAACCGGATTTAATTCGCGTTTCGGTAGGCATCGAACATATCGATGATATCAAAGAAGACTTCGAAGTTGCATTCAGCAAAATCAACGAACCGGTATAATAACGATACCTATCGGATGGCATATTCAGCCATCCGATGGATTATTAAAACAATCTTAGGATGACATTTTTATCATGAGCGACAAGCAATCACATACTTTTGAAAAACCATTTGTTACCGAGGGCGGAGCTACGATTCCCGATCCGACCATAGCATATCAAACGTGGGGTGATTTAAATACCGAGCGTAATAATGTTATTCTGGTCTGCCATGCCCTAACCGGAAATACTTCCGCCGACACATGGTTTGAAGGATTATTTGGCCCAAATAAAGCCCTCAATCCAAAGGAGCATTTCATTATTTGTCCCAATGTTTTGGGCAGCTGCTATGGATCAAGTGGTCCCACGTCCATTAACCCAAAAACTGAAGAACCATACCGGGCTGATTTTCCAAACGTAACCATTCGCGACATCGTACGGCTCCAGCAGCAACTTCTTGATGAACTGGATATTTCCGGCATCGAGTTAGTCATCGGTGGATCGATGGGCGGCATGCAGGCTTTGGAATGGTCCGTTACAGATGATCGTCCGCAGTCGGCTGTTCTTGTTGGAATGGGAGAAAAACATCGCCCCTGGGCAATAGGAATTAGTCATACCCAGCGGCAGGCTATTTACAATGATCCTAACTGGAATAACGGATTTTACTCCGAAGAAAATCCTCCTAAGAAAGGGTTGGCACTGGCACGTATGATTGCAATGAACAGTTACCGACATCCTTCTGATTTTGATAAAAAATTCGGACGACGCCTACAGGATGGACAATCCCAATACGAGGTGGAATCGTATCTTAACTATCAGGGTAAAAAACTCATCGATCGGTTTGATGCCGTCTCCTACGTTCGACTTACCCAGGCTATGGACTCTCACGATATCAGGCGGGGTCGGCCACGAATTCAAGAAACACTTGCGGCCTTGACTATTCCAATTATTGTTGTCGGTATCGACAGCGACATGCTTTATCCCTCGAAAGAATGCAAGCACTTGGCAAACCTATTGCCTAACGGACGTTATAAAGAGATTTCTTCTCCACACGGGCACGATGCCTTTTTAATCGAGTTCGGGCAACTCAATTCCATTGTAAAATCATTACAAACAGAATTATCTGAACAATCAGTGTAAATCAAATGTCATATTCAGAAACACATATTCTCAAATTCGGTGGGTCATCATTACAGAACTCATCACTCATTCAGCAATCGGTTCAAATTGTTCGGGAGCGAATGCAGAAGGCAGATCCTATTGTAGTTGTATCTGCTATTGGCGGAGTTACCGACACACTGATTAAATTGTCCGACCATTGTCACAAAAATAATCATATATCATACCGGATTTTAGATGAGCTTGAGAATCAACACCAACGCATCCTTGACGAGTTGGCATCTCCGGGACATCCCAAACGAGGTGATCTGCAAGATCTTTTTGTCGAACTAAGAATGACTCTCGAGAACAAAGATTCACGGGATACTAACTTCAATGCCTGGAAAGATCACATATTGTCGATAGGGGAACGTGCATCAGCACTAATTTTTGCTGCTGCTTTAACTGAACATAATATTGATTCGGTATCGTACGAAGCATCCCACTTTATTAAAACCGACTCCACCTTCGGCAAAGCACGAGTGCATCGTGATGCCACCCGCAAACTGATTCAAAAATTTCTTCGACAGTCAAAAGCAGTACCTATAATTACCGGTTTTATCGGCTCTAACGATCAGCAGCAAATTACTACGCTCGGGCGATCGGGCTCCGACTATTCATCCGGACTTATTGCTGATGCTCTTGATGCCGATCACCTTGAAATTTGGACTGATGTGGACGGTGTTCTAACGGCCGATCCACAATGGGTGCCGAATGCAGAATCTATTGAACAGCTCAGCTTTAGCGATATAGCTGAGCTCTCATCTCATGGTGCCCGAGTCATCCATCCCAAAACAATTCAACCCATCCAAAACAAAAAAACCACCGTGTTAGTAAAAAACAGTCACAATCCCCAACATCCCGGCACACTCATTACATCAGACTTTAACACCAACGGCTCTCTCAAAACAATCACCATTACCGGTCCGTTTGTAAGACTGCAAATTGATCAAAAGCATGGTCACGATCTGTTTCTACAGCTGCACAAATGGAGCGCTGATAATACCGATAGCAAACCTATAGAGTTTACACAAAAAACCGAATTTGAAGCAGCTCGATTTTTACTTGAGAAATCCTTTTTTAATGAAATCAAAGAGCAACTTTCTACATGGGCAGCCAACCAAAGTACGCTCTTTAATCTTGATGACAATCTATATAAGCTGAAAAAATTCAGTAATGAATTTAGTAAAGATGACAAGCTCTCTGCCCAGATTATTTCGTTACTTAGCGAAAATAATATTCGGCCACTTCACACCGAACAAAACTACGACGAACGATTCATCTCATTTCTACTTCCTGAAGATGACACCCGTAAGGCAGCGCACTTAATTAACAACAACATTTCCAAAACAAACCCTACCGTCGATCTTTTTGTAGCGGGCACCGGGGCTGTCGGACAAACACTTTTAGACCACCTCAGTGAACTGGAAACTACTGGTTTTCAATTTCGGATTATTGGTACCTGCAACAGTCGCAAAATGCTGTGGAATACCGATGGAATTAACTTGGATACAGAACTCAACTGGAATGAGACCAAGCAAACAAAGTGGGATGTTCTGCTGGATAAGCTCAAAAAAAACAAACACCGAAACTTGATTTTTGTAGATGCTACCGGCAGTGAAGAAGTAGCGCGACTATATCCCAAGTTATTTGCCAATGGAATTCATGTTGTTACCCCCAGCAAATTAGCCAATACCTTTGAGCAATCATTTTTTGATGAACTCAAAAAGCTGACAAAAAAGCATAATAACTCATTTAGATACGAAACAACAGTGGGTGCAGGCTTACCGGTAATCTCTACCATCAATGATCTACAATCCACTGGCAATCAAATTTCTGAAATATCAGGCGTTGTTTCCGGTACCATGACCTATCTGTTTAATCAGCTTGAACAGGGGGTTCCATTCAGCAAGGCTATTATCGACGCCCGCGAAAAGGGATACGCTGAACCTGATCCGCGTGATGATCTTTCAGGAGAAGATGTGGCCCGTAAATTCTTGACTCTTGCACGAACACTGGGCATCACAATAGAACGGGAAGAACTGCAAGTGGAATCACTGATCCCAGAGAAATTGAAAAATGTTGACGACAATATTTTCTTGGAAAAGCTATCCGAATATGACAGCAAATGGAAACAACACATCCAAAAAGCAAAAAATCGAAATGAAACACTCCGCTACACTGGCAAACTAAAAGATGGAAATATAACGATCGGTATCGAATCGGTTCCAAAGGATTCTCCGCTCGGGCAGCTTAAAGGGACCGACAATCTAATCCAAATCTATTCGGATTTTTATAATCATACGCCTCTGGTTATTCAAGGCCCGGGTGCCGGTAAAGAAGTTACCGCATCTGGTGTACTTAACGATATTATTAAAACTGCAAATCGACTAACCCAATACTAATTAACATTCTATAAGAGTTTTTAACCAAGGTTAGATTGCTCTTAAATACCTGTTTTTTATCCACGTATTCAATAACATGGTAACAGACACAAGACAGAATGTCCTTAACACCCAACTTCCAAGAAAAAAAATAAATATTATGGAAAAGAAAAATAACAAGACTGTTCTCAAACAAGAGCTAAAGACTATTTGTCAAGAATTGCAAGAGAAGATGGACATCATCAATAACTCTACGGAAGAAGGACATTCAAAAACCCGTTGAGGGAGAGCTCAACAATCTACAGCAGCTAATTACATCTATACATAGAGTGGCTATTGGGGTAGTCAACTCTGTAAAACAAGAGGGCCGGTCGGAAGATCGGTCCTCTTTTTATTTATAACTACTCTATACTTTACTTCCTCTCAAATATTATCATCAAAATTAAAGTCCGTAGGTGGAGGGACTCTATCCCTTTCAAGTGCTTAGCAAAATAATCCTACCGCATATTCATAAAGTCCCGCAAGTTACTAAAGCTGTGACCTGTGTTAGGTCTCGCTCCACCAAGTACGCTACTTTGTGATCACAGTATCAGAAAAATAAAACCAGCTTTAAACCATCAGTACTCTATTCATTCTCTCCACAATCGGCAATATGATCAGAAATAGTCAAAGTTCCTCCACACTCTACCACTCTTCTCTCATTTTCTAATATTCTAACATTTATATATACGCACAACTCAAAAATCTACTCCTGAGTACAGTAAAAGGATCTTTTCCAGTTTAACTTCTTACTCCGATTCTCTAGAATTTCTTTCTTCTAAACCTTTCTGCAATAAGTGCTTGACAAATTACATCCTTTAGGGGTACATTGTGGGGTGAAGTGGGAGAATGTGGGAGTTCTAAATCCACTTGTCGAATTCGATAATATTTGCTGTTAATTCTGGGGACCATATGCCAAGTTTCAAGGGTCAATACGAACATAGTGTTGATAATAAAGGACGCGTTAGCTTCCCGGCTAAACTGCGTAAAGCCCTCAACCCCCAGGCGCAAGAGCGTTTTACTATTTTAAGAGGACTTGAACCCTGCCTTTATCTCTACCCAGAAGATGAATGGCAGAAAGTAGAGAATCAGCTCTCCCAGATCAACAGTTTTACAAAAGAGGGTCGCACAGTTAAGCGCAACTTCCTGCGTTTTGCAGAAGACGTGAACCTCGATAATCAGAATCGCATTCCTCTCCCTTCACAATTAACAGACTGGGCCGGCATTGATGGCAAAGCCATTTTCATCGGTAGCGGCGAACGTATCGAGATCTGGTCGCCCGAAAAACTGGATGAAATTGATTCCGGCCTCGATTTTGAATCGTACCAAGAACTTTTTGAGCGCGTGATGGGTGACGATGACAACCATAATGACGAACAATGATACATATCATGAGCATCAACCGGTACTGCTGGAAGAATCCGTAGAGCATTTGATTACGGATTCCAGCGGGATCTATATCGATGCTACGCTTGGCGGTGGTGGACACAGCCTGGCATTGTTAACTCATTTAAACGAAGACGCCCAGCTTATTGGTATTGATCAGGATGACGAAGCCCTTGCAGCAGCAAATGAGCGCATTGGCGATGACAAACGATTTTCTTCCATAAAAGGCAATTTCGGTTACCTCTCCAGGCTATTACCCCCAGAACTCCATGGGGAGGTAGCCGGAATCCTTCTTGACTTGGGGCTTTCAACACATCAGATAAAAGAAGCTGAGCGCGGATTTACCTTTCAAAAAGAAGGACCGCTCGATATGCGCATGAGTAACCTCCGCGGTATTACAGCATACCAGGTGGTGAACGAATACTCCTACGAAGATCTTCGCGATGTCATTTATCACTATGGCGAAGAGCGCAACAGCCGTAAAATCGCAAGCGAAATTATCGACCGGCGTCCCATTGAAACCACTACTGAACTTCGCGATGCTGTGGAGGCCGTAGTTAAGGGCCAATACCAGATCAAAAGTGTAGCTCGGGTTTTTCAAGGGATCCGAATTGAAGTTAACCGCGAGCTGGATATGCTCCGCAAGGTACTCGAGCAATCACTTGACGTACTTAAAATGGATGGACGCATTGTTGCCATAAGCTATCACTCGCTGGAAGATCGTATCGTCAAGAGGTTTTTTAAAGCGGGCAATCATGAGGGCAAAATTGAGAAAGACTTTTACGGCAATCCGCTAACTCCCATAGAAGAAATTTCCGGCGGTATCATTCGTCCCACAGAAGAAGAAATTGAAGAAAACCCTGCATCAAGAAGTGCAAAAATGCGTGTTGCCCAAAAAATAGAAGTGCCGGAGGTGAATTGATATGCTTATAAAATCTCCGATGAAAAAAGATAAGGTTAAGAAGAACCGGCGATCTAATAACAAAAAGTCGTCGCGTTCATCTAACCGTATTCTTATTAACGGAACTAACGGAAATAAACGAACAAATGGATCAGCCAAAAAGAAAAAGGGCATATCTCTTCCCAAGCTGAAACCATGGAAAGTAATTGTTGGTGCTATCGTATTAGGGGCCCTGGGTATTCTTTACCTCAATCATGTATTCGCCACCCAGCAACTGCTGCGTGAGGTCAATCAGCTTGAGGCCGAATATAATCGCGTTCATCGAATGCATACCGACTATAAACTTATTTATGATCGGATGATTGGTCCTGCCGAGATTTATGAAAATGCCCAAGAAGCGGGTTTCATCAATGGTGGCCCAGCTGAAAAAGTAATTGAGGTGGAAAAGTAGATGAAAAATACTCGTTCTGCCATATTAAACCGGATGTTTATGGCCTTTGGCCTTGTACTATTGATACCTTTCGCAATAGGACTACAGCTTTTCCGCGTCAATTTTGTGGAGGGGGATGAGCTACGCAACCTCTGGAATGAACAGGCTATTGATTATATCTCCATACCGGCACAACGGGGCAATATCTATGATCAAGATGGCAGTCTGCTTGCAACAAACAACGTAGTATATAAATCGGCCATTGATCCTAAAATAGAAGGGCTAACTAGTACGCAAATTGGTCAAATCTGCGATACCCTTGCTAAATATACAGGTAGATCCTCAAGGTTTTATCAGCAAAAAATTAAGCAGGCCCCTAACCGGTCACGATATGTTGTCTTAAATAAAAGCATTGATACTGAAACGCATAAGGCCCTCCGCCAACTCAATATTCGGGGTGTCATCCTGGAAGAGGAATATAAGCGAAAGTACAATTTTGGAACATTGGCAGCCCATACCCTTGGGTTTGTAAATTATGACCTTGACGGCATGACAGGTCTTGAAAAAGAATATGACAACCAGCTTCGTGGTGAAGATGGTGTACAGCAAGTTCGTCGTGATCGAAACGGAAATATTTATGCTTACCTGGGAGCTCCTCGCAAGCAACCGCAGCAAGGACATTCGCTGCACACTACCATTGATTCTCACATACAAGCTATTTTAGAAGAAGAACTTAAAGCCGGGATTGACAAAACCAGATCCACCAGCGGTTCGGCTATTGTTATGGATCCCCAAACAGGAGCCATTAAAGCGATGGCTAATTATCCCACATTCAATCCCAATAATCCTGCCTCCCTTAATAGCACGAACCGCAGGAACTTTGCGATCTCGGATATGATCGAGCCCGGCTCCACTTTTAAACTCGTCACATCCATAGCGGCCGTTGAACAAGACAAGGTACAGTTTGATGAGCAGTTTGAAACACCTGAAGACGGCAAAACACTGATACACGGGCAATGGATGCGTGACCACGAACCAATGGGAACGCTTTCGTTCCCCGAAGTGATCCAAAAATCATCCAACGTGGCCACAGCCCAAATCGCCATGCGCCTGTCAAAAGATGCGTTCTACCAATATGCGCGTAATCTTGGGTTTGGTACCCTCACAAATATCGATCTTCCCAACGAAGAGAGCGGACGACTTCCAAAACCGTACGAATGGAGTCAGGTTACCCTACCCTGGATGTCGATTGGATACGAAGTACAAGCAACCCCCATTCAGATTGCACAAGCATATGCTGCCTTTGCCAATGAGGGAACAATGATGCGTCCCTATTTGGTAGAAAAGATTACAAACAGCCAAGGCCAAGTCGTTCAGAAAAGTAATCAAGTGCCCGTACGAAAAATTGCCGAGAAATCTACTATCAATAAGCTGTATCCCATTTTCAAGGATGTGGTTTCTGATTCGGGTACCGCTGAATATGCCCAAGTTGACGGACTTTCTATTGTAGGCAAAACCGGTACGGCCCAAAAATATATCGATGGAAGATATCGCAATGAATATCGCTCTTCTTTTGTAGGGGTATTTCCGGCTGAAGACCCCAAATACGTGTGCCTGATTGTACTTGATGATCCCGATACCTATCCGCCATACGGTGGTGTTACTGCAGGACCTATCTTCAGAAAAACAGCTAAACGCATTGCGGGACTCGATAATGAGATTGAAAAACAAATTTTGCAAAAAGAGCAAGAAGATGAGGTTTGGGCTTTTGCTCCCAATCTTAAAGGGTTAACAAAAAAGGATGCCAAAGCGCTGTTACAGAACCAACAGTTGCCCTACCAGTTAGAAGGTAACGGAGATTGGATTACAGAGCAACAACCTGAAAGTGGCACAGAATTAAAGCCAACTGATAAGATAAAATTAACGCTATCCAACACCATTGCCGAAACAGAAGTACAAGAGTTACCCGATGGATATTCTCTGATTCCTGATGTGGGTGGAATGAGTATGCGAAAAGCAATGGTACTGCTAAATAACCGCGGTTTTGAAACCGAAATAATTGGCTCGGGAACAATATATACGCAATTCCCACGTCCCGGTGATATGATGAAACAGGGACGAACCGTTACCATCCGCGGCAAAGCAAAACCATTGAAATCACTAACATCAAATAAATCAACCGAGTGACATTCGATAAACTCATATCGCTTTGTAAACCTAACGATGTCTCCGGACCGGAGCCTAATGATATCGGTATGCTCCGTCAGGATTCCCGTAAGGTTGAAGCAGATGATGTGTTTATTGCTATCAAAGGCTTCCAAGTTGATGGGCACTCATTTATTGATGATGCCATTGCCAAAGGCGCTTCTGTAATTATATGCGAAGATCCATTTCATTCTAATGATGAAGTGTGCGTTGTTAAAGTTTCAGATACACGCTCACTGATTGGCCCACTTGCACAGGCATTTTATGGCAATCCCGCTAATAAATTGACGCTTATCGGTATAACCGGAACCAATGGTAAAACGACAGTTGCCAATCTGGTTTATCAGACACTACAAAAACTGGGAGCCAAACCATCCCTGTTGGGAACGATTGCAAAACGCGTTGGCGACCATGAGATAGAAAGTAAGCTTACGACTTCAGATCCCATTGAATTAGCCAGCGATATGGCTCAAATGGTGGAGGCCGGATCAACCCACTTGGCGATGGAGGTTTCATCGCATGCGCTCGATCAGCAACGGGTTCATGGAGTCGACTTCCAGATTGCGGCATTTACCAATCTCAGTCACGACCATCTGGATTATCACGATAACCTGGAGTCATATGCAAAATCAAAAAAGAAATTATTCGATAGCCTTGATCCAGATGCAACTGCAATTATTAACGGAGACGACGATTATGCCAGTTTTATTGTAATGGACTGCCCTGCCCGCATCATTGACTTCAGTTTTAATCAAGCCCTTGAAGTTGATTGCCAGGTGCTTTCAAATACGATGGATGGCCTGGTCCTTCGCATTGACAAAATAATGATTGAAAGTCCACTGGTAGGCACATTCAACGCTTATAATTTAAGCCAGGCCTTTTTGATATGTCGCTCAATGGGATATGAAAATGAAGAAGTCAAAAATGCTTTGGAAGCTTCTGCCGGAGCAGCCGGTAGACTGGAAAGGGTTGAAGGTTCAGGCAAAGAAGGAAAGCCCGTAGTCCTCGTGGATTATGCTCACACCCCCGATGCGTTGGAAAATGTGGCCTCAACACTGGCTGACATCAAAACCAAGGGAAGAACGCTACATATTGTTTTTGGATGTGGGGGCAACCGTGATAAAACCAAGCGACCGAAAATGGCAACAATCGCTGAAATATATGGTGATAAAGTTACCGTCACTTCCGACAATCCTCGCAACGAAAATCCCGATGCCATTATCGATGAAATAATGGGAGGATTTGATAATCCACAATCCATTACACGCATAACCGACCGTAAAAAAGCTATTGAAGAAGCTATTAAGAATGCAGACGCTAATACCATGATTTTAATTGCCGGCAAAGGGCACGAAACCTATCAGGAAGTTGCGGGTGAGCGTCATGATTTTGACGACCGTGCCATTGCTCGTGCAGCATTAGGTAGCAGAAATATGAATCCCAAAAATGAGGATACCTGATGCTATACGAACTCTTACATTGGTTAGAAGTTAACTATCAGCCGCCCGGCTTTGGTGCATTTGAATTTATTACTACACGGGCCGCTATTGCTGCAGCTATGGCTCTGTTTATCAGCGTCATGATTGGCCGACGCATCATTGAATGGCTCGAAAAGATGCAGCTGCGCGAAGTTATTCGCGAAGATATTGGACTGGATACCCATCTTGGCAAGGCACATACCCCTACCATGGGTGGACTAATAATCCTGCTGGCCATCCTCATTCCGGCAGCTTTTTGGATGAAGATGGATAGCATTTACACTTGGATGATTATCCTCGTCACATTCATTCTGGGTGTAGTCGGCTTTGCTGATGACTATATAAAAGTAGTTAAGAAAGATAAATCAGGTTTAAGCGGCAAGCTCAAAGTAGCAGGACAAATTACCGTAGGCTTATTGCTTGGACTTACCCTCTACTTCTGGCCGGAATTTCAGGAATTTAATACGCTGTCTACAGTGCCATTCCTAAAAAATGTAAACATAGATTACGCCGTATTGGGCGAAGCACTTGGCTGGGTTATTTATATCCCCATGGTCATTTTTGTGATAACAGCTGTGAGCAACGCAGTTAACTTAACCGATGGACTTGATGGCCTTGCAGCTGGCACATCAGCTATTGCGGGACTAATTCTCGGCATTTTTGCTTATGTATCCGGCCGAACCGACTTCTCAGATTTCCTTGATATCATCTATCTGCCGGGAGCCGGAGAATTGACCATTTTTGCGGCATCACTGGTGGGCGCTTGCATGGGCTTTTTGTGGTACAATGCCCATCCCGCCTCTGTATTTATGGGGGATACCGGATCCCTGGCACTGGGTGGATCTTTTGGAGCTCTGGCCTTAATGCTGCACAAAGAGCTGTTACTACCCATTATTTGTGGAATCTTTTTTGTCGAAACCGTTTCAGTAATTATTCAGACAACCTATTTCAAATATACAAAGCGGAAATTCGGTGAGGGTAAACGGGTCTTTTTGATGACACCAATTCACCATCACTTTGAGAAAAAAGGACTACCGGAATCTAAAATTGTAATACGCTTTTGGATTATTGCCGTGCTCCTTGGAATTCTGAGCCTCTTAACCCTTAAGCTGCGATGAGAGAAGTTGCAAACAAACATATCGTTGTTGTGGGAGCCGCCCGAAGCGGACTGGCTGTGGCATCGCTGTTAAAACGAAAAGGAGCTAATGTGTTTGTGAGTGATCACGGATCTATTGCTGATTCTGTAAAGGAACAACTAAACACCCTGGATATAGATTTTGAAGAAAATGGGCATACGGACAAAGCAGAAGAAGCAGAATTTATAGCCATCAGTCCCGGCGTACCCTCACAAGCTCCCTTGGTGCAGAAGTATCTAAATAATGGAAAAGAAGTGTTTTCAGAGATCGAAATAGCAAGCTGGTTTAATAAAAGTCCAATTGTAGCTGTAACCGGCAGCAACGGTAAGACAACAGTAACAAATTGGCTGGATCATACTTGGAAAAAAGCTGATCGTGGACATATAACTGGCGGTAATATCGGATATGCATTCTCTGATAAGGTTGATCAAACATCAGAAAACAATGAAGCCTTGCTGGAAGTCAGCAGTTTCCAGCTGGATCATATAGATAGCTTCCATCCACATATAAGTGTGTTGTTAAATATTACGGCTGATCACCTGGATCGATATAATCATAATTTTTCGAGCTATGCAAAATCGAAATTCCGAATTATCGAAAACCAAACTGGGGACGATTGGTTCATCTATAACTATGATGATCCAACTATTGCCGGGCATGTAGATTCGCTTAAAAAAAAAGAAGATGCCCCCCGGCTTCTGCCCTTTTCAACCAACGAAGATTTTTCAGAAACAGACGGAGCTTTTGTTCGAAATCAAAACATCATCTTAAAAATCAACAAAGAAGAAGAGGTATTAATGCCAACTCGTGACGTCAATCTTTCTGGTAAGCATAATTTAAGCAATGGACTTGCTACGGCTCTTGCCGCTCGTGCTTCCGAAATCAAAAGTGATGTTATCCGTGAAAGCCTTCGCACTTTTGAAGGTGTGGAACATCGTCTTGAATTGGTACGGACTGTTAAGGGTGTTAAATACATCAACGATAGCAAGGCAACCAATATCAATGCCGTGTGGTATGCCCTGGACAGTTTTGACGTTCCCATGACGATAATTCTGGGCGGACGTGATAAAGGAAATGATTACTCAGAGTTGGTCGAACAGATCCGAGAAAAGGTTCACACTATTATTGCGATAGGTGAGGCCCGACCAATGATTGAAGAGCAGTTAAAATCCGTAGTTCCTCATTTCAAAACTGCTGAAGACATGAATAACGCAGTACGATCAGCCAAAGAGGTAGCCAAGCGCGGGGAAGTTGTTTTGCTAAGTCCGGCATGCTCCTCTTTTGACATGTACGACAATTATGAACACCGAGGCAATGAATTCAAAAAAGCAGTAAATCGACTTTAAGAATTCAGCCTTGAGTTTTCAGCTATCTACATATCATCAGATAGCTGAAAGCTGAAGACTGAAAAACAGAAATTATGCTATATACAACACCAAATAAAAATATATCATCCATACTGGGCACCAGTACAGATGACATTGACACCCCTAAGCAAGGGAGTGATCGTGTCCTGCTGGTATCAGTGATTCTACTGATGATATTTGGTGTTCTGGCCGTGTATTCATCTATTGCCTTTTTTGCCGAAGCCAAACATACTACGGCCGGCAGCCTGGTTGCAGGTCATGCTGTAAAGGTAGGTATCGCTTTTCTGGCCATGCTCATCGTTTCGAAGATTGACTATCATATCCTGGCCAAATTTAGCCGATTGGGCGTACTATTTAGCTGGATACTGTTAATTGCCGTCATGGTCTTCGGAAATGAAGTATTTGGGGCCAAAAGATCACTAACGATTGGCGGTGTTTCATTCCAGCCAGCGTCCTTTGCAATACCTGCCCTGTTGATTCATATATCGGTTTTATTGGAGCAGAAGCAAGACTATATAAAAGATTTTAAACGTGCATTTCTACCCATCATGTTTTGGGTAGTTATCACCTGCGGCCTGATTGGAATTGAAGATTTCAGCACTGCCGCTCTATTGTTTTCACTTTCACTGCTAGTCATGTTTGTCGGACGCATTAGCATGATGCAGCTAAGTACACTAATTCTTATCGGCGCTATAGGAGCCAGTGTTTTAATTTGGCAATCTCCCGAACGACAGAGCCGTATCGATCAGTACGTAGATCAAGTGGTAGAAATTAACAGTACCAAATTTAATATCGAAGACGGATATCAGGCGCAACAGGCCCACATAGCCATCGCAAAAGGCGAATTATTTGGTGTTGGCATGGGCAAAAGTACCCAGCGAAATTTCCTTCCGGCCCCTTATAACGATTTCATATTCGCCATCATAGCTGAGGAGTACGGGCTATTTGGCTCTGGATTAGTCATACTGATATTTACAATCATCCTATTCCGCGGTATTGCAAAAATCGCCAAAAACGCTCCCGATATTATGGGAATGCTTATTGCCGTGGGTTGTACCCTTACGATTGTGCTGTATGGATTTATTAATGCCGGCGTTGCCAGTGGATTGCTTCCGGTTACAGGACTGCCCATGCCCTTTGTGAGTTATGGTGGGACTAATATTCTTTTTGCCGGAATTATGGTTGGTATTCTCATGAATATTTCAAAATACGACAGCAGTAAAAAAGCAGTGTTTTATGCATAGTGCTGTAACAAAGAACATATCATCACAGGACAAACCAGACTCCGCTGCTATGGGCAAAATAAAAGTGCTCATAGCAGCCGGAGGTACTGGTGGTCATGTATATCCGGCCATCGCCATTGCCAATGCACTGCGGGATTCCTCTACCGATACTGAAATTCTTTTTGCCGGTACTAAAAACCATATGGAATGGGATACGGTATCCAAAGCGGGGTATAATATTACCAGCATCTGGATTAGTGGATTTCACCGGCGATTTACTTTTAAGAACCTGCTGTTTCCAATAAAATTGGCAACAAGTATTATTCAAAGCTTGGTAATCATCAAAAAGTTTACCCCTGATGTAGTAATCTCATGCGGTGGATATGTTGCCGGACCTGTAGGATGGGTGGCAACCAAAATGGATGTTCCTCTTATTATCCAGGAGCAAAACAGTTTCCCGGGAGTAACCAACCGTATGCTGGGCAAAAATGCCGCACTTATTTTTACCGCTTTTGATGAAGCCGAAAAATATTTCGCAAAGGAAAGAACACAACTGGCCGGCAATCCCACAAGAAAGTCCCTCCGCGGGGTAAACCGTAAAGAGGCACTAAAAGCATTTAATTTTAGCAACGACAAAAAAACGCTGTTAATACTGGGCGGGAGTGGTGGTGCCAAAAGCATCAATGATGCAATGCAGCAGCATATTGAAACACTGCATAACGATTTAGGACTTCAAATTATCTGGCAGTGCGGGAAACGCTATTATGATAAGCTCCGCAAGGATATAAAACCACAGAACTTTGAACATTTGAGGCTTAAAGATTTTATCCATGATATGCCAGCTGCCTATACGGCAGCAGATTTGGTGATAAGCAGAGCCGGAGCTCTCTCCTGTTCGGAGCTCGCTCTAACCGGGAAACCGAGTATTCTTGTACCGTCACCCAACGTAGCAGGTGATCACCAGACTAAAAATGCGCAATCTATGGTTGTTAACGGCGCTGCGAAATTGGTGGCTGACGATGAACTAGAAAAAAGACTGGCAAAGGTCGTTCAAGAAATTATTGATGACGAAAAACAACTTACAGAAATGAGCAAAGCAGCTAAAAACTTAGCTCGACCCAATGCTGCCGAAGAAATAGCAACTGAAACTCTAAAATTAGTCGGAAATAAAGAACAAAATTAATGTCATCCGGAATTTATTTCAGGATCTAAATGATCCATTTTAATAGATGCTGAAATAAGTTCAGCATGACATGTACGAGATAAAGTAAACATAAAAATGAGTACGCAAATACAAACACAACCTATTTTTGGCAGAACCCGCCATATCCACATGGTCGGGATTGGCGGCATCGGTATGAGCGGCATGGCTGAGATATTGCTTCAAAAAGGATATCACATTACCGGTTCGGATGCCAACATGGGCGAAACCATTGAGAGACTACAAGAACTCGGTGCCGAAATATCCATCGGTCATGATGCTAAAAATATCGAGGGAGCCGATGTGGTTGTGTACACCAGTGCAGTTAAAGCTGAAGAAAATATCGAAACCAGCGCCGCACTCGATAAAGGAATTCCGGTGATAAAGCGTGCTGAAATGCTGGCCGAGCTCATGCGTATGAAATATGGCGTTGGCGTAGCTGGTACTCACGGTAAGACTACTACCACAACCATGATTGGTCATGTTATCCAAGACGGCAGTTTTGATCCGACCATAATGGTAGGCGGAAAAGTACACAGCTTTTCGAAAACCAACGCTGTGGTTGGAAAGGGTGATATTATTGTTGTTGAAGCAGATGAATTCGACCGGACATTTTTACGACTTACTCCGAGCTTAAGCGTTATCACCAATATCGAAGCCGAACATCTGGATATTTATGACAACCTGGAAGACGTCAAAGAAGCTTTTATAGAATTTGCCAATAAAGTTCCTTTTTACGGTGCCGTGGTACTTTGTCTGGATGATCCCAATGTGCGAAGCATCATCCCTGATATTGAACGTCGCACCACCACTTATGGATTAACGCCCCAAGCGCAAATCCGGGCGATTGATATCGAGATCGATCACTTTAATAGCAAATTTACGGTTCTGAAAGAAGGGGAAGAACTTGGTGAAATTAATCTCCAAGCCCCCGGCAAACATAATGTGAAAAATGCGCTGGCCGCAGTTGCAGTGGGACTCGAACTGGATATCAATTTCAAAGATATAAAGTCCGGACTTGAACGATTTGAAGGTGTTTTCCGGCGTTTCCAATTGAAGACCGAACAAGACGGTGTGATCGTAATTGATGATTATGCACATCATCCTACAGAAGTACAGGCAACGCTGGATGCGGCACGACAAGGGTGGAAAGATCGTCGCATCGTAGCCGTTTTTCAGCCTCATTTGTATTCGCGAACACAAGAACTTTACAAAGAATTTGGGCTTTCATTTTTCGATGCCGAAGTGTGTGTCATCACCGATGTATATCCGTCCCGCGAAGAACCAATTGAAGGCGTTACCGGCAAACTTATTTCTGATGTAGCCAAGGAGTACGGGCATCAGAAAGTGCATTATATAGAAGACAAAAACGACTTGCCGGTAAAGCTAAAAGATATTGTAGAAGCGGGTGATGTAGTTATAACCATGGGGGCCGGCGACATTTACAAATACGGCGAACAATTTGTAGAAGCACTGGATGCAGGAATATCAAAATTGAAATAATATAGATACTGAAAACGAATTCAGGATTACACAAATTTTTTAATCAACTAAATGACTGAAAACGAGCAACATACCGAATCCCAAAACAGTAAGAACGCCTGGCCATGGATTGCCGGTGCCGTATTCGTGCTGGGTTTAGCAGTTATGGCCGGACTTTACTGGAACTCAACAATGAAAGTACAGGGCGTTCAGTTTGAGGGCAATGATTTTGTGTCGGTACAAGATCTGCAATTGGTAGAAGTTCCAACCGGCATTAATCCCGACAGCATGAATTTTGGAGAAATCAGAAATCGATTTGAGGAATTGCCATATGTCAAACAGGCCGACATCAGTGTAGAACCAAACGGTACAATCAATATCAGTATTACTGAACGCCAGCCCGTTGCCTTGTTAGCAGATGATAAGAAGAAAATTTATGTAGACAGCGAAGGAATCAAGCTACCTATTGTGCCAGGAAAAACAGTTGATGTACCAATTCTCTATGGATTTAGCGCTACACCAATGGGAGATACACTGCAGAGTAAAGCTTTTAAAACGGTTTCGGATTTTTTAACAGCTGTTCGCAGTAATAATGTCGCTGATGCTACGATAAGTGAAATAGCATGGTCTTCGTCCAATGATGGGATTGTCGCATTGACAAATCAGAATGGCGTTAAGCTAATTTTTGGTAAAGGAGATTTTGATACTCGACTTCGCAACTGGGAAGCATTTTATGGTGAAGTCATCAAACAAAAAGGAATTAAAAAAATGCGTTCAGTCGATCTGAGATTTGAAGGACAGATCGTAACGCGCGAATAATAATGGGTTTAATCAATCACATAATAGTACGTGGATAACATTATGGAAGAACAAGAAGATAGAATTGTTGTTGGTCTGGATATTGGCACTACAAAAGTATGCGCGATTGTTGCATCCATCGATCCACAGGACAGAATAAATATCCTGGGAGTAGGCAAAGCACCAAGCGATGGATTGAATCGCGGCGTAGTTGTAAATATCGACAAAACGGTAAATGCCATTCAAACGGCTGTTGAGCAGGCCCAGCTGGCTTCCGGAATCGAAGTAAATTCCGTAAACGTGGGTATTGCCGGAGACCATATCCGCAGTATGCGCAGCAAGGGTGTAATCACTATCAACAACCGCGATAATGAAATTACAGTAGATGATGTTGAACGCCTGCTTGAAGATTGCCAGCGCATTATGCTGCCAACTGATCAACAGATCATCCACGTAATCCCGCAGGAATTCGTCGTTGACGGCCAAGACGGTATCAGTGATCCCGTGGGCATGAGCGGCATGCGCATGGAGGCCGAAGTCCACATTATTACAGGGCTTGTTTCTGCCGCCAAAAATATCTACAGATGTGTTGAACGAGCCGGCTACCAAGTCGCCGATATTATTCTGGAGCCGCTTGCCTCTTCCTATTCTGTGCTTGATGAAGAAGAAAAAGAAGCCGGTGTAGTACTGGTGGATATCGGAGGCGGCACTACAGATGTAGCTATCTTTCAAGATAACACCATCCGCCATACAGCTGTGATTGCGATTGCAGGAAAAAAAGTGACGGATGACATTCGCGTTGGTTTGAGCGTGCTTGATGATCAAGCCGAAAAACTGAAGCGCGAGCACGGCGAAGCCTATGTGGATATGATTGAGGAAGATGAAGCGATTACCGTGCCCGGCATTGCGGGACGTCCACCGAAGGAAATTACAAAAAGCATTCTTGGCAAAATTATACAGGCCCGCATGGAGGAGATTCTGGAAATTGTTGCCATCGAAGTAAAACGAAGTGGCTATGCCGATAATCTAAGCGCTGGGGTAGTACTCAGCGGCGGCGGCTCGTTGATTAACAATGTCTGTCCCCTGGCCAACGAAATACTGGGCATGGATGCCAAAATTGGCAAGCCGATCGGACTCAGCGGCGGACTTATTGAAGAAGTGAATAACCCAATTTATGCAACGGGTGTGGGACTGGTTATGCATGCTATCAAGACCGGTTCCGGCCCTACAAACCAGGCTATTGTTCCATCATCCACCAAAGGATCGAGCGTGGAGAAAGTAATGAATCGCATCGCGGAACGGATGAAGAGCTGGTTCAAAGAACTTTAAAAAAATGCCGGCAGCCATATCTGCTGTCACAAAGAGAAAACATATAGCAATCAAATAGCAATAAACAGTACACAGCAATCTAAAAAAGGAGTAAATATTATGTCTAACCTAAACTCTCGTTTTAGTTTTGACATCGACGGTCAAGACAATGCGAAAATAAAAGTGATAGGTGTTGGAGGCGGCGGAGGTAATGCCGTTAACAACATGATCGAAAAAGGCCTGACAAGTGTGGAGTATATCGCTCTTAACACTGATGCACAGGCATTAAAAAACAGCATGGCTGATCTTACCATCCAGGTGGGTGCCAACCTTACCAACGGACTCGGTGCAGGGGCACGACCCGAGATTGGAAGAGAGGCCGTAGAAGAAAATCGACACGAAATTGAAGAAGCCATCGAAGGCGCCGATATGATCTTTGTTACGGCCGGCATGGGTGGTGGAACCGGAACAGGCGGTGCTCCTGTCGTATCAGGTATTGCCAAACGCAAAGGCATTTTAACAGTCGGTATTGTAACGACTCCATTTGACTGTGAAGGTCCCAAGCGCATGAAATACGCCCTTGAAGGTATAACCGAGCTCAAGAAAAACAGTGATACCGTAATTGTGATTCCCAATGAGCGTTTGATGGATATCGCTGATGAGGATACCACACTGCTTGAAGCTTTTGAGCAGGCCAATCAAGTGCTATATAATGCAACACGTGGTATTTCGGACCTTATTCTGATGCCCGGACTTATTAACCTTGACTTTGCCGATGTTCGTACAACCATGCTCGACGGTGGCGCCGCCATCATGGGTGCTGCAAACGCAACAGGAGAAGATCGCGCTGAAATTGCAGCTCGTGAAGCCATTAATTCGCCGCTGCTCGATGGCGTAAGCATCAATGGAGCACGCAATGTATTGGTGAACATTTCATCCGGGGCAAATCTCGGAATGCAGGAAACCAATACGGCAACCAGCATCATCCAGCAAGAAGCCGGTGAGGACGCTGAGATTATTCTTGGTACCGTACTCGACGAAAGCTTTGATGATGAACTGCGAGTTACCGTTATCGCTACTGGTTTTGATCTGGCGAAAAGCAACAAAGAAGCTCGGGTCGCTCCCAATGCGCAAAAGAAAGGAACTCAACAGAAAGCAGACGATGACAAACTGGATATGCCAAAAGCCAGTGATGTTACTGGCCACAGTCGGTATTCTGCTACCAACGAACCGTTCTATAAAGGGGAGAAAAACCTCAAGCAGATGGACCAGCCGGCATTCCACCGACGCGGACTTAAAAACGTGCGTCCTCTCAACGATGATGAGAAGGAAGAAAAAGAAATGCAGGACGAGCAGGAGAAAAGCAACGAACTGCTTAACAATCGCCGCGAACGAATCGACAAAACTGATTCTGATCAGCCGGCATTCCTGCGCAAAATAATGGATTAACCGTTGATATGAATCCTGCTTAGATTGCTATGTACCTAACAAATGGCTGGTAACTACCAGTTTCATTTAATCCCTTTACTCTGGGATTTTGATTGCTATAAAAAGAAAAGGAGTCCTTTGATCGGGACTCCTTTTTATTTTTCATTTCCTTTAAAACTTTATCTATATAACAAACTTTAAGTATACTCGTACCCAAGAACTGTTTTTCATAAAGAATCAATTTCTGTACTGTTAAAACTTTAACACTCAACAAAAGCCAACATGATGCGGTTTTCAAAGCTTTGTTTTCTTACGGTCGTAACTTTCCTCTTTTCCGTCCATTCGCTCACAGCTCAAAATCAAAAGCAGAAACTTGAGCCTGAAGACTATGATCAGTGGCAATACGTTTCATCAACCGAGCTTTCTGCAGACGGTAACTGGTTTACTTATAACATAAGCCTGGAAGATGGCGATGGATGGTTAATCATCAAAGAGGTCGGAGCGGACTCTACTGATGAACATAAATTTATGCATGGAGAAAGGGTAAGTTTTTCTCAAAACAACAAGTGGGCTGCTTTTCTAATTGGTGTTTCCGAGGATAAAAAGGAACAGCTCGAGGAACAGAAAAAGAAGGTTCGCTTCAAATTGGGACTGATGAATTTAGAAACCGCCAACGTTGATACCTTTCAAAATATACAAGAATACACTTTTTCTGATGATGGGCGATACTTGGCTATGAAAAAATATAAGCCTGAAGAAGTCGAGAATGATGGCACTGACCTGATCTTGCGTGACCTCTCCCGGAAGACAAATCAGCTAATTGGCAATGTTTCGGAATTTGCCTTTAACGATAGCGGATCAAAGCTGGCTGTTCTGCTTGAATCAAACGAAAAACTTGGAAACGGCGTACATCTCTATGACTTACCCTCCAATCGGATAACCGTTTTAGACAGTGATACAACAAACTATAAAGATCTTAGTTGGCATGAGGATAAAAATGCATTGGCGTTCCTAAAAGCAGAAGACAACGAGAATTATGAAGAGTCCACTCACCGCATTATAGCATTCAAAAACCTTAATACCACTCCCAAGCGATTCACATTTAATCAACAGAAAAGCGATAGTTTTCCAGATGATTTTCGTATTGTCGATTACCGATCACTTAAATGGTCAGAAGACGGTAATAGCCTGTTTTTCGGCATTAAAGAGTGGGAAAAAGCCACGAAACCTGACACAGCCAAAGAGGAATCTAAAGATGAACTTGATCCTACAAATGTAGAGGTTTGGCACTGGCAGGACGATGATATCCAACCCAAACAAGAAGTATTGGTCAATCAGCTTAAAGAAGATAACCACCTCTCGGCCTGGCATCTTGATGAAAAGACATTTGTTCAGCTCGGCACCGAACAATTTGAACAGTTACAACTTACCGGCAACCAACAACATGCTGTAGCATACGATCCGCACCCCTACGAGCCGGCATTCGAAGAAAACTGGCGGGACATTTATTTGATAGATGTTAACACCGGTGAATCTCAACAAATTCTGGAGCGGCACGAACAAGTCCGCACATCACCCGATGGCAAATACCTATTGTATTTCAAAAATCAAAACTGGTGGACCTACGATATTGAAAACGAACAACATCTTAATTTGACAAAAGATATTGACACACGTTTCGAGAACTTTACAAACGTCAATGGCCGCGAACACCGCAGGCCATTCGGAACAGGTGAATGGGCGGAAGACGACTCGTGGATGCTGCTTTATGATCAATATAATACCTATAAGGTTTGGGCGGATGGCAGCAAGCACCAAAAAATCACAGAAGGCCATAAAGACAAGATCCGATATCGCCAAGTCAGATTTGAGTATGATAATGATGGGATAGCACCAGAAGAGAACATCTACTTTTCAATGTATGGGGATAAAACAAAAGATCGTGGATATGCTCGTATCGACGACAGCCAAACTGCTGAGACATTAATTTATGATTCCAAAATGTACAGTAGTCTTGCCAAAGCCGACTCAACCCAAAATTTTGTTTATCAGCAACAGTCAGCTACCAATTCCCCCGACTACTTTCATGTGGGTTATGACTTTAATGATCCTGTTGCACTTACGTATACCAATCCCCAGCAGGACAACTATTACTGGGCTGATGATGAACTGATTACCTTTACCAACGAAAATGGTGAGGAGCTTGAGGGGCGTTTGCTTTATCCCGCAAACTATGATCCCGACAAAAGCTATCCGATGATCACCTATATTTATGAAAAGCTATCACAGTCGATGCACAGCTATAGTATGCCTTCGAAAAAAAGCCCTTACAACGCTCGCAGGTTTTCCTCTGAAGGGTACTTTGTCTTTCTTCCGGATATCACATATGAGTTGAGTGATCCTGGAGTATCGGCCGTTGAAAGCGTCGTTCCGGCTGTAGAAAAGGTCATCGAAACCGGCATGATCAACGAGGAACAGATCGGACTTACCGGTCACTCGTGGGGAGCTTATCAAACCACGTTCATTATTACGCAAACCGACTTGTTTAATTCGGCTATAGCCGGTGCACCGCTTACAAATATGATCAGCATGTACAATTCGATCTACTGGAATACCGGTACGACTGACGCCCGAATTTTTGAAACCAGTCAAGGACGCTTCCCTGATCCCTGGTGGAAAGACTGGGATAACTTTGTAGATAACTCACCCATATTTAATATGGAAGGAGTTAAAACACCCCTGCTTGTTGAGTTTGGTACTGACGATGGGGCGGTCGATTTTAACCAAGGAGTAGAACTCTACAACACCATGCGCCGCATGCAGAATCCCTTTGTAATGCTGGTATATGAAGGGGAAAATCACGGTCTGGCGCGCGAAGAAAATCAAATAGACTACGCCACCCGCGCCTTTGAATGGCATGAACATTATCTGCTTGGAAAAGAAGCTCCGGAATGGATTACAGATGGGCTCCCCTATTTGGAACGACCGGCAATGCAGGAAAAAGAAGAGCAGGAAAACGAGTAATTTTAAAATCTCTTTACTCTGGTATTTTAATTGCTATAAAAAGAAAAGGAGTCCTTTGATCGGGACTCCTTTTTTACCATTGACTTGATTAATGACTATCCATTACAATGAGCATACTTTTTCCAATCAAAAAACTTCGACAATCAATTTAACCGCCATTGCAATAGCCAATACCGAAAAGGCATACTGTAAATAGCGACGATTAATCTTCAGATTGAACAAAGCCCCAACAAATCCACCGGCCAAACCCCCAACCGCCAGCGGAAAAGCCGCTCCAAAATCCACATAACCCCAGTGAAATTCCGTAAGTGTTCCTATTCCATTTTCAGTCAATCCGAGCTGGACCCAACCTGAAAGGGAAATCAAAACAATAGCCAGAGAAGAAATACTGACTGCGCGAGCAAACCTTTTTTTAAAGATCAGATTCATCAGCGGCACCATCACTCCTCCACCGCCAATACCAGCCAAGGCCGCCACAAAGCCACCCAATCCGCCCGTTGCAAATGACTGCGTTAACGTTATGGGCGTATCATTTTGATCAATTTCTTTTTGATTTCGCGCACCCCGGCGATAAAACATGTAAGCCACATATAATAACAGCAGACTAAAAAAGATGACAAACTCCTGCTGGCTGTAGTATGGGGATGTAATTACAAGCTTGCCCAAGTACACCCCTCCCGCTCCCATCAGGCCAATTGTTATACCCTCTGACCAATAAAAATTCTTTTGCTGATACTGCCGGAGTGAGCTCCCAAAGGCCGCAATAAAAGTACAGAAAAGCGAACTCCCAATAGTTAAAACAACAGGATTTTCAATCCCGGCATCGCTAAATACGATGAACAAAATAGGGGTGAACAGGATACCACCGCCCAAGCCAAAAAGGCCTGCCACAATGCCTGCCAAAACCCCCAATAGCAAAAGAACCAATAATTCCATCATATCGCCATCTCTCCTTGCATCACGGTACAGGCTTCCCCTGAAATTTCAACCCGATCCCCTTTATGATGACAATACACCGTGCCCCCGCGCTGTGATACTTGCCTGCCAACCAACTTCTTTTTCCCTAACCGCCTACTCCAATATGGCGTCAACATGGTATGGGCCGAGCCTGTCACCGGATCTTCATCAACACCGGCATTAGGAGCAAAAAATCGCGATACAAAGTCATAACCATGGCCATCAGCAGCCGCCGTAACAATAATTCCGCGCACATCGGCCTTGGCCATCGCTCGTATATCCGGAGCTAAATTGCGGACTTGCTCTTCAGATTCTATCACATACAAATAATCAGTATCGCGATAGAGCTCTTTAGCGGAAACACCTACACCCTCCTCTAAAAAATCGGGAACCTCTGTCCTATTTAATGCCGCGACCGGAAAGTTCATCACCAACCGCCCTTCTTCTTTTCGGACCTTCAGCTCACCACTGTTGGAATCAAACCGAATGATTAGCTGATCATAATTGAGATGCTCAAAAAGTACATGTGCCGAAGCCAGTGTCGCGTGTCCGCACAGGTCCACTTCGGTGGTAGGAGTAAACCATCTCAGCCGATAGTCCTCATCCTGCTCGACAAAAAAAGCCGTTTCAGAGAGATTATTTTCCATGGCTATCTGTTGCATCAACCCATCAGGCAGCCAATCATTCAATGGACATACGGCAGCGGGGTTTCCCTCAAAAGGTTCTGAAGCAAAGGAATCAACCTGGTAAATCGGTAATTTCATATCAATTTCGATAATTATTATTAACTGAATCTCCCCGTGGAATTAACAATTATTTTACTCTTTTCAAATTCATCATTTCCGCGGCAAGAAGCTTATATTATGGACAATCTGAAACTATCAATCTACTTATACATTTACAGATCCTGATTCCGGAATCTTTCCAATCAGGATGATACGAAACAAATAAAATATGCATTTACACCCGGAACATCTGAGCGATAAAATTGGATTTGAGTCGATTCGTGAGGCCACAGTCAAAAAAGCACAGTCAGGTATGGCCCGAGAGCAGCTCAAATCCCTAATGCCTTTTTCCGACCGACAGGTTATTGAACGCAGGCTGGCCCAAGTCAAAGAAATGACGGATTTACTGCTCAACGACTCGGCCTTTCCGCTTCGCAATTTACATGATGTTCGCGACTATCTTGATAAAGCCCGACCCGAAAATAGCATTATTCCCTTAAATGCTTTTGTGGAAATTCTAGAACTCAGTATTACCGCGCGCGTCGTCAAATCATACATCGATCAGAGAAAGGAGCACTATTCAGCTCTCAAAGACATTTCAGTAGGTCTTATTCCACTGAAAGATTTGGAAGAAACTCTTCAGGATGTACTTACCGAAAATGGCGAACTTCGAAACGATGCCAGTCCCAAGCTGCAATCCATAAGAAACAATATTAATAAGCGAAAAAATGATCTCCGCACAACGATCAACCGGGTGATGGGCAATCTCTCCAAGAAGGGGATGACCTCTGATGAAGGCGCTACCATCCGCAATGGTCGTATGGTGATTCCCGTTCAAGTCGAATACAAGCGTAAAGTGCAGGGTTTTGTGCATGACGTTTCTTCATCGGGACAAACGGTTTACCTGGAACCGGTGGAAGCACTGGAAATCAATAATGAAATTCGTCAGCTCGAATCCGAGGAAAAGCAGGAGATCGAACGCATACTCCGTGAGCTAACCACGCACGTACGTCATCAGCGAGATTCCATCCGCCAAAACCTGGAAACCCTTACTACCTTTGATATTATTTCGGCCAAAGCACAACTCAGTATCGATCTGGATGGATTTGTGCCTGTCATTTCAGAATCCGATCACCTGTATCTGAAAGAAGCGTACAATCCACTTTTGCTCCTTAAAAACCTTCAACTTCCCGAAGAAAAAAAGGAGAAAGTAGTTCCGCTGAATATGGAGCTTACCGAAGATGAGCACTGTCTCGTGATTACAGGTCCCAATGCCGGCGGGAAATCAGTCGCGCTCAAAACACTGGGTTTATGCAGCATGATGGTTCAATCCGGGTTTGCCATTCCAGCTCGAGACAGCTCAGAAATTCCCATCTTCGACAGCATTTTTGTGGATATGGGCGACGATCAGTCCATCGAAAATGATTTGAGTACCTTTTCATCGCGCCTGGAATGGATGAAGCATACCCTGGATAATGCCGATGACCAAAGCTTAGTTTTGATTGATGAGGCTGCCGCAGGAACAGATCCCGAAGAAGGCGGCGCGCTGTTTCAATCCCTTATCGAAATCCTGATGGAACGTAAAGCTAAAACGCTGGTCACGACTCATCACGGATCGCTCAAAGTTTTTGCCCACGATCATGAGCATGCCGTCAATGGCTCAATGGAATTTGATCAGGGTACGCTCTCTCCCACGTATCGGTTTAAAAAGGGCGTGCCGGGCAGCAGCTATGCCTTTGAAATTGCGGAACGCATGAAGCTTCAGGACGAACTTCTCTATCGATCTCGCACGCTTCTGGGTGAAGCCAAAAGCGATATGGAAACACTTATTACCGAGCTCGAATCCAAAACGCAGGAAGCCGAGGAGCTCAAAAAGAAATACGATCAGCTACAATCAAAAACGCAAAAAGAGCGGAATCGTTACGAAGAAAAGCGCACGGCGATTGAAAAAGAGAAAGAACAAATTCGGGAGAAAGCGCTCAAGGAAGCCAAAGAAATTATGGATTCCGCCAACCAGAAAATTGAGGAGGCGGTGCAACGGATCGTCGAGCAGGGAGAAAAAGACAATGAAACCATTAAAAAGGCTCGGAAAGAAGTAGAGTCCCATCGCAAGAAAGTATCTTCCGAGCTACAGGAACTGGAAGAAGAGCAGGAGCAATATCAAGACTCATCCGAAAAGCCAGAAGTGGGGGATTTGGTACGGTTACAAGATGCCAACACGACCGGTGAACTGAAAGAGATCAATGGAAATAAAGCCGTTATTTCAGCCGGCGGGCTCCGAGTTAAAACGAAATATAAAAAGCTGGTAAAAGTAGAGGATGCTTCGGATCGCAAACCCAAAAAGCAGAAAGTGAAAGTTAATTTTGAGGACGGCAGCCGTTTTAAGATGGTTAAGCCACAGCTCAGTATTCGGGGCATGCGCGGTGATGAAGCTATGAAGGAAATTCAGCGTTATATTGATGATGCTGTAGCCGCTGGTAGAAGTGAAGTTCAGATCATTCACGGCAAAGGCGAGGGTATCCTCAAAAAACTGGTCCATGAATACCTCGACAAGCGCAAGGAAGTTGAAGGATATGAGATCGCCCCTATTTCACAGGGCGGCGCGGGTTGTACCGTTGTGAAATTCCGATAATTATAATTTATGTAACTTACCCACCTTCACAGAAACTCCAATTCCACCAAAAGGCTGTTCAGTATTAACATTAAAAAAACTATTAATACCTAACCCCAAGAACCGTACCGGTTGCCACGAAATTTGCCCTCTCAATGGAAATCCAATAGTCGTTTCTATTGAAGTTTTTGTTCCTCTCCCAAATAAGTCCGAATATCCCTCTCCTCCTATTACTGCCACTCCAGTTCCAGCCGAGAGGTAGAAAGAACGATAGTTCATGCTCTGTCCATAAATCAAGGCCACATCCCAAGTCTCATCCCCAAAATCTAAATCTGTTCTGGTAGTGCTTATTAAAAAAAGATGGTTATTATAATCTACCGCCAATTCCGCTTGTAATCCTATTCCCAGTGTAGTAACTGAGGGTCCTCCATAAATCCAGTAACTAATATCCGAATTTTTCGTTTTTACTTCCTGCCCATAACTTTTCGAAAAGCTTACAAACAACAGGAGTACTAACCACAAAAGAATAAGTAATTGTAACCTCGCATTAATATTTTTACTGGCTTGGTCTACCATATCTTAAAATCTTGTATTCACTACATTAGCAAAATCAGAACCAAATGTATATGAAAGTGAAATGGACCCATAAATTGAAAAATCAGTAGCTAATTCTTTTTGTTGTAGCAAAACATCTTCTATAGATGTTTCCCCTATGGGTAGGGAAAGCTGATCTTGAATCATCTCAAGACGGGTATAAAAACTAAGTGAAAGTCCTTCCGTTAATCGAATTGAAATATCTCCAAACATTTCTGCTCGTCGCTGAGCAAAATCATGTAAATAATGTGAAGCTTCTACTCCCCCCTGTATTTCTCCCCATGGTTGCTTGATCCGTACTGAAGCAGATAACTGCTGATTAACTAAGTTTTCGCTATTTTTTTGAAATATGGTTTTCTCATAATAATCAGCATATGCATATCCCAACCTATAGTTAATAGTAAATGATTTTCGGGTGGCTTTCTGGTAAGGAAATATATTGTATTCAATACCCGGCGTTAATCGGAATCGGTGTTTATAGTTACGATCATTTCTTGTTAAATAATCCCCAAAGATCCCTAAAGACCAGTGGTCATTAAGACTCTTGATTACATAACTGTTAATTCCATGCCTATGACGCCTGCTTGTTACCGGCTCGTCTTCTCCTTCACGATCAATCTCAACAAATTCATAGTTGAAATACGGTCGGAAACGGATCTTCCATTCATTGGTAACATGATCAGCATAAAATCCCCATCTCGAATCAAACTCTTTTTGACTCGATTCTAAATCCAATTGCAAACTTCCAGCATAAATTTCGAATACCCAATAGTTCCAGGGATCTTCAACTTTTTTATCTGAACGTTGATTAGATTCACCACCGAGATATTCAAGTCGATACATTGAAGGGTCCGAAACTTGTATAACATATCCAACGAGTCCCGTCCTTATTACTTCGATTAATCCTTCTCTCCTTTCATCAGCAGAAGCTTCTCGATCCACAACATAATTTAGTGTATATTCTAAATCTTTAAAATCTCGGCGCCCAATAAAAGATAGTTTGTACTGCCTCCCACCACCGCCTGTATTTTCAAACGTTATAAAAAGGTGAATATCTGCCGGTTTCGGATCCCTTACATAATTAATGAATGTAATTTCGCGACGTATATGATCATAGTCGCAAGATTGGCAATCTATATAAACACTAAGCTCAGAGGATTCAGGGGCATTTCCTGTTCCTTGTGCTTGGATTACCGGAGAAACACCAAGTAAAACAAGCAACAAGCCTATCCAAAATTTTTCGCTATTACTAAATAGAATAATAGAGCTGAAAAGTTCGTAAAAAACGTTATAGTATTTTTTAAAGTTTCTTTTGCTCACTACAATAGTCCTGAAATCTACGCCAGTTGTCCCGAAAAACTATTCTTATAGCTGGCTGTTAATACTTAATCTAACATCTATTAAATTAAAGATAGACTGATGGTAATAAACAAGGTTGGATTAATCATCATTGAATAAATATTAATACAACTTTTGGCCCTTATTTATATTTTTTTACATCGGGTTTTGTAATAAAACCAATGAGATTTGAACACAAAAACTAATCAATCTCAAAACATCTGAAAAGATTTTAAATATCTTATAAAAATAATATTTCTCTATAATTCTTCCCTGATGATCCCAAAAATAGAACTCCAGTTTCCCTCGGCTTGCTCATCAACCGCAATGTCTTCTTTCTCCAGCTTATCGGTCACCGCCTGATCAGCGGAAATAATGTAGGGATCGCTAAAATTAGCATTTGGGAAAGCGGCTAAGGTACGGGTTACAGAACGACGTGAGTGAAAGATCACAAACTCCGGTTGGTGTGCTGCAAAATCTTTTCGATACTCTTCCAATTTATTTTCTTCTGGCCCCTCGAGCGTGAACAACACTAATTCATTGACCTCCATATCTAACTCACGCAACAAGGCAGGCAGATCTTCCGCCGTTTTATCCCCGCAGGGATAAAGCGTTTTTCCAATGCGCTTAATTCGTAACATAAATTCCAGCAGGTTAATAGCTTTCCCCTGGGAATGGGGATGCACCGCCGGGATACCCTGCTCTTCGAGATAATCTGCTGTATGTTGATTAAGCGCCAAATTTAACTGATTACGGGCTTCTTCAATCTTATCGAACTCCTGCAGCCAGTCAACCCAAAACTGGGCGTTACGTTTACTGCCATGGACAATATTCTCATATTCTTCAAGGTTCTCCAAGGCATCCAGAATATCCGCATTATCTTCCAACGCTTCGTAACGCTCCAGGGGATAATGTAAGATGGACACGTGTTCTTCTTCCATTTTTGATCGAAAAACTTCGGTGTCTTCTTGTGCTGCTGTTAGTAGAACTGATCGACTCATTTTATCAAATAATTAAACCTCAGTTTAGCTTTTAAAACATCCTGAAACGAGTACTGGAACATCAAAGCATCTTAATATAAGTTTAGAATGGCATAATTCCATTTACCAATAATTCTAAAACATATATCCTACGCCGATATAAATTCGGCTCACATCTTCGGAAAAGCCAATCTCACCGCGGAGAATAAAATCGGGATTAAAAATTGACATCGCACCCCCGAATCCAACAGTTTGATGGTACCCTTCAAACAAATCATTCACATCATCTGTTTCCGTAAACACACGACCCGCATCGGTAAAAAGCTGTCCGCCAAATTTAAGACCATAAAATCTTGGAAACTTAAGCAACCACGTTCGTAATTCCAGCGTGTAGGCCAATGAAGTATTCCCCTTGAAGCGATTCAGCGGATAGCCGCGAAGCGTATTTTTATCCCCCAAGGTAGAAAATTCCCAATACGGAGTATCGCCCGATGCATGACGTGCTTCCAATCGATTGGCCACTGTCAGCCAATCAAACAGATAAAAATATTGTCGTAGTTCCAACCGCGCCGTAGCCAAACCGTAACTGCCAATCCATTTTGGTGCTGCCCGAAGTTCCAGCTGGGCCCTGTTTCCACGATGAGGATCAAACTCGCTATCGCGATTCTCCCAAATAAATCCTGCATTTAGATTGTTGACCCATCCGCCATCACTCCCATTGGGCGTTTGCAAAGCAAAAGATGATTGTGCTTCACTTATATAGGGAATATGATATTCGGTGGCAGCTCCAATCTGAAGATCAAGCTGCTTACGTCCCTGCTCATATATTGGTTTTCGAATTCGGTAATCCAGGCTAAATCCTATCGATCTGAAAAAATAGTATTCATTATCCCATCGGTCATCGGTAAACGTTGTTTCATTTCCGATACCAAAAAACTGATCCTGGGTGTAGCGATAAAAATAAATATCTGCTATCGATCTTATATCTCGACCAAAGGTCCGGGTCTGCTCGTATCTCGCATTCACCTCAACAAATCCTTTGGTAGTAGCTATAGCCGACGTTTCTAACAAATTATTAAACGGCTGTTGGTTTCCGCGGTAATCGTACCGGCTAAAAATCAGCCCACCTAACAACCCTTCATTAGAACTGTACCCCAACGCCGGAACCAATGCTGTTGATACGGAATCCGGTCCTACTTGGGAAGCCATCATCTGGGCTTTGCTCGGAGAACCTATCAAGAATAATATCAGGAATAATAGCGATGTGTAGCGAATCAAAACGGCAATATTTTATGAATCGAGATGACCTTCTTTTTCCAATATTTCAAGTGTATCCACGGCATGGCGCAAATGTGGAATTACGATACTTCCTCCCACCACCAATGCAACATTTAAGGCATCAACAATTTCATCTTTGGTAAATCCGCTTTTAGCACTTTGTTCCAGATGATAATCAATGCAATCATTACAGCGCAGCACTGTTGAAGCCACTAATCCAAGTAGCTCTTTGGTTTGGGCCGGAAGTGCACCATCTTTGTACGTATTGTTATCCAGATTAAAAAAGCGCTTAATACCTAAATGGTCGAGATCAAACACCTTTTCGTTTGCTTCCTCGCGTTCTTTGCGAAATTCTTCCAGTCGATTGCTTTCTATTTTGCTCATCCTTTTAGTACATTCTGTTTGAAAAAAAGACCTATTAAGATACGACTTATTCTCAGGAAGTTTAATCATAATTCTAAGCCGGATGGCTAAGATTCCATTTTACCTGTGATCAGCAATAAAACAGATCCTAAACATAAGCTTGTAGTGCTGGGTGACAGTGTCAGCCAGGGATTTCAAAACGGAGGGGTATATCGCACTGATCTCAACTTTCCCAATTTTTTGCGTCAGTGTTGGGAACCTGAACCGGATTTTGATCAGCCACGGTTTACCGCCCAGGCAGGCATCCCCCTTAATCTCGAAGTATTGGCCCGGGGACTCTCGGATGAATTTGGCGAATCAATTGAATGGAACGAATATCTGCCCGCCATCACTCATCTGTACTCAACCCTGCGGCGCGTAAAACACTATTGGGAGGGAAAGATAAAGCCCCTCAAACAGGATCGGGACATGCCCTACCACAACCAATCGATTTGGGGATTTGCCATGAACGATACCTGGATGATTACCGAACAGAACAGCCGGCAACATGTTGAAACCCAGCCTGAGACGTATTCAATCTTTGATATGCTTCCCGATCACGCTATGTACGTTACCGCCCGATTGGTACTCAATCCTTCATTCGACGAAAAGTTCAGTAAGTTCACGCAACTCGACAACGCAGAATACCTGCAAAAGCATGGGGGTATTGAAAACCTCATCGTTTCAGCGGGACACAATAATGTTATTGGTGCGGCATCTGACTTAAAGTATGAACTTTCCGAAGAAGAGGATTTGGACAAGTTCCCTTCCAAACGTAAATACACGGTCTATCGTCCCGAGCATTTTGAGCAAGAGTACCGCAAACTGGCTGAAAGGGTAAGTAAGATTGGGGCTGAACGGGTTATTACCCAAACCATTCCCTACGTCACGATTCCCCCTGTTACACGCGGAGTCAATGCAGATAAGTCCCGCGAAGGTCATACCGGATACTTCGACTACTATACGCGCTTCTGGATTTGGGATGCAGATTTTAATCCTGATAAACATCCCCACCTCACCAAGGAACAGGCTATATCACTTGATCAACATGTTGATGAGTACAACACCATTATTCGAGATGTTGCAGACGAATACGGCTGGATTACCGTTCCGCTCAATCGATATGTGAGCGGTATTGCCCGGCGCAGGCTAGGAAACAAAATGCGGTTGCCCTATCCCCAAGAATTCTGCCAGGCCATAAAACGCAATCCCGATACCAAACATCTCTTAGAGAACCCCGATAATCCCAAATTGAGTACCGATTATTTAAGGATTGACCGTGAATCAGGAAAAGTCTACAAGGGAGGCATTTTCAGCCTCGATGGCATTCATCCTACAACCATCGGCTACGGACTTATCGCACATCTATACAAAGAAACAATGGAGAAACACGGCGTGGAATTTCAACGTCCCCTGGACTGGGATCATATCATAAAAAGTGATTCACTGGTAACAAGTCCTCCCTACGTATTGGTAGAGCTTAGAAAATTCCTGCGCTTTCTCTCAATGGGTCGACAAGAAAAGCTTTCGGTTGTTGGAAATAGCTTACTTAATGAATTGATGGATATTTTTTCGGATCGAGATTGAGGTTTCTTCCCTGTACTCTCTTCTTTACTAAAACCTCTTTGACTTTTCTGACTACATCAAAAAGCCACTAAAATTGGAATTATTATTTAGAATTAGTCTACATAGTTATTATTTTCTCTCGCTAATTAGAATTAATATAAATAAATATATCCAAAAATGTTACGGACCGCACTATCCAAACTCGTGTTACCAGTTCTCGCAATATCACTAGTCATCTCCTCTTGTGATATCATAGGCAGCGATGATGACGACTCAAGCATTCAACCTCCCGATAACTATGAATTTACCCGCGATGGTGAATCAACCGTCGCATATCCCGGCCAAAACGATCGGCTCGACATGGTTGAAGAAATGAAAGCATACATTGCTACAGCACACGAAGGCGAAGTGATCTCCGAGCAAGCCCTTAACGACATGTTTGAAAATACAAACGGTGACGGAGGCGGTAACTTTTCGTTTACTTCCGATCGTGATTTAAAAAGCAAAACCTTCGCTCCCGATCTTGACAACAATTTGTTTACCGATATTTTTGCTGATGCAGAAGCAGCCAGCGAAAACGGCAGTAACGGTATTCGAGCCCAAGATGGCGTTGCAGGTCTCCTTGAACGCGAAGAAAGTGGCAACGATATTCTGGTCGATGAGAAAGGACGTGAATTTACTCAACTCGTCGAAAAAGGATTGATGGGGGCCGTTTTTTACAATCAGATTTTCAACGTGTATCTGACAGATGACCGTATCGGTCCCGATGTTGAAAACAGTGAAACAGAAGAAGGAGCTAATTACACTTCAAAAGAACATCACTTCGACGAAGCCTATGGCTATTTTAACGCACCGGTAGATTTCGAATCAGATTGGCCTGAATCGCGTAACGATGAGCTTCGGTTCTGGAGCGACTATTCGAATGGATCCGACGAGCAGCTTGGATTCAACGATAAAGTGATGGAAGCATTTATTCTCGGGCGTACGGCTATCGTCAACGACAATCAAGAAGTACTTGATGAACAAGTAGACATTCTGTATGAGGAGCTCGAACTCATTTCAGCTGCTACTGCAGTCCACTACATCAACAGTACTATTAGCCAACTTAATAATGGTAACACTGGCGAAGCATTTCATGCACTCTCAGAAGCATGGGCATTTGTGAATGCACTCAAGTATAGCCCCAATAGAAAGATTACCAACGATCAGGTCAATCAAATCTTAAACACTGATTTCGGCGAAAACGGTAACTTCTGGCAAGTTACTCCCGAGGGATTGAACAATGCCAAAGCTACGCTTGTTGAAACGTATCCCGATCTCGAATCCGTTCAAGATCAGCTGTAAGAATTTCAATCATAGAACCGGATCCTTCTTAGGATTCGGTTCTCCTTTAATTCAACAATCCTATGTTACACTTTCGAACTACTCTTCTTATTACGTTACTTCTGCTCCTCACCGGAGCATGCAGCAGTAACACTTCATCTGATGATCAGTCAAATTTTGATCGAGCGGCCATGCTCGAAAACTATGGTAATAATATTATCGTACCAGCATTTGAATCGCTGCAAACATCTGTTGATGATTTACAGGTTGCAGCGGAGGATTTTGAAACAGAACGCACACTTGAAAACTTAGAAACACTTCAAGAAGCTCTTAAAAGTGCCCGGTTGGCATGGCAGGATGCAAGTCCATTTCAATTTGGACCTTCTGAATCAGTTTTACTGCGAGCCTCGCTAAACACCTATCCGGTTGATACCGGAAAAATTTCTGACAGGGTATCCAGCGGCGAGGACTCGTTCGGTACCATAGACAGCCGCGATGCGGCTGGTCTCCCTGCTCTTGGCTATCTGTTGCACGGGGTCGGAGACACCAATGAAGAAATACTATCGATGTATACCACCGACACTGACGCCGACAACCGCCTTGATTACCTACTTGGCAATATCTCATTCGTGAAAGAAAAAGTAGATACGGCCACAGAAGACTGGCAGGCTTCCGGTGGAGATTATATCGGCATGTTTTTGAGCGAGGAAAATGCCGGTACTGATGTAGGAAGCTCTTTGGGCATGCTTATCAACAGTTATGTTAAGCATTATGAACGTTTTCTGCGCGACGGCAAAATCGGTATTCCTGCCGGAGTACGAAGTGCGGGAACTCCTCGTCCCTTAGCTGTGGAGGCCTACTACGGCGGATATTCTGTCGAGCTGGCCTCGGCAAATTTACAGCAGGTAGAAAGGATCTTCACCGGCGGTGATAGCAGAGGACTGGACGATAATCTCGAAGCACTCGGAGCTGGAGATCTGTCCAGTGAAATACAAACTCAAATTGATGAGGCGCAGTCTGCACTCGATGGACTCAGTGATCCGCTTTCGCAGCGGATTGAAGAAAACAATGATCCTGTCTTAACTACCTTCGAAGAAATGCAGCAGGTTGTAACGCTTCTCAAGGCCGATATGACCTCGATTCTCGGCATCACCATTACCTATCAAGATAACGATGGTGATTAACGACGCATGATTCCCGAAGCGATTAAAAAACATATTACAGGGCGCATTTCCATTGCGCCGCTGGCGGTATTCCGTTTCCTTTTTGGATTCATCATGTTGGTGAGCATTATACGATTTGCCGCCAAAGGATGGATCTATGGGCTGTACATTAAACCCGATTATTTTTTCACTTTTTACGGCTTCGACTGGGTAACGCCGCTGGGAGAAACCGGCATGTACTTGCTATTTTTGGGGATGGGAATCGCGGCCCTATCTATTATGCTGGGCTATTTTTATCGCTTCGGTATCGTCATCTTTTTCCTGACTTTCACCTACGTCGAGCTCATCGACAAAACCAACTACCTAAACCACTACTACTTTGTCAGCATCGTCAGTTTTCTGCTGATGTTCGTTCCAGCTCATCGCAGCTTTTCCCTTGACATCCTACGCAAACCTTCGCTTCGTCGCAACTACGTGCCCGCATGGACCATCAACATGTTTAAACTGCAACTGGGACTCGTATACTTTTTTGCCGGCGTAGCCAAACTCAATCCCGACTGGCTGCTCAATGCCATGCCGCTTCAAATCTGGCTGCCCGCCAATGCCGACCTCCCAATCGTCGGTCCCCTGCTTGAATATACGGCAAGCGCCTATATTTTCAGCTGGGCAGGAGCCTTTTACGATCTCACCATCACCTTTTTTCTTCTCTGGAAACGAACCCGAATTCCGGCATACCTGGCCGTGATCGTTTTTCATATGTTCACCTGGTTCCTGTTTCAGATCGGCATGTTTCCATTCATTATGATTTTGTGTACCCTCATTTTCTTTTCATCGGATTTCCATCAAAAAGTTATTCGGTTTATATCCAGCTTTACAAACTTTCTCCCATTTTCCCAGCCGGAGTCAAAAGCTACTGATAAGAAAGCTTTTCAGATAAATGGTAGTAAAAAATCAATAATAAGCAGTATCCTTATCATCCATTTTATTCTTCAGTTTTTAGTGCCGCTTCGTTTTATGCTCTATCCCGGCAATATTTTCTGGACTGAGCAAGGATTTCGCTTTTCGTGGCGGGTTATGCTTATGGAAAAAGCGGGACATGCTACCTTTCACATACGAAATCCCGAAACAGGAAATGAATGGCAGGTTAGAAACTGGGACTACCTCACACCAAATCAAGAAAAGGAGATGTCCACACGACCGGACATGATCCTGCAATTTGCCCATCACCTTGAAGACGAATACCAGAAGAACTTTGGCGGGGATGTAGAAGTTACGGTAACATCCAACGTAACACTCAACGGACGACGCAGCCAACTATTGATTGATCCCAATGTAGATCTAACCGTGCAAGAACGCGGATTTGCTCACAAAGACTGGATTCTTCCTTTTAATGAAAAACAACAAAATTGGTTTAAGAATCTGCAATGATGAAGCTTCGTGTAGTACCCTTTTTAATTTGTTTGATCCTTTTTTCTTTTGATCTAGCGTTTGCTCAGAGTTTTACTTTATCAGGTACCGCTACTGATAAGAGTGGGACTCCTATAGAGGAGGTTCGCATCTATGTATCTGAAGATAGTTCAAAAACCGGAGAGGCTGTGCCTGTTCAATATCAATCCAAAACACTTACCAATAAAAAAGGAGAATATGTTATTCGTGGTATATCTCCCGGCAATTATATTGTTATCGCATATTATCCCGGTAAGCAAACACAAAGCAAATCAGTAAGTATCACTAACGGTGACACAGAAAAGAATTTTCAACTCAGGGGGTTTGAGAGTGAAATGGAAGAAGTCGTTGTTGATGGGAAACAACAGCAACAAACGAATGGAATCACCCGTCTGCAAGCCGTCGAAGGAGTGACCATCAACGAGAGCAAAAAAAATGAAGTACTTGTCCTTGATGACATGGTTGTTAACAAGGCAACAAATAACAACCGGCAAGTCTATTCCAAAGTGCCCGGACTTAATATATGGCAAAGCGGAGATGCCGGCATACAAACCAGTGTGGGCGGACGCGGATTAAGTCCCAAACGTAATTCTAATTTCAATACTAGGCAGAACGGATATGATATCGCCGCTGATGCCCTCGGATATCCTGAAAGCTATTATACGCCTCCTGTGCAAGCCTTGGAACGCATCGAGATTATTCGGGGCGCGGCTTCCCTACAGTACGGGACGCAGTTTGGCGGCATGCTTAATTTCGAATTTAAGGACGGCCCCGAAGATACCCCCTTCGAGCTAAATACCAATCAATCGGTTGGTTCATTCGGATTATTTAATTCTTTTAACAGTGTGGGTGGTACTAAAGGTGATATCAGTTATTACGGCTTCTACCAGTATAAAACGAGCGATGGATGGCGGCCCAATTCTCAGCTCGATCAGCATACCGCATATGTTTCTTTTGACATTAACCTGACCGAAAAACTTACCTTAACACCGGAATATACCCACATGTATTATCTGGCGCAGCAGCCCGGTGGACTGACCGATGCCCAATTTTATGATAATCCCAGCCAATCGAACCGGGAACGGAACTGGTTTAAAGTGAACTGGAATATTCTTGCCCTTGATACGGACTATATCTTTAACAGTAAAACCAGAATTAACAGCCGCTTTTTTGGCTTGCTTGCCGGTCGTGATGCCCTTGGGAACCTGCAACGCATAGATCGACTTGACTTCGGAGGAGAGCGCGACCTACTTAAAGATGACTTCCAAAACTGGGGTAACGAAACGCGCCTTATTCATCGCTATGACTTCCTCGATGGGATCTCCGTCTTCTTAGCCGGCACCCGTTTTTATAACGGCTATACTCATCGTCGTCAAGGTAATGGGCCTGATGGCAGCGAACCCCGATTTCGATACCTTAATCCCGCAAATCTCGAAGGATCTGATTTTGATCTCCCCAGCCAAAACCGATCCGTCTTTGTAGAAAATATTTTCAACATAACACCTAAATTCAGTATTACACCCGGCTTTCGTTTTGAATACATCAAAACCGAAGCCGAAGGTTATTATCGCAATATTGTAAGAGATCTGGCCGGCAATATTCTGGTCGATGAACGCATCACCGAAGACCGCAGTCGAGAACGCTCCCTTGTGCTCTTTGGCATCGGATCGAGTTACCGACCAAGCAGTGGCATTGAAATTTACGGGAACTTTTCCCAGAACTATCGCGCCATGAATTTTAATGACATCCGAGTGGATGTTGGCAACCTTGAGGTGGATCCCAATATACAAGATGAGCGCGGCTATAATATTGATTTGGGTATTCGAGGGCAGGTTGATGACCTCTTTCAATATGATGCAACTGTGTTTCACCTCTCGTATGAAGATCGAATCGGGACGGTACTGCGCACCGAGCCAAATCCCAAATTTAATGACTTAATCGACCGTACCTTTCGGTATCGCACAAACATTGCCGATGCCAAAATCTACGGCATCGAATCATTTGCCGAAGTTGACCTGCTAAAACTTTTTGACCTCGATACAGAAAGCCGTCTATCCGTTTTTACAAACCTGGCACTTATTCACGCCACGTATACTGAGTCTCATGAGCCCGGGATTGAGGGTAATGACGTAGAGCTCGTCCCCCCTCTGAATTTTAAAGCGGGACTCACTTTTTCCAAAAGCGGTTTTGAAGCATCCTATCAATTTTCCTATGTCGCCGAACACTTCTCTGATGCTTCCAACGCTCGACGTACACCCACCGCTATCGAAGGCATCATACCTTCTTATCAGGTAATGGATTTATCCGCCAAATACAGTTTTAGCCGTTTTACGCTGGAAGGAGGCGTCAATAATTTGATGAATGAAAAGTATTTTACGAGACGGGCTACCGGCTATCCGGGACCGGGTATCATTCCTGCTAAAATTCGCAACTTCTATTTTTCTGTAGGGATAGAAATTTAGAGATCTTTGAAAAACCATTGTCAATTTATAGCTATTTACCTGAAAAAATTATGCATGGCTTTAAGGGAGTTATACTCCCGCTTGAACAATTTCCGAGAGGTCTTTCTACTCTGCTCCTGACATAAGATAAATATCGCGGGAATTAATTCCCGCTCTCGGATGATCGTTTTTCTAAGTATCTGATCGAGATAAGTACAGATCTATGCACAATTAAAAAAGCCCTGCCAAAAGTGACAGGGCTTTAGAATATTCAATACAAAGGGAACTCTTAAATAAGTCCGACTTCGCGAAGCAGATTCAGTGTTCCTTCTAACTGTTTTAGCTGCTCGTAGTCATAGTCGGGACTTAGCTCAAAAGCCTCCTCCGCATCAAGCATATAATCAGGCAGTTCAATATCTCGAATTACCGGATATTCATGTACTGATTCTGCTGCAAACCTTTGTGCATGCTGCGATAACAAGAAGCTTAAAAATCGCTGAGCTTTTTCAGGATCCTCAGCAGTAGCAAGCTGTGCTGCCCCGGTTACCATAGCCAAATTACCTACGTCGCCTTCAGTGAAATGATAGGTTTCTACAGCTGCACCAGCATCAAGCCCTCCAGAATCCATAGAAGTATCCGAATCAGAGTCCGTATCGGTATCCGTATCTGCAGATTGTCCCCCTTTACTTCCATGCTTCATCCGCAAAATGTAATAATGGTTGGTCAGTGCGATATCAATTTCACCACCGGCAAGGGCCTGCAACATCGGGGTATTTGAACTGTAGGATTTAGGATTTAGTGCCTGCATCCCTTCCAGCCATTCTTTAGCTGTGTCCTCACCTTCGATCAGTCGCATGCTTGTCATAAAATCATAGAAACTGGAATAGGTTGGCGTCCATCCTATACGTCCATCAAATTCCTCCATTCCGGTAAGATCCATCACCGATTCAGGAAGGGTACTGGGATCAACTTCATTGGAATTGTACGCCAATGTTCGAAATCGCACGGTCACCGGAATCCATTCCCCTGATGAAGAAGTATAGGAGGCCGGCTTGGTGGTCAACGAGTCGGGAAGCGCAACCAGCTTGCCTTCCTGTGATGCATTAGCTAACGCGCCGGTCGTATTGGCCCAGTAAATATCGGCCGGACTTTGATCGCCTTCTTCGCTCATTACAGCCAGTAGCTCAGCATCATTACCGTAACGAACTTCAATATTGATGCCGGTTTGTTCTTTAAAATCTTCTACCAGCGGATCAACCAATCCTTGACTTCGTCCTGAATATACAACCAACTCATCTTCGGCTGTATCTCCGCATGAACTCAAGAAAAAAGCAGCGATTCCTACTGCCAATATTTTTAATACATTTTTCATAATTATAAATCCTCAGTCTTCACTTGTCATTAATATTTTATTACTATCATTTTTAATGTGAGCAACCACAATAAGCTTAATTAGATTAATTCTAATTAAGGCACAGAATGTATTGAATTTATGGTACAATGACCAATATAAAACAATCGGTTGGCATACTTGGGGCAGGAATTTCGGGGTTATCAGTAGCCTATAAATTATCCCAAAACAATATTGACGCAACGGTCTATGAGAAAAACCAGCAAGTAGGCGGAGCTATTAAAACACATAACGAAAATGGGTGGCTGGTCGAAGAAGGTCCCAACACGCTAATGGTTAATTCAAAGGAGGTTTGGGATCTACTTGAAGAATTAAACCTAAAAAACAGGAGTATCGAAGCGGGAAAAACAGCAAAAAAGAGGTTCATTGTTAAAAATGGCCAACCTACTTCCTTGCCAATGTCGCTGGGAAGCTTTTTGACTACTAATCTCTTCTCTCTCAGAGCTAAATTTCGACTGCTGAAAGAGCCCTTTATTTCGCGATCAAATAAAGAGGATGAATCCATTGCTGATTTTATTACACGTCGCCTCGGCAGGGAGCCACTGGACTACGCGGTGAATCCTTTTGTATCCGGGATTTATGCCGGTGATCCCAAAAATTTATCGATGAAACACACCTTTGAATCGCTATGGGGCATGGAACAGCAACACGGTAGTTTGCTAATGGGGATGCTCAAACGTGATCGCAATAGCAATTCCCCACGAAGGGCATTACTCTCTTTTGAAGGTGGAAATCAGCAATTACCAATAGCAATAGCTGACGCTCTGGACAAAGGGATACAAACCGAAACCGAGATACAGTCTGTTGCTAAGGATGATGAAAAATGGATGGTCAAAGGCCAACGAAACAACCACACTTTTAGTGATGAGCACGATATCATTATATCAACGCTGCCCGCGCATTTACTCTCGACTATTTTTGATGATTCTATTTTCAAGCCGCTCGATAATCTTCCGTATGCTCCACTCAGTGTGGTAGCATTAGGCTTCTCTGATGAGCAAGTTGGTCACCCGCTTGATGGTTTTGGAATGCTCATTCCCGAAGCCGAAAAACGAAAAACCCTGGGAGTGCTATTCTCGTCGTCACTATTTCCCGGTCGTGCTCCTGGAAATCACCAGTTGCTAACTTGTTTTATCGGCGGCGCGCGCAACCCGGAACTTGCGGAAAAATCAAAGGAAGAATTGCAAGATATCGTATTATCTGAAATCAGTGACATGCTTGATATATCAGGGGAACCGGTCTTTTCGCATCATAAGTTTTGGCCGAAGACCATCCCCCAATATGAGATTGGTTATGATCAATTTCTCAACCAAATAGCTCAAATTGAAAAACAGAAAAAAGGTCTATTTGTTGAAGGGAATTTTCGGGACGGCGTATCCGTACCCGACTGTATTTTATCCGGATTTGAAACGGCTAAAAAAGTACAAACGTTTTTAAGTGGAAAGTAAATTTCTTCAGAGTCTGGGAACTCCAATTCTGTTAAAAATTTAGTACCTTCAAACACAAAATCAGCAAGTATTATTTTCTAAGAAAATCTGAAATAAAAGCAACCAATTATTATGGCTAATGCATTTTTTGAAATTCGGGAACCGGAAAATGAGTCCTATAACTCATACGCTCCCGGCACGCCCGAACGCGAAGAACTCCGAGAAGAACTGGATCGACTAAAAAATCTGGAGATTGAAATTCCGGCGATTATTGGCGGTAAAGAAGTAACGACCGATCGCCAGAAAGATGTGGTCATGCCCCACAATCACAGCCACAAGCTGGGAACTGTTCATCTTTGTGGTCAGCAAGAAGTGGAGATGGCTATTGAAACCGCTCTTGAGGCTCGCAAACAATGGGCCGATATGCCATGGCAAGACCGTGCGGCGATCTATCTAAAAGCTGCTGATCTTATTACCGGTCCCTATCGCTACACAATGAATGCTTCGACCATGTTGGGACAATCTAAAACGCCTCATCAATCAGAAATTGAGGCTGTTGGCGAATTCGCTGACTTCTTGCGTTTTAATGCTTACTACCTGCAAGAAATATATGAAAAGCAGCCCTACTCTCCGGACGGCATGTGGAACCGCATGGAATATCGTCCGCTTGAAGGATTCGTCTTTGCCGTAACGCCCTTCAATTTTACTGCTATTGCAGGGAACCTTCCACTTGCTCCTGCGCTTTGTGGAAATGTATCGCTCTGGAAACCGGCATTATCCTCCATCTATTCCAGCTACTTTATTATGAAAATATTGAAAGAGGCCGGTATGCCTGATGGCGTGATTAACTTTCTGCCGGGCCACGGTCCCGATGTTGGTGATCCGGTTCTGGAAAGCGAGCACCTTTCGGGACTCCACTTCACTGGATCAACAGGAACCTTCCAACACCTGTGGAAAAGCATTGCCGAAAATATTGAGCACTATAATACCTACCCACGCATTGTAGGCGAAACAGGTGGTAAAGATTTCATTTTTGCTCACGAATCTGCTGATGTCGATGCTGTTGTCATTGCGGCGATTCGGGCTGCTTATGAATACCAGGGACAAAAATGCTCCGCGGCTTCACGCATGTATCTGCCGAAATCAATTTGGCCTGAGTTTCGCGACAAATTCCTCGATAAAGTCAAAGATGTGAAGTATGGCGACGTCGAAGACTTCACCAACTTCATGGGCGCTGTCATCGACCAGAAAGCGTTCGATAATATTTCTTCCTATATCGACTACGTCAAAGAAGCTGACGACGCTGAAATTATTTACGGCGGCAATTATGACGATTCAGAGGGATACTTTATCGAACCGACACTGGTTCAGGCACACGACCCTAAGTTTAAGACCATGGAGGAAGAGATCTTTGGTCCGGTGCTGACAGTATATGTTTATGAGGATGGCAAGTTCGACGAAACACTCGAGCTCTGTGACAACACCTCCCCGTACGCATTGACAGGCGCTATTTTTGCCCAAGAACGTTACGCTCTCAACAAGATGGCGGATTACCTGCGTCAGGCAGCCGGTAACTTCTACATCAACGATAAGCCGACTGCTGCTATCGTCAACCAACAGCCCTTTGGCGGAGCGCGCAAATCCGGAACCAACGACAAAGCCGGAAGTGCTGCCAACTTAATGCGCTGGATGTCAGTCCGTTCCATCAAAGAAACAACCGTTCCGGCCAAAGACTGGACCTATCCGTATATGGAAGAAGAGTAACAGTTCCGCACGAGATGTACGGAACGAGTCAATTATGTGATTGATCTCCTTTATAAAAAAGGCTCCTGACTTTTGATCGGGAGCCTTTTTTTATTTGCTTAGGATTCTATACCCAAATCCTCTTTCAGGCCATTAAACGAATCCTTGACGCTATCAAGCTGATCATCAATGCTTTCCCTGAGGTCATACCAGTTTTCATCAGCTTTGGCTCTTAACTTCTCCAAGTCATTTTCAAGCTTATCCTTTTTATCATTAAGACTCTCCCATTGTTTTTGTAACTCAGATTCACTTTTTTCTGAGGCTCCATCAATTTCTTGTTTCAACTTCTCCATTTCACTCTCCATCTCGGCAAGTTGCTCCTCAACATTATTGAGAAACTCCTGCTTCTTGACTTCAACTTCGTTTTGAGCTGACTGTATGGTTTCTTCAACCTCTTCCTTTGCCTGCTGTGTATTACGTTCCGACTTTTCGGTGCAAGCAACTAATCCCAGACCAAATAAAATTGTTACCAAATATATTGATAATCTTTTCATGACAGAATAGTTAATTTAGCATTTCGTTAAATAACTTAACACCTATCATTTTATCCCAAAAACCACATTTTGTTCCAACAATGATATTGGGTTTGGCTTTTTAGATATTAAACCGAATTTATTTTTAGGTAATTAACTAACTATGAAAATTAGTATTTTGGGCTGCGGATGGCTTGGCCTGCCTTTAGCCGAACGTCTCCGCGATGAAGGACATCAGATCAAAGGATCAACAACAAGCGAAGAAAAACTGCAACTCCTCAAGGGGAAAAAAATACAGCCATTTCTACTTGAATTAACACCCGATTTACACTGCGAAAATTGCGACGATTTTTGGGATGCTGATGTGCTTGTTCTCAATATTCCACCCGGCCGAGGCAAAAATGATGTCAAAGAATTTCATCAGCAGCAGATACAAGCAGTTATTAATCGACTTACCGACTCACCCATAAATTTTGTAGTATTTATTAGTTCAACATCTGTGTACCCGCAAAAGGGAGGCATTGTAAGCGAAGAGGATACCAAAACAGGAAAGGCTTCTCGTGCTTCCGGGAATGCCCTTTTGGAAGCAGAAAAGATGCTTCGAAAAGAGTCAGGCTTTGAAACTACAATTATTCGATTTGGGGGATTATACGGTTATGACCGCCATCCCGTTAAATACTTGGCCGGACGAAAAAATATATCCAACGGTAATGCCCCGGTAAATCTCATCCACCAGAAAGATTGCATTAATATCATTCAAAAGGTAATCAAAGAGAATATTACTGATCAAATATTCAATGGCGTATCTGACGGACATCCACCTAAAAAGATGTACTATCCAGCGGTGGCCAAAGCGATGGAACTCAAGGCCCCTACTTTCAAAAACGATGAAAGCAAAGAGTACAAAATTGTCTCGAACAGAAAACTAAAAATGATGCTGAAATACAAATTCATCCACCCAAATCCTATGGATTTTTCTATTTAGATCCAGGTACAATTATTTTCGGATTGGACTTTTTATAGCGTTGTGATATATAAATCTTTAGTCCGCTTGACGATCTACTCAAATCATATATCTTACGTATAAAATAACTTAAGGATTTAAGTGCCATGGAAAACAAGATACACAGTTACGAATCGGACGATATTACTGTAGAATTTGACAGCAAACGATGCATTCATTCTGCGGAATGCGTCAATAATTTGCCTTCGGTTTTTAATCCGGATAACAAGCCCTGGGTTACTCCCGAAGAAGCTTCTGCCGAAAAAATAAAAGAGGTTGTGCACCATTGTCCTACCGGTGCCCTGCACTATAAGGGCGATGAGGACGAGCTTCCAGCGCGCGAGAATACTATTACCATTGTCCCCGACGGGCCACTGTATCTAAGAGGTGATATTGAGATTCAGAATGCAGAGGGAGAAACGTTACTTGAAGATACGCGAGTCGCTGTTTGCCGCTGTGGCGCATCTGAAAACAAACCCCTTTGTGACGATACGCACAAGAATGTTGATTTTAAAGCACCGGCCTCATTCGATAAGGCTAAACTGCATCCCACCAAAGACGGTGATCCATCCCAAAGTAAACTGATTGTAAAATTAATGGATGACGGACCAATTTTGCTTGAGGGTACTTATCGGATACACTCTATTGCAAACGAAGCTGTCAACAGCTCTAAAAATGTAGCCCTTTGCCGCTGCGGTCAATCATCCGGCAAACCGTTTTGCGATGGTACGCATAAGGACGTAGGTTTTGAGGGGTAAGGTTATTTTTACCCCATTTTTATAGCCTTCGATTTACTGGAAGGCTTCGTAAATCAATTTTGTCCGCTCCCCAATTTTAGGGAGAAAGATATTTTTGATGATTTCTCCATCTTTGCCGCTCCTATCTATAAGTTAGAATCAAGAAGCTTCACAATAGCTTCATTTGCCATTTTTATATAGTGCCAGCCCAAAAATTCCATCTGCCAAATATTGATCGTTTTTATACAAAAAGATAAGAAAGACTACCTATGCAGAAACTATTTTTGATCATCGGTTCAATTGCTACGGCTCTTGCTGTGGGATTAGGTGCCTTTGGCGCACATGGTTTAAAAGAAATGCTTACGGATGAAATGCTGGATATCTTTGAGACCGGCGTCAAGTATCACTTTTATCACGCTATTGGATTATTAGTTATCGGTCTTGTAGCACAGCTTATACCCAACTCCTCCCTTCTGCAATGGTCCGGCTGGTTGATGCTTGCCGGGATTATTATATTTTCGGGTAGCCTCTATATTCTTTCGATAAGCGGTATTCGCTGGATGGGAGCTATAACTCCAATTGGCGGTCTATGTTTTATTGTAGCCTGGATACTGCTGGCCCTTGCAAGCTGGCAAAACCTTTAATAATTCGAAACCCACTTCACACACTCTCAAAAAGCACTTGCAGTTCCCGATCATTATTATATTTTAAGACTAATTATTAAAAAACGTCTCATTTTTCTTGAGACTATCATCTGTCACCAATATACGCACAGTTATACCAGATTAACCGACAATAATTTTTGGCTCTATATTCAGTACCATATAAACTGTAGGCGTTTTTTATAAACCAATTCGTTACCAAGCAATCATTTCACATGAATTTAGAAGACTTTAGAGAATTTTGCCTGTCATTTAACGGTGTAACCGAGGATTTTCCTTTTGATGATGAGAAAACCCTTGCCTTTAAAGTGATGGACAAAATTTTTGCTATCACCGATGTTGAGGAGTTCGACGGTATAAATCTAAAATGCGATCCGGTTAAAGCCGCCATGCTTCGAGACCTTTACCAAGATGTAAAGCCTGGCTATCACATGAATAAAAAGCACTGGAATACTGTTAATCCACAGGGTAAACTCGATGATGAGATTATTAAAGAATGGATTAAAGATTCGTACAACTTAGTGGTAGAAGGCTTATCCCGCAAAAAACAGAAGAAGCTTGAAAAGATGGAGGATTAAGAGTCTTTTCACTTATTGCTTGTAAAAAGGTTTTTAATCCTGTTAAGGCTTTTCTTTTCAAATTCCCATACAAATTCAAACTGTCCCATCACAAAGCCAAAGAACAGAAATAAAAGCTGATAGGACGGGAATACTATTATAATCCAGGCTATAAGCTCTAACCAAAGCGGTGTTGCCGATCCAATTCCGATCCAGCCAAAAACCAGCTCACGTACATACAGCGTCGTTATCCCGGTTATGGCAAAAATAAAAAGGATAAGAAGTAAACCGCCAAAGCTTTCAACACCCCACCTTTTTTTCATTTTTTCAATAAATTCGCCCACAATTATCCTCATTTTAGCTCTGCTTCAGGGCTTTTTCGATGGATTTATCAGCAGCTTCAATAGTCTGTTCCAGATGATCATCTGTTAATGAATTTGCAAGAAACAGCGATTCAAAAGGTGATGGCGGTAAATAAATTCCATGCTCTAACATCTGATGGAAATAAGCTTTAAAAAATGCCTGATCAGTCGTATTAGCCGTTTTAAAATCAACAACTTCTTCTTGTTCTGTAAAAAAGATACTCAACATGGAACCGACCTGGTTGAGTACAAAAGGAATCCCATGATCTTCGAACACATCTTTTAACCCCGTGGCCAGCTTGACGGTTTTTTCTTCCAGCTCATCATAATGCAGTGGCTTCTCATGCAACTCCGAAAGCAGTGCATATCCGGCCGCCATTGCCAGCGGATTACCTGAAAGTGTTCCCGCCTGATAGACATTACCCACCGGAGAAACAACATCCATAATCTCCTGTTTGCCACCAAAAGCCCCTACCGGCAGTCCTGCACCGATGATCTTTCCATAAGTCACAAGATCAGCAGTAACACCATAACGCTCTTGTGCTCCACCCATTGCCACGCGAAATCCGGTCATCACTTCGTCAAAAATAAGAACGACATTATGGGCATCACACAACTCGCGAAGCCCAGCCAAAAATCCCTTTTTCGGTGGGATACACCCCATGTTGCCTGCAACAGGTTCTAAAATAATGGCCGCAACTTCTCCCTCATATTCATTGAGCAGCTTCTTAACGGAATTCAGATCATTGAAATTAGCTGTCAATGTATCTTTAGCTGTTCCCTCTGTAACTCCCGGACTACTCGGTTGACCAAGCGTTAGGGCACCGCTGCCAGCGTTAATCAGAAAAGAATCTCCGTGACCGTGATAATTACCTTCAAATTTTATAACCTTATCTCTTCCGGTATAGCCCCGCGCCACACGGATTGCACTCATGCACGCTTCAGTTCCGGAATTCACCATTCGGATTTTATCCACTCCCGGCACCATCTGTTTAACTAACTCTGCCATCTTAACTTCGATCTCAGTAGGAGCCCCAAAAGAGGTAGATTTAGCCGCTGTTTCTTTAACAGCTTTGATCACCGGCTCATAGGCATGACCCAAAATCATCGGTCCCCATGATCCTACATAGTCAATGTATTCCTTGCCATCTACATCGGTTAGAATAGATCCCTTGGCTTTTTCCAAGAATACAGGTGTTCCACCTACCGATTTAAAGGCCCGGGCGGGAGAATTTACGCCTCCGGGAATAAATTGCTGTGCTCGCTCAAATAGTTTTTTACTCTTTTCTAACATAAAATCGTTTATGATTGGAACGCAGATAACGCTGAAAAGGCAGGTCTTCACAGATTATATTTCTGTGGAAATTTGCCCGATCAGTGCAATTCGCGCTCTATTGTTCTAATAATATTTTCGATGCTGCCTTGGCAAAGTAGGTGGCAATCAAGTCCGCACCGGCTCGCTTGAATCCAACCAGTGCCTCCATCATGGCTTCTTCTTCATTCAGCCATCCCTTCTCGGCAGCCGCCTTTAACATAGCGTATTCTCCGGAAACATTATACACCGAAACCGGCACCGAGACGCTCTCTTTGACAGCTCTAATGACATCCATATATGGCAATCCGGGCTTTACCATCACGATATCAGCTCCTTCCTGTTCGTCGAGTTTTGCCTCCTTAATAGCCTCTTGCACATTGGCCGGATCCATCTGATAGGTTTTCTTGTCTCCAAATCCGGGCGCCGAATCCAGTGCATCCCGAAACGGGCCGTAGTAACTGGAGGCATATTTCGCACTGTACGCCATGATGCCTGTGTGCTCAAATCCTTCCTCGTCCAATGCTTCGCGCATCGCGCCAATACGACCATCCATCATGTCTGATGGAGCCACCATATCAACACCGGCCTCGGCATGACTTACCGCCATTTTTGAAAGCACTTGCACAGATTCATCATTCAGTATTTTGCCATCCTCGACAATGCCATCATGACCATAACTCGAATAGGGATCCATCGCGATATCGGTCATCACCAGCATTTGGGGAAATTCCTCTTTAATAGCTCGGACAGCTCGCTGCATCAGCCCCTCGGGATTAAGCGCTTCCGTGCCCTTATTATCTTTGAGCTCGTCAGGCACCTTGGCAAACACCAATACCGATCGAATACCGACGTCTTTTAACTCTTGGAGTTCATCCATCAATAAGTCCAGCGTGTAGCGATAGTAATCCGGCATGGATGGAATTTCGACCTTCTCGTTTTCGCCCTCCATCACAAAAACCGGTGCAATAAAATCAGCCGGTTTTAGGTTATGCTCAGCCACCATATCACGCATGGCTGCCGAAGTTCGCAATCGTCGTCCGCGTATATAAGGAAATTGTCCGTGTGTCATCCTAAATAAAATTTAAATTATACAAGCTCTTTATAATTATTAACCTGTCATTTCGAGCGAAGCGAGAAATCCTTGTTCATTTATTACAAATGACAAAGACCTTAATTCAGAATTCCTTCTTCCTCACCATATTCAATCCAGTCAATGGGATTTTTGAGTCGATTAATGAGATAGGCCTCACGGCTTCCTTCCTCGATATCAAAATCGTAATCCCATCGAACCTGGGGCGGTAAACTCATCAAAATTGACTCCGTCCGCCCTTCAGTTTTCAGGCCGAACAATGTACCGCGATCATGAATCAAGTTAAACTCGACGTAGCGGCCACGCCTAATCTCCTGAAAATATCGCTGGCGGTCAGTATAAGTTTCATCTTTTCGTCGCTCAACAATCGGTACATAGCTATTCAAAAACGCATCGCCTGCTTCAGTAGTAAAATCATACCAATCCTCAGCCGAACGCTCTTCATTGGGACGCAGGTAGTCAAAAAACAGTCCGCCGATTCCGCGTCCTTCCGAGCGATGATCGTTATAAAAGTATTCGTCACACTCTTTTTTAAACCGGGGATATAAATCCTTGCTATGTTTATCACAGGCAGCTTTCAGCACCTTATGAAAATGGACGGCATCTTCATCCCATAAATAATAAGGCGTTAAATCCGCGCCGCCGCCAAACCACTGATCGCGCACCTCCCTCATTTTTACATCGTCATAGAGTTCAAAATAACGGTAATTCGCATGCACAGTCGGAACCATCGGACTTTTTGGATGAATGACAAGTGAGAGCCCCCCGGCCCAGAACCAACCCTGTTCAACTTCAAAGCGCTTGCGAATAAGTTCGGGCAATTCTCCATGTACACTGGATATATTGACGCCTCCTTTTTCAAAAATATCACCTTTTTCAATTACTCGCGTATGTCCGCCTCCTCCGCCATCGCGTTCCCAGTCGTCATGACGAAATCGCGCCTTTCCGTCGATCCGCTCTAACCTATCGCAGATCTCATCCTGGAGATTGCGGATGTAAGCTTCAAAACGGGTTTTGATACTTTCTTTTTTCATACACTATTTTATTTGGCCGCAGATCTACACAGATACGCATGGATAAATCTATGTTAATCTGTGGCTCTATATTCCTTAACTGTATCTACGAAGGCACGTGCGTTATCCACGGGGATGTTGGGCAAAATACCGTGCCCCAAATTCGCAATATACTTCTGCGTACCAAACCGGTCGATCATGCGCCGTGTCTGACGCGTAATTTCATCTCTCGGCATCATCAGCTTTGAGGGATCAAAATTACCCTGTAGTACAATATTTCCTCGGGTAGCGTCGCGACCGTATTCCGGCGTGATCGTCCAATCAAGTCCCAATGCCGATGCATTACTTTTAAAACTGAGTCTTTCCAGCGCATACCAGCTTCCTTTGGCAAATAATATCACCGGTACCTCATCAATAGCATCACAAATTTCCATTAAATACGGCATTGCCCACTCGTTGAAATCTTCGGGACTTAACAATCCCGACCATGAGTCGAACAGCTGCACCACCTGAGCACCCGCTTTGACCTGGGCTTTCAAATAGTCAATTGTTGCTTTGGTTAACTCTTTCATTACGTGCTTGGCCGCATCTGGGTGCTGGTACATAAACGCCTTGGCCTTGGCAAAATTCTTAGACCCTTCGCCCTGAACCATGTAACAGAATAAGGTCCACGGTGCCCCGGCAAAACCAATTAGCGGAACACGTCCGTTGAGTTCTTTGCGCGTAAGTGTTATCGCCTCCACCACGTGATTAAGTTTCCCGGGAATATCCTCAGCCAAAATTGAAAAAGCATCGTCCACACTGCGGATGGGGTTTTCCATCACCGGACCTTTGCCTTTCACCAGATCCACATCAATTCCCAATGCCTGTGGAATTGTTAAGATGTCTGAGAATATTATTGCGGCATCGGGTTCTAATTCATCAATGGGCTGGATAGTAATTTCGCAGGCCAGTTCGGGCGTTTCCACGCGCTCGAAAAAGGTATATTTCTTTCGGAGTTTCATATACTGTGGAAGGTAGCGTCCAGCCTGACGCATCATCCATACCGGCGGACGTTCTACTTCTTCGCCACGGAGGGTTCGTAATAATAAATCATTTTTAAGTTCTGGAAAATTATTGCTCATAAATACTTTTTTTCTGGCCACTGATTCACACAGATTGAAACGGATTTTATCTGCGAAAATCTGCGGCTATATACTTTCAGCTTTATTAAAAATATAGTCAGCAGTAGTTCGGAGTAGCACTTCGGTATCAGGCTGCTTGGCAATTTCTACATGTTGATCGGTATGATCTTTGAGCACACCGGCCGTCGTGGGACCAATGGCGAAAAGTGGGGGCAACTCTTCATCAAATCCCGTGCCTCGAGCAAATCCTTCTACCGCACTGGGGCTGTAAAACAGGATTCCACTCACCGACTTATTAGGCATTTCCACCGGATTAATAATAGTTTCATAAACCTCCAGCTCAATCACTTCAATATCGTCATCTTTCAGCCGCTCCGTCATCTCACCGCGACTCAAATTCCCATGGAAGTAGATGACCGAATTTATTTTTCCTTCTTTGATAATTAACTCAGCCAAATGCTTGCTGTCTTCGGTACGAGGAATTTTGGCATCGAGCCCCAACTCCTGAAGGGCTTTCTGTGTTTTTGATCCAACCGCAAAAAGCTGGGTTTCGGGGCGGGGATGAAGTCCGGCCGCCATCAATTCTTTCAAAGCCTTAACTCCATTTGTGCTCGTGAAAATCCAGTCGGATTTGGGATTTTCGTTAATCACCTTGAGCACGCTGTCCCAATATTCGGGAAAGTTAAACTGCAGAGCCGGCTCAATAATGGGCTCCAGTCCCAGAATACGAGCGTATTCAAACTGCTGTGCAGATAAAGGTCGCGTTACTAAAATATTTCGTTTGTTTTGTCGCATTGATCCCTAATTATTGTGTCATGCTAAATTTATTTCAGTATCTGAAGCATTAAATCAATCTTTTGCAACAGATCCTGAAACAAGTTCAGGATGACATTGAAGCTATTCTGATTTCATCTCATCAATAACTTTGATCGCTCCTTTGCTGAGCAGTGCTTGAGCGGCGGTATGGCCAAGCTCTCCAGCTTCACCAACTGATACTTTTTCCTCAAAATCATATCGCTCACTTCCATCGAGCATTAGGGCAACAGCCTTAAAATGAACCTTCTCATCTTCAATAAAAGCATAAGCTCCAACGGGCGCGCTGCAACCCGCCTCCATGTCGTGCAGAAAATCACGTTCAATGGTGGTACAAAGCGCCGTTTCATCATGATTTAGCTGCGACACAATCTCTTCCATCGTATTGTCATCCTCACGGATCATGACAGCCATCGCACCCTGCGCTGCTGCCGAAACCATCCAATCCAAGTATTCACTTATATGATGACCGAGATTGATACGTTCCAATCCAGCCGCTGCAAAAATAGCTCCGTCCCATTCCTTTTTCTCTACTTTTTCGAGACGTGTATTCACGTTTCCACGGATGTTTACAATCTCATGATTGGGATAACGATACAACCACTGGGCACGACGACGATTACTGCTTGTTGCAATCGTCGCTTTATAGTCAGGATCTTTCAAAAAATCAGTACCGTCGGGAGCAACCAGCGAATCACGGGCATCGGCACGCTCCATAATAGCGGCAACTTTTAAAGGAAGGGGATTTTCGGTAGGGAGATCTTTAAAAGAATGAACGGCAATATCAATTTCGTCATTGAGCTGTGCATTATCGAGTGCTTTCGTAAATACCCCTTTGCCCCCCATTTCTGTCAGTGGTGTTGTCAGATCCAGATCACCTTCTGACTTAACAAAAATAAGCTCGGTGTCATGGCCAAGCCTTTGCAATTCGCGGGCAACCTTTTCGGCCTGCCACGTTGCTAACTGACTGTCACGCGTCCCAATGCGAATCGTTTTCTTACTCATCGCCGGTCTTGGTTTCAAGCTTAAACATATCATTCACTACTTTCGTCACCTGCTCCGATTCGTGATGATCACGCAGATGTTCAATGGAATAAGCCGCAATTTTATTCACTATGCGGCGGGTCAGATTTTCAACCTTTTCTTTATCCGTATCAGAAATTTTATTCTTAAAGAAATCATACTCGTCTTCACGGATGGAATCAAACTTGTTCGTTAACGCCTTAATGGTAGGTACCACCTTCTGTTTGCTGAGCCAGTTTTTATAATCAGTTAGTTCATCTTCGATAATCTTTTTGACCAGCGGAATATTCTCTTCTCGCTTGCGATAGGCTTCATCGGTCACATCCGTCAGAAAGTCCATATTAGCCAGATCCACAAAGTCCATTTCACCGATTTCCGGATCAATATTGCGGGGTACGGATAAGTCTACCATCACTTTAAATTGAGGATCAAGCAGTGAAGGCTTCATATCATCCAGCGTAATAACCGGCTCCTTAGCTCCTGTTGCTACAATAATCAGATCGGCCTCAGCAATTTCCTCAGGCATATGCTCCATATCTGCTACCTGTAGATCAAACTTATCCGCCACAAATTCGGCCCGTTCTCGCGTCCGGTTGATAAGCGTGAGTTTCTGGGCACCGAGATTGATCAAGTTCTTACAAGTAACCTTTCCAATCTTGCCGGTCCCTACCAGCAGAATATTTTTGTCCTTCAGATTGTCGAACGTCTTCACCGCAAACTTCACCGCCGCATAAGCAGTAGTAGCTGCTCCTTCTCCGAGCGACGTTTCGTTACGCGAACGTTTGTGTGCCCGAAAAACATGCTGCATCAGTCGGTGGAGCTCCCCATCCACGGCATCCATTTCACTGGCCAGCTCGTATCCTTCTTTAACCTGTTTTACAACCTGCAGATCTCCGAGGATCTGGGAGTCAAGTCCCACTGTAACCTGAAACAGATGTTCAACCGCCTGCTGGCCTTCTTTTTCAAATCCGTAATTATGAAACTCATCCAGCGAAGCATTGGAGTAAGTCACCAGAAGACGAATCAGCTCTTGGGGCGTCACATCCTGCGCAAAAATCTCAGTCCGATTACAGGTCGAAACAACAAACAGGCTGTTGATACCTTCGCGTTTAGCACCTTCTATAAGCTCTTTCTTCTGAGCCTGTTTCAAGCTAAAACGTTCGCGTACATCAATGGAAGCCTCCCAGTGATTAACGCCAACAGCACAAAAATCAGTTATTTGTGGTTGCTCTGACATCTATTTAGGCAGAAACTTTGTTAGATGTTTGCTTTTCCTGTTCAACATCGACTTCGTGATCCAGCTTATCCAAAACCTGATCGCCCAGAGCTTCAATAAACTTGGGATGATCGTTGATGCCTTTCATTACCTTCAGGTTTTCAAATTCGTAACCTTCCTCTTCGAGGTCCTCGACCAGCTCAACGCCCAACTCAAAAAGAGTTTCAACGTGATCGGTCACAAAAGCAATCGGAATCATCAAAAAGTTTTTGATACCGTACTCAATATGTCGCTCCACAAGTTCAGCGGTATTGGGCTGCGTCCATTTTTGTGGACCCACTTTCGATTGATATCCCAGCCAATAATCGTAGTCGTAACCACGCATCTCCATGATGGCTTCCATCGTCTGATTGATCTCCGTAGTATAGGGATCACCGCTTCGCACTTCGAGCTTGGGTGTGCCGTGTGCACTAAATATAAAGTGTGTTTTGTTGCGCGTTTCCTCATCCATCTCAGCCAGCGCCTCATCAATGCGGTCATTCATCGCAGTGAGGTACTTTTCATCGAGGTGATAATTCTTAACATGAAACTCTTTCCAAGGCGTATCATCACCAAACTTCTCATCGCGCTTGGTTTCCCAGTCGCGATAACTGCTCCCGGTCGTTGTCCAAGAAAATTGAGGATAGAGTGGCACCATAACTGCATGCGTGATACCATCGTCTTCCATGTCTTCGAGCGTAGTTTCAGCAAATGGCAACCAGTACCTCATGCAGGTATAAACCTTTACTGTGTGACCAGGAATTACTTTCGTAAGATGTTTCTCAAGTCCGCGCCGCTGTTTTTCGGTAAGACTGTTAATAGGCGAGCAGCATGTTGAAACAATACTTTTTTTGCGATTCAGACAGTGTTTATTGCCCATACATCCATTCGGACAACCATTTATTTCTTCGTAATCTTCTTGAACATTGGGCGCCCGAAACTTTGAAATTATCTTCGCAAAAAAGTCCTGAAATTTTCCGCCGCCTAACTTAATAATGTCTTCATCTCTAAAAAGATTATACAAAAATGGTCGAACCGCATAATCGGCAGTGGGGCCACCGAGATTCATCAATACAACACCAATACGTTTCTCTTCTTCTGCCATAGAATAAATTGCTTATTTCAAGCCTATAGAGACTGACTTTTCATTTCAAAATTCAACTAAATACAGTCCTCATTTATCATAGTGAAGAAAGTCATTCTTTGTGAAGGAAATTTGAAGAAGAGCTGGCGAATTCTATTTAGAATGAGTCTAATTGAAAGAATGGAACATAATACACTTACCCTATGGGTAATGTAAACCAAAAACGCGTTCCTTCACCGACCTCACTTTCCACCCGTATATCAGAACCGTGGCCTTTTATAATGCTTTTTACGACCGCCAATCCAAGTCCAGTACCTCCCTTATCCCGTGAGCGTGCTTTATCCGTGCGGTAAAATCGATCGAACAAACGATCCAAGTGTTCATCCGATATTCCGATGCCGGTATCTTCTACTGCAACCGTAACTTCAGAATCTTCGGCTCTGTAGGTCACATCCACTGATCCTTTATTCGTGTATTTCAACGCATTTGAGATCAGGTTATCCATCACCTGTTCAATTTTTCCGGGATCCCCAATAGCTTTACAGGAATGCTGATCTATATTTAATTCCAATCCTTTTTCTTTGGCTTTTTCGCTGTACCAATCCTCCATATGTCGTGCAATATCAGCCAAATCGAATTCCTGCCTCTCCACAAAATACTCATCAGAATCGTATCGCTGAAGGATTTTTAAATCCTTGAACAGATGTGAAATCCGCTCGGTCTGTTTCTTTGCTGTAGTGATATATTTATCCTTTTTCTCTTCTGATAACTTATCCAGCTCCAGCATATCAAGCGCGCCGGAAATGGTGTGCAGCGGGTTGCGAATCTCGTGGGTTATATCCGCAAAAAACTGGCGCTGCTTCTCGGCAAACTGCTTTATTTGCTCAGTATCGGCCCGCAGTTTAAAAGCCATTTGATTAAGCGAGGTGGCCAGTGTTCCAAATTCATCGCTGCGACTAATATCAATTTCCCGATCCACATCACCATCGGCAATATCCTGGGCAGCATCTTTAATTTGTGTAATCGGCTTCGTCACATAACGGGCAATCCATATACTTACGACTACCACCAATCCAATGGAAATAAACATCCCGTAATAGATAATCCAGCGGATGGTCTTGATGGGCTCATAGATCTGATCCTTAAACTGGGAAGCCTGCAAAAACAAGGCGCCGGCTGTAGAGTCAGGAAGCATAATATAGCTTGTAAGAACTTCTGAATCGGAATCGCGGGGAAGCAACGGCAGGTTATCACGTGCCTTCAAACTTTCTATAATACCCGCATCCAATTTCTGTGGCGGAGTAATGGTAGTATCACTGCTTTGATAACTGCTGATTAACCTCCCAGTAGAATCGTACACAGCCAGCTGATATCTCGATGTGCGTGCGGTATTGAACAATCGGTCATCAAAATTTTCATCATCTGATAAATTTGCCGCCGTTACGGCCAGCCACCGAGTATCACGCTCCATTTCTGCCCGCCCTTCTTCAAGCAGATAGTCACGAATAAATAAAATAGAATAGCTGCTGATGGAGGTAATCCCAAAAATCAATAATAGAATAAAAGTCCATGCAAGTTTCGAACGGATCTTCATATCACAGATGAAACCGATTTTTTGATTAGCCTCATTATAAAATCATTTTTGCAAACCTGTACCATCAGATTCATCAATGATTATACCTTTACAACTTCGCGGTTCAGGCCGTAACCGATACCGCGATAAGTTTTTATCACCTCTCCGGCATCTCCCATCTTCAGGCGCAGATTCTTAACGTGTACATCCACCGTGCGGTCAAAGACATATCGATCATCTTCTGTGATATGCTCCAAAATTTCCTGCCGCGTATAAACACGCTTGGGATTCTGGTAAAAGAGCTCAATCAGCGTATACTCCGTTGACGTTAGTTCAATTTTCTCATCATCTACATACAACTCCTTGGCATCCGTATCCAGATAAGTATCGCCGTACTGCAGCCAGTTGGCTTTTTGGGGATTTTGGCGACGAAGCAATGACTCCACATGCGCCTTTACCAACGGAAGGCTGGCCGGTTTGGGGATGTAATCATCGGCACCAAGCTCTAGTCCTTCAATCTCATCCTGTTCTTCATCTTTGGCCGTTAAAAATATTACAGGAATATCATTTAACACAGGATGGCTGCGAATGTGCTTACAAATTTCCTTGCCGTCGACATTAGGAACCATAATATCGAGAATCGCCAAGTGTATTTCTCCGGCATATTCCTCAATAAGCTCCAGCGCTCGATTCCCTTCATGGGCAACAAGCACCTCATAATCATTCATCTCCAGGAAATTTGCCAGCATCTCTGCCGGTTCCTCTTCATCTTCAACTAATAATATGCTATGCTTTGGTCTCACAATAATTATTTTTACTTATAATAATGAGTCAAAAACAGCTTTTACTCACAAATCGTTGGTTACAATAAAATAGCAAACTTTACAGAGTATCTGAACAGACCTTTTTTGAAGTGCTTCGTATTCTACTTGTCAAACTTAGCTCGTTTCTGCATTTTGAGCGGTATTAACCTTCGTTTTATTGATTTCTAATTAGCTCTTACCAATGTCATTTCAAAATAAAATTGCCTGGATTACCGGTGCATCCTCAGGTATCGGAGAAGCACTTGCTTATGAACTCAGCAACCGCGGCACAAAACTCATTCTCTCATCGCGACGAAAAGGAGCATTGACGGAAGTTAAAAATAACTGCAAAAATCCATCCGATGTTCACATTCTCACACTTGATCTTTCCAAAACGGATCAACTTGAGACCAAAGCAAAAGAGGCTCTCAGCATCTTCGGACATATTGACTATCTCTTTAATAATGGTGGTATTAGTCAACGATCGGAAGCTATTGACACAAATATCGAAGTTATTCGCAGAGTGATGGAAATCAATTTCTTTGGATCAGTAGCATTAACAAAGGCGGTACTACCCTCGATGATAGAACGTCAATCGGGTCATATTGTCGTCACCAGCAGTGTAATGGGAAAGTTTAGTACGCGATTGCGATCGAGTTATGCGGCTTCCAAACATGCCCTGCACGGTTATTTCGATGCTCTTCGCCAAGAGGTTTATGATGATAACATCAACATTTCGCTCGTCTGCCCGGGATTTATTAAAACAAATGTCACAAAAAATGCGCTCGAAGGCGACGGCAGCAAACACAACAAAATGGGCAAGGGACAAGAAAACGGCATGCCCGTCGATGAGTTTACAAAGAAGCTCATCCCAAAAATTCTAAAAGAGAAGGAAGAAATTTATATCGGAGGAAAAGAAATATGGGGCATTTATCTAAAACGGTTTTTCCCTCGTCTGCTAAATAAGATGCTGCGCAATGCTGAGGTAACATAAAAAAAGGCCCTTCTGAGCGAAGGACCTTTAAAATATTAATAATGCGGATATACTACCGTTTTACGACGCTATTAACAATATATACAGTGCCGTTGGCAGCAGACTCATCTTTATCTTCAATTTTGACTCCCATTGAAGATTCTACTTTCTCTGTAGAAATATCGCCCTGATACAGATGACTTTGGACTACTTTCTGAGCCTGATCTCTGTTTTCTTTAGCTGCTTCTATATCTACGCCTTCATTCTCAAGAGCTTTATTGGTCGGAGCAAGTACAGTATACGTTCCCTGCTGAGTTAACACTTGTCCAAAACCAGACGCCTCAACAAGGGCAGTGAAATCTGATAGCTTTTCGTTGCTATTCATCTTATCAACAACGGTTTCTCCATCCACCTGACCTTGTTGACCAGTATTTTGTGAAACAGCGATATTAGCACCAACTGCAAATACCAACATTAGTGCAAGCGAAGCCGAAACGAGTCTTTTTATGTTATATCTCATAGAGTAAAATAATTTGATTTAAAATTATTACAGAGCTGTTCACTCCTATTTTGAGATATTACAAACACTCAAATCTTTGGAATATTCTATACTAACGCTAAATTACTTTATCCCAATCGTTTACGCTTATTTAGATACGCCAGCAATGCCATATCAAATTCACTTTGCGTATCCAGTTGTTCAAAATCAATCTGAAACTCACTGCAAGCCATTTTAAATTTGTGCGTCAGCTCCTCAACTTTTTTCTGATAATCTTCACGAATCTGGCTTGGCACTACCTCCATTTGTGATCCCGTCTCCATATCCTGCATCACCAGTCTTCGATCGGGAAAATCAAGCTTCCGTTCGCTTTTTTCTTCCAATACGTTAAAAAGTAATACCTCATGCTTAGAGTGACGCAAGTGCTTTAATGCTGAGATAAGCTGATCATGTTTATCTACATTTTCAAAAAGATCAGTAAGTACTACAACCAAACTTCGATGGTTAAGTCGCTCCGCCACCTCGTGCATCGCTTTTGCCGTAGCGGTTTGGCGTTTGTTTTTATCCGCATTCTCTTCCTGCTCCAGCAAGTTTTCAAACTCCCCAAATAACATTCGTAGATGCGAATAGGAGGACTTGGCCGGAATGAAATTATTAATCCCTTCATCAAAGGTAATCAACCCACAGGCATCGCGTTGTCGATTCATCAGGTACATGAGCGAAGATCCAAAATGGATAGCATACCTCAGCTTGCTCCACGGACTAAAGTATTTGTAAAACATCGAGCTGCTGGTATCCAGCAAGACATAGCAACGGAGGTTCGTCTCCTCCTCATACTTTTTCACATAAAGCCGTTCGGTTTTAGCATATACTTTCCAGTCGATATGCTTGATCTCATCGCCGGGATTATACGGTCGATGCTCGGCAAACTCGACGCTGAATCCGTGGTGCGGACTTTTATGCAAGCCCGAGATAAATCCCTCCACAATTTTTCGGGCACGCAGCTCCAGCGGAGCTAATTGCGAAAGTAATTCGTGATCCAGCAGCATATCATTGTTTCTTTTAAGTTGAAGCTTTAAACTAACGAATCTTTCCCTAATCCCGTATTCAATAATAAGAGGAGATAAAAACGGGTTTAAAGTTTATTCTTTTATACAAATGGTTATCTTGGGAACCCGATTTATGGAAGAACCTTTCTGAAATACTGTAACTAAGTTTCATATTTATGGCGCAAGTAATTACATCCGCAGATCAAATTGATTTTACCGTTGATGAACGTCCATCCATGCCGCTACCCACCGAGGTGCTGATGGTACGACCACTACACTATTCTGTAGAATATGTTATCAATCCCCACATGGCTGATCAAGTGGGGAAAGTCGATAAAATTGAAGCTAATAATGAATGGAACCTCGTGCGATCGCTTTTTGATCAAATTGGGATGAATATCAATGTTATCGAAGATCAGGAAGGACTGCCGGATATGGTTTTTTGTGCCAACCAGAGCCTGCCCTATATCGACGAAGACGGCAATGAGCATGCATTTATGAGCATCATGCATGCCGATGAGCGAAAAGATGAAGTCCCTTATATTGAGCAGTGGTACCGCCAAAACGGCTATGAAATTCATTATCTGGATGAGGATAAAATAAGCGACTTTGAAGGATGCGGCGACGCCATCTGGCATACAGGCAAACGTTTGCTTTGGGGAGGATACGGCTATCGCTCGTCATTAGAGGCATACGAAACTATTTCCGACACTTTTGACGTACCCATCTTGGCGCTCGAACTCGTGGACGAATCATTCTATCATCTGGATACCTGTCTGTGCGTACTGGATGAACATACCGCTCTAATTTATCCCGAGGCCTTTACAGATGAGGGACTCGAGATGATTAACAAAATGTTTGATACCATCATCCAAGCTTCCAAATACGAGGCCGAGGAACTTTTTGCCTGCAATGCCTCCTGTCCCGACGGGCGCAATGTGATTATTCAACAGGGCTGTACCGACGTCAATAAGAATCTGCGCGATAACGGATTCTCTGTTCATGAGGTAAGCACTTACGAATATCTCAAAAGTGGCGGTAGTGTCTTTTGTATGAAGATGTTGCTTTGGTAATAAGTGTTGGAGTTCAAAGTTCTGTAGTTTCGAAGTTTACCTCATGAATTATTCCTCAAATATTTGATCAGAGCCAGAGTTAAATTCCTGACGTCACTTGCTTTGCTATACACTTCTTGCAAATCACTTTTCTTGATGTATTTCTGATCATAAGCTACATAAAGCAAGCTCTTCACTTCTTCACATGAACTTTGGGTATAATCCAAAAATCTTATAACCTCTTTTGATGAATATCGAGCAAAGCCTTCAGAAATGTTCGTCATAGCTGAAACTGATGCTCTTTGAATCTGATCTCTTAGTCCAAAATCTTTCCGAAACTTTGGTCTTTTAGTCAATTCATAAACTTGGCAGACTAATTTTCGTGATTCTTTCCAACAATCTAACTCTTCAAAATTTTTCACAATTGGCATTTTCCAAAAGTTTTTTTCGTTGTATAGAAGTAAGATCACCCTAAAGCTAAATCCTTACAGTGGGATCAAACTTCAACACTCCAACACTCACAAACCTCGAACTTGATGAAGTATCCACCTGAATCCCAAGGAACTGAGTATCGTTGTGCCTATTGCGGAGAAGTTAATCACACTTTCGTGGACCCCTCCCAGGGCAATACGCAAAAATATATCGAAGACTGTCAGGTTTGCTGTCGCCCGAATAAACTTTCTGTTTCCTACGATCAATGGAATAAGGAATTTATTATCCAAAGTCGTCAGTCCCAATAGGTTACAACATGCCAAAAATATACGTTGAAAATAGAGCCTTGGATTCGTATATTTTCACAGTTTTGCGTTGGAGTCAAATAAAGCGCATAATTTTTGAAATCTTGATGTTCTAACAGCATTCTTTTGATCTACAAGTCTACTAAATTTGAAGTAGATGGCAGGCTCAACTGCCTCAAAAAATTTCCGAACAGCCCCTCGATTCGGAAATCTCACATTCCATTCCCTTTTTTAAAATCCGACTCTTTGTTAGTCGGATTTTTTTTATGTCTAAACTTTAATACCTCAAAACCAACATATCCTTACTATGTCACTCTATCCCAAAGATAAAGCTATCATTGCTCTATCCGACGGTACCGTCGAACACGGCTTTGCTATCGGCAAAAAAGGTACCACCGGTGGGGAACTCTGTTTCAATACCAGCATGGTCGGCTACCAAGAAATCTTTACCGATCCCAGCTATTACGGTCAGCTAATGATGATGACCTATCCTCATATCGGGAATTATGGTACCATGAGCCGCGACAATGAAGCTCGCAAAGTTATGATTGCCGGACTTATCGTCCGATCATTTTCGTGGGAGCACAGCAATTCTCAAGCCGACAGCAATCTCCAAGAATATTTAGAACGCAACGAAGTGGTCGGCATCAGCGGCATTGATACCCGAAAGCTCGTCCGACACATCCGAAGAAAAGGAGTAATGAACGCCGTAATTTCATCTACTGAACTCGATGAGGATAAATTGGTGGAAAAGGCCAAAAATTGGGATGATATGGTCGGTCTTGAACTTGCTACCGAAGTTACACGCCAAGAACCACAAACTGTACACAGCGATGGCCCTTTTAAAGTGGCAGCTTTCGACTACGGGATAAAACAAAGCATCATTGATAATCTGGTAGAACGAGGATGCACACTACGCGTTTTTCCTGCGAAGGGTGACTTCAAAGAAGAGCTCGACCAATGGAATCCTGACGGATTCTTTTTCAGTAATGGTCCAGGCGACCCGGATGCCACAGCTAAATATGCCTTAGATGCCGTAAACTACGCCAAAGATACCGGAAAACCCATATTCGGAATTTGCCTCGGCCATCAGCTCATGGCACTATCCGAAGGTATCACAACTACCAAAATGTTCGTGGGACACCGCGGTGCCAATCATCCGGTAAAAAATTTAGACACCGGATTAGTCGAAATCACCACTCAAAACCACGGTTTTGCTGTGGATGAAGAAGCCCTTGACGAATCAAAAGTGGAAGTGACGCATAAAAACCTAAACGACGGTACTATTGAAGGGCTGCGATTCAAGGACTTTCCCGGTATGTCGGTACAATATCACCCAGAAGCATCACCCGGCCCGCATGACTCTAGATATCTATTCGATCAGTTCCTGGATATGATCAAAGAAGGAAAAGGAGAGTTGGTTAATTAAAACCACCAGCAGTATAGATACAGTTCACCGTCTCCCAGCAGAAATTCAAAAAATCTTTAATCTGTAAAACAGAAACTCACTAACCAAATGCCACGACGCGACGACATCAACAAAATTCTTATCATTGGATCAGGACCAATCGTAATCGGCCAAGCCTGCGAATTTGACTACTCGGGATCACAGGCCTGCAAATCACTTCGTGAAGATGGGTATGAGGTTGTACTCATCAATTCCAATCCGGCCACTATTATGACTGACCCGATGATGGCTGATGAGATCTACCTTAAGCCACTTACCGAAGAATCCATTAAAGAAATTGTAGAAATAGAAAATCCGGATGCCGTTCTGCCCACCATGGGCGGACAAACGGGCTTAAACCTGACCCGAAATCTGCAACAAGAAGATTATTGGACAGAACATGGAATTCAAGTCATCGGTGTAGATATCGACGCCGTTGATATCACCGAAGATCGCCAGCAATTTCGCGACTTGATGGATGATATTGATATTCCACAGTGCCGTAGTCGCGCCGCCGAATCGGTACTTGAAGCCAAAGAAATTGCCGAAGATCTGGGCGGATTACCTATTGTCATTCGTCCATCTTTTACCATGGGCGGTGCCGGCGGTGGCATCGTTTGGTCTGAGGATGAGTTTGAGAAAAAAGTACTGCGTGGACTCGAAATGAGTCCTGTACACCGCGTGCTTATTGAAGAATCTATTTTTGGATGGAAAGAATACGAACTCGAACTTCTCCGCGACCCAAATGATAATGTGGTTATCATTTGTACCGTTGAAAACATTGATCCGATGGGTGTACACACTGGCGATTCAGTGACGGTAGCTCCCTCGCAAACGCTTACCGACAAGCAATTCCAGATGCTGCGCGATGCGGCTATTAAAATGATGCGCTCGATTGGTACCTTTGCGGGCGGATGCAACGTGCAGTTTGCCGTTGAGCCGGGCAGCGACCGTTTTGTAGCCATTGAGATTAATCCGCGCGTGAGCCGGTCGTCCGCTCTCGCGTCCAAAGCAACGGGATACCCCATCGCCAAAATTGCTACAAAGCTTGCCGTGGGATACAACCTCGACGAGTTGTCCAATCCCATTACCGGAAATACTTCAGCCTGCTTTGAGCCATCCATCGATTACGTCATTGTAAAAGCCCCTCGTTTCAACTTCGAGAAATTTCCCAATGTGGATGAAGAACTGACGACCCAGATGAAGGCGGTGGGCGAAGTGATGTCAATCGGGCGAAATTTTCCCGAAGCGCTGAACAAAGCGTACCAGTCGCTTGAAATCGGCCGCGCTGGTTTGGGCGCTGACGGGTATAACGAGATTGATCGCAAGGAGGTCCGTGAACGACTCAAAAAGCCTTACTGGGATCGCATGCTGAATATCCGCAACGCCTTTAAGTTTGGTGCATCCGTCGAAGAAATTGCCGATATCACCAAAGTAGATCCGTGGTTCCTGCAGCAAATTCGCTATATGGTATCCCTCGAAAATCGAACCGAGGGACAGTCACTCGATACCATCAGCAAAGACGATCTTTTTGAATTAAAGCAAGCCGGCTTTGGTGATAAACAGATTGCTTGGCTGCTGAGCCAAAGCAATGGTAAAGTCACACAAAAGGAAGTACGTAAAAAACGTCATGAATTAAATCTAAAACCCTCTTTCAAAGTTGTGGATACCTGCGCGGCAGAATTCCCTGCAGAAACGCCCTATTTCTACTCAGCCTACGAAGGCGAAAATGAAAGTGAAGTATCCGACAACAAGAAAGTACTCATCCTTGGAAGTGGTCCCAACCGCATAGGTCAGGGCATTGAGTTTGATTACTCCTGCGTACATGCTGTGCAGGCTGCCCAAGAGATGGGCTACGAGGCCATCATGATCAACTGTAATCCCGAAACAGTGTCTACTGATTTCGACACTGCGGATAAGCTGTACTTTGAACCGGTATTCTGGGAACGTGTAATGGATATTTATGAGCACGAACAGCCCGAAGGCGTCATCCTGCAAGTTGGCGGACAAACAGCCCTGAAGTTGGGCAAAAAGTTTGTGGAAGAAGGAATCAAAATTTTCGGGACTGACTTCGAGATGATCAACTTTGCCGAAGACCGCGGATCGTTCTCAGAGTTTCTCCGAGATCTCGATATTCCATTTCCCTCTTATGGAACAGCCGAAGATGTGGAAGGGGCACTCAAAATTGCTGATCGTATCGGCTATCCGGTGCTTATTCGTCCCAGTTACGTTCTTGGCGGACAGGGAATGCGCATTGCGGTTAAGCAGGAAGAGCTCGAATTCTATACCGAACGCGTCCTCGACACACATCCCGAAAATGCTTTCCTCATCGATAAATTTTTGGAAGATGCCGTTGAGGTAGATGTGGATGCCGTTTATGATGGAGACGATATGCATATCGCAGGCATCATGCAGCATATTGAACCGGCCGGTGTTCACTCCGGGGACTCCACGGCCGTAATACCGACTTATTCGCTGAGTGATACCGCGATCGAGAAGATCAAGCAATATCATGAAAAGATAGCCTCAAACATGAATATTGTAGGCTTCCTGAACGTGCAATATGCTGTTAAAGGTGATGAGGTATTTGTGCTGGAAGCGAATCCACGGTCAACACGGACTATTCCCTTCCTTGCCAAAGCAACAGAACGGCCTGAAGCACAAATTGCCGTCAAGGTTATGTTGGGCGCCAAACTCAAAGACTTTGATAAAGAAGACTTAACCTCCAAGCTTAAGAACTGGGCCATAAAAGAACCGGTATTCCCCTTTGATAAGTTTCCAGAAGTTAAAAAAGAACTCGGACCCGAGATGAAATCCACCGGAGAAACCATCTACTTTATGAAAGATTTCAACGACGAACACTTTAAAAAACCATTCGAGTTTAAAAATCTTTATCTGAGCAAGTAATATATCGCGGATCGACCACAGATTAATCAGATTTCGTTGATTTTTATTGTAAGTATTTCCATTTCGGGGTGTCTTACATATTAACGTATGATCTAATAATTAATCTGTGGTCTCATGAGTAAGCAATATAAATATAGTGAAATCACAGGGGCTATTATTGGCGCTGCGATGCAGGTACATTCAGAGTTGGGTAATGGCTTTCCGGAAGTGATTTACCAACGTAGTTTGCCAATCGAATTCCAGAACCAAAATATCAGTTATAAACGAGAAGAATCTATGCCTTTGTTTTACAAGGGGAAATCTATCGGTAAACGAAGAGCTGATTTTATGGTTGAAGAAAAGGTACTGGTAGAACTAAAAGCGCTTTCAGAAATCAATAAAACACATTATAATCAGGTACTCAATTACTTAACGGCCTTTAACTTAGAAGTCGCCCTTCTCTTAAATTTCGGAGAAAACAGCCTTAACTTTAAACGACTTATAAATAGTAATTAACAATTCACTTTATCTGTACAATCAGATAAATCAGATTTTATCAGCGATACATGATTAAAGAAGCACGCAGCAAACTTAATAACGTTTTTGGCTTTGAAGATTTTCGTCCTCTTCAGGAAGATATTATTTCAAACGTGATGGACGAGAAAGATACGCTCGTCATCATGCCCACCGGAGGAGGAAAATCGCTTTGCTATCAAATCCCGGCTCTCCTTTTTGATGGATTGACCATCGTTGTATCACCACTCATTTCGCTGATGAAAGATCAGGTTGAACAGCTTCAACAGTATGATATTCCTGCGATTTACCTAAACAGCTCCCTTACCGAGCAGGAATACGAGCACAACGTGCAGCGACTCAAAAACAAGGAGATAAAGTTACTGTATCTGGCGCCAGAAACACTGTTGATGGAACGAACACGCAACCTGCTTTCCAATCAAAATGTTGACCTTTTTACAATCGATGAGGCTCACTGTATCTCGGAATGGGGACACGACTTCCGTCCCGACTATCGCGAACTCACCAAAGTTCGGGACGATTTTCCCAATGCAACGTGCCTGGCACTAACGGCCACAGCCACACCGCGCGTACGTCAAGATATCAAGGAAGTGTTGGAGTTTGAAGAATCTGATACGTTTTTAGCCAGCTTTGATCGCAAAAACCTATTTCTGAAAGTAGCCGACAAAGAAGATCCGGTAGAACAAACGCTCGACTTTCTCTACACCCGTAAGAAACAGTCCGGTATCATTTACTGTTTCTCTCGCAAACAAGTAGAAGAACTTTTTGTAGAACTGAAAAAAGAGGGGCATTCCGTCAAACCATATCATGCGGGATTATCAAAAAAGCTGCGCAACCGAAACCAAGAGTTATTTATCCGCGACGATATTTCTATTATCGTAGCTACTATTGCTTTTGGAATGGGCATCGACAAACCGAATGTACGGTTTGTAATGCACTACGATATGCCCAAGAATATTGAATCTTACTATCAACAGATCGGTCGGGCCGGGCGTGACGGACTTCGTTCGGATTGCCTCTTGCTTTACAGCCGATCCGACAAACAGAAAATTCAGTACTTCATTAACCAAAAAGAAGGTAAAGAAAAAGAGGTGGCCGAAAAGCACCTCAAAGACCTGATGAAGTTTTTAGAAAGTGATGAATGTCGCCGCGCTCCCTTGATGCAATACTTTGGCGAAACCTATGAAAAAGATGAATGCGGCATGTGTGATAACTGCTTGTCGGTGGATGCTGAAGTGGAAGATTTGACTGTCCAAGGACAAAAAATGCTTTCCTGCATCGTACGCACAAACGAAGAGTTTGATGCCTATTACATTGCGGATGTTTTGCGCGGATCAACCAAAGAAAAAGTGTTAGAAAACGGTCATGATGAACTTTCCACTTATGATATTGGCAATGAGTGGGCCAAAGAACACTGGATTCTGCTGGCTCGCCTTTTAGTTAAACAGGGATATCTGAGCCGAGAAGAACAGCATGGAGCTCTTCATATTACTAACCAGGGAAAAGCTGTATTGGATGGTAAGGAAAATGTGTTTGGCGTACTCGACCGAAAAGACACCGTAGTGGATGATGAAGCAATAGATCGTACTACGGCTGATGTTGAAAACAATTACGACAAGGACCTATTTGAGCAGTTGAAAAAGAAACGCAAAGAGCTGGCCGATCAACAGTCGGTCCCTCCGCATGCTATCTTCCCGGATACTACGCTTATGGAAATGGCCTATTATTTTCCACAGTCCAAAGATAATTTAATACCTATTTATGGAGTAGGATCTGTAAAGCTAAAAAAGTATGGGACTGATTTTCTGAAAATCATTAATAAATACTGCCGCGCTAACGATATCGAAGAAAACACAGAATCGCTGCAAGAGAAAAAAGAGAAACAACAGGAGCACGGTGAACCATATGAGCGAATTGGCAAAGAGTATAATGCCGGCAAATCTATCGATCACCTGGCCGAACAGTTTGGCGTTAAGGATGTCACTATCATTAAGCATCTGAAGAACTATCTCAAGGCAGGTAATAGTATACGCCCGGAAGGTATTGTGAAAGCTTCTTCGCTTTCAACTCGGAAGCGCGATGAGGTGCTGGAAGTTATGGATGAAGTACCCACGCATATGCTGCGTAAGGTATATACCGAGCTCGACAAATCTGTAAGCTACAGCGAGCTTCGTATTATTCAGCTATATTATATGGCCAAAAACAACAAATAATTAAAACGTCAGTGCTCCTACTTCCCAATTCTTTGTATTTGAAAATAATAACGGCACTGTTTTTCATGTATTTATTGAACAAAACCACTTCTGCTTTTTTGTATTTATATCACATCTGAGGCGATCTTTTCTTATCATTCGAGGTATATTAATCTAAATACAAAAACGATACATGAGTTCTCGCAATCTCGTTGTGGCATTTGGTGGTGTTTCACCAGAGCATGAAGTATCAGTGCTTACCGCTATGCAGGTTATCGCTTCCCTTAAAGAAACCAATTACAACATCATTCCGCTTTATATTTCAAAATCGGGACGATGGCTGACAGGTGATAAACTTCTGGAAATGGAAAATTACCAGGATCTTGACGAGCTCAAAAAACAGGCTACCCACTGTACTTTCTCTCATGATGATTTAGGAAAGCCGGTACTGTTGGAAACAGAAAAAAAAGGATTCTTCAATTCAGCCGAAAGCTATCCAATTTATACTCTCATCCCGGCTTTTCACGGCTCGGAGGGAGAAAACGGTTCTTTCCAAGGGACGTGCGAAATGTATAACGTTCCATATGCAGGCAGTGGCGTTTTTGCATCAAGCTTGGGGATGGATAAAATAAAAGCAAAAGATATTTGCAGGGCTCATGACATACCTGTTGTGGAAGGATACGATTTCTTCGAATCAGAATGGGTTAAAGACCAGCAATCGATTTTAAAATTTGCCGAGCAACTTGGTTATCCCGTCATCTTAAAACCGGTAAATTTAGGCAGCAGTATTGGCGTTTCCAGAGCAGAACACGAAGATGAACTTATTGAGGCCGTTGAAACTGCTTTTCGATACGATGAAAACCTGATGGTAGAAAAAGCCATATCGCCCCTCATTGAGATCAACTGCTCGGTGTTAGGTACTGCCCATAACCTGCAAACAAGTGTTTGCGAACGTCCGCTGGGACAAGAAGAAACGCTTTCATTTGAGGATAAATATCAGTCCGACAATGGGTCCCAAAAAGGAATGGCTTCTGCGGATCGTGAAATTCCTGCGGATATTTCGGATGATCTTACCCACAAAATTCAGTCACTGTCAGAAAGGATATTTAAATTATTTAGAGCTTCGGGTATTGCTCGTCTCGACTTTTTGGTCAATGGAGATACCGAAGAGCTCTATTTTAATGAGATTAACACCATTCCGGGCTCATTCTCGTTTTATCTTTGGGAGGAAAGCGGAATGAATATGCGCGAATTAATGCTAAAATTAATCGACATAGCTACCAAACAGCATCAGAAGAAAGTTGGTCGTATCCGTTCTTATGATACGAATCTCCTGAATGAAAAAGCTGTAAAAGGCATTAAGGGTTTAAAGGGAGCTCAACAAGAATCGTCGGATAAATAATCGTTATCAACCATAATTTTCGGATCATGAAATTACTTAAGTCACAGAATTATTTACCTGTACTCATTTTATCGTTGGTGTTGCTGTGGGGATGTAAACAGCCGGAAACAGTCGTTATAGAGGACGCGCCTACCGCATCGGCACCTGCCGATACCACTGAGGAATATACCCCCGGCGATGATGAATCAGATTTTAGAAAACTGGTTATCGGAGAATATCAATCCATTACAAGTTTTGATCCTCTATTGGCCGAAAATGGGGCTACCATGCGGGCCCTACAGCTTATTTATGAAGGTCTGGTCCGCTTGGATGCCAATGGAAATACCGTCCCTGCAGTAGCAAAAAGTTGGGAAGTAAGCAACGACTCACTTACCTATACGTTCACCCTCAACCAAAATATTTACTACCAAGACAGTGAAGTTTTTAGCACCGGTACCGGGCGCCGAGTCAGAGCCAGAGATGTAAAGTTTGTATTTGAGCGAATGGCCAAAACCGGGAATCCCTCTACGGCTGCAAAGCTATTTTGGGATATTAAAGGTTTTGAGCCTTTTTATCAGGAACAGCATAACGTGTATAAACCGGAGAAACGGACACTCTCTGATGTGTCTGGTATCCAAACTCCAAACGATAGTACCGTTGTTTTTGAACTCCATGAGGAAGACCCGCAATTTTTAGAGAAGCTGGCTACGCCCTATGCACTTATATATCCCCGTGAGGCTGTCAACACCACACAAAATTCTTTCGCACCCGTCGGCACAGGTCCATTTACGCTTTCATCACAAAGAGCAGATTCGGCCTATATCTTTGCCAAATCCCAAAAATACCATGACTACAAAACCATTCGCCTAAACAGAGTTGATGTTCTTACAAGCAGTTCCGAATCCAGACTAATGCGAAAAATGGGAACCGGCGATATCCAATTACTTCCTGAAGTCGGCCCAAATATATTGCAAAATGTAGCTACAGATGCAGGGACACTTAAAACAGGATTCAATGATCGATATACATTGACGAAACGGAACAAACCTAACGAAACCACAGTCCGATTCAATCCGAATGCAGGTATTTCTGATGAAGATGCCAGTCGCATCTCAAGCTTGGCCTACGCCAACACCTCATCCTACTTTAAACAGCTGCCAGGCTCTATTGTCACTGTTGATTCTACTGTAAATCAGCAACCATCAGATACAACTATTACTGAACAAAATTTGTATGCGGTTTTTTCTGAAGACCCATTTGCGCGAACCTACCTGGCGAATCTTGCTAAAACATTGGGACATCAAGACGTGGAACTGAATATGACCCAGCTCAATATCCCCACGAGGAATACTGAGCTATGGGTCACACAGCACGCCCCGCTCATAAATGAGACTAAGGATAAATTAAACAATAACTACCCCGAACTCTTCCGCTTTCGGGTTTATCCAACGGCATTACAGCATAGTGAGATAACGGGACTCAATTTCAATCAATACGGATGGTGGCTGGACCTGCGCGGTGTTTCTCTTCCGACTTCGACAAATTAAATTAGCATCATGAAATTTGCGGTTATAGCAAACCCCCAAAAATATTCCGTTAAAGAACCTTTCATCGATCTGTTAACGTGGTCGGATGATCACGAGGTAAAGGTGTACTTCTGTTCGGATTTAAAAGAGTTGTATGATGGCAAAGACCATCCCTCTGCAGTAGTAGTGGAAGATGAGGAATCTGCTATCGACCAGGCAGATATTATTATCGCTCTCGGCGGCGACGGCACAATGCTATATACCGCACGGCTTATGAAAAGCATCCAAAAACCCATTCTTGGGGTTAACAGCGGACGCCTGGGATTCATGGCCTATACTCAAAAAGAGAATTTACATCAGGCGCTCAATTACCTCGTCAAAGATAAGTATCGCATCGAAAAGCGCTACCTGCTGGAAGCCAAAGATAATCAGGGCCATATTTATCATGCGCTGAATGAATTCCTGTTCTCAAAAAAGGATTCCACTTCGATGGTGAATGTGAGCGCTGAATACAATGAGATGTTTATCAATAACTATTGGGCAGATGGGTTAATAGTCGCCTCTCCTACGGGCTCTACGGCCTATAATCTATCCTCCGGAGGACCCATCGTGATGCCGAATACCGATGTAATGGTGGTAACACCTATTAATCCTCATACCCTTACAACTCGACCACTGGTTCTACCTTCGGATAAACACCTCAAAGTTACCGTACAGAAGCAAGATCACGAGGTGTTATTTTCATACGACGGACAAATCAAAGAGATCTCCGACTATCCTTACGAGGTTAATATTAAACGCTCAAATTTTACCATTGATCTTATCGAGTTGCCCAACCAAAGCTATTTTGATACCCTCCGAAATAAGCTAATGTGGGGCATGGATTCACGGCAGCGATCTTAGTGTTGAAGGTTGAAAATTTTAAAGTCCTGAAGTTATAACATTCAACCTTTAACATTTACACTTTCAACCTTTCTATCCCTGATATTCAGGAGATAAAATAGTATCTTAAACCTGAAATTTTTAATCCCCAAAAATTAATTAGTCTCATGAAAGTAACAGTAGTCGGTGCCGGCGGTAATGTCGGCTCAACGGTATCTATGGCCGTAGCTCAACGCGATTTCGCCAAAGAAGTTGTTATGGTTGATATCGTACAAGAGAAAGACGGAGATAAACTTTATCCATCCAAAGGACGTGCACTTGACCAGTGGGAATCATCGCCCATCCATCAGTTTGATACCAAGCTAACCGGAACGGTTGATTATGAAGATACAGCCGGATCGGACGTTTGCGTTATTACAGCGGGTGTGCCTCGTAAACCAGGAATGAGTCGCGACGATCTGCTCGAAATCAATGCGAATATCGTTCAGGATGTTACCGAAAAACTCGTTGAACATTCTCCCAACACAATTATTATTGTGGTATCCAACCCGCTTGATGTGATGGCACAAGTTGCCCTCGAAACCAGCGGCTTCGATTCAAGCCGCGTTATGGGTATGGCCGGCATTTTGGATACGGCTCGCTATCGCTCGTTCCTTGCTGAAGAAATTGGTGTTTCACCAAAGGATATACAGGCGCTGCTACTCGGTGGTCACGGAGATACCATGGTTCCACTGCCCCGCTTTACTACCGTTTGCGGTATGCCAGTGACCCAGTTTATTGATGAAGATAAACTCGAAGAAATTGTTGAACGTACCAAAGGGGGCGGCGGTGAACTCGTTAACCTGATGGGCACTTCGGCATGGTACGCGCCGGGCGCTGCTGCCGCACAAATGGTAGAAGCGATTATGCTCGATCAAAATCGTGTGTTCCCTTGTGCTGCTCACCTAAACGGCGAATATGGTCAGAAGGATCTGTTCCTTGGTGTTCCCGTCAAGCTGGGCAAAGGCGGTATTAAAGAAATAATAGAGGTTGACTTAAACGACGAAGAACAACAACTTTTAGATGAATCGGCTGATCACGTACATTCCGTACTTAAGGAATTCCGTCAGCTGATGGACAAATAAATCGCAATAAATTGAGGACGTAAGGCCCTCACTACTTGCATTTACAAAAAGGGACTTCGCCGACCAGAGCGAAGTCCCTTTTTCATTTCACCCCATCTAGCCAAAGAGTATTAAAACAAACCGGTAATAACACCGTCATCATCTACATCCATATCTACTGCTGCCGGTCTTTTGGGCAAACCCGGCATCAACATCATATTACCACAGATAATAACCAAGAATCCTGCTCCGGCTGATAATTGCACATCCGTTACCGTAAGCGTAAACTCCTTAGGGGCACCTTTCAGTGTCGGATTATCTGAAAGCGACGACTGCGTTTTCGCAATGCAAATAGGAAGCTCACCGTATCCAAGCCGTTTGTATTTTGCCAGATTCTTCAGTGCCTTTTTCTCTAAATAGATATCTTCAGCACCATAGATTTCGGTGGCAATGGTATGAGTCTTTTCCTCCACCGATTCATCCAGATCGTACAACGTCACCTTTTCGGGATCCGGATTGGAATCAACAAGTTTAACGGTCTTTTCTGCCAGTTCCGTCACGCCATCACCACCTTTGGCAAATCCTTCGTGGGCTGCACATTCTACCCCCATCTCCTTGCAGAATTCATAAATGCGTTCAATTTCATATTGACGGTCACCCTCAAACTTATTGATTGCCACTACAATCGGTGTCTTAAACTTCTTCATATTCTCGATATGAGATCGAAGGTTCTCCAATCCTTTTTCAAAAACCTCCGGATCGTCATATCCATTTTGTGCCTGTTCTAACGATAATCCTCCGTGATACTTTATGGCGCGACAAGTCGCTACAAGTACTACTGCCGACGGCCATATATCAGATGTACGGCATACGATATCGAAGAACTTTTCTGCACCCAGATCGGCACCGAAACCGGCTTCTGTCACCACATAATCAGCAAGTTTGAGCCCAATTTTATTGCCCAAAATACTGCTTGTGCCGTGAGCGATATTAGCAAACGGACCGGCATGAATAAGGGCCGGCACGTGCTCGAGCGTCTGTACCAGGTTAGGCATAATCGCCTCGTTCAATACAACCGCCATCGCCTTGTGTGCATCAAGATCACGAGCCCGAACGGCTTTACCGGATCGGTTGTATCCAACCACAATTTTTCCGAGCCGTTCCTTCAAATCTTCGCGCGAAGTGGCCAGCGCCAATATAGCCATGATCTCTGAAGCCGCTGTAATCAAAAAACTGGATTCACGAGGCACCCCATTTACCCTTCCACCCAATCCCACGACCGTATTGCGCAGGGCGCGGTCATTCATATCCATGGCGCGATCCCAGAGCGTATTGGTCACATCTATATCCAGCTCATTGCCTTTGTAGATATGATTATCCAACATGGCAGCTAAAAGATTATGCGCTGTTGAGAGGGCATGAATATCCCCATTAAAATGTAGATTAATTCGCTCCATCGGTATTACCTGCGAGTAGCCACCGCCGGCCGCTCCTCCCTTGATACCGAATACCGGTCCCAGCGAAGGTTCCCGAAGAGCCACAAGGGGCTTCTTACCGATCTTCTGTAAGCCCTGACTTAATCCGATTGACGTAAGCGTCTTGCCTTCCCCGGCGGGCGTTGGAGTCATTGCCGTAACGAGAATAAGTTTACCATCCGGACGATCTTTGAATTTCTCTAAAACATTCAGTCGAATTTTTCCGGTATACTTTCCATAAAACTCAAAATTCTCTTCATCCAGCTCAAGATCCGCCATAAATTGACGCATGTGATTGAGGGGAGCATCCTGGGCAATTTCAATACTTTCTTTCATAATCATATCCGTTAATTGAGACTCCCGGTATATAAATCTTATTCAGCTAATATCAACCTTTGCTGACAAAGCTAATATTGGATAAAAGAGTCTTTTATTACTTTTAGAAATGAGCCTAAGAATAATTGCAATAAAGCGCAATATTTAATTGGTATTGGGGGATTCTCAGAGCTTGTTATTCCTCTCTCACTGCTTTTGTTGGCCGATCATCGCGAAATACGGTTATAAATAATTTAGTCCGACTATGGTGCTGATATCAATACGATGTCTTCGGCAACCAATCCTTTCTCATTTTCGACCAGATCGAACTCAAAAATAAGATCCCGGCTGGGTAAAAAGTCGGTATCAAAATTATTCTCGAATTGAGAGATATGGGCAAATACTGTGCTGTAGGGAGATTCCTCAAAACGGGAATCGGTGATCCAGAGATTTTCTCCTATATCTGTAAGAAAACGAAGAAAACCATACCCATCCTCGTGAGAGAAATCGTAGCAAACTCCCCGCACCTTGGAGCCAGGTTCGCCCCAGCTATAGGGAGATTCTATCGGTAACAGACCCGGAATAAGATATCCCGAAATATAGACATCCGATTCTTTTTTTAGATTACTTGACATATCATCAAAGCCGACAAGCTCAACGCGCGTACCCTTGCGTTGAACAGTATCCACTACACTAACATAACTCCCATTGTTGGTCAGCAATACCAACTTGTCCATGTCATCGGCCTGCGTAACTATATCCACAGCCATATCCATATCGACAGTTGACTTCGTGATAATCTCCTCGGTTTCTTGATCCCTATAATATTGAACGGGCTCTTTTATCACCTTGTACTCAAAGTCACGCAGCACTTCGCTAAAACGTGTCGTTTTATTTTTATAATCCGGATCTTCTTCGGCTCGCTGCTCATCAAAAGCCAGGTATACATTCATTCGGGAGGGCGTCATGCCGTCGCGACAGGCAAACTTGCGCAAAACGTCATATCGAAGGCCAAATCCACCGTTCATGGTTACATTTACCGCGTCAACATAAATACCAACTTTGCCCTTCATAATAATATCACCAAATAGTTTTAAATATTTGATCTAATAGTTTCATGGGGGCAGGATTTCCCAAAATCAGTAATTTAAAACCGGGAAAAATGGTCTTATTTCTTCAGTAAATAATTTGGAATTGCCAGCAAGACCATTCCTGCTCCGCCTACTAATAACACTGTAAAGCGACTTGTCCATTCCGATCCCATCCACCCTATTACCCGCGGCAAGGCATACAATGAACCGGCAGCGATCAACATCATCAGAAATGTGCGCATAATTTGATAATTGACCGGATACACCCGAACACTTTTATAGTATAACATCATCGCCATAGAGGCATAACTTAGAAAGGTGGCATATGCTGACCCCATCATCCCAAAATGGGGAATCAGCAAAAGATTGGCTATCACCGTTATTCCCGCCCCTATAAGTGTAATAACGGGCAGGATTTTGGTTTCCTCCTCGATAAAAATGCCGGCCGAAAAGTTCATGTACCAGCCCTGAAACCAATAGGCTCCAAGTAACACGGGCACAATGCTAAGTCCCGACCAATACTGTTCCCCTACCAAATAGACATCAAGTACCGGTACTTTTATCTGGACGATATGTTGGGCAAATAAAGCCACTACCAAAAAGCATATTCCGGCAACGACGTTGAAGTACCTAAACACATCGCGATAAAGTTCGGGCGCATCGGGATCGTCGGATTCACGCAAAAAGAAAGGCTGCCATGCCATCCGAAACATCTGTACCAGCAGCAGCATAAATACTGACAGTTTATAGCAGGCACTGTAGATCCCAACAACATCGTCGGGCGTCATATCAGGACTGTAGAGCTCAGTCACCGTAGACTGCGATAGATAATTGCCCAAGAAAAAGCGATCCAGTGTTTCATTGATGGCATAGCCAAGTCCCGCGGGCACAAAGGGTAATCCAAATCTAAGTGCTTTACGAAATACGGGGGTATCCCAATTCCCCGAAAGCATGGGCGCGGTGGCAATCCAGAGAGCAATGGCTGTTAACCCTGAGGCAATAAGACTCGCAAAAAATACCGCTTCGATGCCCCATCCCAGACCGAGGATCAGATAAAACTGCAGGCCCACATTCACCAAAATATTACCCGTTTTGAATATAGCAAACAGCCATTGTCGACGGACTAACCGCAGTTCGGCAAAGGGTACCAGCACCATGGTATCGAACCAGAGGATGCCGAGCATCATCCAGTACAGGTTTTGGCTACCGGTCGATTCCAGGCTCATGGCCGGCATCAAAACGGGAGCAAGAAAAACAAGAGCAACCACCAAGACGGTGGAAAGAGCACCCAACCCTGTCTGCAACGTTTTGAACACGTTTTTTGCCTGATCACGATCTTTGGCATAGCGCAGGTAGGCCGACTCCATCCCAAATGTGAAGATCACGTTCAGGAAAGCGAGTCCGGCATAAACTAAACTTACTACGCCATACTCCGATGTTGGAAATACATCGGTGTGCAATGGAACCAGCAGGTAACCGATAAAACGAGCCAACACACTGCTGATCCCATAAATAAGCGTATCAGAAAGTAGTTCTCGTAACTTTTTCAAAAGGAAGAATTAGATTGTGCTATGTAAGTAAACAAAGATCTTTCCCTGTGGCCGAGATGACAAGTCAAAGGTTATTTGCTTGCTATTAACTTTTCAAGTGCATGTACTCCAAGCAGATAACTTTGTTTCCCAAAACCCGTGATAATGCCATCTGCTACAGCTCCTGTTAGCGTACGTTCGCGGAATTCTTCGCGCGCATGAATATTGGACAGATGTACTTCCACAATGGGAATATCAATTAACTCAAGAGCATCACGGATCGCCACCGAGGTATGCGAGAACCCTCCAAAGTTAACAATGACTCCGTCAAAATTACTATCCATCAACGACTGAATAGCTTCGACCAGTTCTCCCTCTAAATTACTTTGGAAGAAAGTCATTTCATGATCGGGAAATGAATCGATAAGCAACTGTTCGATGTCTTCAAGTGTATCGGCGCCATATTGCTCGGGATCGCGTTTACCCAGCATATTTAAATTGGGTCCATTCAAAACTGATATTTTCATAGAGATACCTCAGCTGCAATCTTTTCCTTCAACTCAACCATCCTCTCCTCGCTGACTGATACGTTATGTCCCAGTGCCATCACTTGATTTGTTTTATAGAGGGGAATCAGGTGCACGTGAGCATGTGGCACTTCCAATCCCTGAACGATAACGCCGGTCCGCAACGGATTCAGTGCCTCATCAATTGCTTTTGCAATATGTCGGGATACCGCCATGGTGCTCTGCATCAAATCGTCCGGCAGATCAAAAAAGTAGTCGACCTCTTTCTTGGGAACCACCAACGTATGTCCCTCAGCAATGGGATTGATATCTAAAAAAACGATATGATCTTCGGTTTCGGCTACTTTATGACAAGGAATCTCACCTTCAATAATCTTCGTAAATATCGTAGACATGGTAATTGTTGATTTTCAATTATCGGATTTTTGAGTGCACATTATAAATATCAACAAAACAGTTATAATTTTTCATTTTTAATTCCTAATTCATAATGTATTCTTCATCACTGAACTATTTGATAGCTCGATACTCCATTTCTGAATCATCAACTGCGATAACCCCTTCATCAATCCCCCAGTCCAAATAGCCCAGCACTTCCGACAAAACTAAAAATAACGCTCCTTTTTCTATAGCATCAGCAAAAATACGGTGAGATAACTCCAATAACGTCATCGACTCCTTACTCAACAACTGTTTAATTTTCTGATATCGCTTTTTGTGTTCATTAAGGTGATGATCAGCAACCGACGCCGCATGTTGTATTATTTCCCCATGACCCGGTAGCACCAGCCCACCCTGCTCGCTAATCCATTTCAGCGATTCTCGATACTGCAATAAGCTCCTATTCCGTTGATCCGTTTCCGCATCAAAATTAATCAAAGCATTTGTGCTGATATGCCCCAACAACAAATCCCCACCAAAAATAACACCTCTGTCACTTTGGTATGATACATGACCGGGAGCATGGCCGGGAGTATGCACAACCTTGAATGAAAGCTCACCGCTGTTAAGCACCGCTCCCTCTTGGATCCATTCGGGTTCAATCGCCAGCTGAAATTGCTGCAGCCAATCGAGCTGATTAACCATATTCTGAATATCACCTTTGGGAATACCATGTTTTTGAAAAAACGCTTCAAATAAGTCGGCATCATCATTTCCTCCAAAGTTTGAGCGCTCCAGGGGATGCCCGAACACCGTTGCTCCCGCACGATCGGCAAGTTGGGCAGCCTGTCCGTAGTGATCCGGATGCCCATGAGTAAGCCAAATCTCATCAATATCTTCGATCGTTAATTCCTGTTCACTTAGATGATAACGAACACACTCAAAAGCGTCATCGGTATATTGCCCGGTATCAACCAGTACATTTTTCTCATCTTTAATTAGATAGCTAAAAACATCTCCCACAGCAAATGGGGTGGGAATCTTAATAGGATAAATAGAATACTCTTTTAAAATATCGGGTCGCAACACACTTTCTTTTTAAATTTTAAAATACATTGAAGGTACCATTTTTTTAATGAAATCGACCAATTTCCTCTCCCTTTATTCTACATTTTAGGAAAATAAAATTTTACCTGATTTTTCCTTGAAATTAGTTGGTCGAAATCCGTATATTTGGAATCTGTTTTTGACCCAAGAGTCGGTAGCTCAGTTGGTAGAGCAACGCCCTTTTAAGGCGTGGGTCGTGGGTTCGATCCCCTCCCGACTCACAATTTGAAAAGAAACTCTCTCTAAGCCTCTGCTGGTTGATAGCCTCAGAGGCTTTTTTTGTATAATTCGGAGTAAACGGTTAATAATTTTGGAATTTATACACCGTTAACTTTCGTTGAATGTGACACATATTTATCCCAATTTTAGTTGTTTTCACTTAATACGTTTCTATGCCCGAGAATAAGAAGAAGCAAAACCCGAACAAAAACGATCAGAAAAAGAATAAAGGACTTAAGGGTCCCGGAGGCAAACATCAGTACACCTTTTACTGGATTGTCTTAGCAGCCCTTTTTGGCTTTTGGTTATTCAGCTCACAAAGCGGCGGAATTTTTGGCGGCCCACCCACTATTGATTACAGCGAATTTCGTAATCAAATCACCTCCGGCAATGTTCAGAAGGTTCTCATTCAAGGTGAACAAGTCACCGGTGATCTCAAGGAAGCAACCCGACTTAAAGCAGCCGAAAACGATACCACTCACTATAAAAGCTTTAACACCTATCTTCCTTCTTTTGGGGATGATAAACTGATGAGCATGCTCGAGGATAACGAGGTGCAAGTAGAAACACGTCCCAAAAGTGACTTTAACTGGTGGACTGTCTTGCTCTGGGGACTACCACTTATTTTCCTCATCATGATTGGCTTCCAATTCTTCCGACAAATGCGCATGCAGGGACAAAACATGTTCAAGATCGGTGAAAGTAAGGCCAAGCTGCAGGATGCCGAAACAGTCAACACCACATTTGATGATGTGGCCGGTCTTGAAGGAGCCAAAACAGAACTCCAAGAGGTTGTTAGTTTCCTTAAAGATCCCGATCAATTTGATTCGTTAGGTGGAGAACTTCCCCGCGGTCTGCTAATGGTAGGCCCTCCGGGTACCGGTAAAACATTACTTGCTCGCGCCGTTGCCGGTGAAGCAGGCGTACCATTTTTTACGATTACCGGTTCTGATTTTATGGAGATGTTTGTAGGCGTTGGCGCCAAGCGCGTGCGCGATATGTTTGAGAAAGCCAAAGAAAAAGAACCTGCAATCATTTTTATTGACGAAATTGACTCAATCGGACGTAAGCGTGGTGCCGGACTCGGTGGCGGTCATGACGAACGGGAACAGACGCTCAACCAACTGCTCTCCGAACTCGACGGTTTCGAGAAAAATGAAGGGGTTGTCGTAATGGCAGCGACCAACCGTCCCGATATTTTGGATAAAGCATTACTGCGCCCCGGCCGCTTTGATCGTCAGATCACCGTACATCTGCCTACGCAGGAACACCGTGAGCAAATTCTGAAAATCCACTCTCAAAACAAGAAGGTTTCAGAAGATGTGGATCTCGAAGAAATTGCCCGTTCAACCCCCGGATTTAGCGGTGCCGATCTCGAAAACCTGCTCAATGAGGCTGCTCTTATTGCTGCACGATACAAACGAAAGGCTATTGAACAGCAAGATATCGACCAAGCCCGCGACAAGGTAATGATGGGACTTAAACGTGAAGGCATCAGGCTTACTGACCACGAGAAAAAGCTTTTAGCCTACCACGAAGCCGGTCATGCTATTGTTGCGGCGGTATTATCTAACACCGATCCCATTCACAAGGTAACCGTAATTCCACGTGGTAAAGCAATGGGCGTAACTATGCAGATGCCTGACAAAGAGAAATATTTATACGAAAAGAAATATATGCTCGACCGTATGGCCGTAATGATGGGCGGACGCGCTGCAGAAAATCTCATTTTTGATACGGCCACCAGCGGTGCCGAAAATGATCTTAAGCAGATCCGCAAACTGGCCCGCAAGATGGTGCTCGACTGGGGTATGAGCGATAAATTTAACAATATTGCCTTCGGTAGTCAGCGCGAACAGGTATTCCTGGGCGAGCAGATGGGAAGCTCTAAGGAGTACAGTGAAAACACAGCCCGTGAAGTAGACGAGGAGGTCCTTAGAATACTCAAAGAGGCCTATGACCGCGCCATGACCGCCATTAGCGAACACAGAGATATCCTGGATAAACTTGCTGATGAGCTTATTGAACACGAAGAGGTATCCGGCAAAAAAGTCATGCAATGGTTGAATGGAACAGCAGAAGAGGAAGCAACTGAAGAAGAGAAGCAGGAGAAAACAGAGGATGACACTAAATTAAAAGAGAACGAAGAGCCTGCTGACGAAGAAGAATAACTGATATATTCTTCAAGCTTTAGGATTTTGCGTAAATGTATCGCAGTTTCCATTTATGGAATAGAAATTACACGCTGCAAATATCTTGGTACTTTCTAAACAAAAAGCACTTAAATGATGACAAACTATAAAATCATCTTTGAGAGCGGAGTAACGGTAGATATAACAGCTGGCAGCATTGAGTTAAACGATGTTCTAGATAAAGTTGAGGTTAAGGATGATGATGGCAAAGAAATGGAAGAACTATATCTCAACTTTGAGGATATTTCTGCTATAATCCCTCAATCTTAAACATCCCTCATTTTTATTCGAAACTGGATGATTAAGCCCTTTCTATAGGTTTTTATCCTACATTTTTGTAAAGTTAATTTTATCAAGTGTTTAACTATTATCAATATATAAGGAGGGACTATGCTAAAAGAATTTAAAGAGTTTGCCATTAAAGGGAATGTGGTGGATATGGCTGTGGGTATTATCATTGGAGCAGCTTTTACCGGGGTTGTTCAATCACTTGTTAAAGATGTATTAATGCCACCATTGGGACTGCTGATGGGAGGAGTGGACTTTTCGGAATTTTTTATTGTCCTCAAGGAAGGAAGTATTCCCCCTCCATATGCCACCATATCCACTGCCCAAGAAGTTGGAGCCGTTACCCTAAATTACGGCCTGTTTATTAATACTGCTATTAGCTTTTTAATCGTAGCCTTTGCCGTTTTTATTCTGATACGCTACATCAACAAGCTGAAACGACCTGAAGACACCCCCGAACCGGTGGCACCATCAATTAAAAAATGTGACTATTGCTTTTCTGATATCTCCGTAAAGGCAACACGTTGCCCACACTGCACTTCGGAGCTGCAAGAATAGACGCTTAAAAATTGCAGCTTTAAAACTCTCAGCAACGTAGCAATTAATAACATCTGGTTACGCAGCAGAGCAACGAAATCAGATTAAGTACAATTCTTTCACACAAATACTGCCACAATCAGTGTGTATAGTACGGCACCAATTCCGGCAGCCACAAGAGCCAGCGGAATTTGTGTTTTAACGTGATCCATTAAATCACTGCCGGTTGCCAGCGAAGAAAGAATGGTTGTATCCGAGATGGGAGAACACTGATCTCCGAATACACTGCCGCCTACGACCGCTCCAAAGCAAAGCGTAATAAAGAATGGATCAGGCAATATGGCCCAGGCCAGCGGCATCGCCACCGGAAATACCACCGCATAGGTTCCAAATGAGGTGCCCGCTGCAAAAGCAATCAACATACATAATCCCATTAAGATAGCAGGTAAAAACATCGGCGCAATGGAATCGCCAACAAGAGCGACCACATACTCAGCTGTACCCACCGATTCCGCTACCTCCTTCAATGTCACTGCCAACGCCAGAACAATAGCGCCAATCGTTACTCCCTTGCAACCATCCACAAAACCATCCATTACGGTTTTAAGCTCCATGCCCTTAGCCAGAGCCACAAACATTCCGGTCAACACCGCCAGCACAAATGCCTCCGCAATCAACAGCATGGGATCTTCGGTATTACCCATAATATAAAAGGTGGTTATATAGGGGATGATCGCTACTCCCAAGAGCGTACCAATAGGACCAAAGAAATCAATCAATCCCGAATTATAATCTTCCGGGATATCCATTTCTGTTAATTCTTTTGAGGACATTGGCTCAGAATCATCCCGGTCCAGCTTACCAGTTTCACGAGATCGTTTTATGGCTTCACGCATCTTTTTACCGGGAACCCATGGCAACAACTCCCAAGCAAAAAGCAAAGTCATCAAGAGCGCAAAAATACCGTAAAAATTGAATGGAATAGCTTGGAAAAAGAATGCCACAGCGTCTTGCGTAGTTTCAAAAAGGGGGATTGTGCCCACCACCAATCCACCAATATAAATGGGCCATACATTAAAGGGAATTACCGTAGCTGCCGGTGAAGCGGTAGAATCTACCATATAAGAACTTTCTTCGTGCGAAACGCCCTGTTCATCAGAAATGGGTCGCACAGTTGCTCCAGTTAATACCGTACTGATCGTGCCCCCCTGGTGAAAAACCAAGCCCATCATCCAGGTAAAAAATTTGGCGGATTTAGGTCCACGGACGATTTTACTACCGGCCCACTCAGCAAAACGTTCAGCGCCGCCGGTGCGCGTCCATATACCGATAAGTCCACCCAGCGACCATAAGTAGACCAGCAAGATAAGCGCAAAGTTTTCGGTACCTATCGATGGTATCAGGTAGGCATCCACAACATTTAGATTACCGGATATAAATCCCCCTAACACAATACCTACAAACAGGGAGCTTACCACCTCTTGTGTCCAAAACGCCAACACGATAGCAATAAGCGGCGGAAGCACTGACCAAAATCCGTAATGGTCTCCATATTGGGGAAGCTCACCCGCAAAAACGATCCCTAATGCCATCACAATAAGGGCAATTATGATATTGATACGATTTCCTTTGGACAATTGAGAAAGAATTGAGCTGTTGGTATCTGTCATCCTCTGTTTGGTTGTTATTCAAAAGGTCACCGCAATCTGTATAAAAGCGTCCTTCAAATCAAATTTGTTGAACATAGCATTAAATCCTCATTTTACTATATTAGCCAAGTGCTAACTGACAGGTAAAACATAGAGACATTATGGGCTACTCTGATTTTGGTTTCCGGGAATACTTCCGAAGCATTTTGGGTATAGCTGTTTTTTTCTTGGTCTTCCTAATATTTACTCCCATCATACTTTTTCTACTGCTCATCTCTTTTGGCAAAGCATCAAATCTAGTCGTAGAGAAGATTGCCCCAATCATGATGCGTCCCACCATGTGGATCAGCGGCATCTCATTTGATGTAAAAATGCATGCTGATGAACTAACCAGTCCTGCCGTTTTTATTATCAATCACAGCTCTACGCTGGATGTCCTTACCCTGTTGGCGCTGGGATTGCCCAAAATACGTTTCGTAGCTAAATGGGAATTTCAGTACAACCCAATTTTCCTGATTCTGGGTCGGCTTACCGGACAAATTTTTATCAAGCGCGAAAAATCTGATAAAGCTATTCAAACACTAAAAAAAACACATCAACGTATTAAACGCGATCAGCTTTCAGTTATGATGGCCCCTGAGGGATCGCGCAAACATCCCGGCATCATCGGTCCATTTAAAAAAGGTCCCTTTCGGATGGCTATGGATTTGGACTATCCCATTGTGCCCATCTATTTTGAAGGGAATCGTGACCTCAGCAAGGGCGGCACTATGATCACTAAGTCAGGTAAAGTTACAGCCCACATCCACCAAGCTATTGATGTTTCGGACTGGACCGTTGATACGTTATCAGACCATATTAAAGAAGTTCGACAACGATATTTAGATTGGGCAGGTGTCGAAGATGATGATGTAAGGCCAATTTCATGATTTTAAATAGTTTTCGGGAGTATAACTCCCTTCAAACTTTGATCACCAAACTTTTTAGTTGCCAAAGAGTTGTACTCATGAATCATTAAAACGACAAAAAGAGTTTCTCCATGAGTATTCTCAACATCGAAATAAAAGCCCGCTGCAATCAGCCCGATCGCATCCGCAAAATACTTACCGAGCACAATGCCGATTTTAAAGGTACTGATCATCAAATTGATACCTATTTTGAAGTACCTGATGGGAGGCTAAAACTGCGTCAAGGTACAATCGAAAACAACCTCATTTTTTATAGGCGTGATAACAAATCCGGAACCAAAACCTCAAATATCAACTTAGTCCCGGCCGAACATCCTAAAAAGCTACACGCACTGCTTGATAATGCCCTAGGCACTAAGATAGTCGTGGATAAAGAACGAGAAATCTATTTCATCAATAACGTCAAATTTCATATCGACGAAGTGAAAGAACTTGGCAATTTTGTAGAAATAGAAGCTATCGACGAAGACGGCACTATAGGAGAAAAAAAGCTTCGCGAACAGTGTCAGAAATACCTGGAGCTATTTAATATTTCGGATAATCAACTCATTTCCCATTCCTATTCCGATATGCTTTTGAGTGCCACAGAATAATTTTAGTTTATAATTATATATTTCTGGTCATACAAACTGCTGATATTAGCATTCGAGGACTAACAAAAGTATGTTATATTTAAATGCGATATCTTGTTTTAAGTCTTAAAAAAGCTTATTCATGACCACTGAACCACAAGTTTTATTTTTCTGATGATTTCATTTTCCCCAAACAGCCCTAAATATTACCAGATATATGAAAAGCTACTGGAGAAAATTCAGTCCGGGGAATACGAAGAAAATGACCGTTTTCCCAGTGATACCGAACTCGTTGAGCAATTTGACGTAAGTAGGGGCACCGTTCGTGAAGCAGTTAAAATGCTTATCAATCAGGGATACTTGGTTCGTGAACAGGGAAAAGGCACCTTTGTTACCTACAAGAAAATTGAGCAAACATCCGATCAGCTCATCGGTTTTAGTGAGCTGATGAAACGCAACAATATCAAACCAGACGCTAAGATTCTCCACAAAGAGATTATTACTCCACCAGAGGAGTTAAAAGAGCGTATGCATTTGGCGGAAGATGATAAAATCGTACATATAATCAGGGTTCGATATGGCGATAGTCTTCCATTAATTATTGAACGCTCCTACTTTAATTATCGTCTGTTCAAACCCATCTATGATAAAAACCTGGAAGACAACTCTATTTTTAAATTATTATACGACCATACAGATATTCGCCTGGGGGAAGCCGTTCAGAACATCGAGGCGATCAACGCCGGAGAGCCTGAGCATAAAATGTTAAATATTCCTATCGGTACGCCTCTGCTGCTATTGAAGCGACTCATCCAAACCAAATCAGGAGAATACTTCCAATATTCCGAGGATGTATACCGAAGCGATCGAATCAGTTTTACCACAAAAACAATGTCATACGATCGCACCCATACCGAAACAGGATTGCCCATAGATATCTCCGAGCAACGGATATCATGACACAACTTTGTCGCTAAGGCGCTGTATTCCATCATATTAGCATGGTGAAATAATTATTTTCTGTTCATAAACATTTTTCTTGACTTATTGTAACCGGTTTCACAACTTGATTATAAGTTGTATAGACAACCATACATTAATACAAATGATTGCCATCCATAATATTTAAACCCGCTTACCATGTATGATCAGTATATATTAGCACTCGACCAAGGTACTACCAGTTCCCGATCCATCATCTTTGATCGTAAAGGTTCCATTGTATCATCAGCCCAGGCCGAATTTCAACAAATTTATCCTAACGCCGGATGGGTGGAACATGACGGAAATGAGATATGGTCTACTCAAGCCAGTACAGTGGCTGAGGCGATCGCCAAGGCGGGTATTAACGGCAACAATATCGCAGGAATCGGCATAACCAATCAACGCGAAACAACACTCATTTGGGACCGCGAAACCGGCAAACCGGTTTATAATGCCATTGTGTGGCAAGATCGACGTACCTCTGATTATTGTGACAAGCTTAAAGCGGAGGGACATGCTCAGATGATTCAGGAAAAAACAGGCCTGATGATTGATTCCTACTTTTCAGCTACCAAAATCCGGTGGATCCTCGAAAATGTGGAAGGCGTAAGAGAGCGGGCGGAAAAAGGAGAACTGGCTTTCGGTACTATGGATAGCTGGCTGGTATGGAAATTCACTGGCGGTGACTTTCATATTACGGATGCCACCAACGCCTCTCGAACCATGCTATACAACATTAAAGAGGGTCAATGGGATGATGAACTTATTGAATTAATGGATATTCCCAAGTCATTATTGCCGGAAGTTAAACAATCAAGTGAAGTCTACGGGCATACCCGTACCACCATTTTCTCAAGTAAAATTCCCATTGCTGGAATAGCGGGCGACCAACAGGCAGCGCTATTTGGTCAACGCTGCGTAAAATCCGGAATGGTCAAAAACACCTACGGTACCGGCTGTTTTATGATTATGAACACCGGCGACAAGTTTATAAAATCTGAAAATAACCTTCTTACAACCATTGCCTGGGAGGTCGACGGGCAGGTACAATATGCACTTGAAGGCAGCATCTTTATTGGCGGGGCCATTGTACAGTGGCTGCGCGACGAACTTGGCCTAATACGACAGTCCACCATTGTTGAAGCCTTGGCAAAGACCGTTCCCGACAACGACGGCGTATATATTGTGCCGGCCTTCGCAGGCCTTGGCGCCCCACACTGGAATCAACATGCGAGGGGTACCATAGTAGGGATGACGCGCGGGACAAATTCCGGTCACTTTGCACGAGCAGCCCTGGAAGCTATAGCCTATCAAACCCGGGATGTACTTAAAGCAATGGAAGCCGACTCGGGGATTGATATCCGTGAGCTGCGTGTAGATGGCGGAGCCACCGAAAATGATCTGCTCATGCAATTCCAGTCAGATATCCTTGGAGCCCCCGTAATACGTCCCAAAATTCTGGAAACCACAGCACTCGGAGCTGCCTACCTGGCCGGACTGGCAGTGGGATATTGGGAAAGTCAGGAAGAAATAAGCGAACAATGGAAAGAGGACAATCGCTTTGAAACTGAGATGGATCCCCAAAAAGCAGAGAGCTTAATAGCCGGATGGGAGCGTGCCCTCAAGGCGGCCAATGCCTGGTCGAAAGCATAGCATCGCAGAGAACTCATAGTAATTACCAAATTAACCATTTTTGTTATGAATATTGATAGAACAACCATGCTGGATAAAGTCAAAAAGGAAACTGACTTTTGGGATATTGTCATTATCGGTGGGGGAGCAACCGGACTTGGGGCTGCTGTTGATGCTTCTTCGAGGGGATACAAAACCCTTTTACTGGAGCAACATGATTTTGCCAAGGGAACCTCGAGCCGATCCACGAAATTAGTACACGGCGGCGTTCGGTATCTACAGCAAGGCAATGTTGCACTGGTCTTGGAAGCCCTGAGAGAACGGGGCCTGTTGATCCAAAATGCTCCTCATCTTGTAAAAAATCAGTCGTTTATTGTCCCCAACTACGATTGGTGGGAAGGACCTTTTTACGGCATCGGCATGAAAGTGTATGACATGCTGGCCGGTAAGCTGGGCATTGGTAAATCAAAAAATTTATCGCGAGAAAAAACCCTTGAATTACTCCCCACCATCGAATCAGAGGGACTAAAAGGCGGCGTTATTTATTATGACGGGCAATTTGATGATTCCCGACTGGCGATAAACTTAGCTCAAACGGCAAGCGATCATGGTGGCTATACCATCAACTATGCCAAAGTTACGGGGCTTCTTAAAACCAATGATGCCGTAAGCGGTGTAACGGCAAAAGATCAGTTAACCGGCGAAGAGTTTGAAGTCAACGCTCGTGCCGTTGTCAATGCCACCGGCGTTTTTACCGACGACATACTGGAAATGGACGATTCGGATGCCCAGGATATTATAGTGCCAAGCCAAGGCGTACATATCATGCTCGACAAAGATTTTCTACCGGGTGATAGCGCCATCATGGTCCCCCACACCGAAGATGGACGCGTGCTATTTGCCGTGCCATGGTACGACAAGATTCTGGTCGGTACTACAGATACTCCTGTTGAATCCCCGTCGCTCGAACCCATGGCCATGGAAGAAGAAGTTGATTTTATTTTAGCTCATGCCAAACAGTACCTCACCGGAAATCCAACACGGGATGATATCCAAAGTGTATTCGCAGGACTGCGTCCGCTCGTTAATACCAGCGGATCAAAAGACACCGCTGACATATCACGCGATCATACCCTTCTGGTTTCTCTGTCGGGACTGGTCACCATCGCAGGCGGTAAGTGGACCACCTACCGAAAAATGGCCGAAGACACCATCGATAAAGCAGCTACGGTGGCAGGGCTAAACGAACAAGATTGTATTACGGAAGACCTACGTATTCACGGCTGGCTAAAAAATGTTGACCGCGAAGAACACCTACACTATTACGGATCCGACAAAGTAGCTTTAGAAAAAATCATTGAAAATAATCCCGAAATGGGCGAACCGTTACACGAACGCCTGCCTTATCTCAAAGCCGAAGTCATTTGGGCCGTACGAAATGAAATGGCGATTACCGTTGAAGATGTGTTGTCGCGCCGGACACGAGCCCTGCTCCTCGACGCGAAAGCCAGTATAGAAATGGCCCCCGAAGTGGCACGACTTATGGCCCAAGAAGCCGGGCTTGACGAGCAATGGCAGAAAACACAAGTAGAAGAATATACTCAGATAGCTGAAAAGTACATCTTTTCGTAACAAGAAAACTCAAAAATAACCAAGGATTGAATACGCCTTTGTAAAACTCTCACTCTCTAACTCATACTCTTATGTCTCCATATATCGCAGAAATAATAGGAACAGCCATTCTCATGCTGCTTGGAAATGGTGTAGTCGCTAACGTTTTGTTAACAGACAGCAAAGGAAAAGACAGCGGATGGATTGTCATTACTTGGGGATGGGGTATTGCTGTTTTTGTCGCCGTCTATGTAGTCGGACAATTCAGCGGAGCCCACATTAATCCCGCCGTAACCGTAGGTCTTGCCGGAGCCGGTCTCTTCGATTGGGCACAGGTGCCCTTTTATATTCTTGCCCAACTATTAGGAGCAGCGATAGGAGCACTGCTCGTTTGGCTGGCGTATAAGGATCATTTTGCCAAAACCGACGACAGCAATTTGAAACTGGCCGTTCATTCTACCATACCTGCCATTCGAAATTATCCGAATAATGTAATGACCGAAGCCATCGGTACAATCATGCTTGTCTTTGGCGTATTCTATCTGGTCGAACCAAGCTTCATTTCTTCAAACGGTGACATGCTGAAAACCATCACTATTGAAGGACAGGAAATTGGATTTGGTCTCGGTTCCCTTTCGGCCCTTCCCGTGGGATTATTAGTACTTGGAATCGGCTTATCCCTTGGCGGACCTACAGGATATGCGATCAATCCGGCCCGTGATCTTGGCCCTCGAATCATGCATGCCATTCTCCCCATCCCGGGCAAAAGAGACAGTGACTGGGCATATTCCTGGGTTCCGGTGGTAGGACCCATTTTAGGCGCCCTGATTGCCGCCGGATTATACCTGTTACTCCAATAGCAGATATTTAACACCTTCACTTTCACCCACTAAGCTTTTTATTATGGAAAAATCAGCCATACATGCCCTAACTATAGCTATACTTTTACTCATCATTACCATTTTTCCGTCTCAAAGTGCGGCACAAGACGTATCATTCAATAACAGTGGCTGGGAAACCCAGCTTACCGGAGCATTTCCAGTATTTATGGTTGGCTCGAATCACCAGGATTACAGCACCGGCAACAGCGATCAGTTTTCCACCAGAATCATGTCGGGTTTTAATCCCGCAAATCTGACTTTTACCGTTACCGCCCCTACTCAAAAAGGGATCACCGTTTCGGGTATTGTGCAGATCAATACGCACCTTCAAGGGCCGGGCATCCAAAACGACGGGCTGTTCGAAAGCCGTATTGCTCAGATAAAGATCGCGGGTGATTTTGGAACCATTCATGCCGGCAAGGGATTTGGAATTTTTAACAGTACCTCCATCGGTGACAATGGCAGCGGTTTAGGGGTTGGTCGATTCGGTGGACCGGATGCCGCCGATGCTACTCTCGGACGCATTGGAACCGGCTATACCTATGCCAATTTTAACCCCCGAGTAACTTATACTACTCCGGAAATCAACGGTTTTACTATTAAAGCCGGATTCATAAATCCGGAAAAACCAAACGGAAGCGGAAACCGATCAGCTGATTTAGAAACCTCCACGCCGCGCATAGAAGCCCAAATCCACTACAATAGAGCATTTGACTTCGGAGACATGCAGTTTTGGAGCAGCGGGCTTTATCAAAATGTAGACGTCGTCGGTCAGGATTTCTCCTATGCCTTTTCGGGATGGGAGCTCGGATCCAAACTGCAAACAGATGCCCTGACTCTGCTCGGCTCCTATTCCCGAACCAACAGCATCGGCGCCGACGGGCTTATTGGACTCAATATTTCCGGAGGTACCGGCCTTGACCAAGCCGATGTTGCGGCAAGCCAGTGGTATCTGGAGGCCACCTACGACTTAGAAAATATACTTATCGGCGGTAGTTACGGCGAAGGCCATCAAGATTCCGAAACCACCCCGGTTGGCTCATCACCCGCTATCAAAAACCAACTGGCTATGATCTTTGCCCGCATGCCCGTTACCGATAATCTTATGGTCATGATGGAACTCCAAGACTTCTCTTCGGATGCCCAGGCTGATTATCAGGCGATAATATTGGGCACACAGTTTTCATTTTAACAAGCTATTCCCTTCTAAGATCGGATGATCATCACAGCACCGGATTTATGATCATCCGATATATGGTTCTCTAGAAATCCATGCGTTGGATTAAGGCCACGTTTTTATATTTTCGGGAGTCCTTTACGAATTTCAGCATTGAATCATGGCTAAAAATAATCCCGAAGCAAAACAAAAACAGTCCGAAGAAGGTGATCAGCGCAAAGCCGATGTCACATACCGACGTCAACCCAATGCCATTGCCGAGCATCAAGTTAAAGGACAACGCGTTATATTCCGCTCAGAGAATAATATCGAGCTCAGAATTACCGTCCATACCCATGAAATCATCCAGCTGAAATATGTACTTGAAGGCGATCGTCCCAGCGACTTTTCCTATGCCGTGGCTCCCGATTTCCGTACCAATAATCCTGATTTTGCGATACGCGAAACGGAAAAATACATTGAAATTACTACGGATACGCTCCTGTGCCGTATCGCTCGAAAAGATATGCGGGTTAGCTTTAGGGATACCAACGGCACACTACTATCCAAAGACAAGAAACCCTTTCACCGCAAAGACAGCATCATGAAGGGCATTACTGAAGTCAAGATCTCCAAAGAAGCACCCGACGACACACGCTACTTTGGGTTAGGAGACAAAATTACCGCCGACGGCATGCTGCGAGGTAAATCATTCGAAAACTGGAATACCGATGCCTATTCCTATGAGCTCGATGAGCACCATGACCCACTCTACCGAAGCATCCCCTTTTATACCGCGCTAAATTCGGATGGCCAGGCCTATGGCATCTTTCTGGACAACCCCTACCGCTCCCATTTCGATTTTGATTCTAAGGATAACAACACCTGCACCTTTTCGGCCGAAGGCGGCTGCATGAACTACTACTTTATCTACGGTCCGGAGCTGACTACTGTATCCGAGCGCTACACCACCCTTACCGGCACGCCAGATCTGCCACCCTTGTGGGGATTGGGATACCACCAGTGCCGCTGGAGCTACTATCCCGAGGAACGGGTACGCAAGCTGGCTGAAACCTTTCGCGAAAAGAAAATCCCCTGCGATGCTATCTACCTCGATATCGACTACATGGACGATTACCGCGTGTTTACCTGGAATAGAGAGCGCTTCCCCGATCCCAAAAAACTGATCAGCGATCTCAAAGAAGAAGGCTTTGAAACCATTGTCATGATCGATCCCGGCATCAAAGCGGATGAGGATTATGAAATATATCAACAGGGATTAGAGAACGACTACTTCTGCAAACGCCCCGATGGTGAACTAATGATCGGTCCCGTATGGCCGCCCAAAACAGTATTTCCCGACTACACCCATCCCAAAGTCCGACGCTGGTGGGCCAACCTATACGAAGATTTAATAACCAATAAAGGCGTCAGTGGTGTATGGAACGACATGAACGAACCTGCCGTCTTTGAAGTCAAGGCGAAAACCTTTCCCGATAATATTCGGCATCACTACGAAGGCGAACAAGCCAGCCACAAAAAAGCCCATAATATCTACGGCATGCAGATGGCCCGCGCCTCGTACCAAGGCATCAAAAAACATAACCGGGGCAAGCGTCCCTTTCTGCTTACCCGCGCCAACTTTTCCGGCGGTCAGCGTTACGCCGCCCTGTGGACCGGCGACAATATCGCCAACTGGGAGCACCTGCGCCATGCCCTCGAGCAGTGCGTTCGGCTCAGCATCTCCGGCTACTCCTTCGTAGGCACAGATATCGGCGGCTTCGTCGATGAACCCAGCGCCGAACTCTTCACCCGCTGGCTACAGCTGGGCGTCTTCCACCCGCTCTTCCGCAACCACACCATGGGCTACGATGAAGAAGGGGCCGACGTCGTCAAAGAAGACCAGGAAAAACAGAAAAAACTGCAGTCCGACGCCGACCAAGAGCCCTGGACCTTCGGCCCAAAATACACCAACATCAATCGCTCCGTCATTGAGCTCCGCTACCGGCTGCTGCACTATCTATACACCGCATTTCACGAATATGTAGAGCACGGTACCCCGATATTACGCCCCACAGCTTTTTACAACCAGTCCAATACCAAATCCGTTAATTCGCGCGATACCTTTTTGTTTGGGGATCAGATTTTAGTCGCGCCCGTTATTGAGAAAGGTGCACACGGCAGAAAAACCTACCTCCCTTCCGGCCACTGGTACGACTATCGCACCAATGAGCTCCTCGAAGGTGACAACACTCACCAAGTTGATGCGCCCATTTCTGAGATCCCCTTCTTTGTTAAAGCGGGGACGGTGCTGCCCCTTCGCGAAGTGATGCAATACACTCGCGAACGCGAGCCTGAACTGCTCGAGCTCAATGTATACTACGGAACGAAATTAAGCGAAAGCAGCCTGTATGAAGATCAAGGAGAAGGGTTTACTCACAACGAGGGTGACTACCGTTATACCACCTTCCACTTTGAATCGAATCCCCAGAAAAAAACCGTACGATTAACCGCCGAAAGAGAGGGCACTTTTAAACCACAATATGGCACGGTGAAAATCAATCTCATTGGGCTGCCGTTTGAACCTGAAAATATTGAAGCAGACGGACGGTCGGTCGCTATCCAGAAAACATCCGAAGAGCAGTCGGTATACACTTTTGAAGCTGACACTGATTTTGAAACTATTACCATATACTGATATCCCTGATAGCTGTCACAGGGATTCCCCTATATTTGGAATACCACCACCTTCCTATCCTATAACTACCTGTTTTTTAAACACTTATACTAAATATAGAGGGAGATTATTATGAGATCACTGTTTGCTTTTATCCTGTGCGCCTGTTTTTCACTCGCTATTACATTCGATGCCGTTGCTCAAGATATGCCTGAAGCTAAAAAGATGGAAGGACATACCTGGCACCAGGTGGTGATGATTAAATTTAAGCCCGGCATGGTAGATTCCGCCGCAAAAATTATCGACGATCATTTTATGAAAGCCGGTATGGAGATGGAATCGGATATGCCCGGTCCGCAAATTATGCGGCTGCGCTCCGGTGAATGGGACATGCTGATGGTTTGGACCATGAAGGGTATCGAGGATATGAATTGGGAGACGTCGCCCGATGATGCCAAGTGGATGGCGCAAATGGCTAAGCAGGAAGGCGGCATGGACAAAGCGATGAAGCTCATGAAGAGCTATGTATCGCTCATCGATAACTCCACATCGTACTTGGCTACCACGCGGGATATGGCGGGCGAAGCGATGGGCAGCCGGGAGTAAATCATTCTTGCTTTTAATCCTCTCCCACGGAGGGTTACGGGATTGATTTGATGGGTTTCAATCGAATCATTGGGGTGGGTTACTTAACGATCAAACTCCAAAGGACACACCCCGATTTTTGGAAAATCACAAAAATCACCCCTCTTGATAGAGGGGACTTAACTCCTGCTATCTTCTAATTACGCAATCCTAAAAAGCAACTCACAAATCCCCTCCTTGGGAGGGGTGTCGAGACCCTCGAGGCGGGGTGGGTTATTTTTCCAATTCTCTTATCTGCCACTGCAGCTCTCCCAATAGACCCTCTAAATCCCTCTTTACCCGGATATCCTCAAATCGAATGACCGTAATTCCAAATGTTTCTATCGACTGTTGGCGCGACAGATCCTGCTCATATTTATAATCATGACTACTGCCGTCAATCTCTATCGCCAACATTAATTCTTTACAGAAGAAATCGACTATATAATTATCAATAGGTTTCTGACGATCAAAATCGTAGCCCAAAAATTGCTTATTTCTCAACTTCATCCATAAAAGCACCTCAGGTAGCGTGCTATTATTCCGGAGTTCTCGCGCCAATGGTACCAGCTTGGGATTATATGGAATGATCTTTTTACTCATCAGTAGTAAGACGCTCAAATGACATAGACCTTACAAAATAAAAAACACACCTCGACCACCGCCGCACTGGCGGTGCCCACTCCTCTCAAGAGGAGACTTTTTCCTGATTCTGCTTGTGGCATCTTTACAAGCAGTTTTTGATCCCCTCCTTGGGAGGGGTGCGCGTATCGATTTGCAGTCTTCAAATCGATGGGGTGGGTTTGTGCACAGATGAAATATTAACACACCTTTCTCTCCGAATAAGACGGTGTATGCTAAGAGGAGATATTTTTCTTGCTGATTTTCCTCACGCCATCTTTTAAACAGCTTTTAATCCCTTCCCATGGAGAGCTGCGGGATTTATTTGATGGTTTTCAATCGAATCAATGGGGTGGGGTACTTAACGATCGCAATCCAAAGGACACACCCCGATTTTTGGAAAATCACAAAAACCACCCCTCTTGATAGAGGGGAATTTATTCTTGCCATTTCTGACCTACCTAACTCATTAAGAGCAACTCAAAACACCCGCCCCCGGCATTCGACCGGAAACATCGCTATTTTTAGATCTGATTTTTCATCTGCTTGCTTCATGATTTAAAACCTGGCAAAAAACCAAAACGTTTAACTTCAAATCCCGATATCCCTATCTTACCAAACAATCGAAATTAAATGTCAGCTGAATGATCCGGGTTAGCCTTCGTTTTTACGGTGACTTAAACGACCTCCTTTTTGGCGGATTTACCGGTCCAACCGTGAAGCGCCAGCTGACAGCCCCCACTTCCGTCAAAGATCTGATCGAAGGATGCGGCGTGCCCCACACCGAAGTGGATCTTATTCTGGCCCACGACCAGCCGGTCGACTTCTCTTATCTGGTTCAAGAGGATCAACAGATCAGCGTCTATCCCTTTTTCAACCATATTGATATTCCCGCAGCAGAGCGACTCCAAAAGCCTACCCTGCCCAAAAACCGTTTTCAGGCAGATGCCAACCTGGGAAAGCTGGCGCGGTACCTGCGGATGGCCGGTTTTGATACCGCTTATATCCGGGAGCAATCAGACCGGGAGATCATCAACCAGATGCTCGGAGAACAACGCGCGCTACTTTCCCGCGACCGTAAGTTGCTGATGCATAACCTGATAGAATACGGTTACCTGCCGCGATCCGATGATCCCGCCGACCAACTGCTAGAAGTGTTTCAGCGCTACGATCTTTTTGACGACGCTGATCCTTTCTGTCGCTGCCCCAACTGCAACGGCCTGCTGCAATCGGTTGCCAAAGAAGATGTTATCGATCAGCTCGAACCGCTGACCAAAAAACATTTTGATGATTTTTCGCAGTGCCCCGAATGCGGACAGATTTACTGGGCGGGCTCGCACCGACGGCGACTGGATGATCGGCTGAAAGAGATATTTAGTCGAACCTAATATCTCTTCAAAGGTTATCTCTGTGGATCAGCTTCGATCCCAAGATCCTATACCTAATAGATTACTTTAGCTTATCAATAATCACCCGAATCTCCTTTTCCTCGAACGTTCGTATCAGGCTAAGAACATTGGGAAGCAGAAAGCCCGGAGGAGCAACAATCTTTTTGGCAACCTTTGCTATATGTTCATCCATCTCGCGGATAATATATTCCTTCTCTTGATCATCTGCATTCGCCAGGGTCACAGCCGCATTCCATGCAAAGTCCCGCGCCCTCCTGATGCTGAAATTAACAATGGCCTCATCGCTTTGCTTTCCTATCCAGTCGATCAAAAACAGCAGCGGCGATGCTCGGGCAATGCGTTCCTGCATCTCATTGATCAGCTGTTCCAAGAGGGTATTCACCATCATAAAGTCTTTTTTAAGGGGCTGAATTTGTCCGTCCGGAACCGTCTCGGCCGCCGCAATACCCAGATCCAGGTTGATATGTGCATTCATACCCAGCAGAAGGTGCTGTAAGATAACCGGCTTTCGACCGCCGGGATCTTTCGCCGCATCGAACGCGATCTTCCATACCAATGATACCGGTTTATCATGCCGGTAGCCCCAGAAGGCGCGAATATATTTCTTGGCAAAATCGACATCAAAGCGCTCCATCCGTCGGGCATCTTCGAACTGTCCCCTCTCTATCCCTTCCGCTATCTTGGCCGTCGTTCTACGATATACAAAGGCAAAAATCGCCAGCTGACTGCCCTCATTCACTGTAATTTCGATGATATCGTCAAGCTCATCAAGTACTCCGCCAATGGTAGTAATTTCCGACATAGCTATAATCCTTCATTGAATGACTTTTACATCCAGTTATATACGATGGACGAAGGAAAGAGACAAATAATGGCGACAGATCAATAATTAAACTACCCGGCTCGGACTCTTAAACACCTGATCTCTATTCCACGCGATATAATCGACACCTGGCTCATATACCCCGCGGACCGGCTGGCTGATCCGGTCGCCGTGAAACCGCCCCAGCCATAGATCAAAGCCGTCGGTACCAATAACTTTTTCGGATACCAGGAACTGCTGCTCGTCATCTACGGTAAACGCCCCGAGATCAAATAATTTGTGATGCATCGTACACAAGGCAAGGCCGTTCGTAACGTCATCCGGACCACCGTGGCTGTGCCATTTGATATGCGCCGCTTCAATGCAAATAGTCTTGGAACCGATACGGACATCAAAATCACAGACCGCGCAACGGTGTTCGTATGCCTCAAGTACAGACAATCTAAAATTCGGATCCCGAGGCTTTCTCGTCACCGCCTCATCTTCGAGATTCAGCCCCACTTCATGGATAATATCTTCGTGGATAGTATCCGGGAAATGGGCATCCAGCAACTCCGAACAAATTTGGCTGACAAGCGAAGGCTGTTCTTTTAGAAGGTTATACACCTCAGGCAAAAAACCAGCCCGAATATCTTTATTTCTTAGTTCGGTCTTTCTCACCCCTCCACTGCTGTTCAATGTTAATGCATCCGCATTTTCCACTTCCCACATTCCATCGTTTTGCAATCTCCAGAATGGATAATGTGTATTGCCGGCATTGCGCGGAGTGCCGAATTCTTCAAGCAATCGCTCAAGCTCTTTTTCAATCATTTTATACGGAAGCAACCGCTGATCGTGGTTCTGGAAATAGCCAAGCGCCAACAACACCAGTAGAGGCTTGTGGGGAGCCCGCCGGTCACCGCTTTTCCAGACGGTGAGGGATTGAAAGTTATTTAGGATTTCTTCTTTGGTCATTCTGTTGTGAATAACGTTTTAAAATAATCCAGCTCATTTTCTTGCAATATAAATGGCATCGCGGTAAGATTTAGATTAATCCGTCTATCACCATGCGTAATGGTAGCAGAGTGAATATGACGGCCCCGCTCGATCAGCGATTTCCATGTTTGTTGCCGGCAGGGATACATTAAACTGCAACTAATTTCTTTGCTCTCTGGAATGGAAGCATAAGCTAATACCTGAAGCAAATCATTGCGATGCCGTTCGCGAATCTGATCACTGAAATTATACCAACCGTCTGTATTCAAATCTTCCCAGTGGTCTTTGTATTTAGCATCCACGATATGGACATGGTCTTCTTTTTCGACTACAAGATCTGGAATTAAGGAACTTTGAGAACCGATGAAAGGTGGATCCCAACGAATTGGAACAGTCGTCTCTCGTTTGCGGCCACTTTTAAGATGCCCTCCGGTCTTTTGAACTATTTTCTGCAACATTGCTTCTACATAAGATTCAAAAAGCTCCTCCATATTTAGCATCCAAGGCAATCCGCTCAAATCTCCCAGGCCGGCCAATCCTTTATTCTCATTCGCCCAAACCACCGCTTCCAATCCTTTTTCAATAGCTTCACCTTGCAAGATGGATGATTGTAAGTAATCAATCTGTAGATTGTTGGGACGTTTGGGGGGACAACCAGAAACTTTCTGTATTAGCTGATTGCAATAATCAATAAGCTGTAGCACATGGGCCCCAAAATCTCGTTGTGTTTCCAGACTTTGCCGCTGTTTCTTCAATACGAAATGGACAATCGATTTTAGTTCTCGGTTTTCTTGCAGATCAGGATAGCGACACTTGAAATTCAAAAACTTGCCCTTAGTTACCTGTTTCTGAGCATAGTCAGCCCAATCTACTTTACCCTTCGGTTTTGATCGATACCTCTCATCCATTTCAAACCGTCGATCAAGATGGCGAATTAGCTCGTCCAAGCGACCAAGAATAACACTCGATAGTACCCAGGGCGGAACCCGACGCTCAGATATTTTCAATTGCGGCATATTCAGGATATTGGGCAGCGTTCGCCATCCTGTTTTCGATAAAATAGGACCAATGCCCTGCCAACCAAAGCGCGGTTTTATGATCAGACTAAACTCATTTTTATGAGTAATGGGAGACAAAAGTGGAATAGCGCCAATGCGCGTATGTGCAGACAGCTTTAACTTTAATTGATCGCCCGAATAATAGATTTCGGGTTCAATATCGAGTTTGCTTAATGTATCTCTATTAAGATTCAGGAACTGCCGACCAAGCTTAGCCGTAATCGCATCCTCATTTCGAGCATTCACATACCGCGATAGAAATTCCGTACTCAAATAGGCCGTTTCATTATCATGAAGTTCTAATACATCTGCATGATTAGACTGTAACGACTGGGCCCACTCGGTATTTGTCTGCTTTCTTGCCATAAATCAAACGCATTAAAGCTGTTCAATTTCTTGGATATACGCATGGATAGCATCCGCAAAATTAGCTACATATCCCTGTGCCAAATACTCTTTCAGAAGTGGAATCAAATTCGTCTGCATTTGGGTAGCAGGATCGACATTTTCATGAGCAATGAAATAGGAATGACCCGGCATCAGATCAAAAGCATCTTCAGAAGCATAGTTGATAAAAATCGACAACAGTTTGTGGTAAGCATCTTGTGTAATATCACTTCCTTTGTCCTGCACCACCTCTGACTGTGGCCACATACTCAAGAAAGCAAAACGGCGACGAATAGCGACATCCAAAATAGCAATACTTCGGTCTGCCGTATTCATGGTTCCCAGAATATGCAGGTTGTCTGGAAAGGTCAGCTCCTGTCCTATATCACCGCCAAAATCATAAGGCAATTGAATTGTGCGATCTTCATACGGCTCCAATCCATAGATCGCTTCGCCAAGAACTTTTGCCAAATCGGCTCGATTAATTTCGTCAATAACCAGAAGAACATCTCCATCTGTTGAATATGCTTTTTCGACTGCATCAAGAAGATGACCCCGAGTAATTTCGAAGTTCAGGCCCAATTCACTTTGGGTTGACTTGGGAAACAATCCACCAATAAAATTTTCATAGGTGATGTTAGGATGGAATTGTATAGTCATTCCTCGATCACCATAATCTTCTGCCAACAGTTTATTAGCCAGACGCGTTTTCCCAGTGCCCGGCGGTCCTTGCAGCACGACATATTTTCGCTGCTTTAAAAGCTTACCGACCTTTGCTTGAGTAACCGTTGGCATCAGATAAGAAAAGTAGCTTCGTTTTATATTCTCAAACTCATCCTGGGCATTGCTTAATGGCGTATATCCTCGTTCTTCAAAATTAAAATCCAGAAATGCCTTTAATGCCGGTTCTACCACTTCGTCTTCGGCAATACAGAAGCCGTATATTTCTTCCCCATATCGTTCAAATACATTTCGATATTCAGGATAGGCATTCACTACATTTTGCGGTACGGTGATATCCGTTCGAACAGCATCTTTCTTTGCCCAAGCAATGGGTTTATCCCCAGAATATTGATCATTTAGCCATCGCACAATAGCATTCATCTTACGGGAGTGACCAGGCTTGCCAATGATATTTTCATCAGGACTCAAACCTTGCGTGCCAACTCCCATGGCGATCATAGCAGGCCCATCTTCCACAGGAAAGATTACAAAACTCATCCCACTGTAGCCACCACTTGTTGGATTTGACTCATGGATAATAGCAGAAAATGGGACTTTAGCTTTGGGGGTTCGCAGTTGAACTTCATCCCGAGATCGAAGTGAATAACGGCCTCCATCAGAACCAAAAAGACTTTCTAGCGACATCTCTGATTCTTCTGACCAATTTTCTGGATCGTATAATTTAGTACAAAGCTCAAGTAATGAATTCATTCTTGTAATATTATTTTCAGAAATTCTATTTCCAAGGTGAGCTATTTAAGGAAAGATTACAAATTACCTTGTCAAAGCCACGAAGATCCCTACCAACCGAACCTCACATCCTAATAAAGAACTCTTTGTACTCGCTGATATAAGTCAGAGAGTGCTCTAAACCTGTTAAAGAGATCTTCTAGCCTCGTGAAGAGTATCACTCTAGCGCCTTAATTTTATGAACTTATCAGAAATTCATCATCTGAACCACCTCTAGTTTTCCATCACATTTCGCAGATTTTTAAATCCATTTATTAAGCTAAAAATCAAAAAGTTACTTCATAAATCTTCTCTACTCTTTTTGATATTAATACCTATCTCCCCGTTACTCATCCACAAAATGGCAGCAATACACATTTTCACTATATTGGTTGTAGAACATTTCATCATCCCAGAAGAAAATGCATACTTTGGAACCTCAGCAGACAGGCGTATGAATTTATCCCGTTTACTTACACTTGCATCAAAACCCATTTTATTCCTGCTGGAATACCTGTTTAAACTTGCTGCCGGTGTTATCGCCATGATTGTCCTTGGAGCCGGTGGATCTTTTTTCAGCAAAATCGGTACTGGCTTCGGCTCCATTGGCGAAGTTCTGCGTCAAGTTACAAAATGGCCCGATACACTTACCTATATCGGCACAGTTATTCAGGATTATAACACGCTTACCGCCGCAACCTTTAACCAGCGTTATGGCGGTGATGCGGTAAACCGCGTGATGGAGTTGCTAAACGAAGGCGTGGCCTACGGTCAGGCAGTGTATCAAAATATTACCGGCCAACCGGTAGCAACTGTTATAGCCACTGTACTTGTCTTTCTTCTCTTTTATGTCATCGGGCGGGCCTGCCGTTTTTTCCGCCAAAAAGGACAGGGATCCTTTCTTACCAAAAAAGAACGCGAACTCGGGAAACGAGTCTTTGAACAGCCGGAACATACAGATTACCACTAAGGCACCAAGGTCGCTAAGTGTAATAAGTTTAGGGGGATTATTAATTTCTCTATAGTATCCGTGCAAGCCTCTGACTTCTTTGGATGTTCATTTTTTGTCACCAAAAAATAGACGAAAAAAGTGCTGGTGGGAATCGTAGATATTGTTCTTTCTATAGCAGAAAAGAAGGGATTGCTTTTCGACATTCGTCATTACGCTAATCCATACTTCCCGCGATTCCCCCAGACCCCCTAAAGTTTTTAAAACCGTGAAATTAGTAGTACTAAAACCCCGAATTCTCGGGCTACGACAGAAGGAACACTACAAATTGTTAAACAACGTACCGCAGCGGTGCCACGGTACGAGATAGAAAACTTGGAATAATTTAAGAGAATGAGAGATTTTTTGAGATCCCGATCCTAAAATCTTTCTGTACAGGATAACATAAAATGAAAATTATTTCTGTTTATCATCAGGCCTAAGAATTGTGTGTAAAGGACAAAGGATATCGTTTGTGCATTTTATACCGGTGACCAATTGTATGAATTGCTACCAAAAAAAAGGACCATTAAAATGCGCGGTATCCTGCAGACCATTGTGGGTTCACAATTCTCAGCCTTGATCTTTTGGTTCCTTTTGCATCAAGGTAAAAGGAATAATACAAATTGCTTTAAGTTACAGAAACGGAACGCCAAGAATATTTAAACAACAAACTAATATGTTCATCCTCCTGCAATACGAGTCTCCACACCGCCTAATTGCATCCCGTAACTCTACCTGGAAGAGATTTCAATATTTCGGCATAACGAATAGTGCGACTAGTTCAGCATTTTCAGCCGTCCCAATTTATTTTTGATCACTAATTAAAAAATAAACCCGCCAACATTTAAAGGCTATTTAATGCCTGAGGGGCATCTCCACCTGGATATTAAGGTCAAAACCCTAACCATACATTAAAATTTTTACTTTTTAATGTCTATTTAGAATTATAATCACTAAATTAAGGCTGGAAATCATACCATACATTAAATAACAGGTATTTTAATGCCCAATCAGCCCCTTTATCACGTTAATCCCGATCGCAACGCCCCTTGGAACGACCTTCCGCTGCTGCCCATTGATGATGAGCTTTATAAAACGGTAGAGATATATGAGCAACTTGGTCAGGCAAAGGAAGCAATGGGACTATTGACGGGACGAAGCGTAGCCATCCCCAACCAAGCGCTGCTCATTAACAGCATTACTCTGCAGGAGGCAAGGGATTCCAGCGCTATCGAAAATGTGTTTACTACGGATGATGACCTGTACCAGGCATTCAGCGACAACCGGATTGATGATCATGTATCCGGCCCTACCAAAGAAGTACTTCGGTATCGAGAAGCGATATGGAAAGGACACGAATACCTGAAGGAACACGGCAATTTTGATGTGGATTACTTTATCAGCCTGTACCGGGAGATTAAAGAGACCCGCGAAGGTATCCGTCCGCCCTTTGCAACTACTTATATTCGTCAGGGCGGCAGCGGTCCCAATGCCGGAAAGCGGGTATATACGCCGCCCAAAGGCAAGGATGTGCTTCGCAAGAAGCTAGAGAACCTCGTAGCGTTTCTGAATGATGACTCCATACCACCCGAAGAACCCCTGTTGAAGATGGCCATTGCTCATTTTCAGTTTGAGGCTATTCATCCATTTCGCGACGGTAACGGGCGCGCGGGTCGTATCCTGAATATCCACTATCTCACGCAGGCGGATCTTCTGGAGCTTCCCATTCTCTACCTAAGTCGTTATATCATTGATCACAAGCAGGAGTATTACGATACGCTGGCGGGAGTATCTCAGCGGGGCGACTGGGAGTCATGGATACTGTATATCCTTCGGGCGGTGGATTCTACAGCACGTCTGACGTATCGCAAAATTAACGATATCCTTGAGGCCAGGGAGGCGGTTTTGGAAGCGGTGGAAACAGAGCAGAATTTCCAGCGCCCGCGTCAGCTGATTGACGCTATCTTTACTCAACCCTTTACGAAGGTGAGTCATCTGACAGAGGCTGGTCTGTATGCTGAGAATACGGCCCGCAGCTATCTCAACAAGCTGGATGAGATGGGGGTACTGGAGAAACGCCAGATTAAGGGACGCCACTACTACCAAAATCGTGAACTGGAGCAGATTTTGACGTTTTAGGGTGTTTAAATTGACTGAATGTTACGCAGATTTGGGTGGGTTCGATGCTGTAATAAGGTATGGCTGATCTATGTACCTCAGGATGAAGGTCGGAAGAGAACCCATACCTTAAAAAGACTATTATTTAAGTTATATGGCGTTTGATCACGGATAATCTACAGGGCAGGACTGACTAAAACTGATTGGGGCTGCCCCTCAGGGATTCCCATCTGAACCAAAATCACTCTAAATTAAGAATCTTCTCCGCTCTTTTGGGTCCGATGCCTTTCACTGATCGGAGTTCCTCTTCCGAAAGTTGCATCAGAGCTTCTTTACTTTTGATTCCCATCTTAAAAAGATTTTCAGCCACGCGGCTGGTGACGCCGTCAATATTACTCAGCTCTTCAATGATCTGCTCGGCCGAACCCACCCCGCCTCGTTCCTCGGCACCCCTCCCTGCAGGGGATTGGGAAGTGTCTTTATTTTCTTCCGCCGGTTCGGGCTGGTCTTCCATTTCGGTCGGCTGCTCCCAGTTTTTGTAGAGCCAGTAACCGCCGATTGGCAGGGCGGCAAGCAGTACTATTTTTAAGAAGAATCGCATAAAGATTTCCGATTTTAGGATGCTTATACAAACAGTTTATAAAGGTATAATCAGAAATTAAATGCTTTCCCGCAATACGGTTCCCCCCCTATTCTGCCATCGCCTTTATTACTATCAATTCAACTATTATCTGTCGAATTGATAGCCGATTTTAACCAGGGTTTGGGGCGAATCGCGGGAAGAAAACCGCAAAAAACGATGAACGCATTAGAGCAAACAGTATTATGTCAACTTTAACCAGAACAAAATCTACGATTCCCCCAACAGTTTTTTCGTCCATTTTTTGCTGACAAAAAATGGACAATATCACGTCAAGACATAAAGCTATACAAAAAACTTATTTTATTTTATCCCTCAATAATCCCATCAATCCGCCAATAGTTGCCGCGCCGCCGCCTACCAGCATCCAGATGGCTTTATCGGAGCCCGAACCGCCAAACAGTTGGTCAACCTCTGACTGAAACGACTGGTATTCCTGGTATCCGAAATACAGTAACAGGATGCCTCCGACTAGTAATGCCGCTGAAATAATTTTTCTCATATTACTATCTGATTGGTTTGTGGTATAACCATAGCTACCAAATTTGTCAGCCAACAACAAGGCCTCCGTACCTATTCAAGGGTAAGTATCTTCTCGAATAATTACTGCTTTTGTTCCGCCGGAACAATTAGCGTTTTTAATTCCTTGGCAGTAAATGCTAACATAACGACCCACAGCAGTGTCCAGAGATTCACAATAACGGGCGACCCGATGATACCTGTCTGGTCCAACACGCCCTGCTGATACAGCGCATTCATCCCGATAATGACGACCAGCAGATCAAAGATAAACGGCAGTAAAAGAAATCCGGTAAAACCCCATACCCGCTGGGATGAGGTTATACTATTCCAGCAGCGTAACAGCGGCGGCAGACAGATCGCGGTTACCATCACAATAGCAAGGGCCCAAAGCATATTATCTCCAAGATAGTCACCCAGGAAATATTCGAGTTCCATGAGCTCATCTCCCATTCCCATCATTGCGGTAAAAATTCGAGCAAAGGGCATGCTGCCAAATATTAATGCGAAGCCAACAGACTTTATCCCGGGAGAATTATCGTAGCGACTACTCAGCAGATAGTACCCAAGATAAATTACCATGTAGGTAAAAAGAGGACCTGCTATTGAGGCTAAAATTGTCAAATCACCTTCGCAGCAGAGTCCCCAGCTGTTAAAGTTGCGTTCGCCCCAGCATCCACAAATAATTCTACCGACGGCCGTATGCGAAATCTCGTGCAGCTCGTGCATCACAAATAAGAGCGCTGCAAATGCGGTTGTGTTTTTTAAGGTAAGATTCAGTTTATATTCCGATGCGATCTTTTTGGCAGATTCTAAAGCCATTTTCCTAAAAAATTGCATTTATATTTACAATGATGAATAACTGCCCTAAAGCAGTATTTCAATCTTTTTTCTTGTGCAATTTTTGCTACGAAAGATCTTTAGCAGTGTTACGCCAGGATATTTTCGTTGCCCGAATCGGCCACAAATACACAGGCCGACTGTGTTTTATCTACAAATGAGCGCAGCTCTTCAAGATCGGGATCTTCGGGTAGTCCCATTAAATCCAGGTCCGCCTGAGGAGCATTTTGCATCGCCTCTTTAAACGATCCGATCTCAACATGAGCGATAGCGTCGGGCAAGCGCGCCACATCAAGCAGATTCTCCAGGTAGCGGTAGGCCTCATCTACCTGTGGCTCATCCACTACGGTAATCACACGCATCTGGGCATCCCAGTTCACTTTTAATTTGTAGGCGGTTAGCAGGGCCAGATCCACATTGCCAAGCTCCATACTTAAATCCCAATCAGGACTCTGCTCTCGGATCCACACATTTACCGACGCACTGCGGCCGAGCTGGGCGATGGTATCTTCTACATATAACTGAATCCCCATATTATTCAGCCGGGCCTGCTTAATAATCGACAGTATTTCATCGTCATACCTTTTGTGAGCAGGTAATCGCAAGAATAAAATATTGGGCTTGAAAAAGGTACCCTGCAATGTTTGCAGTGAATTCAGCACTCCTTCTTTAAATTTATCAGAATCGATAACACTCCAGCGGGCATAAATACTCTCCCGGCTGAACGACATCGCAAAGTCCATCAGTGAATCCCTGAAATTACTGTCACTTTCTGTTTGAGACACCCCCACCAGCTTAACCGATCCCTTGGGATATACAAGGTTTCTTATCAAACTAAAATTGCCGCGCAGCTCCCGTGAACTTCTAACCGGAACCAACAAGTTGGCCTTCCAGGCGCGTTCATTCTCTTCGGGCAGCGAGGATACCCTTTTGGCCGCCCATTCGGCAAGCGAAACAAAAAGGCCGCTTCGCATATCACCGTAAGGCACTTTTAGTTTTCTGTTGGATAGATACAGATAGGTGACTATCACAAAACCCAGGGCAATAAGTCCAAAGGTAGAATTGATAATAAACATGGTAAACAGGCAGCCCACTGTTCCCAGAAATGGCACAAATTTGGGAATATTAAAGGTGGGGCGGAAGCTGATCATATCCATCCGTTGCTCAATAAATACCACCAGATTGATCATCATATAGGTGATTAAAAAGAACATGGTAATGAGCGGAGCAATGGTGTTTAGATCCCGAAGCAGAAGCGTCGCCAGCACCAGCCCGCCGGTTAATAGAATGGCATTGCGCGGCTCCCCGTTATCGGCCAGCTTTGAAAATATCTCTCCTCCCGGAAATATCTTGTGATCGCCCAGCGCCTGTAGAATACGCGGTGCCCCTACGATAGAGGCCAGCGCCGATGAAAAGGTAGCGCCCAGCAAGCCGCCCAGTACCGCCGGTGCCCAAAACGCATAATCGATCATCACATTATAGTTGCTTACCAGCTCATCAACCGGGGCAATCTTAGCCATCCAATAGCCACTCGCCATATAAATCACATAGCTGATCGCAATAGCAGAAAGGGTGCCCAGCGGTATACTTTTCTTGGGATTCTTGAGCTCACCCGACATATTGGCTCCGGCCATGATACCTGTGGCCGCCGGGAACAACACGGCAAAGACCACCCAAAAGCTGACGCCCTGAAAATTATCCTCGGGCGCACCGGGGAAGTCCCCCCACCACTGTATGCTATGCTCCATAGCTCCGGTAAAAACGGTAGCTCCCACAGAAATTAATGCGCCGACAATAACTGCTAAAATAATATACTGTATGCGAAACGCCAGCTTGGCACTCAAAAAGGCCACCATGAAAAGAATGGCAAATACTGAAATATCAACTAAAATGGCATAATGCTCAGGGAAGATATACAGCCACCCTTCTCTGAAACCGAAAATATACATGGTGATGGCAAAGGTCTGTGCAAGATATAGGGGCACACCCACACTGCCGCCTACTTCCAATCCAAGCGATTGCGAGATGATGGAATAGGCCCCGCCCGCTTTGATGCGAATGTTAGTAGTAATACACGACATCGAAAGGGCCGTAAAAGTCACAATCACAAAACCAAGCGTGATGATCAGCCATCCGCCCAGTAGCCCGGCGTTCCCGATCACCCAGCCTTGACGCAGGAATAAGATAACGCCCAAAATGGTAAGTAAGGTTGGAACAAATACCCCGCCAAACGTACCGTATTTTTGCTGAACGGTGGATTCTCGTTCTTCAACCTGCTCTTGCAGCGTTGCTTCTCCCGGAGTTTGTTCATCCATACACAATCACCAGTTAATTATGTTGATCAGGAAATAACAATAAACAAAACTTCAAAAACATGTTATAACTTTGCTTCGTATTTCTTAAGAAATTAAAACCTTCGTTCGTTTCAATAAGTAGGCTTTTATTCCATTGAGTGCAAATTCTTGCCCGTCATAATTCGAAAGTCCTGCCCAAAACCCTATCTTTAGGCACAATATTGATCTGCAATTCCCATCTTATTCTATATAATTCATGAGAAACGACGACGTCATCCAAAGTATCCGCTACATGCTGGATCTTAATGATATTGAGATAGCAAATATTCTCAAGCTTCGAGGATACAAACCCGAACGAGGTGAGGTAGCCCATATTTTTAAGAGTCAGGATCTGCCTGATGATGAGAAGGGAGAAGATTGCGGTCACGTACTTATGGCTCATTTTTTAGATGGACTCATCTATCACAAGCGAGGCAAGAGTAAAAAACATCCGCCGCGACCTATCAAAACACCGGTCACCAATAACATGGTGCTTAAGAAACTTCGGGTAGCATTTAAACTGCGTGAAAAAGATATGCATGATACCCTCGAGCGGGGTGGATTTTCGATATCCAAGCACGAGATGAGTGCTCTTTTCCGTCGTAAGGGGCATGATAACTACCGCGAATGCGGCGATCAGATTCTGCGGTATTTCTTAAAGGGCTTAACGGAGCGGGTAAGAAATTAACTTATAACTACAATACCGAAGAAATCTAAAGGATAGCATTAGAAATTCTAATCAGGAATTTTTCTATTGGGGGTCTGGGGCGAATCGCGAGAAAGATACTTAGAAACTTCTTCGCGTTTCAAAACTACTAATGAGTTAACATTCTATATAGAACAAAATCTACGATTCCCCCAGCACTTTTTTCGTCTATTTTTTGGTGACAAAAAATGGACACCAAAATTCCTTCTCCAAAATATAGGATACTAATTCTTTTTAAAGAGGATCGTTTGGGCCTTAGAATCCAGAACGGAGAACTTTAGACGAAACAGCGTATTTCGTACCGGTACCTCCCGCACTAATAGATAGGATAGAAATAGGAATGTTAAAATGCGACAGACGGTCGTTCGGAGTTGCTTTCATAATTCTCAGCCTTGATCTTTTACGAACCTTTTGAATCAAGCCAAAAGGCGGAAAGTAATCAGTGATATAATTCTCACCGATACGTTTTGTTTCACTTTTTGCACTAAAAAAAAGAAGAGCGCAAATCTCTAACACAAAGGATATTTTAAGAAATTTTTCTCTATTAACTCCCCACACATTATCCTTATATTAGGGGTTGAAAATAAGCGGAAGTTATATCCACTCTATAGTTCTAATTCCTAATTTAAAATTCCAGATAGCGTGAGCGATCAAAAAATTATTTTTTCGATGGAGGGCGTAAGCAAAGTTTACAAACCCAATAATTATGTTCTCAAGGACATCTACCTCTCCTTTTTCCACGGAGCTAAAATCGGCGTTTTAGGCAACAATGGATCAGGAAAAAGTACCCTGCTAAATATTATTGCCGGCAACGATGAAGAATACCAGGGCAAAATATCACGCAATAAAGGCATCACTTTTGGAATGTTGCCCCAAGAACCCAAGCTCGATCCTGATAAAACAGTCAAAGAAATTGTACAAGAAGGAGTGCAGGAGCAGATCGATCTGCTGGCTGAATACGAAGAAGTAAATGCCGCTTTCGGTGATCCCGATGCCGATTTTGAAAAGCTTATCGAAAAACAGGAAAAGCTGCAGGAGAAGATTGAACATCTTGGAGCCTGGGATTTAGACAGTAAGCTGGATCAGGCGATGGATGCCCTGCGTACCCCTCCCGGCGATACCTCCGTGGAAGTACTTTCGGGCGGTGAAGCACGCCGCGTGGCACTGTGCCGATTGCTGTTAAAAAAGCCGGATGTTTTACTGTTGGATGAACCCACGAATCACCTCGATGCCGAATCGGTAGCTTGGCTTGAACAACATCTGGACCGCTATGAGGGCACAGTCATTGCCGTAACGCACGATCGCTATTTCCTTGATAATGTAGCGGGATGGATTCTGGAGCTCGATCGGGGCGAAGGCATTCCGTTTGAGGGGAACTACAGCTCATGGCTCGATCAAAAGAAAAAACGATTGGAACAGGAAGAAAAGCAGGAATCTAAGCGACAGAAAACGCTGCAAAAAGAGCTTGAGTGGATTCAGCAAAATCCCAAAGGGCGACGCTCCAAGAGCAAGGCACGTATTAATCAATACGAGGAACTGCTTTCCGAAGAACGCCGAAAGCAGCGCGAAGATATGGAGATTTTTATCCCTGCCGGACCCCGACTGGGCGACAAGGTAATCGAAGCGAATGATGTGTCGAAGGGCTATGATGATCGACTGCTTATTGAAGAGATGAACTTCAGTCTCCCTCCGGGCGGCATTGTGGGCGTTATTGGTCCCAACGGTGCAGGGAAAACCACCCTCTTTAAAATGATTACCGGAGAAGAAAAACCGGACAGCGGAAGCATCGAAGTGGGCGAAAGCGTGGAACTGGGATATGTGAATCAAGATCGCCCGCTTGATCCTGCAAAAACCATTTGGGAGGAAATTTCGGGCGGTAAAGATACTATCAAGCTTGGTAACCGGGATATTAATTCACGCGCCTACACTGCGCGATTTAACTTCAGTGGAAGTGATCAGCAAAAACGGTGCAGCGAGATTTCGGGTGGAGAGCGCAACCGCGTTCATTTGGCCAAGATGCTAAAACAGGAATCCAATGTACTGCTCCTTGATGAGCCGACAAATGATCTGGACGTGCATACCCTTCGGGCATTGGAAGAAGCCCTGCTCGATTTTGCGGGCTGCGCCGTCATCATTTCGCACGACCGCTGGTTCCTGGATCGTATTGCCACGCATATGCTTGCCTTTGAAGGCAACAGCCAGGTCTATTGGTTTGAAGGAAATTACTCAGAGTACGAAGAGAATCGAGAACAACGGCTGGGTTCTAAATATCACCCCGAGCGGGTACAGTACAAAAAGCTGATGCGTGATTAGGGGCAATTATAAATTGAAAATAGGGAATTAAGAATATATTCAGCCGAACATATATTTGTAACAAATCGAAACTATTACTGATTTAAAAACCTTGCTAAATCACTGATGGTCTCGATTCCCAATTTTTCAGCCTGCTTGCTCCGCATCAGTAAAACATAGGTGTTTTCAAATCCAACCGGCTCGAGCCATCGGATGTCAAATTGCTGTTGGGATTCATTCGCTACATAGCGGTACACCTTTTGAGCATTATTTCCTAAACTATCTATGGTTGACTCAACAGGCTCTAATAAAACATGCAGTCCGGTTCCCGTATACTCAGGATAAAGCTGAATTTCATCATTAAGCAAAGCATTAAACACAATTTGGGTCCCCGCTAATCCAAGACGCAATCCTACATCCAGGTCGGTATAGTTCTCGATAAGAATGCGATACATATGCCCCAGAATAAACTGCTCGGTCTGTAGCTTGCCCCCGATGAGCATTTCGGGATCTCCTTGGCGATTGATGTCGGTTTCAAATCCTTTTTGATGTAAGAACTCTTCGGCAACAGTCCGTTCATCTTTTCCCTTGTGATCTACAGCACTGTTCAGACGGATCATTGTTTCAGTATCGATGGTTCCAGCCAGTTTATTTATCGCCTGTAATATATCGGGATTCTGTTGAGCAAAGTCCTGCCTCACCACAGGTGCACACTCATAGGGCGGAAAGTAACGTTTGTCATCCTCCAATACTTTAAGATCAAAAGCTTCAATCCGTCCGTCGGTAGAATAGCCTACCGCCACATCTACGCGACCATTCTGCAGGGCTTCGTACATCAGCGAGGCATTCATTTCTACCACCGGCATATCGAAGTCATAATGTTTTTGAAGCCCATCGAATCCATCGGCCCGCTCCAAAAATTCGGGCGGCACCCCGATACGTAACTGATCTTCGCTAAACACGGTCGACACAGAATAGAGGGAGACAAAAATCACAACCACGGCCAATCCGTAGCTGAGCGGTTTCATTAGCGTGGAAATATTTCGCTCAACCAGTCCCAGCACGAAATCAAATCCCAAAGCTAACAACGCAGCGGGCAAGGCACCGGCCATAATCATCACTGAGTTATTTAGCGCGATACCTCGAAATATATACTCTCCCAATCCTCCCGCCCCAATGAGTGCGCAGAGCGTAGCCACTCCCACATTAATCACCGTTGCAGTTCTGATGCCCGCAAAAATTACCGGCGAAGCCAACGGCAGCTCAACCTTGCGCAAAATTTGTCCGCCGGTCATCCCCATTCCACGCGCCGATTCTCTCACCGACGATTCCACTTCTTCAATTCCGGAGTACGTATTGCGAACAATGGGAAGCAGCGCATACAGGAACAGCGCCACGATTGCTGGCAATGCGCCAATACCCAGCAGTGGCAGCATAAATCCCAATAAAGCAATGCTGGGGATGGTTTGGATAATTCCAACGGCTCCCAAAACCGGGCTGGATATACTCTTAAAACGGGTGGCAATGACCCCTAACGGAATACCAATAATCACTGCTATAAGCAATGACACAAACGTAAGTCCGACGTGCTCTCCGGTCTGGTCAAGAAGTTCTGCGTGATTGGTAATAACAAAGTTCCAGAAATCAACCATCTTCACCTCCTATTTTCAGATCCTTTTTATAGGATTGAAAACGATTTAGAAGGTCGCTAAAGCTTAGGGAATCCGCTACCCGTCCGTCAATACGGTGGATAATAGCCCCATTTTCGTGGTTACGCTGCTCCATTTCTTCAAGGATCTCATAAAGTGATTTGTCTGCTTGAATATCATCTTGCTGGTCCTTTTCCGATGGCGGACTCCAATACAGCTCTGAGTTTTCTTTAAGTTCTAATATGTTAGAAATCGTTATGCTCAATAGCTCCAGCTGAAATCGGTTCGAGGCCAAAAAGGAATCAACAAAATCACTTGCCGGATGGAAGAGTAGTTCTTTTGGCGTTCCAATCTGCTGCATCTTGCCCTCATCAAGCAGACATAAGCGATCACACATTTCAAACGCCTCAAATATATCGTGCGTAACTAACACAATGGTCTTTTTGATCTGTTTGAACAGTTTGCTGACTTCTGTTCGAATTTGTCTCTTTGTGATGGGATCAAGGGCGCCAAACGGCTCGTCCATAAGTATAATCGACGGATCGGCAGCCAGGGCTCGGGCCAATCCCACGCGCTGCTGCTGTCCCCCGCTTAGCGATTCGGGAAACCGTTCGGAGAAAATTTCAGGAGATAACCCAACCATTTCCAAAAGTTCCTCACTGCGTGATTGTACCCTGCGCTCATTCCACTCCAGTAATTTCGGCACGGTAGAAATATTTTGCTCAATCGTATAATGCGGAAACAGCCCCACATCCTGAATCACATATCCGATATTACGGCGCAGTTTCTGGGGCTCTTGAGAAGTGATACTATTGCCGTTTATAGTAATGGTTCCTGATGTGGGTTCGATCAGCCGATTGATCATTTTCAGCGTGGTCGTTTTTCCGCAACCACTGGTGCCAACAAGCCCAAACGTCTCTCCCTCCTTAACATGAAATGAAATATTATCAACGGCCGTCGTATCGCTATTGAACGTTTTGGTAACATTTTGAAGCCGGATCATGGATGAGATAACCTTTATTGAGGGCTATGAATACCTCAAAATACTACAATAATTGTCATCTAAAACAAAAGTTGAGTACAGGCCTTTAAAGCATCTCTAATAATACTTTCTCTATGGAACAGGACATAATCCCATGGCCACCTGTACCAAAAAAGATCCCACAATTAGCCCGATAGCAACAACCATTACTACAAAGCCCCAAGATCGGCTTGATTCCTCTTCTGTATTGTTTCTAAAAAATCGAATCATACTTCCTTTGGTCTTTCTTTTACCAGCCGATACTGCCCGGCCCTCCTTTAAACGGCCCAACAATATTAGTTGTTATCCAGCCTCCATAGAAACCGCCCTGTTGGGCATCCACCTTTTCATCTCCTACAAAACAGGCCTCCATTTTCTGGGGATAAAATGCCAGATAATGCGCTATTGACTCAAAACGCTGGGTCGGTTCCGGATAACACCAAGCCGCCTTATTTGCTTTTTCCCCATTTACCGTAACATCAAAATAATTAGCCTGTCCCTTCCACTCACAATAGGAAGTATCTGGCAACGGCTGCAAAAAATCCATTACAACATCTTTTTGAGGAATATAATAGACCGGCGGATGACTTGTTTCCAACACACGTTTGGCATCATTTGTATCTGCTATTGTCTTTCCATTAAAAACTACCCGAATGCGCTCATCACAGTCCTCCAGCTTAGGCGGACGTGGATAATCCCACACTGATTCTTGTCCGGGGCCCGGTTCTACTTTATCCATAACAGCTTACTTTTTAATCAAATACTGAAGCGAAAAATAGTCCTTCTCATCCGTCCAAACCTTCTCTACCGAGTACCAGTCGGCAACTAACTCCTCAAATTCCTCAAGGCTATACTTGTAAGAATTTTCGGTGTGGATAGATTCATCTTCTTCAAAATCTATCGTTTTGTCACCAATAATCACCGTTTGTTTTTGGGATGATACCAAGTGCATCTCTATACGTCCGGCGTCTTCATTATAAAATGCTTTATGCCTAAACTGTTCGATATCAAAATTGGCATCCAGTACTCGATTTAGATGCATCAATATATTTTTGTTAAACTGGGCTGTAATTCCCTGCTGATCATTGTAGGCCGCTTGCAGCACATCGGTATCTTTTTTCAAATCCACGCCTATAAGCATTTCAGAATCTTCGGCAGTAATATCGGCTACGTTATTCAAAAATGCCCAAGCTTCTTCTGGATCAAAATTACCGATGGTTGATCCCGGAAAAAATGCGACCTGCTTCTGACTCGAATTTTCGGAGACCGGCAGCTCAAAGTGGGAGGTATAATCTGCAAAGACGGGAATGATAGATATTTTGGGGTATTCCAGTCGCAGCTGATTGACGTTCTTTAGCAAAAATTCTTCTGAAATATCGACCGGAATATATGTTGATAAATCTGTCAATTCTTCGAGCAAAAACCGGGTTTTATAGCTGCTACCGCTTCCCAGTTCTATCAGCATCACTTCCGGGCCAATGCGATCTGATATCTCCTTTATATTGTTTTGCAGTATCTCCTTTTCGCAATCGGTCAAATAATATTCATCAAGACGGGTAATTTGCTCAAACAGATCTGACCCCTTTGTATCATAGAAATATTTGCTGGGTAACCGCTTTTGAGGTTTCGACAATCCCTCCAATACCTCTTTCTGCATCAGACTTGTATCGACGGACGAAAGATCTTCCATAAAAAATATCAGAATTGAAAAACTGTTGTACACCTACAACGGTGATCAGCATTGCTATCGTTCTCTGTAGAAATAGATTTTTTTATTCTTTGAATCCTTACCGCTCTTAATTTTAACTCCCTTTTTCTGATTATATTGATAAACTGCCGTTCGCATAGAATTTACACTTTTATCATTTTTGTAATCTATTTCAATGGCATCGCCACCAACTTCAAGCTGATCAAGAGCTTCCAACAGAGGCTTAAACTTCGAAGATCTTTTCTTTGAAGTATAAATTTTTTCTCTATTTACAAACTTAATGTCCATATCTAATTTACTTTTAAACCTTTTCCAGTATTATACAAATACGATATAATCTAACTTATAAAATAATGTCCATACCAACTACCACTATTGGAATATTTTAATGGAAATACCATATAAAAAAAGCTTGCAGTAAATACTGCAAGCTTTTGGGAAAATATGATAAAATAAACTTATCAATTATTGTATTTCATAAAATTGCTTATAAACATAATCCCAAAAATCTGCCAGATTTGAGCCTTTATTATGTGGATTTTTTGATTTCGTGGATTTCATGGCATCAACACAAGCTTTTTCTTTGGCATCGTAATAAGCTTTTAGCTGATGCGCGGTGGGGTCTTCAATCATCTCTTCAAACTTCTCTATCTTCTCAGGCATAAATAAAAAGGCTTTAGTTCTTTTTGTTACATAACGATAAAAGGGGGCAAAACATTTCCTTTCGATTTCTAATAAAGCAGTTTAACGAGGATATTGCAATAGTTCGTTGATAACCGGATTATCACTAATCTACATTCTGGCTGTACATTACAAAACGGATTAGTATTATTTGGATTCTATTTCATAGAATTTAAAATAGAAAACAATTAATAATTACCACTCTTTTACTTTAGATTCAAAAAGTTCTACCATCAGAGGTTAACTCACAGTTGGCTCTTGATAATAACGATTATGCGATATGCAAAAAATCCGAATCTTAAATAGATTAAAACAACTTTCTTTCTCTGATTCCCGAGCAGCGGCCTACAACTATATTCAAAAACTAAAATGGCCGGTCACAAGAAACTTATCGGTTCTTACACTTACCATCCTCAGCTGTATCGGCATTGTTTACTTTTTTAGCCCGTCTGGTCTTGCCCCTTCGGCTCAGCACGCTCTTTTTATCTTGTTAGTTGCAGCAGCCCTCTGGATTTCTGAAGCTATTCCCCCATTCGCCGTAAGCTTTCTGGTAATTGGACTGGCTGTCTTTTTCCTCGAAAGTCCCGGCCCTTTTGAGATCTCTCAAGACTGGGAAAAGTACGTAAATACTTGGTCGAGTCCCGTGATCTGGATTCTTCTTGGCGGCTTTATTCTTGCCTTCGGTGCACAGATTACTAAGTTCGATCGCAAATTTTCCAGGCTGATTATCCGGCAATTCGGAAACCGTCCCTATCATCTTTTAATGGGCATCATGCTAACCACAGGTGTGTTGAGCATGTTTATATCAAATACGGCTACTGCCGCAATGATGTTGACAATCGTCATGCCCTTTGTGAAACAGTACGGAAAGCAGGAACCAATTGTAAAAGCAATGTTATTGGGTATTGCCGCTGCCGCAACAACAGGAGGTATTGGTACCGTTATCGGTAGTTCTCCCAATGCCATCGCACTGGGAATTCTACAATCAGCAGGCTACGAGTTTACCTTTATCGATTGGATGATCTCAGGGATCCCCACTGCGCTTTTTCTTATACTTCTCTCTTGGTTTGTACTCAAGAAACAATTCAAAACCGATCTTCAACAGATAGACCTTATCTTAAAAGAAGAATCAGCACCGCAGGAACTGGCCGATCGCAATACCACTGAAAACAGAATTATTGTTGTTAGCACTTTTATAATTACCATTGGGATGTGGATGACTTCCGCCATCCATAATATACCTGTAGCGGTTATTTCTCTGATTCCGATTGTTGTATTTACTGCCTCGGGTATCATTCAATCCGAAGAAATTAAATGGATTCCCTGGGATACTCTCATATTGGTAGCAGGCGGTCTGACGCTGGGCATAACTATTAATGATTCCGGACTAGCAGCCTGGATGGTCGAAAAAATCCCGGTATTAGGTAATCCCCTTGCTACTATTTTAATGATGACTTTTATGATGAGCCTGACTTCTAATGTGATGAGCAATACTGCTGCAGCCAGTATTTTGATTCCGCTCGGTGCCATCCTTGTATCCCCGGACTACGTATTGCTCATGGTCGTGGCATTGGGATTTTCTGCTTCCACGGCCCTACTACTGCCTATCTCTACTCCTCCCAATGCTTTAATCTATTCTACAAAATATTTGAACCAGCCCGATTTTCGTTTCCTTGGACTACTGATCACTATCATTAGCCCTTTCCTAATTCTTTTCATTTTATGGTTATTAAATCCCATTTAGGATTTATACTCAGGCTTGCATTTTTTAACCATAAATCTCACTTCTGGAAAAAGCATCATGACAACTATTCAAGAAAGGCAAGCTACATTAATAGTGTCTCTTAAAATGACAAAACCCTTGCAAGCCAACGACCTACAAGGGTTTGAGTGGGCGCTGCAGGATTCGAACCTGCGACTTCTTCCTTGTAAGGGAAGCACTCTAAACCGCTGAGTTAAGCGCCCATTTGAGAGAGCACAAATATACGGATATTCTATTACCTCGCAAAACAATTTATTGAACCTTTGGTAACAGAAAACTATAATTAGGTTAACAGTGTTAAGTTAATGCTTGACTTACGATTTTGATTCAACCATCTTAGTCGTAATTACATATTCGTTGGTTCTCATCTCAACATTTTTATTATGGCAGATCAACCACAAAACCACGCACCTTTCGAAGCGGTAATTATTGACGGCGGGCGCATTCCTTTTCAACGTTCAGGCACCGGGTACAAAAAACTGATGGCTTACGATCTGGGTCGCATGGCCATTGAAGGCCTTATCGGCCGTGCCCCTATTAACGGTGACGACCTTGACCGGGTTATCATGGGTACGGTTATTCAGGATGTAAACACCAGTAACGTCGCTCGTGAATCGGCACTGGGTGCCGGCATTCCCAACAACATTCCGGCGCACACCGTAACCCAGGCCTGTATCTCATCCAACCAAGCAATTACCAGTGCCGTTGAACTTATTCGGTCGGGACAATCAAAAATAATCCTGGCCGGGGGAACAGAAACGATGAGTGATATCCCTATCCGATTTCGAAAAAAATTCCGTCAAAAGCTGCTCGATGCCCGAAAGTATAAATCATTGAGCGATTTCCTGAAGTTTTTCAAGGGACTTCGTCCTTCTGATCTGTTGCCCGAGATTCCATCAATATCAGAGTTTTCTACAGGCGAAACCATGGGTGAAAGTTGTGATAAGATGGCTGCCCGTTTTGGAATAAGCCGGGAAGATCAAGATAAATACGCGCTTCGATCTCACCAGCTTGCGGCCAAAGCCACAAATGAAGGTTGGCTTGACAAAGAGCTATTACCCGCTGCGGTCCCTCCCGATTTCGATTCCATAGAACATGACAACACGTACCGTGAGGATACTTCGATGGATAAGCTCCAAAAATTATCTCCCGCATTTATTAAGCCGCACGGTACCATAACGGCAGGCAATTCCTCGGCACTGACCGACGGGGCTTCGGCGTCTATCATTATGGAGAAACAGGAGGCGCTGGATCGCGGACTAAAACCCAAAGCTATTCTCAAAGCATATACTTATGTAGCCCAGGACCCGGAAGACGAACTCTTGCTTGGACCCGCTTATGCTACGCCAAAGGTTTTGAATATGATGGGACTCGAACTTTCGGATATCGATGTTTTTGAATTCCATGAGGCTTTTGCCGGACAAATTCTAACGGTCCTTAAGGCACTTAATTCTGATAAGTTTGCCAAAGAAAACCTGCAGCGCGATAAAAAGGTTGGCGACATCCCGATGGAGAAATTTAACTGCTGGGGCGGCTCGCTTTCACTGGGACACCCGTTTGGCGCTACGGGCACGCGTCTGGTAACAACGGCAGCTAATCGGCTGCATCAAGAAGATGGTGAGCTTGCACTCGTTGCGGCATGTGCAGCCGGAGGACAGGGACATGCGATCATTCTGGAACGCTTCGACGGTTAACATCAAGACTTTTAATAACTACTCAGTCATAATTTTATGAGTTATCTAAACACGGAAATACAAGACGACATTTTAGTTGTAACGCTGGATCAACCCGACTCAAAAGTAAATAAGCTTACCGAAGAGTTGATCTCAGAAGTTAAAGACCTGCTCGAAAATACGAATCCCGATGATATTGAGGGAATCATAATGGTCAGTGGGAAGAAAAATAATTTTATTGCCGGCGCTGATGTAGAAATGCTTAAAAACAAGAATGCTCCTGAGGGAATTATGGATTTAAGTCAGCGGGGAAACCGGTTGCTGCTGCAGCTCAAGAACTATCCCAAACCGGTAGTCGCTGCTATTCACGGATCCTGTCTGGGCGGAGGCTTGGAAGTGGCCATGGCCTGCAATTATCGGGTTGCCTCTGAACACTCTGATACGGTCATGGGTCAACCTGAAGTAAAATTGGGCCTTCTTCCGGGAGGTGGAGGAACACAGCGTCTTCCCCGCCTGATTGGTATACAAAATGCGCTCACTTACATGCTTACCGGTAAAAATATTTATCCGCGCAAGGCCTATAAATTGGGATTGGTAGATGAGCTTACCCATCGCGATGCGGTTCTAACAGCAGCGAAAAAAGCAGTGGGCAAAATCAACAGCGGGAAGTTTGAGCGGGAAGATAAGCGTAGCCTTGTCCATCAGCTGATGGAGGGCATGAGCCCCCTTCGCAAGATTATCTATTCGCAAGCGCGCAAACGAGCAAAGTCAGAAAGTAAGGGTAACTATCCCGCCCCAGAAAAGATTATCGACTGCGTTCAGGAGGGATACGAAAACGGCCTGCAGGCAGGTTTGAAACTTGAGTCTGAAAACTTTGGGCGGCTGGCAGCAACTCCGGAATCGGAAGCCATGGTCAACCTCTTTTTCGCGATGCAGGGTGCGAAGAAAAATCCCAATGAAGAGAAGGCAAAAGAAATCCAGAAAATTGGCGTGCTGGGAGCCGGCCTTATGGGATCCGGTATTGCAGACGTAAGTGCCAATAATGACTATCGTGTTTTATTAAAGGACCAAGAAGTACAACAGGCTGCAAAAGGAAAAAAATCGATCTGGGATAACCTCGACAAGAAGCGTAAGAAACGAATTATCTCTGAGTTTGAACGCGATCGCATTGCAAGTCATGTTACACCTACGGCCACCTATGATGGTTTTGAAAATGTAGGACTCGTCATTGAGGCTGTGTTTGAAGATTTGGATCTCAAACAATCGATTATAAAAGAGGTCGAAAAAAATACGCCCGAAGATTATATTTTTGCTTCTAACACTTCTTCCCTGCCAATCAGTAAAATTGCCGAAGCAGCGCGTAAGCCCGAACAGGTTGTTGGCATGCACTACTTTTCGCCGGTACCCAAAATGCCTTTGCTCGAAATTATCACTACTGATAAAACGGCCGACTGGGTTACCGCTACTGCACGGAAAGTAGGGATCCGACAAGGCAAGCATATAATCGTAGTCAACGACGGACCTGGCTTTTATACCACTCGAATATTAGCGCCCTTTATGAATGAGGCGCTCATGCTACTTGAGGAAGGCATTTCTATAAAAGAGCTTGATGAACATATGAAACAGTTTGGCTTTCCCGTGGGACCTGCCGCCCTTTTTGATGAAGTAGGGATCGACGTTGCAGCACATATCACCGAAGTGCTTAGCGACCTTTTTGCCGAACGCGGTGTTCATCCCAGTAAAAAACCGACGGAGCTTTTTGAAGACGACTATAAGGGCAAAAAGAATAAGAAGGGCTTTTATAAGTACGAGGAGAAAAATGGAAAAACGAAGAAAACTGATCCCAATAAAGAGATTTACCAATACTTTGGCGGAAGTGATCGCAAATCCATGGATAGGCAACCGGTACAGCAGCGCATGACGCTAACGATGGTAAACGAGGCGGCCTGGTGCCTGCAGGAAGATATTCTGCGTGATCCTACAGATGGCGATCTGGGTGCTGTTCTCGGTCTGGGCTTTCCTCCTTTCCTGGGCGGACCGTTCCGATATATCGACCGGGAAGGTGCAGGAGAAATTGTTCAACGATTGGAAAAATTTGAACAGGAACATGGACCGCGATTTACCCCGGCAGATATCTTGAAAAAGTATGCTAAAGATGACAAGAAATTTCATCAGGATTAGCATCAATATCTGTAATAAGATAAAGTAATAATAGCAGCATAAATCTATCAAACCCTATTTCTAGGACGATATTTAAGTTATTCCGTAAAATTGGAGCAAGCCGCCAAAAATACTATCTTTGTACACTCTTTTAAATACGTTGATAGTAATTAAACAAGTTATTTCATGTTAAATATTGCACTATTATTAATGGGTTCTCCTGACGGTGGAGGAGGCTGGTCAAGTCTCATCTTTTTGGGAGCTATTTTTGCCATCTTCTACTTCTTTATCATCCGACCACAAACGAAGCGACAGAAAGAGCTTCAAGAAATGGTTGACAATATTGAAAAAGGAGACAAAATTGTGACTTCCGGTGGAATGATTGCCAAGGTAACCACTGTTGATGAAGACACTGTACTTGCTGAAATTGATAAAGGTGTTAAAGCACGTTTTCAAAAAAGCTCCATTTCGGATGTAAACCCCAATCAAGATTAATTAAGTCTCCAGAGTTTCATTATGGGCGCAGATATCAACTTCGATAGTATAGAAGACGCTATCGAAGATATTAAAGAAGGACGCATGGTCGTTGTGGCCGACGACGAAGATCGCGAAAACGAAGGCGATTTTGTCATGGCGGCGGAAAAGGTGACGCCCGAAGCTGTTAATCTTATGGCCAAATATGGCCGTGGACTTATCTGCGTACCCATTACGCGCGAAAAGGCGTACTCCCTCAATCTTGATTATATGGTTACTGAGGGTGCTGATCCCGATGAGGCTGCTTTTACAGTTTCGGTCGATCACAAAGAGCTGACCACTACCGGAATTTCTGCCAGTGATCGCGCCAACACTATTAAAGAGATGATTAAAAGGGATGCAAAACCCGGTGATTTCCGACGTCCCGGACATATATTTCCATTAATTGGTACGGAGGGCGGCGTTTTACGTCGCGCCGGACATACCGAGGCAGCTATCGACTTGGCCCGTCTTGCTGATTTACAACCGGCGGGTATCATATGCGAAATTATGAAAGATAACGGAGCGATGGCACGATTGCCCGATCTGGTCGACATTGCTGATGAGTTTGATATGAAATTGATCAGCATTAAAGATCTGATCTCCTATCGTATGCAGAATGAATCGCTGGTACGCAAGGTGGTAGATGTAAATCTACCCACTATATATGGCGATTTTCAACTCCATGCTTTTCAAGAACGACTTACCGGCGATCATCACTTGGCACTGGCCAAGGGAGAATGGGATGAAGATGATCCGGTGCTAGTACGAGTCCACTCCTCATGTATGACCGGAGATATTTTTGGCTCCAAACGATGTGATTGTGGAGAGCAATTGCATCAGGCGCTTCTTCAGGTCGAAGAAGAGGGGAACGGTGTAGTTCTTTATATGAATCAGGAAGGCCGTGGCATTGGATTAGTAAACAAGCTAAAAGCATATAAATTACAAGAAGAGGGATTAGATACCGTTGAAGCCAACGAAGCACTTGGGTTTGAACCTGATGCTCGAGACTACGGCGTTGGAGCACAGATCCTGCGATCGCTGGGCATTTCAAAATTGCGTTTGATGACTAATAATCCCGTTAAGCGCGTAGGCCTCAAAAGTTTTGGACTTGAGATGGTTGAACGCGTACCTATCGAAGTAGGTGCCTATCCCGAAAATGCCAAATACTTAAAAACCAAGCGCGACAAAATGGGACACGATCTAAAACTCGATGAGTTGGATCCCCACAGCCCTGACTTTATTGACAGTATTGTTACGGAGGAATAATATTAGCTGATTTATACGAACTACCTTAGCATCTCTCCTTTCTCCCTTGAAAAACTACCCTTCTACAGAACGCTGAATATCAGCTTCTCTTGATTGGTCTTGCTGTTTTGTTCCTGACAAATTTTGGGGAACAATCCGCTTATGGAACACCAACATGGCAATAATAGCAGTACTGATAGCGACATCTGCTACATTAAAAATGTACGGAAAAACGGGATATCCGCTAATCCTTAGATTGAAATGGATAAAGTCGATTACATGTCCCTCAAGTAAGCCACCGTAGGATTCGATGTATCCCATAATTAGGCGATCAATAATATTACCTATGGCTCCACCAAGTATTAACCCCATACAAAGAAGATACCCTATGGTAGCGTCTTCTCGATTATAAAGCACATACGAAAGAATAGCGATAGTGGCCAAAATAGCAATTCCGCTGATCACTTCCGTCGAAGCCCAGCGCATCCCCAGTGCCATACCCGGATTCTGGGTATAGTTAAACGTAAGCCACCCTGGAATAAGATCAGCATAATGCCATTGTGGATTAAGGCGAATCCAATGCTTGCTGATCTGATCCAAAATAATGACGATCAGTGCCGGGGCTGACAAGGCTGTTATTTTGCTTCTATCCAACTGAAAAACTATTTACGCTTAAGTTTTGCATCAATGCTAAGCTGGGTATGGGGCACAGCTTCAAGTCTGCCCTTAGAAATTTTCTTACCCGTTACTTTGCAAACACCATAAGTTTTATTTTCGATCCGCGTTAACGCATCATCCAGGTAACGAATAAATTTCTTTGTTCTATTAAAAAGCATATACGTTTTTTCACGCTCTTGGGCATCTGTCCCGGCATCAGCCATGTGGAACGAATATGCGGACTCATCGCTAGCATTTTCCATGCTGTCACGCAAGGTACTTTGAAGCGATTCAAGCTCTCGCTCAGCCTCTTCGCGTTTTTTCAAGATAATATCTTTGAAATATTCCAACTCTTCATCAGAATAAGGGGAAACGCGCTCTGTATCTTTATTTTCATTTTTTGATGATGCCATATTAGCTCACTTTCTTAATTAGGGTTTCTTCGAATAGAAATAGTTGATTCATTGTCGCCAATCTCCCAACTTTTTACAAAATCTGATACTTCTAATTTTTCGGATGAAATTTCCTCTGACAGAGTTTCACTTTTAATATAATCTTTCATCGCAGTTACTGCTTCTTCAAGTTCATCAGAACCTTCAAAACCTATAATAATACGATCTTCTACATCAAAATCTGCTTCCTTACGCATATTTTGGATACGGTTGACAAATTCTCGAGCCAACCCTTCCTGAACCAGCTCTTCAGTCAGCTCGGTATCCAGAGCTACACTTAATCCCTTCTCGGTTTCAACCGACCAGCCTTCCAGACCGGTACGGATAATCTCGAGACTATCTTCACCAAGCTGTACGATACCTTGTTCACCCAGATCTAACTCTATAGATCCGGTTTCTTCATATTCGGTAATCTCTTCGGTAGTCAACTCGGCCACTTTTGATGCCACAGGCTTCATTTTACTACCTAACTTACTACCAAGCTTTGGATAATTAGGTTTCGCCGACTTGTGAACAATCCCGGAATCATCATCCACAAACTGTACCTCTTTGACATTTACCTCGTCTAAAATAATCTCTTTTACTGATTCTATAGCCTGTCGGTCTTCTTCTTTATCAATGGGAAGAATTATACGCGACAGCGGCTGACGTACATTAAGTTCCAACTTATTACGCAGACTCAACACCATCGATGAAATATGTCGTGCCAACTCCATTCGATGTTCAAGCTGTTTGTCAATGGCCGTTTCTTCTACCGTAGGATAAAATGAAATATGTACCGATTCTTCATCCGCCTCCGTCACTTCATTTAACCGTTGATACAGCCATTCACCTAAAAACGGAGCAATAGGACTGATTAATTTAGCTAAATCTACTAAACATTCATACAGTGTTTGATAAGCCGCCTGCTTGTCAAGACTCTTGCCTTCTTTCCAGAATCGGCGTCGATTACGTCGCACGTACCAGTTACTGAGTTCATCGACAAAGTGCTCGATGGTACGCGCCGTTTTTGTCGGTTCGTAATCATCCAGGTATTCATCTACCAGCTTTACGGTTGTGTTCATGCGGGAGATTATCCAACGATCCATCTCCACGCGATCACTCACCGGGATTTGTGAACCCGAATAGGTAAAGCCGTCGATATTGGCATACATTGCAAAGAACGAGTAGGTATTCACAATGGTATTAAAAAACTTCCGCTGTGTTTCCTGCAACCCATCTTCACTGAATCGCAGATTTTCCCACGGCGAAGAATTACTCATCATATACCAGCGTACCGTATCGGCACCGTACTCCTGTATAACCTCAAATGGCTCTACGGTATTGCCTTTGGACTTGCTCATCTTGTTGCCGTCCTCATCAAGCACGAGTCCGTTGGATACCACATTTTTATAGGCAGGTTGATCAAAAAGCATCGTTCCCAGCGCGTGCAGGGTGTAGAACCAACCGCGTGTCTGATCAACGCCTTCGGCAATAAAGTCAGCAGGAAAATTTTCTTTGAACTTGTCTTTATTTTCAAATGGGTAATGCCATTGCGCAAAGGGCATCGATCCGGAATCAAACCAGACATCCATCAGGTCAGGAATACGTCGCATGGTTCCGCCATCGGGACCCTCCCAAGTAATATCATCAATATGAGGGCGGTGCAAGTCAAGTTCTTTATCATCAGGCAAGCCGGCTTTCTTCTTAAGTTCTTCGATGCTTCCCACCACTTCCACATGCTCGGGATTTTTATCGCTAACCCAAAGCGGAATTGGCGTACCCCAGTAGCGCTGACGCGAAACCGCCCAATCCACATTATTTTCAAGCCAGGTTCCAAAACGCCCACTTCCCGTACTTGGCGGTTTCCAGTTAATTTTCTTGTTGAAGTCAACCATCTTGTCCTTCACATCAGTAGTACTGATAAACCATGATTCCACCGGGTACTGCATCAACGGTGTACCTTTGCGCCAGTCGTGGGGATAGTTGTGCACGTATGTCTCATGCTTGTACATCAGGTACTTATCCTTGATGGCACGCGCAATTTCACTGTCGGCATCCTTGAACCACTGCCCCTCAAAATCGGGCACCTGGTCGGTAAATTTCCCGTCTTGATCAATAGGGTTAAATAACGGGATGTCATGTTCCTGACCCATGTCATAGTCATCGGCGCCGAAAGCAGGCGCGGTATGCACAACGCCAGTACCTTCTTCGGTTGTCACAAAGTCGGCCGAGACAACCCTCCATGCATCATCCTTATCAAATTCTTCGAGCGCATAATCGAATACAGGATCATAGGTCCATCCGACTAATTCTTCGCCCTTATATTCTTCTACAATCTCATAGTCATGATCGATCACTTCATCGATGCACTCCTTGGCCATGATATAATATTCAGTACGATCGCCTTCGGAGAGCTTAATTTTGGCGTAATCGAGATTAGGATTTACCGCCAATGCCATATTCGAAATAATTGTCCACGGCGTGGTTGTCCAAGCCAGGAAATATACGTCCTCTGACATCTCCACTTTAAACTTTACAAAGATAGAAGGATCCTGAACTTCCTCGTAGCCCTGAGCGACCTCATGAGATGAGAGCACAGTCCCGCTACCCGGCGAATACCACTGAATTTTATATCCTTTGTACACCAGCCCTTTTTCGTGCAGTGTCTTAAAGGCCCACCAAACCGATTCAATATAATCGTTGTCAAAGGTGATATAGGGATCGTCCAGATCAACCCAATAAGCCATGCGCATCGTGAGCTTATCCCAAAGATCCTTGTATTTGAGAACACTGGAGCGGCATTTCTCATTATATTCCGCAATGCCATATTCCTCGACCTGCTCGCGGCCCTCAAGATCAAGCTCTTTTTCTACCTCAATTTCAACAGGTAGACCATGCGTATCCCAACCGGCTTTGCGATCAACGCGGAAACCTTTCAGGGTTTTGTAGCGGCAGAACATATCTTTAACCGTACGCGCCAGCACGTGGTGAATGCCCGGTTTGCCGTTTGCCGTGGGCGGTCCCTCATAAAAGGTAAAGGGAATGCCTTCCTCGCGGGTGGATACACTTTTCTCAAAGATATTGTTCTCCTTCCACCACTTGAGGGTTTCGACTTCGAGCTTTGAAAAATTTAGTCTTTTTACTTCGTCAAATTGTTTACTCATATAGGCCGTTATACCTTCTCTATTGGCTTTTGTAAAGCTATTAATATAAGGGTTTTCTATACCTTACAGTAGCTTAAGTTTCAGAATAAATCTTATCAAAATAAATGAACCCCAAAGATACAAGTCTTAGCTCATCAATTCACATCCTGAGGCGTATTTTTCAATGTTAGCGACCTATAAAAAGCATTGCGATAACAATTTGCAAATTAGAATTGCAGCAAATGTTTACGCTATACTTTATTGTCTTCAGCCATTATTTTATAGCTGCTATCTTCATAACCCGATCTTGAATCAATTGTATTTAGAATATGGATATACCCGTAAAAAATCCTATAACCAGAGAAAATCACTACAAAATATGTTTTGTATGCCTTGGAAATATTTGCCGGAGTCCAACCGCAGAGGGCATATTCCAGCATCTGATCAATGAGCGCAAGCTTGAAAACCATTTTGAAGTCGATTCAGCAGGTACCTCTGCTTACCATATTGGAGAATCGGCCAACAGCAAAAGTCAACGTACGGCACAAAAGCACGGCATTACACTCCATTCCAAAGCGCGCCAATTTGACGCTTCAGACCTGGATTATTATGACCTTGTCTTGGCAATGGACAATGAAAATCTCAAAAATGTGCGTCAGATGGCTAATGGAAATCATGAGAAAAAAATAGGCCGCATGCGCGATTTTGATCCGAATCCCGGTAACGGTGAAGTCCCCGACCCCTATCACGGTGGACCAGAAGGCTTTGAAAATGTGTTCCAAATTGTGCAACGAAGCTGCGAGACCCTACTTGACGAACTTGAAACACATGTCCAAAGATGATTCCCAATTCAGTTAAACAGCAAATTCAACAGTCCACCGGTCAGCAAATAGCTTCTCAGAACCGCGTTTCAGGTGGCAGTATCAATCAAGCCGCCAAAGTTACATTAGATGATGGAGCCATCTGCTTTTTGAAATGGAATACTTCTGCCGACCCGCATATGTTTATAGTTGAGGAAAAAGGTCTTGAGCTGCTCAAATCAGCCGATACATCGCTGCGTATTCCCTCCGTTCTTACAACCGGACAAACAGATGACGGCACAGGCTTTTTGCTCCAGGAATTTATATCCGAAGGTCGTTCGAAACCGAATTCAGCTAATGATTTTGGTCAAGCCTTGGCCCAGCTACACAAACATCACAATGAAGCATATGGACTGGATCACGATAATTTCATTGGGCGGCTTCCGCAGTCCAACACGCCTCACGAAAACTGGATTGATTTCTTTATTCAAGAGCGTATGGAACCTCAGCTCCAAATGGCCACCGATAGTGGAAAATTAGGCTCCGATACTGTCAACAGCTTTAAAAATATGTATAAAAAACTGCCGGATATTTTTCCTGATGAACCGCCCAGTCTATTACATGGAGATCTCTGGGGCGGCAATTACTTTTTTGATCAGGATGGAAATGCCACTATTTATGATCCCGCGGTATATTACGGGCATCGCGAAATAGAGCTGGCCTTCACTCATCTGTTCGGGGGATTTCCAAGTAATTTTTACAGTACATACGAAGAGACTTACCCATTTTCATCAGGATTTTCCCAGCGCAAAGATATCTACAACCTATATCCCCTGTTGGTTCATACCAATTTGTTTGGCGGAAGCTACGCTCGGCAGGTAGAGGGTATTGTTCGTCAATTTTAACTACCATGTAGATCAGACAGCTTGTCCAATCATAAGTAAATAGTATTCTGTGCTCGATATACAATTTCTTGAAATAATAAAGATCTAAACATGTCAACACCTCCACAACGTATTATCAGCCTCGTTCCAAGCCTTACGGAATTGGTTATCGACATGGGATTACAAGAGCACCTTGTAGGACGAACCCGATTCTGTGTACATCCCAAAGATCAAGTAGAAGAAATTCCTATCATCGGTGGAACCAAAAATCCGCGCTTGGATAAAATAAGAGATTTTGAACCCGACTATATCATCGCCAATAAAGAGGAAAATCGTCCCGAAGATATTAAGGCATTGGCAGACGACTTTGAAGTGAACGTTACTCAGATTGCGACCATCGAAGATGCGCTGATCACCATTCATGAGCTAGGCAAAAAATTCAACACCTCAGAGAAAGCAGAAAATCTGATCAGCAATATTCAAAAGGTGCTCAAAGATCGTCCGCAAGTTTCCAAACTGAATACTGCCTATCTCATCTGGAAAGATCCCTGGATGACAGTAGGCCGTGATACCTACATTCATGATATTATGGATCACTGGAAATTGCCCAACGTGTTTGCGGATCAGAAACGATATCCCAAAGTAAGTCTGGATGATCTCAAGAGACAAAATCCCGATCTTATATTGCTGAGCAGCGAACCTTATCCCTTTAAGGAAAAACACATGGCACAAATTGAGGAAGCATGTCCCGCTGCGCGAGTATTATTAGTTGAAGGAGAATGGTTTAGCTGGTATGGATCGCGCATGGAACACGCCTTTAAACGTCTGAATGGCTGGCGCAAAACCATTGCCTAAAGAGTTACCTACTGCCGGTTGTAAATTGTTATACTATCGGATAGATAATCGTTGGTTTTTATGAATACTATTCTATTACATAACCGGGTCGTATCAGCATATATTTTTACCGTTGTGCTATGTGTTTTTGCCACATCTTCAATTTCCGCACAAAATCAAACGGTCGAAGAGCAAGAACATATCGCAGCACAAACTGCCTATATTGATGGGTTAGCCGCTTTTGAGAATAATAATTACGATAAAGCAATCAGCCTTTTAAACAAGGCCTATGTAAAACTGCCCAATCACCCCGGAATTAACTTCGCATTGGCCGATGCCTACCTGCAAATAAATGATCTGGAAAATGCGGAATACTACAGTAAACAAGCTCGAACTCTGAATCCCGCAAACAAATGGTACCATCTTCAACTTGTTAAAATTTACAAGACCATCGGCAATAACGAGGCTGCCGCCAAAGAACTCCGGAATGCCCTAACTCATCATCCCAAAGACATTGACATCATATATGATCTTGCGCAAACCTATACTGAATTGGGGAAATTTGAACAGTCGAACACTCTTTATAACAAGCTGCTTCAACTAAAGGGAGAAATGACTTCTATACGAATTGAAAAGCTTAAAAACTTCAATAAGCTGAATATGAAAGATTCAGCTATTGTTGAGCTTGAAAAGATCCGATCGATGGACCCCGGGAACCTCTCTACGCTTCACCTGTTAAGCAACTACTACTTGGAACTTAACAAACCAGACGAAGCTCGTGATGTTGTCGAAAATGCTCTTCAGGTTAACAGCAACAATCCCAAATCCCGAATAATCCTTGCCGATATTTATCTAACCCAGGCCAAATGGGATAGCGCCCAAACTACGCTTGCCGTTCTTATAGGTGACTCAACAGTTACCAACCAAAACAAGGAGAAAGTTGCACAGTTTATTTACAGCAAATACAAAAATAACCCTTCTAATTCTGCGATTCAGCAAACTGTGGACAACATCTTTAAAAAGCTTATCCATAGCACCCCAAACTCCGGCAAAACTTATGCCTTAGCGGCAGATTTCTTTTTAAACACTGATCAGCCCCAATACGCTATCCGCGCACTTGAACGGGCAACAGAACTAAATCCCACAAACGATTCCATCTGGCAACAGCGACTACAACTGTTACTTGAACAACGAAAATTTGGCGAAGTTATCGAAGCTGGTAAACAGGCAATCCAAAATATCCCACAAGATCCCATCCTGCTATATATTCTCGGTAACGCTTATTTGTCTTCCCAACAATATGATGATGCGGAAAAATATCTCACAGAGGCATCCACCCTCCCCGCACGTCGGGAGCTAAAAGCCAACATTTTGGGCTCTCTGGCTGACACTCATGCCGGACTTGGAAATTGGGATTCTGCTTTTGAATACTATCAGAAAGCTACAGACCTTGATACCCAAAATCCTGTTATTTATAGTAACTACGCCTATTATCTATCCCAGCAAAATAGAAAACTTTCCAAAGCAGAAAAATTAGCGCTTCGGGCTTTAGAACTTTCCCCAGACAATACTTCGTTTATGGATACCGTTGGATGGATATACTACAAACAGGGACAACTGCAAAAAGCCCGAAAATATATCCAACAGGCTATTGAGTCAGGTAATCCCAACGCCGAGACACTGGAACATATGGGCGACGTTCTACTTAAACTTGATAAGCCGGACAAGGCTAAAAAATGGTGGCAAAAAGCACTCGAAAAGGATTCTACAAGAACTCATCTCAAAGAAAAAATTTCGAACGAAACGTGAACTCACACCGACATATGCTACACAATTTTTTATGGGGATGTTTATGCCTGGTGATGGTTTCCTGTTCGAGTTCCCAAAAACTTGTTGACGACAATTTTCGTCCATCAGAAGAAAATCTCTCTCAAACCATTAACCAACTGCCCAATTATAATGATGATTTGCTATCCGTCGAAGGTAAAGGACGCGCAATCGTCAGCGAACCGGGTAATACTGAGCGTCTCACCATCCGTTTTGCCAGCAATCAACAAAAAAGCCTGGTAACGATTCGCAATGGCTTGGGCATTGAAGGAGGACAATTGCTCACTGACGGCGATACGCTTCTCATCTACAATAAAGTCGATAAATATGCTCGTAAAGTCCCCGTAGAGGGAACAAACCTGAATCGTATAAACCGACTGGCCTCGCTCAATATTCTGGATATGCTAAATTATTCAGTCAAAGAAGAAGACGTAGAGAAATTCCTTGAAAATGAATCTCTTTACCAGCTACAGCTAAAAACCGGCGCTAAAGTATATATTGATAAAAATTCAGACACTGTACGGCAAGTTGTACAGCCTTCATCAACCAATCTGCCATATTCAAAAATTGAATATGATGCATATACTTCAATGAAGGGGTTCACCCTTCCGCGTAGAATTAGTATATTCGGTACTGGGGGTAAATCAAAAATTGCTTTACAATTAACAGCATTAGAACTAAATCCGAAGCTTGACACCTTAAAAATTGAGTTGCCAGACGATATTCCCATTTACTACAAATGAAAAAAACATGTAGCCTCATAGCGATTATCACCTGCTTCTTGCTGGCTCCAGACTTCCTATTTGGACAGACCGCTGTCATGCAGGAGTTTAAAGAGCTGCGAGATAATATTGTTGAAAAGCAGAAGAATACACGTGCCGAAATAGAACGGCTCAATAAACAAATTCAACAATTCGAACAGCGTCTTGAGCAAGCCGAGGAGAAGTACGAAGCACTATATCAAAAATACCAAAACTTAAAGCAGCTCATTGCCCTTCAGGATGAAAAACTTGCTCAGCTGCAGCAAGAGCAGTCTCATATCCAGGAAGAAATTTCTATTACTACAGAATCACTAACTGCCAAACGAGCGGAGTTAGAGCGACTGGTTGAGAACTACAAACAAACGCTGAGTTATCTCTATAAACATGGCCGCACTTCGCAGCTTGCACTTATCTTTTCGGCTTCCTCTGTCAATCAAATGCTGATCCGATCCTTCTATCTTGAGAAATTTAATAACTACCGTGAGCAGCAAGCTCAGGAAATTCGTCAAGCTGAAAGGGAACTGGAGCAAACCAAAGAGCAGCTAGTTAAAGCACAGAAAAAAAATGAAGAGGTGTTGGCAGAGATAAAAAGCGAAAAACAAAAGCTAGCCCAAAAGAAAGAACAGCAAGAAAAAAATGTAGCACTGCTACGAGAGAACCGAGAAGAGATCAACAAAAAATTGAAACAGGTTCAGCAACAAAAAGACAACCTCAACAGCACGCTAACAGATCTTATTCGTCGTGAAGAAGAAATTCGAGAGGCCCAGGAACAAAAGCTTCGTCAATTAGAAGCAGAACGCCAGAAAAAGCTGGCTGCCGCTAAAAAAATTGAAAATGATGCCAAGCGGGAGGCCGAAATTGAAAAATATTCCGAGCCCATTAAGCTCGATAATTTTCTGGACTCCAATAAGATGGAAGAAATTGAAAGTCGGTTTGCCTCAAATAAAGGGGAGCTACCCTGGCCGGTCGATAGCAGAACAATAGCCGAACATTTTGGCAATAAAGTGCATCCCGTTTATGGAACAAAAACACCCAACCTGGGGGTAGAAATTGTTACCGATGCCCAATCCTCGGTTGAGGTTGTACACGACGGATATGTCATGAATATAATCCCTGTTCCCGGCTATGGCGATATGATCTTTGTTAAGCATGGGCGCTTTATCACAGCTTATGGAAACTTAAGCGAAGTCATGGTTAGCAAAAACGAGGTACTGAACCAAGGCGATATGCTCGGTCTTTCGGGTGATTCAGGTTCGCCAAAGGGAGAAAGCCTGTTTTTCCTGATACGCGAAAACAATAAAAATTTAGATCCTGAGAACTGGCTTCGAAGAGAAACCATGTCCAGCAACTACTAAATTAGCTTCCCCCTCTTTTTGTTGGTATTTTCTGCATCGTATTTATACGGAATATATTTAACTCTGATTCCAGTTTTTCAATTAACCTATAACTAAGTTTATTCCATGACCAATTGGCAACGCACCTTTGCATTTGTTAGCGGCGCTCTTGTTTTCGGATTACTATTCATTATCATATCCAATAGCTTCATTCAATATGTTGCCCACGAAGGTACCACCGGCTACCTGTTTTTGTTTGGCTTTGGACTCATATTTCTCAACCTCAATTTTGGTATCAGCCGAAGGTTTGCAATTAAAGCTCTGAATCCAAGTGGCGTAGCCTATATTATGGCATTTCTTACTATCGGGCCAACCATATTCTGGGTCTATACCAAGGATGTGGGGCTGGCAGAACTACATCTCGTATTTGTACTTACCGTTATTTTTTCGGCTTTTTTAGGTTCCTACTTTGGAATACGGCGTGGCGCTGTCAAACGACAACAATATATACAGCGTCTTCGGGATGAAAAACAGGATATACCTGACTCGTTAAAACGTCCCCATGACGATCTGAGCAGAAATTAAATGGGTAGCCTAAAAGTAGTATCTTTAGAGACGTTGTTATTTAGATATGAGAAACTTTTTAGCACGTTGATACATTTCTAATTAACCGAGATCTAAATAGTTACAGTCTAAGATCGAAATACCCACTCTAGTCATCCCTCTTTGAATTCGTAATACGTACGGTCAGGAACTAATCCATCCAATTACAGTGTAAAAAATAAGGAACCTCATATCACTCATAAAACCTGTCAGTTATTATGCGTTTTCTTATAATTTTTGTACTAATTTTTTCCCTCGGATGCTCAAGCTCCGATCCCACTGGAAATCAAGATCCCAACGGGGATCAAAATATTTTGTACCAAACAGTTAATGCATTTCCAAATCTTTCGTTTGACCAGCCGGTAGACCTACAACACGCCGGTGACAACAGCGGACGCCTTTTTGTGGTGGAAAAGGCCGGTATTATTCAAGTATTCAACAACGAATCTTCTACCGAAAACACATCTATCTTCTTAGATATCCGGGAACGAGTGGATGACCGCGGAAACGAGGAAGGATTGCTGGGGCTCGCCTTTCATCCAAACTATGAAAATAATGGCTACTTTTACGTCAACTATACGGCCTCAGATCCCGCTCAGACGATCATTGCTCGTTTCCAGGTTTCAGATCAAAATCCCGACGAAGCAGATGAATCAACCGAGCAAGAAATACTGACTTTTCCCCAGCCTCATAATAATCACAACGGCGGACAGCTGGCGTTTGGTCCCGATGGCTATCTTTACATTGCAGTAGGCGATGGTGGTTCCGGCGGTGATCCCCAAGGCAACGGACAAGACTTAAGTACCCTGTTGGGCAGCATCCTCAGAATTGATGTAGACGGACAGGAAAATGGCGAAAATTATGCAATCCCCACTGATAATCCATATGCCGGTAATGATGAAGGATATCGCGAAGAAATTTTTGCTAACGGCCTCAGAAATCCATGGCGCATCAGCTTTGATACCGAAACCGAACGCCTGTGGGCTGGTGATGTAGGACAGAACAGTTACGAAGAAATCAATATCATTGAGTCAGGCAAAAATTATGGATGGAATATCATGGAAGGGACCAGCTGCTATGAGCCCTCCAGCGGATGCGATGAATCGGGACTGACCATGCCCGTTTGGGAATACGGGCGCGATGAAGGAATTTCGGTGACAGGCGGATATGTTTATCGCGGACCTACACTGGAAAGTTTGTCCGGATCATATATCTATGGAGATTACGGATCCGGCAAAATATGGGCGCTCGATTATTCTGATCCAGAAAATCCCTCTAACACCGAACTCTTACAAGCAGACTTTTCTATTCCCTCGTTCGGTGTAGATGCTGAAAATGAACTCTATATATGTGGGTTTGACGGTAATATCTATCAGCTGGAAGAAGTTAACCAATAGTAATTTAAAAAGTATCCTTCAAGCTATGAGTCTCAATTAATTAAAGAGGTAGTAATCGATTCCAATGTTGGCTTGCAGGTTTCGACTGTCTGATTTGAAAAGGCGATCACTCTCCCAATCATAACCTATCTCAGTAAATAAGCCGAATGTATCGGAAAGGCGAATAGCTACACCGGCACGCAATCCAAAGCGTACTCGAAAGCCAAGATCCTTGTTTGTATTGGCCAATGTTCCCAGTCCCATATTATTGCCAAATAATGAGTTCAGCTGAACATAAGGTTGTATTTGATCAGTCTTAAAAGGATATGCCCGAACAATTGGTCCAATCCCCCAGCCTCCTACGCCAAAATTGGCGTTTTCACCATCCGTAAAAAAGCTGGCCATAACCTGATAACCTACTCCCAACCGAGGAAACATGGTACGCACATTTCGATAGACAAATTCAAGTTCCGAACTGCCATCAAAACTTAATGAATCGGTATTGCCCTTGTAATGCAGATCGCTGAGCCAGTGTGTATTAGCTGTCAATCCATGGATACCCACATCATAATTTAAGGGACGAATCCCATTATTATCTGTTGATGAATTTGGTGACTGAGCATAAATAACATTAGAAATAACACTTGCAGATAAAACCAGTACTAATGCAGTTGTTATAATTTTGCAAGATCGTACAAATACCTTCTTATTCATTGTGCGTTAATTTATTACGATATTCGATTAAAACGGACATTCAATGGCGTCTAAAATTGCCCAATTAATTATACAGTTACAATAACTGAATTAAATCTTTAATGTTGCCTGTTATAGGTTATGTGTTCGCACTATTTTATTTTCAAATTTCAACGAATTGGATATACGTCATTAAACTGATATACTATTTCTATATACCATTTTTGATGACCTACACCTGTTTATAAATCTTCTCTTTTATTTATATCTCTATGCTCAAAAAGCTACAAACAGTTCTGCTCATTCTTGTTTTTTTACTGCCCATGTTGGGGATTTCCCAATCGCAGCAAACCGATTATTTTCCGAACCGGCTTATTATAAAGTATGAATCCGACCTAAAGCTACAGCAGATTCAAAGTAAAATTGGCAGCAATCCCAAAGCAGCAGTACAGCAACTGTTAAACCAGTACGGTGCGCACGACAGTCGTCATCTTCTTTCATCAAAAACACAGCAACTGGTTAAAGCCCAACGAGTACCAGCAGCAAATGATGTCCTCCGCATCCAAGAAGTTGTATTCAGTCATAATATTGATCCGGCACAACTTGCTTCCAAAATAAATAGGATGCCCGGCGTAGCTTATGCCGAACCCAGATATATCAGGGATTTGAGTGCCGAACCCAATGATCCTGATATACAGAAGTTCGTAGATGCCCATAATTTTACCGATGCCTGGGATTTAAGCCAGGGTTCCAAAGATATAATCATTGCAGTTGTCGATGGAGGCGTCGGCTATACCCATTCTGAGCTGAATGAGAATTTATGGATAAATCAAGATGAAATACCATCAACTGTTTTTACTCAGGCCGATCAAAATGCAGATGGGGAGGTAACTGCTTCAGAAGTACGGTCTTATCTCCAAGATAATGGAACAGACCATAATGGTGATGGGGGTATCACACTTGAAGATGCACTACATGATGATTCCGATTTCACAGATAATATTGATAATGACAGTAACGAATTTACGGATGATCTTTTTGGCTGGGATTTCTGGGAGTCTGGCAGTAACACTCAAAACATCACACAAGATAACAACCCCATCCATAATGCCACTGATCACGGCACCCACGTAACCGGCATTGCCGCAGCAAAAACGAATAATGGCGAAGGAGTTGCCGGTGCCGCTTACAATACCACCTATATGCCTGTAAAAGCCGGAGGCGCCCCCAACTTTGCTGACGTTGTAGGCTTTGGATATGACGGCATTTTGTATGCAGCCAACAACGGCGCCGATATCATAAATTGCAGCTGGAGTGGGGGATCAGCATCACAGGCCGAAGAAGATGTCATAAATCTTGCTACCCAAATGGGATCGCTGGTAATTGCTGCCGCTGGTAACGAAGCCAGCAGAACGGCGTATCCTGCGCGTTACGATAAAGCACTTGCTGTAGGTTCAGTAGAACCTAACGATAATCGATCCTCCTATTCTAATTTTGGATATAACCTGGATGTACTGGCAACAGGGACAGATATTCTCAGCACCTCCTATAACAATGATTACATTTCCAACACTGGTACTTCCATGTCTGCACCCGTAGTCAGTGGACTTGCGGTACTTGTTAAAGATCTACATCCCAATTGGGGACCCGAACGCATAGGCATGCAAATTCGGGCATCTGCCAATTATATTGATGATTCAAATTCCAACCTCGAGCATCAGCTTGGTCATGGTTCAATTAACGCCTACCAAGCACTGAATACCAACCTACCGGGCTTAAAAGTGGTATCTCAAGAATTTATCAACAGTGAAGGTAACAAACTGTCACTGGGCGAAGAAGGAACTATCGAAGTATCAATTACCAATGTTGGTAATACCACATCCAACCTCGAACTGGAGCTTTTATCCTTAAATGAAAGCGAGGTACAACTGGATAACTCACAACAGCAATTAGGCAGCTTTTCGACTGGCGACACTGTTGATTTAAGTTTCCCAATCACCATTGCTAACGACTTTGACCTTACTGAAATACCCACATTTCGATTAGAATTTCGCGACAATAGCCTGGACTACGACGATTTTAATGCCCTCGTTTACGAAGATATGTTTTTTGATATCATAGCCGGTAATAATGTTAAAACTTCTTTTGGCGCTGAGGGTACCTTTGGGTTTTCTGATCCACTCGCCGGGCGCGGCGGAGTTGGCTTTATTCCCCGCTATCCTGACGGCACAGGTGGATATCAAGAAGGTAACAACCTCCTTTTTGAAGGGGGGCTCATGATGAAGTTTAATGAGGAGCTTTTTGATGCTGTTCGCACATCCGGTGGGCGCGTTTCTCGTGATTTTTTACCTCAAGATGCCGTTGCCATTTTACCGACCGAGGATGGAAATGGATTAAGAGGCACTACCCAATTTACTACCTTAAACGACAGTGCAAGACGAGCTTCTATCGAACTGGAAACATTTGCCTACGATGATCCTGCCATCAGCAATGTAGTGTTTGTCAAATATACTATCAGCAATCCATCGCAATTTATGACGATGAAAAACATGTATGTTGGGCTGTTTAACGACTGGGATATCGGCAACAATCCCGGAAATAATAACATCGCATTCAGTGAAAGTGACAGTCTACTCTATATTTCTGATGCCTCATCAAGCACCCAGCCTACCGTTGCCGTTGCTCATCTAGGCCCAATTTCGGGCGCTCTGGCCATTGATAATGCGGTAGAAGGAAGACAGGATTCAGTAACTTTTGGTATTTATGATGGCTTTTCGGATGGAGAAAAGGAATCGTCACTAACAGCCGGTACTGTTCGCACCAATGTGCAAAATACAGATGTTTCTGCCGTTACCAGCTCGGGTCCTTATACCTTAAATCCGGGTGCTGAAATCACGGTAGGTTTTGTCTATGCTTTCGGAGATGATCTTAATGAACTGCGCGACCAAATTACTGAAGCACGATCTCGAAATCTATTTGAAGTCTCCCCAACAGGTCGAGCTACAGCCGATGAAATTCCTCAACAGACCAAACTATTCCAAAATTATCCCAACCCCTTTAATGAACAAACCGAAATCCATTTTGACCTTAACCAAGATTCCCATGTAACACTAACCGTTTTTGATGTGTTGGGACGAAAAGTTCGTCAATTGGCGGATACCAACTTTGAGGCAGGTGCTCATTTTCTAACTTTTAATGCCCGAAATTTGAGCAGTGGTGTTTATTTCATACAACTCGAAACCGATCGTGGCTCCCAGACAATCCCTATGACAAAAATAAAGGCTCTTTAGCGTATTATCCCTTTAATCCAATGTTACCATAATACAGCACCCTTCCCCAATTTCTCGAAGTCTTTCAAACAACTTCCATATCCGGATAAATCTGATAGCCTTGTTTAATATTTTGATATGAAGACAAACCTGCGACATGTCCCCCATTTTCGAGCCCCTTCTTGGTGTTTCAATGGGCATACTCATACAATTTCCCGGTCATTGTTTGGAGATAGCCGACAGCCTCCACTAAATAGTATCGAGATTCCGACTCCCGATGAGGACTTTCTGGAGCTTGACTGTCACATTATACCCGAATCTGATGCCATCATTACTCTCTTTCACGGACTCGAAGGTTCAACCGACCGATATTATATGGTCGAGGTCATGAAAACGCTTATCAACAAAGGATATTCGGTAGTTGGAGTAAACTTCAGGGGCTGCGGATCAAAGCTCAATAATCAGCCACGTTTTTATCATTCCGGAGAAACAAATGATTATCAAACCGTTTTTAAGTGGATTTCTGAAAAATATCCCGCCAAAAAAATTGGTGCCATAGGCTTTTCGCTCGGTGGTAATGCATTGGTTAAATATCTGGGCGAAACCGGTAATGAAAGCCTGGTCAATACTGCTGTTGCCGTATCAGTACCATATGATTTGCGGCTCGGCTCTATCATACTTTCAAAAGGATTTCACCGCATTTACGAATATCGCTTTCTCCGAACATTGCGTAAAAAGCTCAACAGAAAACGAAAACGTTTCCCCAATCTACCTGAATTTTCAGGATCTACTATCTACGAGTTTGACGATCAGGTTACAGCCCCCATCCACGGTTTTGAAGATGCCGAACATTACTATGAACAATGTGCGGCCCGGCGATTTGTAGATGATATCAAAATTGACACACTTCTTGTTCACAGCAAAGAAGATCCACTTTGTCCTATTGAAGCAATGCCCTTGGCTAAGATTAACCAAAACCCATATACTGATTATATTATTACTGATGAGGGAGGACACGTTGGTTTCTGGAGTAAGCCCAGCGGATGGCTCAACTTTGTGATTGAAAACTATTTGAGCAGTAATTTATAAGAATTACCTATCTCCCGTATTGATACTTTCATAGAACTGATCTTGGGTACCTTTTGTTAAAAGCTGTATTTTAACAGGCAAAATTCTCGAACATTTTTATAAAAACTCATATGGTTATCATTGTTGGTGCCGGCCCTATTGGATTAGCCACCGCTATCGAATTGAAACGGAAAAACATCCCCACAAAAATTATTGAACGAGGCTGTCTGGTCAACAGCATCTTTCACTATCCCAAAGATATGACTTTTTTCTCAACTTCAGAGCGATTAGAGATTGGTGATATCCCCTTCATATCCCACAACCCGAAACCAACGCGCCGCGAAGCACTTGAATATTATCGTCGGGCTGCTGAAAGCTATGATCTGGATATTCATCTCTATGAAGAGGTTCAGGATATTTCCGGTCAGGATCAGTCCTTTACCATTCAAACTGATCAAGATAGCTACAAAGCTTCAAAAGTAGTAGTTGCCACCGGGTTTTACGATGTTCCCAAAATGATGGATATCCCCGGTGAAGAGCTTGATAAGGTTCGCCATTACTACGATGAAGCCCATGTCTACGCATGGCAGGATGTGCTTGTCATTGGCGGCGGTAACTCGGCCGTGGATGCCGCGCTGGAAACCTATCGAACTAACGCCAACGTGACCTTGGCTGTTCGTGATTCACAAATCAAAGAATCAGTAAAATATTGGGTAAAACCTGATATCCAGAACCGGATTAAAAATGAAGAAATTACCGGATACTTTAATACCGATGTAAAAGAAATAAGGAAACATGAAGTGGTCTTGGATACCCCCAAGGGCACGAAAACCATAGCCAACGATTTTGTGTTGGCCATGACCGGTTATAAACCAAACTTCGATTTGATGACAAGTTTCGGAATTGAACTCACAGATGATAAAGATAAAATGCCCGTATACGATGAGAAAACCCTCGAAACGAATCGCCAGGGGATGTATGTAGCCGGTGTAGTCTGCGGAGGAATGGATACCAGCAAATTATTTATTGAGAATACACGCGTCCATGCCGAACATATTGCCAATGATATCCAACAAAAGATAGGATAAAAAAAGAGAGGGTAAGCGACCTACATCACGCCGCTACAACCTCCTACCGCTGCTACCTTCCGGTCCTGACGGAGTTGAGAGGGAGCTGGCTGCGTAGGGCCTACCCTCGAAGCCAAAAGATACCATTTATGATGGGTAAATGGCAAATGAAATTGCGCCGTTAATCTATTTAGTCATCATTACATTAACGCCATTCCAATCCTCTGGCGGGGGATTTTCTTTCATCACTTCGCATCGGTCGATATAAACAATGGAGGGATTGGTATGAATGAACGAATCGTCGTTCGGCTGAAAATACTCCAGCTCCTTGGATTCCTTAAATAATTGGATAGCATACTCCCACTTCCGCTGCTGATACGCCTCAATAGCTTGCTCAAATTTCTGCTTGCAGGCAAACTGCCGATCGCTGAGCTCATCACGAAGTCCCATTATCTCGTAGACATCTACCGGCTCGGTTTTACCCTTCACTACAATGCGATCCAGATAGCGGAACACGCATCGGTCACCATACTGCTCGGCCTCTTTTTTTGTATCAGCAGTTACCATGGTATAGACCCCAAATTGCTTGGCACCGCTCTCACAACGGGCAGCCAGGTTTACATTATCGCCCATCATGGTGTAATTGAATCGACTTTCAGACCCCATATTCCCCGTCACCATAACGCCGGTATTGATGCCGATACGATTGCGCATGTGATGAACGATTTCGGGCCATTTTTCACCTTCACTGCGCCATTTATCGCGAAGCTCGGATAACCTGTTCTGCATCAGCTGCGAAACCACGCAGGCTTTGTAGGCATGATCTTTCTGGGGGACAGGTGCCCCGAAGAAGGCTACAATCGCATCCCCGATATATTTGTCCAGCGTACCGCCGTGCTCGGTAAGAATATTCGTCATAGCCGATAGATACTCGTTGATTAAGCCAACAAGGGTATCGGCGGGCAACTGCTCAGAAAACGTAGAAAAAGACTGGATATCGCTAAAAAAGGCCGTGATATATACCTCGTCGCCGCCCAACTGGGGTTCCTTGCCCTCTTCGACCATCTCTTCAACCACCGCAGGTGATACATAGGATGAGAATAATCCGCGAATCCGCTTTTTCTCCCGCTGCTCAACCACATACTGATAACTTTGTGTCGTTATATATCCCACAGTAAGCGCCATCAACATGGCAACCAAATCCATCACAAAACGGAATTGTAGGAACTCAAACAGCACAAGACCAATTACCGCGAGGCTCAATCCTGCATATATTACGAATCCCCACAAGCCGGCAAAGCGACGCGTCAGCCAAACGACCACGGCTATTAATCCAATTAAGATCGCCAGATTCAGCCAAGGCGAAACGTGCTGTATGTATTTTCCTGACAGGATGGTTTGAATAGCATTAGCGTGCATCTCCACACCCGGCATTGTCCCCTGCTGAGCAAAAGGAGTGGAGTGTAGGTCATGTAGCTCAGGCATAGTAGCCCCCACTAGCACAATCTTATCCTTAAAGGCATCAGTATGTTTGAGTCCAAAGCTGGGATCCGAAAACGTATTCATCTGGAAGGTGGAATCCTCGGACGCCAACACAACTGTAGAGTCGTCAATAACAGTCTCATAGGAATAGGTGGGAAAAGTGCCACGACCCCCAAAGTAATTCATCGCCATCAAATGCTCGTTGTATTTCGGAATCTCGTACGGACCGAACTCTAAAAGTTCAGTTGTTTGTGAGATACCGGTTGAATCAATGTTCCTATAGAGCTTAAGCAGCTCTAGTCCCATGGAATACAATTGCTGATTGTTATACTCCAGACCTAAGATATACTTCCGGATTGAAGCATCCGTATCCCGATAGGCGCGTACCAATCCCGGCGGATGAGGACTTGCTTTCTGCAGAACCCGATTGGGACGTACCAGTGAAATACTCACCGAGCTCGAGCCCTGTCCACGACTTTGGCCGGTTGACTGGACACTTGCCCCCAGTACCACATTTTTATACTCCTGCAATGCCTCGGCAAAGGTGGTGTCATGAGCAAGGTCGTAGTTATCCCGTTTGTCAAAAAGTACATCAAAACCGATAGCCTTGGCGCCCGCTTGGTTAAGGTTACGAATCAGCTTAGCATGCAAATCAGTTGGCCAGGGATACTTGTATGGAATTTCCTGATCGGCCTGCTGGCTGATGGAAACAATCACGACCGAGGTGTCCTGAATGGCAAGCGGTCCTCGAATTTCAAAAAGCTGATCCTTTACGTTTAGCTTAAGCTGCTCTACAGGACCGGAAAACGACAGCAGTATCGCGATGATCAGGCTCACCGCAATTAGGCCAGGAACGACTAGACGCTGTTTCCATGTGTTGTCGCTTTCATCCATAACTTAGAAGTTAAAAATGTAGCGGACCCGCAATAGATGATCATTTGGAAATGTCCGTGACGTTGAAAGCGTATTTTGCACGTTGGAATATCGGAAATCTAGCACAAAGGAGTGACGCTGGTTTAAGTTATATCGCGCTCCAGCTCCCACAATATAAGAATTGCTTTCTGATACTGAAGAGGAGTCGCCACTCTTATAATAATCGTCGAACGTCAGCTGAGGAGTACCATTCGTATTGGTAGTCAATGATTTTGACTCAGAGTAATTTTTCGTAAACGCCAGCGACAGATCTACGGTTAGCTTGTCATCAAGCAGGAAAACCTCGCCGCCCACGCTGGCCCCGATTATCTGAATATCATTAAGTCCACTGGCCGTGACTGTATTATTAATATTGAAAGACAAGTTGGTCTGCAGCGGCAATTCATCATAACGATTTACGACCCGCGCCGAGAAACTGTTGTTTCGGGCATCGCCGTATTTAAAAACTTCATCAATAGTATTCAACATTGAAAAGTTGATACTTGCATCATGCGTAATTCCAAAGAGATCGAACTCCTGGGAGACCGAAGCCGTCAGTTGGTACGTATCAGAATACCGGGGATTGGGCGTAAGAAGTGTGTCACTCTGCTGCACCGCCAGATTTTGTACGGCGGCTCTCTCATCGACGCCACTGATGCCGGCAACCAACGGATTGTTAAGCACCACCCCATTTTCACGATTCCGCTTCATCAGACCCACGCTGACGCGGGGCAGACCCGGATCAACGGGGTACCAACTCACATTGGTGCGATAGGTGGTTGTGTTGGTGGTAGCATCCTTATTATCCACCACATTGTCGTGTAGGCGCTCGTAGCCGAGCGTAAGATAGATTCGATTTTCCATGAGCTGCAGGCGATCAGTCACTGAGAAGCCCGCAATATCTTTTCGAACAGTTGTATTGGCTAGTGAGTTATAGTTGGGCCCTATCCAGCGGTATCGCATTTTCAGATTATTGTTATAATAGCTGAGCCCCAATTCCGACTCTGTTGCCAATATACTGGTGGGAAAATAGGTTTCCGCGGCGGCTCCAGAGGTACCCGTATCAAAACGAATGGGCAGCGTATCCATATTTTCATTGATAATAATCAGCCACGATAACTGATCGAGCAGGGTTTCAGTATTTCTATCAAGAGTAAGTCCCAAATCTTCAGCCGCCTCTTGGGTGAGCGTTCCTTCAGAAATATCTTGGTTCAACAGACTAACGGCGGCATCAGCTTGAAACTG
>CAJXOG010000001.1 GCA_913057775.1 uncultured Fodinibius sp. | reverse complement strand
AACAGCTTCAGCCGAGCCGTACTAATAAGGCTACCGGCTTCCGCTTATATGGCTTGCACGACCGTTTGGGTCGGGCTGGCCGGCAAGCAAAGCAACGAGCAATACAGCAACCAAGACCCGATCTTGGCCCTTACCCCAGCTATCACTACGTCGAAGACCATCTGTTGACATACTGAATTTGATTTTGAGCAGGCGGGCCAAGCGCCGGGGCTCCACCCGTTCCCATCCCGAACACGGCCGTGACACCCGGCAGCGCCGATGGTACTTCCCATCCGGGAGGAAGCGTAGGTCCCCGCCCGCTCTTTTTTATTTTCCTGGCATAAAGGTGATCCCCCATGGATCACCTTTTTTTGTTGGAAATTGGTATGAAGTATAAAAATGAATGAATAAGTACCCTGATATGTTTTTGCCAAGGTATATTATTCGGTATATTAAAGACTTGTAAGGATATTTTATTTTAAAGGGTACAAGTGTTTTAAACTCTCTCAAAATTTGTTAGTCGTTATGGACTTTTCTGATTTTATCAATCAATATAAAAATAAGTTACACAGTCTCTTCAATGTTCAAAGTGATATTGACGAACTAAGTTTAAGTCGTGGTTTGCCTGATGAAATTTTTAATGAAGTAATGGATTGCAAACCACTGAGTGTATTTATTCCTGAGGAGTATGGTGGACGTGGAGCTGAAACACACGAAGCGTTGTCAATGTTAGAAGCCAGTTCTTATGAGTCGCTTCCTCTTTCATTGATGATGGGAATTAACGGAGCACTTTTTTTACAGCCGGTGGCTAATTACGGACATGAAGAAATTAAGCAACCCATATTTGATAGGTTTTTGTATGAGAATAATATGGGGGGATTAATGATTACGGAACCAGATTTTGGTTCAGATGCTTTACACATGGAAACCTCTTTTAAGAAGATTAAATCTGATGAGGGAGATGCATTTCAAGTTAGTGGTACCAAGCATTGGGCTGGTTTAACGGGAGCTGCAGATTTTTGGTTGATAACAGCTCGTAAAGAAGGTAGTAATGGTGATTTAGGTCGCGATATTGGTTTCTTTATTCATGATAGTAAACGTGGTGGCATTGAAGTAGAAGAATACTACAAAAACTTAGGATTATACATGCTGCCGTATGGCCGAAATAAGATTGATATTACGGTACCAGAGGAGTATAAATTACAGCCTAAGTCTATAGGCATTAAGATGATGCTGGATGTATTACACAGGAGTCGATTACAGTTTCCCGGAATGGGCATTGGCTTTTTAAAGCGATTAATGGATGAAGCCATTACGCACTGTAAAGAGCGTTATGTTGGGGGACAAAGTTTATTCAATTATGATCAGGTGAAGAAACGATTAAACAGGATACAATCTTCATTTACAGTTTGTTCTGCAATGTGTGCGTTTACCAGTGAAAATGTTCCACTTACCAAAGATGTTTCGAACATGAGTCTTACGGCTAATGCCATTAAGACATATACTACGGATCTAATGCAGCAAGCAGCGCAGTCTCTGTTGCAGCTGACAGGAGCTAAGGGATATCGATTAGATCATATTGCCGGGAGAGCACTTATTGATAGTCGTCCTTTCCAGATTTTTGAAGGATCAAATGATATTCTTTATCAACAAATTTCAGAATCGGTATTGAAAAATATGCGTAAACTGAAGCTCAAAAATCTCTATGAATTTTTGAGTAAATACAGACTTACTGAACGTGCCTCTGATTATTTTTCTGATCTGCTGGATTTTAAGATTGATCATACGTTAGGCCAAGACCGGTTAGTTGAACTGGGAAAAATATTAAGTCGTGTAATTTCTCTTGAGTTTACGTTACGTCTTGGAGACAAAGGCTTTAATAAAGATCTGATCAATAATGCTATAACCGTTCTAAAAACAGATGTAGAAAGAATGGTGGCGTCTTTTGCTAACGAGAAAGCTCCGAGTGTTGTTGAGGATTATGAAGAATCAAGTTCCTGGTTGGAATCTATTTTGCCCCAACACGCACATAGTCAATAAGCGTTCTGCCAATCTAACATAAACGCTATGGAGAAGGTGGTAGTTTTAACCGGTGCTGGTATGAGTGCCGATAGCGGATTAAAGACCTTCCGAGATTCTGATGGTCTTTGGGAAGGTCATGACATTCAAGAAGTGGCTACACCACAAGCCTGGGAACGAGACAAAGAACTTGTTTTAGAGTTTTATAATCAGCGTAGAAAGCAGCTGCATGCCGTAGATCCCAATGCCGGACACAAAGCTTTGGCTGAGTTAGAAGAGCAGTACGAGGTTACGATCATCACACAAAATGTAGATGATTTGCATGAACGTGCTGGCTCATCGGATGTAGTTCATTTACACGGTGAGCTCTCGAAGGTTCGCAGCGAAGAAGACCCATCTCTGATATATAATATTGGTGGCGATGCCATTGGAGTAGGAGACACAGCCGAGGATGGGGCACAGCTAAGGCCTCATGTTGTCTGGTTTGGAGAGCCTGTACCAAATATGCAAAAAGCTGCAAATATAGTACCAGAGGCCGATATATTAATTGTGATTGGCACTTCGCTTGTCGTATATCCTGCCGCGGGTTTAGTGGATTTAGCAGATCATGATATTCCAAAATATATTATTGATCCGGCTACTCCCGAGCTTCGAACGTTTAAAGGATGGGAACACATTCAAGAGCGTGCTGAAGAAGGAGCACCAAAGTTAGTTCAGGATTTTTTAGAGAATTAGAAAAGTAATTTTTGAGATAATGTATTTTTATGAGTGAGCATAAAGCAAGTAAAGAAGAAAAAGAAGTTTTAGAGAACTATTTATTACAATTTCTAAACCTGGAAAAACGGTATCCTTTACTTCCCGGCATTGAAAATGAAGAAGCGATGGCCGGATTGATGGGATTGGAGAAAGAGGAGCTAAAAGAGCTTCGCGATCGTTTTTCTTCAAATGCCAAAGAAGCTGCAATTGAGTTATTGGAAGATGGCGAAGTAGCAGAGTGGATTGAAGATCTTCCTTTTGAACAAGGCGATACCATTGTTGCTATTGGAGATTCCCTTACTGATGATCTACAAAGCTGGTTTAACATCTTCCAACATGTTTTGGAGATTGGTCTCGAAGATGCAGACTTGACCTTTGTGAACAGTGGAGTATCTTACAACACTTCTACCGATGCACTTAAACGGCTAAACCGGGATGTGTTAGATCATGATCCGGACTGGGTAATTGTGGCGTTAGGCACGTTTGATGCGCAGCGTTTGCATGTATCGCCGGATCGTACATTGGTTTCACTGGCTGACTTCTGGGAAAATCTAAATACGATCGAAACAGTAGTCAATGAGGTGACGGATAATCCACTGATCTGGCTTACTCCTCCTCCGGTTATTACCGAAATGCAGCAGCAGATGCGACTTTTTCATTTTGACCTGTTTGAGGAAGATTTGAGTCAGTATCGTGAGATATTAACTGGCAAAAAAGGATATATTGTTGATCCTCTTGGAGAACGAATGAAGGATAAGGATGACAGTGTAGAAGATCAGGAAGAGGAAGAGCCAGGCCCCGCAGCATGGAATTATTTGAGCGATGGATTACATCCCTCACTTTCAGGGCACTCTAATACGGTAAAAGAGCTTATCCGATATTTGGCATTGGCCAAAGAACCTGAAGAAGGTGCTCAGTTTGATACTCCAGATGATTATGATGCGGAAGTTGAAGAAGATTAAAGGTCTATCTTCAGTTCAAAAACATTTAAGGAAGGTTTGTAACTGGTGCTATAACGCTTGCTGGAAAGCTGTTTCTGTTCGATAAATTCAGGATTAACCATTCCTACTTGTATCGATTGGTTGGCATTGCTATAGGTTATAAGTCCATTAACACTTTGTTGCTGTGAAGTGATATTATTAGAAGCCTGTAGATTAGTAGGCTTTTCAGCAAGCATGAAAGTATCGATTAATCCAAATCCCATACCCAGCCAGGCACCGGCACCAGCTCCGTATTGCAATCCCTTTTCAATTCTTTCTTGCATGATTAAGGTGATTGAGGATCCAACAAGCATACCACCAACCGCTCCGTAAATGGTATCGAGTAATACGAGTATTGATCGGTTTGTACCGTCATTAAACGTGCCGGAAATATAAAACTGTTGTCCCTTGTCAATCTGGGACATATCATAAGCGCCCATTCCAATACCATAAAGTGTTCCCGCGCCAAGCCCGACTTCAACAGGTCTATAATCATTGGAATTTTGAAGCGCCATTGTAGCTCCACCTACGAGTACGCCGTTCATTGCCCCGTTTAAAGTACTACTGCCTAATAGTTTAATAGACTGTGCTTTTACTATGTTTTGGGATAGAGTAATACCGAAAATAATGATGATTAATAGTACAAAATGTTTTTTCACGACCCTTGATTGCTATTTAATTAAAATTACAAAGTTAATGTAGAAAATATAGGATAAGAATCCATTTACTATTATTCGGGATCTTGTAGTGCTACCGGTAGAATTTTTCCGTTGAAAAATGTAGATCCTTCTAAGGCAAAGTTAGCAATATAGGTTCCCATTTCTTTTGCTGCTACTGGCGCTTCCATACCAGGAAAAGCTTCCTCAAGCATTTCGGTTTGTACTGCTCCTAGACACAGTGCATTAGCTTTAATGTTTTTGTCTGACAATTCAACCGATAGACATTCCGTTAAGATACTCAGTGCTCCCTTTGAAACACTATATGCTGCAAGACCGGGAAATTTGGCACTGCCTTGAAATCCACCCATACTGCTTATATTTACAATATGAGCGTTGTTGCTAAATAAGGAAAGCATCTTTTTTGTTATATGTACAGCGCTAATTAAATTACTTTCAAGCTGAGAACGCCAGTCTTCTAAAGTAAGCTCTGAAAAAGTTTTATTAATGAGTGATCCTGCGTTATTAAGGAGGATATCAATATTATTAAAATCTTCCTCAAGTTGATTTATCAGTTTATCAACATCCCGTTGATCCGTAAGATCAGTGGGTATAGCAGAAATATTTGCATGATAATTCGCTAACTCGGTTAGTGGCTGCTCCGATCGAGCAACGGCAACAACATGGTGCCCCTTATCAGCGAGTTCTTTAGAAATTTTCCGACCTATTCCACGACTTGCCCCAGTAACGACAGCGACTTTTGACATAACGATAGTTTGATTTTTTAATGAATGTACAAATCCAAACTAGACCTTACAACGTAGATCAAAATTTAAAAAGTTTTGACTTCATTGCGTTGTTAAAGTGGCCTAATTTATTCATATTTATAGCCGAAAATATGCGTATATCATCCAAAATTGAAGTTTAAATTTTAGTCACTAATTTGGTAATTATGGCTGATTCAAGTGAGCGTCCCTTAGTGCCGGTTAACATACGAGATTTATCTCCTTATGTAGCAGGCAAAACCATTACAGAAGTTGAGGAGGAATATCAGCCACCGCAAATATCAAAGCTGGCATCTAACGAAAATAGACTGGGATGCAGCCCTAATGTGAAGCACGAAGTAGTGAAAGCTATGCAGGAAATTCAAGATTATCCGGATCCGATTTCCAGGCAGCTTCGCGAAGTTCTGGCTGAACAGAATAATGTACAGCCGGAAAATGTTATGATTGCAGCGGGATCTGAAAGTGTCATTGCTAATCTCTGCCGCACTTTTTTTCTAAATCATGAAGAAGCCATTACTGCCAACGCAACATTCGTCGGTTTTTTTGTTCAGGCAAATATTCGAGGAGTCACTATCAATAAGGTACCAGTGACCGACGATTATCGTTTTGATCTTGATGCCATGGCAGAGGGAATTACCGATAGGACAAAAATGATTTACATTGCCAATCCCAACAATCCCACCGGTACATATATTACCGATTCAGAATTTGAGCGTTTTATGCGCAAGGTACCGAATGATGTTTTAGTGGTTATGGATGAGGCTTATTATGAGTATGCAAAAGAGGTGGCAGATTATCCTCATTCGCTTGATTATGATTACAATAATGTGATTACCCTTCGCACTTTTTCTAAAGCCTACGGCCTGGCGGGATTTCGCATTGGTTATGCTATTGCATCTGAGAAGATTATTAGCGAGATGATGAAAACAAAGTTGACCTTTGAACCAACAACCCCTGCACAGGCGGCGGCACTTGCAGCACTTGGAGATCAGCAGTTTCTAAAGAAGACGAAAGATGTAGTAGAAGAAGGAAAAAATAGGCTTTATCAGTTTTTTGAAAAACACAACGTTGATTACGTTCCGTCTATTTCCAATTCGGTAATGATGATTTTACCCGATGAACAGCAGGCGATCAAATTTACACAAGCTATGTTGGAAGAGGGGGTTATTTTACGGCGAATTAATGCTTTTGGATTACCAAACTGTGTACGTATTACGATCGGACGTAAAAAGGAGATGAAGCACTTTGAACACAGTTTTGAAAAAGTGATGAACGCATAGAAATTATTGAAATAACCTGATAATAAACTAACAGTTATGCCCACTAAAGAAGAGCAACAAAAAGAAGTAATATCATCGATCGATTGGAATTGGTTGGCAAAACTGATGTTGACCTCTCGAGCTATGGATGATAAAGAAGAAAATGAGCTTGTGCCCAATAAAGATGTGCTGTATCAATTTTCGGCAAGGGGACATGAACTCGGGCAGATTTTGTTGGGTTCACAGCTTACGCACAAGCACGATGGAGCCAGTGCTTACTATCGCTCGCGTCCGTTAATGCTCTCACTTGGGTTAAGCCTGGAGGATGCTATGGCAGCGCCCATGGCGAAGTCGGGCGGATATAGTGATGGCCGTGATATTGGAGTTGTTTGCAATAAACCCGGTATCGATGGCCCTACAGTGCTGCCCATGGCCGGTGATGTGGGATCGCAATACACTCCGGCAGTTGGCTGGGCTCAGGGTATCCAGTTTCACCAAAACCAGCTGGATAAGGAGGAATATGAGCGTGCAATTTCTGTCGTTTTGGGTGGTGAGGGGTCGGTTGCTACCAATGGGTTTTGGTCGGCCTTAACGATTGCTACAACCCAGGATCTACCGATGTTATTTTATATTGAAGACAACGGATATGGGATATCCGTGCCGGGCGAATTTCAAACACCGGGTGGCAATATTGCAAAGAACCTGTATTCCTTTAAAAATATCAGAATTTTTGACGGTGATGGAACCGATCCGGTCGAAGCGGCTGATCTTATAAGCCAATCGGTAAATTATGTGCGGGACAGAAAAGGTCCGGCCTTAATTCACCTTACCGTGCCCCGTTTGAATGGTCACTCATATCAGGATAATCAAGCCTATAAACCAGAAGAATTGATCGAAGAAGAACAGCAGAATGATCCGCTGGATCATCTAAAGACGTTTTTAATTCCCGACCGGCTTTCTGATGATGACTGGAAGGATATGGAAAAACAGGCTGATGAAAATATTGAGGAAGCCGCTGAATCAGCTTTGGCACGTACCGAACCCGATCCCCAGGAAACAGAGCGCTACGCTTTTTCAGAAACGGATGCCGATGGGAATTTGGATACTCAAAAGGTGGGTGGACTGGCACCCTCAGACCATACTTTTCCCGAAAGTTCTAAAAAGCCCAGCCCCGGTAAACAGCGAATTAATATTGTAGAAGCTATCCGCAAAACGTTGGATTATGAGCTCGAAACCAATCCTAAATTGATGGTATTTGGTGAAGATGTGGGAGCAAAAGGAGGCGTCCATGCTGTGACTATGGGGCTTCAGACCAAGCATGGTGAATCCCGTGTTTTTGATACTAGCCTTTCCGAGGAGGGAATTATTGGTCGTTCCGTAGGTCTGGCCTATCAGGGATTGATGCCCGTAGCCGAAATACAATTTCGCAAGTATGCAGATCCGGCTACCGAACAGCTTAATAATTGTGGAACGATCCGCTGGCGGACAGCCAATCAGTTTGCAGCACCTATCGTGGTGCGTATGCCCGGTGGTTTTGCAAAGTGTGGTGATCCATGGCATAGCCTCAGCAACGAGGTCTTTTTTGCTCATGCGGTAGGATGGGAAATTGTGATGCCCAGCAATGCGCAGGATGCGGTAGGATTGCTCCGATCTGCGATGCGTAGTAATAATCCAACTATCTTTTTTGAGCACCGTAATTTGTTGGATGCCAAATATGCGCGTAAAACGTATCCGGGTGATGAATTTGTAGTTCCAATTGGCGAAGCTAATAAATTACAGGAAGGTAAAGATCTTACCATCGTAACATGGGGTGCAATGTGTGAACAGGTAGAAATTGCTGTAAATGAAATGGATACTTCAGCTGATATCTTGGATCTTCGCTCCATCATGCCCTGGGACAAAGAAGCTGTATTACAATCGGTCCGAAAGACCAATCGCTGTTTGATTGTTCATGAGGATACTAAGACAGCCGGCTTTGGTGCTGAAATAAGTGCAGTTTTGTCTCAAGAGGCATTTAAATATTTGGATGCTCCTATTGAACGGCTTACCATGCCTGATATTCCTGTTCCATATAATGTTGAATTGATGGATGCGGTGTTACCAACATCCGAAAAAATTGTAGAAAAAATAGAAGCGTTAGTAGCTTTTTAGGTCAATAACTTTTAAAAATGGTTTAGATTGGCTTCCTTTAAAAGCTATTATCGTTGATTTCGTGCAAATGATTATCTGCAAGGTACGGTATATCAATAAAATTGATGGGTTGGAAATATAACAAGTTTCGTGACATTGGTTTATCTACCTTTGTTTGTGTAAAATGGGGATACAGTTAATTTTTTAACTTTTTATGAAACTCAGTACTAAGTTAATAGGTAGTTTTTCAATTGTCGTCCTTTTTATGGGGGGGATTGGATTGACTGCATCATATTTCAATAATGCGGTTAAAGATCAAGTGACATTCGAAAGTGAAAAGGCGATTCAGGAGGTCACCTTAGCCGGAGAATTGGGATTACAGCTTTTTAAAAGCTTGACAAGAACGCAATATTTATTGGAGGATAGCTATCGTGAAAGTCTCTCGATGGATTATAGCAGGAGCAATAGAACCAAAGAGGTTCAAATTGCAGAGATTGATAAAGCTCTTGGAGAGTTTGAGAAGAGCTTGGAAGAGTTGAGAACCCTGGTTAAGTCGAATCAGCAAAATATTTTCGAACCTGCCGCGGATTCATCGAAAGTACTTAGCCTGTTAGAGAGCTTGGAAAAAAAGTATAAAAATTATTCGGCACTGCTCACCCAATTCCAAAATATCAGTACTAAAAACTACCAAGATCGCAAAGAGTTTTTTACGGTAACAATAGAGCCTTACTTTCGATCCAATTTATTGCCTGATATAGACCAGCTTCGAAATCACATCCAACAAACTCATCAACAACAAATTGCTGGGTTAAATAGTCAGCTCGACAGGGTAGGTTATATTTTAGTTATTGCCACCGGCATTGCTTTAATTGTTGCAGTTGTTCTGTCTCTGTTTATTTATAGATCGATAGCAAATCCTATTGCAAAGATTGCAGATGCAGCTCAGAGTGTGGGGCAGGGGAATTTGCAAAATCGCATCGACTACAATTCTAACGACGAGTTGGGACAACTGAGTTCTACCTTCGATCAAATGGCGGAAAATCTCAGCAGGACGACAGTGTCGCGTGACTACGTGGATAGCATTATAGAAGCTATGGCCGATCTGCTGGTTGTAACGGATAAAAATCTAAACATTACGCGAGTTAATTCAGCGGTGTCCGAAATTCTTGGATATACTGAGGAGGAGCTGTTAGATAAAACAATTGATACCTTGTTCAATGAGATCCCTGATGAAACTTTCAAAGAACGACATACGGATAACAACAAAACGTATACCGGTGAGCTAATTGGGAAAAATGAGAATGTTATTCCGGTCAATATTTCCAGAGGAAAAATTAGTGGACAAGATAGAAAGGATGAGGGATATGTTTTTGTCGCCAGTGATATCAGTTCAGAAAAGAAAGCCCAGCAAAAAATTTCAGAATCCCTTCGAGAGAAAGAGGTTTTGCTTGCAGAAATCCATCATCGCGTAAAAAATAATTTAGCTGTCATTTCCGGGCTGCTTCAAATGCAGATGTGGGAGTCGGAGAACGAAAATGCCAAATCTGCTCTTCAACAGAGTCATTTACGCGTGCAAAGCATAGCCTTGGTGCATGAGAAACTCTATCAATCAGAATCGCTCTCTTATATCCAGTTCGATCGTTATCTGCTAGATTTACTACAAACAATAGCAGATATCTATATAGGCGATGAATCTGATATTGATATTAACTCGAATCTTAATGCGCTTACTCTCAATGTAAATCAAGCTATTCCATGTGCATTATTAATTAACGAATTGGTTATTAATGCATTTAAATATGCCTTTGAAAATATTGATGAGGGTACGATTAATATTGAAGTCCAAAAAGATGGGCAACAGGTTTTGGTAAAGGTAAGTGATAATGGCCATGGATTTGCTAAAAATGATGAGTTAGGTGAGAATCCGTCTTTGGGATTAGAACTCGTTGATACATTAGTCGAGCAACTGAATGGAGAGCTGAAACTTTACAATAGGGATGGGGCCCATATCGAATTTCGATTTACCCCTGAAGGAGTATCGAATACTACATAGTTAATGTTCTCTCGTTTTCTATTTCATAGTCCTTTAATATTTGCTGATTAGTTGGACCAGTAGGTTATGATGAGGACACACTTATTGAAAAGAGAGAAAGAAAAATGTTATAAATTAAACGCGTTTTGGCGGTTTAATCTATAAAATAGCCATCAGCCCCGTGATGAATATTTATTTCTTGTGAAGAAGATACAGAGAAAGATTTCTTATAAAAGGCGGAGTCTTCCCTTACTTCATAAAGGAATAATCTAAATTGATCAGACCCACTATCTCCTTTTATATCGCTTTTTGATACAGTGAGAGAATTCATCGAATTGATTTGTAAGAAAGAGACCTCATCAACGGAAACAGCCGGATTAGGGTCAACCATGTTGCTACTTTCGAGATCCCAAATATCCACCATAATTGTTTCAGTGTGGTTATTTTTGATGTCAACGTCTTGAAAATCTACTCTAGCGGAACAACCGAATAGGAGAAAGACAAATATGAAAAGAGGTGCTTTGTGGGACCACATCATGCTGGGATTTTTAAGTATGATAGAGTAAGCTTTAAAATAAAAGAAAAATCTAAAAAATAGTTGGGTTTTGAGCGTAGTAAAAAATTACTTGTTTTTGAATTCCTCGATGAAGTTTTCAGTAAAGTCGGAAAGCACCAGTCGTCCACTTATTTCTGCCCGTTCTTCCAGCAGATCATCCCAGTTCTCCGTACCTTTCCAGAGTACTTTTTTGAGTTCTTTCATGGCATCGGGACTATACCCGGCTAGCTGCTTGGCTAAAGATTTTACTTTTTCATCAAGGTCAAAGTGATTTTCACAGACTTTGGAAAATAATCCGTTATTAAGAGCCCACTCGGCCGAATTCCAACTCGAAGCATCAACCGAGAGTGTACTAAATGCCGAAGTGCCTACTTTACGTTCAACCGCGGGTCCGACTACAAAAGGACCAATGCCCAAAGCGAGCTCACTTAGCTTAATAGCTGCAGATTCATGCGCTATGGCGTAATCTCCTGCCGATGCAATGCCTACACCACCGCCTACCGTTTTACCTTGTATGCGGACGATAATAAGTTTAGGGCATTGACGCATGGCGTTGAGTACCAGGGCAAAACCCATAAAGAAATGTTTGCCTTCCTCGTAATCGTCTATGGCAATAAGCTCATCAAAAGAAGCTCCGGCACAGAAGGCACCATCACCGCGACTTTTCAATACTAACACATGCGCTTCGGGATCTTCGCCTATTTCAGTTATTGTATTAGCTAAATCTCTTAGCATTTGCCCCGGCAGGGAATTCCCCTTGGGATGGTAAAATTCAATAGTTCCGATGTTGTTTTCAATCTTGGTCGTAATTTCTCCGGTTTCAGGCATTTGTATTATGTAATTAGTTTTTAAATTCTGAGTCAGATAAAGAATTCCGAATTCAGGAGTCAGAATTCAGAATGGCTTTGGAATAAGCATCAATAAGCTTGCTGACATCCTGTAGTTTTTTGTCTAATTCTGATTGATTTTCATATCCTAAATCTTGAGAAAGAATGATATAATATCTGCATTCTTCAAGTGATCCTTGTGAAATATTCAGAAACCGTGCTTTGTCTTTCTTACCACGTTTCTTAAATCCTTCTGCAATATTTGCTGCAATCGAAATAGCAGCTCGTCTAAACTGAGAAGTTAGTCCATACAACTCTGATTTTGGAAAGTCTTCTGTATAGTCATATACGTCTAAAACAAATTCATGTGCTTTTTGCCATACTATCAAGTCTTTGAAGGTCTTAGCCGGTTTTCTCATAACAAGTAGATTTTATTCTGAATTCAGACTTCGGAATTCAGTATTCCTGAGTAGTATGACCTGCTTAAAAGGAAATCCTTACATAAGTAGTCTTAAAATTATGCATATAGGCCTTAATTTTCCTCTTCTTCAAAAATATCCATATCCAGTACTTCACGGCGCTTGATAAGGGTCAGAATGGTATATTCAGCTACCAATTCATTCTCCTGATTTGTAACCTCAACATCCCAGAAAATAATGCCAAACGGGAATTTATCCTTAGCTTTTTTCTGACGAACTTTTTTACTTTTTACAATCAGCTTTGCCTGGATAGTATCGCCAGGGGCAACAGGGGCTACAAATCGAAGGTTTTCCAATCCATAATTTAGAATTACCGGACCCTCATCGGGATGGACAAACAGCCCTGCTGCTCGTGAAAGTATGAAATAACCATGTGCTACAATTTCGCCGAATAGGGAACGCTCAGCCGCATCTGGGTCGGTGTGGGCATAGAATTCATCACCCGATAAATCAGCAAATCGCTCGATATCTTCCTCAGTGACAGTGTGTGTATCGGTCGTCCGTGCTTCTCCTACTTCCAAATCCTCAAAATACTGCTGGAAGGGATGTATATCGGCTTCTTGGGTTTCTGCACCTTTAATATATTGATTTGTGATACTCGTAAGGGTAGTGGGTGATCCCTGTAGAGCTACACGCTGCATATTATGAATGACCGCTCGTGCACCCCCCAACTCTTCGCCACCTCCGGCATGGCCCGGACCGCCATGAACCATATGCGGCATCGGGGAACCGTGTCCGGTAGATTCTTTAGCACAATCACGGTTAACCACCATAAATCGTCCATGGTAAGGAGCACAACCAAGTGTGATTTCCCGGGCAATATTGTCGTCCGCCGTAAAAAGTGAGCCCACCAGCGATCCGTCGGCTTTATTAGCCAACTTAATGGCTTCTTCATTGGATTCATACGGCATTAAGGTGGTCATAGGACCGAATGCCTCGACTTTGTGAACCTCATCTACTTCCATTGGTTTGTGACAAAGGAGAACTTTAGGACCGGTAAAAGCTCCTTCATGCGTTTTATTGCCATTGCTGTAAACTGACTCTGTTGTTTCTAGTAATGAAGAAACCTGTTTTTCAAAACGATCAGCTTGCGTAGCGCTGGCTAAAGGGCCCATTTTCGTTTCTTTTTGGGCGGGATCTCCGATGGAGGTCTTATCCAGTCGTTCTTTGAGTGCTTCGACTACATTTTGGATCTGTTCTTTCGGAACTATTGTGCGGCGGATGGCGGTACATTTTTGTCCCGTTTTTACCGTCATTTCATCGGCGACCTCATCCACAAAAAGATCGAACTCTTCCATGTCGGGTGTAACGTCAGCGCCCAAAATCGAGCAGTTCAGTGAATCGGCCTCAAGGTTAAAACGAACGTTGTTGGCTATAATATTGGGATGGGATTTTAGCTTTTGTCCCGTTTCGGCTGAGCCGGTAAAAGAAACAGCGTCTTGGCTGTTCAAATGATCCAGCAGGTCGCCCGGCACATCAGCGGCAATAAACTGGATGGCCCCTTCGGGCAGTAGCTGCGACTCGATCATATCTTTAAAAACCTTGTAGGCCAGATACGACCCGGTAGGTGAAGGTTTTATGATGGCCGGCATTCCGGAGATAATGCAGGGAGCGAGCTTTTCAAGCATGCCCCAGACCGGAAAGTTAAAGGCATTAATATGTACGGCCAAACCGTGACGCGGAACGCAGATATGCTGTCCCACAAATGTACCTTCGCGCGAGAGTCGCTCGTGATTTCCCTCTACGTGATATGGGAGGTCGGACAACTCAATACGTGACTTACTGGACAGCGTAAACATACTGCCGATACCTCCTTCGATATCAATCCAGGAATCCTGTCGGGTAGCGCCGGTGTGCGTTGAGAGCTCGTAATAATCTTCCTTTCGCTCCAGCAGATATTGCGCCAGAAACTTAATTTTGAAGGCTCGTTTGTGGATAGACATCGCCCGGAGTTTAGGTCCGGCTTCTTGTCGCGCAAATTCGCACATTCCCTTATAGTCGAGATCTGCTTCGACCAATTGAGCAACAGGATCTCCGGTTACCGCGCTGATCAGATCCGTTTCGTTACCATCTTCGATCCATTGACCTTTTGAATAGCTTTGAACTTTCATTTTTTTCTCACCTTTTGTTAAAATTGTCATTTCGATCAGCGGTAGAGATCTTTATGTTATTTATAAAAACAAGTATTTCTCGCTCACTCTCGAAATGACGAAAAATTAAATATGAGTTTTCAGGATTCTGAATTCTTAGCCTTTCCCCACGTTTCGTATTTCTTTGATTGACTCGGTCGATCTTCCGGTTCCTCCCGAAGCGGCTTGCATTCTCTTAAGGAGTTATGAAGCTGTCCGGGCAATTGTTGATACAATTCTGTGCCTTTCGTTTTCCACTGAATCATCCCGTCAGAAACATCTTTGACAATTTTGGCTGGATTGCCAACCACCAACTTCCGTTCCGGAATTTCCATTCCTTCCTTTAAAAATGACATGGCTCCGACAATACATTCATCTCCTAACACTACGTTGTCCATAACCACGGAATTCATCCCTACAAGACAGTTTTGGCCAATATGTCCTCCGTGAATAATAGCACCGTGACCAATGTGAGCACTTTCTTCAAGTACTACGGTCACACCGGGAAACATGTGGATGGTGCAATTTTCCTGCACGTTGCATCCATCCTTAATTACGATTTTACCCCAGTCCCCACGAATAGCCGCACCCGGTGCGATATAGACATCTTTGCCGATAATTACATTACCGGTTACGGCAGCTTGTGTGTGTACATAAGCACTTTTATCGACTACTGGCTTGTAGCCTTGGAACTCATAAATTGCCATAACTAAACCTCCGATTTACCATTAAGGCACTAAGATCACAAAGAAAAATATTCATACTTAGTGTACTAAGTGACTTAGTGGTTATGTAGAATTACACTTTTTCTAATATAACTGCCATGCCTTGTCCTACACCTACACAGAGTGTGCACAGCGCATATTGTTTATCCTGTTCGTGAAGCTCAATAGATGCCGTTTGCAGTAACCGTGCGCCCGACATGCCCAGCGGATGTCCCAGTGCGATAGCACCACCATGTGGATTTACCCGGGGATCATCATCGTCGATGTTCAACTCTCGCAATACTGCCAGACTTTGGGCAGCAAAGGCTTCATTGAGTTCGATAACATCCATATCATTTAAGGTCAAGTCGGTACGGCTAAGTACTTTTCGAGTCGCACCAACCGGACCCATCCCCATAATACGGGGTTCTACTCCAACTACTGCCGAGGCAACAATGCGTGTCATCGGCTCAAGATCAAAATCTTTAATTGCAGAATCGCCGGCTACCAGCATGGCACATGATCCGTCATTGATTCCGCTGGCGTTTCCCGGAGTTACGGTTCCGCCATCCCGAAAAACAGCCGGCAACTTACTAAGTATTTCTACCGTCGTTCCAGGACGAATAAACTCATCTTCCTCAAAAATTTTAGGTTCGCTCTTTTTTTGTGGGATCTCCACCGGCATGATCTCTTTGGCCATGCGTCCACTTTCGGTTGCTTTAGCTGCTTTCTGTTGCGACCATGCCGCAAATTTGTCCTGATCTTCGCGACTTACATTGTATTTCTCTACGATATTTTCGGCTGTTTGGCCCATCGCATCACTGCCGTACTGCTCATCCATTTTCGGATTAACAAAACGCCAGCCAAAAGTGGTGTCATGCATTTCCGTATTTCCGGAATAAGGTGCTTCCCCTTTGCCTAAGACCATCGGCCCGCGCGTCATATGTTCCATTCCTCCCGTGATAAATAAATCGCCTTCGCCCACCTTGATTGATTTATAAGCTTGTACTGCACTGCTCATTCCCGAAGCGCAGAGTCGGTTAACCGTTTCTCCGGGTACTGATACCGGAAGTCCTGCCAGCAGTGCCGCCATGCGAGCTACATTGCGATTGTCTTCGCCCGCCTGATTGGCGCATCCAAAGATCACATCTTCTATACGCTCAGGATCGATGTTCGAATTTCGGTTCATTAAGTCTTCAATGGTCAATGCTGCCAAATCATCGGCCCGGATAGGAGAGAGGGATCCACGATATTTGCCGATGGGTGTTCGAATGGCATCAATAATATAAGCTTCAGACATGTTTGAGTAATGAGTTGTGAGTATTGAGTAGTGAGATGGATTTTGAGTTAACCATAGTGCTCATTGATCAATACTCCGTTCTAATTATCTTTTTTAAAATGATATTCCTTGGTTCTGAAAACGGTTCCGCGAAATAGGGCGATTTGTTCATCATCCTGATTTGTAATGCTGATATTATAGACGCCAATACGTCGCCCGATGCTTAACTCATCTGTTTCAGCCGTAATCGTATCTCCGGCCACTACTTTTTTCATGAATGAAATATTGTTCTCCATTGCTACGGCTATTCTGCCATAGCTGTTGGATGCGAAAGCCAGGGCACTGTCAGCCAGCGAAAAAGCAATTCCGCCATGTGAAACGTTGAATCCGTTAACCATTTCATCTCTGACCAGCATTTCCAGCTTTGCATAACCCGGTTTCATATCGATGACTTTAATATCCAGCCATTGGCTAAAGGCATCATCCGTCATCATTTTGTTAACAACTTTTTCAGCAAGTTTTTGTTTTTTCATAGGCCGCGGATTTACACAAATTGACACGGATTAAATCAATTATTCTCCGTGAGAATCTGTGGCTAATAAAACTTTTCTCCGTTACGTACTTTGCGCTTTAACAATGGATTTGGTCTATAGCGATCTTCGCGATATTCAGTCTGTAATTTGCTGATTCGATCGAGCACTTCCTGCAGGCCAATGTCATCCGCCCACTTAAGCAATCCTTTGGGATAGTTAACACCCTTGGTCATGGCCAGATCTACATCTTCAACCGTAGCCACATTCATGAAAACTGCATCAGCTGCTTCGTTGATAAGCATGGCCACAATGCGATCTACTATTCTTTGACCGAGCTCTTTGTCTTTGGTAGGTTTGGGATTATCAGCGTTTTCTCCGTATTCATAAAATCCTTTTCCCGATTTTTTGCCCAGCCAACCGGCCTCGACCATCCGCTTCTGCGTAAAAGATGGTTTGAAACGCGGATCATAGAAAAATTCTTCAAAAACGGTTTCGGTTACTTTGTAATTGACATCGTGGCCAATGAAATCCATGAGTTCAAAGGGCCCCATTTTGAATCCGCCGATTTCTTTCATGGCCCAGTCGATAGTAGGTACATCAGCGACGCCTTCTTCATACTGACGGATTGCCTCGCTGTAAAATGGTCGGGCAACACGATTTACGATAAAGCCGGGTGTATCTTTGGCTAAAACCGTTGTTTTACCCCAGCCGTCAATTTTTTGTCGGGCTGTTTGAGTGATTTCCTCAGAAGTAGCAATGCCTGGCACAATCTCTACCAATGGCATAATGGGAGCGGGATTGAAAAAGTGAATTCCCAGAAAACGTTTAGGTTTTTTTAGTGCCGACGAGATCGAAGCAATGGACAGGGAAGAGGTATTGGTCGCCAAAATACAATCATATGAAACAATACCCTCTAAACGTTGAAAGACATCTTTTTTGATTTCTAAATCCTCTACAACGGCTTCAATAACCAGGCTGCATTCTCCAAAATCAGTTAAATCTTCCTCAAAGTGGATCCGATCCATAATGCCGTCCACTTCTTCTTGGCTCATGCGTTCTTTTTCGACTTGCCGTTGTAGAATTTTTCGGAGTGCGTGTTTTGCTTTGCCCAACTGATCGGAATAGGCATCGTACAGATAAACCTTGTGATTATTTGTGGATGCAATTTGGGCAATACCCTGACCCATCGTGCCCGCACCAACTACGCCAATAATCTCATCTTTCATGTTCTGCGATAATTATTTTCAAATTCTTGCACTCTGAAAATAATGATTTCAATCCTAAAACCAACTCAAGTTGGTTCGTAAGAGAACAGCATTATTTTCCCTTAAAATCCGGCTTCCGCTTTTCTAGAAATGCCTGCACACCTTCATCATAGTCGTCGGTTTTGCCAGCCTCGGTTTGGAGATCAGCTTCCAGTTCAAGGTGCTCATCCAAATTATTAGACAATGACTGATTGATAGCTTGCTTATAAAGTGCAAAACCTTTAGTGGGCATTTGGGCTAATTTTTGACAAATGGATTGGGTCTCATCCATCAGATGATCTGCTTCTACGGCCTTATATATAAGTCCGATTTCTTCAGCTTTTTTGGGGGATATTTTTTCATCCAACAAGTACATGGCGTTTGCTCGTTGAAGACCAACCAGACGCGGCAGAAAAAAGGTGCCGCCACTATCTGGAATCAGCCCGATTTTACTGAATGATTGTACAAAAACAGCTTCGTTCGAAGCCAGCACCAGATCGCAGGCCAGTGCAATATTAGCTCCGGCACCCGCGGCTGTTCCGTTTACGGCGCAGACCACGGGTTTGTCAAGCTCTCGAATGGCATTGATTATAGGATTATAGCTTTTACGTACGGTTTCTCCGAGCTCATAATCATCTCCTTTATCAACGACTTCTGGCAGATCTTGTCCCGCGCTGAACGCTTTACCTTTCCCGGTTAATAACACACAGCGTACGTCTTCATTTCTCGTTGCATCGGTGAGTTCTTGCTGCAGCTCTTTTGCCATTGGTTCGATAAAGCTATTAAGCTTATCAGCGCGATCTAAAGTAATAGTCAGAATCTTATTTTTAAGGGAGGTATAAATGTATTCACTCATATGATGCAATAATTTTAGGCTCTGATTTGAACGGGTTGAACAAGTCTGTTTTATCTGTATAGATCTGCCGTTTCTATATACACTTAAAATGTTCAAAGGGCTCGTCGCAGTCGTGACAATAATATTGTGATTTACAAGCTGTGGAGCCAAACTCACTTTGAAGTTCGGTGTTGGTTGAATCGCAATAGGGACAGGGAATTACTCGGCTCGATCCTTTAAGGTTTTTCAAAAAGTCGTCGTCTTTCTCAGTTTTACCTGGAGGAGCGATGCCGTACTCTTTCAATCTTTTTTTGGCTTCGTCCGACATCCAGTCGGTGGTCCAGGTTTCTGAAAAATCCTTATTTACTTCAAAGTTTTGAATTCCGTTGACTTTAAGTGTTTTCTCAATTTCTTGTTCGATAGCTTTCATCGCGGGACACCCGGAATAGGTGGGGGTAATACGAACTACAACTTTTCCATTACTGACGGTAACCTCCCGTGCAATTCCCAGATCTATGATAGAAAGTACAGGAATCTCAGGATCCTTTACCTCTGAAAGCAGGTCCCAAATTTCCTCTTTGTTGTATGTTGCTGTTGTAGCCATATCACTTTTATTAACAATACATTGTTTGGTTCATTAGCAATTTAAAACAAATACTAACAACCAGTAACAAGAAATTACTGCCAGTTTCCATCAGGATACGAACGGCGCAGGTGCTGCATTTCTGCCAACAAGTGCCCCAAGTGCTCGGTATGTAACCCTTGACGACTGCCTTCAACCATAAATTGATCAAAATCGGGAACGTCTAACGTAGCCTCTTCCAGCGTATCTGAAACCAGGTCTTTCCAGTCGGATTTAAAACTTGCTGTATTGGCAGCCAGGTTTTTATCCTGTAAAAATTCATCGACTTCATCCTGATGGAACAATTCACCAATATAGGTCCAGATGTCATTAAAAGCATCCTGAATACGCTTGTGACTTTCTTCTGTACCGTCGCCGAGTCGCAATACCCATTCGCGGCTATGTCGCAAATGGTACTTTACTTCCTTAAAGTGTTTTTCAACCATTCCGCGGAACTGCTCATCCTTAACATCCGACAATAACTGATATAAATAATAGCTGTACGAAGAAAACAAAAACTGTCGAGCAATAGTGAATCCGAAATCGCCTCTTGGCAATTCCGTAATTTTTAGATTCTTATACTCAACATCATTACGAAAGTAGACTAAATCGTCACGGTGACGTCCTTCCCCTTCGACTTCAACGGCATATTCATAAAGATTTGCAGCGTGTCCGATATAATCCAATGCGATATTTGCCAGCGCAATATCTTCTTCGAGGATAGGACCATGTCCACACCATTCCGAAAGACGGTGTCCTAAAATAAGGCGGTCATCAGCCAGGCGGACAAGATATTCAAAAAGGGCTTCCTGTTTTGTTAATTCTTTGGATTTTGTGGCTGTACTCATGATCGTCGTTTTGAAACTCGGGGTACACTGTAAAATTGGGGATGACGGTAAGGCTTGTCATCAGCAGGATCGAAAAATGGCCCTTCATCTTCGCCTTTGGAGGCTACTATCTGGTCGCTCGGTACTACCCAAATATTGACTGCTTCCTTACGTCGCGTGTAAACATCCCGGGCATTTTCCAAGGCCTTTTCCGCATCAGGAGCATGTAAACTGCCGGCATGTTCATGAGGTTTGCCATCTCTGGGTTGTGTGAAGACTTCCCAAAGCGGCCATTGAGTATCTTCTGATTTGTTTCCGTTTTCCTTGCTCATAATTCAATTAATAAGATAGAACACAGATGAAGCGGATAGTACTGATTATCGCTGGTGACAGCGGTGACAATCCGTTTAATCAGTGTTATTCACGTTCTATTTAACTTGCTTTTTCTTTACTTAATTTCTGTTTACGGGCATATTCTTCAGCCGCTTCACGTACCCACTTGCCATTTTCGTGCGCTTCGCGACGTGCTTTTATGCGTTCTTTATTCATAGGTCCATTGCCCTTTACAACATTCCAGAACTCATCCCAGTCAATTTCGCCAAACTCCCAGTGACCGGTTTCTTCATTGTATTCGAGTTCATCATCAGGAATTTCAAGACCCACCTCGTGCGCTTCAGCTATGTGACGATCAACAAAACTTTGGCGGAGTTCGTCGTTGGTTTTTGACTTCACTCCCCACTTAATGAGCTCAGCGCTGTTGGGTGAATCTTCGTCATGGGGACCAAACATCATCAGCGTGGGCCACCACCAGCGATCAACTGCATCTTGTATCATTTCCTGTTGCTCAGGGGTGCCATCCGCCATTTTGGCAACCATTTCATAGCCCTGTTTCTTATGAAAACTTTCCTCTTTACAGATACGCACCATCGCACGTGAATAGGGCCCGTAAGAACTACGTGCCAACATGGTTTGATTAATGATGGCTGCTCCATCCACAAGCCAGCCGATTACGGCTACATCCGCCCATGAAAGCGTAGGATAATTGAAAATACTTGAATATTTGGCTTTGCCCTCAAGCAGTTGGTCAATAACTTCTTGCCGACTTGCTCCAAGTGTTTCAGTAGCGCTGTATAGATAAAGACCGTGTCCAGCTTCATCTTGCACTTTGGAAAGCAGAATCATTTTACGCCGAAGCGATGGAGCGCGGGTAATCCAGTTGCCTTCAGGCAGCATACCCACAACTTCAGAATGAGCATGTTGCGACATCATCCGGATAAGTTGCTTACGATAGCGATCGGGCATATCATCTTTGGGTTCAATCGTTTCGCCATTATCAATACGTTCTTGAAACGATTTCTGTTCGCCTTGGTCACTCATAGCAGATTAATTTGGTGAATTTTTTTGCATAAAGAACATATACATGAACATTAAATTAAACAAATACATTCAATAAAACGCATTGAACTCATTAATCTTATAAGTAAAATATTAGTGTTATTAAATAATTTGAGACGTAAACCGTTGGATACTATATTAACTTATGTAATACTTAAAAAAATCGAAGAGGAGAAAATATAAGATGGGAGCACAAACTGATCAGACCGCTGCTTTAGATCGACCTGTTGAAGAAGAATTTGATGACCATCTTGGACTTCAGGATGTTGATTTTGTAGAGCATTATGTAGGGAATGCCAAACAGGCCAGTCATTTTTATCAAACGGTTTTTGGATTTGAGCTCAAAGCGTACAGTGGATTGGAAACCGGAAATCGAGATCGGGTTTCTTATCTGTTGCAGCAGGGAAACATCCGCTTTTTAGTTACATCGTCGCTTAATAGCAATTCTCCCATTGCCGACCATATTGCCAAGCATGGGGATGGCATTCGCGATATTGCCATGCATGTTGAAAATGTAGATCGTGCCTATAAAGAAACGGTTAAGCGTGGTGCTAAAGGCGTTGAAAAGCCCCGTGATCTGGAAGACGAACATGGTACCATCCGCAAAGCGGCTATCGCTACTTATGGTGATACTATTCATACCTTGATTAATCGATCGAACTATGATGGAATCTTTATGCCAGGGTTTGAACCTGCAGAATCACCTGTCGAAAATATCGAACCAGTCGGTGTCCAATATGTAGATCATTGTGTGGGTAACGTCGAGAAAGGTAAGATGAACGACTGGGTAGATTTCTATCGTGATGTAATGGGCTTTACACAATACATTCATTTTGATGACAAGGATATTTCTACAGAATACTCGGCACTGATGTCGAAAGTAATGGCCGGTGGACGTGGGATGATTAAGTTTCCGATAAACGAACCTGCGGAAGGGAAAAAGAAATCCCAAATCGAGGAGTTTCTTGATTTTTACGAAGGTCCCGGCGTACAGCATATTGCATTGTTAACGGGAGATATTATTAAAACCGTGAAGGAGCTCAAGGGTCGTGGGTTAGAATTTTTGCATGTGCCAACGACCTACTATGAGGAATTGGAAAATCGCGTTGGAAAAATTGATGAACCTGTTGATCAACTAGAAGATTTAGGCATTCTCGTGGATCGAGATGATGAGGGATATTTGCTGCAGATTTTTAGCAAGCCTGTGGTTGATCGACCGACGTTCTTTTTTGAGATCATTCAGCGAAAAGGAGCCCGTGGATTTGGAAAAGGAAATTTTAAGGCGCTATTTCAGGCTATTGAACGTGAACAAGATAAAAGAGGAAATTTATAATTAGTCGTGAGTATTGAGACGGTCTCATAACTCATATCTCACTACTCAAATGAAATGAGGTGACAGCCATGATTTATCATCAATTAGGAAAGATTCCGAACAAACGGCATACGCAATTTCGTCGGCCAGATGGGGAGTTATATCAAGAACACTTGTTCGGTGCCGAGGGGTTTCACGGTGTATCATCGCTGATGTATCACCATAATCCACCTACCAAAACATTCAAGGTGGAAAAAGGTGAGGAGGTAAAAATTGAAAAGTGGGATGAAGGCATGCTTCGCCATCATCACCTTCGGACTGCCAACATCGAGGAAGGAGGCGATCCTGTGATGGGACGAAAAGTGTTACTTTTTAATAATGATGTACAGATTGGAGCCGTACGTCCCACCGAACCAATGGATTACTTCTACAAAAATGGTGAGCACGATGAGCTGCTGTTCATCCATGAAGGGGAAGGATATATTCAGACTATGTTTGGAAAGTTAAAATTCGGTTGGGGAGATTATATCTATATCCCACGTGGCACGATCTACCAAGTAGTGTTTGAAACTGAGAAAAATCGTATGCTCACCGTTGATTCGACGGGACCGGTGGATATTCCGAACAGATACCTTTCTGATAAGGGACAATTCTTAGAAAACAGTCCGTATTGCGAACGTGATATCCGTCGTCCAGAAGGACCAATTTTTGTTAATAAGCAGGGTAAATTTGAGGTCCGTATAAAAAAACAGGGACGATACACCTCGTATTGGTATGAGCATCATCCCTTTGATGTGGTTGGCTGGGATGGCTATCTCTATCCCTGGATTTTTAATATCAAGGATTTTGAGCCCATTACAGGACGTGTCCATCAGCCGCCGCCCGTACATCAGACATTTGAGGGCAACAATTACGTGGTCTGTTCATTTTGTCCGCGCAAGTACGACTATCATCCGAAATCAATTCCGGCGCCTTATGCTCATTCCAACGTAGATTCCGATGAAGTGCTATACTATGTAAAAGGTGATTTTATGAGTCGAAAAGGCGTTGAGGAAGCCAGTATTACGCAGCATCCCGGCGGTATTCCACATGGACCGCATCCCGGTAAATACGAGGGAAGCATTGGCAAGGAAGCCACCGACGAATATGCGGTGATGATTGATACATTCCATCCGTTGTATTTGACGACCAAAGCCAAGAAATTGGATGATGAGAGTTATCCCTATTCCTGGAATGAGGATGTAGAGAAATCAAAGATAGAAGCAGAGGAGTAGGTCAAGATGAGATACAGTTTGAGCCTGGAATGAAGTTACCATTCTGGCTTTTTTCAAAATCGGGGAGCCTATGTACCTTTATGACCAAGAATATGGATTAGGATGGAAAAGTCCCTTGGTATTTGTGCTTGTGAAGGTATTTTTAATCAGCACGCTATTTCTAGGCTTTACTGTTACTCCTCTCAGTGCCCAGCTGATTCCCAAAACCGATAGTTTGAAGGCATTATTACAAGAAGCGCAGGGAGATCAGCGTATTGAGGTATTGTGGAAACTAAGTGATCAAACTCGACGATCAAATATAGATTCCGCGATTATTTATGTAAGAGAAGCATTACAAAATGCTAAGCTTCATACAAGAGAATATCTGCAAGCAGAAAGCCATCGTAAACTAGGACGATTGTTGTCTATAAAAGGAGAAAATCCCGAAGGATTGCAGCATCTTCTGGCAGCCGAACGTATCTATAAGCAATTAGAAGAATCTGAAAGAGTGGCGGTAACACTTGAAAATATCGGGGCATTGTATCGAAGGCAAAGTGATTATCCAAACGCGCTCGAGTATTATTACAATGCTCTTGAACTTCGAGAGCGACTGGCCGAGCAGGTGGATTTGATAAATACCCTAAAAAATATTGGAGTTATCAATGAGCGGCTGGGACAAAAGAAAAAGGCTATCAGTTTTTATAAACGGGCATTATCAATAAGTATGGAGAACGATGATGCCAGCGAAACAGCAATAAATGCCGTGCAGTTAGGTAATATCTACGCTTCGACAGGTGAAACAGACCAAGCCTTGAAATTTATGAATACAGCATTGGAAGCCTCACAGCGGCTGCCCGGAGAGCATGCATCGGCAACGATTTTGCTTGATATTAGTGATCTACATAAAAATATGAAATCATATCAACAGGCGTTGACAGCAAACCAAGAGGCGCTGAGTTTGGCCAAGGGGATATCGGACAAAAGTTTGCAAGCCTTAGCAATGAAAAATATTGCTGTTATCCATGCCGAGCAGGGGGATTTATCTAATGCCAATACATATTTAATTCAGACGCTGGACTTATTTAGAAAAAGTGGAAGGTTAGAAGAGGTAGTTAAAATCCAGATCCAGATTGCTCGAAATTACCTTGAGCAGGGAGAACTTACACAATCTCTTACATTGGCGTCGAAGGCATTGGAGACTGCTGAGAAAATGCAGTCATTTGAACTCAGTCGCCAAGTTCTAGAAACTTTGATTGAAGCGTACCGGAGAAAAGGTGAGTTCAAAAAAGCATTATCAGCCCAGGAACAAATGATGGTGGTACAGGACAGCATTTTAAATCAAGCTAAGGCACGACAAATTACTGAAATGCAGACTAGGTATGAAACCAAAAAGAAAGAGCAGGAAATTACACTATTACAGAAAGAAAAAGAGCAACAGGCTTTTCTCAGAAATGCGTTTTTTGCTGGTCTGGTTCTAATCGTGATTATAGGAGTTTTAGTTTATAATCGTCAGCGAATGAAGATAAATAAGAATCGTGCAGAGTTAGAAAATAAGCGCCTTAAAGAAAGGCAACTGGAGCAAGATCTGGAATTCAAAAATAAACAGTTGACCACATATACTTTACACCTGGTGCAGAAAAATGAGACAATGAAAGAGCTTAAAAATAAGATCAATGCGATCTGTCAAAAGGATAATGGAGATGTTAACCGATCGTTGCAGAAGTTGCGAAATATGGTGGATTACAGCTTCAGTCTTGACGAAGACTGGGAGCAGTTTCGTCTTTACTTTGAGGAAGTACATACCGACTTTTTCGATGCTTTAAAAGAGCAGTATCCTGATCTTACCCCCAATGAACTGCGACTTTCAGCACTGGCAAAGTTAAACCTGTCTATTAAAGAGACTGCTACTATTATGGGCATCACGCCTGACAGCGTAAAGACCGCTCGCTATCGGCTCCGCAAAAAGTTGGATATAGAGACCGAGGAAAATCTCACTGAATTTATGATGGAGATTGAAAAGAGAGAAATCGAAAAGCAGAGCTAATATCTTTTTTAAAGTCACAGAGGACTTTTTAAGAGCATTGTTTACCTATTGTTGACCCTTCTAAAATTGTCCTTCCAAATCGTTTGAGGTAGGTTAGATATAGCCAGATATATTTACTCCAGAAACTAAATCCAATTGCTATGTCTAATCAATTATATGTGATCACTGTTTTAACGTTTTTATTTCCAGTTTTGGTTGTTGCGCAGGATCAAGGAGATGCTTTTGTCCGTAGTATTGAGGCCAATGAACTTGAATGGGGAGGCTGTCCTGAATTTATGCCAGAAAACTGTCGTATTGCTGTTCTTCAGGGGGATCCGGCTCAGTCCAATGCAGATATTTTCTTCAAATTGGAAGGAAACACGAAAGTGCCGAATCACTGGCATCATTCAGCAGAACGCATGGTGTTGGTATCAGGGAAAATGAAAGTTGAATATGAGGGACAGGCTCCCCAAGTGATCGATGTCAATTCCTATGCGTACGGACCGGCCGAACGTCGCCACAAGGCAGCATGTATTTCGAGTGATCCTTGTGTACTTTTTATTGCTTTTGAAGAGCCTATCGATGCCTTTGCTGCTAAATAAGGTGGTTTTTATAAATTAAAAGCTTAAACCAGATTTGCTAAATCTAAATATTAACATGATGAAGACTATTTAATCTTTGAGAATAGCAACAGGACCTGTCTTTCAGTAAGATAAATATGAAAAGGGGTGCTGGATTTAAGACAGTGATTACTAATACAAATCTGTGCTATTCATGGAAGGGAACAAACCATAAATATCAGAAGTTCAAATCAAAATAATTAAGGAGGTAAAACAAAATGGCACGAGTTCTTCCATTTATTTATGGAATTGTTTCGTATCTCATTTTTCTGGGATCTTTTCTCTATGCAATCGCATTTGTAGGTGATTTCGGAGTGCCCAAAACGATCAACAGTGGCGGTCCGGAAGCTGGAAGTCTGTTTAATGCTTTGGTATTTAATGCCGTGCTGTTATTGTTATTTGCGGTCCAACACTCAGTTATGGCGCGCGACGGTTTCAAAAAGTGGTGGACCAATATTGTTCCAAGGCATATTGAGCGAAGTACCTATGTATTGCTCAGCAGCGTGATTCTAATTCTTCTCTACTGGCAATGGCGTCCGCTTCCTGAAACTATCTGGGTGGTCGAGGCCGGAGCCGGATATTTTCTACTAGAGACACTGTTCTGGATAGGATGGGGCATTGTGTTTCTTTCGACATTTATGATTAATCACTTTGATCTCTTCGGTTTGCGACAGGTGTATCTGCATCTAAAAAAGAAAGAAGTTACGCCCTTAGAGTTTCAGAAGTCTGGGTTATATAAATATGTGCGTCACCCGCTGATGCTCGGATTTATCATCGCATTTTGGGCCACTCCGCATATGACTTTGGGACACTTGATATTTAGTATCGCCACAACTGGCTATATATTTGTTGGAATATGGTTTGAAGAAAAAGATCTGATCCGGTATCACGGCGAAAAATATAAAAAATACCGTGAGCGGGTGAATATGCTAATTCCGTTTCCCAAGGGTGATTGAAAGATCCTGTAATTGGTTATTAAAGAAAGGAGTTGATGAACTGTCAGAAAATAAAAAATGATGAGGATGTACTTATGAAAAAGAAACTAACTTTAAGCATTGGGATTGGATCTATAGTCTTTCTACTTACATATTCTGTGCAGGAGCTGAGTGCTCAACCTCAACAATATGGAGAAGTTGATTTTAATGTTTCGTGTAATAAGCAAGTTCAGGCTGATTTTGATCGTGCCGTGGCTATGCTGCATAATATGATGTATGAAACTGCAAAGGGCGATTTTCAAGAAATTGCCGAGACTGATCCTAATTGCGCGATGGCCTACTGGGGAATGGCAACTACGCTGTTCCAGCCGCTTTGGGGCACGCGTCCCTCTGAAGAAGACCTGCAAAAAGGTTGGGAACTCAGCAGTAAAGCGGTTGAACTTGCCGAGAGTGAGCGGGAAAGATTGCTGGCTGAGTCTACGGCTGCTTTTTTTCGAAATCCGAGAACAACCGATTTTTGGCAGCGAATTGAACGTTGGGCAGATGGAGTAGAGGTTGCATATGAGGCGTATCCCGATGATCCGAATATTACAGCATTATACGGATTGTCGCTTCTCACGTTGGCCCAGCGCGCTCATGATCGTAACCCGCTGCATGATAAGGCCGAGGCCCTGCTCCGGGAAGTTTATGAAGAAAATCCCCGCCATCCGGGAGCTATCCACTACACTATTCATGCAACAGATGTGGATGGACGTGCGGAAAATGCGCTCGATATTGTAGAAGCCTATGGAAAAATTGCTCCTGATGTCCCACACGCCTTGCACATGCCCACGCATATCTATGTTCGCTTGGGGAATTGGCCGGAAGTGATCAACTGGAATAAAAAGTCGGCGGAGGCCGCTCTTAATCATCCGGCAGGTAATGCTGTATCTCATCATTATGCTCATGCAATAGATTACCTCGTTTATGCCTATTTGCAGCGGGGTGAGGATGACAATGCTAATGCAGTTGCGGAGCAAGTTTGGTCCAAAGATCCACATCAGGCATCATTTATTGCAGCATTCCACATGGCGGCAATACCCGCGCGACTGGCGGTAGAGCGACACGATTGGGAAAAGGCGGCAGACCTTAAACCGCGTACACCTGATTATTTACCGTGGGATTCCTCCCCATGGGCAGAGGGATTAACTTGGTTTGCCCGGGGACTTGGTTCGGTCCATACCGGTAATTTAGAAATGGCGAACGAGGCCGAAGAACAACTTCGCACTCTCAGGGATAATGCAAAAGACAGCGGAGCCGATGATATGGCCAATTACATTGAAATTGATCGCCGTATTTTGGCGGGTTGGATAGCGCATGCCAATACTGACAATGATAAGGCTATTGCACTCATGCAGTCGGCTGCCGAACTGGAGGGTAAAATTGAGAAACATCCTGTAACACCAGGCGCCCTGTTGCCACCGAACGAAGCTCTGGGAGAGCTGCTTATGGATCTCGATCGACCTGGTGAGGCACTTGAAGCTTATAAAGCATCCGATGAAATCTGGCCGGGACGATATAATACGTTGCTGGGGGCGGCCCGTGCCGCTGATCAAGCGGGAGACAAGTTGGCCGCTGAAGAATATTATCAGCGATTGCTAACCACAGCCGGCAATTCCAGCCGCGAAGATATTAAGGAAGCCAGAAGTTTTGCCGGTGAAAAATAATTCCAGAAATAAATTTCACGTAAGTTTAGTATTAATAGTAACTTAGTTTAAGGAGTAAGTGGTAGAGATATAATTTTAGTTATTTAAATAAAGGGGATTGATTATGGCCGATCCACAAACGATAAAAGAAGCGTTTAAGCGAAATCAAAAAATGCTGAAACTTCGTCCGTCGAAAGCGAAAAGTACCGCTACAACGAAGGTGCGTTTATTTGACGGAACTACCTGCGAAGTTGAGCATAAGCACTGGAAATTTAAGGTAGATATCGGTACTTCGGAGGGCGGTAACGACGCTGGACCCGGGCCTGGAATTTTGGAACGAGGTGCGTTGGGCAGTTGCCTGGCAATTGCCTACTCGCAGCGGGCCGCTGTGTTGGGTATTCCCATCGACAAAATAGAAGTGGATGTGGAGTCGGACTTTGATGCCCGGCCTATGTTGCACCTCAGTGATAATCCTCCCGGATTTAAGGCGATGCGATACAAGGTATATATCGAAAGTCCAGCACCAGAAGATAACATTATGCAACTCATTGAGGAAGCCGACAGCCATAGCCCGGTATTGGATGATTTTAGCCGAGCTATTCCGGTAGAGCGCGAAGTAACAATTAAATCAACAGAAAAGGGGATATCATGAGACCGGAATTACAGCGAAGAGTACAGAGATACGGCTGGGATTATTCTTCTCCTCATTATGATACAGGCTGGGAACAACAGCTTTGGCCAGCGCAGGAACGACTACTTGAAAAAGCCAATCTTAAAAAGGGAGAAAAGGTACTAGATATTTCATGCGGAACGGGGCTGGTGACTTTTCCAATTGCAAAGACTGTCGGATCCGAAGGGGAGATTGTAGCTATTGATCTTTCTGAGGGTATGATCGAAAAAGCGACGGAGGAAGCCAAAAAGAAAGGGATGTCGAATATTATATTTGAACATATGGATGCTGAAGAACTGGAATTTCCCGATAGTACATTTGATATTGCTATCAACTCACTGGGTCTGATGTATTATCCCAATCCAGACAAAGCGATCGAGGAAATGTATCGCGTCGTTAAGCCGGGTGGACGAGCAACGGCGCTGGTTTGGGGACGTCGCAGTGCTTGCGGATGGGCAGAGCTTTTTCCTATCGTGGACCGCCGTGTAGAGTCGGATGTATGCCCGCTGTTTTTCCAGTTGGGAACGGGTAATAATTTATATCAGACCTTTCAAAAAGTCGGCTTCGAGGATTTGCAATCTGATCGGTTTGATGTAACATTGCAATATGAATCAGATGAAGAGGCGATAATAGGTGCTTTTTTGGGAGGTGCGGTAGCTCTGGCATATCGTAAATTTCAAGAGAAAACCAAGGAGAAAGCACACGAAGAATATATAGATTCGATTCAGCCTTTTGGCAATGGGTCTGGATATGATATTCCGGGTGAATTTGTTGTCGTTTCAGGTAGGAAATTCGAATGAAGCATATCTAGACAAAAAAGTATCATCAAGTTTATATTAATTATTTTGGGGGATTAGCATGTACATTTTTTGATGCCTGTCGAGATTTTAAATTTCATATGATCCTTGGAATTTCTTCTACTTTTTTTTGTGTTTAAATGTTGCTAATGAGCAATCTAAAAAACTGAAAATTGGGATTAAAATATGGCAGAAGGCAACATTTTAATCACTGAATTAGAAAATCAAGGTCCGGGCGATATTCTTGGTGCTATTGGTGGCGAAACGGACATCGATCCCGGAATTATTGGAAATATTAGTATTAATGGCTCGAAAGCTTTTGTAGAAGTAAATAATGGAAAGGCAGAAGAGCTTGCAGTGCAACTGAATGGCAAAAAAGTGGGCAATTCCCGGGTATCGGTTCGGAACATAGAAGAGAAAGATCTTGAGGATATTGAAACCATCTATGATTATGTTGATGAGTTCCAGCGGCTTGTTGAGCTGGAACGCGAACAGGAAATGCGGGAGCATGAGGAAAGTATTCGTACCCTTTCTGGCGAACAGCGCGAGGCCGACGGAAAAGCGATTCTTCATTTGCGAGGCCGTGACGAAGGTAATGCGCTTGAAGGTAAGCTGGTGAAATTTATGCGAGAGCATAAAGGTGAACCACTCCCGGATACAGAAATAGCTGTTGGTGATCTCGTGATGATTTCGCGCAGGGATCCATTGCTCAGCGATAATCCCACGGGTACGGTGGTACAGAAAACGAACTATTCTGTTACTGTTGCTTTTGATCAGCCCAAGAGCTTCATCTTTGGCAAGGGATTGCGCATGGATCTCTATGTCAATGATATTACCTACCAGCGGATGAAGGATGCGTTGACTCGGGCAGAAGAAGCAACCGGACGATTAGCAAAACTTCGCAATATTATAGTGGGCTTGGATTCGCCAGAAGAAGCAGCGAAGGCAGAGGTGGGAGAGTGGTTCAATAAAGAGTTGAATGATTCCCAAAAAGAAGCAGTGCAGAAAAGTATCGGGGCTAAAGATTTTCATCTCATTCACGGTCCGCCGGGCACCGGTAAAACAACTACAGCTATTGAAGTGATTGAACAGGCGGTAGCAAATGGACAGAAAGTACTTGCTACGGCAGCATCAAATATTGCCGTTGATAATATGCTGGATTTCCTGCTGGATCGTGGAGTAAAAGCAGTCCGAGTGGGGCATCCGGCACGGGTAACGCCCCAACTAAAAGAACATACACTGGACAGTCTGATCGAGCAAAATGAACAGTATCAAAAGTCGGAGGAGTTGCGGGCTCAGGCATTTGAGAAAAAAGAGGAGCAGGAAGAATTTACGCATCCATCCGGCAAATATCGACGTGGCATGAGTAATACCAAAATCAAAGATCTTGCCGAAGAAGAGCGTAGTTCGCGGGGCGTATCCGAAGATAAAATTCAGGATATGGCCCGTTGGATTGAGCTTCAAGATGAGATCGAAGATCTTTTTGAGGAAGCGGATCAGCTTCGCCAGGAAGCCATTAATGAAATTCTGGATTCCAAGCAGGTTATTTGCACAACCAACAGCACAGCCGGAAGTAAACTGGTAGAAGACCGTGAATTTGATCTTGTGGTAATTGATGAGGCTACGCAGTCAACGGAACCAAGTTGTTTGATACCGATTACCCACGGCAAGAAGGTAGTAATGGCCGGAGACCATCTGCAGCTGCCACCGACGGTGAAAAATCGTAAAGCTGCTGACCAAGGATTAGCAGATACGCTTTTTGAACGACTTGCTGAAAAGCATACAGGCATCAAAAATATGCTGGAGGTACAGTATCGCATGCATGAGAAAATTATGGAATTTTCGAATAAACAATTTTACGACGGGATACTTACCGCCGATGAAAGTGTGAAGAAGCATACGCTCGAAGATTTCCAGCTGGATATCAATTTGTTTGATAACAATATGACGGAGATTCTGGATCCCCATGAACCGGTTGTATTTGTGGATACAGCTGGACGTGATGCCTCTGAACGAATGCGACAGGGATCAACATCCAAAGAAAATCCCGAGGAAGCTCTGCTGATTGCACATATGGCAGATAATTTACTGCGATCGGGCATGCAGCCGGAAGATATTGCTGTTATCAGTCCGTATAAAGATCAGGTTGATTTGTTAGATCGTAAAATTGATACGGAAAATCTGGAGATTAAGTCAGTTGATGGTTTCCAGGGACGAGAAAAAGAGGTGGTAATCATATCACTGACACGAAGCAACAAAAATAGACGCATCGGTTTTCTAGAGGATGTCAGAAGACTGAATGTGTCGCTGACCCGAGCAAAACGAAAGCTTATTGTGGTAGGCGACAGTACTACCATTACATCTCATGAATCCTACACCAATTTTGTGGAATATGTAAGAGAAAAAGGAAGAGTAATTGAGTTATAATTTCTCTTATTAATTATTTCTTACTCATTTGCTCCGCCGCCTGCAGCGTTTTATAAACATTGACTACTCCATCCGAAACAGATAGCTCTGGAAAGGGAACCTGGGTGGCCTCTTGGGGATTTCCTTCGCTTGGTACAATTACTTGCTGATTAGGGTATTGGGTAGTGTTTTCGAGAATAATTCGCCGAACCTGATTGGCAGTTAATTCTGGATAATAAGCCATAATTAATGCTGCAGTACCTGCCACAACCGGTGATGCCATACTGGTTCCCTCCTGAAACTTGTATTTGTTTTCGGGCATTGTAGAATAAATATCTACGCCGGGTGCAAAAAGGTCTACCGTTTGGTCGCCATAATTGCTGAAGTTCGCCACAAATTCTTGATTGGGTTTCCAGCTTGTTGCTCCCACACTCAGCCAAAGAGTAGCAGTGGAATCACTTATGACGCTACTATATTTATCAGTGGGATAATTTGCAGTTGTATCAGTATTTTGAGCACTATTGCCCGCTCCGTGTACCATCAGCACATTGTTTTTGTTGGCGTGTGCTACGGCCTTGTCAACGATTTCTTTATAGGGAGAGTAGCTTTTTCCAAAGCTCATATTGATGATATTTGCCCCGTTATCAACGGCATAACGGATGGCATTGGCCACATCTTTGTCTCGTTCATCACCATTGGGGACGGCGCGAATGGCCATAATTCGTACGTTTGAAGCAACGCCGTTTACTCCGATTCCATTATTGCGTTCTGCTCCGATAATTCCAGCCACGTGTGTTCCGTGGGAAGGGTCAGGACCCGCCACATCGTTATTACCGTAGTATCGCTCTGATTTATCCTCGTAATCATCGCCCACAATATCGCGAGGATTAAAATCAGGATTATAGCCGTATTTTGCGAACTCATAGATCTGTTTTTTCTGATCGGCAATAAGGGTAGAGTCGATGTCATTTTCCATCACGTACAGCATCACATTTTTAGCAAAGTTAAGATCCTGACTGCTAGGCTGTAGGTTTTGGAGGTCTTTGTAGGTATAAGACGAGTCGGCAAAATGTTCATTTAAAATATTTTCAGCTTGTGCCTTGCTCTGTTCTATGCTCTGAATATTTTTGTACTGCTGACTTAGCTCTTGAATTTTATCTTCATAATCTGATTTAATTTCCCGGTAATAGAGGTATTCTTCTCGTTCTTTATCCGTGAAAGAAGCTGATTTCATCTTCTGCCCGTACTTCTCCTTCAGCTTTCGATAAAGGCGGGTAAGTTCAAAGGTATCGTGATTGACATTCTCTCCGTCAGCACCGCCAATGAAATTCCATCCATGCACATCATCAACATAGCCATTGTTATCATCGTCTTTGCCATTACCCGGAACTTCATCTTTATTCGTCCAAATTACATCATTGAGATCCTCATGATCGGTATCTACGCCGCCATCTATAACGGCAACAATAATCTTTTTGTGTGGGGATTTATCAGTCAATAGTTCGTGATAAGCCCTGTCACTGCTGATTCCACGGAATCGAGTGATTTCCTCATCCCAATGGTGCCACCCCTCAGGCGGTTCCAGCATAGTTTCAAAATTTACAGAGCTTGGGGCTGCTTCCTGCTCATATTTATCAGTTACTTGATTATCAGAAACTGTTTGCTGAGTTGTAGTACAGCTATAAAACGATACAGCAATAACCAGTATTATTAAAAATTGCTTCTTCATATAGGTAGTGATTATAAAATGATTATAACTAAGTGTGGTGTTGATTTATAACGATTCAACGTTAGAAATAAGTCGGTCGGAAGCTTCTTGAAAAGCTGTATGAATAGATTCAATCATGGATTTCTGAAATTCAGTCCCCGCTTCTATAGTATAAAAATCCGCATATTGTGTGAGTCGGTCATCTTCCACTCCATGGTACATAACCAAATAGTTGTTGACCAACTCATCTTCTAGCTGTATCTGCAGGCGGTTGGTAAAGTTATTGATAATACTGTTAGTCTGTGCTTCACTTAAGTTAATCTTACTACTAATTGCATCGGTACCATTAACTAATGAGCGGAATAGAATAGTTTGAGATTCTATTGCAGATTCTTTTGCCGAGCTGTGTTCAATGAGGTCTTTTATAATCGAAATTCGTTCTTGAGATGGTTCATCCTGTTCAAGCTCATATTTTGTGACAATCTGTTTGCGGATTCCCTGTACGGTATAAAAATTAGCCTCAGAATTTAGAATAGGTTTTATCTTATCAGATTTGAGAATGGTCAGAACCGAATCGGTATAACTGGAGTCAAAGTTTTCTTTAAAGTGTTTTCGAGCAATTTTGAAGAGGGAATCAGCGTGGTAGGCTTCGCTGAAAAGTTCTATAAGCTGCTCATTTTTTGAAGCGGATATACCAAACGGATTCTGTGAGAATTGGTTCTTTAGATCTTTTGGAAGCTCAGTTAACGTTTGTTTGACTGGTACTAACTCCCAAATCCGATCAATATCGTTGCCATCTTTGACGTTCGAAGATTCTTGAGCAAAGCCCAGAAAAGGAAATAAGAGGCAAAAAATAAAGATCGATAAACGCGTAAATTTCATGATTTCTTGAATTAAAGGAAATAGGAAAGTTGATAAAAATATTGTACAAAATAAGCTAACGATATTTTTTAACGCTCAAAAGTTTCAACTTATTTGTTGGATATTAAGTTTTTTTAATCGAAGATCTATTTTTTTGTGTTAATCAAAACTTATGGTAGAATCAAATTAAGATTGATAATCCAATACCTGATAAACACCTTTTGAATGGATAGCCAAACTGTTTTAAATTAATTAAGTATTAAAGAATTATTTAGATGATTGGAGAAAGAGGGAGTACAAGCGAACAGGATAGAGGGTATTGGCGTCCACTTCCATTGGGATATTTACTGGAAGAATATGGGTTGTTTAGTAAAAAGGTAGGTTTGTTACTAGGTTTATGGCTTGTGTTATTTGTTCTCAGTTTTCTCTCCGTAATTTACTGGATACCTTCAGACTGGGATACATTAGCTAGTACGAGTCAGGCAATTTCGCTGTTTTTGTTGTTTTATCCACCGCTTTTAATATCAAATTTATTACTGTTTTGGTTGGGATTCGAATGGGGATTTATTCCTGCATATCTCTCAACTTTTATGGTAGCTCTGGCTTTTAATATGCCTACCCAATGGTCTATACTTTTTGGGATAGCGGTGGTTTTAGGAATGGCAATTTTTGCGGTGGTATATTATAGCACTCATTTTCATTATACATTAGACAGTGTTACCCATTTAGCATTTTTTGTAGGTGTAGCACTAGTGGCATCGATGGCTTCTTCATTGGGTTCTTTAATTTGGAGCCATGTTCAGGGCTTGACAATTGAAGAAACACTTATTGCCTGGCAAAGTTGGTGGACCGGCACATTTCTACAGCTCGTATTTATTAATGCTCCCATTCTTTTTTTAGTCGGAGACAAAATAGAAAATGTTAAGGATAAATATTTTGATGTCCCTGAACGACCCGAAATTTCACTGGGGTGGGTATATAGTGCCATTATATCTGTAGTGACTGTGCTGGTGATTTTTATACTTTCGGCCGAGCAGTTAGGAACCCTGAGAATAGAAGAAGCACTAAGAAATACCTCTTCAAGTTTTGCCAATGAGATACTAAGTGCTTCACAAACCTTTGAGTTAACAGCTTGGATTTCCATAGTGATTCTACTTGCCGCTGGATTGGGGGGTATTCGGTTAGTAGAAGGTTGGAATAAAACATTAAAAGATCAGGTACGGATAAAGAGAGCACTCATAGCCGAAATCCATCACCGGGTCAAAAACAATATGCAGTTAGTTTCTGGACTTATTGAGCTTCAGCTCCAAAATTCAGAAAACCAGATTGTACAAAAGGAGCTGCGAAAAAGTCATTCCCGTATTTATTCTATGGGCAAAGTACATGAACAGACGTATCAACACGAAGACGCTGCCGATGTTAAAATGGATGTTTATGTTGAGAGTATTGTAAATCAAGTGCAAGCAAATTTTGGAGAAATTGATGGAACTCGGTTTAAACTGACTTGCACTTCTTTTAAACTGACTATTAGCCAGGCTGTAACCTTCGGATTATTGCTTAATGAGTTGTTGACTCTTATCTGTAGACACGAATACAGTCATGCCAATAGTGATACTGAAATTTCAATTAATGTTGAAGGAACCGATAAAATGGTTCGGACACAATTTCATGGAATTTCTGAACCATTCGAGATTGCAGTTGCTGATTCATTGGACGGTACGTTGATTAGAAAACTCACAAAACAGCTTAACACTGAGATAGATCGTATTGAAAATCAGGAGCCGGAAGAAGTTATAAACTTAGAGTTTACTTTTGACAAAAAGGACTCACCTTCCTATTTCAATTCCTGGGAGCCTGCCAAGTAACGATCAAGCAATATAGAATCGCATTTCTAAGAGGGTGATATACATTTGAGAGTACTTTCAGTATCAAATCCTTGGTATGTGAGTATTAATTGATTATTGAGCCCTACTTTTATTGAGTTAGAGTTGAGTAGTTAAATACTGATTTACAGAAACAAATAAGGGGCAAGATCTGACCCACTTTCTTAATGAATAAAAGAGGGATCAAAATTTATGTTGAGAGGTATAAAGAATTATTCAATTAATATTTTAATTCTGAGGGAGTTATGCATAAAAGAAACCAGTGTTCATTTGTACCTGATGTTTTTCTTATAGGGATGATAGTCAGTAGCCTTTTTCTAATGGTCAGTTGCATCGAGAAGCCGGATGAACGGAATTTATTCACCAACCAGTCAGCACCTTTATTTGAGGGGATGGGAGAGCATCGTTTCGATGTTTCGTTAGATGATACACTTGCAGCTAAATATTTTAATCAAGGTATTATGTTGACATATGGTTTTAACCATAAAGAAGCTGAGCGTTCTTTTCGACAGGTTGCCGAGCTTCAGCCAGATCACCCGATGGCGTGGTGGGGCATTGCGCTGGTACAGGGACCAAATTTGAATTTGCCTATGCTGCCTGATGCAATCCCAGTAGCATGGGAAGCTATGCAGAAAGCACAGGAATTAAAGTCCAATGGGACTCAGCGCGAGCAGGATTATATTAATGCTCTAGCTAAGCGATATGCTGAAAACCCACCCGAAGATCGTACTCAGCTTGATAGTGCCTATGCCCAAGCGATGGGGAAAGTGGTCGAAAAGCATCCCGAAGATTTGGAGGCACAGGTATTATATGCCGAGTCCTTAATGGACCTTCATCCATGGGATTTTTGGAATAAAGAAGGAGAAGCGAAACCGTGGACACCCAAAATTATGGCACTACTGGAGCGCATAATAGAAAAAAATCCGGATCATCCGATGGCTAACCACTTGTACATTCATGCTTCCGAAGCTTCTCCCAATCCCGAAAAAGCCCTGGAAAGCGCTAAGCGTTTGGGCAATGCCGTGCCTGGTGCGGGACACCTCGTCCATATGCCGGCACATACCTATATTCGCGTAGGGATGTATCACGAAGGATCGGAGGCTAATGAGCGGGCGATCGAATCCGATAATGAATATGTATCGCAATGCCACCAGCAGGGGATGTATCCACTGGGATATATGCCGCACAACCATCACTTTTTGTGGGCAACGGCTACTTTGGAAGGACGTAAAAAACGTAGTTTAGAGGCTGCCAAAAGTACTTTTGAGCATGTTGACACTAATATGATGCGTCAACCGGGAATGGGGCTTTTGCAACATTTTTGGACTATCCCAATGTATGGAAATGTACGGTTTGGGGAATGGGATGAAATTCTGTCCACTCCAAAACCCGATGAAGACTTGTTGTATCCTCGAGGTGTTTGGCATTATGCCCAAGGAATGGCTTCTGTGGCCACCGATCAGGTTGATAGCGCAAGGCAGCATCTGGATGATCTAAAAACTATTGCTGCTAATGATTCGTTGAAAACGGTTATCATTATGAATCACGCTTATGATCTTATGCAGATAGCTACGCGTGTGTTAGAGGGAGAAATTGCTGCCAAAAATAATGCATACGATCAAGCTGTGGCATTATTGGAAGAGGCGATCGCAATTGAGGATGAATTGCTCTATAACGAGCCGCCAGATTGGTTCTTTCCTGTGCGTCATAATCTTGGTACCGTTTTGTTGGATGCAGAAAAACCCATAGAAGCTGAGCAAGTCTTTCGTGATGATCTTAAAGAGTTTCCCAAAAATGGATGGGCGCTCTTTGGTTTGCATCAAAGTCTTATTGCACAGGGCAGAGAAAATGAGGCCCAACAAATAAAAACTCAATTTGATGAAGCCTGGAAATATGCGGATATCAAGCTTACTTCTCCGCGAATTTTGTAGAAAGAAAAGTACTGGGATATTATAGACAGTAAAGGTTATAATTTATTTACTGTTTTTGACTTTCACCAGTCATAGGAACAAATCGTACCGGCATCTTTTGTTCTCTTTTAATTTCGCCGTCTTTTGTTTTTGTGATTTTTGTTAACACCTGGTTGTCGTCAATACTGCCGACAGGAGCTACCAAGATCCCTTCGGGAGCTAGCTGATTAATTAAGGGTTGAGGGATTTGCTCGGGAGCTGCCGTTAAGATTATCTTATCGAATGGAGCGTGCTCCGGCCATCCTTTGTACCCATCGCCAACTTTTGTAGTGATGGTATCATAGCCGAGTATTTCAAATCGCTTGATTGCCTGATCAGCCAGTGGTTTTATAATTTCTATCGTATAAATATGCGGGGTAAGTTCAGATAAAACGGCCGCCTGGTAGCCGCTGCCTGTACCGATTTCCAGCACTTTTTCACCGGCTTCAAGATCCAGCAGGTCTGTCATATAGGCTACGATTAAGGGTTGTGAAATCGTCTGGTTATGACCAATTGGAAGAGGACGATTTTCGTAGGCATGCTCCTGATAGTTTTTGGGCACAAAGAAGTGCCGTGGGACATTGCGCATGGCATCCAGCACTTTTTTATCAGTAATGCCTCGGGCTTTAATCCCTTGCTCGACCATCTCATGTCGTTCATTTTGGCGCTGATCAAAGCGAGGTCTCTCCCACTCCAGGGTATCAGCATAAACAGTATCCACCGATGGAGGTGATGATAAATTATCGACCGACAGAGGGATAGGATCTTCGAATGTAAACCATATCCCTGCAGCTGCAATCAATAAAATGAGAAGGCTATTCAGTGTTTTCATAAAAGTAGTATTCATTTATTTGTATCATAAAAAACATACTATCCTCTACAGTCCGTTCAAAATATGGAAGTTATTTGCCTTTCCGCCCTTCAAAACCTAAAATTGAGCACAGATCAATGGGGAATAAATTAGTGCTTTATGGATTTTCAAGAACTTCAGCAAAAAATTGATCACGCGCGTGATACCTCTAACGAGTTATCTCCTTTGCCGGTTAAGGATATTCCGGGATTATTAGAGCTACGCTCGGATAATGAGGGCAACTATCTGACCTATATTGATGAAAATGATAACAGGACCGAGGTTAGTTACGCTGAATTTTATCAGCTTGTAATTAAATGTGCACGCTTTATGCAGAATCACGGACTTAGCCACGGCGATCGTATTGCTACGATCTCGCATAATCACTGGCACACCGTTGTGCAGTATTTTGCTGCCTGGCTGCTGGGATTGGTGGTTGTGCCCATCAATTTGGGAGAAGGTGATGAGCGCATTGCCTATATCCTTGAAAATGGAGAGGTAGAACTGGCATTTGTGCGAACCGAATACCGGGAGCGATTTCGGGGGATTCTGGAATCACATAAATATTTAAAAAACGTAGAGTGGATTGTTTGTGAGGGAGAGATCGAAAATTTTACCAGGGAGAAGGGAGATCTTGAGCTTCCCGACGATACTCTTTCAGATTCCGAAGCCCTGATTGTTTTTACTTCCGGAACTACCGGGCCGCCCAAAGGAGTGGTGCTGAGTCAGCGTAATTTGCTTGAGGATGCCCGTAGCATTGCTGATTGGCACAATATCGATGACGAAACACGCATGATGTGCGTGCTACCGATCCATCATGTAAATGGTACTATAGTCACATTGATGACCCCATTTTTTGCCGGGGGATCTGCAGTACTCAACCAAAAATTTAGGACAAGCCGGTTTTTCTCCATCATCAAAGAAGAGGGCGTTCAAATTGTCAGTGTTGTGCCTACATTGTTACAGTATCTCAATAATTATTATTCAGATAAAGAGATGCCCGATACCTCAACCTTAAAGCACGTAATTTGCGGTGCGGGACCGTTGACCATAAAAGTGGCTGAAACATTTGAAAGTCGCTTCGATATCCCCATAATTCACGGCTACGGACTTTCCGAGACCACCTGCTATTCCTGCTTTCTTCCCATTGATCTAGACGAAGAGGAGCACAAGAAATGGATTTCTGATTATGGATATCCGAGTATTGGTGTGCCTATTCCAGCCAATGATATGGCTATCCACGACGAAGACGGAAAAGAACTGGAGGAAGAGGAGCGTGGCGAAATTGTGATTCGCGGTGTAAATGTTATGATTGAATACTATAATAACCGAGAGGCTAATGAAGAAACCTTTAAAAATGGCTGGTTTCGCAGTGGAGATGAGGGATTTTATGTAAATGACGAGAAAGGACGTCCCTACTTTTTTATTACCGGTCGGTTAAAAGAGTTGATTATCCGTGGTGGCGTAAACCTGGCACCCCTCGAAATTGACGAAGTGATTAATAAGGCTCCGGGTGTGAAGGCGGGTATTGCTGTGGGTTTTGAAAATGACTGGTACGGTGAGGAAGTGGGCGCTTATGTAGAGCTTAAAGAAGGGGCAGAGGAAGATGAGGAAGCTATTTTAGATTATTGCCGAGAGCATCTGCCATTTTCAAAGTCACCGAAGGTTGTTGTTTTTGGGGATCAAATTCCAGTCACCTCAACGGGCAAGTATCAGCGACGAAAAGTGATACACCATTTTGAACAATGGAAAGATGTGCAGTTCAAAAGTTAGAGGATGAATGTTGAAAGTTAAAGGTTGTGGAAAACCTGCAACATCAAACATTCAACCGATTACACAATAAAACTTGCTCCTCTCTTCGTTATTAATTAAAGTTGGAAAAAGGATCATCTACACAACGGAACAAAGGCAGGAGGTCACTATGTCTCATTCACTCGATATTGATCTTTTTACACACCTTCAATCTGATTTTGAATCCCAGCAGTACAAAATATTGGCGGGACTTAAATCAATTACCGATGATTTTCAGATGAATAAAATTTATCCGCATCTGAGTCATTTGGTAGAACTCTATACCACCCTTGATGATATCTTAAATCGACTGCGGGATCTAAGGGATGAATTTCCAAAGCGTATCAAAAAGATTGACTTTGTGAATGAGGTTATCGAACACGAAGTGGTTTTTGTGTCTGGATCAGACCTGTCAAAAGTGGAAGATCTGATTGAGTGGGGACTGCCATTGATTAAAGCGAAAATAGAGGAAGGAAAAACGATTTATGAATTTGTAAACGATGAAATCAAGCTCGAAGAAGTAGGGATTATCCCTAATTATACAGATGAGGGATACTTTTTTGTGCCGGATAACGAAGAATCGAAATTATTGCTTTACCAATATGAGCTTACCGTTTTTGAAAGTTCGCAGGATAAGTATCGAGCGCTTAAAACAGCTTTTTTAAAAGGATTGGAGCAGGGGGAAGCCTACCGATCACCGAATGCCATCAAACTGGATCTTATTGATGAAAATAAAGAATTACCCAACCCTGCTACCTTTGCGTTCAATACCGATCTGGATTTCCCGTTTCGGGAGACGATTTTTCCCGTCACCAAACGAAAATTACTGCAGCAGTTGTATGAATAGTATTTCACATCTAAATATCAATAATCGCTAGCGTACACCGAGATACGCACACCAGTTTTTCATCCTCATTAAATATTTTTGTCTCCCATACTTGGGTTTGGCGTCCCTTGTGGATAGGGGTGGAAACGCCATACACTGTTTCTCCTTTTTTTGCGGCCCGTACATGATTCGCATTGATTTCAACACCTACCGCTGTTTTGTTCTCTTTTTCGATGTTCAGCCAAGCTCCGATGGATGCCAGGGTTTCGGCCAGAGCAACAGAGGCTCCTCCATGGAGAAATCCGAAGGGTTGAATGGTATTTTCACTGACCGGCATAGTGGCTTTTACTTCATCAGACTTGAAAGAAGTGAATGAAATGCCGAGGGCATCGCCCATATTTTTTTCAGAGACCGAAAGAAATTTTTTTACTCGTTTTTCAATATTCGGTTGGATATACATAAATGATTCTGTTACAATTGATTAGTGGATGTAAAGGTAATTATAAAATTGGAAGAAAAAATTTAAATAGACTTTTAAATCATCCACAATCGTTTAAATTATTGGTAAAGAGCGTCATCAACAATTAAATAGCGTACCGTTATGGCTTATGATCCGACCACAATTATTACTGAGATTGAAAAGGGCATTCAAAAGCATGATAAAGATGTATTCATTTCTACGAAAAGGAATGGAGAATGGGTAGAGACAGGTAAAGCTGAGTTTCAGGAAAAGGTGCGGAATTTAGCACTGGGATTGTATGAGCTCGGCGTACGTGCCGGTGATAAAGTGAGCCTACATTCCGAGAACAGTGCAGAATGGGTGATTTGTGATCAGGCTATCCTCTCTGTTGGAGCGGTAAATGTACCTATTTATACCACACAGCCCGGAGAACAAATTAAGTATATACTCGAGAACTCCGAGACTAAAGTACATATCGTTTCTAACGATGAACTTTTTGCTGATACTAAACCTATCATCAAAGATATTACCAGTGTAAAAGCGATTATTTCGATTTTCGGATCGAAACATGACAAGCTCAAAGAGTTTGATGATATCTTGGAAATGGGAGCGAAGAAGCATCAGGAAAATCCTGAACTTTTTGAGGAATTGCGATCAAAAGTGCAGCCGGATGATCTGGCGTCATTGATATATACTTCCGGTACGACGGGTGATCCCAAAGGCGTGATGCTTTCGCACAATAATATTGCATCAAATCTGCTGGCCTCGCTCGAGCGCGTGCCTTTCGATGAAACGGTCCGCGAGCATGAACAAATGTTGTCATATTTGCCGCTGTCGCATGTCTTTGAGCGGATGATCACTTACATGTACTTGAGCATGGGATATCCTATTTACTACATCGAAGATGTGGATGAAATTCGCGATGATTTTGAATATGTGAAACCCTATTACTTTGCCACGGTGCCCCGGTTGCTGGAGAAAATTCATACGGGAATAAAAGTGAAGGGACAGGAGATGAGCGGACTCAAGAAGCAACTCTATTACTGGGCGATAAACAGGGCAGAAGAATACGATCCTGAAAATCCACCGAGCGGGTTGGATGCCATTAAGCACAAAATTGCCGATAAGCTGGTATATTCGAAAATTCGCGAGCTATTCGGTGGGAATCTCCTTGGTATGGTGAGCGGTGGTGCAGCTCTGTCACCCAATCTATTTCGATTTATGAATGCGCTGGGGTTAATATGCATGCAGGGATATGGACTTACGGAAACATCGCCCGTGCTCTCAGTAAATGATGAAAATCATATGCGCGTAGGTAGTTCTGGGACGCCGCTATCAAATGTAGATATCAAAATTGCTGATGATGGTGAGATTCTTGCGAAAGGTCCTAATGTGATGAAAGGGTATTACAACAATCCAGAAAAAACAGAAGAGGTTTTTACCGATGATAGCTGGTTTATGACGGGTGATGTGGGTAAGCTTGAAGATAACTATCTATTTATAACAGATCGCAAGAAGTCCGTTTTCAAACTTTCTACTGGAAAATATGTTGCTCCTCAGACTATTGAGAATCTTTTAACTGAAAGTGGGTTTATTGATCAGTCGATGGTGATCGGATATCAGCGAAAATTCTGTTCAGCCTTGATTGTTCCCGATTATGGAAATGCCAAAAAGTGGTTGAAAGGACGCGGTAAATCCATTTCGGATCCCAAAAATGAAGATCCGGAAGTTCGAAGACTTATACAGCGCGAAGTGGATAAAGTGAATAAGCAGCTTTCACCTTGGGAGACGGTTAAGAAGTTTGTTATGCTGGAGACGCCTTTCTCGATTGAATCCGGCGAACTTACCCCAACGCTGAAGGTTAAACGTCCCATAGTGAAAGAACGTTATGAAGATGAAATCGAGTCGATGTATGAAGATGAAGAGCAGAAAGCCGAAGCTGAAAAATAAATGTTTTTTTATATCTCGGCGATTTTACGTAATCAACTTATGATTAGTAACAGAAAAATTATACGATAATTATTTATGTCCACAAGCAAATACGATATTCAGAAGGTAGCGGTACTTGGGTCGGGAACAATGGGTAGTCAAATTGCTGCGCACTGTGTGAACTCCGGTCTGGAGGTTTGGCTGCTTGATCTTAAAGACGAGGAGAGCGATCATCCTAATCAGCAGGTGCTGGATAATATTGATAAGCTCAAAAAGATGAATCCCTCTCCGCTGGGATTACCGGAATATGCTGACCGAATTAAGCCAGGCAACTTTACCGATGATCTGGACATTATAAAAGAAGTTGATTGGGTATGTGAGGCCATCATCGAAAAGATGGATATCAAAAAGGATATGATGGCCAAGATTGATGATATAAGAAGTGAAGATACTATTGTAAGCTCTAATACTTCTGGGCTCCCCATTGGGGAAATCAGTGAGGACTGTTCAGATGAATTAAAAGCACACTTTCTGGGCACGCATTTTTTCAATCCGCCGCGCTATATGAAGTTGCTTGAGGTTATTCCTACCGAATCAACTGCAGACGACGTGGTTGAGTATATGTCACGATTCTGTGAACGGGATCTGGGCAAGGGTGTGGTGCAGTGCAAAGATACGCCTAACTTTATTGCCAATCGTATCGGTATTTTCTCGATGGCCAGTATTATGCCGCACTTTTTTAATGGAAATTTTCGGGCGGAAGAGATCGACTATTTGCTTGGGACGCTCACTGGTTATTCCAAAGCGGCAACGTTTCGCACGGCTGATATGTCTGGTTTGGATGTGATTCATCACGTAGCAACGAATTTGTATCCTGCTATTCCGGCTGACGAACGACGAGAAGTATTTGATCTGCCTGATGTTTTTGAACAAATGGTGGAAGAGGGTAAGCACGGTAATAAAGCCGGAGAAGGTTTTTATAAGAAGGTACGTACAGATTCCGGAAAGGAGTACAAAGTTATTAATCCTGAAACGGGCGAATACGAGTCGCAGATCGATCCCGAGTTTGAAAGTGCTACCGAGGCCAAAAAGAAATTTGATACGTCCGAAGAACGGCTCAAGTTTTTGGTCAACCGAGATACGGAAGTGGGGCATTTTTTGTGGCAAGTGCACTGTGATTTACTACTGTATGCCGCCAATCGTATTCCTGAGATCACCGAATCCGTAGAATCTATAGATCGGGCGATGAAATGGGGCTTTAACTGGGAGTTGGGACCGTTTGAGCGCTGGGATGCCATCGGTGTTAAAGAATCAGTCAAGCGTATGCAAGATGAGGGGCTGAATGTACCGGAATCGGTCCTAAATATGTTGGAAACTGGCCGCGAGCGATTTTATGACAAAAAGAAAGGCACGGTTCATAATCTGGCAACAGGAGAAGTTGAACCATTGAGTCCACCGGCAAAAGGAGCAATCCAGGTTGCAAATCTTAGAGCTGATCATAACGAAGTGTTTGTCAACGATAGCGCCGGACTGTATGACATGGGTGATGGCATTGCTCTTTTTGAGTTCCGAACCCGAAAATACACGCTCGGATTTGAGCTTATCGAGTCGCTGGATAAGGCCTGCAAAATTGTGAAAAACAAGTTTGACGCTCTGGTTATTAGTCACGACGGTGATAATTTTACTTATGGTGCAAACCTGATGGAAGCGATGGGAGCTTGGCAGAAAGGGGACAAAGAGCGTGTCCGGATGGCAGCTAAAAATTTCCAGGATGTGGTTGTTGGATTGCGATATCAGCCGTTTCCCGTGATTGTAGCTCCATTTGGTCGTTCGCTGGGTGGTGGCGTTGAGTTTATTCTGCATGCAGATAAAGTCGTGGCACACTATGAATTGTATGCCGGATTAGTAGAGGTGGGTGTTGGATTGCTGCCGGCCGGTGGTGGGACAAAAGAGATGCTTTATCGAACGATGCAACAGCTTTTAGATGATGAGCAGACTGATCCAATGCCGAATATTAAAGAGAAGTTTAAAACGATTGGTATGGCTAAAGTTTCAGACGGCGTGCCCAAAGCCAGGGAGTATGGCTATTTGCGCGATTCGGATTCCATCATTATGAACCGGGATCTGCTGATTGCCAATGCCAAAGCCGAAGCCCGCCGGATGGCTGACGCCGGGTACTATCCGCCCGAAAAACCAATGATAAAAGTGCTTGGAAATGAGGCGTTGAGTTCGCTAAAAATGATGCTTCATATCATGCACGAGGCTAATTTTATTACCGACTATGACAAAGTAGTGGCCGAAAAAGTTTCCTATGTGATGAGCGGTGGCGATTTGAGTGAGCCACAGGAAGTGCCAGAAGATTACATATTGAAACTCGAACGCGAAGCCTTTATGGAGCTACTTGAAGATGAACGAACTCAAGCCCGAATCGAGCATATGCTCAAGAAGGGCAAACCGCTTAGAAACTAGTTATTCGTAGAAAGTCGAAAGTATAAAGTTTGTAAGTTAGTTCATATAGAGCAGTCTTACTTATAGGTAATAATTTTAAAAAAGACTGTTACTATGAATAATTTTCGGGATTTAGATGTATGGGATAAAGCTGTTGAATTGGCAACTAATATTTATGATAAAACAGAAAATTTTCCTAAAACAGAGCAATATGGTTTAACAAGCCAGATAAGACGAAGTGCCGTTTCTATTAGTTCAAACATTGCTGAAGGTGCGGGTCGAGAATCTAAAAAGGAATTCAAGCATTTTCTAAATATTTCAACTGGTTCTTGTTACGAATTGGAAACACAGCTTAAAATTTCAAAAAACTTAGAGTTTTTGGATGAAGAAAAATATAATGAATTCAGAAAGAGACTTATTGAAATCCAAAAAATGATTTATGCTTTAAGGCAGAGTTTGACGCAATAGACTCTTTAACTTTCTACTTAATACATTCAACATATGACTACTAAAGATGCTGTGATTGTTGCTGCTGCGCGAACACCAACCGGAAAAGCAAATAAGGGATCACTTCGTTTTACTTCACCGGATACACTGGGTGGAGAAGTGATTAAAAACCTCTTGGAGCGGGCTCCGAATCTTCAGCCCGAACAGGTTGATGATGTGATTATGGGCTGTGCTTTTCCCGAAGCGGCACAGGGATTGAATATCGCGCGTCAATGCGCTGCGCTGGGCGGATTACCACCTTCTGTTCCCGCTGCCACGATGAATCGATTCTGCTCATCGGGGTTACAGACCATCGCCCAGGCTGCCGAACGTATTATGGTGGGCGGTGCCGATGTGATTATTGCCGGGGGCGTAGAGTCCATGTCGCTGGTGCCGATGGGCGGATATGTTTCGCGTTTGAATCCCGACTTAGTGGATAATTATCCCGAAATTTATATTAACATGGGATTAACGGCCGAAAATGTAGCCGACAAATATGACGTAAGCCGCGAAGATCAGGATGCTTTTGCCTATCGTAGTCACCAGCGGGCGCTAAAGGCTTGGGATGAAGGCTATTTTGATGATCAGATTGTGCCTATAGAAGTTAAAGAGAAGAAGGTGACGGCTGATGGCGAAGTAAAAGAAACCGAGTTTATTTTAGACATTGATGAAGGCCCACGGCGCGATACTTCTAAGGAAATATTAGCGAAATTGAACCCTGCCTTTAAGCAGGGTGGATCTGTGACGGCCGGAAATTCATCTCAGATGAATGATGCTGCGGCTGCAGTTATTGTGATGAGTCGCGAAAAAGCTGATGAATTAGGTCTTGAGCCTATTGCTAAATATCATGGTTTTTCTGTAGCAGGAGTTCCGCCCGAAATTATGGGCATTGGGCCGGTCGAGGCGGTGCCAAAAGTCCTTAAGCAAACCGGATTTGATTTAGGGAATATCGATTTGATAGAATTAAATGAGGCTTTTGCGGCTCAATCCCTGGCAGTAATTCGCGAGCTTGGGCTGGACGAAGATATCGTCAATATAAACGGTGGGGCTATTGCAATGGGACATCCGCTCGGCTGTACCGGTGCGAAGCTGACGACACAGATTTTACACGATTTGAAACGACTGGATAAACAGTTCGGGATGGTAACTATGTGCGTAGGCGGAGGTATGGGCGCCGCCGGTATTTTCGAGAATCTTAATTAAATTGAAATAGAACGCTGAGTACACTGATTGAGCGAATGTCCGCAGGTTGTAAATAATCTGTATTTATCCGTTTTATCGGTGTCATATGCGTTCAATTATAAGGACAAATATATGTTTACTTCTGATACGCTAGCGGATCAAACGATTTTAATTACAGGCGGTGGCAGTGGATTGGGATTGGCCATGGCGAAAAAGTTTTCGTCATTGGGCAGCAATATTGCTATTTGTGGACGGACCGAAGAAAAGCTCCAAAAGGCCGTCAATGAAATTGAGAAAGCTGCCAATGACAGTTCGGTAAAATATTATGTGGCTGATGTTCGCGATTACGATCGTATCAAAGAGATGATCGGAGAAATTGTATCCGATTTTGGAGGGATGACTGGACTTGTGAACAATGCAGCCGGCAACTTTTTGTCGGCCTCCGAAGATTTGAGTCCCGGTGGATTTAAAGCCGTGGTCGATATCGTTTTGCACGGCTCATTTAACTGCACGCATGTATTTGGCAACTATCTGATTGATGAGAAGAAAAAGGGGAACATTCTGAATATGGTAACGACGTATTCCGAGGATACCGGATCGGCATTTGTGCTGCCATCCGCATGTGGTAAAGCGGGGGTACTGGCTATGACGCGGTCACTGGCCTATGAATGGGCAACATATGACATCCGTTTAAATGCCATAGCACCGGGACCATTTCCTACCAAAGGCGCTTGGGAGCGATTGGTACCCGATGAAAGTGCAGAAAAGAAATTCCTTTCTAAAATTCCTGCCGGACGGTATGGAGATAAAGAAGAACTGGCGAATCTTGCTACGTTATTGATGTCGGATATGGCGCCGTATATAACTGGAGAATGCGTGGTTATTGACGGCGGCGAACGTCTTTCTGCCGGACAGTTTAACTTTATTGATAAGTTGGGTTCTCGCGAAGAGCTGAAAGGGTTCTTTAAGATGATGCACAAAAAAGGAGATTAAACACGGGTCAGTCTCTTTTTAATCTTATCGATCGTTTTATTTAACTCCCACAGATGGTAGGCATTATAAATTGTTTCCCGATTAAGTTGGATAGATTTCAGAAAGCTTAATGACGCTAATTCAGCCGCTTTACTGGCATCGAAAGATTTGCTGTTGAAAAATAAGTGCCCATCTCCATTCTCTTCCCCTAACCGAACAGATTGTTCTATTACATCACAGTCCAAAATAAAATGATTGTTTGCAGCCAGCCGATGATGACGAGAACGGGTTGCTGTTACGTTGACAAATATATTTGCCGTTGCCCCACTCTCAAAGCGTAACATCATATGTAGTGCGTACAAATGATTTTCTGAAAGCTCAACTGTTTTTAAATCAATGTGATGGACTGATCCGTTTATCCAGCGTAGGCAAAATGCGAGCTCATCAATCCAATAATACTCGAAAGGATGATTTGACTCTACAAATTCTGAATAATTTAGCTCACGATTAATTTGCAGAAATGAAGGTTTTCCGATTTTTTTTGCCATCCATTTTGAAGCAGGAGCAAGGGTGGGCCAGTGTGAAAATTGTACAAGAACATTTGATTCCTCTGCGGCATGGTAAATTTTTTCAACCTGCTTGGTATGAGTGGGGATAGGAGCAACCAAAAACGTATGATATCCAGCCTTTACTGCTGTAAGTAAGCGATCCAGGTTTTCAGAGTGCTCATCCATCAATAGGCACGCATCAACATCACCAATCTCAGATAGTTTACCGGCTATAACTACTTCTGAGACAGTGCGATGGGGACGCAAATGTTTTTCCCATGCAACTGCTCGGTCGGCAGGGCCAACGATGCCTATTCTCATAACTGGATTCTTCGTTAAAGTGAATAACTATCCATAGTTATGAAATAGGGCAATAATTTCAAAACTGATTCCACCGCTTGAGGAGAGTTATTCTGGCATGACCAAAGCAAGAATGAAATAAAGGAGAACAGGGCTACCCCATCCAAGGAAAGTGGTAATCACAAAAATAATTCTCACGATCGTGGGATCCCATCCCAGGTATTCAGCAATGCCACCGCAGACACCGGTGATCATTTTATCAGTGCGAGATTTTTTTAATCGAGCTCCCATAAGCAATATCAGTTAATGGTTTCGTTTATCTTTGTTGGGATAATACGATAGAGTTAGCGAGATGTTTCGGGTGATTTGATATTTACAAAAAAGGAAAGTCCAAAATAGTAGAATGGAAACAGAAAGGAACTGTAAATTAACCATGGCGGGGATTGATCAAAATAATATAGCAATGCAATAAGCTGGAGCGTAAAGACTCCGCCGAGGATTAATGTAAATGGACGCAAATATTCAGTGCGGGATGGATAAACAAATTTAACAGGTAAAAATGTTACGATTGCAAACAGTAATAAGACTGCGGAAGCAAAAGTAATGGGCAGTTCAAGAAGAAAAATGTAGAATACGACAATGTTCCAGTAGGATGGGAAGCCCAGAAAAAAGTGATCATCTGTTTTAGCTTTGGTATTAGAAAATCCAAATACGCTTGCTATGGCACAAATTACGAGTGTCCAAGTGGGAATGTTCATCGTTGCAAAAATCCAGAGTAGGGGAGCAATGGTCCACGTGAGGAAATCAACGATGTTGTCCATTAGTGCACCGTCAATAGCCGGTGCATGTTCTTTAGTTTGCGTAAGTCGTGCCAACGCTCCATCAACAGAATCGATGATGGCAGCTACGGCAAGTACCCAAACCGTTTCTTTGTAAAACCCGTTATATGTTAATATCAGTGCCCATAAGCCAAGTCCTGCACCTAAAGCAGTGAATAAATGGACCCCGTACGCTGCTGTTTTTTTCACAAGCAGTTTATGTAGTTAATGATATCCTTCTTTTAATCACCCTTAATAAAATAAAAAAAGCGGAACCTATGAAGCTCCGCTTTAAAGCAAAGTGAAATTATGTAAGTTTTTACATATAGACAGCAGAAAATTTATGAATCTTGTTTGCTATCAGGTAGTTGATAGGTGATGGGCAAGGAATATTGTACTTTTACTGGCTTGCCATCTTGTTTACCGGGTACAAATTCGGCTTGCTTTACTACTCTTATAGCTTCTTGATCAAGGGATTCACTTACTCCTTTTACAACTTCCGGATCTTCAACCACTCCCTGTTTGTTTACAATAAACTTTACCACTACTCGGCCTTGTTCTCCAGCCTCGCGGGCTTTTTTAGGATAGTTAATCTTTTGTTGGAGCGAAGCAAGCCCTCCTTTAAGTTCAGGCATATTTTCAACGGTATGGTAAAAATCTTCACTATCAGATTTTTGAACAACTAACATTTCTTCATCTTTTAAGTCTGAAAAAGCTTTTTCGGGATTATTCAAGGTAATTTTAAGAGCGCCATTTTTTGCCTTACTGCCATATAGATTAGTTGCTTCTTGCTCTTTTAGCACTTGGATATGCTTGATATATTTTGACTTTAATCGAGTTACTTTATCCTTGTCTGTATATTCTTCCCCATTAATGATGAAGAGTGGCAGTTTATCTTCATCAGCTGATGTCATCTGCGATTGTGTTTTTTCAACTTCGCTGTTGGTAATGCCATCTTGTGACATATCAGTGCAAGAGATGGTGAGTGTTAACAGTGACGCAGCGAAGAAGGTAATTAGAAAACTCGATCGAAAGTTCATAGAGAGATTATTTTGGTTAGACATAATTTGAATACGTTTTTTAAGTGAAGAAGGATTAACGGCCATACTCAGAGCCAATTTTTGTTGATTATCTCGTTTCGCAAGTTCAAAGAGGAGAGAGGCATATTTCTTTTGGGAAAATTCCTTGTTGGCCAAAACCTCGCTGTCGCATATCACTTCTCTGTATTCTTCCCGTGATGTATAGAGGTTATGGATAAGTGGATGAAACCAGAAAAAGGATTTTATAACTATAAGAAAACTGTTCAGGAGAAAATCACGATTTTTAATGTGGATTAGCTCATGCTGCACGGCCATTGCAAGGGCAGACGGTTGCTCCTTTAAATCAGCAGGGACAACAATCTTTGTGGAAAGCCATCCATAAGTATATGGGATGTTTGTATTTTGAGAGTAGGCAATTAATGTGTTTCGGTACTTTTTACTTGCGGATGGGAGATTTTCCATCAAGTCTTTCTCACTTGTAAGTAGAGAAAATTCTAAGTCCTGCTCTATATTTTTAAGTTGAACAAAATCGAAAATAAGTTTAAGGACAAGTGCTGTTGCAACTAATCCGGCAATTATGCTACCAGTACCTATCCAAAAATTTGGATTGCTCAATCCACTTAGGACAGAGGGTTCTGCAGTAGCCCCGGAAACCGTTATTGGATTTTGAATCACAATAAACATGCCTTCACCTGTTGCCTGCGTGGCACTGCTGATAAAATCCACCAAGTAAGCCCCGAGCACTCCGAGCGGAAGCACTAAGAGAAGAGCTGTGCGGCTGTGATAGTGATAGATAGGTTGGAGCGATTCCCATTTATGCAAAACTAACGCAAGGGGGGTAGCGACCAGGGTCCAAACTACCACCGGAAGCCAAAAATTTCCGATCATCTGATTGCCAAACGATTGAAGTAGGTTAACGAATTCCATTATTGATCATCCTCCATGTTATCAATCATAGATTTTATTTCTTTCAAGTCCTTTGACGTCAAGTCATCACTGTTCACTAAAGCTTGCACCAGCTCTTTGGGAGATCCCTTGAACGCTTTTTTCATTAAATCACTGATAAGATTTGAACGGACCGACGCTGGTTTTTGGGCAGGACTGTATACGTACGTTACGCCATCTTTACGATATTTAAGCAAGTCTTTTTCGGCCAGATTTTTCATAACAGTCATTATGGTGGTATAGGCTACTTCCCGGTCTTCTAAAATTCGTTTACGGACTTGCTTTACCGTTGCTTCACCCATATCCCAAACGTGATTGAGCACTTCCATTTCTGTTTCTCCAAGTGGAGTCAGTGATTTTTTCATCTATTTGCTATTGTATTATTATTGGAAAGTTCTGTTTATTGCTAAGTCCTAATCAGTTAATACTAATATAATAGTATTAATCTTTTTGTCAAACTGAAAAAGAAAATTATCTACATAGTTTGACGAATTAGGTCAAGAGCATTTTGTGGAGAAGAGGTAAGATTGGGTTTAGGATAGGGCAGTTCATCCAGCAGGTTTACCAAATTTTCTGATGGATTTAAAAGTAGTACCAGTTTATCAGATTTAAGAGCTAACATGACTTCTGAGGTGGTTCCTGCACCCGTTCCACAGGCTATTATCACATCCGATGTAAGGATGTTGATATTATTACGCGCACTTCCCAAGCCCGTACAGATAGGGATATCAACAAATTCGGACATGCCGTCTTTGTTTTCGGATGGCAGAATACCAACAGTTAACCCTCCCGAATGCTTTGCTCCTTTAGAGGCAGCCTCCATCACGCCCAAATTTCTTCCTCCTGTTAAAAGAATCCAATTTTGCTCAGCAATCAATTTCCCAAGTTCATAGGCATTGTCTATATCTTTTTGAGAGGCTCCATCACCGGGACCCATAACTCCAATAATTGGTTTGGTCATAGTAAATACACTTTAGTGGAACTTCGAAGTCATTAAATATATTGATATAACTCATTCATTGAATAAAATGTTATAAAATGTCATCTAGGCCGTATCTAAAAGAAATTGACAGCCGCATAAATAAATCCGATCCGGATACTTTTGACCAAGCAATTTTTATTCTACACGACCAGTTAAACTTGTCGGTCTGGCCCGATTGGATACGCAAAGAAAAGCCTTTGTTGATATTTATAGAGGCTAAAGCCAAAGCTGCTTCATTGCCTTATCACAAAAAGAAATTGGCCTATGTCCTCAGTTCAATGCGTCACTTTGCAGTGAAGTGTTATGAAGAGGGTTATCCTATTTACTACCATACTACTGATCAACATTTTGATGGTGGCGTATCAGAGATTCTAAATGAAAATAAAAGTTTTTCACTTACATACATGACGCCTTCGGAGTGGGATAGTCGCAAGCGACTTCGTGAGGTGAAAAATGCGTTTGAGGATAGGATTACAGAAATTCCCAACGCTTTCTTCTTTGCGGATTCAGATGCTTGGAAAGAGAATATTGAACCCGGCTACCGTATGGAATATTTCTATCGGGATATGCGAAGGCAAACCGGTTATTTAATGAATGGCGATGAGCCCGAAGGAGGAGAATGGAATTATGATGAGGATAACCGTGAACCCCTGCCCAAAGGATATTCTGTTCCCGATATTACATCTTTTGAGCCGGATGCAATTACTCAAGAAGTAATAAAACTTGTGTCAGATCGACATCAGCACCATTTTGGTAAGCTGGATGGATTTCAATATGCGGTAACCCGAGAGCAGACACTCCAACTGCTTGATGAGTTTTTAGAAGAACGGCTTGCTGATTTTGGTCCCTATGAAGATGCCATGGCTACGGACGAACCTACGCTTTTCCATACTACACTATCGCTTTATTTGAATAACGGATTACTGTTGCCATGGGAAATTTGTGAACGGGCCATTCAGGCTTATAAGGATGGTAAGGCGCCTATCAATTCGGTTGAAGGATTGGTGCGGCAAATTTTGGGATGGCGTGAATTCGTCCGTATCTATTATGAGGCTATGATGCCGGAAGTTCGTGATACTAATTTTCTTGATTTTGATGAGTCGCTCCCGGAATTATTTTGGACCGGTAATACGAACATGCACTGCCTGCAGCAAAGCTTAAAGCCGGTTATTGAGCAGGGCTATTCGCATCACATTCAGCGACTTATGGTATTAAGCAATTTTAGTAATCTTACCAGAACAGATCCGCGTGAGCTCAACAGATGGTTTTGGTTTGCCTATGTGGACGCCTATGAATGGGTAGTATTACCCAATGTGTTGGGAATGTCAACGTTTGCGGATGGAGGCGTGCTTGCTTCGAAGCCGTATGTAAGTAGCGGGAACTATATCAACAAGATGAGCAATTATTGCACGTCGTGTGAATATAGCGTAACCAAGAAAACAGGTGAGAAAGCCTGCCCGTTTAATTATTTATATTGGAATTTTGTAGATGAAGAGCGTGAAGCTTTTGAGGTAAGCGGACGTAACAGTTTTATGGTGAATATGTATGACAAGAAATCTGATAAGGACAAAAAAGCCATTAAAGAATCAACAAATCAGTTTTTAAATCAATTAGATCGTTATTCAGGTTAATCAAAACTATAATTAATTATGGAGTTTACGCAAGTAAGCAATTTAAATTTCAACATTTCGAGAGTTACGCTTGGCACATGGGCTATTGGTGGTTGGATGTGGGGCGGATCTGACGATCAGTTGGCGGTTGATACGGTAATAGAAGCGCTCCAGAAAGGGGTGACGACTATTGATACCGCTCCGGTATATGGTTTTGGTAAGAGCGAAGAACTGGTCGGTGAGGCTGTGCAGGAGTTTGGGAATCGGGATGAGATTCAGCTTGCTACAAAATTTGGGCTGGAATGGGATGATGAAGGTAATATCCAGAGGAATACATCCCGCGATCGTATCCTCAAGGAAGTGGATGATTCGCTCCGCAGATTGCAAACCGATTATATTGATATCTATCAGGTGCATTGGCCGGATTTGAATACTGATTTTGCAGAGACGGCTGAGACATTGCAAGAGCTTTTAGACCGTGGAAAAATAAAGGCTATTGGAGTGTCTAACTTTTCCCCTGATCAGATGGATGAATTCCAGAAAACGGCGCCCATTCATGTTTGCCAGCCACCATATAATTTATTTGAGCGCGGTATTGAAACGGATGTCATCCCATATTGTAAAGAAAATAACATCACACTGTTGACCTACGGTGCGCTATGTCGCGGGATGTTATCTGGGAAAATGAATAAAGACCGTACGTTTAACAAAGGAGATCTGCGTCGTAATGCAGATCCGAAGTTTCAAGGGGAAACCTTTGTTAAACATCTGGCGGCAGTGGAGAAGTTGAAAGAATATGCTGGTGATAACTTTAATCAAAAAGTGATTCACTTGGCCGTTCGCTGGATTTTGGATAAGGGAGTAGACTCGGCTATATGGGGTGCACGTAAGCCGGAACAAGTTACATTTGAAAATGTATTTGGCTGGGAACTTAATGATCAGCAGGTTCGGGAAATTGAGCAAATCGTTGAGGAAATGGTTGAAGAACCGGTAAGTCCCGCTTTTATGGCTCCACCTGAATAAAGATCAATGGTCAAGAATTAATTATGAAAAACATCAACAGTAAGCGTGTTTTTAAGCGAAACGAGAAGGAGCCCAACCCAGATGGTAATTATGTATTGTATTGGATGCAGATTAATCGGCGCTTTCAGTACAATTATGCATTGGAATATGCTGTAGGATGGGCAAATAAACTTGGTAAACCGCTCTTAATTTATGAGGGCTTAAAAAGCGATTATCCCTGGGCTTCTGATCGGTTTCATCACTTTCTGATGGAGGGGATGGAGGAAAACCTGGAGTATGCTAAAGGGAATAATATAAATTATTACTCGTATCTGGAAGATAAATCGGGAGCGGGTAGTGGTCTGCTATATGAGTTAGCTGAAAATGCCTGTACCGTAATTTCTGATGAATTTCCGGTTTATATCATTCGAGAGCATAATGAAAAAGTCGGCCCTAAATTAGAGGTTCCCTATATAACGATAGATTCCAATGGACTGATTCCGTTGGGTTTAACGGATAAAGCGCCTTATAACGCGTACTTTTTCCGTAAGATTATGCAGCGGAATTTCTTGGAATGTTTTACGAATCCGCCGGAGAAAAATCCATTGGAAGATTTGGAAAATAAGGCGAAGATTAGGTTGGAGGATGACTTTCTTTCGAAATATCCGCCGGCAGAGGAAAAGTTTAAGAATCGTGAAGAATTTATTAGCTCATTGCCTATAAATCATGATGTGGGTAAAATTGAATTACAGGGAACACGACGGGCAGCGCTGGGTAAACTGGGACAGTTTATTCAATACGGCTTGTCGAAATATGATGAGAATCGCAATGATCCTGACGAAAACGCTGCCAGTGGATTAAGTCCCTGGCTTCACTTTGGCAAGATATCGCAGTACGAAATTGTAGATACCGTGTTGGAGCATCAACCTGAAGGATGGAGTCTGGATAACATCACATTTAACAAAGGGTCCACCGGCGGATTCTTTAATGGTGACTCCAATGTGGATGCATTTTTGGATGAGATAATAACGTGGCGGGAAGTCGGGTTCCATTTTGCGCATCATGAGCCTGACTACGATCAATACGAAACGCTGCCGGACTGGGCGTTAGAGACCCTTGAAGAGCATAAAAGCGATCCGCGGGAATATATTTATGAATTGGAAGAATTTGCACAGTCTCAAACCCATGATGAGATCTGGAATGCCGCCCAGACACAGCTAAGAGAAGAAGGCGTAATGCAAAATTACCTTCGGATGTTGTGGGGCAAGAAAGTGCTGGAATGGACGCCCAATCCCGAAATTGCGCTAGCTTATCTGATTGAGCTAAATAATCGCTATGCCATTGATGGACGTGATCCCAATAGCTATTCAGGTATTTTCTGGATTTTTGGTCGCTTTGATCGTGCATGGCAAGAGCGCCCAATTTACGGAAAGGTACGTTATATGACGAGCGATTCTACGCGCAAAAAACTGAAGCTAAAACAGTATCTGGATACCTACGGCAGTCAAAAGACACTTGATGTTTAGCCTACCTATAAGTGGCTTATAATTTTTCAATGAGTGCTTTGACGAGCTTTGCAAAATCCTCTTTCCGGGCATCGGCAGCAGCTTTAACTTCATCGTGGTCAAGTTTTTCACCTGTTACACCGGTTGACATGTTAGTAATTAGCGAAATAGCTGTGCTTTTTAGGTTGAGTCGAGCAGCCTCAAAAAGTTCGGTAGCTGTGGACATCCCCACAGCATCGGCACCCATTTTTCGGAAGGATCTGATCTCTGCTTTGGTCTCGTAATTCGGCCCGGTAACGTACATGTAATTGCCCAGTTGGGTAACAAGCCCGAGGTCTGCAGCAATTTTTCTGACTTTTGGCACCCATTGATGATGCTGGTATTGGTGTTTGGAATTACCCAGCGGAGATATTGCCAAATTGTTACGTATCACGCTCTCGATGACCATCAAATCCCCAACCGAAAAGGAGGTATTAATGGCTCCGGCAGCATTGGAAATAATAAGTTTATTAGCTTCCAGATGATTAGCAATGTACACCGGCGTAGCAGTTTCCTCGAAAGAAAATCCTTCATAATGATGAAAACGTCCGGAAAAGGCTATCATTGAGCGTTCGTTTATCTCTCCGAAGATCAACTCTCCGGCATGACCCTGTACTGATGAGATCGGCATACCGGGAATATCCTCATAGGGAATGGTTAATGATTCTTGGATCTGGTCGGCAAAGCTACCCAGACCTGATCCCAAAATTACCGCTGCTTCAATATCATGGGAGAGTTCCTGTTCATCGAGAAAGCTGAAAATATCGTTGGTGAAAGTAGGTAATGACATTTCTAAATAGCTTCAATTGTATATCCCTGTTGCTCGTCATAGTCGGATAAATTAAATAGGGGATGGTGCGTATCGTGATATCCCATTACCGTGTATTCTTCTTCATAGGCTTTTTGAGTAAGTGTTTTTCGCGCTTCCATACTTTGATCGGCATTAAAGTCATATTTTGCCGCGAATTTTCGATTTACTTCGCCGCGGGTGGCTAAGACATCACCGGCCATCAGGTATTTTTGGTGACCGTCATTAAAAAGTAGCAATTGTGAAAATTCGGTATGTCCCCCAATCTTTTCGACTTTTACTTCGGGATAGGGTTGATGCTCTTCCTCCAGAAAATGAAGTTTAGCTTTAGCATCTAAGAAGTGAATAAATTCCGTTTTTTTATCGTCATAATACTCATCCATATCTCTCACTTTTTCCCATCCCTTTTTGGAAACCCACACATTTGCTTCGGGGAAAGTCAGTTCCCAGTATCCCGATGATTGCCCTGCCAGTCCGCCTATATGATCGTAGTGTAGATGGCTGGCAAAAATATCGGTAATATCGTATTCTGTTAGTCCTAGCTCCTCGAGATTTTCTTTGATGAGATCAGTACTGGTATCCTCTCCAAAATCGCCGATCCCGACATCAAAAAGAATGTTTTTATTGCCCGATTGAATTAAGAAAGGGTTAAGAGAGATTTTCAGGGCTCCTTTGGCAGGCGGATCATCTCGATCAATTCGGTTGAATTTTGTATCCAGACCGACGCTAAACGTTCCTTCGTAAAGGGGATGGGCAATGAGTTCTTTAGTTGCCATGCTACGATTTCTTATCATTTTTATTTTCGTACTTGTCGTAAGCCTCGATGATGTCTCGTACCAATTTATGCCGAACAACATCATTTTCATCAAGATAGACAAAAGAAATGCCGTCGATATCTTTTAATATTTTTTGGATTGAAATTAGGCCGGACTGATGTTTTCGGGGAAGGTCGGTTTGGGTAATATCACCTGTAATAATGGCTTTGCTGTTAAAACCAATACGTGTTAAAAACATCTTCATCTGCATATTCGTGGCGTTTTGAGCCTCATCCAAAATCACAAATGCGTTGTTGAGTGTTCGTCCACGCATGTAAGCCAAGGGAGCGATTTCGATGCTGTTTTTAGCCAGATGAAGCTCCAGCCGATCATATTCAATCATATCTTCCAGCGCATCATAGAGCGGTCGCAGGTAGGGATCAATCTTTTCGCGCAGATCACCGGGTAAAAATCCAAGTGTTTCCCCGGCTTCAACGGCCGGACGTGCCAGCACAATTTTTTTAACCTTGCGTTCTTTCAGGGCTCGCACGGCCAACGCTACCGAGGTATAGGTTTTACCGGTTCCCGCCGGACCAATCGTGAATACAATATCATTTGTATTCGCAGCTTCGACGATATCTTTTTGTCCCGGGGTTTTAGCTGTAACGGCATCCCCGGTGTGCGTATTGAGAATGAAATCGCCCGAAATACGGGTATCGCGAAGTGGATTGGGTTTTTCACTTTCGCGGTCACTATGCTTTAGAGCGAGGACGGTTTCGAGATCGCTCTCAGTAAGATCCTCATTGCGCGAAGCCATGCGTTCGAGCTCACTAAAAACTTCCAAGAGCTCCCTACAGTCTTCTTTCGGTCCCGATATTTTTATCGTATTACCCCGTGCCGTAATTTTGGAATCGGGATAAGCCTCGTCAATCTTTTTCAGATATTCGTCCTGAAAACCCAAAATTAGGACGGGCTCAACATCATCTATTTGATAGGTTTCTTCGCTAATGGTCGATTGTTCTGCGATAAATGGCCTCTATTTTAATTAGAAATCTGAACTCCTAAAATAAGGAAATAGTATGAATTTTTTGTAAATCGGATAAAAGTGATTTAAGCAATTGTTCCTTTCCCCATTTTTGCTTTCTGTGTCAGATTTTCAATTCGTTTCGGGATGTTTTTGGCCTTAAATACAGCGCTCCCGGCTACTAGAACATCAGCACCGCACTGGGTAACTTTCTGGATATTATCGAGGTTTACGCCACCATCCACCTCGATAAGAAAACCGGCACCGTATTCATCACGCATAACGTTCATTTTTTGCAAGCGCTGATAGGTATTTTCGATAAAGGATTGTCCGCCAAAACCGGGATTCACACTCATCAGAAGAACTAAATCCACATCGTTAATAACCGGTTCAACCGTTTGTAGAGAGGTAGCCGGATTTATAGCAACTCCTGCAGTAATTCCGTAATTGTGAATTTTTTGAATGGTGCGATGTAAATGGGGACAGGCCTCTTGGTGTACAGTAATCTGATCGGCGCCGGCATCAACAAAACGTTCGATATATTGATCTGGATTTTCAATCATCAAATGAACATCTAGAAAGGCGTCTGAACAGCTTCCGGTCGCTTCTACAAATTTGGGGCCGTAGCTGATATTAGGAACAAAATGGCCATCCATAATATCACAGTGCAACCACTGTATATCGGCTTGATTACATTTGTCGATTTCTTCGCCGAGGCGTGTATAGTCGGATGCTAAAATTGAAGGGGCTAAAATGGGCAGCGTAAAATCCATATCAATTAGTTGTTATTATCTTCTGGTGAGGATACGTTTGAGGTGTCAATGACGGCTCCGGATTCATCTTCTTCTTTTACTTCAAATCGTTCAGAGACAATAAGTTTCAGTGTTTCTCCTTCTGTAATTTGATCTTTTTGTGGTTCGTAATTGATGATGACATTGGGGTCAAATTCTTTACTTGGTTGAAACCGGATCTCACCAATACGCAAACCTACTTTCTGTAATTTTTGTTGTGCTTCAGAAAGACGTAATCCCTTGATATTAGGGATGTCCACCATTTTTTCACCAAGGCCGTCACTTACCGCTAAATCAACCATGGTACCTTTGGGTACAACATTTTCGGCCGGTACCGACTGGCGCAACACAACGTTTTTAAATCGGGATGATTCATAGCTGATGGTACCCACTCGCAACCCGTAATTTTCCAGCTGAATCCGAGCGTTACGGAGTGACAGGTCTACGACCTTTGGAACTTGAACGGTGGGATTTGCCTCTGTATTAACAGTGAGATAAACCTTGCGATTTGGCTTTACAATTTCTGCCGCTGCCGGCATTTGGTCGATCACATAATCAGCCGGATAAGCTGAATTTGATCGACGTTCGGCAACTTCGTATCGCAAACCGTAAGAAGAAAGACGTTCCTGAGCTTCATCTAGCGCAATCTGAGTAATATCGGGTACGGTAACACCTTCATTATAATTGGTATAGGCCGGCATAATTACAAAATCGAGCAGCGTCAGAAACAGTGCCCCCATAGCAATTAAGCCACCCAATCCAAGGTAGAATATTTTATTTGTGAGTAATGATTTTACTTGTGACCACATATCTTTAAAATATGATTCTTTGGGTATTACTTAAAAATGAAATTTTAGTGTAAAGGTGCGATGCGGATTTAACAGGTTTGTTTCCGTTTCTAATTTTCTGTTTTTAATCTTGACTGTTAAATAGGCATCAAAAGCTGATACAATATGATTTAATATCAGAAACGAAACCATGTTCCCGGCCAGGCGATAACTGTCATTAAAGTCATCAGCCAAGCGTGCACCTAAAATAAAATTATTTGGCATTTTACTACCGTCCCAGTTTAGTTTGTATTGAGCTGTAAAATCATTCCAGCCCGGGCCGTACTGGTAATATTTACTGATAAGTTCATAATATTGCTGTGAACCATAATCCGGCATGACATGCGAAAAATTGTTGCCAATATGTTCCGGATATACGAACGGGGTGTTGCGTTCCACATTGCGCAGCAGTTCAATATCTACTTTTGACCAGTCGCTATCGGGATTATAATCAGCGGTTTTACCCTCCATATGCTGTTCAAGTTCATCAATGTGGTTGTTACTCAAGTTGTTTTGTTCATGATATTTAACCAGCCATTTGGCATAGTTGACGACGCTCCAGTTGTTGTTTGCAAATCGTTTGTATCGTCGTTCTTCTACTCTTGCATCGTGAGAGCCTTTGAGGTATACACCAACCATCACCGCTTCTGCCAAGAAATATAATCCTGCTCGCAACCATTTTTTGTTGGCAGCTTGTCCGCTTCCGGGAAGGACAGCTGAACTGAGTAGTGCCCATCCCGCTTTTTCTCTTACCGGTTGGTAAAAGGGATCAGATTGAGCGTAATTGATTTTAGGTTTTAGGTCATCAATAGTGATTTTCTGCGAAATATGCTTAGTTTGAGCAACAGAACTGTTTGCCATCATCCCCAAAAGGATACCTAAAAACGTTGCTTTTTTAATCATGATTCAGGACATCAAAATCGAATGTTAATCCAAAATGGAAGTAAAAATCTTGGCCATATGTAACCCCGCTCTCAGCTGATTCCGTAATGAATTCGCTGGGTAAAGTAACATCAAATTTGTTGAATCCATAAGCGCTGCTGATAAATAATTTGAGTGGAAACAGATAGTAGCTGTTAAAGGCAAATCGCAGCTCTCCCCCAATACCGGTTTTTAGGTTATTGCCAATTTCGAGCGGACCGTCCCAGCCGTTTCCGGTTTCCGCAAATAATCGTAGATACAGCTTATCAAAAGTATGGCGGCCGAGCTGTGTATTCAATTTATTGGTAATTGGGAATGTATAGGAAAGTTTTGCCAGTGCCGTGGTATTGCCGCCAAGAGCAAAGTACGGATAACTGCGCATCCCTGTAAATCCTCCGATGTAATCTAGATAGAAAAAATCATCAGGATTATTGAGATAGCTGAATCCACGGCCATAAAAGTTAAGGGCAGAATGATGACCTATTGGATATCCCAGCCGTATATTGGTTTCAATAGAATGGTTTTTTACATCTTGATAGATGGGACTGAGGGTCCCGTCTTCTACCTCATAGTCGTCAAGCAACTTGTTGGGTTCGTATGTATATCTTAATGCGCCGCGAAATCCAATAGGGGCTACGTCACTATTGGGATAGGGGATCCAGTTCTCGTAAATATATGCAGCCGTGAGAGTAGTTCCCCTAAAGTATTCCGAGGAAGAGGAAGGGATAAATGATTCAAGTTCTTGGGAGTAAAATCCATCCGTTTGAACGCGATATGGACCGTATCCAGCTCCAAGCTCAAGTAAATTGTGCTGATTGATTTTGCTGCGCAGAAAGATATCAGCCTGCCAGATGTTATAGGCAATATCAACATTGGTGGTATCCGGCAGGCATGAGGTACAGGGGAATTCTTCGACCGAAAGGCCGTCAGCAACATTTCGACGCAAGTTATAGAAATCTAGTGTAACGGTAGGTGACCATCGTTTTTTGATGAATGGGAGTCCCACATGCTCAACTGATAAATATAAGTCTCGATCGAGATCGGTAAGCCGAGCGGGTTTTAAAAAGTCTCCGATACCGCTGCTGGGTTCCGATGCAATACCAAAGAGGGCACTGCCAAAGAAATTGAACTGCCCGGTTACTTCACGGGATGAAAAATAGGTACCGAGTTTCATATCACGCAGCAAGTTGCCGCCTAAATTGCCAAATTGTCCGGCCGTGAGTAAGCGACCGTTACTGCCGTTTTTCTTGCTGTAGTTATCGAACCGAATGACGGGATAAAAGCTAAAGCTGGTAAAGTTATTTTCATATGGCTTTAGCTTCAATTGCTCCTGATTTCTGTTTTTAGCTGGAATCAGTAAGGAATCTGAACGACTCAAATGTTGCAGTTTTGATTTTTCAATGACTTCAATATTCTCTGTATTCTTTGGATATTTGATGTCTGATTTCTCAGGTAGCTTTAAATAGGAGAGCGGTTCTCGATTATATTTTATAGCAGATTGTGGTGCAACGGTTGATAAATTGATGGAGGAAATAATATAACCCTCCGTTTTAAATTCAGAAAAATAGAGCGATTCGTTAATAACATGCGGCATAAAAGCCCCTCCGATAACATTTGTTAACTGCTCTGGAGATTCCTCACCATTAAGAGAAATGCGATAAATATTGAAAATGCCATCAGGATTGGCGGAATAGTAGAGATAGTTGCCTTTCTCATCTACAAATGGATCGCGGTAGTCGGTTAATGTATCTTGCAGTAGCGCTTCGACTGTTTTCGATTGTGTATTGAGCCGATAAATATTGCGGGTATGTTTATCAGAAAAAGAATAATAGAGTTCCTCTCCATTGGGATGCCAACTGGGACTGTAAACTTGTTCTCCGTTGTTGTAGTTTGTCATGGGATGTAGTGAATCCGAAGCTAAACCTACCTTAACTAAATTTGTGCTGCCATTCGACTGCTGAATGGCTACCATAAAGTTTTTTGTAGGATGCCAGCTGGGTGAAGAAAGCCGCTTGCTTTGGGTCAGGCGTTCCACCTTTTTAGTTTGCTGATTATAAATAAATAGATCGTTATAGCGTTCTCCGTAGTTATTTAACTCTTGTCGGCTAAAAGCAATTTGAGATCCATCCGGAGAAAAGGAAAATGAGGATTGCAGATGTTTTATCGTCGGCTCCTGATTTTTATATATGCCGTATCGCTGGTCTGATGATTGCAATGTGCCAATATCGATAGCCTGGAATGAAGCTCCCATTTTATCTCGGTTATCAATAAAGAGTTGAACAGCTGGCGACCTGCTGTTTTTGTTTGACAAATATGCAATTTGATTGCCACTTGGGCTTATGGTTGGATAAAAATTAAAAAATCCATCGGACTGAATCGTTTTAGTTTCTGTTGGCTGCAAGGATTTGATGGCCTTGCGGTAGTATTGTTCGGAGGTGGAAATAAAATCATCAAATAGATTGCCTCCCGAAGTTCCTGTGACTTGCTTAAGAGCTTTGTCAACGGTAAAAACTCCTGACTCTCCTAAACTTTTCGACAATGCTGGCAGCAGGTCTTCCCCGAATCGATTAACAAGGTAAGAGGTAAAGGCAAAGCCCTGATTGTAAATCCGTTCGCGCTGCAGGGCATTTTTGGATCCGAAAATGCCCATCTCCTCAAATGAAATGGGATTTCCTGAAAGAACGGTGGTTCTAAAAAGCATATCGCGATGCGTATCCCAATAATCAAAAAATAGGTTTTGTCGCTGGTATTGTGCTACTCCTTCAGCCAGCCAGGCGGGTACGTTAATAGAAGCAAAGGGATAGGTAAGAATGCCTTTTGGATAACCGTAAAGCACGTCGAGACGCCTTACATCGGAGTATGAGAGCCATTGAAAGTAGATGGCGGGTATGCGGCGGTCTTTTTTCATTGCGGCCTGTAACTGTACGATATGAGTGAATTCGTGAGTGATAACATCCCAAAGCCAGTCGTGGGTGCCGCGAAGTGGAGTATTTAGTGATGAAACCCAGATATCAATCTGATTATCGAAAAAATAGGCCGCACCGTTCGAGTAATCCCGGCGATCTTTAAGTACGATATTGGTTTTGGTATCGGGTTCGAGATTATAAAGATCGGTAATTTGTGGATAAATGGTTTCGGCAATACGGGCTGTAGTTTGTGCCGAGCGATTGTTGCCCTCTTGGAAGTGAATATTAAAATGATCACTTTCAATAGTATACCAAGACAGATGGTTATTGGGATAGTTGAACTGGGAGGGCGAAAGCTGTTGTCCGAAAGCAGTATTGAGGCAGCTGCACCATCCCCATACAACAAGCAGCAAGGCGATATGGAGGATGCGATTTCTCACCTATTGAATGATTACAATCTTAATCATTTTCTGTTCTTTTTGTCCGTTTACGGTTGCCGTAATCATAGCAAAATATAATCCACTGCTCCAGTTCTGTGTAGAGATCTGATATTCTTCAGGAGCACCCCCTTTGGCCTCATAGTTCTTGTCGAAGACAATTCTTCCACCGGAAGTGATAATTTTTACCTCTACTGTACCTGATCCGCTGGTCTGAAATCGAATGTTGGTGAAATCTTTCGCAGGGTTTGGCCAGTTATAGGTTTCCTCTTTAACAAGAATCGCATTAGCTGGTGATGGCTCTTGAGGATTTTCAGTATTTATACCTCCTGAAATTTTATTCATGGATGAATTTCCATAGCGGCTTGCCCATAGTACATCAGCAATATTATCCAGTTGCCAGGCTTTAACATCGCCGCGGTGACTAGCAGCATAAAGGGTATTTTCATGAATGACTGGATGAATGGGCTGATTATTTTGATCGGAGATATTACCTATATAAAGGGTAGATCCCTCGATGGGTTCCCCATCAATAGTATATGCGTTGATATTCAGGGAAAGGCTATCTTGTGTGGGAATATAAAGGGTAATATCTTCCGATTGTTCTGAGCGGGTAACCAAAGGTGTCCCTATAAATTTAGTATTTTGAGGAGGAGTAATGGGAAAGTTTGCCAGTAGGGCTCCGTTGTTGTTACGTGCTTCAACTGCGCCGGTTTCTTGGTTTACATAACTAAAATCGATGCGCCCGTCATTATTAAGGTCGGCCATAGCGGGCCATCCCAGATGGGTATTTTGGACGATGGTTTTGGGCTGATTAAATGAGTCAGGATCAAATATCAAGAGTTCATCATCCGATAAATAAAAGAATCCCTGCCGCTCTTCGCCAAGTTGTACCGCCCCGCTGTAATGCCGATTTCCATTCTTATTTATTGGATAGGTATTTCCAGCGGGTTCTAGCGTTAGTTGGCTTGCTGTGAGCACGGTAAATATTCCATTCACTGTGGCAGAACGCTGTTGTGGATTTGGTAAAGGAGACTGTTCTGTGCCGTCTGAGAGATTGATCCGCTGGTCAGTAAAATCCGCATATAGTGTTTGGCTGTCATTGGAACTTAAAAAGGCGTCATTTGCATCGATGGTGTTATTCCACTGGGTATTCCATTGATTGCCATCCCACTGCCATGCCGATAGTTCAATTTGGGACTGAGAAGGGGCACCGCCCAGAACGAGTGCGTTCCCAAGATATGGTTGCTGGACGGATTCCGATAGAAAATCGAAAACCGGATTGTTCGCTTCTTCTAAATTAAGTGCATAGGTTGTTTGCTGCGTGGGAATAATTAGAAAAGAATCGGAGGAGGTAGAGTAGAGGGTGAGTCCCAGTGGATATGCAGAAAAATAATCAGATTCTGGCGTAGTATATGCTGTTTCGTCTTCAATTTTTGAATGAGGCAGATTTACCGATTGAATATTATTGGAAGATGTTGACCGAATACGAAATGAAGCCACCGGTTGATTATCAGAAAAATCATAGAGCTCGAAAAAACTTGGTGCCCCGGAGTTGCTTTCATTTGATGGTCGGGTATCGCGCCCAAATCTGTTCTCGTAGAATTGCAGCGTATCACCGTCAAGGGTGACTACTGAGGCATTATTTCCATCCCACCAGAAGTCGAAAGCGGTGCCGCGCGCTTGCCTGCTGAAGTCATTATTTACGGCACGTCCAATGTCCTGAGCACCGTCAGCCTCTTCGAGATCTACGCCGCGACGATCAGGATCATTATTTACACTTTGATTTGCTATTTGAGTATTAATAACGGCTTCATCGATATGCCAAATGAGGATACCTCCGTTGAGCAATCGATCATCAGCAGTACCTTCTGTTTCGTCGGGGCCAAGATCTAATCCTCCTGGCAGACTCCATTCCGGGTTACTTACATCAGTAACCACACCAGCAATTAAAGATTCCTCGAATCCTTCTGTTTGATTGACAAAAGCCTCATCATAATTGGTAAATCGTTTGTTTTCTACAGTACCGTCTGGCTGTTCAAAGGTGAGCGTAACTCCGGTACTATTGGGATCGCGATGACGGTTTTCAATCAAAAAATATTCATCAGAAGATAATGGTACTTTGGCAATGCTGTTTTGTTGATGATAAGCTGCTGCAGGAAGGCTGATGGTATTGTTGTTGGATGTGCCAACGATAAAAGGATCTTGCCAGCCCAGGTATATTTTTTCCCAGGCCGAGGGTTCGGGCGGAAAAAGACCACGATAGGAGAAGAAGCTTTCTCCGTCCATCAATCCAAATCGTCCAATACCTGAATTTCCTGTTTCGGTGTTAAAAAGGTCGGGCAGGCCAAGATAGCTGCCAATGGATGCGCAAATAAGTCCATTTGTAGATAATTGTAACACAAACTCGTTACCTGCTATATCTTCGCCCCGGCGCGAGAGGCTGCGCGGTAAAATCATTGAATTAGTTACCCTGAAAGCGCCATCATTAATCGGAAATCCATCAAAATTTGGCTGGTCAAGCAAGTTGCTTAGTGTAGATTGATCTAAAAAGAGGGATGGGATATCCTGTGGCGTTTTATCGAGGGTTGTTCCTGTTAGCTCAATATCGCGGCCAATACCTGCGTGAAAGATAGCAAAGGTCGTTTTTTGGGGATCTAAATCAGAAGTAGAAAATCCCCCTTGCTCTTCTACAACCTGCCAGGTGTCCCGAGCTAAATCAGCAATTTTTTTGCTGGTGAAGGATTCTCCGGTAGGGGAATACTGCTCCATTTTTTCCGGCAATTGATATACGGTGGGAATCACACGGTATTTGATATGCAACTGATCTCCCGAAACTTCGTTGAAGTAGTTTTGTGCGAATGTCAGATGTCGTTCAAAATAGGATTGGTCATGGGGCAGGGGGTCAATGGTAATGTCGGGGTTGTCGAGATAGGCTAAATTAGTGGGATCAAAGGTGCCATTGCCCGTGGTTAAGCGATTTTCGTCGGGCTGAAACTCGACCATAACTGCGATTATAGTAAGCGTATCGGGTACGTTAGGTTGAATATTTGTGTAGGAGGTGAGGCTGTGGCTCCGCTGTATTTCAATTTGTTGAGCAAAAACGTTATGAAGTCCAAATAATAAAAGCATGCTTACAATTAGCATGCTTTTACCGAGAAAAGTAGTTGATTTATAAAAACTCATGAACCCACAGTTGCTCGAATTAGAAGTTTAAGAGCAAACCAAAGCGGGTTGTATTGGCAAGCGGATGATTCTCATCCCCAAGAGTATTAATATAGCTAAAATCAACCCCTACAAACTTGTATCGAATGCCGGCCCCCAAGGTCATATATTGTCGATCACCATTATTGGGATCCTCATAATAATATCCGCCGCGCACGGCAAAAAGGTCGTTATACCAATATTCGGTACCTACAGCATACATTAACTGTTCGGGGAGGGAAAGTGTGACTTCTCCAGTCCCTGTATTACGGGTAAAACTTCCCCAAGATGAGAAAAGAGAACTGATGACTCCTTCGGGCTCACCATCAGAATCAAGGCGTGCCATCACCTTCGAGATATCGTTGGCAATCGTCAATTTATGGATGCCGTCGTTATCAAGGTTTGTATTAAACGCCCATCCAATACGGAATATCGTTGGAAGGGGATCTTTTTGGGCGTTATCGGTATAGTTTACACCAGGACCAATGTTTGAGATATTTAACCCTGCATTTATATTGGCGTCATTCCCGATAAATTTAAAACTATCTGATTTGTACAGGGTTGATAGATCAACTCCCACACTTGAACCGGGGTTAATTCGCTGCTGGCTTACACGGCCATCTGCAAGGCTGCTGTATATAAATCTGAATCCGGTACCAAGCGACCAGTTTTCATTAAGTTTAAGTCCATAGGAAAGTCCTGCTGCAAGTTCATAACTATTAAAACGCCCCTGCTCTAATCCAGTTTCATCAGTACGCAGTTGTTCCCCTAAATTCAGAAAAGTAACATGTCCGCCAAATGTACCGATTCCTTCCATATGATATTTGCCACCCAGGTAATCATAAAATAGGTCAGCATTAAACTGGGGTAGCCACTCACTATGGGTAAAGTTGATTTGATTTCCCTTTTGAAAAGCAAGTCCGGCGGGATTCCAAAATATTGCAGAAGCATTATCGGCAATGGCAACACCGGTATTGCCCATTCCTGCTGCCCGGGAATCGGGTTCGATCTGTAAAAATGGTACCGAAGTAATGCCAACCTGAGCATGTGATAAACTGGCCATAACCAGCAGAAGGGCAAACGTGGATAATGCTTTCTTAATCATAACAAAATCGGTTGATAGAAATACGTTCAGAATTTAACGAAAAATAGCAAATAATATTACGTAAGCCTATTATTCTAAGAACTTGCTCTATTATTATATTCTCTTGATATAAAGTTATCAGAATAAATGAAAAATAAAAAAGCAGGATGAAATTGTTCATCCTGCTTTCGGTTTATCAAAAGGTTTTTAATTAAGCATTTCAAGAACCATGGCTGATGCTCCTCCGCCCCCGTTGCAAATGCCGGCACATCCAAAACGTCCTTTTGTACGTTTAAGAGCGTGCAGAAGCGTTACAATGATGCGTGCTCCCGAGCAGCCAATGGGATGACCAATACTGACTGCTCCGCCGTGAATGTTTACTTTACTTGGATCGAGCTCTAAAATCTGCTCATTAGCAAGCGAAACCACTGAAAAGGCCTCGTTAATTTCAAAAAGATCGATTTCATCTTTTTCAATATTGCCTCTTTTCATCGCTTTGGGTATGGCATCGGCTGGTGCTGTGGTAAACCATTCCGGCTTTTTAGCGGCGCTGGCCTGACTTACAATACGAGCGAGCGGAGTATAACCAAGTTCTTTAGCTTTTTCTTCACTCATTAAAAGAACAGCTGCAGCTCCGTCATTAATACTGCTGGCATTCGCGGGCGTAACGGTCCCATCTTTTTGAAATACGGGATTCAGCTTTGGTACTTTATCATAATTAATTCGCTTGAGCTCCTCATCCATTTTAACTTTGGATACATTACCCTTACGGTCTTTCACTTTCATCTCGATGATTTCATCATCAAAATAACCCTCTTCATGAGCTTTAATAGCTCGCTTGTAAGAGGTGATTGCAAATTCATCTTGTTCTTCGCGGCTGATGTTGCACTCACGGGCACAGATTTCTGCGGCATTACCCATGTGGAAATCATTATAGACATCCCAAAGACCGTCTCTGATGATACCGTCTTGGGCTTCGGCATGTCCCAGCTTAGATCCAAAACGATGCTTGTTAAGATAATAGGGTACATTACTCATGCTTTCCATACCACCGGCAACAATAACATCAGCTTCTTCGAGCTGAATTTGATTGGCGGCGATCATGATAGCTTTCATTCCCGAGGCACAGACCTTATTAATGGCTGTTGCTGGGGTAAGCTCGGAAAGTCCGGCCTTTAGTGCGGCCTGGCGCGCAGGAGCTTGACCAACCCCGGCGGTGAGCACATTCCCGAATACCACTTCTTGAATCTGCTCGGGTTTAACACCGGATGATTTCATCAATTCTGTGATTGTTGCCGCACCTAATTCCGGTGCTGAAAATGAGGACAGGCTTCCACCGAAAGAACCAACTGGGGTCCGTTTTGCATCTACAATAACTACATTCCGCATAATTTAAAGAGTTTTTGGGTTATACATTTTGTTCATAGGTCTGGAATCTATTCAAACGCTTGATCCAGATCTTCAATAAGATCGTCAGCATCTTCTATACCAACCGAGAGTCGGATTAACGAATCTTTGAGTCCCGCTTTTTCGCGAACTTCTTTTGGGATAGATCCGTGGGTCATAGAGGCCGGATGGCTAATCAAGGATTCAACACCGCCAAGACTTTCAGCCAATGTAAAAATCGTTGTTCTGCTCATGAATTCCTGAGCTTTTTCCATAGAATCATTTTTCAGGCAAAATGAAACCATGCCACCAAAATCACTCATCTGTTTTTTAGCAATTTCATGCTGTTGATGACTCTCCAAACCGGGATAAATTACTTCATCTACATCGGGATGATCATCCAAAAAGGAAGCAACTTTTTTAGCATTATCCACCGATTGTTGCACGCGTACCGATAGCGTTTTTATGCCTCGTAAAGTCAGGTAGCAATCCATGGGGCCGGGCACGGCTCCTGTAGTTTTAACCTGAAAACGTAGTTGCTCCATAATTACTTCGTTTGAAGTGGCAACAGCTCCTCCAATTACATCAGAATGACCGCCCAGATATTTAGTGGTTGAGTGAAGTACCATGTCAGCTCCCAATTCAAGCGGCTGTTGCAAGTAGGGGGAGGCAAATGTGTTATCAACCAGTGATAAGATATCCTGTTTTTTTGCAAAATTCGTGAGTTCTTCAATATCTACCACGCGCAATAGAGGATTAGTTGGCGTTTCAATCCAGAGAAGCTTGGCATTGTCGGTGGCTGCTTCTTTGACATTCTCGATATCAGTCATATCTACAAATGTGAAGTCGATACCGTATGGAGCAAATACTTTTGTAAACAGTCGATATGTGCCACCGTAAAGATCGTTTGAGGCAATGATTTGATCTCCGGGCCGAAACATTTTTAGAACCGCGTCCATTGCAGCACAACCGCTGGCAAAGCAGGCACATTCATCGGCATCTTCCAATCCGGCAATGAGTTTTTCAAGAGCCGTACGAGTAGGATTACCTACTCGAGCGTAATCATAACCTTTATGCACGTTGGGTGCTTCTTGTGCATAGGTTGATGTTTGGAAGATCGGGGGCATTACAGCTCCAGAAGTTTCTTCCGGTTCTTGTCCTGCGTGAATTGCTTTGGTATTAAATTTCATTACAGAAATGTATTATAGATTAGCTTTTGCATTCTCTGCTTCTTGTTCCATTTCTAAAATAGAATAAGCTTGGAAAAGTTTCTTCCAGATTTTTTGATTCTGCTGACCTTGTTCTACGAGGTTTTCAAAAAGAGGAATAGAAGCTGATAAATATTGCTTGATCTTCTCTTGCAACTGCTCTTGGTGTTCATCCGACACTAATGGTACGAGCTTTTGATACTGCGATGCACTGTTATAGTAAAAAGTAGCTGTGCGTTCTTGAATTTCTAGATTGCCCGGGTTCGCATCAGAAATCTTATTAAATCGTTCTTCTGCATTCGACAATAGGGTATCTATACTTTCGAATGCTGTATCGTCAAGTGAATCACTGTGTTTTAGCGTGGAAGCAACAGAATCTATTTTTGATTTTCCCAGAAAATATAATTCGGTAGCCAATGATTGGCCGTAGACAATATTCTGCGGTTCATCTTCGAGCAGTTGCTTCAGCAGTTTTATGGCTTTCTGATGTTCTCCTGCATTAATATAAGCATTTGAAAGCCCGTGTAGTAAATTCAAGTTCTTGTTTGAAAATGATTCGGCTTGTTCATAAATCCCAATGGCTTTTTTTGGGTCGTTATTTTCGAGATATAAATAAGCAAGTTGTTCTAAAAGAAGGACAGGAGGATTTTCAATTTTTTCCCGAGCGGTTTCTAAAGTTTCAATTGCTTCTTTTTGTTGTTGGTTTTTGTATAACGTGCGGGCCTTCATGGTGTAAGAAATAGCACTGTCAGGGATAACAATAGTTGCATTATTGAAATGAGCAATAGCCCGCTCGTAGTTGGTTTTTTCAACATTTTCTTCCTGTAACAATTTAATGCCATGATTATGTTCTAAACTCCAGGTCACGTTGAGTAAGTCGCTTACTTTATCCTCTGAATCTGCTGTGTTACGATATAAATTTGCGGCTCGGTCTAAAACCTGACGAGCATTTGTATAAGGGGATACACGTTCAGAGGGATTTTCTTTCTTTTGGGCAAGTTTTGTGAGGAGTTTACCCTTTTTAAGGTATAAATCTGCTTGCTTGGGATTTGAGGAAATATCCTTATCCAGAGATTTTATTTGTTGTTGAATCTGCTGCTCAGAAAGGTTTTCGGATGTGGCAGATTCTTGGTTTGAGGATTGTAATGTAGAGCAACTAATAAAGAACCCGAATGCAAGCACAAAGCTTGCAATTCGGGTATAATAATGAATCATAAAGAAATAAGTAGGTTATTAAATCGTGTAGTGTTTGTTATTCCTCCATTCCAGCTTTCTCCATCGCTTCTTGGGCTTTTTCATCCATACCTAAGAAGGTGTAAATCTGGAATAAGCTTCGCCAGTAATTTTTGTTATCCGGTTCTAATTCAACGGCTTTTTCGTAATACTCCATGGCTTGGCGGATATTCTCTTTTCCAACTTTGTCAAGCCTTGCAGCTTCTTTGTTATCTGTTGTACGGTTACGGCGATCAAAATAGGTTTTAGCTTTATTTTGGTAGATAACGCCCAGTGTTTCGTAGGCAGCAGGATCATCAGGACGATATTCAAGAGCAACTTTTATTTCTTTTTCAGCTCTATCGGTTAGCTCTACCATTTCGTCCATCAGCTTTTCATTTTCGCTGCTGAGCGACTCAATATCACTCTTCAGTTCTTCTTTTTTAGATTGGTTTGCTTGCTGGAATTGCTTTTGCAGCTTCATAATCTCTTGCGAATTCGTATCCAGGGTATCTCTTATTCGCATTGCTTGTTGATAGATTTTAGTACCCATCACCAAGCGGTACTGTGGATTTTCGGGATCCTGTTCAACAAGTTTGTCAAGAGTGGAAATCGCTTTTTGATCTTTTCCAACTCTGCCATAAGCGTCGGCAAGTGCAGAAGCAATACGTTCACTGCCAGGATATCGTTCTTGTCCGTCTTCAAAAACTTCTACTACTTTATCATGCTTATCTAAATTAAAGTAGTAATTGCCTAAATGGAGATAGTCAACGGTATCGATCTTTGACTCAGAAATCATCTTCATGTACTTCTCCTTGGCAGAAACTGCTTCTTCAAATTCTTTATTTCTGGCTGATATTTGGGCATAGACATTCCAGGAACTGGCACTGTCTGGCTGGAGATTGGTCGCATTTTTCAGGTGCCCCATAGATAATTCCATTGGGTTATCAACAGTGCTCATAACACTGTCATTGGTAGCAAGGTCAACGCCTCGCTGAAATTCGGTCTGCCATAAGGCAACCTTTACGCCAGATATATTATTGATTTCACTGGGTACATTTTCTGATGTATCAGCAATGCTTTTTGCCGTTTCAAAAGTTTCATTCATTTGTTGATAATAGTCCGCACGTTCAGTGGGATCATCTTTTGATCTGGCAAGTTCTCCCAAAGCAACAGCTTTATAATAATATCCTAGCGGATCGCCCGGGTATTGTTCGATGGACTTTTCGGCTGACGTGATAGCACCTTCAAAATCCGAACTTTTAAGATTATTTTGTGCTTCGTCGGCTAACGGATTTGAACTTCCGCATCCTATCAAAATCGCCGCGAGCAACGTTACGAGTAAATGTGGTAATTTTTTAATAAACATGGTTTCTGATTGCTATAAATTCAATGTTATTAGAATATCCATTCGTGAGTGCAGAAAGTAATCATATATAGTCCTTTCTGCAATATTAATGCATAATTTTATTATATTATGTACTTGAAAAAATAACAGTCTATTAACCCAGGTATCAATTTATATGTTCGGCAGCAGTCATTTCGAAAGTCACCATTATAACGGTTTTGAATATCTCAAAATTTCAAAGGGAACAGAGGATTCCTCGAATCTGGTTTTTTTACACGGCATGTTTGGGGGGCTAAGTAATTATGATGCATTGGTTGAATATGTGGATGACTATAATATATATGTTCCTTCGATCCCTCTGTATGAATTTAAGGCCAGAAAACTGACCTTTACAAACATGGCGAAATGGTTGCATTCCTTTATGGAGGCACTGGAAATTGAAAACCCTATTTTATTGGGCAATTCCATGGGAGGTCATCTGGCTCTGGAATACACAGTACAACAACCTGAAAATGTAGCGGCATTGATTTTAACCGGAAGTTCTGGACTTCAGGAGAGAGACTTTGGTTCCACCTTTCCTCGTCGCAACGACCGTGATTATGTTCGGAAACAAGCGGCCATTACATTTTATAATGATGATTTTGTGACTGAAGAACTCATGGATGAAATCATGGATGTAATAAATGATCGATCGAATTTGTTGAATGTTTTAGCTATTGCCCGCGAAACGCATGAGTACAATATGGAGGATTATTTGCCCGATATTGATCAGGAGGTGCTGTTGATTTGGGGTAAACAAGATGAAATTACGCCTCCAGAAGTTGCCGAGGAGTTTCACAAGGCTTTACCAAACTCTCACCTCAAATGGATAGACCAATGTGGTCATGCTCCGATGATGGAACATCCCGAAAAGTTTGCTTTTTATCTGAATGAGTTTTTACTTGAATTGAAAAATAAAAATGCAACTTCAATAAAATAACCTTTAGTAGATCATGAAGAAGATTATTCACACTTCAAATGCACCGGAAGCTATAGGCCCTTACAGTCAGGCTGTTGTTCATGACGGCTTAGTATATTGTTCGGGACAAATAGGACTTGATCCCGATAGTATGGAGTTTGTAGGAGATGACGTAAGCTCTCAGGCTGAACAGGTTATGAAAAATTTAAAAGCTGTTTTGGAAGAAGCCGGATCTGGTTTTGGCCAAGTAATAAAGTGCAGCATTTTTCTTGATGATATGGATAACTTTGCAACCGTTAATGAAATTTATGGCAATTACTTTAAGAGTGATCCGCCGGCTCGAGAAACTGTTGCAGTTAAAACGTTACCCAAAAATTGCAAGGTTGAGATTGGCTGTATCGCTCATCTTTAATCGATAGGATAGTTTTTTAGAAAACAGAAGGGAGAAGCTGTATACCAGTTTCTCCCTATTTTTTTACTCCTTGTTTGCTAATTTAAAAATCTGTTCTGTTTTGTTCCCCATCTTATCATAGGCAATAACCTTAATTTGCATAGAGTCGGAAGGCACAAAGTTAGGATGGTAATAAACAAAGCGATCACTCTCAGGTTCAAATTCAGCAATTCCCTGATTGCCATTAACGGATATTTTTGACCTGGGATAATCAATACCGGACAGCTTATCCAAAGCATCTATATAAATAATCCATTTACCGTCCGGACGTTGTCTTATGCGTGGATTCATTATTTCAGGAGCTTTTTGATCTTTCTTCAAAGAAAAGTGTCCAAGGGTTTCAGCTTTGCCAATGATATGAGAGCTCGTAAAGTTTGTAGGAATTAATTCCCATTCTTTATCCTCTTTGTCAAAATTATAAAAAGAGAGTTTGGACGTATCGGTCATAGCACTATCACGAGCGGCATAAAACTTATATTCTTCTCTAACCGGGTAGGCGTTAGGGAGTAGATCTACGGTCAGTGAGTCTTTGGCAAGATGATTAACAGACATACCAACCGAAACGGTGTCATAAAATGTGTTCTTGGGAAATACCGCAAAGTGGTTTTGATCAGCGGATGAAATGTAAGAGGTGGATTGAGGGATTGTTCGGTAGAGTTGGAGTGGACCCAATTCCGGCGTATTAATGAAGAGGGACTTCTGTCCTGTTAGATCAACCGCAACACCATTGACATGTTCAATAAATTGTTCTTCATCGGCCAAACCGATGGTGGTATGATCATATTGATTGTATGGAATAGTAACCCAGCCTGAAAACCAGTTCCACTGATCGGGAGAGACAGTGCTAAGATTTGAGTTGCGATTTGTAAATGCCCGATTCTGTTTTTGTTGCTGATGATCGCGGACGTTAAGAGTGAGTTTTGCAGTAGAAGTATTGCCGTAATAATCTTTTGCCGTGATGGTAATACGATTTGTACCCCTCGGTAAATTCAGCACGCCATTTTGACTGTTGGTTTTATAAAACGGGAGGGAGTTCCCGTCTGCTAGATACAGTCGCTGAAATCCTTTGTCCGTATTTTTTAAAAGGGGATATACTCGATCAATGAACATCTGGTGAGTTTCACTGTACGAAAAACTGTCTACCCTGGAACTAAAAAAATGTTTGCCGTTTACTTTAAGATTGAGCTCATAAACGGCATAGCTGTTATGAACATTATTGGACTGATCAAATGCATTTAGGCCTAAGCCAATAGGTCCCTTAACTGATATAGTACCAAAACTGTACGATCCATTTTGTAGTATTGCTCTTTTGGTATAGATCGCATTTTCTCCTTCGATACTAGATTTGGAGCTGAGTGGCTCCAGAGAAAGCCCCCGAATTTGCGGAGGAATGTTATCTTTTACTGATAAATTTGTCAGCAGGGGATTAAATGGCTTGTGTGTCGGGGTTCGAAGCTCAAAATGCAGGTGGGGTGGACCAATACCCGAAGCGCCACTGTATCCGATGAGGTCACCCTGTTTAACCTTGATATCCCGCCAACCCCAGAATTTTTCTATTTCAAACTGATAGTTATTGACAAAACGAACAGAATCGGCCAGCTGCTGTAGCTTATTATTAAAAGAAAGTAGATGGGCATATACCGAATAAGAGCCATCCTCATGTTTTAAATAGATCACTTTGCCATATCCTCGTGGACCAATGGCAACGCGATCAACAATACCGTCACGTGTAGCATAAACTTCATACCCCTTTTGTCCCCAGGTTTTGATATCTAAGGCAGCATGAAAGTGTGCTGATCGTGTTTCCCCAAAAGTGGAAGAAAGGTACCGACTGGCTTCCGTTGGCCACGCATAGTGGGCTTGGGTTGGATCAAAGGAATTTGACTCTTGGGCTGATAATGAATGAGCAAAAATCCCAATAAATAAAGTGATAAAAAGCAGAGGGCGAATATTCATCGGTTACTCTACGGTTACAGAAATTGTTGCTAGTCCATTGCTTAAAGAAGCCTCAATATTGTCTCCCTTCGTTATAGATGATACTCCTTTGGGTGTGCCGGTTAAGATTATGTCGCCGGGTTGCAGGGTAAAGATGGTCGATAAATAGTGAATGAGATCAGCTATAGTGTAAATCATCAGCTTGGTACTATCCGATTGGCGAACTTCGCTATTTACTGATATTTGTAAATGCAGATTCTGGGGATCTTTGATCCGATCCTTTTCGATAAATGAACTCAGGGGAGTAAAGGTGTCAAACCCTTTGGCGACGGTCCACGGGTGACCTTTTTCTTTAGCCTTTTGCTGAATGTCGCGAGCGGTTACATCAATACCGATGCCATACCCCCCAACATATTCTAAAGCTTCTTCTTTTGGGATATTCTTTCCAGCTTTGTCAATCGCAATTGCCAATTCTACCTCATGATGCACGTTATCGCTTTGTGGAGGGATCTGAATTTTGTCACCATCAAAAATGATGCTGCTGGTTGGTTTTAAAAAGACAAGCGGCTGGCTTGGAACTTCATTGTTGAGTTCTTTGGCGTGCTCAACATAGTTGCGACCGATACAAAATATATTACGAAATTGTAGATGGGGCAGGCCCGGTATATTTTTCTTATCCATAATACGTAATATAAAAAAAGCCTTGGTCTCTTGAGAAACCAAGGCTTAAAATCTGGTAAAAAGTGCTATTATGAAACAGGTTCAACACTTACATATTTACGTCCACCGGAGCGAACGCGGAAAGTAACCTGTCCGTCAGCTTTTGCAAAGAGTGTGTCGTCGCCGCCACGGCCTACGTTATCGCCGGGGTGGAATTTAGTACCACGCTGACGTACGATAATATGACCGGCTTTGACAACTTCTCCGCCGTATTTCTTAACTCCAAGTCGTTTCGAAATCGAATCACGACCGTTCTTTGTAGATCCTTGTCCTTTCTTATGCGCCATAACAATCTAAAATTTCTGAATTATCCTTCTTGCTTACTGTTCCATGCATCCAAAACGGTAACCCGCTCTTCGTCCTCGGGAACAAATCCTTTAAGATCTTCAAGATCAGTGTTTCGAATATGACTGATTGCCTCTTTGGCCGTCATATCAGTAGATACTTGTCCTGTCTCTTCAGACTCTAAAGTATCTTTTGCTTTCTCAGCTTTTTTCTTACTTCCACTGCCGGAAGTAGAAATACTGTTGATCTCGATTTGAGACATCGGTTGGCGGTGTCCGCGCTTAACTTGATATCCCTTGCGACGTTTCTTCTTGAAAACGATGACTTTGTCTGACTTTACATTATCAAGCAAAGTCGCTTCAACAGCAACACCTTCAACAACCGGTTGACCTACTGTTACATTACCATCGTTATTTGTCAATAAAACTTCATCAAAAGTAAGCTTTTGATCAGTTTCATCACTTTGCTTGTCAACAAACAGGACATCGCCTTCTGAAACGCGATATTGATGTCCACCTATCTTTACTACTGCGTACATCTAATTGTCTAATTTTATGTTGTAAATTCTTTTGGCTACAGAATGTCAAATATAAGCTTTTCGAAGCTCAAAGCAAAGCTAAAAATCTTATGAATTATAGTGGTTAAAATTGTATTATTGCAATGAATTACATCCAATAAAGAATAAACTGTTATGGAGAAGAATTTACCCGATTTGCACGAGCAAGCTTTTATGTTCAAAAATGAGAAACGTTTTCAGCGGGATGGGGGACGAGCCTGGATCAAGGATTCACAGCTTCATGAAGCTCGCAAAGACGGCAACGGCAAATTAAAGACCGTCCGCCAAGAAAAGGATGCTGAACGCGTTGAAGAAGCCAAGGATCACAATCCATCTCTCTAATCTTTTGCAACTAAATTATCTAAAATGAAATATGTCCGACTTCGATCTTGGATAGTCTTAATAATTTTGGTAGTCGGTGTCATTATTCTGTTTAACTATTCCAGTGGTGGTTCAGGGCCATATAAAAGTGCGAATCCCATTACAGATTCTCTGCTTACTGCAACATACCCGGATTTATATGAAGCTGTAAAGAAGCGAGATATTGAATCTCTCGAGCCGTTTTTATCTCATCAACATCCCGAAGTGCGAAAGCAAGCATGGCGGGCGTTGGCTAACACTCCTATCGATTCGGTTGATCAATTTATCACTCTTGCTAAAAAGCAGAATTCCGATGCCTCATGGTTTGGGATAAGCAAGCACGCACTTATCGAAAATCAGCTCAGAGATCTCGAACAAATCTGGATAGAGCAGCCCGAATTACGTTCGGGGATTTCAAGGGTGCTTGGCCAACAGGGAGATGAACAAACGCTTTCTTTTTTAGTTGATCAGCTGAATAAAAATTTAGCTGATAGTGAATATCATACGGCACTGGCAGTGGGACGGTTAGTGCAACGATTTGATATAGCTCAGGACCGGCAAATTCGGGTTATTCAAAAGGCATTTGATACCGAAAATTATGATGCTACCCGTGCTTATTTATATGGTTGGTATCGCGGTGATGAATCCCAATTAACTGCTACTGCTCAAGATACGTTATTTAACCGATGGCAGTTGATGGGCAAAGGGATAAGTCGGGATGTGGATCAATATATAAATAAGATTCTTCCCGAGCGTACGACTCATACCACGACCATTTTCTACAACGGTGAGCAGATGCTGGATCATGAAGTTCAGCTGGCATATGAGTTGGCCACCTCGATCGGAAAAGTGTCCTTGAATAATCAAAATTCGTTAGCAGCTAAAATTTTATTGACAAATGAAAATCCGCATGTACAGATTCGAACGCTGCAAAGTTTAGAGGAGAATATTGATGAGGATGATGATCTCTATCAATACATCCATGATGAGATGTTGACTGATGACCGTTTGGATGATGTTGTTTGGCTGCAGGCATTAACGACAATACAACAGGTGGATAATCAGATTGTAGAAGAGCACCAAGGCCGGCTTGCAACTATTCCTGAGGAAAATATCTATTTATGGCCCGAGGTATTGGGAGTTTATCAGCAATATGAATCAGCAGAAAATTACCTGCAGCGCATTGGGAATTTGGTGAGCGAGGGTGAGGAGTTGCCTTCGATGTATGCGCTCCAAAATTTAGGAAGCTTTGCAGAGGAGGCTCAGGATGGAGTTAAAAGGTATAGACAGCAAATTCGCACTATTGTTTTTGATGCACTAGATCTCGGGGATCGTGGTGTGGCTTATATGTCAGGCTCATTATTGGAGAATGAATTATTATTTGGATCTCAAGATTTTGATCGCATAAACGAAAGTCTATCGGACTTTACGCTGCCCGCTGATATTGAGGTTTATCAGACTTTTGGATCGTTGTATAAAGATCGATTTGAGGAGCAGGCCAAGCCGGTTATCGACTCCCTTGCTTCTAAAAATTATGTGCCGTTGAACCGATCTTTGGCAGATGCTGGATGGGATGTAGCGGTACCGGAAGAATCAAAAACGGAATTTCGTGTGCCCAACTGGGATCGACTTTGGGAGCTCGGTCCAAGCCCTACGTTACTTATGCAAACTGAGAAAAGGAGAATCCATATTGAGATGAATACGCTCAGTGCTCCCGCTACGGTGGCAATGATTGACAGCTTGAATAGTGCCGGGCATTATGATGACGTGCCATTTCATCGCGTGGTTCCTAACTTTGTGATACAAGGCGGAGATATTGAACGGCAGGATGGTTTTGGTGGTCCTGATTTTGTGATTCCTACTGAGGCATCAGATGAAGGATTTGTGCGCGGTGCGGTGGGTATTGCCAGTGCAGGTCCCGATACCGAGGGGAGTCAATATTTTATGATGCACCAGTGGAAACCACATCTAAATGGGAATTATACGCGTTTTGGAAAAGTAATTGACGGAATGGATGTGGTTGATAACATTGTGAAAGGAGATGAAGTACTATCGACCACTTGGTATTAGGGGCTGATTATCGAGTGACTCCGGATCTTTAAATATTACCTTAGTATGAAATTCTCCGTTTTCACCCATCGGGTCAATTTCATTGAGGCGCTTAAGCTGCGTGACCAGCTTCTGATTGTAGGATTCACCTACTTTGAGCAGTGATTCAAAATCTTCTTTAACCGCACTTATTTTAATTTCAATCGGTTTCAAGAGTAATATGGGGAGCAGCTCATTCAGATCTTTTTTCCATATTGGGAATACGCACGAGTAGCCCATTTCACCGAATACCTTTTTGCGCCACTGGCGAATATCTTCTAAATACCAATCGCCGAATATGAGGTTATCAATGGGTTCGGATAATTCATTAAGAGCACTTTCAATTCGTTTTAAATAAATTTCATTAGGGCAGTTGGAGGGTAGACCGACGGAGATTAAATCCAAACAAAGATGGTCCGCCTGTTCCTTTATTTCGGATAGCGGAATATTTTGATGAGGTACAGTGTCGTTAGACTCATCATAGGTTGTAAGCAGTTTTAACTCTGCTTCGGGATGCGACTCTGTGAAAAAATGGAGAGCTAAGTAGGCATCTTTGCCGCCGCTCCAAAAGAGAATATTCATTTTAACTATAATAAATTTATTAGGAAATCAGCGTTTGTAATTAAAGTAAGATCGATTCTGAATTCTGATTACTGAATTCCTATATTAGGGCGCAAGTTCAGATTCTGTAAGATAAAAATATTCATTAACGTTTTAATTTAAGATAGGTTTTGATGAGCAGCGAGATTCAAAAAGTACATCTGCGAACTAAAGGGATACTTCCCGTTCAAAAATTACGTGTATTGGCAAATGCGGGTATCATTTCTCATGCTGATGGATATCCTTTGCAAGATGACCAGTTTCAACCCAACTCAATAGATTTGCGTTTAGGGGAAAAGGCCTACCGAGTGAGGTGCAGTTTTCTGCCAGAAGATGAATCAGTAGATCAGAAGCTGAAGAAGCTTAGTCAGTACGATTTTTCTATAACTGATGGGGCTATCTTGGAACCCAATTGTGTTTATATCATTCCGCTGCTCGAAGAATTACATTTACCCTCGCACATCTCACCGCAGAAAACATTATTCAATGGCAATGAAAATGGAGTAGATTACCAGATTGTATCCGGAGAGCATCTCTCTGCCAAAGCCAACCCCAAGAGTACAACGGGGCGACTCGATGTATTTACGCGTGTAATTACGGACTATTCGCACCGATTTGAGGAAATACGATCAGGCTATAAAGGGAAAATGTATCTGGAGGTTGTTCCCAAGTCTTTTCCAATAAAGATTAAAACCGGACATCGGTTGAATCAGCTGAGAATACGCCACGGTTATACCGTACTTTCCGACCAGGATATTTTGCGAACACACAGTTCCGATCCGCTGCTTTTTACCGAGGGCGGTGATCCTGTTGATGTGGATGAGCTAAAGGTTAATAACGGACTCTTTTTAAGCGTAAATTTACACGCCTCAGAAGGAAAAATTGTAGGATACAAGGCCAAAAAGCACCGCGATTATATCGATCTTGATAACATCAACTATTACGAAGTATCGGAGTTTTGGGAACCCATTTACCATCAACCGGATGATCATCTTATTTTAGAACCGGAGGCTTTTTATATCTTTGCCTCCAAAGAACGATGTCGTATCCCGGAATATTTAGCCGCTGAAATGATTGCTTATGATACGGGATCGGGTGAATTGCGCACACATTATGCCGGCTTTTTCGACAGCGGTTTTGGCGGACGAGTGGAGGATAAAGGAGCACGCGCTGTCCTCGAAGTGCGTTCGCACGATGTGCCTTTTTTGATTGAAGACGGACAAACGTTTTGCAGTATGAAATTTGAACCGAATACCGAAGTTCCTGAATTTGTGTACGGTGATGACATTAAAAGTAATTACCAGGGACAAGAACTCCGATTAGGAAAGCATTTTAAACAATAGTGGGTAAGAGCTGAATTATTATGGCTCCAGACAACGTAACAGAATGTATTTGTCATGATCGGGAGTTTATCGAGATAAAGGAGTATGCCAATAAAAATAATGTTACTTCGCTCGATGAGCTTCAGAATCAGGATTATTGTAGCAATAGTTGTGGCCTTTGTGCGCCATATGTTGAAATTGTTTTGGAAACCGGTCAGACTGAATTTCTGCCGGGAGAACCGTTCCGAAAAAGGCGATAAGCGATGAATATTTTTTATGCACCATCCTCACAAATAAATAATGGATTTGCCGAGCTTTTGGATCAGGAGGCGATTCACGCCTCCAAGGTGATGAGGGCTCAGGAAGGTGACAAGTTAACGATCGTTGACGGCGAGGGTGGCCGCTATCATGGAGTTGTTCGCCGGATTACCAAGAAATCAGTGCAAGTAGAAATTGAAGATGAGCAACACCGTTCCCGTCCCAAACCACATTTCATTTTGGCGATGGGAATCATAAAGAAAAGAGATCGGCTGGAATTTGCTGTTGAAAAAGCTATTGAATTGGGAGCTGCTCAAATATGTCTATTTCGAAGTGAGCATACTATTAAAGAAAATGTGCGCATGGACCGACTGGAGTCGCTGGCGATTTCGGCTATGAAGCAAAGTCTGCAAGCTCATCTAAGCACAGTAGAGATCTACCATTCATTGGAGATGATGCTCGACTCTATCAGGGCAGATAAGATATTAGTTGCCCATGAAAAAGTAGGCGAAGACAAAGGGAGTATTGACTACGAGAGCGTTTCGAATGCTGCGAAAACCCTGTTGTTAGTAGGGCCGGAAGGAGGGTTTTCGGAAACTGAAATTCGTGATCTTACGGAGAAGGGAGGGCAGTTAGTATCACTTGGTCCCAATAGGTTGCGTGCAGAAACGGCTGCTGTAGCTTTTATGAGTCAATTTTTATAAAAAGAAGAGCCCGACTCACAGAGCCGGGCTTGGAAGATATTTATTGATAATATCGTTAGTAACGATCGCTTGAAGGAGAGGTATGCGTGGCTGCATACTCTTCCAGCTTTGCTACCTCATCCCACATTTTCATTGCTTCATCAATAGTTTCGTCAAGCTTATTTCTGACGGGATAGTATTTTTTAAGTCCCCATACCTGTCGCGCCAATTCTGCTTTGATGAGTCCACGAGGCATCCATTCAATTTCTTCTAAATGTCCTTCAGGAATAAATAGAGTATCAGATTTAAAGTCAGGTTTTGATAGAGTATCGGTTACAACCATATTCTTTTCTTTAAGACGACTGAAAACCTCATCCATCTGTTCTTCCGACCATTCGAAATCTTTATTGAACTGGTCAAAATTGTCCTCCCATTTTTGTCGGAAGGAATCTCCATTTTCATCCAGGTAGTCACGAACAAAGTTGAAGCCAACCCGATTACGAAGCATATAGTTGGCTACAATCTTGGATTGGGCTGTATCCGGTTGCACAACATGATCGGGGACAATTCCGCCACCGCCATAAACGGTTCTTCCGGCATCGGTAGAATACTTCAGTGAATCAGGGACATCAGATACAAATTCCATCGCATCACCCTTGGCATCGACACCGCGCTGATAGATTTCATAGGCGTATTCTTCACCGCCTTTTTTGTTGTATGGTTTCTGTATCAAACGTCCGGCGGGAGTATAATACTTGGAAATCGTAACACGAATCTTACTGGAATCAACCAGTTCGTATTGCTGCTGCACCAATCCCTTGCCGAATGTACGTCGTCCTACAATCCATCCACGATCGTGATCCTGAACAGCACCACTTACAATTTCGCTTGCCGAGGCAGATCCCTCATCAACGAGAATCATGAGCGGTTTGTCTTTGAAGAAACCATCACGGCGCGAGTAGTATGCCGAGGTAAACCGGGTGTGCCGGCTTTTGGTGGAAACAATTTTTGTGCCACTGGGGAAGAATTCTTCTGTAATGGCAACGGCCTGACTCAGATAGCCGCCGGGATTGCCTCTCAAATCCAATAGCAGGCGGTCCATTCCTTTATCCTGGAGATCTTTCATAGCCTCCATAAATTCTTCATGGGTCGTTTGGATAAATTTATCCATTTTGATATAGCCGGTTTCTTCATCCATCATATAAGCAGCCCCAATGGAGTATAGGGGTATATCATCGCGGACTATGGTAAATTCAATGGGATCTTTTACGTTCGGTCGTTTGATTGTGACATCAACTTCAGAACCTTTGGGGCCGCGAAGCGTATTGCGCACATCTTCATTGGAGAAGCCTATCGCACTTTTACCGTCAATTTTAACAATACGATCTCCGGAGCGAATGCCCAACGCGTCACTGGGTCCACCGGCAATAGCAGTAATTACGGTAATCGTATCTTGAATTACATTGAACTGGACACCAATACCCTGAAATTTGCCAGAAAATTCATCGTCGATATCATCGCTAAGTGATGGTTCAATATAAACCGAGTGCGGATCTAATCCCTTAAACATGGATTGCAAGGCATCTTCGGTCCGCGCAGTCATATCTTCATCGGGATAATTATTGGTGATATACAAATATGCCTGCTCAAACTTGTCGACCGATTTGCTAAGATTTTTGATTTTTAAATTCTCAAAAGTAGTATCGGCCGGGGTATCTTCAAGATTTGCCGTACTGTCTGATAGATTTTTTACTAATCCTTTTACACTGTTTTTGTAAAGCTCGGTTATATCAACTTGGTCAACATAATTGTCAATTATTCGCCGTTGAGCCTGCACATATTTTTTAATGTTTTTCTGTAGTGTATCATTTCCGGGAACGACGGTTTCAACGCCGGCAAACCAGAAAGAGGATAGTACAAACAGTGTTACTATGTTGGGAATGATAAACTTTTTCATGCTCATAGTGCAAAGGTATTGGTGATTGTATTGTAGAAATTACTTCCTAAAACGACCTGATAAAGAAACAATATATTAATGTAGGCAAATGAGTATTTGCAATTAGTTGATTAATTTGATTTTTGTCAACGTACAATTACAGAATATATTGACTTAAATCTTTATCCTTAACAAGATCATCCAGCTGTTTGTTCACATAATCTTTGTCGATGGTGATATCGCCGGAGCTAATATCATCGGGTACAGCAAATAACAGCTCATCCAGCAGTGATGACAAAATAGTATGCAGTCTTCGGGCACCGATGTTTTCTACGCGATCGTTAACCTGTGCTGCAATAGAAGCAACTTCCTTAAGCGCATCTTCGGTAAATTCTATATCCACGCCTTCAGATTTTAACATCGCTTGATATTGCTTGGTTAACGCATTTTTTGGTTGTGTTAGAATATCAAAGAAATCCTCTTCAGTGAGGGAGTTAAGCTCTACGCGGATAGGAAACCGTCCCTGTAATTCGGGAATAAGGTCTGATGGCTTAGACACGTGAAAAGCTCCCGAACCAATAAATAGCATGTGATCAGTTTTCACCATGCCGTGTTTGGTTGATATATTACTGCCTTCCACAATAGGAAGCATATCACGTTGCACACCCTGGCGACTTACATCTGGTCCACCGCCACCACCGCCTTTGCTATTATTGGACGATTCGGCGACCTTGTCGATTTCATCAATAAAGACGATACCTTGTTTCTGTACGCGTTCAAGTCCTTCTTGTACAGCTGATTCGTGATCGATCAGTTTTTCCGCTTCTTCTTCCAAAAGAATTTCACGGGCTTCTTCAATCGGTACTTTTCGCTTGGTTTTCTTTTGTCCGCCCATATTACCGAGCATATCCTGCAAATTGATGCCCATTTCTTCCATGCCGCCCTGGGGACCAAAGACTTGCATCATGGGGGAGCGACTTGATTTTTGAACTTCGATCTCTATTTCGCGCTCATCAAGTTCTCCGTTGCGGAGTTTTTCGCGAAATTTTTTACGCGTGCGTTCATTTAGCTCTTTATCAGAAGCGCTTTGTGGATTAAAATCCTGATCAGTTGAATTGGCATCAAATCCCGGTGAACTGTTATTATCTCCTTGGTTTTTCTTTACAGGAGGGATGAGGATATCCAATATCCGTTCTTCTACAATCTCGCGAGCTTCTTCTTCTACACGTTCGCGCATTTCTGTTTTTACCATGTCGATGGCTATATCTGTCAGATCGCGAATCATTGACTCCACATCGCGCCCCACATAACCGACCTCGGTAAATTTACTTGCTTCGACTTTGATAAAGGGAGCTTCTGCAAGCTTAGCCAACCTACGAGCAATTTCTGTTTTACCAACGCCAGTAGGGCCAATTAATAGTATGTTATTTGGCAGGATTTCGTCTCTGATTTCTTCATCAGCATTCATACGTCGCCAACGGTTTCGTAAAGCAATGGAAACCGATCGTTTGGCGTCGTCCTGGCCAACAATATATTTGTTTAATGCCGCTACAATTTGTTGCGGCGTAAGATTCTTCTGTGTAACTGTCTTTTGTAAAGTACTCATCAATCTTCGATTTCTAATATACTCAGGTTATGATTCGTATAGATACAGATGTCCGCTGCAATATCGAGTGCTTTCTGCACGATGTCACGGGCTGATAAATCGGGTGCATTCTCTTTTAATGCCCGTGCAGCAGCAAGCGCATAACTTCCGCCGCTGCCAATAGCTAAAATTTGATCATCGGGTTCAATAACATCACCCTGTCCCGAAATAAGCAGAGCCTGATCTTTACTCATTACGACTAAAAGAGCTTCAAGTTTTCGTAAAAATTTATCCTGCCGCCACTCTTTGGCCATCTCAACAGCGGCGCGTTTTAAATTACCGTTATACTGTTTCAGTTTTTCTTCGTATTTCTCAAAAAGTGTAAAGGCATCGGCAGTTGAACCGGCAAAGCCCGCAGCAATTTTTCCTTCATATAGGCGGCGGACTTTATTAACGGTCGCTTTCATCACGGTATTTTCCATGGTGGCCTGTCCGTCGCCACCAAGGGCAGCCTCTCCGTTATGGATAATGCCTAGTACGGTTGTTGCTTTTATCTCAGGTAAACTCATTAAATTCTATTCTGTTTCAATTCTTTTGGGATTAGAAAGTCTTAGTTAGGAGTCAGACTTATAGTACTTCGATTTTGAGCTGCCTCCTGAACGGCTTGGACGTGGCTTTCGCTTATCTCGTTTTTGACGTCCACCCGACTCGGATCCATTTTCTTTCTTGTAATAATCCAGATCGCCTCTGCCCGGACGGTCATCCAGATCATTCAAATCACTTGTTTCGTTTGCAATAAGCTCATCGATGTTGTTCTCCTGCATAACTACATCGGTAATATCAATGTCTGAACCGGCAATCGTAGCTTTATACTCGTTTAGTGAAATAGAATCATCAGCGACAAGCGTAATTTTTAGCCAATAACGGAACATCCATTTTCGACGAATGCTAAGTAATCCTTTTTCCAGATACGCCTTAAGATATGGGTTGATATAAATATCAACAGCGCGATAATCAGTGGTAGTACGGAACTTACTGAGCCACGCATCGAGATCGGCAAGAATAGTATTCTTTGTAACTACGCTGCCCGATCCACCACATGTAGGGCACACTTTTGATACTGAGTTCACCACACTTGGCCGGATACGCTGGCGTGTAATTTGAACCAATCCAAAGTCGCTCATGCCAATAACATTGGTCTTGGCGGGGTCTTTCTTGAATTCCTTCTTAAGCTCGTCGTAAATTTTCTTGCGGTTTTTATCATTGCGCAGATCAATAAAGTCAACGACAATAATTCCGCCAATGTCGCGCAGACGTAGTTGCTTGGCAACTTCGCGTGCTGCTTCAAGGTTTGTTTTCAGAGAGTTATCTTCCTGCTTCTCCTTGGCAGCATAAGGCCCGGAGTTCACATCTACCACATACATGGCCTCAGTCTGCTCAAAGATGAGGTAACCGCCAGACGGCATACGCACACGGGGACTAAAGATTGAATCCACATCTTTGGCAACCTTCATGAAATCGAAGATGTGTTCACGTCCCTTATAGAGCTCTACGTTGGGAAGCATCTGTGGGGCAACCTGGCTGACATACGATTTAATCTTTTTGTGCATCTCGGGATCGTCAACCAGCACGCGGTCATATTGCTTGGCAAAAAGATCACGGACCAAGCTCTCGGTCATATCAAGATCCTTGTAAAGAAGCTCGGGAGGGTTGGCCGTTTCAAGCCGTTCCAGAATGCGCTCCCATTTCTTGAGCACATCGCGCATATCATCCTCAATAGATTGCTCATCTTGTCCTTTGGCAACCGTACGAATGATAACCCCAAATCCATCGGGTACCATAGAGCTTACGATGCTCTTAAGACGCCGACGCTCTTTATAGTTATTGATTTTACGGGATACGGCTACATAATCACCCATAGGTATGAGTACCAAAAAACGTCCCGCTACGGTGATATCTGTAGATATGCGTGGACCTTTGGAGCCAATAGGTTCCTTGACAATTTGAACCAACAGCTTTTGACCGGGATTCAAAATTTTTCCCGCCCAGTTCTGCTTTTCGTAGTTGGATATCTGGTTAAAGTCCGTCTTTTTAAGCTCTTCCTGCACGTTCTTGTGAATGGCGTCACGCCCGTTAAGCATCTGAACATATTCTTTCAGATGGTCGCCGGCATCAGAAAAGTGCAGAAAAGCGTCCTTCGGAGTACCCATGTCAATAAAAGCTGCACGGATACCGCTCATCACTTTGTGGACCTTCGCCAGGTATATATTACCTACTGTACGCTGATTTTCATCAGATTCTATAAAAAGTTGGGCCAGTTCGCCGTTTTCCAGCAGAGCTATCCGGGTCTGCTTTCCCGAAGCGTGAATAATGATTTGATTTTTCATTGAAATATTCTTCTTTCACGCAGTTGCTGTCCTCCGGACATATAATCCTGATCAGTAAATCAATAGCTTTCATAGTAACAACAGTCTTACAGTTCGTTCGTCTTAGCGGGATTTCAGCAACCGCTAAATTAAAATTCCTGTTAGGAGAAAAATTTGTTTGTGTAATAAGGTCGTATTCAGAGGAGGGTATATCTTGCAGAAAACGATCACAAGAAATGAGCGAGTTCATAAACTTCGCCGCATTCTTCAAAAAGAAGTTCAAATGCTTTCGAAAAGTGAATAAAACCTTAAGTAGTGCTTGTGAGTAAATAATATGCTGCAAAAGGTAAACCTAAATTTTTTAAAATCTCTGAATACTCTGTACAATGTATCACGCTAATATACAAGTAGTTTTGCTATTATGTAAACGGGAAATTTTGAAATGGAGTTCACGAGGGCTGGATAATTTAGTAAGATGTATTAGAGGGGCTTAGATGAGTGCAATTGGAAGTTTTTTAACAATTTTTATTCTTATTCGTAAGAGTTAACACACTTTTTTAAACGAAGATATTTTCAGGATCAAACTAATGCAAAAAATTAATTCTCATCTTAGCATATCAAAGTCATTACTCTTTTTAATATTGTTGTTTACGGTTTCTGTATTACCCATGCAGGCGCAGGACGAAGAGCCAATTAAAGTGATGTTTTTGGGAACTACTCACCTTGATAATCCCGGCAGGGATGCTATAAATCCGGAGGTTCCCGATGTTCTAACGGCTCAAAAGCAAAAGGAGCTGCAGGAAGTGCGTGATGCGTTAGCTGAATTTAATCCCAACAAGGTCGCGCTGGAAGTTCAAATGAAGCATATGTCAGCTTTTGACTCGTTATACCAAGAGTTCCGTAAGGGGCAAATTGATACCTTTGCGACCGGTGATTTTGTATCCAAGCGCAGTGAACAATACCAGATTGGTTTTAAACTGGCGAAACGGTTGGATCATGATCACGTTTATGCCGTGGACCATTATATACCGATGAATATGGGTAAAGTGATGGAGTTTGCAAAGAAGCATGAACCCGAGTTTTTAGAATATTTCGAGAGGTATAAAACCGGCCAGCACTTTAAAAAAGTGGACAGCCTGTTACAAAACGGAAGCTTGCTTGAGCTTTATCAATACATCAACACTGAACAAAGTGTTAAAAAGTTTCACGAACCGTATGTGCGCTCACTTTCATTGGCCGATGACAGCTCTTTTGTCGGAGCCGATGTAACAGCCGATTACCACCGGAGAAATCTGCGTATTTTTGCCAACCTGATGAAAATTACGGAGCCGGGAGATCGCATATTTATAATGTTCGGGGCCGGACATTCACCGTTTATACGTCCGCTGCTCAAAGATTCGCCACGTATTGAATTTGTTGATCCGATGGATTACTTGAAGTGAAAGGAGTGATAGCTCTGGTTACGCAGTTTTGCTGCGTAACCAATAATTTTTTGCCGTAGTTTTACTCTTCTTGTTGAGCTCGTGTGATTTTAGCACCAACATTAGTGAGTTTTTCCTCCAGATCCTCGTAACCGCGATCGAGGTGATAAATGCGCAACACATCAGTTTTCCCTTTTGCTACCATTCCGGCCAAAACTAGACTTACGCTGGCACGCAGATCGGTACTCATCACCGAAGCACCTTTAAGTTCTGTTTTACCTTCAATATGTGCTGTATTTTTCTTGACGTCAATATCGGCGCCCAATCTTACTAACTCGGGCACATAGCTGAACCGATCATCGTAAATAGTATCTGTAACTTTTGATTCCCCTTTTGCCTGCGTCATCATCGTTGCCCACTGTGCCTGTAGGTCGGTAGGAAAACCGGGATACACTTTCGTTTTTATTGAAGTAGGATCAAGTTCTTGGGGCGCTTTGATATGTATGGTACTGTTATCAATCGTCATTTCTGCACCCGTTTCTCGAAAGGTTTTAGGAAAATGACCAAGATCATCGACATCCACGTTGGTCAATGTTACATTGGACTGTGGGTGCATGGCCGCGGCGATCATAAAAGTCCCGGTTTCAATGCGGTCAGAAGCGTTACGGGCAGTAATTCCCTGCAGGCTGTCTACCTTTCGGATGGTTAAGGTGCGTGTACCGATTCCATCAATATCAGCACCCATTTCAGCTAACTTTTTGCAAAGTAGCACTACATCGGGTTCTTTGGCGGCATTTTTGATTGTAAACTCTTTAGTACGAAGTACTGATGCCAGCACTAAATTTACGGTTGCCCCCACGCTGCTGGGTTCCAGGGTAAAGGTACCGCCCTCTAACTCTTCGGGTGCGCTGGCGATTACGTATCCTTCATCGAGCTGAATATCGGCACCCATTTCACGCATGCCATCGAGATGCAGATCCACAGGACGCGGTCCCCACGCACAGCCACCCGGCAGAGATACTTTCGCTTCGCCGTATTTGCCTAACAGGGCACCAAGCATGTAGAAGGATGCCCGCATTTTTCGAACCAGGTCATAGGGAGCTTCGTAATGGGTTAAGTTTTTAGGATCTATGGTGAGCATGCCCTCATCCTCATCAAAATCGACGCGACAGCCGGTAACACGAATTACATTGTTAAAGGTATATATATCGCGCAGTTTGGGAACGTTGGTAATGGTTGTAGGCGAATCGCCTAAAATGGCCGCCGCCATCAGAGGGAGGGCTGCATTTTTTGATCCGCTGATTGGAATAGTTCCTTGGAGGGGAGTAGGTCCTTCAATTACAAATTTATCCACTTGCTTCTATTTCTAAGATTAGAGCGTCTTTTTCGAGTGAGTCTCCCTGTGCAACAGCAATAGATGATATTACGCCTTTGATGGGAGCTTTGAGTTCGTTTTCCATTTTCATGGCTTCAAGAATAGCAACGGGATCGCCCAGTTCGACCTCATCTCCTTCGTCGACCAATACTTCCAGAATTTTACCGGGCATGGGGGCGTTGAGTTCGCCTTCACCAATTTCCCCGACCGTTTTGAAGCCCATACGATCCAGCAACAGATCTTGTTCATTGCGAACATCTACCGAATGCCAGTTGCTGTTGAGGGTAAACGTTACGGTATGCTTGTCGTATGATACATTATCGATTTTATAGAGTTTTGTTCCCATCCGGAGCAGATAACGCCCGTTTTCCTGACGGTGAAATTCATAAGATTGTGATTCATCATCGAAAACAACTTCGTTGGCCTCTTCTACAATTTCCAGCTCGGTAGTGGTATCGTCAAATACGGCTTCAAATTTCATAATCAGTTCGATTTAATTTCAGCAAGTCCTTTGCTTGTAGCTTGAAAAGTAAAATCCTGCAGGTTGTCGGTATCATAAAAGCTGGTCAGGACAATTTTATTGCCGCTGCGTTCATAGGCTTCTACAAACCCGAAACTTAGCAGATTAATCAGGTCGTCGCGAAGCTCCCCCTGCAGCAATCCCGTTTCTTCCATAATAACCTGAAATTTTTCCGGGAAGATGAGTCTTTCGAGCACTCTTTTTTCGGTTTTGGTTATTTTATGCTTGCCCATAGTGTTTCTGCTTTTTGAGAGAGCTTGAAAATAGGAGGGAGATCGCTCTTTAACAACTTACTCCGGGCCAATTTTTATATCCCCATAAGTGACAACATTTAGATCACCGTCGAGGATGCGAATTCTATAGAGCCCGTTGGCTTGACTTCCGCCCGATTTGCCGGAAATTTCCTGTCCATTTAATTGGATAGTCACCAGAGATGGTGATGAGATATCATCGCGAATGGCTATCGGAGGTTTTCCTGCCTCCGAAACAAACTCAAAAGAATAGACTTCTAAGCGGTCAAGATTATCAATGTTACTGAGATAGATGTTAATCGTTAAATTCTGATTATAATCCATTGGGTTCGGATAGGGGGGCTGAAAACTTGAAATACCTGTTCCTAAATTAATTAATCCCCGATACATAGGACTGATTTGCCAATCATCAGGATCGTTATTGGTGATTTCTCCCTGGGTTGGAGTAGCGGTAAAGTTGCTGGGGGCAGACAGTGATTGGTTTTCAAATTCTCGTTGATCATTACTTTTAGAACATCCTCCAACAATCAGGAATCCCGCTAAAAGTAAAAAAGTTAGGTTTAGAGAAAATTTATTAGATAACATGAACGAAATTCCTGTAAGATACTTTCAATAATATTTCAATTTCACCTATATAATAGGGAACTTTGAACGCTTATATAAAACAAATTTACAACTTTATTTTGAAAAAATTGAAGCAGTTTGCTACTACTGGATTTATCATTTTCTGCTTGGTTGGTGGGATGGTATTCTCATCGGGCGTACAAGCACAGGATTCGCCATTGACTTATGATCATCCCGACAGGCCGCCTACTATGGAAGAATTGTTGCAGTGGAAGGAGGTATTCACCTACAAAGTAAAGTTTGGTTTTTTTAAGCTGGGTGAGGTAAAAACAACCATTATCAAGGATACTACCTATCAGGGACAAAAAATATGGTGGCTGCGCACAGTTATAACATCGAATTCGGGGATCCCTTTTGTTGGGGAAGAAGAAAATCACTATAACACCTTTATGGTAGAAACCGACAGTACGCCTTACACGAAGCTCTATTGGCGTGATAATTTGGACGAGAATGAGTTTGAGGCAGAAGTATATGAGTATGATTATGAAAATGAGAAAGTGTATATCTTAGAGAATATGACCCCGGTTGACACGCTCGAACTAACAGAGCCCTCAAGTTCGGGTCAGCTTATTTTCTATTATTCCCGCTTGTTTGCGGGTACCAATCAGGATTACCGCCTACCGGTATATTTAGAGCGCGAAAAGGGATATATCGACGCAACGAACAGTACCAAGATTGAAAAGCGCAGATACGATGCTTTTGACGATCCGGTGAAGACGTATTTTAGTGAAGGGGATGCTGATATTGACGGCCCATTTGGATTTCGAGGAAAATATAAGGCGTGGTATATCGCCGACGATTTGCGAGTTCCAGCCGAAGCACACGCCAAGGTTTGGCTGGGCAATGTTAAAGTGCAACTTATTGATTATAAAAAGGAACGCAGATAACCAATGAAGATACAGTTTAAGAAATTATCTCACGCCGAGGATCTACCTCTCCCTTCGTATGAATCAGAGTTTGCGGCTGGAATGGATATTCGGGCCGCTCTTGAAAAACCGATTACCCTACAACCGGGTGAACGAGAGCTGATTCCATCTGGGTTAAAGATGGCCATGCCGCAGGGTTACGAGGCGCAGATGCGTCCCCGAAGCGGATTGGCTTATCGTCACGGTATCACCATGCTAAATACGCCCGGAACCATTGATGCGGACTACCGCGGTGAGCTAAAAATGCTGGCGGTGAACTTGGGGGATAAAGAATTCACTATAAATCACGGAGACCGTATTGCCCAGATGGTCATTGCGCCCGTAATTCAGGCCGAGGTAAATGAAGTTGAACTCCTATCAGAAACGGAACGCGGAGACGGCGGCTTTGGCAGTACGGGAGTAAAATAGGCCAGAGATCTGCACAGATTACTACGGATAAATTCTACTTGGATCAGTGATAATCTGTGGCTAAAGAAATGAGTTATGTTTGATAAAATACGACCTTACATAGATCTGGTATCCCAAAACAAGAATTACCGCCGGTTGTGGCTAAGCCAGATTGTATCCAATTTTGGGGATTGGTTTGGGATCTTGGCCGTATATGCGCTTATCACCAAATATTCAGATTCTGAATTTTTATTGGGGCTGATTATTGTCGTTAAGATGATGAGTCTGGCTACGTTTTCACCCTTTGCCGGTTATATTACGGACCGTTTTGACCGGCGTCAATTGATGATTCTTTGCGATCTGCTGCGCGGTGTAATTGTTCTGGGATTGTTGCTGGTAGTGTCATATGAGACCCTGTGGCTGGCGTATGTATTAACGGCATTACAGATGATGTTATCGGCTGTTTTTGAGCCTGCCAAAACCTCATCTATACCAAACGTAACCACAGAAAAAGAGCTGGTAGATGCCAATGTTTTATCAGCGGCGAGCTGGAGTATTATTTTTACTATCGGCATGGGTATTGGAGGGCTGGCAACCGCATGGCTGGGGACAGATCTGGTCTTTATCATCAATGCTTGTAGCTATGTACTGTCTGCATGGTTTATTTACCGAGCTGTTATTCCGCAAAAGAAAATGGATGCGGCCGAGCGCAAGAGAACCCGTAATCCGCTAACAGGGATAAAAGAAGGATTTCAGTACCTGTTTAGTACACACAAAGTATTACGTCCCACGTTGGCTAAAGGATGTTTTACGATGTTCCTGGGAGCGTTGACCTACATGCTTATTTTGGTTTCTGAAGATGTACTGATGATGGGCAGCGTCGGACTCGGACTGCTTTATTCGGCTCGGGGTGTAGGAACTGGCATTGGTCCAGTGGTAGGGCGACGAATTTTTAATCAAGAAAGTGGTTGGGTGCGGGCGATGGGGTTTTGTATGATTTTCGCCGGATTAATGTATTCAGTAGTTGGGCTTACTGTCAGCTTAGGCGTAATGCTACTCTTTGTTTTTATCGCACATGCTGCGTCCGGAGCCAACTGGGTGATGAGCACGGTACTGTTGCAGCGTCGCACGCCCGATACGTTTCGTGGTCGTATCTTCAGCACCGAATGGCTACTGTTTACACTGGCACAATCTGCATCGGTATTAACAGCTTCGTGGATTCTCGAAAATGGGTGGCTTAGTATTCAGCAGGCGATGGTAGTATTTGCATTGGGGCTGTCGGCAGCAGGAATAGTTTGGCATTTTACGATATCGCAGCAGGAGCAATTGTATCAAGAAAAGCATACTAAGGGATCTGTTGCTCAGGCAATAAAGTAATAAAAGTGGCTACTCGAAGTGTTTTTTCTCTTTTTCAAAATCCTCATCCGAGACAAGTCCCTGTTGCCATAGTCCCGTCAGGTAATCCATGCGTTCCATAGTACCGGGATCACGGTCGGGCTGTTCGGGCTTTGTACTTTCTTTCTTTTTCAGGCGCTCTTTTTGAACAGAGATTGCCTTTTCAAGCATATCCTTTAAAGCGAATGGATCGGCGATGCCACGAAGAGTCATGGAGGTAGCTGTAGTTTCAAGCATGATATCTCCCACAGATACCTTCTTTTGCAGCCAACCTTGTTGCACAGAAACGTTTTCAATATTTACCAGATCAATATTGCGCTGGTATTTATCATCACGCGAAGAAATCTGCGTGTCAGTAAATGTATACTCGTATTTATTCTGTCGCTTATATATCCAGTAGAGTCCAAGCAAGCCAACTCCAAAAAGAGGAATGAATAATATCGAAAGGGTATATCCGAGCAGGTGATTTTTCCAGCTGGGTTCCAATGTGATGGTTTTATCAGATGTTTGATCGGCCATAGTAATTATACTTTATACCAGTTTGTTGATCTGTTGTAAACTTAGGTAAAATTCCGGAAAGACTAAGGTGAAAAGACTAATTTTTCCAAAACAGATTTCGTATATTATCAGGCTTTCATAATCACCCACCTCGTATTGAGGTAAGTTTTTTGTTCATGAGACTAAAACCCTGGAAATATATTGTAGCTGTTTGGATGACAGTCGTTATCAGTGTCGGGTTTCTGATCCCTATTCCCGATATACCCATACTTGAAGAGTCGGCGCGCAACCTGTTTTTGCACGTGCCGATGTGGCTAACGATGTCGGTCTGTTTTGCGGCGGGACTTTATTACAGTATCCGTTATCTGAACAACCCAATTATGAAGTTTGATCGCAAAGCGGAATCTGCAACGCAGATAGGGCTCATTTTTGGAATTTGTGGTTTGTTAACCGGATCAATTTGGGCACGTTTTACCTGGGGAACCTGGTGGACTTTTGCTGAGCCGCGCATGAATCTTTCGGCGTTGGCAATGATGATTTATGTAGCCTACTTTGTCCTGCGTACTGCTTTTAACAATCCCGAAAAAAGAGCCAAGATTGCGGCTGTCTTCAATGTATTTGCTGCTACAACCATCCCGTTTTTACTATATATCATTCCGCGTCAACTGCCAAGCTTGCACCCGGGAGCAGATGGGAATCCCGCTTTTAGCGAAATTACAGCCCCTGAGCTGCGATATATTTTTTACCCTGCGGTAATCGGATTTATTGGACTAGCCATTTGGTTGAATGATATCCTGAATCGCTATAAAACTGTAAAGCATTTAACTGATCAACAACGAGCATGAAATTTTTATTAACTCAGGCACAAGAAGATACTGTTGCTGCCGTTGATACATTGACAGAAAGTTACTCCCAAAAGTGGGATGGCACTGCCGGATTGGATCAGGCAAGTCCACTCATTCAAACGGCGGCCTCCTATGACCTCATTTTTATAGTACTAGGCGTCAGTCTTATTATTTGGTTTGTGCTGCTGTTTTTTATTATCCGGGTAGATAAAAAAGTGAGTAAACTGGAAGAAGAAATTGAAAAGTCTAACGTAGAAGGAACGCCATGAAACCTAAACTGATTATCGGAATCATTGCTATAGTCGGATTTACATCACTGCTGATGTATAATTTCGGAAACAGTATCAGTACGTACGTGAATTTTGAACAGGCTGCAGGAATGGAAGGGGCCCACGTGGTAGGACAATGGGATGACTCGGAAGAGTATGGATTTTCTATGGAGACCAAGCAGTTTTCCTTTTATATGGAAGATGAGGACGGCAATGTTCGTCGTGTTGTTTATCCCAAGCCCAAGCCCAATAATTTCGAGGAGGCTGATCAGTTGGTTGTAATCGGTGAGATGCAAAACGGTGTTTTTTATGCCAATGATATGCTGATGAAATGCCCATCTAAATACAACAATGCCGACGAAGCCGAATTTCAAAAAGCAATGCCCTCAAAGAGTTAACATTTCATGATTGGATTTTTAGGAGACCTTTTCATCAATGCCGCATTTGTAAGTGCAATACTGGCGGCTATTGGATACTTTATATATGCTCAAAACGATACGAATAAGCACTTTAAAATATCGAATTGGCTATTCGGCTTACAGGGAGTATTCCTACTTATTGCTTCTGGATTGCTGCTCTATGTTATTCTTACAAACCAGTTCAATTTCTATTATGTCTATAATTATACCAGCAGTGACCTGCAGCTCAAATACCTGATATCAGCTTTTTGGGGGGGACAGGAGGGCAGTTTTATGCTTTGGATTCTGTTCTCCATCATCATTGGACTGGGGTTGATGAAATGGACTCGGGAACCATACCGCGGGCCGGTACTCTTTTTTCTGACGCTCACGCAGATTTTTTTACTGTCGATGGTATCAGGTATTTCTATTGGCGACTTCCAGCTGGGAGCTTCACCATTCCGTTCGCTGGCTGAGGCCATGCCCAACGCTCCGTTCTTGCAATCCAATCCGGATTTCGTACCGCAGGATGGAAAAGGATTGAACGATCTGCTTAAGAGTCCCTGGATGATGATTCATCCGCCCATTCTATTTGTGGGTTTTGCCATGATGACAGTGCCGTACTGTTTTGCGATGGCCGCCCTCTGGAAGCGCAAATATAATGAGTGGGTAGATCACGCGCTGCCGTGGACATTGGGCGCCAACGTTGCATTACTAACAGCTATTTTTCTAGGGGGATACTGGGCATACGTCACCCTTTCATTTGGCGGATACTGGGCTTGGGATCCCGTTGAAAACGCCTCTTTTGTGCCTTGGCTGCTGGGTACAGCAGGTATCCATACTATGATTATTCAGCGCAAAAGCTCGACCTCGCAAAAGGCCTCCATCATTTTTGCGATTCTGGCTTACGTAGCTATTGTTTATGAGACCTTTTTGACGCGTTCCGGTATTCTGGCTGATTCTTCAGTGCACAGCTTTGTTGATTTAGGACTTTATAGTCAGCTCGTAGTATTTATGGGAGCGGTCACGATTATTGGTTTAGGATTATTTTTCTATCGGTACAAAGAGTTGCCATCGCAGGAGAATGAGTCCAAATTTTTGAGCCGCGAGTTTATGACTTTTGCGGGAGCGATGATGCTCTTTCTGATTGGACTTGTAATTATACTGGGGACAAGTTCGCCGATAATTGGGCGTCTATTTGTGGAAAATCCTACGCCACCTGAAGTCAGCTTTTATAACGAATGGACGATGCCGCTGGCTATTATTGCTGCTATCATGACGGTATTAGGGCAGTTTTTATTCTGGAAACGTCAAGATGCAGAATCGCTGGCCGCTGACCTGTTATGGCCGGTTGCGATAACCTGCGTTGCAACACTGGCTACCATTATAATAGGGGATGTTCGTGATATCTATTATATGGTATTTCTATTGGCAGCTTGGTTTGCTGTGATTGGAAATTCTGTGATTATGTATCGCCTGGTCCGCAAAAAACCCTTACTTATTGGAGGAGCACTAAGTCATGTTGGTTTTGGCGTTCTTCTGCTCGGAATATTGGCTTCTTCGGCCTACAATGAGATGTTGTTGGATGAATCCGTAAAAAAATATAATGCTGCCATTGAACGGGGAGAAGTAACCGATGAGCAGGGATTTCAGAAGACACAGAAAGTAGATTTTCTGGAGCTAAAGTTAAATCAGCCAAAGATTATTGATGACCGCTATAAAGTCACGTATGAAGGTTATACCCTTAAAGACCAAGAGCGTCCCGGCCAGCAGGAGTATCGCATCAAGTTTGAGCCTGCCGATGGGGAAGGAAAACAATTTGTATTGAATCCGCAGGTGTATCCGATGTTGTCATCTTCTTCGCAATCTGACATCCAGTGGTCGGTTGATCCGGATGTACGTACCGGTTTGATGAGTGATATTTATTTATACGTAGCGGGAAGTTCATTTGTAGAGCGAAGGAATGATGAAGCCAAAGAAGCTGCAGCGAAGCGAAGAGGCAATGCATCAACCGCAGAAGATGATTCTGTGCAGGTGCAGGAAGTAAATATCGGCCGCGGTGAAACTATTAAGGTGGGAGCATTTGATCTTACCTTTAATGATTATGAGGAGGCAGATGATCAGCAATTGCAAGACAGTACCATTGTTGCTGTTCGAGCCAACCTTGAGTTAACACAGCGGGGAAGTGATTCTTCGGTTCCTATCAGACCGCTGTTTTCTATCTATGTAAAGGACGGTGAAAACTGGACGTATGCTCCACCCATTTCTATACCCGGTTATGATGAAGCAAGCATCCAGTTTACGAGCGTAGATCCCTCAAATGGTGGTATTGATCTTAAAATACGCGGAATCGATACCCAGGTTGAAGATCAATGGGTGTTGCTCGTTGCCGAAGAAAAACCGTTTATTTCTATCGTTTGGCTTGGTACCTTTTTGCTGATGGCTGGATTTAGCATTTCTATTTTCCGACATTGGGATAGAGAACGAAAAAAATCGACCTAATTATGCGTCTGTATATCCCGGTTTTTTTGCTGATGATAGCATTTGTTGCAGCAAGTGTTGACCGGTCAATGGCGCAACAACCCGATCCCAAAGTAGCATTTCTAAAATCGCTGGCCGTTCCCGGCTGGGGACATCATCACGTGGATAACAATAATTGGCAGCGTGGTCAGTATCATCTTGGTGCTGATGCGGTTTTAATTCTTAGTTTCGCGGGCTTTTCGATCCACTCAAATAATCTTCAGCAAAATTGGTTTGTTTACGGACGTCAGCAGGCGGGTGTTCCTATAGCGGGACGCAGCCGACAGTTTCAGTTGGCTGTTGGGGATTATAACAGCCTGGAAGCCTATAATGATTACCAGGCTCGCAGCCGTAATTGGGATCAGCTTTTTGAAGATGTGCCCGAGAATCGCTGGCAGTGGACAGACAGTGCCGATCGACAGAAATATCGAGATTTGCGGAGTCGTTTTGAAAGCATAGATCAGCAATTACCTGCACTACTGGGACTGATGGTTGTTAATCGCGTGATTAGTGGAATAAGCGCCTATAATCGAGCCAAGAAGAAGCAGAAATCAAATACTGCGAGTAGTTCTCTGTTTTTGTCTCCGTATCAATATGATGACGGACTGGTTGCCAATCTAAGGATAAATTTTTAGCGAATGCCGCGATATAAAATTTCAATAGAATTTAACGGCACTCGATACAGTGGTTGGCAAAAACAACCCAATAGCAATACTGTGGAGGAAGAGATTGAGTCTGCACTATCCCAAATTTTGCCTCATCCCATTGACGTGATCGGGCAGGGGCGTACAGACAGTGGCGTACATGCCGAAGAGCAGGTGGCTCACTTTGACTTCCCGGATACCTTGGATCCCGGGAAAATGCTATATGCTCTTGTGGGTGTATTGCCGCATGATATTGCTGTGTGGGATATACGGCAGGTTTCGGATGATTTCCATGCCCGTTTTGATGCTACGTCGCGTTGCTACCGGTATCAAATAATACGCAGGCCAGCGCCATTACTGAGATCTGTATCAGAAATGGTACTTGATGATCTAGATTTGGATGCGTTGCATTATTGTGCACAAAAGGTGGAAGGCACACACAATTTTGACAGCTTCACGAAGCCCGATAATGAAAATCCGGATTCGGTTTGTGAGGTCAGGCACTCATCTTTTACGGAAGATGATTATCTGCTCTGTTATCATATCGAGGCCAACCGCTTTGTTCGTCACCTGGTACGCCGGTTGGTAGGGACGATGATAGAGGTCGGGAAGGGTAAGCGAACTTTGGAGAATTTTGTAGATATGATTGAAAAGCCCAGCAAACAAAAGAACGGTCACGGAGCTGCTGCTCAAGGACTTATTTTGGAAAAAGTTAAGTTCGAAAAAAGCCAAAATAATTCTTGACTTAAGTTGCCTTAATCCATTATATTTGTCCTCTCTTTGAAACGGTTGAAATATATTTTAAAGAGTTACATTCCTCGGTAGCTCAGCGGCAGAGCAATCGGCTGTTAACCGATGGGTCGTAGGTTCGAATCCTACCCGGGGAGCAAAAAGGCTTCATCATTTAAGGTGAGGCCTTTTTTATTGCTAATATCCTACTTTGATATTGACCCCCTTTCTATCTATCCTTTAAGGTGTTTAACAGCAATAAACATACCACCAAAATTGCTACAAGTCTGCTGATTGTAGCAGCAACCCTTTTCTGCGTACTATTTGGGCAAGGGGCTCATCTTCACGATTTAGACATTCATATTAGCAGCCATCTTGATGTTCATGCTCATCTCCATGCCCATCAGAGTCATGATGAGCCCATGCAGGCTAATCACAACCAAGAAGATGATACCCATCAGCACGAGGTAAGCACAGCCAATAATATTATTGGGACGTTGACCTCCCCATACCAGCTGAGTCCCGATGTTCAGTTATTTATTGTTGTTGGTTTGGATGCTGGTTCTGATGCCGTCAATGTAATGTTTCAGCAGTCGCCGACACTGTTTGATCTGCCTCCACCTAGGCCGGCAGGAAACCAATATCACCTTTCTTGTCTTTCCCGACGCGGCCCTCCTATAGCTTAATTTTCCTTTTTTGGGACTTCCTTTTCTAACCGTATTAATTAATTACACTTCAACCACCATGATAAGGTATATCCAGTGGACGCTATTGCTGGTATTATTACCGGCGTTGGTCCATGCACAATCAACATCTATTACGCTTGATGAAGCCGTCGAGCTTTTTAAACAGAACAGTCTGCAACAAGAACTGGCCCGATATGACCGGTTGCGCAAGCAGGGAGAATCAATTCGGTACAAAGCGTATCCCAATCCAGAGATTAGCGTGAATCGCGAACAGCTCAATGCCGGTAGCATTGACTACGAGGAAACGACCTACATGCTCTCGCAGCCTATAGAGTTGCTGGGGCAGCCCTTTCTGCGTAATCAACGAGCTTCCAAATCACAAAAGGCGGCCGAACTACAATTTGAGTACGATCGGCTTCAGCTGATACGACAGGTAAAATCGTTGTATGTTGAATACTGGCAGCTGTCACAACAGCTGGAAATCTATAATCAGGCGCTGGACGTTATACGCAAAGCCCGTTCCGCTGCCAAGGCCCGCCAGTCGGAAGGTAGTTTTTCCGGCCTGCAAGTACAGCGATTTAACGTAGAGCTCAGTCGCTATCGAAAACAGCGCGACCAGGTGCGGCTGAACCGTACCCAGGCAGGCAATCGGCTGGCCACCTTTTTGTTTTCGGGGCAAAAGCTGGATACCGAAATCCAGCCTTCCGATAGCCTGATGGTTGAGCCCATCAACCTACAAGAGCAGACCCTGATTCAATATGCTCTTGCCAATCGGGCCGATCTGGCCGCCTTGGAGCAAATAGTCGCCGCCTCTGAACTGCAATACAAAGTTGAAAAACGAGATCGCCTGCCCGATCTGAACCTAAATGTTGGATACAAGCAGCAGTCAGACGGGGCGGAAGGATTTGTCATCGGTGGGACCATCAAGCTCCCCATCTTTAACCAAACCCGGGGCAATGTAACGATCACCCGATCGCAAACCCGTTCGCGCCAGACCGAACTGACCTTAAAGCAGCAGACGGTGCAGAATCAGGTTTCCACGGCCTACGAACGAGTAGAACTTGTGTTGGAGCAGTGGACCTCGATGCAAGAGGGTGCGATGGACGGGTCAATGCTGGAAGCGGCACGCGCTGCCTATCAACAGGGCCGGTATTCGCTGGTTGAACTTCTCGATGCCACCCAGGCTTTTGTCGATGGACAGACGATGACCTACGAAACCATAGCCGATTATAACCAAGCACTTTTTGAACTCAACGTACAATCCGCAGGACGAATTTCTAACTCTCAAAACAACTAATACTATGAAACGCTTACTTCTTATTTGTTCAATTGCAGCAGGAATAACAATTGCCGGATGTGGCTCGGATGATTCGGGGCATAGCCACGGCGAAGAGGGGGATCACACGCATGAAGCTCCTGCTCAACAATCAACTACGGATAGTAGCGATGCCGTCCGTATTGGAGGTGGTGACCATTCCGCAGACCATGATTCTATGCATACCCATGATGAAGAAGGTGACCACAGCCATGGAGAAGACGGGGATCATACCCATGAAGAGGATACCCATTCACATGGAGATGAGGAACACAGTCATTAATTCTCAGTCATCTAATAAATTTATTACGAACAAATTTTGATGCAATGAAACAACTTATAGCGGTAATCATACTTAGTATATCCCTGGTGATGATAGGGTGCGGGGGTGCGAGCGACGAAGGGCATACGCATGGTGAAGAAGGCGATCATACCCATGAGCAAACCACTCAGCAAGCCCAAGAAAATCATGGCCATTCCCATGATGGAGAATCCGGTCACGAGCACCAGGAGGGAGAACCTCAACTGGAGGGGGCTGGGGTCATTACCCAATGGACAGATAAGACCGAACTGTTCATGGAATATCCTGAACTGATTGTAGGACAGGAAGCTACCTTCGCCGTTCATCTCACTCGACTTTCTGACTTTCAGCCTATTTCTGAATCCGAAGTGCAGTTTGTGTTTAGCTCAGAACGAGGCAACGAAGGGGCCCTCACTGAAACGGAAGTTCAAGTTCCTGGAATTTATGGCCCTGATGTCGTCTTTGATCGAGCAGGACGGTACGACCTTACGATCATCATTCAGGGAATGGTGAATGACACGTTACAGGTCAACGGAATCCCAGTCTGCAATTCGGCTGACGAGGTGCCCCAAGGGCACGCCGAGGAAGATCCTAACCTTATTACCTTTTTAAAAGAGCAGCAGTGGGATATCCCTTTTGCTACCCAAGAGGTACAACAACGAACGCTTACCCGAACCGTAGATGCCACCGGGGAAATTATAGCGGCACAAAATAGCCAGGCCGTTGTTTCCGCTCCTTTTTCAGGCATCATCCTGTCCAGCCAAAATAGGAACCTACCCGTGGTAGGTCAGCAGCTGTCAAAAGGTACCACGATGGCGGTGTTGAATCCTGCCATCCAATCGGGCGGCGGCGACAATTACGCCCAGCAATTTATCAATGCCCAATCGGAATTGGAGCTGGCCAAGGCCAACCTGGATCGATCCAAGCGGTTGTATGAAAAAGAGGCGATCCCGCAAACCGAACTCCAGAAAGCCCGTATTGAGTACCGCCAGGCACTGACGCGTTACCAGACGATCAATGAAGTAATCCAGGTAGATACCACTACGATCGATGGTTACGGGGAATCAGCCGAATCCTACCGCTTTGAGCTCAAAGCCCCAATCAATGGTACGATCGTTGAATCGTTCGTCACCCCGGGCATGCAGGTGGAAGCCGGTGAGCCACTATATCGCATAGCTGATGCTTCAAAGGTTTGGCTTAAGGCTCATGTTCCTGCCGCCAAGCAGAGTCGCATTGCCAATGCCAGCCAGGCCGCCTTTCGGGTGCAGGGCGATGATCGCCTATATGAAATGAGTGAGCTGGATGGACGATTGATCAGCAAGGCTAACAGCATTGACCGGCAGAGCCGAACCCTGCCGCTGATTTATGAGCTCGATAACACGGAAAATGGGCTTCCGCTGGGGATGTTTTCTACGGTGCATATCAACACCGATACCAAAGAAAATGTACTGGCGATTCCGCAATCCGCTCTCATTGAGGAAGAAGGAAACTACAATGTATATGTGCACGTCTCGGGAGAATCCTTCCGAAAACAACGTGTTACAACGGATATCCAGCATCGCGGATGGGTAGAGATTACCTCCGGTCTGCAAGGTGGAGAGCATGTGGTGACCGAAAATGCCTACCAGGTGAAACTGGCTTCGCTTTCATCCGAGGCGCCATCCCACGGGCATACCCACTAAGGACGCTTGGAATATGAACTTTATCAAATAGTACTGATATGTTAGATGCAATTATTAAGGGATCATTGAGGCAGCGACTCGTTGTCGTGGTGACCTCCATCGTGTTGTTTTTTGCCGGGGTATATGTGGTCATCAATATGCCGGTGGACGTGTTTCCCGATCTGACGGCTCCCACCGTGACGGTGATGACCGAAGCGCACGGCATGGCTCCCGAAGAGGTAGAGCAATTGGTAACCCTGCCGATTGAAACGGCTACCAACGGTGCGAGCGGCGTGCGACGGGTGCGCTCGGCGACCTCCAAAGGATTTTCTATCGTTTGGGTCGAATTTGAATGGGGGACCGACATCTACCAGGCCCGCCAGATCGTTAACGAAAAACTATCGCTGGTGAGCAACCGCTTGCCGGAAGAAGTACCTCCACCGGTGATGGCTCCGATCACCTCGATCATGGGGGAAATCATGTTGGTAAGCGTAGAAAGTGATCGTCATTCGGAACTGGAGATACGCACGGCTGCCGACTGGGAGATTCGGCGGCGACTGCTGGCCATTCCCGGAGTGGCGCAGGTGGTGCCCATTGGAGGCGGAGTGAAGCAGTATCAAGTCCGCGTAGATCCCGACAGGCTAAAAGCCTATAATGTAACCCTCGATCAAGTGATGGAGGCGACCGAATCATCCAACGAGAACTTTTCGGGCGGATTCTTCCAGGAATACAGCCAGCAGTACACTATTCGCGGTATTGGCCGAGCTAATTCGCTGGACGACATCAAACAATCGGTGGTTGCCGAACGCAACAACCAGCCCATTACCATTGGTGATGTTGCCAATGTAGAAATAGCTGCTGCCCAAAAGATCGGAGATGCCTCAGTCAACGGAGATCAGGCCGTGATTATCTCTATCAAGAAACAGCCGGATACCAATACCCTTGAGCTAACCGAACGAGTAGATGAAACGCTGGCGCAGATTGAGCAAAACCTGCCGGAAGGCTTTACAATTAACAGTCACATTTTTCGGCAGGCTGACTTTATCGACCTTGCCATTGAAAACGTGATTGAAGCCCTGCGGGATGGAGCAATACTGGTAGTGATTATTCTGCTGCTATTCCTGGCGAATTTCCGTACGACAATGATTTCCCTTACGGCCATCCCACTGGCGCTCATTACATCAGTGTTCGTACTCGAGTTCTTCGATATCACCATTAACACCATGACCTTGGGTGGGATGGCTATTGCCATCGGGGTGATCGTGGATGATGCGATCATCGATGTGGAGAACGTGTTTCGAAGGCTTCGAGAGAATGCGAAGCTCCCGGAGTCGGAACAGAAGTCGGCGATGCAGGTGGTCTTTGAAGGATCTAAAGAAATACGGACCTCCATTATTAATGCCACGCTGATCATCATGATCGTCTTTATTCCACTCTTCTTTTTGAGTGGCTTGCAGGGACGCATGTTGAAACCCTTGGGACTGTCCTATATCGTATCCATTGGGGCTTCCTTGGTTATTGCCATGACGGTAACGCCGGTGCTGTGTTACTACCTGTTGCCCGGACAAGCGGCAAAGGGCAAGCTGGAAGAAAGCTGGTTTACCAAGAAACTCAAATCGGGCTACCAGCGCATGTTGGATAGCGTCCTGCGCTACAAGAAAAGTGTGCTGACGGGTACGCTGGTTCTATTCTTGGGTACATTAGCCGTGATACCGTATCTGGGAAGTTCCTTCCTGCCCGAATTTAATGAAGGCACGCTGGTAATCAGCGCTGTAACCATTCCCGGTACCGGGCTAGACGAATCCAATGAGATCGGCCAACGGATTGAGAACATTCTGCTCGACCACCCGGCGGTTACCAGCACGGCAAGCCGGACAGGCCGCGCTGAAATGTCCGAGCATGCCCAGGGCGTGAACGCCTCTGAAATTAATGTGGATTTAGATATTCCAGAAGGCATGACCAAGGAGCATGTCCTGGAAGAGCTGCGGTCTGATTTGAGCGTGGTTTCGGGTACAAATATCACGATCGGCCAGCCCCTTGGTCACCGCATTGACCACATGCTCTCGGGAACGCGGGCCAATATTGCAGTAAAGATCTTTGGTCCCGATCTGTACCGACTGCGAACTTTGGCCGAAGAGGTACGGGGACAAATGGAAGGTGTTGAAGGAGTGGTTGATCTATCGGTCGAGCAGCAGCAGAATGTTCCTCAAATTCAGATTCGTCCCGACCGACGAGCCTTGGCGCGTTATGGCATGAACATAGGTGACCTGTCAGAGAAGGTAGATGTGGCCTTTGCTGGTGAGACGGTCTCGCAGATTATCGAAGGGGACCGGTTGTTTGACTTGATAGTCCGCTACGATGAGCAGCACAGGGGGAGTATCCAGGCTGTAAAAAACAGCGAATTCACCCTTGAAGATGGAACAGTGGTTCCGCTTTCGGAGCTTGCCAGTATCAAATCGCGCAGTGGTCCCAACACCATTAGCCGCGAAAACGTGCAGCGAAAAATTGTGGTCTCGGCCAATGTGGCCGGCCGCGACCTGCGCGGTACGGTGAATGCCATCAGTGCTAATGTTTCTGAGAACGTCAACTTTCCACAGGGCTATTTTGTGGAGTACGGCGGACAGTTTGAGAGCCAGGCGCAAGCGACCCGCACCATCTCGCTGCTGAGTATTGTCGCCATCCTGCTTATTTATTTGCTGCTATACCTGGAGTTCAGCTCCTTGAAAACAGCACTGCTGGTGATGGTGAACCTGCCGTTTGCCTTGATCGGTGGGATCTTCATCGTATGGTTTACCAGCGGTATCGTATCCATTGCCTCGCTGGTTGGCTTTATTACGCTGTTTGGCATTGCCACCCGAAACGGAATACTGATCGTTTCGCACTATCAGTACCTACGTTGGGAGGAAGGCAAATCCTTTATGGACGCGATCCGGCAGGGCGCTATAGAGCGTCTTAATCCCATCTTGATGACCGCGCTTACGGCTGGGCTCGCATTAATTCCGCTGGCATTGGCAGCCGGTGAACCTGGAAACGAGATACAGTCGCCGATGGCGCAAGTTATTCTGGGGGGACTCATTAGCTCCACCTTGCTGAACATGATTGTGATTCCGGCCCTGCTGGCACAGTTTGAGAGCAGTGAAACGAAAATTGCCAACTAAAACAAAGTTTATTAGAATGCTTAACATAAAGTATGCAGTAACAGTATTCACCCTTGTCTTGAGATGTTTTTAGAATAGGGGACTTATTGGATACTGGAAGTTGATAAGTTGCTTTTAAAGGAAAATTGAGTGCAAGGAGACTTCAAATCCTAATATCAACAACAAGATTGTTCGTTTTGAACGGGTGGGCAAGATACATCAGCATACGAACAGAACACACAACAATCGCCTTTCTGAGGTTTTAACAGTTTCCGGCACTCCGGACACTCCCAAAAATACTGGCAGGAGTCAGTCGGCATGGTCTCGTTTGACTCGTCTCCACATTCGGGACACGTGATCGTGGATTGTCGTTTTGTCTGGTCATTCATGTTCTAAGCTGTTTCCCGGTTTCACTGTTGCCTTCCAACGCTTCAAGAATCGGACAACCTCCGACAGGCCCATCTTCAGAACAGGAATCAATAAGATCAGTTAACGTCTCTTTGATCCGTTGTAGATCTTTAATCTTTTGGGCAACATCTTGGTACTTTTGTTGTGCTTCTTCCTTAATTTCTGAACAAGAAGTATCTTCATCTACTCGCAGCTCTAAGAACTCCTTGATTTCACTGAGCGTAAACCCAAGCTCTTGGGCCCGCTTGATGAACCTGATCTGATCAATATGTCGCTGGGTAAAGATTCGATAGCCCGACCGCCTTCGATCGGGTTTGGGGATCAGCTCCCGCTTCTCGTAGTAGCGGACGGTCTCTTTGTTGACACCTGCCCGTCTGGCTACGTCACCAATTTTATAGGTGGTTATGCCGTCATATTTTTCCTCCATATCCTCAATCATAATAAACGAATTATTTAATCTGGGGATATATATCCCAGGATAGTAATCTTAATTTTTCTTGACCATCGTTTTCCCACAGCAACAGGTCGGGTTTTGCGTCCCCGAGCAGTTGCTGGGTGCTCCTTTAGTTACGGTGACTTCGCACCCGCAACTATCGGCGGGGCACCGATAAACTTCTCCTTTTTTAAGTGGCATAACAATACCTCTTGTTTATTAGGGATTGCAATTCACCAGTAATATAAGGCCTGTACCATAGTCGAGAGTCAAATAAAATATATTACTTATTACTGGCCGAGGACCAGTGAAGTGCACCAATCTTCCAGTTCCCGTCTTCTTTCTTGAGAACAGCCAGTTCGAGACTGTTCAAATCCAGATTCCTATCGCTGTAGGTACCCCAGGTATGTGTTTGAGTTGAGATCCAGGCCGTATTACCGTCAATCGAAACTTTGCGGGATTCAACTTCCCGTTTCATGGCACTCAGAAATTTTCCATCCGAATGAAAATGGTGAGACAGATATTCACCCTTCGTTTCGATGTTAACGCCTTCCAAGATTCGGACAGACTCTGAGAGCAGACCCTTGGCAGCTTGGCTGTCATTATCAATAATAGCCTCATGAAACGCATTAAGCGTTTGGATCACCTTCTTTTCTGTAGCAGAATGTTGTCCTACAGCAATGGACGTTCCGATTATAAAAAGTAGAATTGCAGTCAATGATATCCGATTAGACATAATATTAATTAATGATTATTGAGTTGTGTTAAGGAAATTCTATCGATAAGCACCGTTCCGTTTCCATCCAGCCGCAAGCCCACACTGCCGGCCTCTGGGGCGTCCCCATGGCCATGAACGACCATCTCTTTGTTAATGTAGCCGCGGAAATGCGTGCCGTTGCCGATGATACGAATAAATAGCATCCCCGAAGCTGAATAGGATTCTTCGGCAAATACTTCACGGTTGCCCTCGGTGACGCGTCCCTGGGACATAGTGCCATCAGAGGACAGCGTTACAAAATCATAGTTTTGGGCATCCTGCAGATGGTTGATCAGCGAAATTTTCCCTTCAAAATCAGAGAGGTCCAGGTAGTAATCGACCTGCACGTTTTGAAATGAGTCTTTCCCAACAAAGAAGTTAGCGATGGAATCGCCAGAAATCTTAAGCAGGTGATTGTTGCCACTGGTAATAACGGTTGGCTGAAGTTCAGAGGCGGATCCTTCCAACCACCGGAACCGGGAAAGCAGCGTACTTACGACATTGGGACCAATTTCCCATGACCAGTTGCCATTATTACTGACCGTGAATGTTGACCCGCCCTCTTGCAGGCTATCGGAGGTGAGCGATGTCGTTTCTTGCTGTTCGATCAGTTGGCCGGTGCCCGTTCCGTAACCAAAGACCATTTCAGCACCGTGATCACCGGTTTCATAGAGGAAGAAAATACCGGGCAAAACAATGACAAAAAGCCCGATCCTGATTACCTTTTGATCCATCTTTTCATACCAATGAACCGCAATACGTAGCAAGGCATAGATCCCAAAGAACCAAACCGTCCACAAGGCCCAGTCGGCATGTTCATTCAACACCGATTGAGCTCCCGATGGCAAAAAGATACTGTCAGCCGCAATGGAACCGGTATAGTAAGCCACAATAGCTGAAACTGCGCCAAAGCCATGAAGGATGGTTGTTTTAAGAGCATCCCACCACTTGTCAGGCAGAAAGAAGTTTAGTAAGTCCATTAGTACTGCCAATAGTATAATAGCAATGGGAAAATGAACGAGTATGGGATGTATGTTCGGAGCCCATTCGGGAATTAATTCCATAATGAAAAGTTCTTTTTGTTATAACAGTTGGGTGTAAGCAAATGCTGATAATCCTAATACATTAATGATAATAAATAAGGTAACAGCAACTTTCTTAATCGTACCACCGCCTTCCATGTCCATCATCTTCATATCGTGATCTTCCAGGTAGCGTTTATTTTGCCAGACTAGCCAACCAGCAATCCATACAAAGACGAGGTTCATCCAGAAGGTGTAGTCGATTTTAAACTGGGTGATCTCCGAAACCACGCGCCTGCTTTCCGGTACGATGTCCAGAAAGGAGAAGAGTCCGTTCAGGAGCAAGGCGGTAATCACAATGCTTACAAACATGACGCCAGCAATATAGAGTGCTACTTTCCAACCGTAATATTTCGCATTGATGTGCACCAGCGGAGGGACCATCAGGTCGGAATAGATAAAGCCCATGATACCGGCAAACAGCACGCCGTTTTGATTGAGTACTGTCGCCAATGGAATATTTCCCATCGATCCAATAAAGGTGGAGGCCGCCACGAAGGGAGCAATAGCGGCATTTTCAAGCGTTACCAGCCAGTCGGGAAGGTGTTGGGCATCGGCCAGAAAGAGTGTCGTCCAGAATGATTCGGGCACCAGTACCGCTACAAAGCCGGCAATGGTAAATCCAATGAGGATGTCTTCCCAAGCCATCTTCCAGTCGTTGACAAATTTGTGGCCAACCAGCTGCCATCCTTCTTTACTGGTGATGCGCTCTTTCCAGTCGAAGTCCTCGGTCAGCCCATCATATTGTTCTACCTTTTCACGAGCAGCTTGTAGCCAGCTTTCCGGATACGTCCATTTAATGAGCAAGCTGCTTATGGCAATGAGTACCAGCCCGCCAATAAGTTCCGCCGCCAGAAATTGCCAGCCCAGAAAAATGAGGATCAGAATCCCCAGTTCAATAACCAGATTGGTAGAGGCAAACATAAAAGCAACGGCGGCGATGAAGTGAGCTCCTTTTTTGACCAGTGATCGGGCGGCCGCGAGGGCGGCAAAGGAACAGGACGAGGAAGCGGCGCCAAAGAAGGTGGATAGGGAAATACTTTTTAGATCAGCGTCGCCCATGTATTTGGTTAGCTCTTTCTTGGGGACGAAGGCCTGAATCATGCCGCTTACAAAATAACCTAGCACAAAGGCCCAGCCGGATTTCCAAAAGAAGCCCAGTGCCGTTTTTGCTGATTCTCCATACAGGTTAATAAAATCCATATAAATTATGAGAGTTGGTTATTTGAAAATTTCGTTCTGCAAAGAACTACTACGCGAATTAACCAAATAATAAGCTTAAAACCACATGCGAACACCACCGAGCAGACTCAGATTGCTTACATGCCCGCCTTCTGCGCGTGCCATGTCGGCGGTTTCGGCCAGTTTACGCTCCCAGTTGATGCCAATATACGGGGCAAATTCCCGCACGAACTCATAGCGAAGCCGGAAGCCGAGTCCAATATTGTTTAAGCCAGATCCAACACCCCATTCGGGAACCTCCTGGAAAGCAACACTGGTTTCAACTATTGGCTGTCCGACAAGCCGCTGGGTAAAAAGTAGATCGTATTCAGCTTCCAAATCCGCCGAAATGTTACCGGCTTCGCTTACATAGATTCCGCTTTCAAAATGGATGAAGTAGGGCGCTTTGCCCTGAAGTCCGACGGTAGCAAATCCCCGGGATTTATTTCCGTGTTCGTAGGCCAGATCGTACCGGAGGCCGCCGGTAACATCAAGATAGGGACTGATGGCGCGGCTGTATAATCCCTGGAATTCCATATGCGCCTCACTTGCGGTCGGGACCGCTTCTCCGTGGGACTTGAACCAAAACTTCCCTAGATCTTTGCCAATGTAGGCTTTTATATCCCACATAACAGGATTGCTGCCATCCATACTCCGGTACTCCAGTTTATCAGCAGTAAAATAAGCATAGGTTTTATCGCCCATCATCAGGTCATTGCTGAACTCAGGTGCTTTCTGAGCAAAAGCTGAGCTACCGGCAATTATAATCAGAGCAAAAGCAGTGAGAATGAATATCGATGCACGTTTAATCATGGTCATTATGTTGCATTTTGTGTGTCAGATAGAATTCGTTCTTCAAAGTCTAATGGATCTATTTACGAATAGTCCTGTCCATAAATACTGCCGTCTTCATCGGCCACCTGGACGACGCGGAACATACCCCGCTCCATGTGATACAGGATGTGGCAGTGGAAGGCCCAACGCCCTTTATCGCGGGGCGTAATAAGGGCCGAAATGCGTTGTGCGGGTTGTACCAGCAGGGTATGCTGCCGGGGATTATACTGTCCGTTGCCATTTTCCAGCTCCATCCACATGCCGTGCAGGTGAATGGGGTGTTCCATCATGGTATCGTTGACGAGGATGAGCCTTAATCGCTCATTGTGGGTAAACTCAATCGGGCCATCCACTTCATGGAACTGATCTCCATCGAATGACCACATGTACCGTTCCATGTTGCCCGTCAGGTGCAGCTCAACTTCGCGTTGGGCATCGCGTTCATCCTTGTTGGGACGAAGGCTTTTTAAGTTGTTATAGGTAAGCACTTTGCGTCCGTCGTCACCAAGTCCGATGCCGGGTTCATCGAGCCGATTAAATTGGTTCTGGGCAATAGCAGCGGCGCCCGGGCCGTGCTTGCTGGGGCCGTGTTTGACCGGCGTTTCTTTCCAGGCGGGCACCATTGCGTCACTATCCTGACCTCCGTGGTCCATATTCCCATGGTCCATGTCTCCGTGATCCATGCCCTTCATGTCACCTTCTTTCATATCCATACCATCCATACCCATCATCATACCCATATCTCTCATATCTCGGACGGGACGTTCCCGCAGTTCGGGAATTGGGGCTGACATCCCCTCGCGTGGGGCCAGCGTTCCACGGGCATAGCCACTGCGGTCGAGAGATTCGGCAAAAATGGTGTATGGTTTTTCTTCCTTGGGTTCGACAATCACGTCGTAGGTTTCGGCAATACCGATACGGAATTCTTCAATGGGGACCGGTTCGATATTTTGACCATCAGCTTGTACCACCGTCATCTCCAGGCCGGGAATGCGGACATCAAACGCGGTAGTACCAGCCGAAGCATTGATAAATCTCAGCCGCACTTTTTCTCCCTTCTTAAACAGGGCGTTCCAGTTGGAGTTGGGCCCGCGACCGTTCATCAGATAGGTGTAGGTTGCTCCTGTAATGTCCAACAGGTCGGTCGCTTTCATGCGCATTTTTCCAAAAGACGCGTAGTTTTTAATCGTATCACCCAACCCTTTCTCCTTAACGTCGTCGAAAAAATCTCCGAGCGTGCGCTGCTGGTAATTGTAGTAGGCATCCAACGATATGACATTGTCCAGCACGTCATGAGGATCTTCGAATGTCCAGTCGGAGAGTACAATCGGGTATTCTCGATCATACTCTACCGGATCTTCATCGGCCGGATCAATAATCATAGGGCCATAATGGCCGAGCTGTTCCTGCAGGCCCGAGTGACTGTGATACCAATAGGTGCCATTCTGCCGTACCGGGTACTTATATTCAAAGGTCTCCCCAGGGGCGATGCCGTCAAAACTGACGCCGGGGACACCATCCATCTGAAAAGGCAATAGGATGCCGTGCCAGTGAATGGAGGTCGTATCGTCCAACTCATTGGTCACCCGAAGCATTACGTCTTGTCCTTCCTGCAAGCGGATCAACGGACCGGGTACCGATCCGTTGATACCAATGGCTTCGCCTCGTTTTCCATCGATTTTATGCGGCATTTTGCCGATGGTGAGATCAATGACATTATCAGGTCCTTTAGGAGTTAACACTTCTCGATCCCCACTGCCGAAGCCGGCTAAGGCGTAACCCGGCAATACCGCGCTTGCACCAGCAAAAGCCGCTAAGGAACCGGCATAGCGCAAGAATGTTCGGCGTGTCATGTTGTTGTCTTCACTCATAGCGGTTCAGTATCTTTTAATTGATTTAGAAGAAATTTCTTTGAACAGAGTTTCTTAATATAACAGCCCAACCTTAAATGAAGCTTAAAACATTTAAGCTCAGAGTCTGTTATTTTAGGGGTGAAAATTTTTATATCCTAATGCAGAGTCGTTTATGTGGATACTATTAGTGGAAGATGAACAACAGCTTGCCGGTAACCTCAAGCGCGGGTTGGAAGAAGAGGGCCACGTCGTTGAAGTCATCCACGATGGCGAAGAGGCGGAGCTCCAGGGGATGGTCAGCGATTATGATGTGGTGATCCTTGATTGGCGGCTGCCCAACCGGGATGGGAAACAGATTTTGCAGCACTGGCGGAAGGAGGGACGGAGTTTTCCCGTATTGATGCTCACCGCTTTGGGAGATCTGGATCATAAAGTGTCGGGGCTTGATGCGGGCGCCGATGACTATATGAGCAAGCCCTTTTCCTTTGAAGAACTGCTGGCGCGGGTACGGGCGCTGGGAAGGCGAAAATCCGAAATCAATGATACCGAAACAGTCTCTGCAGGACCTATTGAGCTGGATAGCCGAAAGCATAAGCTTAATATTTGTGGCATCGAACGCACCCTTCGTCCCAAAGAGTTTACCCTACTGGAGCTGCTGCTTAAAGAACCGGAAGCGGTGTTTTCCAAGACACAAATTGCCGAGCGAGTCTGGGGATCAGCCTATCACGTAAGTGATAATACCATCGAAGCAACGATTTCTACGCTCCGACAAAAACTGGGCGAATCGCTTAAAGAATGCGATGAGGTGGCATGGGATGATTCCAGTAATATTATTGAAACCATTCGGGGAGCCGGATACCGGTTACATGTCGATGTAATAAGCAAAAAAGAATAGTATTTTGAGTAAACTAACGTCATTTCTTGATCGGCTTTCCATTTCTAAGAAATTGGCATTTTGGTATGGGTTGAGTCTGTTCGTGATGCTTAGCCTGTTTGGCTACGTTTTATATGAGACCTTTCACCAGTCCATCCACCACAATTACGATCGCCATCTCCGTTTTGAAGCTGAACAACTACTTCCTTTTATACAAACTGAGGATTCGCTTTCCATTAACCTATCGGGATACAGCCGGAACGAAGCCTTACAAAGCGGCGTGGAATATGGGACGTATGTAAAGTTGTATGATGAACAGGGAAATCAGATATACAGCAGTCCCAATTTCTCGAAGGTAGACCAACCGCTGGAGACAGAACTTCCGGGTACACGCGAAGAATATTCGTTTAGCAGCCAGTGGCAGGACTTACCCGCTCGAACGCTCTTCTATCCAATTACAGATAATGGGGGAGACTTTTGTGGCTGGCTGGAAGTGACTGGTTTTGAGTGGACCCTCCACGAAGAGGTCAATCGGTTCCGGCGATACTTGTTGGTATTTATCGCAATCAGCGTGCTCTTTTCCATCCTGGGCGGCTACTGGCTCTCGCGCAGGGCACTGTCACCGGTGGCCTCGATTATCGATGCAGCCAAATCTATAACGGCCACTGATTTGGACAAGCGCATACCCGTAAACTACCAGGTGCGAGATGAATTGACCGACTTGGCGGAAACCTTCAATATGATGTTGAATCGACTGCAACGAGGGTTTGAGCGAGAAAAGCGGTTTACCTCGGATGCGGCCCATGAGCTGATGACCCCGCTATCATCCCTGCAAAGCGATGCCGAAATTATGTTGCGCAAGCCGCGCTCAAAAGAAGAGTATCGAGAAACGATCCAGCGTATGCTTGCGGAAGTGCGCCGCATGAGCGAAATGGTGCATCTGTTACTCCAGCTGTCCAGAGTGGAAGCCGACCATCGCTCCGAGCCAGAACGGATTAACATCAGTAGTATTACGGATAAGGTGGCTAAGGAATATCAGGAAAAATGTAATCAGGAGAATATTGATCTACAGACCCAAATTAAGGCGGATTTACACGTTCAGGCGCATGGAGCCTACATCGAAGAAGTCATAAATAATCTATTAGAAAATGCTTGTAAATATACCACGGAAGGTGGAGAGATACATCTTGAGCTTCAACAAAGTAGTGGGAAGGCAGTCATTCATCTGAGTGATACCGGAATTGGATTTAAGGAGGAGACTAAAAAGCATCTTTTTGAACGGTTCTATCGGGCAAATGAATCGAAGGTGCAGGAAAAACCGGGGAGTGGTTTGGGACTGCCCCTCGTCAAGGCTATTGTCGAGTTGTACGGTGGAAAAATACGAGCGTATAGTGATGGTCCGGGACAGGGCAGTACGTTTGTCATAGAGCTGCCATTGTTGGAAGAGGAGGAAGCCTAACGTGGTTTAATGGCTTCGATTTTTTTAACGATGCCTCCATTAGTTAGATCCTGAACTTTTTGTAGTTGCCATCCTGCTTTTTCTACGTTATCTACGGTTTTACGGGCAATATGTACGCCGCTTAGATAATGAAAAGGGGCATCAAGACGATCCATCACTAAAGCCAGCGGTGACCATTCAGCACGCATATGTTCCAGCAGACGAAGCCGGCCGCCGGGGCGGGTCACCCGTAATGCTTCCTGGAGACCCAAAACGGGATCAGGCACTGAGCAAAAGACAAAAGTAGCCACCACATCGTCAAAATGATTGTCAGGATAGTCCATGTCTTGGGCATCCATCTCTTTAAGTTGTACCTGGCTTTTATCATGTTTTTCCAGCAGGGATTTGGCTCGTTCCAACATCTTAGGCGATAAGTCAATACCAGATAGATCAATATCATCAGGGTAATAGGGGATGTTTTTGCCGGTTCCCACGCCAATCTCCAGTACCTTTGGCCCTTCGACCTGTTGCCAAAGGTCACTGCGCCAATCTTGGAACAGCAGTTTTTCTACCGGCCACTCCATCAGGTTATAGAATGGAGCTATCCAGTCGTAACGATGTTGGGTATGAGTTGTTTCTTTATATGACACTTTTTCGGTTGGCATACTTGTCAATTATCCTTAAGTATTTTCTTTCGCTCTTCAAATTCTTCCCGTTCAATTTTTCCTTGAGCAAATCTTTTCTTTAATATGTCCAAGGCATCATCTTCCAGTTCGGCTTTTGGGCGATAAGGAATGACATTGAAAAGAACCAACAGGATAATACCAACTACAATAATCCACCATATCCAGTGCATGCCTATAAAGTGATGATCAAAAAGCATAATACTGATTTATTAATTACAATTAGTAATAATCTATTTGGAAGATAGAAACAGGTGCCTTAAAACAAGCTTAAAATTGGAGAGGGATTTGCTATTTCTTCATTTACTGGATTTAACCTGTTGTCGGAGAGAATACCTCTGGCTCGGAATTTTGATTTGGCACTAAATAACTTGACCAGTCCGATCATTAGATATGAACTTTGGTTGAAATTGCCATTCCCGATTCAAGATCATCTGCTAAATCCAGCGTAATCGCATGCCATTTAATATTACGGCCATCACTGAAAGCTCGTGGATAAGCATTCCCGCTGCCATATGTACTGATCCCATGAATACACCAGCAAGTAATGCCCCTACCGTCACCAAGGCAATGGCAACATTCTGATGGATATTTCGCAATGTCAGTTTTGATATCTTCAACGCCTCTGGTATAGTCATTAGCTTATCCGACATCAAGGCAATATCAGCCGTTTCTATTGCTACATCAGTGCCGGCAGCTCCCATCGCAATACCGATATCAGCGGCAGCCAAGGCGGGGGCATCATTGATACCGTCACCGATCATGGCTACGTTCTCACCTTCTTGTTGCAAGTCATGGATGATATCATTCTTTTGATCGGGCATCATACCCGCATGCACCTCCTTAATCCCTGCTTCTTTGGCAATAGCTTCAGCAGTATCCCTGGCATCACCGGTTAGCATGACAATTCGATTGACTCCACTTTTTTGGAGCTGTTTAATCATCTTGGAGGCTTCCGGGCGCATGGGGTCGGCTATCGCAATGCCTCCAAGCAACCTGTTATCATATGCTACCAGCACAGTCGTACGTCCGTTCTCGGCCAGCTTATCTATCTGGTTGACAAAGCTATCCCCGATAACAATTTCCTGCCGCTTTAAGAATTTTGTGCTTCCCACTAAGATTTTCTTCTCCTTGTGTAAGACCTCTATACCCAAACCGGTGTGGGATGTGAAATAATCGGGTTCGGGCAAATCCAGGGATGTTGGCACCTCGGATAGGATAGCTTCGGCCAGCGGGTGTTCAGAGGTCGACTCTGCCATCCCCGCCCAATACAAAAGGTCGGTTACTTGTTCTGGGATATTTTCCCCTTCAATATCAGAGGCAGGGACCACCGATAACTCCTCCTTTGCATGTGATTTTCCAATATCCGCCTCGACTTTCTCTCTTTGGAGGCAAACAAACTCTGTTATCTTTGGCTTTCCCTGCGTAAGCGTGCCGGTCTTATCCAGTGCTACAGCCGAGATCGTTCCAGCATTTTCCAAGTATTCTCCACCTTTGATAAGGATCCCTTTCTTTGCTGCATTTCCTATTCCGGTTATGATCGATATCGGAGTAGAAATAACCAGCGCCCCGGGACAGCCAATCACCAGCAGTGTGAGTGCAAGCTCCAGATTCCAGGTCCACAGGTATGAGAGGATACTCAATCCTACGATACCGGGCGTATACCACTGGGCAAACCGTTCAATAAAGCGCTGCGTGGGTGCTTTTTCCTCCTGGGCCTCTTCCACGCGCTGGATAATTTTGGCCAGAGTCGTGTCGCCTCCGGCTTTGGTTGCCCGCACCCGAATACTTCCATTTTGGTTAATAGTGCCCGCAAATACTTCCGCTCCGGATTGCTTTTCTGCGGGTATGGGCTCTCCTGTTATCGCACTTTCATCTACTGACGTAGTGCCGGATTGGACCACACCGTCCACCGGGATTTTTGATCCGGGCTTTACCAGCACCAGCATTCCTTTTTTAACCTCCCGGGCCGGCAGTTCCCGACGGCTTTCATTCTCTAACACTATGGCCGTATCGGGTGCCATATTAATGAGTTCCCGTAGGGTATCCCGTGTTTTGCTCATCGTCCGCGCTTCCAGCCAGCCTCCGAGTAGGAACAAGAACGTCACCGCCGCGGCTTCCCAGTGCACGCCAATGGCAATTCCACCCGTAGCGGCGATCGTCACCAGCAGCTCAATATTGGTATGGCGATTTTTAAGTCCCTGCCATGCCCGTCGGGCGATTTCTAACCCGGCAACCAGCGCAGCCCCAATCATGAACGTATTAAATAACAAGGCCGAATCCCGAAAGAAGTCAGTGGCCCACCCGGCTGTGATAAGCGAGCCACTGATTATTAATAATACTTTCTTGCGTGTTGAAGGATTGGTCAAGCCGCTGAGTAGCTTTTGGAGTATTTTCATAGTTTTTAGGATTAAAATTGCGAAATTCGGGCTTCATACCCTGACTGCTCGACGACTTCAAGCAGCTTGTCTTCAGAAACAGTCTCGGGATCGTGCTCCACCTCAATGCGTCCGGTATTGAAATGAACTTTGGCTTGGGATACCCCCTCCGTTTGATTTAAACTGGACTCGATATTATCTACGCATGTAGGACAGCTCAGATCATCGCTTCGCAATATTGTTTTTGTTGTTGTCATAATAACTACCTCTGTTAGGTTTTATGATTTATCTACCTGTTGTTGAGTATCTGTCAGATCTCCGGCAATAGGTATTACTCTCCAACGCCGTGGGCCGGTCCGGCCTGAATTTTTTGATACAGTTTGTGGACATATACGATATACTTTACATAAGCGTCTACCCACTTTCGGCCAGCTTCTACGCTGTTATCTTTCTTACTTTTGGCTTCCATAGCTTTGCTGTAAAGTTCCGACGTTTTCTTCTGGATTTCGTTCGCCAGCATGTCGGTAACAGGGGCCAGTTCGCCTGAGGCAAGTGCTTGTTCGGCTGTCTGAATATCTTGTGAGCTTGGCTGGGCGGGTTTTAGACCAGTAAAGGGCATGCCTTCTGCCTCACGGTGTAGTCGTACTGTTTCACTCATAAAGTAGCGTTCGGCAAGTTCTTGTGATTCCTCACCCTTGGTATAAACGTTCAGGCTCTGCTCAAATGTGGATTTGAGTTCCTCGGCTTGCTGGTCTGTTACCCAAATAAGCGCATGAGAGATATCGCCGGTTTCAAGCGCTTGACGGGCATCCGTTGCCACGGGACCGTTCACCCGATCGCAATGTGCTTGACTGCTTGAAACAAAGCTAAGTATAAATACTAAGGTGAAAATTGAAGCTAATGTCGTTTTTATATGTGATTGCAAGTATTTCATACTAAGTACCTTTTGTGTGTTGTTTGTGTTTTCGATTCAATCAAAAGGTAACAGGCGGGCAGAAGCACTAAAATGAGCTGGATCAATTTAGTACTGATATTTTTTTATAATGGGAAAACTATTGAGGAATGACTTGGTTAGCGGTGCAGTAAATCAAAAAAGGAGAGGGATCATTATTTAGCTGAAATCCGCAGCAGTTCAGCTTTGTTGTTAATAGCAACCCATTGTCGTCCAGAGGTGATAAGATTATCGTTCTGAAACTGGCTCATGATCCGGCTGGCTGTTGCGGGTGACGTGCCCGCCATATCAGCGAGGTCTTTGCGGGAAAGAGGAAGTTGAATCAGCAGACCGCGGCTGTCTTTTTCGCCGAACTTATTACCCAAGGTAACGAGAATATGTGCTATACGCTTTGTTACCGGCAACGTAGAAAGATGCTGGATTCGCTGGCGGGATTCGTTGAGCCGGTCGGTCGTAATATCCAACACTGCCATTGCAACAGAGGGATACCGGTTCATAACCTCTCGAAAATCACTAAGTCTGATCGAAAGGATACACGCAGAGGTTTGGGTTTCGGCTGTTTCACTGTAGACATCCCTGCCACGGGCCGTGGGATTGCCGAAAAAATCGCCCGGCTGTAGCATATCCAGCAGCACGCTTTCTCCCTCCAGAGTGTGAGCAGCCAGTTTAACGTTTCCCGCTACCACCACCCGAAGCATGGTCGCGGAATCGCCCTGCCGGTAAATGGTTTCGCCTTTGGAATAGTGGTTGGCGGTACACTTTTTATTTACTTCCCGGAGTTGCTCTTCGGGCAGATCTTGAAAGAATGGCACCATCCCCAGCTTCTCCAACCGAAGATCAACGGTGCAGTGATGCTCTTGCAATGATGGCGTGCTAAGCGGGGTTTCTCTTTTATCTGACATAAATTAAGCGCGTTTAGAACTTACATTTCTGATCTTGTATCCTGTTTTTGAGGGGGAAGCAAGTCTTCAAGAAAAAATGCCGATAGTTCAGATCGGCCGTTAAGTCCTGATTTCGTATAGATCGCATTGGTTTGGCTTCGAACGGTTTGAACGCTGGTACCTCTGACTTCGGCAATTTCCTTGTTACTTAATCCTTTCAGCAGCAGAAAAGAAACCTCTTTCTCGGCCTCCGTCAGGTCCCAGCGATCCAGCTGATTTTCTATTTCGACACTTAGCCCCTTTACATATTTTTCGGACACCTGTTGCCATTTTTCTGCCTCGGCTTGCAGATCCTCCGAAAATTGTTGCTCTTGAGCCAACGAATGTTGCAGCCTGAAGCGTCCTCGTACCAAATAAAAAACCCCTGCCAGCGCAACAAATCCTACAATGGCTTCAATCGAAATATGCCACAGGGCCACCCCTTCAAAATAGTCGTTATAGATATCTATGGATGCCAGTACTGCTATTACAAAAAGGATAGTGGCAATGATCCATCGTTCATTGTTTTTCATTTTATTATTGCTTAATCCTCATCATTCTCTTCTTCATGAGCTTCTCCTTCATAAACAGACTCATGTTCCTCATGCTCTTCCTCACCGAGGGTTAGCTCTTGTCCGAATAAATTGATTGTTTGATTCGTGCTGTCATACGTTGAATACAAATAACCGCTCCATGTTAATGTAAGGATTAAAAATAGCATTCCGGCAAATCGTTTGCTATTGGTGATACCCGTTTTTTCTGGTAGTGCTTTCTTTTTACCGTCGAACATACTCGACCACAGCGAATCCCGGTGCTTAACGTGATGGAATATAATACCTCCTACGTGGGCAATGACGGTAATCAAAAATATAGTGGCCAACAGTTCATGCGTTTCTTCATAAAAATCACTTTCGCCGCCACCTGTCATCATCACGCCGGTGAGGGCTAAACCCGCAGCGCAAATATACATGATAATAGCTGCGTAGCTGGAGGCCGGATTGTGTCCGAGGTATCTCTTGGTCTTTTTTACTATCGCATCTTTCAGGTACCGCATAAATTCAATGGGATGTAATTTAAACGATGAAAAACGGGCATAGGTGGTTCCAACAAATCCCCAAATGATTCTCAGAACTAACATAAAACCGATCGTCAATCCCGCCATCATATGTAGAGTAAATAGTGGATTATCATCATCCACTATTTCAACGATGAGATAGGCTCCCAAGAAGAGGAATGCGAAAAGCCAGTGAAATATTCGTGTGGGCCAATCATAAACCGTGGTTTTCTTATGCTCTTTCATAATGCGCTCTATTCGTTAGTATTAACGGCTCAAATATTCGTAATTGCCGTTAATTGCGCATCAAACAAATGATGTATAAAAGGTCTTTTAATCTCTTTTCTGTAATTGTTAAAGAAATTCCAGTGCATTAAAGTACGCTCAGCTTATGATAAAGATTGTAGATCCTGATAACTTCTAACTTATCAAAGCATTGCTGGTGCAGCTCGAATAGTTGCTTTTTTGTATAGATTTGATTCTCAGTCTAAATGGCAGGGAATCCAATTAGAAGAAAACCCCGGCAGCAAGAATCTACCGGGGTCACCAACTATTTGTTGGTCAGTTTATAATCAGTTGTGATGTTGGTTATGAACTTTACCTTTCATGCCATCTTTTTTGTTCATCATTCCCTGGCCGTCCATCATGCCGCCCTGCATCATCTGCATGCACATCATATGCATCTTCATCATAGAGGAGTCGCCCATCATCTTTTTCATTTTGGCTTTATCCATCTTCATGTCACTGTCCATCATCGACTGCATCATTTCCATATGCTTTTGCATGCGCTCTTTCATTTGGGGATTGTTTTTCATCATCTTCTGCATGTTGCCCATTTTCATGTCACCTTCCATGTTTTGCATCATGTGCTGCATCATTTTTTGACGCATTTCGGGGTTCTCCGCCATATGCTGCATCATCATGGATTGCATGGTGGAATCCTCCATCATTTCCATCATCTGTTGCTTCTTTTGATTCATATCCTTTTGCTGAGCAAAACTCATGCTGACAAAAAGAAGAACCAGTGATAGTGTGAGTGTTAAGTGTTTCATAGTAGTCACCGTAATTGTGGTTTGTTAGATTGAAAATTCAGATCAATTATTATTTATAAGTTGTTAATTACTTTTTCGAGATTGTTTTTAACCTCTTCGGCAATGGGATGCAACGTGTTATTAGAAACGGCTTGCATGGAAGCCACCGGATTGACGGCTGATACTTCTACCGTGCCGTCTTCGTTTTCTTCCACGATGACATTACAGGGCAGCATCACGCCAATTTTGTCTTCCGCCTGAAGTGCCTTATGGGCAAAGTTGGGATTACAAGCTCCGAGGATCTTGTACTTTTTGAAATCCACATCCAGTTTCTTTTTCAGGGTATCTTTGACGTCGATTTCCGTCAATACGCCAAATCCCTCTTCTTTAAGAAGGCCAGTTACTTTGTCGATGGCTTGATCATAGGAGAGGTCGACTGTTTTTGAAGTAAAGTATTCCATAGTGTTTTTAGTCTTTTAGGATTCAATCAGTTTTAAATTCTACTCCAATATACAGTGACTTCCCTTAAAGCAACCTTAAAGAGCATGGAAATTAGTTCAGAGCAGAAGTACCCTCTTTCCCGTCACGTATTCTTGTGACCTTTTCAATAGGACATACGAAGATAATACCGTCTCCTTTGTGACCGGTACGACCATGTTTTTCAATGATTTCAGTAATTTCGTCTACATTTTCGGATTCTGTAGCGATCTCAATTTTCACTACGTGGGTATGCATGGCAGGGAACTTCAGGGAACCATGCTGATGATCGGGATCACTGTACCGGCCTGTTCCTTCGCCTTCAAAAACAGTCATAGAGTGAAATCCTTCATTTCGAAGATCTGTGTAAACATCTTCAAGCACCATTGGTCGGATATAGGCTTTGATGAGTTTCATACGAACCTCTGCTTTTACTGGAGTTTAAATCTAATATAGAAAGCATTGCTTAAAATAAGCTTAAAGACTATCAGGATTTTTTATTGGTAAGACGTGAAGTTATAGTCTGAATATCATACTTATGATAATACCTTCGAAATCCAAGCCCGACTAACACCAAATTTCCGAGCAATGTCAGCTTGGTTTTTAACCTTCCCTGAGTCAAGCAATTCCTGATAAATCTTACGCTGCTCTGCTCGACTTTTTCGTTTTTTCTTCTTCTTTGATGATTTGGGGTTAACAAATTTTGTGTAAAATTTTTGGTTCGCATCATTAAAATTTGGGTACAAATTGAGCAGTTTTCGGTAGTCAATTTTGTACTCATTTCCTTTTGGACCCTTCCTTAGGACTCTGATAGGCAATTTTAGAGGAAAGACTTTCCGCATATCATCTGTGTACGTGGAGCCACTTAGACCTACAGTGCGAACCTGAACTTTTCGGGTTCGCACTTTTTTATTTCAGTCCATTTTGCTTCAAGCTGCTCTTCTATTTAGATTTAGGTAATACCAAGTGCAGGAGGGGCTGATTCAAGGGTTAGTCTCTAAGGCCTAATGCACGGATTTGCCTTTCGCCCGCCGTGCTGCTATTTGTTAATATGAGTGACGTTTTTAAAGATCTCAACTCAGTGGGGAAATCTTAAAAAAGCGAGGTTTATTACGCCTAATGAATTAGACTCACTTTTTGAAACTTTTTATTCCATTTCCATCTTACCTGTAGCGATCATCCAGTGATGAAGCTGGTGATGGGCTCCATCAGTTAATAAACCTATGTATCCCAATGCCCGTATTTTTTGTATTTTGGACTCATTAATAGTAGTACAAGTAATGATCCAATTGTTGCCATCCTGTTCCGCATTCATATCCCAGCCTTTCTCTTTTTTGATCATGTCTGGATGCATGTTGAATAATTTTTTCAGCGCTTGAACAGCTTTTTCAGACTGAGGATGAACCGTAATTTCAATCCCTTTTTCAATCTGATCTTTTGATAATATTTCTACTTCTTCAGTAAACGCTTTCATATCAAGCAGATGCTGACGCAATGCTTCTAAGTTAACCTGCGACCAATCAGTATCAGAATTTGCTTCCAGTTTCTGGACTACTTCCTGAATAGTTCCAAAAATATCGTTTCCAGGTTCGGTAAGCGGAGTGCTATTTTGATGCATATCATGTTGGCCATAAGCGGTTCCTGTGATACCAAATACCATAAAAATTGCAATCCATTTAAGAGCGAACGTCGTAATTTTATTAAGAAACATAATTCTAATATTCTTTGATTTTTAAGAATGATACAATGATCAAAAAATGGTGGAGTTTTTTTTCTAACATCAATAATGGCTTGATGTTGCTTGTTAGGAGGATTATTAATCGCAATTGTTTAACACAAATCTATTAAATCATGACTCGTTTTTATCTTCTTCTGTCGTAATTTCAGGTTTTGACTGGAATGCCCGGATTAGTTGTCCAATCACAAAAGGAATCAGGCTCATGCCAAGTAACAGTGCCCAGCCAGATCGTCCGGGATCTTGCGTGTTAAGTACATCGGATAATCCCGGTAGATAGACAGCGGCAAGCAGCAGAACAATACAGAGCAAAATTGAACCGGCAATATACTTGTTACTTGTGATCTCGTTTGAAAAAAATCGACTTCCCGATCCCCGTAAATTGTAAACAAACCACAGTTTTCCGAAAGCAAGGGTTAGAAACGAGATTGTGACAGCTTGATTTTGATCAAATCCCATCTGGTAGACGGCCAGTGCAAGAGCAATGAGCACCGATGTGGATATGACAAAAGACCACCCCGCAATAGCCAGCCAGTGGCTGACTGTCAATACTGCTTCATCTTTTGGGCGGGGTTGCTTTCGCATAATTCCGGGTTCTCCTTTACCCATGCCGAGGGCAAGTGCCGGAAATACATCGGTGATCACATTCAGATAGAGAATCTGAAGCGGAAGTAGGGGGAGAGGAAAAAAGAAAAATCCGCCGAGAATTGTGGCAATGGTCACGGCAAGTACCTCAGCAACATTGGTGCACAGCATGAACATGGCCGACTTCCTGATATTTTCAAAAATGATTCTCCCGTAGCGAACGGCAGAGACAATAGTTGTAAAAGCATCATCAAGAAGAACCATATCTGAAATTTGCCGAGCTGCATCGGTCCCGCGTTTCCCCATGGCAACACCGATGTCTGCTTTTTTCAGTCCCGGAGTGTCATTGATACCGTCACCGATCATGGCCACAACTTTGGATTCCTCCTGCATCATTTTGATGAGGTGTAGTTTCTGGGCCGGACTCACTCGCGCAAAGATATTGGTATTGACCATCTTCTCGCGTTCCTGATCCGATAATTCATTCGGATCCCTTAAATCCCTGCTGTGTACAATGGGTGGATCTTCCTGCTCCGCAATACCCGTGTCTTTTGCGATTGCAGATGCTGTCGGGGCTTGGTCACCCGTTATCATGACAACGCGAATTCCGGCAGATTGACATTCGTTGATTGCAGGTCCTACATCATCCCTGGCCGGGTCGAGCAGGCCAATCAGCCCCAGAAATCGCAGATCCTCATAGGGTTCAGTATCTTTACTTTTAACAACCTTGTCTGCTACCGCTAAAAGCCGAAGCCCTTTTTCGGCAAGCTCCTTCGAACGATTCAGCCACTTTTCTTTAACTTCATCTGAAAAAGGCTTTTCTGAGTCTATGCCGTCACTGACAATGGTGGTGCAGGTGTCAAGTAGTTTTTCAGGGGCACCTTTTACGGCAACTTCTATGGAACCATTGCTTTCATGATAGGTAGCCATCATCATCGTATCCGAGCTGAAGGCTTCTTCCCGCAGTTCTGTCTTTTTCTCAACCAGTTCCTCACGATCGACATTCAGCAACAACCCGGCGCGTAGGAGCGCAGTTTCTGTCGGATCTCCCTGCTCGTCTTCCGCAACCTGATCATTATCATCATCAACAATAGAAGCATTGTTGCATAAAACGCCTACTTCAATGATTCGCCTGAAAATTTCATCCTCCTGATTCTGTATAGCTTCCGGATCATCGTGGTTTTCTATCCTGAATTCACCGGACGGTGAGTCTATTGTTTCAACGGTCATATGGTTTTCTGTCAGCGTGCCGGTTTTGTCGGTAAATATCACCCCGGTAGCTCCCAGAGTCTCAACCGCCTGCAGCTTGTTGATCAGCGCATTCTTTTTAGCCAGCAGATACATACCTCGGGCAAGAGCAATGGTCGTGACGATCGGCAGGCCTTCAGGGATGGCTGCCACTCCAAGGGCGATTGCCGTCTCGATCATTACTCGGGTGTCTTGTCCCACAATAAGGCCGGCAATGGCGATTAAAACGGCAATAATAATAGTGATCCATGCGAGTCTTTTTCCGAGATCATCCAGTTTTTTCTGTAGGGGCGTGGCTTCTTTTTCTGCACTCTCGGCAAGCTTAGAAATTCTACCAAGCTCTGTATCCATTCCGGTACTTGTGACAGCACCCAACCCGGACCCGTCCGTAACAACAGTGCCCTTAAATGCCATGCAGGATTGATCCGCTATAACGGTGTCAGACTCAACGGCTTCCGTCTGCTTTTGAACCGGTACTGATTCCCCGGTCAGTGCCGATTCATTGACCTGAAGGTTATTCGATTCAATAATCCGCACATCGGCCGGAACCAAGTCGCCGCTTTCCAGAACAATGATATCGCCGGGAACAAGCGTTTCGGTGTTTGTCTCTTCTTCCGTTGAATTGCGCCGGACCCGGATTTTGTCTTTATGGATCTGACGGAGCGACTCCATGGTGCGAATCGCTTTAAATTCGGTATAAAAACCGATCAAGGTGTTCACCAAGAGGACAGCTGTAACTGCTAATCCTTCTGCCATATGCTGAAGCGAAAATGCAAGAATTGCGGCAGCCAGCAATACCAGAATCACAATACTCTTGAATTGGTTGACTAGGATTTTTAGCCTGCTTGTCTTCTGGGTTTTTCGAAGTCGGTTTGGGCCATGCTTCCTTTTTCTTTTCTGATAAAGCTCTCTCGAAAGGCCGGATTCGGAGTCGGTTTCAAGTGATGTTAAGGTCTCCTCGAGGGATTGAGTGTAGTATTCAGCCATTCATTTATTGTGTATGATGGGGGTTATAAAAGTAGGTAAGTAAAAATCATCTCCATAAATAACTAACGAAAGATCAGTTTTAAAACCACGGTCGGCAAAGACCACTTGAGATCTTTATTCGGGATTCAGCCTGCCACCACAATACTTGCAATATTCTGCATCGGCATCATGCCCTTCTTTTGAACAATAGGGACAGACCTCGGTCGTCTGTTTTCCTCCCTTAACACGACTCAGTTCAACAGTAAAAATTCCGGTGGGTACCGCAATAATGCCATATCCCATAATCATAATCATTGCTGAAACCATCTGCCCCAAATCTGTCTGCGGAGAAATATCACCATAGCCTACTGTAGTTAACGTAACAATAGCCCAGTATATACCTTTGGGGATGCTGGTAAACCCATTTTCGGCACCTTCAATGACGTACATCAACGAACCGACAAGTACAGTTATGGTTACGACGGTATAAATAAAAATTATAATTTTTTGGCGGGATGAGGCCAATGCCTCTTGAAGCTGATCGGCCTCGATAATGTACTTGGCAAACTTGAGTACCCGAAAAATCCGTAAAATCCTGAGTATACGAATCACCAAAAAGAACTGACTACCGGGAATTAATAAACTAAGATAAGTAGGTAAAAAGGAGAGCAAGTCTACGATCCCGTAAAAACTAAAAATATACCCCTTCGCCCGCTCTACCGTTATTATTCGAAGTATATACTCGACGGTAAACAGTATGGTGAAAAACCACTCTATGCTGTAGAACCAGTCGCCGTACGCTGCATGATAGCTTGAGACGCTGTCGAGCATCACCACCAATACGCTGATAACAATACTGAGGATAAGAATTATATCAAACGCTTTGCCGCTCCGGGTATCGGCCTCAAAAATGATTTTGTGCAGTCGGTGTTTTAAGCTCAATTGATTACCAGCCTCCATAAGTAAATAGTTTTAAAATAACATGAGCTAATGTTACGATTTAAAATAGTAATTAGTAGCAAAGAACTTGCAGTTTATCTGCATTGACACGAATGACTAAAAAAAAGCATTTGTTAAGGATAAGAGAGCCGTAAACGTCTATTGCGAAAATAAACGGGGTTATATTTTAAGTGAACCTCAACTTTCTAAGTAAATCCTGTAAAATGTCGGCTAAATAGGAAGTCAAATCAACGATTGAACAATTTTCAAAGTGATAGACATCCAGAATATTGAACTGACACAGCAACTAATTCCCCTGTATTTTGGGAAACTATTTTCTCTGATATAGTTTTTATTTTTTTAATTAGCGCTCTAATGACATTACGCGTAAGGTACACACGCATGAATGTTGAAATAGCAACTAACGAAAGATGAGTTTTAAAACCAAGAGCGGCAAAGAATAGGCGAGGTGTGTCCGAGTTAGATTGTTGGTAATTGCGTAAAATTACATTAGTTGTGTATAGGTAATTTTCCCAAGTTCTTGGTCAAATGGAATTTCGGAGAAAAAAATCGATGCGTAACCAACTCAGATGTTGGTTTAAGCAGTATCTCCTGCAGTTAAGCAGGCCAAAAATATAGGATAAGCGGTACGCCAATCAGTACGATAAGAATCTCAAGGGGAGTTCCCATGCGAGAATAGTCGGAAAATTTATAGCCGCCCGGGCCCATAACAAGAGTGTTGGATTGATGACCTATAGGAGTAAGAAAAGCGCATGATCCACCAACGGCTACTGCCATCAGAAATGGGTCAACTGATAATGCCAGGTTGTTAGCAACGCTAATACTGATAGGTGCCATCAACACTACGGTTGCTGCATTGTTTATGATGTCGGAAAGAAACATCGTAATTACCATGATTAGACCGATTAGTGCCCATACTGGAAAATTGTTTCCGAGTTCTAAAATTCCTGAAGCAATAATTTCGGAACCACCACTGGTCTCAAGAGCTTGTCCGACCGGTATCATTGCACCGAGTAACACGATTACGGGCCAGTCGATGCTGGTGTATATTTTTTTTACAGGAAGTATTCCGGTAAGTACCATACCAACGGCAGCCATAGTAAATGCGATTTGTACTGGTAAAAATCCCATTACTACGGTAAAAATAGATGCGGCAAAAATACCGAGTGCAAGAGCGATCTGACGCGGAGAGCCTATATTTAACTCTCGCGGTGTCAAGGGCAGGCAGCCCATTCTCTGCATAGCATCTGTTATTATTACTTCGCGTCCCTGCAGCAACAGCACATCGCCTGTTTTAAAGCGAACCTGATCGATCCGTTTGCGGATTCTGGTATCCTGTCTGGCAATTGCCAACAGATTAATGCCATATCTGCTTCGCATCTTCATCTCTGAAGCCGTCTGTCCAACCAGCGGGGAATTAGCGGCAACTACAGTTTCCACATTGACAATATCTTCCGATCCTACAGCATCCTGCCGAAACTTTTTTTCTCCGACTAATTTTAATTCGGCTTCGTCTAAAAAAGATTTTAGATTATCCGCGTCAGTTTTAAGGATCAGCACATCCTTTGCTTTCAATATTTCTGTTCTGGAGGGGGCATGTAAACGCCGCTCATTGCGAACAAGGCCCAATATTTGAAAATCTCCGTCGTATTCCTCGCGTATTTTGGAGAGGGTCATGCCTTCAGCTTTGGAATCTCTTTCTACCTGTACTTCAGCTATGTAATCTTCGATATCGAAAGGTTCATCCCCCGACCGGGGTGTTCTTTTTGGAAGTATTCTCCAGCCAATGAGGCTGATAAAGAGGATCCCCACTAAAGCAATACTGAGTCCGACAGGAGTGAAGTCAAACATTCCGAATGCTTCGCCGAACCTTTCTGAACGAATAGTGGCAATAATAATATTCGGAGGAGTACCTATAAGCGTAGTCATGCCTCCCAATATTGAGGCAAAAGCGATAGGCATTAAAATATAAGAGGGCGGATGGTTGCTTTTTTTGGCAATATGAATGGCAACCGGAATCATAAGGGCTAATGCGCCAACATTATTTATAAAGGCCGATGCAACGGCTACAAGTATTGATAAGACAGTAATTTGCAGCAACAGGTTGTCACCGATTTTCATAACCCATTTGCCCATTACGTCAACCAGTCCGGAAAATTCCAGCGCCTTGCCAATTACGAGTACGGCAGCAACGGTAATTACGGCCGGATGGCCAAAACCCCAAAACGCATTCTCGGCAGGAATAATGCCAGCGATCACAAGTGTGAACAAGGCCAGTAAAGCGACGATATCATGCCTGATGCGTTCCCATACAAAGAGTGGAAGAATTATCAGTAGGGTAATAAAAACAATAAATTCTTCCATGCAATTTATTACTCGTCTCTTATTTAGGTTAGAATTATTGATTATACAGAGTTTTTTTACAACTTTGCTTAATTGCTGTTTTTTATGGGATATGATTACGCCCGAATCAGATATAATCCATCTAATTAATAGTAATATGACCTGCGACACCTATGGCGTTTTTATTTTTATAAAAGGATGAGCAGAATATCTACAACAATGACTTCTTACATATATCGATAGCCAACTTCTTCAATTTGTCGCATGAACGATAAATGTATCCGAAAATCTGCTATTGGACCCATGAAGTTGCTTCCTTTTCTGATTTCTCTACAATAGTCGACCATTTGGCAACGGGATTTATTTGATCTTCTGCTAAATCACTGAGTCCCATGTCGGCTATTTTCTCTTGACGATAATGTATCGAGCAAAATTTTGGCAATTTTGTGTTGATTGTGATTTTTTCCAAATAGAGTTCGGAGTTGAACCGAGGCTGACAGCGCCATCATGCCAAGAATAACAACTGCGATTTCGGCTAAGTTATATAGAGTCAATAGAAAAATCATGATTTTGAGCAAAAGATTGTGATTAGTACGTCATAAAATTTTGAAAAATAAAATCGGGCATTCGCACCGGGAGGGGTATATAAATAGGGGAGGTACTGGCCTCGCGCGGAGGATTGGGAAAATAATATTGACCTCCTCCCTAAAAACTGGATCATTTTAACGTAGAGGTTTGGGCACTTTATAACAAAACTGTTGATTGAATGACGGCCTCACTTTGACTATCAGTCAAAATAGATCTAATAATATTTTGTTGTAGCGTTTATAATCTATTAGTAAATACAATGTGATTAAGCTGATAAACATCACTCATTTATTCTTGAGAGATAAAAACCAATAAAAAGGGTATATTTCCCTGATATACCGGAAGAATTATTTTTACAGGTTACAAATATAGTTTTAGACAAGGTCTTTATATGGATATGAAGCCTACGACAGAAGTCTTAATATCGATTATTGAGAAAGGAAAGCATGAGCTTAACCGGGATTTCGTAGGCCTGTCGATGTCCAGTTTTTCTGCCGGTCTGGATATTGGTTTTGGTCCGTTACTGATGGGAGTGTTCCTGACTCTGTCGGCAAGTAGTTTTGGTGATTTGACTACAGAGCTTCTGCTTGCAAGCGCTTATGCCGTCGGTTTCATCTTAGTTATCCTAGGTCGTTCCGAGCTTTTCACTGAGCATACTACTCTGGCTGTAATGCCCGTAATTGATGGGCAGGCGTCTTTTAAACAGCTATTAAAACTCTGGGGTATTGTCTATGTCGGCAATATTTTTGGAGGCATAGTTTTCACAGGCTTGGCCGTGCTCTTGATGCCGGGTCTGGGAGTTGTATCGCCTGAAGCATTTGAAACGATTGCATTGAAACTCGTTACTCATCCGCTTCACTGGCTTTTGCTCGCAGGGATATTTGCCGGATGGTTAATGGGGTTGCTGGCATGGCTTATTACGGCCGCGCAGGAAACAATCAGCCGGGTCTTTATCATCTGGATTATTACCGCAACAATCGGAATACTTCATCTACCACACTCGATCGCAGGTAACGTCGAAGTACTGTTTGGGCTATTTACCTCTACTGAGATAGGATTTATGGATTACTTTTTATTCCTCACAATGGCGACAATAGGTAACGCTCTGGGGGGCGCTATATTTGTAGGTCTTCTGAAGTACGGGCATGTAACTAGAGGCGCAAAATAGATTGGAGCTTAAAATTTTGATCCATGTATTTCAATTTGATAATTAATTTATGCTCAGAACATTACCTTATGAACAAGCAGGAGACTTCATAGCTCAGAGTGTTCTCAAGACAATACCTTAGAAACCCAAGCCCGAGAACAATCAAATTTTCGAGCTATATCAGCTTGCGAATCTACCTCTCCAGAAGCTAGTAGTTGTTCAAATATTTCCCTCTGCTCCTCTCTACTTTTGCCCTTTTTCTTGGGTTTTCGGTTAACAGAATTAACCATTTTGTATTTGTTCGCATTACTCCAATTTGGGTACTTTTCGGCCAATTTTTGGTAGTAAATCTGATACTTAATACCGTTTGGACCCTTGTTAACAGACCTGAGAGGCATTATTATGGTAAAAAGTGTTCGCATTTCAGGGACTCGCGGGGAGCCACTTAGACCGACAGTGCGAACCTGAACTTTTTCGGGTTCGCACTTTTTTATTTCCTGCCATTCTGCATCAACCCGTTTGTTAGCCAAATAGTTGATTACTACATCTCCTGCATGGAAAATTATTGACTGGATCACTAGTTTTAATTAGGTCTTCTCTCAGAACAGAATCATCCCATAGAATGATGATTTTTTAGAGATAGTTTTCTAAATCATCAAATAGTAAGAGAAATTTATCCCAATTAGTATTACTATTAAATAGTAAGAGGGCAAATGTTATTGTAATACTATGGAGAAGGCTCTATGATTGAGCGCTTGTTTAATTTCTTATATCCTGCTATTCATTATATTGTAGCAAACCCCTACCGTATTTTGTTAGGCTGTATTGCTACGGCTGTTGCAGGATTTTGGTTGGCAACCAATCTTAAAATTGATAATGACCTTTCAAAGTTAATCCCCCAATCCTACCCGAGTGTACAGGCCATAAATACGCTTCGCGAGCAAGTTGGGGCCGAAAACGAAATGGCGATGGCTATTGAAAGTCCATCGTTTGAGGCCAACAAAAAATTTGCTGAAACACTAATTTCTAAAGCGCTTTCCTTGGAAAATCCGAGATCGGAAGAGCCGTTTTTTACTCGGGCTGAGTTTCGTAAAGAAATTCATTTTCTCAAAAATAATGCCCTCTACTTTGCCACAGAGCATGAGCTGGATTTGCTGGAGGAGTTTCTTGAAAATAGAATTGATGAGGCCAAAAAAGCAGCCAATCCCTTTTATTTCGAGCTCGATGAGGATGATTCGCCCACCGATTCCTTGTCCGAAGCGCTCGATTCGATGTATGATGAGCTTATCGGTTCAGAATATCTGATGTCAGAGGATTCCCTCACAATGGTGGTTAAGTTTTACCCGTCCGGCTCGCAGACGGACCTGCAATTTATCCGTGATGCTTACCGGACTATGCAGCAGTTAGTTGATGAAATAAAACCGGCCTCTTTTCATCCGGATATGGAAGTGACACTTGCCGGCCGGCTTCTTCGAACCCTTATCGAAGTGGAGACTATTACCAAAGATGTCAAAGAATCATTTGGGATGGGGGTATTTATGCTATTACTGGTTGTGGTAATTTATTTTTTTTATAAGAGTTATCGTATTTCAGCAGGTGTAGCATTTAATGGTTCTATCCTGTTACAAGAAATTGTTCGTATTCCTTCTATCGTGATTATTATGGCATTTCCGCTTGTGTTGAGCCTATGCTGGACGTTTGGATTTGCTTACCTGCTGCTCGGAAATTTGAATATCATGACGTCTACTCTTGGATTACTATTATTTGGGATGGGGATCGACTTTGGTATCCACTTTTTTGCACGATATTCCGAGGAGCGTGGCAACGGTTTTACAGTGACTGACTCTTTAGTTACTACTTTTATGACCACAGGTCAGGCCATTACAGTGGTGGGGATTACGACCTCGGCCGCCTTTTTTGTATTAATGATCGCCGATTTCAAAGGCTTTAGTGAGTTTGGTATGATTGCAGGACTCGGAATCCTGTTTGCAATCTTGGCATATATTATGTTTTTACCAGCTCTTATAAGTGTTTTGGAGCGGTTTCGATTTTTAAACTTGCATATTTCAGCGGATAAGGGAGAAGTAAAGGAACGGAATGACACGTTTACCAGTAGTAAAATATTTATTCCAGCTATTTTTTTAGTGGGTATTGGGCTTACCATTTTTGCTTTTATAAATCTGTCGAATGTGAGTTTTCAATATGATTTTAGTGAACTTGAGCCCGAATATATCCGATACCAAGAATTAAATAGCAAGGTTCGTAAGGCGTACAGCGATCGGAGCACTCGAAATGCTGCTTATATTGTAACAAATACGCCCGATGATGCTCAGCAGGTGGCAAAAATATTGCGTAATCGAATAGCCGTAGATACCGTGACTTCCACCGTTGACCGGGTGGAGATATTCCAGGATCGATTCCCGACAACGGAACAGCGAAAACGGGACAAGCTGAGCAGATTAGCAGATATTCGACAACTTCTTGACGACCCATTTCTTAAAGATCAGGATGATGAGCAGCTCGAACAGCTTAATCGAGCAGCCTCTGTTCGCCAGGTTATATCGATAGAGGAGGTCCCCGACTTTTTACGAAATCCGTTTACATCAAAAAGTGGTGGGGTAGGAAACTTGGTAATTATTTATCCATTGGTAAGCTTGGGCGATGGACGTAATTCAATGAATTTTGCTGATGATGTCGGGAAAGTTCAAATTAGTGAGAACAAAACATATTATGCAGGGTCAACATCAATTGTGGCATCTGATATGTTGCGATTGATGATTGATGAAGCCCCGATAATGGTTGTATTGACAATTTCTATCATCATTATATTTAAATTATTGGTGTTGGGGGGTATCAAGTGGACATTGCTGGCATTGCTACCTCTTGCTACAAGTTTTTTGTGGATGTTTGGGCTGATGCCTGCATTTGGGTGGCAACTTAATTTCTACAACTTGGTTGTATTACCAACAGTTTTGGGTATTGGCGATGACAGTGGCATTCATATCGTGCACCGGTATTTGGAGGAGGGTAAAGGATCTATTACTAAAGTGTTATACTCGACGGGAGAACATATTACCGTAAGTGCATTTACGACGATCGTTGGATTTGGGGGGTTGCTATTTTCCCTGCATCCGGGGATGGAGTCGATTGGAGAGCTGGCTATTTTGGGTATCTTCTTGACTCTTTTGGCTGCGCTGTTTCTACTACCAGCAGTATTACGACTACTTGAGTGGAAGGCAAGTTCATAAAAATGTCGAAAAGAAGATAATTAAACAGAGCTCAAAGGACGAAATAGATTTTGATAAACAGTAACCATCAGCTTTAGATGGCTTATATAAAATCATGTAGGTGAAATTTCTACATCCCAATTATTAAAGACCTTACAATGAGATTGCAGGTTGAGTGTTATATTTATACTGAGATTTAGAGAGAGTAATTGACATACTGATATTTACACGCTTTCAGGTTTTGCTACGGCACTACCTTAAAGTAATCTAAAAAATGCCTGTAGATTTCTATTTTGTTTATCCTATCGGAAGAATGAAGTAGTGTGTATCAGTTAAATTTGTCGGTATCTGAAAAGTGCCGGCAGTCAAAGCCAGTGAGTAAGGGTGTCCTGTTAAAGGGACTGAGATTATACCTTTAGAACTTGACTCGGGTTATACCGACGAAAGGAACATCGCTGGCTTTTTTTAATGCTTACAGTTCTGGTAGGTAAGAGATATATAAAGATTACCGAATAGTATATCCACCATCTACGGCCAGGGTTTGTCCCGTGATGAAGGAAGCCTTATCAGAGCAGAGCCAAACTACCGCTTCGGCAACTTCTTCCGGGCGACCAAATCGCCCCAACGGATGAGCCGCGATCAAGTCTTTGCGCTCTTGGCTTTCGCTATCTACAAAGCGGTCAATCATGGCAGTTTGTATTGCGCCCGGACATACGGCATTAACTCTTATATTTTGGTCGGCGTATTCTAAGGCTGCCGTTTTTGTCAATCCATTGATACCATGTTTGCCGGATACGTAGGCCGGGATGCCTGTAAGTCCCACCAGGCCGGCAATTGATGAAATGTTAACAATGGCACCGTCAGAAAATTTGAGCATTTCGCGAATTTCATATTTCATACACAGCCAGGTACCACGAAGGTTTATGTCAATGACATTTGACCAATTTTCAGTGGAGCATTCTGTAGTGAACGCCTGCTCACCTTCAATACCGGCATTGTTGCAGGCATAATTAAGCTGACCAAAGCGGTCGATCGTTTCTTCAATGAGAGATTTAACCTGCTTTTCCTGGCTGATATCCACTTCAAGTGCCAGCCCTTTTTCGCCTGATTTTTTAATTAGTTTGAGTGTTTCCTTTGCTGCTTGAAGATTTTTATCAGCGACGACAACAAAAGCTCCGTGGACCGCAAAAAGTTCTGCCGTTGCTCTCCCTATGCCCGAACCAGCTCCAGTGACCAATACTACTTTTTCTTTCATGATATATGCTCTCTATTAGTTTGTTTTGATTGCTTAAAGGGTAATTGAAAAAAGAGAAAGTTGTCGACAGGGAAAATCCCTACGCTTAGATAAGGGATTTTGGGACAAGAACGCTTCTTTAGATGATAAGGTATGACTATTCTTTGCTTATATGATTAAGCTGTAGGGTTTTGCACTACTAATCTATGAGTAACTTATCTACGGAAAATTACACCAAGAGAGCATCTCTTTGTTAGACTAATATGGTGAACTTTACAGTGTTAACTAACCCTAATAAAGCACTACAGTAATGAAATATTTACTTATGGTATCACTATTAATACTCTCATGGGGCGGGCATTATTCTGTTTTTGCCCAGCAAACCGGACAGCAACAGCAGATGCAGCAGAATATGCAACAAATGCAGCAGATGATGCAAAAGATGAACGATCTGATGGAGCGCACGCAGACCATGAACCAAGAGATGAATCGTCGGATGCAGCAGGTCCAAAATGAGGAGATGAAAAATCAATACCAGATGATGCATCGCTTTAACGAGCAGATGCAGATGACCCTGGGAACAATGAAAAATGCCGCTGATCGCTGCGATATGATGATGAAAGATCAAGCGATGATGCGCGATCGCGATATGCAACGTGATATGGATCGACTTCGACAAAACCTACAAGATATGACAAGTCAGGCTGATGAGGCCGTGCGTACCATGGAGCGATTAACAAAGCGCCTGAATCAACAGGCCCGGGCATCGACCGATTAATCCGTGGATTCCCGCGATAGAGGTATACTGATTATGATGGCAGCAATGTTGTTATGGAGTTCATCGGGGGGAAAGCTACGAGCGCAAGATGTGTACTACTCCGGATCGCTCCAATATGCTACGGGCTCCTATTATTTTACGGAGCGTACCGGCAGCTTTTACTTCAGCAATAGCTTGGGCATGTCCGGAGATAAAGGGAGCGTATATTTTTCTATCCCGTTGATTACCCAAAATACGCCGTGGGTTTCTTACACCCGGTCGGGGACACTGCCTACTGGTGGACCTCAAAGCAGGTTGGCTGGTACCCGTCAACAGCAGCAGGGAGGAGGGCGTGGCCAGCGAAAACACACCATAGATTTGGGAAAAGCTGATACCGTAAATTTCAGTAAAACTCATTTCGGTGATCCATCATTATCAGCAAATATTAAGCTTTGGAGTAGCCCGTCGGCACGTACCAGCATTTCGAGCAACTGGGGCGTCAAAATTCCCTTTACGGATGAAAATTCCGGCTATGGCACCGGAGGCTGGGATGTAGGTGGTGGAATAAGCTGGTCTCAGCGCATCCAACAGAAATACCTGATGATGCTAAGCGGCATGTATTGGGTTTTGGGCGATATGAATGATTTGAATCTAAATAATATGCTGAGCTATAGCGCGGCGCTGGGACGTATGTTTAAGGATGGTAAGTGGATGACGACGGCGTCACTTTTTGGATCTACTGAAATTATTGATGAGGTAGATCCTCCCGTAAGTATCGGCGCGGGTTTGAATTACAGGGTATCTGCTCAAATAAATCTTAGTACGAATATGATGATCGGCCTAACAGAATCCGCTTCAGATTTTAGTATTGGAGTGGGATGGAGCATCAACTTTTAACAAACACAAACTTTGAGGACGATATGAAAAGATTATTAACAACTATGGTGTTGGTAGCATTGGTGGGGCCATTAGTAACAACCACGTGGGCTCAGCAGCGATCTGGTAAAACGATGAAAAAGCAGATGTACGAGCGAGAATACGATGCAGCTGCGATTGAGACTATCGAGGGCGAAGTAGTTGAGGTAACCTACAATCCTGGCCGGAGAAATGCCGCTCGCATGGGCGTACATGTCGTGGTTGCCACCGATTCGGATACAATGCCCGTTCACTTGGGCCCGGTCTGGTATATGGAAAAGCAGGAAGAAAAGATTACAAAAGGCGATAAGGTAACTATCACCGGTTCCAGAATTACGTTTGACGGCGCACCGGCATTGATTGCTGCTTCGATAAATCGTGGAGAGATGAGATTACGGCTGCGCGATCAAGATGGATATCCCGTATGGAGAGGGTGGCGTAAGGGGGCTAACAACAATTGATTATAATTTGTACCGTAGCTCCGCTGCGGCACGTAGCAAAGTTTTGAGAACCCATTTTCTCAAACCGATTTTCTTAAAAATTCTCTGATGTTTTTCAGTGTTCGCAGGTTACCATACTCTTGTTCTGGGATTTCTACCTGAAGGTCTTCACTGATGCCCACCATCATGGTATAAAAATCCATGGAATCGATATCTAAAACCGGGCCCAATTCATCTTCAGGGTTCAGGGAATCAAGGTCGGTCTCCGGAGCCACGCGCTGTTGTTCACCGCCCGACATCTGGGCCGGAAAGTGATCCATGCGGTCACTCAAATCTACCAGTGTTAGAGCTTCTTCGGGCGTCATCGGATGTTCGGCAATCTCGGTGACGATAGCCACGTTTTCTCTAGCTGTGAGGCTGGGGATCAGGTTATAAAACTGGAAGACAAAACCAACATTAAGGCGACGAAAGTTGGTGAGCTGTTTTTCTGAGGCATTCGTCAAATCAATATCGCGGTAGGTGACTTGCCCACCGCTGGCGGTATCCAATCCACCTAAAATATTTACAAGCGTAGATTTTCCGCTGCCCGATGCCCCCAGTAATACGACCACTTCTCCGGCAAAAATTTCTAAATTAATACCGTGTAAAGCCTGTACCTGAACTTCTCCCATTTGATATACTTTGGTGAGATCTCGGGCTGAGAAAATGAGCTTTTTGGATTGCGCAGATAACAAAATAGTCGTCGTTTTTTAGCATAGTACTATTCAGCGCGAATTACAGTTGTACGAACTTCCCGCAGTCTGTTTTATAAAATCTACTACGTCTTTGTAAGGACATTACTTACAAGGTGAGTTTACTAAGAGTGTAGGTTAATGTATTACAATAATCTCAGTTGTGTTCCTATAGACTTCCCTTCTCTTAAAATGATTATTACATATAGATCAAAAAACTGTTAATAGACCTATTAATCACATGACTGCTGAACAAACGCCTCAAACTCCATTCAATGAAAAGGAGTTACAATATTACAAAAAGCTGCTTCTTAAGAATCGTACCGAAGTGCAGGAGAAACTCGAAAATATTCGGCGTACGCAAGAAAATTTAAGCGATGCAAACGATGCTGATTATTCATCAATGGCGCACCATATGGGAGATGTAGGGTCTGATGAGCAGGAAGCTGAGATGAATTATCTGCAGATTGAACGGAATCGAGAATATATTCAGCATATCAATGAGGCACTGGAACGTATTGAGAATAAAACCTATGGCATCTGTCAGGCTACAGGTAAACCCATTGCTATAGGGCGTCTGGAAGCTGTGCCGCACACGAGATACAGTATTGAAGCTAAAAACCAAGGACTGGTAAAAGATCTCTAATTATGGATGAATCAAAATATAGATATGATATGGACCCGGTATTTCATGAGCGTCCACATTTATTAGCCTCAAAGAGTTACCGGGGATTTTCAGTGAAGAATAATGAAAAGCACTGGGAGGGTATTAAAGTTACCGTTGCCAATAAACAAGGAATGAAAATTTCCGGCAGTGGCGAAACTGAAGATGAGGCTCTAAAAAAATGTATCGACCAAATTGATCTTTTTTTGGATCAATAAGGGAAAATAAAAAGTAAAGTATGTTTCAAAATAGAGAAGATGCAGGAAAACAACTTGGCAGAGCACTTGAAAAATATCAGCAGGAACGGCCGTTGATCTTGAGTATTCCGCGCGGGGGCGTCGAAGTGGGATACTATGCAGCGCTCCATTTGGAATGTGACTTTGACGTTATTATTGTCCGCAAGCTAGGACATCCTCAGCAGCCCGAAGCAGCCTTCGGGGCTTTGGCAGAAGATGGGAGTCTGTATTTAAATCCGTGGTCGAATAAGTATTTGACAAAAGAAATCATCGAAAAAGTGATAAAACGGGAGAAGAAAGAAATTCAGCGCAGGATAAAAGAGTACCGTCGGGGACAACCATTGCCGGATTTAACTGATCGGGTAGTAATTTTGTTGGATGATGGCATTGCTACGGGATCCACCATTTTTGCAGCCATCAACATGTGTCGCACCAAAAATCCTAAAAAAGTAGTGGTGGCTGCCCCTGTAGCTGGGATTCGTCAAGCTCGAAAAATTGCATCAAAAACGGCTGAAATCGTTATCCTGAGCAAAAGAGAACAGTTTTATGCTGTCTCGCAAGCCTATAAAAACTTCGTTAATGTAGCCGATAAAAAAGTAATCCATTTTATGGAACAGTGGCACAAAAAAGCGGCTCAAAAAGTACGTTTTGATCAATAAGCTACAGATGATTTGAAGACCATAAATTCATTAATGTTGGTTCTGTCGATGGCGCCACTCAGACGATTGCCATCGGTAACCGGAAAAAATGACTTTTGTTCGGATTGCATTTTTCGATAGATCGCTGTCAGCTCATCTGATTCGTTAATAATATCAAAATTGCTGTTCATCACATCTTTAACGGTTAGCGGTCCGTCTTTTGCTTTCATTGCTTGTATAATGTTCTGGTTATAAACGATTCCCACAGGTCTAAGACCATCCGAATTCGTCACGATAAAATCGCGTTCCGTGCCCGAAAGAATTAACTCAATTACTGATTCCAGGGAATCGTCTGGATCGAGTACGGTGATATCGGTCATCATGGCATCTTTTGCATTATATCCTTGAAGGAGCGTGAGATGCTGTACCATAACGTTTTCTCCAAAAGCACCGAAGAAAATAAAAACGCCAATTAATGCAAGGAACGGATTATAGAGCAATCCCAAAAAGAAAAATATGACGGCTACAAGCTGTCCCAGGTTTGCAGCTATTTGCGTTGCTTTAACCCGATCTAGCCGCATGGAAAGAAGTGCTCGAAGAATGCGACCGCCATCCATAGGAAAAGCGGGGATAAAATTAAAGACTGCCAATATAACGTTAGCGTAAAATAGCAGAAATAAAAAGTTGCGGCAGATATTTCGCTGAAAAATTGTTGGATTTGTGTTTCATCCAATTCCTGTAAGAAATCGAATGGGATGACCAAGTACAGGAGAAAAGCAATCACAATATTTACGGCCGGACCTGCCAGTGTAATGAGTAACTCTTCTCGTGGTTCTTCAGGAATGTCCTCTAAACTTGCTACACCGCCAATGGGTAAAAGTGTAATCTCTTTTGTTTGGATGGAAAATTGTCTGGCCGTAAGCGCGTGCCCCAACTCATGCAATACTACACATCCGAATAAAACAATGACAAAGAAGTTGCTCCATAGAATACCTGCCGTGCTGGTTTCAGCCCATATTCCGGAAAAGGTGATCCAAAGGATTAGTAATACGAAAGTCCAGTGAACCTGTACCCGAATTCCTGCAATTCTCCCAAGTGTCAGCGCTCTTTTCATTATTGCAATGTCTGATTGCTTAAGGTCAAACTTTTGTAGGCTTCTTTTTGGTTTCGAGCTGATGTATCGTTTTAATGACTTGTACAACACTGTCCGGATTTAATGAAATGGAATCGATTCCTGTATCCACCAAAAATGCAGCGTAATCGGGATTATCACTTGGCGCCTGACCGCAAAACCCCACTCTGACTCCCGCCTTGTGAGCTTTTTTGATAACGTCTTTGATCGCTTGTTTGACGGCCTCGTCATTTTCATCAAACAGGTAAGAGAGTGCAGCAGAGTCACGATCAACTCCTAAAACAAGCTGTGTTAAATCATTAGATCCGATAGAAAATCCATCAAAATACTCTGCAAATTGTTTGGCCAATATCACATTGGAGGGGATTTCGCACATCATATATACCTGTAGGTTTTTCTCTCCGCGTTTTAATCCATTTTCTTCCATCACTTGCAGTACTTTTTGAGCTTCTAGCACCGTCCGGCAAAATGGGATCATAACAACGACATTATCTAGCCCCATTTCTTCGCGCACCTTTTTGATGGCTTTGCATTCGAGCTCAAACCCTTGTCGATAGTCATCACTATAATAGCGGCAGGCACCGCGCCATCCTAGCATGGGATTTCCCTCTTCGGGCTCAAAGGTATCGCCACCAATGAGTCCGGCATACTCATTGGTTTTGAAGTCGCTGGTCCGTAATATTACCGGATTGGGATATTGGGAGGCCGCAATTTTAGCGATTCCCTGCGACAATCGCTCTACAAAATATTCAGCTTTGTCATCAAAGTTGCGGGTCAGTTCTTGAAGCTTACGGCGGTCGCTTTCCTTGATTACTTTATCGAAATGAATTAACGCCATGGGATGTACTTTGATATGGTAGCTGATGATGAATTCCATACGTGCCAGTCCAATACCTTGTACTGGAAGTTGCCACCACTTAAAAGCCGATTCTGGCACGGCCATATTTAGCATAATGTCAGTAGAGATCTTGGGCAGGTTGCTGAGGTCAATTTCCTCAACAGTAAACTCCAATAGCCCATCGTAAATCTTACCCTCGTCACCTTCTGCACAGGAAAGCGTTATTTCCTGGCCATTCTTTAAGACGGTCGTGGCATGTTGGGTGCCTACAATGGCAGGGATGCCCAGCTCCCGGCTTACAATGGCAGCATGGCAGGTTCGTCCCCCTGAGTTTGTAATGATGCCTGCAGCTTTCTTCATAGAAGGTACCCAGTCCGGTTCGGTCATCTGGGTAATTATAATATGGTCAGAAGTGATAGAACCGAGATCATCCACACTTTTTACTTTTTTGACGATGCCATTGACAATACTGCTGCCGATGCTTAGTCCCGTAAGTAATACAGGGGCTTTTTTATCAAGAAGGCCATAATTTTTAAATATCTTTTCTTCATAAAGGGAAGAATGTACCGTTTCGGGGCGTGCCTGTACGATGTAAAGCTCATTGGTTCGGTCATCTTTGACCCATTCAATATCCATGGGACGATGGTAGTGCTTTTCAATAGTTTTAGCCCATTGCGCAAGGGTCATGATTTCGGTATCGTTTAAAACATATTTCGACTGTTCTTCGGGAGTTGTATTTACATTCTTGACCCTGCTGCCATCATCAGAGCTATAGATCATTTTCTGTTCTTTGTTGCCTAGTTTTTTCTCGATGATAGGCATGAGGCCATTCCGATCAAGCAGCGGTTTAAATACGATAAACTGGTCCGGATTTACGATACCGCGCACTACATTTTCGCCCAGGCCCCAGGTGCCGTTAATGACAATTACATTGGGGAAGCCCGTTTCGGTGTCGATAGTGAATATGACGCCCGAACAGGCTTTATCGGCGCGAACCATCTTTTGAACACCTACCGAAAGCGCAATTTTAAAATGATCGAAGTCTTTTTCTTCGCGATAGACAATGGCGCGGGCAGTAAAAAGTGAGCCAAAACAATTTTTGCAGGCTTCCAACAACTCATCTGTTCCCTGCACATTAAGATAGGTTTCTTGCAAACCCGCAAAGCTGGCTGATGGTAAATCCTCGGCCGTAGCACTGCTGCGGACCGCTACATCTACGTTTTGGGTATTATACCTTTCACACAATTGCTTATAGCCTTCCCGGATACTTTTTGCTATTTCCGGCGGGTAGGTTCCTTGTTGTATCAACTCACGAATTTGGCGGCTTGCCTCCTCAACAGAAATAGTCTTGTTGTGGTAGCGTTGTAAAGATTGTTTTATGGGATTTTGGAGTTTATTATGCGTGATAAAAGTTCGGTATGCCGAGGAGGTTGTGGCGAATCCCGTAGGTATATTGATGCCCAATGGCTCTAAGTGTTGTATCATTTCTCCGAGAGATGCATTTTTGCCCCCTACTTCGGCAACATCTTCATTTGCTACTTCGTGCAGCCATCGTACAAACGTATTGTGATGATTAGTCATATTTCTTCCGTAATCTTTAAATGTTTTTGTCATCCGGATAGTAAAAAAGCGGCTGTAAATATTTCTTCTTGTGTTACTTCAAAATTACCGTGGATTAGCGCTTGACCTTGCAATGGCATCCTTTTGACAAATGTAGTTCAATCCATTAAGTACCCTTAGGGAATAATCTTACAGGAAGTCCTTATCAATACTTACAGCCCAAATATGACAGTTATATAAGTTATGGTATCATCTTAAATAAAAACATAGAGGAGTGGTTATGTACGAGATTACAATGGAACTCCCTTTTAGTGGACACCGCATAGATGGTAAACTTAGTTTGCCGGTCAGTGCAAAAAGTCTGATTATCTTTTCGCACGGTTATGGACGTTCTTCATTAATGCCCCACGAACACCGATTAGCACTTGCTTTTCAGCAGGCTGGGTATGGAACACTTATCTTTGATACGGTGGATGTTTACGAGAATTTTTCAAGTGTTGCCGATGGGTTTGAATTCTTAACCAAGGGTTTATTGGCTGCGACCAATTGGTTGCATAGTCATTCCGAGTACAGAGATCTTGACTTGGCTTACTGTGGCAGCGGACGCGGGGCGGGACCTGCGATACAAGTTGCATCGGAGTTGCCAGATATAATAAAAGCCGTCGTTTGTATAAGCGGATCTATTGATTTGAATAAATTTGATCTGCCGGAAATCAAGACTCCCATATTATTAATTGTTGGTGAGCTTGATTTTAACATTGTTGGTGGCAACAAAAAGGTCTTAAAGAAATTGGATGGACCCAAGCAACTGGCGGTTATTCCCGGAGCTTCTCATCTTTATGAAGAGTCGGACAAACTTAGCGAGGCAGCACATGTAGCGGTATCTTGGTACCAAAAGTATGTACGATCAGGTAAATGGAAACCTGAAATGGTGGAAAAGTCGGCAAAATAGTACCTTAGAATTAGAAATATTGATTTTTTAACTCGATTCCTTCTTGGAGAAAACTGGAGAGGTAGTGGAGGAGTTTACTAAGCAATATAATCTTTAATTTCAGATTTTGGAGACTTCTTAATGAGTCTCTTTTGGACTTCATATCTCCAGAGTGTTCCCAAGACAAAACTTAGAAATCCACGGCCGAGAAAAATCAAATTTCCGAGCAATTTCGGCTTAGTTTTTCACCTTTCCTGAGTCAAGCAATTCCTGATAAATTTTACGCTGTTCTGCTCGACTTTTCCGTTTCTTTTTCTTCCTCTTTTTGACCTTCGACTTAACATTTTTCTCTGTTAAACCTATGGTTCGCATTATTTAGAAATGGGTGGATTTTTAGCAGTTTTGAGATGTTAACTTCGTATCTAATACCCTTTCAACCCTTGTTAACGACTCTGATAGGCCATTTGACGGAAAATATAGTTCGCAGGTCGTCAACTATCACGGAGCAAAAGGCTTCATCTTTACGGATGTAGCCTTTTTTATTTTTTATCCCATTCTGCATCAACCTCTTTGTTAGCTAAATAGTTGATTACTACATCTCCTGTGTTATCATCTTTCCCATGAGAAATCACTGATCGAGTGACGGTCTTTATTGGATCCTCTCTTACTGTTTTGTCAAAATTATCCCACATTTTATAAATGCTCCGAGAAAGAATTTGAAATTCCCGTTAGATTGTACTTTGGGATTACTAAAATAAATCCTACAAATTTTAAGAAAAGCTAGATGAAGAATCATAAAGAACACTTACTAAATTGAGTGTATTTAAAATTACTTTTAAATACTTGTAAAAATAAATTTATATAGCTAAAATAATAATTAACAATAACTTAAAAACATCAAGAGGTAGACATATGTAACCCCAATGGGATACCTGTAATAAGTATCACCGCTACCAATTATTTTAATAGAGTGTGGTCATAAATATTTACTATGGAAAAAAACACCTTTGAAATTGGACTTGTTATGGCCGGTGCCGTTTCAGCTGGGGCTTACACCGGGGGAGTGATTGACTTTCTGCTGCAGGCCCTAAATGAATGGGACAAAGCAAAAAAAAGGGGGAGTGATGAAGCGCCACCTCACAAAGTTCAGCTTAAGGTTATCACCGGCGCTTCGGCCGGAGGCATGACAGCTGCCATGCTGGCCGCCATGATTAATGATTCATTTACTAATATTACCTGTTTGCCCGGTCGAGAACCAACCCCGGATGAAATCAGCCATAATAAGCTCTATAACGCATGGGTCGATCAAGTTGATATTTCCAAACTATTGCGGGCTAATGATCTAAAAAAGGCAAACAGTAAAGTTACGTCCCTGCTCGACTCTACTATCCTTGATGACATAGCTGATGCAACTATCCGATTTAATGGGAGCGGAACCCGGCCGGATTATATATCCGAGATGCTGCATCTTTACCTGACCGTTACAAACCTGCAGGGCATACCGTATGATATCCAGTTTAAGGGACGATCGGGTAAGGGGCATACCATTACTCAGCATACCGATTTCTTTCACTTCCTGTTAAGTGACCATCAACCACAATCGCGGGAAACCGAATGGCTCAACCCCAAAAACGATACTCATCCAAACTGGGATCTTCTGAAAAAAGTGGCACTTGCTACCGGTGCCTTCCCGGGTGGATTGGCACCCCGCCTAATTGAGCGACCCTTTTCTCATTATGATTTACGATCTTGGCCGGTGCCACTGCGCCCCGATCCATCAGATTCTTCAGCCCCAAATAAGTGTATAGAAATGCAAAATATCGCTCCCAGCTGGCCTTCGAATAACCAGGATCAGTTTAACTTTCTTTCTGTAGACGGAGGCGTTATGGATAATGAACCTTTGGAGCTGGCGCGTCAAACTCTGGCCGGCGACAATCAATACAATCCCCGTGGTGCAGAAAATGTCAGTCGCAGTGTTCTTATGGTCGATCCTTTCCCCAGCGAAAAGATGAATACGCTTCAAAAGCCAGCTAACTTTGAAGACTACGATATTGTCAGTGTATTTTCCCAACTATTCGGTAGTCTAATTGCCCAATCGCGTTTTAAACCTGATGAGCTTATTCTAGCCAATTCTTCCGATGTCTATAGCCGATTCTTAATTGCCCCCACTCGCTACACACAAGATGATCAAAAGGCCGAATACCCTATCGCTTCGGGATTCTTGAATGGATTCGGCGGATTCATGTCAAAGAAGTTCCGCATGCACGATTTTCAGCTTGGGCGCCGTAATTGTCAGCAATTTCTGCGGCGATACTTCGCTCTACCGGTTGAGCAAGCTAAAAAGAATTCTATTTTCGGTGAATATGACGAGGGAGACTTTGAACGATTTTCCTATCAAAAAAACGGCAAACGCTTTTTACCCATCATCCCGTTGGTAGGCGATGCCAAAGACGAAGCCTTCCCGCTGCACTGGAAAACTCTGGAAATGACCGATCGTGAACTGGATGAATTGCGTCACAAAGTTACCGACCGGACAAAAATTGTAATTGATCGGCTTATCAATCAATACATTGACGGCGGTTTTACCCGGTCAGCAGCAAAGTTAGTTGCAAGATTTAAGCGTAATAATATTGTAAACAAAATCATGGGCATTATTGAAGATGATCTTACTGAATTTAAACTCAAATCCTGATTACCATGAATTTCCTATCCTCTAATAGTCGTACTGGGCTTTTTGCTTTGCTCATGATGTACGTAACAGTTAGCTGCAGCAGCATGCAAGCCGCTTTTAGCGAGCAGGCATATCAGCAAGCGGTAAACCTGAAAGTGGAATCGCTGAATATGATGGATAAGGCTACCCAACTCTACGAACTCCATGAAGAGGAAGTGCAGGCTTTAAAGATCGAGCTTCAGAAAGCTTATGAGTACGCCAAAAGCCGGCCGAACAATACAGAGAGCATGCAACAGTGGGAGATTATGATCGATCCGGAGGGTTCACTGCTCGGCGGATTTATAAGTATGTGGAAAGAACGGGGACAGATCTCAACCACTATGGTAGAGCAGTCCAAGGGTAATATCGAAGAGGGGTTCGATATCATCATGGAGCTTGAAAGTGGAAAACGCAAACCTTAAAAGGGAGATTATGCCAAATTTTAATGACTTTATTGATCAGTTGAAAAGCAATCTTGTTGATCATGCCCGGCAGTTTGGTGATGATGTGAAGGATGAATTTGTCGAAGACGGCAAAGCCTTTGCCGAAGAAGCTAAGGAGGACCTGAAGCGCTGGACTCAACTGATGGCTGAGGACAAGCTTACCAGGGATGATTTTGAATTCCTGGTAAAGGGCAAGAAGGACATAGCTAAAATGGAGGCCCTTAAACAGAAAGGGCTAGCCAAGGCACGTCTCGACAAATTCAAGAATGCCCTTCTTGGTACGGTGGTGAACTCCGCTTTCAACGTTTTCGGCGACCACTCATGAAACCTATATCTATACTCCAGATGTATTAAACCTCTAAATTCATATATTTATGGAATTAATCCTGATTTTCTCATTGCTGGCATTTGCGGCTGTAATTGGACTGCTTGTCTGGCTTCGTACCAGCACTGATAATAAGTTTGAGATCAAAAATTCGGATATAATATTAGCACTGCTTCCGGTGGTTCTGATTTTATTTCTCTCGGGCAAAATCGAATCTTTCGAATTTGGTGATCTAAAAGTGAAAGCTGCCTTTGAACAGGCATCAAGCAAAGAGATCAACTCGCAGGTAAATCTTCTGAAAGGCATACCTGTAAGCGAGCTCGAAACCGATACCAAAGAGAGTGTAGGTAAGATACCGCAGCTCATTCGGAACAAGACGGAATCACTGGAATTCCGCCTTGGCCACGGTGGTTACTACTGGTCGGCGATACGAGATTATTTCGTAGCTCTTCGGAGCCATTCTTTGTTGAAATATGTGATCGTTAACGATAGCGACGGAACCTTTTTTGGAATGTACGAGGCCAGTCTGTTGGTAAATTATCTGGAGGCTGAAAATAGTGATACAAGATATGTGGAATTTGAAAAATTCTTAAATCAGTCGGATAGAGAGGGTCTCCTGGAACTGCCCGGATTTATAAGTGCTGACAGGGCTTTGAGCAATGACGCTAATAGAAGCAATGCTCTCACAGAGATGGAATCCTATAACCTGAATTTCTTGCCGGTAGTCAATGATGCCAAACAGCTACAGGGGATTGTGGAACGCTCTCGGTTGACCGCCAGCCTGATTTTGGATGTAACCAAACAATTAAGCAGCACGCAGGCAAGCAACTAATATTTAAGGTAAACAAATCATGAAAATATCAGGTGCAAAATTGGACAAGCAATCTGCCAATTTCGTGGCGTCACCCAACACCAGTGGCGAATTTTCTGAGGATCTTCCGGATACAATAGTGATTCATTATACCGCCGGCAGTTCCGCGGAATCCTCTGTGAGAACGCTCACCAATTCCAAGGTCAAAGCTTCAGCCCACATGGTGATAGGCCGTGACGGAGCGGTAACCCAACTGATTCCGTTCAACACGATCGCTTGGCATGCCGGGGAGAGCGCATGGGGTGACCGACGAGGATTGAATAAATATTCAATAGGCATCGAGCTCGATAATGCAGGACGGCTAACTAAAAGTGGAGAGCAATATATTTCCTGGTTCGGCCGCTCCTATCCAGAACAGGAAGTAATCAAGGCGGTACACCGCAATGAGGAAAAGCTGTCCTACTGGCACCGGTTCTCAGAACAACAGATCACCAAAACCTATGAAATTTGTGAACTCCTGATCGATACCTATGATATTAAATCGATACTTGGCCATGAAGAGATTTCTCCGGGACGTAAGTCAGATCCGGGCCCGGCTTTTCCGCTCGACAAGCTGCGCGAAAGGTTGCTGCATTCCGACCGCAGCGACCAGGGTGATAATGAGATGGCCGGCGTAGATAATCCCGCAGTGGTTACCGCATCGATGCTCAATATACGGTCTGGCCCAAATGGGGGTACCCAAACTATCGCGCAACCACTCAAGAATGGAACAGTGGTCGATATAAAGGACGAAAAAGAGGGTTGGTACCGAGTGGATGTAAAGATGAGTGGATGGGTGTCGAAAAATTTCATCAAAAAAGCTACCTGAGTTTTATAATCCAGGAATAGAATCCCGTAGGTTCGGATGCTTCAGGAGCACTTATTACGAAAGGAGTGGATTTCCGTGATTCACCCGGTAGTTCTTATGGAGGATGACCCCGGAGCCCACGTAAAAACTAATATCGATTCGCTGATTTTTCGCAATAAGATTAGCACCAAAACTGACTTGTGATTTAATATTTTCTGATTTTAGGTGTACCCGGCTGAGGATTGTCATGATATCTTTGGTAGTATTACTATGCTTATAATCATCATTATTTCGAATAATAAACTCTCTCTAAGCTCTTCATGTATTATTCATGGATACGATTTATCATAAAATTAAATGTCAATGATAAAACGAGGTTCTTATGAAGAGTATCCGTGAAGATATTGACCAAAAACTAACAGAATCATTGCAAGACTTAGGGGTTGACAGCCCAATCTCCAAAGAGGAACAGAAACAAATTGTCAATAAACTAGAGCAGGCCAAAAAGGCATTTGATAGGCTTAGAACTTGGATTGACCAAGCTGAAAAACTTGCAGATTTAGGAGCTTGGGAGCATGATATCAAAGATGATGAGCTATTTTGGTCTGATGAGACCTATCGGATATTAGGATTTGATCCCAAAGAAGTTGAGCCGAGCTATGAGATATTAATGAAGCGCATACATCCGGATGATAGAGAAAGAGTTAATCAAGCTTTTTCTGAATCATTGGAAAACCGAGCACCATATAACCTCACTTATCGCCTTGAACTCCCGGATGGAAAGTTGAAGTATGTTGAGGCTCAAGCCCGCCATTTTTATAGTGAAGCCGGAGATCCTGTACTTACCATAGGGACCAATCAAAATGTTACAAAGCGGGAATTGGAAAAACAGAAAATCGAAGAGTCACTGGAAGAGAAGCAAGTCTTATTGGGAGAAATTCATCACCGACTGAAAAATAATTTGGCAGTGGTCGCAGGCATGTTGCAGTTGCAATGGCTTCAGGAAGATGATCCTGATGTCGTCAAGTCACTGCAAGAAAGCACAAATCGAATTAAAGCTGTTGCCGGTATCCATCAACAGTTGTATCAGTCGGGGAACTTCGCCAATGTAGCGTTGGGAGAAAATATAAAAAACTTGGCATCTGACCTGATCAGCACGATGGAGACCAATACTAAAATTGAGTTAAAGAGTGAATGCGATACGGTTTATTTAGATATGGCCCAAACATTGCCTTGTACATTAATTGCCAACGAGGTAGTTACTAATGCAGTTAAACACGCTTTTGAAGGGAGAGAAAAAGGTCGCATTACCATCAGACTGGACAAGGATAACAGCACTATCAGATTACGTATTAATGATAATGGCGTGGGGCTTCCCGCAGATTTTGAAGATCGCAAAGGATCACTCGGTATGAATCTTATTAATACGCTTACTAATCAACTTGAAGGTAACTATAAGTTTGAATCCTCTGAAGAAGGTACAACCTTTACTCTAGAATTTGATAAAGAGTAAGTATATAATTTTTGAACACATTTTCTGCTGCTTTAAGTCTTGCCCCCACATTTAATTTTAATTATCGAGTTATGCGTATATATTAGCAATATAAACAGCAATTTAGAGATCTATTGATGGCATCCAGCTTTGGCAAAGAGCGATTAGAATTTATCGCAGAGTCGATTAATGGTATTCTTTGGGAAGCCGATGCCGAAACGTTTGCTTTTACCTACGTAAGCCCTCAAAGTAACAATATTTTAGGCTACCCGCCCGAAGTTTGGTATGAAGACCCCTCTTTTTGGAAGGAACATATCCACCCCGAAGATCGTGACCAAACGGTTGCTTTTTGTCACCGGAAAACGAAAGAGAATGAGGATCATGAGTTTGAATATCGTATGATCGATGCTGATGGTAATCTCGTTTGGCTGAAAGACCTTGTAACCGTCCAGGAAAAGGAAGGCGGGTCTAAGGTGTTAACCGGATTGATGATAGATATTACTGCCCAACGAAAACAAAGCATTCAAGAAGAGGAAATTCTAAAAAAATCGTATGAGTTAGCAGATATTGGTCACTGGGTAGTTGATTTAGAAAATGAAAGCCTGTACTGGTCTCCGGAAGTAAAAAAGCTTCATGAAGTAGGCCAAGAATATGAGCCCGACCTTGAAACTGCTATTAGGTTTTATGAAGAAGGGGAACACAGAGAGACGATAAGAAATGCTGTAAGCGAGGCCATTGAGACAGGTGAGCCATTTGATCTTGAACTCAAAATTGTAACCGCCAAGGCAAATCAAAGGTGGGTACGAGCAGTAGGTAAAACCAAGATTGAGGATGGAAACACCACAAAAGTTTATGGAAGTACCCAGAATATCACAAAGCGCAAGTCAGCGGAACTACAGCTTAAGGAAACCGAGGAAAAATATCGGAGTATTCTTGAGAATAGTACAATTCTGTTCTATCGGCATGACACTGACCACAACTTAACCTATGTAAGTCCACAGGCGAAAGAATTTTTAGGCATAGATCCCGATGAAGGAAAATTGGAATCTTGGACTGACTATTTAACCGATCATCCCCTCAACAAAGAGGGTATTGAAAAAACAAAAGCTGCGATTGAAACGGGGAAGGCCCAACCTCCCTATGAACTCCAGCTGCTAAAAACAGACGGTGAATGTATCTGGGTTAAAGCTAATGAAGCTCCGATCGTTGAGGATGGTAAAACCATTGCCATAGTAGGGTCGCTGACTGATATTACTCGTCAAAAAGAAGATGAGAAAGAGCTTGAGAAATTATCAAGAGTAGCGCGGGAAACCCAGAATATTGTAATTATAACAGATCATAAAGAGCGTATACAGTGGGTCAATAAGGCTTTTGAACGGGTAACTGGTTACAAGTTGGGTGAGGTAAAGGGTAAAAATCCGGGCAATTTATTACAGGGGAAGGAAACAGATTCGCAGACTGTAAAACGTATCGCTAAAGACATTGCAGCAGAAGAACCGTTTTCAGAACGTATTCTGAATTACAGTAAAGACGGGAGGCCCTATTGGATAGAGATGGACATCACACCTATAAAAAACAGTGATGGAGAAGTCGAAGAATTTTTTGCCATTCAGGATGAAATTACGGATCAGGTTCAAACCCAACAAGAGTTAGAGGAGCAGACCCAACGTCTGCAGGAGGCCCAGAGGATTGCTAATATTGGAGACTGGTATTATGATATTCAATCGGGAGATATCAGCTGGTCAGAAACGGTATATGATATATTTGAACGTGATGATGAAAAAGGACCTCCAGCTTTTAAAGATTTGAAAAAGCTATATGAAACCAGCTATTCGCAAAATTTTGAGACATTGGTTGACAATGCCATTCAAAATGCTGAGGAATATGAGGCTGATTTTGAAATCTATTCAGAAAAAAGAAATCAGAAGTTCATCAAAACAAAAGGAATTCCGGTAATAAATAGTGATGGAAAGGTCGTGGCTTTGAGAGGGATTGTACAGGATATCACAGAGAGAAAAAAAGCCGAACTTGAATTACAGCAAAAGCAGAATCAGCTCAGCAGTATCACTAATAATTTGGAAGGACTTGTTATTCGGTATCAATTATTAACCGACGGTACAGATAAAGTTGTATATGTTAGTGAGGGCATTAAACAGGTGCATGAAATTTCTCCCGAAGAAGCACTAAGATCACCGCAAGAAATGTGGGATCAAGCCCTTGAGGAAGATGGAAAAGAATTAAAAAAATCTATAGAAACCTCAGCCAGGGAGCTCAGCTTTTGGGATCATACTTGGCGTATAAAAACACCGAGTGGCAGCCTAAAATGGTTAAGAGGCCGGGGGAGCCCAACTAAGTTGGAGGATGGTACCATTCAATGGGATACGGTTATTTTTGATGTTACCGAACAACAGAAAGTAAAGGATGAGCTTACTGAGCTTTATCGTATCCTGGAACAAAGTGCTAGTGAAATATATATTTTTAGCATTGATACATTAGAGTTTGAATACGTCAATCAAGCAGCGGTTGATAATCTGGGGTATTCCACGGATCAAATTCAACAAATGACCCCGTTGGAACTTAAGACTGATTATTCTCTTGCTGAATTTCAAAATTTGGTTGAACCGGTAATTAAGGGAGTCCAAAAGACACTCTACTTTCAGACAACACACCAGCGAAAAGATGGGTCTTTCTATCCTGTTGACGTTTATCTCAGTAAAGATTCATTTCAAAACAAGGATGTGTTAGTTGCAAATATTCTGGATATATCTGAACAAAAGGAAAATAATCACAAACTAAGGTCTCTCATTGAGACCGCACCTATTCCTATCTATTTAGAATCCAAAGAAGGAAAAGTAGTTGATCTTTGGAACAAGGCCGCGGAAGAAGTATTCGGCTTCACCGAAGCAGAAATTATGGGGAAAACGTTGCCTCATGTTGGTGATACAAACTTGGATGCGTACCACCATATGTTAGAACAAGTTAAGACTGGAAATCAAATTAAAGGCAAGGAAGTAAAAAGAAAACGTAAGGATGGAACCTATTTCCCTGCCAAGACCAGTGCCGCGCCATTGTTAGATCATAATCAAGAGGTGGAAGCAATTCTGGTTATCAATGAAGATATAACTCAGCAGAAACAGCTGGAAGAAGATTTGAAAGAGCAAATATCTATTTCGGAGACGATATTGGATAGTTTGCCCGGTCTATTTTACATGATGGATGAAGATTTAAATTTCGTGAGGCTTAATAGCAATGTCTATGATTTTTTTGATTTAAAAGAAGATGCTATTGATGAATTCAGGCCGTTACATCTTATTGCTCCTTCTGAACGAGCAAAAGTAAAACAAAAAATTGCAGAAGTATTCGATACCGGATACGCCGAAACCGAAACAATAATGATATCCGGCGACCAGAAATATAATTTTTTCATCAATGGTAAACTGCTTGAGCTTGACGATAACAAGTATATTTTGGGGAATGGCATTAATATTACTGATCGAGTTAAAACCCAGAAAAATAACCGGGTTCTGTTACAAGAGGTTCATCATAGGGTGAAAAATAACTTAGCTATCATTTCGGGCCTACTCAGTATGGAAATGGAGGAATTCGATAGTGATAAAGCAAAATTATCTTTCCAGCGTAGTATCAATCGCATCTACTCGATGGCGAAGGTTCATGAACTTTTGTACGATACCGAGGATTTTTCGTCAATAAGTATTGCCAGATACCTAAAAGAATTGTCAATGATCATCCAGACTACCTTCGATCAGACTCAGGCGGTTGATATTGATATAGATATTGAACAAATAGATATGAATATCAACGAAGCCATTCCTCTTGGAATGCTGCTGAATGAACTGATTACCAACTCTTTGAAGTATGCTTTTGGAGATGCTGGAGGAAATATTACGGTGCGGATTGAAAGGAACCGTGATGAATACCATGTTACTTACTGTGATAATGGTAGGGGGATGGCTTCAAAACCTGATCTTGCAAACGCTGATTCACTTGGGTTCACTATTATATACACACTGCTACAACAGCTCGATGCCGATTTTAGGCTAAATGTAGACAACAAGTTTGAGTTTACATTTACTTTCGAGAGAAAAATGAAAGGCTCCTATAGCACCTTGTAGCTTACTCTCTGTTTTTACTGCTGTCCTTTGCCTTTATGCCGTTGTTAATTGCTTTGTTTTCTGCTTGAGATAATATTGATCGATAGCGGAAAATATTTTCGCCATGGCTTCTTCAGCATAAACCCCACTGGCATAGATGTTTTTCTTACCGTTTGAAAAAGCGAGAAGCGTCATCCGAGAAAGAGGGTAGGTGCTCTTTTTAATTTGATAAAAACCTTTATACCGATCTGTTTGATAATAGCTTCTAAAATTTTTTGCCGTTGTCATAATGTAATCCTCATCCTTTTAAAGGACTAATATATTACAAATGGGTAATTAACCGTCTGTAAATGATATTATGCCGCATCTATTGTTTCCTTAACGGTACCACAGGAAGTTAATAATTATTTTATTAATAAAAATTAATCTTTGTAAAAAAATAACGAAATAGTTTTCTGATTTTTTGGAGCATTTTATCAAACTAATAACTAAGCAAGAGCTTTTAATTAGTATAAGTGTTGAATCGAAAATTAAAACTGAAGTTGTCATCTGTAATAGCAAAACTATCCTATTCTGAGAAGTCAACACCTCGTAGTGTCTTTTATATTTTTGTTCTCTTTAGACCTTTATTAACAGTTTTTGTTCCACTTAGATCTTTGTCAATGGTTCTAGGACATTTAGTAGTAAAAGGGGGGGATATTTCATGCCTGTAATCCCCAGTCTCTGTCAATATTTTCAGACAAAGTTAAAAACCGGGAATCTTTCTTAATCTCTTTTAGCTCATTGGGGAGGAGGTGATGTATTACCTGGGTTGGCCAAGGTTCCCACGTCGATATGTTTTCAAAAGCTGCAAAAGCCTGATCTTTATAACTTAAAGCAGCATGTATAACACCTTGGGAAAAGAAGTCTTTTTCCTGACTAAAGTATTTTAGATGATATTCTCTAGATTGTTTCTTTTGTAACTTTATATCTATTAATGTCTGTAACAGTTGGGGACCGTTACAGGTCCATGGGACTACTAAATCTCCCAAGTATTTTTGGGATGCTTTATAGTTATTCCTGTGATAGTGTATTAAAGCAATATAAAAAGATGCCGTAGGCCAATCGGATTGTAAATCGTAAGCTTGCCATGCGTATTTTGATGCGTCGCTATAATGGCCGTTAATCATATAAGAGTAGGCCAGATTAATAACTGCTTCGGGTGAAAAGGGATCAAGGTCCACAGCTTTTTTAGCACTACCAAGCGCCAGCTTTTCTTTTCCCATTAGCTGATAAATCCAGCTTAGTTTGCTATGAGCATTGGCATAACCGGGTCTGAGGTTAATTGCCTTTTTAAATTCTTGTATGGCTTCCGGACCTTTTTGGCGACTGGTATACAAAAGTCCTAATGCCGAATGCGCTTCTGCCAGAGTTTTATCTTGATCAAGTGCCTGATGTATAAGTTCTTCGGCTTCATTTAGTATCTTGTCGGTTTCTTTGTAGCCGTAGCCGTATAAACCCAGCAGAGCATGGGCCTGACCTACTAAAGCTAGGGAAAAATCTGGGTCTACAGTGCTGGCTTCCTCAAAGCAAGATAAACCTCGTTTAAGCCCTTTTTTGGTACGTTGTTCTACCCAGGTCCATCCCTGTGTATAGAGCCGGTAGGCTTCCAGCTGATTGGTATGCTGGACTTCTACGCGTTTTTTTTCTTTGGCACTGAGTTTAGTTTTAAGGGCCTCCGCAATTTTTTTGGTAATAGTGCTTTGTATTCGAAACAGGTTATTTGCAGTAAGTTTGGTTTCAAAATCTTTAGACCAAGACTGTCGATCTGTTTTGGTATTTACAAGTCTCACTCGGACTTTGACCTGTTTATTTACTTGCTGCACGGTTCCCTCGACAATCCAATTAACTCCAAGTTTCTCTGATATTTGCTTTAACGACATTGTGGTTTCTTTGTATCGCATCACAGATGTTCGGGAAGTAACTTCAATACCTGAGATGCTTGAAAGACGAGTAAGCAAATCATCATGAATTCCGTTAGTAAAGGCCGTGGAGGTCTCTGTAGATTTAAGTGTCTCGAATGGAAGTACTGCAATGGAAGGTAAGTGCTCTTCTATTGCTAAGTCGTGCTTTGCATTTGGATTCGAAATTTGGTTCTGAATACGTTCAACGGTTTTTTTAAGAGCGTTAGAAGGTGATATATCCCATTTTTGTTTTAGCTGATTACTGAACTCCTGATAAATTTTTAGTGCATCTGTTCGTTGTCCGGTCCGATTTAGTAATTTTATCAGGCGAATATGGGCCTCTTCAGAAAGTTTTGTGTGGTCTACAGCATTTTTAGCCCATATCTGCGCAGCTTTTACATCCCCATTTTCTTCTGCTTTTTCCGCCAGCTTCCACGAGGCGTCATGAGCTAACATTCTGAGTTGTTCTCTTTTGTTGTCGAGCCAGCTGTGGAAATCGTTGGATACATCGGTTACATGAAAACCAACGAGGAGGTCGTCGCGATATAGGTCGAGAGCAAGTTGGTACTTTTGGTTATGTATTAACTCTTCAAAAGCAAGAGCGTCGCACCAAAAGTTGCTCTCATGGATACTAATTTCTTCTGAACCCCGGTTCTGAATAGTTTCTTTACCCAGTGAATTTCTGATATGGTATAGTATGTTGCTTAGGGCATTTCTTGCCTTTTGTTGGTTCAATTCCGGCCAAAATAAGGCAATAATTTTATCCCTGCGTTTGAATCCCTTGGGATTTCCCAACATCAGGTAGGTAAGGAGAGCCAGTCTTTTGGGACCAGTCAGGAGGAAGGGATCGTACTCACCATTATTTTTCTGAATGGTCGTAGATCCAAGTATGCGAATTTCAACATTCATGAGAAGTATGAAAAATGGTCTCTTAGAAGCAATCTAAGAGTAATAACGGATTAAACAAAGAAAGGGCCCTTATAATGCCTGTGAACCAAAAATTTTCACAAAAAAGAGCTCTTATGAAAAATTCAAAAAAACTGTTTTATAGTTTGACCCGGTCGGGCATAATTATGTTGACGTTGTTTTTTACTATCAACGGCTGTAGCGAAGAGTCTGGAATTGCTACGGATTCCTTATCGGGAGAGGAAAACCTCACTAAAGCAAATTTTGTAGCCAAGGGTGGTCCGAATTTAGTTGATATCACCTCGCTGCATGATCATGATACAAATGAACATCTTTTTGAGGTTAGCGAAGATGAAATTCCCAGTGGCTGGACGACCTTTCGTTTTAACAACAGCTCGCATTCAGACCATTTCTACCTCCTCTATAAGGTACCAGAGGCTGCTATAGAAGCCGCCGATGCTGCCGGTGAACCTATACTGGATCACTGGTATAATACCGTGACGGAACCCTTTCAACAAGAATGGAATCCCTATATTGAGGGAGACATCGATTTCGGGACTTTCGTAAATAATCTCTTTGGGGCAGTTTTGAGTTCGGCTCCTTGGTTTGTAGATGCTGTACCTATGGGAGGTCCGGGTCTAACATCAGCAGGCCAAACTTCACTTACAACGGTGAAGCTTCCGGCTGGCACTTACGTTGCTGAATGTTATGTAAAAGATGAGAATCAGGAATTTCATTCATACAATGGTATGCTTGATGTCATAAGGGTAACTGATGAAGCATCAGGTAAAAAGGAGCCTCGTGCAACGATGGAAGTAACCGTAACTCAAGACGGTATAGAGCATGAAAAATCCGTTCGTCCGGGAATGCATACAGTAGCTATTCATTTCGGACCACAGCCTGCTGCAGGTTATGGACACCTTCTGGGGCACAATGTGCAGTTGGTACGTTTCGATGATGGCTATGATCAGCAATTACTCGATGAGCTTGGCGCCTGGATGAATTGGACAACTGAAGAGGGGTTCGTACATCGCGCGCCAGAGGGAACTACGTTTATTGGTGGAAGTATGGAGATGACTGGAGGCAACATGGCTTATTACCATGTTAACCTAAAGCCCGGCAGTTACGCTTGGATAGCCGAGGTTCCCGATCCTGCTGGTAAAGATATGCTTAAAATATTTTCAACACCGTTTGGGAGAGAAGTGCAAGCAAAACCTGCAGCATTCTTAGATCGAAAAGGCCGCAGGTGATAGTAATTTTATAGTTCTTAAAACAGACCTCGGATAGCTTAATTGCTTCCGGGGTTTTTATATTGGGATGGGAGCTGGTGCAATTGAATGAAGTCCATAATATAATTTCATTGAGCTATAACTATTTGATATAACTATATTTATCTATAAGTATTTAAAAATCAATATTTTATAGAAAATATTAACGGTTTATTGATCATTAGTTTTGTTATATGAAGCGATGATCTAATCTATTAAATAATCTAAAATGACTATCATGAAAAAAATCTATTTAACTGTTGGGCTGTGTCTATTAACGACTATTGCTAGTGCTCAGTGGGTAACAGACATGTCTTGTAACAATAAAGCTGAAGAAATTACGGATAAGGCAATCACTCATTTTGTGAATCTGGAGAGACCGGTTGCTGTAGGGATGGCCAAAGCAGCTCTTATGATTGATGAAAAATGCGGTAGTGCCAAGTTAGTACTTATAAACACTGCTATGACTGGTGAGTACGGATCCCGAACGGCTCAGTTGGAAAAACTGGACACCAAGAAGTTTACGGACCAAGAAAAAGCCTGGGTGAAAGTGATGTCCGCATCTAATGAAGAATTTGAAGGTACGACGAAACAAGTTGCAGCAACATATCCGGATGTACCTCTTTTTGCTTTCTGGGCAAGTGTATCTCTTGAAGATGGTAAAGATAAGTTGGCGGAATATGTGTTAGCGTTTCCCGAATACGCTTCGCCTGCATATAACATTATGTCTTACCGATATGCAGATGGAACTTATGGTAACGATTCGAATATGCCGAAAGCTGTTGAAACTGCACAAAAGATATTCCTAACGCACAATGGACCCAATGGCCATGATTCAATAGCTGAACATTATGCCACTAAAAGAAATTATAAGAAGGCATTTGAGCATCAGTTGAAAGCGCTTGATTATGCCGGTACTGGGTCGGCCTATTCATATAATGCCCAGATCTATTATGGACATACGAATAAAACGGCTTTTACAGATTCAATAAAGTCCAAGACCAATCAACGAATAAAATTCCAAATGAATAATGACTCCGAGAATTTAAAACAGTTTTATTCGGACAAAATTGGGATGATAGGTTGTAACTCGAATATGGAGCCATGTGTATTTTACTCCAGTTTTGAAGAGGAAGATGTAAATCATACTTGGAATCGCTGGAATGTAGTGGATCTTAAAGTATATTTTAGTCCTGATATGAAGACGGCCGTTACAACCTTTGACAATAATGGAGAATATACCATGAAGGGAAGTGATAAACCCATTGCTTATAAAACCAGGGCCAGTGAAGTTTGGTTCTTTGATAATGGATGGAAACTGATGCATTCCAATTTTGCTCCTCTGGCTATTGGTTCAGGCGTTCCGAAGACAGAATAAATTGAATTTAAAAAATCTATCTAAGGCCGTGAAGATTCACGGCCTTTTTTATTTCGGATAAATGCTTATCACTGATTGGATACTTAAGGTGAAAGTGAATAAGGAAGTTTTTCAGCAGCGACGGATGCTAATCTTGATTGCGCAATACGAGGGAGTTTAAATAACCCAATTCGCATTTAGACCATGCTTTGTAGCACAGGCTTTATCAAATACAAGACCTTAGATATCTGTGCTCTGTAGTAATTTAATCTGCGGAGTTGCTTTCTTCCTCTATGGTAAAGGTTTTCAACATATTATGTTCAGCAGGATTAGGAACCTCCGCAATCCAAGTATAGTCACCCGGTTCTAGATCTACATGAAAATAGGCGGTTTTGCCTTTCGTCATTTCCATTGTTCCTCCCAGGAATTTTGCACCTTCAGGAGCCCGATCAACCAAGCTACCGGCTTGCCGCCAATCCATCCAAGCTGAGAGGTTGCTCAGCAGTTCTTGATCTTCTGCATCACTTAATTTTACCAGCTGTACATTATGACCCTGTAAGTGAGCATAAGATTGTTGGTCTTCGAAATATATTTCGATCGTATGGCTTCCCTGAGTTAACTCCTGATCAACTTGTATTCCGTTAGTAGATGAAATCGTCAACGTTCCTGTGGGTTGCGGTTCTTCAATATCAGATTCTTGATTTGTAACACTTAAATGTTCAAGCATTCCGATATATGAATGGAACACCTCGTCTTTATTCTTTACGTAGCATTCAACGATATACTCACCGGGTTCCAGATGGACAGATGTTTTAGATGTTCTCCCACCTGCAGTAAATCCCGGCCCGCCCATTGGCTTTGCACCGGGATCAAAAAACCAGGGAGCCTTCTCTGAAATAGTAGCTACCAAACTATCCGTGAATTGACCAAACTCCATATCGCCTGCTATATATGGGTTAAATTGCTTTTGAAATGGTTCGGTAATACCCTGATACCAGTGATCTAGAAGTGGTTCACCGGCAGCTTCTGCAGCTTTAATTCCTTCATCTGGAACTTGCCAGATCAAAAAGAAATGGTCGTATCCGGAGGCATTATCAAATTGGAAAGTGGTCCAGCCGGATGAGATTTCATCAGTACCCATCTCAAATAAGTGCTTATTCTCCTCAGTGTCATGGATAGCAGTTACTTCCACCACACTTTCATCTACTTTCTTGGCATCGTTACAAGCTGTCAAAAGGGCTATACTTGATACTGCCAGAGCTAATGTCAGCGTATATGTTATCGGGCGTTTTATAAATTCTAAGAAGAGCATATATTCCCTGATTTTATATGAATAAATTTTTATTGAATCCCTCAATTTAAATAACCAATAGCCAAGCGATTACCATTTGGAACCGGACTATTAAATCGTTGATTAATTAAATAGTAAGTATAAATCCTCAGTCAGGCAACAAGGCATGGAGCCTTTCAGGTAAAGCATGCTATTACGGATTCATCTAATAACTTAGAAAGGTGGCTATTTCCCCCGAAAACGATGATAACTACCAATCTCTTTTTAAGAGCTAAAATATAGTCAATATTCAACTATAATAATTTCTACTATCTAAGCTTTGGATGATATTTCAAGATAGTTTAATAGAATTTGCATTTATTTTGGTGGCATTTTCAAGGTGGTTCAAGCATAGATTCACTTATATTTTCTTTATAACCATAAGGGTGATATCATCACTTTGAGGAGCTCCGGTGGCATGAGTTTTAACATCCTGCAAAATGGTTTCTAACATTTCATTTGATGAAGAAGTTTTATTATTGATGGCCTGATCTTTCAATCGTTCTATTCCGTACTCTTCTTTTCCGACGTTCATGGCTTCCGTGATTCCATCAGAGTAAATTAAAAGCAGATCATCAGGCTGCATTGACAGGGTTCGCATTTGATATTCTGATTCTTGTATGACCCCTAAAAGTAACCCCGTTGAATCAAGATGAATGGGTTCTTCATTATTACGAATAAGTAGTGGGGCATCGTGGCCGCCATTCGAATATTCGATAGTAGCATTTTGGGGATCCAGGATGCCATAAAATAAGGTCGCAAATTTAGTAGGTTCGGTACTTCTGTAAAGCAGATTATTTGTCCCGTGCAGACACTTTACACAATCCTCATACATAATCGCATGGCTGCGGAGTGTTGCCTGTAAGTTAGCCATTAACATTGCGGCCGGCATACCTTTACCTGTAATATCTCCAACGCAAAAACCAAGCTTGTTGTTTGACAAACCAATAAAATCAAGATAATCGCCACCAACTGACTTAGCCGGGATGTTTGTGGAGCTGATTTGAAAACCATCTATTTCGGGAGTTGAATCCGGGAGCAGGTGCAACTGAATGTCCCTAGCCATTCTCATTTCTTCCTGCATGCTTAAAAATTCTTTTTCTTCCTCATACAAGCGTGCATTTTCTATCACTTGAGCTGATTGGGACGCGATAATTGAGATTAGTCGTCGATCTTCATCAGAGAATGGGGAGCCGTCTTTTTTATTGAACACCGCCAGATAACCAATAAGATCTCCCTTTATCATAAGTGGGGCACAGAGGATGGAGCGGAATGAGAATGATGTCTTTTGAAGAAAATTAAACCGATCATCTTTCAGAATATCATTGCTCAATAAAATGGACTGTTTTTTTAACATCCATCCTTTAAGATGGTCGTCCAGTTTTATGGGCACCTTTTCAACCGAGGAATCATAATGTCGTACCATCGTATGAAATTCCTTTTCAGGGGTATCCATTTCAAGTAAACTGACGGTACCTTCCTCGACCCCAAGATGTTTTATACATTTGAAGACGATCTGGTCAATAATTTTTTCAACCGGCTGAATAGATGATATAGTTGTTGCAATATCATTTAAAATACGCAATTCATTTACAGCCAGTTGAAGGCTGCGAGTCTCCTCAGAAATGGACGGTTGCATAGGCATTTGAGTAAAAATAATTAGGAGTATTGTATTGTGCGGCAAGAAGATCCTAGCTCAAGAGAATAAAATAAACCTAAATAATTTATTAAATTTATTATTAATACTAATAATATAATATATTTAATATTAATAGTATTAATTATTTAAATAAAGAGGGTGTAGAGTGTTAGCACTTATTTGGTAATGTTAAATTCTTTTTTACACTATGAAGTGATTGAAAAACTTGGTGAAGGGGGGATGGGAGTAGTTTATCTTGCCCACGACACTAAGCTGAATCGGAAGGTTGCTCTTAAATTTCTTTCAAGACGGATTTCTTTGGATTCAGTCGAAAAAGAGCGGTTTTTGCAGGAGGCTCGAGCTGCAGCTTCTCTGAATCATCCCCACATTGCTCAAGTATACGCCATTGAGGAGGTTGGCGATGAGGTATTTATAGTGATGGAATATATCAATGGTAAAGAGCTGAGAACGGTCATAAATGAGGCTGAACTTAACCTTGGTGAAAAGAAATCAATTGCTATTCAGATAGCTGAAGGATTACAAGCTGCCCAAAATAAAGGCATTATCCATCGAGATATTAAGTCCGGTAATATTATGTTGGCGGCTAATAACAGCGTTAAAATCATGGATTTTGGCCTGGCACGGATAGAAGGGGCTCCGCAAATCACCAAAACAGGAACGACTATCGGAACTGTTTCTTATATGTCGCCCGAGCAACTCAAAAATAACCAAGTTGATAAACGTTCGGATATCTGGGCATATGGAGTGGTTCTCTATGAACTTTTTACAGGATTGCTTCCCTTCCAAGGGATTTACGAAGCCGCAATCATGTATGCCATTACAGAAGAAGCTCCCGTTCCGCCTTCAAATGTAACGGAATCCATTCCTGAAGAAATTGAAGCGATTATTGAACTGTGTTTAAAAAAAGATCCGGATGTTCGATATCAAGACTTTGGAGAGATATTGCATGATTTGAAGGGGACATCCCCAAAAAAGGTTAAGTCCGTTGAGCACGAGAAGAAGGCCACTAAGCCAAAGTTTGGGAAATATCTGTATGTAGCCTTGCCTTTTGTATTGCTCTTACTGCTCATAATTTTTTTGCCAATCAGGCTATATTTTGGCTGGGAGAGCTCGGAAGGTATGCCTTTGCCTGAAGAACGGGGATTGGCCATTTTGCCATTCAAGAATATTAGTACCCCTTCCGAAGAGCTGGAAGCTCTGTCCGATGGATTGATGATGAATGTAACAAGCCGGCTAACTCAGGTAAGTAATTATAAGGGAGCCTTATGGGTCATTTCTGCTAGTGAAATTATTCAAGAAGGGGTTACGTCTCCTGGTCAAGCCCGAAAAGATTATTCGGTGAATTTAGTGGTGACCGGTAACATACAGAAGCTCGAAGATCGGATCCAACTGACCATGAACTTGATCGATACTAAATCACTGCGACAATTGATGTCCCGCGAAATCAATAGCGAAGATAATAGCATCTCTGTGTTACAGACCCGTGTTTTTGAGGAGTTGTTGGACATGCTGAACATTGAATTGCAGCCCGAAGTAACAGACGTTGTAATAGAAGGCAATTATAATAACCGCAGTTCGCAACACTATATACAGGGTCAAGGGTATCTTTTACGGTACGAAAAAGGTGACAATCTGGATAAAGCAATTCGCCACTTTCAACAGGCCGTTGATGATGATTCTGATCATGCTCTTGCGTATGCTGCGCTGGGAGAAGGGCTCTGGCGAAAATATCAGGATACCGAAGAGGTAGTATATGTTGACCAGGCAAAGAATGCTTTGGCAAAAGCAATGAAAATTAACAGCGATTTAGTACAGGTAATTTCAACGCTCGGTTTGATAAACCGGGGGACAGGTGATTATGATCAGGCTATTGAGAATTTTCAAGAAGTAATTATCCGTGAACCCAATAATGCTATGGCCTTTCGGCAACTGGCTGGCACCTATGTTGAAAAAGGCGAGCTGGATAGAGCTGAAGCAAATTACATGGTGGCCATCAAGCTAAAACCAGACTATTGGAGAGGATACAGTGATTTAGGCAATTTTTATTTGAGATATCGGGGAGATATTAATAAAGCGGAGGAACAATATCAGCAAGTATTGGCGTTGACTCCTGAAAATTATATTGGTCTATCCGGGCTTGGGGTTATCAATATTTACCGAGAAAACTTTGAGCTGGCTATTAATTTTTTAGAGCAATCAATGAGTATCAGGGAAACGTATTTCGCTGCTTCGAATTTAGGAGTTGCGTATTATTACATGGGTAATTACAGTGAAGCAATCCACTGGTATAGTACAGCCTATGAATTGAATTCCAGTGCTTACCTTGTTTTGGGGAATATCGCCTCAGCTCATGAGGCGATCGGCAATGATGATTTAGCTGTTAATTACTACAAAAAAGCTATTGCCGTTGCAAAAAAACAGTTGGAGGTAAATCCTAATGAGGTTCGTATTATTAATAGTTTGGGATCGTACTATGCTGACATTGGGGAAAACAGAGAGGCTTTACAGTATCTTAAACGTTCTTTAGCGTTAGATTCCAATAATAACGAAATACTATTCTATACCAGTGCTGCATACGAACGTATGGGAAACCGTGAAAAAGCATTGGAGTGGATTGAGCAGGCAATGAGTAAAGGTTATCCTGTTTCGAATATCATAAATCAGCCTGAACTGTATAGCATGACTAGTGATGCCAGATTTAAGAAAATGATTAAAAAATATGAGGAGTGACTATTGGGCCTTGCCTTTTCTAGGTTAGAATGTTGCTAACATAGGAGGTTTTAATTGCATGGCGTGCGTAAAATTTTATCAAATAGAATATTGTATTTACTATAAACCTGATTTTATCAGGACAACAAAAAAATAAAATCATAAACCGATGACCACTAACAAGATAATTTTAATTTTTGTATTGGCTGTATTTAGTTTTGTGACTATAGGACTTGTTTCCCACACAGAGAGCGTTGATGGTATGCTGCGTACCTTCAATGTCAAAATTGAAAAAAGTGAGGATGGCACTTGGCGTGTACGAGATAACAACGGCAGAAATAAAGGAACCCTAAGTGTTGAGAGAGGGGATGTCATAAATTGGCAAGCAAAGGATTCAGACTTGGTTTTTATCTTTTCCGATGACGTGGATAGCTATTTTGAATACGAAGGGAATATGTTTGAAGATGGACGTACTCAGAAAATATTAAAGAATAAAAAACTGCGTCTTACGCTTAAAGATGATGCGCCTCAAGGACTTTTGCCATATGAAGTTTACGTGATTTCTGAGAGTAAGTCGGTAGTGGGTAATTCACCGCCCCGCTTAATCATCAATTAATAGCACTGATTTCAAAAGCTGTGATATTAGGTTATACACTGAGCTTAACGGCATCTTTAAGAGAAACAAAAGCAATCTAATAGATTAAAATTATCTGGGGTGAGAATTATAAAAAAGCCTCTTTAACTTTGGCTAATATTACTTAAGTGGTTTTTACTTATAATATATCATGAGGTTTTTGGTGTAATATTTTGATTAATGTGGAAAAAGTTATTCGGATCATATTTGGATTTTACTTTCTGCAAACGTTCATAATTACTGCCATACGATGCCTTTACACGATCGGTTCCTTCATCCATCATAAAATTGATGTAGGATCCTCCAAGTGTATAGGGATTTAATGCTTTCCAGTAATCCTGAGCCCATTTTTTAATAAGTTTAGCATTTTTAGAATCCGAGTCCACACCAACGATAACCATTGACCACTTTGCATCACGCTTATTCCAGGCCATTTCGTTTTTACCAGTGTTGTGTACGGCACCATCGATCGGATACAGGTGCATGGTAGATTTAGGCGTGGGTACCTTGGAAAACCGCACGTGTTGCTCTATGGCCTCATCACTTAACTCTTTGACAAAATCCCCTTTCCAGTACCATTGATCTCCTGATGGATACAGACCGTCAAACATAGATTGTAGCATCGGGTAGGGCATCTTTCCGGTAAATTCAAATAACGGCTTGGCTACGTCACGGGCCTGCTGTATGATTTCTTCAAATTGATCCTTTGGTCCGGTATAGCACCATACAAGGCCACACACTTTTTTTCCATGTATCTCTTTTGGAAAAGGGTCACCTGCCGCTACTTCCGCTATAAGATAAAAAGCATACACATCGTGCGGCATTTGAGGGAGCCAGTCGCGGTACCATTCCATAGTGTTTTCAAGCTGGTCGATGGGCCAGAACAGGGGGCCGCCAATAATGTTTTTAACAGGATGAAGTTGGTATTTAAATGACGTCACGACACCAAAATTACCCCCGCCCCCACGCAATGCCCAAAAAAGATCTGAATTTTCATCTTCGTTTGTTTGGACAAGTTTTCCATTTTGAAGTACTATTTCGGCACTGATTAAATTATCAATAGTCAGGCCATACTTTCGGGAAAGATATCCGTGTCCTCCTCCAAGAGTTAGGCCGCCAACCCCGGTCGTTGATAGAATACCACTGACTGTTGCCATACCGTATTCATGAGTAGCAGTATCTACGTCCCCCCAAGTGCATCCAGCTTCCACGCGGACCGTTTTGTTTTTCTGATCCACTTGGATGTCCTTCATGGGAGAAAGGTCGATGACTAAACCACCATTAGTTAAGGCAAGACCCGGACCACTGTGTCCACCGCTGCGAATAGAAACCTCAATTTCTTCTTTCTGGGCAAAATTTACGGCTGTTATAACATCATCTGGGGTTTTACACTTGGCAATATAGGCAGGCCGCTTGTCAATCATGCCATTATAAATTTTACGGGCCTCATCATAATTATCATCGGTTGGACGAATAATCTCTACATTCAGTTCTTTTGATAGATCTCTCATTACTGGTTTCATAGCAATCCTATTGGTAAGGTGTTGATGTAATTTGATTGCAGATATTCGATATAAATGGATCTGCAAAAATGTTTTGGTTAAAAAAGACCATGCGCAGCATTGCATGGCCTCTTAGATATACTGCTGTTTTCCTATACTCACTTTAAACTCGAGAGAGTTTTTTGATGGGTTTGCCACTATGATCGAAATACAAGGTCTGTTTGTTGTTATTCTTACTCATTTTAACCTCGTATTCTGTCCGTTGTGCATCAAAGTCGTGAACAATGGTTTTATTACTGGTCATGGTCCAGCCCTTACGATCCTCTACCAACGCTATTAATATAACTTTGGGTAAATAGGTGTTTTCTGTGATATAGTGACCATTAATAAGACGACCATCCTTTTTATGGTAAGTGGCCCGTAGTTCTGCTTTCTTACTACTTCCTTTGAGGGTGTAAATATTGATTTTTTGAGAGAGGCTATTTAATCCATCAAAATTAATATTTGAATATTTTCTTAAACCGGAAATATTCAAAAAGTTGGGATAGGCGTCCTCCCCAATTGAAAGGAGTACACTTTGATCGGAAATGGTATCCTCCAAACAGGTACAATCTTTATTGTTAGCTACTTGTCCGTTAACTAACAGAACATTAAAGAACAGTAAGCCTGTGCTTAGGATAATCTTTAGAATATTATTGGGAATTTTCATCATTTCTCTCTGAGTAGTTAAACTCATTTTTGGTTTTGGGGAAACTGGATAAGAAGGGGAACTCGAACAGTAACACCTTTTATAGCGAATGTTTGCTGAAGGAGGGATCCTGGATATCAAGTTGGTATGCCAATGTAGTATTTTCACAAATCGAATCCTATATATAAGTTAAATATTTACAATAACTTATATCCTATAGTTAGGCTCATGGATTTTGAGCTTTCTATGTTGACCCAGGGTAATGGATAGTTTAATCAGAGCCTGGACTTTTGTGTTATAGAAAATACTCCCCTTATCAGGAACCAATCCACTTTGAGCTGTGTTTGTTCGGCATACTATCAGAAATGAAAAAATATTCATGGCTCAAAACGCACATATACAGCTCAAAGATTTATCGAAAAGTTACAAAGAGGGAGATAAAAGTCGCTCAGTTCTGGATGAGCTAAATCTTTCCGTTGATGAAGGAGAGATGATTGTTTTGCTGGGTCGTTCCGGTTCGGGAAAGAGTACGCTGCTGAACTTGGTTAGTGGAATTGATAAACCTGATTTTGGAGAAGTGAATATCGGTGGGACTGATATATCCGATATGAATGAGAAAGATCGTACGCTTTTCAGGCGAAAACATATCGGATTTGTATTCCAGTCCTTTAATCTAATACCTACACTAACGGCTCTTGAAAACGTACTGTTACCGCTAAAGTTAAAAGGAGAATCGAATGAAGGTATTACAGATAAAGCTCAGCAGTATTTAGATCAGGTAGAGTTAGGGGATCGGGGGGATAGTTATCCAGATCGTCTATCGGGAGGAGAGCAGCAGCGTGTGGCTATTGCACGGGCGCTGGCGCACGAGCCGATGCTGATTTTAGCTGATGAACCTACGGGAAATTTGGATTATGAAACCGGTCGTACCATCCTCGATATGTTGAATAACTTGGTGCGTAAAAATGGCCGGACGATGATTATTGCTACTCACGATCGTGACATATGTCAAATAGCTGATCGCGTAGTGGAGCTAAAAGGTGGCCAACTGCACAAAGTTGAACATAGTGCCGCTGTAGAATGAAAAACAAGACATCAAACAATTTACTCTGGCTTTCAAGTATTCGTTTTTTACTACGCCACCCTTGGCATTTTGTATTATCAATCTTAGGGGTGGCGTTGGGTGTATCGGTGGTAGTTTCTATCGATTTGTCTAACAACTCGGCTAAAAAAGCTTTCGCCCTGTCCACCGAAGCAGTAACAGGAAAGGCTACCCATCAGATTATGGGGGCTGCGGAAAACCTGGATGAAAATGTATATAGAAAACTTCGTATAGAGGGAAAGATTAGAAAATCAGCACCGGTGGTGAAAGGATACGGGCGTATTTCTGGCATGAACAAAACCTTCCAGATTTTAGGCGTAGACCCACTTGCTGAAACCCCGTTCCGTGATTTTGCCAGCCAACAGTCGGGTATTGAACTGGATGATTTTATCACCGGAGAAAAAACGGGCTTAGTTGCTCAACACGTGGCTGATCAGCTTCAGTTATCTGCGGGCGATACAATGACGGTATCGGTAGGTGGGCGAACCCAGCTTATTCGGTTGAGTGGAGTTATAAAGGCCGGCAACGACCGAAGTCGGCGCGCACTCGAAAATGTCCTGTTGGTTGATGTAAGCACCGCCCAGCAGATGTTTAACATGCAGGGACAGCTTTCGCGTATCGACCTTATCCTCCCGGATAAAGGTGAACAGGCAATGCTCTCCCGGATAAATCGTCTGTTGCCCCAAGGAACATCAATAACCCGTTCTGATTCCAGGTCAGAAACCGTTGCGCAAATGAGTCGTGCTTTCGAGTTTAATCTACAGGCGCTGAGCATGCTTGCTCTCTTGGTGGGCATGTTTCTAATCTATAATACCATGACCTTCTCGGTGGTACAGCGTCGACAACTTATTGGAAGGTTACGAGCATTGGGTACGACAAAGAACGAAATTTTGACAATTATCCTTAAAGAGGCGCTGCTTATTGGTTTTTTGGGAACTGTACTTGGTATAATTGCCGGTATATTTATGGCGCAGGGATTAGTAAAATTGGTCACCCAATCGATAAATGATCTTTATTTTGTGCTTTCGGTTCAGGAGCTGTCGATCGGGTTATTTCCCGTGGCAAAGGCAGCCTTATTAGGTATAGGAGCTACAATCATTGCTGCATTTTGGCCTGCTAGGGAAGCCTCACAGGCTGACGTATCGACGGTACTGCGTCGTTCTTCCAATGAATCTAAAATTTCAAGGCGCCTGCTTCCTCTGGCTGGTTTTGGATTAATAATTGGATTGCTTGGAGGGGCGGTACTTTTGATTCCAAACGGCGGCATTGCTGCGGGATATGTCTCCTTACTGTTTATGATTGTTGGATTTTCTCTGATGATCCCACTGATTATTGTATGGATGGCCATGGTATTTCGTCCATTGATGGGCAAACTAAATGGCATCATTGGAAAGATGTCGGTTCGGGGGGTTGTTACGGAGCTGAGTCGAACATCAGTAGCCATTGCAGCCTTGGTCGTCGCTGTGGCCGCGACAGTGGGTGTAGGGGTGATGGTCGACAGTTTTAGGGGTACCGTCGTTTCGTGGCTTGAAGCGCAGCTGCAGGCCGATGTCTACGTTCAACCGCCGAGTGCTGTATCTCGAAAAGCGGATGCCAAGTTGGAACCAAAGCTCGTTGAGCTGCTGAAAGAAACGGAAGATGTTTCGCGATGGCATACTGTCCGCAGTGTTGATGTACAAACTAATTATGGCACCGACCAGCTGGTAGCTATTGAGCAGGGAGTTGAAGCGCAAGAAACATATCAGCTTAAAGCAAGTTCAGAGAATTTTTGGCAGCAGTATATGGTCAAAGATATTGTGATGATTTCTGAAGCCTATGCCTACCGTAATAATGTTTCACTGGGCGATTCACTGTTGATAACTACTGATCGCGGACGGCAGTCTTTTACCATCGAGGCTATAAACTTTGATTACGCTTCAGATATTGGGACAATCACCATGAATCGCGATATCTATAACCAATATTTTGATGACCGGGCGATTTCGGGGCTTGCCCTATATGCAGTGGACGGTATAAATGTCGATCAGCTGGTCGAAAGACTTAGAAATAAAACACAAGGAAAGCAGGAAGTTTTTATTAGATCCAATAAAGGCCTCCGTGAAGCCTCTATCGCAATTTTTGACCGCACATTTACAGTAACAATAGTACTTCGTATGCTGGCTATAATAGTAGCATTTATCGGTATTTTAAGTGCCCTTATGGCGCTTCAGTTGGAACGATCGCGTGAGCTGGCGGTACTGCGAGCGAATGGAATGACTCCCGGGCAGCTATGGAATTATGTTATCAGTCAAACTGGAATAATGGGGGTAATGGCGGGAATTTTGTCCGTACCGCTGGGTATACTTATGGCGTATATTTTGGTATATGTAATTAATCTACGATCGTTCGGCTGGACGCTGCAGTTTATGATTGATCCTCAGGTCTTGCTACAGGCGGTAGGATTGGCAATTGTAGCGGCCTTGCTTGCAGGATTGTATCCATCGCGAAAAATGGCTCAGGCTAATCCGGCCGATGCCCTAAGAAATGACTAGTAGTTACGAATTATGAAAAAGGGTATACGATATATATTTAATTTATTTTTGATAGTATTATTAGGCATTGGCCTATGGTACGTTTTCAGTGATAACAAAGAAAAGATTGAGGCATCGGTTTCTGTGGCTGAGGCTATGGGTGGCGGGGACCAGGAAGGCTATCTGCGGGCTACAGGGCCTCGTGAATTTATTTTTCCGGATGATCATGGGCCACATCCGGGATTTAAAACCGAATGGTGGTATTATACTGGGAATCTTTTTACCGAAAACGGACGTCAGTTCGGTTATCAGTTTACCATTTTTAGAAATCAGTTGAATCCACCGGAGGGGGATGCAGATAGTCTGGCCTACGGAAAAGACTGGAATACAAATCAGTTATATCTGGGACACTTTGCAATTGCGGATGTTCAGGCGGAAGAACATGTTTTTGAAGAGCGATATAGCCGCGGCGCAGCGGGATTGGCCGGTGCGCAGACAGAGCCTTATAGAATATGGGTGGAAGATTGGGAAATTAAGCGAATTGATTCTATCGGTATATCAGACAAAAATTTTGCGCTGCAAATAAAAGCAGCTATGGAAGATGGGGCATCGGTCGATTTGAATCTTATCCCCCAAAAACCACTGATTTTGCAAGGAGAGCAAGGATATGATCGTAAGGGAGAAGGAGAGGGTAATGCTTCTTATTATTTGTCTTTCACACGAATGCAGACCAATGGTTCGATTTCGATAAATGGAAATCAGCTTGAGGTAACGGGCTCAAGCTGGATGGATCATGAGTGGAGTACTTCGGCTTTGGATGAAGGACAGGAAGGCTGGGATTGGTTTTCCATTCAGCTTTCCAACGGGTACGACCTGATGTATTACCAGCTGCGAAATGAGGATGGATCCGTTAGTCAGTTTACCACCGGTGCACTAATCGATCCACAGGGAGAGAAAATATTGCTGGGTCCCGGGGATGTTAATATTGAGGTGCTGGATAGCTGGCTAAGTCCTCATACCGGTTCTGAATACCCCTCAGAGTGGAGGATGAATATTCCAAAAGCAGGTTTAATACTCGATTTAGCAACCCTATTTGATGACCAGGAGATGGCTGTTTCGGTACAATATTATGAGGGAACTCTGTCTGTTTCTGGAAGGATGAATGGAGAACAACTCAGCGGAAATGGTTTTATTGAGATGACAGGCTACGAAGAAGATGAGTGAAAATGTTGGAGTTTAGTGGATTCACGAATGATAAATAGGGCATATTCTCTTTGTTAAAAGAATTATATGTAATTATTTGGGTATAATAATACATACGTCAGGCTGTTATTGGAGAAGACTCCTACTTAACGCTTTTTTACGTTCATTTTTTGCTTGTCACAAAGTATTTTAATAAATAAGGAAGCCAATCAAAGAAAGTTTTAAAATACAATTTCTATGAAACGTTTACTGATAATCTTTTTTGCTCTTTTTCTTTCAGCAACATTTTATTCTGCAGATGCACAGACAACAAGTTCAGGTGAAATAGAAAGTTTAGCAGGTTTTGGCCGGGCCGTTTCGGTGAACGATGGATCGGTCTTTATTGGGGAGGCGGCCAATCCACATCAACCGGGACTCGTATATGTCTATCAGCGTGTTGATGATGAATGGTCTCAACAGTCAGAGCTTTCGGCAACCGACGGAGAAATTGGTAACGGTTTTGGCGCTTCATTAACGACCGAGGGAGATGTAATTCTCATCGGTGCTCCGGCACGCGATGATGGACGAGGAGCAGGTTATCTTTTTACAAAGTCCGGTGATGGATCTTGGAGCCAGACAGCCCAGTTAGCACTGTCAGATACAAGTAAAAAAGGCAGTTTGGGTAGCAGTGTAGCGCTTAGTGGTGACCTGGTTTTTCTGGGTGCCCCTGGAGAAACGGATGGCAATGGAGCTGTATATGTTTTTAGTAAAACAGAATCAGGAACGTGGAGCCAACAGCAGCGTTTGGCTAATCCTGATACCGTGCAGGGAATTGGTTTTGGATCAGCGCTTGAAGTAGACGGCTCAAAACTGCTTGTTGGAGCACCGGAAGAAGGAGGGGCAGTACACGTTTATAGATCCGGCAATGAGGGATCGTGGGAAAAAGAAACTACGCTGAGTAGTGATCAGGTAACTGATAACGCTCAGTTTGGTTCAACGCTGGGGATTTTTAACGACAAGGTACTTGTAGGAGCACCGCGCGATGCATCAGGATCAGGAGCCGTATTTGTATATGAGCGTAATGCTGATGATTCCTGGAATGCGACTGTTAAATTAGTGGCTTTTGATGGTCAACCGCGTTATGGCTTTGGTTCTTCGCTGGCCATAGCCAAAGACAAACTTTGGGTCGGTACACCCGGTGCCGACGACAGGAAAGGGGCCTTGTATCAGTTTGAACAGAACAAAGACAACGGTGAATGGATTGGCGTAAGCAAGATAGGCGGACCTGATCGCAAGGAAGGTGATCAGTTTGCAAGTACTGTTGCTGTCGATGAAGATATTGCAGTGGCTGGCCTTACCGGTGCTGATTATGGAGCGGGAACGGCTGCTATTTTGGAAATAGATAATGCCGGAAATTGGTCAGTAGCTTCAACGGTAGCTAGCGAAAGCAGTTCTGTACTCGAGCCTATTACCGGTAACAAAATGAATTGTAGCGACGGCAATGCCTCGCATTTTGGTTGCAGCAATGTAAATCTTCTTTCGTTCCTTCCCATTGAAGAAATAGGGGGAGAACGCGGCGTGCAGATGAACGATATTTGGGGATGGACCGATCCCAAAACCGGAAAAGAGTATGCACTTGTCGGACGTATTAACGGAACTTCTTTTGTCGATGTTAGTGATCCTACTAATCCCGTTTATGTAGCCAACTTGCCGATGACGGAAGGCGCACGAGCTAATGCTTGGCGCGATATTAAGGTTTATAAAAATCATGCCTATGTGGTTGCTGACAATGCCGGAGAACATGGAATTCAGGTGTTGGATTTAACCAAGCTCAGAGATTTTGAAGGTTCACCCATGACATTGAAAGAAGACGCTATTTATGACAATGTACATAGCGTTCACAATATCGTAATTAATAAAGATACAGGTTTTGCCTATGCAGTAGGCAGCAGCGGGGGCGGTCAAACCTGCGGCGGAGGATTGCACATGGTCAATATTCAGGATCCTAAAAATCCTACTTTTGCCGGCTGTTTTGCAGATCCATCAACCGGACGAAGTGGAACGGGATATACTCACGATGCACAATGTGTAACGTATGAAGGTCCGGATAAAGAATATCAGGGAGAAGAGATTTGTATCGGTGCCAACGAAACCGCGATCAGTATTGCGAATGTATCGGATAAGAAAAATCCACGGGCGCTCTCAACGGCTTCATATCCCGATTACGCTTATGTACACCAGGGATGGTTCACTGAAGATCAGCGTTATTTTTTCCAGAATGATGAGCTGGACGAGCTGACCGGTAATGTGGATCGTACACGTACGCTTATTTGGGATTTTTCAGATCTGGATGATCCTCAGTTTGTTGATGAATACCTGTTCGATAATTCTGCTTCGGATCACAACCTGTATATCAAAGGGAATACGATGTATCAGTCGAACTATGTGAGCGGATTGCAAGTGCTTGACATCAGCGATCCCGAAAATCCCGAGAAAATCGGATACTTTGATACTGAGCCTTTTGGCGAAGATGAGCCTGGTTTTGCGGGAACATGGAGCAATTACCCTTATTTTGAGAGTGATATCATTATCATGACGAGCTCTACCGAAGGACTGTTCATTTTGGAAAATGCAGATCAGCCGGTTAGTCCGGCAAGCGCGAAGTAATTTTTTATCTAATTCCATAGTTATTTAACAATGCGAAATTGGATACGTTTTTTGCTGAAAGCCCTGCTTGTTACGCTGCTCTTGGTGGGATTTTCTGCCCATTCACTTGTTGGACAAGATGGTGCAAGCCAAAAGAGTCAGCGTATTTATGTCTGTAATCAAGGCGAAGCGACATTGTCAGTTATCGATGTTGAAAGCAATGAGATTGTAGACGATATTGATCTGCAGGAGTTGGGGTTTTCGGCTAATGCGAAACCGCACCACACTGTTTCCGAACCGGATGGTTCATATTGGTATGTAACGCTTATTGGCGCAAATAGCGTGCTAAAATTTAACCGGGACAACGAACTCGTCGGTCAGGCCAAAATGGAGGTGCCCGGATTGTTGGTATTGCATCCCACCCGCGACCAATTGATTGTGGGACGATCTATGAGTGCCGTAAATCCTCCGCAAAGTATCGGCATTATCAACCGGTCAGATATGACTGTGCAGAAAGAAGTACCTACCTTTTTTGCTCGTCCGCATGCATTGACAATCACACCCAATGGAAAGTGGACGTATATCGCCAGTCTGGCAGAAAATCAGATCCTCTCACTCAATAACGAAACAGAAGAAACAGAGCTGACTACAATAGATGGCAAAAACCATGTTTTTGTTGACTTCGCTATATCTCCAGATGGGAACACGATGGTGGTTACCGGACAGATATCAAGTAAGCTTCTATTCTTCGATATAAGTAACTCAGAATCTCCCAAGCTAACTGGCAGTATTGATGTTAATGCTCAACCCTGGCATCCGGTGTTTTCTTCCGACGGCAAGAACGTCTATTTCGGTAATAAGGAGGCACACACGATTACCGTGGTTGATATGGAATCGCGTTCGGTAGATACAGTTGTTGAAGGGAATGGGTTAGCACAGCCGCATGGAAGTGCGATATCAGCCGACGGCAAATACCTCTATATCTCGAATAATAATCGAAAGGGAACGTTTGATTCAAAAGACACATCGGCGTCAGGCGACCCCAACGGGACCATCACCGTGATAAATACTGAAACGAATGAAATTGAGAAGGTGATTGAGGTTGGAGCATATCCATCTGGAATAGGAACCAATGCCCGTTGGTAAATCCAGAGCAATTTTTATGTAAAGAACTGGCTGCTAAATCCAACTTAAACCAATAACGAAATAATGTCTGCTCGCTTTTTATGTTTTGCACTCGTATCTATAGCCATATTAATAGGCAGTTGTAGCGGATCGGGTGTTTTGAGTCAGGAGGGAGCATCAGGAACATTCCAAAAAAAGATTGCCCCATTTCCGGTTTATGACAGCATGGAAATCGCTATGGAACATCCTTTCTTAGGTGGATTTAATGCCCCCCGGCCACAGTTTGTGGATATTAACGGGGATGGTGATCCGGATCTTTTTATACAGGAGAATTCGGATGAGCTCATGTTTTTTGAGAATGAGGACTCGGACTTAAACTGGCAAACCGACAAATATTACGATCTCGATATTGGAGAGTGGTATCGTTTTGCTGATCTGGATCAGGATGGGGACATGGATCTGTTGGCCGAGCAGCCTTACAGCTATATTCGGTATTATCGCAATGATGGTAGTCCCGAGCAGCCCGATTTCACGTTAGTGACAGATACCCTAAAGGATACTAATGGAGAACCTATCTTTTCAGACCGCCAGAATATTCCAAATGTTACGGATATCGATTGCGACGGCAAGCTTGATCTGTTTATCGGGCGACTGGATGGTACTATCATGCGCTACGAATCGGTAGGGCGTGATGACAGAGACGTACCTCAATTTGAGTTAGTTAGCAGGAAATTTGAAGGTATCGAGATCGTCAAACAAATTGGTACCATGCATGGGGCTAACACGCTTACCTTTGTGGATATTGATGATGACGGCGATCAGGATCTTTTCTGGGGCGACTTTTTTGAACCTAGTCTTTTGCTTATTGAGAACAGGGGATCATGCAGTAATCCTGGTCTACAGGGTGAGCCGCAGCCATTTCCGTCTTCCAATCCTGTAGAATCCAGCGGCTATAATGCACCTACTTTTGCTGATTGGGGACAGGATGGTAAGCAGGATCTCCTGATTGGTGTATTGGGGGGAGCCTATAATGCAAGTCGAACGCTGGCTGAGAATCTTTATTTCTATAAGCAGAATGCCAATGGTCGATTCAGCCAACAAACCGAACAGTTTTTGCACAGTATTGATATTGGAAATGAAAGTATTCCTGCAACCGGTGATATTGATGGCGATGGCGATATCGACCTGTTACTGGCGAATAAAATTGATCCCGGTGGACGTAAATCTTCGATCGTGTATAAGTTCGAAAATCGTGGTACGAAGGAAAATCCATCACTGTATCAGTCCGGAAAGTTAGATCTGTCGAATGCCTATCATTATGCACCTGCATTGGGAGATCTAAACGGGGATGATCTTGATGATCTGCTGTTAGGAACCTGGAAAGGACGAATCGCTTACTACCGGAATACCGGCAGTGGATTTGAAAAAGTAGACGAATCGTTTGTAGAGCTGGAGCGTGGAAGTAACAGTACGCCTGCACTGGCAGATATTGATAACGATGGTGACCTGGATCTTTTTGTGGGAGAATCGGGTGGAAAAATTCATTTTTATCGCAATGAGGGAACAGCCGAGAATCCCGACTTTGTTCTGGAGAAAGATTCGTTTACTGATGTTAAAGTTGGCCACCGTAGTGCTCCTACATTATATGATATCGATGGTGATGCCGATCTGGATCTATTTATCGGGAGCAAAACTGAAGGACTTTTATTTTATCGAAATACAGGTGCGGGAAATAATGCTGCATTTGAAAAAGAACCGCTCCCGACTTCTATTACTACACCACGATTAGCTGCTCCTCAATTTGTTGATTTTGACGCCGATGGTGCCGCAGACATTATTTCAGGAGGTCGTGGTGGTGGACTTATTTATTACCAGTGGACCGGGCAATAAATTAGCCTGTCGAGGTATAGGGATGGTGCCGGTAATATTTGGGACTGGAATCCAGTCGAACATGAAGCCATGCTACTCCACCACCGGCTGTATTGAGCCAAATCGGTTGATCTGAAATTTGATTATTGGTTACGTTTCCTACTATTTGCCAAAACGCCAGTTGTTGTTCTTTGGGAGCATTCTTGGTAAAAACGCCAATATGCGAATAGTTCAGCTGTTGATTAGCGGGTGTAGGTGCAATTAGTTTGGCATCGCCGCCAAGATTATCAAAGGTTACAGCATCTTTGTCGGACTCAAAATATTGCTGAAATGGCCCCGGATCGGGAGGCAAGTCAATGCCCGAACTACGGGTTGCGACAAACTCAAACGGCTGATTGACAGTGCTTTTAGTAACAGGCGGAGTTTCCCAGTGATAGGCACGAAGAGGTAGGTTTGCTAACAGATCAATAAAAAATTGGCGAAACCCTTCCGAATGTTGCGCTAATGAATTTAAAAATTGTGCATAGCTTAGCTGATGTTTCTGTTTGTAAAGCTGGTACTTGTAGGATTTGCCTTGTGCAATAGTAGTTTTTTTGAACTCGAACATGATACTCGTTTGGAAATATTAGTTTTCAGATTTACGCTTCATTCCGTTTTATAACAATGAGTGTAATGTCATAACTATGAATATCAGTAAACTGGCTGTGCACTGCATGATAAGTTTGACTACTGTAATTATATGGGGAGGGTCTCAGCAAGATTGGAGCTGATCTGACCAATAAGTTTCATTAAAAGATCGAGGCGCCCATCGCCAAGAGTTTATTCTGTCTGGTATTGATAGAATTGGCTTTTTCGTTGATCTATTACGGTCTTTCTATTTAATTGTTCTTACAACTGCTTGTTTTTTTTAGAGTACTAATTTTAGTTTTATCTCTCAAATTAGCATACTTATCTTAGTCTTGTATATTATGATCTCTGAATTTAATTTGAGAGACAACTTAAAAAGAAAAACAGCATATGAATTATTCGATTAACGAACGTTATAACTGTATTGTGATAGAGTTTAGTGGTAACCTGATGGGAGGACCGGATGCCAATAAATTTAACGAGGATCTGCATGATTTGATCGATGAGGACAAAAAAGAAGTAGTAGCAGATCTGAGCAGTGTTAAGTTTATGAATTCCTCCGGTCTGGGAATTTTAATCGGCGGACTTACAACCATGCGCAATGCGGGTGGCGACTTGCGTATTGCCGGAGCTGATCAACGGATTGAAAGCTTATTAATGGTTACTAAACTGATAACCGTATTCAACAGTTATAGAAAGGTTGAAGAAGCTGTTGAATCATTTGAAGAAGATCCAATCGGAAAAGAAGGTGAAGAGGAATAAAATTGATAGAATATTTCGCCTTTTCAGGTGCCGCAGGGTAAATTATTGCGGCATTTTTTATGCAAAAAAATCTATTCAATAGTATCCGCAGCAAATAAAAAGGCCGCTGAAAAGCGGCCTTAAAAAAAATTTGGCAAGTGGATAAACGAAATTAGATTTCGTCAACCTTTCCAGTGTTTTTCCACTCTTGAATTTCCATTCGAATTTCTTGCGCCTTTTTCTTCATAGCTTGAAGAGTTTTACGAGCGCGCGTGCCTGCAGCTTTATTCCCTTTGTTGTAGAACTTATTAATGTCAGGTTCCAATTGGTCTAACATATCACTCATTTCATCGAATCGGCTCATTATATGACTCCGTTTGATTAGTGTTTATAATTAAAAAAAATTTACCCGATGTGAATTCTTTTATACATCGAATGGTCGAATCTATGTATATGGAACTGTTGTGTCAAGTAAAAAAGCCCATTTTAATTCATTAAATGGACTTTTTACAAAAATATGGTGATTTAAAATCGATTTTCGGGGAATATGTCAATTTTTGCTGCTATTGATGGCAGTAGTCTGTCCTAAATCTGGTAATTGATTAAAGTCTCGGGCAGTTGCAAGTCTTACGGGATGACTAAAATCGTTGAACTCATCCGGAATTTGATTTTCTCTGAATTTTGGATCCATCGTATCCCAACTTAGATCGCTTTCGGATTTGTCGTTCGTAAATATTTCCGATTCGTCGGATTTGGAAAAAAGAAATAGCTCATCAGCCTGTAACTCTTCGAACAAAAAGGTAGCAAGACGTGGTAGAGGTAATGGTTCTATTTTATCTTCATCAGCGTTTTGGACCAGCGTGGAGAGCAGTAATACCGACTGGCTGGGTAGTGTGTCTAAAAATGAATGATCGAGGGTTAACGTCCCGTTTTGCTTGGTCATCAGGTTGCGCTGGTAGGGATTAAGCCCTATTGCAGATACGCCTTCATCGGCAAAAAGGGCAACCAGCCGATTGTTGAGATCTTTGATGCTGCGCACGGTAGCTTCATCCCGCATTACACCGGTCTGGATAATGCGTTCAGTGTATTCGCTGTCGGAATGAATGATGATGGGACGAAGGTCAGAGTTGCCTTGTTGTTGGGAAAGTGAACGGGCCAGACTGGTTAGAAATACCCCGTTATCTAAATGATCATAATCGAGTGCTGCAATGTATTTCATACAAAAATTGAGTGAATTATCTATTTGAAAGTGATGAAGAACTAAAACTGTGGGGTAGGAGATCTTCGCTAAAGTGAATAGATTCGGAATCATCAGCATGATGCAAGTGAATTTGTTTCTTTGGCAGGTGTTCAATTATAACCTGTCGACAGGCACCACATGGACTGCTGAATTCTCCTTTGCGGGTGTGTATTTCAAGGCTAATTAATTTCTGACTACCAAAAGTAAGGGCTTTTGCAATGGCAACACGTTCGGCACAAAGTCCCATATTCCACGAAGTACATTCAATATTCACCCCGGTAAAATATCCCTGTTCTGTTTCTACTATCGCAGAAACCGGGAAATCCGATTCCCCGACAACAGCCATATCCAACAGTTGTTTAAGCTGTTTCATTTTGTTGATATTAGAATCCAAAACTGGGTTTTCAAAGGTGATATTTTGCAGTTCATTGCTGTCAAGGGAATTGGCCGTAAATCCAAATTCTTTTTCCCAGCTTGGTATCATTGACATATTTATTTCATTCGTAAAAAGTTCGACGGGTTTATGCCCCTCGCTAAGGCAGTAAAAAAGGGCATTTTGGGTGGCGCTGATACTTAGTGGATAAGAAATGTTTTCGATACGTACACCGGGAAACCATTTTCCGCTTTTACTGCGAACAACAGCTGCCGTAGCCTTTTTGGAATAGGGTACATAATTGTGATCGTAAAGGTCGTTAATATCCATTATTCAATAATTGATGAAACAACCGCATCCGCTACTTCTGCTCGTATGTTGCTGATGTTTTTACCGTATGATCGGTACGGATACGTTCGGTTTGTTAGAATGATAATTGCCAGATCGCGCTCAGGATCAATCCAGTAGCTGGTACCGGTAAAACCAAGGTGTCCAAACGTTTTTTTACTGGTCATAGATCCAGCCGTACTATTTTCTCCGCTTTTGCGGTCAAATCCGTAGCCTCGGTTGCTATGCTTGCCTTGTTGCTTGGTAAACTTCTGTATTGTTGAGGGTTCCAGATAGCGGCGACCGGCATACCATCCATCATTCAGTAGCATCTGGCAAAAGATAGCCAGATCTCTGCCGCTCGAAAATAATCCTGCATGACCGGCAACACCATTTAAGAAATAGGATCGTTCATCATGCACTTCTGCATGGACCGTAGTATCCCGAAAAACCGTGTCTATTTCGGTAGGAGGGATACGGTCGATAAAGTATTCACCTATTTTTTTTGGATTGAAAAAAGTGGAAGACATACCCAGAGGATAATAAAATGTTTCTCTGAGATATTGATCAAGCGACCGGTCGGTAACTTGTTCAATAATTTCTCCAAGCAGTATAAACCCGAGATCGCTGTATCGATAATCGGTTCCGGTTTCATAAGTCAACGGTTCATTCTTTATAGCCTCGATGATTTCTTTTTCTGACTTCAGGGAATCAACATAGACCCTAAAAGGAGGGAGCCCCGAATTATGCAACAGAAAATTTTCTATGGTGATATTCTTTTTTTTACCCTCAGAAAATTCAGGAATATATTTCCCAATCTTATCTTTAAGACTGATTTTTTCTTCTTCCACCAGCTTCATCACTGCAGCCGTAGTAGCTGTTACTTTTGTGAGTGAAGCCAAGTCATAAACTGCATCTTCTTTTATCGGGTTAAGCTTTTCGTATGTTTCGTATCCAAATCCCTCTTGGTAGGCAATGTTGCCGTCTTTAACGACGGTGACTACCCCACCGGGAAAGGTGGAATCAAATATTGCATCGTTCATGATGTTATCGATATTGCGAAGTGAATCACGTGACAAACCCGATACTTCAGGTTCGTCGTAACGCACAGCCGTTTGTGGCAAATATAATCCATGATTGATGGAATACATGCCCGGAATGCTGATGGGGAGCCGCCCGCTAATTTCCGATCCGCCAAACAGCGCGGGCACCGCACTTTTTACTTGATTACCATTGGCCGACCAAGCCAAAAGCTGTACATCCGTATTCGGCAAATCCTGAACCACATAAGGATTTCCAAAAGCGGCTAAAACGGAGGGTTCGTTGCGAATTAATTTCTTTAGAAATGGCAGCTGCTCATTGTTGAGCTGGACTTTTTGCCCAGATTTGACATAAATAAATGAGCCAATGATGATGAGGTCTGCTTTTTGGGCTTCTTCGATCATCTCCTGCTTGTCTTCTTTACTTGTACGTTGATCCAAAAGGTAATTGCTAACATCGGGATGATAATCCCTGAGCTGTGAGACAAAAGAAGAGCCGGTATATCCACTCTTACCATCAGATACCGATACAACCATTACTTTAGGATATTCCGATGCCCGGATAGGTAAAATATCACCGTTATTTTTAAGCAGTGTCAGTGATTTTCTGCTGATTTCTTCAGCAATTAACTGGTTGTTTCGAGTGTTAATATTAGCGCTTAAGGAATCAATATTTATTTCCCTGTCTTCAAAGAGTCCTTTCTGCTTTTTCCATTTCAAGAGCTTACGAACAGAACTGTCAATGCGTTTTACTGAGATTTTACCCGAATTGACAGCTTGTTCAATTTCGTGAAGAGCTGTTAATTCGTCTGGACTCAGCAACATGAGGTCGACGCCTGCTTTCAAGGCTTTCACAACGGCTTCGCCCGGGGAGAAATGGGAAGAGATCCCACGCATATCCAACCCATCACTTACAACTACTCCTTCAAAATTTAGGGTATCTCTGAGTATTCGATTTAGTATGTTGGCGTCCATTGTAGCAGGTAATGCAGAGTCGGAACTAATTTTTGGGAATGAGATATGGGCACTCATTATACTATTGACTCCATTATCAATGGCCGAACGAAAAGGCACCAGTTCGAGACTATCAAGGCGGGTATAATCGTACTTGATTACAGGTAATGACAGATGAGAATCGATATCCGTATCGCCGTGACCAGGGAAATGTTTAGCTGTTGGGATCACTTCTTCAGATTGTACGCCTTCGATAAATTTATTTCCATATTCCGAGACGGTAGCGGGATCGCTCGAAAATGAACGTACATTAATTACCGGATTCATTGGATTGTTATTTACATCCATAACTGGGGCAAAAATCTGGTTTACCCCAAGTGCCTTAGCTTCTTGTGCCGTTATTTTCCCCATCCAGTAAGCATAGTCGGGATTTTGGGTTGCTGCTACCCCCATGGCATGTACAAATCGCGTTGCACCTTCTATCCGCATGGCAGCGCCATATTCCATATCCTGGGTGATCCACAGCGGAATTTTTGAGGCGCGCTGGAGTTTATTGGTTAAAACGGCCTGTCCGTAAACGGTGCCGTTGAAGAACACGAGTCCGCCAATTTTGTACTCTTGGATGTGGCGTAGCAATTGTTGATAAGACTGACTGTCGTTGCTTTTATAATCTCCATAAGTGCGAATAAAAAACAGCTGCCCGATTTTTTCTTTAAGCGACATCTCCGCAAGCAATGAATCAACAGTTATGGGATCCGCTACCTTTTTATTCAGGTCAGCCGTTTGGCTTTCTTCTGTATTCAGCCTGTGTTTAGTAATATTATTCAGTACACTTTCTTGCTTAATACTCCCAACCGGCGGTGAGGTTGCAGTCGTTTTTTGGGATGCAGAGCATGATTGGGTTGAGAAAAGTAAAACCGTACTGCTTATAACCAGCAGTAATATGTTTTTAGTAGAGATCTTCAATTGTTTAGCCATGGATTTTCAAAAATAATATATGCCGATCCTAGATTGATGATAACATAGATGAATGCCGTTGCGGAATCAACATCAGAGAAAAACCTATTTGATTAGAAATCATTTGTCCTCAGGTATGAAGGTCATAGTCTTAAACTGATTTTCATCAAAAAAAGTACTGTCCTGGTATAAGAATTTATATTGACCGTTGAGCCAGCTCTCGGTTTGGTCTCCATAATATTGTGAAAGGGGATTCCCTGATTGACCGGTGGGATTTATGGACCAGGTTTTGCTTAGATCAGAAAAATCAATAATACGTCGGATTGAAGGTCCCAGTACCATTTCATATGGATCATTCCAGCTGTATTCTCCGTTATTGACGCTCATGTCATGTCCGCTTACGGGGTGTGGACCATTATTGAGTAAGTTATTGACGATCAGTTTTAATGCTTGTGGGGCGTTGGGATCTTCTGCGGCTTCTCCAAATAGCTGAGGCTTAAACGTGATGGTGTGTAACTGCTCCCATCGCCACTCAAACGGCTCGTCGCCATAGTTTTGCTGCAGAAAATTGATTGTCTCTCTCATACTTTTCCTGATCATGCCGTTCCGGGTTTCGGTTGTATCTTCGGTACTTATATCATCAAAAAAGGTGCTCCCGTTTCGTAGAAAGCGGCTGAGCGTGCGGATGGGCATCGAAGAGAATCGCACAAAGTTCTGATAACCCGTTTCTCCCATTTCATCAATAAAAGTGTTTTTTGCAAGATGAAGTAAAAAGACATCCATAATAGAGGCGGCCGTTTCTGACTTACCATAACTAAAATCCCAGTTTTCCAGGTACGAAATGGCGGGCTCAAACTTTTGTTGACCGTTGTTTTTTAATACCGGAAGAATAAGCTTTGAAAGATCGCGCGAGAATTTGGAATAGGTATCGTTTTGCATCTGCTGGAACAGTTGTGGGGACAGCTGTTTATTTTCCGTCAAGTATTGTTCGATTCGGTTGATGCGGGAACCCGGTTCCCAATACACCGAAATATAGTAGGGATAATTGTTGCCGACAGGAGCAGTGTTGGCATTGGCCACCCATCCGCGCTCGGGATTAATGATCGCTGGCAGCTGCTCATTAGGCACATAACCCTGCCAGTCGTGTTCATTATTCCAGCCTTGACGCAGTAAAACCGGATTCTCATCCCGAATGGGAATATTTGCCATCGACAGTTGGGCGATGTTGCCTGCTTTATCTGCATAGATAAAATTTTGGCCCGGCACCTTAAAGTTATAGGCTCCTTTTTGAAACTCCTCAAAAGATTGTGCCCAGTTCATGGTTAACAGTGCTTCTATCTCATTGGTTACCTCGTAGCCGGTCCACTGCATAGATATAACGCGGTTTTTGGTGTACTCCTGCTCGGGATATACATCAGAGATCACAGGTCCGTGATTGGTAACTTTACGGGTGAAGAGCGTATCATCTGCTCCTTTAATCTTTATAACCTCTTTTTGGATTTTGAACTCATCATAAATCGCTTCATTTGCCAGCGAATCAATGACATATTCGTTGGAATTTTCGGGGTTTACCGCTTCCACAAAAAAATCGGTGTCGTCGAGCATGATGTTGGTCAGTGACCAGGCAAGATGATCATTTTGACCTAAAATAACGATGGGCGCACCGGCAAGGGTAGCGCCTGAAAGATTTCTTCCATTGACGTTAAAATGCGCTTCGTACCATTTACCGGGCATATTTAACCCGAGATGGGGGTCACCTGCCAACAGGGGTGCGCCGGAGGATGATTTTTCAGCATTGACCGCCCATGCGTTGCTGCCCACGTGCGAGCCCTGCTGGCCCATGATTTTATTAAGAGTTTCATTTTTTTCGACCAGCGGCATCAGCGTTTGTGCCCAGCTGGAATCGGTTTTTGAATTTGATGAAAGAAACCTGTTATCGGGCAACAGTTGAGAAAATTTATCCTCTGAAAGAATATTAGCAAAATATGCGTAGTTTAATTCCGATTTCCAGGCCAAGTTTAGCTCCCAGGCCATCATCCGTGACAGCGCGATAGAATGCGTTGGTGTCCATGGAATGGGTTCCATATCGGCTAGCGTAAACTGTATAGGCAGACTTTTGGGATTCTTTTTGACATAGGAGTTCACGCCGGCTGAATAAGCCCGAAGTAAATTTTGGCTTGAGTCGGAGAGAGTAGGGGCAATCTGTTGCGCTATATCCCAAAAGCCAAGGGTACGTTGTAGTTTATCGTAGGGAAGCAGGTCTTTTCCCAGAAATTCGGCAAATCGACCTTCGGCTGCCATCTGGCTCAAGGTCATCTGCCAGAGACGATCCTGGGCGTGGGCGTATCCGAGAGCGTAATATAAATCATGCTTATTATCAGCATAAATATGCGGAACACCATGAGTATCCCAGTGAATATCAATCTGTTGCTGAATGGTATCGTGCGTTTGGGTGGATTGATAATCGGGAAGCGGACGATAGAACGTCCAGTAGACGGCCAGGCTACCGATTCCGACAATCAAGATGAGTACAAAAAGGGCAATGCGTAAAAATTTGTTCATAAGTCAGCTTGAAAATTGATGATAGAACGCAAATGTAGCAAACATAGTAATTAATGAGTAACCGAAAAAAGGTTATGTTTCAATAGTTGATGTATTCATGTAAAAGTGCGTTTACTAGAATAGTGATGCCATACAGTTGCGTTATTTTACTGGGTGAATCGTTGAAAATGCTTCAGAAAATCGATACTCTCTTTCATCATTAATCAACATCTAATTGCAATAAATTTTTAGTGATATGGATATTAAAAAAGTAGCAGTTATTGGCGGCGGTACTATGGGAAACGGCATTAGCCATGTTTTTGCCATGAACGGCATTCCGGTGAATTTGGTAGAGATGAATCAAGAGCTGGCTGACGAGGCGCTTGCGACCATCGATAAAAACCTGGAACGCATGGTAAAAAAAGAGAAGATCGATGCCGAGCAAAAAGTACAGACGCTGGAAAATATTGAGACGCATACCGTTACGAGTAAGGCAGTCAAAGATGTAGATCTGGTTGTAGAGGCTGTTCCGGAGAATTTTGAGCTAAAGAAAAAGGTGTTTACTGATGTGGATAAAGCAGCGCCGGAAGAGGCCATATTGGCTTCCAACACCTCCTCCATATCTATAACGAAATTAGGTGCAACTACTTCTCGTCCTGAGCGATTTATTGGGATGCACTTTTTTAATCCTGTGCCGGTGATGAAGCTTGTAGAGGTTGTTCGTGGTTTGGATACGGATGAAGATGTTGTTGAGATTATAGAAGAAACAGCAAAGCTGTTAAATAAAAATCCTGTTGAAGTAGCTGACTATCCCGGTTTTGTATCTAATCGCGTGTTAATGCCTATGATTAACGAGGCGATCTATTGTGTTTATGAAGGCGTGGCTGAACCCGAGGATGTAGATCAGGTAATGAAGCTTGGTATGGCTCATCCGATGGGGCCGCTGCGGTTGGCTGATTTTATCGGTCTGGATGTTTGCCTGGATATTTTAAATGTCCTTCATGATGGTTTTAAAGATCCCAAATATCGACCGTGTCCGTTGCTGGTTAAGATGGTTGATGCCGGCAAGCTCGGTGATAAATCCGGAGAAGGGTTCTACAAGCACGATTAAGACACCGTTTTTATAGATTTAAAAACCCTCAGGACTTTAAACTCTTGAGGGTTTTAATTTTTCCTACCAAAACTTCCACGAGTTTATATAATGCTTGAGGCGGTTTGTGAAACTTTTGCCCTGGAACCATCCGAATACAAAAAATAAGATTAGGAGCGTGTAAATAAGAACCGTAGTTAAACTACTGGCTATTGATGTTACAGCGTGGATACCGGAAAACATATAGATTGCTCCAAGGCCAACACCGGGGAACATCCAGAAAGCTATAATATTAATGAGCGCAAATCCGAGAAATGCACTAAACAAAGCATGAGCGAGTCGTTCGGTTACGGTGGGCACCCGTTCGTGATTTCGCTCGTCGATATGTAATTCGTTCTCACTCAATAGCAATTATTTAATGTTCATAAGGTAAGTTTCTAAAACTTTTTGATAAATAAAAGGATGCCTTTATAGTACATTTAACTGCTCAGAATGGTAACTAAGGTGTAAAAAAATGTTTCTCGTTTCCATTTTTATCATATTCTTGTTATTTGTTGACGTCTAAACTCTTATTGAATACGGGATCTTTATGAATACTTTTAAATCACTTCTTCTCATTGTTTTTTGCATGATGGTCGCTATTTCGAATGCTCAGGCCGATGGCTTCGAAACAGTGAATGTAACGTATAGTTCACTTTTAACGCTGCAGTCTGATACGACTGATACTGCTACGACGAAAGAGGCTGATCTGCCGCTTGAAGCGGAACGGCTTATTGACATAAGCACTTCAGAAGGTACCTGGATATCAGTGGATGTGAGTCCGGATGGCCAGCAGATAGCTTTTGACCTAATGGGAGATATCTATAAGATGCCTTTTAAGGGCGGCGAAGCTGAGCAGCTTACTGATGGAATGGCCTTTGATGCCCATCCGAGGTTTAGTCCCGATGGTAAAAACCTCCTTTTTACTTCCGATCGGGACGGATCGGATGAGGTGTGGTACATGAATTTGGAGACAGAAGAGCTTCACCAGGTTACCAAGGGCAAGGATAATCGTTATCCTTCTGCTGAGTGGACCTCTGACGGTGATTATATCATTGCAGCCAAAGGGGGATTGACCAACAAATTATGGATGTATCATAAAGATGGGGGAAGTGGCGTACAGCTTATTGATGAACCGGAAAACTTGCGAACGATAGATCCGGCGGTAAGTCCCAACGGACGTTTTATCTACTATTCACAGCGGATGGGAGCGTGGAATTACAATGCGCAGCTCCCACAGTTTCAGGTAGGTGTTTATGACCGCGAAAATGGAGAAACGAGTACGATCACATCTCGATACGGCTCGGCATTTACACCTGTTGTTTCGCCTGATGGCAAATGGTTGGTATACGGATCTCGTTATGAAGATCAAACCGGGCTGGTAATTCGGAACCGCGATAATGGTGATGAGCGCTGGTTGGCGTATCCGGTTCAGCGCGATGATCAGGAATCCCGTGCCACGATGGGGGTTTATCCCGGCATGTCATTTACCCCGGATAGCGAAGAGCTGGTAGCCTATTACGGTGGAAAAATATGGCGTATTCCGATTGATGGCGGAGAAGCAAAAGAGATTCCGTTTACAGTTGATACTGAAATTGAGCTTGGTCCGCGTCTGGATTTCGATTATCCCATCAACGATGATAAAGAGGCCATCGCAACGCAAATAAGAGACGCCGAGCCGTCGCCCGATGGAGAGCAGCTGACCTTTACGGTTATGAATAAGCTGTATGTAATGGACTTTCCCGATGGTACGCCGCGTCGCGTTACGGATATGGATGTTACCGAGGCGCATCCTACGTGGTCGCCCAACGGCAGATGGATTGCTTTTGCAACCTGGGATGAAGATGAGGGCGGACATCTTTATAAGGTTAGGCCTAACGGGAGAAATTTGCAGCGACTTACCGAGCAGGCAGCTGTTTACGGAAACCCGGCATGGTCGTACAATAGTGACCGAATTGTTTTTCTGAAAGGGGCCGCAGAAGATTATCACGATGGCCTCGGCCCCGGTGCTTATTTTGGTTCACTGGATGAAATTTCATGGATTCCCGTTGATGGCGGAGAGGCAACATTGGTTGCTAAAGCAGACGGCCAAACTAACCCGCATTTTGTTAAGGATAATGACCGGATTTATCTCAATGACGATAATACGCTGGTTTCGATTCGTTGGGACGGCACCGATGAGAAAGAGTATCTGGAGATGACTGGTATCACGACGGCTGGTTTTGGGAATCAAAATGGCATGCCGCACCAAGAGCGCATTTTGCATCCGGTTTCAGCAAAGGAAAACAATCCGCCAAGCGAAGCCTCACTGATTACAATGGCGCCGGAAGGGGACCAAGCGTTGGCGCAGATTAATAATGAAGTATATGTAGCTACAGTACCTGAGGTCGGTGAAAAAATCGATATATCGGTTGCAAATCCTGATAATGCGCAGTTTCCCGCTCGAAAACTCACTGAGATTGGCGGTCAATTTCCACACTGGGATACGGGCGGACGTAAGGTGCACTGGTCCATCGGTAACGGACACTTTGTGTATGATCTGGATGAGGCCAAAGCCTTTGAAGACAGCGTAAAAGTGGCTCAAAAAGCAGAGGAAGAGCAAGAAAAAGAAGCCGAAAAGGATGAGGAAAAATCCGAGGAAGAAAAGCCCGAGAAGGATGAAGAGGAAGAACCGGAAGAATATAGTCCAAAAGAATATGCCATAGAAGTTACTTATGAACAGGATATGCCCGAAGGTGTGGTGCTTTTGCGAGAAGCTCGCATCATAACAATGGATGGTAGTGAAGTCATTGAAAAAGGAGACATTCTGATTGAAGATAATCGCATTAACGAGGTGGGAATGACCGGAACGCTCGATGTACCGTCCGGAGCAGAAAGTATTAATGTTTCCGGCAAGACCATAATTCCCGGCTTGGTCGATACGCATGCGCATATGTGGCCGACGTGGGGGATCCACAAAAATGAGATCTGGAATTACTGGGCAAATCTGGCGTATGGAGTGACCACAACCCGAGATCCGCAGACCTCCACTACGGATGTTCTTTCATATAGCGATATGGTGAATGCCGGAAAAATGCTTGGTCCGCGTGTGTATTCTACGGGGCCGGGACTTGGATATTGGGCATATGATATTCGTGATCTGGATCACGCGAAGGACGTAATGCGGCAATATAGTGAGTACTATCATACCAAATATATCAAGATGTATATTGCAGGTAACCGCCAGCAGCGCCAGTGGATTTTGATGGCGGCCAAAGAGCAGAAAATACTCCCGACAACGGAAGGAGCACTGGACTGGAAAATTAATCTCAATCAGCTTATTGACGGTTATCCCGGTCATGAGCACAACTTCCCGGTGTATCCGATTTATGATGAAGTCGTAGAGGTTGTTGCTGAATCCAAGATGGCAGTAACGCCTACGCTGTTGGTTACCTATGGCGGTCCATGGGCCGAAGAATGGTTTTATGCCAATGAAGAGCCGTATAAAGATTCCAAGTTGTCGTTCTTTACTCCTTATGCAGAGTTGGCATCGAAATCGCGGCGACGAGGATTCTGGGCAACCAAAGATGAGCATGCTTTTTACAAGCACGCAGAGTTTATGAAAGATCTTGTAGATGCCGGAGGCTGGGGCGGTATTGGAAGTCACGGTCAGCTGGAGGGACTCGGATATCACTGGGAGCTTTGGGCTGTACATTCCGGTGGAATGACGAATCACAATGCTCTTAAAGTAGCGACGATACTTGGAGCAAAGTCGTTAGGTTTAGATCAGGATCTGGGATCTATAGAAAAAGGTAAGTTGGCGGATCTGGTTATTTTAGATAAAAATCCGTTGAATGAAATCCGTAATACCAACTCGGTCCGCTGGGTAATGAAAAATGGCCGTTTGTATAATGGAGAAACACTCGATGAGATTTATCCGCGTAAACGTAAAGCTCCCGAGCGATGGTGGGGCAATGATAAGCCGGCAGGAGGTTTGCCCGGTATAAAAGAGTAAATGTAAGGACTGATAAGTGACTGATATTTCAATCTGTCAGGTATTTGAGAGATCTCATAGTTTATTAAAAACACAGGTTTCGTTTCAAGATGGTTGTAGCACCGACTGTTTAATCCTTTTAACAGGAGTAAAACTCCCTTTGAGCTTTTTTTAGTAGGTTTTATATGGGTTCCTAAAACTGATAAACTCTTAAAAAATTATTGAGGTATGGAAACGATTAAAATTCCAACTCCGAGACAGGTTGAACAGGCGCGAGAAAAACTGGGCGGAAAAGTTCGGCGGACGCCTGTCTGGCAGTGGCAGAGCGATGTCAAGGATCAACTGTTGAGTAGGGAAACTAATTTGTTTTTGAAGCTGGAGCTCTTCCAGTATGCCGGTAGTTTTAAACCACGCGGCGCGCTGATGAATATGCTGGATCTCACGGAAGAGCAGCTTAAAAGAGGAGTTACCGCTGTAAGTGCAGGGAATCATGCCATTGCCGTTGCTTATGCGGCAAAATCACTCGGCACAACGGCCAAGGTGGTGATGCCCAAAACCGCCAATTCATTTCGAGTTGAAAAGTGTAAATCACATGGCGCAACAGTTGAGTTGGTAGATGATGTGCATGAGGCTTTTCATCGCGTGAAGGAGATCGAAAAAGAAGAAAATCGTGCATTTATTCATCCCTTTGAGGGAGAACAAACAGCGCTGGGTACCGCAACTGTGGGACTTGAGTTTGCCCAGGATGTCCCGGAATTAGATGCCGTGATTATTCCCATCGGTGGTGGAGGATTATGTGCCGGAATATCAGCAGCCGTTAAACAGATGATTTCTGATTGCAAGGTATATGGGGTAGAACCGGTGGGTGCTGATAGCATGAGCAAAAGCCTTGCAGCAGGAGAGCCGGTCGAAATTGATGAGGTTGATACTATTGCCGATAGTCTGGGGGCTCCACATGCCGCTCCATATAGCTTTGGACTCTGCCAGCGCTTTGTGGATGAAGTTGTTACTATTACTGATTTGAAGATGGCACAGACCATGCGCATGATGTTTGAGGAGCTGAAACTGGCCGTAGAACCAGCCGGAGCCTCTGCACTGGCAGCAGCAACAGGTCCCCTTGCCGATGAAGTAATGGATAAAAATGTCGGAATTATCGTCTGTGGTACCAACATTGATACGGAGAGCTTTTACAGCATACTGGAGAAGACAAAATAAGAGAGCTCGCACTGTAAATACTCCAAGAAATACGCAATAATTTCTATTTGAATTATGATTGATTTACGAAGTGATACGGTAACGACTCCAACGCCCCAAATGCGGGAAGTGATGGCCGAGGCTGAGGTTGGGGATGATGTGTTTGGGGAGGATCCCACCGTGAATGCCCTTGAGGAGAAGATTGCTGATATGTTTGGTTTCGAGGCCGGACTTTTTACGCCCAGCGGCACGATGGCGAACCAGTTGTCTGTTAATCTCCTCACGAATCAGGGTGATGAAGTGCTGATTGAGGAAAAAGGTCATATTTTTAACTATGAATCCACGGCAGCTTCCCATCTTTCATCGGTATTGCTTCGACCGTTGAAAGGAAATAAGGGCAAACTCTCTGCGGATCTGCTACAGGATATCATCCGCGGACAACAGGAATGGGAACCAAAGACAAAAGTTATTGCGCTCGAAAATTCAACTAACAAGGGGGGAGGATGCTGTTACACCGAGCAAGAGTTAGCATCAATTAGTGCCTTTGCCACTCAAAATGATCTGGCTTTGCATCTTGATGGAGCCCGTATCTGGAACGCAATGACTGCCACGCAAACAGAGCCCAGATTTTATAGTCGTATTGCTGATACCATGTCTGTTTGTTTCAGCAAGGGACTCGGTGCACCGGTAGGATCAATGATACTTTCATCTCAAGAAAATATTACCGAGGCACGACGCATGCGAAAAATGTGGGGCGGAGGTATGCGGCAAATCGGAATTTTAGCTGCCGCTGCAGATTTTGCTGTAGAGTATCATCTGCCTAAGCTAAAAGAGGATCACCGCAGAGCTCAAGAGTTGGCAAAAGTTATCGATGAATGTTCTGGGCTTTCGATCGATTTGGAATCTGTAGAAACCAATATTTTGATCTTTGATGTCAAGAACGTATCAGCCCGGGAAGCTGTAAAAAAGCTGGCTAAGCAAGGCATAAAGCTTGTTCCATTTGGGCCTCAAACGCTTCGAGCTACCTTTCACTTTCAGATCACGGATGAAGATCTTGACAAAGTAAAGAGTGTGTTTGATCAATTATTTGGCTGATTCCAATATATCATTGCCGTTTTTCATTGCTTTGATAGGATTGGAAAAGCGGGTTATCACGTCCCACAATCTGCAGGCTGTTAAAATCACGAACACCCAGATGTAGCCGAATATAAGGGCTAACGGCCCTCAAGAAGTGCCAATACCAGTTCTTCTCCATCTCTTTGCGATAGGCTTCCACCGCCCGATCCAGTTCATTTTGCGCCTCAAAGGGAGCGTGATAATACTGCGTGGAATTAGGTACGTTATAGGTACCCATGTCGGTAAGTGCTCCGCCCGAGACCGATCTGCTGTATTGCTGATCCAGTTGTAGAGGAGCTTCGGCCTCCTCATCCTGTTCAATAGAAATTCGTGTGGTATCGGTTTCCTGGGCGGCGCCTACCAGTGGTACTCCCAATAGCCATCCGCCCACAAAAACTACCATTAAAAACTTACTAAGATGCATCGCTGTAGTTAAATTATTCTTGGTGCAGTAACTATAACAAAAATATCGCCATTTTGTTTTCCTTATGGGGATGTTTTTTTGATTGCTGAGATTAATACTGCGGCTAAGGTTGATAAACCTTCTTCTTTGATCACCAGAGGTGGCACTAATCGCATGACGTTACCTTGTGTACAGTTTGATAACACTCCCTGATGCATCATCTCTTCTACAACCGGTCGTCCTTCAAAGGAGAGTTCTACGCCAATCATCAGGCCTCGTCCTCGAATATCAGTAATTTCGGAGACGTCGGTACTTAAGTCTTTTATTTTTTGCTTCAGAAAATTGCCTTTTTCAGCAGCCTGTTCCGTTAGGTTTTCATCAACAACAGTATTTAATGCTGCCAACGAAGCGGCGCAAGCCAACGGATTTCCCCCATATGTGCTCCCATGATCTCCATAACTCATGGTCTCTGCAACGTTATTGGAACAAACCATTGCTCCAATGGGGAACCCCCCACCCATTGCTTTGGCCATCCCAATGATATCAGGTTGTACTCCATAATGATCAAAGCCAAACATTTTGCCGGTGCGTGCAATACCGGTTTGTACTTCATCAACAATTAAGAGCGCATTGTGATGATTGCAAAGCTGTTGAATAAGATCCATAAATTCTTGGGAAGCAACGTGAAGTCCACCCGATCCCTGAATAGTTTCTATAACAATTCCAAGCGTATCGTTATCGAAGTTCTGTTTCAACGTTCCTACATCATTCATAGGAATTTGCTGAAAACCGCCTAATAGCGGATCATAGCCCTCTGAATATTTATCCATCCCCATCGATATTGTACCCATTGTACGTCCGTGAAAGGCATTACTAACGGTTAATATGGGACCTTTTTTCTGGTGGGCTTGCCCGTATTTGCGAGCCGCTTTAAGACAAGCTTCCATTGCTTCTCCACCGCTGTTACATATAAAACCTTTATCCAGGCCCGTAATGTTGGATAACAGCTCGAGCAATTGAGCCTGCGGCTTATTGTAGTAAAAGTTGGAGATATGCATTAACTGTCCAACTTGATCGCGTACTGCTTCCACAACATTGGGATGACAATGTCCCAAACTATTGACTGCAATACCCGCCAGGGCATCGAGATATTTGTTGCCTTTATCATCCCAAACATAGGCCCCCTTACCTTTGGTTAATGTAATGGGATAACGGTTGTAAACAGGCAGATGATATTGTTCGGTGAGCTGCTGAAAGTTCATTGACTAAGGAGATTGAGTGTTACGTATTTTGGACTTACACAACTAAATTTGTTGACCTGACATGATCACCTATAGTAATAAAAATATTAGGGAAGTATGAAACGAAAAAGCCAAGAAGGGGGAGGGCCTTTACTGTTGAGAAGACCTTATCAGATAGAAAGATTACTGGCCAAAACTTCTCTGATTTAAGGGCGTTAATAATGACCTGAAGTAGGCTCCATTATAGAGGGTGGATTTAAAATTATTCATTGCAATAAAAAGAAAGTTTTAACTGGCTTCCAGTAGAAAATTTTTAGGTAGAATAACAACGATTTATTATCAAGTAAATGGGAATTTTAAAAGAGGAAAATATGAGTATTCATTATGCTTGATAAATTAGTAAACAAAAGCCCAATTATACCCTAGGTTATATTCAGATATTCTAGTGGAGTGGGGAGGAGAAAGCGTCTTTATTTTTTGGTTGATGAGAGCAAATAATTAATTCAGAAACAGATAATGGTTAAATGTGGCAATTTGGCATAAAAATAGAGAGAAAGAGCTGAGTTGGGTAGGCTGTACCATTATTATATTGGCTGACAATGACTTAGAGCGTTGGCTACTATTATATTTAGATATTCGGGTCTTATGCAGAAAGGAACTATATAATAAGATTGTCAAGAGTAGCGATATACTTAACATAAATGGGTGAATTAATCTGGAGTATAATGAATTAAAGCATTTACTTATAAAATACTTTAGGGAGGGAATAGTGCTCAAATTGTGCGACACCTAATTTATTTAGGTGCTGCTTATCACATTTTTTGGAGTAGGACCCGTAAAATAGAAGGTATAATATATAAAGCTATAAATATCAATAGTTTATAGGGTGTAATAATTTGTTTTAGAATGTCCTTCCACACAAATGGTATCGCCCTTAATTATTTAAGTTAATGGCTAAAAATATGATCAAGACAATTTTTCATAGGATTTTATTATTTATGTAAGTAATTGTAATGCAGTAAAATATAGTAATAATCTTATGTTAAATTTATATAATTATGTGCATTATATTTCCTAAATAGTATCATTATCATTTAAAATAGGTTTCCCACTGAAAAGTAGTTGACGATGTGAAGATCATTAACATTGTGCAAAAGTAGGTATGGCCACTTAATTTTTTTTAGAATGGAGAAATGCCAATGATGGGAATTACAGATTTTGCTACAGATAACGATCTTTGCTGATTTTTAATCTGAACAAAGACAAAAATAACGGGCTAAAGGGTCGGTAATTTTTCTGTTCATTTAGCCTTTGTTTGAATCTGTATTGTGTGCTTATTTAGAACACAAAATCTAAATCCCAACGACGAATAATTGGTAGTTAGAATCAGACTAATCTAAAAGCGATAATCCGATGCGCCCGCGCTCCAGATCGAGCGATACAATGGTGAGTTCGAGGATGTCTCCAACCGCCACAATATCATGGGGATCTTCGACCTTGCGATCGGCCATTTCTGAGATGTGTAAAAGCCCATCTTGCTTAACTCCAATATCCACAAAAGCTCCAAAGTCAACCACGTTGCGAACGGTGCCTTCGAGCACCTGGCCTTCACTTAGATCTTCCATCTTCATGATATCATTTCGAAGTACTGGCTTGGGCAGGGATTCCCGCGGATCGCGTCCCGGTTTCTGTAAATTTTCTATGATCAATTCAAGAGTTGGCACACCAACGCCAATCTGTTCGGCGACTTCCCTCTTGTCAATATCTTCTAGCTTATTGGAAATCGCTTCGGTTTGCTGATTAAGTTTATCCAGATTAATATCGAAAAGATTACACAGTTTTTCGGTGGACTCATAGCTTTCCGGGTGGATGGCCGTGTTATCAAGTGGATTGTTAGATTCGGGAATACGCATAAATCCGGCCGCCTGCTGGAAGCGAAACTCTCCAACTCCTTTAATTTCGTTGATTTCTTGTCGATCTGAGAACGTTCCTTCGGTTTCGCGATGTTCTACTATGCGTTTGGCCACTCTACTGCTTAGACCGGAAATATGGGACAATAGCGGAGCACTGGCCGTATTTAGGTTCACACCCACCTGATTTACGCAGCTTTCAACGACATCATCGAGCGATTGGGCCAGCTGGTTTTGATTTACATCATGCTGATACAATCCCACGCCAATCGACTTTGGATCAATTTTCACGAGTTCGGCCAGTGGATCTTGAACCCGCCGGGCGATGGAAATGTTGCCCCGCTGAGGAGCATCCAATTCCGGAAATTCTTCGGCAGCTACTTTTGATGCTGAATAGACCGAAGCGCCGGCCTCGTTGACAATCATATAATTGAGTTCTTCATCGGGATGCTTCTCTTTTCTTTTTTGGATGAAGTTGGCTACAATCTGCTCAGTTTCCCGACTCGCGGTTCCGTTGCCGATCGCAATAAGATTCACATCGTATTTATCAATAAGTTTGTCAAAAACTTGTTCGGCTTCAGCCACCTTTTTTTGTGGCGGTGTGGGATAGGTAGTCGTTCCTTCGAGGTACTTACCAGTCTCGTCCACCACTGCTACCTTACAGCCGCTCCGGTAGGCGGGGTCTATGCCCATAACCACTTTATGGTCGAGCGGTGGTTGCATCAGTAAATTAGAAAGATTGGTAGCAAAGGTTTCGATAGCGTGCTGGTCAGCTTTTTCGGTGAGCTGATTGCGCAGCTCGCGTTCAAGTGAGGGGAACAGCAGTCGTTTATAGGCGTCTTCAATCGCGTCCTGAATATGGGGGACAAAAATACTCATATTGTTTTTAATGACCACATCGTCAATGTTTTCGAGTGTGATGTCATCCCACAGCTCTACATTTACAAATAACACGTTTTCGCGTTCCCCTCGGTTGATGGCAAGAATTTGATACGGTTTTAGATTCTTAGCCTTCTGTGAAAATTCGTAGTAATCTTCAAAGTTTGTGCGCTCTTCCACAGCGGGATTTTTCTCGGTCTTAATTACGGCATGCTCCTGAAAGATCTCGCGTAGCTTTTCGCGCACATCGGCCGACTCGTTAATCCATTCGGCAACAATATCAAGGGCCCCGTCCATGGCTTCTTCGGCAGATTCGACTTCCTGCTCTTCATCCACAAATTTGGCCGCGGGCTCCATGGGATCGCCTTGCTCAATCTCCTGCGCCCAGATAAGCTCGGCCAGCGGCTCCAGACCTTTCTCCTTGGCCATATCGCCCTTGGTACGGCGTTTTGGTTTGTATGGCAGGTAGAGATCCTCCAGCGAATTCAGGTCGGTGCACGACTTAATCTTTTTCTCAAGCTCGTCGGTCAGTTTATCTTGCTCATCGATGGTTTTGAGGATCGTCTGCTTGCGATCGTCGAGCGTACGATGGAACTCCAGTTTGTTGCGCACATTCCGGATATCCTCTTCATCAAGTCCACCGGTGGCCTCTTGGCGATAGCGGGCCAAAAAGGGAACGGTGGCCCCGCTATCCAAAAAGTCAGCGACGCTTTTAACCTGCTTCGAGTTGAAATTCAATTCCTGCGCAATACTGCTAAAAATCTGTGAATCAGTCATGTAATGAGAATAAAAGCTTAACACTAAATTTGAATCTTAAGGATTCTGAATCTTGAATTCAGAGTCCTATATTTGACTTGCTGAAAATAACCACACTAAGACTATAAGTACACATGAATTTTGATTTGAATAGTGTTCATGAGGCTGCCATTGAAATTGCAAAAAAGGGCGGTGATCATACGCTCAATTATTTTAATAAATCATTTGACGTGGAGCGTAAGTCTGATAATTCTCCGGTAACAGTTGCTGATCGGGAGGCGGAAACGGTTATGCGGGAGGAGATCATAAGCCGTTTTCCCGAGCATGGCATTGTAGGAGAGGAATACGAGGATCGCAACCCCGAGAGCAGCGTTCAGTGGATTTTGGATCCTATCGATGGCACGAAGTCGTTTATTCACGGGGTACCGCTATACACCACGCTTATTGGAATGGTGGTAGATAGAAAACCGGTGATTGGTATTATCTACGCTCCGGCGCTGGATGAATTCTGTGATGCGGCCAAAGGAAAGGGGGCGCGCCTTAATGGCAAGTCGTGCAGGGTACGTTCTTGCGATGATTTATCCGAAGCTAGCTTTATGAGTACGGATGTCTATAATTCGGCCGAGTTTGGCTATGGGGATGCGTTTGATGCTCTGGTCGAAAAAACGCGCATTCACCGTACTTGGGGTGATGCATACGGACACATGCTTGTGGCTACGGGAAGGGCGGACCTAATGTTTGATCCGGTATTGAATATATGGGATGCGGCACCGCTGTTAACCGTACTTCAGGAATCGGGAGGTACTTTTTGTGATACTGAAGGCAATGAAACCATCGAATCGGGAAATGGCTTTTCTTGCAGCCGAGAATTGTTGCCAGAAGTTTTAGAAGTATTCAAAAGTAATCAATAAAAAAGGTCGCAATGCAAAACATTGCGACCCCAAAGTTGCGAAGGAGTTGTACTCCCGAGTAATACAATTTATCAGATCTCTAATACTACGCGAAATCGAGCCTCATTATTGATCATTCGATCGTAGGCTTCATTTGCTTCCTCAAGGGGATAGGTTTCGATAGTAGGCGTGATATCTGTTAATGCACTAAAGTCAAGGGTATCTTCTGAATCTTTTGCCGTACCGCTGGGCCATCCGCGAATAGATTTACGTCCCATAATTAATTGAAAGGGACTCACTTCGACTGGTTCCGGTGTAGCAGCTACAATCATCAGCGTACCGTCAGTACCGAGTCCATCAATAACAGACGAAATGGCATTACTGTTGGGAGCGGTCGCCAGTATGACTTTTGCACCGCCGAGCTTTTGCAGTTTTTCGGCGGCATCGGTGGCTTCGGTATCAATAAAGTGATCGGCGCCTAATCCATAAGCTAGTTCACGTTTATCGGTGCCACGGGACAGCGCTACAACTTCACATCCGAACTTATGTGCATACTGTACGCCCAGGTGGCCAAGTCCGCCAATACCTTGAACAGCTACCAGATCACCGGGATTAAGGTCGCTATTACGTAGCGCGTTAAAAGTGGTAATACCGGCACAAAGCAGGGGAGCTGCTTCGGAAGAATTCAGCGATTCGGGGACATCGGCAAGTGCATTTTGCGGAGCTGTCATATACTCAGCATAGCCGCCGTCAAAGCTGAGTCCTGTTACCCGGGCATTCTCACAATTGATGAAATCGCCCTTGCGGCATGCTTCGCAATCGTGGCAATGTCCGCCGTGCCAGCCTACGCCTACGCGCTGCCCTTCATTCCATTCCGACATATTATTACCGACTGATTCAATGATTCCAATCACTTCGTGGCCCGGAACGCGCGGATATTCAATACCCGGCATGGTTCCGTCTTTCACAAAGGCATCGCTGTGACAGATACCGCAGGCTTGAACCTTAATTAATACTTCATCCGAAGAAGGAGTGGGAATGTCTTTTTCAACGAGTTCAAAATCCGAACCCGGTTCTGATACTTGCATTGCTTTCATAGAGCTCATAAGAAAATATTTTAGTGTTAAACTTTTTGCACATCAGATTAACAGAAATGAATGGCGAATCATTTGCGTTTGATGGAACAAATTAAAAAAGCTTCACTTAGATTTATCGGAAAGTGTAAGACTCCTTATATTATCGCGTTACATTATTTTGTGACTAAAAATTAGAAGTGACTTTTAAATACTTAATTTTTTGATCTTGCTCATGCGTAAAAATCGTATTGATTCCCTTCCCCGTGCTCTCTTTTTAGCTGGTGTTATGGTTCTTATGATGCTATCGGTATCTGATTTAAAGGCTCAGTCCTTTGATCATGAACCTTATCCAAAATTGGATTTCGACTTCGTCTATTTAGAGCTAAACTTGGGTGTTCAACCTCAAAACCTGCGTATTGATGGAGAAGCGAAATATAAGGTTAAGCCAAATATTAGTGGAGCCGATACGCTGACGCTGTATGCTTCTCACTTAGATATCAGTAATGTTTCGGTGGATGGAGAAGCGGTGGACTTTTCGCTCCAAAATGATTCCCTGTTTATCCCTGTGGATGATTCAGCCACAGCAGGATCGCAGTACGAGGTAAATATTCGGTATTCGGGACGTCCGCAGTTTGGCGTACTACAAAATCGTAATCAAACGATGTGGAGTTCTCAGCTGCCAAGGGCACAACGCCATTGGGTTCCCATTGTAGATCATCCGCAGGTAACGTTGAAAACAAAATTTAATATTTCCGCCCCGTCAGGTGTACAGGTTTGGGCTACCGGAGCAAAAGTAGGTGAAGAGGTGCTTTCGGTGGATGCCATGCGTTATCAGTTTGCATCAGAAAAAGAGGTGCCGGCTTCGAGTTTGGCATTTGCAATCGGAGGTTTTAAGAGTAAATCGACCAGTTACAGGGAAAAGAAAATAAATTTGGCGGTTGAAAAGCCACTGGATAGTGAGATTAATCAGCAAGCATTACTACAGAGTGCGCAAGATTATCTGGGATCGGTAGAGGAGAAGCTACAGCTTGAATATCCTTTTGAGCAGCTGCAGGTGGTGGTGCTGGAAGATCACAACGGAGAGACAAAATCGTGGGGTGCATCAACGGTATTTGTGTACAAGAACCGTGGAGATTTGAATACCCAATTGATGCGCGGCATAATTGGCCAGTGGTTTGGGGTGCAGCAGCGTGAGCGGCAGTGGAGCCAGGCCGATGCTATTACGTTGAGTCAGACGTTGTTGCTTCGGGAGTTGATGGCAGGTGATAGCACATTGAGTAGTAAAGATTACCCCAAGGAATTTGAGTATTCGTTATATTCACAATTTGGATCAGAGCGCTGGAATAGCTGGCAAAAGGGTATTGGTGAGTGGCAAAGTGGATCCATAAAAGCATTTATGCGAGATTCGTTATCTGAGATGCTGGATCTTGGAGGGGTAATAAGCTGGGAAGAATATGCGAATTTTTGGTACGATCATATTGGCCAACCGTTATTTGACCATCCGCAATTTTCTTCTGATGCTGCAGAATCATCATCCCAAACAGATTCGGTAGCCTATGACGTTTATTATGATTTCAATGAAGCAGATGGAACGCTTAAACTGCGATTTGAGGCTACGCAGGGTTATTTTGGCGAACTTACTACGATAGAAGCGTATGCGGTATATCCGGGAGAAGTAGATACCTCAGAAGTAACGTTTACCGGTAAGGAGGATTCCATTGTACTGCAGGTACAGCCGACGATTAATAACCTGCAATTATCCTATAAAGATTATCCGACACTGAAACTCGACGAGTTTAAACCGTCGTCATTTTTGATCGATGATCTTCGGAATGGAGAAACGGTCGAGGAACGTGCAAAAGCCGCCCGAAAACTGGGATATCACAGCGATAATCCAGATCTGCAGTTGGCTATTCAGGATTTTATGAAGCAAGATCTGGAGCCCGAAGTAGAGGCAGGACTGCTGCTTTCAATGGCGGATATTACGGAAGGGGCATCCGGTACTGAGCAAGTATTTTTGGATGCATTGAAGAGTGATCATCAAGTTATTCGTGAAGCGGGATTAATGGCACTGCAAAATTATCCTCAGAACAGTACAGTCGTTAATACGGTACAGGCGGTGGCACAACGAGCTGATGAACTGCCCTTATTTAAAAAAGCTACCCAAGTATTGACGGTGGTGATGGCTGAGGAATCATTCAGTGGATTTGTAGAATCTGTTGTTCAGTCAGATACTGTGGGGCGCCGGTCTATATTTAGTATTAAACAGCTGGCCAACATGGGGCAAATTGAAGATGCCGTTGAGCAGGCGAATTTGTTTACAGAAAGTCAGTATTCCTATGATATCCGGAGTGCAGCGCTGCAGGTTTTAATTCAGCATGACCATGCGGCGTCTAACTGGTTGACTCGTGGGCAGGAGTTACTTGAAGAGGCAGATCCGCGGATTAGGTTCTTGGTTGTACGGGGAATGGAGCAGAATGTAAATGACGAAATACAAGGGTTTCTGTTGGATTACAGGCAGGATGAGTATGATGCTCGCGTTCATCAGAAAATACAGGATATCTTATAAGGTGTGGAAGTGATAAAAAATCTGTCCAACTTTTAGTAAATATGCTCTATGATTTATGCAATCCTAAATTTACCCCTGACGAACCCATTTCATGAGCTCTTTCCAGTTGGTACTCTTACCATAACTGAGTATCCCCACGCTGTAGATTTTAGCACTCAGCCACATCGTTCCTAAAAAGGTACCGATCATCAACAAAATTGAGAGAGAGATTTGCCAAAAGGGAACATCGGTAATGGCAATACGAGTAATCATAACAATGGGCGTGCAGAAGGGTATCAGTGAGCCAATGACTGAAAGCGTGCCATCGGGATTGTTCATTGTTTGGAACATGATGATATAGGCCACAAAAATAGGAACCATAACAGGAAGGACATATTGCTGGGTATCGGCCTCAGAATCTACGGCCGAGCCGATAGCCGCAAAAATGGAAGCGTAAATCAGATATCCGAGGATAAAAAAGATAGCAAAGTAGATAATCAGTGAGGTTTCAATAGCGGGAATTGAAAACATTTCGGGGTCAATACCTTGTGGGGCTTGTGCCGTTTGGGCTGTTTCGGGCATATTTGACATCTGCTCGGAGAGAAATATTCCCGCCAACGGTCCCGCTGCTGCGGCAAATCCAAGCAGAGAAGCTATCCAAAAAGTCATTTGAGTAAGAGCCAAAGCTCCTATTCCTGCCAATTTTCCAAAAAGCAGTTCGATAGGTTTTACTGATGAGGCAATCACTTCAATAATTCGATTGGTTTTTTCTTCTATTACGCTTCGTGTAATAAGACCGCCGTATCCTGAAATGGCACCAAAAATAATAGCTCCCATAATAAAACCAACAATGGTTAAAAAGCCGGTATCGTCTTCGGTTTCTTCGCCTGATTCGGTGAGCTTTGTTGTCGTTAAGGTGATATCACTCTCATAAATTTTTTGAACATCTTCAGATACGTCGGCCCGAGCAAGCCGCTCATTACGAATAACTTCCCGCAAATCAGTACGCAAGGTATTTTGCAGTTTGAGACCGCCACTGCCACTTGAAATATATTCCGGATCTTTTTGTCCTTCTATATGAGTTTCTTCAAGAACGATAAATCCATCGATTTCTTCGCCTTGGACTAATGCCTGTAAAGAATCTTCGGCAAGATCAGATAAGTTTTGATAGCGTTCGGAAGCGATTTCTTGCAGGCGCGGATAAAGCACTTCAGTTCTATCAGCTATACCGATGGTCTGCTCGGTATCGGAATCCCACAGTGAAATGCCCACTACAATTCCAAAAAAGACGACCATCCCCAATGGAATTAAAAGAGTAGCAAGGATAAAGGCTTTAGAACGTATACGGGTTATATATTCCCGCTTGAGTACGAGTAAAATCTGACGCAAACTCATGAATTAGCTCAATTCTTTTGGGTTAATATTATCTTCGCCAACGGTGGAGATAAAGATTTCGGTAAGGGAAGGTTCGACGCGCTCAAATTTATAAATTTCGGCGTGATTCATGGCTTTCTTGAGGATCTCCTGCATGGATTGCCCGTTGAGTACTCGAATTTCGGCGTAATTAGCTGATCGATTGTTGATGCGCACATCTTGTAGTTCATCGAGAAAAGCATCGTCACCTTCAAACTCAATATTGATAGTGTTTTTGCCATAGCGCTGCTTTATCTCGCGTAGTTTTCCATTCAGTACGGCCTTTCCATTATTAAAAAGGCAGATATCATCACACATCTGTTCGACTTGTTCCATGCGGTGCGTTGAAAATAAAATGGTATTACCATTGTCGCGCAGTTCGATGACAATCTCTTTAAGCATTTCGCTGTTAATGGGATCGAGGCCGCTAAACGGTTCATCGAAGATATAGATATCGGGATTATGCGCAATGGTAGCGATGAACTGAATTTTTTGAGACATTCCTTTGGAGAGTTCCCCGACCTTTTTATCGAACCAGGCAGCCGCTTCAAAACGATCCAGCCAGTAGCGGATTTTCTTTTTAGATTCCTCGTATGATAGTCCCTTGAGTTGTGCAAGGTAGATGAGCTGTTCACCCACTCTCATTTTTTTGTATAGCCCGCGCTCTTCGGGCATGTAGCCAATCATGCTTTGCGTCTTTGAACTTACGGGATAGCCGTTAATAGTTACTGTACCACTGTCGGCAATGAGTATGTGGTTGATAATACGGATAGCCGTTGTCTTGCCGGCGCCATTTGGACCGAGCAAGCCAAAAATGCGGCCCTTTGGAATTTCAAAACTCACATTATCAACGGCTCGTGTATCGCCAAACGATTTTGAAATGTTCTTTACTTCTATTACAGCCATATGCGTGATAGATAATTATTTTTCACTGAAAGTAGGATAAAGTTTTAGATAAAGAAAGATTTTGATTGAAGCATAAAGTTTTGATTATTTCAACATAATATTACTGCGGTAAAATATTGTTCTGCAAAGAGTTTTACAGCTTATTTCTAACTCTATTTCAAAAATGAAAGTATTTCATCTAAGTGCCGAATGTTATCCCGTTGCAAAAGTAGGCGGGTTGGCCGATGTGGTCGGGGCGCTGCCAAAATATCTCAATAAAGAAGTAGCCGAAGCGTCGGTCGTGATGCCTAAATATGCCAATGAATGGATAGACAATCACACGTTTGAGATCGTGTTGAAAGGCAGTGCACCGCTGGGAGATTGGCAGTTCGATTTCTCGATCGAGCGAGAAACGGAAGATACGCTCGGATTTCCGCTATATGTGGTAGATATTCCCGGCCGCTTCGATCGTCCCGGCATTTATACCGATGCTGATACGGGCAACAGCTATTGGGATGATTTTGAGCGTTTTGCCAGTTTTCAAATCGCTGTGTTGGACTGGTTTAGCGGGATGAAAGATAAGCCGGATCTGCTGCACTGCCATGATCATCATACCGGGCTGGTGCCCTTTATGCTCACCGAGTGTTATCGTTATAATGATTTAAAACATATTCCCACAGTACTTACAGTCCATAATGCGGAGTATCACGGTGCGTACGATCGTGGGAAAGCCCATTTATTGCCGAACTTTGATGAGCGCAATTTTGGTCTGCTCGATTGGGATGGTAAATTAAACTGTCTTGCAGCGGGACTTAAAACTTGTTGGCAGATTACCACAGTTTCTGAATCATATATGAAAGAGTTGTCATACAATAGCAACGGTTTAGAATGGCTGTTTCAAGATGAGCAGCAGAAGTCACGCGGTATTATCAACGGTATTGATAACAATGTCTGGGATCCTGATAACGACCCGATGATTGCCCATTCTTATAATAAGCGCAAGACTGCTGACGGAAAGCGACAAAACAAGAAGGTACTTTGCGAAAAGTTCGGTCTGGACCCCCAGTATCCGACTATATCATTTATTGGTCGGCTGGTATATGAAAAGGGAGCGGATCTGTTGCCTGATCTATTTCGTTCATATTTGGAGTCCGAACAGTCAGTTAACTTTATAATTTTGGGCACCGGTGATCGCGAGCTACACCATCAGTTTGAGTCTATGAGTAATCGTTTTATCGGTTATTTCGATGCTACGTTGGATTATAATGAGCCGCTGGCGCATCAGATTTATGCCGGCAGCGACTTTATGATTATGCCTTCGCGCATTGAACCCTGCGGATTAAATCAAATGTATTGCATGCGCTACGGAACTGTACCGATTGTGCGTAATGTTGGGGGGTTGAAGGATACCGTGGTGGATATCAGCAGAGATGATGGTTATGGAATAACATTCAACGATTTTACCTTTCATGCCGCGCAGGATGCCGTACAAAGGGCGATAGATTTATTTAAAGATGGTCGAAAAATGGCGGGTATCCGTAAAAGAATTATGAATTTGGATTTTTCTTGGAATGCCTCGGCCAAAGAATATATTAAAATGTATACCGAGCTGATTGAAGAGTAATAAACTTATAGAAAAACAATATTTATGCGTAGAAAAGTAATTGCAGTTATTTTAGGCGGTGGACAGGGAACACGATTATTTCCATTAACCAAGATGCGGTCAAAACCGGCGGTACCGGTGGCGGGTAAGTATCGGTTGGTTGATATTCCTATTTCGAACTGTATTAACTCTGGCGTCCGTCGTATTTACGTGCTTACACAATTTAATTCCGCCTCATTAAATCGGCATATCAAAAACTCCTATAATTTTGATGTGTTCAGCAGAGGCTTCGTGGATATTCTGGCTGCCGAGCAGACACCGCACAGTAAAAACTGGTATCAGGGTACGGCTGATGCGGTTCGGCAATCCATCCATCATATGGAAAACCACAGTCACGAGCATGTGCTTATTTTATCCGGAGATCAGCTCTACCAGATGGATTATCGCAAGATGATGAAAAAGCACGAAGATAATGATGCGGATATTACCATTGGTACTATTCCCGTTGTAGCGGAGGATGCTACGGGCTTTGGTATCATGAAAACTAATAAGGAAGGCTTTATCGAAAGCTTTGTTGAAAAACCTGATTACGAAGAGTTAGATAAATGGAAGTCAGATACCACTGATAAGTTTAAAAAGGATGGAAGGGAATATTTGGCTTCAATGGGTATTTATATCTTTAAAAAAGATATTCTCAATGATCTGTTTGATGAATACGAAGATGCTACCGATTTCGGAAAGGAGATTATTCCCGAGGCTATTAAGGAGGACTACCAGGTACAAAGTTATGAGTTTGACGGGTACTGGACTGACATCGGGACAATAAAATCATTCTTTGAAGCGAACCTTGCCCTTACCGATGATCTGCCTCAGTTTAACCTGTACGATAACGAGGACTTTATCTACACCCATGCTCGCATGCTCCCTGCATCTAAATTGTCGGGAACAACCTTTGATCATTCGGTATTGGCCGAAGGTTGCCTGGTTGAGGCCAGTCGTATTGAGCGATCCGTTATTGGTATTCGATCACGAATAGGCAAGGGGACCACGATAGAACATTCTATTATTATGGGTAACGATTTCTTTCAGTCACAGGAAGAGATCGAACAAAGTACGGATGATAATCCTCCCATGGGTATTGGCCAGCGCTGTTTTATCAGCAACGCCATTATCGACAAAAATGTCAAAATCGGTGATGATGTCCGAATAGCTGGTGGTGATCATCTCGAAGACGGGGAATATGAGCACTACCATGTTGTAGATGGCATTGTAATTATTCCCAAAGGGGAAGTAATTGAAGATGGTACAAAGATTTAGTACTGAGCTGGAAGTAATGAGTATAGAGTAAAACCTATATTATCCGTCCTGAATTTCGTTGAGCTTATTCATGGCACGCTCATTAAGATTATCGAACAGCTCCTTGTCAATATCGCCGACTGTATATTTTAGGTGTAGCCAAACGACATAGGTTGCCATTACATCCTCGTAGCAATAGTGCTCAATTTCAGCCAGTTTATCTTCACGGAACATCTTAAGCACCTCGTTTCCTTCACCGGTTTGTTTAAAGGGGATATCGATAAGGTAGCCCAAATGCTTAAGTTTGGGCCACGAGCTTGCCCCGTAATTACTGAATTCATCCAGCAGATCTACATTGTCGTTGCTATAGCGATATTTGATATCATAGTGATTCAGGCGCTTTGGCATCTGTAGCCCATGCTTAAGGGCTCTATAGGTGAGTAGCGGTAAATCAAAACCGCGTCCGTTGTGATGTACCAATCCAAAATCCTTGTAGGTGCTGAGGGCGTCAAAAAGCTTTTCGAGTCCCTCTTTTTCATTCGTGCCGTGCCAGCCCACTTTTTGCTTGGGCATGCCATTGTTTTCGATCCACAAGCCCACCCAAGAGATCATGTTGTGGTACATTGGCGGTAAAAATCCCGACGAGTTGCGCGCTAAATCTTCGCTGGCTTGTATCAGGAGTTCATCATCATTGGTCTCAGGATTGTCGATAACCTGACGTACAAATTCAAAATCGGGGATGGTTTCAACATCAAAAACAAAAAACATAATTACTCCGTCATTTCTCCAACTAAATTCCTGTTAAACTGCTCGGCTACTGTTTTATTATCGTCATGCTTGGCAAGAAGATACATTATTTTTGTGAGCGTTGCTTCGGTCGTCATATCTTTTGCGCTAAGTGCTCCCAGCTCCAGTGCTTTGCGTCCGCTCTCGTAATTATTGAGCTCCACTGCATCGTAGGCGGCCTGCGAAGTGATTATCAATAAGATATCATCTTGAAGACACTTCTGGAAGAAAGGCAACAAACTTTGTTCGCCATGGATGGGAAAGTTTCCGCTCCCGAACGCCTCAATAATGAGTGCTCGATTGTCACCAAAATCAATTTGACTCAGGAAATTAGGATTCAAATTGGGATAGATCTTCAAGAGAAAAACCTGATCAGAAAAATTGGTTGCAACTTCCAGCGAATTTGAAGGAGCCTGTAGATGATCACGGATCTCAATATTTAGTCCGATTTCTGCCAGGGGCGGATAGTTGGGGGATGCAAAGGCATCAAAATCGCCGATACTCATTTTGGTCGCCCGATTGCCGCGGTACACAAAATCGTTGAAACAGATCGCTACTTCGGGCAGAGACAGGGTTGCCATCTCAATAGCATTAACCAAGTTGCGACGGGCGTCGCTTCGGATGTTGCTCATGGGTACCTGGCTTCCGGTCAGGATGATGGGTTTATCCAATCCCTGTAGCGAAAATGATAGCGCAGATGCCGTATAAGCCATGGTATCGGTGCCATGTAGAATTACAAATCCGTCATACTCTTCATAATTGTTGCGGATGAATTCTGCTAATGCTGCCCAGTGTTTTTTGTTGATATCGGAGCTGTCCTCAAAAAAGAGCCGCTCCATTTTTATATCAGCAATTTCTGAAAGTTCGGGAATAGCTTGGTACATCAGCTCGGTCCACTTTTCGGGATTCAGCGTAGGTTTTTCATTGTCGCTGGCATCCATGGCAATAGTGCCGCCCGTCTGGATAAGTAAAATACGTTTCATGAATGAGATCAAGTTTAGATTTCTTTCGCAGCTAATGTTACCAAATTTCGTACAAAGTATTGAGTTCAAATCTTTTTTTGCCTTACTTGTCTAAAGACAATCCAACACACCGGAGTGAGCAATGGTTAAAAAAGCCATGTTACAAGTTAGCCTTTCAAAAAATTACCGTTGGCATGGTATAATGCCAAAGAGCTTTGGTGTTTCCCTTCATCTAAAAACAGAGGTAGCCTATGAATGTTTACAAGCCATCAAAAATTAGAAATGTAGTGCTTCTGGGCCATGCCGGATCGGGTAAGACCACGCTGGCAGAAACGATGCTTTTTGAATCCAGAAGTAAAAAGAGGCGTGGTTCTATTGAGCAGAGAAATACTTCTTCGGATTATCATGAAGTTGAACACGAAAAAGAAAAATCGGTGTTTTCAAGCCTTTTAAATCTGGATTGGAGGGGGAGTAAAATAAATCTAATCGATACGCCAGGCACAGCTGATTATATCGGAGAAGTCGTTGGACCGTTACGAGTGGCCGACATGGCTATATTTGCGTTGAATGCCGAATATGGGGTGGAAGTGGGTACTGAACTGCATTGGAAATACACTGAGAAGTATAACATTCCTTCGCTTATTATTGTAAATAAACCGGATAACGATTATTCCGATTTCCAGAAGACGGTGGATATGGCTAAAGAGCGATTCGGTCGTGGAGTAGTTGTGGTTCAATATCCCTACAGTGAGGGCGAAGATTTTCATGCTATTATTGATGTTTTGAAAATGACGATGTACGAATTTCCGGAGGATGGCGGAAAGCCCGATAAATTGCCCATTCCGGATTCGCATAAATCGCAGGCTGAGCTGTTGCATAATGAATTGGTAGAAGCGGTGGCTGAAAATGATGAGACGCTTTTGGATTTGTACTTGGAGCAGGGAGAGCTTACGGAAAGCCAGATGCGAGAAGGACTGCATCAATCCCTGTTGAACCGGGATATATTTCCGCTTTTCTGCTGCTGTGCCAAACGTAATATGGGTACTGGTCGCGTAATGGGATTTCTCGGAAATGTAGCACCGAATCCGCTTGAAGCAAATCCGCCCAAATCTGTTGATGGTGAAGATATTGAGCCGAATACGGATGGCGATCCGTTGATGTTTATATGGAAGAATAGTTCGGAATCGCATGTGGGAGATATGCTCTATTTTAAATCCTACGGAGGGACCGTAAAATCGGGGCAGGATCTTATCAATCACACTACGGGAAGTGGTGTACGCCTCTCCGGACTTTACTGGGTAAATGGGAATAAACGCGGGGAGGCTAATAAGATACCGACCGGAGATTTGGCAGCTGCAGTAAAATTGAAGAACACTGGTGTTAATGATACGCTGCACCCTAAAGGCGGAGAAATAGAGATTGAGCCGATTCATTTTCCTGAGCCTGTCATTCGTACGGCTATCAAGTTAAAACATGAGGGAGAGGAAGATAAGCTGGGTAACGCTTTGCATCAGCTGCAGCGCGAAGATCCCTCAATGCAAATTGAGCACAGCCCCGAGTTGAAACAGATCATTGTTCACGGACAGGGAGAGGAGCATCTGGCAGTGATCAAATATGCGTTAAAAACACGGTTTGGTCTGGAACTGGAATACATCCAGCCAAAAATCCCGTATCGTGAGACGATTACAAAATCCGTTCGGACAGAATACAAACATAAAAAGCAGTCGGGCGGAGCAGGGCAATACGCTGTGGTGTCGATGCTGATGGAACCGCTAACGGATAACATGCCCGAACACGACAATTTGAAGGTACGCGATACGCAGGAAATAGATCTGGAATGGGGCGGTAAGCTAATCTTTCGAAATTGTATTGTGGGCGGCGTGATAGATAACCGTTTTATGCCGGCGATTCTAAAGGGTATTATGGAGAAAATGGAAACCGGTCCACTCAGTAACTGCCGCGTTCGTGATCTGCGTATTTCGGTGTATGATGGGGATATGCATTCCGTGGATTCCAATGATGCGGCATTCCGAACTGCGGGGCTTATGGCTTTTAAAAAGGGATTTATGGATGCAAAACCCAAGTTAATGGAACCTGTCTATAATATTGAAGTTACGGTGCCGGCTAATTATATGGGAGATGTAATGAGTGATATCAGCACACGGCGTGGACAGATTATGGGAATGGATTCGGAGGGATCTATCCAGAAAATTAAAGCCCAGGTTCCGCTCGAGGAGTTAGATCATTACGCTACACGGCTTAAATCTATAACGCAAGGCAGTGCTCGATATAGTCGGGAGTTCTCGCATTATGACCAGGTACCGCACGATATCCAACAGCGCGTAATGGAAGAGACGATGGATATGCAGGAGGCTTGAATCATAAAACAAAAAAAATAGGATACTTCAAGATATACGGCACTTCCAAAGTGCCGTATATCTTAATTCTGTTTCAGCCACTTGCTTTTGGGATGATTCTCTTTGAGGTGGAGGATAAATCGACGCGGCAATTCAAAAAAGAGTTCTTCTCGAATCGGCGGAAAACGGCGCTGCATTTTTTCTTCGGGACGCTGTGGCCGCTGGTCTGGATTCCAGCTGAATCCATCAAGGCGGCGGTTTTTGGTCTTGTCGCTTTCCGGCAGGTACGAACCATTTACGGCACCAATAGCTTTCATTCTTGCAAGCTGTCCATCCTCAAAAAAGATGCGAATATTTGGTGCAGATAGATCCACAGCCCCGTCAGGTTCATCCTGATCATTTTTAGTAAAGCGTAGCAGCTTGGAATTTCCAAAAACGTAAATTTCGTTTAATGCACCATCTTTAAAATCAGCATGAAGAGTATCTCCCGTAATCTGATTTAAGCGACCAATACTGGTGTCTTGCTGAACAGAAAAGGGCCTGGGATGAGAAATTAAGCTGTCAATATCGCCATTTATAATTTTAGCTCTGATATAAGGTCCCGTTAGTTGAACCTGCTTATGCCATGATTTGGCGTTGGACCAAAGTTCAAACGTTTCTTTGCTGTCGGTATATTTTGAGGTGTCTGATACGGATGCAAAAGAGGGGGACCAGATGCGCACGCTGTCGTATCCAAATACGATAGCCGTAGTATCGGTTGGCGTGCGCTGCTCCTTTGATAGTATGGTTTTGGCCCTGATGTGCGTAGTATCGGCGTTGGCGGTATCGGCAGTATCGTGTTGAAAACTCTTAAGCCATGCATTGCCCTCAAGCAACCGCTGACCGGTAGAATCAGCTTCCAGATATTGTCCCATAATCATTGAGTCGTTTTCTTGGTCATCCCCAAAAACATCGCCGTAGAGTTCGTAATACTTTGTTTCTCGATTGCTGAACAGGGAATCCCCTTCAAGATATTGAAGAGAGTCGGATATCTGTACTTTTCCATAGAATTTAGCACTATCGGGTTCTCGATAGTAAAATCCTGAATCTGCTACTAATGTACCACGTTGATCTTCGAGTCGGATCTCATCAAGAAAATTGGCCACTTTGGTCGTAAAGCGGTAATCAACGCTGTTCCCAAAGAGGGTAGTGCTGTCTGCTTCAATAATAACTCGTCCACGCAACTGACTAAAATCAATGTTGGTGTAGTATCTTAGGGTATCGGCCCAAATTTTTTCGGTTTCGGTTTCAATTTGAATATTACCGAAAGCGCGGATCTCATTTTTATTGACAAACTGGTAGGCGCTGTCACAATACATTTCCATATTTTTGCTTTGCAGATGAACATCCCCCAAGATTTTTTGCACTCTTTCGCCTTCGTACTGTCCACCCTGAATACTATCGGCTTCTAAAATATTAACCTGATTTTGTGCTTGCACATCCTGATTGCATCCAACCCATTGAACTGCTAAAAAAGAAAGTAGCAGAACAATAATTTTAGGTGATATCTGGATAGTTTTGTAGATCATTTAATCAACGATTACGCGTCCTTTTGGTTCTTTTATGGTATAGTCCACTAAGTCTGTATCACCCTCGAAACCGGTACCCGCAATGCTGTCGGTAGGTGTTTTAATTATGACAAATTTGGGTGTACTGATATTATTAGTGGATTGGTTCCATTCTAAATATTCCGAGTTGAGATGGCGATTATCTCTTGTTTCGACCTGAACATCCCCAAACAGTTCAAAAATCGTATCTTCGGGTTTATATACTGCCCTGTTTGAATATACTTTTGTTTTTACAGCTCCAACAGAATCGAAAACGTGAACAGTAACCGGGCCCTTAATCCGGGTCTCGTTTTTGTCATCGTTAGAAAAAGTAGCTGCATAAGATCCCCATAGCCGGACCTTTTTTTGCCCATTTTCCATAATCTCCATATCCACATCCCAGGTTTCTGTGGAAGAGGTGAGTGAATCTTTTAGGGCTTTGTCAACCTGCTGTGACTCCTCCTGCGAGAGATCACCACACGAGGAAATGCCCGCTATAATTAGCAAGCATAAGAAAAAGGAAAGAAGCTTGTTATGTTGTTCCAAAATATCGGTCACCTGCATCACCTAATCCGGGTACGATAAAGGCATCATCGTTTAAATGATCATCGATAGCTGCGGTTATGGTATGTACATTGGGATGTTCTTCTTCGAGTTTTTTCAATCCCTCAGGCGCACAAATTAATGACACAAACCGTAAATGTTGTGCTCCCTTATCTTCTAAAAAGGAGAGGGCATCGTGGGCACTGCCCCCGGTTGCCAACATGGGATCTACCACAAGCACCATGTCATCTTCAACGCCATCTGGAATGTTGGAATAATAGTCTTCCGGCTGATGTGTTTTCTCATCTCGTTCCATACCCAGATGGCCAACGCGGGCATCTGGAATAAATTGAAGGAGGGCGTCAGAAAGGCTGAGACCGGCACGTAATATCGGAACCACCATCACCCCCTGATCAATATCGTATCCGGTTGTTTTTTGGATCGGTGTTTCGACCTCAAAGGTAGTTTGGGGCAGTTCCTTTAGCGCGTGATAAGCCAGAATCATAGCTATACGCTTAATAGCTGCCCTGAATTCAGAGATGTTAGTATTTACATCCCGCAGTATCGTTAAATCTCTGTTTACTACGGGATGTTTTATTAGCGTTACATTCTTGAAATCAGACATAATAGTTGTGGTTATACATCTGGATTTTCAAAGTATTTCTTGGTGATTTTGTAAGCAACTCCTGACAGAGCAAAAAGTGCAATGATGTTGAAGAAGGCCATCAGACCCAGCATCACATCACCGAACGCCCAGATGGTCGTGAGAGTAACAATAGCGCCGAAAAAGTGCATTCCTACAAAAGCGAGGCGGTACCAGAAGATGGACTCAAAGCCGAACAGATATTGCGCGGCACGGTCGCCGTAGTAACTCCAGCTTATGGAAGTTGATATAGCAAACAGAAGCACGGCAAAAGTCACCAGATATCCGCCACCCGGGAAAATAGGTGCTAATCCCCGTTCAAAAGCGGCTGATGTCAGTGGGGCACCGTTTTGAACGACTCCACCGTGGAGATTATTCAATTGAGAATCATCAGAAGAATATACGGCAGTCCCTTGATAGCTGTCGTTGTTTTGTCGTGGCGACAATTCAATACGACCGTTAAATGGCGTAGTGTAGGCTTCATCAGTAAACATTGTGTCAACAGGAGCCTCATAGTGTGTCATTTCTCCATTGGTAGGTACTCCGTTTTCAAAATAAAGCACGGGCGCATCTTCGGCCTGTTCTGTGCCATCCGTTGTTTGGGTGTAGGTGTAGGAGACAATGTCAGCAGTGGGATCAATGGATGATTTATGCTGCATATCCCAAGCACCGGTAGAAATAATTACCAGTCCGGTCATTGTACAGATAACAAGGGTATCAATAAAAGGCTCGAGCAGTGCAACAACACCTTCGCGAACAGGCTGGTCGGTTTTTGCTGCCGAGTGGGCAATAGGAGCTGATCCCTGGCCTGCTTCGTTAGAGAATAAGCCTCGCTGAACACCGTAGCTCAGTGTAAATATCAGCGCTCCCGAGCCAACGCCCAAGGCTCCGGCTGTTGGATTAAAAGCGTTGCTGACAATAGCCACAAGTGAAGGAATGACAGCATCGTAGTGGATCATAAGAATAACTAAAGCGCCTAATACATAGATAATGCCCATAAATGGGACGAGGCGCGATGTTACTTTTCCAATTCGTTTAATACCGCCAAGAACAACAGCTGCAACTAAACTGGCTGTAATAAGTCCTGTTATCCAAACGGGAATTTGAAAATCCGTTTTCATAACATCGGCAACCGTATTGGCCTGTACGGCATTACCGGTAAGAAATGCACAAATAGCAGCAGAAATGGCAAATGCTATAGCCAACCATTTCCAGTTTTCTCCAAGTCCTTTTTCAATATAGTACATCGGTCCGCCTGAGACGGTACCATCAGGATTTGATCCTCGATATTCTTGAGCCAGTGTTACCTCGGTAAATTTGATCGCCATTCCAAATAAAGCTGTTACCCACATCCAGAATAATGCGCCCGGTCCACCGTAGTGTATGGCAAGTGCTACCCCCGCAATGTTACCAATACCTACCGTTGCCGACAGGGCTGTGGTTAGAGCTTGAAAGTGATTAATGTCCCCCTCGTCTTCAGGATCATCATAAAAGCCGGTTACAACTTTGAGTCCGTGACCGAATCTTCGAATTTGAATAAAGCCTAAACGTACTGTTATATAGATTCCGAAGGCCAATAATATGACCACCATGGCGGGCATGGCTTCGGGAGTATTCCAGATGAGATCTACAAGCCAGCTTATAATTTGATCAAATGTTTCCATGTTTTAATAAATATTCTTGTGGTTATTTTTTAGAAACAATCAAGCGGAAGGTATAAAAAGATTTTCGAATTTTTTAAGTTTAATTGATAATCTGCTATGACAAACCATTAAAAAACGTTAAAATGATTATATGTAAGTGCAATCGTTATAGTTGATTAATGTACTTATATTTAAAAGGAACAATGGTTAATAGTGATTATAAAAAGGTGACGTTATATGACAAAAGCAGACATTGTTGATGTAATTGCATCTTCAACAGGACTTACAAAGGTTGAAACCGAGGCTGTAGTTAACGGCTTTATGGAAACGGTTATTGATGCAATGAAACGCAACGAACATATAGAGTTGAGAGGATTCGGGACCTTTAAGGTAGTAAAGCGAGCTCAACGTGTGGCCCGAAATCCGAAGACAAACGAAGAAGTGATTGTGCCAGAGCAGTACGTGCCTGTGCTAAAAATGTCGAAAGATTTTAAAGAGGCTGTTAATGAATCGGTTATGGAAGATGAGGAGGGATAGACAGCCGTTTTATTTGAGTCTTATTTTTTGGGTTTTATTCTGGGGATATTCGTATCTTGATTAGTTATTATTATCCCGGATGCCAATGGTATCGACGAATAAAAAAATTGAGGTGATTATTATGCCAAGTGGAAAGAAAAGAAAACGATCAAAAATTGCTAAGCATAAGCGCAAAAAACGGTTGCGTAAAAATCGACACAAAAAGAAATAGTGTTAAGATAAGATTTTGCAAAAAAGCCTTCATATTTTCTGAAGGCTTTTTTTATATAATCAAGTTGTAGTTACGTAATTTATGCAGCTTGTGATTCCAGCGTTTGGTCTGCAATTCGTAACACGCGGTTTGCTTTTACGAGCAGTTCTTGCAGGCAGCGACTCACAAAATCGTGCACATCGTTGAGGCTATTCATATCTTGAAGGGTATATTGGAAGTAGGATATCAGGTTAACAGCGGATAGATATTTGCCGCTTTCAGATCCTTCAACCTCAACATGCCAACGCGTGATGATGTCATCATCGGACAATAATTCGTTGACTTCCTTGCTTATTTGCTCCATCCACTGGCTGGCATCTTCTAAGCGATGGTGACCGTTATGGGCTGCCAATGTAGGATGGGGAGCTTTTTCATCAAACAGCCAGGTGATTTCAATATCGATTGCTGGCGAAATGGATGCGCTAACCATTTTATCTTCCTGTAAAAAGGGATGTTCTTCCATACCTTGCAGCTGTTTTGCCAACACCGTTTCCCGGAATCGATCCCAGTCAAAATTTATGGATAATGCTTTTAGAAAATCGGATTTTGGTTTGAGATCAAATTCAATTTCCAGTCCCGTTGCATTTATTCTATCTTCATTCCAAGTGCGAAAGGTATTAATAGTTAAGTCTCTCTCATTTAAGTCACTTTCTATCCGGTTTACTACAGAGTTGAATATCGGATATGTCATTATTTCAACCTATTAAGTTCAAAATTTTACGTTCCAGAACGTCTCTTTAAAGCATGAACAACTTTTACACGCTAATATATTTAAACCGCGAGATAAAAGAAAAAATTGAGGGTGCATTTTTTAGTTTTGCTATTTCTCCCCACAAAGATGTACTCCATATGTACATTGGCCGGGATGACGAGACTTCGCGACTGATTTTTAGTGCGAATCCGAGAGAGACAGCGCTGTTTTTGGATTTCTATCGACCGCCCAAAAAAAGTAATGTAATCGACTTTTTTGAGTCGCTTGAAGGCGAAAAGATTATCAATATAAAATTGGCGGATAAAGATCGGTTGGTATCTATCTATTTTGAGAATGGACAGCATCTGCTTTTTAAGCTTTTCAGTGGGAATCCAAATGTTTTTCTGGTCGAGGAGGATCTAATTGTTGATGCTTTTAAGAATCCTACTGAAGTAAGAGGAGAGGCTCCTCCCAAACCGGAAGCGCCTACATTTATGGAGGAGGTGAGTCCCCGCCGATCAGCCAAAAATCAGATGACAGAAGTGAATCCGCTTCTGCCTCGTAATTTGTTGCCGTATTTGATCGAGGAACACGATGTTGATGAGATGTCTCCGGAACAAGTAAAGGAGTTTACAAATGAGATTACTCAAGCGTTGTTGGATGATCCGCATCCCCGAGTCTTAAAAACGGGAGACTTTTGCCTCTGGTCAAAAGAGTGGTTGAATATTGTCAGCGAAAAAGAGTGTGACGAGGTCAATGATTGTGTTGCCTTTGCCTATAAAAATGCAGTGCATTTGCGTCGGCTGTATGAAAACAAAGAGGATATTCTTCAGTTTTTAGAGCGAAGTAAATCCCAAAAAGAAAGTTTAATAACACAGCTACAGCAGGCCGAGAAAAGTCTAAAACGGGCTGAAGAGTATGAGAAATACGGCCACCTGTTGATGGCCCATGCTCATGAGCAGGTTACGGAGGGAACGACAGAAATTACGATTGAGGACTTTTATGAAGAAAATGAAGAGATTACGATCCCCTTGAAAGAAAATAAATCAATTCCTGATAATGCCGAGTACTATTATGAAAAGTCGAAGGATGCCAAGAAATCGTATCAAAATGCCAGGGAGCGTCTGCCAAAAGTAAAAAAGGAACTTGAACAGGTTGAGGAGCTGTTGGATGAAATCGGAAAAATTGATCACTTGCCTGATTTGAATAGCTGGGTGAAAGACAATAAGCAGAAGCTCGAAGATTTTGGGTATGGCAGTGGGGATGACAATCAGGCTACTTCGCCCTTTCGGAAATTCAAGGAGGGAAAATTTGAAATATGGATTGGTAAAAGTGCAAAAAGCAACGATCAGCTTACCAGCCATGCACACAAAGAGGATATCTGGTTGCACGCCCGGGGCGTGGGGGGATCGCACGTGGTTATTCGGATGGGGAATCGCAAGGATTATCCGCCGCAGCACGTCCTATTGAAAGCGGCCAGCTATGCGGCTTATTTTTCAAAGGCGCGCGGCATGAAATCGGCTCCCGTTATGTATACCAAAGTTAAATATGTCCGCAAGCCCAAGGGGGCCGCTCCTGGAGCAGTTGTGATTGAACGTGATGAACAAGTTGAAATGGTACCTCCAATGAAGCCTAAAAGTGTATAACTATGATTTCAAATTTACCGGATCGTATTTTTTTATGCGGATTTATGGGTGCCGGAAAATCAGTGATTGGCAGAAAATTAGCCAAGGTGTTGGAAGTATCATTTTTAGATCTGGATAATAAAATCGAAGTACAAACCGGGCAATCAATCCCCGAAATTTTTGGGGAATCTGGTGAATCAACTTTTCGGGTTGCTGAACGTCGAGCATTGCTGGAAGTGATTAGAGCGTTTGACGGCGTGGTATCACTTGGCGGGGGAAGCTTGCAAAATCAGCATATGGTTGACCACGTGAAATTAAATGGACTGCTTATTTTTATAGAAACGCCTATTTCTGTTATTTTAGATCGCATATCACAGGACGAAAACCGGCCGCTACTTTTGGATGAGCAGGGAAATCCTAAGAGTAGAAAACAGCTAAAAAATGAATTGACGACTTTGTATGAAGAACGACTTCCGTTATACGAGCAAGCGGTGATTCAAATACACAATGACGGTAATAAAAGTGTTGAGGATATTGTCGAAAAATTACTGAAAAAGATTAGAAACCATGTCGAATATTATTGATGTTGGCATTTCGTTGAATCAGAAGTATAAAATTACTATTGGTCAGCAGTTGGGCCAATCCTTTAAAGCGTATTGCGAGGCACACTACAATCAAAATAGAATTTTTGTTCTAATTGATGAGAATGTAAACCGACTGCATAGCGAAAAGGTATCAAAGCTAGTCAGTTATTTTAAAGATATTCACCTTATTGAAGTTCCGGAGGGGGAATCTTCAAAGTCAGTCACGGAATGGAACAATTTAACGAATAAGATATTAGAAATAGGGATAGAGCGATCGACGCCAATCTTAGCTGTTGGAGGAGGAGTAACGGGTGATCTTGCGGGGTTCGTTGCTGCCACAGTGTTGCGGGGGGTACCGCTTATCCATATGCCAACCACGCTGTTAGCGATGGTGGATAGCTCAATCGGTGGTAAGACGGGCGTTAATCATACTACAGGCAAAAATCTGATTGGCAGTTTTTATCAGCCTGATGCCGTGTTTTCGGATATCACATTTCTGGAAACACTCGAACAAAAGGAGTGGATTACAGGGATGGCAGAAATATTGAAATACGCGGCTATCCGAAATCCCAAGCTATTTGATGTGTTGAAAGAGCTGATTCATCAGCCCTTAACACCAAAACAGCGCTGGGTTGAAGTTGTTGAAGAAAGTGTCCGAATTAAAGCTGATATTGTACAGGAAGATGCGCTTGAGGCGGGTAAACGAGCGTATTTGAATTTTGGACATACTTTCGGTCATGCTCTTGAAAAGACATCAGGCTATGGGAAAATTACCCATGGAGAGGCCGTTTTTATTGGGATGATTGCGGCCTGTCACTTTTCGAAGGAACTGGGACATCCTGTTAGTGATGCACGTTTTTCCCCTTTCCTATCGTTGTATAAAAAACAGATGTCGCCGTTGACGGTAGATACTAAAGCCCTTTTGGAAGCAATGAAATCTGATAAAAAAGTAAAAGATAATACTATTCGTTTAGTGTTGTTGAATGAATGGGGATCGCCGTATCTTTACAGTTGTGAAGATCATTCGTTGCTCAAAAAAAGTTGGAGCTACACCCTTGATAAATTTAATACATAAATGTTGAGCGCACGTGTTTTATCGCTGGTTATATAAAAGTTGGAAATACTTTTGGAGGATAGTCTTTGTACTATTGCTTACCGCTGTTATCCTTTCGGGTATTGTTATTGGTATCTTACAGCTTGATGTAACCAAAGACTATTTGGCGGACCGTATAGAGCGGCAAATAGAACAAACATATAAGGCAGAACTCAACATTGGGGATGTCGATGGTTTTTTACCTTTTCAAATGAGCTTGTACGATGTTGCTTTGCTGCGCAGTGGTGAGACCGATACTGATACGTTGGTATCTGTTCAGCAGATTGACAGTGAAATTGATGTTTGGGGATTGCTTCAAAATAAGCTGTCGATTGTTGGCTTTTCTTTGCATTCACCTGAAGTTAACCTTCGATCAGATAAAAATGGAAGATTGGTATTGCTTGAAGGAAGACCGGAAACTAAAAAACGCCAGCGCCTAGACGGTGATCCTTGGTTGAGTAGAATTGAAATTATTGCTCCCAATGTGAAAATCGAAAATGGCAACGTTCATCTGGAAGCCGAATCGGACAATCATCAAATTGGCAATCTTCCGTCATCATTTTCACTGACTAATATTAATGCTTCGCTTTTTGTGGATTGGAGTGAAATGCAGAGGTATTTGGATATCGAATCGTTTATGGCTGAGTCTGAAAATCTACAAGTGGAAAATATTTCTGCATCGGGACAGGTTTACAACGATCATCGTTTCCTGGAGTTTAATTCTTTTTATCTAACATTAGGCAGTTCCCGATTTGTTTTTAATGGTGAAGTGGATGGCGTAAATCTCTTAGAGCCTGATGTAACCAAGCAGTTTAAAGCTGCCCAATATGATTTGGATGTTCGTTCCAGTGACATCGACCTACAGGATATCGCTGATTTTACGGACTATACCCCGGATCTTGAAAAGTCTCTAAGCATTGATTTTAGGACAGAGGGACCTGCTGATTCCCTTTGGATAGATCGTGCAGAGCTGGGTATTGGTGAAAGTTTTGTAAATTTTAGTGGTCTTATTAAGAATATAATTGACCGTCAAAACCTATCATATGAACTGCGTTTTGAAGGATTAAATCTACGAAATGAAGACCTTTCCCAGTTATTAGATTCGCTGGCTATTCCCAATAACGAGGAACTCCAAAGTTTGGCAATTTCTGGTCAGGCCAATGGCAGCTTGCAACATATTAATGGAGAATTTTCGCTTTCGAGCGCACTTGGATCGCTTGAGGTTGAGGGAGAGACACAGCTTATAGAACCATTTAATTATAAGGGAACATTGGTTGGAAAAGGATTAGATATTGGTCCTTTCTTTGCTGAGCGCATAGATACTACTGCTCTTAATTTCAGTGCCCGGCTGGAAGGAAACGGATTTAGTTTGGACAAAGCAGTTTCTGATTTGAGTGCAACATTTATGGATAGCAGAGTAGGAGCCCACCAATTTGAACGGTTAGTTCTCTCCTCAAATCTGAATAACAAGGTTTGGAGCCAAAAGTATGAATACCGTAATAATGATGAGTTTTTGCAGGGTTCCTCATCGATAGACTTTAATGCTGAGGATCGAACGGTAACAATAAATGGGGATGCCGGAAATGTAAACCTGGGTAATTTTTTTCCCGAAAATACGGTGGCTCAGACCGCACTTAATTTTGATTATAGCGTAGAGTTCCGGGGATTTGATCCCAAACGTCTCCAGGGCAAGGCGAATCTTGATGTAGCTCCTTCCGTTATTAATGGCGATACCGTACGTGCCCATCAGGTTTATATGGATTTAAATTCGCCTGATGCTTCAACTCGACAGTTTCGACTTACAAGCTCACTGCTTGATCTGAATATAAGTGGTGAGGTTACGCCGGCTGATGTGATTTCGCAAACAAGGTTTTGGAGTTCGTACATCAAAAGTAGATTTGACTCTGAAATATTGATGACTCAGCCGATCATTACTGATTCTTTAAATGGTTCGCCAAAAGATAGGAATGTAGTTGTGGATGGAAATTTACAAACAAAAGATTTGGGGTTGCTCAAAAAATATCTGCCGCAATTTCCCACCCTTTATGCCGAATCGGATGTTACTTTTAACGTAAATACAGATGGGACTCGACTGCTTTTATCAGCGGAGATGACATCAGATACTCTTTCATTCAATAATTTTAATTTTCGTAATGCCAATACCCAGTTTACCGCCAGTTTCAGGAGTGATCGCACATTAAGTGAATTTTCATCGGTTGACTGGGAAGCCGAGATATCTAGAATTGAAACGGAATCGGCCGATTTAGATTCGACTGTATTTGATCTGTCTGTAAAACAAGACTCAGTTTATTTTACACAGCATGTAGGGTCTATATCAGACGATGCGCAATTTGATATGACCCTGCGATCAAATTTTACTGATTCGGTAATAGCGGTATCGGTAGAAGAATTTTTTATGGGCAATAACCAGTATGCGTGGGTCAACGAACGGACGCCCAGATTACAGTATTTCCGCAGTGGAGAAGTCGATTTTGATGAGTTTAGCTTTCAGAATCAAAATGAATATTTCAGATTACAAGGTAGGTTAAGTCCTAATCGAAGCGACTCGCTGACATATACGTTACGTGATATAAACCTACAGCGTATTTCGGATCTTATTAAAGGCAGAATTGATTTTGCTGGCGTATTAAACGGCAGCTTAGTAACAAAATCACTTGCAAGCCGGCCTACTATTCAAGGTAATCTAAATGTGAATCGGTTTCGAATGAATAACCGCATAATCGGAGATGTGCGCTTTGAGAGTAAGTATAATCCCGACAAGCAGCAGTTTGATACCCGCATTGATATTTTAACCGACAGTACAAAATACGATGATTACCTTGAATCTAACGATGGTATAGGTCAAGATATTCGATTAAATGGATATTTCGTAACACCCAATCCAACGGTCCGCCAAGACACAGTATATTATTTTGATGCCAATTTTGATCAGGTTGACCTATGGTTTTTAGCAGTTATAGCCGACAATGTTTTTGCAGAGGTAGAGGGACAGGCTTCTGGAACGGGCTATATTACTGGTAATTTAGAAGAATATGATTTTAGGTCTCAGTTTAAAACCCAGAATGTATTTGCCCGGCCAGAGTTTTTGAATACCAACTACTTTTTAAGTGGTCCGATACAGTTTAATAGGGATGAAGGAGTGGTCCTTGATTCGCTTAGTGTGATGGATACCAAGGGGGGTACAGGAACGATCTGGGGCACGGTAGATCTTAATGATTTTGATCCTATTACCTACCTCGATCTGTCGTTGGATATGAATCGTTTGCAGTTTCTTAATAATAAGATGGATCCAGACATCCCATTTTATGGCAATGTTTCGGGCACCGGGCTTGTAAGGCTTTCAGGATCCAATACTGATATGTACATGCGTACGGAAAATCCCGTGCAGGTTACCAGCGACTCTGAAGTTTCCATTCCACTGCTTGAAGAGACGGAATTACAGGAGAGCGGTAAATTTATTCGGTTTGTAGATTCTTTTGATGAGGTATATAAGAGGTCGGGATCTGTTGTTGAACGCACCGCCCAAGAATCTGAAAGGGCAGAAGAGGCACTGGAGCAGGCTCTTGAAGAGTTGACATTCACCGAGCGTTTTGATCTGGATCTTCGCTTTAACGCACCCGAGAATTTAAGTGTAAACCTTATTTTTGATCCCGTTACTGGAGAAGTACTTACCGCACAGGGGACTGGGCAACTTCGTATCACCATGCAGGATCAGGACGTGCAGATGTTTGGACAATACAACATAAATGGTGGGAATTATCAGTTTGTAACCGGTGAGATTATAAGCCGGCGTCTCCAATTGGAATCTGGAGGTACCATCGTGTGGGAAGGGCCGCCTGATAACGCCCGTTTAGATATTAGCGCGGTTTATAATGCTCGTCCCAATGTCTCAACATTGCTAAACGAGGATGGTCTGAGTGACCAAAATCAAAATGGGAGTCAGCAGGTACCGGTGGATCTTATTGTAGAAATTAACGGAACGCTTAATAGTGTTGAAAATAATTACTATTTTAGGCTCCCTTCTACGATGGAGCTTTCCTCAAATTCAACTTTGCAATATACACTTAACCAAATCAACCGAGACGAGCAGCAAAAATTGCTGCAGGCCACTAGTATACTTTTTACGGGGCAATTTATTCCCACACAAGGTATAGGTAGCAACACGGCAACGCTAAGCCAAAATCTGACGCGTGGATCTACCTATGTAAATCCATTTTTGTCTAACCAGGTAAGTTCGCTACTGTCTAATCAAATAAATACGTTACTTAATAGTGATGTAAGTCGCTTGGATATTGATTTTAACTTGAATGCTTATAATGAAGTGGACTTAGGTATTGCATTGCGATTGTATAACGATCGGTTAATTTTTCGCCGTGAAGGACAAATAACAGGAAGTGGGCCGGAAAGTACACCGGGTGATCGTATTGGTGATTTAAATGCCACATATCGTATTAGAAAGGGATTGTCATTGACGGCTTTTCACCGGCAAGATCAGGCCTTGAGTAATCTACAGGCAAGTCCGCAAGCCGGAGATGTAACACCGTATGTAGACGGATTAGGGATTGAATCGCAGGTACAGTTCAACACTTGGAGTGAATTAATAAATCGAATTAGAGGAATTTTTGGAATAAACAAAGATTCCGCAAACAATGAATAGTAAATTTGTGTTGCTTAAATTGAAGCAACTTGGTAAAAGAAGTAAGAAATTTTAAAAGTTTTATTTTAGTAGTTAAATGGAAAAAAGTAAGAAAGAAACATTTGAAAATATTATCCTCGATATTTTGCAGAATAATCCGGAGGCACATCTGCCATTCGATGTTTTGCAGAATATTTTAAAGGTAGATGGTAAGAAAGATAATCAGCATCTAAAAGATGCCATTAATAGTTTATACGACCGCAATTTAATTGTAAAGCGGAAGGGTGGGGCAGTACAGCTTTCCCCTAATGGCAGTGACAGTGGAAAGAAAGATCGGAATACCGTAGTTGGTAAAATGGATATCAGCCGACGTGGTACAGGTTACCTTATTACTGAAAGATTTGATGAAGACATCCGAGTGCCCTCGAAAAACCTTGGTACGGCTCTTCAGGATGACACTGTTAAAGTGAAACTCTTAGGGAAAAAGGGTAGAAAAAGCCGTCAGGAAGGAAAAGTTGTTGATATTGTAGAACGCGGACGAAGTATATTTGTCGGCATTCTTAAGAAGCAGGGTAAACAGAATTATATTATTGAGCCTGATGAAAAATCGGCCCATACCGATTTCTTTGTACTACCCAATAATATTGATGAGGCCCAACCCGGTGAAAAAGTGGTTTTTGAGTTGGTAGACTGGGTGCATCCCAAATCACTACCGGAAGCGAAAATTGTGGAAGTACTTGGAGAGGAGGGAACGAATGATGCCAACGTCCTTTCGATATTAGCCGAAAATCAAATTAAAGCCGGTTTTCCCGAAGAAGTTGAAGAATATGCTGCAGATATCAATCGGGAAATTACAGAGAAGGAAATTGAACGTCGCCGTGATATGCGTGATGAGGTTGTGCTGACAATTGATCCTGATACAGCTAAAGATTTTGATGACGGATTGAGCATAAAAAAGCTAGATAACGGCAATTACTATTTGGGCGTGCACATTGCTGATGTAACTCATTATATGCCGAGCAATACAGTGCTCGATGATGAGGCCGAACATCGTGCTACCAGTGTGTATTTAGTGGATAGGGTGATTCCAATGTTGCCAGAGGTTCTCAGTAACGATGTCTGTAGTTTGAATCCGGAGGAAGACAAGCTGGCTTTTAGTTGTTTTATGGAAATTACGCCCAATGGTAAGCGGGTAGATTATTCTATTGAAGAAACGGTTATTCATTCCAACAAGCGTTTAACCTACGAACAGGCGCAGGAAATTATTGATGGCAAAGACAGTGAATATGCAGATGAAATCCAAACGGCTGCTAACTTAGCGCAGGTGCTTTTGGATAAACGATTTCGCGAGGGCAGCATCAATTTCGAAACGCCCGAACCGAAATTTGTACTGGATGAAAACGGTAAGCCTATTGATGTAAAACTTAAAGAACGGCTGTTTGCTCACCGATTGATTGAAGAGTGCATGCTTATGGCCAACAGGACGGTTGCCAAGTATATTGATGATCTGCGAAAGCAATCCAATAAAGAACAGTCAAAAGATCTGTATCCGTTTTTATATCGTATTCACGATCAGCCGGACCTTGATAAGCTCAAGAATATTGAGGAAAATGTGAAACCGATCGGGATCAACTTTCATATTGACAGTCCGACGGTAAGCTCCAAAGCAATAAATGTTTTATTAGAACAGATTGAAGACACCTCGCTGGAGTTGACAATCAATGATTTAATGCTCCGCGCAATGTCGAAAGCAGAATACAGCCCTGATAATATTGGACACTTTGGGCTGGGTTTTGAAAATTATGCACACTTTACCAGTCCTATTCGGCGTTATCCGGATGTGCTGGTGCATCGCTTATTGAAAAGCTACCTGGCTGGCAAACCCAGTTATTCTCATAATGAACTTAAACAGCTGGGATCGCATTGTAGTGAAAGAGAACGTGCTGCTATTGAGGCTGAACGAGATTCTATTAAGTTGAAACAGGTTGAATACCTGAGTGAACACTTGGGAGAAGATTTTGAGGGTGTTATCAGTGGCGTTATGGACGGTGGTATCTTTGTCGATTTGAAAGATATTCACTGTGAAGGTATGGTTCGTGTTAGTGATCTTGATGATGATTATTATGAATATGATGAAAAGCAGCATTGCCTGATTGGTAGAAATCACGGTAAAAAATATCAACTGGGGAAAGAAATTCGTGTTAAAGTCGTTAGAACAGATATAAAGGCACGACAAATAGATTTAAAACTTGTAGATGACGGTAGTTAACTAAAATGCGTATCCACTTATGAAATTATCTCAACTTCTTCGGCAATTTCTGATAGCCCTATTTCTTACTGCTTTTGTTGGTGGGTTGGTGCAAGAGGCACAGGCCCAATACTTTTCATTTGGGAAAAACAGGGTGCAGTATAACGACTTCGATTGGCGGTATGTGCAGTCTGAGCATTTCGATATTTACTATTATAAGACCAAGAACTATGATCTGGCCAATTTTACTGCCTATTCGATGGAATCGGCTTACAAGCAGTTGAGTGAGGATTTTGATCATGAGATTGCAGATCGTATACAGGTTATCATTTATGATTCTCATAATGATTTTTCTCAGACGAATGTAGTGCCGTTGCCTGTTGATGCCGAAGGAATTGGCGGAGTTACTGATGCGTATAAAAACCGCATTACCATGCCTTTTGATGGGAATTATGCGAAATTTCGAAGTACGCTACATCATGAGCTTGTACATGCTGTTATGAATGACATGTTTTATGGCGGAAATGTACAGTCGCGTTTAAGTGGTAACGCACTTCAAATTCCTTTGTGGTACAGCGAAGGAATGTCTGAATTTACCTCACTTGGTTGGGATACTAACACCGACATGTGGATCCGTGATGCCACCATTAATAATTATCTGCCTCCCATTCCACGGCTTGGTGGATATTTTGCTTATCGAGGAGGGCAATCGGTTTGGAACTATATTGCTGAAGAATATGGGCGGCCAAAGATTACTGAGATTATGCAAACGCTGCATAATCAGCGGAATTTGGAAGTGACGATGAACAGAACCCTAGGTTTGAGTTTGGAAGAGTTGTCGGAGCGCTGGCAGGATTTTTACCGAAAGCGGTATCTACCGGAAGTTGCCAATCGGGAGGATATAACATCATTTGGTGACTTATTAACTGAGCGTGATAAAGCAGGAACCTACAATACGAGTCCTGCAGTATCACCACAGGGCGATAAAATTGCGATGATTACCAATGAGCGGGGTTATTTTGATGTTGTTGTAATTAGTGCCATCACAGGTGAAAAAATAAAGACGGTCATTAAAGGAGAAGACAACTTAAATTTTGAAGAACTGAATATTCTCAATCCGAATTTAACATGGTCACCCGACGGTCAAAAGATTGCGTTATCCAGCAAGTCCAAAGGATCTGATAACTTGGCTATTGTTGACTACGAAACTGGCAAAGTAAGAATGGTTAGGTTTCCCAAGTTAGATGCAATTGGCTCTGTTGATTGGTCGCCCGATGGCAATAAAATTGCCTTCGACGGTAATATCGGTCCCAATCAGGATATTTATGTGTACAATTTACAAACACAGGAATTCAATAACGTAACTAATGATGTGTTTTCGGATTATGAGCCAGCTTGGGCCGACGATTCTGAAACGCTTTATTTTGTATCGCATCGAGGCAATCAGGTGCGCTTAAATAACGTGCAGAATACCTCACGCTTGTTGATAGATGATGACTTGTATACATCTGATATTTATTCAGTAAAGATTGGTGCATCAACAGCACAAAGACTTACCAAGACTCCGAATTGGGATGAAACCCAGCCTGCAACCAGTCGGGACGGTAAGCTTTTCTACATCTCTGATGAAAACGGTATTCCCAATATTTATCTTATGGATCTTCAGGATCGTACCTCATCGCCGGTTACCGATTTGCAGACCGGCGTTATGCAGATGTCGATCAGTGCCGATGCCAGCCGTTTGGCTGTGAACTCTATTAACGAAGGTTATCTGGATATTTTCATGATTCAGTCGCCTTTGAGTCGTATTAAAGATCAGCCGCTGGAACCTAATGAATGGGCTAAGAGAAGGGCAAAAGAATCTAAAGCTGATCGCGTGCCGGCCACCAAATACGTTCGTGAAATGTTAACGACCCAGTCGGTTGATTCAACAAGTTTGACAGATGCCGTTGCTTCTAAAATAGATCCTGAACCCAAAGAAGCATACGTAGATACCAATAATGCTGCTCAGCAGGATACCACCGAAGAGCAAGAAGATGATAGCTTTGATTTTCGAAATTACGTGTTTGATTCTTCGATAGAAGAAGACACAGCTTTTGTTGCAGAATATATGGATGAGGCGAAATTTAATCTCGAAGGTAATCAAACTGAGGATGGCCGATATATCCCACGAGAGTATCGATTGCGTTTTAGTACTGATATTATTTACGCGGGCGGCAATTTTTCCACCTCTTACGGAACTTATGGAATAACTCAAATTCAGATTAGTGATCTGCTGGGCAATCATCAGATTTCTTTTGGTTCAAACCTAAATCTGGACTTACGCAACAGCACCTACTTTCTGCAGTATGCTTACTTGAAAAATAGGGCCGACTGGCAATTTACGTTTTTCCATAACGCAAGTAATTTTCAGGATTTTTCTGGTCAGCTTTACCGATTCCGATCGTATGGCGGTGGTATAAATATGCGGTACCCGTTCGATAAATTTCGCCGTATTGATGTAGGACTGTCGGGTATTGGAATAGCACAGGACTATAGCATTGCTTATGCAGATACCAGTCAAAACGAAACGACAGCCTTTGCATATCCACAAATAATTTATACCAGCGATAAAACATTACCGGGATTTACATCACCTCGAGGAGGATCACGTTACTCTGTAAGTATTACAGGTAGTCCTCCTATTACTAATGAGAGCCTGCAATTTGCATCTGTACTTGGTGATTATAGAAAGTACTTTAATTTGGGATCGGGATACACTGTCGCTCTTCGCGGTTCGGGTGCAGCTTCGTTTGGGAGAGATTCTCAGACATTTTTTATGGGTGGCATGCTGGGGTGGATAAACTCCAGATATTCGGGACGTAGTATTCCAACAGATCGTTTTGGGGATACGTTTTTTACGCTGCCGGCGCTTCCACTCAGGGGGCATCCGTACAATGCTATTTACGGGGATAGATTTACTTTGGCTAATGCAGAGTTTCGATTCCCGTTATTTGCTGCCATATTACCCGGACCTATACCAATATTACCTCTTTATAACTTAAATGGTGTTGCATTCTTCGACGCCGGTATGGCTTGGGGACAGGATGTTGTGTTTGAGTACTTCCGCCAAAGTGCCAATCAACAATTTGCGCGTGAAAGTGTGGTGCTCAACGAGTCGGATCTTGATTTTAGGGTCAGTAAAAGATCACAGCGTCAAATTAATACCGGTAACGGTACTTTTAATGTGCCTGTTAATGAGGGTGATATTTTGATGGGAGCGGGATTTGGTTTACGAACCATTCTTTTTGGATTTCCACTTCGATACGATGTAGGCTGGCCATACTATCGTGATGGCTTTGGAAGTGATCCTATCCATTATATTACGATTGGAGTAGACTTTTAAGCAATCTAAGCTTATCAGCCTGATGTAATTCATCAGGCTGTATTTTTCTTCTTCAGCCATAAAATTATTTCGTTGTTCATAAAGTCATCGCTTTATAATACGATCTACTTTCAACAGCCGATCAAAATTTTCGTTTGGATCTTTAAAATAAATGAAGGTTAAATACTCCTGCTCAGCTGATAGAAAACCTTGATCCAAGGCAAGATCATCCACCTTATTTTCTCGTACAATCACGTATTTATAAGCGTACGATCCCTGCTTAATTAATGCTTGTCCCGTCCACATCTGTGTCTCAGAGTTGAAACTCATTTTGTTAAGGTCATTGATCATCCAGTTGTTAAAATGGCCCACGATATAAATCTTTGATGATGGCTGGATGCTGCTATCTGTTTGCAGCCTGAATTCCACTTGTGCATAGTTGCTGTTGCGATCATTATCAGGAATACCCTTAGCGACAGCTGCTTCTGACCACTTGGGATTGATATCCAGGTTTTGAACATCCCTTCGTAAAATAACTTTGGGTGGGGTAACACCGGGCTGATATTCCAAGATCTGTTCGCTATCGACGTTAAAATTTTGAAGATTCAGGTGCTTGAACTCGTAATTTCCAACAAAAGCATTATCGCGTTCGATATATCCTCGCAGCTGACCCGGTGTGATAGTATCAAGAAATTCGACCTGTTTTGTTCGTCCCCAGAACTGGTTTTGCACAAATGACATAGATAAATCAAATTGAGGATATTCTACAAACCCGGGATAGCTATAGGTGCTAAAAAGCTGATCGAGGGGACGGCCATCGTTGCGCTGGGCGAAAAGCCGCTCCACATTTGTTTCTATTTGTCCTTCATCTTCAGTCACAAAAAATGGCATTGAAAACAGCGGGCTATTGTCATCAGTTGAATAAACCTTAATTAGATAATTTCCACTTACAGCGGGCTCCAGCTCGTTATTTGGAAAAGAAAATTCCACATGATAATAGGAGGGACGCTGTCCAAAGCTGATATTGGAGGATTGGACCGTCGTTTCAGAGAAGCTGTCCAGATACGTATTTGGTCCGATGCCACTTTGATTCCAGTTTTTATCGTAATGATCTACCGTTACTCGAAATTGTCGATTTTGTGTCCCTAAATAATCAAAGGAAAGCAGTAGCTTTTGAGAGGAATTTAGTTCGATGAGGGGAGCTTGTTCCGGTTGCCCTTTGGGATGGAGCTGGATACTTTGAATATCATTTGGCGGTGCTTTTTGTTGATCAAGTGCAAGGGCTCCTTCCAAATAATTTTCTGATTTAGAAGACTGCTGTTCTTCATAGGAGCCTGATGTTGCACATCCCACAATAATAAATGGCAGTAGAATGGGAATAAGCTTACTGTAAAAAAGTGCCTTTAAATACAAAATGGGCGGGACCTTCGAGTTTAATATTGTTATATGTGTTTGATTCGGCATCAAATGAAAAGTGCACCGATAATATGCCCCCTTTGGTTTCAACCGAATATTTTTGGGCTGATCTACTACTATCTTGCAGATGATGCCAAACAAGGGCAGAGGCGATGGCTCCGGTTCCACATGCCAACGTTAAGTCTTCTACCCCTCGCTCGTAGGTTTGGAGTTTAAGTGCAGTTGAATCAGTGCCACAGATAAAATTAACGTTAGTTCCTTTCGGCTCAAAGTTTTCGTGGTATCGAAGCTTTCTTCCTTCGGAGGCAAGCTGCTCTTCATACTTCAGTTTTTCTTCGGAAACTTTTTTTACTACATGTTCGGTACCGGTATGGATAGCATATAAAGTTTCACCGCCAATAGTTTTTTCATTGACTGATGCTTCCATTGGAAAAGTAATAACAACCGAATCAGAATCTAAAATATTAGCTTCGTAGATATTCTCGTGCACATTAAACCTATGCTTTTTATCAAATCCCAGGGAGTGAGCAAACAATGCAATACATCGGGCACCGTTGCCGCACATGCCGGCGTCGCTGCCATCAGGATTTCGATAAAACATTGTATAATCCATATTGTTGTGTTCAGGTGGAAATAATGCCAAAATGCCATCAGAGCCAACACCAAATTTGCGGGTACAAATATCGGGTGCCAGAGAAACTAGCTTATCTTTGGTAAATAATTTTGACCGGTTATCAATTACGACAAAGTCGTTGCCTGCCGCTTGCATTTTTGTAAATGATATGTCGTGGTCTGGTGTATCCATTATTCAGAGAAAGCGGGTAAGTGTTTCCAAGAATCTTGTTTATTGATGATGGGATCATTGCCACGCATCAAACTTGAAAATCGAAAGGCCAAGGAGGTAAAAATGAGTTTTGGCTGTACATTTCGATAAACCATCGGTTTACAATTGTTAACTTGTTCGATCATGTCCTCGAGCCGCGCATCGGCCAATGTCTCGCAGAACTTTTTAATAACATCAAGTTGGTCAGCATTGGTAATTAATTCTTTATTCTGCGTTGATCTATAAACTAGTAAATCGCGGAGGAAAACCTCCATGACGTTCAGGATCGCAATTTGCCCCTCAAGATTTTCCTGACTCTGCCAGTCTTGAGCTGTTTGCGTAATATTAACGGCATCTTGCGAAAAGGAGTACCGCAAATATTCGATAATTGCTTCTCTCGTACTTTTGAGGGTATCAACATCAAAAAAGCGGGTCATTGCATAATTACCGCCCGAGACGCGAGCCAGGTATGCAGCCTCGTTTTCATCTACCCCATCCTGTTCAATAAGGGCATGTTCAATTTCTTTTGTTTTTAATGGTGACAGCTGAATATGTTGGCAGCGTGAGATGATGGTGGGTAACAATGCTTCGGTATTATCCGTCGTAAGTAAAAAGATGAGATCTTCTGCCGGTTCCTCAAGCAATTTTAAAAAGGAATTGGCAGCTTCTTTTTTCATGCTCTCAATACCGGTCATGATGATAACCGTTTTTTGCCCTTCGTTGGGTTTATAATAAGCAGCAGGACGAATTTCCTCCCTGAAATAATCGATAGGATAAAAAGCACGTTTGTTCTTGGTGCTTTCTTCGTTGGTTAGTGACGGGCGGAGACTAAAATCCACAATTTCGTAGGGATCTTCGCGCAATAACTCCAACCGTTCGCGCAATTCCTCTACTGACACATCTGTAGGAACCGGTAAAAAAACATGGATATCGGGATGTGTAAACCAGGATGATTTCTTTGAAAAAGCTTGATCACCTAAATCAGTTAAATGGTCAACACCGTTTATGAGTTCTGCAAAAGCAAGAGCAAAGGCAGTTTTGCCGATACCCGGGGGGCCAGAAAAGAGGTAGGAGTGACTGATGCGTTCCGAATGGACTATACGGTCGATTTGCTCACGGGCAAAATTTTGACCCACCAGCCGGCGATCACCAAAATTAAATGTAAGATCTTTGTAATCAGTCATGATGTTTTATTCTTCAAAAATGTAATCAAAAAGTAAAATTCCCGCTGTAATAGTTACACCGGCATATCCCACCAAGGCCCAAAAATCATTGAGATAGTTATCGGTAAACCCATCGATAAGTGCAGCTTTGGTTGTTCGCACGAGAATAAGAATTAACGGGAAAAGTAACGGTATGCTGAGTACCGAAAAGATAGCACCTTTTCGATCGGCCTGTGAGACAATGGCGCCGAGCATAGTGGATACGCCGGATAATCCAGCAGTACCGAAAAGCAGTACCAAGATTAAGGCGAGCAGATCGGCGATGGGCATTCCCAGCAGAAATATATAAAGTAAAAAGGTAACCAGGTTTACGGTTAGAGTGAACAGAAAATTATAGCACAATTTGCCTACAAAAACTTCGGAGGCGTGGCTGTGGATACGGAGCAGATCAAAGGTTTTACGGTCGGTTTCCATCACAAAAGAACGCGAGAGGCTCGACAGTGCGGCGAAGAGTATCACAATCCAAACGAGGGCACTTTTGGGAGTAGGAGCCAGCTGTTCTGCATTAAGGGCAAACAGAATGAGCAACAGGGCGGCACCTACGAAAGCCAAAACGGTATTAATAGCATACCTTGACCGAAGCTCTGTTTGTAAATCTTTGGTTAATACTGCTGATATTCCTTGTAAAAAATCCATCAGCAAAGTTTACAAAATTTGCTCCCAACAATTAAACCGAAATGCAAAATTCGGGATCTTAAATTGGTGGAGTAATTAAGTTGTAACAGATGAAAAACGATGAGTATATTTGAACTGCATATGAAATACATAATTTAGATTTATTCGCATGAATATTTTCAGCTTATTGAATGAGAAAACGGTATTACCAAATCTGAAAGCCAAAGATAAAGCTGAGATATTGGATAAAATGATATCTTCTTTAGAGGATATGGTACCTAATGGAGAAATTGAAGAAATAAGAGAGGCTGTATTTGAGCGGGAACGCATTATGTCTACAGGGGTAGGCAAAGGCTTAGCAATTCCGCACGGGAAAGCATCTGGAATTACACAAACCTACGCTGCTTTTGCCATTTTAAAAGAACCGGTTGATTACGAAGCGATCGACAGCGAGCCCGTGAATATGATTTTTCTGTTGGTTGGCCCACAAGCCAGCAATAACTTACATATTAAAATGCTGAGCCGTATCTCACGACTGATGAATAATACCGAATTTAGGGAACGACTACGTAGCTGTTCTACAGCGGAAGAAATTATCGAAGCCTTTAAAAAAGAAGAGCATGTTACGCTGAATAGCTAAAACTTGTAGAAAGCAATAAAGCTGAGATTTATGTCTCAAAAAAAATCTATTTGTCTTGGTGCAGGGGTGCTTTTCGCACTTCTATTTACGGTCGGTACTGTTCAGGCACAGCAAATTATTTTTTCGCCTGATGTTGTTAATACCATCGAGAATAGCCGGACCAATAATGCTTTTTGGTCGGTCATTGTTCGTGATACTACGGGAAAGATTTTAGAAGGATATAATTTTGAAAAGCTGGTACGCCCTGCATCAAATCTAAAACTATTGACGTCTGCTGCAATTTTAGATGAATTGGGGCCCGAATATCAGTTTCGAACAAAAATGTACGGTATTGGTAAACAGGTAGATGATATCTGGCAGGGTGATATCGTAATTCGCGGCGTCGGAGATCCATCCATAAGCGGAGAGTTTTATAGGGATGATCGTTTTCATGTGTTTGATAAATTTTTCTCAGCCCTCTATGACAGAGGCATTCGAAAAGTTGACGGCAACTTGATTGGTAATGATTCTTTCTTTGATCAACAGCCTTATCCGAAGGGATGGAGTTGGGAAGATCTTTCATTTTATTATGGGGTGGAGATCAATGCTTTGTCATTTAATAATAATGCCGTAGATCTGACGGTCTATGCCAGGGGAAATGTGGGGACAAAGCCGGAAATTGAGTGGTTCCCGTTTGATACGGATTATGTGAATTTTATTAATGATCAGGTAATTACCCCTGCTGATACGGAATATGATGAATTTTATCGCCGAAAGCCCGGTACCAACACTATTGTATTGGGCAGTAAATTGCCCAAGGGATATATAGAAAAGGAGTCGCTTTCGATAGATGATGCCCCCCACTTTTTTCTGGATACTTTTAAAAAGTATCTTGAAGATGGAAATATTGATCTTAGCGGTGGCATCATTGTAGATAGTAAACCACAAGATTGGAATGAGAATAGGTATCAACAGTTGGCGGAACATGTATCGGTACCTTTGGATTCTATGTTTGCCCAATTGAATAAAGAGAGTGATAATTTTTATGCTGAAATGTTGCTTAAAACAGCTGCTGCTGAGCATTTCGATGCTGCGGGTAGTACTGAGCTGGGCATAAGTTTGGTAAAAGATTTTGCCAAATCCATGAAAATGGACACTATGAATCTTGAAATAGAGGATGCTTCGGGCATGGCAGCTGCTACGTTGTTAAAAACGGAAGATTTAAATCAGCTGTTGGTAGAAATAAGAAATCATCCTCATTTTGATGTTTATAAAAAGAGCCTACCAGTAGCTGGGCAGGATGGCTCGTTGGAAAATCGGTTTACAAATTCTCCTCTTAAAGGAAAGTTATTTGGGAAAACAGGTTATGTTTCTGGTGTACGCAGCTTAAGTGGATATATGGAAGGGGTTTCGGGCAAGCCGTTAGTATTCTCGGTAGTGACAAATAACTATACCGAAAAGACGTCTTATGTTGATTCTATTCAAGAACAGATATTAGAAAATATATACGCAAAATATTAAGAACCCGATGTCAGAGAAAAAACCAACCATTCTAATAACGGATGACGAAAAAAGCATTCGGAATTCACTTCGAGATATCCTCGAATTTGAAGATTATGCTGTGCTTGAAGCAGAAAGTGGTGAGGAGGTTTTTGGTCTGCTGGACGTGAATCGAGTGGACCTGATGTTGCTGGATATTAAAATGCACGGTATGGATGGTATTGAGATCCTCTCAAAACTGAAGGAGGAGAACTATCAGTTTCCGATAATTATGATTTCAGGGCATGGCAATATTGAAATTGCTGTAGAAGCTACTAAGAAAGGAGCGTTTGATTTCATTGAGAAACCCCCGGATTTAAACCGATTGCTGGTGAGTGTGCGTAATGCGCTGGATCAATATCGCTTGTCTGAAGAAAACAGGTCAATAAAATCGCGCCTCCCAGATGTACCCGAAATTATCGGCGAAAGTGATGCGATTAAAAAGATCAAGAAGACAATCGACAAGGTGGCACAAACGAGTTCCCGGGTGATGATTACCGGTGAAAATGGAACGGGGAAGGAGCTTGTGGCCCGTTGGGTCCATGAGAAAAGTGATCGCAGCAGTGGATCTTTTGTGGATGTTAATTGTGCAGCAATCCCCGCCGATTTGCTGGAGAGTGAGCTTTTTGGCCATGAAAAAGGAGCGTTTACCGGTGCCAGCAGTCAGCGTATTGGTAAGTTTGAGCAGGCTGATGGCGGAACGCTGTTTTTGGATGAGGTTGGAGATATGAGTCCCGATGCCCAGGCTAAAGTACTGCGTGCATTGCAGGAAAATGCTATTGTTCGTGTAGGCGGCACAAAAAAAATATCCGTCGATGTCCGTGTGATTTCAGCAACCAATAAGGATCTTCTCGATGAAATAGAAACCGGTGGGTTTCGCGAGGATTTGTATCATCGATTAAATGTGATTCCAATCCATGTGCCACCGTTGCGAAAACGACGTGAAGATATTCCGCTGTTGGCTGAAGATTGGCTTCAGCAATTGGCTGAAAAAGATATCATGTTTTCCGGGATCAATTTTACGGATGATGCTTTGGAGGAACTTAAAAAGCAGAATTGGTCTGGTAACGTCCGTGAGCTCCAGAACGGTATTGAGCGGTTAGGATTGCTGGCTGATGATTCTGAGATAAGTAAAGAAGATGTACAAGCACTAACGCTTTCCGGAGGCAAAAAAAGTGACACGTTTACTGACTTAGCTGATAATGTAGAAACATTTCAGAAGTTTAAGGAATCGGTAGAACGGTTATTTTTGATTCGCAAACTGGAGGAAAACGACTGGAATGTCTCCCAAACGGCTGAAGCGATAGATATCCAGCGCAGTCATATGTATAACAAAATGAAAAAGTACGATATTGAGCGATGATCATACACGATTCAAGCACGTAGACCTATTGATAATATTATCTTGCTTTAGAGTGTGCATTGAATAAATCAAAATTTTAGTATCTAATAACGATTATTAATGTCAGCGAATATAATAGACGGCAAAAAAGTTGCACAATTAACCCGAGACGAAGTCCGAAAAGATGTGGATGATTGGATGGATGCGGGCAATCGTCCGCCATTTTTACAAGTAGTTCTTGTTGGAAACAATCCCGCATCGGATGTGTATGTGGGTGCCAAAACGAGAGCATGCAAAGAAGTGGGAATTGAAACTGACACCATGCGGTTGCCGGATACCGTTTCAGCTAAGGAGTTAAAAGCTACCATACATAAACTAAATAAAGATGATTCGGTGGATGGTATTCTGGTTCAGCTGCCGCTGCCTAACCATCTATCAGCCCACGATGTTATTGAATCTATAGATTATAGAAAGGATGTGGATGGCTTTCATCCAATGAATGTAGGTCGATTAACCGTGGGGCAGCCAAGCTTCAGATCGTGTACGCCCGCCGGAATTATTGAACTTTTCAAACACTACAGCATTCCCACAAAAGGAAAGCATGCCGTAGTAGTGGGCGCCAGTAATATTGTGGGACGCCCGATATCAATCCTGTTGAATAAAGAGAGTGGAGAACAAGGTAAAGCTACAACGACTGTCTGTCACAAATTTACCAAAGATCTAACCCAGCATACTATAGGGGCAGATATTTTGGTCGTTGCAGCGGGACAGCCGGAGTTGATAAAAGCAGAGATGGTTAAAGAAGGAGTAGTCGTTATTGACGTTGGAATCAATCGTGTAGCGGATGAAACCAAAGAAAAAGGATATAGCTTGGTTGGGGATTGTGATTTTGAAAGCGTTAAAGAAAAAGCCAGCTGGATTACACCTGTACCGGGCGGAGTGGGTCCTATGACTGTGGCAATGCTGATGAAAAACACCTTGCTTGCTGCTAAAAAGTCTATCTATCCAGAATAAAGGATCAGATTTTGTTTTTTAATTTAGTTGATTGGAGATTATTTAATCTCGAAACTGATGGCTGTTCCCCCACCTGAAGCCATCCCAATTTCGAGCATGGTATCAGCAGTAGCCTCCTGTATTTCGATTTCATAGGCAGTAGGATTATCCTGCCAGTGAGCATTTTGCCCGTCTTTGTATATTCTGGCTTCGTAGGTTTTATCAGCATCTAAAAAGTCGAGTGATACCTCTATGGTACGCTCATTTTCATCGGTGACAGCCCCAAGAAACCAGTTATTACTGCCTTTTTCTTTTCGCGCAGTTACTACATAATCTCCAATTTTGGCATCTAAAACATGTGAAGCATCCCAATCGACAGCAACGTCACGAATAAACTGGAACATGGGATGAAGGTTTCCGTTGTTCATCAAATAGTTTTCGGGTAGATCCGCAGCCATTTGCATGGGACTATATAATACAACATATAGAGCCAGTTGGTTGGCCAACGTCGATTTCACCTGTTCTCCATCCGAATATTCATCAAAGGTTATATCAAAAATTCCAGGGGTATAATCGATGGGTCCACTTAGCACGCGCGTAAAAGGCAGAATAGTGGTGTGTTCTGGAGGCATGCCTTCGCTCCAGGCGTTGTATTCCATACCGCGCACCCCTTCGCGGGTCATCATATTGGGAAAAGTACGCCGCAAACCGGTCCCTTTAATTGGTTCATGGGCATTTATTCCGATCTGATATTCAGCCGCTTTTTCTACCACTTTTCGGTAATGGCGTACCATCCATTGTCCGTGATGATATTCGCCTTTTGGAATAACTCCTCCGGCATATCCTGTTTTAACATGATGAATACCTAGATCGTGATAGAGCTGAAATGCCGTATCGAGCCTGGTTTCGTAATGGGCAGCTTGTCCCGATGTTTCGTGATGGCCAACCAGCGCTACATTTTTGGCCTTGGCATAATCAACTACCTCTTTCAGATCAAAATCAGGGTAGGGCGTGGTAAAATCGAAAAAGCCTACGGAATCGGCGCCCCAGTACTCCCAGCCAGTATTCCAACCTTCGACCAAAAATCCTTTTATATCGGCTCGGTTATTAAAGTCAATGTATCGTTTAGCATTCTCAGTCGTGGCACCATGTTTCGATCCCCCCTGATCTTCGAACGACCCTTCCGCAGCTTCTTTGAGCCTCCAATTAGATTTTCCGATGTGCATCTCCCACCAAATACCTGTGTACTTCATCGGCTCTATCCAAGAGGTGTCATCCAGCTTGTTAGGCTCATTTAGATTTTGGAGTAAAAATGATTCTGCAAGAGCTGCCGGGGATTTACTGACTTGTACAGTTCTCCACGGAGTGGAAAAAGGTGGTTTGGTTTTTACTTTGGTACCATCGGCCCAGGGCACAAGTTCGCTAACTAACTTCAAATCCTCAGTCACACCCAGAGTCATTCCGGCATAGTCGGTTAAGTTTGCTTCGTGAAAACTCAGGTAAACTCCATCTTCCGTTTTCATGGTGATGGGAGTATTGGCAGCATTAAAGTTACCTATCTGTCTATCAACGCGTTCGTTTTCGTCCGCAAATTCAGATGCATCTATTTCGCTAACCTTCGTTTCATTGTAATTATACTCGTAGCTGTCATAATCGGCAGGAATCCACCAGCTGGTGTGATCTCCGGTAAGCGCGAATTCGGTTTGTTCTTCCATAATAAACAAGCTGTCGGCCATCGATTTTTGAGCGGGAAATTCAAATCGGAAGCCGAACCCGTCGTCAAAAACTCTGAATCGGAGATGTACAACACGTTGGGGCTCAGCTGTTTCTTTTAGAGATACCAACAGTTCATTATAGTGATTCCGTATTTCCTTTTGTTCACCCCAAACCGGTTGCCAGGTTTCATCAAAAGTTCGCCTTTCAACACTTGTAACTTGCAGGCTGTCTCTTAAAGGAGGAAGGTTTTTGAATTCAAATCCCAAGCCCGAGGTGTCAATAATCTGTTCTTCTCCATGCTGAACAGTGTATTGAGGGTTCCCAGATTCGGAAAGAGAGAATGTGACTGATAAGCTCCCATCGGGAGAAGAAACAGTCGATAATTTATTCATTATATCGCAACTAAAAATTAAAACAGAACTAACAATTGCGAACAAAAGCGCTTTCAAATAATGCATCATAAGTAAACTGTTGGTATAAAAGTAAATATTGACAGGTTTTAAAATTCATGGTTTTGGGATAAAAAACAACTATTTGAGAAAAGAAAATGTGGGACTAATATCTGATTAATAAGTTATTCAAATAGGGGTGACATACTGGTGTCACTTATGGTTATTAAGTTAGAACTGAACATCAATTAAACAAAGAAAACCATTATGAATACCGCGATTAAAACTAGTCAAAAACGTCTTGATACTAATTTAGAACCAGTTCTTCGCAAGGTCTTACAAGAGGCAGAAAAAGAGCACCGCGAGCTGCAAGATATGTTTAAGTTAATGGGATGGGGCGATATTCCCGATGCGCTTAAAATGGAAATCAAGGATGATGTATCGGCTATGGTTAATGAATTGAAAGGCCACTATTCCAGCTGCGACCCCTATGTAGCTCGTCGACGTCAGCGTGTGGTTTACTGGGTTGAAGGTTATCGCGATGGTATCTGCTCATTGGATACAGCCATTGAGGCTTTGCACATAAAATCGCTGTGAAATTATAGGAGAGGCGCTTGGCTGCAAGCGGATGTGAGCGACCTTGCTTAGCATTTTTTTTCAGGAAATTCTGTTAAGCAGGTCGCCCACATTTTTTTTATCTTTGCCCAAACTGGAACCACAATACTTGCAGATCGTTTCTACCATGGAAAATTCCTCTCCTTTCGACCGAATTTCACGTCAGGGTTTAACCTATGATGATTTACTTTTAGTTCCAGCGCATTCTGAAGTTGTTCCCCGCGAAGTAGATACAAGCGTGGATTTAACTTCTGAACTTACGCTCAATATTCCCATCATTAGTTCGGCTATGGATACCGTATCGGAGTACCGACTGGCTATTGCGCTAGCGCGCGAAGGTGGGATTGCGATGCTGCACAAAAACATGTCGATTGAGGATCAGGCCGACCAGGTACGCATGGTAAAGCGTAGTGAAAGTGGGATGATTGTTGATCCGGTTACATTGGGAAAGAATGAAACCGTTCGCAAAGCGCGCGGACTTATGAAGAAGCATAAGATTGGCGGAATTCCCATTGTGGAAGATGATAATACGCTCATCGGTATTGTTACGAACAGGGATTTGCGTTTTGAGCATTACGTGGATAAGAAATTGAGTACTATTATGACGACCGAGAATCTTATCACGGCACGTGAAGGTACCACACTGGAAGAGGCGGAAAAGTTACTGCAAGAGCACAAGGTTGAGAAACTACCTATTGTGGATGACAATATGAAGCTGGTTGGGCTCATCACCTTTAAGGATATTGAGAAGAAAATGAATTTTCCCAACGCTTGTAAGGATGACATGGGCCGTCTGCGCGTGGGAGCAGCGGTTGGTGTTACAGCAGATACACTGGATCGTGTTGAAGCATTGGTTGATTCCGGTGTTGATGTTATCACTATCGATACCGCACACGGCCACTCGCAGGGTGTGCTGGATATGGTGAAAGATATCAAAAGAGAATATCCTGATCTGGATCTTATTGCCGGAAATATTGCTACCAGAAATGCTGCAAAGGCCTTGATTGATGTAGGAACAGATGTCCTTAAGGTAGGTGTTGGACCGGGATCTATTTGTACAACTCGCGTTGTTACAGGAGTGGGAGTGCCTCAATTAAGTGCGGTGATGGAAGTGGCGGAATATGCTCATGAGGCAGGTGTTAGTGTTATTGCCGATGGGGGAATTAAGCAAACGGGAGATATCCCCAAAGCACTGGCCGGGGGAGCGCACGCGGTTATGATGGGATCGATGTTCGCGGGAGTTGATGAGGCGCCCGGTGAGACGGTTATCTATGAATCACGAAAGTACAAGTCGTACCGTGGAATGGGAAGCCTGGGAGCGATGGAACAAGGATCAAAAGATCGTTATTTCCAGGATGTTGAGGATAACATCAATAAACTTGTACCTGAAGGCATTGAAGGACGAGTTCCATATAAAGGTTATTTAAGCGAAGTCGTCCATCAAATGACTGGCGGATTACGTGCTGCTATGGGTTACTGCGGAGCGCCTGATATTGCTAGACTGCAGAAGGCTGAATTTGTACAAATTTCTGCAGCAGCTTACAAAGAAAGTCATCCTCATACGGTAGAAATTACCAAAGAAGCTCCAAACTATTCAGTAAGCTAATAGCTAGCTGAAGATTATTTACGGGCGTTAATGAGGATACTTACACCAATTACCAGAAAGATCAGGTGAGGTAGTGTTGCTGCCAGCATAGGGTCAATTTCGCCCTGACCTCCGAATGGTTCAATCACTTTCATCATTACCAGGTATAGAAAACTTACGGCCAGCCCCGCTGCGATATAGAACCCCTTGCCGCCTTCCCGTCGAACCGAAGCGAGAGCAAATCCCACGATAGTCACAACAATAATTGAAAAGGGATAGGCATACCGCCCGAAGAGCTGTACTTTGGGCAATTCCACACCCCCGGCACCGCTGCGCTCGATGGATTGAATATAATTTTGAGCTTCGGGATAGGTAAGTTGGTAGATATCGGATGTTTTGCGAGTTAAATCGCGCGGATAGATATTCAGTGTTGTATCCATTGAATCGATATGGACTTCGGTGTAGCCCATTTCAGTAAAAGTTTGTTTCCGTACATTTTCGAGCTTCCAGTGTTGTTTCTCTTCTTGCCAGATCATGCGCTGGATAAACATTTTTTCGCTGATACTGTCGCCCTCAAAGTTTACTACATCAACTCGATATCCGGTTCCTTTATCGGGATTGAAATAATTTATTTTAAAAATGGAGTTCTCGGATTCCTGTCGAAAGATTCGGTTTGTATCTACTTTATCCGATTTACCGGACAGATATTCCGATTCAAATGCAATGCGTGTTTCATTGGCATTTGGGATTACAAAAGCATCCAGATAACTCATGGTGGCTGTCATTAAAAAGGCGAACGCAAGGTAGGGTAAAATTAGACGGTACAAACTAACGCCGGCTGCTTTCAGGGCGGTAATTTCGAGTCGTTCAGCCATTTGTCCCGTTAAGTACAGGCAGGCGATAAATACGGCAACAGGGATGATTAAGCGAGCTATTTCAGGAATATAATTAAGATAATAGACCCCGAATATTTGGACAAAAGTAGCTCCCTTATCGGTAAAATCTTCGCTGTTTTCCGAAAAATCAATAACGATAAAAATGAATATCAGCACCATCATCACAAATAATGTGATGGTCAACATCCTAAAAAAGATATAGCGATCAATTTTTTTAGTCACGATGTTTCCACAGTTTTGATAGTTTGTAAGGAGTACTAATGCTGATTACCATAATAAGTCCTACGGCACCAAGCACAATATCTGATAACCACATTCCGGTGAAAGGTGAAATAAACAAGCGGTCTGCCATCTTTTCGCCCTGAATAATGGAAATCCAGTAGAACGTTAAAAATACCGTACCAATAAGAGCTGCGTATCCCAAATTCCCTTTCTTGGTATACATGCCAATGGGAGCGCCAAGTAGAACAAAGACAATACAGGCGATGGGAATGGAAAACTTTTTATGTATTTCAACCAGGTATTGTGCGATTTTTTCGAGTCGCCACTCGGTATCCGAGACAACGTCTTCAATAAAGGATTTATAGTTGCGTAGTTTCATCAGGCCAATATCGTGCAGTCGTAATTGGTCAGATTTTGATTGTAAATGCTGCAATGCCAAATACTGACTTTGGTATGGAGAATCGGTAGTATCGGTCTCCGATTTTTTTAAATCCGACTCCTTGTTTTCCCCGGTATTGGTTATGGTGAGCGTAGGATAGATGTAATTTGTATTCTTTAAGATATGCTTTTTCTGTTTTTCTATCTGATTGTTCAGAGAATCGACAACGCTGCTCATTGCCTGTATATTCATAGTACGGTCGTTGCGGGAACGATCAGCAGGATTGGAACGCGAAAAGGCTAAATCTGATAGGTCAAAGCTAATCCGATACCGATCAAATTTAGTCTCCTCAAAGACGTCAACCAGTTTTCCTTGTTGTCTGCGATCAAGTTTTCGAAGTACCGATCCGTCATTCAGAAAGAGGGTGAGTGTTTGTCCGCTTTGTTTACTTGCGAGCCGTCCCTTTTCGGCTTTGATGTAGGCCTCTTTACGGTCACGAGTGGGATGCTGGTATATGGTGACATCGCGGAGTGAATCAGATTCGTTCGTAATCTCCTTGACCAGGAAAGTGTAATTGTCGATCCCTTCGTAAAACTCATTTTCTTTCAGATCAAATCCAGGTTTTTTAAGGCGGATATCAATAAATAGCGACCGGGCTCGCTGATTGGCATCAGGCAGAATATCATTGGAAAACCACATCAGAAAAACGGAAAGCAGTATGGATGCAACCAAAACGGGATTTATAACGTGGATGGGATTGATACCTGCGGCACGAATAGCCGTTAATTCATTTAATTCCGTAATTTTCCCATAAGCCATTAATGAAGCTACCAATACGGCCATCGGCACGGCAAGTACGACCATCGAAGCCAGATTCGTAATAATAAGCTCCAAAATAACCCCTAATGGTAATCCCTTGCCGATAAGCAGGTCAATATAAAGAATCAGAAATTGCATAAGCAGCAGGAACATCAGCGTACAGAAACAGAAGATGAAGGGACCTATATGCCGCTTAAGAATATCTAATTGTAGTTTGTTGGGTAGTAATCGCATATTGTTGATTAATTAGGGAGCCTAAAATTAGGTCTATATGCGTTCTTTACAAAATGGAGATTTATTATGACTACAAACCCAGAGTTTGTACTTTTATGGAAAGCAGGAATCCATTATAATTCTGCAGAGTGCATGGGGATACGATCATTTCAATAAAAACAAGGAGCCGTATATAGAAGATTGCTACTATAGATTTGCTGATTGAAATAATATGTAAATATATTCTACAACGGTTTCGTGCAGCTCAAAGCATTTAATTTTTCGACCTTTGTTCTACTTTTTTGTTTGGCAGCTATGGTAGCAGGCCCCGAGCAGAGTATGGCTCAGGGTGCACAGGACTCACTTCGTATAACGACTGCTCAACTCGATACATTGCCCCGGCTGCATAAGCTGTCTTCTATTTCGCAACCCTTTCCGGATGTTCCTCCCAAGCTTTTTTATGTACAGCTGCCCCAAGAGGAGACGTATGTTCAACGCGATTCCCTGGGATCTTATAGCAGTCAGCGGTTAGTGTATGAGATGCCGGTTGCTTCAAGTTTTCGGATGAGCTTTGAGCAGTATGCAGAAGAATCAAAGCGGCGCCATCTGAAAAATAACTGGCAAATGCTTGTTCAAGAGCAACAAACAGAGGATCAACGCCAAGAGGGTTTGCTTGACTTTAATCTTGATATACCGGGGGGAGAAGAATCCACCTTTACCACTATTTTTGGCAAGCCGGAAGTGAACCTCAGCATTAACGGAACGGCCAATATGAATGTGGGTGCTTCGATACAAAAGACTGAGAATCCTGAGATTCCGGAAGATCAACGCCGGCAGATTGATCCTACTTTTGAACAAAGTTTGAAGCTGAATATTCAGGGTACGATTGGAGATAAGTTGTCGATTCAAACCGATTGGGATACCGAGCGCGATTTTGACTTTATGAACCGCTTGAGCATTGTTTATGATGGATATGAGGATGAGATTTTGCAGCGGTTGGAATTGGGAAATGTGTCCATGCAAACAGGTAATTCGCTAATTCGAGGTGGTAGCGCTCTTTTCGGGGTTAAATCTGTGGCTCAAATTGGGTCGCTAAAATTAACCTCAGTACTATCTCAGCAAGAGGGAGATAGTAAAACAGAAACAATAACGGGTGGTGCGCAAGAACAGGAAATTTCCATTCGGCCGGGCGATTATGAATCCGACAAACACTTCTTTCTGGATTTCTTTACCCGCCAGGAGTTTGAAGATAATGTCTCCAATCCACAGCAGCAGGGACAAGCTTTACAACTAACGGAGGTTAATGTTTGGGTACTTCGTGAATCAACCCAATCGCAGGAGGGAGAACGTCAGGCAATTGCGCTGGGAGATCTGGGTGTAGTGCAAAATCCGGACAGTACATTTATGCCACCGGATGAAGATCAGGATGTATTTAATGAGGATACGCTGGCTCAATATCGCGATCCGGCACAGGGGGTATCAGCCGAAAGTTTTGGTGTTGAGGCCACATCATTTGTGGAAGGATATTTTGTTCCATTGCAGCAGGGAGCTGATTATAGCCTGGATCGGAATCTGGGTTATATATCCATCAAACGGAATTTGGGTTCGCGGCAGGCATTGGCTGTTTCTTTTAAGTATCGCGACCCCCAGACTGGCGAAACGATAAGTGTGGGGGATGTGAGCCAAGGCGGCAATGAACGCATGTATTTAAAGTTGTTACGGCCCCAAACGGTGACGACCTCAAATATTTTGTGGGACTTGATGATGAAAAATGTGTACTCGCTGGGAGCAAATAATTTAACGCAGGATGGATTAGAACTTGATATCAAATATACCGAACAAAATGTGCCCAGCAGTTCGTTACCACAACGTGATCAAATTTTACTGCAGGATTTAGGGCTCGACCGGGTTGATCAGCAGGGAGCGTTGAATCCTGATAATAAAATCGATTTTAGCACAACGGTATTGGAGCCTTCTACCGGCACGCTTGTTTTTCCTTATTTGGAGCCTTTCGGATCGCGTATTGAACAGTTGCTTACAGAATCCGGGACTCCGTCCGATCGTGTCAGTGACCTTACTTTTGATGAACTTTATAACGAGAAAAAGGTAAATGCGAATCAAAGTTCAAAAAATAGCTTTTACCGTATTCAGGGAAGCTCAAAGGGTAGTATTTCCTCAAGTTATTCGCTGGGATATTCGTTGGTTGAAGGTTCAGTAAAAGTATTTGCAAACGGCCGCGAGTTACAGGAAGGAACCGATTATGCCGTAGACTATTCCATAGGAAGTATTACCATCTTAAATGAGCAATACCTCCGCCGGGGACAGGAAATTAAAATTGAATATGAAAATAACCAGCTTACGCAGATTGGAAAAAAGAGCTTTACCGGCTTAAGGGCAAAGTATCAGTTTACGGACAATATTTCGCTGGGAAGCACCTATTTTAAACTCAAAGAGCGTCCCTTGCAGGATAAGATTCGTATTGGCGATGAACCGGTTAACAATTCAGTGGTAGGGTTTGACGCTAATGCTCACTTCGATACCCCATGGCTTACACGATTGATTGATCAAATACCACTGTTGCAGACAAAAGAAAATTCAAGCTTTACGTTAAGCGGAGAATTTGCTCATTTGCGTCCGGGTGTATCTCAAACAAGTGCGGTGAATGATGCCATTGAAAATAATCGCCTATTTGAAGATGAAGAAAACGGACTGTCCTTTATTGATGATTTTGAAGGTTCAGATATTGGATTGAGTTTTATGAATCCCGGGCGGTGGAATCTTGCGGCAGCACCTGCAGCTTTACCGGGCTATGGGCCGGATGAGATGTTTTTTGAGGAAAATCCGCCGCAGAACCCATCGACAAATATTGCTGATAAAATTGCTCGTTCCGATCTTCGGGGGACTTTTGCATGGTACAGTATTCCTCAAAATATTGATCAAATTTTGGGTGGCGTTAATTTTAATCCCGAAACTGAGCAGGTTAGGGTGACGGATGTTTTTCCGAACCGGGATGTGCTTACCGAAGAAAATTTTATTAGTACGCTGGATGTCTATTTCGATCCCACTAAGCGAGGGCCGTATAACTATAATGAGAATTTGAGAACGCTATTGGAGGATGAGCCGGAGCGCACCTGGAGTGGGATGACGACTACGCTGCCTTCCGGTCAGGAAGACTTGACGCAAAATAATATTGAATTCTTGGAATTTTGGATGCAGTCGGTATTACCCAATGGCCGAAGTCCATCGGCCCAAGATCTGCAGGATTATGAGGGAAAAATTTATATCGATATTGGGGTTGTTTCTGAAGATGTGGTTCCCAACTTCAAAACCAATACCGAAGATGGGTTGGTTCGCCGCCCCCAGGATTTACAAGAGGATAATATTAGCGGGCAGTCGCGATCATATATTCCTACCCCATTGCCTGCTCCAGAGGGACAGTTTTCTAATGATACACGGGGGTTGTCAGATGTAGGATTGGATGGGGCTCCGAACGAAGGTGGGATTGCCAACAAGAATGAGCAGAATCTTTTCTCGGAATTTATTGAATCCATGGCTTCAGAGTATGGGATTGCAAGTGATGAGTATGAGCAAATTGTAGATGATCCCTCTAATGATGATTACGTATACTATGGAGAGAGCCAGGCTGGCAATGGCGATCTTCAGGAACGGTTTTCGCGCATGTATGGCTATCACGATGGGAATACACCGCCAAACGAGGGCGAAAAAAGAGCTGTAACGAACAAGCCCGATACCGAGGGATTAATAACTCCATCAATTGTTGAGCAGAATAACGCTTATTTTCAGTATGAAATTGACTGGAATCCCGCCGATTTTTCTGAGCTGGAACCGGGTTCCGAGGGTACTTTTATTGTAGATAAAGTGGACGGAGCCAATCAGCAGGATCGGTGGTACCAGGTGCGTCTGCCGCTGGAAGACTGGGTACGAAAAGTTGGCGGCATCGAAAATTTCCAGAATATTTCATATATCAGGGTTTGGTTATCGGGGTATGAGAAGCCGTTTACCCTGCGTTTTGCTACGTTTGAGCTGGTAGGAAGTCAATGGCGGCCGGCCGAAAATGTGGATCAGCAGCAAGGCACGACGCAGGGTGAGTTCAATATTTCATCTGTCAATATTGAAGAAAACAGCCAGCGCAGTCCAATTCCATATCGCCAGCCCGAGGGTGCGATTCGAGCCGTTAATCGTGACCGTCAGCGGCAGACCATTGCCAACGAGCAGTCGATCACGATGAATATAGAAAATCTAGGACCCGGTGAGCTGAAGATGATGAAGCGTGTCTATCCCGGGGGATTGAATATGATTAACTACTCTAACGTACGAATGTTTGTACACGGGGAAGGATACGATAACCGCGGTGATGCAGAGCTTGTTGTACGTTTTGGTACGGATCTGACCAACAACTTTTACGAGTATCGTCAACCTATTTCGCCTTCCGATCCAAATTATCCGTATAGCACTGAACAATTGAGTGAAATGGGTGAGGCGGAGCGTGAGATGGAGGCCGAGGAGGTGTGGCTGTACGAAGAAAACAGCATGAATATTTTGCTGCGGGCATTTAATGAGCTTAAACAATTGCGTGATCAACAGGGGGTTGAAAGTAATACGGTATTTGAGCGCGGAGATTTATTGGAGAATGCACCACCCGGTGCGATTATTGGAGTCAAAGGAAATCCTTCGTTGGACAGGGTCGGTGAAATTGGTATGGGCATCCAAAATCCCTTTGATCCGCAAAATCCCGATGAGGGCGGCATTGCTTCTTTGAATGGACAGTTTTGGTTTAACGAGCTGCGGGTCTCTGGTTTTGATAATAAGTCGGGTTGGGCAGCCAATGCCAAAGCAGAGATGAAGCTAGCCGATTTTGCTACAGTCAATGCAAACTTTAATAGAGAAACCGATGGTTTTGGAGCCCTTAATTCGCGATTGGGACAGCGCCGTATGTCTGATGTACAGGCGTATGATCTGAATTCAACTGTCAATATGCACAAGTTTATACCTGATCGTTTTGGCTGGAATATCCCGGTATCACTTTCCACTCGACGCTCATCATCAACACCCCGGTATTTACCTAATCAGGGTGATGTCCGGCTTTCGGAATTTGAAAACGCTGTACAAGCCCGGAATGATATTTCCGAGTCCCAAAAACAACAAATTATTGATCAGCGTGTTCGGGAAAGTCAGACGGTAACTGAGAGTTATTCCATAAATGTGTCGAACCTATCAAAGTCGAGATCGCAGTCAAGCCTGGCCGAATATACGCTCGATAAAACAACGGTTAATTATGTCTACAACGTTACGGAGCGAAGAAACCCACAGTACCAGCAACAGGATAACTGGAATTACAGCGGTTCGGTGCGGTACAATTATAGCTTTCCTCAAACAAAGGTATTTCGACCACTTGGATTTTTAGGGAATGTGCCGTTAATACATCCATTGGCGGGTATAAAGTTGGGATATACTCCGGCATCTATCAATGCTTCGGTGGGTATGGATCGGGAATACGACGAACAGCTTCGCAGAATTTCTGATCCTGACTTGGAAAATGCACTGCAGCAATCGCATAGCTTTACATACGATACTGAATTTGGCTTGGGATATAATATTACGCCAACCATTAAAACTACTTTTAGGTCTCGCACCGTCTTTGATTTGTCTAGAGCGGGGGTTGAGGAGGCTGGTCCGGGTAATCCCATGGCCGATTCTACTCAATATTCAGTACGTCCTTCTTTTGATGTATTAAGTGATCTTGTTTTTGATACCCTCTCGTCAAGGCGCAGCAACTACCAAGAGTCGTATACCGCTGCCTGGCAGCCCAGGTTAAACAAAGTTAGTGCGTTGGACTGGATAAACTATTCGGCTAACTACAGCGGTGGATATCAGTGGAGAAACAGTCCGCGAGGATCAGATTTGGGGGCAAACGTATCAAATAACTTTTCGCTAAACCAGACGCTGGATTTCAATATCCGAAGTTTGCTAAACGGAATGGATTGGTATCGGAATCTGCAAAATAATCAGAATTCAAATAGTTCTTTTCCGGCTGATACGACAACAGGACTAACCGAAAAACAATTCGGCAAAACCATTGGTGACATTGGAAAAAAGGTTGTAGGAGGGATATTGAGCATACAGTCTATGGACTTTTCATTTAATATCTCACAGAGTTCGCTTCAAAGTGGATATGCGGGCACATCGCCCCTGTATGATATGTTTGGACGCAGTAGTGGAGAATATTCCCCTCCGTTTTCGTATCGTACGGGGTTTGCAAACGAAATTGGCCTCAATCAGCTAATCGAAAATCCGAGTGAAAATTCTTCACTGCAGCTTCCATCAAACCGTAATTTAACGGATGATATTACCGTTCGGTCGCGCTTACAGCCTTTTGATAATTTAACCATCGATTTATCCTGGAATTCGAAATGGAATGAAACGAATACTAAGTCGATCACCATAGATCCCAATCAAAATTTAAGTACAGTGCGTTCGCAAAATGGATCCATTTCTTCGAGTATTTGGGCTTTTGGAAGCGGGTATGAAGCATTTTTCAAGAAGCAGTTACGTACTGCTTTTGATGATATTGGCGATAATACTGATATTACCGATTCTACCGGCAATAGCGATGGACGAACGGTATTGGGCCGAACGGCTCTCCAAGAGGATTTCAGACAGTCATATCTCGCCTTTAGCCAGGGAGCTATTGGGGATCGTAACTTTACGCCCTTTCCACTTCCGGGATGGCGCATTACATGGACGGGACTCGAAAAATTTATCCCCTATTTCGGGGATTTTATGTCTCGGGCATCAATATCACATAATTACAGCGGTACATACCGTTTAGGATGGGTTTTTAATGCCGATCAAAGTCTGTTGCCGGATATTTCGCTGGGCGCTTATTCAGTTACAAATCGACGTCCTGAGTTTGAACCCAATAGCATTAATATTGAAAAGCGATTCAGTCCGTTGGTAGGATTAAATTTGACTTGGGAATCGAATCTCAGGACGAATATTCAATACGAACAGAGCAAAGTAACGAGCCTGGCACTGTCGAACTCCACGGTGATTGAGCGCCTGTCCAAGGGACTCAAACTAACCTTTGCGTATACCATCCGTAATTTCAAGATTCCATTTTTCAAGCGCTTGGATAATGCCGTGGATATAACCCTGAATGGGAGCTATATCGAAGACGAAGAAAAGAAATTTGAGCTCGATTCCGATCTTGATGAAGCGCTTGCTGCTGGACCGGATGATATTATCAAAGATCCCGATCGGGCAGACTTCTCAAGCACGGTGACGGGGGGACAGGCCCGTATCAACGGATCAGCCGTTATTGGGTACCAGTTTTCACAGATGATACAGGCTAATTTTGAATACAACTACAGCAAGTTGATACCCAAAACATCAGGGGTGTATGGTCGAACTGATCACGATATCTTATTTAATATTGTGGTATCCATTCGGTCAAACTAGGTATTATTCGGTAATTATTAGCTTTAATTAAACTTTCAAGCTTAGTAAGGCTGAACTTAATTCTTGTTTTTCATGCTTAAGAAAGAAAATCCTATACCAAATACTGAGAGAGCCATCATCAGATAGGGCAGCCAATCGCCAAAGCGAGTATAAAATGTTTGGGAGGTGAGTACCGGTACGTCGTAGTTAAAAGCCGTGGTTTTCCAGTAGGGCGTTTCCACTTTCACGGAACCGTCCGGCGCGATAATGCCCGAAATACCGTTGTTGGCGCTGCGCACGATCCACCGATCGAATTCGATGGCCCGCAGCCGCGCATAGGCAAAGTGCTGTGAATGTCCGCTAGTGTTACCCCACCAGCCATCGTTGGTGATGATAGTCAGGTAGCCAGCCCCATTGCGCACGTAGTTAAGTATCCAGTTTGGAAATACCGAATCGTAACAGATAAGTGCTGGTGTTGCGGTGCCATTGACCGAAAACTGATCAGGATGATGTCCCTTTCCATATCCTTGTATTTGATTCCAGTCCACCCATCCAAAAACATCGATGGTGTTTAGAAAGTGGACAAAGGGAATGCGCTCTACGATGGGCACCAGGTTATGCTTGCGGTAAGTCTCCATCGGTTTATCGGGATAAAACCCGAGCGCAGCATTGAAGGCTAAGTAGGCGCCGCGCTTATTAGTACGGGGCAGGGAAGGGGTATCACTATTCTGATAAAATTCAAAAAAGGTAGCGCCGGTAATCAGTTTAGCATCCCATTTATTAGCATAGTTATTTAGCTGGTTTTTGGTTTGATCGGAAGAACTTCGATATCCATCTATATTCAGAATTTGATTCTGTACGGCATTTTCCGGCCAGACGATGAGCTGGGTCTTTTCGGTGATTACCGAGTCGGTAAGCGCAAGAAGATGGTTATTGGCTTGCTGTGCACTGTCAAATCCGCCATTGGGCTCATAGGAGTCAAAGTTGGGCTGTACCACGACCACTTTATGGGTTTGTTGGTGGTCTGTCTCACTTCCAAAAAAGGAAATCGAAATGGACCAAATAGGAAATATCAGCAGCACTGATATAAGTGCCATTTTCGTGGATTGATTGGGCTTTTTCAGGTACTGGTAGCCCAGCGCTACGGCAAAAATAACCCAGAATGAGATACCCCAGTATCCGGTTACGGAGATGTATTGTACTAACTGAGGTACATTTGCCCATGCGTTACCCACAGCCAGCCACGGCCAAGCCAAATCCCATAGGTGGTGCAGATATTCATAACTAAGCCAGAAAGCTGTTTGAAAGAGAGCGATGAGCCATGGCGAAAAATTCGGCTGTTGGACTTTATATTGTAGCATCACGGGAATGGTCATTACTGCGGCATTAGCCAAGATGGCGGCGACTCCGCCTGCAACAGTTGCCATCACAAGCCAGTAGGTAGTAATGATATTCCAGATGAGAAATGCCGGATAGACTTTGTAAGCTGCTTCACGGGCAGAATCAGACAGATCAACGATACGGAAAATGAACAGAAATGCTGGAAAGATAAGAAAGGGCAGAGGTATAGGCGGATAACTTAGTCCCAGCAGAATTCCCGCCATGACTGATAATAGCCAGCTGTTATTCCAGAATTTTTGCATTGTATGTTTCATTCGCTGTAGTCTTTTGGGGCAATAATAACGACGATTTCTCCTTTTATATCATCACGCAGCTGAAAAGTATCGTACACCGATTTAATAGATCCTCGAATGACTTCTTCGAATTTTTTGGTGAGTTCGCGGCAGACTGCCATCATACGCTGATCGCCCATATATTTTCGCAGTTCTTCGAGTAGTTTCATCAGGCGATGCGGACTTTCGTATAACACAATGCTGCGCTCTTCGTCCACCAGTTGTTTTAGCTGCTTTTGACGTCCCTTTTTTTGCGGTAAAAATCCTTCGAAAACATATTTGTCGCATGGCAGCCCACTGGCAACAAGAGCGGTTGTGGCAGCATCGGGACCGGGAATCACGGAAACCGAATGTCCGGACTGATGAGCGGCGCGAACAGCCAGAAATCCCGGGTCTGAAATCCCGGGCATACCGGCATCAGAGATAATGGCTACATTTTGTCGTGCATCTAAAATATTGAGCAGATGCTCTACCTTTTGATGCTCGTTATGGGCGTGGAAGGCAAAGGTTTGAGCATCGATCTCCAGCTTGTTGAGCAGCACGCTCGAAGTACGAGTATCTTCGCAGGCAATGTAAGAAACCGATTCGAGCGTTTGGATGGATCTCTGTGATATATCATCCAGGTTACCAATGGGGGTGGCTACGATATAAAGGGTACTCAACGGCTAAAAAGGGTTTTCGATTATGTGAGTTTAGATCCGAATGAAAGTAACAAAAACTTATTAACTATATCGACATGACTATAGTAATTATGCAGGCTGAAATTGAGGCGGAAAAAGGCTATACTTAGCTGCGTTAGAAAAGGAATGATGATTGAGGATTTTTGTGTTACCAATCCTATCAGATTTTATAAACAAATAGATAGATAAACAAAATTATTATGATAGATTTTAGTCCATCAGGTATTAATCACATTACTATTCGAGTTAATGATATTGAGCGTGCCGAAGAGTTTTATGGAGATGTTTTAGGATTCGAACTCCTCAGAAAAATGGGAAAGAGCATGGCTGTGTACCAGGTTGGTGAAGAGGATACGTTGGTGCTCGTCGAGGCAGAAACAAGCTACGATCCGGAATCTCGTGACTACCGGGTAGATCATTTTGGGTTTTATCTGGATTCTGAGGAAGAGGTTGACGAGATGGCAGATTATTTTCGTGAGAAGGAAGTTTCTATTTTAAGTGGACCGGCAAATCGCAAGCGGGGTCGATTTGTGTTTATATCCGATCCCGACGGTAATATGCTGGAGTTTTTCTACGAAGAAGATGACGAATAATGTTTCATTAGTGCGTTAGATAATGATACAAAAAAGCTGACACTCTGAATCTTTCCTTCTAAAGGAAAATAGAACTTCCGTAACTTTGTCAGCAGATTTAAAGGTATAGGGTGATGGCATGTTATTTGCATTCTTACCCATCAAGAAACAAAATAGAATTTAATTGTTAATTTGATTTCACATGAGCGAATCCAAGGAAAAAGTAACAGAGGAGCAAGCAGCTGAAAAAGGGCAGAAACAGGAAGAACAGTCAGCTGAAAAAGAAAATGAGGAAACTGAGGAGCTGTATTCTCAGTACGAAGACTTTGAAGAAGATGAGCTTCGTGAATTGCTTGTTGCACGTGATCAGAAAGTGCAGGAATTAGAAGAAGAACTGGCCGAAGCAAAGGACAATCACCTGCGTAAAGCTGCTGAGTTGGAGAATTATCGCAAGCGGGTACAGCGGGAGCGTTCACAGGTATATGAAACGGCCAAAGCCAATGCGCTGGATGATTTTCTGGAGATTAATGATGATCTGCAGCGCACGCTGAAGGCGGCTGAAGAGCTCGAGTTTAATGATACCCTGATGGATGGTGTGAGCCTTGTAGCCAATAAATTTAAAGAAGTGCTTAACAAATATGGCGTAGAACGTATTGATGAAGAAGGTGTCCCGTTTAATGTAGATATGCACGATGCCATGATGCGGCAAAAACCAGAAGATGACAGCATTGGCAGTGATGTCGTTCTCAATGTTGTAGAGAGCGGTTATCGCATGGGCGACCGAACCATCCGTCACGCAAAAGTAATTGTAAGCGAATAAAATTTATAAAAGTTAGTTAGTTCAATACATGTCTAAATTAGACTATTACGACGTACTCGGCGTAAGCAAAAATGCATCTGAGGATGAAATTAAAAAGGCCTACCGCAAGAAAGCGATGAAATTTCATCCGGATCGTAACTCTGATGATCCGGAAGCAGAACGGAAATTCAAGGAAGCCTCGGAAGCCTATGAAGTATTGGGGGATGAACAAAAACGTCAGCGGTACGATCAATTTGGCCATCGCGGTGTAAACGGTGGTGGCGGTGCTGCCGGTTTCGAGGATATTGGCTTTGAGGATATTTTTAGTCGCTTCAGCGATATTTTTGGTGGTGACTTTGGTGGCGGTCGCAGTCGTTCGCGCGGACGTCGTTCATCGGGACAGCCCGGTTCGGATATGAAATTGCGCATCGAGTTGTCGCTTGAAGAGATTGCTTTTGGCACTGAGAAGAAGTTAAAGGTCAAAAAGCAGATCAAATGTGATGAGTGTAATGGTACCGGTGCAGAATCGGAAGAAGATTTTGAAATGTGTGGTACCTGTAATGGAACCGGGGAAGTGCGCCAGGTTCGCAAAACAATGCTCGGCCAAATGGTAAATGTACAACCGTGCCCCGAATGCCGTGGCGAAGGTCGTATTATCCGCAATAAATGCTCAAAATGTCATGGCGAAGGGCGCTATCGAGGTGAAAAAACCGTGAAGGTAAATGTTCCATCAGGCGTATCTGAAGGCAATTATATAACCCTGCGCGGCAAAGGGAATGCCGGTAAACGCGGTGGTGAAGCAGGATCATTGGTTGTATTAATCGAGGAGAAAGAGCACGAGCATTTTGAGCGCGACGGCAATGACATTTATTACGATCTGGTGCTGAGTGTGCCCGACGCTGTTCTGGGGACCGAAGTGCAGGTGCCGACGCTTAAAGGCAAAGCGAAAATTAATATTGAACCGGGTATTCAGCCGGGCAAGTTGTTGCGTATGAGTGAAAAAGGCATTCACGGACTTAACCGCTCAGGTATTGGGGATCAATATGTGAGAGTGAATGTTTACATTCCAAAAGATCTTTCCGATGAAGAGCGTGAGCACGTAGAAGCGCTAAGAGGCAATGACCATTTTAAAGCATCAAACAGAGAAGATGATGGCAAAGGATTCTTTTCTAAGATAAAAGATGTGTTTACATAGTTTTAAGGCCGATGTAAAAACTGATGGCAGTAGCGCGGTATGCCATGCTACTGCTATTTTATTTTAGTTTGATTTCTTTTTCATCCATTCGTCAAAAACTTTTGCAAATCGTTTGGGTGATTCTGGATCCATGTTAAAGTAGAGGGATGGCTCGATGAGTTCGAGTTCTATCAGTGCAAAGGTGTTTTTTGCTGTTCGGACGTAATCCGCACGTGTATAGAGCGGCTCGGGTTGAATCATATCACGCATTTTGCGGGCAACTTCCAACAGATCTTCTTCCGGTTCAACCGGTGTTAACTTGCCACCGTGTTCTTCCTGCACACGAAAGTCATTGGTTTTGGGAGTCTTGAGGATGGTGTGGCTATAGGTATCTCCAAAAAAGAAGACCGAAAATTCGCCTTCAATAGTAATATTATCCATAAAGGGCTGCACTAAAAAAGGACGATCTTTGAAAACGGATTCTAGATCATCAACAAAAATGCCATAGTTCGATTTGTGAATACGAAAAGTATCATCCGCTCCGGCACTGATAGTAGGTTTTATTACGATCTCTTCGGATTCCAGGTCCGTAAAAACAGAAGGAAACAGATCTGAGTTAAAGGTTTGATACCATTGGCTTGGGACGATCTCAATGCCGCGGGATTCCAGATCACGGAGATAGGTTTTATCAATATTCCATTTAACGATTTCAAGACTATTTTCGAGCAGGGCATCCGACTGTTCGATCTCAGCAAGTACATCTAAAAAAGCCTTGGGCTCTTTTTGATAATCCCACGGACTGCGAATAATGACAGCATCATAACTATCCCAATCTACATCATCGCTACGCCAGGAAACCTCCTCAGTATGCCACCCCAGCTCTTTGAGTGGTTCGAAAAGAAGATGATCATATACTTCAAAATCATCGAGGTTATCCATAGAAAGAAAGGCGCAGGTTTTCATCGTTGTTTGAATAATTGAAGTTCAAATTTTCGCTTAAGATATTGGTCGATTTTAACAGAACCAAGTTGTTCTTTATTTAGCGCCTTCTACAAACATGAGCTTCCAGTACCGCCAGTTCCAGCGGTGAGAGGTTTGAATATTAAATGTATTTTCGGACATCATCTGCTGTAGCTCACGAAGCGAACGAGTATTTATATATTCAGAGCTTGACCATCGTATTAGCGAATTGATAATCCTGAAGAATCCTTCTCGATTCCAATCAAGAATATAGAGTTTCCCGGCCGGTTTTAGGAGTTTGTAAAACTGACTCAAAACCTGATCCTGTTTTTCATAGAAATGAAAAGAATTCAGGCAGATAATTTTGGTAAAATAATTCTTCGGATATGAGAGATCTTGAACCTTCTTATTTTTAAAGCTAATTGAGGGCTTGTCGGACAGCCGCTGGCGGGCAATTGCAAGCATTTCATCGGACGGGTCATTAATTACCAACTGTTCGAAAGAATAATTTTGGGCGATAAGTTTTTTAGCAAGTAACCCCGTACCGCCGCTAGGATCTAAGACGACATCTGATGGGGTAAGTTCGATATGTTTGAGCAGCATTCGGTGCGTGTGGTCAAGATATTTATGCCATTTTTGCTCATACTTTTTTGCCTCACGATTGTAGCGATTAATGGTTGAGTCGGCCAAGGTAGCTTATTTTGTTAATAGTCGTGATGAATTAAGCAATATCCCGACATCCGGCAGTGACTGAGCCGCTGCGGCTAAAACAGGAGGGAGAATGCCGAACGCCGCGAGTGAAAGTCCCACTAAATTATAAGCGGTCGTAAATCCGAAATTCCACTTTATAATGTTCATTGTATTGTCAGCGGATGTAAAGAGCTGGGGCACCAAGTTCCAATCATCACGCATTAGTGTTACATCAGCCGTTTCAATTGCTACATCGGTACCGGTGGTGCCCATGGCAATTCCTACGTCCGCTTGAGCAAGGGCAGGGGCATCATTGACGCCATCACCGATCATCACCACCGTTTGACCCTTCGATTGATATTCTTTTACAATATCAATTTTGTCTTCAGGTAATAATTCGGCTCTGAAATCGATATTTAATTTATTTGCTAAATGGCGGGCGGTTGTGGTATTATCTCCAGTTAATAACTCAACAGCACCAAACGAATGTTGTTCTCGAAGATTGGTAAGAGCAATACCTGCCTCAGAACGTTCCGTGTCTTGGGCAGCAAGCACTCCAATGGGTAGCCCATCTTTTTGTACGATAATAGCTGTTTTGCCTTCTTCTTTAATCTTGTTTACTGTGGGATGGATATCTTGCTTGCCATTTTCAAGTAAGCGTTCATTACCAACAGTCACGGTATAATCTTTAAAAATAGCACGGACTCCGCTTGACGTTATTTCTTTAAAGTTATCGGGTTTTTGTAGATTCAGATGACGTTTCTGAGCAGCCTCAACAACGGCTTTGCCGATGGGGTGATCAGAGTATTGCTCAGCACTGGCTGCCATGATGAGTAATTCTCCCTCGGTAATTCCGTTAAGTGGAATAATTTCTGATATTTCAGGTCGGCCAAAAGTGAGAGTCCCAGTTTTATCAATCAATAAAATATCGGCCCGGGCAAGAGCTTCGATATATTTTCCACCTTTAATGAGTACTCCGCGTTTGGCATTGGATCCCACCGAAGCCAACAGGGCAACGGGCGTAGCAAGAGCAAATGCGCAGGCACAGGCCACTACCATAACGGCAACAGTTGCCATAAGATCCCCGCTGATGAGGTAAGTTAATATGGCAATAAATGTCACTACTGACAGATACCAGGCCGAGAATTTATCAGCGTAACGCTGTACAGCCCCTTTTTTTGATTCGGCCTCTTCCACCATATTGATTATTTTACCAAAAGTGGTATCACTTCCAATCGCTTCAGCTCGTAAGGTGAGAAATCCGCCCTGCGCTATGGTGGATGCAAAAACACTGGATCCTTCCGTTTTTTCGACGGGCATTGATTCACCGGTAATGGGAGATTCGTCGATGGTGGCTTGTCCGTCAATTACCGTTCCATCTACAGGTACTTTACCCCCCGGACGCACTAAAATATGGTCTCCTTTTTTTACCTGATCGATGGGAATTTCTTTTTCGGAGCCATCTCGAACAACGGTAGCTGTTTGGGGGGCAAGCTTTGTTAGTGAACGAAGTGAATCCCGGGCTTTTTCGGTGGTATAGTTTTCAATGTAATCACCGGTACGCATAAAAAATACGACAATGCCGGCTGTAACCCATTCCCCGGCTGCCAAAGCTGTAAGTGATCCCAGAGCCATCAAAGCATGTGGGGTTACCAATCCTTTTTTAGCAGCCACGATAACCTGTTTAAATACAGGATATCCCATTAAAAGTACGAGAGCGGCCCCTGCCCAGAAGGGGACCCACTGTGTTAAGGCCTGAAAAAGTCCCAGCCATTCCCCGGCTATAACAACCAGCAGGATCGCCCCGAAAACTAGTCCGAATAGTCGGAAAGATTTTTGGGCTTTTTCTTTGAGCGAAATTTCGCCGGAGGCCTGTTTAGTATTTTCTTTTTCAGGGATATGATAGCCAATGTCATGTATAGCTTTTTTAAAGGTCTGGAGGTCAGGATGATCGGTTTTTGTTTGAATTTTAGCTTTTTCAGCTGAAAGAAAGACTTCTGCAGACTCTACATCCTCAAGTTGTTCGAGCGCACTTTTTACATTTTTGGCACAGCCCGAGCAATCCATGCCTTTAACCGTGAGTTGAACTTCTTTCTTACTCATTATTTTCTAATTCTTTTGCTGATTCATATCGCGTGCAATCGTACACCCCTTTTGCAACTTCTGAGAGAAGCTGTTCAGATTTTTGCAGGATCGTTGTTATACGCATATCACTAAGTCTATAGTAGATATAACGCCCGTCTCGTTCTTTTTTAACCAAGTCGCAGTCAGCAAGACAACGCAAGTGATTAGAAACATTTGGTTGAGAAAGTCCGGTGATTTCTACCAATTCTCCCACACTTTTCTTTCCGTTGCGAAGCACCTCAATGAGCATCAACCTGGAGGGGTCTGCAAAACCGCGAAACAATTTTGCTTTAATGCGAATGGCTTGTTCATCGGGCAATAATTGCTCAGTATCCATAATCTATTAATATATCATTATATAATGATATAACATACAGATACCAAGTGTCAATATAAAGTTTCTTGTCGATAGAAAAATACAAACCAAGCAAAAAAGCCCCGGAAAGAATTCCGGGGCTTTCTAATGAATCAAAAAGTAAAACTTATCGTCGATTGCCGGCTTTTTCTTTGGGACGCGCTTTGTTCACCTTAACAGTACGGCCATTGATTTCGGAACTATCAAGCTCATCGATAGCAGTTTGGGCTTCGTCATCATTTTCCATTTCTACGAAACCAAATCCTTTTGAGCGACCGGTTTCCCGGTCCTTGATTACCTTGGCAGAAGTTACATCACCAAATTCTTCAAATACTTCCATTAATTCTTGATCTGAAACCTTAAAGGAAAGGTTTCCTACGTAAATATTCATTCGTCTAATACCAGTTTATTATAGGTTAATGCAGGACTTATAATACCTCCCACAAATATGATATTACGACGTTTTCAAATATAAAAGAAATAATTTTTTGATCTGACAAACGGATCTATTTTCAGGGATTCTTATCTGTCATTCTTTAAGGAAGGAGATCAAAACTTACAGCTTTTTATACATGTAAAGATGATCTCGATACTCACCATCGAAATGGAGAGCATCCGGAATACGTCCACCCTCGGTAAAATCAAACTTTTCGAGGAGAGCAATACTGGATTTATTTCCACTAATTAAAATGGCAACGGCAATTCGGTAGCTGTTGATTCTGCAAAATTCAAGGCCATGATTCATCAGATCTGTAGCTACCCCTTTTCCATGATGATCATAATCTACATAGTAGCTTATTTCAACAACTTCATTCAATGCTTGCCGGTCAGAGCGGTAAGGTGAGACAGAAAGCCAGCCAAGTACGGTATCATCATCCAGATAAACAAAAACAGGGTGGGTATTCTTGGGATGATTTTGGAGCCATTGTCTGCGCTGTTTTAGAGAAACCGGCTGAGTGTGAGCCGTACGTAATCCATCTGCTACTGCCTGATTGTAGATGTCATTTATGTCTTTGAGATGTGCAGGCTTGGCACGGGTAATCATCAATCAAGAAGTAAGGTCGTACGCGTCTATGAGTTAACTTTTGACTTCTTTTTACCTACTTGCTCTTGCTGTCGCTTTTCGCAAGCTTCGGTATCTTGGCAGGTACCAAAAAAGTGGAGCGAATGCCCCGTAATGTTAAACTTATGGATTTTCTCCATCATCGTTTTGATCTCCTGAATACGCGGATCGCAAAACTCCAAGACCGTGCCGCATTTTTTACAGATGATGTGATCGTGCTGTTGGTAAGCATAAGCACGCTCATAATAGTATTGATTTTCACCAAACTGCTGGCGCTGGACTAATCCGCATTCTACTAAAAGGTCAAGAGTATTATATACCGTTGCCCGGGAAACTCGGGTACCGCCTTCTTTCATATTGAAGAAGATATCATCGGCATCAAAGTGACCGTCGGCCCGGTAAATTTCTTCGAGGACCATGAAGCGCTCGGGTGTTTGCCGCTGATTGTGCTCCTTTAGATATGAGCTGAAAATTTCTTTAACTAAATCAATTGTTTCTTCACTTGCCGGATGAGCCATAACATCAATTTTTCTTTTAATATAAGGATTTGGGATACCTAAAAAAATTCATTTGCAGTATCTATACCCAATGATAGCAATCTCAAATATTAGGATTTGATGAATTTTTGATTCAGAATGTTATATTCGAGCAGTACAAATAGATTATGATCGGTGGATTAACAGTAATTAACTTTTGATTTATGCCCACAGTTGTAGCTTTTGAAACGTTAACAGATCTGTTTCTAAATTTATTCAAAAAATATAAAGGGACCGATAAAACAGCTTTTGCTCGTAAACCCAAGACGGATGAACCCTACGAAACAATAACGTGGGATCAGGTTTTTGAAGACGCTCATTCGCTGGCGGCTTATATGATAAAGCATGGCATTGAGGCCGGAGATCGAGTAGCTATTCTTAGTGAAAACCGTTACGAATGGGCCGTTGTGGATTTAGCTATGCAATTAATTGGGGCAATAAATGTATCCCTTTACACCTCGCTGCCACCCAAGCAGTGTGAGTATATCTTAAAGAATTCTGAGGCAGAAATGTTCTTTGTTTCTACGGGGATTCAGCTTAAGAAAGCGCACGAAGTGTTTGATAATTGTGAGGATTTAAATCGTGTTATTGCTTTTGATGAGCCCAATATTTCCAGTTACCTGGACGATGCTTACGTTTCTCTTTTTGATGAGGTAATGAGTGAGGGATTAAAAGAGTTGCCAAAGGTGGAAGATGAAATAGACCGGCGAAGTAAAGCAATTGAACCAGAAGATTTGGCTACGCTTATTTATACCTCAGGTACAACGGGAAAACCTAAAGGTGCTATGCTTACGCATCGCAATATTGTAAGTAATATTAAGGCCGCTCACCAGCGTATCGATATTATGGAAACGGATCGCTGCTTGTCATTTTTGCCGCTTTGCCATTCGTTTGAACGTACGGCCGGATATTATGCAATGATGGCGGGTGGAGCGGAGATTTATTATGCCGAAAGTGTAGATACGGTGGCAAAAAATATGACGGAGGCTCATCCCACTATTATTATGAGCGTGCCGCGACTCTTTGAGAAGATCTACAATCTTGTTTCCAAGAGTGTAGAAGAGGGCAGTACCGTTAAACAGAAAATTTTTAACTGGGCACAGAAAGTGGGCCGTAAATATGCCGATGGGCAGCGCGGATTGGTTTCGATGCAGAAAAAGCTGGCTGATAAGCTGGTATTTGATAAGCTGAAAGAACGTACCGGTGGACGTATCCGCTTTTTTGTTTCCGGCGGAGCCGCATTACCCGCAGAAATTGGACATTTCTTTATGGGAGCCGGGCTCCATATTATTGAGGGCTACGGACTAACCGAAACATCGCCCGTTATGTGCTGCAATACTTATGGTGATGAGCAGATGGGTACGGTCGGTAAAGTGTTGCCTGGCGTTACAGTAGCCATTCAGCGGTTAGAGGATAGTAAAATTATTGCTGAAATAAGCGGGGAGGATTACCCGACTGATCACGATTCTGAGCAGGGCGAAATACTATGTAAGGGTCCTAATGTGATGGAGGGATACTGGAAAAATGAAGAGGCGACCCGCGAAATGATCGATGATGACGGATATTTGCATACCGGTGATGTGGGTAAATTTGTGGATGGGAAACTGCAGATTACTGATCGAATCAAGCATATGATAGTAAATGCCGGTGGTAAAAATATTTATCCCGGACCGATTGAGGACCTGTTTAAAACAAGCAAATGGATTGATCAGCTGGTAGTTGTCGGTGAGCGTCAGCCCTATATGGCAGCCTTAATAGTACCGGATTTTGAAGCGCTTGAAGCTCATGCCGAGGAGGAGGGTATTGAATATGATTCTATCGAAGATCTGATCCAAAAGGATGAGATCCAGAAAATTTACAATAAAGAAGTGCGGAGCCACTCCAAAGATCTGGCATCACACGAAAAATTAAGGGATTTCCGAATTGTACCTAACGAATTTTCGGTTGAGTCCGGTGAGCTAACACCTACTTTGAAGATCAAGCGCCGAATTGTGGAGGATAAATACGGTCATCTTATTGATGATATTTTCTCCAACTAAGATAATTTTGAATGTTATACGAATTCTTTCGGTGGACTCACATTTTTTCATACCTGATATGGTTATGTGCATTGGCCGGAAGCTTGGTGTATGGTATTAGGATATATCTGATAAAAAGTCCACCCACTATCTATAAATTGATACAAACCGAGCGATTGATTACGAAGTGGGGGCACATTCTTGGCGCCGGAGGGATCATAGTTTCAGGATGGGTACTTTCGACCATTACCCAAGGTCCGCAATGGGGATGGTTTGATGTACAGCTTTATCCTTGGCTTGCATTAAAACAATTGCTTTTTGTCATCATCCTGTTGTTAATTATTGTTGATCTTAAGAGAAGTAAGAAACTTGCCCGACAACTGCGATCAAGGGATCTTGATTCAGAAAAGCTATCCGTAAAAAAGTGGAGTGCTGCGTATCGCTTTTCTATGACTGTATATCTGCTCGTCGTTATTAGTACGTTGCTGGGATGGTATAAACCCGGATTGACAACCTTTGGTTAATCCTATCTGATTAACTAGTTATGAAACGGAAGATGGTGTAAGCATTCTTCGATGGTATTTGCCGTTTTAAGCAGTGACCGGTTATTCTCAGTAATAAACTGATTGTTTACCGCCTCGTCGATAAACTCGATCAGCTTATCGTAGTACCCATCAATGTTGAACAGAATCACCGTTTTGTTGTGGATGCCGAGCTGTAGCCAAGTGATTGCTTCCATTAGCTCTTCGAACGTACCAAAGCCGCCGGGCAGGGCAATAAATGCATCCGAAAGCTCGGCCATCATAGCCTTTCTTTCATGCATGGTGTCGGTGATATGCAGGGCAGTAAGATTTTCGTGGGCAACCTCCATATCATACAAATGTTGTGGGATTACACCGTGGACTTGTCCGCCGCGAGAAAGAGTGGCATTGGCAATTTCGTTCATCAGACCCACCGAACCGCCGCCATAGACTAATCCTATTCCATTGGAGGCAAGGGCATGTCCCAATGATTTAGTCTGTGGAATGAAGGAAGAATTGTTACCGGTTTTGGATCCACAGTAAACGCAAACTCGTTTTTTGAAACTCATGCTTTTACGGTCCCCATCATACGTTCTACAACAACCTCGATCTTCTCAAGAAAGTAGTCGATCTCTTCAAGGGTATTTTGTTTGCCCAGGCTGATGCGAATGCTCGAATTGGCAATTTCATCATTGAGTCCGATGCCGCTTAACACGTGAGAGGGTTCCATTGCCCCTGAAGTACAGGCCGAGCCGTTTGAAACACAAACATTTTCTACATCGAGATTAAGGATAAGCATCTCCCCGTCGATACCGTTTCCGTTTGAATCCGTAAAAGAGATATTGATAATATGAGGAACACCATTTTCGATATCCCCATTAATGTGATAGCGATCTCCAAATTTTTCATCAAGTCCGCTAATAAGTTTTTTACGCAGTTTGATGAAGTGTTTTCGATGATCATCCATTTCGTTTTTAGCCAGTTCCATCGCTTTGGCCAAACCTATAATGCCGGGAACATTTAGCGTTCCCCCACGGCGGCGGCGTTCTTGCGAACCGCCGTGCATCCAGGGGATCCATGGTGTAGCATGACGCATATACATTACGCCAATACCTTTTGGGCCGTAAATTTTATGCCCGCTGATGCTCAGAAAATCGAGTCCGAGTTGATCCACATCCACCGGAATTTTGCCAACGCTTTGAACGGTATCAGAATGGAAAGGGATGTTGTGTTCATTGCAAACTTCGCTGATTTCTGCCAAAGAATTGATGGAACCGATTTCGTTATTGACGTGCATTAGCGAAACCATCGCCGTATTCTCATTGATTGCTTCCTCGACTTTCTCAGCGGTGATAATACCCTTGGTGTTTGGCTCCAGGTAGACCGGCTTTGCTCCATGACGTTTTAAATTCTCAGCGGTATGCAATACCGCATGATGTTCAAGAGGAGAGGTGATGACTTCTGTTTTTCCTGTAGCATTAACAACTCCTTTTATAGCACTGTTGTCACTTTCAGTACCGCCGCTGGTAAAGATAATTTCAGCCGGTTCAGCACCGATCATTTCAGCAATATTTTCCCTTGCTTCCTCAACAGCAACTTTGGCATTATTACCCAATCCATGGGGGGAATTTGCATTTCCGTAGTGCTCAGTAAAGTAAGGGCTCATTGCTTCAAGCACGCGCTCATCCACAGGTGTAGTAGCAGCGTGATCAAAATAAACGGTATCCATATCTTCATTTTTAGTTTTACAATTGATCAGTCAAAGATATTTAATTTTGCATAGAAAAGCAGGGTTTGACTGTGCTGATAGTTTATGGTACCATGGAATTCTTCGAACATCCTGTTTGCTGACATAATTGATTAACATTTAATCTCGACTATCTTTAATGAACAACTGGGTTTCTTCAAGAGTAATATTTTTGAGTGTCTTAGTAGTTGCTTTTCAGCTTTCTTCATTTAATACTGCGAGTGGACAGGATTCGACATCAACAGCTACGTTACTGGGATGGGAGCAGCGGATCCAAAATTTTATGCTGGATCGTTCAAACAATTACGGGGGCACTCATTTTAACCGGGGATTATTTCGTGAGCATCTCAATGAAATGAGTCCCGAGCATACCCTGGATTTGATTACTTATCGATTTACGTTATTTCAGGATTACGATTTTGAACAAGCCGAGAATGCATATCGAATGACGACAGGCAGTTTAAATGCCACGGATTTTGCGGTCGAAAATACGATTAAAAGTGATATTATTTTTAATAATAAGAATCAGGTCTCTATTGGTGGGTATCATGCAGAAAACATCCGTACAAATCGATTTCTGTTCCATCTCGGTTATACCCGAAATATTACTGGTAAGCACTATTTGGGAGTGAGTCATACTCTAAGTCAGGAAAAAGCTGATCTTGATGCTACCTTTTTTTATCGGTACGGAAACTTTGATGACGGCATGATTGAAGTAAGTGCAAGTATACTGGATTGGGGAAGTAATGTTGTTCAGGATTTAGCAAAAGACAGTCGAAATAAGTGGAATAAACGGTATGAGGTTACCCATCAATATTCCAACAGTCCTGAATTATTTTCGCTGAAATATACCAGTTCCCAATCCAATAGGCTAAAAGTAGAATTTATGGGAGGCTTGCAAACGTATTCACGTAAAAGGGTTGAAGTCCATGCCGATACCAGTAACTATATAGATGAAGAGTGGGTACATTATTTAGGAGGATTAGTTGAATATGACCACCCTCTTTTTACGGTTGGATTAACATATCAGCGAACCTTTTCAAAATTAAAAAGAAAACCCACATTGAACTCTAATTATGATCTCAATTTTGGCAATTGGCAGATCACTAATCAGTTGGGTCTATATGCCACTGGCAGAATTAACTCATTCGTTTTGGAACAATGGTTATGGTATGGGCATGATACGGATCGCCTGCAGGGAGAAAAGGTGCCCGGAGATTTGAGGAGACACAGTTTTGAGCGAGTACCGTTTGATTATCTGGAGGAACCTATCAGTGTTAAAAGTAGGTTGTTTTATGATCCTGTTGATACAGGACTGAGAACCGGATTGGAATTTCATGCTGAGTACAGCCGACCACAGGGAGAAAAAGCACCTAACGGGGTGCGTAGTTTTGAGTTTAGAAGAACATACAGCATCGTCAGGGATTATAATGCTCGGTTTACCTATTCCATTGGTTATCGGTTTAGCCCCCGCTTTTATTTACTGGCCGGTATTTCATATGATATTGATAAGGATCAACAAACCGGACGAGGAACACAAAAAGTAATAGGTGATCCCACATGGTTTGATGGCGGGTTTGGACGGCTTTCAATAAGCTGGTAAATTCAGCTATAAAATTATTGGTTAATCAGCTTAAAATTACTGCTACTTATGGATAAGATGACGCTTGAAGGTGTACAGGTTGAAGGCAAAAAAGTATTGATGCGAGTGGATTTTAACGTCCCTATAAAAGATGGTGAAATAGGTGATGACAATCGTATGGTTCAGGCCTTGCCATCCATCAATCATGTAACAGAAAACGGTGGTAAACTCATTCTTATGAGTCACCTTGGACGCCCGGGAGGAGAAGTTGATGAGTCACTCAGTTTGAAACCGGTAGCCGAGCACCTACGAACACTGGTCGACACAAATGTTTATTTTGCCGAGGATTGTATAGGAGAAAAAGCAAAAACTATTATAGATCAGGCCGAAGATGGTGAAATAGTACTTTTGGAAAATGTACGCTTCCATAAAGGAGAAAAAGCTAACGACGAAGAGTTTTGTAAACAACTTGCCAAGCATGGCGACCTTTTTTGTAACGATGCATTTGGAAGCAGCCACCGAGCACATTCCTCAGTGGCTGGCGTAACCCGTTTTCTCCAGCCGGCTGTGTCGGGATATCTGCTTGAAAAAGAGATTAAGTATCTCAACGATTCAATTAACAATCCTAACCGACCATTTGTTGCAATTTTGGGCGGAGCGAAAGTATCTGACAAGATTGGAGTGATTGAAAATTTGTTGGATAAGGTGGATAGTATCCTCATTGGTGGCGGTATGACGTACACATTTTATAAAGCTAAAGGGTTGCCCATTGGTGATTCGTTGGTTGAGGATGATAAAGTTGACTTGGCAAAAGAGCTGATGCAGAAAGCCGATGAGAAGGGCGTCAATTTTGTGTTGCCTGTTGACTCGGTTGCGGCAAAAGAATTTAAAAATGACGCCGAGCACAAAGTCGTTGATGAGGATGGTATCGAAGACGGCTGGATGGGCGTAGATATTGGTCCGCAGACCGCTATTTCGTTTGGTAATATCATCAAAAATGCAAAAACGGTGGTATGGAATGGTCCCATGGGGGTTTTTGAGATGGAAAATTATGCGGATGGAACAAATGCTGTAGCTGAAGCGCTTGCGGAATCAACGAAGCTCGGCGGAACGACTATTATTGGGGGCGGTGATTCGGCCTCAGCCATTAAACAGGCCGGGCTCGAAGATGCAGTATCGCACGTTTCTACGGGTGGCGGTGCCAGCCTGATGTTCTTGGAGGGCAAAGAGCTGCCGGGTGTTGCTGCTCTGACGGATAGTTAATGTTATAGGGCATGTCAGATTTCATTTTTAATAATTACATATGGTTTTCTTGGTCAGTAATAAGCGTTTCGTTTATAGCTCTTATATTAGGTATGCTTTTTACTGTTAAAGAGGGAAAAATAATACAATCCGTTAAAGCTCTGCTTGTTTTTTTAGCCCTAGTAGCCTTAGGCATGTCTGATAACATAAAGCACCTAAATTTAATTGGTGTTGCTCATGCATTAATTGCTATTGTAATAACTTTTTTTGCAATTAAACATTTCCGAACTCAAGTGGCTTACTTACTTTGGGTGCCCTGCTTATTAATAGTAATTGTTGTGGTCTTTAATCTATTAAATAGCTGTATAGGTCTTGAGCTCTTAGGCCGCTGGAAGTAAAGCTCTATACCCCGCCTTTCAGTTACTAATAGGTCTAAAATTTTTCAAGTGTTAGGCATCAGTTACCTATTCCATTTTAAAGGACGGCGTAAAACCCGTCCTTTTTTTATTTATAATAGATTAGTTGTGCAAATATTAACTATAGAGAAGTCCATCATGTCTCATCCAAAAAACCAAGTGCTAACCGATGATTATAAGACCAGCCAAAATTTTTATAAGTCTGATTTAATTCTCCGTGATTATCTAAACCGGCATTTTCCTGAGCAGGCCAAGCAATATCTTGATGGAAAGTTAAATAAGATGGGAGAAGTAGCGGCAACTGAGATGGATGAGCTTTCACAAAAAGCTGACAAATATTCTCCTGTACTAAAGAAGCGTAATAAGCTGGGTGAAGATATTGACGAGATCGAATTTCATCCCGCCTATTGGGACCTTATGGATATCGCTGCTGAATCGAAGATGTTTTATTTGAAATATCATCCGGAAAAAAGAAAAGAGTTTACTGGGAGTCGGCATCAAATGGGTTTTGCCCTCGGGCAGCTGTATGCGATGAGCGAATTGGGACAATACTGTCCGCATTGCATGACTGACGGTGCGGCTTATTTGGTTGAACAGTTTGCTGATGAGGAAGATAAAAAGCGGCTTTTACCAAAACTGGGTGCAAAGGAGGGAGATAAGCTTTATTCGGGAGCCATGTTTTTAACAGAGAAATCCGGCGGATCTGACGTAGGAGCTAATTTGTGCACAGCTGAAAAAATAAGTAGAGATGAATATCGGCTGAGTGGTGAAAAATGGTTTTGTAGTAACGTTAATGCGGATATAATTATGGCACTGGCCAGAACAGGACCGGTGGAAAAGGGCACCCGTGGACTGTCGCTTTTTCTGGTAGAAAAACAGTTGCCAAGTGGCGAGCGAAATCCGATGGAGATTATTCGTTTGAAAGATAAACTGGGTGTACGCTCGATGGCTTCGGCAGAAGTTCGATTTCAGGATACTGTTGGGAAAAGGCTTGGGAAAGAGGGCGATGGATTCAAAATTATGGCTCAGATGATTAATATTTCCAGAAATTATAACTCTGTGGCTGCTCTGGCGGGGAATCGCCGTGCAATTATTGAGGCATGGCAGTATCTGAATCATCGTAAAACTTTTGGAAAACGAGCTGTTGAGCATGCACTAATCAGAGAAAAATTTCTTGAGTTGGGAGCTAAATATTTAGCTAATTTTCTACTGGTTTGGCGTGGTTTGCAAGCGATGGATGCGGCGGAAAAAGGGGACGAGGACGAACAACATCTGTTACGAATGATTACGCCCATGGCCAAGTGGTGGTCGGCCGAGAATGCAGTTTACGGTGTCCGAGAATGCATGGAACTGATGGGTGGCAACGGTTATATCGAGGATTTTGTAATGCCCAAATTACTTCGGGATATCAATGTACTGCCAATCTGGGAGGGTTCGGGAAATATTATTGTGTTGGATATGCTTCGTGCTACTGAAAAATCCCGTGGATTGGATATAATTTTTGAGATTATTGAACAAGCAGCTGATCAATCGTCGGAATACAGTGGACTGATGGCAGAGAAATTGACTGAAATTAAAACGATTTGGAAAGACATTCGTTCGTTGGACGATCGTGATAGGATCGAGGCCTCTGCCAAACCACTGTTTAAGCAATTAATAAGGCTCTTCCAGATGGCGCTACTCATTGAAGAGAAACAATCAGATGGTAATAAGCGATTTGATATTGCACTTAATTATTTGGCAGAGACTTTTGATAGCGCTTTAAGTGCACAAGATCCGCTGGAACTTGACCAAATTGAAACCCTTATGGGCTGGGAGTATTAGCCTGCACTTGCCGAAGCACCGCCTCCTGCAGCACTGGCAGAAGCTCCTGTTCCACCGGATGTTCCTGGAAAAGATGTAGCGCCCGTTGCCCCGAGCGTAGAAAAGCTGCTGGCAACACTTGCTACCGAGCTGGTATTTGAGCTGAAAGTCATCCAGGCAATTACAGGTACAACATCAGTATTTGTAGCGATGACGTTTTCAAGCTCTTGTTCGCCCAGGCCTAAAGCTAGTCCATAGATAAAATGCTTATCGAGTTTGTCGGATGAGATGCTGTGTTCTTTGGCATTTTTAAGACCCTCTTTGTATTTGCTCCATTGGTGATATACTTCTTCTCCTTCGGGAGTGCGTCGAATGATCAGAAAAGAAAAAATCAATGCAAACATGCTAATCAAGAGGGCTATTAATCCAACCAGACCTGCATACATTAGTGCCGGAATGCTTGCTATAACAAGTAATGATTGCAGTGCAATATTCCAGTAGCAGCCGGTATAGCTTTGCTTGTCAATCCAACCTTGATCAAATGCAAACTCTTTTAAGTTGTTCTTCCACTTGGTAAACCATGACGATACTTCAGAATTAGTCCCCTTAAAGATTTCATGCAATTTCTGGTGATCATCTTTAAGACGTTGTTCAACAAAGTTGATGATTTGTTTTTCCCACTTCTGCAATTTCTCATTCAATTGTTTTGTTGTTCGCTCGATAGAAAACGTAGGTTTGTCATCAGCTAAAAATCCATCCTTGGGCGGTTCTTCTTGTATATTAAAATATCCATCTCGAGCCAGATTAAGAACCGTAGCCATAAGCAAGTTGCTGGTGATAGTTCGACCCTGTAGAAGCCACCCAATTGCCGCCGGACGAATTTGACCCGGTATCATGATTGTTTCTGTGGATGAAAAACGGGAGGTAGAATGTCGCTTACCGTATTTTTGGTAGAGCAGGTAAAAAATACCAACACTAAGTAGAATGATAATATAATTTAGTGTTGTCCAAAGATTAGAAAGATATTCCTGTCGTTCTATTTTTTGATTGCGTTTTTCCTGGTAGTCCTGCTCCTCTTTCTGAGCCTGATCAAGTGAGAACTCTTCGTCTGTAGTAGAAATTTGCGACCTATTTAGAACTCTGGTTGGAAATACCGCTCTGACTTTTGCAAATTCGTCATCATTAATATTTGAGGCATTGATTGTGAACGTTCCGGCTGATTCTTGGAGATTAAATTGTCCTTTGGGACCTCGTGTCCAACCGAAAAGCGAGTCGGCTGATACTGATTCGGGTAGCTGGATACTAATATTGAGGTGATTGGTGGATTTGTCCCTTTCATCTGATAAATAATTCCAGAAAAACTGTGACCATTGAGGACCAACAGTTAATGCACCTTCTAAAACGTATGAAACAGTGAACGTTCGCTTTTCATCCTCCGCTGAATAGTACCAAGTTATCTTAATTACTTCGTCATTATGTGCTACGCTAAATGTACCGGTTGATTCCGTATTTTCATTGATATAAGGTTTTTCATTTTCCTTAATCTGGATATTTCTAATAGCCGAAAACCCTTGTCGGGGGATTTGGTATTCTGCCCAGGAAAAAGATCCATCAAAAACGTAAGTCAGGTGTTCCGTAACGTGAACAGTACCATCTTTTTTAATGGTTATTTCTACTCGAACATCAGGGATTTCGTATGACTTTGCCGAAGTAGAAAGAAAACTGCCTACAATTACTAAAATCGATATAATGAGTGATCTAATCCACATGCCAGAAAGTTATGCTTTAAGAATATACTACTTTATTTTACAGCCTTACGATAAGGTAATAATTTTAATTAGGATAATATTTTTTACCTATTTATTAAATAGGTAAGGGTTTTGCCAAGATTTTTTCTGTAAGGATTTCCTCCAAAATATATCTTACCTTTAGAACGAAACAATAAAAACAAACGAGGAAATATTATGAGTTCACTCAATAAAGCAATGATTATCGGCCGATTGGGACAAGATCCTGATGTACGTTATACGCAGTCCAATACAGCCGTGGCAAACTTATCTGTTGCAACATCTGAACGTTATAAGGATAAACAGGGCGAATGGAAGGAGAACACCGAATGGCACCGAGTGGTGGCTTGGGGGCGGCTGGCCGAAATTTGCCAGGAATATCTAAAGAAGGGATCACAGGTTTATATTGAAGGTCCCATTCAAACACGTAAGTGGGAAGACAAAGAAGGTCAAACGCGTTACTCTACAGAGATAAAAGCGTTGACTATGACGATGCTTGACAGTAAAGGTGAAGGCGGTGGCGATGTCCCCCCCAAACCGGATAACTCTCAACCGGTATCGAGCAATGTCGATTTAAATGAAGATTTTGACGATATTGACGACGACTTACCATTTTAATGGTATCCGAATTATATTTAGCATACATTTAAAAGCGGCGGGGAAATTCCTTGCCGCTTTTACTTTTCTTGCACTGCATGTCTACAGTCAATAGCTTTAAGATAACCCAAATTAAAAATAGGTAGTTGGACGACCCGAGTAGTTTACTGTTTATTTTCGATTTTATTTCCCAGCAAGGGGAATCTGTTCTTATCGATTCTACATTAGATCCCGTAGCGCTGGCAATACAGATTGCAATAATTGTTTTAGGGCTTCTTTTTTCCGCTCTTTTTTCGGGGGCTGAGGTGGCCTTCTTCTCTGTTATTAATCAACAAGATTTGTTAACTGATCAGGATACAGAGGGTTCCAAAGATCGCCAAATCACCAAGATGTTGGCATATCCGCGGCGATTGCTGGCTACAATTCTGATTTGCAATACGTTTGCTAATATTGTGGCATCAGTACTGGCTGCCGTGGTAGCCGGGAATATCGCGATCTATTTTGGACTTTCAGAGGTTTTGGTCTACACCTTGGAAGTGGTTGTCTTGACGTTTATGATTTTGATTCTCAGCGAAATTACGCCCAAAGTTATCGCCATAAATAATCCCTTAAAGAGTGCGAGGCAGGTAAGCTCTTTTATTTATGTGTTATTTAAGCTACTCACACCGCTTTCGAGTCTTATTGCCAATAGTACACTTAGTCTGGAAGAAAGATTACCGAAACCAGACAGCAAGATGACCTCCGAAGATATTATGACGATGGCAGAGGTGAGTGAGCAGGAGGGATCTATTAGAAGTGATGAGCGGGAGATTATTGAAAATGTGATTGAATTTGGCACGACTACAGTTCGTGAGATAATGACGTCACGCGTTAATATCGTTGCTATTTCTACCGATAACTCTCTGAATGAAGTTTTGCAGTTGATCAGAGAAAAAGGCCTTTCGCGTATGCCGATATATGAGAACGACCTGGACAACATATTGGGCGTTATTCATTCCAAAGATGTGCTGCCTTATATAAACTCTGATATCGAACGGACAACAATAAATTGGCGTACTATTGCGCGTAAAGCTCTTTTTGTTCCGTCTACTAAAAAAGTGGATGACCTACTTCGTGATTTTCAGCAGGAAAAAACGCACATTGCTATTGTAGTGGATGAATATGGCGGTACTGAGGGATTAATTACGCTAGATGATATTCTTGAGGAGATCGTCGGGGAAATATCTGATGAGTATGATGACGTCGAAGAAAGTCTCTACACGAAATTTAAAAGTGGCGTATACATTTTTGATGCTAAGATTGACCTCGATGACATGGAGGATATCCTGAATATTGAGCTCACCGCTGAAGATGATGAGTATGAAACACTCGGTGGACTCGTTTATCATCTGACAGAGCGCATTCCCAATGTAGGCGAACGAGTTTACTATAATAATATGGAGCTTACGATCCACTCTGTAACAAATAATCGCGTAAAAAAACTACGTGTGAAAGTTCAGGGTCGTTCTAAATCATAAAAATATCTGTAAGCAAAGAGTATAACCATATAAATGGGCACCGATTTTAATTCGTTAGTTAAAACTGATGTTGATTTACAACCCTATAATACGCTGAATATTTCTGCGAAGGCGCGTTATTTTGCCTCGGTCGAATTGGAATCACAACTCAAAGAAATATTACGGCATCCCAAAACAGAGAAACTCAAAATTATGGTACTGGGGGGTGGTAGTAATGTTCTTTTTGGGGATGATTTTGACGGATTAATACTGCATATCCAGATAAAGGGAAAAGAAGTAATTAAAGAAACGGATGACTACGTCTGGCTAAAAATTGGTGCTGGTGAAAATTGGCATCAAACGGTCCGCTACTGTGTTGATAAAGGATGGGGCGGCATTGAGAATCTTTCCCTTATTCCCGGCACGGTAGGTGCAGCTCCCATTCAAAATATAGGTGCCTATGGCGTTGAGCTTGAAGAGGTTTTCGAGTGGCTGGAGGCCGTAGATATTGAGGGCAGAGAAACACGTCGATATGAAAAGGAGCACTGTGAATTTGGCTATCGCGACAGCATTTTTAAGGGAGAGCTGAAGGGGGTTGTTATAGTTACCAATGTAGTTTTGAAACTGTCGAAAAATCCAGAACTAAATACTTCTTACGGAGCCATCCAGTCTGAACTTGAAGAACGAAATATTGATAAACCAACTATTCGTGATATCAGTGATATTGTAATTGATATCAGAAATAGTAAGTTGCCTAATCCCAATTTGCTTGGGAATGCCGGTAGCTTCTTTAAGAATCCTATTGTAAGAGATGATGATTATGAACACATCAAAAAGGAGTACCCCGAAGCGCCGGGCTACGATATGGGAAATCAGAAAACCAAGGTACCGGCCGGGTGGCTGATTGAAGAGGCAGGATGGAAAGGAAAAGTAGTGGGGAATACCGGGACCTATAAACAACAGGCGCTGGTCATTGTAAATCATGGAGGAGCTACTGGTAGAGAGATTCTGGACTTAGCTGATCGTATCAAAAAGTCGGTAAAAGAAAAGTTCGGTATTGCTCTTGTTCCAGAAGTTAATATTGTGAGTTCGGATGGCAAGGTTTAGAGATCGCGAGAAATATTTTACCCGACATCTTTTTGGTGCCGGTTTGGAATGTCCGGTTAAGCTTTATTATTACCGGCAAGATTATCCTCAAGATAAGCAGTCTCGTCCGTTTATTGAGCATGCTATCTACAATAAACGGTTGCTTACCGCTTTGGCTCGATCCGTTTATCCCAATGGAGTTTTTGTTGATAGCAAGCAGGTAAAAAAAGCCGCTGACAAAACCTGCCAGTTATTGCAGAAGGATGAGGTTGTACTTTTTGATGCTACTTTTGAGCATCAACAGATGATGGCTCGATTACCCATTATTCATAAATCCGGCAATCAGCTGACGGTTTTTTATATCCGGACTAAGGCTTTCGATTCTCGCAAACATAGAATTACAGATGCAAAAGGTTATATTTATAGTAAATGGGAAAAGTATCTACTTGATTTTGCCTACCAGGTGTATTTGATTCAGATAAGTCATCCCGATCTGAATATTCAAGCTACGCTGGTGATGCCGGAAAAATCGAGCAGTGCATATACCGATAACCTACCTTTTTTATTGCATCCTTTAGATAACAATTACAAAGCTGAAAATATTAATGCTTCCAATCAGGAGTTGTTGGCTAAATTGGATGTAACAGAGGAGGTGGAGAAGTTAGTGAACCGACCAAGATTTGCTGAACACAATATCCCAAAATCCACCTTAAAAAAGACGTTGAATTATTTTTCCACGGTGTATTTCGGGGATGATAAACCCGATTCCAAAGTTGGCCTAAAGTGTAAAAATTGTGAATTTCGTATTGATACAGATAGGATAAGCGAAGGAAAAATAAGTGGATTTAACGAATGCTGGTCGCCGGTGATGTCGGAGGGAAATCCATCTGAGAATCATATCTTTGATTTAATTGGTCCCGGAACAAGTCAGAGACTTGCCAACGGAAATTATGATCAGAAAGATATTCCTGCTGACACTATTTTTAGTTCGGTAAACGTCATCAAATCGGAGGGACGCATTTCCCAAGAGATGCGTCAGGCACTGCAGGTTCATAAGAAGAAGGATGAAGAGGTGCCCGAGGAGATTATCAGAACATTATTATTTGAGGAGCTTGACCGATGGCAGTTTCCGTTGCACTTCCTCGATTTTGAGGCCGGGAACTATGCAGTACCGGTTCGTAAAAATCGCAGTCCGTATCATTTAGTTGTTTTCCAGTTTTCATGTCATACATTGTATCAAGATGGAACGTGGAAGCATCATGAGTGGATTGATGATTTGAAAAGTGGGTACCCTAACTTTGAGCTGGTTCGCAAGTTGAAACAAATCCCGGATATCGAAGACGGTACCATTGTTCAGTATTCTAACTTTGAACGCAATGCATTAAAAACAATCAGGTCAGAGCTACTACAAGAACAAAATGAAATTGCTGATGCAAATCAGCTTATTAACTGGATAGAGAAGATCATAAATCGCCACGACTCTTCACATTCGCAGCCACCTTATATTGCGGATTTGAGTCGTTTGGTAAAGAATTTTTACTATAACAGCGAGATGGAGAGTTCACTGAGTATAAAGGATGTACTCCGATCGGTGATGAGCCACAGTTCCTATTTAAAGAATATCTACTCAAAACCGTATTCGAGCAGTAATTTTGATCAAATTGTTTGGTGGCAGTCCGACGGAAACGGTGGGGCCCGAAATCCCTATTCAATCTTAACGGAAACCGGAGATTCGCCAATCCGTCGTGGTACTGAGGCTATGGTAGTCTATGGTAAAATGATTGCACAGAAATTAGATTCCGAAAGACATGAGGCCTATCAAAATGCATTGCTAAAATATTGTGAGCTTGATACACTCGCTATGATGATGATTTATCAGCACTGGCAGAAAAAGATGGAGCAAGCTTAAACTTTTATAGTAGGAACATTTAGGAATTACGTACATTTATAAATATTGACCACTAAATATAATTCATCAAACCAATGATGTCTTCTCTGAGATTATTTTTCACAGCTGTTTTACTGGTACTTTTCGTAGGCTCTTGTACTGTTCAAAAAAGTCCGATTACTGGTTCAAAAAGGGCATATGGATATAGTTGGCAGCAGGAGCTAGAGATTGGAAAAGAGGCGGATCAGCAGATTCAGCAGCAATATGGAGTTTACGATGATGAAGAGGTGCAGCAATATGTTGAGCGTATTGGTCAGAAAGTGCTGGAGGTGAGCCACATGCGTCGCGAAGACACAGATCCGAAGTATCGGGAGACGGAGTTTTATTTTCGGGTGCTCAACAGTCCGGTAGTTAACGCTTTTGCATTGCCCGGGGGCTATATTTATGTAACTCGCGGATTGTTGGCTCATCTTAAAAATGAAGCTCAACTTGCGGTGGTGCTGGGGCATGAAATTGCGCACGTGGCGGCACGACATGCTTCACAACGTGCATTCGAACAGCAGTTGGGGCAGATTGCACTGATTGGCGGAGCTGTAGCTGGTGAGGAGTTGCTGGGAGTACCCGGCCAAAGTGTGCTTCAATTAGGCAGTCAAGCCGCCCAATTTTTATTCTTGAGTTACGGGCGGGATGATGAACGTGAATCCGATCAGCTGGGAGTAGAATATGCTGCCATGAAAAACTATGAGGCTGAAGATGGTGCTGGGTTCTTTTCGGCGCTTGAACGAATATCAGAACAGTCGGGACAAAGTATCCCAAGCTGGCAATCATCACATCCCGATCCTTCGGAGCGTGCCAAGCGCATACCGGAATTGGCACAACAATGGCAGCAAAAAGGATATGAACAAAATGTAGAAAATACGGATCAGTATATGAATGTGATTAATGGGATGATTTATGGTGAAAATCCGCGCGAAGGATTTACCGAAGATGGAAACTTTTATCACCCGGATTTAAAATTTCAGTTTAATTATCCCGACAACTGGGAAATTGTTAATCAGCCTACATTGGTAGCAGCAGTTAATGAAAATCAAGATGCTATCTCACTTATGCAGATCGATAGTGAAGCGGATTCCCCAGAAATGTCGGTTAAGAATTACGTAACTCAGGATGGTTTTACGGTACAGTCACAACGTTCTAGACAGCAAAATGACTTAAATGGTTATGAGGCTACAGCTATAGCTACTACAGAGGATGGAACGAACTACAAGTTTTTAGTTTATGCAGTTGCGTATCATGGTAATATCTATCGATTTACCAATTACAGCCTTGCACAGAAATTTGATGGCTATCAATCTTCTTTTGAAGAAACCAGCTATTCGTTTACGGAACTTACCGACCAGGATAAGTTGAACCGAGAGCCTGTTCGCCTGCAAACACGAAGGATAGATCAGTCCCAGTCTCTGTCGATATTCACGAATAATTTACCAATGGATATTACGCCAGAGGATGTAGCGATTCTCAATCAGGTAGATTCTGATGCCAGTATCGAACAGGGCAGCTGGATTAAAATTCCGAGACGATAAACCTGGTTAGTAATAAGAAATATTGCTGATCATTATTACTCATTACTTCTTACTTTTGTTAAAAAATCCAATATCTTTGGGCGAACTTTCTATTTAATTACAGCCCAAATTTATTAGCAATGATTGAGCGATATTCCCGTAAGGAGATGGCCGATATATGGTCGTTGGAAAATCAATTTCAAGCCTGGTTAGAGGTCGAGTTGGCTGCTTGTAATGCTTGGAGCAAATTGGGTAAAATTCCCAAAGAAGATGTCGAAAAGCTTTACGAAAATGCGTCATTTGATGTTGATCGGATTAAAGAGATCGAAAAGGAGACCCGACATGATGTAGTGGCGTTTACACGGTCGGTCTCAGAATCGCTCGGGGAAGAGAAAAAGTGGGTACACTACGGACTTACTTCCACTGATGTCGTGGACACAGCCAACGGCTATCGCCTGAAACAGGCTAACGAAATCCTACGAAAAGATATACAGCAAATCATTAATGTGTTGGCGGAAAAGGCCAAAAAGCACAAATATACCGTAATGATGGGACGCACGCACGGAGTGCATGCGGAACCTACAACCTTTGGTCTCAAGTGCGCACTTTGGTATGCCGAGATGAAGCGTAACTTGGAGCGTTTCGAGAAAGCAGCAAAGAACGTGGAATTTGGCAAAATGAGTGGTTCGGTAGGTACCTTTGCCAATATTCCGCCCGAAGTAGAAGACTCTGTTTGTGAAGAGTTAGGTCTTTCACCAGCGCCTATTTCTACGCAAACCTTGCAGCGCGATCGTCATGCCGATTATATTTCAACGTTGGCATTGATCGGATCAACGATGGAAAAGATGGCGGTGGAAATACGTCACTTACAGCGCAGCGAAGTAAGGGAGGCAGAAGAGTTTTTCCGAAAAGGGCAGAAGGGCTCATCCTCGATGCCGCATAAACGTAATCCGGTAAGCTCGGAGAATATTTCGGGCTGTTCACGTGTGCTCCGCGGATATATGATGTCGGCCTATGAGAATATTCCGCTCTGGCACGAACGCGACATCTCGCATTCATCCGTAGAGCGTATTATTTTGCCGGACTCTACCATTTTACTGGATTATATGCTCAATCGCTTTTCAGGTGTGGTGGAAAAGTTGACCATCTTTGAAGATAATATGCACGATAACATCTACAAGACTTTTGGATTAACCTTTTCACAGCGCGTGCTGCATAAGCTGATTGATACCGGCATGTCACGCGAAAAGGCCTATGATACCGTGCAGCCTTTGGCAATGAAGGCGTGGGAAGAGAAGACGATGTTTCGCGATCTGGTGGAAGCGGACGAGACAGTACAGGAAAGTCTCACCGAAGAAGAAATCGAAGAGGCTTTTGATTTAGATCACCACACCCGAAATGTGGAGCGCATTTTTAAACGCGTAGGGTTAGAATAGATCACAAATTTGAATTTATGGATACCAATAACTTTTGTGTGATTCGTCTTCAGCTAATATTGTTATGAAAAATTGGTCAGATATCATCTTTTCGGAGGGTCTGTCTTTCAGAGAAAAAGTCAAACAAGTTTTTGAATATCAGCTGCAGAATAATTCGGTCTATGATCGTTTTTGTGTCGCGCTGAATACAAAATCCGAGATCCTGAAACAAGTTCAGGATGACATATCAGCTATTCCGCTACTGCCGATTAAAGCATTTAAAGATGTTTTAGTGACGACCCATTCGGAAGATAATAGTGAGCTTGTTTTTAAGAGCAGTGGTACTTCCGATATGCAGCGGAGCATCCATCGGGTGTATAATGCTAGGCTTTATGAGCAGTCGCTGTTAAAGGGATTTCGACACTTTTATAACTTAGATAATGCGGTAATTTGGGGTTACACGCCCGGCTATTCGGACAACCCGCATTCGTCACTGATCTATATGATCCAGAAGCTTATTGATCAGGATAACAGTGGATTGAGTCGATTCCTTCCGCTGGGTGAGCCGGTAAATCCCAATGCGATTAAAGAAGTGAACCGGCAGGGGAAACAGTTGATTCTATTTGGCGCTGCTTTTGGATTGCTGGATTTATTGGAGATTGACGATATTAGTTTGCCATCCAACAGCATTGTGATTGAAACAGGAGGAATGAAAACCCATCGCAGAGAAGTTTCACGCAGTGAATTACATCGAAAACTGTCGAAAGGATTTGGATTGGACGGCAGCCGTATTCATTCCGAATATGGCATGGCAGAGCTATTAAGTCAGGCATATGCTACGGGAAAATGGTTTTCAACTGTCCCGTGGATGCAGGTTACTATCCGTGATCCTGAGAATCCTGATGAAACCCTACCGCCATATAAGGAAGGACTAATTGGCGTTATTGATTTGGCGAATGTACATAGCTGCTCATTTCTGTTGACGGGTGATAAGGGCGTCATGGATAAAAAGGGTCGTTTCCAGGTGTTGGGACGCTGGAATCCCAAAGATCTGCGAGGTTGTAATTTTTTGATTGATGAAGATTGAATGTGATGTAGTAAGAAGAAACCCTCGAGAGTTTTATAATTTTTAAGATTGATTTAATCAATGTCAGATATCCAAAAACGAATTGATACCTTACTGGAAGCTATCCACAACTGGCTGTCGGATGATAATATATATCTGCAAGATGCTATTGACCAAACCGTGCGCGAGGGCTATTTTAGCTTTGAGGATGTAAAATATGCGGTTCAATCAATTGAAAAAAATTTAAGCAGAGAGGCTATTGCAGAGTGGGTTGATCGGGCTGGATTGAGGGCAGAACAGGATGCTTCCGGTCAAAATGTGTTGTGCCTGCATGCGGGAAATTTACCGCTTGTCGGTTTTCAAGATGCATTTGCTACTTTGCTGAGTGGAGCACGGTATACCGGTAAAATTTCGCGTAAGGATCCATACCTTTTGCCGACTTTTCTGAATGAAGTTAAGAAGACGGATTTATGGTCTGATCGTGATGTACAGTGGACTCACCGCTTGGATGATTTTGAAGGGATGCAACATGATGCCGTTATTTTTGCCGGATCAGAATCGTCAGTACCGGGAGTAAAAGAGGCTATTGATGAATTGAATCTGGCAAAACCTGATACGGATTTTTTAATTCGTACGGCCCATTTTTCGTTGGCTTATCTTGACAGAAATGATGAGCAGAGCATACATGATTTAACGGAAGCCATATTTCGATACAGTGGAAAAGGGTGTCGGTCGGTAGCCATTGTTGTTTCACCGTTTTCGTTGGATGAAGTTAAACAGAAACTGACAGATCAACTTAAAAGTTTCTGGCTTGAAAATCCCCAGCACGAATATCCATCCCCAAAACTTAAACAGCAGTTTGCCTATAACGAAGCTGTTCAACGTCCACAGGTTTGGCTTGAGTACTTTCTGCTGCAGGAGGGAGGCTTGGAGTTTGATCAGGATTTTGTGTGTTACTGGGTACAGGGGGATCAATCAAAAGCGGCTGAGTTGGCACAAGATTATGGATCACAACTGCAGAACATATATGTATCTAATAAAGTAGAGATTCCGGAGTTGGATCAGGAAACGGAGCTTTTATCCATTGCGCAGCAACCGTCGCTCTCTTGGAAACCTGATGGCGTAGATACATTGAAATGGCTGATAGGTATTGAGTAAAAGTTTTCAGTTGTAAGAGCATTGAATTTGCCATTTAAACTTGGATTCACCGAACTGTTAAACCGGTTTATTGCAGTCAGGTTTTGTCAGGATCGAAAGAAATAAACTTTAATCTATCGCAAACCTGAATATTTCACAGCTGTAAAATTTTAAAATAAGAAAGGGACGCCTCGGCGTCCCTTTCTATAAGCTAGATATTTGAGTTAAAATTAACTGTCCTCAATAGGTGGTGCATCTGTAGCTTCAAGTGCTTGCTTGAGTTCAGGCATCACATTTTTAACGAACTGGTTCAGATCCTTCTGGATAGCATCTAGTTCGGCTCTGCCAGCTTCAATAGTATTTACGTGCATCGGTGTAGGTCCATAGGTTGATCCAAGGGCACTGTATCCTACATATAGACGAGAACCAGGAGTTACCTGGGTACGCTCACCGATCTCTTGTTTGGCTTCACTGCCTTCCATCTGTTTCTGCAGATCAAGTAACTGCGTTCGAGCATCATGGAGACGTTTTACTAATGCAGTATCTTCTTCCGAAGCTCTGGATAATGCCGTACCCATGGCGTTGACGCGATTTATTTGCTCCTCAAGTTTGTTTTCGGTTTGGCTTAAGTTTTGCTGAAATGTTTCAAGCGTTTCTCGAAATTCAGCGACGGTGGTATTGGATTCTCGTTCGAGCGTTCCTTCACGAAGCGGCTTAACTTCAAATTCCATCGGTTTGGAAAGTTGTTTTACTTCGCCCAGTACTTTTTGTGAAAGCGTAGCCGTATAGGTGCCGGGCATAGCCATGAAACCTCCGTCGTACCATCCACCTTCTTCTTCAACTTCTATGACATCTTTTGATGGATATCTAAGGTTCCAGTTTACACGATGAAATCCTGAAGACGTAGGGCCTTCAACTCTGCGTACAACGTTACCATCACTGTCTCTGATAGTAAGAATAATCTTTGGACCTTGTTGGCGTGTTTCGGCCTCCAGATTATCCCAGCCAGGGAAGGGGACGTCTTCATTTTCACCTAATTCCGCTTCACGATCGAGCCGCTGCTCCCGAAGTGATTTAAAATCATCCTTCAGGTAATAGGTGAAGACGGCTCCGAAAGGAGGATTCTCAGCGGTAAAGAAGTTAGAACCGAGATCCTCAACTTCCTGGTCAGGTTTGTACCAGAATGCATCACGAGCTTCAAAAAGTTTAGCCTGTTGATCCAGCATTTCGGCGCTTACCTCGCGTAGCGGTGCGTAATTGTCGAGAATGAAGATTCCCCGACCGAACGAGCCTGCGACAAGATCATCATGCTGTCGTTGGATTACGAGATCACGGATGGCAATAGTTGGCATACCGCTTTCCAGTTTTGTCCACTTTTCGCCGCCATCAACGGTAAAGAAAATGCCAAATTCGGTAGCGGCAAACATGAGGTCTTTGTTAACATCATCCTGAACAAGTCGCCACACTACATGGTCACTGGGAAGATCATTACTGATAAATTCCCAGCTTTTGCCAAGATCGGTGCTTTTGAGAATATACGGTTTCATGTCGCCATATTTATGATTATCAAGTACCAGATAGACTGTATTTTTGTCAAACAGACTAGCCTTGATGTCATTCACAAAGGCAGTTTTTGGAACTCCATCTATGTTGCCAAGCTCGACTTCGCGCCAGCTTTCGCCACCGTTAGTCGTGACTTGAAAAAGTCCATCATCGGTGCCTGCATAAATCAAACCTTCTTGCAGAGGCGATTCGGACAACGATGTGATGGTATTATAGTCAGACATCGCATTTACATCCCAGGCGTTATTCCAACTGCGCTGTTTGCCCATGATTTCAAATTCAAGACGCTCTTGATCACCACGTGTAAGATCGCCGGAGATCGCCTCCCAAGAGTTGCCGCGATCTTCAGTTATCCAAACTCTCTGCGAAGCAAACAGTAATTTAGTAGGATTATGGGGACTGACTTCAACGGGTGAATCCCAATTAAAACGCTCGTATACTTCACCTTGATCAGGTTGTGGCTGTATCAATACAGCATCGCCGGTTCGTTTATCTACACGGTGCAGAACGCCCTGCTGATATTCACCGTAGAAAATGTTGGAATTTCCAGGTTCGGTAGCACCGTCGTGGCCGTCAGCTCCTAATGTTTTTTTCCAGTCACGATTGGCAATACCTCGTTCGTTATCGGTACGTGAAGGTCCCATTTGAGAGCCATTATCCTGAGTACCGCCGTACACATTGTAGAAAGGCTCAGCGTCGTCAACATAGATTTTGTGGAACTGGGTAATTGGCAGGTTTCGTACCATATCCCAATCCTCACCGAGATTATGAGACTGATAGAGTCCTCCGTCGGATCCCATCAGTAGGTATTCTGGCTCATCTTTTTTGAATGCCAATGCATGATTGTCAACGTGCTTGTCGTCATTATTAATGTTTTGAAACGTATCTCCGTGATTGGTAGATACTTCAGCAACAACGTCCATCAAATAAAGTCGTCCAAACTGGTGGGGAGAGGCGTAAAGCTCCTGATAGTAATGCGGGCCGGTCCCACCACCAACAGCATCTGACATCTTTTTCCAGGATTCTCCTCTGTCTTCAGATTTAAAAACACCGCCACTTCGCCGATCTAGCTCAATGGCAGCATAGACGATATCAGGTTGCTGTGGAGAGATGTCCATGCCGATCTTTCCTACATTTTCAGGAATACCGTTTTTGATTTCTTTCCAAGTTTCTCCACCGTCGGTACTTTTATGGATACCTGAATCCGGTCCACCGCCAACATAAATGGGTACGATACGATGGCGCTGCCAGGTTGCGGCGTACATGCGATCGGGATTGCGCGGATCAATTTCAATATCCGTAACGCCGGTCCATTTGTTACCGCCGAGTTTCTTCTCCCAGTTTTCACCCCCGTCAGTGGATTTATAGAGACCTCGCTGACCCCCACTGCTCCACAACGGGCCTTGTGCAGCCACCCAGATAACATCCGAATTTTCGGGATGGACGATGATGCGAGAAATATGCTGGGATTCTTTGAGTCCCATGTTTTTCCATGTCTTTCCTGCATCGGTGCTTTTATAAATACCGTCGCCATATCCAACATGGCGACCACCGACATTTTCACCGGTGCCTATCCAAACTGTATTGGGATTATTGGGATCGATAGAAACACTTCCAATCGAGAACGATGACTGATTATCAAATATCGGTTCCCAAGTTACTCCATCATTAGTCGTTTTCCAAACGCCACCTGAGCCTACAGCGACATACCATATTTTTTGATCGTTCGGATGAATTGCGATATCTGCAATACGTCCCGAAAATAATGCGGGACCAATATTGCGAAATTCAAGTCCACTATAATTTGCTTCCGAAATACTTTTACCATCGTCTTGTGCCGTAAGTGGGGTTCCACTCAGCACAAAAAAGATAAGTAATAGGACAGAGCCGATTTTTACTTTCATACTAACGTGTATTTATTAAATAGTATAATGATAAAGGATCATAAAATTTTTAAGGGCATAGTTCAAGGGGTAAATTTTTTACATTTGCAGGAAACTCACAATTAGATTTTATAAATATTATACTTTAAAGAATATAGTATCATTATCCAATCTCGATATGATTTTATCAAAATCAATATAGGTTGGTTAGATGGGTTTTTATCATATTTATACATATGTAACGAATCTTAGGGCACCGAAAAAAACGTCTAAAAAATAGAGTAATACTATCTACAGTTTGATCTGCTATTGGAAAGTAATATCAGCGATTTTTGGCTATGCTTATTGAGACTGCTGCTTTCCAAAAACGATGGTTACCAAAAGAATAGTATCTGCTTTTACACTATAAGAAAAAGGTTGTCCCTCTTTTTTTCGTACAGCCAGTCATCCTCGGTAAGAGTTTCCGCTTTGTTGTCGATATGAAATAAAATTTCTCCCTTAAGGCACTGTGCGGATAGTTCACTGTCAATAGAGTGCTGTTCTACCGTTTTTCCCTTGTTCAGTGCCATGCGAATAACTTCCATCTTATCTGTCTTAACCAGGGCATAGGTGTTCTCTACATCTAACTCTTTGCGCAGTGTTTGAGGTTGATACGATCCCCCGATTTTACGTGTCCGTAACTCATGGTCAACCTCCGTTAGTTTGGTGGGAATTAGTACAAGTAATCTACTTAGAAATACCGAACGGAAAAAGAAATATGGGGATGTTTAAGATATTTTATCCTCAGTTGAAAACCTCAAGAGTTGCTCTTCGGTTTCTGCATTACTACGTAGATATCTCTCCCAGATCCATCTTCTGAACTGACGAGTGAAAAGCCTGCTTGTGTAAGTTCTTCGATGACCGTTTTGGCTGTTACACCATGCTGATTGCCGGATGATCGCCCTTCAGGATCTGCTTCGGATCCCCGCGGTTCAAAGTCAATAATGGCCAAACGCCCACCGGGTTTAAGAGATGCCAATAAGCTGTTGTTAAAGGCTTTTGGGTTTGTGATATGATGGTAGACGCGGCGCAAAAAGATGGCCTCACAGCATTCTTTTGGGAGGTTTGTATGATCGGGATGCCCCTCGAGAACGGTTATATTACTGGCGTCAGCATTTGTTACAGATTGTTTTAACTCCTCAACTGATTCCGTGCCCAGTTCGGTGCTATAGATTGTACCTTCAGAACCAATATGGTTGGCGATAGCCAGCGTCTGATCCCCATCTCCCGCTCCAATATCGGCGACCATTGATCCACTTCGGATATTCAGAACTTCAATCAGCCAGTCTATATCTGATTGATTGCCAGGAGCTTGGGCGCATGAGAGAGAGGTCGCTGCCAAAAGTAACAGAAAAATTAGGCATCCCTGTTTTGCAAACTTGTCAAGACTGATAGCTATCATTATTTATGAAGTTTGATTCCTTTGCAATAGCATTATAAAGCAATGTGCTGTTTAATACCAGTAGTATTGATTTTAAATCCTTTTAAAGCTGTTAAAAAATATTGATTTCTATTATATTTACCCGCGCCTTTTTTTGGGATACAATAGCTAAGTAATTTAGATCAGCATTTAAACAAACGAATAATGACTTATACGTTTTGGGATTTATTGCAGCTTGTAGGGGCATTGGGAATTTTTATTTATGGGATGAAAGTTTTTAGCGATGGCCTCCAGAAAGTTGCAGGTAATAAGCTGCGGGCTATTCTAAAAGGAATGACCAGCACGCGATTTCGGGGCATTCTTACCGGTTTTGCTACTACATCCATTACCCAGTCATCGTCTACTACTACCGTGATGGTCGTTAGTTTTGTGAATGCCGGCTTGATTACGTTTATCGAATCCACCGGGGTAATTATGGGAGCCAATATCGGGACGACTGTTACGGCTTGGATGATCTCCATTTTTGGATTTAAGATGCAGATTACTTCGGTTGCCATGATGTTAATCGGTGTCTTTTTCCCTTTTATATTTTTCGGTCGTGAGAAACTGCGCAATCTTGCCGAAGCTATGATCGGGTTCGGAATTTTATTTATAGGGCTCGATTTTATTAAAAATGGGGTGCCAAATATTCAGGAAAATCCGGAAATGTTTATGTTTCTGGATCAGTTTACAGAGTTTGGTTTTGCGTCCATCGTTATCTTTGTAATTGCCGGTACCATACTAACCTTGGTTACTCAGTCATCCTCAGCGGCTATGGCAATTACCTTGGTTATGTTATTCGAGGGATGGATTGATTTCCCAATAGCAGCCGCGATGGTATTAGGTGAAAATATTGGAACTACGGTTACGGCGAATATTGCCGCCGTGGTAGGTAATGTGTATGCCAAACGGGCGGCTCGTTTTCACTTCGTATTTAATATGTTTGGAGTGATATGGATGATGATTTTAATTGATCCTTTTTTGGTGGGGGTTGATTCTTTGATGAACTATGTTGTACCTGAGTCAGGGTCAATTCTTCATGCAACAAGTCAAATTGGGCGCGCTAATGCCACGCTGGCCCTTTCGTTGTTTCATTCGGTGTTTAATGTGCTTAATGTATTATTGCTGGTTGGATTTGTGCCCTATATTGTTCGAATAATTGAGAAGTATCAGAAAGAAAAAGAGGATACACAACACCGATTGCAGTACATCTCTTCAGGAATGATGTCGTCTCCGGAGTTGTCGATATCTCAAGCGCATAAAGAGATTCAATTGTTTGCCAAGCTGATTGAAAAGATGCACTTTAGCATCCAGGGGTTGCTATTTAACAAGCAAAATCGTCAGGATCAGTTTTTGGAAAAGATTGAAAAAAGAGAAGGGATAACCGATAATATTGAGTTGGAAATTGCCGAGTATCTTACCAAGATTTCCAGTTATAATCTTACCGAAGATGCTACACGTCGTATTCGTGGGATGCATAGTATGATTAATGATCTTGAACGGGTGGCGGATATCTATTTTCAAATGTCTAAAACCTTTGAGCGGATGCAAAGTGAGGGCAGAGAACTTCCCGAATCAGCAATGGATAAGTTAAATGAGCTGCTGGATTTAGTACACGATGCCATTCGAAATGTTCGCGAGAATCTTGATAAAGAGCAGGCAGATATCGATCTCGACAAATCACTTGCCATCGAAGATGCTATTGATGATTGCCGTGATGATTTGCTGGAATTTCATTACGCTCAGCTTGAAAAGAACACTTACTCCAATGAGGTAGGCTTTGTGTTCCTAGATTATCTGAATCGGTTAGAAAAGATTGGTGACCATCTCTTTAATGTGAACGAAGCACTTGCCGGTGTAAAAGTAAAAGCTGCATATGAAAGAGTGATCGAAGAAAGGGGATAAGACCTCCAGACACCTCAAAAACCGAGTACATAGTTAAATTGAAAAAGGCCCCGGGTAGACAACCGCGGGACCTTTTTGATTTTAGGTGTAAGTTTAATTGTTGGTTTCAAAAGGACTTGACTCCGATTCTGCTTCCTTTTCCAGTACCTCTACCGCTTTTCTGAGCTGTTGGTCAATACCCTGCAACAGCTGTTCCGGCCGATTGTCGAGCACTATATCAGGCTGAAGCTGGTTGTTCTCCAGGTACTCACCTTCAGGGGTCAACATTCCAACCTGGGGAATACCGAAGACCAGCGTAGGATCGATTTGCTGCTCCCACCAAACTGCAGTTCCTGTTCCGGGAACCGGCATCCCGATAATTTTGCCCAGGTCTTTGGATCGGTAGGCGTAAGGAAACATGTGGGCATCAGAGTAATTGCCTTCACTGACCAGTACAGCAGACGGTTTCGACCATTTTTGCATGGGTTCGGTGCCAAGCCGTTTTTCGCGAGGAGCAAACTTGATGTAGGGTTCTCCACTCAGGAAGGTTGCCAGTTGCTCATGGAGCCAGCCTCCGCCGTTAAATCTGGTATCGACCACAATAGCCTCTTTTTGAGCATTCTTGCCCAGAACCTCTTCGAAAACTGTTCGGTAACTGGAATCATTCATACCCCGGATATGCACGTATCCAATGGTACTGCCCGAAAGCTCATTTACTTTTTGTCGATTTTGTTCAACCCAGCGGTTATATAGCAGATCGGACTCTTTACTTCCCGAGATAGGTTTAATGACTTCTTCCCAGTTTTCACCGTTTTCCGGATTTTCAAGAGACAGCAGAACCCGTTCTCCGGCCTTTCTATTAAGTTGCCGATATACATTTTCGCCATCCGTGAGTGTGTTTCCATCTATGCCGGTGATAATGGTTCCCTGCGAAATTTGTGAATCAGCTTTATCGGAAGGACCATTTTCAATCACTTCTGCGACTTTGAGTCCGGGCCCCTGGAAACTGCGATCATAGAAAACCCCTAGTGATGCGGTCTGATCCCCGTAAGGTTCTTGATGTCTGTATCGGCTTCCTGTATGAGAACCATTGAGCTCGCCAAGCATCTCACTGAGCATCTCAGAAAAGTCGTGGTTATTGTTTATGTGGGGTAAAAATTTAGCGTATTCTTTCTTATAAAACTCCCAGTCAACGCCATGCAGGTCAGGATCATAAAATTTCTTTTTGACCTGACGCCAGACGTGTTCAAAAATATATTCCCGCTCCTGAGCAGGGTAGAGGGTCATCTCTCCGCGAACATTTACCTGCGAGCGCTCCCCGCTTTTTGCATCCACCGAAATGATGGATCCATCGGCAAGGACATACAGTTTGTCGTTTTCGCGGTCAAGGATCAGGTCGCTGGCGTTGTCGCCTACATTTTTGGCTAAAATTTTGGTCTCTTTGGTTCGGTAGTCGGTAACCCAGAGATCTTCTCCTTTTTCAACGCTGGCAAGGTAAAAGAGCTCATCGGTATCGGCCGAAAGTGTGGCATCCGAAAGGTCCGAAGAGTGAATAGTAAGCCGCTCCTTGCGCTCCCAGATATCATCCAGTTTAATCTTTATATCCTCGATGTTTTTTTCCGACTTATCCTGATCTTCGTCACTGCCTTCTTCTTTTTGTTGCGTCTGCTCTTTCTCCCGGAGGAGTTCAATATCTTCCTTGGACAGCTGGAAACGATCATAGGCTTCCTGGGTGAAGAACATGCCGTAGACATCCATTTCACCGCTCATGCTGCCGTGATTTCGCTGCCCATCCCGATTGGAAGCCCAAATCATCATCTTACCGTTGTCCATCCACATGGGTTCCTGATCAGAATAGCCGCTCTGAGTCAGATTATGCACTTCACCACTGCCATCTGCATTGACCAATGCGGCTTCTCCGATCCACTGGTTATCCTGATTGTAGTTGATTAAAAACCAGTTGCCGTCGGGCGACCAGTCGTAGTGTTGATCGCCGTCGCTGTAAGAGTAGTTATTCTCTCCGGAATATACCGTTCTGATATCGCCGCTCTCTAGGTTGATCACCCGTAACATCGTCCGTTGCTCAAGAAAGGCAACCTCGTTTCCGTCGGGTGAAAAGGTCGGCTGAAATTCCTCCTTGTCGCTGCCTACGATTTTCTCCTCATCCAATACCGTTGAAGAGTAAAAATAGGGTTCTTCCTCACGGCGGATCTCATTTGTATATACATCCCAGTTGTTATTCCGTTCGGCGGCATATACCAGCTTTCTGCCTTCCGGACCAAAGCTTACAGAGCGCTCTTGTCCCGGAGTATTAGTGACTTTTTTCACAGAGCTGCCATCCACATTGGATACAAAAACTTCCCCGCGCTGGATGAAGGCAATCTCTTTTCCGTTGGGGGACAATGCCATTTCAGTGACTTTGTCGTTGAGCCCAATCGTCTCATATGCATTCTTCCGGTTGTCATTGCTTATTGTAACGGCCAATTCTTTGCTTTCGCCGTCGGGACTTTTCGTAAATATCCTACCGTCATAGGAAAAGCAGAGCTGACCACCGTCCGATATGGTCAGAAACCGTACCGGATGGTCTTCAAATGAAGTAACAGCCGTGGCCCGAGTCGGAGAATTGAGATTCAGCCTGTGTACATTAAAGGATCCATTACGTTCACTTAGAAAGAAAACCTGCTGTTCATTTTTGGGATTGAATACCGGGTTCCGATCTTCACCCTGCCACTCAGTGATCTGTTCATACTCACCTGATTCCGGCCGGTAGGTCCATAAATCACGAGTGATAGAGGAGGTGTGGTGTTTTCTCCACGGATCTTCGTATCCCTTGCGATCATGATAAATAATCATTTCTCCACTGCTGTTATAGCGGGCATCTTCTGCGGTAATAGAACTGACCTGGTCCGGCATTCCGCCCTCGCGTGACACTTTATAAAGTTCGCCGAGGAGTCCGTATGGAAACTGGGCATTGGTATGTACATCTCGGCGCGAAGATGAAAATAGGACTTCGTTGTTATCCGTTGTAAAATCAGAGGGGTAATCATCAGCAGAATGATAGGTGACCCGTTCTGCCTCACCTCCATCGGCTGGTATTACGAACACGTCATAATTGCCATATCGATAGGAGGCAAAAGCAATATACTCACCGTCATGCGACCAGACCGGCATATAATCATGGGCGTCGTGTACAGTCAACGGTATTGCCTGCCCACCCTCGGAAGAAACTTTATAAATATCGCCCTTGTAGCTGAAAACCACCTGTTCACCGTCAGGAGATATTGCCGGGTAGCGCATCCAGAGCGGATCTTCGTGAGCTTGAGACTGAGAAATAAAAAAGGATAACAGCAACGTTGTGAGAAAAAATAGGCGTTTCATGATTAAGAGGGATTTTGGTTTACCTGGCAGAGTGATTTGTCAAGAAAGGTTCTGAATTTATAGTGAATCATGAATTGTTAAACTATTCCATTTCTTACAAGTAAAGAATTCAGGGATTGAATGGAAAGTTAGATGACGTATCGGGTTTTAGCTAAGATAATCAGTCCTGAATCAAAGATTCTCAACAGGTAGATTTAGCAACATAGGTTGTGTTTATTTTACTTTGATGCCCAAATATCCTTCTTCAAACCAGCCGAAATTTTACTTATCTTTGGCAACTTAAATAGAACGCAGATTATGCGGATTGGGCGGGTTTTCACTGATATATCCTACAACCAGCGAGAAATCCGTGTTATCTGCGTTCCGTTATACAAATAACCAATAACAAACTTTTAAGCAGTAACTGAATGAGCTCGTATAAGCCGGAAGATATTGAATCCAAGTGGCAAGAATATTGGCAGGAAAATAAGACTTTTAAAACGCCGGAAGATCACGACAAGCCCAAGTATTATGTGCTGGATATGTTTCCCTATCCTAGTGGGTCGGGGCTGCATGTGGGGCATCCTGAGGGATACACTGCTACCGATATTTTGGCGCGATATAAACGGATGAACGGCTTTAATGTTTTGCATCCCATTGGATGGGATGCTTTTGGATTACCCGCCGAGCAATATGCAGTGAAGACCGGGACTCATCCACGGGATACGACTCAGAAAAATGTAAACAGGTTTCGCGAGCAGCTGCAGGATCTGGGATTTAGTTATGACTGGGATCGGGAAGTGAATACTACTGATCCGGATTATTACAAGTGGACACAGTGGATATTCCTGAAGCTCTATGAGAAAGGATTAGCCTATGAAGATGATGTGCCCGTGAACTGGTGCCCTGAATTGGGGACCGTACTGGCTAATGAGGAAGTGATCGATGGCAAGAGCGAAGTTGGTGGTTTTCCCGTCGTAAAAAAACCGATGCGTCAATGGGTTCTTAAAATTACCGAATATGCCGATCGTCTGCTCGAGGGTCTTGATGATCTGGATTGGCCCGAATCCACAAAAAAGATGCAGCGCGACTGGATCGGAAAATCCATAGGAGCCAATATTGATTTTGAAGTAGAGGGATACGACGAAGAGATACGTGTTTTTACTACGCGTCCCGATACTATTTTTGGTGCTACTTACATGGTGCTTGCGCCGGAACACGATTTAGTTGAGAAAATTACGACGGAAGATCAGAAGCAAGCAGTTGAAGACTATCAGGAAGAAGCGGCGCGAAAGTCTGATTTGGAACGTACCGAACTCAGTGATGAGAAAACGGGCGTTTTTACCGGGGCTAAGGCCGTTAATCCGGCTACGGGTGAAGAGATCCCAATTCTCGTTGCAGATTATGTTTTGGTCACCTATGGTACCGGAGCAATTATGGCGGTGCCTGGGCACGACCAGCGCGACTGGGAATTTGCTCAGAAATTTGATCTGGATATTGTTGAAGTGGTGAAAGGTGGTGATATTTCCGAGGAAGCCTACACCGATGTGGAAGAGGGCACGCTTGTTAATTCCGAAAATGATGAGATCTCTCTAAATGGATTGCCGGTTGATGAAGCCATTGAAAAAATTACTGCTTGGCTTGAGAAAATAGGACAGGGCGAAAAGGCCGTAAATTATAAACTTCGCGACTGGCTTTTTTCTCGTCAGCGTTACTGGGGCGAACCGTTTCCCATCATTCATGTAGACGGCGAACCTAAGCCGTTAAGAGAAGATGATTTGCCGGTTACACTGCCCGAATTGGATGATTTTGAACCTACTGAGGATGGTGAACCGCCCTTGGCGAAAGCAACTGACTGGGTCAACACTGAAGACCCTGAAACCGGAAAGTCGGCCAAACGCGAGACGAATACGATGCCACAGTGGGCGGGTTCGTGCTGGTATTACCTGCGCTATTGTAGTCCTGAATTTGAGGAGGGGCCTGTAGATCCTGATGAGGAAAACTACTGGATGCCGGTGGATATGTACGTCGGCGGTGCCGAGCACAGCGTGTTGCATCTGTTATATGCGCGTTTCTGGCACAAAGTACTGTATGATTGTGGCGTGGTTTCTACAAAAGAGCCATTCCAGCGACTGGTACACCAAGGGATGATTCTAGGCGAGGTGGAGTTTACTGGTTTTAAAAAAGACGGCAACTGGATCCCTGCCAATGCTGCAGACGAGGTTGAAGATGTTGAACGTGTGAAGCTGAGTGACGATCAGGTGGAGAAACAAGGTGATGATTTTGTAATCAAAGACACAGAGATCACTGTGGATGCCAAAGCCCACAAGATGTCCAAATCTCGCGGTAACGTCGTGAACCCCGATGATATCGTTGAACAGTACGGTGCGGATTCCATGAGATTGTATGAGATGTTTATGGGTCCGCTGGAGCAGGTTAAGCCTTGGAGTACTAAAGATGTGGATGGCGTGTACCGTTTCTTGGGACGGGTATGGCGATTGATCATTGATGAAGGCAGTGGAAAATTGAATGATTCGGTTGTGGATGATGATCCCTCTAAAGAGCAATTAAAAACGTTGCACGAATGCATTCAGAAAGTAACAGGAGATATTGAGGATCTATCATTTAACACAGCGATCTCAGCAATGATGATTTTTATCAATGAGGCGAATAAGTGGGATGAGCATCCGAAATCAATTTTAGAACCGTTTGTCAAATTGCTTTCGCCTTTTGCACCGCACATTGCTGAAGAGCTGTGGCGGAAACTTGGTCACGATGAAAGTATTGCCTATGCCGATTGGCCGGAGTTTAATGAGGAGTACCTAATTTCTGATACACAACTGTATCCTATACAGGTAAACGGTAAAGTACGCGGAGAGATTAACGTTCCTCGTGATAGGGCCAAGGATAAAGAGTTTGTACTTTCTGAGGCGAAATCTGAGGAGAATGTGAAAAAATATCTTGAGGATGGGGATCTTGTAAAAGAAATTTTTGTCCCTGAACGTATTGTGAATCTTGTAGTGAAGTAAGATTTCGTATCAGGTAACTCCTTTTAAATAGGCTGGTAATCTTATAGATTACCAGCCTATTCTATGTTTGTTTGTCTTGTAATTGGTTAGTAAGTGTTGGAGGTTTTGCTTTTAAATTAGGAAACTTTTTAAAAGGTAACTTATTATTTAAAGCATACTACTAGGATATTGTGATATTTCCCTTTTTAGTTTTTCTGGCTGGTATACTGATGATCGTCTTTTTTTCTGAAAAGTTGGTCGAGGCAACAGTCGGTACATCTGTCAGGCTCGGAATTTCTACTTTTTTAATCAGCGTGCTTGTGATCGGATTTGATCCCGAAAACCTGAGCTTGGGATTAGTGGCATCTTACGAGGGTGTTACCGGCATTGCTGTAGGAACTATTATGGGATCAGCAATGGTAGCTGTGGCTTTGGCCCTTGGGATTACGGCGATTATTGCTCCAATGAAATTTGAGCAGGTTCCAATACAGATTCCGCTTTTAACGGTTGCTTCCGTGGTTTTGTTTGGTGTGCTTAGTTTTGACGGTCTATTGTCCCGGTTGGACGGGGTTATGTTATTATTGGGATACTGTACTGCTGTCTGGTACATGATTTACCTTGGACGAAGAGGATTAGACGTTCGTCCAAGGGGTGAGGCTGTCGAAACTATAGAAGAGGGCACAGGTTTAAGCCGGTGGCAATCGATTGCCATGCTGGCAGGATCGCTGGTAGCAATTATCGTTGGTAGTGAGTGGGTCGTATGGTCATCAAGAGAACTTATGGATGGCTTTGGATTATCTGATACACTGTTTGGGATAACAATACTTGCACTTTTAGTTAGCATAGAAGAGGTGGCCCGGGAGTTACCGGCGGCGCTAAAAGGACGTCCTGAAATTGCATTTGGCAATGTGGTGGGATCTGTTTTAGCGTTTTTCTTATGCAATGCCGGGATCATTACGTTAGTACGTCCGGTGCCTATAAGTGCCGAAGTATTTAGCTTTTATCTACCAATATCACTGGGCGCAGTATTGTTTATAGCGCTCTTAATGATTCAAAAATCCATTTCCCGATGGAGTGGACTCGTCTTAGTGCTGATATATCTCCTATTTTTTATTCGGGGATTTATGTTGTAGGTCTTCGATAACGTAATAACTTCTTTGAATATGCGGATACTGGAACTATTAATCGGTAATCCGTGCCTTATTTAAAGCATTTTGATCCTAAAAAATGGGGAGGTGAGAGGAGAAATTTTACTTGAAGAACACTATATCTTCTTCATCCCGCAAAATAGATGGCAGCTTGCCCTGTGCTTTATCTTTTCCTTTGCTGGCCAGCCAGTTATTAATCTGTTGTTGAGAAATAGAATAAACTTTGGGAAGGCCAAGCGCATCACTTTCTCTACGGATAGCATAATGTCGATTGATTTCGCATACCTCTTGGTCAATCTTTTTGGCAAGTCGGTCTAAAGTATCGCGGTGAAGCTGTTCTTGGGTACGGACAAACCAAAAGTGCTGAGGTGCAGCTGCTCCTTCTTGAAGGGTGGCACCAATCGTGAAGTTACCAATTTCGATATCCATTGCTTTTGAAATGTTTTGCAAGGCTTCTTCCGCTTCATAGGCGTACAGCGCTTCACCATAATCATCGAGCATTTCGCTAACACGTCCCATTACCTTAATCCGGGGTGGATTGGTTTGTGTAAATTCAACTATATCGTTTAAAGCATAACGCCAGAGACCAGAATTGGTGGTCACGAGCATAGCGTAGGGGGTGTTCGGTTTGACCTCCCATAGGGGTATTGTTTCCTGTATAGCCATGGATTCTTGATCGGGGAGGGGGTTGGGCACGAATTCGTAGAAGATGCCATTATCAACTACGAGTTTCATATCTGTTTTCGTTAACTTATCGGTGAATGAGAAATAACCTTCCGAAGCCCCATAAGTCTCAATAAAATCGACGCCCGGCTTGTTTAGTAGATTTTCGATATGCGGTCTATAGTTAGCTAATTTTACCCCTCCACAAACTAATAGTGAAAGGTTGGGCCACACTTCTTTTATGCTTTTAGCTCCGGTCTTATCAAGAACATGTTTAAACATGGTAAGAATCCAGCTGGGTACAGCGGTAATTACGCGGACATCACTATTGATAGCCTCATTGACAGTTTGGTTGATTTTTTCATTAAAAGGGAGTTGGCTGAGCTTTGTTGGTGATATGATTTGGAATGGTGATAACCACCAAGGGGCATTTTGAGCGGTATAGGCACTAATTTCGCCAATTTGATAGTGCTCTTTTTGTTCAAGGGTACCGGGAATACTAATATGTTTACCCCATAGATCTAAAATATTAGGCCGCTGTGTAATATAACTGCGAACAACTTTGCGCATGAAAGACCGATCAGATTCAAGACGCTCTTTTGTCAGTGGCAGATGCTTGCCTTCACCGGATGTGCCTGCGGAAACAGCAAACTTATTAACTTTTCCGGGCCAGAAAATATCTTGTTTTCCCTGTTTTAATTCCTCTATCTGGGTTTTGATATTCTTATAAAATGAGATCGGTAGACGGCCGGTAAAATCCTGGAATCCTTTTATCGATTCAAAGTCATACTTTTGACCAAAATCAGTATGTGTGGCAGATTTTACTAAATCCGACAGCTGCTTTTGTTGTACATCTTTTACTTTCAAAATGATAGTAGATTTGCTAAAACGTTTTTATGTAAAATAAAAAAAAGCCCCGGAAAGTCGGGGCTTTATATTTTTGTAGATCAATCAAAAAATTATCGGTTTTCAACAGGAACCCACTCTTTATTCTTTTCGCCAACATAAAGAGCACGTGGACGAACAAGGCGATTATTTTCGGCTTGCTCTATGTAATGTCCTGTCCAACCAGAAACACGGCTCATGGCGAATATACAGGTGTAGAGATCAGGTTTAATTCCCATTGAGTAATATACCGTAGCTGAGAAGAAATCAACGTTGGGATCAATATCTTTTTCATCCTTCATGGTTTTGAGGATAGCCTCAGACCATTCATAAAGATTTTCGTGGCCCGTTTCTTCAGAGAGTTCTTTCGACATACCACGTAGAATTCGAGCACGCGGATCCATTGTTTTGTATACGCGGTGACCAAAGCCCATAATTTTTTCTTTACGCTCCAGCCGACCATGTACATATTCAACGGGATTAGCACCTTTGTCCTCAATATCCATCAGCATATTCATAACCTGCTGATTTGCTCCACCGTGCAGTGGTCCTTTAAGAGCTCCGATAGCTCCTGTTACCGAAGAATACATATCTGATTCGGTTGAGCAGATAGCTCGGTTAGTAAAAGTAGAAGCATTCATGCCATGCTCAGCATGTAAGATAAGGCAGAGATTCATCGTTTGCTCAGCCTTTTCGCCCGGTTCTTCATCATTGAGCATGTAAAGGAAATTATAAGCCGTGCTCTTTTTACTAAGAGGGGATACGATATTTTTATCATTTCGGGCACGATCAAAAGCGGCAATTATAGTTGGAATTTTCGCCGTGATTGAAATAGCCTGATTAAGACGAAACTCTTTAACATCATCGGTTTGCACTTTATGGAAGTCACCGAGCATAGAAACGGCTGTTCGAAGAACGGCCATGGGTTCGGCATTTTTTGAAGTGCTTTTAATATAATTTAAGACCGGTTCAGGTAGCTCCCGTTTATTCTGCAGCTTTGTATTCAGCTTATCTAATTCTTCCTGGTTGGGAAGATGATCGTTCCATAAAAGAAAGCAAACCTCTTCAAAGCTTGCGTTTTCAGCCAACGTGTCGATGTCGTATCCGGCATAGATAAGTTCACCTTTTTCTCCGTCGATAAAACTTTTGTTACTGCTAAAGGCGACGATGCCCGCAAGTCCTTTATCTATGTGCGGATACTGACTTAAATCTATTTCTGTATTTGTGCTCTCAGCCATTCTATACTCCGAAATTTTGGATTGAATATATACTTTTTGTTTCGGTTAAATGTAATAAAAAAAGATCTAAAAATCAGGGATAAGTTGAACGCTATCAACCAATAAACCCAATGATTTAACTAATTAACGAAAGTTAGGTTAACAGCGTTTACCTGTATAAACTTAAATTAATACTTTTTAGTCTTAAATCGAAAATTGACTGATAGCTATTTTGTTTTTTTGGCTTGATTCCAATGTTTATCCATATCTTCAAGCGTTGCATTGGATAGTGTTTTGTTTTCTTGTTTGAGTTGGTCTTCAATGTATTGGAATCGCTGAATAAATTTTTTGTTCGTGGAACGCAGGCTGTCTTCCGCATTAAGGTCGAAAAAGCGTCCGGCATTTACTAAAGAGAAAAGCAGATCGCCAAACTCTTCACGACTTTTTTGTGAATCTCCTTCTTCCAATACTTCTTTAAATTCCTGAAGTTCTTCTTCAATTTTGTCCCAAACCTGTGAGAACTCTGGCCAGTCGAATCCCACATTTGCTGCTTTTTCCTGCATGCGCTGGGCACGGATGAGGGCAGGAAGCTGTTTGGGAATGCCGTCCAACACAGATTTCTTCCCTTCTTCCATTTTTATGTTTTCCCAGTTTTCGGCTACTTGCTCCTCATCGTCAGCAACTTCATCCCCAAAAACATGGGGGTGGCGGCGAATCAGTTTTTCCTGAATGGAATAAATGACATCGCTGATAGAGAACGTATCTGTTTGCTCGGCCATTCTACTGTGAAATACGACGTGCAGTAACACATCGCCCAGCTCTTTTTTGAGTTCTTCAAAATTCTCATTGTCAATGGCTTCAACGGCCTCGTATGCTTCTTCGATGAGGTTATCCTTAATACTTTGGTGGGTTTGTTTACGATCCCACGGACATTCGTTGCGTAAAATTTCTACGACTTCAACAAGATCTTCGAAGTTTTGGGTAGCTTCTCTGTTGTCTGCCATTGCAAATTGGAAATAAAAATTAGGAATTAATTATTACTCTAAACTGATAGTTAAGAATCTGAGCTGTATTAGGTTTTGCGCTTTTTCTTTTTAGCGGCAGGGAACAGGATGTTGTTCAAAATCAATCGGTAACCGGGACTGCTGGTATGTAAGCTCAGGTCGGTGGGTGGATCGTTGACACGGTGCGTATAATCTTCAGGATCGTGTCCGGCATAAAAGGTAAAGGTTCCCTGTCCATAATTACCATGGATATATTTAACCATATCACGTCCGGGACTTTCGCCTAAAATAACAACCGACTCTTTGATTTTATCTTTCTGAAATGCTGTTGTTTGTCCATAAAATCCACGGATGCTGCTGACATGATTTTGGGTAAGCATGGTAGGTACAGGATCCCACTTAGCCGAAAATTCAAAAAGTGTAAAAAAGTCAATCGATTGATCCACTTCATCTAATTGAACAGGCACATCAATATTGGCGTGTTCATATTCGGCAGGATCGGAACTGAGCACAAAGTCAGTAAATGCCAGAGTGTTATCAAAGTTAAGTTTCTGTTGAGCTTTGGGATCCATGGGATCACCGTCAAACTGGGTGGGAACGATGTCAACTCCCTGTGCTGCCAGCGCTATATCGAAGGTGTCGGTGCCCGAGCACATAGCAAACATAAATCCCCCATTACCAACATACTCTTTAATTTTAGCTGCCACAGCTTTCTTCTCGTTGCTAACCTTGTTGAAACCTAATTCCTTGGCCATGGCTTCCATTTTGTTTACCTGCTTAATGTACCACGGCTGATTGCGTGATGAGACCCAGAATTTGCCGTACTGTCCGGTAAAATCTTCGTGATGCAGGTGGAGCCAATCGTATTTCGAAAGCTCCCCATTTAGTACTTCGGGATCCCAGACTTTATCATATTCAACTTCTGCATAATTTAAAGCCAGGGTTACGGCGTCATCCCAAGGCAGTGCTTGCTTGGGTGTATAAACGGCAATTTTGGGAGCTTTATCGAGCTGTATGACAGAAGTATTGGCGTCGGACTGTTCTACCTGATTGATAATTTGGGCAGCCTCAGAATTTGAGATTATCTCAATTTTCACATTTCTAAGACGAGACTTTTTGACCAACTCCTCTGAATAGTTAGTCATAAAACTGCCGCCCTTGTAGTTGAGCAGCCATTGTGATGAGTTACCATCCTGCAGGTTATTGAAAATGATGCCATAGGCTTTAAGGTGATTGGACTGGGAAGCATCCATCGGAATAAAGAGTTTATCCTGAGCCAATGATGGCAGAGTGGTAAAAAGAATAAATATCAACGATATCAAAAGGGAGCGTAGCATCATATTAAACCTGTATTTCTTCAAGTTCTTGAATACGGTCGCGTGCAAATGTTGCATAAAATCCATTGGGAAACTGAAGTAAAAGCTCTTCGTAAAGGGGCAATAATTGATCTACCGTTTGTGGAATTTCAGTGTCATTATCGCCAAAAAGTTGAGATTGTTTAACCGTTGACTGCAACTGTCCTAAATTTATATCACTGTTTGTTATCAGCTGGTCAGCCATCCTTGTCTTTGCCCACATAAGTTGTTCTCGGAGAGCGGAGTTGTTGCCCTGCGTTTCTAAATAGGTAGCCAAGGCATGGTATATAAAAGCAGCATTCTGTTTCTTTTTTGTGGTCGTTAATTCAAGCAGACCGTATCCGAGTAGTGGATTGTAACGGTCTTTTTGGAATAGTTGCTCCATGATAGCAATACTTTGCTGCTGTTCACCTCGTGAAAGATGTTCAATGAGCTTAGCGAAGGGTTCAATTTTTGCTCCAGTGCTATCTGCCTGTAATCCTTTTTGAATCCATAGCCGGAGCTGAACGGCATCGTTGGCATAATATGAAGTGGTCTGCCGTTCGAGTGCGTTCAATTGGATTTTGGCAAACTCATAATCGCCGGCAAAAAAGTCTGTCAATGCGAGATAATAGCGATTTTTTTCGGCCAGGTTTCCAATGCGTTCCTGTTTGTTACTTTTTGAAAATGAAAGTCGGGCACGGGTATATTCTTTGTCATAAAGATGTAATCGTCCTTTTATATATGCTTGGTTGGCCCTTTTACGTTCTCCGCCGGATAAATTTTGAAGCTCAGTAAGGTACTTTTCAGCTTTATCAGGAGCATGGAGAACATCAAGCGATAGCTCGCTTAGGGTGGTCAACACCTGATCCATGCGATGATAATTAAGTCCGTTATTACGAAGGGTATTTAGAGTGGAAAAAGCTTTCTGATATAGAGATGAGGGTTTAGAGGTCAGGTCCAGATTATTATTTTTAAGATATTTTGCCCACTCCATATATACGTTGGCCAGTTCTTCGCGGCATCTGTTCTCCAAAGATGCTACATTATTATCTATGTAATAGGAATAAGATTCTTCGGAAAGCTCAAACTTTTGCTCAGCCAGTAATTTGGATCCGATATTATATAAGCTGTAGGTAAGAGTTGATGATTCCTGTTCCATGTTTTTTGCCGTAGCTACTGCTCGTTCAAAAAGCTTGCGCTCCATCAGCAGCCAAATTTCCAGTTGTTGAAGATTATTATAGCTGGGATGGGAGGGAGATAATTCATCTAAAAAGTCTGAAATTTCAAGGATGGCCACATCATAAATATAATCATCCCGAAAGCGCATAAGACGACGCTGTACATATGTTAGTCGATCGGGATTTTGTTCCACTAATCCCAAAAATTCGCGCATTGCCAGTTCATAGTTGCCCGCTTGCATGTAGGTTTCTCCCAGTTCCGAGGAGATTAGACTTGATCGCCCCGACAAGGATTTTAGCTCTTTAAAAATATCAATGGCTTTTTCGTATTCTTTTCGATCGCTGGCCGTGCGGGCTACGCGCAAATATACTTGTTGACTTTCTGGATTGTTGTTAAGAATTTCGTTCCAGATCTGTACTCCTCGCTCAATGTCACCGCTTATGTGATAAAGTTCTCCCAATCGGATTTTCGCTTGAGGGCGGTGTCTACCGTCCTGAATAGCTTGTTCGGTTATTGCAATTGCTTTTTCATACTTCTTTAGGTTGATGAGACTCTCGGTCAGTTTATTTAAAAAGAGATAGCGATTTGGCTCTCTATTATACAGCTGTTCAAACTTTTTGGCAGCTTCCTCATACTTTTGCTCCTTCAGCAACTGATCAGCCTCAAAATAGAGTTTATTTTGCTGGGCATGTCCCACTTGATGGCATAGTATTCCCGCCGAAATGAAAACCAAAAGCAGGGTTCTTTTACAAAAAGATTTAAAAGTCATCGGAATACTGATAAGGTTTTTGCTGGGACAGGAGCTCCGGCGCAAATGATGCCATCGTATTATAAAAGCTGTGGAGCGGAAATCCCACTACGTTGTAATAGTCCCCCTCTATTGCTTTCACGAAAAGGGCACCGTGTGGATCCTGAATTCCATATGCTCCGGCTTTGTCCATTGGATTTGCTGTTGCTACATAACTGTTAATCAATTCTGGATTTAAGTTCCCGAATATAACATTTGTTGTCTCAACAAACGTCGTGCTGTCCTTTATGTTATTTGATGCGTCTGTTTTTAATAATGATACCCCGGTTAATACCTTGTGTGCGTGTCCGCTTAACTGCTGCAACATTTTGTTTGCTTCAGATGGGGTAGCCGGTTTTTCAAGAATTTTATCATTGTAGGTCACAATCGTATCGGCACCGATAATTAATGCGTCGCTGTACTGAGAAGATACGGCTTTGGCTTTCCTTTCAGCAAGTGATTGTGCAATTTCGTTGGGCGACCAATGGGACTCAAAGTCTTCAGCAGCATCGCTGGCATGAACCTTAAATGCAATACCGATTTTTTTTAAGAGCTTTTTCCGTCGCGGACTTCCGGATGCAAGGATGATGGTTTCCAAAATAGAGGAGAGTAATTTGGTTAAAAAATTAAATTAATATTTCCATATTTAAAAAGGTTACATTTTTAAAACAGCAATATAAAATAACAACTATCCGCTAAAATCAGATCATCAAATTGCAGGTGATAATTTTTTGCCTTCGGCAGTATTTTTGTAGCTCAATAAATCAATCGTTACTTTAGCCGCTGAATTGGGATGAAAGAAAAAAGATATTCTTTCGTTACATTGTTCATTCATTGTCAACGTATTTAAAAACGATTAATCATAATGGGATCACAAAAACACGGACGCAGTAGTTCTAAGCAACCGATGATTTTTGATGCCTGGAATTATAAAGTTCTGGCATTGGGATTGTTACTGGTAGTTATTGGCTTTTCTGCAATGTATATCGAAAATGAAGTCGAAGGTTTTATATCACTTTATGTTTCTCCGATTGTTATCATGAGTGGTTATGCAGCCGTTATTGTCGCTATCCTTAAACATGATCGGGGCTCCTCAAAAACATCTTGACAATCTTTTGACTTGGGCTGATGGATCGCAAGCTAAACGCTTTATTTCTATTTATAGCGGTTGTTGTATTTATCACTGCTGCTAATACAGCACAGCAGTTGAATATACTACTTGGAGTATTGTTGGCTGCCCTTTTTTCATTTGCAGCTTTTGCTTTCCGCGGCCTGTCACTTGATGGTATGTTTTCAGCTGTTGTTATTGGTACGTTCGCTTTTGGACTTGGGGGATGGAAGTTGGCCGTAGTATTATTACTTTTTTTTATAAGCAGCGTTACTATTTCAGATCGATCCAAATGGCGCGCAGAAAACATTTCACAAAGTGTTAGGAGAGGCGGGTTACAAGTTTGGGCGAATGGTTTTTGGCTGGTTATTTTTTTGATATGTGCCACCGTTTTTAATTCCTCATTATTTTTGGTTGGAGCCATAGCAGTAATCGCTACAGCTACCGCTGATACTTGGGCTACAGAGCTGGGCAGCAGAACTCCAGACAGTACCTATCTGATTACAAACTTTGAACGGGTGAAGCCCGGGACGGACGGAGGAATAAGTATTAAAGGAACAACAGCAGCATTTATTGCTGCAGTAATGATTGCTGCCGTTAGTGTTTACGTTTTTTCACTTCATTTTTCCGTTTTTATACTCATTTTCGGAGCTGCTATTTTGGGATGTCTTATTGATTCTTATCTTGGTGCTCTTTTTCAACAGAATAAACGTTCGGTAACGCTTCCGGTTATTAATGAAAAAATTACCTTTTCGAATAATTTGGTAAATACAATTTCGACGGGGATCGGCGGCTTACTGGCAATAATTTCAAAACTGTTTTTTGCATGAAAAAAGTATGGTATAAGCGACTGCATTGGCAAATTATCATTGGACTTGTACTGGGACTAATATGGGGATTGGTGGCAAGTGTTGCCGGTTGGTCTGACTTTACGGTTGACTATATACAACCCTTTGGTACCATATTTATAAATCTATTGAAACTGATTGCTGTACCACTGATTTTAGCTTCGCTTATTGTCGGGGTGACAAGTTTGAATGATATTGCCAAGCTTTCACGGATGGGTGGAAAGACTATTGGCATCTATATTGTAACCACTATGCTGGCGATTACTATTGGCTTGACCGTAGTAAATGTTATTCAGCCTGGAAATTATCTGCCTGCTGAAACACAGGAACAACTAATGGCAGGATATCAGGACAATATTGAAGGAGCTGATCAATCTGCCCAAGAAGTAATGGATCGAAGCCCCATGACATTTTTGGTGGATATTGTTCCTGAAAACTTTTTTGAAGCGGCTTCTGACAATGGCAATATGCTTCAGGTTGTTTTCGTAGCTCTCCTCATGGGTATTGGCCTGATGCAGATTCCGACTGAGAAAAGTAAGTCGCTTGTTAACTTTTTTGATTCCCTGAATGAGGTTATCATCAAAATAGTAGATTTGATTATGAAAGTGGCCCCCTATGGCGTTTTTGCTCTTATGGCAGGGGTAATTGTAGATCTTGCGGGTGATGATATTGGACAGGCACTGGATCTGCTGGGAGCATTGTTTTGGTATACCTTTGTAGTGGTATTGGGATTATTTTTGCACTTGATGATTGTGTATTCTGGACTGTTTAAGATCTTTAGCAAGATGAAGTTGCGTGACTTTTTCAAAGCTATTCGTCCCGCTATGCTTTTGGGATTCAGTACCAGCTCCAGTGCGGCTACATTACCGGTAACGATGGAGCGCGTCGAAAAAAATGTAGGCGTGGATGAAGAGGTCTCCAGTTTTGTGCTGCCTATAGGTGCAACTATTAACATGGACGGAACCAGTCTTTACCAGGCAGTAGCCGCGGTATTTATTGCACAGGCATTGGGTATGGATTTAGGAATTGCTCAGCAGATAACAATTGTGCTTACTGCTACTTTGGCCTCAATAGGTTCTGCAGGGGTACCCGGCGCCGGTATTATTATGCTGGTTATTGTGTTACAGGCTATTCAGGTTCCAGTAGAGGGTATTGCCCTTATCTTGGGAGTTGACAGAATTCTGGATATGTGCAGAACGGCGGTTAATATAACCGGTGATGCGGCGGTTTCAGTTGCTGTTGCACATACTGAAGGTTTGTTGGGTGAAATGCACCTTGATGACGACTAACATATAGTCTGAACGTTTGTATCTCTATATACTGTTGAGGCTCCTAAAATTTAGATCATAGATATTCCAGTTTTATCTAACCTTGTGATATGAAAAGAGAAAGCCTGAGCATATGACAATAATCCGCCTAACATGGCTTTTAATTATGTGTAGTTTTATCTCGGATGATTTATTAGCTACTCCCACAGAAATTCATGTGGATTCTTCATCCTATGAGCAAAAACTAGAGGATGCAATTAATGCTTTTTATCGGGCTGACTGGGTAGAAGCTAAGACTGTATTTAAAGAGCTTCAACAGGAAAAGCCTGATGACTCGCGGGCTTATTTTTTTGAGGCGATGATTCCTTTCTGGAAGTACTATTTTGGTGGCCGTTCAAAACAAGCTGCTGAACAGTTTCTATCTCAATCCCAGCATGCTATTGAGATCAGCGAGAATCAGCTTAATAAAAACTCCAATGATACCACGATGGTGTTAATGCTCAGTGGTTTGTATGGGTACCGTAGCTTGGTAGCGGCTGCCGAAAAAAATTACAAAGAGGCCCTGCAAAGTGGAATGACCGGCTTTAAATATACGCGTCAGCTTTTGGCGCTTGATGCCGATGATCCGAAAGCATTAATTGGCAAGGGCATGTTTTACTATATGGTAGGCAGTGTACCTAATGGACTAAAATGGGCTACCAACATGATAGGGATGTCGGCTGATATGCAGGAGGGGTTTGATGTACTGGAACAAGCAGCACAGTCGGATAGCTACGTAAGGAATGATGCTCAAATGATTTTGGCATATTTGTATGAACGGGAACAACAGCACGATAAGGCGTTGAAGCATTTAGAAACATTGTCTACTCGCTATCCCGGAAATATTATATTCCAATATAACAGGGCACGTCTTTTGGAAAAAACGAATCAACTTGACCGGGCCCGCGAAAAATATCAGATGGTTACAATAATGGATACCAACGTACTTGATATTTTGAAAGAGAAAAGTAAAGAAAGGTTACAAAAGCTTTAATCTATTTATTAAAAAATGTTTAACCCTTAATAATAAGGTCTAAATTTTTGATAAATAGTACGAAAAATACTTAATTAGTTAATGACTAATAATATAATTATTCATTTTCCAATATAGAGTGTATGGGCATAGGGCTACCGAGTAATTCTTTTAAAAAGATTATTTTCTTATTCGCACTTCTTTTGTGTGTTGCTCTACAAGAGGGGTATGGCCAGTCGACAGGTGATTTGTCATTCGTTGGATTTAATTCTGATAGTCCCGGAGATGGTTTTTCGGTTGTATTATTTACAAGTTATTCGGCCGGTGAGCAAGTGCACTTCACGAGTGAAGAATGGGATGGTAGTTCGTTTGCAGGTAGTGGTGGTTCAATAACTTGGGAAGCACCGGTTGGAGGCACCTCTCCCGGCACAGTTTTAGTATTTAGCGATGTTGAAGGAACACCTTCTGTGAGTACGGGAGCTATCACAGATGATACAAACATGAATCTGGCGGGTTCTGGTGATGTTATTTATGGTTTTTTAGGGCCAGATAAAGATACTCCCAATACTTTCCTTGGTGCTGTAGCTTCAGATGCCAGTTTGTATAACCAACCTAATGGGACCGAGGGTACATTAGCCAACACGGGACTCACTGAAGTTGGTAACGAGACGATATTGCTAACTGATAATATTGATGTGGCAGAATTTACTGGAGACCGAAGTGGTAATACTCCGGCGGGTTACCGTTCTGAGTTGAATGATATTGCAAATAACTGGCAGGAAGAGAACGGAAACGGGGATCAGTCTGAGCTTATTCTTCCATTTGATGATACATCATTTACTATTATTGCACCGCCAACAATAGCATTTTCATCAGCAAAGGCATCCGGAGATGAAGGTAACTCCGTAAACTTAACTGTTGAGCTTTTACAGGCTAATAATGTAGATGTTGATGTCGATGTCGTATTTTTGAGTAGTTCGAGTACAGCAGGTAGCAGCGATATAAATAGTTTTTCTTCCCAGACTGTAACGTTTACCGGAGCTTCAACTGGAACAATGAAAAATGTTTCTGTTACTTTAACAGGTAATGATGGTTTTGAAGATACAGAAAAAGCAGTATTTCAGCTACAAAACAATACCACAGGTTCGATTATTAGTCCCAGAGAATTGACGCTTTCTATTACTGATGATGGCACTCCAGATATTTTTATTAATGAAATCCATGCAGATCCTGCAAGTGGACTTGAAGGGGATGCCGATGGGAATGGAATCAGAGATGGAAACGACGATGAATTTGTTGAATTTGTAAATAATCAAGATACTGATATTAACATCAGCAATTGGAAATTTTATAATGAGGCCGATTTAAAGCATGTATTCCCTTCCGGCACAGTTATTCCTGCAAATAGTGCGTTAGTACTTTTTGCGGATGATGGGGCTCGCCCTCAAGGAAATTTTGGCGGTGCAGTTGTACAAAGCAGCAATGAATCTGCAACTCTTAGTTTGGTAAATGGCGGGGATACAATTTCACTACATAATGCTGATGGTAATGTAATTGTTTCAGTTAATTATCCAGAGGCTGGTAATGATCAATCTATTGTAAGATCTGGAGATTCAAGTGGAGGTACATTTATTGATCATTCTGATGCCACAGGCTCTGGCGATGCTTTATTTTCTCCCGGCACTAAAGTAGATGGTACGGCCTTTGGCTCAAAATACGCTATCGGCATTCGCGGGTCGGCCGGCTGGCGGATGATATCAACACCTACAGAAAATACTTCTTTCACTGATCTGTTTGGTAATCTCTGGATGCAGGGTGTTACGGGTTCAAATGATCCTTCAGGTGAGCTCACTTTAGCTGGTTGGTCTGAAGATCAGATGTCATTTACGGTTCCTTCTAGCATGTCAAATAGTATGACTCCGGGTAAAGGGTACATTGCATATGTGTTTGAGGATGATGAGTTAAATTCACCGGGAATACAAGGTGGTTTTCCAAAAGTGATTAGTACTGATGGAACTGAAAATGGCAGTACGGTTAATGTGACGGTTTCAGCAACTGATGCCGATGGAGTAAATGGAATTGATGGTAAAGAAGGCTGGAATCTATTGGGCAATCCCTTTGGTACGGATCTTTCCGTTGGATCATTGATTAGTGCTCTTGAAGATGTCGATCCTGGAGTGAATGCAAACGTATATGTTTGGGATCATGAAGCAAATAGTGGAAATGGTGATTATGTTACATTATCCTCAGGGGACCGTATAGCACCGTTTCAGGCATTTTTTGTTCGATTTACTAATGCAGTTGACGATGGTACTGTTACTTTTGATCAAAATGCGTTAGAAGCGAACGCAGAAACTCAATTTTACAAGAATAACGCTGAAAATTCTTTTGCATTTGATGTAGAGCTGCATGGAGAAGAGTATTTTGATTCCTATTCTATCGAGTTCAGTGAGAATGGTACTATAGATTTAGATCGTTATGATGCGTACAAATTGTTTTCTTTGAATGCCAATTCGATTAACCTATTTAGCATTCATGGTGATAATAGGTTACAGAGAAATATGCTGCCCATAGATTTAGAAACGAATTTGGAAATTCCCCTTTCATTTGATGCTAATGGTCGTACAAATCTAACCTTTCGATGGGATAATATTGATGATCTTCCCAGTGATTGGGATGTCATGCTCATTGATAAAGAGGAAAATAGGGAGATTAATCTACATGTTGCCGAAGAATATCAATTTACGATGTCATCCGCTGTTCAGAAAAAAACAGCTGATAATAAAGGCTTTTTAAATAAGAGGGAAGGGGGGGGAGATGATTCTCGTTTTGTGCTTTCATTGAGCCCTAATTTTGAAATGTCCAGTGGTCGTGATATTCCTGAATCGGTTAAGCTGAACCCAAATTATCCCAACCCATTTAATCCACAAACGACCATACCATACGAAATTGCCGAAGATGCCGAAGTAAAGCTGACTGTCTGGAATATGATTGGGCAAAAAGTAGCTACGCTGGTTGATGGAATGGTGGAGGCAGGAACACACGAGGAAACCTGGAATGCCAATAACATGCCGAGTGGTATTTATATCGCGCGTTTTGAAGTTGGCAATGAGGTATTTACCCGGAAAATGACTTTGATTAAATAAATGGCATAAATTATGAAAGGATCAAAGAAAAGAACCAAACTATTTTTTTAGTATTTCTTATTGTCATAATGGGATTATTCTTTGCTATGCCTGATTATGTTATGGCACAGCCGGGATTACCCTCAGATCCAGAACAAACTCCCATTGATGGTGGACTGGGAATTTTGGCGGCTTTAGGCGGGGCGTACGCCATAAAAAAACTGCGCAATAAAGAATAGATTTTTTGATCTAACCTACTTTCTCTATTTTCAGTGAATCATACAGTATCTCAAACTGTTAAGAAAATGATTTTAATCCTAACAAGAATGGAGTACTCCTTTTAATACAAATGCAATATAAAAATATTCAGGGTCTTGAAGTGCCCGAAATTGGTCTTGGAACGTACAAACTTCACGACAGAGAGTGTTCACAAATAGTACGTAAAGCACTTGATATCGGTTATCGACACATTGATACTGCACAAATGTATAAGAACGAGCAGGCGATAGCTGAGGCGCTTAATGTTTCGAATGTGCCTCGCGAAGATATCTTTTTAAGTACAAAAATTTGGCATACTAACCTTGAAGCTGATGATGTACTTCAATCTACCGAGGAGACCCTGCGACAGCTGGATACTCCATACGTAGATTTGCTAATGATTCATTGGCCTAATGATCAGTATGATTTACGTGCAACCATTGAATCCATGTTGGTCTTGCGGGATCAGGGAAAAGCAATGAATATTGGCGTAAGTAATTTTCCCTTGCACTTGCTCACAAAAGTAAAAGAGGAAATTCGGGCGCCAATATTTTGTAATCAGGTTGAGTTCCATCCCTTTATCGATCAGCTTGATCTACTGGATTATGCCATCGAAAATGATATTATGATTACGGCATATAGTCCATTGGCGCAGGGCAAGGTTATGGAGAATGAAGACTTGCAGGAAATTGCTGAAAAGTATGGCAAATCTCCCGCCCAAATTTCTCTGCGCTGGTTGATTGAGCAGGAAAATGTAGTAGCTATCCCTAAAGCTTCAAGCGAAGAACATTTGCGTGAGAATTTTGATGTGTTCGACTTCTATCTTGAGGACGAAGATTTTGAGCGTATTGATCAGCTTGAGAAATCAATGCGTCTTGTAAACCCAAGTTTTGCACCTGATTGGGGATAAGCTTCTATTTAGAGTATCGTAAAACTATTCTGAGTGCCTGATACTTCTAAAGTATCGGGCATTTTCTATTTGAGAAGAAACTGGAAATCGCCAAAACTTGCATCTTTAGCGGGATATTGCTTTAGCTAAAATTTTCCCGTCGGATGCTCTTAGAATTTGGTGATGAAAATACTGGCTGTTTGTATCAGAGGTGGGTTCTTTGACTTCCACTATATCAGTATCTCCCAAAACCGATTCTGCCATAAATTTTATGTCTATTTGATTTACGGCAGAATCATCCGGCAAACAGGAAAGTGTCCATTCGATAAGTCGCACGTTATTTACGTGTTGATTCAGATCAAGATCTGTTTTCCGAACATCAAATTGTTGTGAGTAGTCTGCTTGGTCTAAATCAGAAAAATTGGCATCGCTGACAGGGAGAACATGATCCGTATCATCAGGAGCCAGCTCAAGGATCTTTTTTGGGATACGAGTAGGCCGACGACTTTTGATATCCATGATGAGCCAATAACTTAACGATCTGCCGATAGTGTCTCCGTTCTCCCCAATAATCAGAAAGTCGCGGTAAGCTCGCAGCCCATCGCCGCTGGAGGGCCAGGTTTTCACTGTAATCGTTTCTCTCCAATCGGGAAAGCGATCTATTTTTACATGAAGCCGATGCAATACCCAGGTAAGTTCATCTTTTTGGAGATCGGTGATGTCAAACTCGAGTTCGCGGGCATGATTCCCGGCTACTTCTTGCAGTAAATTACAGATGGCGGGCAAAGTTGCCTGTTGATTGAAGTCAATTTCTGATGCTCGAATTTTGAAAGTCTCCTGATAAGCTATCTCGCTCACTTTATTACTTTTAATTTAAAAGAGGAAGGTAAACAATCTGTTTGGTATCTGAAATAAAACAAATCCCCGACACTTTTAAAGTACCGGGGATAGTACCTATAACTCGGAGTATGGTTACAGGATTATTTACTACGTCCCATATGCCAAACTCTATTTCCCCACAATTTAACATCATCGAGGATAAGGTAGATAGCTGGTAAAATGACAAGGGTAACAACGGTAGAAAAAGTGAGTCCGCCGACAATAGCTCGTGCCATAGGGAAATAGGGCGGACCATCACCGCCAATTTGTGTAGTGCCAAAGCAGAGTGGAACCAGTCCAAGTACAGTTGTACCGGCGGTCATCAAAATAGGGCGCATGCGATCTTTACAACCCTTGATGATGGCTTCAAATCTGGATAGCCCCATTTCTCTAAGTTGATGGATGTGATCTATTAGTACAATCCCATTATTGACTACAATCCCCATCAGAATGAGAATGCCAATCATGGCCATAAACGAGAAAGTTGTTCCAGTGATAAAGAAGAACCAGAAGACCCCAACAATTCCAAAAAATATAGAAGTAATTATGCTGGAGGGAAATAGAACCGATTCGAAGAGCGAAGCCATCACCAAATAGATCAAAAACATCGCCAATAATATGTTTACCATCATCTCATCCATTGCTTCCTGATCCTGCTCGAAACTTCGGCCTTTACTCCATCCGTAGCCGGAAGGGTAATTTATTTGATCTAAAACAGGGAATATTCGCTCTTGGGCCTTATCCATTGTTATGTCGTCAAGGTTGATCGTTATTCCAAGTGACGTTTGCCGATCTTCTCGTTGTATTGTTCTTGGTCCCCGGTCCATTTTGTAGTCGGCCAGTGATGCCAGTTGTACCGACTCTCCATTCCCAATACTAACCGGCAGTTGCATGAGATCTTCAATGGTTTCGCGGTCAGATTCCTGAATAGCCAGCACGACATCTGTTTCTCCGTGTTCGCCACGTACCCGACGTAAATTCATTCCCCGCATGGAATTTGATACCAAGCTGGCCACTTGTTGTGAGGAAACTCCCATAGCGCGCGCTCGTTCTCGATTTACTTGAACCTGAACTTCTTCGGTTCCGGTTTCGGCTTCTGATCGAACATCAGCAAGGCCCGGTACATCTTGTAAGCGTCGCTCAACTTCCTCAGCAAGATCTGCCAATACTTCTGTGGATTCTCCGATTACAAACACACGCAGTTGTTCACCGCCGGTACGGTCCCGGTATTCAAAAGAGGGGTCACCAATAGCAAGTTTCGGCATTTCTTCTTCAATTTCCTTTTTGATGATAGTAACATCTTTTTGAGCATCGTCCTCATCTGTCAAAAGGATAGTTGAAGTTGCTGAACCGGTTTCGAAATAAGAATATACGGCGTCAATTTCGAGGTCTTCTTTATTGGCATAAAGAAATTCTTCAATACGAGTTACAGATTCTTCAACGGTCTCAAGAGTATAGGTGTCATTAAGGTTGTAATGCAATCGAAGTTCTCGCGATTCTGAGCCTCCGAACATTTCTACATTAACGGCATTCATCGGTATGGCAACGCTTAGAAGCGTACCCAAAATTAACGCTACTGACAGGTATCTACGCTTGAGCAACCAGCTAAGCATGCCACCATACCAATTTTGCAGACTGTCAACCCAATCTGTTTGTTCTTTCTTTTCTGGAGGTGCTATTTTGGAAGTTAGCAGGGGAATTACAGTTAGCGAAATTAATAGGGATGCCGCAAGTGCCAAAATAATTGTGATAGCAACGTGATAAAGTTGAATAGCAATCATCGAATCTTCACTAATAATATTTGGCAGGAATACAATGATAGTTGTTAATGTACCTGCGGTAACAGCCATCCCTACCTGTTTGACACCGCGTTTAGTAGCTTCGATCTTATCATCCAACATATTTTGGTTGCGATGGATATTTTCGGTCACAACTACTGCATTATCAACTAGCATACCCACGGCCAGCATTAATCCCATCATAGAAAGGATATTGAGCGAAAGTTCCATGAAGTAGAGTAGGCCAAGGGTAACAATCAATGAAAAGGGGACAGCCATGGCTACAATAAGAGTAGTACTTATGCGCCGTAAGAACAGATATAGAATGATGATAGAAAATAGGGCGCCTAAAAGTCCGGCCTTAAATAGTTCCGTAAGCGAGCTGATGATTCCGGTAGCCTGGTTGTGCATCTCAAAAATATTGATGCCCCGCATTTCGGGCAGTTTGTTAACTTCATCAATTTCTGCTATCACCCGATCTCCAACCTCCACGGTGTTGGCACCGGATTCTTTAAATACATCCAGCCCAATGGCATATTTTTGATCAAGGTGACGACCGTAATCGCGTTCGGGGCTTCCATAGCCAACCGTTGCAATATCTCGTAATTTTAGATTGTCGGGTCCCACAATAAGATTGGCAAACTCGGCTGGTTCAGTAATCTCACCCGTTGGACGTACCAAGTATCGTTTACCGGCATCTTCAACTTTTCCTGCTGTTACCGAAAAGTTGCTCTGTCGCAATGTTTGGGCCAGCTCATTAATGTTTATGTTGTGGGATTTGAGTCGCTCGGGGATTAGCTCAATCCTGATCTGTCTTTTCTCAACGCCATATAGATCTACCTTTGCTACGCCTTGTATGCGTTCAATGCGCTGCTTAAGATTGCGATCTAACAGATCATAGGCGTTTGATAGGTTTCGCTCACTGGAAATCCGCAGGTTCATCATCGGATTATCTTGAGCAGAGAATTTATTGATGGTAAAGCGTTCTAAATCATCCGGTAGCTGATTACGGATGCCATCAATTTTTTCTTTTAACTCCATTGCTTTCAGGCTGATATCTGACCCCATCTTGAACTGTACAAAGATGCCGGCCTGATTTTCGCTGGAGTTTGAACTTATCCGCTCAATACCGCTAATGGTGGCAATAGCCTCTTCAATCGGACGCGTAATATTGCGATCAACTTCCTCAGGGGTTGAATTCTGATATGGTACAGATACATACGCTCCGGGAAAGGAGATATCAGGAAAATATTCCAGCGGCACCATACGGCTGGCAATAATTCCGATAATCACAAAGCTGATAAAAATCATCATCGTAGTTACCGGCCGTCGCAACGAAAGATCAGTGAATTTCATAATAGCAGTTCCTCCGTCTTAGTTATTTGATTGTTCTATTGCCGGTTGTTTCTTGTACACTTTGCGATCCATAATCGCGTACATCGTTGGGATCACAATGAGGGTAAGCAGGGTTGAGATGATGAGTCCCGCAATAACAGTGATTGCCATAGGTGCTCTTAATTCGGCACCATCCCCAAATCCGATAGCCAATGGTAACAGTCCGAGCGTGGTTGTCAGCGTTGTCATAATGATAGGGCGAAGACGTGATTTACCTCCTTCAAGGATGGCCTTTATTTTATTCATTCCTCGCTCGCGGTATTGGTTAATCAAATCGATCAATACAATAGCATTATTTACCACAATTCCGGCCAGCAAAATTAATCCGATAAATACGACTACGCTTATTGTTGATCCCGTAACCCATAAACCAAGAATTGCACCAACCAGTGCCAGTGGTATAGTGAATAGGATGATGAAGGGATGAAGCAGCGACTCAAACTGAGAAGCCATAACCAGATAGACTAAGAATACGGCCAGTGAAAGGGCAAAAAGGAGTGATCGGAATGAGTCCGCCATCTCCTCGTTTTGGCCGGTTATCTGTGCCTGCACACCCATTGGAATTGCGGTTTCATCGATGATATTGCGGATTTTATCTGCAGCAGTAGCTAAATCACCGTAATTTAAATTTGCGGATACGATTGCAACGCGCTGCTGGGCAGCCCGACGAATTTCGCTAGGCCCGGTGGCCACTTGTACATTAGCAATAGTTGATAATGGGACCGGAGATTTGCTGTTGGGGTTAATGATGATATTTTGAATATCCTCGATTGATGAACGATCCTGCTTTTTAGCACGGACCAGTACATCTATTTTTTGATCCCGCCAGGAATATCGGGTTGCGACATCACCTCGTACCTTGCTTACGACAAGATCAGCAACTTCATGCACTTGCAAGCCAAGTGATGCTGCTTTTGGACGGTCAAAGGTAATTTGAATTTCGGGACTTCCTTGCTCCATGGTAGATTTTACGTCGGCAAAGCGTCCTTCGGAAGACATTTTTTCGAGAATATTGTCACTAACCTTTTTCAGGTCATCCAGGTTATAACCGGAAATTTCGACCTCAACCGGAGTTTTAAACGTAAAGAGCGCCGGTCGTGAAAATTTGTAGTTTAAACCTGGAATACGTTGTAAATCGGTCCGCAGCTCGTCCATAGTACTTTCCTCCAAGGCTCGTCCCGCACCGCTGGTCAAAGTAACATTCAGTTCACCCCAGTTTTCACCGCCTTGATTTGGGTTGGCATCCATCTGATTACCCGTTCCCGCAACGGCAAAAGTTGTTCGGATGGGATCAATATCGCGCGCTGCCTGCTGGACATTCTGAAGGGCGCGATCGGTTTGTTCAATGGGTGTTCCCGGCGGAAGACTAAACTCTACGTTAAATTCTCCTTGAGAAAGAGAGGGGATAAGTTCCATCCCCAGTTGTGGGACCAGCATCAAAGAACCCACGAGACTCAAAAATGCAAAAGCAATAACCGCAAAACGGTGACGTAATGACCATCGCAGAACAGTAGGATATTTGTCTTCCAATGAGTCAAACCACTTTTCGAAAGCATTTAACATAGGATTTAAAACAAACATGGCTCCATTGCTGATAACGCTGACGACTTTAGATCCACCTTTAATGAAATAGCTTGGGACGGTTTCAAAAGTGAAGATTCGGGCGGTCCGCAACCAGCCCCCGACTTTTGTTTTAGGTTCTTTCAGCTCTGGTTTTTCAACTTTTGATTTTTCACGTCCCGCCAACGATGAAAGCATCGGAATCAAAGTAATAGCAACAACCAAAGAGGCAAGCAGAGAAAACGTTACCGTCAGCGCCTGATCGCGGAAAAGCTGTCCGGCTATTCCGTGGACAAACACAAGGGGAAAGAATACGGCAATAGTCGTAAGGGTAGAAGCAACTACAGCCATACCTACCTCTCCAGCGCCATCGCTGGCTGCTTTTAGAGGATTTTTGCCCATTTCGCGGTGACGTGCAATATTTTCAAGCACGACAATTGAGTTATCAACCAGTAAACCGATGCCCAGTGCAATTCCGCCCAGTGACATTATATTCAGGGTGATATCGTTGCCGTACATCAGGTTAAAAGTGGCAATGACCGACACGGGTATCGACAGAGAAATAATAACGGTTGCCCACAGGTTGCGAAGAAACAGATAAAGGATAATAATAGCTAAAATACCGCCGATTATTCCCGCATCAACAACTTCGCTGACAGCAGATGAAATAAACGTGGATTGATCAAATACCTTGGTCATTTCCATGCCCTCGGGGAGACGCTCAGAAATATTTTCCATCTGCGCTTCTACATTTCTGGCCACGTTAACCGTATTGGCATCACCTTCTTTATAAATAGCTATTTCTACGGCCTCCTGACCGTTAAGTCGAGTTATTGCTTCCCGTTCTTTATAACCCTGGGTGATTTCGGCAAGGTCTTTTAAATAAACGGGATTACCACCTTGGCTGCTAACGACTACATTTTTGATATTATCGACAGATTGAAACTGGTTGAGTGTACGCACAAGATATTGTTGCGTACCTTGCTCCAGTCGTCCACCGGAGAGGTTTACATTCTCAGCTCCAAGCACCTGTGTGATTTGATCGATTGAAATGCCAAGGTGTGACAATCGATCCTGGTTAACAGCTACCTCTATTTCTTCCTCTAACCCTCCGCTTATTTTAATGGATGCAACACCTAATGCAGATTGCAAATCCTTTTTTATCTGTTCATCAGCATATCGCCGAAGCTGCTTGAGCTTACTGATTTTTGAAATTGATTCTTCTTTCTGATAGCTGGCATAATCGACGTTCTCTGACTTATCCGGTTTTTTGTCTTTTATATAAAAAGCATACCGCATAATGGGATCCAGGGAGGGATCAAAGCGTAGAATGACCGGCCGATCTACTTCCAACGGAAGCTGCAGGGCGTCGAGTTTTTCCCGAACATCAATGCTGGCAAAATCCATGTCTGTTCCCCAGGCAAATTCCAACGTAACATCAGACTGACCGGATCGGGAAATAGAACGTACCTGCTGTACATTCTTTACCACGCCCAAAGCTTCCTCAATAGGCTTGCTTACCAAATTTTCAACTTCAGCGGGAGCTGCTCCTTCAAAATCAGTTCGGACGGTCAGGGTAGGGTAGCTGAGTTCCGGCAACAAGTTGATATTCAATCGGCTAAGTGAAACCATCCCAAAAAGGATAATGCCGATGGTAAACATTGCAATGGTTACCTTGCGTCTGATGGAAAAGTCAATCAATTTCATAGTTAATCCCTCTTAGATAATGATAAGCTGCTGTTTGTTATAAGGATACAATTTCGACCAAAGCGCTGTCTTGTAGACTGCTTTGTCCTATGGTTACCACCGTATCGGAGGGAGCCAATCCCTCGAGTACCTCAACATTATCTCCATTGGAATAACCGGTATTTATATTTTGGCGGTAAGCCATACTGTTTTTTATAACATACACGCTGCTCATTCCATCCTCCTCGATAACGGCATTTTTGGGAATCATAAGAGCGTTTGGGTGGGTGTCGTAAACAATACGCACGCGACCGAACATCCCGGGTCTTAACTGTTTGGATTCATCCCGGATAGAAACGGTGACTTCAAAAGTACCTGTTTGTGGATCTACTGTTGGACTTACGCGCAGCACCTTCCCTTCAAAAGTTTCATCTTTGATAGCATCAACCTGTAGCAGGGCCTGCTGACCCTTCTGAATTTTTGACATTTCGTGCTCCGGGACCTTAAGAACAGCTAGTAAGGGATCAAAATCAGTAACCTCAAACACTTCCTGATCGGTGGTAATCATGTTGCCAACTTTTATGAGTCGGTCCGAGATAACTCCGCTAATAGGGGCCCGTATTTTGGAGTTTTTAATCTTCAGTTGAGCCAACTGGTATTCTGATTGCTGAGCTTGATACTCATACTTGGCGTTTTCAAATTCCTGGGCACTGATAAGATTTTTATTGAAGAGCTCTTCTTTTCTGGTGAGTTCATTTTGGAGGCGATCCATCGTAGCTTTAGCTCGCTCAGCTTCTAATCCTAATTGTTCATCTTCCAGTTGAGCAAGTACTTCATCGGCCTTTACAAAATCTCCTTCTTCAACATTGATCTCCGTGACCATTCCCCGAACTTTCGAAACCACCGTAGCTTCATTTTCAGCTTCAAGTGTAGCTGTGCTCGAGTAATAAGCTGAAATATCACCGTTGATAGCTTTGGCAATTTCGACCGGAATAGCAGATGTGGAGTCCTCATCACTTACATTTTTTGACTGTGATTCAGAACTGCAAGAACTTACAGCAATGGACAGGCAAAATAGCGACCCTAAAACAACCCAATATGATAACGTCTTCATGTATTTTATGATTATGGAAGGTTTCCAATTAAGAATGATCTGTTTTGCATTACGGTGAGCTTTTTAAAATTGTTACAAAATTTTTACAGAGGGAGGGAAATATTTTAGGGGAGGGGTATAAGAAAAGGCCACACAATTTTTAATTATGTAGCCTTCGTAGAATGATGTTTTGGGGATTCGTTATTGCATAAACATATCAGGATGTTTAGTATGGAAATCTGTTGCCTGTTGATATTGATTTGCAACATCTAAAATTAACCCCTCATCAAACAGGTTGCCAATAAAAGTAATACTTGTAGGTTGCTCTTCATCCGTAAAACCGTTGGGGATAATGACGGAAGGATGACCCGTTAAGTTAGTTAGCAAGAGGTTGTTGCCCCCGTAGGTGGGGGATATGTACATATCCACTTGCTGCATAACTGAATCCATTTTTTGAATAAGCACCTGTCGGGCCCGGTTTGCTTGAATATATTCTACGGCTGGAATGAAACGAGCAGAACGAAACAGGTTTGGCCAAGCTGACTTTCCTTGCCGAACCATCTCATCATCTCTATTACTAAGAGTAAGCTGATCAAAAGCGGCTGCTCCTTCGGCTGTCAAAATAAAGCTAAGATCTGAGACAGGATAATCCGGCAGCTCAATTGAAACAAGCTTCGCCCCAAGCTCTTCTAGTTTTGCCAGTGTAAGACTGTCTCGGTGCCGATTGTCATAATCACTTTTAAATGCAGACTTCAGATATCCGATTTTGAGATCAGTAATATCAACGTCCGATTTATAAATGAAGGGAAGGTTAACCACTGATTGATCTTTTCCATCGGGACCATGAATGGCTTCAAAAACGAGAGCAGCATCCTTAACAGAACGAGTGATGGGGCCAACCTTGTCCATACTCCAGCTCAGAGCCATAGCACCGTGCCGGCTTACGCGTCCAAAGGTAGGTCGCAATCCGGTTGTTCCGGTTCTGTTGGAGGGAGAAATAATAGATCCCCAGGTTTCGGTTCCGATGGCAAAAGGGAAAAGACCTGCTGATGTTCCTGCTGCCGAACCTGCTGATGAGCCGCTCGATCCCTGTTCCAGATTCCATGGATTTTTGGTTGTTCCTCCAAACCAAACATCACCGTATGCTAAGGCACCCAAGGTTGTTTTTGCAATTAAAACGGCTCCTGCTTCTTCCAGTTTTTTAGCGACCGTTGCTGTTTCATTGATTTGTTGATCTTTGTAAGGAGCGGCTCCCCAAGTGGTTTTATATCCTTCTACAGCAAATAAATCTTTAAGTCCATATGGGATGCCATGCAATGGCCCACGATAGTTTCCATTTGCAAGCTCTTGGTCCATCTTTTTTGCTTGTTTTAAAGCTATTTCTTCAGTGACAGTAACGATGGCTTCAAGCGTATCGTTGTATTGGTTAATGCGATCGAGGAAGAATTTTGTGAGTTCAACAGAGGATATTTTCTGTTGCTTAATCAATGATGCAAGTTCTTCAACGGTATAAAAAGCGAGATCAGATCGCTGATCCGGCAGGTTTACATCCTCCGACAAATTCCAACTATTAGGTTGTTCCACTTTGCTAATCGTTTTGCCCGGCGGAATAGGGTTGAAACTCAGGGCCGGAGGAATACCGTTATCCAGTTCAAGATCACGGATGCTTTGATATGATTCTCTATTGGTTTCAAGTTCGGCAGTCATTGAATCTCGTTCTGCCGGGGTAAAGTCGACCCCGATTAATTTCGAAGCTTCGGATATAACTTGGGGAGTAATATCATCATCTAAAAAATGGACAGAAGTGAAAGCCAGTAGAAATCCAAGGAATAAGCCTAATGAGAGCGTGCCGAATCGTTTGATCATAGCAGTTATTAAATTAGTGAAAAGTTAAATGGTAATATAAGAGAGTGATACAGAAATGGAAGCAGTATTATATGCTTTAATCTTTTATGGTAACCTCATCACCAAGTTCATTCTAAATTGGCTTCTCAATATTAATACCGTTATTATCATGAGCAGCAATTAATTTTACTTACTGATTCGATACAGGTCTGTATTTCGTTTGAGATACAGTTAAAACGGGAATCCGGTGCCCCTAAATTTTTGGGAAAGTCCGGAGCAGTCCCCGCTGCTGTAAGCTCCAACAGCTTTTGATCCTTCATAAAACCACTGTCCTGATAATGTTCGGGGCGGGAAGGTTGTCAAAAGTGGAGTAAGCCAGAAGACCTGCCGGTATTGATGACGGAAAAAAGCTTTCGGGAGAAAAGCTAAATCCATGAAACGAATACGCCTACGTTTTTTTTACATACCTGTACTTTTTTTAGGATGGTTTATATCGTGTATTTTAATCGCTGGGTGTACACCTGAAAAAAATGCAGATTCAGAATCTCACTCTAAAAATATTGGGCATATTCAATTCGCTGATTCTGTTCATGCTGAATATGCGGAAGGATTTCAGATTTCCTACCACGAAAATTACAAATTGCTGGAGATTCTAAAGCCTTTTCAGGATCGAGTAGATACCCTTCGGTATTCATTAGTACCGCGTGACATTGCTAATGAAGTGGAAGTTAAGAATACGACAGAAATCCCCATCCCAATAACCAGCCTGCTGACGACATCTACCACACATATTGGGTTGACGGAAATGTTAAATGCCACGGACATTCTGATTGGGATGGTAGGTGCGGACTATGTTTATAGTAAGGATATCCGAAACCGGTTGGAGGAGAGCAAAATGATAAGCCTGCCACAAGGAGAGTTGAACAAGGAAAAAATCCTGTCGATGGATCCTGACTTGCTCATGCTTTCCGGCGGACAATCCTCGCAATTTGATAATGTAAAAATCTTAATGGATTCCGATGTTGATGTGATGATTAACTCGGAGTGGCTGGAAACAACTCCGCTTGGCAAGGCGGAATGGGTAAAAGTTCTTGCTGCACTGCTGAATAAGGAGCAGCTGGCTAATGATAAATTTAATACGGTTGCCAAAGAATATAATCGACTAAAGTCGAAAGTAAGTGATATACAAGACAAGCCGTTGGTTATCAATAATATGCCTTATAAGGGGGCTTGGTTTGTATCGGGTGGAGAAAGCTTTACTGCTCAGTTTTTAAGGAATGCCGGAGCCGATTATCCATGGTTCAGCTCGGATGAGACAGGCGGGCTCCGCAAGAGTTTTGAAGTGATTTATGAGATTGGACTGGAGGCAGATATTTGGATTAATCCCGGCGCTGCAAATTCTAAAGAGGATATCTTGGCGAAAGATTCTCGGTTTAAGGATTTCAAACCGTTTCAATCGGGCGAAATTTATAATAACAACAAGCGGACGAGTCCGTCGGGCGGCAATGACTTTTGGGAGTCGGGAGTAGTGCATCCCGAAATTATATTGGCTGATCTTATTAAAATTTTCCATCCTCAGCAGCTGCCCAATCATCGGCTCTATTATTATCAGAAAGTTGATTGATGGCTAAGGAAACTACAGACATAACGCCGCAACATAAGACGGGGATTCGTCCGCTGTATTTTGGACTGTTGGTTGTCGGACTTTTAATACTTCTGCTGATTAATTTAGCATTGGGGTCGGTAGATATACCCTTAGGTGATATCGTCCAAATTTTGATTGGGGGAGAAGCTGCCAGCGAAGCCTGGAATAAAATTATCATTAACATTCGTATTCCCCGGGCCGTGACAGCCGTCTTAGCCGGCAGTGCGTTATCAGTTGGGGGATTGCTCATGCAAACCCTTTTTCGCAATCCATTGGCCGGTCCGTCGGTATTGGGTATTACTGCAGGGGCAAGTTTAGGTGTTGCTATTGTGATGCTGGCCGGCGGGACTATCACCAGTATTTTTGCCATTCAGCAATTATCGGCGTTTGGGAGCTGGGTCATTGTGATTGCTGCCAGTTTCGGTGCCGCTGCCGTACTATTGCTTATCCTCCTTATTTCTATTAAAGTCCGCGATAATGTAACGCTGTTGATTATCGGATTAATGATCGGGAATCTGACGATCGCGCTGGTAAGTATCTGGCAGTATTTTAGTCGACCTGAACAGATTCAGGATTATCTCATTTGGACGTTTGGGAGCCTTGGTGGCGTACCATTGGATCAGCTCTGGATATTGGTCGTGGTAGCATTTGTTGGAGGCGGGATTGCGATGGCACTTTCAAAGCCATTAAACGGACTTTTGCTGGGGGAAAACTATGCACGCAGTATGGGGCTGTCGGTTTCCGGTTCACGTATCTGGATTATCGTGAGCACAAGCCTACTGGCGGGAGGTATCACTGCGTTCTGTGGACCCATTGGGTTTGTGGGCATCGCCGTACCGCATCTTACCCGATCATTAATGGGAACCAACGATCATCGTGTATTAATTCCCGCCACCTTATTGATGGGAGCAATTTTATTACTTGCATGTGATATTATTGCTCAAGTCCCGGGATCAACAACTACGCTACCTATCAGTGCAGTTACCTCTATGGTAGGGTCGCCGGTTGTCATCTGGGTAATCATCCAGCGGAAAAATCTGCAGGCTTCTTTCTGATGAATAATAATAACTCCATAATATCGACCCAAAACCTTGATATCGGATTCCCTGCCAAAGGGCGAAGGAAATCCCCAACGGTTGTGGCATCTAACATAGATGTAGAACTGCAGGGCGGGGAGGTCGTATGCCTGTTAGGTCCCAATGGATCAGGAAAATCTACGCTGATTCGAACGTTAACAGGTCTGCATAATCCTTTGGATGGAGATGTATTACTTAACGGAAAGAATTTAGATTTTTTTGCAGTAAAAGAAATTGCGCAGAAGATAAGTACCGTTTTAACTGATCGTATTACCATTGGAAATATCAGCGTGTATGAGCTGGTGGCCTTTGGGCGGTCACCTTATACCGGCTGGTTTGGATCACTCAATAAAAAAGATAAAGAGATTGTAGAGTGGGCTATTGCATCTGCAGGCATTGAGCAGTTTGTTGATCGGGATGTATTGCACCTGAGTGATGGTGAACGCCAAAAAGTGATGATTGCCCGGGCGTTGGCGCAGGATACTTCTGCGGTATTGCTCGACGAACCTACCGCTCATCTTGATTTACCTAACCGAGTGGAAATTATTCGGTTGCTGCGAAAGCTGACTCATGATACCCAAAAGGGGATTTTATTATCTACACACGAATTGGATCTGGCCCTTAAGGCGGCCGACACTTTGTGGCTCATTAGTCGTGATGGAAAAGTGATAACGGGTACACCAGAAGACCTTGTATTGGATGGGACATTTGAATCCGTTTTTGAAAAAGACAGCTTTGATTTCGATCGCAGTACCGGCTCCTTTACGCTTCATAATCCCAATAAAGAACCTATTCACTTAATTGGGGATGCAGTACCAACATTTTGGACGCGGCGTGCTCTTGAACGCGAGGGATATAAGGTCGTCGAAAATAACGGAATAGCTCGACAGGTTGAGGTCCGTTCAAAACAAGATACATTTGAATGGAAGATCATTTCAGAAGAGAATGAGCATTATTGTTCATCCATAAAAGATCTATTGGAAGCACTAAGAAAAAATCAGAATTAACGGCAATAGGTTTTGATTTATACAGCGCACCCCGTATTTTCGTCGCGTGCATTGGTTCCTATTACCGAAATGTTTTCGGGATGGGATTAAAAGGGAATCCGGTGCTCCCGATAGTTTTCGGGAAAATCCGGAGCATTCCCCGATGCTGTGAGTTCCATAACCTTTTGATCTTTCTTGAACCACTGTTTCTCCCGGCTTAACCGGGTTGGGACGGGAAGGTTGTCAAAAGCGGAACAAGCCAGAAGACCTGCCAACGCACAGCATTCGTAGCTTTCGGGAGAAAAGCGAAGAGTAAATGTCGTTTCTGGCTATCAGAACGTATTTATACCTTCCAAGTTTGATACCCAAAGGTACGAATGATGAATAAATCATCATTTGTAACCTAATTATTAATTATGACCAGAACTAAACGATCACTTTCAGGGCTGTGTGCCTTGACGGCCTTTCTTTGGATAATAACACCAGCGCTGGCTCAACAAAACAATGTGGAAACCGACTCTACAATCTATGAGCTGGACGAAATTATAATCAGTGCCAGCAAATATGAACAATCCCCGCAGTCGGTAGGGCGCAACGTTACTGTGATTTCGCAGGATGAAATTCAGAATGCGGTGTATACCAATGTTAGTGAGTTGTTGGCGCAACAGCAGAGCTTGCATATGATAGGATCGGGACAAACGCCCGGCTCGCTACAGCAGGGGTTTATTCGCAATGCCAATTCTAATCATTCCGTTGTACTAATCGACGGCGTTCGAATCAGCGATCCTTCTACCAATAATAATTCTATTGATCTTTCAGAGCTTTCGCTTACCGGTATAAAGCGAATAGAAATCGTTCGCGGATCGCACAGTACCCTCTATGGCTCTTCAGCTATTGGCGGAGTTGTTAATATTATTACAAAAAAGAAGGGTGCAGAAGGATTTAATGTAAACGCAGAAACCAAACACGGGCGATTCGGTGAAGGGACGTATTCTACTACAAATAGCCTATTTGCTAATTATGCTCATGATAGTGGATGGTATGCTAATGTAGGAGCGAATTTTCAACTGACGAATGGATTGGATGCAACCATTGATACGGTATCCAGCCCCAACGCATTTAATCCTCAAGATCAAGATGACTTCAATAAAATTGATTTAGTGAGTAAGCTGGGTTATTCGACTGATAAGTATGATTTGTATGCATCTTATCGACGCGTCGACCAGCGCAGTGATGTTGATCAGGGTGCTTATCAGGATGATAGTAACGCCTATACCGAGTTTGAGCGAGACCTTTTTAATTTTGGAGGCGGTGTGGAATTATCGGATCAGATAGTTATAGAATTCCAAGGCGCCTACTCTGATTTAAACAGGGATTTTGTCAATGATTCATCGCTTGTAGGTCCCGACGGTACATATGATGGTATTTATACCGAACTTAACGCCAAAGGATCACTCTGGGAGAATGAGTTAAAGGCTATTATTGATGGAAATCATATCCGATTTGTTGCCGGTGCTTCCACATCGCAACAAACAATGTCAACTCGTAATTATGTATATAGTCGGTCGCAGTTTGGGGTGTATGAGTCTACAACGGATTTGGATTCATTGGGACTAAAAGAAATTATCTATAATGGATATGCCCAATCGAATTTTAATGGAGGATTAATTGCCGATCAGTTAGAATCGTTTTCGCTGGGATTGGGAGGAAGATTTGTGCATCACGATGAGTTCGGTTCCCACTTTACGTATGAGATAAATCCCAAGCTGCAGCTTGCCGAGTCCACACTTTTATACGGCGCTGTTACCAGTGGATTTAATGCCCCTTCGCTTTACCAGCTTTATTCGCCGTCGCAAAGTGCGGGCAGCTATACCAATCGGGGGAATGAAAACCTGGATCCCGAATCATCGATATCCTACGAAGTTGGATGGAAGCAAGAGGTTGGCAGTCAGTTTTCTTTTGAATTGTCTGCTTTTAAAACAGTTGTAAGTGATGTGATCGAATATGTGTACTTGTGGAATGGTGATACCGCAATCGAAAATTTAAGTGGAAGCTTTCCCGATTCAGATTACCTCGGTGATACGTATATAAATGCTTCTGAGCAGGAGGTTTCAGGACTTGAAGCATCGGCTTCTGCCAGAATAATTCCCAAGCTAAATTTAAAAGGGAACGTATCTCTTACTCGATCAACATTAACCTTTTCGCCGGATGATATCGATCCAGCATATACAGGAGGCAATCATGTACAAATATATGAGAGCGGAGCCTATGTAACCGAAGAAAAAGAAATTGAGGGTTTAACACGACGTCCATCCGTTAATGCCTTTATGAGAGCATCGTATTTAGCTACTGATAAATTGCGAATCAAAATCGATTCACGATTCGTTGGTTCTAGGGATGATGTTTATTACAGCGCAAGCTTGGGGCCGTATGGAGCTCTCGATCGCAGTGATATTTCAGGTTATAACGTAACAAATGCTACGATGGGTTACTCAGTTACGGAAAATCTATCTACACTATTAAAGGTTGAGAATCTTTTTGATACTGATTACCAAGAGATTAACGGTTACAACACCCGGGGACGAGGATACTTTATCAAGTTGCAGTACCAGTTATAGAGTTCAAATGCATAATTGTTTTTGGCCTCCTTTCATAATTCCTGATGGAAGGAGGCTTTTTTATTGAAATAGAATTCCCATTTGTTGAACAATGCAAATTTGGACTTTTGAAAGTACTTTTAGTGAAGCTTTGATCCCGATTGTAGACCTGTTTAGAGTTATCCACAATCTTTTTTAAATCAGATAAAAAAGTCTGCAATATTTCCGCCAAAATCCGTGATCCATTGTGGATAACTTCTACTTTTTGTGGAAAAGTTTTGAGGTTTTTGGCTTGCTCCATAGTCGCATTCCTTTATATTTAATTGAAAGAGAACGACATAAATTTGTGCTTTTTCAGAGCCTTCCAACTAAGTCAAAAATTATTAAAATAAACCGTAGTTAGTCATATGAAATTTACGCGATTTTATACACAAGAGGAGTGGGACAGTCCATTTGGAGATATGGATTTTGAAAGTCGAAGGTCGGAGATAAAAAATCCCGATGGATCGACTGTATTTTTAATGGAAGAATTAATTGTACCTGAGAGTTGGTCGCAGGTATCAACAGATGTGATTGCCCAAAAATATTTTCGCAAGGCAGGCGTACCCCAGATTACAAAGAAAGTAAAAGAGAAAGGAGTGCCGGAGTGGTTGCAGCGATCAGAAGCTGACGAGAAAGCAATGAAAAAGGAAGGGATTGATGAAGATGATTATTATGGCGGAGAGTATGACAGCCGCCAGGTTTTTCATCGTCTTGCCGGTTGTTGGACGTATTGGGGATGGAAGCACGATTATTTTGATTCTGAGAAAGAGGCGAAAGTTTTTTATGACGAGCTTAGTTATATGCTGGCCAATCAGATGGCGGCGCCAAACAGTCCCCAATGGTTTAATACCGGTTTACATTGGGCATATGGCATTAATGGTCCGTCGCAAGGTCACTATTATGTAGATGGAAAAACAGGAGAATTAACAGAGTCTGATGACGCCTATTCTCATCCGCAGCCGCATGCTTGTTTTATCCAGAGTATCGATGACAATCTCGTTAACGAGGGCGGAATTATGGACTTATGGGTCCGAGAAGCCCGTCTCTTTAAGTATGGATCCGGAACGGGAAGTAACTTCTCGAAAATCCGTGGTGAAGGAGAACCTTTGAGCGGTGGCGGAAAATCATCGGGATTGATGAGTTTTCTCAAAATTGGGGATAAGGCAGCCGGTGCTATTAAATCGGGTGGTACCACGCGGCGTGCAGCCAAGATGGTAACGCTGGATCTTGATCATCCCGATATTGAAGAGTATGTGAATTGGAAGGTTCGGGAAGAACAAAAAGTAGCCTCTATGGTTGCCGGATCTAAAATTTTGGAAAAGCATCTCAAGAAAATCATCCAGCTTTGCAACAAGCCAGTAGAAATTGACGGACGCACGTTTAACGGTGCGGTAAGTCGTGATCCTGTGAAAAACAAAGAACTTGGCAAAGCCATTAAGGAGGCGAAGCAAGATCAGGTGCCACTGAATTATATTGAGCGCGTTGTTCAGCTGGCTGCACAAGGATATACTGATCTGGAATTCGAAACCTATGATACGGATTGGGATTCCGAGGCGTATCGCACGGTAAGTGGACAAAATTCAAACAACTCCGTTCGTATTCCCAATAAGTTTATGCGAGCCGTCAAAAATGATGACGAATGGGATCTTTATTGGAGAACGGAAAAGCGGAAAGCTGCCGAAGAAGGACGTGAACCTGAACCCCATAAAACGATGCCGGCCCGCGAACTGTGGGATCAGATCTCAAATGCAGCGTGGGCATGCGCGGATCCTGGTGCACAGTATCACGATACCATTAATGAATGGCATACGTGTCCCAATGACGGACCGATTAACGGAAGTAATCCGTGTTCGGAATATATGTTCCTCGATAATACGGCTTGTAACTTGGCATCATTAAACTTGATGAAATATTTTAAAACAGATGAGTGCAATGAGTTTGATGTTGAAGCGCTGAGGAATGCTTCTCGTCTGTGGACCGTAGTGCTGGAGATCTCAGTACTGATGGCACAGTTCCCATCTAAAGAAATAGCCGATCTGTCGTACAAATATCGTACGCTCGGACTCGGATTTGCCAATTTAGGCGCCGCACTGATGGTACAGGGCGTGCCTTATGACAGTGATGAAGGATGTGCTATTGCCGGTGGATTGATGAGCATTATCCACATGAATGCCTATAAAACCAGTGCGGAAATGGCCAAAGAGCTTGGTACCTTCGAGCGGTTCGAAGCCAATGAAGAGCCGATGCTCAAAGTGGTCCGAAATCATAAACGAGCGGCTTATAATGTGGATCCCGATGAGTACGAGGATCTGACCGTGAAGCCGATGGGCATTGATGCGAATGAATGTCCTGATAACCTTCTTAAGGCTGCTCGTGAAGATTCTGATGAAGCCGTTAAAATGGGAGAGAAGCACGGCTATCGCAATGCGCAGGTTACCGTAATTGCTCCAACGGGAACAATAGGTCTGGTAATGGATTGCGATACTACTGGCATTGAACCTGATTTTGCATTGGTTAAGTTCAAGAAACTTGCCGGCGGCGGACACTTTAAGATCATAAATCAGTGCGTCCCCAAAGCGCTTGAGAATCTTGGCTACAGTCCAAAAGAGCGTGAAGAAATTATCAACTATGCTAAAGGGCATGGTTCGCTCGATGGCTGTCCCCATATTAATGAGGAAAGTCTCCGCGAAAAAGGATTTGGAGATAAACAGCTTGAAGCGATTGAAGAAGCGCTGCCAAGCAGTTTTGAAATCAAGTTTGCCTTTAACCAGTGGACGCTGGGCGAAGATTTCTGTAAAGAAGAACTCGGTCTATCTGATGAGCAATTAGCAAATCCTCAATTTGATATTCTCAAGCATCTTGGATTTTCTAAAGAAGAAATTCAGGAAGCGAACGATTACGTTTGCGGTACGATGACCGTTGAAGGCGCTCCACACTTGAAAGATGAGCATCTGCCGGTATTTGACTGTGCTAATCGCTGTGGACGCATCGGTACTCGGTACATTAAGCCGGGTGGACACATCCGCATGATGGCCGCAGCGCAACCGTTCGTTTCTGGCGCAATTTCCAAAACCATTAACTTGCCTAATGAGGCAACAGTTGAGGACTTCAAGGATGCATATATGGAATCCTGGGAGCTGATGCTGAAAGCCAATGCCTTGTATCGTGATGGTTCTAAGTTAAGTCAGCCGTTGAATAGCCTCAGCGATGTCTTTGAGGATTTTGACGAAGAAGATCTTGACGAGGAGACAAAGGCAGAGCAAGATAAAGTGGTAGAAACAGCTGAACGCATTGTTCACAAGTATGTAGCTGAGCGCAAGCGCTTGCCCAGCCGCCGAAATGGGTACACCCAGAAGGTGAAAATTGGCGGACAAAGTGTGTACCTACGTACTGGTGAATATGAAAATGGCCAGCTCGGTGAAATCTTCTTAGATATGCACCGAGAAGGAGCAGCATTCCGTAGCTTGACAAACTGTTTTGCCATTGCGATATCGCTTGGCTTGCAACACGGTGTACCACTTGAAGAATTTGTGGATGCATTTACGTTCACCAAATTCGAGCCGAGTGGAACCGTTAGCGGAAGTCCGCATATTAAGATGACTACTTCGGTGATCGACTATATTTTCCGTGAGCTTGCCGTAACGTATCTCGGTCGCGATGATCTGGCCCATGTTCCTGCAGAAGAAGTGATGACCCGTAAAATACGTCCTTCTGAAGAGGAGAAGCAGTCCAAGGAAAAGGCAAATAAGGTGGATAGGTCAGAGCAACCTGATAAAAATGGAAGTTCAGATCAGCCGGAAACCGTTGTAGAATCGCAGCCGACGAAACAAGCGCAAACCACAGCTGATGACGATAGTTATCAAAGTGACTACGAAAAGGCCAAGGAGCTGGGTTACACCGGCGATTCTTGTCCTGAGTGTGGTAGTATGACGATGGTCCGTAACGGTACCTGTCAGAAATGCATCACTTGTGGATCGACCACCGGCTGCTCATAAAAATTACCAAAGTTAAATATCTCAATTAAAAAGCCCGCTGCATTACGTAGCGGGCTTTTTTTAATAGGCTGATATTTTAATAAATGAAGTGTCATACTGAATTTATTTCAGTATCTGTTAAAAATATTAAGAAATATAGATCTTGGGACGAGTTTTTTTCGTACAGTAGCTTCCTACTACACGAAGGTTTCGAAGAGTAAATCTGCTTCAGTACCACCGTTTGTTACCCGTTTTGTAGTCCTTGATTACCTTCAAAAATAGGATGATAAAATCTATTATCACCCAATCCAAGGATAATCATCCCAGTTTGGGTTGCGTTTTTCGAGGAAAGCGTCACGTCCTTCTTGGGCTTCATCTGTCATATAAGCGAGTCGCGTAGCTTCGCCGGAGAATACCTGTTGTCCTACCATGCCGTCATCTATGAGGTTAAAGGCGTATTTAATCATGCGAATGGCGGTGGGACTTTTCTCCAGGATCTCTTGTGCCCACTGATAGGCCGTTTCTTCGAGCTCATCGTGGGGAACAACTTCGTTAACCATCCCCATATCATACGCCTCTTGTGCCGAGTAATCACGACCGAGAAAAAAGATTTCGCGTGCTTTCTTTTGTCCCACTTGTCGGGCCAGCAGGGCGGAGCCGAAACCACCGTCAAAACTGGCAACGTCGGCATCGGTTTGCTTGAAAATCGCGTGCTCTTTGCTGGCGATGGTGAGATCACAAACTACGTGCAGGCTGTGTCCGCCGCCTACGGCCCAGCCGGGAACTACGGCAATTACAACTTTGCCCATAAATCGAATCAATCGCTGAAGATCTAAGACATTTAGTCTGGGCGTGCCTTGATCATCTTTGTAGCCTGCTTTACCGCGCACGTTTTGATCACCGCCGGAGCAGAAGGCCCATTTTCCATCTTTGGGCGACGGACCTTCGCCGGTGAGCAGTACGACGCCGATAGAAGAATCTTCGCGGACATCCAGAAAAGCATCCTGTAGTTCAAAGAGAGTTTTGGGACGAAAGGCATTGCGAATTTTCGGTCGGTTGATAGCAATACGTGCCACACCGTTGGATTTTTTAAAGGTGATATCTTCGTATTCTTCGACGGTTTTCCAGTTCATAATAACAGATTTTAATCGATAAAATTGGTTAATTCGTTTGTGAGTTCATTGGGATTATCCAAGTGAACACGATGTCCGGCCTTGATAAAACAGAGGTGGACATTAGAGAAAAAATTAGTCAACTGTTTGTTGATGCGTTTATATTTTTCGTCTGCTGATCCTGCTATAAGCATAACAGGTTTGTTGAAACCTTTGGAGTACTCAGTTTCAGGAGTCATTAATCCGGTTCCAAATCCACGCAAAGAGGCAGCCATGGCATCTGGATTTTGATCTAAATGTATTTGATGATATTTGCCCAATAGTTCTTGATCAACAGCCAACGGAGATTGAAAAAGGGGGGCTTCTTCCCATTTGGATAGAAAGGCCTCGTAATCAGATTCAACGGCATTTGCGCGTTGTTGATCTATTTGTTGTCTTTTTTTTCGTTCACCCTCATCTTCGATGCCATTCGTCGTGCTTTCAAGAATTAAGCCCCGGAAAAGATCAGAATCTTTAAAAGCTGTTTTCAAAGCCAACCGTCCGCCCATACTGTAACCGTACAGAAACAGAGGAAAAAGATTTAATTTATAAATCAGTTGTAAAATATCATCGATCTGGTGCGACTCGTTATATCTGGCTGTATCTGTTGGCTTGGATGATTGACCATGCCCCAATAAGTCGATCGTTACCGGATTACAGGAAACGGTTAGATCTTTGATCAGATGATTGAAAACACGGTGGTCACCCATAAAACCGTGCAGCATCAACAGCCAGGGTAGGTTCTCATCCTGCTGATGTATCTGGACTGCATATTCCTGTTTGTTGATTTCAAGAAGTTCCATAATTAAAAACTCCAGAGTTTACTACGGAGCTCCATCGAAGCATCGGCATCAGTTTGGCATTCGATAATCGATAGCCCTTTATGCTTATTAATTACTGAAGACAGATCAAGGTTTTGGAGCTCGGGAAAAGATTTTACCAAATAATGAGGAATATCATAAGCGCTTACTAGTGTATTAATATCTACATCTTGAGGGGTTTCAAAATAGGACTCAAAATGTTGTTTGTTCTTGTGAATAGGTAGCATCCTGAAAATAGATCCCCCGCCATTATTGATCACAACGATAACCAGGGATTGGGTCATATTTTTATGATTAAGCAGGGCGTTGGTGTCGTGTAAAAAAGCCAGATCACCGGTAAAAAGTACGCCTGATTTTTGCAATCCTTTAGCAATTCCCATCGCTGTTGAGGTAACGCCGTCGATACCGCTGGCACCGCGATTCAAAAAGAGAGGTATAGTTGATGATTGCCGCCCAAAAAGATTGATGTCGCGGGCGGGAAAAGAGTTAGAAACGGCGATAAAGTGGTTGGTAGGAATTTTTGGCGTTAACTGGTAATATACATTGCCATCGGTTAATTCCGAGTACTGACTAATCATTTTTTGAGAATAATTATCAAACTCGTTTTCGATTTGTTTCCAACTTTCCACCCAGGTTGAGTCAGTTTTTGTCGGGGAATTTTCGAGTTGGATTTTTTGTCCCATCCAACGAATGCGTTCTGCACCAGAAAAAGTAGCATCTTGCCAGTCATCCGTACTTGTAAAATGAAAATGGTGCTTAGTATCCCACTCGTCCAAAGCAAGTGTTAAGTTTTTACTTGTGGGCTGAAATCCAAAGCGTAAAATCACATCTGGTTCGAGGTGGTTACGTCTATCCGCATTACGTAAAAATCCTGCAAATCCATGAATGGTATTCGGGCTGTCAATGGAAGATTCGCTCAAGATGGGAGCCTCAAGTTCATCAGCGAGTTTCGAGATAGATTCTATATCATCATTGGGAGCAAGGGGACCAATTATAATAAGTGGCTTTCGGGCGGATGAAAGTGTTTTTTGAAGTGAGGTGCTTAAGCTAAAAGCAGTTGAAGTGTTTTTATTTCTCACATTAGAACTTAGCAGCTCTTTATTTTCTTCTTGGATTTGATCCAACACCTCATCAGTCGGTTCCAGTGGTTTGCGGAATGGGAAATTCAAGTGCACAGGTCCCCGTTTTTCCCGGGAAACAGATACCGATTGTTGGGCTAACAGCCTCATTCGCTGTAGATCTTTTGTACCTGATCGAGGTTCTCCGACCTCGTGGAAAAAGACCGGATAATCCCCAAAAATTTTGAGCTGATCGATAGCTTGGTTGGCTCCGGTGGCCCGCAAGTGAGGAGGACGGTCGGCAGTGGCTAAAATTATGGGCACACCCGATTGCCGAGCTTCAATGACGGCCGGATAATAATTGGCTAAAGCAGTTCCGGAGGTGCAAACTAAGACGGCCGGGGTATTACTGGCTTTACCGATGCCAAGTGCCGTAAAAGCAGCCGATCGCTCATCCAAAATAACATGCTTTTGAAGCTGTGGATTTGAAGCAGCGGCCAATGTTAACGTGGTAGAGCGAGAGCCGGGGGACACCACAATGTGTTCAACACCGTACTTGTAAAGTACTTGGAAAAAGGTATTGGTCCACTGTAAGGCTACATTTCCGTGGTGTTGATCAGTCATACTGCAGGGCCGAAAGCATTGGCTTCAACTTAAGATTTGTTTCTTCCCATTCGGTAGCAGGATCCGAATCCTTAACAATTCCGCATCCCGCAAATAAATAGGCATAATCTTTTGTACATAAAGCACTGCGTATAGCTACAGCAAATTCCATATTTCCCTTGCTGTTTATCCAACCGACAGGACCGGCATATCTTCCGCGTTCAAAATGTTCCAGGTCTTTAATATATGGAGCCGCTTTTTGCCAGGGATATCCACCCACTGCCGGAGTAGGATGTAGTTGACCGAGCACATCAAATATATTTGATTCATCATTTAATTGTGCCCGGATAGGGGTGTAGAGGTGCTGGACATTCGATAGCTTTTTTATTTCGGGTGTAGCACTTCGGTTTAATTTTTTTACAAAAGGCTCCAGGCGTTCTTCAATATCCTGAATTACAAAATTATGTTCGTTCTGATCTTTGCCATTACCCGATAATTTTTTTTCCAAGAAAGCATCTTCAGTAGCTGTGTTTCCCCTTTCTATGCTTCCCGCCAGTGCTTCGGTGAGAAGTAATTTATTTCGGGCAGAGATCAACCGTTCCGGAGTGGATCCTAAAAAGGTGTTTCCGGTTGGCTTGTGGATTAGAAAATTGTAGCAGTTTGAATATTGTTTGCGGAGGTTGTTAACAACCTGTGTCGGGGAAAATTCGGTATTCTTGGATACTTTAATACTGCGTGCTAAAACAATTTTTTCAAAAGTATTTTTGCTGATAAGATTTTTAGCCTCATTCACAGAGTCAGACCATTTTTGATAATCTGATTTTTGCTTAGGGAGTGGGGCAGTTGAAGGCTCTCCATTTTGAGCAGGATTACCGGCCGGGCTTTTTTGCTCTAACGTAGTTTTGAGATCTTCAAGTTGATCAGTGATATAATCATACAGTTGTTTGGCTGCGCTAAATGTGTTTAGATCAACCGCAAATGTGGCCACTGTAAATTTTCCATCTTTAATAATCATCCACTCCGGAAGCGTAAACGATGCGGGGGGGAAATCCTCCCAGAGTTCATCATAATTTTTATCAAAAAAGGAAAACCCGCCAATTAAAAACAATCCCGAGTATGGATGAGAGATGGCTGAGAACTCTGCTGTATTCTGGCGAATTGTTTTAATCTTTTTATTGATTACGGAAAATCGCTCAGAACCTGTAGCCGTAATCGATGTAATTTCGTTTCCGGCAGCAATAGCAAATTCATCGGTTGGTTTCTCCCAGTAATACTGAAAAGTTTCTTTTTTCCAGCACATTTCAAGGTAGGCCAGAGGATCAATGGACTGGATTGGAAAACTAAATGTGGCGTATCGTGGAGTGGAGTTTTTGAAAAGGTTATCTAAGAAATTGCTGAACTCCGAATTATTAAAACAAGTAACCACAGATGGTTGATAAGCTTTTAAATCTGATAAAGAATTGTCATTCATGGAGTAATTACACTTTTTCAATATCAACTTTCATAAGTTTCAATATAAATTGAAAATTGATATTTCCATAACAATTATCCTTTTTTTTAATCAATTGTTTACTGAAAGCGCTTTCATTAAAACGGAAAAATAAGTTTGCATGTCTATGTTAAGATTAAGAAAATTGAAGCGATAATATTACAGCACAGGCTAATATCATTTACATACAGATCCCATGGTAGAAATAAAGGAGTTTAACCTTCAGAATGTATCCGTTCATTATAAATGGAATAATGACAAGGAACTGAATTACTACGATTCTGATTATCCGCATCAGCACGAGAGTTTTGAGACTTTTCTAAAGCGGATTAAATCGGTTTTGGATGAGCGAAATGAAACCAGCGAACTGTTCGAGATTCATTTATCTGAAAACGATAAGCTTATTGGCATTGTAGATATTCACGCAATCGACAAATATAATAGGCGCTGCTTTGTGAACTGTACAATTGGTGATCGCAAGTATGCCGACAAGGGATACGATGTTGAAGCCTTAGAAATTGTGCTCGATCACTGTTTTAATGAGAAGGAAATGCACAAGGTTGGAACAACAGCCTTCGATTTTAACACCTCGTGGATAGAAAGTGTTGAAAAACTTGGATTCCAGCAAGAAGGACAATTGCGCGAGCACGTTATCAAAAATGATGCATATTGTGATAAACTGATTTTTAGTTTGTTGGAAAAGGATTTTCACTCCAACAAGGTAGAAGCTGCTGTCGCGGAATAGCGGCTTATGCTATTACTGGACGTTGCCATTTTCCCCGGAATCAAAGGGATTATAAATGCCGTATTCATTGGGGTTGTAGTCAGCTAATTCAAAAAAGTGATCCCAGGCAGCTTTACTTTTCCCATCTTCATCAACCCAATTTGGATGGCTTTGTTTTATAAGCCCTACTGCACGCTCGGCATATTCTACTCGTTCTTCTTCATCAGTAATTCGGGGCAGTGAATCAATCATGCGATCGAGGTTGTATCCGCAATCAAAATCTTTTGGCTTTTTTTGTTTTACAAACATAAATCTTTATTAGACGTTAATTTTTAAGGAAGATAACAGAGTTTACTCTTCGAATAAAGAACTTTTTGAGACAGTCAGCTTTATCAATCGTGTGATAAAAATCTTTTTTCGAGTAGAGAACTCAAAATTCCTATATTCCGACGCTTAGATTTTTTAACTTTTATCAAAATAGCAACCATACGAATTACAAGATGTATTACAATTCCATATTAGAGACTATCGGCAATACGCCGCTGGTAAAACTAAATGAGGTCGCAAAAGAATTTGAAGGGACTATACTGGCTAAGGTAGAATATTTTAATCCGGGACAAAGTGTGAAAGACCGAATCGGGCTTAAAATGATTGAGGATGCCGAAGAGAAAGGGCTCATCGAACCTGGGGGAACCATTATTGAGGGGACGTCCGGAAATACGGGTATGGGGTTAGCGCTTGCAGCTACCATTAAAGGGTACGATTGTATTTTTACCACGACTGATAAGCAAAGTAAATCAAAAATAGATTTGTTGCGAGCTTTGGGTGCCGAAGTGAAGATTTGCCCTACGGATGTAGAACCTGATGATCCGCGCAGTTATTATTCTGTTGCTAAGCGACTGAGTGAAGAAATACCCAATTCATATTATCCCAATCAATATGATAACCCCAGTAATACCCAGGCTCATTACGAGACCACGGGACCCGAAATTTGGGAGCAAACCGAAGGCAATGTAACGCATTATGTGGCGGGAATGGGGACTGGAGGAACCATATCAGGTACCTCAAAATATTTAAAAGAGCAAAACGCTGAAATTAAAACGATTGGTGTTGACAGCGTAGGCTCGGTTTACAAACATTATTTTGAAACCGGGGAATTTGATAAGGATGAAATTCATCCCTATTTGACAGAGGGGATAGGAGAAGATATTATACCTGAAAACATGGATTTTGATCTGCTGGATGAGGTTGTACAGGTGAATGACAAAAATGCTTTTCAGATGACGCGCAAACTGTCCAAGAAAGAAGGACTCTTTGTCGGCGGTTCATGCGGTGCTGCAGTTTATGGGGCTCTTGAATATGCCCGAAATAATGATTTTGGTAAAGATGATACTATGGTCATTATTTTACCCGATAGTGGCACGCGTTATGTTTCAAAGATTTATAATGATGAATGGATGGACGACCACGGATTTTTAGATTCCGATGAGTAACGAACGGCAAATTTAATTTGTAACTCTTTTATTATGGCCGATCAAACAAAAGATTTTAATCAGGGACAGATTCAAATTGAATTACCTGAAGAAGAAGCTTCGGGTACCTATTCCAATTTGGTAATGATATCCCATTCACCTTCCGAGTTTATTCTCGATTTTATTTCAGTTATGCCGGGAGCTCCCAAGGCAAAAGTTGTCAAGCGAATGGTTCTTACCCCGGATCATGCCAAGCGGTTAATGAATGCACTTTCTGAAAACATTAAGCGCTATGAGAATGAGAATGGAGCGATATCAAATAACAATGATGACATTGATGTCCCATTTAATTATCGCGGACCAACGCCCGAAGCGTAAATCACAGGCTCCATGCTCGAATTTCTAAAACGGTTATTTAAAAACCAGGATCAGAATCTTACCTTTGTTGTTTTTGATGATGATCCGGAATCTTCCACATCCTATAACTTTAAACCTTCAAGGATGTGGAACCTGTTTTATGTTTCACTGTTGACCGTTACTATTATCGTGCTACTGCTTGTTATGTTTACACCTATAAGTGGCTTGTTGTATAATCAGCATGATGCGCAGCTCCGTGATCGAGTTGTTGAGGTATCCCAGAAAGTACAGGCCCTGAAAGACTCTTTAGAAGCGCGTGATACACAGCTGGCAGAAATTCAGCAGGTTATTGCTGCTGGTGATGATACTTCTTTTGCTGTAAATGAGGGCAGTTCCGTTGCAATGCAATCAGCGAATCAAAAAAGATCGGAACTTGACTTTACATCTGAAGTAAATAATAGTGGAACGTTGTCTCAAAACGAGATAATATTCTCGAATATATTTGAGCAAGCACCTGAATTCCCGACTGATTACCCTGTTAATGGCACATTTACCCGGGGATTTAATCCCGAAAATGGACATTACGGTATTGATATTGCTACAAAGCAGGGAACATCTTTTAAAGCAATAGCCGATGGCGCGATCATTAACCAAGATTGGACGATCAATTATGGATATGTGCTGCATGTACAGCATAGTGATGGTATAATAACGGTATATAAACATGCGGCAAGCGTGTCAAAATCTATTGGTGATATTGTTTTGAAAGGTGATATTTTGGGAACAACTGGTGATGTGGGGGTATTAAGCTCCGGTCCTCATTTGCATCTGGAAATTTGGAAAAATGGAGTGCCCCAAAATCCGAATACGTATTTAATAAAATCTTAAGAAGTTTATGTTTAATAATAATAAGAAAGACAAGGAATCTATGAGTTCTAATAAATCCGGTAAGAATTTACCCTCAGTAAATATGATAAGTGAAGGCACCGAACTTAAAGGTACCTTGAAAACAAAAAATGATGTCCGTATTGCTGGAACCCTGGATGGGGAAGCAGAGGCGGAAGGTAAAATCATTGTTTCATCAACAGGTAAAGTCGAAGGTAATATTGAAGCGGTTGATGCTGATATTGCCGGCGATATCGATGGCGAAGTACGAGTAACCAACAAGCTTATTCTTCGCAAATCGGCTACTATAGAAGGGGATATTTATACCAAAACGATTCTGGCTGAAGAAGGATCCCAGATAAACGGTTCATTCCATATGAGTGAAAATATCAAAGAGGAAATTAAGAAGAACACTAATGGTTTGTCTTCAAAATTGGGAAGCTCAAAGCCAAAAGATGACAAGTCGGACAATTCTGTTGATAAAGGAAAATCCAAGGCTAAAAAAGATTGACGAATAGTAAAAAGCCGACTGATTATTTAGAATATATTTCGTTGGGGGGAGAAATAGCAGCCGCGCTATCTATCCCCATACTTCTGGGTTATTGGTTGGACAATTATTTTGGCCTCAGCCCTTGGTTGCTGTTGGGCGGTTGCGTTGTAGGTATTATAAATATTTTTATTCTGATCTTTAGGTTAAACGACCGTTTGAATAAGGAGTAAAACAGGGGCGGGGTTTGGATCAGCAGGTGCAAAAGTTGGCGCACAAATTTTTATGGAATTCTCTTATTGCCTTTCTGATTATATTGGGGATCACTTTCCTTTTAGGTCAACATCATTACTTGGCTGTAAGTGTCGGTTTTTCACTGAGCTTCCTTTTTGTTGGGAGTAACTTTTTTGTCATAAAACGAATTAAGACGGAAAAAAGCTCAAATTTTATTACCCGGTTTTACCTTTCTCTGGGTATCAGATTTCTATTGGTTTTAGTAGCTTTGGTAGTAATTTATGAGACCATAAAAATTCATCAAATTTACTTTACAGTTAGCTTCATAATTTCTTATATTTTCCACTCTGTAATCGAGATTATTTCAATCAACAAACTACTTGAAACTGATAATTAGAATTTAATGCTAAGGGCCTGCCGCCGACTGTTCGTTACACTCTTACTGGTTCTCTTCTTCACCCCATTAACAGAAGCCTCGGATAAAGCCGCTCAAGATTCCGAAGGTGCTCCTATTGACGTTGTAGGAAAAGTTGTCGACCATCATGAGTTGGCGGTTTTGGGTTATCACGTTCCCCTGCCTCGTATCTTTTTGGTTGAAGGTGACTTTTTTGTCTACAGTAGTACAGAGGGTGCTATTGAATCAGGTGATTTTGTTGAAAAGAATGGTGCACTGATGCCTGCTAATGGGGCAGAGATTACAATGGACTTATCTATTACATCGCACTTGATGTATGTCTGGTTTGGGCTGATATTAACAGTTTGGATAACTATAGCAATGGCCCGTAAGTATAAGCAGGGAGTGGGACGAAAGACCGAACCGCAGGGATGGTTTCAAAATCTGTTTGAGATCGTTTTTGTTTTCGTGCGCGATGATATTACAAAGAAAAATATCCCTGATGACAAATATCAGAAATTTGTTCCCTATTTGTTTACCGTATTTGTTGGGATATCATTTATGAATCTTTTTGGTTTGTTGCCATGGGGGGCAACTGCAACCGCAGATATTACAGTTACCGGGGTGTTGGCAGCATTTACGTTTTTTATTACACAGTGGAATGGTTCAAAGGATCACTGGGAGCATGTTTTCTGGTTTCCCGGCGTTCCCGGTTGGATGCGTATTATTCTTACCCCCATCGAAATTATTGGATTGTTTACGAAGCCATTTGCGTTGGCAGTACGTCTGTTTGCAAACATGCTCTCCGGTAAGATTATGATTATTTGTATTCTGGGATTGATCTTTATCTTTGCAGATATATTTGGAAGTATCGCCGGAATTGGAATGAGCTTTTTTGCAGTGCCATTAACGGTTGCTTTGTACGTATTAAAGGCTTTTGTGGGGCTTTTGCAAGCATATATTTTTACACTTCTGTCGGCTGTATTTATTGGAATGGCTGCCGAAGAGCATGCGCATGAAGAAGGAATTGAAGCGCACGCATAACGATTTAATTATATCACATAATCTAAACCTAAACTTAAAACTAAAATAACAGGTAAAAAATATGGGTTTATTAGCAGCAGGAATCGGAGCAGGAATTGTAGCAGTTGGTGCTGGAATCGGTATCGGAATGATCGGAAAAAGTTCGGTTGAAAGCATCGCTCGTCAACCTGAAGCATCTGATGATATTCGTGGCGCAATGATTTTGACCGCTGCTCTTATTGAGGGTGTAGCACTTATCGGTGCTATTGTATGTATTCTTCTTGCTCTCGGAATTGGTGGTGGTTAACTTAAACTATTCAAATTAAACTATGATGCTATTTTTAGCAGGCGGAGGCGGCATACTCTCTTTTAGTAGTGGGTTTGCTCTTTGGGTAGCCTTGTCACTGGTAATCTTTCTTGCCGTAATGGGTAAGTATGCAGTACCATTGATTATGGAAGCACTTGAAGAGCGCGAAACCCGCATCAAAGACTCTTTAGAATCAGCTGAGCAAGCATTAGAACGCGCTGAGAAGATTTCTAAGGATAACGAAAAAGCATTGCGGGAAGCCGAGAAAAAGGCTAAAGAAATCCGCAAAGAGGCTATCGAAGAAGCCGAAATGCTCCGCGCAGAACGTATCGAAAAATCCAAGGAAGAGGCCGAAAAAATTATTGAACAGGCCCGTGAAACCATTGAGCAGGAAAAGAAACGTGCGATGATGGAGCTTCGCGATGAAGTGGCACGTTTAGCTGTGCAATCGGCTTCCAAGATTATTGAATCTGAATTGGATGAGAAAAAGAATAATAAGCTGGTAGAAAGCTTTATAAAAGACATCTCAAAAAACTAAGGTAGATGCCTACAACAAAAGCAGCCCGAAGATATGCGACCGCCCTTCTTGAGTTGGCCAAAGAGCGGGATGAAGTCGATGAATTATTAAAAGATATCGAGTATATCCACAACACGTTGGAGGGATCGCGGGAGTTGGTTCTGTTTTTGCAAAGTCCTATCATTAATTATGATGATAAGACACAGGCTTTGCAGGAGATCTTTTTTGATGAGCTTGAAGAACCAACTAAGCTATTTCTAAAGCTATTATCTCGTAAAGATCGCATAAATCTGTTAGATCAGATTACCGAGGCTTTTATTGAAAAATATAAAGAGTATGCCGGCATTATTACTGTGGATGTGTTTGTTGCCCAGCAGTTAAGTAATGAACAGCAAGAGCTGCTTCACAAAAACCTAGAGCAAAAAACACAGAAAAAAGTGGATATGAATATCACTGTTGATGAAAAGCTAAAAGGTGGTATGGCTATCCGAATTGAAGACACAGTAATAGACGGGACGGTTAAACACAAGCTCCAAGAGCTTGAGGAGTCGTTATTGTCAACAACTGTAGAATAGAAATTAAAGACGATTTAAATAACATTTGAACCAATGAGTCAAGTTAGACCAGACGAAGTTTCAGCAATATTACGTAAACAATTATCCGGCTTTGATAGTGAAGCGGACACCTATGATGTGGGAACAGTCCTCGAGGTAGGGGACGGAATTGCGCGAGTGTATGGATTGTCCAAAGTACAAGCCGGTGAACTTGTTGATTTGCCTGATTCGATAGATGAGGACGGCAACTCGATTCGCGGAATGGTACTAAACCTTGAGGAAGACAATGTTGGTGTGGTTCTTTTTGGTCAAACCAGCGCTGTTGAAGAGGGAGATACCGTAAAAAGAACAAATGATATTGCTTCTATTAACGTTGGGGATGGACTTCTCGGACGGGTTATAGATCCGCTTGGGCGTCCTATCGACGGGAAAGGGCCTATTTCTGGAGATACCATTCGAATTCCGCTCGAGCGTAAAGCTCCCGGTGTAATTTATCGTGAGCCTGTAAAAGAACCGCTCCAAACAGGGATTAAAGCCATTGATTCATTGATTCCCATTGGCCGTGGGCAGCGTGAGTTAATTATTGGTGATCGGCAAACGGGAAAAACTTCTGTCGCGGTTGATACGATTATCAACCAGAAAGAAACACAAGACACCGACAAACCTGTACATTGTATATATGTAGCTGTTGGTCAAAAAGGATCTACAGTTGCGGGTATTGCAAAAGCGTTAGAAGATAATGACGCTATTGACTACTCAACGATTGTATCTGCTCCGGCAAGTGTATCTGCTCCAATGCGTTATATTGCACCATTCGCAGGCGCTGCCATTGGCGAATACTTCCGTGATACGGGCCGTCATGCGTTGGTAGTTTTTGATGACTTGTCAAAGCAGGCTGTTGCATATCGTGAGCTTTCGCTTCTACTCAAAAGACCTCCAGGGCGTGAGGCTTATCCTGGTGATGTATTTTATTTGCACAGTCGTCTTTTGGAGCGTGCTGCTAAGATTATTGATGATGACAAAATTGCGAAGCAGATGAATAATGTGCCAGAGCAGTTGAAGCCCAAGATAAAAGGTGGGGGATCATTAACTGCATTGCCAATTATTGAAACACAAGCTGGGGATGTATCTGCTTATATTCCAACGAATGTAATTTCAATTACTGACGGACAGATTTTTCTTGATACGGATCTGTTTAATTCGGGAGTACGTCCCGCTATTGACGTTGGTACTTCGGTATCGCGTGTAGGTGGTTCTGCACAGGTTAAGTCGATGAAGAAGTTGTCCGGTACCATGAAACTTGACTTAGCTCAGTACCGTGAATTAGAGGCATTTGCAAAGTTTGGTTCTGATCTTGACCCCGCTACACAGCGTCAGCTGAAGCGTGGTGAGCGTACTGTTGAACTATTGAAACAGGATATTTATGAGCCGCGTCCGGTTGAAGATCAGATAGCACTGCTCAAAATTAACAGTGAAGGTTTGCTCGACGAACTGGATGTTGATCAAATTCAAGAGTTTGAGCAGGAATACATTGAGACCGTCCACGTCAAATACGACGATCAGATGGCTGATCTTGCTGAATCGGGAACTCTTGATGATGAGTTTGGCGATAAGTTAATGGATGTTGCCAAGACTGTAATTGACCAACTTAACGCTGCACAAGAAGAAGAGGAAGCGTAATTCATGGCCAATCTTCGTGACATACGAAACCGGATAGAATCGATTAAAAACACACAGCAGATTACGCGTGCCATGAAAATGGTGGCTGCTGCTAAGCTGCGGAAAGCGCAAGATCGTATTATCGCAACACGTCCCTATGCTTCTAAAATGAAAGAAATAGTTGGACGTCTGGTTGAAAATTCCAGTGAAGATAATGTGCTGCTACGCACTCCAGAATCAACAGATAATGTTTTATTTATTGTGGTTGGTTCTGATCGTGGTCTTTGCGGTGGGTTTAATAATAACTTGTTTAAAGTTGTTGAAAGCACGATCAACAAAGAGTACAGTACATATCAGAAGAATGGCAACTTGTCATTGATGTGTATTGGCCGACAGGCAATCAAATATTTTGGAAAGCGTAAATATAACGTCATAGCGGAATATCCCGGTTTTTGGGATGATATTGTTTTTAATAAAGCAACTGAGATTATGAAATCAGTTGTCAATGATTTTAAATCAGGTACCTTTGACGAAGTAAAGGTAGCTTATAATGAGTTTAAATCAGTTATTGCACAAAACCGACTTGTTGAATCTGTTTTACCGATTGATCCATCAACGTTAGTTGACGAGGAAGAGGATATTTCTTCTACAGAATATATTTTTGAACCTGATGTAGAAAATATCCTTCAGAAACTGTTACCTTTGCACTTGAATTTGCAGCTTTGGAGAGCTATTCTGGAATCGAATGCTGCTGAGCAAGGTGCCCGAATGACAGCTATGGATAATGCTACAGAAAATGCTCAGGAAATGAAGGAAGATCTTCAGCTTGAGTATAACAGGGCACGACAGAGCGCTATTACTACCGAAATTTCTGAAATTATTTCCGGTGCTCAGGCTCTTGAAGAAGCATAAATAGTTTTTGACACATTGGAGGGATGGCAGAGCGGTTGAATGCACCGGTCTTGAAAACCGGCAGGCCTTTTTAGGTCTCGGGGGTTCGAATCCCTCTCCCTCCGCTCTAAAGAAAGCCCCTTCTTAACGGAAGGGGCTTTTTGTTTAAATAAATCTACTAGTTGTTCGTTGGTAGATATGAATATTACGATATTAATATTATAACTATGAAGAAATATATATCGGCAATCCTTTTTTTGTGTTTCTTGCTACCGATGATTTCTGTTGGGCAGGATACTGTAAAAGTATCGATGGAATCTTTTATCGAACGCGGTATTGAGAATTCGGGCCAAATTGAATATGAGCAACGAAAGGTAGCACTTGCAAATAATCAGATTAATCAAGCCCAGGCCAGGCGGTATCTTCCACGGTTTCAACTTAGCACTCAACATGGAATTGTTCCGGGGGTTAAAAGCCAGACTAATTTGCCAGAGGATGAATATTACCTGGATCCGGAATTGGAAAATGATTGGGAAAACTGGGCTGTATTTTCACGGGCAGAAGTTTCTGCCGTGCAGCCTATTTTTGCATGGGGTGCTCTTAAAAATGCTGTTAAAGCCGCAAAATCTGCTGCCGTTGCTGCCCAAAAGCAATTTGAAAAGGAAAAAGCAAGCTTGCGCCTTCGTCTTTTTGAGCTTTACCAAAGTTATTTATTGACGAATGAAATTTTGGTATTGCTTGATGAGGCTCAAAATCAGATCGACAAGATAGAGCGACAAATTGAGGAAAAGCAGGAGGAGGGAGATGCTGATTTTGATGAATCCGACTTATTTAAATTTAAAGTATTCAAGTCAGAATTTGATATCCGTGCGGCTGAAGTGCGTGAGGAAGCGGAAATGACACAACGCATTTGGAATTATGTTTTAAATGCTGAAGAAAATACGGTTTATGTACCCGATACGAATTTTTTAGATCCTGTTGCAGAGGAGCTGAGAGAAATAGATTATTATCGGTCGTACGCCCTTGCCAACCGATCCGAAATTGATGCTATTGAAGCGGGTATAGATGCTGCCGAATATGGTATGAAAGCACAAAAACAAAAGAATTATCCCTCTCTTTTTATAGGCTTAACAGGAAGTTATGCGAATACCCCTAATCGTCCGCGACAGAGCAATCCTTTTATTATTAATAACTCAAACTATGCTTCAGGTTCATTTGGATTTGGTATTCGACAGAATCTTGACTTCTTAAGTATTCAGGCTGATATAGAAAAAGGCAGAATCCAATATCGGCAGGCGAAATATTTAAAGGATGCCGCCGTTGACGGTATAGTGTTAGAAATAAACCAAGCGTATAAAGAGACCTCACTCTCTAAAGTAAAAGTCGACAAGACAGATGAGGCACATGTAACCAGTAAACAATGGCTTCGCCAGGAACAACTTGACTATGATTTTGGTATGGGAGATACCAAAGACTTGGTCGACGCAATGAAAAAAGAGCTGGAGCTTCGGGTTCAGCTGAAACGAGAAATTTTTAATTTCAATAATAATATTGCTGAATTATATCGCAAATCGGGCCTGCAAATTTTAGAACTTTCGAACCAGAATTAATACAATGACTTTTCTAAATAAACTTTATATAGTTTTTTTATCAGCGCTTTTAGGATTTATGTTTTTAAATCCCAGCAACAGTTTTGCCCAATTAGACAGTTCTACAGTACGCGATTTACTCGAAGAGCGTGACGATGAAATTAAAGATCTGCTTGGTCCAAAAGGAACAGAATATACTCAGGAGCAGCGCGATAGGTTAAAAGATATTATCAACGGTATTATTGATTACCGGACAATGGCAAAGCAGGCATTGCAAGTTACTTTTGATACATTGTCTACGGAGCAGCGTACTGAGTTTGTTGATTTATTTTCGACTATTATTCGCGACCAATCGTTAAATAAATTGGATATTTATCGAGCTGATGTAAAATATGAGCAAATAAATGTAGAGGACAGTTCTGCAACAGTTATAACCTTAGCCCAGCTCGAAAAGGTTCGTACTCCTGTAAGTTATGAGATGAAATTTGATGGGTATAACAATAAGTGGGTGGTTATAGATATGATTATTGATGATGTCTCAACTGCCGGATCTTATCAGCGCCAATTTCAAAATATTATCCGTAAGAAAGGATATAGCTCCCTTTTGGAAACCCTCCGCAAGAGAGCGGCTAAATAAGGTTTAATAAAGAGACATTATCCCATTATATTCGTATCAAACTAACCTACTTTTATGCTTAAATCAGTACAAGAAAAGCGATTAGCACCGGAGGGATATGTATATGCCACCTATGGTCATCCACGTTACTTAAAACATGCTGTAGCTTCGGTGGTATCGTTGCGTCGATACGATGAAGATCGCCCCGTTGCATTGGCATGTACAGAAAAGCACGAGAATATTCTCGAAGAACATGGCCTAACGGGCATTTTTGATCATATTCATGTTTTACCCGAAGAGAATGCTTCTATTGTTGGGTTTAAGCATCACTTGCATGAGTTTATGTTTTTTGAGAAAAACATCTTTCTCGACAGTGATATCATTTGGTGCAAAGAACCCGAAAACCTGTGGAAGTCTTTTGAACCTTATCCGTTTACTGTAACGGGAACACAAATTTCAGATAACTTCTTTGGCGGACCCAAAAATATTGGTATTGTAGCAGATATTTTATTCAGGCGTCGAAAACAAACCTTGGATCATTTTGGACTCAGCTATTTGAGTCGCGTGCAAACCGGAATGGTTTACGCTCAGGATTACAGCATGACTAAGAAAGTGTGCGAGTTGGCTCAGAAAATGCTGGATCGAAAAGATGAAACCCATTTCCGCAGTCGTACTTTGGAGCAGGGGCGCAGTGAAGAGTCCTGTGAATGGAGTATGGCGATGGCAATGTCAAAGCTGGATTTGCCAGTATATCCGTGGCTGCAAGGACATACGAGTCCTCAGTTAGACTATATTTCGGATTTAACGTCCCACGATGCGGATTTCGAGTATGTGGTCTGTAAATACTACTGCGACCGCTTTGTGTACAGTTTTCGGGGATTGAAGAGCAAACTGCTTCGCAAGTTGCTGGTTAATATTTTTTCACTCATACCTGGCAAAGGTGACTACTTAAAAACAACTCCATATTGTCTGCACTTTGGATGGTATCATCAAAAACAGCCATTTTCCGAGTTTTCTGAACGGACATGGAATATGCTTAAAAAGCAAAAATATACCGATCTCATAAGTGGTAAAGACAGACTTGCAGAGAATGCATAACTATTCATGAACTTTCCTATTTCCACAGGCAGGTATAGTTTTTTATTGGTGATTATTGATTTGCTTTCTCATCTGCTTTATGTCCTACAGAATAGTATTGCGTATGGCTTGGAATCGGATTCAGTAGCTTCTCCTAGTTTGTGTGATCTGCTATTCTTGTTTTATGCCAATACAGGAGGTACAGTTGATCAACAGTCGACAAATTTTATAAATCGATTTTTTCGCCTTAATACTGGTTTTGATGGGGTAGTGCGTTTATCCCAGATTAATTCATTTCATTTTATCGAGCTATATAAAACAGCTGTAAACCCATTTTTGGATTATAATTCGAGAATGTACTCAACACTCCGCTGGTATAAATTGAGGTAGTAGATGAGTCAAAAAGGAGAACAGGAAAAAACATGGAAGTCGTATCTTAAAAAGGGGATACGGTACCTGTTGCAGGCAGGTATTATTGGCTACCTGATATATAAGCTTTATGATATCGGGCTGGCGCAAGTAATAGAGTCGCTGCCGCTGAATCCACTTTTTTACCTGCTATTTATTTTAATTTACTTCTCTTTACCCATCTCCGAAATTTTTATATATGGAGTAAAATGGAATTTTAGAGGTTTTAGAGCATTTCTTGTTTTCGTTCAAAAGAAAGTACTCAATACCGATGTATTGGGCTATTCAGGTGAATTTTACTTGTTCTACTGGGCTAAAGATAAGTTGAAGATTCCCGCTGTAGAGGCTATGAAGTTTGTGAAGGATAATAATATCCTTTCTTCGCTTTCTTCTACATTTATTTCGGTCATACTGCTCATCTTTTTCCTCACTCAGGGATATATAAATATCGAAGACTATATTCCACAAATAGAAAGCTGGATAACATACGCCTGGATTGGACTTGCCGTATTTGTAGTATTTTTTGTGGGATATAAATTCCGAAGTTATATCCTCACGGTGAGTCTGCGTGATGCGGTAAAAATTTCAAGTATTTATACGGGAAGGCTCATCTTGACAAACTTGATTCAGATCATTCAATATAAAATTGCCGAACCCACGGTTCCGTGGGCAGTATGGTTTAGTTTGATGGCCGCACAAATTATGTCCACCCGGATTCCTTTTTTACCCAGTCGCGACGTTCTGTATGTTAGTGTGGCTCTTGAAATGTCGGTGATGCTAAATGTTCCCGAAGGGCAGCTCGTAGGCGTACTAACGGCGAACTTAATTCTTAAAAAATTGATTGGTGCTATTTCCTTCATTACAAGTTCTATTACTCAGGATCAGCTGCCTGTTAATCCCCAGTCAATCGATCCTGAAGATATTGAAGAGGCCGAATCTCTGAAGTAGCAGATTCTATTTTTAGTGATGAAATTGCGCTAAATCGATATTGAGCACATTTTTCCTGATGTAAGCAATAGTTTCATCATCGAAATGCTGTTGTAGCTTATTACTTTTACTCAGAGACTGCTTAACATTTCTCTGTTTCCATTCTTCCGCCTCCTTAGTCAGCGATCCGGCTCTATTATGAAAATCTTCAGTCATTGTTTTTTGGTAGTCGATTTCCATAAAGTTGCATATGGTTTCTAATACTTTTTCAGGATTTGTGAGAAGCTGCTCGTACGTAGCAAATAGATGATTAGGATCATCTTGGTATTTAAGGGACTCTCTGATGCTGTTATTCCACCAGCTGATGCATTTTTTGATAGATCGCGATCCGCCCCATTGCTCGGGATATTTTTGGGTAGCCAAATAAAGGCTGGCCACCACATCAGGTCCGCTACGCAAGATGTGCAAAAATTTATTTTGATATCCAACTTGTTGAATAGATGAAATATAAAACAAGTGTCGCGGGGTTTTTTCCAATCCCCATATATTGTTTGATTTAGGGTCTCCTGATTCAGCCAAAATCATTTCATCAATCGTATTTAACAGCGTTTTGCACCATCTGTTGTGCGTGCAAAGAGGAGGAAGGTCAGAGAAGGGCCGGATATCTGAGTAACCATGCTCATCCAAAAAGTCGGTAATAAAATCACGACTGCCGGGTCCGTAAAGTTTAATACGTCTCAACAGTGGATTGATGGAAAGCGTCTTGGAAAAGAAATGTGTTTCAGGGAAGGAGATAACCTGCGAATGACTGGCAACCATACTTTGCAGGAGAGTGGTTCCTGAACGGGGACATCCAACTAAAAATATACGGTTAAACTTCACGGGTTTAGTTGATGGATAACAAGTTTAGATTTTGAGAGTCATCCAAATACATTTCAAATGCTTCTGTCTGCTCGTCAGTAAGACGAAAACGTGGATGAGTAAATAAATCCCCTTTAATCATTTTATGCCAGACGTATAAAATTGCATCCTTTGGATTATTTCGGATTCGTCTTAAAAAATGATCCTTTTCCCATGTATTATTGCCGTGATAACATCGAATAAAAAGATGGGAATAATCATCAGGAAGCTGTAAATATCGTTGTTCCATCCACTCATTGAGATATACTGTATCCTCGGCCCGGCGGGTATGCGGGTACCGAATATCAGCATCAGCGCGGTGCATAATGCTGCCTGGAATTCCATCGGGCAGATAACCGACATAGGGATGATGCATGTATAGTTCCTCATCCAGGTGCATGAGTGCTCCGGACAGGCAGCAGGCATCATAACCGGCCATAAGCGTCTGAGCCTGGATGGCAATGCGTTCAGGATGATACCAGTCGTCATCATCCCACTGCACTAAAAAATCACCATTTGCCTCATCGAGTGAGCGATTGCGTAATTTGCCGAGCGTATTTTCGGGCTTCTTTTCTAACTTTACATATTTGACCTGATCTGCAGGCAAGTCGGTAAGGATATCCCCAAGATCTTGTGCTCCATCGTCAATGATCACCAGTTCTTTATTCTTATACGTCTGATTTTGAAAGCATAGTACTGCTCGTTTCATCAGATGTTTGCGGTCAGCAGTAACGGTTAAGCAACTTACTTTCGGTTGTGTGGCAGGATTCTTTTTCTGTGCAGATTCGGGCATGAAATCACGAAATATTAGCTAAAAACGTTGATTTATTAGTGGCTAATATTAAAGAATTTATTTGAGAAGCTACAGAGAGATATTTGAAGAATATTTTTAAATGTAGATAAAATCAGTAAAGAAGATATTGCTCAATTGTTTTCTGCGTAGATGATTTAGATATCGAACCAGTTAACTTGTTGATAAGGTTATTCCAAGGGAAGCCTATAACGATTAATTGAACGGTAAAAGTGAAAAAGAAGATATTCATCGTCCAGTCGATACCAAAATGCATCGCAATTAATAATAGGGTAACGTAGGGACGAAGTGGCTTCCACCAGATTAGGAATCCGATAAATTCGGTAAAAATACCGAATGAAAGTATTGCAGTGGCTATCCACCAATAATCAAAAGCCAGCTGCTGTAGCCAGTTAAATTGGAATTCTCCTGTTTTTGAAAGGATATCAATGCTTTTTTCACCCATCCAAAGCCACAAATGTTCGCCTGAGGGCCAGGTGATACCGGTGGCAACTAACTTACTTAAGGCCGCGGAGGTATATCCCAAACCAAAAAAGAATACGGTAAAACCAAAGGCGAAAGCCAGGCTCTTTTTAATATCATTTCTGAAAAATATTTCGGCTAAACCCAGTCCCATTAAAGCAAATCCAACCATGTTTGCGCTATGGGGAATTTCGCCCTGCGAAAAACGGACCACGTGCTGCAAATGGAATAGCAGAAAAGCCGGGGCATAAAGCCATCGTAATTTTTTAAAAAGAAAGGGAATAAGGCAGAAAAGGGTTATCAAAATAGCGTTTACGGTGGCCAGATCGCCAAAAAAGATTTCTACGTTAATATAGTTGGCAATACCCAAGGGTAGTACAACGTCACTAAGGCGGGGCACATACAGCGCCCATTCCCAAGTATAGCTTAGAGTAAAATAAACTGTGCATAGTTCAAATATGCGGAGCTGAATTTTGGTACCGATAGAGTCCGGAGCATCAAACTGAAATAAATTTTGGAATAGACGATCCATTGGCAGCGCTAATTTTGAGAAAAGAGGTTCGGATTCTTGATCGTGGTGTCGGCGGTAAATAGAAACATGGGTATGGCTTTTATTTCCACCGAATCCTTCTCAGTTAGAGAACCAACTACCCGAGTGGCCAACCACATTTGATCGGGATAATCAGCGATCTGAAAAGTACTGCGCAGGCCATTTATCTTTTTGGTATTCCAATCTTTGGTTTTAGATATATAATTGGCATAATCGATTTCGTGAATGCCGTACTTCTCAAGTGCTAAAATACGATTATCAATTTTATCGATAGATTTTGTCTCCCATAAGTTTGCGCGCGTAGTATCTTGTACATTTTCTACAACTCCGCGCGACCATGGATTGCCGGCTTGTGAGAACATGGGAAAGATGCTAAATGGCCAGAACTCTCCTCTGTGGGTACTTACCAGCAGAATATTGATCAGCAATACAATGCCAATAATACGTTTGTGTGTGGACATTTTTTAGAAAAGGTTACGAACTCAAGTTGAAGTCTCGTTTCAAGACATGGAATGTACGGAATATTCATCTTTTCGTACAGTCTTAATGTTATAGTTTATAATAAAATTAATAAACAAATAAAGTGTTAGGATAAACGTTAGCACTACTGAATTTGTATTATCCCTATTAAAGCCAAGTTATAAAAAGTATATTCGAATCGTACATAAAATCTACAAAAGCTATTTCCCATTGATGAAGTTTATATCATATTCGGTCTTACTCTGTTTGCTATTATCCCTATCAGCACAAGCACAAGAATCACTTGATCGCAAAAGTGATGGTACTATCGTTATTGAAGATTTTGAAAATGATCCAGTCGGTGAGCTTCCGCAACGCTGGTACGATCGGGATGGGAATAAAAAACTGATCAATCATACTAAAGATTTTTCCCAGCACTATTTGTACAAAGTTCGAAACAATAATGACAACAAGTTTTTAAGATATCAGGGCGTTACGGCCAAGCACATCAGTTTTCCATTAATTAACGAGGATAAAGAAAATATTTATGACATTAATCTTTACGAGACTCCTATACTTTCGTGGAAGGTTAAAGCGCATAAACTTCCTGAAGAAGGAAATGAGAAATCAAGCGATCGCAACGATTCGGTAGCCAGCATTTATGTTGTCTTCGATATGGGGCGCGTTGCTCTGGTAAAAAAAGTACCCAAATCGATCCGATATACTTGGAGTACTACTTTGCCAAAAGGAGAAACCGGCTCCAAACTTTTTGGAAATCAGCAAATAATGGTTGTGAAATCCGGTGAACAAGATACCGGTGAGTGGGTGACCTTTGAGCGGAATTTAGTGGAAGATTATCGACGAATGTTTGGGGATGATCCACCCAAGAATCCAATAGCTATTCTGATCCTCAGCGACGGTAACAGTACGAATAGTTATGTAAAAGCTGATTACGACGATATCATGCTGAAACCAGAGAAGTAAATCTGCCTGTTCATTATTGATATTTTTATAAAATGATTAACTTCACGGCTTATTATCAAAAAGTAACGCTCGTATTTTAATGGAAAAGATTCTCCATTTCTTTCGTCCTCTTATAAAATTTAACGCTTCGCATCCATTTTGGGTATTGGGTATTGCTATCCTGTTTGCTGTTTTGATGGGGAGTTATGCCGTCCAACTAAAGATAGATACGGATCTAGCCAATCTGCTTCCTGATAAAAATCCTCACGTCGTGGCTCTTGATGAATTGCAGAATACCGTCGGTGGAGAAACAGCGATGGAAGTGGCTGTAAAGTCGCCCAGTTTCGAAGATAACAAGCATTTTATTGAGGATTTGATTCGTGAAAGTTTGAAGCTTTATGATGATGAAGATGATCGCTACTTCTTCAAACGGGCTCAGTTTCGCAAAGAAACTGACTTTTTAGAAAATAATGCTCTTTATTTTGCAACGCCCAACGAATTGGCTGATATTAAATCATATCTGCGGGACGAAATCCAAAAAGCCAAAGAAGATGCTAACCCTTTCCTGGTGAATTTCGACGATGAAGAAGAGGAATCTTCAGAAGTCGGAGAGTTTGAGGAGAGCTACGATGCATTGATTCCCTCTGAATATCCCATTAGTGCTGATAGCACCATTGCTGTTTTTAAGTTGTACCCGACAGGTTCCAAGAGTAATTTAAGCTATTTGCGCCGGATGTTTGCCTCATACGATTCCTTACTTACCGAGGTTAATCCACAGAAATATAATACTGAAATGGAGGTGGAGTACGGGGGGCGCCTTAAACGGCATCTTTCTGAAATAGATTCCATCATGAGTGATGTTTTCAACAGTTTTGCCTCGGGCATTTCAAGTGTGTTGTTATTGGTGATGTTCTATTTTTCCTTTAAGAAGTACATTAATTACCAGCGTGGTGGCAAAGAAGGGAAAGAGCACAGTTTTTTGGAGCACCTGATGCGGTTACCAGTACCCATTTTGGTAATTGGCATACCGTTGGTAATCAGTCTTGCCTGGACATTTGGGATTACCTATTTCGTTCTTGGTACCCTCAATACAATGACATCGGTACTTTTTGTTATACTTTTCGGGATGGGGATCGACTACGGCATCCACTATTATGCAAGATATATTGAGTTCCGTGCAGGTGGAAAATCCATCATGGACTCCCTCGTAGATACCTATGAAAATACAGGATCGGCTATTTTAGTAAGTGGTCTGACAACAGCCTTTTCACTTTTCGTATTAGTACTGGCACGGTTCAGGGGATTTTCTGAATTTGGCTTTATTGCGGGTTCAGGAATTATCCTAGCCTTGTTATGTATGCTGTTCATAATTCCCTCGCTGCTGGTTATTTTTGAACGCTTTAACTGGATTTTATTTAATGAGAGCGAAGCGCCCCAAAATCGTTCGGAAAGTCTGTTTCATCGCTTCCCGTTTGCGCGTTCTATTGTTGTAATGGGATTGCTAATTTCAGTTGCCGTGGCGTTCAATTATCAGCACTTGCAGTTTCAGTATGATTTTGGAGACCTGGAGCCGGAATTTCCCGAGTATGCCGAGTTTAATGAACTTGAAAATCAGGTTTCCAGCTCAGATAAGCGAAATCCTGCTTATATATTGGCTGATAATGAGGATCAGGTTATTGAGATTTTAGAAAAGCTGCGCCATCGGATGGAAACCGATACTACAAGCCCCACTATTTTGGATGTTGAGGCATTGCCTGAACGTTTTCCACCTACCGATTCTGCAGTAACTGACAAGCTTCAAGAGATTGCAGAAGTCCGCGAATTGTTAAAAGATCCGTTTCTTGTTGATCAAGAAGATGAACAACTCGATAAACTTCGAAGGGCTTCCCAGACCACAGAAAAGCTCAATATAAATCAGGTGCCGGACTATTTTAAAAGTCAGTTTGTAACCCAAGATGGAGATATTGGTAATTTCGTAATGGTATATCCTAGCGTAGGGTTATCAGACGGGGAAAAATCAATAGCCTTTAAAAATGATGTAGGCAAAGTAGAACTCGATAGTGGAGAGGTATTTTACGCTGCCAGCACTTCAATTATTGCTGCTGAAATGCTAGAGCTTATGCGTGAGGAGAGTCCTTATATGGTTGCCGCAACATTTATTATGGTATTTATCTTGATGTTGATCTCATTCCGATCATTGCGGTGGGCAATTATTGCGATGCTCCCATTGCTGGTAGGTTTATTACTGCTATTTGCTATTATGATGTTTACAGGTATGATGTTCAACTTTTACAACCTTGTTGTTCTGCCTGCTATCTTGGGTATAGGAGAGGACAATGGTGTACATCTGGCGCATCGCTATCGCGAGGAGGGCAAGAACAGCATGTGGGATGTCCTGTCGAGCACGGGCCAGCATGTTACGGTAGGTTCCTTAACAACAATGCTTGGATTTTCGGGATTGTTGTTTACCAACCATCCGGGGTTGCAATCACTGGGGATGATGGCTGTAATCGGCATTGGGATGACATTAGTTGCAGCGGTCACCTTTTTACCGGCATTGATACAGTGGCTTGAGGATACCGACTGGATTCGATTTTAGTGAGTAGTAAGCTCATCATTAGGACACATCACGGAATAAGTTCTGGTTCTCGAGCTTTTGATCTCCAACTTCAGTTTCTATGGTACTACTTCAAATTTCAAACCTTTATTTACACAAATTACTGCTTCCAGAAAGTGGGAGAGAAAAGAAGCAGCACTGTAAAAATTTCGAGCCGACCAATCATCATCATAAGAATTAATACCCATTTGCCTACAATAGGAATTTGGGCATAGTTTTCCGTTGGGCCAAATTCGCCCCATCCCGGACCAATATTTCCCAAGCAGGCGATACTTGCCCCAATGGCCGACTGCATGTCATAACCCATCGAAGCCATGATAAGTGCTCCAATACCGAAGACTATAAGATAGAGGACAAAAAAACTTAAGACAGTACGTTGAATATTATAATCGACAGTTTTATCTCCAATACGAATGGGAAGGATGGCTTTGGGATGAACGATCTGTTTTATTTCACGGAATGAGTTACGAATGATAATCATCCAGCGAATCATTTTTACACCACCGCCCGTCGAGCCTGCACAACCCCCTGTAAAGAAAAGTAGAAACAGAAAGAATGCCCCGAATGAATGCCACAGTTCATAGTTATCCGTACCGAAGCCAGTAGTGGTTATAATAGATACTGCTTGAAACGTGCCGTATTGAATGGCTCCTCCGATGTCGTACTCATCAAAAAGCCAGAGTGAACCGCTGACAGCCACAATAGAAATAGCTGTGATGAGGGAATAAAAACGTATTTCCCGGTTGTTGAAAAATAATTCCGCATTGCCTTTTAGTAAGCGAAAGTGCATGGCAAAGTTGATGCCAGCCAAAAACATAAATATGGTTATGACAGCATGAATATAAACTGAATCGAAGGCAGCAATGCTAGCGTTTTTGGTGGAGAAGCCCCCCGTGGCAAGGGTTGCAAAGGCGTGATTAATCGCTTGAAACCAATCCATCGAAGGGTGAGCCCAGAGCAGCATAAATTCTATACCGGTGAATGCAACGTAAACCCCCCAAAGAAGCTTAGCGGTTTCCTGCACACGAGGCGTAAGTTTATCGGTTGTGGGACCTGGAGATTCTGCCTGAAAAAGTTGCATTCCACCAACACCCAGTAAGGGCAGTATGGCCAAGGTTAGAACGATGATTCCCATTCCGCCAAGCCAGTGTGCCAGCGATCGCCAGAAGAGCATACTCTGTGGTAGTGATTCAATTTCCGGATTGACAAATCCCCAGCTGGTCGTGCCTCCCAAGATTGTTGCTCCCGTGGTGGTTAGACCACTCATCGTTTCAAAAACTGCATCCGTATAGCTAGGTAGGATCCCTGATATAACAAAGGGTAGGGCGCCCACAAGTGATAAAAAGAGCCAGGTTAGACTGACGACTAAAAAACCTTCCCTTATCCGCAATTCCTCATCAGTACGAAAAAGATAATATAGTATCCCCCCCGTCAAAAAAGCAATAGAGGCTGAATATAGGAACGTGTGCCAGACTTCTTCATCATAAACAAAAGCGATAACCATGGGTAAGAGCAGTGCAAATCCCAAGAAAAAGATAAAAGCGCCCAAAATGCCTAAAACAGTGGATAAATTAAATTGGGCCCGGGTAATATTGTCAAGATAGGTTTTGGCCATTACTCAAATAATGAGGTTACTTTATCGATTGCTTCTGGAAGACAAAATATTATAACACGATCCTTAGGCTGAATTTTTGAATCCCCCGTTGCAATATTTGAGGTGCCATTACTCAAGATGCCGCCAATAACACATCCTTCAGGTAGGTTCAATTTTGAAATTGGTTTTTTAGTAACCTTCGATTTGGGAGCTGCCTGTAGCTCAATAACTTCTGCCTTGATACCTTGTAGAGCCGTAACTGAAATAACACGTCCTCCGCGAACATGACGGTGAATTTCATTTGAAGCTGCCGACTTTTTGTTAATGGCCGCGTCGAGTCCGATAGTTTGACTGAGAGGAATATAGTCTGATTTTGAAACCAGCGCTACGGTCTTTTTAACTTCAAGATGTTTTGCCATCAGGCACGATATAATATTGGATTCCTCATCATCAGTAACGGAGATAAATGCATCCGTGTCGGTAATCCCTTCGGTTGCCAGCAGATCGGGATCAGTGGGATTCCCGTTTAAGACCAATACATCTTTGAATTCTTTGGCCAGTTCTTGTGCCGTGTCAAAGTCAGGTTCAATAAGTTTTATATTCCACTGTTTATCCTCTTGGCACAGTATACGAGCAATCATAGCACCGATGGGAGTTCCGCCTGCAATCATCACACGGTCAATTTCAACATCCGGTTTACCAGTTGTTTTGACTACTTCCGGAATGGTTTCGGTTTTGGCCAGAATAAAAATATGATCAAGGGCTTGTATAGAAACTTTACCGCTGGGAATGATTGTAAGCCCCTTACGTGAAATAGCAACGACACGGAAAGTGAGATCGGAATTGTCCCTAGCATATTCATGAAGCGTTTTTCCAACAAGTGGTGATTGTTTTCCAATACGAAGGCCAATCATCTGCATTTTTCCATCCGCAAGTGTCACCAGATCATTGGCAGATGCACGTTTTATGAGGCGAACAATTTCGTATGCTGCACTTAATTCAGGGTGAATGAGTACATCGATACCTAAGTCGGTAGGTTTCAGCGGGGCATTGGGACGAGAAAGCTCATCACTACGGATGCGGGCTATAACTTTTTCGGCCCCCAATCGCTTGCTCATCATAGAAGCAATCATATTGACTTCGTCAATGCTTGTTACGGCAATTAAAATATCAGCGTCTTTGACTCCTGTATCAACAAGGTCTTTAGCAGAAGTAGCATTTCCCTCGTGGATTAACACGTCCAGATTTTCGGATACTTTATCCAGACATTCCGGGTCACGATCGAGTACAGTAACATCGTGTTTTTCCTGCGAAAGTACGCTGGCAAGGTCATAGCCAATTTCGCCGGCGCCAATAATAACTATTTTCAAATTTCACTCCTCTTAATTTCAAAAAGTATGCTAAAAGTCATAAAGTGACTCCCAAATTGCAACAGTAAAAAATATATTTATCTGTTGTTTGATTTAAATTTGAAATTATACTATAACTCTAAGCTAGAAGTGAGTTATAATTTTTATAGTGTTAGCGCAAATCTTATCTTCGCATCAGATATAAAATCTAACTAAAGATATTACCGACCGTGAAAGACTCGATCAGGATTGCATCAGGACAAGGCTTTTGGGGAGATCTGCCGAACGCTCCTATCAACCAAGTACGTAAGGGACCTATTGACTATTTAGTGATGGACTATCTGGCCGAGGTGACTATGTCCATCATGCAGAAACAGAAGTTGCGTAATCCTGATTATGGATATGCCCGTGATTTTGTAGGAGTAGTGAGCGAAATTCTTCCCGATATCGCAGAAAAGGGAATAAAGGTAATTTCCAATGCAGGTGGTGTTAATCCCGAAGCGTGCAAAGAACAAATTTTGGAAGCTATTGAGGAACAGGGTTATGATGATATTAAGGTAGCGGTAATAGACGGCGACAATATTTTAGATGATCTCGATGCTCTTATTGAGGATGGACATCCCCTCAATAATATGGAAACCGGCGAACCCATTACGACGGTTAAGGATGAGCTTCTTAGCGCTAATGTCTATTTTGGATCGCGTCCTATTGTAGAGGCATTAAACAAGGGGGCTGATATTGTAGTTACGGGACGTGTGACGGATACCGGATTAACCCTGGCTCCAATGATTCATGAGTTTGACTGGTCGTTTGAGGATTACAATAAGATGTCGGCGGGAACTATTGCGGGGCACATAATAGAGTGTGGTGCCCAGGTTTCAGGGGGCAATTTTACGGACTGGGAAAAAGTCGATGATTTTGTGGATATCGGGTTCCCAATTATTGAAGCCAATCCCGACGGTAGTTTTTATGTGACAAAACATGAGGGCACCGGAGGATTAATTAGTGAGCAAACCGTAAAAGAGCAGTTGCTTTACGAAATTGGTGATCCTACCGAATATATTACGCCCGATTGTATTGCTGACTTTACGACTGTGAATTTGGAAGAGTCTGGCTCCAATAGGGTTAAGGTATCCGGGATAAAAGGCCAACCCGAAACCGATACCTATAAGATTTCTGCCAGTTATAATGATGGGTATAAATTATCATCAACCTTAGTGTATTCTTGGCCGGGAGCTTTAAAAAAAGCAAAAAGAGCTGGAGAAATATTGAAGGGCAGGGCTGATGCGTTAGGACTTGAATATGAAGATTTCCGAGTAGAATACGTTGGCGTAAATGGATGCAGTGAGCAACCGATTTCTGATAAGCTTCTGGAGGATGAACAGGAAGAAGTACAGATGCGTGTTTCACTTTCCGGAAATAGTAAAGAAGATTTAAATCGTTTTGGTAAAGAAGTGGCTCCCCTCATTTTAACTGGTCCCAGTGGTGTTACCGGATTTGCGGGCGGACGCCCCAAAGCAAGCGGCATTGTAGCTTATTGGCCGGCTCTTTTAGATAAGGCAGCGGTTTCCCCAAGGGTGCGGATCTATTAATGCCTATCGTGAATTAACATAGAATTTTGGCGTAATATTTCGGATTTTAAAAGACTGAAAATAAAACAGTAAATAAGAGTACCTTAGCATGGTTATTGGAATTATTGGCGCAAGTATTTCGGGACTTATTGCCGGCAAGCGGTTGGCAGAAGCTGGACATGATGTTACAATTATAGAAAAAAGTCGCTCTCTTGGCGGACGACTCAAGACAGTAGAGCTTGACAATCTAAGTTTGGATGTTGGGCTTACTCATTTTGATGTAAATACAAATACCTTTGGTTCTTTTGTGAAAAAGCAGGTAGAGAAAGGGGCGGTACAAAAATGGACTAAAGACTTTGGCCTTTATGATGGGAAAGAAGTTTTTGACGTTGATCCCAACTCTGATTCCCGCCAACAATATACAGGCACAAATGGCCTTCAATCCTTGGCTGAAAGTATGAGCCGCTGGGTCGACATTAAATCAGAAGAGAAAGCAGGTGGATTAACGTATATTGGTCCGGATCGTAGTAAAAAGCGTTCCTGGATGATCAATCTTACTGATATCAGCGTATTTGAATGTGATGCCGTAATTATGGCCACTTCTGCTGTAGATGCTTACGGTGTATTGCAAACGGCACAAAATAAAACGGAGACACGCCGCATAATTCGGCATATTGATGAAATACGGTATGATGGTTGTTTTTCATTGGCTGCAACTTATGATGACCAGGTGGTGCCAGACTGGAAAGGTATTGAATGTGAAAAGAGTTCTATAAAATGGATTAGCAATGAGTCATCTAAGCTAGGTGCTGATCAAACGGCTCTTGTGATACAGTCTACTCCGGAATTTTACCGCAAAAACGCACAGAAAAGCGAAGAAGAGATACAAGAACTCCTTTTTGAAGAAGGGGCTAATATTATAGGATCATGGGTACGGCGCCCTCAATCCACTTATATTGAAAACTGGAAGTACTTTAAAACAAAAAATCCTATTGATGAATATTTTATGGAGTTGGAACTCGAAGACGCTCCGCTTGCGTTAATAGGAGACTACCTGGGTGGTTCTTCTCTGGAAAACGCCTTTGTGTCAGGGTATAATCTGTCTGAGTATTGGAAAAAGAAATACACTGAAGTTACTGCATAACAATTATTTCATAATAATCTGAGAGAGTCAGATAGAAAAATAGGAAGGTCCCCGTGGGGTCGCTGCGAAAGCTCAATCAATATTTTAAAAAATATAAGGGAACCATTATTCTCGGTTCTCTTTTTCTAACCGCTTCAAATTTCTTTTTGATTTGGATACCGGTATATCTGCGACGTACAGTGGATGAAGTATCCAGCATCAATGTTGAAGAATCTCCTGATTCTTTTGACACTATATTCGAAGTTCTTTTTACCAGTAGTGCAAGTTGGGTACTGGCCAAAAATGCACTCTTGCTTGTTGGCGCTGTTCTTCTTTCAGGATTTCTATTATTTGCTACCCGTCAAACGTTAATTGTTGCTTCACGCAAAATTGAATTTGACTTGAGAAACGATATTTTTGATAAATTGCTGAAGCTTCCCCAGCGTTTTTACAGTGATTATGATTCGGGTGAAGTCTATGTTCGGGCAACAGAAGATGTCTCCAAAGTGCGAGAATATTTTGGTCCGGCATATATGTATACCATCAATACGTTAACGCGCATGGGTTTTATTATCACAATGATGATCATTGTGAGTCCTGAACTGACGATGTGGGCTTTACTGCCCCTTCCATTCTTGTCTGCATTTGCCTATTGGGTAAGCGGTTATATCAATGACTATTCGCGGATCATACAGGAACAGTATTCTACAATTGCGGGACGTGCCAAGGAATCGTTTTCCAGCATACGGTTGATAAAAGCCTATAATCGTGAAGATTATGAGATGCAGCGCTTTGAGGATGAAAGCGAATCGTATCGCAAGAAAAAGTTACGCCTCGATCTCGTTGAATCACTTTTTCATCCTACTCTAAATTTATTGATTGGATTATCAGTCGTTATCGTTGTTTGGAAGGCTGGGCAGTTGGTTATCGAAGGTCAGCTTACCGTTGGAAATATTCTGGAATTTATTGTGTATGTAGCTTATCTGACCTGGCCGGTAGCTTCATTAGGATATACAGTAAATCGCTTTCAACAGTCAATGGCTTCTTGGAAAAGAATTGATCAGGTGTTGACTGAAGATGTGAAAATTGAGGACAAATCATATACCGATCAGGAAATAAATGAGATAAAAGGATCAATAGAATTCAAGAATGTATCCTTCAAGTATCCCGGAGCTGAAGAATATGCATTAAAAGATGTAAATCTTAAAGTTGAGGCGGGCCAAAATGCGGCCATTGTCGGACGAACGGGAAGTGGAAAAACTACGTTAGTAGAACTAGTACCACGTTTGTTTGATGTCACAGAAGGAGAGATTTTGATTGATGATAAAAATATTGAATCCATTCCGCTGCAATTACTTAGAGAAAGTATCGGACTTGTGCCACAGGATACATTTTTGTTTTCTGATACTATTGGAGAAAACATTGCCTTTGGTACAAATAATGCCACACAGCAAGAAATTGAAGAAGCAGCTGAAAAGGCCCAGGTACGCGACAATATTTTGGAATTTGATAAAAAATTTGAGACCATATTAGGAGAACGAGGTATTACTTTGTCGGGCGGACAAAAACAAAGGACCGCCATCGCGAGGGCCTTGATTCGAGATCCTAAAATTATAATACTCGATGATTCGTTAAGTGCAGTAGATACTAAAACTGAAGAGGCAATTCTACAGCATCTCAGAAAAGAACTTAAAGGAAGGACAACCTTAATGATTAGCCATCGTATCTCAACGATAAAAGATGCAGATATCATATATTATCTTGAAGATGGAACAGTTGTAGAAAAAGGAACTCACGATGAGTTACTTGAACAAGAAGGTCATTATTCAGTGATGTATAACAAGCAACTAATCGAACAGGAGTTGGCTGAAATTTAACGATTAAAAAGCAAATAGAATCAACAACGAACAAAGATTGATTGTTTGACCGCAATCTAATCTAAAAATACAAAGAGGTATCACAATGATTATTGTACCATTAGGTGTCGGTTCTGCTACACCAACGGCTACACGTCACCTTTCATCAGTAGCTGTATGGAGAGAAGGTAGCGTTTACTTATTTGATTGCGGAGAAAACGCACAAATGAGGATGCTGCAAGGAGGATTAAAACGTTCACAAATCGACTGTATCTTTATTTCGCATTTTGATACAGATCACTATTCGGGGCTTATCGGTTTACTTTCGACGCTTCAGCTTCAACGAAGAGACAGGGAGTTGACTATCGTTGGCCCAGAGGGGATTAAGAAATTTGTAGAATGGAATTTTGACTTTGCGAATATTGATATCAGTTATCCGCTCAACTTTGTTGAAGTTGAAGAAGGTTTTGAAGAGGAGCGTGTTGTTGATGAAGATGAATTCTATATAGAAGCACGTCCACTGAATCATACTAAGTTTTGTATTGGATATCGTTTCCAGGAGAAAGATAAACCCGGAAAAGTGGATGCCGAAAAAGCACAGGAGCAGGGCATTAGCGAAGATTGGCAATACAAAGAATTGAAGGCCGGTAACGATGTTGAACTTGATGACGGTACAGTTGTAAAATCAGCAGACATTGTCGGGCATCCACGGCCCGGTGACAGCTTTGCCTACATTACGGATACCAAATATTGCCCTAATTCTGTCAAGCTGGGTATGAATACAAATGTACTTTTTCATGAAGCTACATTTAGTGAAAGTCTTTCTGAGAAAGCCGAAGAAACGGGACATTCTACAGCTAAAGATGCGGCGCGAGTAGCAAATGAAGCGAAGACAAAGCTACTAGTGATAACGCACTTCTCGGCTCGCTATACCAATGAATATGTGTTGCTTCGCGAAGCTCGAGACGATTTCTTTCCGACTTGGGTTGCTACTGAATTGCGCCCGATCTTTACTGATCCGGCTCATGAAAAAGGTATTATACAGCCGAAGGTTTATTTGAAGGAGATTAACCAAAACAATAGTAAAGGTAACAATAATAATAGTGGAGGATCTTCCTCTTCAGATAAGAAGAAACGCAGTCGAAAAAAGAAAAAGCGATTTCGTAAACGGAAAAACTATTCGGGAAAAGATAAGAAATCCCGAGAGAAGTACAGCAAAAGCAACGACGGCGATTCCGGTAATAAAAGAAAGCGCAGAACGAAAAGCAGAAACAAGAAAGATAAAAACAAGAATGATAATAATGGTGGTAACAACGGTGGTCAGCGCCAACCTAAGCAGATTACTCCACGTACCCCATTCGATGATTTCGACCGTTTCTAAACAACTCGTAGTGTGAGCAATTCAACAACTGATAAAGCCGTCGATTCAGATCTTCTTCGGCGGCTTTATCAATTTATTCGACCTTATCGATGGTATGTACTGCTGGGCATTGCACTTACCCTAAGTGCGGCCTTCATGGGAACGATACGTCCCAAGCTTACCCAAATCGCCGTTGATGAGTACATTCGCAATAAGGATTTCCAGGGACTACTTTGGATTGTTTTACTGCTTGTAGGTGCTTTGGTTGGTGAGTTTTTACTGCTCGTCGCTAATACTTATTTAACCCGCTGGTTTGGACAGGGTACCTTATTCAATTTGCGTAATGCAGTGTTTCAAAAGATACAGTCGCTGCATGTACAGTTCTTTGATAAAAATCCCATTGGCCGTTTAATTACCCGAACCACTAGCGATATTGAAGCGCTGAGTGATCTTTTAAGCGATGGAGTGGTGAATATTATTGGGGATATGTTTCGCATTTTCTTCATTCTGTATTTTATGTTCAGCATGAGCTGGGAGTTGTCCTTGGTTGCGATCTCAGTATTGCCCATCTTGTTTTACGCTACCTTTGTGTTTAAAGCAAAAGTACGGGTTTCATTTCTTAATGTTCGTGATCAGATATCTCGTTTGAATTCTTTTGTGCAGGAGCATATTAACGGCATGGCCATCGTACAACTCTTTAGTAAAGAGGAACGGGAAAGGGAGAAGTTCAAGGATATCAATGCCGCTCATCGTGAAGCGTATATTGAAACGATTTTTTACTTTGCCATCTTTTGGCCGCTAGTAGAAATTATCGCCAGTTTGGCGATGGCTTTGGTGATTTGGTATGGCGGTGGTCGTGCTTTAATGGGACAGGTAACCTTTGGAATCTTGCTGGCCTTTGTGCAGTACGTGCGAGATTTCTTTCGACCAATACAAGGACTTTCAGAGAAGTTTAATACGCTACAATCGGCGCTGGCATCATCAGAGCGTATTTTCAATATATTGGATACTGAAAATGAGATCACAGATCCTATAGAGCCTGAACATATCGGTGAGGTTAACGGTGAAATTGAGTTTGAAAATGTCTGGTTTAGTTACAACAAAGAGGAAACGGTGCTAAAAGACGTCTCTTTTGAGGCCGAGCCCGGAAAAACAATTGCCTTTGTCGGAGCAACTGGAGCCGGGAAATCAACGATCATTAATTTATTGCTCCGATATTATGATATTGATGAAGGATCTATAAAAATTGATGGTAAAGATATAAGAGATCTGACGTTGCAAGAATTGCGCTCTAATTTCGCGTTGGTATTACAAGATAATGCGCTTTTCTCCGGCAGTATTATGGAAAATATTACGCTCGGGAATCCTAAAATATCCAAAGAAGAAGTTATTGCGACTTCCCGGGAAATTGGAGCTGATACTTTTATCAGTAAACTGCCCAATGGATATAATTATGAACTCAGCGAGCGAGGGCAATCTATTTCTATGGGGCAGCGGCAACTTATCTGCTTTATACGCGCGATGGTCTATGATCCCAATATCCTTATTCTTGATGAAGCAACATCCAGCGTAGACTCTGAGACGGAAGAGACAGTAAATAAAGCGTTCAAAAAGTTAATGGAGGGCCGCACCTCTATCGTGATTGCTCACCGCTTGTCAACGATACAAGGGGCTGACAAAATCTTAGTCATGCACAAAGGGGAGATCAGGGAACGGGGAACTCACCAACAGCTCATCGAAAAGGAAGAGGGGATTTATCGCAAGCTTTACGAATTGCAGTATAAAGATGAGTTGCTACCAACAGTAAAATCGGAATAGGGATTACTGATTTGCCATGTTTTTAAGAGCATCGATGAACTGATCTATTTCATTTTCGGTGTTGTAATAATGGACTGATGCCCTGACAAGTTCAGAGAGATTTCTATCCTTCATATCCAACAGTGTACTGCTTTTGGATGAAGTGCTTACGTTGATTCGATTTTTAGAAAGATAATTTTTTACTTCTTGGGCTGATACGGAATCGACCGTGAAAGTAACAATACCTCCTTTTATTTCTCCAATATCATGAACAGTAATCGCGGACAATTTTGCTAATTCCCAGCGTAGTTTTTCTGCCAGCTTAGTAACACGTTTCCAGATTCGATTGATTCCTATATCGCTGGCATATTGCACGGCTTTTTTTAATCCGATAATCCCGGCATAGTTCATTTCCCAATTTTCAAACCTGCGTGCATCATTACGGATTTCATACTCTTTCTCTGATGTCCATTCAGCTGCGTGCAGATCAATAAAAGGAGGGAGGAGGTTTTCGATTTGATCCCTTTTGATGTATAAAAAACCGGTACCTCGAGGACCGCGCAGGTATTTTCGTCCTGTCGCCGAAAGCATATCGCAACCAACTTTTTGTACATCAACGGGGTATTGGCCTACTGACTGACAAGCATCCACTAAATAAAAACAGTCGTACTTTTGAGCAACATCACCAATTTTTTCGATTGGGTTAACGAGTCCGCTGTTGGTGGGTATGTGGGTGATGCTGATTAATTTGACGTTTCTATCCATCATTTTTTCAAGTGAGGTTACGGATGTTTGACCATGCTCGTCATTGGGAACAACCTCAATTTTGATATCTACTTTTTCCTGGAGTCGTAAATAGGAAAGATAATTACTGGCATACTCTGACTTAGAAGTCAGGATTCGATCCCCATCTTTAAAATCAATCGAAAATAATGCCAAGTTCCAGGCGGCGGTTGCATTTTCAAGCAGGGCGATTTCATCGGGTTGAGCGTTGATGAATCTTCCAATTACAGAATAAGTCTGCTCTATAGATTCCCTGTTTTTATCTGCTGTTTCGTACCCTCCATACAAGGATTCCTCGCGCAGATAAGTTATTACACTTTCTGAAACAACCTTCGGCATTAGTGAGGCGCCGGCATTATTGAAATGGATGACATTCTTTGTGCCAGCGGTGTTTTCCCTAAACTTTTTAATATTCATAACAGGGTATAATTCTATTTAAGAAATTTCTGTTTTAGTTATGGTATAAACTGCTAAAAAACAGGAAAGAAAGAATATCCCAAATAGGCGCAAATAAAAAAGGCGATGTGTTAATACACATCGCCTTTTAACAGTATTACCTTTGAACTTTTAGTTTCCGAATCGTTTTAGAAACTCATCGTAGGCTTGTAATGCATCCTCATCTTCGCCCATCTCATCAAGGGTTTCAGCCCGAAGGATCATGGCTTTTTGCAGATATTCCTGATGCTTATTGGAGTCTTTGAATCTGTTGATAAGCTCTTCACTGGCATCCAGCAGCGAAGAGGTATCGCCTTCATCAACAATTAGGTCAAACCTTCTGCAATGAATTTCATCAAGCTTTTCTTTCATCAACAGCTCAGAATTAGAATCTAATCTATCAATGATGGTATTGTAAAGAGGCAGTAATTCATCAGAAGAAGCATTTTTCTTTTCTAGTATATTAGCCTTGAAAAGCATAGCCCGTGAAGCTTGCTCATAAAACTCATCATTATCTGAATCTTTGAAACGACTGATAACTGAGTTTAAGGCGGGCAGGGCTTCATCATTTTTATCTAGCTTTAGAAAAGCAATAGCTCGACGGATAACAGCACGTTCTACGGCCTCTTTAAAATCAACATTTTCCTCATTGTCGTACCGATCAATTATTTCTTCAAGTGTTGGTACAAGCTCTTCCCATCGCTTCATCTTGTGGAGCAAGTCTGACTTACGAAGCAATGCTTTTTTTACGAATTCATGTTGTTTAGTCACATTTTGCATGGCGTTAGTCGATTTCGTTGCTTGAGACATAGGCACTTCAAGATCAATGGGATGAATGTTTGTGTTTTCATTTTCCAGATCTGCTTCAGAGGAGGTTGATTCAGATTCTTGGTCTGTTTGTTCGTCTTTATCAAAATTCAATTCGTCCCCATCTTCCAGTTCATCACTATTATCTATCTCTTCAGAATCTTTTTCTTCTATGTCCTCTAGAGTATCAGAGAGTTCTTTGGGTTCGGAATTTTGCTCGTTTTTCTTTTTGGTTTCAGTAGACATATTTGTTTCCTCCTCTATGTTATTATCAAATTCCTGAATAGATGGATCCTCTTCTTGACTTTTATTCTCAGGAGAACTTTGCGATTGATTATTTGAGATATCAAAAGAATTATCTTTTGAATCTGATGATTCAAAACTACTTAAAAAGTCATCGATATTATTTTCACTAATCTCTTCTCTTTTAACTTGTTGGTCATTTTTGTCACTGTCGGTATGATTATTAGTATGGCCACTCCCATTACTATTGTTGCTTTTTTCAGAAGCTTCGACAGCTGCAACTTCTGCACCAACTTTTTCATTGTCTATTTCTTCATTGAGCACTTTATCAATAGTAGATATCCCTACATGGGAGACAATTTTTTCAAACGTTCCGGAAATATACTTAATGATGAGATCCGTTTTTTTATCTTTAAAATGGTTTTCAAAAACCTCTTTTATTTTTTCCGGCTGCTGTTGATGAATGTCTGGATGTTGATCAAAAATTCCTTCGTAAGCAGTGACAAGTCCTTTGGCTAATGCAATTTTTGTAGTCTCTGGATTTTTGAATTCTTCAAAGTATTTCCCTGGTTTACCATCGTTGTCGATGATAGAAAAATCTTTCAAAATTCGAATTACTAACAGATCATTAGGATCAGAATACGAAAGGCGTTCTAAAAGATCGCTATTAACTACGATGTCATCTTCATCGTAGTTCACCAATGTTTCAATAATTGGTGCGAAATTCTTTGTGTTTACTAAAAAAGCTTCTGATACCTTCATGGTATTAATTAGTTGGATTTTCGTTGTGTATATTTTCTGAAATTCATAGCAGAACCACTAATTAAAAACTATTAATAAAAGCCTTTTAGAGTTAGAATTTTGTAATAGTAAAATAATAAATTACAAAGAAGCATTTGCAAATGCTTTATCAAAGGCGCTTTCTAAGCTCTCTTTTACTAATGGTTTCGTTAGATAGGCCACGAAATCCGTCTCTTTGGCCCGTTTTAGATCTTCTGGATCCTCAGACGAGGTGATGTAAATCAACTTAACATCGCGATGTTTATTAATTTCTTTAGCTGCTTCAATACCGTCAACTTCATCAGCAAGATTGATATCCATTAAAATAAGATCAACAGCCCCTATACGTAGTGCCGATTCAATAGCTTGAGAACCTTTAGAGCTGGAACCAATAACAGTATGTCCCATTTGATTGATGATACGCTCAAGGACTATCTGCTGAATACTGTCATCTTCTACAATCAGTACTTTTTTAGATTTTAATTGGGCATCTTGAGCCATATATACTTTGAGAGCTATTTTGCAAATTGGAGTGATATTATTTGACTTAGTATGCAAAATTCGCACTAATTTTACAATCCTAAGCTTAAATTATGCTTAAAATAGCACAAATAGTCATATCTTAGTGTATTTATAAATACAATATTGATATCTAAATAAAAAGACAGGATATACGAAATTGCATATCCTGCCTTTAAAAATGGAAAAATTCGAGTGGTACAGCTTTGCAAAATAGAGAAAGGTTATTCCTCAACAGCCATATCCATTTTTGCCATAGCCTGTGCTTTGTTTCGAACCAATGCGTATTCAAGAGAGTGTTCATTCCACTTAGATATGTTCTTGAATATCTTTTGGGCTTCTTCACTCATTCCAGATTTTTGATAACTCATTCCCAGATAAAATTGCCCGTATATATTATTGGAATCACTTTTCTTGAGTTCTTTCACAGCTTTGGTAAAATTGTTCTGTCCATAGGCTACAATTCCGTTAAGCATATGATACATATCCATTTCACTGTTATTGCCGGACTGTGAAGCATATTCATGAATTTTTTCTACTTTTGCACCGGCTTTGTCAAAGTTTTGCTGTTTGGTGGCTTTTATAACTTCATTTCGTAGTGATAAAAGTTCCAAATTGTGTTTTCTGTTTTCAGTTAGTTTATTGTTCGCCATTATATTATTACATGCATCCAAACTTTTTTCTGCTTCTTCGATATCACCTCGTTCAAGATTAATTAGTGCCTTTATCTGATAAAGCGTCGCCGCATTTTCAGAAAGTGATTCCTGCTCGGCCCATCTAATCGCGGCATCTGTTTCTTGGAGAGCTTGATCAAAATTATCCTCATACAGGTACGTGTTGGCTAAAGCCTGATGCATAAAAACTTTATTGCTAACAGAAGGAGCTATGGCGATAGCTTTTTTATAGGCTTGTCGCCCATCTTTATATAATCCTTTAAACACCAGAATATTTCCAATTTTTTGTTGCGAGAAATAAAAATTGGGATTTAATTTCAGTGCCTTGTTATAATGTTCAATAGCTAAATCGTGTTCTCCCATTTTGGTATACAAGTCGGCTATTGAGTCGTGTGGATTTGCCTCTTCGGGAAGTAAGCTGATGTAGGTATTAAAAGCTCTTTCTGCTTTTTCATAATCGCCTAGATCTTTATGGAGATATCCCAAGTTGTTATAGGCTGGAGCAAATTTATCATCTAAATTAATTACAGAATATAATTGTTCCTCAGCTTCTTTAGTCATATTTGAGCTTTGATAATAAATTGCCAGTTGATGGTGCAGGCGTTTATCAGAGGGATATTGCTCTATTGCATTTTTTAGCAATGCAATAGCTTGCATAGGTCTATTTTGAGCATTGGCGTTGACGGCCTCAATGAGTAAGCGTTCTCCCTCAGAAATCTGGTCTTTGTTATTTAATGCTCTGGTGAGATGTCTTTCAAAGTCATTATCGGTTGTTGCCACAATGGTTCGATAAATATTGGCAAGGGCAAAATCAGGGTCTTCTTGTAGAGCTCTGTCAAAGACTTCACGGGCTTCATCAAACCTGATGTTATCAAAAAGCGCTCTTCCATCAATAAATAATGCCTTTGCTTCATTGCTGGTAGTTGTTACCGGTATTTCCTGTGATAATGCAGGGGATGAAATCATCATCAACACCGTAAAAAAACACACCATTTCATACTTGATATATAAGTATATCTTTTTCATACAAACCTCGATAGTTAATTGAGTAATAGAGCCATGTAATTATGGCCGTCTATTTTTAACTATCTTATTTATAATTGGTTCCTAAAGTAAATAAAAACAGGGCTTTGTGTATGGAAAATATTGACAGGAGGATAAGAATTAGAAAATATTTAATTAATAAAACTTAAACGACAGAAAGTTTTATAAGCTTTACCTTTAAATGAAATAATATCATTACAGGCTATAGCCATAAATTTAAAAATAATCTCTTACTCCTAATTATTCAGAAGTTGATGAAACAGGCCAAAATATTTATTGTAGATGATTCTCCCATCCAGCTTATTTTATTGGAAAAAGTTTTGCAAAGGGAGGGGTTTGCCGTTGAGGCTTACAGCAATGGTCCTGACTTGATTAAAGCTGTTTCGCTTGATAGACCAGACTTGATTATTTCTGATATCCATATGCCAGAACTAAACGGCTTTGAACTGATTGAAGAGGTCAGGAATTTATCCGAAGGGGAAAACATCCCGTGCTTTTTGATCTCCTCGAAAGCCGATACCCTGATCCGCAAAAAGGTGGATGCTATAGGGGCCGATGGTTTTATAAAAAAACCTTTTGAATACCAGTCATTGATAACCGTAATAAAAGACCTCTTAAAAGAGAGTAAGCTAATCGGGCAGGGAGCTTGCCAAAACAGCAAGCTATAGCAATATAATTCTATTTCTTTCCTCTAGTTTTCACCCTGTTTCAGAGAAAAATTTATATATCTGACTTTTGGGGTCGTCTTATTCTTTTTTGGCCGATTTTGATCCTGCATAATCTTGATATCATGGGATGTATATTGTGAAAAGGTTAGATATTCAATACTGGATATTTTTAGTGATAACCATTCTAAATGATACAGCTTCTAGCTTTCCTAAAGTTTTGTAACACCTTTGGATGTTTTTCGTATTTTTGAAAAAAATCCGGTATAGATATATGCTAAAAAAGAAATGGAGTTTTCATTTTGTAATTTGCGGGAATTAAAAATCGCATCTCCGATATTTAAATCAGTATTTTGCATAGCTGCAGCACTCGTATTGTTTACACTTTTTGTATTCGGTTGCGAGTCTACGATGGGTTCCTCTTCGGATCAGACAGTCTTTCCCGATAGCACTACGCACTATAAGGTTAAGGCACAGATTCAACCCGATTCAGGTCAATTCAATGTGACGATTGATATGCGCTTTGTGCCGGATAAACCTTCTGACACACTTCGTTTTTTGCTTCATGATGCGCTCAAACTAGAGGCACTCACCGGATCAGCTGTGGACGGATACGCGACAAATCCATGGCATTTCGGTGGGGAAGATACCTTGCATACTAAAGTTGTTACGGTCCCCTTAACGCGCACTGCCACCTCTTCCAATCCGATAGCTGTGAGTTGGAAATACGATGGACAGATTCAAAATGAGCAAATTCCCGGCATTGGGGGCGCTGTTATAACACCCCATTGGATTGAGTTGCCCATTGAAACTATGTGGGTAACGGTACACGCTTCCATCAAGCGATTTACCTTTGAGGCACAGCTCGATCTGCCCGAGAACTATGAAGTGGTTAGCACTGGATCGCTGGAGAAAACATCTACAGGTTGGTATATCCAGTCTAACGAACCCGGTCCTGACGTGCCGCTTATCATTTCTGATCAGATGCAAACGCAAAAGTACACCTCTGGAGCAGTACCCGTAACGGTGTACCACAGCGGAGCACCCGATTCGCTGACATCCTTTGTAGCTGATCGAACCGGTCAGATTTTAAATCACTATGCACAGCACTTTCAAGGGGGTAGCGAAACTAACTCGCTTCGTATTACCCTGGCACCAGTTGAACGGGCTCTTCCAAGCAGTTATGCGCGCACCGGACTCATCGCTCTTAGGCATGAAATTGAGCCCGACACAACTCTTTTTGGATTAATAGCGCACGAAGCAGCACATCTCTGGTGGACAGATTCGGTGAATCCCATGAGCCGCCACAACTTCTTGAATGAATCGTTTGCAGAATATGAATCTTGGCTAGTGCTCCGCCAAACATACGGTGATGCTATTTTTCAAGAGCAACTGGAAGAGGCACGCCAAAATGCCAAGGGTGCGCCGAGTTTCAGCGAGTGGACTCCCCGTCTCGATGGTACATTATCATATAATAAAGGGCCTGTGCTATTGCACGAGCTTCACCAGCGTATTGGCAATGCCGATTTCCAATCATTTGTGAGGGCGTTGCAACGAGAGGATGTAGGTACTATTGGGGAAATGATTGCTACTCTGGAGGAAGTTACGAATTTTGAAACTGCGAAGTGGTTTTGGAAGAAGTTGTAGCAAGTTTCTAAGGATAGTCACCGTTTGCATCTATCAATCCCCCCAAAAAGATAACCATTTATGACGTTCCGGCGATATCTTTGCTAAAAGCACAAAACGGACTTATATATAATTATGGTTTAAGATGCGATTTTCTTTACAGTTTAAGAGTGTTGCAGATCTAAAAATGAGTAAAAGGAGTTTCGCTTCCTTTTATATATAATCGGAAGGTGATACTGGAACAGAGCTCTTTCACAATCTCACATATCTTGAAAGTGGCTTATGGGACAGTTGATAAATATAATTAATCCAAATTTTATATAGATTGAAATTATGCGAAGAGAGTAGGGGAACGCTCTCAAAAAAGTACAAATTCAGTTGTAGAAATAGACGCTTATCTCTTATATTCAGTCTCTCTGACAAATGCCTGAGTGGCGGAATTGGTAGACGCGCCGGATTCAAAATCCGGTGGCCATTGCGGTCGTAGGGGTTCGAGTCCCCTCTCAGGTACTTTTCACTTCTTAAATGGAAAATAATTCTCTTATGAAGCCCCAGAAATTTTTTACTTACGCCACACTCATTTTCGTTGTTGCCGGTGGTGCCATTTGGTACATCATAAATGACTATTATAATCGTAAGGATAATGGGACCAAGGCCGATGTGGTCATGTATAAAAATGAAGGCTGCCAGTGCTGCGATAAGTGGGCGGCCTATATGCAGGGCAATGGATATAGTGTTAAATCCATAAACTCCCCCAATCTGTATGCGGTAAAAGCCGATCAGGGGGTACCACAAAACATGGGAGCCTGTCATACAGCGGTGGTTGGTGATTACGTTGTAGAGGGACATGTGCCGTCACAGGATATCCGGCGCTTATTAAAAGAAAAGCCCGATGCACGGGGTCTAGTGGTGCCTGGCATGCCTGCCAGCTCCCCGGGAATGAATACCAAGCCCAACGAACCCTATAAAGTATATCTGCTCAAGAACGACGGCAGTACAGAGGTATTTGCCCAACACTGATCAAGGCAATCAAGATCTGATGATGAAAAATCCATTATACCTTTGCGGACTTTTATCCGTTCTTTCTGTTTTCCTGTTTTTGGGATGTAATTCAGAAAGCGAATCACAAAAAGAAGGTCCTACCCAACCGCTTGAGCAACTTGATCCCGGTTCGGCTACCTTATATCCTGCACAGCGCGAAGCCAAAGCCCGGGACTTTGAAGTTACTTTACTTAATGAGGAGACATTTACTCTTTCGGATTATGAAGGGCAAGTGGTACTGTTAAATATCTGGGCAACCTGGTGTGCTCCTTGTCGCGAGGAGACCCCCGATCTGCAAGAGTTATACGAAAAATATAAGGATGATGGATTTATAGTTTTGGGCGTATCAATTGATGAACAGGGGGAGTCGGTAGTTCGTCCTTTTATTGAAAAGTATGAAGTATCCTATCCGATTGTGATTGACGATGGTACTATTATGGACAAATACGGCCCCACAATGGGAATCCCAACAACGTATATCATCAATAAAAAAGGGAACTTGCAATATTTTGCGGTAGGGGCTCTAACCAATAAAGAGCTGGAACCCAGAATTAAAACGCTCCTCTCAGAATAGTATCACGAGATGAGGTAATTATCGGTGAGAAATGTATTACAAGTTGAAGAAGCATATTATTTTTTGAGTTATCTCTTAACTATAGCGGTTTTGATGTGGAAATGACTTGTTTTGCTACGCCGGAAGAGGTGCGAGTAGTAAATGTTTTTGGTGATAGATTTGCTCCTGAAGAAGGACAGACACGTTACAATGCATCGGGGGTGCTTATTGTTGCCGGTGATACCGACATGGAGATGAAGTTTTAACAACTCTTTTGATGTGACGGATAATCTCTGTTAAGAAGCTGTGTATTTTTAATAAACAATTAAGAATCTGGATGTGTTTTACCATGGTCTTTGGCCGGTAAATGCCCGGTATAAGAGATGCTCTGATCAATAAACTTTTGAAGAGCCTTACTATGAGAATATACCTTTTCCTCAATCATCACAAAATCATCATATAATCCCTTATCCGGTAAATACTTCCTGATACCGGGACGATCTACAAGTGATGAGGCCAGCCGTTCTCCAATTCGAGCTATAAGTAGATCCCCATAAATACCCAGACACATATTGCCGTTAATAAGATAGCCGACCCCACCGCCTTCTTTCCTCTTTACCAGCTCTTCATTTGCAATCAGATGGTGATCCAGCAAATCTTCCAGCTTTTCATTGTACTCAGCCACAACAGTTAGATTAATTGAAAATGCTATTTATTTGCTCAAGATGGTCCGCCAACACTTTGTTTTCAAGATGATGGATTTTGTTTTTGATATCCAACGGAACTGAAGCATCTGGAATTTGCAAAGATTTTTTATATAAAATAAGAGCCTGCCCCATCGATTTTTGAGAACGCTTGAACGATTCTTCATAAAGCAGTTTACCTTGTTCTACAAGGAGATCTGCAACGGCTACAGCTAATTCGGATTCAAAGGTATCATTATGGGTAAAAAGCTCAAGTGTTTCCTCAAAGTCAAGCTGGTGAAACGCTTTGGGATGATCTTTAGTGAGCTTCGTTAACGCATTTTGGATTTCTTCTACTGCCTCTTGATACTGATTTTGATTCTTTTTAAAGATAATCTGCTGCAGCAATTGGGTAAGGATTTGAATCTGCCGCATTAAGAAATCCTGTTCTTGCAGATGCATAACACCCTAGTTTAAGTTCTGTGTTTTTGCCCGAGAAGTTTCAGCCATCTCTTTGTGATAATTAGATAACTTATTAGCAAGCTCGCTATTTTCGACGCTCAGCATCCGAATAGCAAGGAGGGCCGCGTTACCTGCTTTGCCAATCGCAACTGTAGCTACGGGAACACCCGGTGGCATCTGCACAATAGAGTAAAGGCTGTCGAGTCCGCTAAGTGTACTGGTTTTAACGGGCACGCCAATAACAGGCAGTGTGGTATGGGCTGCCGTCATTCCCGGCAGGTGTGCTGCACCGCCTGCCCCCGCAATAATTACTTTGATACCCCGGTTTCGGGCTGCCTTACCGTATTCTGCCATATCGTCGGGAGTACGGTGAGCTGAAACCACTTTTTTTTCGTAGGAAATGTCGAAACCTTCTAAAATATCGCAGGCAGCTTTCATTGTAGCCCAGTCGCTGTCACTGCCCATGATAACACCAACGGTTGGCTGCTTGTTGCTCATAGTCAAGTACAATAGTCAAATATTACAGTTCTGATGAAACCGAAAATCATTAAATATCTTATGGGAAACAAATATTTGGAACAGAATACTTAATCCAAATATAATAATGATCCATTAGAATTAAGTTTAATTAATATTCAAGATTTTAGTGGTTTTTTTTTTAATGTTTGCACTCAAGAGTGACAAAAAAAGTTTAGGAGTTAGAATATTTTGCGGGTAATACTTTTTAGGAGTAGTAATAAAATATTTTCAGCGGGGTACTTGCTCACAGTATTGGTGACAGGTATGATTTTGCTTTGTCCTATTGATAACAGTTGGGCTCAAAGCGGACGTTCGGACGTTCTTGAAAAGTTGATCATCCATATTGACTCTACACTTTCTGCTAAGGCAGATTACGTTCGGATGGCAGATGAAAAAGCTGATATCCAAGTTCTTGATTCGTTATTTGATCATAGAAACTTTGCTGTCGGAGATCAGTATCCATCCGCCAGCATGTTAGAAAATGAACGTCAGCGTACCAAGAACGACTGGGGATTAAACCTACAGGCCGGCTACCTGCAAAATCTTGACCAGGGAGTGTTTGATTCCGAAGGTATCTTTTACAACAGGCGTTACCAAATGGGGCTTAATTGGGATGTGCTCAGCAATGGGTGGCAAGAGAATCAGCTAAAAGCAAAACAGTTGCAGAGAGAAGTCAAAATAGAACGGTTTGAACAGCGCGAAGCCAATAGGGAACAGCGCTATCAAGTTCTGCGCGAGCATGTACTTTCTGTTGTTAGACAAGAGCAAAAAGCGATCAAAAAACAGTATAAAGAACTCCTCACTATAAAAAAGAATGAGTTGAAGACTCTTTATGATTTAGGATATAAATCATGGGATGAAGTGCTGGAAATATCGTCCAAACTCTCGGAAACAGAAATGGTGCTGAATACAGATACAAAATTAGATTCTTTAGGTGGCAAAAAGCGGATACATGAAAAAATAGTATTGCCGATTCTTTCTGTTGATTATGAAAAGTTAAGGGATGAGGCGGCTCAAGAACCTTTGCGTAAAAAAGCAGATTCACTGCTCTTGAAAAATACGGAAGATGAATATCGCCGCTGGAGAGATGTTTCATTGTCGGCAAACCTAGACTATAACTATTATGATCGCTCGGGACAACAACTTCCGCTTACCAATGCACAAGATCGAGAGTATTTCTCGTTTTCGGTTAATCTCTCGGTTCCGCTTACGGTTTTTAAAGAAGGAAATAAGGGGTATAAGGAAGCTCAGCGCCAAGAAATTGCCTATAAAAATAAGAGGCAGGATTTTGCTGAAAACAACATGCTCAGGCAGCATTTTAGGGAATATAAGGAGCTGAAAAATCAATATGCCAATACCTTTAATAGGTATCAGCGGCAATTGCAACGTATCCGACAAAAACAGACAGACCGGCAAAATGGTAATCAGGAATATGATTCTTCTGAGTTACTGAACTTATATTTGTCACAAATCGAGGCCATGTGGCAATTATCGCAGACGAAAGAAAAAATTTACGATAAGCTTATTCGCCTCAGCAGATTCGCACCTAATTCGCCGTTATCCAACTATGCCAGCGTGTGGACTCCTCCAAAGTTGGCGCAAAAAAATAATTCTTCATCCACGGTATATATGTGGTCTGACACTTTTGATAGTTATAAAAACCCATTATTGCTGGATTATATGTCTGCACGAAATTTTGATACTATTTTGCTTTCTCCCGGCCCGGAGATGGCTTCAGCATCAGATAAATTGTCATCATTTATGAGAAATGCAGAGGCCATGGGAATTTCAGTAGATCTGATGAAAGGAAGTAATGTATTAATTGAAGAGAGGAACTGGGATAGTATTCATGATTTTGCCAAAAATGCACGTGCTTTTAATGCCAAAGGCATCCATTTGGATGTAGAACCCCATACCTTTGATGACTGGTCACAAAAAAAAGAATACTATCTTCAGCAATACACTAAGATGGTACAGTATGCAGAAAATGTTGCTGACAGGTATAACTTATCGCTGTCGGTTTCTGTACCTGTGTTCTATGATCGGATCCTCCCCGAACTGTATCCGCTGGTTGACAAGCTCTATATCATGGCGTATCAAATATCAACGGTGCCAAAGCTGAAGAAGCGATTGTCAGAAGAGCTGCAGTTTACCGGTGATAATAGCAAAGAGGGAGAGAAGTTGGTGATTGCTCTGCGTCCGGATGATTTCGTATCCCAAACACAAATGGAAGATTTTATTTCACAATTAAATCAGCAATATGGCAAGCTATCGTTTGCTGTACATGATTTTGAAACACTGATTGGCTTAAACTGAATACCGATATGAAAAGCGATTATTTTAGATCAAAACCATCAAAGATACGAGGCACTCGGGAAAAGGAGATGGAAGAATCAATCAACTGGGATCGGGTTGTTTATCTTTCCATCATAGGATTTGTCTTGGTTGTTTTTGCTTATTTCTTATTTGATTATTACATGATTATTGAGGGACAGGGCAGAGTCGTTGCCAACCGAGTGGAGGTGCGTTTTCCAGTTGATGTTCGGGTTACAGAGATGTTTGTGGAGGAAGGGGATTCGGTAGGTTCCAACGAGCCGCTGTTCTCTTTTGCGGTTATTCATCAATCGCAGAGCCCTGAACAAAGTCGTGATGAAAGACGTCGCCTGGAAGAAAAAATTATGGATGTCCAGGGAGATATTGACCAAGAAGAAATTTCATATCAAAATTCTGTCGAGCAGTTGGAGTACTATAAAAACCAAAAAGAGCTGGTTCAGAAAGAAATTCGCTTGGGAGTTAGCAGTTTGAATGATTTGCGAAGTATCGAAAATAAAATCATGGGGTTGAAACAGGACACTTCTCTTGCTTCTTCAAAATTGAAGAACCTGCGTCAACAAAAAGCAACATTGGCGAACTGGAGAAAAGCACCGGAAATCTATAATACTTTTACTGGTCTTGAGAGGGAAGGAGAAGCCAATATCGAGCAGACGGCCGGGAACACTCCAACATTAAGAAAGTTCACGACGCCACTGGGAGGCGTGGTAGAAATGATTGATAAAAATGCATCTGAGCTGGCAATGCGTTCGGAGTCAATTTTGACCCTTAAGCGGAAAAGTAAAGAGATTTTTATACGGGCTATTTTTCAGCAAAACAGCCGGCAGTATTTGCAGAACGGTGATACGCTGAAAGTGAATTTCGACGGTGATATTGACAGCCGAGGAGTTGTCTCGGGTTTCGATACGCCTCAGCTATCAAACTGGCAGTCGCTTGCAATCGGTGAACTTGGCAATATCAACAAATACGTTGTTGTGAAGTTAAAACCGGTTGATGAAGAGGCCTTCTCGGTATGGGAAGAAAACAGCAATTTGGGAGTGACAATTCGCAAGGTAATCCTTTAGGGAAAGAGAAGTTATGAAAGAGAATTTTGCTAAAAAAATAACGCACGAAGATCTTGTATTTATGAAGATACAAGATCGGTCACCGCTGTACTTACCGCAGCTTAAATCGTTTGATGCGGTTATTATTGAATATTCCAATCAGCTGGCTACCAAAGAGATCGTAAAAAAAATACGTTGCCATAACATGGAATCGGTGTACCTAATCCCAATATTTGTATACAAAATTTATGAGGAGGAGTCGGGAGCTCAAAATCCACTGATTGACGGTACCATTCACTCATTGAACAACTTGGCTAAAGTGGCCGAGGTAGCACGGAAGATTAATAACAAATTAACTACGTAGAATATCCGGAGATAGCTATGACTCTTAATTGTATTATTGTAGATGACGAAAAAACCTCACGGATAGCAATGTCATCGCTTGTTGACCACAGCGATAGCCTCAATTTGGTTGGCATTGCAGAAAGCGGAGAGCAGGCGCTCGAATTGCTGGATGAGAAACAGGTAGATCTCATTTTTCTGGATGTAATGATGCCGTCGATGTCGGGGTTCGAATTTCTTGATGAGATTGAAGACAATAACAACGTCAAGGTAATTTTAGTAACCGGCAAAAAAGATTTCGCTGTAAAAGCTTTTGATTATGCCATATCCGATTATCTTGTAAAGCCGGTTTCCCGGAATCGTTTTAAAGAGTCGGTGCAGCGCATAAGAAAATCTGTTTCCGTAGGGTCTGATTCGGATTTTCCAAATAACCTCTTGCTTCTCAAGCTGATACGGTTTATGCACTCCCGGGATATGAATTTTTTAGAGCCTGTTCCATCGCGTAAGAGCTTATTGGGATATACCTATGCCATGCTTACCGATAATCTGGACTTTGCAAACGAGGCCGATGCGCTTGATATTCTCGAAGAGGCAGAGGATAACGAGATTCTGACTGGTAAGTTTGTGGATACCATCTACTTATGTAACTCCTGCTCTAACAGTTATTTAAATATCAGGGAAGTGTGCCCGAATTGTGATTCATCTCACTTGGTTTCTAATGATCTTATACATCATTTCTCTTGTGCGTATATGGGAGAAATAAGCGAATTTAAAGCTGCCGGGTACGGTGAAACGCTTATATGTCCCAAATGTGAAAAAAAGTTGAAACATATTGGCGTAGATTATGATAAGCCGGCGGCAATATTTAACTGCCGGGGATGTGCCCATTCTTTCCAGGATCCGTTGATTCGGGCCAAATGTTTAAACTGCGGTGCCGATCAAAAGGTTGAGCATTTGGTTAAAAAGGAGATTAAAAGGTATCACCTCACCGCTAAGGGTAAAGATATGGCCGAGGGGAATCATTATGTAAAAATCAGGAACAATGGAGAGCAAATGCCTGATGAAGGGGAGAGCACCGATTATTTTATACGTGCGCTGAAAAATGAAATTAAGCGTAAAAGCATCGCAGAATTTGATAGTTCAGTAGGTATGTTTCGACTGTGGAATATCTCAGAGCTTTATCAGCGTATTGGTAATGCTGCCAAGCGCGATTTGCAAAAAGAGCTGCAGCAAATATTGTCAAATGATTTGGCTGCCGGTGATGAAATTACATTTTGGGATTACGAAACCATATTGGTGCTCTTTCCTGAACAGAGGAAAGAAGATGTTGAAAGTGTTATGCATAAAATGGCTGAACGCGTCAAGGAATTGATCAAAGATAATTTTGACGACTTTGACTTGGAGTTGAAGATGGCTGTGTTGAAGGTTAAAGAGGACATTACTTATGAACGAACCATCAATGAGTTACTAGAAAAAGCATCGAAATCAAATGTGTAAACGATGTTAGAATTTTTAGAATTTTGGCATAATGAGGGTACCAGGGGCTTTGTTCGCATCTTCTGGTTCTACTTTATTTTCGAGCTCCCTCGGTATATCCTGCTGGATTATTCGGTGCTTATGATTACGTTTATAAAGAATAAAACCGGGTGGAAAGATTATAAGATAGCGAAGCAGCGGTTTTGGAGTGAGCGCCCGTTTGTATCAATTATCGTGCCCGGTAAAGACGAGGGGGAAAATTATTACCAGCTTGTATCGTCGTTGAAGGAACAGTCATATCAGAATTTTGAAGTAATTGTGATAGATGATGGATCTGATGATAACACTCCCATTGTTGGGCGTAATCTTGAACGGAGCGGGCAAATTGACCTGTTTCTTAGAAACGAAGAACGAGGGGGCAAGGCTTCTGCGGCAAACCTTGCACTGCAATATTGTAAGGGAGATTATGTGATTCATGCGGATGCCGATTGTTCCTTCAACCAAGATGCCATTGAGCAAATTATGATTCCTTTTTATCAGGATGAAAATATTGGTGCCGTTGGAGGAAACCTGATGGTTCGCAACAGCAACGAGAGTCTGTGTACCATTCTGCAGTCTATAGAATATTTAATCTATATTTTTGTTGGTCGCACGGTCGCTTCGTCACTTGGTATTTTGCGCATTGTATCGGGCGCCTTCGGTGCTTTCCGCAAAGACGCACTGCAGCGAATCAAGGGATGGGATGTAGGTCCCGGCTTGGATGGAGATATTACGCTTAAAATACGAAAGCTTGGATATAAGGTTCGCTTCGAGCCTCGTGCAGTGGCCCAAACGACAGTACCCGATAATTTTAAATCACTGGCTCGTCAGCGTGTACGATGGAGTCGATCATTAATCAGATTTCGGATGCGAAAGCATCGTAATCTGTTTGTACCGTCAAAAAACTTCAGCCTGATCAACTTTTTTACCATTACAGAAAATATTGTTTACGATCTTGTGCTCAATGTGATGTGGTATATCTACATGGTGGACATCATCATGAACTTTACCTCAACACTAGGCTATGTTATCATCGCCGGTTTTGGCCTTTATACTGTTTCCAAAGCCCTTGAGTTTGTTGTGGTACTGCTGATTTCTGATACGCGTAAAGACAAATTGAAATATATACTGTACTTGCCGGCGATGGTATTATATACAGGCTATTTTATACGATTTGTACGAACATGGGCTTACATTAAAGAATATTTCTTTCGATCGTCGTATAAGGATCCTTGGAATCCTTATAAAACTTCCAGTGAGGCATTAAAGATTGAAAAAAATGTTATGGATTAATCAAAATTGAAAAGAACGAATTTAAAAATCACCAAACACAAAAAGGGAGCAGTTATGAAAACACTAAAAATTATACTCAATGTAACTCTGATGACCGTTTTTTTGGGCTATTTAGGGTCGTGCGATATTCTGAATACCGGTAGCGAAAATAACCAGATCAGTGTTACCAATGATTTGCAGAAACTTAATGAACGGGTTAGTATCGTTAATGAGCCGGTGGAACTTGATACCACTTCGGGTCAAATGTCTACAGCTGGGATGGCTAAAGGTGATGATCACACTTTTACACATGTTGCTACCGTCAGCTCACCGCTCGATGTAAATGAAAATTCCCTGAGTGCAACCAGTATTGAGATACGTGCTAATAAGATCTATGTCTCTTACCATCTAAATAGCAATCCTTATGCGGGAGCTATTGATATATTTGATGTAAAGGATGAATCTAATCCCACAATAACATCCTCGGTTTATTTCTCTGATACGGATGTAAATGCGCTTGAAATTGAAGAAAATGGAAAAACACTCTGGTATGCAGGCGGACGTGACGTCTCAAAAACTGATTACAATGAAGATACCCATAAGGGTGCTGTAGTGGGTGAGCTGAAAATTGATAAAGATGCTTTTGAGGATTACCGCAAGGAAACACCATTGCCAAGCTACTCCGGAAATGCTTTGGTTGATCATTCGCGACAATTGTATGTAGCTTCTGGAGCTACCGGCGGAGGATTTTTTGAGTTAAGCAAAGATGATTTGTCGATTATCAATCAATTTGATGTAGACTTTGCTAAATATATCGATCGACGAAAGGATGACATCATTGGGTTAAGTCTAATGAATGGTGAGCAAGCTAAATTTAATATTATGGATTTCAAGAAAGGCGAGATGAACGGTTTTGAAACGAGTTTTGAAGTAACCCCTCCAAATGGAAAAAATGTCATCGAGCATCGTGCTGCTATTACTTATGGGGCCTTCGGTAACCAGGGAGTAAAAGGTTATAAGTTTGATGGAGGCGAAGATCCGTTGGTCTATGAATTTGATCCGGAGGGTGAAGATGTGGCGAATGCGGTCAGTGCTGATGGAAAATATGTTTACATTGCCCACGGTACTGATGGACTATTTATCACTACCCAAGCGCGGTCACCGAATAAAGAACCTGAAGGAATTTACTCTTGGGATAATGACGATCAGTCCTCAGCCAATTTTGTTAAAACCGATGGCAAATTCGTTATCCTCGCAAATGGGACAGACGGAATAAAAATACTCAAAAGAGATAAGTAAGTTCTATTTAGAGTATATAAGTGCTAATAATATTAGGTAAGATAACTTTTGCCTTAAATATGGATACCATTGGTAAGTTTGGAAGCCCGTGAGTAGGTCTCGTCAATCGTTTCTCCTAAGAGCGTATAATGCGCCATTTTTCGTCCCAAACGGCTGTCCAGCTTACCGTAGACATGTAAGTGTCCATCACCGGCATGTAGTGCGTTTAACGCATTATCTACTTGAGCCTTGCGTTCATCCGTACCTAACAGGTTGATCATAGCCACAGCCGGGGTACGTAATTTAGTGGATCCCAGCGGAAGTCCCACTACGGCGCGGACATGATTTTCAAATTGCGATGTAACACAGCCTTCGATGGTATAATGACCGGAATTATGAGGACGAGGAGCAGATTCGTTAAGTAAAAGATCTCCATCTTTCGTTAAGAAAAATTCATAGGCAAAAATACCCTTTCCATCTATAGTCTCTGTAGCTTTTACGGCTATTGCTTGTGCTTCTTCTTGGATGGATTGTGAAACCGGAGCCGGTGACTTGACACCTACGCAGATATGATTTTCTTGCACGGTTTCGCAGCAGGGATACACAACATGTCCCGTTTCATTTCGGGCCACTTGCACTGCCAGTTCATGTGTAAAATCGACAAATGCCTCTGCTATAATATCACGATCGTCATGACCGCCTAAGTCATTATATGCTTTTTTAGCCTCTTCAAGATTAGTTACTGTTTCATTTCCATAGCCGTCGTATCCGCCTTTAGATGATTTGAGTACATATGGCCAGCCATATTTTTCGCCGAACCCCTTTAAGTCAGCAACCTTTTTGACAAGTTTGTAAGGAGTAACGGAAATGCCGGCGTCTTCGAAAGTACGTTTTTCGATAAGTTTATTTTCAATTTTGGCAAAGCTATCGGGAGAGGGGAATATATTGGTCCCGCTTTGCTCTTGTGCTTTCTTGAGAATTGATGAATCAATAAACTCATTTTCAAGCGTTAGGACATCACATGTTTTAGCAAAATTAGTAAGATCTTCCACAGAATCATAAGATCCTGTACTCGAATGTGGTGTCATAAATTGGACAGGTTCGTTTTCGTCCCGATCAGAAAAAACACCAACTTGAATACCATATCGAAAAGCCTGCAATCCAGACATTCGGGCTAACTGTCCGGCCCCGAGAAAACCAACTGTAAAATTTGCTGATAAAGGATTTTTAGCCATTGATCTATTGCTTTAATAATTCCAAAATTCGACCCGAACTTAATAATTATATAGTTGGGAATTAAGAAAATTGATACTGTAATATGAATATCTTATCAATTCTTAATTTTGCGGAAAGTATCGTATTTTAATGGCCGTAAAAATGAAAATTGTCTTCTTAAAGAAGTAGTAGATACATGGATATTGAAGCAAAGTTGGAACAGGTAAGAGAACGATTTGAAGAAGTGACAGCGGCGATGAGTGATCCATCGGTGTATGATAATCCAGATCGTTATACCGAGCTTACCAAAGAGCACAGCGATTTAAAAGAATTGGTGGAGCTCTATGACAAGTGGAAAGAGACGAAAAATCAGATTGCTGGTAATAAGGAGCTTATTGAAGAGGGAGATGACGAGGAAATTACCGAAATGGCCGAGCTCGAATTGGAAGAGCTTAAACCACAGTTGGAGGAGATCGAAGAAGACATCAAATTTAAATTAATTCCTAAAGATCCAGATGATTCTAAGAATGTGATTGTTGAATTACGTGCCGGTACCGGCGGTGATGAAGCGGCTATTTTTGCTGGAGATCTTTTTGATATGTATCGACGCTATGCCGATAAAAAGGGATGGAAATTAAATCTGCTGAGCCTTAGCGAATCTACAAAAGGAGGATATAAAGAACTTACCTTTGGTCTTGAAGGGGATGAGGTGTATGGAAAAATGAAATACGAAAGCGGCGTACACCGTGTCCAACGCGTGCCGGAGACGGAAACACAGGGACGCGTTCATACTTCTGCGGCGACTGTTGCCGTATTGCCTGAAGCCGAAGAAGTGGACATTGATGTGAATATGTCGGATATCCGGGTAGATACGTTTCGCGCCAGTGGTGCGGGAGGACAGCACGTGAACAAGACGGATTCGGCAGTACGTCTTACCCACGAACCCAGTGGGGTAGTAGTTGAATGTCAGCAGGAACGGTCGCAGCATCAGAACAAGGAAAAAGCAATGAAGATGCTGCGCTCAAAACTGTATGAGAAAGAGGAGGAAAAGCTACGCAAAGAGCGTGAAGAGGAGCGGAACAGTCAAATCTCCACGGGTGATCGAAGTGCCAAGATTCGGACATATAACTTTCCACAAAGTAGATTGACGGATCATCGTATTAATTTAACGCTGTATAACCTCGAAGATATCATGAAGGGGGAGATTGAAGAAGTTATCGAAGCGCTGCGTGTCCAGGACAACCTGGATAAACTGAATGCGGTAATGGAGGAGGGATAGTTATTTATTAGTTATCAGGGGAAAGCCCCCAATAACTAATAACATATAATCAATAACCATTTCTTAAACTTTAGGTCCTGCTTTAATCAGTTCTTTGCTTGCCTCATCTTCGAATTGTTGGAAATTTTCGGCAAACATTGCTGCTAGCTCTTCTGCTTTTTTATCATAAGCATCCTTGTCACTCCAGGTGTTACGCGGAGTAAGTATTTCTGAAGGAATGCCATCCACTTCATTTGGAATAGCCAGACCGAATACCGGATCGATATCGAAAGTAGCCTCATCAAGACCACCTTCCAAAGCTTCATGTAGCATTTGACGAGTATAGCCCAGTTTCATTCGGTGACCTTCGCCATAGGGTCCGCCAGTCCAACCGGTGTTAAGCAACCACACCGTTGAATTATGCTTACGTATTTTATCAGCCAGAAGCTCGGCATATACTGTTGGATGCAGCGGCATGAAAGGAGCTCCAAAACAAGCAGAAAATGTTGCTTGAGGTTCGGTTACTCCACGTTCGGTACCCGCAACTTTTGCAGTATATCCACTGATAAAGTGATACATCGCCTGTTCGGGCGTCAGTTTAGATATTGGAGGAAGGACTCCAAAAGCATCACAGGTTAAGAAAATTACATTACTCGGATGATTACCTTTTCCATCATCAGCAGCGTTTGGGATGTAGTGGATAGGGTAGGAGCAACGCGTATTTTGTGTGTAGCTGGTATCATCAAAATCAGGCTCCCGATTTTCATATAGCACTACGTTTTCGAGAATAGTGCCCGGCATTTTAGTGGTTGCATAAATGAGTGGTTCACCTTCTTCAGAGAGGTTGATGGTTTTGGCATAGCATCCGCCTTCAATATTAAATACCCCGTCTTCACTCCATCCGTGTTCATCATCGCCTATAAGAATACGGCTCTGATCAGATGAAAGAGTGGTTTTTCCGGTCCCCGACAACCCAAAGAATACTGCGGTATCACCGTCTTCACTCATATTAGCAGAACAGTGCATGGCCATCACATCCTGCTTGGGAAGCAGATAATTCATGACGCCGAAAATTCCTTTTTTAACTTCGCCAGAGTATAGGGTTCCGCCAATTAGGATAATATTTTTATCAAAATTTACGAGGACAAATGCTTCACTTCGCGTTCCATCTTGCTCTGGATCCGCTTTAAAGTTGGGCGCTGCTAATACGGTAAAATCCGGGTCATGATTTTTGAGCTGATTGGTGGTAGGTCGGATGAACATATTATGGGCAAAAAGTCCGTGATAAGCTGCTTCGCTTACTACGCGCACATTTAGCTGATATTTCTCATCGGCACCTGCAAAACAATCTTTAACATAGATTTTTTTGTTTTGCAGGTAATCGGTTACTTTTTCAAAAAGGTTTTCAAAAGTCTCTTCGTCGGTGGATTGATTTATATCGCCCCAATCAATGTCGTCGTGAATGGAAGGCTGATCGACTATAAATTTATCTTTAGGCGATCGTCCGGTGTATTTTCCAGTTAGAACACGAAGCGCATAATCCTTTGTAAGAGTCGCTTCTCCATTTTCAATAGCCTCTTCGTAAAGTTCTGGAGGTGTGAGGTTCCAAATAGCTTTTTCATTATTTTCTAACCCTATATAGTCGAGTCCAACTTTACTACGGGGATGTGAATGCTTACTCATTGATAAGTGTTTTTAAATTCCTTTAGCGTTTTATTATTCCAGCTCGAAAAATAAAAATCGGCGCTTAATATTACCGCCAATTTTAAGTGCTAAGTATAAGCATAATTATGGTGAATGTGTTGTGGCTCTTAAGGATATGAATTCTTTGATGACCGAAAGCGCTTACACCCTTAAAAATAAAAGATTAGAATAGGGTATTTCTAAATAAATTATATAGTGGATTAAAATTTATAATTAAATAAAGTCATTGGTGGTTTATATAAATGGTAAATTAGAGGGTTCCGGCATTGGATATTAAAGTATACGATATAGACATTCGTAGAACAGGTTTTATTAAGGTATTTCTGTAAGAAGTTTTTCAGTCTCAAGCGTTAAATCGAAAGTTTTTCCCTTCGTTTCAATAAGAATGCTTAACACTGAGGATTATACAAAGTTAGATATCCAAGACTGTTATTATTTTCGAAGAGCATGATTTTTAAAATTATCATAAGGTGGCTGGCTATTATAGCTTTTAACTTTGAGATAATAATCCTGAAGGGCAGATAACTAAACTTTGGCCGCGTTTTTAACTTTTTCTACTGAAAGATTGAAAAAAATTGCCTGTTACATCGAATTGAATAACGAGGTTGAGGCTAATATGTAGAGTGTTCCAAAAATATAGACTCAAAGATTAAAGTAGTTGGCTTGTTCTCTCGGAATTTCAATATCCGGATTTCGATTGCTGATAAAACGCATAATATCAGCTATATCGTCCACCTTTAGGGTTATTGATGCGGATTGATCTCCGAGTAATTTATAAAAAGAAGCATCATCATTTTTCTTATAGAGCAAATGATAGCTCGTAGAGAAATCGAACAAAGCCTCGTCAGCATCGCGGGTATTATGTGGGGCAAATTTAAGGTACTGAATATGATCAACTGGTATCTGCAGGGTATTGGTATTTACATCTCCCTTTTTGATATCAATAAGTAGTATGTCATCATCGAAATAGAGAACAAAATGATATAGTGGTTCTGATAATTTGATGATGCCGGCGAAACTAATCCCAAAAAGCCCCAATGCCAATAGCTGTCTAATATTAAAGGGATACCATTCCATCGTCACAAAAGAACCTACCAGCATATAGGTACCTAAAGCGGTGGCAACCAGAATGATTAATCCCCATAAAAGGTGGTTGCTTTCTTCGAATACATGCAGTTCTTTATGTTTCATTATAATGTATTACGATGTGCTGAATTTATATGAGAATGATTAATAAAAGTCCCAGACGTTTAATATCTTTCGTCATCAAAATGAGTTCACAAAAATAGACTAAGGTCGTTGTGCCATTGTGACTTCATTTCGGGATGACACAGGTTTCAGAATATCCATAAAGAGTAATATAAATTACAAGTAATGAGCAGTTCGGTTCACGATAATTATGAAGCAGTTATTGGGCTCGAAGTACACGCCCAGCTACTAACAGAAAGTAAAGCTTTTGCCCCGGTTTCAACAGAATTTGGCGGATCGCCCAACACGCAGATTTCACCGCTTTGTTTGGGGCATCCCGGAACGTTGCCGGTACTCAACGAAAATCTGGTGCGGTATATTATTAAGATGGGACTCGCTACCAGTTGCGATATCGCACGAAAATCAATTTTTGCACGCAAGAATTATTTTTATCCGGATCTCCCCAAAGGATACCAAATTTCGCAATATGATACGCCCATTTGTCACGACGGACATATTCATATAACGACAGATGGAATAGATAAGAAGATCGGCATTACACGTATCCACATGGAGGAAGATGCCGGAAAATCTATTCACGATCAGGATCCGTTTAACACGTTGATCGACTTAAATCGTGCGGGCGTTCCTCTTATCGAGATCGTATCTGAGCCAGATATCCGATCAGCCAAAGAAGCATACGAGTATTTAAAGCGCATAAAGCAGATTGTGCAATATTTAGAAATCTGTGATGGTAACATGGAAGAAGGAAGTCTGCGTTGTGACGCTAATGTTTCAGTTCGACCTAAAGGACAAGAAGAGTTTGGTACGCGAACGGAGCTTAAGAATATGAACTCATTCCGCAATGTTGAGCGAGCTATTGAGTTCGAAATTGAGCGTCAGATTGATCTTCTTGAATCAGGCGAAAAAGTTGTACAGCAGACGTTGCTATGGGATGCCGACAAGATGGAGACCCGAATGATGCGTTCTAAGGAAGAAGCCCATGATTATCGCTACTTTCCTGAGCCGGATATTCCTCCGGTGGTGGTAACCGACGAAATGCTAGAAGATATCAAGGAAGATCTGCCTGAGATGCCTGATGTGCGCAAGCAGCGATTTATTGACGAGTATGATATGAGTGATGATGATGCGCAAACGCTGACTGAAGATCGGTACCTTGCAGATTTTTATGAAGATGTTTTGCACCATGCAGGTAATCCAAAAGCGGTTTCCAATTTAATTTTAACCGAGGTGTTGCGCACGTTAAATGACCGTAGTATTGGCATTAAGGAATTTCCCATTTCTGAGGAACGGCTTGCAGGCTTGGTACAGCTGAGGGAGGATGATAAAATAAATTCATCAGCAATGACGGAAATTTATAATGCAATGCTTGAGGAGGAAAAGACCGCTGAAGAGCTGGCGAAAGAAATGAATTTGGTTCAGGTTTCAGATACCGATTTCTTGGAGCCCATCGTTGACGAAGTTATCGAAGAACATCCGGATGAAGTAGAGCGTTACAGAGATGGTAAAAAGGGGTTAATAGGCTTTTTTATAGGACAGGTTATGCAGCGTTCGCAAGGCAAGGCCAATCCGGAAATGGTACGTGAGATGATTTCGGACCGCTTAACCCAAGAATAACAAAGTTATCAGAAAATAAAACATTTATTCCAGTAAGAATATATGCTAACCAAATTAAAGTATTATTTCATCGTTCTGGTTATCGGGGTAATCAGTTGGGGATGTTCAAGTGAGCCTGAAAGTAAAACGGCACACATCTCGGGTAGTTTTACCGTTTCAGATACCATAGATTCCAGTGGGGATTTTTCAGGCATTGGATTTACTATCATAAAAAAAGATTCTGCCAATGCTGATGCCGATACGCTTTACCACGCCGTTACCGATTCTAATGGTAGCTTTTCGGGGATGGCAACGTTTCAGGAAAAACGCCGATATCCATTAATTATAAGTCGTAATAATAGAAATTTGGCGCGGGGAGGTGTTATACTGGCTGAGGATGACACCGTTTTTATTACCGGCCAGCTTCCTAACATCAGGGAAACGCTAAATATTGCATCCCGCGAGCATGATGCGATGGAAACCTATCAACGGTTGGGTAAGAATTTTCGCCGGGTAATGCAGGTGGCGCGGGCCGGTCAGCTTAAAGGAGATACCCTGCGCGATGAGCTCCAAAAATGGACTAATCTTTATTGGGATGTTTATGAGGAAGAAGAGGGGACCTTTGCGTCAAATTTCGCTGCTCGGGAGGCGATAAAAATTCTCGAAAGTTTTGACAAGCCCCAAATGATGAATCGTATTCGTATTGTTGATGATCACGACGATTTAAGTGACCTTGGAGCAACATTTGGCAAACGTTATATGGCAGAGAACAAGGGGCTCGATTCAGCGCTGGTATATCTGGATTCATTAGCACAAATAACAGAATCAGCAAATAGCTCTAAAAATATTGCCCGCGAAAGGATAAAACTGCTTTACGACAGTGCTCGAGTCGATAAGGCGCAACAAGAACTAACTGCTTTTAAAGAAGAATATCCTGAAGATTCAACGAGCAATTGGGTTGAGTCCATGAGCTATGATATCAACTATCTGTCGCCGGGCGATTCCATTCCTGAATTTCAGTTTTCGCAAAATGGAAAAGTTATAAGCCGTGATTCGCTTTCCGGAACTCCTTATATCCTTGAAGTTACCCGGTTGAGCAATCAATTGTATCAGGAGCAGTTCGACCGGACAGTTGTGATTCACAGTATCTACAAAAACTATGGATTGGAGGTTGTAACATTACCTCTTGATGAGAGCCAGGTTACAGTTGATGCTTTTTTTGAAGAGCGAGTAAAGCCGTGGCCGGTAGCCGATGCACAGGCATTTGATCGAGAAGAATTGCTGGAAAAATTTAATATTCGTTTGATACCTACGCGCTTTCTTGTAGATGAGAATGGACAAATTATCAGGAAGTACGTGGGCAATGAATTTGAAGATGTAATTCAAGGTATTCAGAAAATTATTAATAAAGATAACAACGAGGAACCTGCATCATGAGACGATTTTTAATTGCTGGAAACTGGAAAATGAATTGTGGTCCCAAGGAAACATCGACTCTCCTGCAGGACATAAAAGATATTATTGAGGAAATGCCTGACGCTGTTGATGGGTTGGTATGTCCGCCTATCATTTCGCTTACTACGGCCTCGGTTGAATTACAGGATTTCGGAGGTCTTGAACTGGGAGCCCAAAATGTTCATTCCGAAGATAATGGTGCTTTTACGGGTGAAGTGAGCACCGAGATGCTTAGGGAGGTAAATTGTGAGTATGTGATTCTGGGTCATTCCGAACGCCGCCAGTATTTCGGTGAAACAGATAAAACAGTGAATGCAAAGGTAAATAAGGCATTAAATGACGAGATAAAACCGGTAATTTGTGTTGGCGAATCTCTTGAACAACGTAAGGCCAATGAGCATAAACTGCGTGTAAAGAAACAGGTACAGGCTGCTTTAATCGGAGTAGAAGTCGAAGATGCTTCTAGCCTTGTTATAGCTTATGAACCCATTTGGGCGATTGGAACCGGAGAAACGGCAACCCCTGATCAAGCACAGGAAATGCATAAGATGATTCGGGAAGAGGTAGCAGATCTTTATTCAGATGATACCGCAAATCAGGTTCGCATTTTATATGGCGGCAGTATGAAGCCCCATAACGCTGAAGAACTTTTGGAACAGCCCGATGTTGACGGTGGACTTATTGGCGGAGCCTCACTTAAAGCCGATAGTTTTACAGATATTATCCATATTGCCGATGAGCTTTCTTAGTGGTAATATCATCCCCCAAAGTAAAAGTATAAAACGATTTAGAATCTTCAATTGCTGATAATTTATGAATGTATTACTACTGGGCAGCGGTGGACGTGAACATGCAATGGCTTGGAGTATTGCCAAATCAGATCGGCTGGATGAGCTTTTCATTGCCCCGGGGAATCCAGGCACGGCTCAGGTAGGTACTAATATAGATCTTGACCTTTCAGATTTTGAAGGGATTCTGGTATTTATTGAAGAAAATGATATAGCGTTAACCGTTGTAGGGCCTGAAAAACCATTGGTAGATGGCATTACCGATTTTCTGGAAGAAAAGGGGCACAAGGTTTTTGGTCCATCGAAGGTAGCGGCACAGCTCGAAGGCAGTAAAAAGTTTGCCAATGAATTTATGAAGGAGAATCGAATTCCTACTGCTGATTTCCAAACCTATGGCCGTGATGAGTTTGATAAAGCGCTGAAAATAATCAAAAGCAAGGACGAGTATCCTGTTGTTTTGAAGGCCGACGGCTTGGCGGGTGGAAAGGGCGTTTTTATTTGTGAATCGGCCGAAGAAGTCGAAAAACGGTTAAATGATTTAGAAGAAGATGAGCGCTTTGAGGAAGCGGCTCAAGAGTTGGTTGTCGAAGAATTTTTGAAAGGGGATGAGGCCTCGGTATTTGTTATATCGGATGGGAAAACGGCCAAAATTTTACATTACGCCCAGGATCATAAACGCATCGGGGATGGCGATACTGGTTTAAATACGGGCGGTATGGGTGCCTATTGTCCTACTCCCGTGATAGGTGATCGCATGCTTCAGCGTGTGGAAAAAGAGGTTATACTACCAACTATATCGGCTATGCTGTTGGATGAAAATCCGTATAAAGGTATTCTGTATTGCGGACTAATGATAACCGAGGAAGGACCAAAAGTCGTTGAATTCAATTGTCGGCTTGGGGATCCGGAAGCACAAGCGGTATTACCTTCGCTGGAATCTGACTTTTTGGATTTAATGGATGCTGCCGTAAATGAACAGTTGAATACCAGAGAGGTTAAAATCGATGATAAATATCGCTGCTGTGTTGTTATGGCTTCGGATGGATATCCGCTGGATTACAAAAAAGGAAAAGAGATTAAAGGAATAGATGATGTCGCTGAGGATGCTCTTGTTTTTCATGCCGGGACCAAGACTGAGGATGGTAAAATTTATAGCGACGGGGGGCGTGTTCTGAGCGTAGTTGGTGCTGGTGATTCTCTTAAAGATTCTATCAAAAAAACCTATACAGAAGTGAAAAAGATCGATTTCGAAAATAAATACTTCCGATCAGATATTGGTACAAAGGGATTGAAGTACATTAGCTAAAGAGACCGGCTCGTATTAAGATATTTCCTCTCATTTTGTTTGATCTGAAAATAATTCAGGTAATTTGCCGCGAATAATTTTATCCGTTCTTGTTTTAGGAAGCTTTTCTACCTGAATAATCTCTTTGGGAATTTTATACTCAGCAAGCTTTTGTTTTAAGTTCTCTTTAATAGATGAGAGATTAATAGGTTCACCGTTTTTTGTGACTATAGCGGCTACAACTTTTTGTCCCCATTCTTTATCTGTTATTCCAAATACGGCAGCTTCGATAATATCGGTTAGCTCGTTGAGCTTAGATTCTACTTCAAAAGGAGATACATTTTCCCCACCTGTTACTATGCGGTCGGAACGACGGGTATCAATAAAAAGCTGATTGTTAGCATTAAAGTAGCCAAAATCACCCGTTCTAAACCATCCTTCCTCGTCAAAAAAGTCATTACTGCCCAGATTTAAATATCCATCAAAAACCTGTGGTCCCTTAATCCATATTTCGCCCGTTGTATTAATACTGACCGCTTCTTTGTTTTCATCCCGGATTTGAATTTTATTTGGCTCAAAAATAGTCCCAACACTTTTTAAAGGTCCATACGTACCGCTGGGTTTAAGGATAGGATTGGCTACAATTTGAGCACAGGTTTCGGTCATCCCGTAGCTTGGAACCAACGGAATGCCCTTGTTCCTGCACTCTTTGATAAGGTCTGTGTCAATAGGACCACCCCCAAGCAAAATTGCCTTAAAGTTTTGATGGACAAAAAAACCGGATCGTTCCAGTAAGCGTTTTAGCATTGTTGGAACTAATGATGCTGCCTGGAAAAGCTTATTTTCAGTTAAAAAGGTAGTGATCATTTTAGAATGAAAGCTTTTCATTCTAAAAATAGCAGATCCATAGAGGAGAGATCGCAAAATGATTGAAATGCCGCCAATGTGGTTTAATGGCAAGCAGAGTAGCCAGAAATGATTCTTACGAGGCTTGAAATTTTGGGCTGATGCTTTTGCTGCAAAAAGCATCTGGCGGCGTTTGAGCGGGACAATCTTCGGCGTTCCGGTAGTAGTTCCTGAAGTAAAAAAATATCCAAAAACCTCATCAGGCTCAGTCGCTGGAGTATAATTTTTAGCTTCGAAACCGAGTGCAACATCAATTTCAAGCGATCGCATTAAATCAATTTGTTTGATATCAATGGTGTTGGAATGGTCAATATTTGACTGAAGCTCTTGAGTAGTAAAAACCAACCCTGGGTCCACCTGCTTAAATTGACGATGAAGCTCATTCGAAGTAGCTTTCATATCAAAAGAAACGAAGGGAATACCAAGATTCCAGCATGCAGCAATTGAAAAAATAAGGGTATCAGAAGAGGGGGCAAGGAATCCTACCGGTTTCTCAAAATTGTGATCAAAATCGAAAAGGAATTGTAGAAAAAAGCGTTCAAATTGCTTGAGATCGCCATAGGAGTGCAAGCCAAAGCTTGAGCCCAGGAACAGGTCATCATCTCGGGGTGCTGAAAATGTTGGTATTTGATCTGAATTACCCAATTCTAAAAAAGTTTTGTAAAAAACTGTTGTTGATCAAAATTGATCGTTGGTAAATGTCGGGCAGATAGATCAATAGATCCCTCTGAAATAACATGTTTTTCAGGGAAAATATCCTTGACTAACAAAAAGCCAGTTGAAAGTCCGTGTGCTTTGTTTGGTGATCCCAATCCCGCTGCCATTAAACCTGTAAAATATCGACCAACGCTACTTTCAAGGCTGGACGTAATTACTACTTTATTATTATGAGTGTTTGCAAGTCGTTTTGTTTCAATATTTTTTTGGAAACTGCCAATCACCATTGGCTTAATAATAAGGTAATTGGTAAAGGGAAGTAAGTTTGGCCAGTAAGAATGTTGGGTCATTGATTCATCCAGAGCTAAAGGTAGGGAAGTGTTTTTAGATAATTGCTCAAGATTTGCTGGAGTAATCTCATTCAGTGGTTCTTCACAATATTCTATATCCAGTTTATTGAGTTTATTGCAGTGATCGATAGCTTCGTCAAGATCCCAGGCTTGATTAGCATCGACTCTTATAGTCAGATCGGAATATTTGCTTTTGATTTTGTTAAGCAAGCCAAGTTCTTCTTCAAAGTTGAGTCCGATTTTGCATTTGACGGTATTGAATCTTGATGCAACTTTATCTGCTACATCTTTTAAAACATCGTTTCCCTGAAGCGAAATCAATGCATTGACTAAAATTTTTGGGGATGCATCTGCAAACAAATAAGAGAGCAGCGATTGTTTATTGTTACGGGCTTCGATCTGATAAGCAAGTGTATCCAGACCAAATTGCACCGAGGGAGGAATATCTTCATCCTGGTAAAACTCGTAAAGTTTGCTCACTGTATATGAGTGGGCTAATTTTTTGCTGATTGTGTCATGATTAGAGGTCAGGATTTTTTGGACTGACTTGTGGGATTCAGTGGAAAATCCGGGTAGGGGTGCTACTTCTCCGTAAAGCTGATGTTTTTCGGTCGTGTATGATAAGATAAATCCCTTGCGATGTTGAAAGGTTTGGCCGCTCGTTTGCAGCGGTTCAGAAAACGGGAGCTTATATGAGTAGCAGGATAACTTCATAAATGATCCACAATAATTCCGATACTAAATAAGATTCCATAAAAGGTCATGAAACGAGCAGTATGTTCCAACACTTTATTGAACTTGTGTTTATCATCCCAGAACCAGACTTTATAAAGTTGCGTAAATCCGTAGGGACTGATTAAAAACGGAAGAAATATGGTTGCCTCATATCCCAGCTGAAAATAAAAATGAGGAGGTATAGCCAATGCAAGTAATAACATCAGCAGGTACTCCCAGCGGAGGGCACCTTCGCCCAAAATGACGCCGAGCGTGTTTTTCCCGGCAATTTTATCCTGGTCAACATCGCGCAGGTTATTGATGACCAAAATATTTGTAGCCAGTGCTCCTACGGCTAACGAGGCCCAAAAAGAAGCGTTACTCCATTCCAGGGCATTTACATAATAGGTACCCATAACGGCAACAATCCCAAAGAAAATAAACACGAAAACATCTCCGAGCCCATTATAGCCGAGTGGAAAAGGACCGCCGGTATAAAGTATCCCAAAAATGAGGGAAGCTGTGCCAATCCAGAAGATAGCCCAGCCTGCATGCCAAACAAGATATAGGCCCAAAAGAAAAGCCAGTCCCATTGTAATGATGGTGGCATTGCGCATGGCATCAGCAGAAATGAGTCCCTTGGCTGTAGCACGTTCGAAACCGATCCGCTGGTCGGTATCGGCCCCCTTTTTGAAGTCAAAATAATCGTTGGCAAAGTTGGTGCCTATTTGAATAAGAAAAGCACACATCAGGGCAACGATTGTAGCATCCCATAAAAGGAGCTGATCGTGATAGGCTAAAGCGGCTCCAACGCAGACAGGAACAAAGGCAGCGGGCAGGGTTTGAGGTCGCGCAGCTTTGATCCAAATGCTCAGCCTTTTCGAGTTAGTCATATATAAATTGAAGGAAAAATTGTGGAAAAGTTTGGCTCCAATTATAGGAATAAATTTTTCGCTTAAAAAAACAAGCTATTTCCATTTTTTGTTAAATAAATTTAGCCAAAAATAACAATAAAGTCTTTTTTAATTAAATAATTTAATACTATTAATGTTATTACCTTTAAAAATAATATGTTAATAAAAATATAATTAAATTATTTGTGTAATAGTTTGAGTATCAGTTATATTAAGGGCAGTTTAAAATTCTAACAATCAATTACAATTAATTACTCCAATGACAAAAGCAATGAGACGATACGATCCTTTGGCGGCTGCTCGAAACTGGTCACCAAAATCTAATGGGGAAGGAAGAGAGGCAATGAATATTACCGAAATATTTGGTGAAAATACGTTTCAACAGGAAGACCTTGAAGAGCGGCTTCCCGAAGTTATTTGGAAAGATCTGGAAAAGACAATTGAAGAAGGGGAACAGCTAAATTCTGAAGTAGCTGATGCTGTTGCTGTGGCTATGAAAGATTGGGCTACTGAAAAGGGGGCTACTCACTTTACGCACTGGTTTCAGCCGTTGACAGGATTAACTGCTGAAAAACATGACAGTTTTATTACTCCTAACCAGGGAGGGGGAGCGATCGCCGAATTTTCGGGGTCAGATCTTATTCAAGGTGAACCTGATGCTTCCAGTTTTCCCAGTGGTGGATTGCGGCAGACGTTTGAAGCCCGTGGTTATACTGCCTGGGATCCTACATCGCCGGCCTTTATTATGGAGAATGATAATGGCTGTTACCTGTGTATTCCTACTGCTTTTGCTTCATGGTCCGGCGAAGCGCTTGATCATAAAACGCCTATTTTGCGTTCCAATGAAACGCTGGATAAACAAACCAAAAGGGCACTTAAGCTTTTTAATGTTGATGCCAAGCGGGTTTCGTCGACCGTAGGTTGTGAGCAGGAGTATTTCTTAATTGACCAGGAATTTTTCTATCGTCGTCCTGATTTAATGACATCCGGCAGAACGCTTGTTGGAGCTAAACCACCGCGAGGCCAAGAACTTGATGATCATTATTTTGGCACTATCCAAGAGCGGGTATTATCGTTTATGCTTGAAGCTGAGAAAGAACTTTATAAGCTCGGTATTCCCGTTAAAACGCGTCATAATGAAGTGGCGCCGGGACAATTTGAAATTGCACCCATTTTTGAAACATGCAATATTGCAGCCGATCATCAGCAGTTGATGATGATTACATTAAAGCGAATAGCACGTAATTATGGCTTTGAATGTCTGCTGCATGAAAAACCTTTTGACGGTTTGAATGGGAGTGGCAAACACCTTAACTGGTCGCTTAGTACCAGTGATGGAATGAATCTGCTTGAGCCGGGTGACAATCCGCACGACAATATGCAGTTTCTGTTTTTCTTTACCGCTATTTTGAAAGCAGTGTATGAACATCAGGATCTGCTACGAATTAGCATTGCACATGCAGGTAACGATCATCGTCTTGGAGCCAATGAGGCACCTCCGGCCATTATTTCTGCTTATATCGGTGAGCAGTTGGCAGATGTGATTGATCAACTGCTCAACGGTGGGGCAAAGGAATCCAAACAAGGCGGTCTACTTGGATTGGGAACACCTGTACTGCCTTCGCTGCCCAAGCATGCTGGCGATCGTAACCGAACATCACCTTTTGCGTTTACTGGCAACAAGTTTGAGTTCCGTGCTGTAGGTTCCAGTCAGTCGATCTCATTCCCCATTGTTGTATTAAATACAATTGTGGCCGATGCTATTGATAAACTTTGCACTGACCTTGAGGAGAAAGTCGAAGATGGCGAACCTTTGGAAGAATCGCTGGGTGAAGTGATTCGAGAAGCACTTTCCGATTCCAAAGATATCATATTTAATGGTGATGGATACTCAGAGGAGTGGGAAAAAGAAGCAGAAGAGCGCGGATTACTTAACCTTCCTACTACCATGGATGCGCTTCCAATGTTAACAGATGATAAAAATATCGATCTGTTTGAGAAGCACCAGGTACTTAACAAGCGGGAGATACATTCACGACAAGAAATCTGGGCCGAACAATATTTAACCACGCTTAATATTGAAGCGGATACTACCGAAGCGATGGCAAAAACTATGATATTTCCGGCTGCCGTGCGATACATGAATGAGCTTGCTGATAATGTAGAGCGCATTGATGGATTGGGCCTTGAAAACAGAGGATCACTTGAGATGCTTAAAAAGGTGAATACCGGATTAAATGATCTCAACGATGCTTTGGAGGAGCTTCGAGAGATTGTTCTTCAAGGTAACGGAGAATCGGTCTTGGAAAGTGCTAGTTATGTGAAGGATAACGTACGACCGGCAATGGTAAAGATTCGTGATTCGGTTGATTATCTGGAGCGTCATGTAGCCGATGACTACTGGCCGTTACCCATCTATCGGGAAATGCTGTTTGTTAAATAACGGCATTTAATTATCGGTTATATATTTTAGCCCTCAGGGTACTCAAATCCCTGAGGGTTTTATATTTGGTACTTGGTACACATTCATATCCATTACCATTAACAGAATAATGAATATGTTTTTTGCAGATCTGTATTTATTTCAACAAAATTAGAAAGTTTGGATAACTACTGCTTTAATTAACTCAGAATATTATGGATAGGATAGGAACGGGTTTACTCATCACTTTACTTTTATTGGGATTGCAATGGCCGGCATTGGCACAGCAAGAAGATCCCCAGAAAGTATATAAGCAGATTAATGAACAGACTGAAGAAATCTTTGATCAGGTTGTGGAATGGCGGCGACATTTTCACAAAAATCCGGAGCTTTCGAATAGGGAAGAGGAAACCGCCGAATATATTGCTGACTACTTGCGTGATTTGGGAATAAAAGTGGAAACCGGTGTTGCACACACTGGCGTAGTTGGAGTTTTGGAAGGCGGTAAAGAGGGACCGGTGGTAGGTTTACGAGCTGATATTGATGCTCTGCCGGTAAAGGAACGGACTGAAGTACCTTTTAAATCAATGAAAACAACAACCTACCTCGGTAAAAAGGTGGGCGTTAGCCATGCATGTGGACATGATACGCATATTGCGATGCTGATGGGCGCGGCAAAAATTCTTACCGATATGAAAGATGAGCTTCAAGGCACGGTAAAATTTATCTTTCAGCCGGCCGAAGAGGGCGCGCCTCCAGGCGAGGAAGGTGGGGCAGAATTGATGGTAGAGGAAGGAGTACTTGAGAATCCTGATGTGGATGTAATTTTTGGTCAGCATATTAACTCACAAACCGAGGTGGGAAAAATCCGATATCGTCCCGAAGGTACCATGGCGGCCTCCGATCGTTTTGTGATTACGGTGAAGGGGGAGCAAACTCACGGGTCTACGCCGTGGACTGGCGTTGATCCCATAGTAACGTCAGCGAAAATAATTGAGGGATTGCAATCTATTATCAGTCGTCAAACCGAACTTACGAAAGCTGCTGCAGTAATATCGGTTGGGAAAATTGAGGCCGGTGTTCGCAATAACATTATACCGGAAGAAGCAGAGATGATTGGTACCATTCGTACACTTGATTCCAAAATGCAGGATATTATCCACAGAAAAATACGTCATGTTGCTACAAAGACGGCCGAAAGCATGGGTGCCACAGCTGAGGTTAAAATTGAAAAAGGATACCCGGTGACGTATAATGATCCGGAGCTTACTGAGCAGATGCTGCCTACCTTGCAGGGTATTGCCGGTTCAGAAGATGTAATCCTATCAGATGCTATTACCGGAGCTGAGGATTTTTCGTTTTTTCAAAAGGAAGTCCCAGGCTTATACTGGTTTGTCGGTGGAATGCCCAAAGGAATGGATCCGTCTGAGGCACCTCCCCATCATACACCAGACTTTTATATTGAGGAAGAAGGGATGAAGCTGGGGGTTAAATCGATGGTTGGATTGACCGTTGATTATATGAGAGCATATAGCAGCAAATAGTTGAAATGTAGTTCGGGTACGTTTCCAGAATCTCATGATAACTATTTCTGGCTCAGTGGCATTAACAGTTATTTCCGCATTGATCAATTCACTGGCCATAAAAGACAACAAAAAGCATCTAAGTTCGTATCTATTAGTAGACAAATTTCGACTGATATGAGCTATTAGAATTGACGGACAGGAACCGTATATTCCACCAAAATAAATTACTAATAAATATTATTTATTCTTGAATTATCAATCCCCGCAATACAGTCCCAATACGCAACTTTCGATATTTCCTCCGGCAGTAAAACACTTGCTGATTATAAACTTACTGGCTTTTGTAGCTCTTAGTACACCAGTGGTTTCAGAGTATTTATTTACTTATGGAGCGCTTTGGCCTATCGATTCCGGACGTTTTGGTGTTTGGCAACTGATCTCTTATATGTTTCTGCATGCCGGCTTTGGACATATCTTTTTCAACCTGTTTGCTTTATGGATGTTTGGGCAGGCCATTGAAAATTTCTGGGGTACTAATCGTTTTGTAATCTACTACTTTTTAACCGGTATTGGAGCTGCTTTACTGCACATGCTGATTGGCGGAGGTGGTGCTCCTACATTGGGTGCTTCGGGAGCCGTTTATGGTATTCTGCTGGCTTTCGGGATGATGTTTCCCAACCGTCCAATAATGCTTCTTTTTCCACCTATCCCCATAAAAGCCAAGTATTTTGTTGCTATTTTTGGAGCTATTGAACTCATCAGCGGCTTAACCAGGGCTAACTCTGGGGTAGCGCATTTTGCCCACTTGGGAGGAATGCTTGTAGGCTTTATCCTGATAAAATATTGGGGATTAAAAAGTGAAGAATCTTACTACTAACAGGAAATTTTTGTTAACTTTACGCAATGCAGCAACAGCATTAATGGTGGACTACCAATATGTATAACGACTCTTTCGGTAACTCAGTAAAGCGCGGTTATTGGGGATTGCCGGTGGCAATTCGTGTGATTATTACGATCAACGTAGCCGTTTTTATCATACAAACGCTGCTGAGTATCTTCAGTCCTGCCTATAGCAATTTATTTATTGATGCATTTGCGTTTTATCCTGAGTGGCAGACAGCGCTTTTTCAACCATGGAGAGCCGTTACCTATATGTTTTTACATGGTGGCGCATTTCACCTGCTTTTTAATATGCTCTGGCTCTGGTGGCTGGGACGTTCGGTTGAAGAGTCGATGGGACCTCGGACATTTTCGGTCCTCTTTTTTGGCGCCGGTATTGGTGGAGCGTTGTTCAATATTGTTGCGGCTCCAGTGCTGGGATTTAATCCCGTAATTGGAGCATCGGGTGCTGTTTATGGCATCATGGTTGCATTTGCGATGCTTTATCCCACCATGCCTATTATGCTGATTTTACTTCCACCCATCCAGGCACGTTATCTGGTAGCTGGACTTATTGCCATTGATGCATTGCTGTTGGGATCATCAGATGGAACAGCGAGAATTGTACACCTTGCGGGAGCCGGCATTGGCTATTTGTTGATGAAATATCACCGCCAGGGCAATGATTTAAGCCGCTGGGTGTTACCTGTTGAACAGTTTTGGTATCGCTTAAAGGGGACCTATCAGAAGAAGAAATCCAGCCCTAAAAATAAAAATATGTATTCCGTTTCTGATGTGGAGGTTGTTGATGAATCGGATCAGACTGAGCTTGATGCTATCTTGGAGAAGATTTCTCAAAAAGGATATGATGGTCTCACTGATAAAGAAAAACAAAAACTCTTTGAGCTGAGTAATAAAAATTAATTGCGAAAATTTGAATGATTTTTATCGTACCTGTGGTTCATTAGGGTACGATCAGAAAAACAAACAAAGATATTATGTCTCACATTAAACGACGAGATTCTATACAAGTAATGGTTGGTGATGTGCCGGTAGGCGGTGGTGCACCTATTGTGGTGCAGTCGATGACGAACACCGATACGTCGGACGTTGATGCTACGGCAGAACAGATTAAGTACTTGCATAGAGAAGGATCGGAAATTGTCCGTATTACCGTAAATAATGACGCTGCGGCAAAGGCCGTCCCCGAGATCAAGGAAAAACTGCTTGCAGATGATGTAACGGTACCTATTGTCGGTGACTTTCATTACAACGGCCACAAGCTGCTGGTCGATTACCCCGAGGCGGCACAAGCCTTATCCAAATTTCGCATCAATCCCGGCAATACCGGAACTAAAACCCGGGATGAAAACTTTTGCACTATTGTAGAGCAAGCGATAAAACATGACAAGCCGGTGCGTATTGGTGTTAACTGGGGATCGCTCGATCAGAAGTTATTAGCCAAGAAAATGGATGCCAACAGTGAACTCGAAACTCCCAAGTCGTCCAAGCAGGTTATGCTGGACACCATGGTTGAAAGCGCGCGACGGTCTGCTGAGCTGGCTGAAAGTGTGGGACTTGCATCCAATAAAATTGTTATCAGCTGTAAAATGTCTCATGTGCAGGATGTTGTACATGTATACGAACGGATAGCCGAATTACTCGATTATCCGCTGCATGTGGGCCTTACCGAAGCGGGTATGGGCATGAAAGGAACAGTGTCTAGTACGGCTGCACTGTCGGTTTTATTACAGCAGGGAATCGGCGATACGATCCGCGTTTCGCTGACGCCTAAACCGGGTGGGGATCGGGCTAAGGAAGTCCGAATATGCCAACAGATTTTGCAATCGCTCGGCATCCGTAACTTTGTGCCGCAAGTAACAGCCTGTCCGGGATGTGGTCGTACAAACAGCACCTATTTTCAGGAGCTTGCTGATGAAATTCAAGACTACCTGCGTGAAATGATGCCGATCTGGCGCGATGTATATCCGGGAGTTGAGACAATGAATGTTGCAGTAATGGGATGTGTAGTAAATGGCCCGGGTGAATCTCGTAATGCGAACATCGGTATTTCGCTGCCCGGTACCTTTGAAGAACCTAAAGCCCCTGTTTATATGGATGGTGAGCATTATACTACGCTCCGCGGTGAAGGCATTGGCGAAGAATTTCGAAGTATCTTGGATGATTACGTGATGCGGAATTATGGAGACACCAACGGGAAAGAGGAAAATGAACCGGTACAAGAAGGTGCTTCTAAATAATTGCAATTAAGTAGCTGTCATGGCTAAAGGAAAGTTCCTTTATTTGTTCATTGTATTTGCTGTTGTTGTAAGTTCTGCTTCGTGTTCTGAAGAGCAGGAACGAAAAGTTGATCAACAGTATCTTAATTCACAAGATTATTCCTCCTTTAAAAAAAGTACGGATGAGGAATTAAAAAGTAACGACCATTCTGAAAATTTAGCGGATGATTTAATCGAAATATCGTATTGTAGCTCCAAGTCTATCTTGGAATCTCCTTTGTTTCTTGATTGGGAGGTTTTGGAAGGGTTAAAAGCAAAAGCAGAATCATGTTATATTGAGGAAGAAAGTCAAAGGTTAACGCTGGTGGGCGAACAATCTTTGGAGTTACAAACGGTGCGATGGTTTTTGTTAGAGTACCCTTCAGCTTATCGTGATGCAGAAGTTATTGTTGCTACCTTTAGCGGTAAAGAGTTACGAAGCTTTGATACCGTTGGAATATATGAACAGATTCCGGCACGTAGTATCCAAACAGATATATCCGTGAATAGTAAAGAGAATAGTATTTTTATACGATCGGAGACTATTCGTGACATCAAGTATCCGTTAGAGCAAAAAAACACTATCACAACCGAATATGAAATTGATGCCAACGGTGGTATCAATGAGTTGTGATAAATATATTATCCCGCTGCATTCAATAAACAATAGGTTTGACACAATTTTATCTTTATGAGCGTACTTGAAAAAAGCATTATAGCTACTTTTGCATTTTTTGTATTTCCATTTCTGCTATTTGCCCAGCAAGATCTTGTGGATCAAAAACAGCGGGCCGACTCCCTTTATGAATCTTTTGAGGAAAAAGAGGCGCTGGAACTTTATCGTGATATTCTAGAAGAAGAACCTGAAAATTATAAGGCGCTTTGGCGGGCCAGCTTCTTGTATTCTCGGATCGGTAATAGATTTAATGATGAGGGTGATCAAAAAGAATATTTTAATCGTGGAATTGACCTTGCGGAACGCGCGCTTGAAGTAGATTCAACTGATGCCCAATCTCATTTTGTGATGGCGGTCGCAATGGGACGTAAGGCACTTATATCGGGAGCTCGTGAACGTGTTGCCGCTTCCCGCGCCATTAAAAAATACGCTGATAAGGCATTGGAATACGACGAAAACCACGCGGGTGTATGGCACGTACTTGGACGCTGGCATTTTAAGGTGGCGAACTTGAGCTGGGTTGAGCGCGCGGCAGCCAATACATTATTTGGCGGTATTCCCGGTGATGCAAGTAATCAAAAAGCTGCCGATGCTATCCAAAAAGCTATAGATTTTAACGATAATAACATCTTGTACTACTATGATTTGGCCAAGGTGTACGAAGAGATGGGACACGACCAGCAAGCTATTTCAGTATGTGAAAATGCAGTGGAGTTGGAAAGTCGAACCCCCGATGATCCCATGTTAAAAGAACAGTGCAGAAAACTTATTTTTGATCTGCAATAATCGTTATCTTAAGCGGTCAAAATTGGACATTTGATATTTGTATTTAGCACATCGAAATAATTAAGAATTACAATTTTCAGTAAATAATGGAACGAATAGGTGTATTAACATCCGGTGGAGATGCGCCGGGCATGAATGCCGCCATACGTGCGGTCGTGCGAACTTGTGTGTACTATAATATAACTCCCTATGGAATTTGCCATGGATATGAGGGACTGATCCAGAATGACATAGAAAAAATGGATGCGGGCTCGGTAAAGCATATCATTCACCAGGGGGGGACGATTTTAAAATCTGCCCGCAGTCTCGATTTTAAAACGGAAGAAGGTATGCAAAAGGCTTGGGAGAATATTCAGAAGCACGAGCTTGATGGTCTCGTAGTGATCGGGGGGGACGGAACGTTCACCGGTGCTATGGAATTTGGTGAAAAGTTTGATCTACCCATTGTGGGTATTCCGGGAACCATCGACAACGATATTTATGGTACTGACTTTACCGTGGGATTTGATACAGCTGTAAATACGGTCGTTGATGCTGTTGATAAAATTCGTGATACCGCAACTTCTCACAATCGGCTGTTTTTTATCGAGGTTATGGGTCGTGATGCCGGATTTATTGCTGTGTATTCAGGTATTGCCGCGGGTTCTGAGGAGGTCTTGATTCCCGAAGAAGATCGTGGTGTTGAAAAGCTTTTTGAATCGCTGGCAAGAACATCAAAACGGAATAAAACATCACGGCTGGTTATTGTTGCTGAAGGAGATAATAATGGAAGTGTTTATGATCTCGAGGAAAAAGTAAAAGAAGAATTTGGTGATCGCTACGAAACAAAAGTAACTATTCTAGGGCATGTACAGCGGGGTGGACGTCCGAGCTGTGCCGACCGGGTATTGGCAAGCAGGCTTGGTGTGATTGTTGTGGAGGCGTTGAAAGATGGAAAAAAAGACATTATGGTTGGTATCCGAAATCGGGAAATTTATTATACCGATTTTGAAAAGGCAACGAAACAAAATCCCAAAATGGATAAAGAGTTGCTTCGTACTGCCGATATTATTTCTATTTAAAAGTTTGCATGCTGATATAATGTAATGGAACACCCTCTCGATCACACATCAAACAATGGAAATCCTGTTAACACATCTTATCATGCACCGGATTGGTCTAAGCATGTAATCTGGTATCAAATTTTTCCCGAGCGTTTTCGGAATGGAGATCCTTCCAATGATCCTACACGCGAAAGAGTAGGCGGTCCCAAGGGGTGGCAAATATCACCTTGGACAGGTGACTGGTATAAACGGGCTGACTGGGAACAATCATTGGGCGATACTTTTCGCGATGGCGTTTTTAAGCGCCGTTACGGAGGTGATCTGCAGGGTGTTATCGATAAGCTGGATTATTTGCAAGAGTTGGGTATCGGTGGAATCTATCTGAATCCTGTTTTTGATGCAGTATCGCTACATAAATACGATACCAGTTACTATCACCATATTGATCGCTTCTTTGGTCCCGATCCCGAAGGTGATGTGGAAATTATGAAGCAGGAAGATCCCGAAGATCCGGATACATGGCAGTGGACATCAGCAGATGAGTTATTTTTGAAGCTGATCGAAGAGGTCCATAAAAGAGACATGAAGATTATCATTGATGGGGTTTTTAACCACACAGGAACTGATTTTTGGGCCTTTCAAGATGTGAAAGAGAACCAGTCGAAATCCAAATATAAAAACTGGTATTCCATCAAATCATTTGCTGATGGCAACGGTCAGAAATTTGATTACGACGGCTGGTGGGGGGTTAAAAGCCTACCTGAATTAAAGGAAGTTCATGGCACTCTGGTAAAACCTGTTCGGGAGCACATTTTTGCAATTACGCGACGTTGGATGGATCCCGATGGAGATGGTGATCCGTCGGACGGTATTGATGGCTGGCGGCTGGATGTCCCCGAAGAGGTCGGACAAAAATTTTGGAAAGAATGGAATTCTGTGGTTCGAAATATGAATTCCGATGCTTATACCGTGGGAGAAATTTGGACGGATAAAGGGCGTGAGTGGGTTAATAGCGAGCTCTTTACCGCTGCTATGAATTATCCATTTACCGAAGCGGTGCAGGATTATATGATTGATCAACTGTTGACACCGTCTGATTTTATGAAAAGATTGCGATCCATTCGGGAAGGATTGCCGGATGGAGCCGAATTGGTGCAACAGAACCTGATGGATAGTCACGATACGCCGCGTCTGGCATCGATGATTGTGAATCCCGACCGTGAATTTGATACCGAAACTAAGCCCGAGGAAGGTTTTGACGTGCGTAAACCCACGACCAAAGAACGTCGTCTGCAAAGGCTCATTTCGCTATTTCAATATACGTATGTGGGTGCTCCTATGATTTTTTACGGTACGGAGGCGGGCATGTGGGGGGCTGACGATCCCGATGATCGGAAACCAATGGTGTGGCCAGAATTCGATTATGAGCCAGAGGCTACCCATCCGTTAGACAAAGATCGTCCTGTTGATGAAAATTCATTTGATGAGGAACTGTTTAACTGGTATAAGAAATTAGGTGGGATAAGGAATAAACATTTAGCATTACGAAAAGGTAAATTCCAGGAATTGCTTACTGAGAATGATCGGAATGTATTTGTGTTTGCCCGTTTTTTAAACAAGCATATGTTTTGTTTGGTGGCCGTGAACCGCTCAGGTCGGACGCAGAAAATCAGAATACCACTAGATCATTTTGAAGTTGAAGAAGGGAAGCATCTTGAAAATATTGTTACGGGTAATCGGACAGAGATAGCAAATAGTGAAGCTGTAATTACGCTCCCGCCCATTTCCGGTGCTGTATTATCCCCTGAAGAGAACTAATTATGCGTATAGATCCCAAATATTTTAATACCTTTTTGCTGATCGTTGCCATAGTGGCCGCCTCCCTGATTGCCTATTTTATTGTTAGCAACCGCACCGCCGAAAAATCTGATTTTAAGCAGCGCATGTTTGCCCAAGATTCCCTTCAGGCAACCTGGTGGACTAATATTCAGTCAGATGATAGCGTAAAAGTATCCGATTACAAAGGAATGTATATTGTCTTGGATTTATGGTCGAACTGGTCGAATGCTTCGCTGAAATCGCATACCGAACTGGCCCAAATTAAGCAGCAACATCCAGATGACGTCCAGGTTTTGGCGGCCGCTGTTGGACTTCAAAAGCAAGAGGTGGAGCAGTATATCCAGAAGCATCAGTTTCCCTTTCATTTTGTGGCAGGATCGAGACAGTTTTCAGAATTCAATATGCCCGGATTACCTGTTCAATTTGTGTATGATCAACAGCTTGACCTAAAGCATGTGTTCTTAGGATATTCGGATGACCGTCAATACGACAGCTTACGGGTACTTATAAACAATGGAAACCAACAATAACTGGCTTATTTTTGATGGCAGGATCACTCCGGCGGACCAGCCGGTTGTGCCTGTGGTTTCGCGCGGACTAATGTACGGGGATGGCGTTTTTGAGACTTTGCGAACCTATCATGGAAAAACTTTTCTCCTTGAAGACCATATTGCTCGCTTGCATTCCGGAATGCATATACTTGGGATGGCAGCAGAACCCGATTTAGAGATTGAAGTACTCAGAGATCAGCTATGGAAGCTCCTGGAAAAGCAACAGCTGATACATAAAGATGCTATCATCCGTTTACAAGTGTGGCGAGATGGGCAGCGGGGCTATCATCCAAAAGATGATAATAGCACACATTACTCTATAACTGCTTCAGCTTGTCCCGATGATTTTTCTCCCCCAAAATTAACTATTGTTGATCAAAGGCGCATCCCTTCCCAATCGATGCCGTCATCAACAAAGTTTACAAACGGAATTAACTACATCTTGGCTGCTCAGCAAGCCGCGGACAAGGGAGGGGATGATGCCCTGATGCAAACGATCGATGGTTTTATATCAGAGACAACCATTGCTAATATTTTTTGGATTAAGGGTGATGTAATATTTACGCCCGATGAAGAATGTGATCTTATTCCCGGTATTACTCGAAAAATTATTTTGGATATCATAGAAGAAAGTAATAGATGGAAGTGTCGAGAGGGGAAATATTCCCTTGATCATGTTTTGGACGCCGATGCCGTTTGGATATGCAACTCAGTCCGAGAGGTCTTAGCTGTGGAAACAATCGAGGATGAAAAGTTTGATATTGATCATTCTGCCATAGAAGAATTACAAAATCGGTATACTGCTTTTCGTGAAGCTAACACAAAATTTTTAAAATCGTAGATGGGATGGCTGATCTGCTTTCATTGATAAATTATTTTGCCTCTCAGGGTGATGTAATTTTGTTGGAGTCACAGTCTAAAGATCACCCTTCATCCCAGATTTCATATTTGGCAGCGCAGCCGGAGAGAATAATTAAAGCGTATGACGGTCAGATTTTTGAGATCAGCGGTACTAAAAAAAAGCAGTACAGCCAAAATCCTTGGCAAGCATTGCAGGCATTTAGAAACCGGGTGGATGACTGGTTATTTGGATATTTGGGATATGATTTAAAGAATCATATCGAACGGTTAAGCTCATCTAATGCAGACCCGGTGGGAGCTCCGGATATGTATTTTATGGTACCCGGATTTTTGTTGCGATACGATCATCAATCTGAAAAGGTAGAGGTAATGCGTGGCGAAATTCCCAAAGAGGCTGAAATTGAACAGGGAATTTCAGCTAAAGAAGAATGTGAGCTTGAAAGCATGCAATCACAGACAAGTCGAGAATCCTATACTCAAAAAATTAGAAAGTCGCAGTTTTTGATTACGGAGGGAGATTTTTATGAAATTACTCTTTCGCATCAAATGAAAGCACCTTTTAAAGGTTCTGCGCTTCAGTTGTATCAAAAGATGCGGGAAATAGGTCCCGTACCGTTTGGAAGCTTTTTACAACTTGCTGACATTTCGATTTGCTGTCAGTCACCGGAGCGATTTCTTCGAAAGGAGAAAAAAACCGTTTATTCGCAGCCGATTAAAGGAACATCAAAACGGGGGGTAACCACCGATGAAGATGAGTTTTTAAAGAAAGAGTTGATTTCATCCGAGAAAGAGCAAGCTGAAAACCTGATGATTGTTGATTTGGTTCGGAATGATTTAAATAAAATTGCTGAAAAGGGTACCGTGAAAGTGCCAGCTCTTTTTGATATTCAGTCATTTGGTACGGTGCATCAGATGGTATCTACTGTTGCTGCCAAAGCAAAAGAAAAAGATCCTGTCAATATTCTGCGGGCCTGCTTCCCGATGGGCTCGATGACAGGAGCTCCTAAAATAAGTGCAATGAATTCAATTGAAGAACTTGAGGACTATAAGAGGGGTATATACTCCGGTGCGATAGGATATATAACTCCTTCCGGAGATTTTGATTTTAATGTGATAATTAGAACAGCGATCATAAAAAATAATTATTTGTATTACGCAGTAGGGGGCGCAATTACCGGTGATTCAGATCCAGAAAAAGAGTGGGAAGAAACCCAAATTAAAGCTCGCGCGCTCGTGCATGTGTTTGAGAATTTTTAAAAAGAGATAGCACTTTTCAAAAATGCCGTTTTACAACTCTGCAGGCTTATTTTTGGGGTATGAATGAGAAGTTGCGAAATCCTTGAAATTAGTTATTATTAGAAATGTAAGCCCTTACATTTTTATATAAACTTTCATTTTAATCTGGATTTAAGAGGAATAATCAATTGGCTGGAAGTACAATATATGACATTGCAAAAAAAGCGGGTGTAAGTATAGCCACTGTTTCACGCGTTGTTAATGATAGTGCTGGTATTGCGGATAAAACGAGAGAGAAAGTATTAAAAGTAGCTGACGAGCTTGGATATTATCCACAGGCTTACGCACAGGGACTGGCGCGAAAGAAAAAGAATATTATTATGGTGGTGGTGCCGGTTTTGTCCAATTACTTTTTTATGGAGGTGTTGGCAGGTATCCAGGATGAAATATCCAAGTACAATTATGATCTGAATATTTTTAATGTGCAAAGCAATGGGAATGATAATATGTTTTCCCAAGTGGAAAATATTATCAAGCGCCAGTGGGCCGATGGTTATCTCTTTATTTCGACCCATTTGCGGGATACCGAACTTGAGCAGCTGCAAAATTATGATATGCCAATTACACTTATTGATGAATCCTATCCCGGAATGGATTCTGTTTCCGTCGATAACGAAAAGGGCATTGAAAAAGCAATGCACTATTTTCTGGATAACGGGATGACCCGCATTGCTATGATAAGTGCCATGAAGACCTCAAAACCCGGAAGGCAGCGCATAGAAGGTTATAAAAAGGCACTTAACGAGGCGGGTGTCTCAGTTGATGAAGATCTTATTGTAACGGGAGATTCCATGTATCGCGATGGCTTTTCGGAACAGAACGGCTACGAGGCGATGATTAAATTGTTGGAGCTGCCCAATCCGCCCCATGCCTGTTTTTGCACTTCTGATATCCAAGCTGTTGGTGCAATGAAAGCAATGGATGAAAAAGGGATGGAGATACCTATAATAGGCTATGATGATATAACGATTTCGAATTTTATTGGCTTGTCGACTATCCGTCAACCTATGTACGATATGGGCACGCTGGCTACCAAAAAACTAATGAATAGAATGAAAAATCGGGAGTCAGAGCCAGAGCATAAGGTTTTTGCACCTGAGCTTATTCTGCGCTCTTCTACTGAAACAGAAGCAAAAAAAGAAAATTGATAAGGTTTTTATCTGCTGTTTAAGAAAGAGAATGTTAAATTATTTTTTGTGATTTATGATCAGCCCTGACGCATGTATTTTTGATTTGGATGGCGTTATCGTTGAAACATCTGACGCTCATTTTAAAGCCTGGCAGCGACTTGCTGAATCCCTGGGAATATCCTTCGGTAAAGAATTTAATGAGCAGCTCAAAGGGGTGAGTCGGCGAAAATCTATTGAAAAGATTTTAGCTCTTGATGACCGTCAATTGCCCGAGGAGGAGATTCAACGGCTGATGGATAAAAAGAATGGCTGGTACCAAGATGCTATTGCCGAATTAACGCCCGATGATATCCTGGAGGGTGTGCCGGAGTTTTTAGAATCATTGCAAGAAATGAATATCCCGCTGGGAATCGGATCATCAAGTAAAAATGCCCCTTATATAATTGATTATCTCCAGCTGAACGATACTTTCGGTATAATTATCGACGGAAATAAAGTAAATAACACGAAGCCTGATCCGGAAGTGTTTTTGAAAGGGGCAAAAGCATTGCATGCAGATCCCTCAAAAACAATTGTCTTTGAAGATGCCGCTTCGGGCGTTAAAGCGGCTAATAATGGAGGATTTATTAGCGTGGGTGTTGGTTCCGAAGAGTATTTGGGTGATGCTGATCTCGTTATTACTAACTTTATTGGCCTGACCCCTGAAAAGCTATTTAAAAAACTTAATGAGAATTAACGGATAAGTAACAAGATTACGATTTATGGATAAGTATCTGGAAACTGACGAATGGAAAATTATTGAAGAAGGGTTTGATCCGGAGCGCCAGCGATCATCAGAAAGTATTTTCAGTATTGGTAATGGACATATGGGGCAGCGGGCCAACTTTGAAGAGCATTACAGTGGCGATTCGCTGCAGGGCAGCTATATCGGGGGAATTTATTATCCTGATCCCACAAAAGTAGGGTGGTGGAAGAACGGTTATCCCGAGTATTTCGCAAAAGTTCTCAATTCTGTCAATTGGATCGGTATTGATGTTTACATCAACGGTGAGCAATTAGATCTTGCTGAATGTACGGTCACCGATTTTACCCGTACCTTGGATATGAAACATGGCTTGTTGCAACGCAGCTTTGTTGCTGAACTGCAAAACGGAAATAAAGTTGCGGTGGAAGCATGTCGATTTGTGAGCATGGAACGCACTGAGATAGGAGCTATAGAATACTGTATTAAAGCTCTGAACTTTTCGGGTACTATTACGCTAACGCCCTATATCAACGGAGAAGTGTACAATGAGGATGCCAACTATGATGAGATATTTTGGGATGAGGGAACTCAGGGTTCTTTTGAAAATGGCGGAGTGGTAACAACACAAACGAAAAAACTTGATTTTCATGTGTCGGCAGCGATGAAAAATGCTATTCAAAAAAATGGTGAGTCCCTGGATATTAATACAACGACTTCTGTTTCTTCGATGTATGTTGACCAATCGTATGAAATTCCAGTCGAAGAGAATGACGAAGTTCAACTCCACAAATATGCAGTTATTGCTTCTTCTTTGAATCATGATCGTAAGCGCTTACATGTGCATGCTAAGCAAGCAGTGGGTGATACAGCAAAAGTCGGTTATCAACAGTTACAGAAGGAACATACCGATCGCTGGGACGACATTTGGAAAGGTAGCGATGTGCATATCGATGGTGACAAGGATGCCCAGCAGGGGATCCGGTTCAATATTTTCCAGCTGTACCAAACTTATACCGGTGAAGATGAACGCCTGAACATTGGTCCTAAAGGATTTACGGGCGAAAAATATGGCGGATGTACGTATTGGGATACTGAAGCATACTGTTTGCCTTTTTATCTGAATACAGCTCCCAATGAGGTGGCTCGACAACTGTTATGGTACCGCTATCGTCATTTGCCAAAAGCGATTGAAAACGCTGAAAAACTCGGTTTTACCGATGGGGCAGCGTTGTATCCGATGGTAACGATGAACGGAGAGGAGTGCCATAACGAATGGGAAATTACATTTGAGGAAGTCCACCGTAATGGCGCTATCGCTTATGCTATTTACAACTATATCCGTCATACCGGCGACGACTCGTACCTCAAAGAAGCCGGACTCGAGGTATTAATTGCCATTTCAAGATTTTGGAGCCAGCGGTTTAACTTCTCCGAAAAGCGCCAGCAGTACGTTATGCTGGGCGTTACCGGACCTAATGAGTATGAAAACAATATCAATAATAACTGGTACACCTCGTACATCGCCTGCTGGTGTATGCGCTACACGATAGAAGCCATTGCAAAAGTGCGCGATGAATCTCCGGAACGGTTTGAAGAAATCCGACAAAAAACCTCTTACAAAGGTGCCGAAACCGAACGCTGGAAAGATATTCTGGATCGGGTTTATCTCGGAGAAGATGAGGATCTCGGAATTTTCCTGCAACAGGATAACTACCTTGATAAAGTCCAGCGAACGGCCAGCGAGCTTGACAAGAGCGAGCGCCCAATTAACCAGCATTGGTCTTGGGATCGAATTTTGCGTTCGTGTTTTATTAAACAAGGTGATGTGGTACAAGGACTGTACTTTTTTGAGGATCACTTTGATGAAGATACCATTCGTCGCAATTTTGATTTCTATGAGCCCCGAACGGTGCATGAATCATCGCTTTCGCCCTGTATTCACGCTATAATTGCCTCAAAGCTTGGTTATGGTGAAAAGGCCTATCAGCTGTATTTGCGTACCGCACGCCTCGATCTGGACGATTACAACAAGGAGGTACACCAGGGGTTGCATATCACGAGTATGGCGGGTACTTGGATGTCGATAGTGGAGGGGTTTGCCGGAAAACGTGCCAAAGAAGGACAGCTCCATTTTTCACCATCACTGCCTGAGGAGTGGAAGGCCTATTCGTTTAAGATTCTACACAAGGGTAATCGACTCAATGTTCGTGTTGAATCGGAAAAAGTTATTATAACCTGTGAAAAGGGCAGTGGATCAACATGTTATGTTTATGGAGATAAATACGAGATATCTCAAGATAAAGAAATTGTAATATCAACACCTGTATTGAGTAAATAATATTTTAAGATCAACTAAAATCACACCGCAATGAATAATCGTTCACCATTTTATATCAGGATATTATCAGTTTTTTTATTGCTTTCCGTATCGTTACTAACGTTGGGATGCACTGAATCGATAGAAGAGGATGTTCAGGCTCGAAATCATATTGAACACCCCGAATGGTCGAAAAGCGCCAACATGTATGAGGTTAATATCCGTCAATATACCGAAGAGGGCACATTCAAAGCGTTTGAAGAGCATATTCCGCGTCTAAAGGAAATGGGCGTTGATATCCTCTGGCTAATGCCTATTCATCCCATCGGCAAAGAAAAGCGAAAAGGGGAGCTCGGAAGCTACTATTCTATTCAGGACTACAAAGCGGTGAATCCCAATTTTGGGACTATGCAGGACTTTAAGGATCTGGTTGAGGCGACTCACGCGCATGATATGAAACTCTTTTTAGATTGGGTTCCAAATCATACCGCGTGGGATCATGAATGGGTAGACGAGCATCCCGAGTATTATATGAAAGATTCTACTGGTGCGATTACCTATGAGGCCGATTGGACCGATATTGCCCAGCTTAATTACGAAAACAAGGAGCTCTGGGATAAAATGATCGACAGAATGAAGTTCTGGATAGAAGAGGCCAATATCGACGGCTATCGGGTAGATCACGCAGGACATGATATTCCGCTGGATTTCTGGAAAAAAGCTATTCCGGAAGTCAATGACTCAAAAGAAGATTTCTTCTGGCTGGCCGAGTGGAATACACCCGATATGCACCCTTGGTTTGATGCAACATACACTTGGGAATACTTTCATCTATCAACTGAGATTGCCCAGGGCGATACCTCTGTTGGTGTTATTACGGAGTATATGGCCCAAGAAGAGGAGCGTTTCCCGGCCCATGCCTACCGACTTTATTTTACTTCCAATCATGATGAAAATTCTTGGAATGGAACAGATGAGGAACTATTCGGTGATAATTTCGAAAACTTTGCTGTTATGGCTGCTACTATTGATGGTATGCCGTTGGTTTACAGTGGACAGGAAGATGGTCTCGATAAGCGTTTGGAGTTTTTTGAAAAAGATCCCATTGAATGGGGGGATTATGAGTATGAGGATTTCTATCGGACGCTTTTTGAGCTGAAAGATAGCAATGAAGCACTCTGGAATGGTCAGTATGGCGGTGAATTTGTTGCTGTACCTACCGAATCAGCGGGACAAACATATGCTTATAAACGAGTAAAAGGAGACTATGAAGTTTTTGTGATCCTTAATTTCGAAGATAGCGAGCAGAATATTTCGTTCCCGAACCTTGATGGTACTGCTGATTATACCGATGTATTTGGCGGAGAAAATATTACAGTGAACGGTGAAGGAGTAACGCTCGATGCTCATAGTTATTTGGTGCTTGAAAAATAATTTCCTTTGGGGTTACGCTAATTTGATATTTAAATAGTGATGCTATGAATAAGAAAAACGAAAAGCCCAAACTGAGTTTTTGGGAAATATGGAATATGAGTTTTGGGTTTTTAGGCATTCAATTTGGATTTGCCCTACAAAACGCGAACGTCAGCCGTATCTTCGAAACTCTGGGTGCCAGTGTAGATGATATTCCTATTCTCTGGATTGCTGCTCCAGTTACGGGTCTGGTGGTGCAGCCGATTATTGGTCATCTTAGTGATAGAACCTGGAACAGTCTGGGACGTCGAAGACCGTATTTCTTGTTTGGAGCCATATTTGCGTCACTGGCGCTGATTATTATGCCCAACTCTCCAGTACTATGGGTGGCGGCTGGTATGCTGTGGATAATGGATGCCTCTATCAACATTTCGATGGAGCCTTTTCGTGCTTTTGTTGGCGATATGCTTCCTGCCGATCAGCATACCAAGGGCTTTGCCATGCAGACTTTCTTTATTGGTACGGGAGCTGTTATTGCATCAGCATTACCGTATATCATGACAAACTGGGTGGGATTGGCAAATACCGCTGCTCCCGGTGAAATCCCATCGGCAGTACAGTGGTCGTTTTACATCGGTGCCGCTACCTTCTTGGGAGCCGTTTTATGGACCGTTTGGACTACTGAAGAGTATCCGCCCGAAGAGCTTGAGCGGTATTCAGAAAATGAGCCCGGAGAAGGATCAATTATTGATGCTGCTAAAAAGGGGGAGGTTGATACTGGTAATGCCCGACGTAAATATACGATTGGTGGCATCTTAATTGCTGTTGGACTTGCATTGACCTATTATATTTATGGGGCTAATTTTGAGCAAGAGTTATATATATTCAGCATTGGCGTAGCGGTATTCGGATTGGTAATGGCCGTGGCCGGGTTTATGCAAAAGACGTTGGGTAAAAATGAACATGGATTAGTGGTAGTGGTTTCCGATTTTTTAAGTATGCCCAAGACCATGGTTCAACTTTCTGCCGTACAGTTCTTTTCTTGGTTTGCCCTTTTTGCGATGTGGATCTATACCACTGCTGCGGTAACATCCCATGTGTATGGTACAAGTGATACGACTTCAGTGCTCTATAATGAAGGGGCTGATTGGGTAGGCATTCTTTTTGCTATATACAATGGTTTTGCTGCCATTATAGCTTTTGCATTGCCATATTTTGCAAAACTGACAAGCCGTAAGATTGTGCATGCAGTTTCGTTGTTGATTGGTGGAGCAAGTCTGGCAAGTATTTATTTAATAAGCGATCCCATGATGCTTATTCTGCCGATGCTGGGAATCGGTGTTGCCTGGGGCAGTATATTGGCCATGCCTTATGCTATTCTTTCGGGAGCAATTCCAGCCAAGAAGATGGGCGTTTATATGGGATTGTTTAATTTCTTTATCGTAATACCCCAAATTGTGGCAGCCAGTATTTTGGGAACTATGCTCAGAAATCTATTTAACGGCGAAGCTATTTTCGCACTGATAGCAGGAGGAGGAGCAATGGCATTTGCCGCTCTAATGATGATTTTTGTGGATGATAAAGCTGCTCGGGAAATGAATGAACCGGAGGCCGTTGAACCGGCGTAATAATCCTGAAGATATTATATTTAATTGAAGGGTAACGCCGTTGCCCGGAACTTTGCAGGTTCCGGGTATTCAAAGAGGTTTTGAGAACTATACTTTTATTCTAATTCCAGTATCAGAACCGAACGAGCAGGAATTTTGAGAGCATCCAGTTGATAAGTGTTATTCGTAATCACATCAGTTCCTGCTGTATAACCATCCAGTCTCTCGTAGTAGTAATCGGTATTTAATGGAGCAGTATCTTCGCTTTTATTAAATGCTACCATTACCGATTTTTCTTCGTTGTAACGGAAATACACATAAACGCCATCATGCTTAGGAGCGTACTGCATCAGTTTTCCGTCGTGAATAACGGGATTATCTTTCCGCCAGTTGACCAACTTTTTTACATATGATTGGGCTTCTTTTTGTTTATCAGATAATCCTTCCCCAGTAAAGCCATTTTTGGTATCATTTTCCCATCCACCTGGGAAATCCTCGCGGATCTGCCCGTGATCGTGTTCCTTTTCGTTGCTCATTAATAGCTCTGTACCATAATAAAATTGGGGGATACCGCGCATGGTCATAATATAAGCCAATCCCATTTTATACAGGTCAAAATCCTTATTTACCTGTCGATAGAAGCGATCCATGTCATGATTATCGGGAAATAATACCATGTTAAATGGATCAGCATAGGCATAGTCAAATGTCAGCGTTTCGTAAACATTTTGAAAGCTGCCATTCTCTTCAGTTAGAGACTCAACGAGGGAGGTCTGGATGGGAAAGTCCATCAGGCTTGGCAGACAGGATCCAAAATCAGTAGGCATATCATTTCCACGCTGCCATTTCGAGATCACAAGCGGATCTACGCTCCATTCTTCGCCCACGATATTGAAGTTCGGATATTCTTCCATAATGCGGCAGGTCCACTTCTCGGTAAATTCTTGTCCGGGGTAGGGATGCGTATCGTGACGGATACCGTCGAGATTAGCATATTCAATCCACCAAATGCTATTGTAGATCAGGTAGTCAGCCAGCAGTGGATTGCTTTGGTTAAGGTCCGGCATTGATCGTACAAACCACCCATTAGTAAATCTCTTTTTATCAATATTCGAAGCATAGGGATCCTGTAAAGTCACCCGTCGGTGAGTCGTTTCCTGGTAATCATCAGAATGATGCACCCAATCGTCCGTCGGCAGGTCATCCATCCACCAGTGATTGGAACCGGAGTGATTTGTAATCATATCCTTGATAAGCTTGATACCCCGTTTTTCAGCTTCTTCACTTAGCTTTTTATAGAGCTCATTGCTGCCAAACCGTGGATCCACTTTGTAATAATCGGTAGTGGCATAACCGTGATAGGAAGCTTCCGGCATGGCATTTTCCAAGATAGGATTTAGCCAAATAGCCGTAAATCCCATTTGTTCGATATAATCCAGATGATCAATAATGCCTTGAATATCCCCGCCGTGACGTCCGTAATCATCTTCAAGATCCAGGGAGTCGGCATAACCTTCAAGCTCATCATTTTGAGGATTTCCATTGGCAAATCGATCCGGAGTAATCAGATATATCACATCAGAAGAATTGAATCCTTCGCGTGAAGTGGAGTTCTTTTTCCGCTCTTTGAGCTCGTAGTCATAACTTAGTATTTGTTGCCCGTCTTTGGACAAGGTTATATCAAAAGTACCAGGTTCTGTTTGGTGGGAGATATTCAGATAGACAAACAGGTAGTTGTCGTTTTCAACTTTTTGGATACGTTTTATTGTCACTCCCTCATAATCAACGGCGGGAGAGAGGTCGCCAATATCTTCCCCGTAGATCAAAACCTGAAGTTCGGGATTTTCCATTCCGACCCACCAGTGTAGGGGTTCCACGCGCTCGATGGCGTAATCTTGGGCGCTGAGGGATCCGAAAAAAAAGAGTGTGAAGAAAAATGATATAAATAAAGAGCGAATATTGGTTTTCATAATATTACCGGACAAGTTTGATGAGTTTATACTTACCAAAAATGATCTTGATATAAAAATATACAACATCTTTGAACCCACTTTTTTAAAACAGATTACGAGTAGTGCCAATTTTAACTATGGAAATACCAACTATGGGTGGTCGGGTGGATTTGAAAAAGGAGTAATCTCCAATTGAGAAGACATGCTACTTTCGTTGTCGTTGTCGTCAACGGCTGTAAGTCGATAGTAGTAGGTAGTTCCGTTTTCCAAATTGCTGTCAGTAAAATCAGCAGTCTGAATCAAATCTGATCCATTGACGGGATCCATTCCCGAGATGCTAGAGATATCGCTGGTAGAACGGTATAGATTATATCCCGCCGGGTTATCTTCATTATTAGCATCCCAAGTTAGTTCTATTTCCTGATCTCCGGAATTTCCATCCAAATTCGCAGGCGCGGAAGGTGCTTCATCACTGCCGTTACCATTTCCGCCATTGCCCGGGCCTGTGGATGAACCACCACAGGATACAAGCATCAAGAATCCACAGAGTGTTAAAACAATTGATGTTATTAGGAACGTGTGTTTCATAAAATTCTTGGTTATTTGATTAAAGTCATCTTTTGGATAAACCGTCGGTTTCCGATCTCGAAAACAGCGAAATACATCCCGCTGGCCCGTTGACTCCCATCAAATGTAACAGTATGCAGACCGGCTTGACGGGTTTCGTTATTGATTAACGTGCTGACCCGCTGGCCCAGAACATTATATACCTGTACTTGTACCTCGGTTTGTTCCGGCAGTGAAAATCGCAAGGTGGTAGATGGATTAAATGGATTGGGATAGTTAGGATTTATTGTTATTTCCTTGGGCAGAAGTTCTTCTTGCTGTTCGTTGATATATCGCGTATCCCCAATTACTAATAGCATTGATGTTTTTTCTTTGTCGGGGATAATCGTTATTTCATTTTCATTCCCTAAATTGTATTTACGGCCGGAATCCGTATTTAGCAGCGCCAATTGTATATCCGGATTGTTGTTCCATCCTTCCGTACTAATGGAAACCGGTTCTCCGGGTGTAGCCGAAAGAGTGACTTTTAATTGATGTTCCTGCTTGTTTTTGTTGCGGTAGATATGAGCTAAAGAACTGATGCGAGAGGATTTCCTCTCATTTTTATCCATAGCAAACCGCAGTGAAGTACCTTCAAACCTTGAAGGCGGAGCTACTGCATCAGTATGGGGTTGTTCGGAGTCAACAAAAGTAATACTACTTGAAGATGTTTTTTCTCCATCCTTTCGGGTAACGAGCTGAACTTCATTTTGCTTAACCTCTGTTTTTTTCTTGGATGAAGTCTCCTCGTACGGTATCAGCAGTTCATTTAACCCTTGGTCATTTAAAAAGTAAAAAGCCTCTCCGGAACGAGCCGATATAAAATCGGAAGCTTCGCTGTAGGATCCGTCAAATCTCCATATAGGCTGTAGATTGCCACCGTTTGCTGCCGATACTTGACTCCATGCCACATCGGTATGCAGGGGATTTGATATAATATTCCATCCATCGTGCAGGGGAATAGAAGTCTGATTATTTTCATTGAGCTCTACGGTTGGAACCGTTTGATTATAGGTAAAATCTTCTTTGCTGGTGACCCAAAAGCCATTCCCGGAATTCATGTTGAAGGTAGAACTTCCATCATATTTAACCCAGTAGTTTTCTTGTTGCCCGTTATCCCAGTATGCTTGCCAGTCAACACTTTGATCGCCATTTAAAACATCCGCAAGTGCTTCATCTGTTTGGCCGGGCAGGGCAACCAATCGGTAATCCTCTGGTGAAGATGCATTATCAAACGACATTGAAATATCCAAATTGATCTGTGTTGGGACAAAGCTTAGCAGATCCCCGGCAGGCGCCTCAAACTTTTGGGTGGTATAGATATGAAATTCACCGGCGCTCATGGCAATCGTTGTATCGGTGTTGTTTACCGACAGCGTATCCCCGGAAAAGAAATCATACCAGTCGCCGGATTGAGTAAATTGCGGGTGCATTTCGGTATCAGAAACACCAAAATTACCGGCTATACTTACTTCTAAATTCGGGTGGCTGATTGATATACGTTTTGTGGTTCCATTTACATCCATGGTAACATCGGAGGTTTCCGAGGTAAAAGCCTCGTGCGAATTGCGAAGCCGGATGAGGGCTTTATAGGTATCGTAAAGTTTCTTTCTATTTTCATCCTGCAAATACTCCCAGCGTATTGGTTTTTCACCCGTACGACCGTTTTCATTGATATCAACTTCATACCCAAGCTCACCAAACTGCCAAAACATTTTTGGTCCGGGCACGGTGAAAAAGAAAGCTGAGGAGAGTTTGATGCGGTTCAGGGCCGTATTTAATCTCTTAATATCATAAAAAATATAAGAGTCGCTTCTGTTACTATTACCAAAATTAAGGTTTTCGTACATAATACGCTGCTCATCATGGCTCTCCATATATCCCACCAAATGAGCATTATTCCAGTTTCTATTCTCATGATAGACTCCTGAGAAATTACTGTCACTCTCGTATCCCATGGAGGCTTGTTTGTAACTGTGATGCATATTACCCCAAAGCAGCATACCGTAATTAGCCAACTCTTGTTCTTCACTGTTTGCGGTTAGGTGTTCAAGAATTACATAGGAGGAATCATCCACGGCCCACTGCTGATCTGCCATGCGTTTTAGCAGCTGGATGCGGTCTTCATCTCTTGCCCAGCCATCCCCGGTGTTTTGAGTAAATCCTTTTGTAAAATCGAACCGGTAGCCATCAGCATTAAACTCTTCGAGCCAATAGCGGGTTACGCGGTCTACATAGTACTTGGTAGCTTGTGACTCGTGGTTAAAATCATAACCCCACGAATAGGTTTGATTAGGAGATTCGACATTGAGATACGGGTTTTCGGTAGTAGGTTGTCCGTAATCACCCTGGTTCCACAGTCGCACCAACGGCGACTGTCCATATACGTGGTTTAGCACGATATCCAAAATGACCGCCATGCCGCGAGAGTGGGCCTCGTCTATAAATCTTTTGAGATCATCTGCCGGACCGTAATACTTGTCGGTAGCAAACAGGAAGGCCGAATTATAGCCCCAGCTGATGTTGCCCTCAAACTCCATCACCGGCATCAGTTCAATAGCATTAACGCCCAGCCGATCGAGGTAATCGAGGGTGTCAGTTAAGGTTTGGTAATTGTGATTTTCGACAAAATCCCGAACCAGTAATTCATAGACAACTAGGTTTTCTTTGTCAGGACGATCATAGTTTCCGTGCTGCCATTGGTACTCCGTTTTTCCGGGTTGTAGAACGCCCACCGAAAAATCCGTTTGATCACCTGGATAGGGTTTTAAATTCGGATAGGTTTCTTCACTAATATACTGGTCGTCGGGTTGCAGTACCTTTTCGGAGTAGGGATCAGCCACGCGAATTTCGCCATCCACAAAATATTGGAATCCATATTCTTGACCTGCAGAAATGCCATCAGACTTATCAAGTTCAATCCAGAAATAAGTACTGCCATCATTAACTACTTCTTTGTTCATAAAATAATTGGGGTCTACTTCCCAATTCGTAAAATCTCCGATTACGTATACAAACTCTTTATTGGGTGCAAAAAGGGAGAGGCGAACCGTATTGTCATCCACATAGGTGATACCGTCTTGCAAACCCTGTGGACGAGCTTGTTGGGTAACTTCCGGGTTTACAATAAGTTGCTGCGTTACCTGGTCGGTATTTGTGCCGTCGGTGCCTTCCAGCCTTAATTCCAAATTGCCTTCGGTTTGGGCCTGATAATCATACTGAATAGAATTGCTACTGCTTTGAGCTACCTGCTGATTATCGATAAAAAGCGTGAGCTGCTCATTTCCGGTATCAGTTGATGCTGTACCTTCAATAGTTACAGTACTGTTTTGTGAAATAAAGGCGGGATCGTCTGCAGGAGAAGTAATACTCACATTAAATTCATTTTGATAGACTTCGGCAAAGATATCTTCGCCGCCCGTTGCTTTTCCTTCTTGCGATCCGTCACTGCTTCGAAATACAAAGGCCATTTGCTCGATAGTTTCTCTTTCGGGTACGCCGTAGTATTCTCGGATAGAAGGTGTTATTTCGAGGGTATAAAGATTCGGATTATCTGCATCGCGCTCCATTTGTGCTTTGGGAATATTTTCGCCCCAATCGGCAATGACATATTTCCAGTCTGAGCTACCAGTGCTTTCATCAGTAATAACACCGGTATGGGCATAGACGTCACCGGTATAGCCTTCCAGTCCGCCGGTGCCTTCGGTAGCATCAAACGTGATAGTTACCGATTCGCCCGGAGTGGGGAATTCAGGAGAGGTAGTAACAACCTGGGCATTTACGAGCGAGAAAAATCCCAGTATGAACAGAAGAGTAATGGCTATACGTCGCATAAGAAATTGATGAATTAATAAAAGCCCACCCATCAAATGGATGAGTGGGCTTTTGGTAATGAGAGTTAGTAAAGGTTAGTTTTGATTGAGCTCATACGAATAGGGTGCTTCACTTAAGTCAAGTGTAATAGTATAATTGCCGGCTTGATCTACGGGAATATTTCCACCACCTTGTTCAAGTGTACCATCTCCTTCATCATCACCATAGTCAAGGTTCCAGGCATCATTAGCTCGGAACTTCATTTCACCTACAGTAAGGTCTGCAGTAATAGTCCAAACCTGAGTTTCAGAATCATAAGTCATATCTTGGTCAGAATCCCAGCCATTAGCTGTAGCATCTCCAATAATACCCCATTGGGTGTTAAGGAGTTCATATGACATGTTATTGATGTCAACGTTTATTTTATAGTAGCCCGCTTCTTCGGCTACAATATTATTTCCAGGAGATTCAAGCTCACCCTCGGTTCCACTGGTTCCCCAGTCGCCGTTAGCCCAATTTCGTTCTGCGGTAAACTTAAACTCACTATTGGCATCTGCAATATTAACATAGCCTTCATAGACATCCTTACCACTGACTGTATTCAGGGCAGGGGCTGTTGCCGGATCCCATCCCTGATAGCCACCAGGGACATAAATTGCGGGGCAGAAATTACAGGTCGAATACGGTGTAAAGGCCAATGAAATCGCTTCTGATACTTGGGTCTCCATAGAATCAGATAGAGAAGCCTGCACTCTTACATCCATGCCGACCTCTTCTCCACCGGGAAAATCGGCACCCAGTAATATGCCATTCATGCCTCCTACTGTAAGGGAATATGAATTATCCTGTACAGATCCTAACTCCATAGGATCAGAGAAATCATTTCCTGCGGAATCCATTTGAATAATAAATTCCGGAGCAGAGGGGAAACCATAATCTGGTGTTGTCCACTCTATTGTCATTAATGTATCATCTGCTTGCTCTTCAGTGAGAACATAATTTTGCCCGGATTCAGGAGCCGTTATTTCAGGAGAACCTGGATCAGAGCTAGCTACAGGCCCCACTTCTCCTTCATCGCAAGAAGTAAAGGCGAAAATCCCCAGTATTGATAAAAGTATTAGGTTAAATTTCTTCATCTTATTTTCCTCTTTAGAAATTAGTGATTTGAATATCATTAGTCATTAATAACCATCGTTCTGTGACAGGTTAGTATTGGAATTTACTTCAGAAGCAGGGATGGGAAAGACGTTATAGATTTCCGAAGTTCCTGATCCTGATTGATCGCCACCTTTATAAGCCCAAACATAATCAGAACCTGTAAAATCACCGTTTCGAATTAAGTCGGTACGACGATGACCTTCCCAATAAAGCTCGCGAGCACGTTCATTCATGATAAAATCAGGATTTAAATCTGATGCTGAAACATCTCCAGAGTTATCACCGAATGCTCGTTCTCGTAAATCATTGAGTAAGTTTACAGCTTTAGTTTGGTCGCCGCCACCGCCACGGACATGGGCTTCCGCATACATAAGATATGCATCAGCAAGGCGGAACATAGGGAAGTCGGTATCCGGGAATTCAGGAACTGAACCCGTTTGTCCGTCAGAAGTAATGTTTTTCCATTTAGTTACGGCGTAACCATTGGTAAAGTCAGCAAGATCATCTATTTCAAGACTTTGACCATTGGTATAAAACATGGCTCGTCCATCATTATCAGTATCAAACTTATCTACAAATTGTGGTGTAACACGGTGCCCGGACCAACCGCCATCAACTCCGAAATTTGCCGCACTCATATCGCCACCAATTGCAGCATGTATAATAAAACTGGTACCACCGTAGGTTTTGGTATTGTTGCCGTCGAAGGTGATGGGAAATATGATACCGTTGGCCGTATGATTATCGGCAAGGAAAAGGTGGTCATAGTCTTCTTCAAGTGTGTATCCACCTTCTTCGATAACTTTATCGGCATAAGTAAGTGCATCGCTATAACGATCTTCTCCAATATAAACTTCGGCATTGAGATAAAGCTTTGCCAGTAGCATCCATGCAGCTCCTTTGTCAGCTCTTCCATATTCTGCTTGACCCGGGTCTGCTAATTCACTGGCATCACCATTTTCGCCTATAATTGCTAACAATTCGTCCTCAATGTAGGTAAAGAGTTCTTGATTACTGATAGGTTCAGGATTATAAGCGCCAACCCCATCTTCTTCAGTGACGAAAGGAACTCCACCGCCAAAGAGATCAAGAGCATGCCAATAACTTAGGGCTCGTAAGAAACGAGCTTCGGCATTATAAGTTTGAACATCTGCGTTATCATTTCCTTGTGCATTGCGAATAAACTCATTGGTGAGTGCAATTTCGTAATAAATACGGCTGTACATTCCCATGACGAAGTCATTTGAAGCTCCCCAAGTTTGAAAGTTAAACTGGGGAAGTCCGGGATCTGTCCATCCAACTACTGCTTCATCAGTCGGAATTTGTTGGGAAACCCAGTACATTCGTACATAGCTTGAAAATCCCTCATCAATACCTTGAATATCAGGATCACCAGCCGGGCCTTGTTGTCCGGTTGCAGCAAATCCGGCATATAATTTTGCTAATACTTGCCGGTAGTCCTCGGGAGTTTCATAAACAGCTTTTGAAGTCACTACATCATCATCCAGTGGACTAGTATTTAAATCATCCACACAAGAGGTAGTAGCAAAGGAAACCAAGATAGCAACTAATGCTATCGATAATATTTTATATTTATTGGTAAACATAATTTTTGGTTTTAAAGAATTTCAATTAAAAATTGAGGTTCAATCCAAGTACAAAGGTACGAGGGCGGGGATATATATTGTTATCAATACCGCTGAACACCTCGGGATCAAGCCCACTGTAGTTAGAAATTACAAATGCATTTTGAATAGTTGCAGACACTCTGAGGGACTTAACTTGATCAAACACATTATTGAGGGTGTATCCCATAGAAATGTTATCCATGCGAAGGAAAGATGCATTTTCGACATAATGATCAGAGTGAAATTGTGCATTATAGAAATTGGTCTCTTTAATGGAAGCTGGTGCATTACGAATATACTGGTTATAGAGCATATCACTATAAAATCCATTGCTTGAGGCTACGTTATTATACACATAGTTTCCCAAATTCGCGCGGGCAGAAAATGAAGCATCCCAATTTTTATACTCAAAGCGGGAAGAGAGACCAAGTGTAAGATCTGCATTGGGACTTTCATGCCTGTATTTATCATCAGCTGTTATTTGTCCATCGCCATTCCGATCTACATAAACTCCTTCAATGGGATCACCGCTCTCATTATAAACTTGTTCATACACATAAAAAGAACTTCGGGGATGTCCCACACTATGAATTTGTATCGTGTTACCGACGCCACCTGCAATACCGCCGGTTTCTACTCCGATGTAGTCAGGATCATCTACAGTAGTGAGTTTAGTTATCTCATCTACATTATGAGTAGCATTTAACCCTATCTCCCAATATGTGTCTTCTGTAGATATTGGTCGTCCGGTAATATTAAATTCTACTCCTTTAACTTCTAGCGTACCGATATTGGATAAAATACGATTGGTAAAGTTTGTTCCTGCAGAAACGGGCACTTCGTTTAGGAGGTCATTTGTTTCGCGGTAGTAAGCTTCAAACGAACCAAAAATTCGGTCATCAAACAAGCCATAATCCAAACCAATATTATAGGTTGTGGTTTCTTCCCATTTTAAGTTGGCATTATAACCTTCAGGACGAAGGGTTTGAACAAAGTCATCTCCGAATTGGTATCGAGCATTGGGTTCACTATAAGTATATGTTCCTAGATAAGGGTAGTCACCTTGATTTATACGCTGTTGTCCGGTAACGCCATATCCAAGTCTTAACTTAAATTGGTTAAGTTCATCTACTCCTGAAAAGAATGATTCTTCGTGAACCTTCCATGCCAGGGCAGCAGAAGGGAAGAGTCCCCACCGATTATCTTCCGAAAATCTGGAAGTACCATCCTGACGAAGTGTTACGGTTAATAAGTATTTATCTTTAAAGGTATAATTCGCTCGACCAAAAAAGGAAACTATATAGTGTTCAGTTTCATAATCAGTATCTTGATCTACCACCACTGTATCTGCTCGATCATAGTTTGTTTCATATGTTGAACCTTGTGAATAGTGATGTTCCCAAGAATACCCACCGGTAAAATCTATTGTGCTTTCGATGGATTCGAACTCTTTATCATAGTTTACATAAAAATCTAAGAGTTCATTTTCCTTATTCTGATCATAATTTCTGCGAATACCTGTAGCAGCTGATCCGTCATCTTCAAACGCTGCATTATCTTGAACACTGTAAAGACCGTTACCGACATTTGAATAATCATATCCTAAGTTAAGATTTGCACTTAAGTTAGGAATAAAAGGCAAGGAATAATCTAATTTAAGATTACCAATAGAACGGTAGACAGTAGATTCATCGTTTGTTTGTTCAAGAAGAGCCACTGGATTGGACGGAGCAACGGGTATTCTATTACCGGCATTATCGACCCAGGTATAATAACCGCCATAAGGGGCACCTGAAGTATCAATTTTTACTGGTTTAGTAGGATCAAATCTTATTGCGTTACCAATTGCTCCTTGATTGGCAAATTGATTTTTCACCTGCATACCTTTGATATTCATATTTACTTTCAGAGCATTATCTAAAAATGTAGGATTTAGATTAATAGAACCGGTTAGCCGATTCATCTGAGAAGTCTTCAAAATGCCTTCATTGCCTGCAAATCCTAGCGAAACACGATAGGGGAGATCATTATAGGCTCCCGTAAAGCTTAGATTATGTTCTTGGCTGACAGCATTCTCATAAATTCTGTCCTGCCAGTCTGTATTGGTATTTCCAAGATATTGAGTACCATTTTGACCGAATTGTTCTTCAATAGTATTCCGAAACTCATCGATGGAAAGCAATTCAAGCTCTTTAGCATTTGTTTGGTACGATGCTTTACCAGTGTAATTAACTGCAAAATTTTGGCCAACTTCTCCTTTTTTGGTTTCAATAAGGATAACACCATTCGAAGCACGAGAGCCGTAAATGGCTGTTGCGGAAGCATCCTTTAATATAGAGATGGACTCGATATCATTCGGGTTAATTGTATTGAGTGGGTTTCTCATTCCCGAAATGCCTCCACCATCCAAAGGCACACCATCAATTACAAAGAGGGGATCGTTGCTGGCCGACAGGGAAGACCCTCCTCGAATACGGATAGTAGCTCCGCTACCGGGTGCACCGTCATTTGATGTTACAGTAACACCGGCCGCTTTACCCTGGAATAGTTCTTCGGGCGATGTGACCGCTCCTTCGTTAAAATCTTCAGAACTTACGGATGTAATTGATCCGGTATTATCGTCCACATCCTGCGTACCGTAACCGATAACAACAACATCTTCGAGTTGTTGCACATCGGGTGAAAGAGCAACATCAATGGTTGTTCGTCCATTGATTGGGACTTCTTGCCTGACGAATCCTACAAAAGAAAATACCAGTGTATCTTGCAACGATGGTACATTTAAGCTATAGGTTCCGTTTGCATTGGTAGCAGTTCCGCGTTCGGGCATATTTTTAATAGTAATATTAACACCCGGCAGCGTTTCTCCTGACTGTGCGTCTGTTACTGTTCCCGATACAGAAGTCTGTGCTAACCCGGGAAGCGTGAACCCCAGAATCAGGCACGATGTAATGAGTAGCTTTTTGATTGGTATCATAAAGGTTGGTTTAGATTATTGTGGATAAGTCTTGAACATACTCTTTAATAGAGGATAAATGTGTTGACCATTTTCAATTTGCATTATGTATGAAAGCGCTTACATGACGTATAAAAAATTTTAATCCTCAGTAGGATATGTAAGCGCTTTCATATCTTCTGATATCTAACAATTTATAAGGAGAGATTCAAGTAAATACGTACTCAATCGGTAATTTTTTTATACTATAAATAAGTCGTTTACTTTAGCAAGGTTCGCGATAAAAATTATATCCATTATTTATGAAATGATTCTGCTTCTTAATGGGTTGTTAATTATTCCGAATTGCAAAAATTATTAATGAGGAAAATGGGAAAATTGCAAAGTACTGTTCATACATTAGGTGAATTAAAGGAATCAGGCTGGGAGTCTATTTCGGTTAAGGAAGAAATAAGACAAAACGTAATCGAGAAAATAAAATCAGGAGAAACCCTTTTTCCTGATATTATGGGATACGACAAATCTGTTATTCCACAGCTGCAGCATGCGTTGCTTGCCAGACACGATATTATTTTACTTGGGTTACGGGGACAGGCAAAGACTAAAATATTGCGCCAGCTAACTTCTTTTTTGGATGAGTACATGCCCGTTGTTGAGGGTTCGGAGATCAATGACGATCCATTTAATCCCGTATCAAAGCATGCCAGGGAATTGGTTGAAGAAAAAGGAGACGACACACCCATTCGCTGGATCCATCGCAGTGAACGGTATGGAGAAAAGCTCGCGACGCCCGATACGGCCGTGGCCGATCTGATCGGAGATATCGATCCCATTAAGGCAGCGGCCCAAAAACTTACGCTGGCTGATGAGAATGTCATAAATTTTGGATTGGTACCACGAACAAATCGCGGAATTTTTGCGATTAATGAGTTACCCGACCTACAGCCGCGTATTCAGGTAGCACTTCTTAATATCATGCAGGAGCGCGATATCCAGATTCGAGGATTTAATATTCGTATTCCGCTGGATGTGCTGATGGTGTTTTCCGCCAATCCTGAGGACTATACCAACCGGGGAAGTATTATTACCCCGCTTAAAGATCGTATCGATTCTCAGATTTTAACGCATTATCCCAAGGAGTTAGAAACAGGAATGAAAATCACCCAGCAGGAAGCCTGGATTTCGCGTGATGGCGCTGTGGATGTGACGATTCCAATGGTGATTAAGAAATTACTGGAGCAGATTGCTTTTGAAGCCAGAGAATCGGAATACATCGATCAAAAGAGTGGGGTGTCTACCCGGATGACAATCACAGCAATGGAGCAGCTTATTTCTGCAGCTGAACGCCGGGCACTGGTGAATGACGAGTCGGAAACGGTGGCACGGATCACGGATGTATTTCATATTGTGCCTGCACTTACCGGAAAGCTGGAGTTGGTTTATGAAGGTGAGCAGGAAGGAGCATTGAATGTTGCTAAACACCTTATTGGGCAGGGGATCAAAAAAACGTTTGCCCGGTATTTTCCCGATCCTGCTGAACAGAAAAAAAGTGATGAGAATATCTATCAGCCGGTGCTCGATTGGTTTGCCGATGGCAACACATTGGATATCAGTGATAACATGAGTCGAAAAGAATATGAAGAATTGCTTGATCGTGTTGATGGGCTCTCATCATTGGTGGAGAAAAATTCGTTGATCGACAAAGATAACAATCAGTATGTACTTATGGACTTTGTTATCGAGGCACTACACCAGCATTCGATGGTAGGTAAGGAGGATTTGGATAATGCTCGAAGCTATTCCGATATGTTGGGAAGCATGCTCGGATCTATTGACGATCTGGATGATTTCGAGGATTTTGAGCAATGATTGTGATTGCAAGTAGGCTAGGAAGCCCTTATATTTATCGACCGAATTAAGCAATAAAGAAATTTAATAATCCCATGAAAGACGGAATTCACCCAGATTACAAAGAGATTACGGTTGTGATGAGCGATGGTACCGAATTTAAAACTCGCAGCACGATAGATACCAAAGACGATGTGTATCGCAGCGAGGTTGATTCTAAGAACCATCCTTTCTATACCGGCAACATGAACTTCCAGAAGAAAGCTGGTCGTATCGATCGCTTTAAGAAGCGTTACGGTAAACAAGACGACTAAGCCTTTTTGGAAGATTAAGGAGTTTGGGGATGCATTTCGCTATGAGATGCATCCCTTTTTTATTTGATTATTTTTAATGGATGAGTGTTACATATGAAGGTTACTAAATATACTGTCGGTCCATTTGCTGAAAATACCTACCTGCTGACTGAAGGGAAAGAGGCCTTGATCATTGATCCCGGTTTTTTGGAAGATTCAGAATTTCAAAAAGTAATAAAACAGATTGATGATCAGGATTTAGATCTATTTGCTATAGTATTGACACATGCTCATGTAGATCATGTGTTGGGATTGCAAAGGGTGGTCGATGATTATAATATTCCTGTTTATTTAAGCGATAAGGATCGCCACTTGTGGAATAACTTTGGTTCGCAGGCAGCCATGTTTGGATTTACATCCGATGGTTTTTCTTTTGATCCTGAGGTTTTACCTATTATTGATGAGTGGAACATTGGTAATTTTTCTTTTGATGTTCGATATACCCCCGGTCACGCTCCTGATCACGTTTCGCTCTACAGCAAATCCGATGGCATGGTGATTGCAGGTGATGCTCTTTTTAGAGAGGGTATAGGTCGTACTGATTTATATAAAGGAGATTTCAAAGTGTTGGAAAAATCCATTCGGGAGCAGTTATATTCGCTGCCGGATGATACGGTCGTATATCCGGGTCACGGAGAAAAAACAACGGTTGGGCATGAAAAGAAGGCCAATCCTTTTGTGAAAGAGTAATTAAAAGAGTAGATAGGGCAGGACGTTACTCTTCTTCGCTGTTGCCTTGCTCTTTTGAGGCTTTGAGCCGAATAATCTCTTTCTGGTATTGTTCTCTTTTATTGGGCCTCAATTCTTTGAGTTGTTCATAGGTGCGAATGGCGGCATCCAGCTTACCCTGCCGCTCATGGATTTGGGCCAGCGTTACCGAGACAATATCATCAACATTATCGACCGAGACCTTCTTATTGTTTTTGTCCTTCGTTTCTTCTTTTTTGTCCGGACGTATCCGCTTTGATTCAACCGAGGCAAGCTTTTGAATAAGCGAATCCAAGTTTAAAACAGGTCCGGGTTCATCTAATGATTGAGGATTGTTTTTAGATGATACCGTTTTAGAATCAGGTGTCCACGCTTCAAAGGTATTGGGATGACTCAGGTAATAGTGCAGTTTCTCGAAAAATGGGCTGCCCGGGGCAAAAATTCGGGCTTTAACAGCTTCATCAACAGCCTGGTCATCCATTCCTTCTAAGTGGTAAAACCATGCCAACAAAAAATGCCCTACGGCATCGGGCCCTCGTTTTTTGAGCTGTTTTTTGAGTCGCTTTGTAGCTTCGATTGGCTCCTTGTCAAAATGTTCGGCATAAGAAGCCAGCGATTTTGGAATTTTAAACGGTAACTGAGGCATTTGTTAATACTTACTGATTCCCGACCAAATTTTTACGCTTATCATATAAATAGATTTGTGTTGCTCATCAAAATATTCTTCAATACTACCAGCCGCTAACTGCATCATTAAACATGTTGTCAGCTATTTGGTTGAGGGCTTCAACGGCCGCGTTTGTTTCGCCCTCAATAGGATTTTCGTTGGTATCATAGGTGTCTGATCCATTGAATGTGCTACTCCATTCGGCTTGCTCTTTATCAGTATATTGAAAGGTAGCCCGTACCGAGATGGAAACTTCGTTTAAACTGCTTTGGCCTTCGCCGGTTACACTAAAAGGTTCATTGGCATAACCGACAATAGATCCCTCCAGAACGGCATCAGCGGCATTTCGTGAATTCGAAAGCTGCAGTTTTGTTTGATTGATAAATCGATCAACCAAAGCTGTATTTAACTGATCACTCAGGTTCCCAATACCACCCGATGACTGATCAGCAAAGAAGGGAATATAAACTGAGTTTACATCCTCGGGAATGGAAGTCCCCGTAAAGCTATATCTAAAACAACCGCTTAGAATAAAAGCGATAAATAGTACAGCAAGAATCCCCCTTTTTTTATTGCAAATCATATTGGTCCAGTTTGCGATAAAGAGTTCGTTCGCTGACGCCCAGTGCTTCGGATGCCTTGCGGCGATTACCGTCAAATTTCTTGAGGGCTTGTTCAATTAAAAACTGCTCTGCTTTTTCTATTGAGGGAACCTCATTATCGTTAAAAAACCGATAGAATATATTGTCTTCATTGGATTCTTCTTCCGAAATATCGGCTTCGGCAAAAGATTCAACACCGCCAATCTCCTCATCAGCAGCATTGCCGATATCTACATCCATGTTAACGTCAGACATATTATCCTGACTAAACTCATCCTGAATATTTTGAGGAAGAGCCTTCATATTTTTTTGCGAAAATGTTGAGTAGAGGAAAGTACCCAGCATCTTTTTCAGGTCCCCAATATCGCTTTGCAGTTCAACAAGTGCTCTGTAGATGAGCCGCTGATCGTCATTTCCGAATGCCCCGTTTGATTCTCTTTGGGAGTCTTTGTCAGCAAGTACAGGAAGGTTATCGGCCGAGCCTTCGTGTTGTCGTCCCTTGAGATATTTCTGGAGCTTTTCAGTGTCAATAAATTGAGATTTTTCAAGCACCACCAGCTGTTCTGCCACATTGCGTAGTTCGCGGACGTTACCCGGCCAGCGGTACGATATTAAAAGCTCTTTGGCATCATCCGAAAACCCCTTGAAAACAGAGTCGTACTTAGCAGAAAATTCAGTAACAAACTTTCTAAAGATGGGTATGATGTCATCGGGTCGCTCGCGGAGAGGGGGCAGTTTAACTTTTACGGTATCGAGCCGGTAATACAGATCCTCGCGAAAATCATCGTCCTGAACCAGCTGCCATAAATCCTTATTGGTAGCAGCTAATACCCGTACATCGGTTTTTCGGACGCTGCTTGATCCAACTCGAAAGTATTCTCCGGTTTCGAGTACCCGCAACAATTTTACCTGAATGTTGGGAGGGGTATCGCCAATTTCATCCAGAAAAATAGTACCTCCGTTTGCTTTCTCAAAATATCCTTCGCGTGCTTCATGAGCCCCGGTAAAAGCACCTTTTTCGTGACCAAACAGCTCACTTTCGATAATTCCTTCGGGGATGGCACCGCAGTTGACGATCACCATGTTGTTCTTGCTGCGGTGACTTATTTCGTGGATAGCTTTTGCAGTAATATCTTTACCCACGCCACTTTCACCTTCCAATAGCACGGTGATATCGGTATCGGCCACTTGTATAACTTTGTCAATAACCTGCTTGAGCGCGGCAGATTCTCCAATAAGTCCAAATCGTTCTTGAAATGCTTCACGATCCATAGGGGAGAAGCTCGTTTAAAAGTATTTGTGTTAAAACTGTTTTGTATAAGTAAAGGTAATAATTACTGCTTTAGATACATAAAGATTCAACAGTAATTATTTAACGAGAGCTGCTTTATAAGCGTTTCTCAGGAATTATTTGTTGCTTATTTATACAGCCTGATTGATTGAAATAACCTAATCAAAAATCTTATGCAGCTACTGTTTCTTGGCTAAATTCTTGAATGCTACTCTTTTTGATGAAGTCTCCCATCAGCGTAGCCGATGTACAATCAGTAATTGTAACTTCAACATAATCACCTTTTTCAATGTGATCGGGGCGATCAAAAACGACCATTTTATTGGTATCAGTACGTCCGCATAGCTGTTCATCAGATCGTTTACTGGTGCCTTCAACCAGTACGAGATGTCGGCGCCCAATTTCTTTTTTGTTGAGTTCTTCCTGAATGTTCATTTGCTGCTCGATGATCTCAGAGAGGCGGCGTTTTTTGACCTCTTCGGGCACATCATCTTCATATTTGCGCTGCGCCAGGGTACGTCCGCGTTCGGAGTAAGCAAACATATAAGCCAAGTCATATTTAACCTCGGCCATGAGCGACATCGTATCTTCGTGTTCATCTTCCGTTTCGCCGCAAAATCCGGTAATGATATCGGTAGAAAGCGTAACACCTGGGATTATATCGCGCATCTTCTCAACAAGATCTAAATACTGCTCGCGGGTGTAGGGTCGTCGCATGCGTTCCAGAACTTCATTATTTCCGGATTGTGCCGGGATGTGGATATAATTACACAGATTCGGCTGCTCAGCAATAATTTCGAGCAGTTCTTCGGGAAAATCTTTGGGGTGTGGAGATGAGAAGCGAATGCGCATTTCGGGATCAACCTGGCTGGCCTTGTACATCAGGTCGGCAAAAGAGTTCTCCCCGTCATCATACGAATTAACATTTTGTCCAAGTAGGGTAACTTCTTTGTATCCCTGATCACTAAGTTCTTGCAATTCTTCAATAATACTTTCGGCCGTACGGCTTCGCTCACGTCCGCGGGTAAAGGGTACCACACAAAACGCGCACATATTATCACAGCCTCTCATAATAGTGACAAAAGCGCTAACGCCATTATCATTCCGACGCACCGGCTTGATGTCGGCGTAGGTTTCTTCAAGCGAGAGAATAGTGTTTGCGGCCTTTTGCCCATCCTCAACATCGGAAAGCAATTTGGGCAGATCGCGATAGGCGTCAGGACCCACAACCAAATCGACAAGCTCTTCTTTTTCCATAATTTCTTCGCGAATGCGCTCAGCCATACAGCCCAGAACGCCCACCGTCATATCGCGAGTTTTACGCTCGCGTTTCATCGCTTTGAATTCTTTGAGGCGATTCCAGACGCGCTCCTCGGCATTTTCACGAATCGAACAGGTATTGATAAAAATGACTTCGGCATCTTCAGGCTCATTCACCGGTTGCATGCCTTCCTCCATCAAAATGGAGTTGACGATTTCGGTGTCAGATACGTTCATTTGACAGCCGTACGTCTCAATATAAAAGTTGCGTTGATCCACTGTGGACAATGTTTTATTCGTGATTATTTAGACTAGTGAATATAAGAAGAGATTCGCTCTTTATGAAGCTGATGTTGCGGGAAGTTGAGGGTAAGACTAAAAAAAGACTCACAAAGTTTTGGAACTCTGCGAGTCTTAAACTCTTAACTATTAACTAATCACGAATTCGATTCTAATTGGGCCAGGTATCGGGTGTTATCCGCCATTCGGCCAGCGTTTCTAAATCTGATTCGTTTACATAGTCGTTTTTGCTGGCAACATCGATAAGCGTAGCATAATCGGTGAGCGTAAACATGGGCACGCCTGCTTTGTCAAAGCGCTTGTTGGCTTTGTCGAACCCATAGGTAAAAATGCTGAGAACCGCTTCAATTTCAGCGCCAATAAACTGCAGCGCTTCAACCACCGAAATAGCTGAACCTCCGGTAGAAATAAGATCCTCAATAACAATCGTTGTTTCTCCTTTCTGGATGCCGCCCTCGATTTGGTTGCCGAGTCCGTATGCTTTTGCTTTGGCGCGTACATACGACATCGGCTTGTCCATATTCTCGGCAACCCAGGCGGCGTGGGGAATACCAGCTGTTGCCGTACCTGTAATGACTTCTACCTCGGGATATTCCTGTGAAATAAAATCGACGAATTTCTTGGCAATTTTCTTGCGGATTTTAGGATAACGCATCGTAAGCCGGTTATCGCAATAGATAGGCGAATGCCATCCCGATGACCATGTAAAGGGATCGTTAGGGCGGAGGATAACCGCATTAATGTCCAGTAAATCAAGCGCAATTTCTTTTGAGAATGTTTGATCAATAATCATATACAGTTGTTAATAGTTCGGGGTTGATCAATGTTAAAGATAATAAAAATGTCGTTACTGATTGATTAGCATATTGTTAAATGATTTCCAAAATATATAAAAGTCCTTGCATACATATCAGCGCATAGACTCCGGCTAACAGATCATCAGCCAGAATGCCCCATCCCCCGGGTAGATTTTGTAATTTATTAACCCCAAGTGGTTTTTGGATATCAAAAAAGCGAAAAAAGATAAATCCAACGAGTAGCAAGAGCAGATCTTGTGAAAGAACTCCGCTAAAGGGTATAGCAATAAATGCCATAGCCTGACCGGCAAACTCATCCATCACCAGGGGAGAAGGATCGCCGCCCCATTCCTTTTCGCACTCTTCGGATACCCACACGGTGATAAACGAAAATAGCACTGTTAAAAAAGCCATTCCGTACCATGGGCTATATAGTCCCACAACATAGATGGGGAAAAGTGCAAAAAAGCTGCCCCAGGTTCCCGGGGCGTTTGGTAAAAAACCGGCGTTAAAAAAACTACCGAGTATCGGTTTCAGTTTTGGCATCTTTATGTAGTGAAAATATTTTTCTATTAATAAAAACGTATTCTATTCCCGAATAAACGGTGATGGCCACGATAATTATCATCAGCCAGCCTAATATTCCTGATTGAAGAAGTTGTACACAGTAGCTGCTGAGCCATACATTTGTTTCGATAAAAACGCCCACCATAAGTACCAGGTAAAGGAAGAACATCTGGCTTAGTGTTTTTGCTTTGGCTGTCAGGCGGGTATCCATCGTGATGTTGCGGTAATCTGCCAGGACGCGCATTGCAGTAACTAAAATATCCCGAAAAACAATTACACCAATAGCCCACCATGGAAATTGTGCGGGATCAATAAAGGGTAAACAGATAAAACCTGCAAAGGTTAAAAACTTGTCGGCCAGGGGATCTAAAAACACCCCGTATTCCGTTTCGGCGCTGTACATGCGGGCAATATAGCCGTCAAAAAAGTCGGTGACGACGGCCACGGCAAAAATGCCTACACTTAGGGCACGCCATACTACTTCATCCTGCACATACAGGATTAAGAAGATGGGAGCCAAAATAATACGAATTGTACTTAATATGTTGGGTATTTGACGCACGGCCCAAAGATAGTAATTGTTATAGAGAATTAAATCTTTTTTGTGATGCAATAATTAGCTTCGAAAAGCTGCCAGAGTTTGATATTTTGATCAACGATTTTTGCTAAATGTTAAATATTGATGTTACATGCAGTGCCGGATAATATCTATTGGAAATGAATTACTTATCGGTGATACGGTTAATACCAATGCCAGCTGGTTGGGGGATGTGCTTACCGAGGCGGGACTTGATGTAACCCATATTTATACGATTGGTGATGATCTGGATACGATGAAGGAGATTTTATCAGAGGCATTGTCATCAACAGATCTTATTATTACGACCGGCGGACTTGGTCCCACCCACGATGACATTACCAAACGAGCTGTTTCTGAGCTCTTTGATTGTGAGCTGGTACTCGAAGATTCAGTGCTGGAATTCATCAAAAAGGTCTTTAAAAAGCGTAATATCCCTTTTAGCAAGTCGAATTATCATCAGGCCGAGGTACCCGATTGTTGCGAAGTACTCTTTAATACCCAGGGTACGGCACCCGGCATGTGGTTCGACCGCGAATCGGTGAAGTTGGCGGTGCTGCCGGGTGTGCCGCACGAGATGAAACACTTGATAAATGAAAAGGTAATGCCGAAGGTGAGAACTATTAATGGGGATACGGAATTTCGACGCTCGCACTATATCACTACGGCAGGTATTGGTGAAAGTACACTCAGCGATGAGGTTGTTGGTCCGCTTGGGGATTTGTTGCCCAATCATGTTAGCGTAGCCTATCTGCCGAGTACACAAGGTACAAAGATCAGGATTAGTGCTTACGGTAATTCGGATCGGGAAATTGATGAGCGAATAGAACCTGTTCGAAATCACATCAAACAGAAAGCCGAAAAATATATTATTGGTGAAGGCAAAGACCTTCACCTGGCGAAAGTGGTTGGTGATTTGTTGGCAGAGCGAGAGTTATCCATAAGTGTTGCAGAAAGTTGTACCGGCGGTTATCTGGCCAATGCTATTACGGATGTACCGGGCAGCAGCCGATATATGATGGGCGGCCTTATTGCGTATGCAAACCAAGTAAAAGTAAATCAGCTTGGTGTGTCGTCGGATGATTTAAATCGCCACGGGGCTGTAAGCAAGCCGGTGGCACTGCAAATGGCCAAGGGCGTTGCCCAACAGCTGAATACTGATATTGGCGTTTCAACAACGGGTATTGCAGGTCCGGGCGGTGGAACTGAAGAAAAACCGGTGGGTACAGTATGGATTGGATTCTGGAGCCAAGATGAGCATTTTGCACTGAAAGCTCGCTTCACGAATGACCGCCAGATCAATAAAGAGCGTTCGGCAGCGATTGCCTTAGAAATAGTGCGGCGCTCAATATTGAAAATTGAAGAAATGCCATACGGACTTAAAAAATATCCGGCTTGAAACTATCACGTATTACATACTTGCTTTTGATACTACTCGCGGGTTGGCAGTCGGTGGCCGTGGCACAGGTCGACTCTACCACGGTTGACTCGGTAATATTGGATTCTGCCGCAACGGATACGCTTTTTTTGTATCCCCCGCAATTTACTACGGTAGCTACTGATACCGTTTCGTTTGATACCACAGTAACAGATACGCTTTTTCGTTTTCCGTTGAATGTGACAGCACTCCAGGAAACAACCGATCAACCTGCATCACAAGAAGAGGAAAAGGAACTTTTCAAGGTGAATCCCTGGGAATTTCATGCACCAGTGGGAGCAGAGCGAACAGAAACCGACAGTACGCTGAGATGGCAATATTGGTCAGACTGGACCTACAAGCTTAATCGAGAGCCGGGTGTTATCAGTTATCGATTGGGGACAAATATTCGTTCAAATGCAGTACAGCGCCATGCTCATGAGCCGCGCCATCAGCAATTGTACTGGGAGGATATTTCCTTAAATGATCCCGTTTCGGGAATAGTTAACTGGGAACTGATTCCCCAGAATAAAATATCTGAATTTTATACTGATGATTTGGGAACGGTGCACGAGTCAAGATTTTATCATCACCAGTATTATATAAATAAACCGCTTTCAAGGCTGATTTACAGTGAGAGCAAGTTCAACTATCGCAACCTGGAGTTTGAGGTCAGCCATAATTTGTCCCAGCGGACTAATGTGGAGTTAAGCTATTGGGACCGACGATCTGGAGGTGAATACAGCAATTCTGAAATTACCGGTCGCCAGATTTATCTAAAGGCTAGTCATCATTTAGATCAAAATAAATACCTGAAGCTGAACTACATTACTAATAATTATGATATTGGTCAGCCTTTTGGATATAACATGTCGGATTTGCGAACCTTTGCTTTTGATCGCTACTCTGCTTCAGCGGTTCAGTCTTCGGCTACAACCAACCGAAAAAATAATATTTTAACTTTAAATTATTACCAGCGTAATTCCGACAGTACGCAAACGGAAGACAATTTTAGGGCTGGATTTTTTCACAGAAGTGATGAACGCTTTTTAACATTTCCGGGAGACAGTACTGGATATAGCTTAACAACGGTGGGAGTCAATGCACGAAAGTGGTGGCAGTGGGGCGGCTTGCAGCTTGAAACCGGAGCCAAGACCGATTATTCCTTTAATAAAACGCCGGAACACAGAAGTTTTTCTGCTGATAATTGGGCTACTGCAAAAGCAGATGGAAGTTTGTTATTGGATTTTATACCCGTTATCGATTTGATGGGGGATGCTGAAGTTCAAATGCGGTCTGATGGATTCCAGTCGTATCAAATAAATGCTGAGGTTGTACTTTCCGTAGGTGGACTTACCTTGAAGGGTGGGGCATCCTCAGGTACCGTTATGCCCACACCGCAACAAGGGTATTGGGATTCGGATCAGTTCCAGGGCAATTCCGATCTTGAAAATGAAAAGATACAGGATATCCGGGGAACGCTGAGTTATCATTTTAATAATGATGCCAGGATTGGCATTCGCGGTCAGCATAAAGAGGTTACTGACGGTATTATGATGGCCGACAGCCTTTTTACTAATGTTAATAAGTATGCATCGCAATCCGCAACAGCCTTTTTTGAATGGGATTTGACTCACTTTGAATTTGAAGGTTCAGCTGTTTTTCATCGTTTTGCGGATAGTTATTTATCGCCATCCGGTACCATCCCAATGTCTTCGCAGGAGCGAGTTTGGCTGAAGGGAAGCGCGTACTGGAAGGGTTATCTGTTTGATCGCGCGACCTATGTGAAAGCGGGGGTTTCGGGGATGGTAGCTCCGTTCCGCTATCAAGCCGACCATTATAATCCCGAATTAAATTATTGGCAGTCGGTGAGTAACGATCAGCAATTGCCGATGTTCAACAGGCTGGATGTGAATATTTCGGCTCGGGTGCGTTCTATTATGTTTATTTTGCGGTGGGAAAATGTGCTTGACGATGTTAGTCAACTCGGCTACTTTGAGACTGCTCGATATCCCATGTCGCAACGCCGATTTATTTTTAGCGTACGGGCACTTTTTAGAAATTAAAATAACACTGATAGATGAGTTTAGGTTACGTAGTTAAAGAAGGAATGGCCGGAATTGGCCGAGCAAAACTTGCAGCATTTACTTCGATATTTTCGCTGTTTATTGCGGTTTTGCTATTGGGTCTACTAGCTCGACTTGGCTACAACGGATATGAAGTGGCTCAGTCGCTTAAAAAGTCGATAGATATAGAAGTATTTTTATTGGATTTGGATGAGCGGACGACCGATGAGCTATCGGAGCGGCTCAATAAGGAAGAGCTTGTTCAAGAAGTGACTTATATTTCTAAGGATAGTGCGGCAGCTGTTTTTGAAGAGGAGTTTGGCTCGGCAGGGAGTTCACTGGCAGATCTTAAATTCTTGCCTGCTTCTTTCAAGTTGAATATAGATCCCGATGCTCAAATTTCACAAGTGGATTCGCTCGTTAACCAGATCCAGTCGTATAGCGGTGTTGATGAAGTACGGTTTAATCAACAGCTGCTAAAGCGTATAGAATCAAACTTCCAGACGGCAGCGATGGTCGGCGGGGGGGTAGGAATCCTTATTTTGCTGGCTTCAATGATTTTAGTTTTCAACACCATCCGATTAACAATTTACGCCAAGCGTGATCTTATTAAGGCGATGAAACTTGTGGGTGCGACCAATGGATTTATACGGCGACCGTTTGTTATAGAGGGAATTATTCAGGGATTAATTGCCGGATTGCTTTCGGTAGGGGTAATGTATCTTGGGTTTCATTACTTACTTCCGGAGTATATCCCGCAATTAGGTGTGTTGGAATGGCCTTTTGGCCGCTGGTACTACCTCAGTGGTGCAATGTTACTGTCGGCGGTATTTATGGGATTTTGGGGCAGCCAGTGGGCGGCACGAAAGTTTATCAGAGAAACATCTATTTCTTCTGAGTGATAGAACTTAAATCAGATTTGATATTACCAACCTCATCGGAAAGCTATAGTTGATATCTGATGATTAAACGGCGTCCGGTGTTCTACTGATAGAGGATTAGTTTTTGGATTGTTTTATCCGCAGGCTAATTCAGTATCAATATCTAACATAGGTTTTGGAATGCTCAGGAGTATAACTCCTTCGCAACAGTAGGGTGTTAGATGGGAAGAATCTACCAAATTTTGGAAACCTGATAGGTCTAAAAAGTAGTTTTAAAGTAACGACACAGAGCATTGTCAAAAGATACTACTTTAGAACTTCGGTGTCATTTCGAACAAGCGTAGCGCCAAGAAAAATCCTTGTTTGTTGTTGGATAAAAACGAAGATCCCTCACTTCGCTTGAGATGACATCATTGAATTCATGGTAATCAGAAAATCAGTGCTTTACTTGCGCTTATCTTTTACATAAATAGCTTTTGATTGCCCTTCGCCGGTAGAGCGTTCTTCAATCTCAAATAATTTTATGGCTTTAACGAGATTGCCCAGCTTTCGGTATCCATAATTGCGAGGATCAAATTCAGGAGACTGCTTGGCGATATAACTGCCAACCTGACCGAGATGTGCCCAACCGCTTTCATCGGATGAAGCCTCAATGGCGTTGCGCGTCAAATTAACGAGTTTGGTATCCTGCTTGAGCTCATTTGTTGACATGCGTTGGATAGAAGAATCTTCGTCTGTTTCTTCCTCGCTGCGGAGTACCTCTGTATAAATAAATTTGTCGCAAGCTGCTACAAAAGGGTCCGGGGTTTTTTGCTCTCCAAATCCATAAACATATAAACCGGCTTCGCGAATACGGGCGGCCAATTTAGTGAAATCACTGTCGCTTGAAACAATGCAAAAACCATCAAATTGATTGGTATAAAGCAAGTCCATGGCATCAATAATCATAGCGCTATCGGTAGCATTTTTGCCGGTTGTGTAACCAAATTGTTGTATCGGTTGAATGGAGTGATCAAGCAGATGGTCTTTCCATCCACGCAGTTTTGTGGAAGTCCAATCGCCATAAATACGTTTAACATTAGCAGTCCCATATTTTGCGATCTCTGCTAAGAGTCCCTCTACGATTGAAGGTTGGGCGTTATCGGCATCGATTAACACGGCTAATTTATGTGATGTTTCCTGATCCATAAATAGAAATTATTCATATTAAATTTCTTATAATGCTTGTAAGTCAAGCAGATCATTAAGTTACGATATTCACGCTTAACTCCAAGACAGGAGGAGGGAAATAAGGATTTCCAAACGTAGAGTCTTAGAAATACTTATTAGCACAGGAATTTATTGAGAGATAACAGCAAATGGCTTTTTGGGGATGATAGGAAAGGATTGGTACTCAAGAATTAACATTGAGTTAACAAAAGTCTGAAATTTTTGGAATACATTGATGTATCAAATTTCAGCACACTAATCATATAAAAACAGCCAATTCAAAATTACCAAGATAATGGTTAAAAAAATATTTACTCTCATCCTGTTTGGTGGGCTCTTTCTGTATTCCTGTGGTTCGGGCGGATCGCAGCAAGAAATTAAAATTGATGGTTCCGGTACCGTTTATCCCATTACCGAAGCCGTGGCCGAGGAATTTCGAAAAGTAGAACCGGACATTCGAGTTTCTGTCGGATCATCAGGTTCGGGCGCCGGGTTTAGGAAGTTTACTCGCGGGGAAACTGATATTTCAAATTCATCCCGTGAAATTTCAGAAGAAGAAAAACAGCTGGCCGAAAAAAATGGCACTGAGTATCAGCAATTTTCAATTGCATTAGACGGTATTTCAATTGTTGTGCATCCCGATAATGATTGGGTAAACACGCTTACGCCCGAGGAGTTGAATAAAATCTGGAAGGCTGACAGTGAAGTACAACAATGGAGTGATATCCGTGAGGGATGGCCGGATGAAGAAATTCGTTTATATGGACCAAATACGGCCCACGGTACTTATGACTTTTTTACTGAGACAATCAATGGAGAATCGGGAGCCAGCCGGACGGATTATAATGCGGTTGCTGATTACAACGTAGCTGTACAAGGGATTTCCTCTGATAAATATTCGCTTGGATATTTTGGATTGGCTTATTACGAGGAAAACGCTGAAAAGCTTAAAATTATTGGCATTGATGCCGGGGACGGTGCAGTAGAGCCCTCGCTGCAAACCGTGAAGAACAACACTTATAAGCCGCTGTCGCGATCGCTATATATTTATGTAGCTAAGAATGCTGCGCAACGTCCGGCCGTACAAAAATTTGTAGAATTTTATTTCAATAATGCCGGAGAGTTGGCTCAGGATGTTGGTTATGTGCCCATGCCGGATGAGGATTATGAAGCGCAAAAATCTGCCTTCCGCAGTTTTGTTTCTGACACGGTAGCTGCTAACTAATCCACTGGTGTTCTCCGCCTACCTATCTTAGAAAATAGGCGGAGAACGCAACTATTACTTAGGCTCATGAATATAAAAGAAAAAATCATTGAGAAGGTTCTGGCCTTATGTGCCCTGATAACCATTCTCACGACTGTTGGCATTATAGGGGTGCTGTTGGTTGAGGCGGTCGGCTTCTTTAGAGAGGTATCGATCATAGATTTTTTAACCGGTACCGAGTGGACGCCACTATTTGCAGATAAGAACTATGGTATTCTGCCGCTGGTATCGGGAACCTTACTTACCACCTTTATTGCCATTGGGGTTGCTTTGCCTGTGGGACTCACTATTGCCATATATTTAAATGAATATGCCCCCAAACGGTTTAAAAAGGTATTAAAGCCACTACTTGAAGTTTTAGCGGTAGTTCCTACTGTAGTATATGGCTTTTTTGCACTGATGATTGTAACACCTTTTCTAAAGCTTTTTATTACTGACTTGTCTGGATTCAATGCTCTTTCACCGGGTATTGTGATGGGTATTATGATTATTCCTTTTGTGTCATCACTCAGTGAAGATGCGTTGGCAGCGGTTCCGGATTCATTGCGCCAGGCTTCATATGGGATGGGATCAACGCGCTTTCAGACAGCTTTTCGTGTGATGGTTCCCGCGGCCTCATCGGGCATTATGGTCTCAATAATTTTGGCGCTTTCGCGTGCCATCGGGGAAACCATGATTGTAGCCATTGCAGCGGGACAAACACCTGTGTTTACCTTTGATCCCACCGTACCCATCGAGACCATTACTGCTTACATTGTAAAGGTGAGTTCGGGAGATGTACCGCAGGGTACGGTGGCATATCAAACAATATTCGCGGCCGGTATCACATTGTTTGTGGTTACCTTCATCTTGAATAATATCAGTTTCTGGATTAAAAACAGGTATCAGGAAAAGTATGAATAACGCTAAGAAAAACAGACTCAAAGATAAGGCGTTTAAGTACATGGGAATCATTGCCAGTATCAGTGGCATCGTGGTTCTTGCCATCTTTATCGGTTTTGTAATCTATATGGGCATTCAACGCCTGAGCTGGGACTTTATCGTGCAGTTGCCGTCGCGATTTGCCGAGGAGTCGGGCATTTATACCGCCTGGATGGGAACCGTCTGGATTATGGTCTTTACCACATTAATCTCATTTCCGCTGGGTGTTGGCGCCGGCATTTATTTAGAGGAGTACGCTAGGCAAAATCGGTGGAGTATGTTCCTTGAAATCAATATTTCCAACCTTGCCAGCGTACCGTCCATTATTTATGGTTTACTTGGATTAGGGGTTTTTGTACGAATGATGCAGATGGGGAACAGTATTTTAGCTGGTGCACTTACCCTGTCGCTATTGATTTTACCCATTATCATTGTTTCTACAAGAGAAGCCATAAAAGCGGTTCCAAGTTCTATCAGGGATGCCTCAAATGCTCTGGGTGCATCTAAGTGGCAAACCATCTGGCATCAGATTTTGCCGGCTTCTTTCGGGGGCATTTTGACCGGAGTCATCCTGGCGTTATCACGAGCTATTGGAGAAACAGCACCTCTCATTGTTGTTGGTGCACTTGTATATGTGCCGTTTGCCCCGCAAAATCCACTGGATGAATTTACGGTATTGCCGGTACAGATTTATAACTGGGTATCGCGTCCGCAAGAGGAGTTTATTATCAATGCAGCAGCTGCTATTATTGTACTGCTGGGTATCACCTTTATTATGAATGGCATCGCAGTATATTTACGGAACAAGTGGCAGAGCAAAATGGAGTGGTAATAACGAATTTTATTTAATTTTTTTTGATCAGCATGGACTCAGAAATAACAAGTCAACAACCCAAAACATCACAAGTGGAAACAAAGCCAAAGCTGAATCCCAATAATCGATCTTTTAAACTACAGGCTAAGAATGTTGATGTATTTTATGATGATTTTCAGGCTATCAAGGATATTAGCTTAGACATCGTCGAAAACTCAATCACCGCTTTTATTGGTCCCTCGGGCTGTGGTAAGTCGACTTTTTTGCGGCTTTTTAATCGGATGAATGATAATATTGATGGGTTTCAGATGAATGGTGAGATCCGTATAGACAATAAGAATATTTATGATGAGTCGATTAAAGTAGAAGAGCTTCGCAAGAGGGTAGGAATGGTTTTTCAAAAGCCAAATCCTTTTCCAAAATCTATTTATGAAAATGTAGCCTATGGGTTACGAATACAGGGCGTTAAAGATGAAGATTATATTGAGAACAGAGTCATTGAATCTCTGAAACAAGCTACACTTTACAGTGAAATAGAGGATAGTCTCGATAAGCAGGCGTTGGCACTTTCCGGAGGACAGCAGCAGCGATTATGTATTGCCCGGGCATTGGCAGTAAAGCCCTCGGTAATTCTGATGGACGAACCTACTTCGGCGCTTGATCCCATCTCATCCGGTAAAATTGAGGACCTGATTCATGAGCTTAAAAAGGAATTTACCATTGTTATAGTAACTCATAATATGCAGCAGGCGGCCCGCGTGAGTGATAATACCGCTTTCCTATATATGGGTAATTTGGTAGAATATGGTGATACTCAAAAGATATTTACGAATCCCAAAAAAGATCGCACACAAAATTATATTACCGGTCGATTCGGATAAAATTTATAAGCTTGTAAACGAATAAAAAGTATTTAAAATGGCACCACAACACTTGGATAGTGAACTTAAATTATTAAAGGATAATGTATTAGAGCTGATGTTTTTGGTTAAAAATCAGCTCGAAAAGGGACAAAAAGCCCTCCACGATTTTGACGAGGAGCTGGCTCACGAGATTATGGCCAACGAAAAGAGGGTAGATAGTTTGGAACTAACCATTGATCGGGATTGTGAGAATTTGTTGGCTCTTCATAATCCGGTAGCCGTGGATTTACGCTTTGTGATGGCTTCTTTTAAGATTAATTCCGATTTAGAACGAATTGGTGATCACGCCAATAGTATTGCTAAATATATCGTGGATTTTGGGCATAAAATTGATGAGGAGACCTTGAAAACCATGCGCCTTGATGAGATGTATGATACAGCAAACAAGATGGTGAGCAACATTTTTAACGCTTTTATTACTGAGGATACCAACTTGGCCCGTAAGGTGTTTCGGCTGGATGAAACCCTTAATCAAATTAATCGAGAGGTTTCCGGATCAACGGCCAGTCTGATTGAGAATGATGTGAGTCAGACCAAAAATTATTTATATTTGTTTTCAATTGTCAGAAAGCTGGAACGGGTAGGGGATCTTTCAAAAAATATTGCTGAAGAGCTTATCTTTTATATCGAGGCTAAAGTGCTTAAGCACAAAAAAATGAAGTCAAAAAATAACAACGGCAACGAAGAATCCGGTAATTCGTAGTTTTTATTTTACAATAAGTGATTTAAGCTGCACTTTTACGGATTAGCTATCGGTAATCAGCTTGCCCAATTCTGCTGTTTTTAGTTAGACAAAGTAGATTAGCACAAATAAATAAAATACCAGATATGAAACGTTTTGCATTAATATGCTTACTATTTCTATGTGTTTCGTTCTCTGAAACAAAGGCTCAAATATCTCTGGGTGATTATTCAAGTTTTAGCGGTCAGGTATACACCGATTATTATTGGATGGCCCAGCATCATAACGAAGATATTGAAGGGAAAAATGGCTTTTGGTTTCGTCGAATTTACGCTACCTATGAACGTGGATTAAGTAACGGATTTTCCACTCGTGTTCGCCTTGAAATGAGTTCGGTGGGTGATTTTCAAACTGATCGTGCCATGACGGCCTCTGTAAAGGATGCATACCTAAAGTGGCAAAATAATAATCATGCTATTTTTGCCGGTATTTCATCAACTCCAACTTGGTCGCTGGTCGAAGATATTTGGGGCTACCGGCCAGTTGAAAAATCTCCGCAGGACTTGTATGGATTTGGCAGTTCACGGGATTTTGGATTGGCTTTCAAGGGAGAATTGGGAAAGTCAGGGAATCTCAAGTATCACTTTTTTATAGGTAATGGCAATAGTAATAAACCTGAAATTGATAAAGGTAAAAAGGTGATGCTATCATTGGGATATCAACTTACTGAAAAAATAGTTATTCAGGGTTATGGCGACTATAATAGCAGAACGAATGATCCCGATCGTTATACCGCGCAGGTTTTTGGCGGATATGAATCTGAACGATTTAATGCAGGATTGCTATATTCATCTCAACATCGCGAAGCAGAAGTAGGAGTCCCGGCACAAGACCTGGATTTGGTTTCTGTTTTTACCAACTTCAAAATCAATGAAGAAGTAAGTGGATATATTCGAGCTGATCATCTTTTTGACGGGCATCCCAGTGGCAGTAATAACTCCTATGTACCCTTTGCAGAGGACGTTGAATCTACTTTTCTAGTGGCGGGAGCAGATTTCAGCCTTTCCGAACAAGTCCACCTGATGCCAAATGTCGAAACCATCATCTATGGTGAAAACAGCCAGGGGATTTCACCCGATACTGATCTTATCCCTAGATTGACGTTGTTTTGGCAATTTTAGATGCTGTTTTACTGAATTTTAATCTCTTCTAATAAAAAAGCCAAAATCTGATTACATTGCATGAGCACAAACCAGAAGTAATATTATTCTCTTGGGCTCTAATGTAACCCTAAAACATATCGCCGAAGTGCTGGATGTTTCGGCGATGACCGTATCTCGTGCTCTTAACGATCGCGACAACGTTGATGAGAAAACTAAGCAGCGTATTCGTGAAAAAGCTAAAAGTATGGGCTATACGCCCAATCGGGTGGCAAAAAGTCTGGTATCCCGAAAAACCCACACCATTGGGGTAGTTATTCCTGAAATTACGCACGCCTTTTTTCCGGAAGTGGTTCGGGGGATAGAGGAGGTAGTCTATAATTCGGGTTATCAGCTGTTTCTGACGAATGCCAACGAGCAGTTTGAGCGGGAGAAAGAAGCCATCGAAACACTTAGGGCACAGCGGGTGGATGGGCTTTTGGTCTCTTCATCTCTTACTCGCGAAGATTATGCTTTTTATAAAAAAATTATAGAGGGAGGGGCAAAGGTTGTCTTTTTTGACCGATGTATTGAAAATATCGGTGCCAGTTGTGTCAGCGTAAATGACCGGGAGAGTTCACAGAAAATAACGGAACACCTCATTCTTGAGCATAATTATAGCAAAATAGCCCATCTGAGCGGTCCACAAAAAGTATCAATTGGACGAGAACGTTTACAGGGCTTTTTGGATGCTATGAATGCACAAGATATTCCCATTAATAAAGACTGGATTGTACAGGCAGGTTTTCGCGAAGATACCGGCTACGAGGCTATGTGGAATCTTTTGCAGGATCATGCGGATAACTTACCGGAAGCAGTAGTGGCTTTAAACGATCCTACCGCCATTGGTGCTATCGATGCTATCCAGGAGTTTGGTTTATCCGTCCCCGAAGATATTGCTATCGTTGGTTTTACGGACGACATTCGTTCCTCTCTTTTAGATCCACCGCTGACGACCGTCCATCAGCCTGCTTACGAAATAGGAGAGAAGGCGGCAGAAAAACTGATTCAAACCATTGAAGAAGAGGATCCTGAAGTGGAAAAAATTGAAGTGCCTACAAGGCTTCAGATTCGATCATCGTGTGGATGTAGCTCCGACCAAATCCACACAGATTAGTTTTTAAATAGAAAGAGTTAAAAACAATTTGATTCACTCAAACATACTCTTATATTTTTAAGTAGAAATGTTATCGTTAACATATAACAATCTCCGCTTTCGTTAAAATGAGATAGGCTATGCTTCGAAGAAGTTTATTTATTGCCTTGTTAAGTTTGGTAATTATCGGTTGCGGAAGTGATTCTCCAACCGATACGGGAGATAACAATGGAGACGATGGCAATGGATCGAATCCTCCACCAGAGGAAACGACTAATAATTTTGTAATGGGTGCCGATCTGTCGTACGTCAACCAGATTTTAGATCATGGAGGTACTTATCGTGATTCAGGTGAAGTAGAAAATCCTTATAAAATATTCAGCGATTATGGGACCGATCTGGCTCGCTTTCGTCTGTGGCACAACCCTGAGTGGACGGCCACGGTGTACGAAGGAGAAAATAACTCCATGTATAATGATCTGAATGATGTAACAGAGGCGATACGTGAGACCAAGAAATATGGTATGGCTGTGAATCTGGATTTCCATTATTCCGATACTTGGGCCGATCCCAGCCAGCAGAATATTCCCGAGGCGTGGCGTGATATAACCAGCTTGGATGAGCTAAATGATGCGGTATACAATTATACCAGGGAAACCCTCGAGTATCTTGATGGGGAAGGGCTGATGCCCGAATATGTTCAGATTGGCAATGAAACCAATTGTGGACTGATGTACAGCAGTGCTCCGCAAGATTTTCCGGACCTTAATGTCTGTGATGGCAACTGGTCAAACGCTGGAGAAGTGATCAACAGCGGTATTCAGGCCGTTCGGAATGTTGCTTCCAATTCCGAAGTAGATACGAAAATCATATTGCATATTGCCCAGCCCGAAAACGTATCCTGGTGGTTCGATAATATAACAAGCACCGGTAATGTTACTGATTTTGATATTATTGGATTCTCCTACTACACGCCGTGGTCGGATGTACCACTGAATAAGATTAGTGATCACATTTCTGATTTTCGGGATAGACTTGATAAAGAAGTGATGATCGTGGAGGCGGCTTATCCGTGGACGATGGAATATGGGGATGACTATAGCAATATATTTGCCCAGGATGCGCTTGTCAATGGATACCCGGCCACAAAAGAAGGTCAGCGTGATTTCATGATTGATCTCACCAAAGAAATTATAGACGGTGGTGGAATGGGACTCATATACTGGGAGCCAGCCTGGATAACATCAAATATGAAAAACCAGTGGGGTACAGGTTCAGCTTGGGAAAACAATACGCTTTTTGACTTTGAGGGTAATGTCCATATTGGCATTGACTTTATCAATCGCGATTACAGTAGTGAGTAAATGTAACAGGTAATTGCCAAATTTATGAGAAAACATATTTCCTTAGTCTTTATTTGTATTGCTTTGGTTTGGGGATGCACGCCATCAAGTTCCTCAAATAAATATATGGATCATACCACAATCAATTTTAACAACGATTGGCAGTTTGCACGCGGCATTGACACCACAGTGGTGGCTGATTACTTTGAGAAAGAGAGTGAGGTAGAATGGGAAGCGATTTCACTGCCGCATACTGCGTATATTGAGCCGTTAGTAATTGAAGATCAACAGTGGCAGGGCACTGCTTTTTATCGCAAGTTTTTTGAGATTCCATCCGAAAACAATGATAAGCGGATTGCGGTAAAATTTGGCGCGGCAATGCACGAGGCTGATATTTACTTGAATGGCGAGAAGCTGACAACGCATAAAGGGGGATATTTGCCTTTTGTGTTGGATATTACCGATCACGTGCAGCTCGGTCAGGAAAATGTGGTGTTGATGAGGCTTAATAACGAGGACAATCCTACAATTCCGCCCGGAAAGCCAATAGAAAATCTCGATTTCAACTATTTTAGTGGCCTCTATCGTAATGCCTATCTGTTAATTGATGACAAGCTTCATATTTCTGATCCCATTGCCGCTGATCGGATAGCCGGGGGAGGATTGTTGGTCCGAAGTTCGGAAGTTGCTGATGAGTCCGCCACGGTTCATGTACAGACTGATCTGCTGAATACGGGAGATGAGACGCAGTCAGCAGTGATCAAAACGGTACTGCGTGATGAACAGGGCAAAGTTATTGGAGAAGCTCAGGCATCCGCCGAAAAAATTTCGGCAGGGAAGTTTAAAAAGATTGAGCAAGAATTTACGGTTTCTAATCCCAACTTATGGTCACCGGATAATCCCTATTTGTATTCCGTTACTGTTGCGCTGGAGAAGGATGGAGATGTGGTTGATTCTAAACGGGAGAAGATTGGCATACGCACATTCCATTTCAATAAGGATAATCAGTTTGTATTAAATGGCGAAGTTATTCATTTGCGTGGTACCAATCGCCATCAATCATATCCGTATATTGGCTATGCACTGTCGGATAACGCCCAGTATCGCGATGCTTATAAAATAAAACAGGCAGGATTCAACTTTATCCGAACGGCTCACTATCCGCCGTCATCTGCTTTTCTGGATGCCGCCGATGAGCTTGGGTTGTTGTTTATGAACGCCATTCCCGGCTGGCAGTTTTTTGGAGATGAAGAGTTCCAGCAGCTGGCGTACCGCGATATTCGATATATGATTCGACGCGACCGCAATCATCCCAGTATTGTGCTTTGGGAGGCCTCACTTAACGAGTCAAATATGTCTAAATCGTTTATGGATAGTGCCCATGCGATTGTTCATAATGAGTTGCCATTCGATAATACTTATTCTTCCGGGTGGATGGATTACGCCTATGATCTGTTTATTCCCGCACGTCAGCATGCCGAACCACCGGAATACTGGAATAACTACAAAACAGACAAACCTTATTTCATTGCAGAATACGGCGACTGGGAATACTATGCCCACAACGCCGGATTTAACCAAGATGAATTTGAAGATTTGACCGAGCAAGCTCGTAATTCTCGTCAACTACGCGGCGACGGACAAAAGCGGTTGGCACAGCAGGCCTTGAATTTTCAAGAAGCCCATAATAGTAATCTCAAAGGGAATTCTTTTGGGGATGCCAACTGGGTGATGTTTGACTACAACCGCGGCTATGCCGATAACCTGGAAGCTTCGGGCATTCGCGATATATTCCGTATTCCTAAATTCACCTATTACTTCTATCGGAGTCAGGCCGGACCCAATACAGAAAAGGGCGCTGATTTTGGTAAACCGATGGTTTACACTGCAAATTTTTGGTCCGATGAAAATTACACCACGGCCAAAGTTTACAGCAACACTGAAAAAGTGGAGCTGTTTTTAAACGGGCAATCACTCGGACGGAAATCGCCCGATAGCGGACGTGTTTCCAGTCATCTGATCCATCCGCCTTTTACTTTTAAAATTGACGAATTTGAGCCGGGTACGCTTCGTGCGGTCGGTTATATCGATGGGGAAGAGGTTGCCGAGCATAGTCAAACTACCCCCGGTGATCCTTCTGCTATTCAGTTGGATGTAGATCTCAGCAATAAGCCACTCGAGGCCGGACAAAAGGATGTAGTATTTATCTATGCCTCCGTGGTGGATAAAAATGGAACCGTGGTAACCGATGCTGAAAATGAAATCCGTTTTGAAATTGATGGCAATGCAAATCTGATAGGGCAGAATCCCATCAGTGCCGAAGCCGGTATTGCAACAATATTGCTTCGAGCTGATGGTCAATCGGGATCGGTAACTATTACCGCAACGAATGAAAACTTAGAACAGGCAGCAAAGGAAATTAAAATAGAATGAGATTGATCAGAATTAATAACATATCAAGCTAATAAATTGGGTTACTCATGAAGAATAACGTAAAACTACTATTATTACTTCTTATTGGATTTGCTTTATCAACACAGAAGCTATCAGCACAAGACTCAACTAAAGCCGAAGGCACCGTCGATATTACCTATGCGGTAGGTGCGGATATGTCTTTTCTAAAGAGCGCCGAAGATAATGGCAAGGAATTCAAAGACAATGGAGAAGTAAAGCCCGGGCTCGATATTTTTAAAGCTCACGGATACAACTGGATTCGCCTTCGTCTGTTTCATTCTCCTGATGAGCTGCCTAACGACTTGGAATATACCATCGAGTTAGCACAGGAAGCCGAGAAACGTGGCTATAAGTTTTTGCTCGATTATCACTACGCCGACAGCTGGGCTGATCCCGGTAAACAGCCTATTCCCGCCGCTTGGAAAGGGTTATCGGTAGATGTTTTAGCTGATTCGGTCTACCACTACACGAAGAATACGATTGAAGCTTTTCGTGAAGCCGGGGTAATGCCCGAAATGGTGCAAATTGGTAATGAAACGCGCAATGGCATGCTTTGGCCCACTGGTAAGTTGCCAAATAACTGGGACAATTTTGCCAAGCTGGTCAAAGCAGGTGTCGACGGTGTGGATGCCGGTCGAGGCCAGGCCGCACGTCCGCTGATTATGATTCATTACGACCAAGGTGCTGATGCGGAGGGGACAAAAAAATACTATGATAAGTTTAACTCCTATAATATTCCTTATGATATTATTGGTCTTTCGTACTATCCTTGGTGGCACGGTAATCTTTTAGAGTTTCGTGAAAACCTATTGTCGCTCGTCAATAATTTTACCAAGGATATTATTCTGGTAGAAACGGCGTATCACTGGAAGCCATCGGAATATGAAGATGCAAATGCTCCGTATCTAGAAACACCGGACGGCCAGCGCGAGTTTTTGGAATCCGTAAACCAGACACTGCTCAATATCTCGTCCCCCAAAATAAAGGGTATTTTTTGGTGGGAGCCCGCGGTACAGGGTGGATTGGGTGCACGGAGTTATTTTGATGATGAAGGCAACGCTTTACCGGTAATGGATGTGTTCAACAAATATCGGCTGGGGCAAAAAGAAGAGCAGGGTATACCGGATTAAAACGATAGTTAGTCCTATAAATACATTTATTTAATTGAAGGCTCGACTATTATGAATTCAGATATTAAAAGTATCGAACAGAACAAACATCAAGCCTTGTCAGTTATAGAGCTCGAAAATGAAGAGCTTAGTATTGTCATTATTCCGGGTTTCGGTGGAAAGATGATCAAACTTGAGAGTAAGCAGGGAGGCACTCAGTTTTTAAAAGAACCTGCTGTAGACTATGATTTTTATTCTCAACCTAATTATGGTGAAGATTTTCTGCCTCCATATGCTGCCGGATTTGATGAGTGTTTCCCAAATGTTTCTCCTTCGAAATATGAATTCAAAGGAGAGGTGCTTGAGGTCCCTGATCATGGCGAACTATGGACAAAGTCATGGAATTACGAAGAGCAGGAGAATGGTATTTCATTATGGACGCACGGAGAGCAGTTCAACTACCGTTTTGCAAAACATATTGAGCTGGATGGACCAAACATACATATTGTATATGAAATGGAAAGTTTCGAAGAAATGCCCTTCGATTATATTTGGTCTGCCCATCCCTTGTTGGATATTGAAGAAGGCGACCAGCTAATACTGCCCGATGAGATATCAGAAGTTGTTTTAAATTGGGCTTCAGATTCTAATGTCGGTGACTTGGGAGATCGGCTGGGATGGCCAAAAATACTTGGGAATAGTTCGAATATTGATTTTAATTACGTACAGAATGAATCACTGGAATTTGCGGTAAAGCTATTTTCTGACGGTTTGGCAAATGGCAAAGCCGGATTTTATAAACAGCAGACTGACGAAACATTGTTGTTTTCATTCGATACAGAACAGGTTCCCTTTTTAGGGGTGTGGCTGTGCTATGGAGGATGGCCCGTAGATACGAAAGAAAAAGAGTATACTTTGGCTTTAGAACCTTGTAGTGCTCGTCCAGATTCCCTTGCTGAAGCATGTAAGTGGGGCGACCAGCAGCAAATATTTCCCCTGAGCATCAAATGTTGGGAAATGGATATATCTGTTTCTAATGGTAAAATACATCTATAGACATTTAATCCTTTAATACAATTTTATGGAATTTACTTTAGTTGATACCATTGTTTTCTGTTCCTATGCCTTAATGATTGTTGCCATTGGTCTTTGGGTATCGCGGGATGAAAAAGGACACCAAAAGACGGCTGAAGATTACTTTTTGGCTGGCAAATCACTACCGTGGTGGGCCATAGGAGCTTCGCTCATTGCAGCTAATATTTCGGCCGAGCAAATTATCGGGATGTCCGGTTCGGGCTTTGCCGTAGGACTGGCTATTGCTTCGTACGAATGGATGGCGGCGATCACACTGATTATTGTCGGTAAATACTTATTGCCCATCTTTATTGAGAAAGAAATTTTTACGATTCCGGAATTTGTTGAACAGCGCTTTAATACGACTTTAAAGACGATTTTAGCCGTTTTCTGGATTGCGCTCTTTGTCTTTGTCAATCTTACAACCGTGCTCTATTTGGGGGCATTAGCGCTGGACACCATTATGGGTACGGGGGATGGAAGCTTGATGATGTATGCCCTTATAGGTCTGTCGGCTATTGCCGCTGCATATTCGCTGTACGGTGGACTTTCGGCCGTAGCCTGGACTGATGTGATACAGGTTGGGTTGCTGGTTTTGGGAGGCTGTGTGGTCACCTTTGCCGGATTGTACAATCTAACTCCCGAGGGAGGCATTTTTAATGGCATAACACATCTTTATGAGGTGGCCGGGGACAAGTTTGATATGATTCTTGATCAATCGAATCCTGAATTTAGTAACCTGCCGGGTATCGCAGTATTAATCGGAGGGATGTGGGTGGCCAATTTGTACTACTGGGGATTTAATCAGTATATAATCCAGCGTACGTTGGCTGCAAAGTCGTTAAAGGAATCCCAAAAGGGGATTATTTTTGCCGGCTTTTTGAAACTGATTATTCCCCTGATTGTTGTTATCCCCGGTATTATTGTGTACGTCCTGTTTACCCAGCCTGAGGGAACCACTCAGATTTCCGGAGTCGTCGATGTGTTTACCAAAGCAGATGGAAGTATTCAATATGATAATGCCTACCCATGGTTGATGAAGGTATTTCTGTCGCCGGGATTTTTGGGATTAGTAGTTGCTGCTCTTGCCGCGGCTATTGTTTCGTCCATGGCTTCGATGCTTAATTCCGTTGCGACTATTTTTACGATGGATATTTATATTCCGTATTTTAATCCCGATGCCACCGATAAACAGACGGTAAATATGGGACGGATTTCGGCTTCTGTCGCCTTGATCACAGCAATTATTGTGGCACCTCAGCTCGATAATGTACCCCAGGTTTTTCAGTACATCCAAGAGTATACAGGCATGGTAAGTCCTGGAATACTTGCTGTATTCCTTATGGGACTATTTTGGAAGAAAACAACCTCGAAAGGGGCTATCTACGGCGTGCTTTCTTCCATTGTGATCGCCGTATTTTTGAAAACGCCTGCTGTGCAGCTGCCGTTTTTGGATCAGATGCTGTATACCCTCATAATCACTATTGTGATAATTATGGGCGTAAGCTTGACCACCAATCCTCATGATGAAGATCCCAAAGCGATTCACACTACTTCTGAGATGTTTAAAACCAGTCCGGCCTTTAATATCGGGGCGTACATTATTTTGGTTATTGTCGCTGTGTTATACGCTGTTTTCTGGTAAGATGAATATTAACGTTTTAAATTTTGATTAATGGAGCGATGGATTCAACAGATTGAAGAAGAGTTTCAACATCATTTTGGCGACCGTTATAAGCTGATCAAATCACCGGGGCGGGTAAATCTGATTGGCGAACATACCGATTATAACGATGGATTTGTGCTTCCCGCTGCGGTCGATAAAAGTATTATACTGGCGATACATCCCAACGAAACGAACACTTGTCGGTTTTATGCAGTGGATAAAAATGAATCGTTTGAAACGGAAATTACCGGAGATCTTCAAAAAAGCGATCAAGGGTGGCCCAACTATTTATTAGGGATAGTCGATCAGCTCCGGAAGCAAGGCTATGAGGTTAACGGATTTGATTGTGTATTTGGCGGCAATGTGCCTATTGGGGCAGGGATGTCGTCGTCGGCGGCGTTAGAAGGTGGCGTACTTTTTGGGTTGGTCGAGCTAAATGGCTGGGATATTCCGCCCGTGGAAATGGCGAAGATTGCCCAGAAAGCAGAAAACGAATTTGTGGGCGTACAGTGTGGAATCATGGATCAATTTGCCAGTTTAAATGGCAAGGAGGGATATGCGTTGAAGCTGGATTGCCGCAGCCTCAATTATGAATATTTTCCTTTCAACCGGGATGACATACAAATTGTACTCTGTGATACGCAGGTGCGTCGTGAGCTGGCTTCATCGGAATATAACGTGCGCCGGCAGCAATGCGAGCAGGGCGTAGAAATTTTACAGCAATGGGATTCCGAAATTGAGAGCCTTCGGGATGTGGAACTGTCACTACTTTTTCAGCATGAAAAAGATATGGATCCGACCATCTTCAAGCGATGTAAATATGTGGTTGAAGAAAATAAACGAGTCATTCAGGCTTGTAATGATTTACGACAGGGAGCAATGGATTCATTTGGGCAACGTATGTACCAGTCGCATGCCGGCCTTCGTCATGAATATGAGGTAAGCTGCGAGGAGCTTGATGTGTTGGTTGATATTGCCCGTGATCTGAAAGGGGTATTCGGCGCCCGCATGATGGGCGGGGGATTTGGCGGTTGTACCATCAATGTAGTTCAGGAAGACCATGTTGAGTCCTTTACCAAGCAGGTCAAAGAAAAATATCAGCAGCAGATGGACAACCAGATAAGAGTATATCAAACAAAGGTATCCTCCGGCACGCATTTGATATCCAGCCAGAAGGTAACTTCGTCGTAATTAACATATTAGAAAAAGTAAGTCTATGTCACTTGACCTTGATAATCATTCGCATCGCCGCTGGAATCCATTAACCGGAGAATGGGTGCAGGTATCTCCACACCGGGCCAAACGTCCGTGGCAGGGACAAGAAGAGGAAACGCCGGGCGATGAAAAACCCGAATATGATCCCGAATGTTATCTGTGTCCCGGCAATGATCGTGCAGGAGATGCCAGCAATCCTGAGTATGAATCGACCTTTGTATTTACCAATGATTTTAGTGCTTTGAAGCCTGAGGTACCATCTGAAGAGGTCAATACTGACGACCTGCTGGTGGCCAAGGGAGAAAAGGGCATTTGTAGGGTAATTTGCTTTTCGCCCCGACACGATTTAACGCTGCCCGAGATGGAGCTTTCACAAATCCGTGATGTAGTGGATCTCTGGGTGAATGAATATACGCAGCTAGGCAATCGAGATTATATCAACTATGTACAGATTTTCGAGAATAAAGGGGAAATTATGGGATGCAGCAACCCGCATCCGCACGGACAGATCTGGGCGCAGAATACTATTCCTGATGAACCGGCCAAGGAGCTGACTCGACAAACCGACTATTACCAGAAACATCGGAATACATTGCTATCCGATTATCTGGATTTGGAATTGGAACAGGATGAACGAATTGTGGTATCCAACGATCATTTTGTGGTTGTAGTGCCATATTGGGCCTTTTGGCCGTTTGAAACGTTATTGATTAGCCGCCGGCCCTTTGCACGTTTTACTGATATGACTGAAGCCGAGAAAGATGGTTTGGCGGATATTGTGAAACAGATTACGGTGAAATACGACAATATTTTTGAAGTCTCTTTTCCATATTCGGCGGGATTTCATCCTGCACCAACCGATGGAAAAGAACATCCGGAATGGCATTTTCACATGCATTTTTATCCGCCGTTACTCCGTTCAGCAACGGTCAAAAAATTTCGGGTAGGATATGAAATGCTCGGAACCCCTCAGCGCGATATAACCCCTGAGGCCAGCGCTGAACTCATCAAAGATTTGTCGGATATCCATTACAAAGAGCAATAGTGTTTACTAAATATATTTATGCTTTCGGAGGCCCGGAACTAACCGGGCCTTTTGTGTTAAAAACCGTAAAAAGAAACACAGATAATGTTCATCTAATATATTGTAAGAAGTTTTTACAAACTACTAGTTGATCACATCAACTAATTATCGTTATCTTGGCCAATCTTATTTTAAATAGATTTTAACCGATGGGCTTAGATCAAAAATTGTACTGTGAAACGACTGGCTGCAGAATGGCATACGTGGTCAAGGAAATTATTCGAAGCTTAAAAAAGCGATTTCAGGAAGAGGGAATTAATTTAACGATAGAACAGTTTTTTATTCTCAATATTTTGGATAATGAGGATGGACTTATACTTCAAGAACTGGCTGAAATTGTAGATAGAGATAAGTCAGCAGTACTTCGTCATATCGATGGGTTGGAAAAAAACCACTTTGTAACACGAGTAAAGGATGATGCCGATAAACGAAGAAAGTTGCTATTAATCACGAAGCAGGGAATGAAAGTTTTGGCAAAGGCACGAGCCGCAGATCAACAGCTCGATAAAGAAATTAACGGGGAAATTGAAAATATCGAAACTGAAGAATTTGAAGATGCGTTGGCAAAAATGCATAAATTTTTAAGTGACCAATAGTTGACGTTATCAATTAAAGGACAGTAATAATTAATCAGAATTAGTAAAAGTAACATGAACAAGTCGTACAGTTCGGGAATCACCTATTTATTTGTCATATCATTAATACCGCTCTTTTTATTTTCTTGCGGGGATGCGAACCGACAGCAAGGGCAGCAGCAGGTGCAGCAATTTCCTGTTTTAGATCTTCAGCCCCGAAGTATTGAGTTGACAAGTACTTATCCGGCTACGCTGGAAGGGAAACAAACGGTGGAAATTCGTCCCCGCGTGCCGGGTTATATTGTAGAGATGCATGTTGATGAAGGCGATTGGGTGTCCAAAGACCAAGTACTGTTTACGCTTAATAATGAGGAGTATCAACAGGAGGTACGGTCGGCAAAGGCTGACATTCAGGCGGCAAAAGCCCGAGTTAGTACAGCCGAGGATGAAGTAGAGCGCCTGCAAAGTCTGGTAGACAAAGAGATTGTAAGTCAGTATCAACTTCAATCAGCTAAGAATGAATTGGAGTCGAACCAGGCGGCTTTGGCCCAGGCTGAATCTCGACTAAAAAATGCCCGGGTAAATCTGGGATATACCATGGTCAAAAGTCCTGTTACCGGAATTATTGGAACCATACCGTATCGGATCGGAAGTTTGGTGAATAGCTCTATAGCTCAACCAATGACGGTTGTTTCTGATATTTCTGAAGTCTACGCTTATTTTTCTATGAGTGAGCGAGAGCTGCTGGAGATGGCGCAGACGGTTTCCAGTGATGGTGGAAATAAAACGATCCAGCAACAGGTAGCAGAAATGCCCGAGGTGAATCTGTTGCTTGCAGATAATACGAAATATGAGCATCAGGGAAAGCTTAAACTGGCCAGTGGATTGATAGACAGAGAAACCGGGTCGGCTTCTTTTCGTGCAACGTTCCCAAATCCCCAAGAAATTCTACGAAGTGGTGGATCGGGCAATGTGCAAATACCTTTTAACCAAGAGGCAGCTATTGTAATCCCCAAAAAAGCCACTTACGAAATTCAAAATAAACGATTTGCATACGTTGTGACGGATAATAATACGGTTGAAAGTCGGGAAGTATCCTTATTACCTGTTGATACTAAACAGTTATTTGTTGTGAACGAGGGGCTTTCTAAAGGAGAGCGCATTGTTAGCTCGGGAATTGGTCAATTGGATGACGGTACGAAAATCCAGCCAAAACCTGTTGATGCAGACAGTTTATTTCAGTCTCTGACAACTTCCGAGTAATACCCTGCCAAATTAAAGTTTTGTTAGTTTAGAATTCAGATATAATGATTAAACGATTTATACAGCGACCGGTACTATCAACGGTTATTTCTATTATTCTTGTCATTTTAGGATACCTCGGCTATAATGCGCTGCCAGTTTCCCTGTATCCCGAGATTGCCCCGCCAACTATCCAGGTATCGGCAACCTATCCCGGTGCAAATGCCGAAACAGTCTTAAACAGTGTTGTTGCTCCGCTCGAGGAGCAGATTAACGGGGTAGAGGGGATGACCTATATGAGTTCTACGGCCAGTAATAACGGGCGTGCTCAAATACAGGTTTATTTTGAGCTTGGTACGGATCCTGATATTGCGGCGGTAAATGTGCAGAACCGTGTTTCGCAGGCTAGCAATTTGCTGCCGCAGGAGGTTACTCAAACGGGTGTAACTACGCAGAAAGAGCAGACGAGTCGTCTGCTAATCTTCACAATGTATAGTCCGGATGGGACTCATGACGGTACCTTTTTAGAAAACTATGCCCGAATTAATTTGATTCCCCGCCTGCAACGCGTAAATGGAGTAGGAACTGCAGATGCATTTGGAGCCAATACCTATTCAATGCGTATCTGGATGAAGCCGGATAAAATGACATCCTATAATTTAGTGCCTTCGGATGTCATTGCCGCATTAAATGATCAAAGTTTTGTAGCGGCTCCCGGAACTATCGGAGAAAATAGCGGACAGGCCTTCCAGTACACGATGAAGTACAAGGGACGTCTTTCTACGGCGCCTGAGTACGAGAATATTATTATTCGTGAGGGATCAGAAAACGGGGAGATGCTGCGCCTCAAAGATGTTGCTGATGTGGAGTTGGGATCACAAAATTACAGCGTCCACAGTACCGCCAACGGCGGACCCAGTGTGGGGATGTTTGTATCTAAAACAGCAGGCGCCAATGCCCAGGAAGTGGTCGAAAATGTAAAGGCCGAAATTGAAGCAGCATCAGAGAATTTCCCGGACGATATCGAATATACTACCGTTTTTGATGCAAACAGCTTTCTTACGGCATCGATTGACAAGCTTTTTGTGACCTTTTTAGAGGCCTTTATCCTTGTATTTATTGTGGTATTTGTATTCTTGCAGGATTGGCGATCAACCTTAATTCCAGCCATTGCTGTACCCGTCTCCATTATCGGTACCTTTTTCTTCCTCAATCTATTTGGATACAGTGTCAATTTATTAACGCTATTTGCGCTGGTGTTGGCAATTGGTATTGTGGTGGATGACGCCATCATTGTGGTGGAAATTATCCACGCTAAACTCGAGGAGGGGGCCGAGTCGGGAATGGAGGCTGCTATAGAGGGGATGGACGAAATTGCCGGCGCCATTGTCTCTATTACGTTGGTAATGGCAGCGATATTTGTTCCCGTAACGTTCATAACGGGATCTACAGGAGTATTCTTCCAACAGTTTGGTATTACCCTGGCAACGGCCATTATTATATCTGCCGTTAACGCCCTGACATTAAGTCCGGCATTGTGTGCTTTGGTGCTTAAACCCGAGCAAAAACAGATCGGTGAAAGCAAGTCTTTTGTTGATCGCTTTGCAATCGCTTTTAACACCGTCTTTGATGTAGGAAAATATCGGTATCGGAAAGTACTTGGCTTTTTTACACGCAATGCCTGGGCGGCTGTTGCGGTTGTTATTGTCGCTATCGGAATTTTTGGCTTCTTGTTTCAAACAACACCTACCGGTTTTGTTCCGGATGAAGATCAGGGGACATTCTTTGCAAATGTAAGTCTGCCGCCGTCGGCTTCACTGGATCGAACCAAAGATGTAATGGCTGAGATCGATCAGATTATGGCGGATACAGAAGTTATTGATTCGCGTCTGGCAATTTCTGGATTTGGACTTCTTAGTGGATCCGGAAGTCAGTATGGATTTATTGTTGGCAAACTAAAGCATTGGGATGATCGAGATATGGATGTTAACGCAGCAATCAACTTGTTAAGAGAAAAAACCTCGGGTTTAAGTGAGGCTAATATATCCTTTTTTGCACCGCCGGTAATATCGGGTTTTGGAAATACCAGCGGCTTCACGGTAAATATTCAGGATCGAGCGAGTGGTACACTAGAACAGTTGGATCAAGTGAGCAAAAAAGTCCAGCAAAAGCTATTTCAACGTCCTGAGATACAATATGCGAATTCCTATTTCCAGACTGATTATCCACAATACATGGTAAATGTAGATGTGCCAAAGGCCCAGCGTGCCGGCTTTTCGGTACAGTCAATCATGAATGTTATGCAGTCATACTACGGTGGATTGTACGTTTCCAATTTTACTCGTTTTGGTAAACTTTATCGCGTTTATGTACAGGCAGACGCCGAAGCTCGGGGTTCAGAAGAAAGTTTACAGCAGATTTCAGTGCGAAATCAAAATGGACAGATGGCGCCACTGAGCTCTTTTGTAGATCTCGAACGCGTATATGGTCCCCAAAACATATCGCGATTTAATCTCTTTAATTCTGTGGAGGTGACCGGTGCTACAAATCCGGGCTACAGTTCCGGTGATGCTATCCAGGCGATTGAAGAAATTTTTGAGGAAGAAATATCTGGTGACTATTCATATGCCTATTCCGGACTGACGAGGGAAGAAAGTCAGTCCAGCGGTCAAGAAATCGTAATTTTTGCGCTTTGTCTTCTGTTTGTCTACTTCTTGCTGAGTGCCCAATATGAAAGTTATTTAGTTCCGTGGGCCGTAATTCTGCCGCTACCTATTGGTCTTATGGGATCATTTATTTTTGCCAATATCTTTGGTGTTGCCAATAATATCTATCTGCAAATATCGGCTATTATGTTGATGGGACTCTTAGCTAAGAACGCCATTTTGGTGGTAGAGTTTGGGCTCCAGCGGCGTAGAGAAGAAGGCATGAGCATTGTAAAGGCTGCTATTGACGGGGCCGAAGCCCGCCTTCGTCCAATCCTGATGACTTCTTTTGCTTTTATTGCCGGGTTACTACCATTGGCACTGGCAACTGGAATTAACGCTAATGCTAATCAATCTATTGGTATTGGTACGGCGGGTGGAATGTTTATTGGAACCTTTATCGGATTGCTGGTGATACCGGTACTATTTATCATATTTCAGAAGCTTCAGGAGAAGATTTCAGGTCCGCCCGAAGTTGTTCAAAAACGAAGAAAAGAAATTCTGAATCCGTGATTAACGCAATGAAAAATTATTTATCTAACTATATGTGTTCTCGTTATTTCTCAATATTGATAACTTCGCTGGTAATTACGGTTTCACTGTCGTCATGTATCGCCACAAAATCGTATGAGCAGCCCGAAATGCAGACCGAAGAGTTGTATCCCTTTGAGCAGGTAAAGATGGACAGCACAACGCTGGCCGATATGCCGTGGGAAGAGGTGTTCAAGGATCCGCAATTGCGTGACCTTATACAGGAAGCGCTGAAAAAAAACCTGCAGCTTCGGAGTGCCATCGAGCAAATTCGTGTTGCGGAAGCTGACTTTTTTCAGGGGCGTATGAGTATGTTGCCAACGTTGTCATTGGGAGCAAATGCCTCGTACAATGAACAATCCGATAATGCGAGCAGCTTTGGAGGGGCAGGAGTCGGATCTATTCCAGCCAGTGAGCGTTATTCAGTTTCGATGAGTTCAAGCTGGGAGCTTGATGTTTGGGGAAAACTAACAAGTGCTAAACAAGCAAGTTTTGCAGCTTTATTACGGGCAGAAGCTACTCGTCGTGCGGTGCAAACACGGCTCATAGCTCAAGTGGCAAATTCCTACTATCGATTGTTAGCTCTTGATAAGCAGCTGGAAATAACAAAAGAAACGGTCAAAAATCGTAGACAGGATGTCGAAGCAATCAGAAGTTTAAAAGAAAGTGGATTGGTAACGGGCGTATCGCTACAGCAAAGTATTGCCAATCGTTATGCGGCTGAAGTGACGATCCCGGAATTACGCCAACAGATTTCAGAACAAGAGCATGCACTTAGCATTTTGCTTGGTCGTGCGCCCGGCAGTATTAAACGGAACAGCTTGGAAGAGCAGTCTCCTATAGATTCACTTGCGACCGGAGTTCCGGCGCAATTGCTGAGAAATCGTCCCGATATTATTGCCGCTGAGCATTCATTTCGCAGTGCATTTGAATTGACAAACAATGCCCGAGCACAATTTTATCCTTCGCTTAGGTTAACAGCCGAAGGCGGGTATCAAAGCCTGCAAACGGATGATCTATTTCAGCCGGGTTCGGTATTCTACAACCTGATTGCCGGTATTACCCAGCCAATTTTTAACAGGGGACAAAACAAAGCTCAGTTAAAACGAAGTAAAGCCCGACAAGAACAGGCCAAATTAGAACTTCGTAGCACAATCATTAATGCCAGCAGTGAAGTGTCTAATGCGTTGAGTTCGTATAATAATGCAGAAGAAAAAAGAAATCTGAGTAGAAAACAACTGGAAGCGTTGCAAAATGCTGTTGAGTATTCTCGGGAGCTATTGCAATACGGTGAAGCGAATTACACCGAAGTGTTAACAGCCCAGCAGAATTATTTGTCAGCTCAATTATCCAATATCAATAATAAGCTACAACAATTAACTGCTGGCGTTGATCTTTATCGTGCATTGGGTGGTGGATGGAATAAATCTGATATTCAAATAAATAACAAAAATTAATACAATGAGTTTTAACTCATAACCTAAAGCACAGTAGTGTAATCACCTACTTTGATCTAATGAGATTTGTACCGTGATAGGTGTGACTTCCCTTTTTTACAGGTGATTCATTGAAAGAATTATTATCTACCTGATAGTTCTTCCGGACTCCAAGGCTGATTGCGATTTTGGTAAGAATTGGATATTTCGACTACATCATCTTGGGTTATTTGGGGATGATCTCCATCACTTTTATCACGCAGATAATTAATTATAGCCGCTATTTCTGCCATGCTGAGTCGGGCTTTAAAAGAAGGCATTGTTCCATTGTAGGATGTTCCACTAACTTGAATCTCGCCACTCAATCCATCCATGACTATTCGAATAGGAACTGACTTTTCACCCGTTATCCATTTTGAATTAACAAGCGGAGGAAACGCATTGCCGATTCCTTGTGCATTGCTACCATGGCAAGAGGCACAGTTTTGAGTATAGAGGTTAGCTCCGTTTAAGAGGGCAGGATCTGCATTTTCATTGACAGGCTCCTCCGAAGATGAATTGTTTCGGGGAACCATGCTTTTCATCTTACCGTAGCCTTCACCCATTTTTCGATGCTGCTTTGCTTTTTGGGGGCGATTCATTTGCTCATGTTGGCGGGCCATTTGATTATGCATGCTCTGCAGTTGGCTGTACCACTCCCGACTCATTCTATTTTGTATTCGCCTACGCATCTGACGGCGCTTTTTCATTTGTTTGTTATCCTGTTGCATACCCATTCCTTTTTTCTTGTAGCCAGACATCATGTGATTGTGATTTTTAGTCATTTGTCGATGCATCTTTTGCATCTGTAAGTAGAGCGTTTTCATTTCTTCTGGCATCGAAGCAGAATCCTGTTCGTATGCATCAATCAGGGTTTTATGAGAATTCTGTATTGACTTAAAGGTCGATTGGATCTGTCGTTGTTGAGATTTACTCATGTGGGAGGAATCGCCCATTTGACATCCGGATAGAAGAGCAAATACTAAGGAAAGAGTAATACGAAGAAATATTGCTGGCAATTTCATAATCATATAATTATTAGTATTAGAATCCCAAGTTCAATAAAACAAAATGTATATGGCTGTGCGAGTTATAAATTTGTTAACTCTTTCATTAAAAATTAGATCTAATATTAATGGTGAAACAAGGTTGTCATCAAAGGTAAAAGATGTGTATATTTAGCGCTCTTGAATTGATGTAATGCCCATTAATTTTGGGTGCTTAGCTCAGTTGGTTTAGAGCGCTACCCCGACACGGTAGAGGTCACTGGTTCGAATCCAGTAGCACCCACATACAGCTAAAGCCTGTTGCCCAAAAGGGTATGACAGGCTTTTTCATTTTGACGGATTAAAACGGTAATAAAAAGAAATGGCTCAACGCAGAGAAGCACGAGAAGCAGTTTTACAGGCCCTTTATGCCAATGAGATTGGAAAAGGAAAATGGGAGGATATTATCAAGTTGGTGATAAAACCGAGGCTATCGAATGATACAGAGATCTTTAAATTTGCCGAACGGCTGTTTCTTAAAATTGTGAATAACCAAGATGAGATAGATGAAATTATCCAGGCGCACCTAAATAACTGGCGATTGGGTCGGCTTAATGCTATCGATCGATTGCTGCTGCGCATAGCTATTGCTGAGTTTTTATATTATGAGCAGATTCCGATCAAGGTATCAATTAATGAGGCTATTGAGATTGCTAAGAAATATTCCACTAAGAAGTCAGGTAATTTTATCAACGGTATTTTAGATTCTGCGCTTGAAAAACTCAATAATGATGGCCGTATCAATAAAAAGGGACGTGGACTTATTGAATCCTCCTTTAAATCATAAGGATATACTATCGTGAGTGAGTCGAAATATATAGCGATTGGTGATATCCATGGTTGTTTCCATTCTATGAAAGCACTCCTGGAAAAATTGGAGCCTTTCTACGATCGGCAGTTCGTTTTTGTTGGAGATTATATCGATCGGGGGCCGGGCTCTAAACAGGTTGTTGATTATCTGTTGGAATTTAGAGAAAGGGTCGACTGTGTTTTTTTGCGGGGCAATCATGAACAGATGCTGTTGGATGCTCTACACCACAATAAAAAAGACTTGTGGTTTATGAATGGAGGAAGGGCTACTATCGAGTCATATGAGTCAGAAGGGCGCGAAATGAAACTGCCTGACAGCCATAAAGAGTTTTACGAGAATACCCGTCTATATTACGATACCGAAAACTACTTTTTTGTGCATGCCGGACTTTCACCCGCGAGGACGATTGCAGATAGTATAGAAGATGAAAATGAAGTACAGGAATTTTTGTGGGAACGCTCCCATCTAAATGCTTTTGAAACCCCTTGGGAAAAGACTGTAGTATTTGGACATACCCCTAGACCTAAACCTATTCAAAAAGAGAATATGATTGGAATAGATACTGGCTGTGTTTTTGACAGAGTGGGATACGGAAAATTAACGGCTGTGAAGTTGCCCGAAGAAGAGTTTCTGCAACAAACAGCAATTGACTGACCTTTTATAAACTAATTGATTAATATTTTTAATTTATTGTAATACATGAGTTTACGATGTGGAATTGTAGGACTTCCTAATGTAGGGAAGTCTACTTTATTTAATGCTTTAAGTGATGCAGGTGCCGATGCGGCGAACTTTCCTTTTTGTACTATTGATCCCAATATAGGCGTAGTGCCCGTTCCCGATGAACGACTTGATACGTTATATAATATTGTGGGATCAGAAGAAAAAATACCCACAAGTGTGGAATTTGTTGATATCGCCGGACTGGTGAAGGGAGCATCAGAAGGAAAGGGGAAAGGGAATGCTTTTCTGTCTCACATACGCGAAGTGGATTTAATTGTACATGTGGTTCGCTGTTTTGATGATGAAAACGTGGTTCATGTAGAAGGGGATGTAAACCCCAAACGTGATATTCATATTATCGAGGATGAGCTCATATTGAAAGATTTGGAAACGGTAGAGAAGCGTTATGAGAAGCTAAAAAAAGAAGCCAAAAGCGGTGAAAAAGAAACGCTGGAGAAATTAGAAATTGTAGAACGCCTGAAAGAACATCTTGAAGTTGGCAATGCCGCCCGTACTTTCGATGCAGATAATGAAGAGCGCAAAGCGTACAAGGAGTTATTTCTGCTTTCTGAGAAACCGGTACTTTACGCTTGCAATGTTTCGGAAGAAGATCTTGATACTGGAAACGAATGGGTAGAGCAGGTCAAAGAGATTGCCGCCAGGTTTGATGATGAGGTTGTTACCTTTTGTGCTAAAATTGAGGAAGAAATCGCCGAACTTGATGAAGAGGAGCGGCATATGTTTTTGGAAGAACTCGGGGTAGAGAGTGCAGGATTGGAGCGTTTGATTCGTGCAGCTTATAAAGAACTGGGACTGATTACCTATTTTACGACAGGCCCAAAAGAAACACGAGCCTGGACCGTGCGAAAAGGAGCCAAAGCGCCCGAAGCGGCAGGCGTAATTCACAGTGATTTTGAACACGGATTTATCCGTGCTGAAACCGTTAGCTACGAGACCTATAAAGAGCTCGGTTCGGAAAAGGCGGTTAAAAATGCGGGGGAAATGCGTCAGGAGGGAAAAGATTACATCGTCCAGGATGGAGATGTAATGCTTTTCCGCTTTAATGTCTGACGCTGAATGAATTAGCTATCATTGGTTAATGTATAGACCATCTTGGGGAAATTTCCGAAGAAATCCGTCTGTTGATTGTAGCCATTATTCTTTTGTACCATCCGAACAGCTATTACATTTTCTTCGGGATAAACTACTAAATATTGTCCTCCGTCCCCGGATGCCTTATAGCCAATAATTGGTCCGTTTATTGATTTACCATAGGGTGCTACACTTTGTCCCAATGTGGCTTTTCGGAATTGGGCCAGTTGTTTTCTGTTATCAAATTGACTCATTATAGCATCTACTACGCTGCCTTGGCTGTCATATTCTCCTTTGATGGAATCTATTTTGCTTATGTATTTTAATGGCACATCGGCTTCTCTCATATTGTTTATTTGTTCTTCACCAACTACAAAATTTGTGTGTTCGGGGATGCGCCACCAAAGCAATCCGTAAGTTTTGGTATTAGGTGGAGTCTTATTTAACATCGCATCAATCCACTTTTTATCAATGAGTTGTTCGCCATTCCATGAGCCTCTTTGCAATACAAGTTGACCAAGTTTCGCCAGATCATAACCATGAATTTGCAATCCCGCCATGGCCCCATGATTTCCTTTTTGGTCGGTACCCCAGTGGTAATCACTGATGTCCATTTTATTGAATAAGGCATCACGTAAATAATTATCGATAGGTTTGCCGGTGACTTTATTGACAATACCCGACAATATATTGACAGCCTTGTTATTATAGCTGTATTCTGTTCCCGGTTTCGTTACTACCGAAGCACTTAATCCCAGTTGAATTTTATCAGGTGCGGGATTCACTTCTTTCGTGGCAATCTTAATATTTTGAAGGCCAGAAGTATGATTTAAGAGATGTCGTATTGTAATATTCTTTTTTTGTCCCTGCTGCCATTCTGGATAATAATGGGCTACAGGAGTATTTAGCGAATCAATCATACCATCAGAAAGCAACTTGGCATAAGCCAAACCCACAACTGATTTGGTTATTGACATCGATTGAATTTTTTTGGCTATCAGAATCGGAGTAGTATTCTACGGCTTTTTCACCGTCTTCAAGTACCACCAGAGCATCAGAGTTTGATTTCTTTGCTGATTTGAGAAGTTGTTTATATTCTTTCTCAACAACCTGTCCCATTAAAAGAGAAGGCAATACGCAAAGCAGTGCAATGATTGGTAGAGTAAGCTTTCTCATAATATGAATAAATTATTATTATAAATAGCGTCTTTATTACGAATAGAGAAAGGTTCTGTTTCACGCCTTATGCTGTGACCAGCCGTGAATAGATATGATAAGGTAGGGAGTAAGACTGGTATAGAAATCTCGGGATACCCTCTTAAAATTAAGAAAAGGAGAGTATCACTAACTTGTCTTCAGGATAGAATCAATGTGCAGGTCAAAAATCGTCTTCTTGAGTAGCAGTTGTATCTTTTTCAATAAACGAGAATGAAGCCGTATCGGCAGGCACATCAGAGGGTTCAATTCTGTCATGCACCACCCATGCATCCGGATACCGTTTTTTAATCAGGCGGGAGAACTTATTGGCTTGTTCTCTCTTTTGAAAATCACCTACATGCACTTTGAAATGCGGTTGTCGGAATGATACATATGCATCTGCTTGATAACCGGCAATGGTGGAGTCGGACCACATTCTAAATGAATTGGCAACCGAATCGGCCTGTTCAACATTGCGCGTGGAAAGAATCTGTATTCGATAGCCATCATATGGATTTCGGTTGATCTGCTTTCCGGCTGAGTCAGCTTTCAGATAAATATCGGGAATATCCTGTTTTTGGGATAAATATACATCACTTAAGCTACTCCGGGTTTCATCAAGCACTGCTATAAATTCAGAAAATGGCTCATCAAGGTCAGTTTCGGTAGGATCTTCCTGGCCCGGAGTTGTTTGTTCCGTTGTTTTACAGCTGATGACTCCAATAACTAACAGGAGGACAAAAGAGAATGAAATGTAGCGAGAAAAATGCTTCATGAAATTAAAGGCCAACAGGGTGCCAGGTTGTTTTCGTTTCTTGGAAATCAGTGATGTAATAGGGGGATTGCGCTTCTTCTGATAGCCAATCCTCAACGGGTTTACGTCGGACCCGCTTGAGATTTAAAGTGGCATTTTCATCAATTTGTTTCCTTTTTCCCTGTTCAATATCTGGATCGGTATAAAAGAAAGCATTCACATCTTTATGTGTGGTCATATGTTCTAAAAGTTCATTTTTGAACCCAGTCAAAATATTGACCACCCCACCGGGGACGTCCGAGGAATTAAGCACTTCGGCAAAGCTGATAGCGCTTAACGGATACTTTTCGGATGCCAAAATAACACAGGTATTGCCACCTACAATAACTGGGGCCATTACGGACACCAAGCCTAATAGAGGCCGCTCTTCAGGTGCCCACACATTAACGACGCCCATCGGTTCGGGCATAGAAAAATTAAAGTGAGAACTTGAAACCGGATTTATAGTCCCAAAAACCTGCTGATATTTATCAGACCATCCTGCATAGTAGATGAGCCGATCGATAGAGGCCTCAACTTCAGCCTTCGCCTTTTTTGTTTTGTAACCAATCGTTTCAAGCTCTTCAACAAATTGTGCTTTCCGCGTTTCAAGCATCTCGGCAATGCGATATAAAATTTGTCCGCGGTTATATGCGCTTCGGTTATTCCAGCCCTTCTGGGCATTTCGTGCTGCTACCACAGCATCTCTCAGATCTTTCCGAGAACATTGGCAGGCGTTGGCTAAAATATTGTCATCGCCGTCGTATACCTTGTAATACCGTCCGGATTCTGTTCGTGGGAAATTTCCACCGACATATGTTTTATAGGTTTTCAAAACTTCAATTCTGTCTGACATAGTATTCTATTTTAAAATCATTGTCATTTTAAACACAAGTGAGAAATCTGTTTGACTACTGTAATTTCACATAAGGATACAATCCTTGTAGCCCGCCTTCACGGCCTTCACCGCTTTCCTTATAGCCGCCAAAGGGTGACGTCGGATCAAATTTATTAAAGGTATTTGACCAAACCACGCCGTTACGAATTTCACTGCCGGTTTTAAAAATCTTAGATCCCTTGTCGGTCCAAACCCCACCGGCTAATCCATAGGGCGTGTTGTTTGCCTTCTTAATTCCCTCTTCGGCTGTGCGGAATGTTTGTATGGTTAATACCGGCCCAAAAATTTCTTCCTGTACAATGCGATTCGATTGTCCAACATTGGTAAAGAGGGTAGGGCGGCAGAAATAACCTGTTTCGGGGATTTGGCAGGAGCTTTGATACATTTCAGCACCTTCGTTAACGCCAATTTCGAGATACTCATTAATTTTGTTGTACTGCTGCTCGGAGTTAATTGCTCCTACATCCGTGTTTTTATCCAGGGGATCACCAACGATCAGTGTTTCCATACGGTCGCGAAGTTTTTGGATTACCGTATCGGCAACGCCTTCTTGCACGAACAGGCGCGAACCGGCACAGCACACATGTCCCTGATTGAAGAAGATGGCGTTTATTACGCCTTCAACGGCCTGATCAAGAGGAGCATCCTCAAAAATAATGTTGGGCCCCTTCCCGCCAAGTTCAAGCGTATAGCGTTTGTCCGTTCCTGCCAACGACTTTTTAATAATTTTTCCGACTTCGGTAGATCCGGTAAAAGCAATTTTGTCGATATCGTCATGATTGACAATCGCAGAGCCCGTTTGTCCGGCACCGGTTACAATATTAACCACGCCATCGGGTAAACCGGCATCCTTACATAACTCTGCAAATTTCAGTGCTGTAAGGGAAGTCGTTTCTGCCGGCTTAAGAACAACAGTATTGCCCGTTGCAAGGGCAGGGGCAATTTTCCAAGCCAACATCAGCAAAGGAAAGTTCCATGGGATAATCTGTCCGGCCACACCCAATGGTTCTGCTTTTTTACCGGGAAAAGCATAATCAAGCTTGTCAGCCCATCCGGCGTAGTAAAAGAAATGAGCAGCAGCAAGTGGAACATCGACATCGCGTGATTCCCGGATCGGTTTGCCCCCATCCATACTTTCGAGTATGGCAAATTCACGAGCACGTTCTTGAATAAGTCGAGCTATTCGGAATATATATTTGCCGCGTTCTTTTGCTTCCAACGTAGACCAGCTTTTATTGAAAGCCTTGCGTGCTGCTTGTACCGCCTTGTCAATATCCTGCTGGGTAGCTTCGGCAAAAGAAGTGAGCTTTTCTTCTGTTGCTGGATTAAGCGAATCAAAATAACGGCCTTTTTCGGGAGCAACGAACTCCCCATCAATAAAAAGATCATACTGGTCTTTATATTCCACATGATCTGCACTTTGGGGAGCATCATCATATTCCCAAAAACCGTCAAAATTTAGCTTTGAACTTGGAGATGTAGGTTTATACGGTTTTTCTTCAACGGCTTCAGCTTGTTTTGAATCTTCAGACATAGCGATAAAATCTATAAGAGTTAATTAATCATATTCGAATATCAGCACATCTAAGCATCAGATGACGATTTTATTTAATCATTGGAAAAGTATTCAACACCCTGGTAGACACCGGTTTGCTGTTTTACAATCTGCATCAAAAGGTCATTGGTGAGTGAACTCGCGCCAAAACGAAAATATTCGGGCGTCAACCAATCGGCACCCAAGGTTTCCTTAACGAGCACTAAATACTGAATGGCTTGTTTTGCTTTGCGGATGCCACCCGCCGGTTTCATTCCCACCTTGCGTCCGGTATCATAAAAGTAGTCGCGGATCGCTTCCAGCATCACTAATGTCACTGGTTGTGTAGCGGCAGGTTTTACTTTTCCGGTGGATGTTTTAATAAAATCGGCTCCGGCATGCATGGCCAGGTCGCTTGCTTTTCGTACGTTTTCGTAGGTTTGCAGCTCTCCAGTCTCTAAAATCACTTTGAGATGAGCATCACCGCAAGCCTCTTTTACAGCGACAATCTCATCATAAACATAGCTGTAATTACCCTTCAGAAATTCACCGCGAGATATCACCATATCAACCTCATCAGCACCATCTTCGACGACTTGTTGCGTTTCTTCAAGTTTGGCGTCTAAGGTACTCATTCCGCTGGGAAAAGCCGTAGCTACACTGGCAATATTGATATCAGTGCCGCGCAGTGCTTTTTTTGCTACAGGTACCATATTGGGATACACACAAACAGCGGCTACGGTAGGTAGATCCGGAAGCGCAACATGGGGCTCCTTAGCCTTTTGACAGAGCTGAATAACCTTTCCCGGTGTATCCATACCCTCCAGGGTGGTAAGGTCGATCATGCTGAGAGCCAGTTTTAGGGCTTGTACCTTAGATTCTTTTTTGATACTTCTGGAGTTGAGCCGTGCCACTCGTTCTTCAACACCTACTTCGTCGATGGGTACCGTTTTTGTAATTTCAGAAATCTTCAAAATAGAATTGTTCTTTGTTAATACTGAAAAGCGTCAAGCGCTGTATTAAAATGTACTTTAACATCCTTTTGAAGGTAAGAATAGAATGTAATTCCCCCAAAATATAACGACTAATTAATCAAGGTAGTGAATTTTTGGAGCTGTACAGGTTGTAGGATTTTCCCTTATACCATAGGAGGTTAGATTTACGTATGCTACAAGCTGTAAACCTAATAAGGGGAGGTCAATTGAATGAGATAGTGAACTATAAGAAGGTATTAATTAATATATCGCCCAAACAATGGCCGGCATTTCTTATCGAAAATGCCTTTGTATCGGGAAATAAAATAAATGTTGAGTTGGCAGCGACATTTTCCCGGGTTGGTACTTTGATGGACTTTAAAAACTTTGTTCGCATAGAGCCTGTTGAGGCGCCAGAAGGATCAGCAGAGGCTTTTTTAACGTATTGTGGAGTGTTAGGCTATGGGGTATACATGTCAAAATATTACGATCAGGGATTACTTGATCAGCTTCGAATAAAGGCCAATGATCCCAGACCCATCATTCAAAAAGCAGTGGTTAAAGCACTGCAATATATTGGTCATTATAAGTTTCATAAGCTAATTAATTATGTGGATGACTGGAAAACCGGAACTCCTTTGGAACAGCGTGCCTGTCTGGTCGCTGTTTGTTCTCCTGAACTTTTGAAAGATCAGGAAGCTATACTTGAAGCGCTGGAATTGCTGGAGTGGGCTACGGCTACGTTTGTAGAGGATATAGATTGGGATCAGGATTATGAGGTGTTACATGAAGAGGTCGCTCGATGCTGGTCTGTTTTGGTTGCTGAAAATCCTAACAAGGGAAGGCAGATGATGGAGCGGTGGATAAAAGAGAAACATCCGGCGGTAAATAGTATCATGAAAAAAAGCTTACAAAAAGATTTGCTTCAGGCTTTGGATTACGAGTGGACAAATAAATGGTTATATAAACTAAAGCAATTTGATAATGGTTAATCCCACGCAAAAGTAGTTTAAATAACTACAAATGAAATTTGTTTCCGGGAAATTTGAGATCTATACTGCAAACAACTGTCTTTTTTATTGGAGGTTTAGAGGGAGTTATTTACTTCAGAGTTTTAGGGAGATGCTTTGAAGTAGTGCGCTTGGGGAGATGAGATAACACTCATCTCCCTTTTTTATATCGTTATTTTTCTTTGTTTAGTAGGAATATATTTTTTAGCCACATGCTGATTATATTTGCTACTTTTCACAGCTGGCCGGTTTCTTCAAAAAAGTGAAAAGCCTTGGGAATGATGCCCAGCAGTATTAGAGAATTAACTGAGTTATTAAGTCTAAAGAGCCTGCAACGCTTTTATAGCAAATCTCAAGATTATATCATATAGGTAATACCCTGTAAGGGTTTTATGATGAAGTTTGGTTAATGGTTTCTATATTTTATGTGGGGAATATCCCTACAAATTGTAGGGGAAGTTTAATTATTCTTCTTGGTTTAAATGGTTTGTATAGTAATAAATGCTGTTTTAGTTATTTAGATTTTTAGTTTAAATCTATCTATTTCATTAATGAAATAGTTATTTTTGTTTGAATAAGGAGTATTTTCCTTAAAAACGGAGTAGTAGTGATGCATAACCAGTTAGAATATATACCCGATCAACGCCAGATTCTGGAGCACATAAATCATGGTATAATCACTACGGATTTAAACGGAATCGTAACCTATTGGAATAGTGCTTGTGAACAGATATTTGGGTATTCTAGAGAAGAGATGATTAATGAACCGTTAAGTAAGATATATCCCTTTGTAGCGGAGGAACAATATCACCAACATTTTCAAAAGTTGACAGCAGGTGAGGAGGTGCAGGGGCAGTGGAAAAGTATTACTAAAGAAAGGGAGATTATATGGATTGATGTGCATGCCAAGCCGCTGATGGATGATGAGGGGAATCCACAAGCAATTATTGCATCAGCACATGATATTGGAAAATTGAAGAAGGTTGAGAAAGAATTGGAAGAAAATAAGGCACGTGCGCAGACCATTTTGGAGACAACAGTAGATGGAATAATTACTACTAACATTGAGGGACGTATTCTGGATTTTAACCAGTCTGCTTCTCGCATATTTGGATACAGCGAACAAGAAATCACTGGTAAAAATATAAACAGGTTAATACCCGACATTTTTTATAAAAATTTCCAAACAAGTAATGCAGATAATAGTTATAAGAAACTGAATCCCGAAACAGGTGAAAAGCATATTTTTGGATACCGCCGGGAATTGGTAGGGCGGCGTAAAGATGAGTCAATATTTCCGTTGGAATTGTCGGTTAGTGAAGTTGACTGGGAGGGAAGCCGAATTTTTACAGTAGTGGTGAATGATATTAGTGAACGACGTCGTTTGGAACAGGAAATTCTACGTATTTCTGAAGAGGAACGCAGAAACTTAGGGCAAGATCTCCATGATGGCCTGGGACAAATGTTGACGGGTATTCAATTAATAAGTAAGAATTTGGCTCTAAAATTAGAGTCTAAAGGTATTCCTGGTTCGGATGAAGTGCAGGAAATTTCTGACTTGATAAAAGAAGCTGATGAATATGCGAAAGCGTTAGCACATGGACTAGTTCATGTTGATTTTCGAGAAGAGGGGCTTGATACCGCTTTAAAACAGTTGTCACGACAGGTGGAAAAGCTTTTCGATATAAATTGTTCAGTAAATAATGAGGAGAGTATAAGCCTTCATAATAATATGCAGGGCATGCATTTATATAGAATAGCTCAGGAATCAATTAGTAATGCTGTAAAGCATGGCAAAGCAAGTAATATAACACTTGATCTAAAAACTGAAAACGGGTCATTAAAGCTTTCGGTAAAGGATGACGGTATTGGCTTTTCTAAGTCACAGAAAAAGCAAAAGAAAACGGGAATGGGTATAAATATTATGCGATATCGTGCCAATATTTTATCGGGACGTATCGAAATTTTCGAAACTGATAATCAAGAAACAAAAGTGGTGTGTACGATTCCATATAACAATTAGAAAACCGGTGAACTCCCATGTCTACCAAATTTAAGAAAAGTATTGTTTTAGTTGATGATCATCCTTTAATGCGTAAGGGACTTGCTCTTACCCTTGATTCTGATCCTGCATATGAGGTAATTGATCAACTTGACCGCGGTGAAGAACTTATTCAACGGCTGGATGATCTCAATCCCGATCTAATTATTGTTGATATATCTCTACCGGGAATGGGCGGCCTAGAATTGGTAAAGCATATAATATCCCAGAAAGAGGACCAAAAAATACTGGTAGTCTCACGGCATGATGAATCGCTTTATGCCGAGCGTGTTATCCGAGCCGGAGCAAAAGGGTATGTGATGAAGCTCGAAGCCAGTGAAGTGTTACTTAAGGCCGTCAGAAAGGTGTTTAATGGGGGTATCTATGTGAGTGAAGAGGTAAGCGAACGGTTACTGTTGGGAATGGCACGCGGTCAAAAGGAGGTGATGGAATCACCCATTGAGAAACTAAGTGATCGCGAATTGGAAGTTTTTGAGTTAACCGGCAAAGGCAACAGTACCCGCGATATTGCCGAAAAACTTCATCTCTCAGTTAAAACAGTAGAATCATATCGTGCCCGGATAAAAACAAAACTTAACTTGGAGAATGCTACTGAATTAATGGTTCATGCTGTTAAATGGGTTGAGAACGAGCATTCCGGAATTTATTAGCATACAGCAGCAGAAATTCCTGGTACACTACTTGCCCGTGCCAAAACGGCAATATTTATTCAATCGTTATGTAGGGAGTTCACCTATCGTTAAATTTCTTTTACGCTTACAACTCTACTATAGAACCTATTGCACATCTACTGCCTTACATGGTTTATGTTCAATCTAATTGGGATTTTTCCCATAAGACATCAACATAAATCATAAAAGGAAGGAAAGGAGTTATTATGAAACAACTAACCAGATATCAGCCCTCGACTGCCCCGGTAAGCAATTTAAGAAGAGAAATGGATCGCATTTTTAATGAACTTATTCCCTTTAATTGGAGATTGGATGATTCTGAGACCGGAATGACCAGCTGGACACCAACCACAGATATGTTTGAAACAGATGGAGAATATATTGTCGAAGTTGAGTTACCCGGGCTTAGCAAGAAGGACATACAGATTAACTGCCAGGATAATGTGTTATCTATTGAAGGAGAGCGAAAAAAAGGTCATAAAGAAGAGCGTCCGGGATATTTACGGAGTGAGCGCTCATTTGGAGCTTTTAAACGTTCAATAATTCTACCGACTTCAATTTTAGAGGATAAAGTCAAAGCTACTTTTAAAGAGGGCATTTTAAGAGTGACGGTTCCAAAAGTTGAAAAAAGCAAACGAAAAGAAGTACCCATTGAATAGTCACATTCTTTTAATAGTTTAATTTTAAGGGCTGCGTTATAAAGCGTGGCCCTTTTTATTGTTTTTATAAATATATTGCTAAAAGTGTCTGGTATTATTGTTAAAGTGTTTATGTAGATGCTATTCTTTAAATCTTGGTAGAATAATAAATAAAGAGAGTAGCAGTAATAATACTGCAACTAAGAATACAAAAAATATCGAGGGTACATAATGTATGAGGGCACTGGAATAGAAGAGTCTCGAGGTGTAACAGATCCATGGTATAACTTGGCAGCTGAAGTTGTTTGTGAGAACCTTGATACATCGCAGCACCGAGGATTGGATCAGGCGGAAGCAAACGAGCGTCTGGCATATTGGGGGCCCAATAAAATTGAAGCTGAAGAAGGATTAACCCGGTGGCAGATTGCACTTCATCAGTTTAAAGATCCGCTCATTTATATTTTATTAGCAGCTGCCTTTGTGACCCTTATTTTACAGGATTACCTTGATTCATCCGTGATTATGGCGGTCGTATTGCTCAATGCGATAATTGGATATATTCAAGAAATAAAGGCCCAGAGTGCCATTCAAGCACTTGCTAAATTAAGTGCTCCAAGAGCTCATGTCATACGCGAGGGACGGGAGCTGGAAATTGCGAGCAGTGCCTTAGTCCCCGGGGATATCGTTTTATTGAGTTCCGGCGGACGCATTTCGGCCGACATGCGACTGGTATCCGCCAAAGGGTTAGAAGTGGATGAGTCAGCGCTTACAGGAGAGTCAGCAGTTATTCGAAAAACCAGTGATCGTTTAGTAGAGGATTCACTGTTGCCGGCTGATCAAAAAAACATGGTTTTTGCTGGTACTATTGTGGCGAAAGGTCGAGCTAAGGCCGTAGTCGTTCGTACAGGGAGTGCAACAGAGCTGGGTAAAATTGCCACTTCCGTTCAAAATATTGGAAATGTCAAGACTCCTCTGCAAGAAAAAGTGGACGAGCTTGGGCACTACATAGGTTATCTCATTATCGGCTTTTCGGTACTTATTGCTGTTATTGGGATTATTAATGAAATGAGTCCTAATGAGATATTTATCACGGTTGTGGCTATGGCCGTATCAGCTATTCCAGAGGGATTGCCCGTCGTTCTTACGGTGACGTTGGCTATTGGTGTAAGCAGGATGGCAAATAGAAATGCGATTATTCGGTCGCTCCCCGCTGTGGAGACGCTGGGCAGTACTACTGTTATTGGTTCCGATAAAACTGGGACGCTTACTAAAAATCAAATGACAGTGCGACAAATTTGGGCTGATAATAAAGTTTTTACCACCGCCGAAACAGGATATCAGCTTATGGGAACGATACTTGAAAACGATAAACCGATTTCAATAAATCGAGAAAGCGGTCTTTATAAAACATTGATAACCGGTACCTTGGCGAATGAAGCTGATGTAAGTACGCTTGAGTCCGGTGAGCCTCAGGGCGATCCTACAGAAATTGCGCTTCATGTATCGGCTTATAAAGGAGGACTGCGCCTTTCTGATATTCGATTATCGATGCAAGAGGTTGATATTTTTCCTTTTGAACCCGAAAGGCAATTTATGGCCACCTTAAACAAAAGTGGGGATGAGCGGTTCATTTTTATCAAGGGAGCTCCGGAAAAAGTACTGGATAAATGTTCGAAGCAGTTGGTAAACGGTCAAATTGTACCGATTGATCGATCCAATATACGATTAGCAGCCAGAGAAATGGCCGCGCAGGGATTGCGTGTGTTGGCGATGGCTTATCAAGAAAGCAGCTCTGATATGTTTTTTGAGGATTCTTTTAGTAATGATCAATTTATATTAGCTGGCTTACAGGGGATGGAGGACCCTATTCGTCAGGAAGTGAAAGAAGCCATAGAAACCTCTCATAAGGCTGGGATCAGGGTGGTAATGATTACCGGTGATCATATAGATACCGCCGTGGCCATCGGACGTCAGCTGGGGATTGATTCAGACGAACAGGGTGCATTGGAAGGTAAGGCTTTGGATCTGCTTTCAGATGAAGAACTGGATTTAAAGCTGATGAATATTAATATATTTGCTCGTGTTACGCCAGAGCACAAATTCCGTATTGTAGAGCGCTTGAAAGCCCTGGAACATGTAGTAGCTGTTACAGGCGATGGCGTTAACGATGCTCCAGCGTTGCGAGCAGCCCATCTTGGTGTGGCGATGGGGAAAGGAGGGACTGATGTAGCAAGAGAAGCCTCAGATATGGTACTTTCTGATGATAATTTTGCTACTATTACGGCAGCTATTGAAGAGGGACGCATTGTATTTTCAAACATTCGCAAAGTAACATTTTTCTTGTTATCAACGGCTGTTGGCGAATTGATCGTCATTTTTATTGCCATTCTTATGAACTGGCCATTGCCTTTCATTGCCGTACAAATTCTATGGATTAACCTGGTAACTAATGGGTTACAGGATATTGCACTTGCCTTTGAACCTAGCGAACCCGGCATCCTAAAACGCAAACCACGTGCATCTGGCGAAGGTATTCTAACTGGCAGGCTGATAGAGCGACTGGGGGGCGTAGGCATTGTCTTAGCTGCTGGAACGCTGTACATGTTTTGGCGGACGATGGAGCAGACCAATGATTTGGATATGGCTCGTACAGTGGCAATGACCCAAATGGTTGTTTTCCAGTTTTTCCATGTTCTAAATTGTCGGTCACTGGACCGGAGTCTGTTTAAGATTAATTTCTTCTCAAATAAGTTTTTATTTATTAGTCTGTTCATGGCGTTATTAGCGCATATTTCGCTGCTCTACGTTGATTTTATGCAAATGATTTTTAGAACTGTTCCACTTACAATCGACCAATGGATCATGATATTTGCAGTTGGTTCTTTAGTCATATTGGGCGGTGAACTCGACAAAATAGTGAACCACTGGCGCAAGCATTTTATCGGCTGATGGTTGACCTTTGTAGGGCGAAAACTGACAATGAAGTGGGGCATTACCTGTGGTAAGTCATTGTCGTTTTTTTATACATATCTGTAATTCATTGAACTAAATATGTACAGAGGGCCGTCATGGAATCCAAAAAAATTAGCAAGCGTCAGTGGCAAAAGTACTTTGATACATTCTCATTAAAATACTTAAAAGATGAACAGCCGGAATATATTGAGATTCAAGTACTTTCGGAGGATATGGGAGCACAGCACGAGATTAATTGGACGCCTCTGAAAGGAATTACTTACGATCCCAAAAGTGATATTTTGGAAATACAGATCGATAAATTGGATCATCTTATCTCAAATCCACAAGAGATTTACGTAAACGAAGAAGAAAATGGTTGGCTTACCGGGATGATGGTAGTTCGTCGTGATGGTGAGAAAAGTATCATCGACATCAGATAAACAGAAATATCAAAAGGGACAGAAATCATCAAAAGTGCGGCTAAGAATACACGTATTTTGTGTTGGAATGTCCGGATTAATATTGCCCGGTTATGGCTACAGAAACACAAGTCCATTTTAATAAACAATATCTGGAAGAGGAGATACGCCAACTCGCTGAATTGCAACAGATTACGCTTGATGCCAGACCATTGCAATCTATCGATGAAATTTTGGTATCGGCAAAAAAGACCCTCAACGAAACCTATGCTGTTTTAGCCCGGGCAGCCAAGCTAAATCGGGAGTTAAGTTCGGCGGGCGAATGGCTTATTGACAACTTTTATATTATCCAAGAGCAGATTGTACAGCTGCAGGCAGATTTGCCCAAATCATATTATGAAAAGTTGCCGCGGCTAACGCAAGGCGAGTTTAAGGGATATCCGAGAACTTATGAGATTATACAGCTGCTGGCATCGATCAGCGATAACACCATCGACCGAGAGAATACTACTATTGCCATTCGGGCCTATCAGGAAGTAGATATTTTAAATTTGGCAGAGATGTGGTCGGTGCCGCTAATGAATCGGTTAGCCCTTATTGTACGGTTGGCCCAACGAAGTAAAAAGCTTCTCAGAGATCGGAAGATTCAGGATGATATTGATGCGCTGCTAAGTAATAAAATATTGGGTAACATCGAAGAACCCGGATTTTTGCTTCGAAAACTGTCCGAAATTGTTGACCAGAAGAACGACTCAATACGTTATTTGGTAATTTTAGCTCAGCGCCTGCAGTCGCGGGGTATGTTTACCGAAAATGAACGTCGTTGGTTCAATTATAAACTCTCGCGCTGGGAAACCAATTTGGAGGAACAGCTCCGAGATCGAATGCAACAAACATCGCGGCTGCATTTAAGTATCCAAAATGCAATATCGTCGCTGCGAGAAGTTTCGGAAACTGACTGGTCACTTTTTGTAGAGAGCTGTTCGGTTGTTGATCGAATTCTGCGACTTGATCCAGCTGATATGTATTCGCGTATGGATTTTAGCACGCGCGACCGCTACCGCAAAATAGTGGAGAAGCATAGTGCTCATTCATCATATAGCGAGCAGGAGGTAGCTGAACAGGCATTGATGATGGCCGAAAGCGCTGCCCAGAACGGTACAAATCGGCGCAGTAAAAAAATGCATATTGGCTACTATCTAATTGATGAAGGCTATGCTGGCCTGCATCAAAAGCTCTCGTACCAAAAGCCACTTGATGAACGCTTGCGACAATTGGCAAAAGAGTATCGGGCAATCTACTTTTTCTTTATTGGGATTCATTTTGTCATCCTTATTGCCATAATTGGGCTTGTTGCTAATTTATTAGCTCGCGAAAGTTGGATGATTATCCTCACGCTAATTATATCCTGGCTGCCGGCTCTTGATTTATCTATCGTTTCCACCAATCGATTGCTTTCTTTTCTAATTCCACCCCGCATTTTACCCAAACTCGAATTTGATGGGGCTATTCCCGATGAGTACCGAACTGTTGTAATTGTGCCAACCATGTTGTCTTCACCTGCCGATGTGGAAGCACAATTTGAACTACTTGAAATCCGTGCTCTGGCGAATGCCAACAAATCGCTGCAGTTTGCCATCATCTCAGATTTTCTTGATGCCGAGACTGAAACCAAAGAAGGAGATGAAGCCATTTTGGAAGCTGCCCGCAAGCAAATCAATCGACTGAATGCGCAGTACCAATCCAAGTATGGTGACAAGTTTCTGTTTTTCCATCGAAAACGACTATGGAATAATGCCGAGCAGAAATGGATGGGATGGGAGCGAAAACGAGGAAAAATCGAGGAATTTAACCAACTGCTGAAAAATAGGGAGGCACAAACGAGTTTCATAGAAATGTCGGGAGATTTTTTAGCATCCGCTCAAAAACTTCCGATTAAATTTGTGATAACGCTCGATGCCGATACCAAACTGCCCCCGGGAAGTGCTAAAATGCTTATCGGTACCGCTGCCCATCCGCTTAATCGAGCAGAGATTGATACCGATAAAAACATTGTAACGAAAGGATACGGGATATTTCAGCCGCGTATATCCATCCCGCCCAAGTCGGCTAATAAAACCATGTTTGCCAAAATCTATTCTGGCAACGTTGGCCTTGATCCCTATACTACCGCCGTCTCCGATATCTACCAGGATCTTTTTGGGGAAGGAGTTTTTACCGGCAAAGGACTTTACGACTTGGATTCTTTTGAATCAGTGCTCGGAAATCGCTTTCCAGAGAACCAAATATTATCGCATGACTTGTTGGAGAGCACATACCTGCGGGCGGCCTTACTGACGGACATAGAACTTTTTGATGATTATCCCACAACCTATTTGAGTTTTTCAAAACGGCTCCACCGGTGGATTCGGGGTGATTGGCAGATTTTGTTTTGGTTATTTAATAGGGTGCCTAAAGGAGATACTGAGAAAGAGCATAATCCCATTAACAGTATCTCAAAGTGGAAAATATTTGATAATCTGCGCCGATCCATAAATCCCGCGGCACTGTTATTGTTCTTGTTGGCCGGATGGATTTTTCTGCCCGGCTCGGCCCTGATATGGACGGCCGCCGTATTTGGTATTGTGGCATTTCCCATCTACTCCAGTTTCTCTACCGATATTTTTCAACGTCCACAGCGGGTAGGGTGGCGCCTGTATCTGGATAAAATTCGTGTGGATATTAAAATGAATACCATACAAGCCGTGACGAGCTTTTTGAACCTTCCACACCAGGCTTTTATCTCTTTAGATGCTATCTATAGAACACTTTATCGGCTGTTTGTATCTAAAAAAGATTTATTGGAATGGACCACAGCTACCCAAGTTGAAAAACAGCATGCTAATGGATCATTCTGGGATTATTGGCAAAAGATGACGCCCAATATTGTTTGGAGCGGACTTTGTTTAGTACTGGTAAGTATTTTTAGTACTACCGTTTTATTTATTGCTGTTCCCATTTGTTTAGGATGGTTACTGGCACCTTATGGAACCTACTTTTTGGGACGTTCGCTTAAAAGTGAAAAACGAGGGTTATCACACAAACAGTATCAAGAGTTGCGCCAATATGCACGCAGAACTTGGCATTTCTTTGAGCAGCATGTTAATGAAGAACATTCTTGGCTTCCCCCTGATAATGTTCAGGAAGAACCGTATATCGGGGCTGTAGGGCGCACATCACCTACCAATATGGGTTTGGCACTGACGGCTGTATATTCGGCTTTTGAGATGGGATATCTCTCCCTGACCGAAATGGTAACACAGCTGGATAACATGCTTTCTTCGATGAGTAAACTCGAGCGGTACCGTGGTCATTTCTATAACTGGTACAGCACGAAGTTAGGTGCTGTATTAAATCCAAACTATGTATCCACCGTTGATTCAGGAAATTTGGCAGCCTCACTGCTGGTTATTGAACAGGCATTGAATCAACTGGATAAACAACCTTGTCCCAATCCGGCGTTTTGGGCTGGTTTGCAGGATACTATTCAGGTTTTGGAGGATCTGTTTGCCGAGTATAAAAAGAGTGCTAATTACAAAAAATTCGTAGGGGAAGTAAATACAATTGCTAAGCAGATTAGGAACAAAATTCCCAAAATTTCACCGGAGTCCCTCAAAAAATGGAAAGATATTTTGTTGAAATTGCGGGAGGATGCAGAAAAATTAGAGGAACTTTCTACAGGTATTTTAGAGTATTCGTTGGAAGATCAACAAAGTCATGAGTGGAGTGACTGGCTTCAACGTCCGTTGATTCAGATTCAGGGTCAACTGGATGAAATAGAGGAACTAAAGGGTACCAGTAACAGAGCCTCAGATGACAAAGAAAAGTTTAGTGATACTGCATACAGTGATCTTATTGCAAGGGCAGGCCAGTTAAGCTCAATTTGTCGCCATATGGTTCAGGAAATGGATTTTTCGCTTGTTTACGAACCCGATCGTGAGCTATTTAGCATTGGCTATAATGTGGATCGAGCCCATCTGGATAACAGCTATTATGATCTCTTAGCCAGCGAGGCTCGGCTGGCATCGTTTATTGCGATAGCGAAGGGCGAAGTGCCGCCAGAGCACTGGTTTCGGTTAAGCCGCCGACTAACAAGCATCGAACGCAATGAAATTCTACTTTCCTGGGGTGGCACTATGTTCGAATACCTTATGCCATTGCTGTTTATGTCCCAATTTGATAATACACTTCTTAGTAACACCTACGAAAATGTGGTTCTTTGGCAACGAAATTATGGATCGCTGCGGAACAAGCCCTGGGGTTTTTCTGAAAGTGGATATAACGTGCGAAATTTGGAACTACATTATCAATATCGAGCATTTGGTGTGCCAGGATTGGGTTTACGCCGAGGACTGGCCGAAGATTATGTGGTGGCACCTTATGCCGGTATGCTGGCGTTGATGGTGGATTCAAGGCATGCGCTAAGTAATTTGCAGGAATTGCGTGATGAGGGTGCTTATGGGGCAAGTGGATTTTATGAAGCTGTGGACTACACGCCCCGGAACTTGGCTAAAGAGGATGCCAGTAACAGCGCTGTCGTAAAAATGTATATGGCACATCACCAAGGCATGAGTTTATTAGCTCTGCTGAATGTACTGGAGAACAACCGGATACAACAACTATTCCATGATCATCCCTTGGTTCGATCCTGTGAATTGCTTTTACAAGAGCGCATTCCAAGAGGAATTCCCATTAAAGAACCGCGTCCCATCGATATAGAACTTGAGCCGGCCGAAGAAGAACGGACGAAAAATGTAGTGGATCATGCCAGCATAGAAGATTTAGACGATACACCCCCTCGAACACATATCCTTTCAAACGGAGAATATTCGACGTTGATTACACATTCAGGGACCGGCTATTCCTATGCTGATGATCTCATGCTTAGCCGATGGCGATCAGATGTGGTGACCGATCATTATGGCATGTTTTTCTATATCCGGGATTTGGAAAGTGGTAATTACTGGTCAGCCGGTCATCAACCGGTTAAGCGAAAGGCTGATCGTTATGATTCATGGTTCCATACCGGGAAAGTACAGATTGCTCGCGTAGACGATTGGATTGAAACATTTATGGAGATCTGCGTTTCGCCGGAAGATAATATAGAGCTGCGAAAAATAACTTTGACAAATTATTCCGAACGTCAGCGGAAGATTGAGATTACCAGTTATGCCGAAGTCGTTTTAAATACCCAGCAGGCTGACCGGGCTCATCCGGCATTTTCAAACTTATTTGTTCAAACCGAATACCTGCAGGAACATCACTCAATATTGGCAAAACGACGTCCCCGTTCAGATGATGAAGATCCCATTTGGCTTGTGCATACTATTGCAAGTGAGGATGCTGACAGTTATGCACAAGAGCTGCAGATTGAAACAGATCGTGAGCATTTTATCGGGCGCAACCGATCAATGCAGGCCCCTAGGGCAATGGACAAAGGAGCACGACTTAGTGGTAGGGTTGGGAATGTAAAAGATCCTATTGTTAGCATTCGAAGAGTTGTAACCCTCAATCCGGGTAAAAAAAAGAATATCACGTTTGGACTTGGAAGAGTCACCAATCGTGATGAGGCGGTGGCTATGGGCGACCGATATGACAATCCTTATGCTACGGATCGAGTTTTTGAACTGGCTTCTATCTACGGCAATGTAGAACTGGAGCATGTGGGACTAAGCGGTGAGCAAGCTCAGTATATTCAACACCTCACAAGTTATCTTGTGTATAACTGTGAAGCTTTGCGTGCTGATGAAAATACGTTAACCCAAAATCGGAAAATACAATCTGGACTTTGGGCTCATGGAATATCAGGGGATGTCCCCATCTTGGTGTACCACATTGATGAAAAAAAATATATGCGGGAAGTTACGCTACTGCTCAAAGCGCATCATTTTTGGCGTCAACGTGGCTTAAAGGTTGATTTGGTTTTTATGAATAATCATCCACCCTCGTATGTAAACGAACTCCAGGAATTAATTCAGCAGCAGTTACAGCAGACTACCGAGCGTCATACCCAGCGAGAAAAGGGAGGAGTTTTTATCCTCCGCAGTGATGAGTTAAACCGGGAAGATAATATCCTTATCAATTCGGTAGCCCACGTGGTTCTTACCGGAAAACTGCCCAACCTTGCACAGCTGAAAGAGCAGGAGCAAGTAGAAATTGCTGATAATAAGGGGGCAACATATAAGGCAGTGGAATATGTCCATGCTAAAAACGAAGCCGAAAATGTTGGGGATGATTTACTGTTTTATAACGGATATGGTGGATTTTCTGCCAACGGCCATGAATATGTTATTACACTCCGCACCGATCCGGATACCCGAAAGTTACTCTTTCCTCCGGCTCCGTGGATTAATGTTATAGCAAATCCAAACTTTGGCTTTTTGACGACTGATAAAGGATCCTCATACAGCTGGAGTAAAAATAGCAGGGAGAATAAACTTACGCCGTGGTCGAATGATACGGTATTGGATCCATCTGGAGAGGCTATATATATACGTGATGAGGATGAAAAGCTATTTTGGTCCCCCATGCCGCAACCGATACCGGGTAGTGCTGAATATGAAATAAGACACGGACACGGATATTCTACCTACAGAAGTACGACCATGAATATAGAGCAGGAAGTAAGTACGTGGGTTGATAAAGATGATCCCATAAAATTCAAGAAGCTCAGGCTGTCTAATGAAGGTTTGATGGACAAAAAGTTAACGTTGTTTGGATATACCGATTGGGTATTGGGGGTGTTCAGGGAGGATGCAACGCGACAGATCCTAACTTCAGTTGATGAAGAGATGCAAGCCATCTTTGCACGCAATTATTACAACAATGAGTTTGCGGGACGGATTGCTTTTTCAGGTTTTGTAGTAAATAAAAATATCCATTCAGTTTCATATTCCTCCGATCGTCAATCGTTTATTGGACGTAATCGGAATCTACAAAGCCCAAAAGCAGTAAAGGATGGTACTACCTTAAATGGACGTTTTGGGATGAAGTTTGAATCCTGTGCCGGACACCAGTTTTCATTAGAATTGAAATCAGGTGAATCAGCCGAAATCTATTTCTACCTGGGGGAAGTACAACATCAAGAGGAGGGGCGAAAGTTAATCAATAAGTATCAGGATCCTGACGTCATTAAGCAGTCACTTGGTGATGTTAAAACATTCTGGCGACAAAAACTGGATGGTGTCAGCGTTAAGACACCAGAACCGGAATTAAATATTTTAATGAATGGTTGGTTGCAATATCAGAATATAGCCTGCCGAATGTGGGGGCGAACTGGATTCTATCAGGCGGGTGGGGCATTCGGATTTCGTGATCAGCTACAGGATGCTACGGCGGCCTGTTATTTGGATCCAGAACTTACCCGTAAGCAAATTTTGTTGCATGCTGCTCATCAGTTTGAGGAGGGGGACGTACTGCATTGGTGGCATCCTCCAACCGATAGGGGCATTCGATCGCTTATTACAGATGATCTGCTTTGGCTGCCTTATACAACCGCTTTTTACATCAATAACACCGGTGACACTGCTATTTTAGATGAGCAGGTTGCTTTTTTAGAAGCACGCCAACTGTATGAAGGAGAGCATGAGGCCTACTTACAGCCGGAGGTATCTCATCGACAGGCATCATTATATGAACACTGTTGCAGGGCTATCGATCGCTCGCTGACCAAGGGTGCAAATGGATTGCCATTAATAGGCGGAGGAGACTGGAATGATGGGATGAATAAAGTGGGTGTTGATGGCAAAGGAGAAAGTATCTGGCTGGGATTTTTTCTCTATACTATTTTGGATGATTTTATTCCGATCGTTAAAAAATTTGATGACAGGAACCGACTTGACCAATACCGTAAATATAAAAAAGAGTTAAAAAAGCATCTCAATAATGAGGGATGGGATGGTGAATGGTATCGGCGGGCTTATTATGATGATGGTACCCCGCTGGGATCATCTCAAAACGATGAGTGTCGTATAGATGCTATTGCGCAGGCTTGGTCGGCAATTTCTGGAGCCGGAACGCCTTCTAAAATGGAAAAAGCACTGCTTGCAGCAGAACGGTATCTGGTATCAAAGCAAGATGGAATTATTAAGTTGCTTACCCCTGCCTTTGATATAACCGAGAAAAATCCCGGTTATATCAAAGGATATATTCCTGGAGTTCGCGAAAATGGTGGTCAATATACACATGCTGCATTATGGTTGGTTAAAGCGTTTGCAGAAGCCGGGAAAATGGAAAAAGCTATTTCGTATATGAAGATGCTTTTACCTGTTAATCATGCTTTAAATAGTATAGATGTAGAACGCTATCAGGTTGAGCCTTATGCGGTTGTAGCTGATATCTATGGGGAGAATCCTCTGGTGGGAATGGGGGGCTGGACTTGGTACACCGGCTCGGCGGGATGGATGTATCGTGTGGTTCTGGAATCTCTTTTGGGCATAACCGTTGTTGATGGTAACAAGGTTCAGGTTAGGCCTACTATCATTTCTTCATGGAAAAAGTACGAATGTTGGATTAGAAATAGAGGGCGTGATATTGCGTTGCACATCGAGATACTGAATCCCGATAAATTATCCAAAGGAACCATAACTGCATCGTTAAACGGTTCTTCTGTTGTCGTAAAAAACGATGCGGTTAGATGTTTGATTCCAGATAAGGCGGGAACCCATCAGTTAAGAATCATTATTGAAGAGTAGGAATTTTCGGAGTTATAGCGTAGTGGAAATTCTTACATCTATAATATCGTAGCACGTACATTTAATTGGCAAATATTTATATATAATCATTTTCATGGAATTCCAATTTGACTGCCCCAAAAATTTATTCACCATGGATGCCATAAAGGTTTTGATTATTGACGAAAATATTCTTGTCAGAAGGGCGATAACGACTATTCTGCAACAGCGAGAAGAGTTCCGCGTTTTTTGGTTAATTGATGAATTTGATACGGTAGAAACAGTTATTCGCAACACATCACCTGATATTATTTTGTTGAGTCTCGAAAATATCGAGGGAGAAGGATTGGATATTTTGCAGAAAATACGGTCTACCTTCAACAATTTGCCGATAGTTGTAATAAGTCCACGCAACCAAGAAGGAGCAAAAGCAGCGATAACGGCTCTACGACTGGGAGCTATTGATTTTATTACTAAACCGGAATCAAAGAATCTAATTTTATTTGCAGAGCGACATTTAAAGAAAAGATTAGAGCCTTTAATTACGGCTATTTATGAGATGAGACAGCCTAAGAATCTGGATAAGCTCATGCTTGAATCGTTGACTCAGCCTCAGAAAAGTTTCGAGGATTTTAGAACGGGAGTAAAAGATCAGCAATCCATTGAAATTGTAGTGATGGGCGGATGTACGGGAGGAGTGCAAGCGTTATTTTCAATTCTGAGTTACTTGCCAAAAGACTTGGCAATACCTTTGGTAGTGGTACAGCATTTGCCGCGGACGTACACCGAATATTTAGCTACCTGCTTGGATGCTTTTTGCAAAATACCTGTCCGAGAGGTGAAGAACGGAGAAAAACTGGAGGCTGGAACCGCGTATATTGCTCCCGGCGGGTATCAATGTGAAATTTCTCAGTCGTTTTCAGATATAGTGGCTTCAGTACATCGCGGCCCTCGCGAAAATAGTATGCGACCCTCAATAGATGTATTATTTAGATCTGCAGCCAAAATATATGGGAATAAGACTCTCGGAGTGTTACTTAGCGGTTGTGGATGTGATGGATTGGGTGGCGCTAAAGAAATTAAAAAACATTCTGGCCAGATTATTGTTCAGGATCCCCGATCTTCTATTGCTCCTGACTTGCCATTATCGGCGATTTCGCAAGGACTAACCAAAACATATTGTACCCCGCAAAATATTGCGCAGCAAATAACTAAGCACTCATTATTTATTGGTAGAGATTATTATAATAACCAGGAAAAAGAAGTAATAAATACCAATTTTTTATTTTAGATTGTCCATAGATACTTCATGCAGAATATGACTCTATTCATCTATGGACCGATCAGCAGAAACCAATCCTTTCTTTGAAAAACACCCCTGGGCACTGGATATCAACGGTGTTCTTGGAACCTTAGAGGTTGATACAGAACATGGGCTTTCACCTGAAGAGGTGGAAAAGCGTCAACAAAAATATGGCCCCAACCAACTTCGCAGGCACAAAAAGCGGAGTGTTGTAGAGATCCTTATCGATCAGCTTAAGAGTATTATTATCGTACTTTTGGCCGCTGCAGCACTGTTTGCATTTTGGCTAGGTGAATATGTGGATGGTTGGGCTATTATTGCTGTTATAGTCATTAATACCGGAATTGGATTTTTTACCGAGCTGCGTGCCGTTCGTTCCATGGAAGCGCTTTTTAAGCTGGGAAAAGTGAGGACGAGGGTCCGCAGGGCGGGCGAAACTAAAGAAATTGATGCTGAAGCATTGGTACCGGGAGATGTAGTTATTATTGAGGGCGGTGATATTATCACTGCTGATTTGCGCATCCTTCAACAATCCAAGCTCCAGGCTGATGAATCAGCGCTGACGGGAGAAAGTTTACCGGTTACAAAGCAGACTGAGGCGGTTGCCGATGACACCGTATTGGCTGAGCGGAGTAGTATGCTATATAAAGGAACGGCAATAACGCGCGGATCTGGTGAGGCAGTTGTAATAACAACCGGATTAGATACCGAACTGGGAGCAATTTCATCGCTTGTTGAGGAAGCGGAACAAGAGCAAACACCGCTCGAAGAACGGCTCGATAGGCTTGGCTATCGTTTAATTGCTGTAACCCTACTTATTGCTGCCTTTGTTGTAGGATCAGGTATTTGGGCGGGCAAAGAGTTGTATTTGATGGTTGAAACGGGTATTGCGCTGGCGGTAGCGGCCATTCCTGAGGGGTTGCCAATTGTTGCCACTATAGCTCTGGCTAAAGGAATTCGGCTGATGGCAAAGAAAAATGCTTTGGTCAACCGACTCTCATCTGTAGAAACGTTAGGAGCTACTGGTGTTATCTGTACTGATAAAACCGGAACATTGACAGAAAACAAAATGACGGCCACCAGTATCTATCTGTCAGGAGATCGGGACATACCCTTATCAGAACAAGCACTAATGGAGTACACTGATTTGAGGCTGGCTCTGGAAGTAGGGGTTCTTTGTAATAACGCATCGCTGCATCATCAAGAAAAGGGAGGAACGGGTGATCCATTAGAGATTGCCTTGCTTGAAGCCGCTAAAAAAGCAGAAATAGATATTGAAGAAATCTCATCTGAATATCCGGAAGTACGGGAGGAAGCTTTTGATGCGGATGTAAAAATGATGGCTACCTGGAATGAACAGAAGGATGGAGCGTATCGGGTATGTGTGAAAGGGGCACCGGAAGCTGTTTTGGGTGCTTGTAACACAGTTATGGTTGATGGAAAAGAGCAACCATTACATGAAAACGATCGTAAACAATGGGATGAACTGAACCTGAAATTGGGGCAAGAAGGCCTGCGCATGCTGGCATTGGCGGTTAAAACAGCGGAAACAACCAAGGATAATCCCTATGAGGAATTAACACTATTGGGCTTTGTTGCACTGAGCGATCCGCCTCGCAGTGATGTAAAACCTGCAATTTTGCGATGTCAACAGGCAGGTATACGGGTGGTGATGATAACAGGTGATCAAAAAGCTACAGCTGAATCAATTGCAGAGGCAGTAGGAATTGATTTAGATAAACGGGAAGCAATCCACGGTCGGGATCTGCCGGATATTTCCGAGCTGGATATTGATAGCAGCGAGGGGGATCGGATCTATCGTACCTCAGTCTTTTCACGCGTGAGTCCCAATCAAAAATTGGATCTTATCGAGCTGTTTCAAAAGAAGGGGCAAATTGTGGCGATGACGGGGGATGGCGTAAATGATGCTCCTGCTCTTAAAAAGGCTGACATTGGTATTGCTATGGGGCAGCGGGGTACCCAGGTGGCGCAAGAGGCCTCGGATATGGTGCTTACTGATGATGCTTTTTCGACTATTGTGAGTGCAATAGAACAGGGGCGTGTCATTTTTAATAACATACGTCGCTTTATTTATTATCTGATGTCGTGCAATGTAAGCGAAGTGATGGTGGTTGCTATGGCGACCATTATTGGAACAGCCTTGCCAATTCTGCCATTACAGATTCTCTTTCTAAATTTAGTTACTGATGTTTTTCCGGCCTTGGCATTGGGTGTCGGTGAGGGAGAAGAAGGGATTATGCGAAAGTCGCCGCGCAACCCCGAACAGCCTATTTTGGGCAGCAGTGAATGGATAGGGATCGCTGGTTATGCGTTTATTATAACGTTGTCAGTGTTAGGGTCACTCTTTATTGGGATGGAATATCTGTTTTTAACTGCGGATAAAGCGGTAACCCTTTCTTTTTTAACACTTGCTTTTGCCCAGTTATGGCATGTGTTTAACATGCGAAGCAGTGATTCCAGTCTTTGGGGTAATACAATAACGACCAATAACTATGTTTGGGGAGCACTGCTGCTATGTACCGGGTTGCTATTTATAGCGGTTTACGTACCGATCTTCAGTAATGTTCTAAAAATTACGCCTCCTACGGTAACTGGATGGATCGTGATTTTTGTTATGAGTAGCATTCCACTTTTGGTGGGACAACTGTGGAAAGCTTATGGACCGGAATTGGAATTTATCGATCAATAAAAAAAGCCAGCAGTTTCCTTATTTCAGCATCACCTGAAGTAAGTATTGGAGGTTTGTTCTCAGCTTTGATTCATCAAAGCACCCTCAACTGCTGGCTTTATTATCAGTATTGATATACCGATAAATATTAGACCGTTGCACACAACTTGAAATGCCTGATTTAGGCCAGTTCCAGAAGAAGTCTCCGGTCATTATTTTGGACTTACCTTAATATTATGCCGTAGCATTCATAAGGCTGTGCAATTTCAAAATGTCAAGCTCTCTCGCTTTAGTCTATTACCAATATAATATAGCACAAGACGTATGTCTGTAGGTTGATCCTTGCATTGCATGTAAAAATTTGCACTACAGGAAATGAAGTATCTTGTCATTTTTTTCTTGGCTTCGAAGGAGCGGTATCAATTCCAAGTTTGTCGCTAAAAAACCAGAACTCCTAATGTAGGGGAACAAAAAAACTGTATTCGGGAAACGAATGATAAAATTTAAGAATTTATCGAATCCCTTCAATAATAATTTCCATGGGTTGTCCCTTCAAAAGGATTAAATGGTATTGCCCCTCATTTTCCAGAAATATCGCAGCAAAGAACCAAGGCCTAAGAAAATGAGAAGTACATTAATGATTGGGCCTGCATAGGGAATAATCGTAAGCAAAAAGATAATTACCATTCCTAATGCGAGGCCCCAATAATGGTCTGTAAATGACTCGGTTTTGAAATATCGAATCAGTGTAGAGCCTAAGAGAAGCGCCACAAGGAGGTAGCTTAATAGTAATGCTTTGGCGTATAACATCCAGATTAGAAAAACCAAAGGAATAGTAAAAAAGAGCACTAATAGAAGTATGCTTATAATTGGAATTGCCAAAAACAGAAGTAATCCAATGCCTGTATTTTTTAGATAGCGTTCTTTTGAAAATCGGTATAGATCGACTGATGTCTTCGGAAAAATCAACAAAAGCAAGAATCCAATGATCAATACTGATACGGAAGCCCACAGGCGAAATAGGAGCAATATTCCCCATCCATCTTGTCTTTCTACAATAATTGTGAGGTTTTCAGGGGCATTTGGTAAAGTTTTAGTATCAATCTGATGGTGAGTGATAAGGGTAGTAGCCCCGAGAGGGTTGTAATCTTCGGCAAAAGCAATCTCATTAACATAGAGTTCTACATAACGTTGAACCGTGCCACCAAGTGTAACATCATTACCATAAATACGAACCCAACCTTCCATGAGACCGTTTTCAATCAGAATTTCATTACCTACAATAACAACATTTCCCCTAATCATGGCATCTGGAGTTATTTTGATTTTATTCCCAACAATAAAAAGGTCGCCCTGAAGTTTTCCGCTAATTGTAATAGAGTCACCTGCTGCAAGGGTCATATCTCGAACTGTACCATTCAAGGTGATCGTTTCTGCAGCAATGATGAGATCATCAGTTATAGCACCTTCAATAGTAATATTTCTTGCAGCTGCAAATAAGTCGTTTTCTAAGTGGCCATAAATTTCAAGGACTTGAGCAGCAGAAAGAACGTTTTGGGAGAGGGTATCGCCGGAATCAATTCGTACGGTAGTACCCAATTTATAGGTCGATGGTTGGGCAGAAAGTATGTTTGGTAACCAGAGAAAGAGCGTCGCCCAAAAGATGATTTTCAAATACATGATAGTCGGGATTTATGAAAAGCCATTTTCAAATAAATACCCATTTTTACAGGGCAACTGCCGTAGCGTATTTCCCTTTGCGGTTGTACCCAATTGATGGAAAACAATGTAGTATAAATCCCTACATAATTAGTAGAAAAATATTTTAATCCATTGATGCTTAGTATCTTATTAAAATTAATTATAATTGATATGGGGTTTTGTTTAATTTCAATTATCCAATAATTAAAACTAATGGGGATACAATTATGGATATTTCAAGCATTAATATTTTTGCAGTATTGGTAGCTACACTTTCTACTTTTTTAGTGGGATGGCTTTGGTATGGACCACTTTTTGGTAAAACGTGGATGAATGCAGTGGGATTAACAGAAGAGCAAATTCAGCAGGGAAATATGCTAAAGATATTTGGCTTTGCTTTTTTCTTTGAGTTGATCATGGCGTTTAACCTTGCGGTGTTTCTAACGGGATCGCCAGAAGCAACTGAGATGATGAATGCGAAAATGGGAGCCTTTTATGGTTTTTTGGCAGGATTCGGCTGGGTATTTTTTGCTTTGGCGGTTAATAGCTTGTATGAGCAAAAATCCTGGAAGTACATTTTTATTAATGGCGGTTATTGGACGGTTACTTTTACAGTAATGGGACTCATTTTGGGTGCTTGGAAGTAAAGGTATCAATATCATATCATCGGGGATAATCCCTGAGGTTATGTTCTTTATTTGAATTTGCCTTCCTTTTTAGATTATTTCCTATTCTTTTAAATAGCATTATCAATAATTAATAGATTCAATGAAATACATCGGAGCCCATGTAAGCGCCGCGGGCGGTGTTGAAAATGTCCCTAAACGAGCTAATGAGATAGGAGCCAAGGCCTTTGCCTTATTTACAAAGAATCAGCGCAGGTGGGAAGGTCCTCCGCTTACCAAAGAAAATATTGATGGTTTCAAGACCAGGTGCGAAGAGTTTGGGTTTTCAATGGATCAGGTGATGCCACATGACAGCTATCTTATTAACCTTGGTCATGCGGAACAAAAACAGCTTGAAAAATCACGCAAAGCTTTTCTCGATGAAATACAACGCTGCGAGCAGTTAGGTATTAAACTTCTCAATTTTCACCCGGGTAATCACCTGAATAAAATGAGTGTGGAAGAATGCCTGCTGAGAAATGCCGAATCACTGAACTGGGCTTTGGATAAGAGCGAGGGCGTAACGGCTGTAATTGAAAATACGGCTGGGCAGGGTACCAGCGTTGGATATAAATTTGAATATCTGGCTCGAATTATTGAGGGCGTTGACGATAAAAGTAGGATAGGAGTGTGTATCGATACCTGTCATGCATTTGCAGCCGGCTATGATTTATCTACTGAGGACGGATTTAAGGCTATGTGCAAAGAGTTTGAAGAAACGGTTGGATTTGAATATCTGAAGGGCATTCATCTTAATGACTCCCAAAAAGAACTCGGCAGCCGCGTAGACCGCCACGATAATATTGGAGAAGGCCATATTGGGCTCAAGGGTTTTGAGCTGTTGATGAATGATGAGAGATTTGATGATATTCCTATGATTCTTGAAACACCGAATACTGAGCGCTGGCCAGAGGAGATTGAACTGCTATATAACTTAGTCGATTAATGCTTATTCTTGGATTGGCCTATCTTTCCCAACCGTATAAAAATCGGAAAGGTTATCTCAAATTTATTTGGATTTGAAAGAACCCTTTTAAGCTCATTGACTGTTTTGTCAGCCGGGTTATATCCCTTTTCTGATTTAATACGCTGAATGGCCGACCACGAATTGAAATATCCCTCAAGCTGATCTAATGACCATGTGTAGCGGTTTTCAAAAGCAGGTGAGGGGATTTCATCAAAGGGAAAGGGGATATTCTGATAGCGATTGTCTAAATATCTTTGATTTTCGTTAAAATATTTGCTGAACGCTGTTTTATAGAGTTCGTCGATAATAGTATTGCTTTGCTCATCAATACGAACCATACCATACCCAATTACTGCCAACAAGGCGTTTTTGCGAGCAGTTCTGCGTACTTCATCATAAAACCGATCGAAGTCGAGCCAGTGAATAGCCTGTGCAATAGTAATCAAATCGAAAGAGTTGTTGGGTAATCCGGAATGTTCGGCCGGTGTATTCAAATAGGTGATATTGGGCTTTTTAGGGGCATAGCTGAGTTGCTCTTCACTGATATCGTTGGCAAAAACCTGATCAAAATGATTGGCTAAATAACCGGCTACCTGACCTGATCCCGTGGCACAGTCCCAAGCTATTCTTTGTTGATTTAGATGCTTTAAAATAAACTCATATAGTTTATCGGGATAATTGGGACGGTATTTTGCGTACAAATCCGCTTGTTTGGAAAATCGTTTTTCCGATCTTGACATATCAATAGGTTTGAGCTTCTTCAAACATTTTCTCTCCGGCTGGGATGGCTATGTCCAGTTTGTTTTGAGATGGCGGCAATGGGCAGGTGGCAAAATCGGTGAATACACAGGGCGGATTGTATGCTTTATTGAAGTCGATATAGGTAATATTGTTTTCATTGGGTGTTGGAATGTAGATATACCGTCCTCCCCCGTAAGTTGATTCACCATTGGTTTTGTCTCCAAAAATAATGAAAAACTTATCGTCTTTTTCGGGGTGATTAAGCGGTGCCAGGCTGTACTCTTCGCCGTCAATAGCAAATTCAAGCATACCGTAAAGGGTATCCGGCATGCCCTCATTTAAGACATCCGGGACGGTAATCGGCTTGGGGCTTTCGAATGGCTTGAACTCCGCTTTTATTTTCCATTTGGAATCAATGGGAAAACGCTCAATACCATCAAAAGAAGCAAGGTTGGGATGTTGCTCATCCACAAGACGAATGTAGTAATCTCCTCTGCGGTCAAGGAGATACCAAATCAACGACCCGTGTTTTAATACAGTACCCGATCGGGCATTGCCGGGAATCATCGTGACTTTGGAGACGGTATCCTGCTCGTGTGTGACAAGGACCTCGTCATCTACCTGTACGGTAATAGATGTGTCTTCCTTGATGATAGTACCAATTGAAGGAGCAGCTTTGGGAGGAAATACAAGATCGTTCGTTGAGTCGGAGCCAAAACTATGTTGCCCTTCTTCCAGCTCATATAAACCTGCAAGCTTTAGCCAGTCTTCAGGTCCTAACAAGTTATCAATGCGGACTTGGTGCCAGTCGTTTACTTCCTTGGCGTATTCGGCCTCTGTTTGCTTCTGACTGGAGCTGCAGCCAATAGCATGAAACAGCATAAAAGTTGTAAAGAATACTATCCAGAGTTGTGCCCGATTAATCATTTCTCAATCAATGCTATAATTCCCGGATCAAATTCAAAGTTTAAACAGAAAAAATTATATAAGCGTTTATAGATATGAGATGTTTGATCAGTTCAATCCAATGATAATTCGAGATCTACCCGCTCATGTTTTTGATAAAAAAGTGGGATATAAAGAGCCATAATGTAACATAAAATGCCAATTACAATAAAAGCGATACCAATTGTAAAATCGTATTCGAGTGCATCCATGCGGAACAGCAAATTGTACCAGTCATGCGATTCTTTTCCTAGTCCGCCAATAAGAGGTAGTTGCCGGGCACTTCCGTCAGCGGCATAAGTAGCGACATCCAGCCAGCTAAAACCAAGAAGTAGGTAAGAAAATTGCAGCCCAATATATTTTCGATTGATCCAACAGAAACCGAGAATTAAAAGAGGCAGAAGGATTTGAAGAAGGGATCCACCGAGAATAGTCAAAAAACGAAAGCCAAGCAGCCCAAAGAAAGTGTGGCCGGCTTCGTGGACGATCAGCAAAAAGGTATCAACAAACAGGTAGACAATATCGAGCGGAAAGGGATAACTATAATTTACTGCAAAGAAAATATTATAGTTAAGTGCCCAATAAATTTGATGGAGGGAATAGAACATAAATGGCAGCATCAAAAGGGAAGCCCACCATTTTTTTAAAAAAGCAATAGTTTGTTCTTTTATTTGGTCAGAATTCATTACTGGCTAAATATTTCGCTGAATTTTTGTTTCCCTTTAATAAAGTATTCCCACACAATTGCTTTATTAAGCATCGCCGGCGGATTGTCTTCTACTTTGCGTTGCTGTTGCAAAAGGTGACGCTTCTGATAGGTATTATGGAATCCTTTCCAGAAATCGTAGTGAGCACGGCAGATAGCTTTGAATGATTTCGTATCTCCGTCTGTAAGTGTTTTTAATGCGGATGCAATATCGAGCAGATACCGCCCGATAAATTGCCAGGCAATAGAACCGGCACTACTGTTTTTCCATATCATCCTGAGGTTATTGCGATAATTGTAGTAGAGTTTACGTGGGGAGTCCATGGGCAGAGACCCGCCTCCCAGGTGATAAACGATACTTTCAGGGCAGTATCGAACGTGGTATCCCATATTCCAGAGACGCCAGCATAGATCGATTTCCTCCATATGAAATTCAAAATCCTCATCGAATGGACCAACCTTTTCAAACAGCTCCTTGCGAACAGCCAAAGCAGCTCCGCTGGCCCAGAAGATATCTGACTCATAATCGTATTGCCCCTGATCTTTTTCAAGCGTATCAAAAATGCGTCCGCGGCAAAGCGGATATCCAAACTTATCTAAAAATCCACCGGCAGCCCCGGCGTACTCGAAATAGGATGGGTCTTCCTCCCAAAGCATTTTAGGTTGTACCGCGGCAATCTTGTTATCTTTTTGAAAACAGGTGGCAATCCCTTTAAGCCAATTCGGCTTTACTCGAACATCGTTATTCAGAAAAATGAGGATGTCTCCATTGGCATGGGGTACAGCTCTGTTATTTCCACCGCAATACCCATAATTATTGTCGAATTCGGCAATTTTAACATCAGGGTAATTTTCTCTAATCCATTGCTTAGATCCATCAGTAGAGGCATTATCAGCTAAAATAATTTCATAATGGGGATAGTCAGTGGCAGCAACGCTTGGGAAATACGTTTTAAGATGATGCAACGCATTCCAGGAAACAATAATGATGCTAAAAAAGGGCATATTTGATTTTTAATGATCAAGAAATTGTTTTTCTTAATGTTTTCCTGTAATCATAAAAAGGCAGGAAAAACGTTATCACGGAGCTGAAGATGATAAAGAATCAACTATGATCAAAGTTGGATTAATTTCGGACACCCATTCGTATCTCGATCCGCAGGTGTTGGAGTATTTTGAAGATCGTGATGAAATTTGGCACGCGGGTGACTTTGGAACTATTGAGATCGCTGATACCCTGAGCGATATAGCTCCACTAACCGGTGTATATGGCAATATCGATGGACAGGATATTCGACATGAGTACCCTCTGCATCAACGGTTTTCGCGCGAGGGCATTAATTTTTGGATGACCCATATTGGAGGTACATTAGGACGCTATTGCATTCCAATTCGAGAAGAGATGGAGAAAAATCCCCCCGATGTTTTTATCTGTGGCCATTCACATATCCTAAAGATTGGTCGTGATCAGGAAAAAGACAGAATGCTTTTCATTAATCCCGGGGCTGCCGGACGATATGGTTTTCAGGTATATCGAACCTGCGTTCGTTTTAATATTGACAATGGAAACATTCAGGATGTTGAAGTCATTAATCTTGGTCAAAAGGGAGAAGGGTAGCTCTACTCTTCAAATCGGTTAATCAGTTCTACAGCATGAAAAGCCGAAAGCGTGACCAGTGGTATTCCACCGCCGGGATGCGTGCTTCCACCAACCAGATATAATCCCTTTACCGAGCGACTTTTGTTTTTGGGGCGCATAAAAGCAGCCAGCTTACTGTTTGATGAAGTCCCGTAAATGCTACCTTTGTTGCTTCGATATTTTTGATAAAAATCTTTGGGAGTAATGGTATTTGAGTATTTGATATGATCGCTCAGATCAGTTAATCCATGTTCTTGGAGCTTCCGAATGATCTGTTTTTTATACCGCTTTTCTTCCTTCTCCCAATCAATATTATCGCTCAGGTAGGGAGCATTTACCAGAATAAATAGGTTAGAACTGTCTTCAGGCGCATCTTGTGGATTTGTGTGGGATGTATTGGCGATGTAGATAGTGGGATCTTCGGGCATCACCTTATCTTCAAAAATCTGCTTGAACTCCTGCTTATAATCCTCCGAAAAGAAAATGTTGTGATGGGTTAGGGCATTATACGATTTCTCAACTCCCAGCATAAGTACAAAACCGGAGCAAGAAGGTTCTACATTGGCAACTTTTTTTCGTTTTAGTAGGGAAATATCTTCTTTATTTACGAGACTAAGATAGGTTTCAGAAGCATCTGAATTGGAAACTACGATATCAGCAGAGTGAATATTTCCATCACCATCTGTAACTCCTTTTATTGTATCATCAACTGTATTAATCTGTTTTATCTCGGTATCATATTGGATGTTCACCCCCTTGCTTTCTGCAAGTGACGTAAGGGCTTTAATAAGTGAGTACATGCCTCCATCGAGATAATATCCGCCAAGGGAAAGCTCTACGTATGGAATTACATTAAGGGTGGCCGGGGCCCGATAAGGCGAAGAGCCATTATAAGTAGTAAACCGCTTAAAAAACTGCTGTAATTCTTTCGATTCGAATTGTTTATCTATACGACCGGATACGGTCTGGAATGCGTCAATTTTAAAGAAATCTGTAAAGTCAAGATTACCCAAATCCGAAAGTCCGTACAAGGGATTATAGAGAAAGGCATCTTTTGTGCGTTCGAAAAGCTGCTCTGCGTATGATATAAATTGTTTATATGCCTGCACATCATTAGGGGCGAACTCTTGAATTTGAGCGGTATTCAAGCATGTATCCTGATAGCAGTCGAACTGTATGCCATTAGGATAAAAATACCGACAAATCGGATCTACCGACTGAATATCGAGGTAATCACTTATTTTTGTATCACAATACTCAAACAGCTTTTCGAGGATAAATGGCATAGTTAACAAAGAGGGGCCGGTATCGAAGCGGTAGCCATCGATGGAGATTTCGTTGATTTTCCCGCCCGGTGAACTGTTTTTTTCTAAGATTGTTACATCATGACCTTTATGAGCCAACAGGCAAGAGGCTGCAAGTCCACCGAGGCCAGCGCCAATGATTTTAATATCCATATCTCTTGATTATAAGAATTCTAAGAGCAATTGTAACTATAGATTTTAATTCTTTATAGCCCCATTCGTGTTTTAACAACCTTTCACGTTTTAATTCTGATGATTATTTGTAACTGTACATTTGAAAACTATTTTATGGACTGATGAATTTAAACCTGTACTAAAATATTCTGATATGCAACGCATCAATAATATAGATTGCTATTGTTCAATACTGATACTCATTTTCATATTTATAGGGATAGCCAGCTCTGCAGCAGGTCAATCAGTGAAAGCTCCCGCTGATACAACCATCACTACACAGCACGAGCAGACGATAAACGGACAAAATGTTCGTTACACAGCTACTGTAGGAAATCAGCCGGTGTGGAATGATGATGGCAAGCCAATTGCCACGCTTTTTTATACCTATTACCAACGAACGGATGTAGATGATGACGAACGACGTCCCCTTGTCATTTCCTTTAATGGTGGCCCGGGTTCCGCTTCGGTTTGGATGCATATTGGATATACAGGTCCCAAGAAGGTGAAAATAAGTGATGAGGGATTTCCCGTACAGCCTTATGGGGTAGAGAATAATCCGCATTCTATACTGGATGTAGCCGATATTTTATATGTGAACCCTGTAAATACAGGCTTTTCACGCATCTTGGATGAAGAAGTTGATCGGGAAAAGTTTTTTGGAGTAAATGCAGATATTGGATATTTGGCGGACTGGATTGATACCTTTATCTCAAGAAATGATCGGTGGAAGTCACCCAAATTTTTAATTGGTGAAAGTTATGGCACCACGCGTGTTTCCGGATTGGCTAATGAGCTGCAATCCTCGCAGTGGATGTTCCTAAATGGGGTTATTTTGGTTTCACCCACGGGTTTAGGTATTGACCGCGATGGTCCAGTAGATGATGCGCTAACCTTGCCATATTTTACAGCAACGGCTTGGTATCACAATGCCTTGCCGGATAAACTGCAGCAGCAGGATTTGAACGAGATACTACCGGAAGTTGAAAATTATACCGTCGATACGTATATCCCGGCGCTTACACGGGGCGGAACGTTAACCGATTCTTTAAAACAGCATATAGCAAAGGAAGTATCCTATTATTCCGGGATTGATGAGGAAAAAATTTTAGATCGTAACCTGCGCATGTCCACTCCGTTTTTTTGGAAAGAGTTACTGCGAGATGAGAAAGAGCTTACCGTAGGTCGTTTAGATTCTCGGTATAGGGGACAAGATAGCGAGAATGCCGGTAACAGATATGATTATGATCCGGCACTAACAGCCTGGAATCACGCTTTCACGCCTGCCATAAACGATTATTTGCGCAACAGCTTGGGATATAAGACGGATCTGCAGTACTGGATGTTTGGTCCCGTACATCCTTGGGAGCGTGATCCTAACAATACCGGAGAAAATTTGCGATCAGCCATGGCTGAGAATCCCTATCTCAATGTTTTGGTGCAGTCGGGTTATTATGATGGAGGCACACCATATTTTGATGCCAAGTATACCATTTGGAATATGGACCCCAGTGGTAAGCTACAAGACCGTATCTCCTTTAAAGGGTATCGCAGCGGACACATGATGTATTTGCGAAAAGAAGATTTAAGTACTTCTAATGAAGATATCCGAGAGTTTATCCGTGAGTCTATTCCGGAAAAGGGGACTCCCGCCAAGTATTAATACGAGGTTATTTAATTCTTGATTAATCCTTCAAACGAAGCTTAGCAACGGTTTCGATATGATAGGTCTGGGGAAACATGTCGACTGGTTGTACCTCTTGGATATCGTACACTTTATTGAGCTCTTTTAAATCTCGGGCCATTGTTGAGCTATTACAGCTTACGTACACCAGTTTGGGGACTTTCAATTCTTTTAGGCGTTCAACGACATCGGGGTGCATACCAGCCCGTGGGGGATCGGTAATTAGGCAATCGGGTTCACCATATTCGTCCATAACTTCCTGAGTAAATACATCTTTCATATCACCTTCAATAAAAGAAACATTAGAAACCTGATTCTCTCGGGCATTTTTCTTGGCATTATTAATAGTTACTTCTTCTAATTCAATGCCTATAACATACTTACAGTACTCACTTAGAAAAAGGCTAAGTGTTCCAACACCGCAGTAAAGATCGTATAAGATGTCATCTTTACTGAGGTCAGCGAATGATTTGGCAACTTCGTAAAGCTGTTCGGCCTGGGCTGTATTTGTTTGGAAAAAAGCATTGGCATCAATAGTGAAATGGTAGGGACCGATGTGGTCAGTGATATAGCCCGGACCATAAAGGATTTTCTCATAGCGTCCTTCAGCTGTGGGAGAACGGGTATCATTTACATTGTTAATTATTGTGGTAATTTCCGGAAATTCATCCCGCAGGGCATGGTTAAGAGCTTCCATCACATCCTGATCATCTTTGTAGGTAACCACATTTACCATCAGGTCATCCGTATAATGAGCCTTTCGAATAACCAGATTCCGCATAAACCCTTCGTGATCAATTCTATTATATGGATCAATACCGTGTTCAACACACCAAGAACGGACAAAATCAAGAATCTTGAAAGATATGGGATCTTGCAGATGACATTCGTTGAGGTTCAGGATCTTGTCAAACCGTCCCGGGGCATGTAATCCTGCTGCAAAACAGCGATCACTTACAAACTCATCGCGGTTAATTTCTTCTTGACTTAACCACCGTTTATGACCCATCGAATATTCCATCTTGTTGCGATAGTAAAACTCTTTATCACAACCAATTGTGGTGTTTACTTCAATATCATTTAAACCACCAATGCGGTGCATATGGTCTTCAACCTGATCGCGCTTAAATTTCAGTTGTTTTTCATAGGATACATGTTGCCAGTTGCATCCTCCACAGTTTTTAGCATGCTGACATTTGGGTTCAATACGGTTGGGACCTGGTTCAATAACCTCAAGAAGTTTGGCCTCCCGGTAACTTTTTTTCTTTTTGATAATACGAGCTTTTACCCGATCACCCGGAGCAGTGTTGGGTACAAAAATTGCTAATCCATCAATCTTACCAATCCCTTTGCCCTTATAAGCCGCCGAGTCAATGGTAAGCTCTACGTCATCACCTTTTTTTATAGCCATTTTATACCACTAAAGTAATCCAAAAATTAATTTTATTCTTGTTCAGGTTCCATATACGTCTTGAACTGCAGCGAGAAGGCAAGTTCGGCCGAACTTGCCTTTTTGAGTTCTTTAGTCGTGATCTCAAGCTGTTTCATAGCAATCATTGCAAGTGTTTCCATAAATTTGACGGCTATGGTGGGATGTCGTTTTTTGAGCGTTTCAAAATCCGGTTTGAAGAATCCGAGCAGGGTACAATCGGTAAGACATTTGGCACTTGAAATTCGCCGTAACTCATAGCCAATCGAAAGGGCTCCAAAGCTTTCCGGAGATTCAATAACGTAGCTATGTGTTTCTTCATCCTGGGTGCCCGGTTCAGGTTCAACAATAAGCTCTACTTTACCATCCTCAACAAAGTACATACCGGTACCGGGATCACCCTGGTAGTAAATATATTCGTTCTCTTTGTATTGCCTGCGGTGACAATACTGCAAAAACTCTGATCGCTCAAGCACAGTCAGGTTTTTTAGAAAACGAGATTGGAAGATCAGATCACTCTTGTTTTTCATATTGTTGAATTGCTTGGAACCAAACATGCCTTATGAATTTGTTTATAGGGTTAGTCGATCCATAATCTACTAAGCTAAATGGATGGTAACAATTGATATTGCTAAAAAGAATGACCGATGCCAAAGGTAAAATAGGGCGTTTTATCTTCAAACCATCCTTGTTGTAAATCGTGGATTCGAAATGCAAAATCAAATCGAATGACTACGTATTCCCAGTCCAGCCGTAATCCAAGACCCGAACCAACGGCAATTTGATTGTAGAAATTATCAAAACGAAACTTTCCCAATTCTAATAATTGTTCTCTATTATTTTCAGAGATTTGCTGTTCCTGCCCCTCATCTGATGGATCACCAGAGAATAGCTTAGTTCTAGGACCATACCAAACATTACCGGCATCAGTAAACCAGGCTGCAATCCAATCAGCAGATAAAAAATTTCCTATAATTTGTTGTCGTATCTCCATTTGTGAAAGTAATTTTATTTGCCCTCCGTTAATGGTTACATCATCTAAGGGGATAGCACCTGGACCCAAGCTGTAAATATCCCATCCTCTAATGTCGTTAGCGCCACCGGCATAAAAACGTTGATTTAAAGGAATAGTATTGCTTTGACCGTAGGGAAGGGCTAACCCCAAAAATCCTCGGTATCCCAAAACGGTATTGTTGGATAATGGAATATATCGACGGTAATCGGCTGTTCCTTTTACAAATCTACTGTATGCCAAACTGTTTTGACTCCCGGGAAAAATGGCCGGTAAATTTCCCTCCAGTGTGTCCGGAGTTACAACTAAGCGATCTGTCAGGTAGGGAATGTTGCCCCCTGAAGCAATGGAATATTCGCTAAAATAACCGCGGTCCCTTTTAATCAAATCAGTTCTTTGGCTACGAAATGTATATCTAAGAATTGATGAAACCTGCGGACGAAAATCTTCTTCAATTTGTCGGAGCTGAAAAGAGTCTTCCCCAAAACGATTGCGGAGTGCCTCACGAAATTCCGGTGAAGGATCGGTATCAAGAAGATCAAGTTCGATAAGATCTAAAAAGCTGGAATAGCGTTGATTATGTTGTACCTCGTAACGAAGGTTAAATCGGATATCAGAGTTGATATCGAAAAGCAGCTGATCGGAGCGCGTAAAGGAAAGCGAATACCTGGTACGTCCATTTGAAAAGAATACATTATCGTCAAGTGAAGAAAAAGGGAAAATTAATCGAGGTAAAGAATATTCTACACGAGTTTCAAAACTTTGAAAAAATCGCCCATCAAATGATTGTGATGTGGTATCAGACTCGTTGGCAATATCCCGAACGGTTTCTGATCGGACGTATTCAAAGCTTCCGTTAACACCAATTTGAAAGTTTTCCGCTTTTCCAAAAAGATTATTGTTAGTGTAGGTGACTCCGGCACCTGATCCAAACCCATATCGTCTCATTCCAAACAAGTTTAAGTTTACCGAATGTTTGGGGAGGGTTTGCAGTGAGAACATGACCGGGATTTCATCCTTGGAGTAGTCAGGGAGTGAACCGTCTTCACTAAGCCCAAACTGACGGATATTAAGCATTCCCAGATTCTGAAACTCATTTACAGTACGTATATAAAGGGATTGGTCAAAAACATCGCCGGGCTTAAATAATACCTGATTGGTTAGTAGCTCAAATTTGGTTTGTGCGGATTCTCCCTTTTCGAGAAAAATGGATCTGTTATTGATTGTAAATGGGGATTGTCGAAGGGTATCACGCTGATTGTACCGAAGGGTATTGCCCGGACCGCTAAGGCTGATATAGAGATCCCCAAATCGATATTTTTTTCCTGGATTGATGGTGAAGAGGGCATCAAGCTGGTTGGGTTTGGTTGTATCTCTTTTAACCAGCAAGTTTACCGAATCGCGCTGAACAGCTGCGTACCCATTGTTTTTCAGAAAGTTAATAAGTCTGTTGCGCTCTACATTAAGCTTATTCTCGGAATAACGCCCATTAACAGTAAATGTTGAGTCGTTTAACTGCCGGGCAGTAAGAGGACTTTGATGTAAAAATCGGTTTATCTTTTGAGGATCCTCAAATTCAGGCAGCCCGGTATAGGCTAATGTTTTGACAGTGAAGGCTGGACCTTCGTCAATAAGAAAAGATACTTCAACTCTGTTTTTCTTAAATTCAACGATATTAGTATCCACCGAAGCCTCTAAAAAACCAACCGTCTTGTAATATTGCTTGATGCGTTCAATATCGTTGGCTACCGTCGCACGATTCAGATACGAAGGTGGTTCTCCCCAACTGTTTGTGAGTTGCCAAATGAAATACCAGGGCGTGAATCGTGGTATCCCTAAGAACTCCCGGTTAGTCTGCGTTCGGATTAAAGTTTTAAGTGTATTGTCTTTAATATTGTCATTGCCGACAAAACGGACAATGCGAACAACATTATCGGTAGTGTCGCTCTCAATGGCTAGATTCTGAGATATACCTCTATCTACACAGAACAGTAAAAAACCGCTGAGCAGTAATGACCCTATCAGAGCGCGCGAGAAAAATGCTTTCAAGAAATTTTGGGCTTATAACATTCAAAAAAAACGGTTGCATGAAAGAAATCATGCAACCGCAAAAATAAGTTCTTTTCGGATCAACTTCTTTTAAACATTGTCGTAATCGAAGCCTTCGTCATCTTCATTGTGGAAAAAATCCTCTTTTCCAATATAGTCTGGCCAGATATCCTCTATGCCCTCATATACTACATCTTCTCCTTGTTCAATTTCTTCGAGTTCATATAAATTATCAAGTACCTGCTGAGGACTCCCATTACGTTCGGCCCACTCTATGAGCTCATCTCGCGTTGCGGGGAAGGGTGCCTCATCTAAAACGGCTGCTAATTCAACAGTCCAAATCATAAAATTTATTTCAGTTTTGTTATTTTAAAGTTCAAGTAAAATCTTGTCTACCTATAAAAAGGTTCGACACATTAAATTCAAGTCAATTTTTAACGAAAATGCAATTATTTTTTTCCTTTTTATGACTCAAAGGTCTAATAAATTATTCTTATCTTCTTAGTTATAATTGTAAACTAAAAACAAAGGAAATTATTATGGGAAGTTTCGGCGGAATGGAGATTTTGATTATCGGGCTGGCTATACTTCTTTTCTTTGGTGCCAAACGAATTCCCGAACTGGCCCGGGGGCTTGGACAGGGGATGAAGGAATTCAAAAAAGCGTCTAATGAAATAAAAAGAGAACTGGAAGAGGGTCAAGAAGAAGGTATGGATTCTAATTCCAGCTCTGAAGAAAAGACACAAAAAAAGCAGCAAGATTAATTAAATCCATTTCTAATCCATTGAGTTTTACAAATTTCAACCAGATTCAACAATCAATCCAGTCTGGTGATGTTTCACTATCTGATATTGTAGCGTCTTACATCGATAATATTGAAAAGAATAATGATGAAATTAATGCAGTAGTTAGCATCGACAAGGAGGAAGCCCTTAGAAGAGCGGATGAGATACAGCAACGTGTTGAGAGTGGGACAGCTGGAAAATTGGCCGGCATGGTTATTGGTGTTAAAGATCTCATCTGCGAGAAGGACAAACAAGTAACATGTGCCTCGAATATACTTTCCGATTTCGAAAGTGTTTACGATGCAACGGTTATAAAACGGTTGCGAAATGAAGATGCTATTCTATTGGGACGCTTGAATATGGATGAATTTGCCATGGGATCATCTACGGAAAACTCTATTTATGGCCCTGCAAAAAATCCTATTGATACTTCCAAAGTTCCCGGTGGTTCTTCAGGAGGTAGTGCAGCAGCAGTTGCTGCCGAATTTTGTACCGCTTCACTTGGCTCCGATACAGGAGGATCAATACGTCAGCCGGCTTCTTACTGCGGAGTTGTAGGATTAAAACCTACCTATGGACGAGTTTCACGTCATGGATTAGTTGCTTTTGCCTCTTCATTTGATTGTATTGGTCCGCTTACGAATTCTGTCGATGAAGCTGCACGTATTCTTGAAGTTATTGCTGGTCCCGATCCCAATGATAATACCTCTTCAAGCCGAACGGTACCCAACTACACAAAGTTTACTGAAAATTTGGACTCGAATATCAAAATCGGGGTTCCTGAAGAATATTTTGGGGAAGGACTGGACGATGAGATTCGTAAAGGTATTAAAAGTAAGCTCAGTGAACTCGAAGAATCCGGTGCCGAACTGGTTCCTATCCATCTGCCGCATATGAAATACAGCATTGCCACGTACTATATCTTGGCTACTGCCGAAGCCTCGAGTAATTTGGCACGATACGACGGTATTCGCTATGGGCATCGTGCTGATATTGAAGATGTAGAGAAAGATCTTAAAGAGGAGAAAGAGGCTTTAGAAGAGCATATTAAGAAAGCTGAAGGAGAAAAAAAGCAGGAATTGGTTGATCAGCTTAATGAGATGGATTCTTTGCTGATCAGGTTATATAAGAAAAGCCGTACTGAGGGATTTGGTCCTGAAGTGAAGCGTAGAATCATGCTGGGTACCTATGTGCTTAGTGCCGGTTATTATGATGAATATTACGCCAAAGCACAGAAAGTACGCCGCCTGATTAAGCAGGATTTTACCGAAGCCTTTGAGGAAGTAGATGTTATCGTATCACCAACAGCACCAACTACAGCATTTGATTTGGGCTCTAACCAAGATAACCCGGTGCAAATGTATCTAAATGATATTTATACCACTTCGGCCAATCTGGCTGGTATTTGTGGCATTAACGTTCCGGCAGGTACGCATTCCAATGGTCTGCCGTATGGTATGCAATTGATGGCTAATGCCTTCGAAGAAGGTAAGTTATTAAATGCTGCCAAACTGGTTGAGCAGCTGGATTAATTCTTAATTACAGTCATATGCAAAATCGGATTAAGGGCAAATGGACGTTTATCACGGGAGCTACGGCCGGTATTGGAAAAGCTATAGCGAAAATATTCGCTGATTCGGGCAGTAATCTCGTGATAAACGGACGCCGTAAAAATCGTCTTGAAGAGTTAAAACAGGAGTTGGAAAAGCATAACAATATTGAAGTTGCTTTGGCTTCGTTTGATGTTAGAGATCGTGAAGCAGCCCAACAGTTTCTAAATAATTTCTCGGAGCCTATTGATATTCTGGTTAATAACGCTGGTCTTGCAAAAGGAATTGATGCTATTTTTGATGCCGATCATGAAGACTGGGATACCATGGTTGATACTAATATAAAAGGGGTTTTAAATATGACCCGCTTGATATCACCACAGATGAAAGAACGTGATAGTGGTCATATTATTAATATCGGGTCTATTGCAGGACACGAAAGCTATCCGGGAGGATCGGTATATTGTGCTACCAAGCATGCTGTTAAAGGATTTACAGAGGCCACTAAAAAAGATCTGCATGGCACCAACGTACGAGTAAGCATGGTATCTCCGGGCTTGGTGGAAACAGAATTTAGCGAAGTTCGTTTCAAAGGAGATAAAGATCGGGCTGATGAAGTCTATGATGATATAAAACCGTTAGTAGGTGAAGATATCGCTGAAATTGTCCATTTTATGGCTAATCGACCCTCTCATGTAAATATTATGGATGCGATCGTTTTTCCCGTTGCTCAATCATCATCAACGATGGTTCATCGAGATAATGACTAATTTTCGTTTTTTGCTATTTATTCTAGGAGCTGCATTCATCTTTTTATCGTGCAGTGAAGGAGAAAAGGATCGATTGAATTTTGAGGAGCAGGGACGCGAAGTCCCGGAATTTAATGCTGATAGTGCCTATCACTTTATAGAACGCCAGTTGGATTTTGGCCCACGGAACCCCAACTCAAAAGGGCATCAACAGGCTAAAAGATATTTTCTAAATACATTAGAGCAATACGCTGGGGCGCGATACGTATATTCTCAGGATTTTACTGCCAAGGGATATAATGGTGATACGTTGGCGCTTTCTAACATAATTGCTTCATTTAACCCACAAAGCAGTGATCGAATCATGCTTTGCGCCCATTGGGATACGCGTCCACGTGCCGACAAAGATTCTGCCAATCAAGATAAACCCATTCTCGGAGCCGACGACGGTGGCAGTGGCGTAGGAATATTATTAGAATTTGCACGACTTTTCGAAGAACAACCGCCTCCTATTGGCGTAGATATTGTGTTATTTGACGGTGAGGATTATGGCAAGGAGGGCGACTTATCTAAATATTTTTTAGGATCGCGCCATTGGGCTAAGAATCCACCTGTTGAAGGATATTCACCACGATTTAGTATTTTGTTGGATATGGTAGGGGGTCAAAATGCCCAGTTTCCGAAAGAGGGATATTCGATGCAGTTTGCCCCGGCACTGGTCAATGAAGTTTGGTCTATTGCTGATGAAGAAGGTTTTGATGAGCTATTTATACAACAGATGGGGAGCAAAATTTCTGATGATCATGTCGTAATTAATCGTATTCTAGGTATCCCAACGATTGATATTATTCGCCATAATCCGAGCTCAAACAATTCTCAATTTGCTCCTTACTGGCATACTCATAATGATAACTTATCCATAATCAGCAAAAAAACCTTGGATGGAGTAGGGAAAACTTTGCTTGAGCTCATTTATAATCGAATAAGTGTTTCTGATTAGATTTTTACGGTAATTCCATAAAATGAAGTATTTAAAACTGGTCATACAAATTGCTGAGAAGTATCAAGAGCCTTTGATTGCTGAGCTTTTTGATATGGGATTTGATGGATTTGAGCAACGTGATAACCAGGTTATTACGTATATCTTAAAAAAACATTTTGGGATTAGTGATCGAGAGCGTATTGATACATTGCTTGCTGCTTATCCCGGTGATGGATTTATCGAATCCGAAGAAGTAGTAGCCGACCAAAATTGGAATAAGCAGTGGGAGGAGACGATTAAGGCGCAAACGATTGGCGATTTTTTTATTAAGCCCACTTGGTCTGAAGAAACGGTGCCTGAAGATAAAATCCTGCTCGAGATCGATCCAAAGATGTCATTCGGCACGGGCTATCATGAGACAACGCGCCTAATTTTAACTTTGCTACCTGATATTATTGTAGATAACGACTTTATAATTGATGCGGGGACCGGGACAGGAATTTTATCGATTGCAGCTATCAAGCTCGGAGCCAGCCACGCTTTTGCCTTTGATATTGATGAGTGGAGTATCTCAAATACCAAGGAGAATATTTTACTTAACGAGGTAGATCAGCATATAAAAGTAGAAAAAGGTTCTTCGGAAGTACTGTCAAAACAAAACAAGGCAGATGTTGTTTTAGCAAATATTGAACGGAATACAATTCTTGATATTTTTCCCGATCTGGATGGGGTCCTAAAAAAGGGAGGATCGATGGTGCTTTCGGGTCTGCTTAATAAGGATAAATCATCCATTTTATCTGTTCTGGAAGATTCATATCAAGTTGTAAATATCCCTCAAGAAAACGAGTGGATCGCCATTCAAGCGAAAAAGACAGCACAGTGAACGCTTCTATAGATATTGGGACAAATACAACACTCTTGCTGATTGCTACCAAAGATGGTCAATACTTGAATATTCTTGAGGAGCAACAGCAAGTTCCGCGTTTGGGAGCCGGAGTTGATGACAGCGAGGAGCTTTCAAAAGAAGCTATGCAACGAGTTTTAGAATCACTGAAGGAGTTTCAGGAGATAGTTAATATAAACTATCCTGAGGTTAGTGATATTTTTGTGACTGCAACCAGTGCTGTCCGGGACGCCAAAAATAGAGCTGATTTTATTAACTTGGTTGAACAGGAAACGGGACTGCAAGTTCAGATATTAAGTGGTGTTGAGGAGGCAGAGTATACTTTTTTGGGGGCGCAAAGCGTGTTGGATAATATTGGCGGCCAGCAAATGATTATTGATATAGGCGGGGGAAGTACTGAAATAGCTTATGGAGAGGAAGAATTAGAAGATCGTTATTCTTACAATATGGGATGTGTTCGTTTTACAGAGCGATTCCTGAAAAGTAATCCGCCCACAGATTTGCAAATACAAAAATGCCGCAATGAAATACAAAGGGTTTTAGGGGAGTATGAGTTCAATATTAACGATGAGACAACACTGGCTGGTGTTGCCGGGACGGTCACTTCGCTGGCCTTTATTGATTTGGAATTAAGCTTTTATGATTCCGAATTGTTATCCGGACATATTATTACTAAAGAAAGACTCAAAAACTATATTGAAAGATTTCGTGACTATACATCCAAGAAAATTGAACAAAAATATCCGACGGTGATGAAGGGGAGGGGTGATATTTTCTTTGCGGGACTGCTTATACTGGATGAATTTATGACCAAGTACAATTTTGAAAAACTGGTAACATCAACGGGTGGGATACGGCATGGCACTATCTTGGCAAATAGGACTAAATAAAAAGGTGCTTCCTTTTTAAAAACGCCTTTGATAAATAAATATTTACCGGTTGTATTACAGTTCAATCGTAAACCTGCTGAGAGGTCTAACTGATCCCAGTCACTAATGGCATATTTGAGTTCTGTTTAGAGTGTAGCATAGCCTAAACCGAACTCTGCACCACCAAGGTTTAATCAGGTTTCAGAAGCTGATATTGACGACCCTCCTCCTGAAATTTCCTGACTTATATAGTTTAAACCGGTCAAGCCATAAACTTTTGCGTTAGCCTGCGAAAATAAGGCATAATGCACGTTTTCATTGAGCCCTCAGATAGTACTATCAACCCCACTTGGCGAATTTGGGAAAAGTATTTTAAATCGGAAGCGCCTCTTAAGTCACCAGTTAAACCCTACAGCATCTATTTCAATACCAATACTTTCGACTTCAGTTCCATAAACAAGTCCACTTCCAAATTTAAAGCCAATCCCGATTCATTTAGTAATTCTTCTCTCTAAGGTTACAAATCTTTTAAAAGGTAGTAATAATCGAAAAATGATTTGAGGTGGGAATAAAGCGACACTTTTACTAAGTTTGAACCGAAATTAAACTAAGTAATTATTTTCCTGTCATAACTGGGAATGTCTGATTCAAACGCTTCGAACTCAAAAACATCTGATTCGCCTCGAGAAAATGCATCTGAAAGCAGTCTTGAGGACGACGTGCTTGTCAAAAAAGCCAAGGGAGGAGATGAAAAAGCTTACAAGAAGCTTGTTGACAAGTATGAACGTGCCCTCTATTTCCATATCCTAAAGATGGTAAAAGATCGCGAACAGGTCGAAGACCTCGTTCAAGAAGCGTTTGTTAAGGCATTTGATAATTTAAATACCTACAGTACCAATTACGCTTTTTCAACGTGGTTATATCGTATTGCCACTAACAATACTATTGATTACTTGCGTAAGAAAAAGTTAAAAACACTCTCCATCGATAAGCCCATGAAAACCAAGGATGGGGAGATGGAAATGCAGCTGCCAGATGAGTCCGCCAGCACCGACCGTGATATCATCAAAAAGCAGCGTAAAGAGATTGTACAAAATGCTATTGATGACCTTCCCAAAAAATATCGGAAAGTGATTGAATTACGGCATATGGAGGAGAAAAGCTATAAAGAAATATCAGATATCCTTGATAAGCCACTTGGTACTGTAAAGGCTCATATATTCAGAGCTCGTGAACTGCTTTACAAAGCCCTCAAAGATAAGCGACATCGCTTCTAAAGCTATGACTGATCTTGTTGCAGACTTTGTGCTGCAGCGGCTACGTTATCTTTGTACTTCTCAAATTTAGCCCGTCTGATTGCACTTCCCTCGAAAAGAGCATCGTATTGGGGAATATCCAGTTCTTCCCAGTAATTGATGTCATGATCTAATATTTTATCCCGGGGAAACAGGTCATCCATCTCGCCGTATGTGGCGTCACGGTTCCAGGGGCAAACATCCTGACAGATATCACAGCCAAACATCCATCCGGCAAGATCATCTCGATGTTCTTCTGGAATTTCTTCTTTCAGTTCGATGGTCAGATAAGAGATACACTTGGTGGCATCTACTCTGTAAGGTTCATAAATAGCGTTGGTAGGGCAAGCATCAATACATCGAGTACAGCTGCCGCAGTGGTCGGTTACCGGCGTATCATAGTTAAATTCAGCGTCCACGATCATTTCACCAATAAAAAAGAATGAACCCAGATTCTTATTCAGAATATTCGAATTTTTACCCATCCATCCGAGTCCTGACCTTACCGCCCAGGCTTTGTCTAAAACCGGAGCGGAATCCACGAAAACACGTCCTTCGAGTCCGCCCAAAAGTTCTCTGGTTTGAGCAAAAAGCTTTTTTAGTTTCTTCTTATATACTTTGTGATAATCACGTCCTTGAGCATATTTGGCAATCTTTGGCTTATTATCCTGTTGCATTTGACGTTCGTGATCAGGATGAAAATAACTTCCAACAACCGAGACAATAGATCGAGATCCGGGAACAAGCTTAGTAGGATCAACCCGTTTCTCGAAATGATTTTCCATCCAACCCATCGTTCCGTGTCGATCTTGGTTCAACCACTCTCGCAGTCGTCGTTCTTCCTTTTCGAGCCGACCGGCTTTGGCAAATCCGCAATCGTTAAAACCTAATCGAAGGGCATATTCCCGTACTTTTTGTGTCCGCTCGCGGAGATTCATTTTATCAAAAAAGTTTGGTACAGTTAAGTTGTTGAAAGGTAACGTATTTACAAAGAAATGTTTAACAGTTTTATCGTTGGAGAATAGGAATTCCGCATTTCCATTTTATCAAAATTTACATGGTTCGTTTTAGTCAGTTTTATTGATGGTATAGCTAATTGTGAATTACTATCTGATATGTTGAAAAGTGCTGATGATTGATTGGATCTCTTTTTAATAGTTAGGCTATTTGCGATTATTCCCCCAATAATTACGGAAGAAAATGCAAGTCCAACATCTAATGTTTTTGGAGCATCTCCTTTGAATGTATTCTCTGCCAAAAGGATTCCTCCGATCCCGACTCCAGCACCAACAATATTACCCAAAATTATATAGCCGAAAGAAGCATCGTAGGAACTTGAGTTTGCAACTAAATATATCCCGAGAGCACCACCTGTTAAATATCCTATTGAAGTTCCTAATAACACAGGACCAATAGCATTGAAATCATCGTTAAATCCGTTTGCCGCAAATCCGCCGACACCTCCTAAAAGTCCACCGGCAGCACCTAATACAACACCCGAACCGAATTGTAACCACAATCTAGAAATGGAGGGATTGTATACCGCAGTACTGCTTTGCAAAGATATAGCTCCGGGTTGTATGGATGGAGTTGCATAGGTACCGCTTTGAGCTGATACAGGATAAGCAGAAAGAAATATTATGGTGCTTATGAGAATGGCAGCTTGAAAGGATTTCATAGAAGAACAGAATTCAATGAACAGTTCAATGGAATTTTGCAATCGATGATAATCGATAAAATCCGGCAGTTATAAAGGAAAATATAAGCCGATATTATAGTTTTTCAGTTGCCATTTCTTTGATTTTTCCTCTTTCCAGTTTTAATGTCCGATAGGGATATTGTTTAACGGTATCATAGTCATGGGTTACCATCAGTACAGCCATACCCCTGTTATTGATCTGTTTGAGGAGCTCCATAATGGAGGCTGAGGCTTCGGGGTCAAGATTGCCCGTGGGTTCGTCGGCCAGCATAATACGCGGCTCATTGGCCAATGCTCGGGCAATGACTACACGCTGTTTTTCGCCCCCAGATAGGTCACTGGGCATATTTTTTCGTTTGTGGCTTAATCCAACCATCCCCAGTACTTCAACCACCCGCTGCTTGATATAGCTTTTCTTTTCTCCCGTTACTTGCAACGAAAAGGCCACATTATCATATACCGATCGGTCAGGAAGAAGTTGGAAATCTTGAAATACGATACCAAGTCTGCGCCGGAGATAGGGTACCTTTTTATCGGGAAGAGAGGTAACATCCAGATCGGCTACGCGAACGTTGCCGGAATCGGGTAGCAAGTCTCGATAAATGAGTCGCAGAAACGAACTTTTACCGGCTCCGGTTTGACCAATTAAATAGGTGAATTCACCGTTATCAAGCGAAAAGTTAACGTTGTCGAGCACCGGCTGGTGATCGTAAGATACTGTTACGTTCGAAAATTCAATTACTGATTGCTGGGACATTGTAATACCATTGTGATTCGTAAACTATGGTCATCGGCTTCCTCAAAGTCGAAACCGCTATATTTTGCTCGTATGTTATACGTTGTTTGATCGATAATATCAAGCATTTGTTGCAGGGTATAGATCCTTTGCTGATGAACTTCGCTGAATTCCTGCACGACGGTCTCCTGATCGTCAGCAAGTTTTTCTATTCGAAAGGTGTTTTCATGCAGTTGGTTTTCGGCATCGTAACTGCTTTTCCGAAAATAGCGGTAGTTATCCTCGGTATAACCCTCTTCGTTATTTAGATATTCAATAGCCTGTATGGAATTTTTGGGCGTTGTAAAATCAAAAATGAGTAGACCGCCGGGATTGAGGAATGACGCTGTCTCATTCAGAAATCTTAGTACTTCATCGGCATTCTGAAGATAGTTGATACTGTCAAAAACACTAAATGCAGCGTCAAAAGTGCGGTCGAGCTGCAGATCCAAGAAATCCATAACCTTAAAATCGACATTGCAACGCATAGCTTTATTTTTCTCACGGGCTTTTTGGATCATCTGTAATGATTTGTCAGTCCCCATCACGTTATAGCACTCCAACTCATCCAAAAAAAGCGAAACAGAACCCGTACCACAGGCAAGTTCCAGAATATCTACAGGATCAGGATGGTGCTCGAGCATGATAGCATCGATAAAATCTGCCCATAACTCATAATCAACATCTTCCATAACAGCATCATAAATATCAGCCAGTTTGGAGTATTCCGGATGCTGTTCGGTGTTATTGGTGCTCATCCTTTGATACCTGTTTGTTTCGATGTTCAATAAGTTCTGAAGCAAGCTTAAGAGCTTCGATAAATGATGACGGATTTGCCTTGTTTTGTCCGGCTATATCAAAAGCTGTTCCATGGTCCGGAGATGTGCGAATGATCGGAAGTCCGGCGGTAAAATTAACTCCACCGCCAAAAGAAAGTGTTTTAAATGGAATTAGTCCCTGATCGTGATACATAGCCACAATGCCATCGTACTCCTCATATTTTCTATTTCCGAAAAATCCATCAGCGGGATGAGGACCCGAAATCGAGAGCCCTTCAGACTGTAGATCTTTTAAAGCCGGAGCAATAGTATCTTGTTCTTCCATACCAATAATGCCGCCGTCGCCGGCATGAGGATTGAGACCAAGCACTGCAATATTAGGCGAAGAAATATTGAAATTATTTCTCAAAGTTTTGTGTATAATCCGTATATATCTTTTAATCGAATCAGCCGAAAGGGTTGATGCAATTTGGGAAAGAGGGATATGTCCGGTTACAAGTCCCACTCGTAAGTTCTTGTGCACCAATATCATCATAAAATCAGAAGTATCTGTCTTTTCCGCCAGAAATTCGGTATGTCCCGGTATATGGTATCCCGCTAAATTTACAGCTTCTTTTGATATCGGAGCAGTGACCAAGGCATCAGCTTGTTTCGACTTACAAAGCGAAATTCCCTCTTCGACTGCCAGCATAGCGCATTTTCCGGATTGTTTGGAGAAGTCGCCAGGTTTAACTGTAATGGCTTCATCGGCGTAGGTTTGAAGCAGGTTAACCTGCTGTTCGGCAATCTCATCAACGGATTGTGCATAATGGTAATCCAGTGATTTGGAGAGATTACTGAGCCAGAAATCCACCACTCTTCTTGAGCTCAGAATTATAGGCGTGATTCCTGCCAATGAGAGATCATGCAATGATTTTATGACTACTTCTGGTCCGATCCCATTTATGTCTCCAATGCTTATGGCAATACGTTTCTGCATACAGTAGCTTTGCCCAGTTTATCTTGATTGATTGGAAACAAGTTTGAAATCTCCAAAGCCTGTTGTTGCCTCAAAAATGAACTGTCTGTCAGGATAAGTCCATATTTCAGTAGTGGGACCATCTTTGGGAAATTTGCGGTTAATATCTTCTGGGGACCCAAATTTTATATACACTTCACCCCGGTCACTATTGTAGCCAATGGTATTTTCTGTAGTAAAGTTTTTATAGGTATAATCGATTCGTTGATAATATTCAGCCATCAGTTCATTAAACTCAGTATTCGGGGTAGGGTCGCGCTCTTTCCAGAATGAGCGGAACCTTTTTTCTCGTTCTGCAGGAGTTCCACTGTTGATTTTTCTAATGGTTTCCTTGTTAGCAATAAATCGAAGCATCTCTATGGAGATCTCTAAATTTAAGAGACTGGTAGGCATATCTTTCCATTGGGAGCGAAAGTTATCTCGGACAACAATATCCCCAGCACTATTTTTTATCGTAAGCTGATATAAAGAATTTTCGAATTTGCTATTGGGCACATCAATGATAGCATAAGTGTATCCGTTATTCGTTTCGTTGAGATTTAGATAGGGTTTTGCTTCGGTATGAAGCAACTGGGGTCGGACATCTGTTTTGATATTTTCTCCTGTTAGCTTCTTTGAAAATACGTTGTTTTGCTTGGTTGTATCCTCTTGTAAAGCACTTAATTTAATGATATCCAACGTGTAAGTTTCGTCCTCCTGATACTGCGGCAGATAGGCAATAGCATAAAAATCTTTGGCGTATTCAACAGTATTTCCAGTTGTATTTAGAATAAAACGGGAAGATTCAGATTTGTCAGTAAGTGTAGGGCTAACAAGAACATTTCCTGTCTTCTTTTCACTATAAGATTTTATGTTGATTTTTTGCGTACGGGAAATCCGACTATCAGTTTGTTCGCCTCGTTTCATTTGCAGTACATAATTATACGAGCCGGGCTTAAGATTCACTTTGATAAAACCGCTTAAAAACTTTTCACCAGACTGACTGCTTTCATAGTCTTTTGCATAAGCGGTATCTGCCCAAAAGGCGCGGCCGGCGGGTTCCAGCCCTTCAACGGAAATATTTTCATTTCCTTTGCCCATATTTGCTTCTTTTGCTTTAAAAACTTCCAGCATCAGGTCCATAGAACTGAAATATTCATTTTCTGATGAGCGATCTCGGTTTTTCTTAAAAGGCAAAGAGCTGTAAGGAACATGAAAGATGACGACAAATTGTACAGCACTATTATCATCATTTCCTGGCAGTGTCAGGTAGTCAAACGAGGCCTGCTGCTGTTGCTGACGCATAGCCAGATCTTGATAGCTGACATTACGTTGCGCGTAAAGTTCAGAAACCGAAGTAATTGAGAACAGGATAACGAACAAGGTCGCCAGATACGTTTTGGAGTTTTTCACAAGCTGATAAGTTTTTATGGATGTTAATCTCAAAAAGTAAACTAAAGAACTTTTGGTGGAATATATAGAATCAATACTTTCGAGATTGCTAAATTTCGTTATTTTTGAAACGCTTAAATGAGTTCAACTATTATCCAAAATAATAAATCACATCTATGAGTTCCCAAGATTCAAATGGTTCATCTCCACAGGATTTAAAATCACTTATTCAAGAGATCAATAAAACCGAGGAGGAGATTAAAAAGGGCGGGGGAGAAAAGCGAATTAAAAAACAGCATAACAAAGGAAAACTTACCGCCCGCGAACGTATCGATATGTTGATCGATGATGATACGCGACTTTATGAGCTGGGATTGTGGGCCGGCTATGAGATGTATGAAGATGAGGGCGGATGCCCTTCCGGAGGTGTTGTAACGGGGGTTGGAACGGTTTCAGGGCGTGATTGCGTGATTGTAGCCAATGATGCTACAGTGAAAGCGGGAGCTTGGTTTCCCATCACAGCGAAAAAGAATTTACGAGCTCAGGAAATAGCACTAGAGAATAAGCTACCCATTCTTTATTTGGTGGATTCTGCCGGTGTTTATCTGCCCATGCAGGACGAGATTTTCCCTGATAAGGAGCACTTTGGACGTATTTTTCGAAATAATGCTCGCCTCAGTGCCGAAGGCATCCCACAGATTGCAGCCATTATGGGTAGTTGTGTAGCCGGCGGGGCATACCTTCCTATTATGAGTGACGAAGCTCTTATAGTTGATGGAACCGGCAGCGTCTTTTTGGCGGGCAGCTATCTGGTGAAAGCGGCTATCGGCGAAGAGGTGGATAACGAGACCTTGGGCGGGGCAACTACGCATACAGAAATTAGCGGTGTGACGGATTATAAAATGGAAGATGATGAGGAGTGTCTTTCAACAGTACGCGATCTCGTTGATAAGCTGGGTCCGTTTGATAAAGCTGGATTTAACCGAAAAAATCCTGTAGAACCGGCCAGGGATGTAACTGAAATTTTCGATGTTTTTCCGGATGATCGTACCAAGCCGTATGACATGAATAAGGTGTTGGAGTGCATTGTGGATGAGGATTCCTTTACCGAGTTTAAAAAGGGATATGGGCAAACGCTTATTACAGGGTTTGCCCGTGTGGACGGATGGAGCGTTGGAATTGTAGCAAATCAGCGCAAGGTGACACGCACCAAACAGGGCGAAATGCAGGTAGGTGGTGTTATCTATTCTGATTCCGCCGATAAAGCAGCCCGATTTATTATGAATTGCAATCAAAAGAAGATCCCGATTGTCTTTTTACAGGATGTTTCCGGATTTATGATTGGCAAGCGGGCAGAGCACGGAGGTATCATAAAAGATGGTGCCAAGATGGTGAATGCCGTATCCAATAGTACGGTACCTAAAATTACTATTGTTGTTGGCAACAGCTATGGTGCGGGCAATTATGCCATGTGTGGACGTGCTTATGATCCGCGCTTTATGTATGCCTGGCCGTCAGCCCAGATTGCGGTTATGGGAGGGACACAAGCCGCAAAAGTGTTAACCCAAATTCGTGTTTCAACGCTTGAGAAGAAGGGTAAGGAAATTACCGAAGAGGAGGAGCAGGAGATTATGAAAGAGATAAGCGAACGCTATGAGGAGCAGACTGATGTACGATATGCAGCCGCTCGTCTCTGGGTTGATGGAATCATTAATCCCATTGAAACTCGTGACCGCATTTCACATGCTATAAAATGTGCAAACCATAACCCAGACATCGAAGAGTTTAAAACGGGCGTAATGCAGGTATAAGAAAAGATGTCGGTTCTTATGTCGAGCGAGGTAAACCGGTATCGAGACCTCTATCTTGCTATGAAATATTTATTGAGGTATAGTAGGTTTCCGTTCCGTTTCGAATCCTGCAATGAAGGAATAATGGTGAATTTCTGAAGCCGCTAACCTGACATATTTTATAAAATCATCAATCGATGAAGAAAACACACAAAATTTCAAATAACCTTTTGGTCTATAGTACTGGTCTCCTTTCAATACTTATCTACATATTTGGGGTTTTTGCTGTAATTAATGTTGTTAATGAAGCTAGTCAAATAGGTGTTATAGAATCTGTCTCAAAAAATCTTATCCTAACCGTTTTAGGAATTATATTCCTTTTTCTCGCAGTTCCAACCTACAGATTGACGAAGTCACTCCGGATCATTGAGATGACAGATTATGAAAACGGGCTAACTATCCTTTCTCTTTATTCCCCTCTGCTTGCAGATGATATGCCTCAAGCAGATAGTAAAAAATCTCTTAAAAATCTCAAAGAGATCAAAAAGAATACTTATTTCAACAGATTAGTCGAGTTACATTTTGACGAAGATGGTGCTAATAGAATTATCAAGAGTTTTATTGGTCCCAAAGGAATAGAAAGGATAAAAAATACATAAATCGTAAATAAAGTGAGAGATTACTCACTGCTGGGTGCCATTAGTGTTACTTATCGCCCGTAAGCAATAACTTTAAGGGGGTCGGTTTTAGATGCAATGCGAGCAGGAAGCCAAGAGGCAAGGGCACAGAGAAAAAGCGTGACGCCTGTGACCAGTACGAAATCAAGCATGTGCGGCTCAACGGGAGCATAGGCCATATAATAATTTTGTTCGGAAAGCGGAATAATGTGATAGGTTGACTGCAGCCATGCAAAGGCCAGTGAAAGTGAGATTCCGATTAATAAGCCAACCACAGCTACGAATAATCCCTCCAGCAAAAAGATGCCACGAATACTTTTGTCACTGGCACCAATGGTCTTTAGGATGCCAATATCGCGTGTTCTTTCAAGCACCATCATTAATACGGTACCAATTAGGTTAAAGGCCGCTACAATAATCATTACAGCTATGACAAAGGGAATAGTCTGTTCCTGTAGGTCTACCCATGCAAAGATATTGCTGTAGCGCTCATAAATCGTTTCTGAGAAGTAAGGATAACTGAGTTCACCATCCAGTTTTTTGCCCAGAGATTCTATTTGAGACTGATTTTTGAGGCGAATTTCTATTGCTGAGGCTTCTTCAGGTGATTTGAGAAAAAACTTTTGAACATAAGGTCTGGCTGACAACGCCAAAATATCATCAAATTGACCTATACCTGTCTGATAAATTCCAGAAAGTCGAAACTGTTCAATTTCAGGCGAACTTAATGGGGAGGGAAGACCATCAACCGTGTATGCGGTGAGGGTGGAATTTATATCAACGTTAAGTGTTTGCGCTAACTTGGAACCAATAACTATTCCCGGGCGACCGGCACTGTCTGTACTAAGATCGTAGGTTCCCTTTGTTATATAATCTCTGATATCTGTTACATCTCCTTCTTTATCTACACCTTTTAGCAGCGTTCCTGTTACGTTATCAGCACCTTGAATCATAGTCTGGCCATTGACAACAGCTTGGGCTTTACTGATCTCGGGATAAGTATCTAGCTCTTTTAAAAGGGTATCAGCTCGTTCTATGGCCCTGCCTCCAAACGAAGTTACGGTTACGTGAGGAGCAAAACCAAGAACTTTATTGTCGATTACGGATTTAAAACCGTGAACAACCGACAATGCAATAAGTAGCCCGGCCGAACCAACAGCTACGCCGGTTATAGCCATCACTTTAATAAAGGATAGAAAACGAGACCCTTTCCGCTTACCCTTGAAATATCGTTTAGCTAAATACCACTCAAAATTCATGGCGTTAATTTAAATATTATCATCTGGAACGTTGGAGTGATCTTTTAATGATATATTGAAAACAAAAATGTCTCACTGCGTTCGAAATGACTTTTAAAGGAGTGTTTACTTCTCAGGTTTCATTTGCGGGAAGAATAATACGTCACGGATGGAATCTGAGTCAGTCATAATCATTGACAGACGGTCAATGCCGATACCAAGTCCCGCGGTAGGAGGCATGCCGTATTCAAGAGCCTGCAAGAAGTCTTCATCAATAGCCATTGCTTCCTCATCACCTTCGGCACGTAGTCGAGCCTGCTCTTCGAAACGTGCACGCTGATCCACCGGATCATTGAGTTCCGAGAATGCATTGGCAATTTCTTTACCATTACAGATGCATTCAAATCGTTCAACGAGTCCTTCTTTTTCGCGGTGCTTCTTGGCAAGTGGACTCATTTCAATGGGATAGTCCGTAATAAATGTAGGTTGTATAAGCTTTGGCTCAACATATTCTCCGAAGATTTCATCAATGATTTTGCCTTTTCCGAAACTATCTTCCAGTTCCACATCTAACTCACCGGCAATTTCTTTCAATTCATCTAAATCTTTGCCGTAAAGGTCTTTACCCGTCTCATCTTCAATAGCTTCGAACATCGGAATACGAGGCCAGGGAGCAGAAAAATCGATCTCATTATCACCAACAATAACGGTGGTAGATCCATGAAGTGCTTTTGCTACCGATTCAATCATATTCTCTACAAACTCCATCATCCAGTTGTAATCCTTATAGGCTACATAGAGCTCTACCTGGGTGAATTCGGGATTATGGAATCGGGAAAGCCCCTCGTTGCGAAAGTCTTTAGAAAATTCATAGACGCCATCGTATCCGCCAACAATAAGTCGCTTGAGATACAGCTCATTGGCAATACGGAGGTATAGTTTCATATCAAGCGCATTGTGATGCGTTACAAAGGGCTCTGCTGAAGCACCACCGTAAATAGGCTGTAAGATAGGTGTTTCAACCTCCATATATCCCTCTTCGTTCATATAATCACGCATTGCCTGAACCATATCGGTCCGCTGTTGAAATACCTCGCGTACCTCAGGATTTACAATCAGATCAAGATAACGTTGGCGGTAGCGCTGCTCTTTATCCGTAAATGCGTCATAGACCTTTGTTTCACCGTCTTCTTCAACTTCTTTTGGGAGTGGAATAGGGCGGAGGGTTTTGCTGAGCAGCGTAAAGTATTTGGCATAGACGGTTGTTTCACCGGTACCTGTTTTAAATACATGGCCCTTAATACCAACGATGTCACCAATATCAGTCAGCCGTTTGAATACTTCATTGTACTCTTCTTTGCCGACATCATTTTTGCGGATATATATCTGTATTTGACCTTCTGAGTCTTGCAGATTGAAGAATGTAGATCCGCCCATAATACGCCGCGTCATCACACGTCCGGCAACAGCAACTTTCTCAACATCTTCTTCATCCTGGTCGTCCTTTTTAATGAGCTCTGGTCGATTTAAAATCTGTTTGCTCTTATGTGTTACCTCAAAGTCATAAGGATAAGGATCGTACCCCATCTCTCGGAGTTCCTGTAATTTTTCCAGACGTATTTCGTGTTGTTCGCTTACTGAAGACTCAGTATTGCTCATGAGAAAGTCGTATTTGTTTCGTTTTTACTATGGTTTATTAAGTCGCTAAAAATAAAGAATTCATGGCAAAAGTTTGATTTTTTTCTCAGCTATAATTTATCGTTTTACAAACGCGTATAATTTATAGTGTTACTACATTCTTTTGAGTGAATATCATGATATATAGAAATTTTAACCACCTTTTGTGTTTTTTAAAGTGAGATTATTCTTTCCAGCTAATTTTACTCTTTGAGGTACTCACGATCCGGAACTTGTTCGTTCCTGATATCTTTCTGAATGCACGGAATTTCTGTACGATTAACAGCTGGTAAATAAATATCTAGGTGGCTATGAAAGACTTTGTCAAGAATATTTTCTTATTGGCTTGCATTTTTTAAATAAGCCACTTAACCTTATTCAAGATTTAATTGTAGTTATCTACATTATAGCAAGCAAAATGTTCTTCTTCAGTAGGGGGGATGAAAGCGGTTATTTGATAAGGCAGACTTAGATTACAATTCAATAATCTGCATTAAAATCCCTTTAAATAGTAGCATTTTGTTCATTAAATAATAAAGTTCCACTTCTCAAATCGTAACGTAAGTAATCGATCACAAAGAGATCGAATTGGAGAGTAAAAATTTTAAATATGGGAGAACTCATGAATAAGCGTTTGTTTCATTCGCTGACTCAACAACTTAAATACGAGGTTTTTTTCGTAAGCGACGTTTGTGAACCATATTATGATGCCCCAAATGAATTAGAGGTCGTTGAATTTAGCTATAAAGGGCAGCAATGCGAGTTAATTCTCAATGGTTCAATTAAGCTTAAGACACAGCAAAACGATCAAGATATTGAGTCGTATCAAGAATTGCTGAAAGGACTTATGAGATCTTCGCGATAAGGACAGATTACATATATACTAACAGTTACGGGTCTTAGGTATTTTATACCTTTTTCTGATTTCGATTCTTTCCCAATAAGCTTCATTTAGAGCGACTATATCTTAAATTCCATTCCTATTACAATCAGTAGAAGACCAATAATGAGATATCTATATCGATGCGTTATATTATTTAAAAGGCTCTAAACAAATAGAATAATATTGATTAATTTTTCCTTTTATACGTACTTGTATAACAATCTGCACATCTATCTCTGAGTACCAGCGTATCATTGTTGTTAAACTCGACCCATTGATCAGGAAGATGGGGACCATCTCCCGTACTATATTTTATCATGATTTTTTCGCTTTCCTTAGAAAGGGAATATTGTCCTGATGTGACCATCGTATCTGCACGAAAAAATAAAAACTCACTATCCGGCCCAAAGTGAAGCTGCTGTTCCGAATATCCGGTTGAATCTGGTGTTATTGTGTGCCCGGCGAAACCACCTGTTGACTTAAGCCATTCCCACTCTCCAACTATTGTTGATTTATTCGAATCGTTGCCTAACATTGAACAGGAGATAAGACTCAATAGGAAAGTTAGGAGTATGGTGGTATTTAATTTCATAACAACCTCTCTTTTATTTCTTGTGGAATAATATTGTCGAATTACTTTTATAGTATAGCAAATACGTCTTTAATATATATTATAATAACGCATTTAGATAGCACGCTTGGTCTTTAGGAGGTAACAGGGCAGAAGGTATTTATTCATTCTGGTGCTATGCTTTAGAATAATATTTTTCTTTTTCGGGAGTGCCCAATTAATAGTTTCAGAAAAGCGTAAAATTAAAGATTTTCAGTTGTTTTAGATTGAATAAGATAATGTAATGGATAATCCGCTTTCAGAAATTAAAAAACATTTGCCGTTTAACGCGGCGTTTTCTTTGACAGAGATTGTTCCCATTACTCCTGAAGCTATAAGCCAACTCAGTACAGAGGAAAAGAGCGAGCTTGAGCTGTGCAAAAGCCTCAAACGTAAGTGCGAGTTTGTAACCTCCCGGATTACCTTGAAAGAGATTGCAGGGCGAATAGGAATTGGTTCAGATTTTGAAATTTTAAAAGATGAACTTGGACAACCTTTTGGGAAAACGGATGGCAAAAAGTTTTTTGTCAGTATTGCCCATACGGATCATTTCGTCTTTTGTGGATTAGCGCTGGAGTATCCCTTCGGAGTTGATTTAGAACCTGTTGATCGAACAGTTTCCGCAAAGCTTAAGCAGCGAATCACCCACTCCAAAGAAACAAGTATTCTCAAAGAAATCTCGATTATTCGTTTGTGGACTATAAAGGAAGCCTATATAAAACTTCGCGGTCAAGGGTTGCGCATGAATATGAATGAGGTGCAAATAAACCGAGAATCCGACCGGATATTTGCTGAAATAAATAATGATAAAAGAGCTAAAATTTGTAGTTTTAAATTGAAAAATAACTGGTTAGCCGTTGCATATTATCATTAATTAAAATTCAGAAGAACTATTTTATGAATATTACTTCTTATTCCCGCAAGCATATCCAAGAAGGACTTGATAAAGCACGGGAGCGCCATGAAGGAGTCAATGACCATATCCGGTTGCTGTTTGCCCCTGAAGAGATTAACGAGGATAATTTTGAACGGGCATGCGACATTTACAGTCGGCTGGATATGTCGAATTACGATACCGTGGTTATCGTAGAATCATACGATGAAAAGCTGGATAAAAAGTTGCCGATGGCATCTAATTCTTTTTTTGAAACGTCGCTCGGCAAAGTGCCGGTTAATGATTATATGCGTAATGAGTTTTGTGATGAAGACGATGATTTCTTCATCCACGATGAGGCTTTTACAAAGAATATCAGTCTCTTCCAACAACTGATGTTTCTGCAAACCCTTTCGGATGATTTTGAAGCTCTCAGCGTGCAAATTGCTGATCCCGACCCTGCTATTGTAAAGGAAATAGGATATGTGCTCGAAGAGGTACTTGCATCACGCAGTGCACTGCTGGTATTTAGTTGTGAGCTCGACAATGATCGAAAAAGTGAATTTGAAAAGGTCGTCAAGATGGTGGAATCCCAAAATGAGTCGGGACTTATGAATTATTTAAATAGCGGTGAGTCGCACATTAAGGGCACTACATCATTTATCGCTGGAATAATTGTTGCCAACAAATGGAAGCTTGACCTTCACTTTTTGCGAGGCAAGTATCAAGATTACAGCGGCAGCTTGTTAACGGGATATGCCGATCATCAAAAGGTAATCTTTTCATAAACTATTATGCCAGCACCTGAGATCACAATAATTGGTGTGGGCGGATTGGGTAATTCTTTAGCTAGAGCGTTATCAGCGGCAGAAATTCCCATTAAGAGCATTTTTAACCGTACTGCTGATAAAGCCCAAGATCTCGCAGATGAGCTTGATATAAGTATATCGGGATCTTTCCCATCAAACGATTATGAGTTGGGTAATCTTATATTTATTACGGTTTCAGATTCGGCCATTAACAATATTGCTCAACGGCTGGCTGTTATTTTGGAAGATTTCAATAATAATATATTTGTACACTGTTCGGGGAACGAATCGGCAAGCCTTCTTAAGGTATTAGAATCAAAGGGTGGGAGCATTGCTTGTTTACATCCGTTACAGACATTTACTAAGCAATCAAGCGCATCAGATTTTGAGGATATCTATTTTAGCCTACAGGGTGATACCTCTGCTTTTCCCCAGCTTAAAGAGATTGCACAAAAACTTGGGGCAGATACGTTAGAAGTTACTGAAGATCAAAAATCCCATTTACACGCCGCAGCCGTAATGGCATCAAATTATTTAAATACGCTGTTAGATGCAGCAGTAGAAACGGCTGCAGTCAGTGACCTTGCCCCAGAAGAAGCTAAAAAAGCGCTTATGCCGCTGGTAAAGACGACGCTTCAAAATATTGAGGTTCAATCTTTTGAAGAGGCCCTGAGCGGTCCCATTAAACGTGGAGACATACCAACAGTAAAACATCATCTGGATTTACTTAAAAGTCAGCCAGAGCTTTTAACGCTATACCGGATATTAGGGCTGAGGACCGTTAAGAACGCAAGAAAAAACCAGCGGATTGACCAGGATACTGCAAAAAAAATGCTTAATATTTTGGAATGATACGCCATGGATGATTATTACCAGCGTGTTTACAAGGTTGTAGAGCAAATTCCCATGGGTAGCGTTACTACCTATGGCGCCGTTGCTAGCTTTCTAGGTATTGCGTCTGGTGCGCGGATGGTGGGATATGCATTAAATAAAGTAGCAGAAACGAACATACCCGCTCACCGTGTTGTTAACAGAAATGGTGAGCTGTCGGGACGTGCATATTTCCCCGATGATACCATGCGAGAACGTTTAAAGCAGGAAAAAGTTACATTTGTTGATGAATACCAGGTAGATATTGACCGTCATTTTTGGGATCCTAATGAGGAAATGGAGTAATTTATGATGAAATCTAAGCAGATAGTACTTTTTCTCTGTTTTGCTGTACTGACGGCGTTCGGTTCGGTAAGCGAATCGGCGGCACAGCATATTTCTGATGAAGAATTATTAAAAGATACCACTGGTGAGGAACTGCAGGAAGTCATCCGTTCCTATCAAGGTGAAAAGGCTGTGTTGGTTAATGTTTGGGCTACTTGGTGTGCACCTTGTATCGAAGAATTTCCCTATATTGTAGATCTGAAGCAAGAATATGAGGATGAGCTACACGTTGTTTTTGTCTCGGCTGATTTTCCAAGTCAGCGCGATAAAGCCTTGGAGTTTTTAAAAGAGCAAAATGTAGATTGGGCAACCTTTTTTAAAACAGGCAAAGATCAGCCTTTTATCGAGGCGTTGTCGAATGATTGGAGCGGGGCCCTGCCATTTACGAAAGTTTTGAATAAGGAGGGTAAAGTTATTGCCAGCTGGGAACAAGGTGCCGAATACGAAAAGTTTGAACGTTACATTAAAAAAGCAATAAACAACTGACTATCATGAAATTACATAGATTAGTTTATGTGTTATTAATATTATTATCTGTTGGATTTCTGGCGTTTTTGCCGGTTGAAGATAAGCTTGCAGATAGGTTAGAAATTGGCTCTAAAGCTCCGCTTACGGATGTGGAAGTGACAGACGTATCGGGAGAAGTGTTAACGCTTGAAGAAGTCGCGGGAGAAAATGGATTGCTGGTTAACTTTTCGTGTAATACCTGTCCTTGGGTTGAGGCTTGGGAAGACCGATATAATCCTATCACAAAAATGGCTGAGGAGAATGGAATAGGGGTTATAATGTTAAATCCCAACGCAGCCATCCGTAACGATGGGGAATCGATGGATGATATGCAAGCCCGGGCAAAATCAAGTAACTATGACTTTTATTATGCTCTTGACGAGCAGGCGAAGTTGGCCGAAGCTTTTGGAGCAACCCGTACACCCGATATATTCCTCTTTAATAGCAATATGGAACTGGTATACACCGGTGCCATCGATGATAATGCCAAATCAGCAGAGGAAGTTGATCAGCCTTACCTAAAAAATGCGATCCAAAACCTGGTAGCGGGTAAAGAGATTGATCCCAAGACCACCAAAGCATTGGGATGTACGATTAAGTGGCCTAAGTAATTCCTAATTGTCTCAATATTTCCTTATTTTTGAAGGCTTGTCAGCGACGGCAAGCCTTTTCTTATGGAACTAATGAACAACCAGCATAATGCCCACGTGGACATTACATACAGAATTTAAGTTTGATGCTGCTCACTTAATTGAGGGCTATGACGGCAAATGTGGTCGTATGCACGGCCATAGTTACAAAGTCCATATCTCTGCAAAATCGCATAAGCTGAATCCGTCGAAGTATCTTGATACGGATGATATGGTCTGTGATTTTAGGGAATTAAAGTGGGCTTCCAAGGGCTCTCAAAAAGGAGGATTGGATCACTCCGTATTGAATGAAGAGATGCCGGTGAATCCCACAGCAGAACGAATAGCCGAATTTATTTATAAGGAAACCCAGCAGCGTATTCCCGAAGGTATTGAATTAAATGTCACCGTTTGGGAAACCGAAAATAGTTGGGTGGAATACACAGAGAATAATGTTTAACGAATTTGATCAGGAAAAATTGGAAGAGCTTATCGATCAGGATCAGATGCTGTCGGTAGAATATCCTTTGGTGGAAGATTTCTATACTATTCAGGGTGAAGGAGCACATACAGGACGTCCGGCATATTTTATTCGTACAGCGGGATGCGATGTAAATTGTTGGTGGTGCGATGTAAAGGAAAGCTGGGATGAGGAAGAACATCCCCCAAAGACTGTTGAAGAAATTGTTCAGGGAGCCAAAAACAGTGGTGCCGAATTTGCCGTTATCACCGGTGGTGAACCGCTTTTGCACGATCTTGATCCGCTTACCTTTCAATTAAAACAGGCTGGAATTCAGGTGCATATCGAAACAAGTGGTTCATCGCCTATATCGGGCTATCTCGATTGGATTACGCTTTCCCCCAAGCGTTTTAAAGAACCGTTGGATGATATCTTTCCTTATGTCGATGAATTAAAAGTAGTTGTATTAACCAATAAGGATCTGGAATGGGCGGAGAAAAATGCTTCAAAATGTCCAGATAGCACACAGCTTTTACTACAACCTGAATGGGAAAAGGAGGGAGCCGTAGATTTAATTATAGATTACGTAAAGAAAAATCCGCAGTGGGGCATCAGCCTGCAGACGCATAAGTTTATGGAGGTCAGATAAGTGACTGACCAGAAAAACCATTCTGTGGTTATTACCGGTGCCAGTCGTGGTATTGGCCGACGTATTGCACAGGCTTTTGCCCGTGAAACCGAATATGCGCTTCTGCTTATTGCCAGAACAAAATCCGATCTAAAAGACACTCAAACTCTATGTAACAATATAGGGGATAACAAGGTTGTTATTGTACCATGTGATGCAGCTAAGCCCGAGAGCGTTGCGAAATTGAAGCTTCCTAAGGATTTTCCGCCACCGAAAATTATTGTAAATAATGCGGGATCATTTCTACTAAAAAAGTTAGAGAAAACCAGTTTCAAAGAATTTGATCAGCAAATAAGAGCAAACTTATATTCGGCGGTAAATATCACACAACGTTTTTTGGATGATTTAAAAAGTAAATCTAACTCATTAATCGTTAACATTTGCTCAGTCGGAGCAGTGGAGGGGCTTAAAGATAGCGGAGCTTATTCGGCTTCGAAACATGCTCTACTGGGATATACGCGCTCACTTCGTCAGGAACTGCTAGAAACTGAAGTAGGAGTAACGGCTATTAATCTGGGACAAACGCAATCTACATCCTGGGAGGGTTCGCTTATTGATCGGGATCTGTTGATTGATCCCGATGACGTAGCTAACATTATTCTCAATTTAACTCGGTTATCTCCACGAACAGTTATTGAAGAAATACTGGTTAAGCCACAATACGGACGCGTGCCGCCGATGTAATTAATTGTACGAAGAAAAGGATTTGTCCTTTCCAGGAAAAGATTTTACGGCTGTGGACGTTGTGCTACTCCACTGTCATATGCCGCATTTTTAACCTCTTCTGATACTCTCCGTACTACTTCTTTGTTAAATACACTGGGGACAATATACTCTTCGCTAAGTCCTTCTTTATCAATACATTCTGCTATAGCATGAGCAGCAGCCAGTTTCATTTCCTCATTAATATCAGTAGCACGAGCATCCAAAGCACCGCGAAAAAGTCCCGGAAATGCCAATACATTGTTTATCTGGTTGGGATAGTCACTACGTCCGGTGGCAATAATACGGGCAATTCCCTGTATTTCTTCCGGCATGATTTCCGGAACCGGGTTTGCAAGTGCAAAGACGATAGGATCAACAGACATCTGTTCGATTGCTTCAATGGGGACGGTACCCGGACCGCTAACGCCAATAAGGAGATCAGCATCTTTGGTAGCATCCAACAGGGAACCGGACAGGTTTTTCGGGTTGGTATTTTCAGCCACCCATTGTTTGCTGGAATTGAGTTCGTCGAGCTTCTCCCGGTTAATGATACCGCTTCTGTCGCAGCATAAAATATCTTCTGCACCGGCTTCTAACAGAATCTTGGTGATGGCTACACCGGCCGCACCGACTCCAACAATTACTGTTCGAAGATCAGAAAGGTCTTTTTCAACAACTTTTAGAGCATTAATAGTAGCAGCCAGTGCTACAACGGCTGTTCCGTGCTGATCATCATGAAAAACCGGTATATCCAGCTCTTCCTTAAGTTTTTCTTCAATCTCAAAGCAGCGTGGCGCTCCGATATCTTCCAAATTGATTCCTCCAAATCCGGGTGACATCCATTTAACGGAATTGACAATTTCATCAACCTCTTGGGTTTGCAAGCAGATAGGATAGGCATCTACGTCCGCAAATTCTTTGAAAAGCATAGCCTTTCCTTCCATTACAGGCATGGCGGCTTCTGGACCAATATCACCCAGCCCTAATACGGCAGATCCATCACTGACCACGGCTACAGAATTTTCTTTTATCGTGAGTGAGTAAACTTTATCCTTTTCTTTTGCGATAGCTTCACAGACACGTCCCACACCCGGAGTATAGGCCATCGAAAGGGAATCACGAGTATCGACAGGCACTTTGTTTTCAATTCGGATTTTTCCTCCCAGATGGAGCAGAAATACACGGTCAGATACGTTTCTAACTTTGACGCCATCAATTGCTTTAACAGCTTTAACAATAGCCTTGGAGTGTTCCTCATCGCGGGCACTTACGGTCAAATCCCGGACTTTATATTCTCCTTTAACCTCTACGACATCAACGGCGCCGGGATCTGCTTTATGATCTGCAATTTCACTTAAAATCTTGGCCAGCATACCTGGTTTATTTTTGATATATAAACGCATGGTAAAACTATAGCTGACGCTGGGTTGTACTTCACTCATTGGGTATTTCTTTTCCGTTTTAAATAGATTCTAAACTCAGAATTTGAAACAGCAAAGTTACAATCCTTATTACTGCGCAACAAATTCTATTCTATGCATCTTATCCATTGCATGTATAATGCTGAGAAATCTTTAATAAAGCAGGCAGTAGATTGTTCACAGCATTAAAGATGTACAACTGTGGTAAGAAACCAAACTCACTCAGGTTTAAACTCATTTATTGCTTTACATCTTTTTTCCTTTCGAAACTTTCAAATTACACTTATAACCATATATTCAGATTGGTTTTAATTTGCACTAAATCAAATCTTTATGAAGAAAACAGCTCGTTTAATTGTTTTTTGTTTTGCTTTTCTGATGGTGTGTTCGTTACAGGGATGGTCGCAGTCGTCACCGGCTGAGGCTTTTAAAAATGTAACGATCCATACATCAGACGGAAACTCTATTGAAGGGGGAACGATCGTTTGGAGAAATGGCGTAATTACGGACGTCGACAAAAATGTTGACATTCCCTTTGATGCCTATGTTCGTGATGGCGGGGATAGTTTACATGTCTATCCCGGATTTATTGACGGCCATGCGCTCTGGGGAAGTCCCGATATAGATGAAGACATAGAAACGCCCGGAGAACCCGGCAATCCCGGTTATGGGCGTGCGGGAATTCAACCCGAACGTAAGCCGTCGGAGCTATTACAAGCCGACAGTAAAGCTCTTTCTGAGGCTCCTAAAGAAGGATTTACGACGGCAGCATTGGGATTAAAAGGACAGATGCTCCCCGGTCAAGTTGACCTGTTTTTTATCAATGGAAAAAAGACTGAAGATTTACTGTTAGAACAGGGAGTAGGAGTGACGGCCCAGTTTGAAGAGGCACAGGGACAAGCCTATCCCTCAACAACGATGGGTATCATGAGTCAGTTGCGGCAGCTTTTTAATGATACTAAAGCCCTGCAGCAACAGGAGCAATATTTTGCTTCCGTTTCGTCGAATTATCCCGCTCCAAAACAAAATAAAGTGCTCCAAGCGCTGTATCCGGTGATGGATAAGCAGCAGCCGTTCTATTTTGTGGTAGACACCGAAGAGAATATTGAACGGATATTTCAACTACAGGATGAACTAGGTTTTGAGGTAGTGATTGTATCCGGGAAAGAAGCTTATAAGAAAGCTGAAGAGTTGAAACAGCGTGAGATCCCGGTATTGGCAAGTATCGATCTACCCGAAGAGCCCAAGTGGCGATCAGAAGAGGAGGATGAGGATCAGCCAGAAATAACCGAGGAGATACGCATTTTCAGAGATAAGCAGGAAGCAGCCTATAAAGCTGACATCCAAAATATTGCAAAACTTATCGATAGCGGGGTAAAGGTTGGATTTGCTTCAAATGGATTGGAACTTTCTGAGATCAATAAGAATCTCATGACTCTGAAAGAAGACGGCGACCTTGAAGATGAAGAGATACTACAAATGTTGACGCAATCAACGGCCGACATTCTGGGCTACAGTAACCAGCTTGGAAATATTGATGAAGGTCGTATCGCCAGTTTCACCGTATTTACCAAGCCATTTATGGAGGAAAAGGCTCAGGCTCTTTACTCTATTACGGATGGAAATCTTACAGAATTTGAACAAGAATCTTCCGAGGAATAGCATTATGAAGAAGTTATTTTTACTAATACTAACGTTTTGTTTTAGTCTAACGGGCTTTGCTCAGGAAAAGGGATCGGTTCTTATCAAAGATGGCACCCTGATCACGATTGCCAACGGTAATATGTCTAATACCGATCTCTTAATTGAGGATGGTTTAATTACTGAAATTGGAGAAGACATTTCTGCTCCCCGTGGCGTAGAAACCGTTGATGCCTCCGGAAAGTATGTGATGCCGGGTATTATTGATGCGCACTCGCATATTGCAGGCGTGGACATCAATGAATGGACCAATCCCGTTACAGCCGAGGTTTCGATGGAAGAGTCGATCAATCCCAATGATATTAACATCTATTGGGCGTTGGCCGGTGGCGTTACCTCTATCCATTTGATGCACGGCTCTGCTAATGTGATTGGTGGACAGAATGAAACCCTCAAGCTTCGCTATGGTTCGGGCATGAATGAGATGCGTTTTGAGGGTGCCCCTCGAACCATCAAGTTTGCACTTGGAGAAAATCCAACGCGTGTGCACGGACAGGGATTTGACGTACAGCCGCGGACTCGCATGGGTGTTGAACAGGTAATTCGTGATCATTTTGATGCTTCTATAGATTATCAGCGAAACCGCCAAGAATATTTAGATGCTAAACAGGCCTATGAAGATGGCACTCGCTCCACACCGCCCGTTCCGGTTGCCAAGAATGAGCGTCTTGAAGTACTGGTGGATATTTTAGAAGGGGAAGTTCTTGTTCATACTCACTCCTATAGAGCGGATGAAATAACGATGCTGATGCGCGTTTTTAACGATTACGGTATCGAAGACTATACATTTCAGCATGCAAACGAAGCGTTTAAGGTAGCACCTGAGCTTAAGAAAAATGGTGCCTATACCTCAGTCTTTGCCGATTGGTGGGCATACAAGTTTGAGGTGTACTATTCGACCGCTTATAACGCTTCCATCCTGAATGCCAATGGCGTTAAAAACAGTATTAACTCGGACAGCGGAGAGCTGATCCGTCACTTAAATCACGAAGCCTCCAAAGCTGTTCATTACGGCAATACCTCAAAACAGGATGCTCTTAAAATGATTACGATAAATCCCGCCGCCCAGTTGGGGATTGATGAGAAGGTGGGAACTTTAGAAGTAGGCAAGCATGGAGACGTTGCTATTTGGGACGGTCATCCGTTGAGCATCTACAGTAAAACACTAAAAACATATGTAGACGGCAAGAAATATTTTGACCGTGCTGAAGATGCTGATGATATGCGATTGAAGGTAGATGCTGAACAGGATTTCGAAGAGGCATCGGGTCGGTGGTACAACGAAAACGGCCGTCATTCGGAGACATGCCTGAGAGGAGCAGAAATTCGTTTCAGCAAGAATGGCATGAAACTTCAAGGCAATTAATTGAAATAATGAAAGACACTGAAATTATTATGACCTATTTGAAAAGCACAATTATAGCTTGTCTCTTGGTACTCTTTTGGGGGATGAGCGCTGAGGCTCAAATTACTCAGAAAGCTAAAATCGGGAAGTTTGCTATCACCAATGCAACGGTCCATACCGTCACCAATGGTGTGATCGAAAATGGAACGGTATTGATTCGTGGTGAGAAAATTGTCGAGGTGGGATCTGATGTCAATATCCCGGCGGAGTATGAACAGATTGACGCTTCCGGCAAGTATGTGTATCCGGGATTTTTTGATGCGGGCACGCAGCTCGGGCTACAGGAAATTGGAGCCGTAGCGGTTACCAATGACCAGGCAGAGCTTGGCGATTTTAATCCTCATGTGCGTGCTTTTACGGCTATTAATCCAAGCAGCGTAAATATTCCTGTTACGAGGGTTAACGGAGTGACGCATGTTATTTCTATGCCAGTTTCAGGACGATTGGCAGGCAAGGCCACACTCATTGATCTCTATGGTTATTCCCCGGATTCAATGGCTGTTAGCCCAAATGCGGGATTGCACTTAAATTGGCCGACATCCAAAAAAGGAGGCTGGTGGGATGACCGATCAGACGAGGAGGTTGCAAAAGAGTATAAGGAAGACCTGAAGAAGCTCAATGATTTTATATCCCGGGCCCAATTCTATGATAAAATGATGACGGATTTTGAAAATAATCCAAATAACAAGCAACAGCCTGATATGGATGAGAAGATGCAGGCGATGAGAGAAGTCGTTAAAGGGGAAATACCGGTTATTATTTCGGTAGATGCCAAAAATGATATCCTCGATGTCATTGAGTGGACAGAGAATTATCCTGATATGCAGTTCGTGTTGGCTGGCGTAAGAGATGGCTGGCGCGTGGCTGATGAAATTGCCGAGGCTGGACTCCCATGCTTGGTCTCTACGCTGTATACTCCGGAACGTGATTATGACAATTATCAGCGCCCTTATCAGAATCCTGGCAAGTTACATGCAGCAGGCGTAAAAGTTGCTATTGCTACCGGAGGGGTCGAAAATGTACGAAATGCCCCATATCATGCCGGTTTTGCAGCCAGCTATGGATTAGGCAAGAAGGAAGCACTGAAGGCTATTACGATCAATGCTGCTGAAATTTTTGGCGTAAGTGATAAGCTCGGCAGCATTGAAGAAGGCAAACAGGCAAACTTATTTATTGCTGATGGTGATCCTTTTGAGCCGATGAACCATATCACTGATGTATTTATTCGTGGCAATAAAATTCCGATGGTGAGTCGACATATACAGCTCTACCAGCAGTATTTAGATAGGGGGGCAAAAACAAACTGAAATTACTTTTCTAAGATAAATTTAAAGGTACAACATGAATAGTGTTGTACCTTTTTTATTTTAGGGTTAGTTATAAAGACGTACTAACAAAATAATTTTCTCTTTATGTTTTCTGAGTCCTATAAAGCAGCAGTTATTCAGATGAACAGCCAAACGGATTTGCAGGCCAATTTAGATTTGGCCTACCAATACATCGAAGAATCCGTGGAAAAAGGAGCTAAAGTAGTGGGGCTGCCCGAGAACTTTGCCTTTTTGGGTGGACTATCGATGCGGATGAAGAAAGCGGATACAATTGCTGAAGAAGTTCCGGAATTTCTTTCTGAGACAGCAAAGGAGTTTGAGGTACACATTATGGGAGGGAGCTACCCCGTACCGGCAGATGGAGGAAAAGTCTTTAACCATTCACCGTTTTATTCCCCCGATGGTAAAGAAGTACAAAGTTATAACAAAATCCATCTTTTTGATGTGGATCTGGATAATGATGAGACATACCGGGAGTCTGATTATGTACAATCAGGGAATCCGGAGGCAGTTATCTATGAGAGTAATCAAATAGGTAATTGGGGGCTTTCGGTCTGTTATGATCTGCGTTTCCCTGAGCTCTATCGAAAGCTGGTAGCTGGCGGTGCCGAAATTTTGTCCATTCCTTCAGCTTTTACATACACCACTGGCCAGGATCACTGGCAACCGTTGTTGAGAGCCCGTGCTATCGAGAATATGAGCTATGTTTTCGCTCCTGCACAAACCGGTTTACATGGCAAAAATAGGAAAACTTGGGGGCATGCAATGATTATCGATCCGTGGGGACATGTTATATCAGATGTGGGACAAGAACCGGGTATTGCTACTGCGGCGATCAATCCTAAAAAAGTTCAACAAGTGCGTAGCCAGATTCCTTCTCTCAATCACCGTAGAATGTGAGCTTTTATACTTACGAGTCTATAGCGTACTGGTAAAGCAGCTTATCCAAAAGCAGGATAACAATTGAGAGACTTGACAGCACAATAACACTCAATAGCGGTTCCCATATTACAAATCCACCGATAACACCTAATACTGCTCCCAGGTACTGAATATAACGCAGTTGTTCATTCGTTGCCGACCGGATGATGTTCGAGATATGCTGTTCATCGTAACTTCGCAGATTTTCCTCCACTAATGCATGTACATTCAGCTGATTGATAAGCTTGTAAAGTAGGGTTGTGACGATATCTTCTATTGTATCACTGTTCTTATCAATTTTTCGAGGGAGCTGATCCAATAAATCATCCAGTTTATCCAGTCCGCTTTCTACCGATGTGGGAATTTGCACCAACGCCTCTTCGATAATCGCCTGCATTTCCTGTCCCTTGACGAACGTATACGTTTTGAGCGCAATTTTTTCAAATGATTTATTATGCAGTGCTTCTTCGATTTGGGTAAGAATGCGTTTGGCAAGGGCTGCCCTTATTTCTGGGTCAGCAATCATTTCATCAACATATTTAACTACCCAGTGTTTAATATCTGTTCTGAACTCAGGATCATCGATAATACTTTTGATATATCTAGTTGAAAGTTCGCGGTAGCGGCCAATGATTTTAGACTCCGTTATTTTCTTCTTGATGATTTCGGGATTGATCAAATCCTCAGAAACAGTCTGTGCCAGTCGATATGCAATACGGTTTTTTTGTGCCGGAATAAGTCCATGCCCTAAAATAGGACGTTTTTCAGCCGGCTTAAAAAGCATAGTAATAGCCAGCCAGTTGGTTAAGAAACCAATCAAACCACTGACGCTCAGTATTTTCAAAAGTCCCTCGAACTGGAGTGACCGTCCCCAAACGGTAGCCGATAACCCATCAAAATCCCAGAAAAAAGAAACCCCGAAAAGCAGTACTAGTAAATAGGGGATAACCGAAAGTGCCGATATAAATGTATTGCTGTAGAGCTGTTTGCGCTTCGGTTGCTGCTGGGGTTGGCTCCTCGTTTCCGTGAGATCCTCAATTCGGGTATACCGGCTGACTATTTGCCACAAATTTCGGGCATGTTCTTGCGTCTTTTTTTTGGCAGTATCCAGCGCGCCGTCAGATTTATTACCAGGAAGATGATCTATACTCATTACCGATGCAATTTATTGAACTGTTGACGGGAAGCTGTACGTAAATATGGGTAAGTAGTTTAGGATCTGCAAAACTAGAATCACTTTAGCCGTTTTGCAGCAATCTCAAGATAGAATTCTTCCTTTTGCGTCATCTGCTCTTTTTGTTCGGGGGATTGATCTTCATAACCTGCTAAATGTAGGAGCCCATGAATATAAATCCGCAAAAACTCCCTTTCGGGGGACTCATTAAACTCTTTTGCCTGTTCTACAATTCGAGGAGCACAGCAGAACATAGTACCTTCAATCTCTTTATTATGATCGGAATCATCATATCGAAAGGTGATAATATCAGTTATATAGTCCCGATCAAGATGTTCGCTGTTAATCTGGACAATCTTATCTTCATCAACATAGACTATCTCAACAAAGTTAAAACTGCATTCTTCCTTGTCAGATAGTTGTTTGGCTATTGCTTCGCAAAAAGATTGCTCGAGGGGAATAGAAACGTTCGTCTGGTTGAAGATTTGAATATCAGGGAGTTCATCAGCCATTGATATCAATCTTCATCAAACGAAAAATCATCCAGATCTACTGACTCGGTAAGTGATAAGGCAATGGCGCTCATCATCAGATCTTCTGGGAGTTGGGTGAAATCGCTGTTTAAAATAGTTTCACTTACATTGGCATATAAACTGCAGCCGGCCCCGGTTTCTACGATAAGCCCGGATGTGCGTTCATTTTGACGTCCGAAGAAAGTCACTTGCTGGAGCATTTCGCTGGCAATAAATGCTGTGCAGTTGTGAAGCTGTAAAAACGTATTCTGTGCATACACCGAAACCATATTTGAGTTTACCCCTTTTACCTCAAGGCCAAGATGTATCTCCAGTGCAAGGCGCCGTTTTTCCTCTTCATTAGTTACTTCAAGGCGAAATACATCATTACCAAGAGGCTTGGCCTTTGTTTCCAAGACATTAGCAATAGCATCAATATTTTCTTTTGTAAACTGATGGACCATCGGTTCGCAATCTTAAGCAATCATTATTTTTTGATTCAGTGGAATATACCATTCACAGCTATAAATTAGAAATTTTGGCTGTACCGTTCATATCACAAAATAGAGCTTCTTACAACTGGAATCTATCGAATTCTTTCTTGTTTTCTTCTTTCGTAGCTGGAACCGAAATACGATTGCCGGTTATAGAATTAACGCGCTCATGCAATCCTGTGGCTTTTTCGTTATCCCCATTCATAAAGTAAATACGTTGTATGATGGTGAGGTGGCTAACAGACCTTGAAATTTCACGAGCTATTTGTTGGCGTTCAGAGTTAATGCTCTGCATGCGCTGTTTTAAGCGCCGTTGAGCTTGCATATTGGCGTTATTTCGTGCCTGTTCGGCTTCTTGGTTGAGTTGCGATACTTCGTTTTGGATTTTATCGTACTCAGCAATACTACTTTCTAGGTTTTTAAAAATCCCTTCTTCAAGCCTTCTCGCTAATTCAACAGCATTTTGGGTATCACCAACATCGGCATAACTGTATGCATAGAGTATTGTTGAGTTAATGTTATTATCGTTGATGTTAAAGGGTAGGTTCTCTTCGCCCCATTCCAGCCAGTAGCTGGCGCTATCTGGCATACCCATTTCACTGTATTTATTAGCAAGTTCGGTAATACTAAAGCGATAATTGCCCAACATGCGACGAATATTTTCATCAAAGTAATTGTCGGGATTATTCCATTCCCTGAACCGGAAGTTTGAAAGCCGTTTGGCATGAATGCTCGCATCCATCCAGCCATAGCCCTGCGATTGCCGTCTTTGCGGTACAACGCGGAACGCCTTGCCTTCGAAACGGAAGTAGGGCTGGAGGTTCATCTGACTCTCACTGGAAACGGTATTTGCAAAATAAATCGGTCGCAACCAGTCATTATTCCGAAGGAGATTTAAAATAACCTCGTCCTGTACTTGGGTATAATATCGCCTATTTCCCTGCCGATCCTGTCCTGCTGAACGTCCATCGTAATACCAGGCCACTTCATTATCCAGAGAATCTATAGGAATTTGGAAATGTATTTTTGATAAATCCAGTCCAAGATTCTTACTGGGATCAACACCGGTTGCTTTCTTATAATTTTCCATGTTCCTAAATGCATTGTTCAACATGTTTTTGTCAACCGGTATTCTAAGCGTATCGGGATCATGCATCGAGAGTCCGCTGGTCAACTGCTCAACCTTCTCATCATCAAAAGAGATAGGGAGGGGGGCGGATTCGTGAGACCACTGATCTCTCAGCTGCTTGATATACCAATCCGTATTAAGCAAACTCAGGCAAACAATACGAACATCCGTTCGCACACCCTCAACTTCCTGTAGGTACCAAAGCGGGAAGGTGTCGTTGTCGCCATTGGTAAATAGTATAGAGTTGGGTGCTGTTGAATTTAACAGGTTATACGCATAATCAGGAGCAACGTATCGGTCACCGCGATCGTGATCATGGAAATTCTCCATGCCCATCCATACCGGAGCAGCTAAAAACAATATCCCCAGAATGGCATAGGAAACTATTTTGCTAGACTTTAAATAATCCTTAACTAATTCTACTAATCCAATGCCACCCATGCCAATCCATATGGCAAAAGCAAAGAACGATCCCACATAGGCGTAGTCTCGCTCGCGCGGTTGCATAGGAGTTTGATTGAGATAGAAAATGATGGCAAGCCCGGTAAAGACAAATAATGCCAGAACTGAGAGGGCTCTTTTCCAATCATTTTGAAAATGAAATAGCATCCCAAATAGCCCAACCAAAAACGGTATATAAAAGTAACTGTTATGGGCGGGGTTATCTTCATGTTCAGTATCGCTAAAGCCAGCCTGCCAACCCGCATCCTGTATATCAGCATCGCGGCCAATAAAATTCCAGGCAAAATAACGCCAATACATATGATTTACCTGATACCTTAAAAAGAAATCCCAATCGCTAGAATATTGTGCATACTGCTGCATATGCTGTGGATTCGAAGAATAGCGACGGGGGAAGAAGGTTTCCTCATCACGGTTGAGCGTTCCCTGGCTGTTATCATAGGTATTACCGGTTAACAGCGGTGTTTGTCCATATTGCTCACGTTCAAGGTAATCAATAAAGGCTTCTACGGTTTCCGGATCGTTTTCGTCAATAGGAGGATCAGCAATTGAACGAATAAAGATCAGGGAATAGGAAGAATAACCAATCATTATCATCGCGTAGCAAAGCACCACGATATTTGCTACTCGATATCCTCTTGTGTGGGTATAGTATAGTCCCCAACTAAGAGCGATAATAACAATTATAAAAAATCCAACAGGCCCTATAAGTCCATAGCTAGCATTTGTAACCCATTCCATGAGGTTTGGAATACCTTGAATAGTGCCAGGATAAATCAGTAAAAAGGCTCCCGCAGAAATAGCCATCAGTACGCCAAACGACTTGTAGCTAAATTCGTACTTTTTGAAATATATGATAAGTGCTACAAAAAACAGGGCAAGGAGGTTAAGGAGGTGAATTCCCAATGCAATCCCAAAAAGGTAGGCAATGAGAATTATCCATCGCTCATTGTAATCTTCATCGTGGTTTTCGGCCCATACCAGCGCCAGCCACACAACCGAGGCTGTAAATAGCATTGAAAGAGCATAAACCTCAGCTTCAACAGCACTGAACCAGAACGTATCAGTAACAGCAAAAGTGGCAGCACCTAGAATTGCTCCACCGTACATGCCAATCTTATCAATTGTTAGCATATTATCGGGAGCGCCTTTCCACTCTCTAACCAATCGTACAATAATAAGATATAGAAGCATAACGGTAAGAGCGGAACTTAGCACACTAATAAAGTTTATGCTAGCTGCTACATAAGCAGTGGGCATAAACATGGAAAAGATGCGTCCCAGTAGGGAATAAAATGGAGCCCCGGGAGGGTGATTAACCTGCAGGCCGTGACCGACGGCAATAAATTCGCCGGCATCCCAAAAGCTGGCCGTAGGGGCCATGGTAATGAAATATAAAATGAGAGAGGCGAAAAATGTGATTAAAGCTAACGTACGGTTGGTCGTCTTGTGATTCGAAAACATTCGTACCTAATCCCTTATAATGCTGTTTAAAATAGATTTCATTAGCAGGCAATAATAGCCATAGGCGTGATAGAATCAAAATGATAATAGGCCGACTTTCCTGCTAAAAAAGATTTTTTAACGACTATTTATTAGCAATATTCTTTTAAAAGTAGTAACGATTTTAAGTGTTGGTTGCCACTTCGCAAAAAAATCATTAAAAATAGACGCTGGAAATTTTAACGCCAATAAAAGAAGAGGAATACGCTATATGAGCGGTAAAAATGGATCAGGGGATCTCTTTTCGACTAAACTGGGGCTTATTTTAAGTGTGTTGGGTATTGCCGTTGGGACGGGAAATATCTGGCGGTTTCCCCGTATTGCCGCACAAAATGGAGGGCAGGAGGGGGCCGGCGCCTTTCTTATTGCCTGGATAACGTGCCTCTTTTTGTTCTCAATCCCCTTAATTATTGCCGAATACGGCATTGGTCGCCATGGACGTAAAGGCGTGATTGGCTCGTTTATAAACTTGGTTGGTAAGAAATATGCCTGGATGGGAAGTTTTATTGGCTTTGTAGCTACTGCTATTATGTTTTACTACAGCGTGGTAGCCGGTTGGTGTCTCTATTATTTGATAGAATCCATCTTTTCGAGCTTGCCGGCAAGTATGGCTCAAGCCGAAACTATCTGGTATGGCTTTCAAGGTTCGATGTTGCCCTCAGTTTTTCACGCAGTAATGATTGGTCTCGGCGGCCTCATTGTTTTCAAAGGTATTTCATCCATAGAGCGAATTAATAAGGTGCTCATTCCTTCCTTGTTGCTGGTTGTGGTAATATCACTGATACGTGCAGTAACACTTCCCGGCAGCTTTCAGGGTATTGAATATCTCTTTACGCCTGATTGGGCGACCTTGGCAGAGCCGAGCTTGTGGCTTGAGGCATTGACGCAAAATGCCTGGGATACCGGTGCCGCATGGGGACTTATTTTGACCTATAGTGCTTATATGCGTTCTAAGGATGATATTACCATTAGTGCCTTTCAAACGGGTATTGGTAATAACATTGTTTCGCTGCTGGCTGCTATGACCATTTTTGCGACGGTATTTGGTACCCTTGGCAGCAGCATGGGTAATGGTGAGATCCTGAATATAATGAAAGAATCAGGACCGGCTTCTACGGGGCTTACTTTTATGTGGATGCCTCAGCTTTTCAATGAGATGGCCGGCGGAAAGATTTTTGCCATCCTTTTCTTCCTGGGATTAACATTTGCTGCTTTTAGTTCGCTCATCTCAATGATTGAATTAGCCAGCCGCGTATTTGTTGATATGGGCTTTCCTCGAAAAAATGCCACTATTGCCATCTGTGTTACCGGTTTTTTATTAGGGATGCCTTCAGCAATTTCGACGGATATTCTTGCCAATCAAGATTTTGTATGGGCAGTTGGGCTAATGGTTTCCGGGGCTTTTATGTCGTTTGCAATCATCAAATTTGATCCTGATAAATTTCGATCTGCCATTGTAAATACGGGAAGCCAGCGGTATGATCTGGGAAAATGGTGGACAGTGATCATAAAGTATGTGGTGCCCGTTGAAGTTATTTCACTGCTCATCTGGTGGATATATCTCAGTATTACATCCTATGCCCCCGAAAGTTGGTACAATCCGCTTAGCGCATTTTCAGTGGCGACTATTGCAGTGCAGTGGGGCATTGCGATGGGACTGTTTTACTTCTACAACGATAAGATTGCTGAAAAGACGGTGCGAAAAACTGAATAAAACCTATTTCGAATCCATTTTTTGATCTATTGATTGCAGGGAGTCTCTGATTTCTTTGAGTACAGCCAGGGTGGATTCATCGGTTTCACTTGTCGAGGATGAATATTTATTATCCGTCACTTTATCGCGCTGTTCCAAAACCTGGCTGCGAAAGTCGGAAGCATCTCTGATGCCGATGAGGGTTAGATCGGCTTGTCCCTGACCACTACCACCAGCCGTTTCTACTTTTAAGATGCTTAGGCCGAAATATTTGAGAAGGGGACCCTCTTTAAAAGTGAGATCCTGAATTTTATCCAATGGGATGGTGCGCTCTACATGGAATATAACCCCTTTCTCAAAGCGAAGGGCCCGTGTTGTAAGCTCGGCACTCAATCGATCGAAATATTTATTAATAATGATAGGTGCCACAATAAGGTAAATAGGTAATAGAACGATCCCCACAATAGTAATGATCGAAAACAAGACCCCGTAGATTAGCAAATACCTTTTAATTCGCGGATTAAATTCCGCTTTTCGTAATACTTTTGTCTTAGCTGTCATAGTTGGATTTTTCGTTGTTGTTCAAAAATAATCACGTTATATAATGTATGTAAGATTCTTTTAAAATAATTCAATTCCCAGTGTTGCTCCAATCCAGAAAACATATTGTCGACCCTTTGCTTTAATATCAAATAATCGATAGGGGGCATAATCATCGCTCTCATCTAAACGAGAGATAAGCATATTTGCCGTAGGACCTCCATAAAATTTGAAATCCTTATTTATCTCTTTTCCAAAGAAAAGGCGATATTTTAAGATTGAATTTAAATCCCTGGTCCACCCTCCCTCATTGATTTTAAAGTATGAAAAATCAGAATAGAGGTGATGATTTTTATATTCATGTAACCTTCCGATACTCCATCCAATCTGCCAAACATCACGATTGAGAACGGGATTAAATCCAATGGAAAGCTTGTTGTAAACTTGCTCTGTTCCCAGCTTAACACCAATATTTGTAAATCCGGTTTCAGTAGTCCAAAGATCAAGATTTTTCCGGCCATCCCTGTAGTAGCTTACGAGACCGACCGGTAGACCATCAAACTCGTTTGCATAGTTTATTAATCCTACCTGAATACCTTCTCCTTTACCTACAATATTGGCTGCGCCCAGTTGAATACCTTGAAAATCCTGACTTATATTTAACGAGCTCAGGCTAATTCCCTGAAAGGTTTTAGCATAGTTCAATCCTCCTGATGCAATAATACCCTGCACATCCTGCCGGGCAATATTACCAAATCCACTCAACAGTAATCCTTGTATATTACCGCCGGAAATATTCGCAACGCCGGAGACTAAAAGTCCCTGTATATCATTTTTTGCAACGTTGAATACTCCGGCAGATTGCAATCCTTGAATATCACCTCCCGACAAATTAAATATCCCTCCAAATTGCAGACCTTGTATATCTGAAGACGCCCAATTGCCAATACCAGAAATCTGGATTCCCTGCATCGAATTGCCGCTGTAGTTTCCTATTCCGGCGATTTGTACGCCCATTGTATTTTCACCCGTGTAATTTCCCATACCTGCAATTTGAACACCTGAGGCATAATATTTATTGGCATTAATCAGGGTGCCAAACTCAAAACCTTCGTGAAGTGCGCCATTGTAGCCCCCCAACAAGTTGAAGGAATATTTTGAGGCATAATTAACGGCATCAACGCCATTGGTGCTTAATCCCGGGAAAATTGTAAATCGGTATTTACGGTATTTAAGATCATATTTTTCCCACTGCTGATGATCCGTAGTATCTTGCGCTTGCATTGATAGAGGAGTGATCAGTAAAAATACAAATGAGACAATAATTGGAAATTTAATTGTGTTCATCGGTCAGTACAAATACCATGATTTATGATTGCATATTTTTACAGAAGAATGTACGAAACCAAGAAAAATTTGTTATAGGAAAGGTCGTATTTTGAAATATATTTAGCCGGTCAAAAAATAGTAAAGCCGGTATAAAAGATATTTGAATCTACACCGGGATTAATTTCGCCCAAATGTCCGTTAGACATGTGGTGGTACTTATATCCAACAGAAAGAGAGATATTTTCTAATACCATTATTTCGACTCCTGTGCCCAATTCGAGGGTGAGATTAAACTGAACGCCGCGACCATCAGGAAAGGGCTTTTTAAAATACATAAATCCTGTTGAGGACTTAATGAAGGGTTGTACAGTATTTTGTTGATTTATATTGAATTGAAATCCCAAGGGGCTAATTCCGAAGCCGCTATACGAACCCGCCTGATATCTGGCTGTATTGGAGAGGGTATAGTTTGCCGCTAAATTGGCTTCAGCTGTGTATTCGAGCAGATGCTTTGCGTTGTAAGTTACAAGCTTTCGGTTGTATCGGATAGTATAAATGCTAAGTGTAGCTTTGGGTATTTTACCCCAGAATCCTTTAGTAGAACCAAAAGAATAGCCGACCACAAAATTCATTTCATGGATATCCGTATTTTTCTCATTAACCCATGTAAGTCGATCAGCAAAATTCGAATCGGATTCTTGATTATAAGTATGGCCTTTGGTTTGACCAAAACCGAAATTATATACAGTTAATAAAAAACATAAAGCTACTAAGATCTTCTTATCCATTCTAAAGATTTGCTGGTATATAGTTACAGTTCCTAATCATAAATATTTATATACTATTTTTTTCTGCTTCTACGAATACGCGTTTAACAAGCGGATACTCTTTTTTGATCTGAGAGGATAAGGTTGAGATATTTTCTTCTACATTGGATACATCTAATTTGTCTTTAAAATTTACGCTCAGGTTTAATAGGATGTAGTTTGGTCCCATGTGCATGGTCAATACCTCATTAACACCGGATATAAAATTATAGTTTTTAGCCAAACTGGTAATTCCTGTTACTATTTCGGGATCGGCACTTTCGCCAATAAGTAGTCCCTTCGTCTCATAAGCGAGCCAAGCAGCAGTAATTCCCAGAATTAGTCCGATAACGATAGAAGCGATACCATCAAAAATGTGTAGCCCTGTATATTGACCTAACGCTATACCTATAAATGCCACAATTAATCCCAGCATGGCAGCGGAGTCTTCAAATAAAACAACAAATAATGTCGGATTTTTCTCTTTTCGTACAGCTTCATAATATCCCCGTTCTCCACGAGCTTTATTAAATTCCTTCCAGGCAAAGTACAAAGCAAAACCTTCAAATATCATAGCTAATCCTAAAACAATATAGTTTATCATTGGATTTTGAACGGGATGGGGATCCATTAGGCTGTGAATACCTTCATAAATAGAAATACCGGCACCTACGGCAAATATCATGATAGCAACAATGAAGCTCCAGAAGTAAATTTCTTTACCGTGTCCAAAGGGGAACTGTTTGTCAGCCGGTTTTTTGGCTTTTTTTAATCCTAGTAAAAGTAATAGCTGGTTTCCGGTGTCAACCGAGGAGTGTATTCCTTCCGACATCATTGCTGAACTGCCTGTTAACACAGAAGCTATAAATTTAGTGATCGCAATGAGCCCATTTCCAATTAATGCAGCATAAATAACTTTCTTTGACGATGCGGCCATAACAAAAGGAATTATTTACTGTAAAATATTTGATTTGTTTCCATTTTTATTAGTCCAATTATAGGTAAATAAATTGTGTTCCTAAAAGTGTATTATGAAGAGTGCTTTTTCATATTAGGTCAAAAAAAATGTAAGGATTACATTTCTCTGTGGTCTTACTAATAAAAGCAATTAAAAGAAGGGAATACCAATGGGAAAATCGGTACTGCTTAGTAAGGTTCGTACAGAGATTAGAAGACAGGGAATGAGCTATCGCACCGAGCAAACTTATATCGGATGGATAACCCGTTTTATTTACTATCATAATTTGGAGCATCCCCAAAATATGGGTGAGAAAGAGGTAGTGGAATTCCTAAACCATCTTGTTACAAATAGGGAAGTTCCTGATTCTATACAAAACCAAGCCCGTCAAGCTATAGAATTTTTATATCGGCATATTATTGGAAAACCCTTAACATCGTTAAAGGGTGTTATAAAAGGAAAAACGCCTTATATTTGTCGATCGCGAAACACCAACAGGAAACAACAGATTTCAACGTCATAAGTCAGTTCGTCCATTTCCCTTTGAACGACGTTCCTGGAAAAACCGCTTTAGAATCCACTCGCAGTCTTCTTCCATAAATCCATGAATTATATCAACTTGGTGATTTAGCTTGTCATTTGATGCAAGATTATAGACGCTGCCACAGCTTCCGGCTTTGGCATCAAGCGCACCAATTACGACCTGATCAATTTTGGACCAAACAAGTGCGCCGGCACACATTGGGCAGGGTTCAAGGGTTACATATAGGGTGCAATCCTGAAGGTATTTTTGTCCAAGAGTTGAACATGCTGCAGAGATGGCCAGCATTTCGGCATGGGCGGTGGGGTCGTTTAATCGTTCCGTCTGATTATATCCTTTACCAATAATGTGATCATTTTTCACCACAACAGCACCAACCGGCACTTCCTTTTCTTCATAGGCCTGTTCGGCCAGAAAAAAGGCCTGTTGCATAAAACGAAGGTGTTTTTGGGTACCAGAAATATCAGAGTTCATTTAATTTGCTTCCTTGGGGATCAAATAGGTATTATCAGCGTGATAATTTGAATCAGAAAATACGGCAAATGGACGGTGTTAAACAACAAATAATTGCATTGTTAAAAGAGAATATCCGTAATATTCCAGACTTTCCTAAACCGGGTATTCAGTTTAAGGATATAACTCCGCTGCTTCAGAATCCTGATACATTGGAACTGACTTCACAGGTGTTAGCTCGTCCATTCCGTCATATGGATATCGACTATGTGGTGGGATTGGAATCACGCGGCTTTTTGTTTGGAACTAATCTTGCTCAAGATCTGCATGCAGGATTTATTCCCATCCGTAAGCCTGGGAAACTGCCTGCCGATACTATATCAGCAACTTATGCACTCGAATACGGTGAAGATACTATCGAAATGCATGATGATGCCTTTTCAGAAGGAGATCGTATTCTTATACACGACGATTTGATAGCCACAGGGGGATCTGCCAAGGCTGCTACACAGCTGGTTCAAGAGCTTGGTGGACACGTTGTGGGTTATTCATTCATTATTGAGTTGCAAGCTTTGCAGGGATGTGATCAGCTTCCCAATGATATCCCAAAAGATGTTCTTATCTCTTTATAAAAAGTTTTCACCTCTTATCTCGGAGCCTTTTTCAATCATTCTGCAAGACTTTCACCAGTTTATTTTTATAATTTTTCTGCTCTGAAACTGCTATAGTTCTTTTAAGGAACATTTGTGTGTGATGCCCTCTATAAGTAATTGAACAACAAAATAATAGTTCAATTATTAATAAATAGAATAAATGGTATCATGAAGTCATTCATACAAACGGTTACGATGATATCTGTGATTGCAGCGGTTCTTCTGACAGGCTGCAAGCAATCAATGGTTATCAGTGAGGTAGACTATTCCCAATCAATTGAGTCGGTATTACAACCTGACGAGAATGGTACGGTTAATGATATCAAGCATGGGCTAACGTTCAATATCAAACCTATCCAATATGCAGAAACCCAAGACACTTCATCTGTAACTACTAAACAGGTAAGATATATCCGCGGCCAGGAGGGGTATTACTATATAACTGCTCCCAATTATAAGAATGTATACGTTATGGCTCCTGAGAAAGGGGAATTGGTTTTGAAAGAAACTTTTAAAACATCAGATGAAGGTATAGCAAAACCTGCATTTAACCAGCGAATGACACATATTCAGCTGATTAATCGATCAACAGGAGAGGTGTGGAAGGTTGATGCAGAAAGTATTGAAAAAGAAGAATCGCAAATGGCTCAACGAGAGGTGAACTGATTATGAAATTTCATAGAATAATATTGTTAATAATTGCAATCGGACTTTTTTCATCGACGCTTTTTGCTCAGGAAGCACAGTCGGATTACGAGATACAGCAAACATTTAAGGAGCAGTATACTGACTATGAACAGCAGTTGGATAATATATCATCACCCGATAGTGCAGAAAAGTTGATCGAATCAATTAAAGAATTCGATCAAAATTATAGTGAGCACAAAGAGTTGCTTAATAAGGCTTTGTATCCGGATACCTATGAAGAACAGATGGAGAACTTAAAGAAGTCATCTGTTCATACGCTTAATAAGGTTGAAACTATTACGAAGCAGCAGAAGAAGCTCAATAAACTTGAGAATCAGCTTGCATCATACGAACAGAATTTAAGCCAGCTTGATCAACAGACTGATTCTCTTAAAACGGCTATCCGTCAGTCTACCGAGAGTGAAAAAGAGTTGTCAAATATGGTACGCGAATATCGCCAAAGTTTAGAGAAGCGTGATGAGCTTATTTTAACGTTTATTGATTCAATGGTTGTAACGTATCAGAATATGAATCTGGACGCCTTGCAAGAGATCGAGGATTATGATAAAAGATCACGGATTAAGACTAATGACGCACTTAAATTAATCCACGATATTTCGGAAGAGAATATCCAAATATTACAGCGCAATGCCTCAAATTTACAGCTGGATGATTATATGCGTATGGCTGAGGTAAACTATCAGTTCCAAGCTATGTGGAATAGACTTGGCGATAAAATCCATGAAGTTTATGAAGGTGATAATGCCGATATGTTGGCTGAGAATATTAATACAAACCTAACTGAATGGAACAACCTGTTACAAACCAATACTGTTGATGCTGTGAAGGATTATTTTGCTCAGCAGGGCATTAAAACTACTTCTTTTGAGTCCGCTAATGAATTTAATACAGCGTTACATTCATATCTGGATCGAAAGATAAAAGAGAGCAGAGACAATCGTTCTGAAGCGAATTATAGTGATCTTCAGAGATTTAAGGAGTTTTGGGATCGCGTAGAAGTGCAGTGGACAAGCAACTTGGCTCATGCCAACGTGCTAAGCCGTGACCAAACATCTGAGCTTAATCAAAAAGTAGATGAATGGACCCAGATTGCACAGCCTCGATCTAATAATATACTTGTGTATCTGCTCGGCGGAAGTGTATTACTGGCTGTAGCATTAGGCGTCATGTTAATTCGCGAAAAGAAAAATGGGGGATCTGCTTAATAATTTTAAGATTTTATTACCCTTTATAACCAAGGTCTCGTTTTATTGAGCGGGGCCTTGATTATTTTGATTACCGGTCGACGCTACATCAGCCTTATCTTCGCTCAACAACTTAATAAACAGCGACATAGAGCCGGTGATAGTGTAATATTCTTTGCATGCTTTAATTAAGACGTAAATAAGGCCAGTCCATAATGTTAATGCAATTGTGAGATCGCTCCAATGCCAATGTTTGCCAAACTCAATGAGATGCCAAAAAGAGTAAAATGATGCAATAAATATGCTAAATGAAACTGACCAGAATATGTTTTTAGATTTATCGATTTGACGCTCTGCATATTCCTTCAGTCTATTTTCTTTTAGTAATTGTTTGTCTTTATATAGAAATAGACTGTTATAAAATGAAAAGACACCTTTGGTTTGTAATTCTTCTTTGAAAAACTCTTCAATAACTTTTCGACTGGCCATAATATATTATTGTTTCTTAGTATTGAGACCCGCTTTTTTCGCACTGTCAATTTGCGCAGGGCTTAATGAGTCATCAAAATTGTAGAGCGCATTTTCCCAAGACCCATAAACAGGGTTAGGAAGCACGTACCAAAATTTTCCCCACTTATCTCGATTGCTTTCAACAAGTTTTGCCCGTTCTATTTGTGAAATGTCCTTAGCCTGCACAAAATCATTCAAATCATCACCAAAAATCATAATAACGCGATGATTTTTAGCAACATACGCCCGACGTTCTGTTTTATTCGAAGTCCAATTTTCACGCTCGTTATTACTTAGAATACGGTCTTCATTCTCAGCAAGAGGAAACTCAAGATCTTTTAAATTTTGGCGGGTTCCTTCTTCGACCTTGGCTTCACGATTCGTTAGGTAATATACGGCTACACCTTGATTGGCTGCTCGCTGTGTAAACTTAACAGCACCCGGCACAGGATTTGCTTTTGCCTCCATCACCCAATCATTCCATTTCTGTGGATTAAAACTGCTATTTTGTTTAATCATTCGAGCCTGGAAGGGGGAATTATCCAAGACTGTTTCATCTACATCTAAAATGATGGCAGGAGGTAGGTTGTGTATTTTCTGATCTTCTTGATTGGGATAGGCGGTCCAATAGGAATCTTCAATGGCCATTCCCAAATTTGAGAGAGCTGTATTATAGACTGATGTGGTAAGTGCCTTATATTCAGCAGCATTTTGTGCCCACAATGTGGCTGAAGTAGTTGGATGTTGAAGAGTGGAAGAACTGCTGCAAGAAGCAAAAAGAAATCCAAGAGCAATAAGGCTACAAAGCGTTAATCTCTGAAATGAATGAAGCATTATAAACGATTGATTTCGTTAAAAATTTACTTCTGTAAGGTATTAAAAAGAGTGATATTTCGAAGAATCAAATTTAAAAGTTCGCAGATGATACAATGCTGAATAACTTGTATACTTGAGTGGGTTCATTAACGATAAAATGTGATTGTAAAATGGCTGCTAAGAAAAAGGATCTCAAGGTTATTGGCAGATTGGAACCAATCAATTTTCCCGAGTGGAATTTATATGGGATCGATGCAAAAATTGATACCGGAGCTTATACTTCCAGTTTGCACTGTCATCATATAAAGCCCATTGAAAAGGATGATGGGGAATATGTACGGTTCAACTTATTAGATCCATCACATGAAACCTATAATGACAAGCTCTTTGAGCTGCCGGTATACCGTAAAAAAGTCGTTAAAAGTTCTAATGGATCAAGGGAAGATCGTTTTGTTGTAAAAACAAAGGTTCAACTTTCTGATAGGCTTTTGACGGCTGAATTGTCGCTTACGGACCGTTCTGAGATGCGTTACCCCGTCTTAGTTGGGCGGAAGTTAATTAATGGAAGGTTTCTCGTTGATGTATCCCAGAAATATTTATCTGAAAATGAAATCAAAGAACAGACATAATTAATTATACATGCACATAGTTGTTTTATCCCGAAATTCTAAACTTTATTCCACCTCTCGCCTTACAGAAGCTATTGAAGAAGCTGGCCACGAAGCTACCGTTTTAGATCATCTTAAATGTGATATTGTAAGTGAAAAAGATAATCCATGCATTTACTATCGCGGAACAAAAGTTGTCGGTGTTGACGCAGTAATACCCCGTATTGGTGCATCCGTAACGTTCTATGGATCTGCGGTTGTTCGTCAGTTTGAGATGATGAAAGTGTTTACGGCCGTAGAATCACAAGCACTTGTACGTTCTCGCGATAAACTGCGGAGCCTTCAAATTATGGCTCGAGCAGGTGTTGGAATGCCTAAAACGGTGTTTACAAACTATTCTACCGAGGTACGAAAAATTATTGAATCCGTAGGCGGTCCGCCGTTGATCGTTAAATTACTAGAAGGTACTCAGGGCGTTGGAGTCGTCCTAGCACCGACCTTTAAAGCGGCTGAGTCGATCATTCAGGCATTTCATAGTATGAAGGCTCGAGTGATTGTTCAGGAATTTATAGAGGAGGCTAAAGGTGAAGATATCAGAGCTTTTGTTGTGGATGGCAAAGTTGTTGGAGCTATGAAGCGAAAAGGGGTCGAAGGGGAGTTTCGATCTAATATCCATCGGGGCGGTAGTGGAGAGTTGATAAAGTTATCTAAAGAAGAACGTCGTGCCGCGCTTGTTGCTGCTCGTGCGATGGGATTATCGGTTGCAGGAGTAGACATGCTGCAATCTGAACGAGGACCACTAGTACTCGAAGTAAATTCTTCCCCTGGATTAGAGGGTATTGAGTCGGCAACAGGCAAAAATATTGCCGGACGTATTATCTCATTCGTTGAGCGTAAAGCTACCGAAGTACAAAATAGCCCACGAAAGAGTCAGAACTTGACCAGAAATGCCTGATACAATTACGATTAACAATCACCAGATTGAGCCCGGAGAGGAAAAACAGATTCAGTTAAATATAGCCCGGCTGCCAACCTATACCAATATTGATCTACCGGTACATGTTTTCCGGTCTGAAGAGGAGGGACCTACTTTACTGCTCACCGGAGGACTACATGGTGATGAATTGAACGGAATCGAAATTATTCGCCGGATGGTTGCCAAAGATCTGCTCATGCCCAAAAAGGGCAGTGTGATTGCGCTTCCTTTGGTCAATGTATATGGATTTATCCAAAATGTGCGGGGATTACCCGATGGTAAAGATATTAATCGTAGTTTTCCGGGTGTAAAGGGCGGTTCGCTGGCACGTTTGTTAGCTCATACTTTGATGAATGAGATCGTCCCAAAGATTGATTACGGAATCGATTTTCATACCGGTGGCTCAGCCCGATCAAATTATCCGCAAGTACGATGCACATTAGATCTAGAAAAGAATAAGGAACTTGGAGAAGCTTTTGCAGCTCCATTTGTGATTCATTCTTCTCTTATTGAAAAATCTTTTCGAAAGGCGGCTCACAAAAAGGGAAAGCATATTTTGGTTTATGAGGCCGGCGAATCCACTCGCTTTTATGAGCTTGGTATTCAGGAAGGTATTAACGGCACATTACGCCTGATGAAATACCTCGGGATGAAAGATGAAGCCCCAAAAACTATTCAAGAGACCAAGATATATCGAAAGACTACGTGGGTAAGGGCAAAATATGCTGGCTTATTTCGACCCAAAATTGAGCTTGGCGACAAGGTTAAAAAGCGCCAGGTGTTGGGGCATGTCAACGATCCTTATGGGAATGAACAGTTTAAGTTTACTTGTCCGCATGATGGACGGGTGATTGGCTTAAATTATGCTCCTGTGGTTCATAAAGGTGATGCACTATTACATTTAGCTTATGAATAATTTTAAATTACTTTAATCATATTATGCGCGACGATCTTTTATTTCATATAACTACCAACAACGATTGGAAAGAGTTTAATAATGGTGGAAGTTATGAGCCGGAATCCCTTGAAAGCGAAGGGTTTATCCATTGTTCAACGGGGGAACAAGTAGAAGCTACTGCAAACAAAATTTTTGGAGATAAAGATGAGATTCTTCTGCTTGTAATTGATGCAACCACACTACACGATGATATTAAATATGAAAAGGATGAGGATACCGGCAAAAAATTCCCGCATCTTTACAGTCCACTTAATACTAATGCCATTATTGACAAAATAACTATAAAGGCTGAAGACGACGGAAAATTTGATATTGCATTTACTACAAATTAACAATGTTAGACCGGGCGATAACACATATTACAGAGATTGCGCAAATTCCTTCGTTTAGTTCCTACGAAGAACGCCTCCATCCATATATTCGTCAGGTATTTGGGGAAATTCAAGCCCACGAAATAGACGTCAAAGGCAATAATTTAATTTATAAAGTCGGTGATAGTCCCGATTTGCCAACGGTTGCATTAACGGCCCATCTCGATAAAATAAACCATTATGGTTCTGATTACCCCGATCCATTGCCTGTTGATATTATTGATGACCAAATAAAAGGTGCTATGGACGATAGTGCCGGGTTGGGGATGGTTATAACGTTGGCAGAAATGGCGAAAAGCCGTGAATGGCCAAATATGCTTTTTTTCTTTTCTGAAATGGAAGAGAAAAAGGGGCTTAAAGAACATCCCGAATTATTAAAGAATAACGGCAAAGAATTTACAAATGGGATGGGGGCTCGTCGCATTGCTCAGCAATGTATAGAACTACATATAGTGCCTGACCAGGTTATTACCTTGGATACAACCCCGCTATTTAAAGGAGAGAAAGGTGTAGCGCTATATGCCAATCACTGGGAGTTAAATAATCTTGATCCCACAGAAATGCTTATCGAAAAGACAGAGCAGGCGGTTAATCAATTTTTAGCTATTGATTCTGATATCAAAGTTGATAACAATACCAATGATTATCTTCACTATGGAGAAGAGTTTAATCAAAGAGATAATCATACAACAGTTTCAGTAGCTTTAGAGCCTTCTATTTATCCGTATCATCAAAAAGGTGAGCGGGTATTTATTGATGACATTCGTCGCTGTTTAGCCATATTAGAATCGTATCTAAATGATTCTATCCTGTGAAACGATATGCCTTTTTATACAATCCCGCTGCACAGGGAGGAAAGTCAGAATCGAAATTGGAGCGTCTACAAACCTTCATCACAGAATTTGATGATGCATATCTGTTTCACTCTAAGAATATTGGTGATATTTCTGACTTCATTGATCAGAATTTTGATAAATTTGAAGTTTTTGTCGCTTGTGGCGGTGACGGGACCGTTCGGGAGGTTGCTGCTCCTCTTATCAATACTCAAAAACAGATGGGGATTATCCCTCTTGGGACAGGAAATGATCTTTGTAAAACGCTTAAAATCCCGGTTAATTTGGAGCAATCCATTTCCGTGTTAAAAAAAGAAAATCCTGTTTCTATAGATGTAGGAGAATGCAATAATTTTATATTTTTAAATTCACTGGGATTTGGTTTTGACGGGCTTACCAACCGTTATGCATTAGAGCTAAAATATTTACATCCCTTCTTAACATATGCCATATCCGCACTAAAAGCAGTGATAAATCACTCATCATTTGAAGTAACCATTAATAATAATGGGAATATTTCTAAAGAACGTGCTATTATGTTTTCGCTGGCAAATGGAAGGGTAGAGGGCGGTTCTTTCTGGATTGCCCCTAATGCATCGATTACAGATGGACAATTAAATGCCGTTTTGATAAAACCAATAGCAAAATTGCTTATTCCTATCTTGCTGCCTCTTTTTTTAATAAAAAAACCACAGTTGATTCCCCATGTAAAATCAGCAAAAGTTGAGAACCTTACCCTTAATTTTAGTAATGATGTAGACATTCATGCTGATGGGGAGCTCATTGAATCAGGATTAAGTAAGTTTAATATATCACTGAATGCCAATTCTTTAGAAGTTATTTGCCCATTATAAAATAACTAATCAATAACACCATCAATGATATGGATGACTCCATTGCTAGCCTTGATATTAGATACCTTAATTCTGTTTGATTCGATAGCCAGGTTATTGCCACTTTGATTCTGAATAGAAATCGTCTGACCGCTTAAGCAAGTAATATCCGACATTGCGCGTAAACTGCGTTCGGTAGCCATCCCGGTTAAAATATGATTAAGCAAAAGGCTTGAATCTGACCTTTGCCCCGAACTAAGTTCATCAAAAGCCTCATTGGTAGGTGCAAATACCGTAAAAGGTCCGGATTGATTTAAGCGCTCATTAATGCCGGCATTTTCGATGGCTTGGGCAAACTGGGTTGTTTGACTGTTGGATTTCAATTTATCTAAAATGGACTGCGCCTGTGTGTCAGGAAAAGCAATTAAAAAAGACAGGGCGAAAGCCAATCCGAATATTTTTTTAGAAAACTTCATGTCAGAGTTTTATAATTATTTTAAAATAAACTTGATGAATGCAGTCGGCTACTTTTTAAAACCTTATTCATTATAATGTGTTTTTTTAGAGATCCAAATACTAATACCGCAAATAAAATTCCGCGTAATTGATAGTACCCAATTATAAAATATCTGTTCCAAAAACCACTCATAAGATACAAAATGAACAATAATTGATGAACTGCGACCTAATAGGCATACCAATGCATGATAAATTTATTTAAGCCGCTTAGAATGTAAATTTACTAATTATCGCTCCCTGTAGCTTTAAAACGACTATTTTAGGGTAACGGAATACTTAAATTTCATTTAAAAGGCATGGTATGAATTCACAAAAGTATCCTGGCACATATTTTTATTAAAGACTTATAAATACTTAAAAGAGTAGTATCAGAAAAGAAATGTGCAAGTATAAATATTGTTAATCAATTCAAGACTAACTGGGAATTAATTGATAGGTTAGTTGTGAATATAAAATAATAACGTGGCGTATAGTTTTTTTGATTATGCCTCAATTTTCTATCCATTTAAAATTTAAATATAGTTGTTAAATTATATAAAAATAATGACGCGGTGTTGGATATAGCAATAGCTCATATAACTGATATAAATCACCTTAGAGTATTATACTACATATTTGTCGTATAATTTATATTATGTAAAGTAGAGATAGTTTTTGTATTATGGTTACCCACTGTCGGTTAACTTATAATGAAAGAAATATTACTTGTTATCTAATTAAGGCTGGAAAGCATTTCTTGGATGGCTTTAAAGTCTGGTAGTTCGCTGGCATCATCTAATGTTTCTTGAAATCTTATGGTGCCCTCCTTGTCAATTACAAATGATGCTCGCTTGGAAACTCCCTTCATGCCATAAAAATCATTATTTAACACATTATACTTTGCTGATACTTCTTTATTAAAATCACTTAGCAGTGTGAAGTTTAAATTTTCGCTCTTCTTAAATTCCCGAAGACAAAAGAAACTGTCCACACTTATCCCCATGACTTTTGCCTCCAGAGAGTCATATAACTTCATATTATCTCTTGCAGTGCAAAGCTCTTTAGTACACGTGCTGGAAAATGCGACTGGAAAAAATAGTAATATCACATTTGCTTGTCCCTGAAAATCAGAAAGTGTTACCTTCTCTCCTTTTGTGTTCTGTAATGTAAAATCAGGGGCCTTAGAATCAATATTTCGTATCATAATAGATTACGCAGTATTTACAACAAATTCTTGTTCCGTTTGTTCATATCCAACAATACTTAAGACCATGGCAATACCTACCAGCAATTTCCATATCCATTGATAGGAATCCTGGATCTCTGATATGCTCCAAAATAGGATATATGAAATCAGAAATAGAATCACCCCAGTCAGGATAAATGCATATTCAGTACGACGATAGGTATAAACAGAATACATCAGGAGTGCTACAGTGATTGCTCCCCCCTGATAAATTACTAAAAGCCATGTTTTGATGGCATATGTATCCTGAACCAGTAAATAAGAGATGATAATTAAAAGTGGTAAGGCTGTATAAATCATCGGGAACTGAGCAAACACAGGTTTTGACTCCCGTATGAATATTGCTAACGAACTTAATACAAAGGCCAAACTTGTTACGTGTCCCCATTCAACAATAAATTCAGCAGCAACAGTTACATTGGGATCCGCCATCAAATAATCCAAAAATACAGAAAATTGCATTACCATAAATATCGCAGATGCAATCGTAAGCCCAAGAAACTTAAGTTTCCCCCTTTTATTTGTCAGACTAAATAATTTAGCGGCAACATAACCACTGACACCTATGAGTAATATTGTTGCCCAAATCATAAGAGTTGGTTTTACCAGTCTTAGTTTTCAGTGGGATGTTGATCTTGCCGTTGTGAACGACGTTGTTCAATATCACGCTGTTGTTTCTTTTCTTGGTTGTAAACACGAACTTGATCGGCGATATCCTTCAATATTCCCCTTTCAAAGCGAATCATTTCTTTCATAAAATCGAATAATATAAGTTGCTTATCATTCCTGTAAACAACTGTTTCCCAATCAATTAGAGGTACATTTTTAATAGCATTTACAAGTCCTGCCCTGTGCTTGGCTATTTTTTTAAGAATCTTGTGTACATCCTCCAATTTCTCCTCATCTTTTTCGAAATCTTCTTCAAAGTGAGTGTAGTTTTCTAAGTGAGTGGGACGAGGACTGTCAATGGCCTCTTCCATGATGGGCCGATAGTAGGAAAGCTGAGCGTGATCTATAAGCAATAACATTTCTGCTATTGAACGCCCCTCGGGAGGTGTTTTAGAGTAAGGTACGTCATCGATCACGTATTGCATGGCTTCTGCCTCATCCTGCAGATACGAGGCGTCGTCAACCAAGCGGTCAAGTTCTTCCTGTGAGATTTCCCGATCAGTCATGATGAAACTATCTCACCCATTCGGATTCGGGCTCAACATCGTCATTATGACGCTGCTGCTCTAACATTTCAACAAGAGAGAGCCCGGAATGGAATTCTTCATCTCGGTCACGGACTGAGTGAATATTATTTTCTTCCTGAAAATCCCAGAATTGACCAAACTGACGGTTTTTATATTCGCGCAGAAACTCTAAGCGTTCCTGAAGATCTTCTTTAGGTACCAACAGCCGCTGTTTGTCATAAATGGCCTCTTCCCTGGATTCAAAGACAATATCGTAGTCCTTACTCATAACGATCGCCTCTTCCGGACATACCTCTTCACAATATCCACAGTAAATACACCGTAGCATATTGATTTCAAAAAAATCAGGATACCGTTCCTTGGGATCGTCAGAATCCTCATTGGCCTGCATGCTGATGGCCAGCGGCGGACAAGCTCGTGCACACAACCCGCAGGCAACACAACGTTCCTTGCCATTATCTTCAACCAACACCGGTCGTCCTCGAAATATAGACGGGGGCTCCCATTTTTCTTCGGGATACTGCAGTGTTACACTGGGTTGAAACATCTGCTTAAGCGTATACCATAGCGCCTTAAAGATTTCGGGCAGATACAAACTTTCCAGAAAAGAAAAAGAGCGCTCTCGGTCAAACTGCTCATTGAGCGCATTAGCTCTGGGTTTTTCTAAATTCTGTGGTCTTGGCATGAGTATGCAATTAAAAATTGGTTGTTGCTCAACGTAATATCGCTGGAAAAATAACTGATTCAATGATTCACGTCAAAAGGAATATCAATTATTTTTGTACAAATCTCATTGTAATAGGAACTCCGGTAAATTCAAACTCTTCTCTGATCTTATTTTCAATAAATCGTCGATAACTGGCCGGTAATTCCTCAGGTTTATTCATAAAAAACTTAAACACAGGGGGATTCGATTTTACCTGAGTGCCATATTTTATTTTCAGTTTAACTCCCCGCCGAACCGGCAATGATTTTTCTTTTAAGATGCGTTCGATAAAATCATTTAAATCTGAAGTTTTTATTGTCTTCTTCCGTTCCCGTAACACGTTATCGGCAACGTCTATTACCTTGTGTATACGTTTCCTGTGTATTGCAGAAATGGACACAATAGGAATATATTTCATCATCGGCACGCGACTGTATACATACTCCTCGAACTCTTTATGGATATTGGTATCTTTATCAGGAACCAAATCCCACTTATTGAGCACAATTACAATACCCTTATTATATTTTGCAGCATTCCGTAAAATACGTTTATCCTGCTCCTCAAACCCACGCATGGCATCGAGCATGATTAATGCAACATCACATTCCTTGAGAGCCCTGTCTGTTCTGACAGTACTGTAAAACTCTACATTCTCTTTAACCTTAGCTTTCTTTCTTAGCCCCGCGGTATCAACGAGAATATATTCCTTTTCATTATAAATAAGCTTACTGTTGATGGAATCACGGGTGGTTCCTGGGATATCTGTTACGATACAGCGTTCATCGTCCAACAGTGCATTAATAAAGCTGCTTTTACCTACGTTAGGACGTCCAACTACAGTTAATTTCGGTATGGATGTTTCGGTTTCATCCTTTTCCTCAGGCAGTAATTTAACGACTTCATCAAGCAAGTCTCCGGTACCCCGGCCACTTAATGCCGATATGGGATACAATTCCTCAAAACCCAGGGAGTAAAATTCGGTAGCGTTTAGTTCACGCTCATCATTATCAGCTTTATTGGCCACCAACATTACGGGTTTCTCTTCTTGCCTAAGCAGTTGAGCCACCGACTGATCGAGGCTGGTAATGCCGGCCTCGGTATCTACTACAAACAAGATAAGATCAGACTCTTCGATAGCGATATGAATCTGTTCCCGGATACCCTGGATCATCACATCCGTTTCATTTGGCAGATATCCACCGGTATCAATAACATTAAAGTCACGGCCATTCCAGAACGATTCTCCGTAATGGCGGTCACGGGTAACACCGTATTGATCATCGACAATGGCTTTACGGCTGCCAATAAGTCGATTAAAGATAGTAGATTTGCCTACATTAGGCCGCCCTACGATTGAAACTACAGGGAGCATGTGGTATTTATTATTTATATTTTATTTTCAATGACAAGCCACAAAAATAAGGAATTTAACTGTTAAAGTAGAGTATAAACTCAATGCTGGAAACCTTTTATAATAGCTTCGGATTTCTCGGTTCTATCACAGTCGCATTTACTATTTTTCTCGCGTTCATTTTTTGGATGGCCGGCATAGCGGGACTCTCGCAGCTTCCGGAATCACGTAAAAAAAATGCAAAGCTTGTCTGTTCTATATTTTTTCCTCCCTATCCTATTATTTGGGTTTTTGTTGATATGTATCGGCAGAGCCAGCTTATGAAAGAAAAAGAAGTTAAATAACCATGGCTTCTGAAAAATTATTTTCCAGAGAACGGCAGACCAATATTTTTTTAGGAAGTCTTCGGGGTAAGAATCGAACAATTCCTGTCTCTTTTGATAAGCTCCGCGAGGCGGCTAAAAAGAAAATGTCGAAAGAGACCTATGCTTATATTGCCGGTTCTGCGGGACGTGAGGTCACCAAGAAATCCAACCGCACCGATTTCAACCAGTGGAAAATTACGCCGAGAATGCTCAACGATGTTTCAGAATGTAATACGGAGGTCTCTCTATTTGGGCAGCGCTATCCTGTCCCCTTTTTATTAGCACCCATTGGTGTGTTGGATATGGCTCATCCAGATGCAGACTTGGCTGTAGCTAAAGCTTCAGCCGAAGAAAACGTCCCTTTTGTATTTTCTAGTCAGGCTTCGGTTGATATGGAAGCCTGCAGCTCGGTTATGGGCGATTCGCCGCGCTGGTTTCAGTTGTATTGGAGTACATCCAACGATCTTGTTGAGAGTTTTGTGCGTCGTGCAGAATTATGCGGATGTGAAGCCATCGTTCTTACCCTTGATACAACCATGTTGGGATGGCGTCCCAGCGATCTGGATCTCGATTATCTCCCCTTTTTGCGGGGCCGTGGAATCGCACAATATACAAGCGACCCGGTTTTTCGTGAATTGATGAATACCTCGCTTGGAGATGCAGATGAACCGCCTAAACTTACCTGGAATTCCATCAAGGCACTCATTAAAATGGCAAAGAATTATCCCGGTGGATTTTGGAGCAATTTGGTTTCTGAAGATCCGCGCAGGGCCGTTAAAACATTTATCGAGTGCTACTCACGTCCCTCGTTAACGTGGGATGATCTCTCCTTTTTACGATCACTTACCGACTTGCCCATTTTATTGAAAGGCATTTTAAATACCAACGATGCTCGTAAAGCCATTGAAAGAAATATGGATGGGATTATCGTGTCAAATCACGGTGGACGTCAGGTCGATGGCGCTGTAAGTGCTATTGAAGCATTGTCGGATATTTCGAAAGAAGTAAATGGGGATATCCCGATATTAATGGACAGCGGAATACGATCGGGTAGTGATATGTTTAAAGCTATCGCGTTAGGAGCTGACGCGGTATTATTGGGACGGCCTTATACCTATGCCCTTGCCATTGCCGGCAAACAAGGCGTGCAGGAAGTTATCCAGAACTACCGCGCAGACTTTGAATTAACGATGGCGTTATCGGGATGTAGATCAGTGGATGAGATCAATGTTGATCGATTGCAATCAGTGTAACATTCAATTCTAATTCATCTTTTTATTTTTACCCTTACAAAGATATATTCCATGCTTTAACAGGGGTACCTAGAATTATTTATAAGAAAAGTATTTATGCTTAACGAACCGTCATTTGTACCGCACAAAGTTGGCTGGATTGAAGTTATATGTGGTGGAATGTTTAGCGGTAAAACCGAAGAACTGATCAGACGTGCTAAACGAGCCCATATTGCCGGGCAAAAAGTGGTAGTGGTAAAACCAAAAGTTGATGACCGCTATGATGAGGAAGACGTAGTCTCGCACAATAAAAATGTATTGCCCGGATTAGTAGTCGATACGGCTGATCAAATTATACTACTTACCGGCGAAGCTGAAGTCGTTTGTATTGATGAAGCGCAATTTTTTGATAAACAATTGATGAATGTCGCTAACACCTTGGCAAATGATGGTAAAAGAGTAATTGTAGCCGGTCTTGATATGGATTTTGAGGGACGACCTTTTGAGCCTATGCCCCAGATGCTGGCCATTGCTGAATATGTAACTAAGTTACATGCCGTATGTGCAGAAAGCGGAACAATGGCCCATTACTCACAGCGGGTCGTAGAAAACAAGGATCGGGTACTCGTTGGAGAAACAGATGCCTATGAACCCCGCGCAAGACATTGCTATCGCCCTCCCGTCGACAAAAGAAGAGGAAAGCCCATTCAGCCTATCCAGAAACAAAATAATATGAAAGAAGAAAACGACTCATGATTGACATATTTCGTGGTATGATCGGAATGGCGGTTATTATCGGCATTTCAATATTATTTAGTAAGAATAAAAAACATATTAATTGGCAATTAGTTGGTACCGGGCTTGGAATACAGTTTGTTTTGGCTGTATTCATTTTAAAGGGTCGCCAAATGGCTGAATATTGGACCCCCTTGGGATGGCCAAAAGAATTTTTTAGCTGGGTGTCTTCCTTTTTTGTAATTGTATTAGACTTTACAACCGAAGGAGCTAAATTTATTTTTGGTGATCTGGCAAAAAGTCCGGGTATGGAAGGCAGTATGGGCAACTTTTTTGCTTTTCAGGTACTGCCAACCATCATCTTTTTTGCTTCCCTTACCGCTATTTTATACCACTATGGGATTCTGCAGCGCATTGTAAAATATATGGCCAAAGGTATGCAGAAAGTGATGGGGACATCAGGAGCCGAGTCATTAGCAGTTATATCAAATATTTTTGTGGGCCAAACCGAATCACCTCTGGTAATTGAGCCTTATATTAAAAAACTGACTAAATCTGAACTGTTGGCTGTAATGACTGGAGGAATGGCCACTATTGCAGGTGGAGTGATGGCTGCATACGTTCAAATGTTAGGTAATTCCTATGCCCAGGCACATGATGTGGCATTGGATGTAGGACGCCTTATGTTTGCCGAACAATTGCTGGGAGCAAGCTTGATGGCCGCTCCCGCTGCCCTTGTTATTGCTAAGATCATGTATCCCGAAGTGGATGAGCCTGTAACCAAAGGCGAAGTTAATATGAGTGTTGAAAAAACCGATGCCAATGGAATCGATGCTGCTGCCACTGGTGCTGCTACAGGGCTAAAATTAGCTGCAAATGTTGGGGCTATGTTATTGGCCTTTATAGCGTTATTGGCAATGGGCAATTATTTTCTGGAAAGCTTTGGAAGTTTTACTGGCATTAATGCAATGATTACAGATGGAAAGCTGACGATTGAAAGAGTCCTTGGATGGATTATTGCTCCCATTGCATTTGTTGTGGGCGTACCATGGGCGGATGCAATTAATATGGGATCCTTGCTGGGTACGAAAGTGGTCCTCAATGAATTTGTTGCCTACTTGCAATTATCAGAGATGGTAAGTGCATCTGAGATAAGTGACAAAACGATTAGAATGGCTACGTTTGCTCTTTGTGGATTTGCGAACTTTTCTTCTATCGCTATTCAAATTGGAGGTATCGGTGGATTAGCCCCGAGTAGAAAATCCGAGCTTGCAGAGTTCGGTCTAAAAGCGGTATTAGCCGGTACACTTGCGAATTTAATGACGGCAACAATTGCAGGGATGTTATTCTAACTGATTATGAATTTAGGTAAATCATATAAATTTTATCTGCTGATTATTATTGGGGCAATGTTATTATTTGTCTCTTGTCAGCAATCGACCCAACAAAATACTGAAAAGGCACTTGCACGAGTTGGTAGTGAATATTTAAGGGTTGATCAGGCAATTGAGGATATCCCTGAAGCTGTTATATCCGAAGACAGTGTTGAGGCTTTAACTCAATATCGAGATAACTGGATTCGTCAGCAACTGCTGGTCCAAGAAGCCAAGCGGCTTGGCTTAGAACAGAAACCCGAAATTCAACAAAAAATTGATCGGGCAAGGCAAGAAATTCTGCGTCAGGCACTTAAAGATTATGTCTTGGCTTCTAATGAAAAGGATATGCAGATAACAGATGAGGAGGCCCGAACCTATTACCAGGCTAACAAAGAGCAATTTGTGCTCGAAGAGGATTTTGTAAAATTCCGGCATATGCGTACAAAAACGATTAAGGAGGCTCGTAACGCCCGGCAAGATCTATTAGATGGCGTGCCCTGGCCCGAAGTTGCCCGCACCTATGCCATCAATCCTTCAACTGTTGTCAGTGAATCTGATCAATACTGGCCGGTTTCGATGGCTGCCCAGGATATTGATATTATGAACCGATATTTAAAGGTCATCGGACAAAGTGAAATCTCTCCGATCCAGCGTGTAAATGGGATATATCAATTTGTACAGTTAATTGATACTCGATCTGAAGGCGATCATCCCAACCTTGAATGGCTTATAGAACAGATTAAAGATTGGATGACTTTAAATAATCGACAACGAAATTTCAGTTCCTTTGTTAAGAATCTTTATCTTAAGGCTGAATCGAATAATGAAGTAGAGACTTTTAACGTTTTACCTACTAAACCTAATCAAAATACAACGCTTGACGATACCCTTGAAAACAACTCAACGAATGAATAAAGCATATTTACTGCTATTTTTTGTAGTTTCATTAATTTTAACTCCCCTCTTATCACAAGCACAAAATAAGCCATCTAACAAAAAATTAGATCAGATTGTTGCTGCTGTAAATGATCACATTATTCTTAAATCTGATGTTGATCAAGAAGTACAGCAATACATGATGCAGCTTCAACGGCAACAAGATCGGCAGATCTCATTTAGCAAAGAGATTTGGTACACGGTATTGGAAAACATTATTGATCGGCATGTAATGCTTGATCAGGCCAAACGCGATTCCATCGTAGTTTCTGACGAAAGAGTTGATCAACAGATCAATCAACAAATAAACTCTTACGTAGAACAAGTAGGTAGCGAGAAAGCCTTGGAAGAACAAATGGGACAAAGTATTGTTCAGATTAGGGCTGATTTACGTGATAACTACCGCGAACAGATGATTGTGCAACAGTTTCAGCAACAAAAGCGGAGTAACGTTTCCATAACCCGGCCGGAAGTCGAGGAGCATTTTAATAAGATTCCGCAGGATTCATTGCCTATGATTCCCGAAAGAGTAGCCGTATCACAGATTGTTTCTGTCCCCCCTCCCTTGCAGAATGCCAGATCCGAAGCTCGAAAACTGGCAGAACAGTTACGTGACTCGGTGCTTAATCATGGTAAAACGATTGAAGAGATGGCAAGAAAATATAGTGACGGGCCTTCCGCTTCCTCTGATGGAAATCTTCCGATGATGTCTATGGATGATTTTGTAGCTGAGTATTCAGCCGCAGCCTCAGCACTTGCACCGGGTGATATTTCTAAGGTTGTAGAAACGAGCTTTGGTTTTCATGTTATTCGACTTAATAAGCGTCAGGGCGATCAAATTGATACTAATCATATCCTTATTGAAGTTGATGATAAAAGCTATGATGATGAGGCCGCCAAAGAGGAACTGAGGCAAATTCGGGACTCTGTGCTTACCAATGAGGATATAACCTTTGCTGAGATGGCCAGACGTCACTCCGATGATCCTAACACGGCTCCTCAAGGTGGTCGTGTATTGAATCCACAGACCGGTGAACGGCTTATTGCCCTTGAACAACTTGACCCTGCCCTCTATCGAATAGTGCTTTTACTGGATGAGGTCGGAGATATTTCAGAGCCAAAATCGTTTACTATGGGCGAAGAAAATAACTCCCAACGTGCTTTTCGCATTGTTCGACTGGACAGAAGAATTGCAGAGCACAGAGCAAACTTAAAACAGGATTATACCCGTATTAAACAGGTTGCACTGCAAGAGAAACAGGCAGAATATATGAATAAGCTGTTAACGGATTTGCGCAAAGATATGTACGTGGAATATAAAATTACGATTCCTGAGCGTTACAAAAATATCAATTATTAAACGAAATGAGTACTATACCTGAGGAATCGGTTGAGGCAGTAGATTTTTTCCAGGAATCTTTTGAAAAGATTCGAAAAGAGGTCGGTAAAGTTATAGTTGGTCAGCAGGAAATTCTTGACCAACTACTTATTTGTCTTTTTTCTCGGGGACACTGCGTACTTATCGGAGTTCCGGGCCTTGCCAAAACGCTTCTTATTCGTACGGTATCCAAAACCCTAAATCTCAGGTTTAGCCGTATCCAGTTCACCCCTGACCTTATGCCCGGTGATATTACAGGGACAGAAGTTATTGAAGATGATCGAGAGACTGGAAAAAAGAGCTTTAAATTCGTTAAAGGTCCTATCTTTGCCAATATCGTGTTGGCTGATGAGATCAATCGTACTCCACCCAAAACACAAGCTGCACTTCTCGAAGGGATGCAGGAATTTCATATCACTACGGCGGGACAAACCTATCCCCTTGAGCCGCCGTTCTTTGTATTGGCCACACAAAATCCTATTGAACAGGAAGGAACCTATCCCTTGCCGGAAGCTCAACTTGATCGGTTTATGTTTAATCTGTGGCTCGATTATCCCTCTCTTGATGAGGAACAGGATATTGTAAGTCAAACCACTTCCCTTGGTGAGGCTGAAATCAATGCGGTTTTAAATGCTGAGCAGATCGTTGAGCTGCAAGATTTAGTACGCAAAGTACCCGTTCCGGACGGGGTATTGAAATCAGCCGTTGAACTTGTAACGAAAAGCCGTCCACAATCTGAAATAGCTCCAGAATTTATCCAAAAATATATGAGCTGGGGGGCCGGTCCGCGCGCTTCTCAGTACCTGGTATTGGGAGGTAAAGCCCGTGCGCTTTCGCGGGGTAGGTATAACGTTTCGGAGGATGACATCAGAGCACTTGCAAAGCCGGTATTGCGTCACCGGATTGTCAATAATTATGCGGCAGAAGCAGAGGGATTAACAGCTGACAAGCTCATTGAAATGCTGCTTGACGAAATGTAAATATCATCATCGTGGACTTTATCTTTCAAGGATTCCAGGCTTCTCTCCCCTTTTGGGTTTACACGCTGATATTTATTTGTACTTTTCTTGTTGCCTGGTGGTCATATTCCAATGTTAATAAAATTGGTAGTCTTCAGTATTACACTCTCATAGCTCTCCGTACAAGTGTGTATTTCATCCTGCTCCTACTTCTCATAAACCCATTTATTAAAACAGAAGACACTTATTACGAACCCGCCAATGTTTTAGTGCTGCTTGATAATTCAGCCAGTTCGCAAATCGAGAAAAAGGTATATCAAGGCAGCGAAAGTTATGGTGATCTTTTACAAGAACTTAATTTCACTGATGATGCTGATGTCAATTATCAGTTTTACAAAATAGGTAGCCAAGTAGAACAGACGGAACTTGATAGCCTTACTTTTGATGAAAATCAAACGAATCTATCGGCCGGAATTGATGCAATCAGGGTCAACCAGACTGATGCCAATGCAGCCCTGTTTATAAGTGATGGCATTTATACCACAGGAAAAAATCCCATATATGAAACTTCGGATATTAATATCCCCGTTTTTTCAATTGGCTTGGGAGATACGACATTTCAAAAAGATGTGTTGGTTTCATCCATCTCAACGAATTCCAGGGGTTATCTTAACAGTACCCAGAGCATAACCACAACGATAAACAGCAAAGGCTTTAAAGGGAGCTCTATCCCTGTTCATCTTAAAAAGGGAAATAAAATTCTCTCAGAAAAAGTAATAATTCCTGAAATAAGAAATAGCAGTCAAGAGGTAAGTTTTGACCTCTTACTCGAACAAGAAGGGCTGCAACAATACCAAATACATGTCCCAACACTCAGCGATGAATGGACCTCTGCTAATAATACGCAGCGATTTACGATAGATGTCCAAGATGCCAAACAGCAAATACTATCGCTTGCTTTGGAAGTACATCCGGATGTACGATTTGTGCGATCACTTTTGTCAACAGATGAAAATACGGAGCTTATCAATCGAACCTGGCTGAAAGGAGATAGGTTTATAGAAGGAGATTTTTCATCTGCCGCCGATTCGCTTGATCTTGCGATTATCCACGGCTATCCAAGCGCAGGATTACCTGCAGAGATAGGAGAAAAATTAGCAACAATAGGTGATAAAGTTCCTATGATTATAATTGCTACCCCCCAATTTAGCCCCGGGCAGTTTGAGCAGGATGTCACAGAACTGCCTGTTAACATTACGGGGACATGGAATTATGGTAAAATTTCTCTTCGTTCAGTATCCAAAACAACTGGGCATCCTATTACAGAACTGCCAGCTGTTACCTATGATCAACTTCCTAATCTAACGGGTCCTATAGAAAACATCAGCACTGCAAGTTATGCGAATATGCTCTTCAGCAGTAGCTATCGGGGAGAATCGATCCAAAACCCTGTGGTTGTTGCTCATGAATTGGGTAACAAACGTCACTTATTTGTGACTGCTTATAACTGGTATCATTTTCAGCAAGATCAAAATCCAGAAACACAAGCTTTTGCAAAGCAGCTCTGGCAGAACATGATAAGCTGGACGGCCACCGATCCTGATAATGAACTGCTCGATGTTCAACCCCAGCAAGACTCTTTTTCAGGTTCCGAGCCGATAATTATAGAGGCCTATCTAAAAAACGAGCGGGGTCAAAACGAGTCGGAAGCAAATATAACGATCTCTATTAGTTCTGACACATTAGATGATCGAATGTATTCTATGGAAAATCGAGGCAATGGTAATTACCGTTTATCCACACCCCCCTTAGCCGAAGGCATTTATTCTTATGAAGCAAGAGCTCAGAAAGGTGAACGAACGTTAGATACAGACCGTGGAGAGTTTTCTGTAAGTGCCTCAAATGCTGAATACCTTGATATTAACCGAAATGAGCAACTGCTGCGGCAAATTGCGCAGAATACGGGCGGAGAATATGTGCCTTTTGATTCTGTGAATGGATTCTGGAATCAGTTAAAAGAAAAGAGTCTTTTGGACCGTCAAGAGCAAGTAGAAACGAATTTATTTTACTTATATCAGCATGTCGGCTGGTTTATTCTCGTAATAATCCTGTTAAGCAGCGAGTGGATATTGCGAAAATACTTATCATTGCCGTAGAGTCATTTACTTACGTAACGGCAGCTTCTTTTAGCTTGATTGTTCCTTCTTGTGCATCCATTTCAACCGGCAAACCAACAGGCAAGGTGAGCATATTATCGATATGCCCAATCATCGCTCCCGAAAATGCCGGGATGCCAAGGGGCTTGATATGATCGTCAAAGACTTGTTTGAGAGTCAGACTTTTAGAGCTCGACATTTCACATGAGGTGCATTGCCCAAAAATAAATCCTGAAATTTCTTCCAGAACACCGTTTAATTTGAGTTGTGTTAACATTCGATCAAGGCGGTATACATCTTCCCCCACATCTTCCAAAAAGAGAATGCTGTTATTCCAGTCAGGTAGATAGTCTGACCCCATCATGGCCGTCAAGACGCTCAGGTTACCGCCCAGAAGCTTACCCTTTACTTTGCCCGGGGTAATTGTCGCTAATTCGTCACAATCCTCACATAGATTCTTGTCTGGGATATTAAATAACTTTTGTTGCCCTGTAAGAACTTCTTTAAAATTTTTCTTTGTGTAGTCTGTCCATGCAGATTTCCCCACCGGACCGTGAAATGTAATTAGACCTGTTTTAGCAAAAATAGATAACAGTAACGTCGTGATATCACTATAACCGACAAGGATTTTCGGATTTTCCCGAATAATATTGAAATCGATGAGTGGTAAAATGCGATTGCAGCCCCATCCACCTCTAAATGGCATGATGGCATCCACTGAATCATCCGCAAACATGGTATTGAGATCGGCTGCCCGCTCTTTATCTGTCCCCGCTAAATAGCCATACTGATTGCGTGCATTGGGTCCTTCTTTCACCTTGTAGCCCAGTTTTCTAATCTGGTCAATGATCTTATCGTACCTGTCAGAATCCGGTAAAATAAATCCCGGACTGATAAGTCCAATAGTATCCCCTTGCTGGAGTTTTTTTGGCTTGACTACGCTTTTTTTATGGAGATAATTTCCGGTATTTGTCAGAAATGCTCCTAATCCTCCTGCTGACAAAAGCTTTAAAAATCCCTTCCTATTCATCATGCTTTCCCCTGTAAAGTTGTTGCTTGTCAATAATATATTTTACGGATGAAGGAACCAGCCCGGAGATATCACCCCCATTGGCAACCGTATCCCTGATCATTGTTGATGAAACCTCAATAGGTTCATGATCAACAAAATGGATATGATTCCTTAAAAATTTATCGATTTTACTGATAACCGCAGAGGGGCGTTGAGCTACCAGAAGATCAGCGTGGTCGAGAATGTTTCGCCAGTCTTTCCATTTCTTGAAATCTCGCAGCGAATCCCCTCCAATACACAAGTAAAAGGTATAATTAGGATATTTGTCCTTTAAAAATTTTAGAGTCTGGATGGTATAAGACGGTTTGGGCAATTGCTTCTCAATGTCGCTGACTATGATATTATCAATATCTTTGAAAGCTGTCTCCAGCATTTTCAACCGCAATTGTTTGTCGGCTTGCGGCTTGTCTGTTTTATGAGGGGGATCAGGCGTCAAGAGTACCCAGAGCTCATCAAGAAAATCCGACTCTAAAAATGATTCTGCAATGGATAAATGCCCGTTGTGAACGGGATCAAAGCTGCCTCCTAATAACCCGATGCTATTCTGCTGGATTGACATTAATTTGTATTGGGATCTTCATCAACATCAGCTTGGATACTCCCCCCATCTTCTTCAACAACTGGTGCTTGTTCTGGTAGTTCGGCCAGCGCTGTGCGGGCTTCGTCAACAAGCTCTTCTGCCTCTTGGCGGTATTCTCCATTTGGGAAGAGCTGTATAAATTTTTCATACGCTTCTACCGCTTTTTGATAGCGCTCACGCTGTTTAGATGGCACACTGCGATCGGCATAAATATTGTACGTTTTTATTTCATCAACCAGTGCCCGTTGTGCCCATTTTGTTTCGGGATATTTGTCAATAGTCAAATCATAGTATATTGCAGCTGCTTCATATCGATCGGTACGCAAATACAAATCAGCAGAATAATACAGTTTCTTAGCAAGCTTTGATCTCATTTCAGAGATATACTGGCCGGCTTCCTCGGCTTTTTCTGAATTTGCAAAACGTGAATTGTACAATTGAAATTTTTCTATTGCTGTACGCGTATATTCTTGATCAAGCTTGTAACGGGGACTTAATTTATAGTAACAGTATGCTTCCTTGAACTGAGCTTCTTGTCGCCTTTCTACACGAGGGAAAAGCGAAATAAAGCGCTCATACTCCGAAGCTGCCAACAAATATCGTCCATCGTTGTAGTAAGATTCTGCCAAGTAAAACTGCGCATCCTGACCATATTCAGTGCCTCGAGCAATTTGCACAACTGTTTCAAAAGCTTCGGAAGCTTCGGTATAGTCTTCCTTCTCATAAAAAGCCATGGCTTTGTCAAACGCTACCTCCAAAGAGTCCCCTCTTTGTATCAGATCGCTATTTTTACAGGATGCAAAAACAAATACAGCAAGAAATAGACAGGAAAGTTTAAATGTTAAAGTAGAAAGCTTATGCATTATCTTTATTTCTGATTTAATATTCACGAGATATCAAGTGATTAAAAAAGTTTATTATTTCTTTTTTGTACTCCGAATCGTCAAACCGTTCAAGATGGTCCATCGCTTCTTGGTAATGATATTGAACGGCATTTTTAGTGTCTTCAATAATATTTAAATCCTGATACATTCGAATAACAGTATCGACATCCGCGGCACTACTATTATTGTTCGTTAGTATCTTTTGTAACAGTTTTTGCTGCTTATTATTACATCGTTCCAGAGTAAGCAGAGTTAAATATGTTTTTTTGCCTTCAATAATATCTCCCCCCCTTTTTTTACCAAACTTTTCGGGGTCAGCAATAGCATCTAACAAATCATCCTGAATTTGAAAAGCAATGCCGGCCTTTTTGCCAACAAAACGTAACTCATCAATAGTAGCTTCATCTGTTTCCGCAACAGCTCCTCCTATTGCTAATGCTCCGCTGATTAGAGCTGCCGTTTTACCCTCAATCATTTGGATGTATTCTTCAATGTGTACATCAGCTTGGTTTTCGAACATAAGATCATAAGCCTGACCTTCACAAACCGTTTCAGCACTATCCAAAAAAATATCGAGGATTGTTCTGTACTGATTCTTACTATAAAAATCCGAGTGCCCGTAATACTGCAACTGTTTAAAAGCCTTTGCGTACATTGCATCACCGGATAAAATAGCCGTATTGGAATTCCACTTTTTAAACACACTGGCTTTCCCCCTCCTTGTATCCGCTCTATCCATAATGTCATCGTGTAATAACGTAAAATTATGGAGCAGTTCTATGGATAGCGCTGCCGGTAATGCTTCTTCAACTTTGCCGCCACAAATGCCACAACCTACCAATGTTAAATACGGTCGGATACGCTTCCCCGCCAGTTCTAACGTGTAGCGTACGGGGTCATATAATAACGATGGTTCTTCGGGCAGATTTAGTTCTGCCAGCTTTTCATCTATAAGATCAGAAAGTTTTTGCTGTCGTTCTGTAATTTTCAAATTCTTTCAGGCTGTATTTGCAAAAGGCCAAATATAAGTAATTTACAACAACATATTGTTGCTGTTATTGCTTCAATTTTAAGTGCTTGGGAGCTAATTCTGAAGGTGTTTTGCATCCCAATAAGGTAAAAATAGTAACCAGCTGATTGTACCATTTTTGATACAACTGTTCTAAGCCGTCGTATCCATTTTCAACAACAGCTTTAATCACCGGCTGAGCGGAAGCGGCAAAATCGGCTCCTAAGCAAAATGATTTTGCAATATCTTGACTCGACCGAATTCCTCCCGAAGCAATAAGTTCGAAATTTTGATCTTCTTTAAGATCTGATAGCTGCATAACGCATTCCAAGGTTGGAATTCCCCAGTCATTGAAATTATTGTCGGGATTTTTGTTAGATGCACGCTCGTTCTCAACTTTCGCCCAGCTGGTGCCCCCTGCCCCGGCCACGTCAATAACATCAACTCCTACATCCAAAAGTCGTTTACCCACCTCTGCCGAGATTCCCGCACCGGTCTCTTTTACAATAATGGGAAGCGCAGTATCCCGGCAAAGTTGTGCTATTCCTTTTTCAATGCCTACGAAATTACGATCTCCTTCTGGCTGCATTAGCTCTTGGAGCGGATTGAGGTGAACAATCACAGCATCGGCTTCAATAGAATCAATGAGTAAATGCAATTTCTCTTTTGATAATCCTCCCACCAATTGAGCGCCACCAATATTCGAAGCAATAAAAGCGTTTGGCGCTTTTTCTCTTACAATAGAAAACGAAGAGGTGGTCTCGGGATCTTCGAGCATCACACGCTGACTTCCCACGCCGAATGGTAAATTATGCTCCTCGCAAAACTCAGCAATAATCGCATTTACAGCACCGGCATCTGTATATCCACCGGTCATCGAAGAAATAAAGAGAGGAAAAGAAAAGGTTCTGTTCAGCAAGCTAACTTCTGTTGAAACCTCGTCAACGTTCATCTCGGGTAGTGCATTATGAGCAAAGTAATACTGCTCAAATCCGGCAGGAATTTGATAATCCACCTCACCAAAGGTTGTTAAATCTACGTGATCTTTTTTACGGTCTTTTATACTCATAGCTAAATCATATAACTTCCACCATTAATATGGAAGGTCGATCCCGTCATATGTGGAACTTTACCACTTGCCAGAAATGCAACCAGTTCTCCTACTTCATCCGGGGATGTTATCTCATTAAAGGCCATGCCCTCGGTTAGATACTCTTCACCATAGACATCAATAGAATCCATGGCCATATCGGTTTTGATAAATCCGGGTGCAATGGAATATGCGGAAATGCCGTGCTCACCAAAGTCCCGGGCTACACTTTTGGTAAATGCTACAAGCCCACCTTTAGATGCCGCATAAGCCGAATATTCCTGTGTATCACCCCGATAAGCTGCTCTGGAAGATATATTAATAAGATATCCTTCCTCCTCTTTTATCCAGCGATTTAATGCCCATTTAGATATTAAAGCGGGGGCACGGAGGTTTACCTGCATGGTTTGATCCCATTTTTCAAGCCAGGTCTCGTCATTATTATCAAAGCCGGACTCCATAAAAACTCCGGCATTGTTGACGAGCACATTGGGAACCTCTTCCCTATTAAATATTGACTTTAGTTTTGATTCTACTGCTACCGGATCGGCCAAATCAACATAAAGGCCCTCAAAGTTTTCGTTTTGAGAAAATTCTTTGGGAAATTCGGATGAACGAGCGGTACCTATAACACGAAAATCCTGTTTCAAAAGAGATTTAGTGATACTTTTACCGATACCGCGAGAAGCGCCGGTGACTAATGCGTACACAGTAATTTAAGTTCGTTATTATTACTTTCTGTGAAGGTAAGAATCGGATTGAGGGCATCCAAAGATTCGACAAATCTCTATGCCCTATAGACCGGCACGTTAGAACATGCCTCACCATACATCAGCTTCTTAACATATGGAACGAGTTGTTGCGTAGCATATAGATAAACACTTTCTGGAACAGGTTTTTCTTTGCTCGAGCATCCCTTTAGAATTACAAACTTGTCTTCATAACTGCTCCAATCGATAACATCCAATTTACGCCGATACAGTTCGAAAAGCATGTCATCTTTTTGACCTTTGAAAACTTCTTTGGCATGCCCGGCAAGATATTGTCCTACAAGCATATACGCCCACTTGGATATGATAGCATCGGTCGAGCAGTAAACTGCTACGTACTGACCTCCAAATTGCTTCCAATCGAAGTTTTCAAGCTGCTCCCTGAAATCTTCTTCTTTCAGAATAATTCCCTTGAAAAGGAATTGTTTTAGATCAAGTTCGACCCTGGGAGTATCATCGAAATACTTCTGGAGATCGATAGTTACCAGCTTATCAGACTGCTTTACCTTGTTGACTATTTCGCCTTTGGTATCAGTAGCCATAGCTTAAATTGAAAATGATTCTCCGCACGAGCATGTGCGATTGGCATTCGGATTATGAAAGTGAAATCCTTCACCGTTTAAGCCATCCGTATAATCAAGCTCCGTTCCGGAAAGGTATAAAAAGCTACGCATATCAACGACCAGTTGTATGCCCTTGTCTTCAAATTGTTGTTCCTCTTCATCTCCCTTTTCGGGATCGGAATCAAACTCCAGATCATAGGTCAATCCAGAACATCCACCGCTTACAACGCCTACACGCAGCAAAGCATCATCAGCAATTTTCTGCTCTTCGCGAATCTGCTTTATACGTTGTGCCGCACGATCTGTAATAGAAATGGACATAAAACTACTCTCTAATTATACAGAGACGACCTGAATTTCAGGATCAATACGTTTCACCATACTTTCAATGGCGTAAAGTGTACCGCTTGTAGCTGTTGGACAAGTTCCACAGGCACCCTGATAGTGAACTTTGAGGCGATTCCCATCGAGGCCTAAGATCTTAAGTCCACCACCGTCAGCAAGCAGATATGGACGAACCTGTTCGTCTAACATTTGATTGATTTCCTGTAGACGCGGATCATCGGTTTCTTGTACTTCTTTTGTGGCATGAACTTCTTCGTCTTCCACGGCATCCGTCTGAGGTGTGGCCTCACGAATGGGCGGTGCCAATTGTCGAAGGAGCTCAGACCATACTGCATCACCATCCTGTGTTACCGTCACGTATTTATCTACATAATAGACATTGATAACGTTATCGATAGAGAAAAGCGCTGATGCAAGTTGGTCATCCTCTGCATCAGAGGGATTTTCAAAGGATTTTGTAACTCCGTTGGTTAATGCTTCTCCCAATACAAAGCGCATTGCATCGGGATTAGGTGTACGTTCAATTTCTTTAATCTTAGGCATAATGGTTTGGTCTAATAGCTTTTGTTATTTCACTATTTAGAACGAATATAAATATAAAATGATTCAATTCACAGCTCCAAGTTGAAGCTATTCGAATATTGAGATTGCTTTCCTAATTCCCTCTGTAAATCGGTCGATATCTTCTTCATTATTGTAAAATGATAATGATGCTCGAGCCGTAGCAGAAACGTTAAAACGTCGCATCGTGGGTTGTGCACAATGATGTCCGGTACGTATCGCTATCCCCTGTTGATCCAAAATAGTGCCAATATCCGTGGCATGAATATCATCATGTACAAAAGACAATACCGAAGCCTTTTCTTTGGCTGTACCAATAATGCGAATTCCATCAATACTTTGCAGCTGCTCGGTACCATAATCCAGTAACTTTTGCTCGTATAGAGCAATATTTTCCATTCCGATCTCATTCAGAAATGAAATGGTTTCGCCAAGTCCAATACCTGCTGCAATAGGTGGTGTTCCGGCTTCAAATTTATGAGGAGTAATATTGTACGTTGTTTCTTCAAAGGAGACTTTGTCTATCATGTCTCCTCCACCCCGATAGGGCGGCATCTCATCGAGATATTTTTTCTTGCCGTAGAGAATACCAAATCCCGTGGGACCACACATCTTATGGGCCGAAAAAGCATAAAAATCGGCATTCAAATCCTGAACATCGACGGGAGCATGTGGTACAGCTTGAGCTCCATCCACCAAAACAGGGATACTTCTCTTATGGGCTTCTGTAATCATCTTTTTAATGGGATGAACGGTTCCCAAAGCATTAGAAACATGACCTACAGCAAGAATTGCGGTGTTATCATTTAGCAGCTCCACAAATCTATTCCAAATAATATCGCCGTTATCATCAACGGGAATCACGCGGATATTCGCACCCTTGCGTTCAGCAATCATTTGCCAGGGAACAATATTAGCGTGATGTTCAATCTCGGAGAGCAGAATCTCATCTCCTTCATCAATAAACCTGTCGCTAAAACTGTTGGCAACGAGGTTAATCGAATCCGTTGTTCCGGTCGTGTAGATAATTTCATCTTTATGCTTGGCATTGATGAATTTCTGCACTTTTTCTCGTGTCAACTCGTAAGCATCAGTAGCCTTTTGGCTAAGTGTATGGATACCGCGGTGAACATTTGCATGCTCATTGCGATGGTACGCATGGATGCGATCTGCAACACGAGCAGGCATTTGACTCGAAGCTGCATTATCCAAATAAACCAAAGTCTGTCCATTTACCTGTTGGGTTAGAACAGGAAATTGTTTTCGAATGTGATTAAAATCCACATCCGCCTTTGGTTTTGTTGCAGCTTCAGCCATAAATAACCTTTAAACTGTTAGCTTCGAGTCAAGCTGATTCTCTGTGAATCGATGTACTTCATCAACAAGTAGATCCTGAACCGAGTCGACAGAAATATTTTCGATCGTTTCAAGTGCAAAAGCATAAATAAGCATTTCACGAGCTTGCTGTTCATTAAGACCGCGACTCATCAGGTAGAAAAGTTCATCCTCTTCCAACTGGCCTACGGTAGCACCGTGCGTACAAACTACATCATCCGCAAAAATCTCAAGCTGTGGCTTGGTATTCACCAATCCTTTGCGAGAGAGCAACAGATTTCGGTTTTCCTGGAAGGAATCGATTTTCTGTGCATCTTTTCGGACAAATATCTTTCCATTGAATACCGAGTGTGCTTTGCCGGTGATTACGCATTTGTGCAACTGGTGACTTTCGCAGTGCGAAAACCGGTGATCCATCACAGAGTGCGTATCAGAAACCTGGTCTCCGTCTATGAGTACGAGCCCGTCTACGGTAAACTCGACCTCTTCAGCACGCTGAGAAATCCGTGGTTCGTTGCGTGAGAGCTTAGCACCGCGGGTAATCGTATAAGACTCGTAATTTGCGTGGTGATGTACAAAGGCAGCCGTACGTGCAATATGAATTGATTCGCGACTGTCACGCTGAATCTTGGTATGTTTGACATACGACTCTTCCTCGGCGTTAATCTCTACAACCGGGAGATTAAAATACTTGTTATCTCCTAATCCGATGTGATCTTCAACAATTGTTACTTCAGATTCTTTGTCAGCAACAATTACGCTGCGTGACGTTGTAAAGTATTTCTCATCGGCAACCGTTTGCACAAAAAGCATATGCAGCGGTACGTCAACGGTAAGACCTTCCGGAACATAGACAAACACACCATCTTTTAAGAAAGCTTTGTTGAAAGACGAAAATACATCTTCTTCAAAATTATTCTCAACATATTTATTAAGGTGTTCTTTGAGAAGATCGTTATCCTCTTCGGCCAGCTTTGCGATATTGCCGATTAGTACTTCTTCAGGAATATCCTCAGTGGAAGAATGTTCCGCAGAAAAAGAACCGTTGACAAATGTCAATCGAGCTCCTTTACTTTCCGGAAGATAATGTTCACTGAGATCCGGAACCTCAACATCCAGATCAGAAGCCAGCTCATAGGAATCCTTATAAAGATCTCGCAGACTGATGAACTTCCAGTCCTCGAGCTTTTTAGTCGGGAAAGGAATATTGCGAACCTCCTCTGCCCCTTTTAGGCGAACCTCGTCCAAAAATTTAGATTTACCGTTCAGTGAACCTTGAAAATTAAGTAAGTCTTGTAAAAACGTGCGTTCTTTTTGTTTTTTCACTTTACCCATTTGATTATAACAATTCTCCGTTTACAGTACTGATGCGCCTTCACTCAACCAGTCGTATCCTTCTTCTTCGAGCTTAATAGCAAGATCTTTATCACCTGATTTGGCAATCTTGCCGTCAATCATTACGTGAACATGATCGGGCTGCACATAATCCAGGATACGTTGGTAGTGTGTTACTAATACGACAGCATTATCTTCTCCGGATAACTCATTGATGCCATTTGCGACAATCTTCAGCGCATCGATATCCAATCCGGAATCAGTCTCATCCAAGAAGGCCAACTTAGGTTGCAATACCGCCATCTGGAAAATCTCATTTCGCTTCTTTTCACCACCACTGAATCCGGCGTTAACACTACGCTCGAGAAATTCTTCTTTCATATCAATCAGCTTTAGCTGCTCCCGAGCATGATCCTCAAATTGCAGTGGATCGAGTTCTTCGCGTCCCTGTTCCTCGGCGATCGTATTGTACGCCTGACGAAGCAGGTTCTTATTCGTTACTCCGGGAACTTCAACGGGATATTGGAAAGCAAGAAAAATTCCCAAGTGAGCACGTTCATCCGCTTCAAGCTCGAGAATACTTTCGCCATTGTACAAGATATTGCCCTGAGTAACCTCATAGGCTTCGTGCCCTGCAACAACTTTCGAAAGCGTACTCTTTCCACTTCCGTTGGGACCCATAATTGCATGGATCTCACCTTCATTAATTGTCAAGTTTACTCCTTTAAGGATCTTTTCTGATGGATCCTCTTCTACGCAAACATGTAAATCTTTAATTTCTAACACTTTAACTTATTCCTCTAATATTTTTGATTAAAAAATTTTTCTGATCTGTTAACCTACGCTGCCTTCGAGCTTAATGCCAAGTAATTTGTCAGCTTCAACGGCAAACTCCATTGGCAGCTCTTGCAATACTTCTTTGGCAAAACCATTAACAATGAGTGAAATAGCATCATCCTCGTCCATTCCGCGCTGTTGTAGATAAAATATTTGCTCCTCACCAACACGGCTTGTAGAAGCCTCGTGCTCTACTTTTGCAGTAGGATTTGCCGATTCAATATACGGGAAGGTATGAGCTCCACAGGTTTGACCAATCAGCATGGAATCACAAACTGAATAATTCTGCGCTCCATCAGCACGGGGACTAATTTTAACCAATCCACGATAGCTGTTATTGGATTCACCTGCAGAAATGCCTTTCGAAATGATAGTACTCTTCGTGTTTTTACCAACATGGATCATTTTTGTACCGGTATCGGCCTGCTGACGCTGATTTGTTACCGCTACGGAATAAAACTCACCAACAGAATTGTCTCCTGCCAGTATTACGCTTGGATACTTCCAGGTAATGGCTGAACCGGTTTCAACCTGTGTCCAGGAGATTTTTGAATTATCTCCACGGCAGTGCCCACGCTTGGTAACAAAGTTGAAAATACCGCCCTGCCCTTTTTCATCACCGGAATACCAGTTCTGAATGGTAGAGTACTTAATTTCAGCATCTTCGAGGGCTACCAGCTCAACAACAGCGGCGTGCAACTGATTCTGTTGATATTGTGGTGCCGTACAGCCTTCGAGGTAACTCACGTGGCTATTGTCCTCACAGATAATGAGCGTCCGCTCAAATTGTCCCGATTGCATATTGTTTATTCGGAAATATGTAGAAAGTTCCATCGGGCAAACGGTATCTTCCGGAACATATACAAACGATCCGTCAGAAAATACCGCCGAGTTCAATGCGGCATAAAAGTTATCGCCTTTGGGGACAACCGACCCCATATACTCCTTCACAATTTCAGGATGATCCTGAATAGCTTCTGAAATAGAACAGAAAATAACGCCTGCTTCAGCAAGCTTCTCTTTAAATGTGGTAAAAATGGACTCGCTGTCAAAAACTGCATCGACAGCAATACCCTGAAGCTGTTTCTGCTCTTGAAGGGGAATACCCAGTTTTTCATAAGTTTCCAGAATCTGGGGATCGACGTCATCCAGACTTTCCGGCTTTTTGCCGTCTTTCTTCTTGGTAGAAGAATAGTACTGGATGTTATCAAAATCCGGTTTTTCATATTCAACATTGGGCCAGTCAGGTTCTTCCATCTGCTTCCACTTTTCAAAAGCTTCCAGACGGAATTCCAGGACCCATTCGGGCTCATCTTTGCGACGAGAAATTTCCCTGATAATATCCTCATTTATGCCATTAGGAAAATCTTCATATTCTACATCGGTGGTAAATCCATACTTATACTCACCACCAACCATGGATTCAAGCGCTTCAGTTTCACTCATAAGAAATTATTGCGGTAATTTTACGATTTCAGCAGTTCGATTAATAAACAGTAGAAAACAATGTTACGTTCGGAAAGTAAATCTGGACTAATTCTAAGTAGTCTCAATCGAACCAATTATATAGCTTCCCGATCAGAGCCTCAAATATAAGGATAATTGGATGTAACTTAAACTTAATTCAGCGACTTTTATTTACTGCCAAGGCTCAATGCTTAGCAAATAAAAATCCTATAGTATTTGCTTTATTGCCAATTGAAAGTTGCTATATATCTAATAAGTCCAATTTATCGGTTACTTCATTTTAAAACGATAAATATACTTTACTCTCCCATCAGTATAGCTACACAGGCCGCATTTACAATATCTTGCCAGCTGCATCCACGCGAAAGATCCAACATGGGCTTAGCAAGCCCCTGCAGGATTGGTCCGGTAGCCGAAGCGCCAGCCAGACGCTCTGTGATTTTATAGGCAATATTTCCGGCATCCAGGTTGGGAAAAATTAGTACATTGGCCTGCCCTTTGATTGGAGATTCAGGAGCCTTGCGCTGCGCTACTTCTGGTACAAAGGCCGCATCAAACTGCAGTTCTCCATCTATTTCAAGATTTGGATTTTTTTGTTTGGCAATATTAGTAGCCTCAACGACCAACTCTGTCCGATCGTGCTGCGCACTGCCCTTGGTGGAAAAAGAAAGCATGGCTACTTTAGGTTTTTCTTGGGTTAGCAGCAAATGTGTTCGAGCCGATTCAATAGCAATGTCGGCAAGTTGTTCTGCATTGGGATATGGGACCACACCGCAATCGGCATATGTCAACGGTGGTTGATTTTTAAGTGCCATCAGAAAAGTACTGGATACCGTATCATTTCCCTCTCGTAGTCCAATACTGTGGATAGCAGCTCTAATCACATCGCCTGTTGTAGCGATAGATCCTGCCACACAACCGTTGGCAGCACCTGTTGCCACCAAGAGAGCTCCTAAATAGAGAGGATCTTTCAACTTGGCTTCCGCCTCCTCTCTTGAAATTCCCTTCTGTTTTCTTCGGTTGTACAAGTGATTTATCAGGAGATCTCTTTCTAACCCTTCTTCAATAAAGTAGTCTGATAATCTTTTCACAGATTCTCGTACCGCTTTCTTTTCCGAGGAAATAAGTTCTTCTCTGTTGCCCAATAACTTGATATCACAAATATTTTCTTCAACCAAATACGAAGCCGCCTGCAACACTCTTGGATCACCCGATTCGGGAAAAACGATGGTTTTAGTTTGTTTAGAAGCTCGTTCGCGTATCTGTTGAATAATGTCTACATCCATGGTTTGAGTATTATATCAAAAGTATAATGGCAATAACGGCCGTTGCTATGCCGGCCCACTGTTTTGTTGAAACTCGGTCGTTCCAAATGATTAATCCGAGAAACGTACCTCCCAACACATTTAAAATATTGACAATGGGATAGGCTATGGAACCACTAATGCCGCCTAAAGCATAAATTAAAAAGATTGAAGAATACAAGTTAGGAATTCCGATCGCGGCCCCCAATAATGCTTCTTTTTTGGTGATAAGTGGTCCCTTTCGAAAGAGCGCTATAATCAATCCAATGATAAAAGCCCCCAAGAAGACCAATCCCATGAAGGTAAGCTCATTGAGGTTAGTGCTAAATTCTTCTTCGTATATTTTGAGAGAGGCATCCGCAAAACCGGATAACACGAAGATAAAAATCAACAACCAGGATGCACTTACCGAACCAATTTTGATATCATTCTTTTTGGGAATAAGCAACAGCATGGCTCCAAATACACCGAGAATTCCAGCAATCTTAATTCCGCTAAGGTACTCTGCATACCAATAGATTGAAATTACTACTGGAATCAGTAAGGATAATCGCATGGCAGCAATGGTAATACCCACTCCATTTGTGTGAACCGATTTACTGTATGCTACAAAATTGCCAATGAAAAAGGCACCAACGACAGTACAAAACACTAAAAGAATAGCTGAATGGCTGACAAAAGAAGATCCCAGACTACCCTCGTATCCTACTAAGAAGGAAAAAGCTGCGGCTACTATATAATTAACCGTAAGCGTATTAAGGGTACGCAGATTTTTTGTTTCAGTAACTTTTAGCAGGTGCGCAATAGTGAGTGAGCATACCGAACTTAAAACTAGGAATATGTACGCCATTACTGCCCGGCTAAATTCAGTTGCGTATTGCCGAGAAGCAAAGGATCCTGAGGACGATCAAAAAGCCGGCGGGAAGTGTAGGAAACATTACGTTCAAGATATTGATAGATATCCGAAAGTACCGTTCTGCGTTCTTGTAGGGCTTTAGCAAAAAAATATGGAAAAATATGATGCTTTTTGTCCTCTCCTTCACCGGACATATATAATCGGGATGGATTATTTAGCTGTGATCCCATCAGTACCGAACTTTTTGAATTTTTCGACAGTAAAGGCGAAACATTGCTTTCGATTATGTCCCGCATTTCTTTTTCGGAGAAGGATTTTTCAATCTTTTCTCTTGCAAAATCAATATCACTTAACACCACTGTTTTTCGGGATGATATATCGCCGATTTTACTAAAGATATCTGATACTGCTATCATGGAATCTAATTGATTATCAGGGGATACGGTCAAAAGTTGCAACTTTCGCTTTTCTTTATCTACAACACCATATCCGCTAATGTACACAAACAGCTCGGTACTGTCATTTGCTGTTGACCGTAGAGAAGAAAGCAACGTATTGAGGCTGTCACTGCTACTTATATCAGCCAATTGATAAATATTATCTTCAGAGTAACCCAATGCATTTTGTAGATAGGTACGCATCAAGCGTCCGTCACGCAGTGCATAATTACGTTCTCCAAGGGTATCAGCATAGTTCTGGTTTATCAGTAGCAGGGCCTTGCCATTGGGGTTATGATCACGCAGCATTGGAATATTACTTTCAACATCAATCTCGCCGAAAGGAACTCGGGGAACCGTCACAACCTGATCTTCGACCTCATAATCTTCAGACCGCCATATAATACTGGCATCCGATTTTTTAATATACGTTTCCGAAATCCCGTACATCACCTGATACCAATCATCATTAATACTGCTAATTTTGAGCTGGCTTCCCTCAACAAGATCTGCGAGTACATTGTCGGCATTCTCTTGAGGACTATTGCGCAGCGCTGTAAGCTGCTCATTAATGACAGCATAGGGTTGTAAAACGGAATCTATGGCATACTTATAACGATACAGTGAGTCGGAAAATAGTACTTCAACCGTAGTATTCCCGACATTTTGGCCCGACAGTCGTAAATTATTCAGTACGTTTCCAATTGGAATATTAAGCACTCCATTGGTAATATCTTGATTGCTTTCCTCAAAAATAATCAGGTCGTTATATAGCATATAAACTGATGCCGAAGTGTCAATTTTGGCGTCAGCTTTTACTGTATCAATTTCAACTGTAGTGCCGGTAGATCTCTTGTAACGCTCCTCTCCCGTCGGGCGCGGTTCACCTACAGGTTTCATATTTAAAAACCCCGATGCAAGCATCAAAGCACCTACCCCATTAAAAGTCCATCTTTTTGTTGATGAGGAATGGCTGGCAAAATCAGCAATATTTGCCAGATAAAATGCCATTGCTGCACCTCCAATACCCAGTGCCATTGTTCCCGGCCGCAACTTATAATCCTGGATATTGCGCTGCATTAAGACGCGCTGGGTATATTCATATTCTGTTTTGGAAAAGAGTGCTAACGACAGTACTGGATTTACGGGTGTTACCTTATCACTTTGCTGTAAAAAGTAATTTTCCTCCACCACCTCATAGTCAGAAACATCAATGGACTCTTTTTCCTTGACGGTCCACCGAGCACTGGTACAAGATCCCAAAAAGGAAAGCAAAATAGCTGCTAATATTATGTAGTGTATTATTTTCAACAATTATTACAATGAAATTGTAGCTCCTATGCCAAATACCTGCCGAAATTTAATTGCGTTTTCTGTCCCGGGATGGGAAAGCCATAAAGGCATATCGTAACGTAAAATTAACCCACGGGATTTTCCAAGATAGTCAGGAATATCAATTGATAACAAAAAACCAAGTCCGACATCAGACAACACATTATTCTCCTCAATACTCGTTAGCCCAAGTGATGTTCCCGAATCCCAAAATAAATATGACCGAAGATCTATAAGACCACCAATCACGGGAATTTCTTTCAATCCATTATCTAACGGATTGGGATAATCCAATTCAAGATTGAGGGCCGAAAGTGACGTATAAAGTGGTACATCCCCACTATTTAATGATTGGATATCATTATTTAAATATCCTCTCAAGTTCGGACCGCCACTAACCTGAATATTCCCGATCTGTATCCATGAAGGTGGAATCGTACCTCGAGCCCTGGTAAGTCCACTTTCCATCCAATTTCGGGCTGATCGAAAACTATGAGTAAACAAGTATTCGGGAGCTGTATTATCAGTTGCAAAGCCAGAGTACAATCGGCCGGACAATGAAAACTGTTCAGAAAGTTCAATTTTTTGACGGAAAATAACCTCACTGCGCAAAAATTGATCAGCTTCTCCCGCAATATTTGCATCTACTGAAAGTGAAAAAGCATATCGTCCAAGTCCGTTGACATCCGTAAAATCAAAAGCGGCATTTGCCAAATATAACCACTCAGTTTGCCACAGTTGTTGATATAACAGGTAATCTTCATTAAAACGATGTTCCGCTCTTACCCCTATTGCTAACTCCTTGTAATTCATCTCATTAAAGCCTGTCTGCCAACGTTTATTAAAGGTCAGTCCATGTGTTTGGAAGCCGGTACGATAGGATGTTCTTGCAGAAATACTTCCCTCGTTCCCAAAATCTGAAATTGCAGGAATTGGTTCGGTGTATTTTAAGTAATATGAAATGGGTTCCGCAGGAAAGTTCGTGCCAAGCCAAAGACCGGCATTCAACCGGTGGGGGCCATCCCCAAAAGTCCCTGGTACTTGGCCTCTAAGTCGTATTCCTATTCGAACACCGTCCACACTATTATACCATACATCGGGAGCTGGCAAAAGCTCATAGGAAGAATCGCTGTCTTGAGCATACAATTCATTGGGAATAGAAAGTCCACCAATAATAAGAACCAAAAATAATGTTATGCAGCAATAAACTGATTTCAAAATTCTAGTATCCACTCGTTCAAAATTTGTTTAGATATTACAATATTGGCTAATAATTTCATTAGTCGTTTCTGTTCCGGCCATTGAATATAGGTATCCAAATTATCTTGGGAAATCCATTTCCAGCTAACATGTTCGTGGTTCAACGAAATGGCTAATTCTTTATTCACTTTAGCACCAAAAGCTGGAATCTGTAAAATGCTATCTATATCGTGATTATAAAATTGATTGACCGAAGGAATCGTCCAAAAAAGATCGGGTGAAAGACCGGTTTCTTCTTTTAGTTCCCTTAATGCTGCTTCATAATAAGTTTCCTCGGGGTTAACTTTTCCGCCAATCATTCGCCATTGATGCGCATATTGCACATCCGCAGATCGTTTAAAAATAAGAAATTCAACCTCGTCCTGTTCCTTTCGGTACGGATACACGTCAACAAGGCGTTTCATATTATGAAAATTAGGAATCCAGCACTTTTTTCTTGAAGTACTCCAAAGCTACAGAAAGTCCTTCCCTGCGACCATAAGTTGGTTCCCAGTCGAGTACTTCTTTCGCTTTACTGATATCCGGCTGACGTATTTGGGGATCATCTTTAGGCAGCTCCTCGAAAATAATTTCACTGTCAGATCCCGTTATCTCAATAATTTCTTTTGCAAATTCAAGGATCGTGATCTCTTCCGGATTACCGATATTTACCGGCTCTACATAATCTGATTGTGATAGCCGCCACACTCCTTCCACTAAATCATCCACATACATAAACGAACGTGTTTGGGAACCATCCCCATAAACGGTTATAGGATTGCCTCGCAGTGCCTGACGCATAAAGGTCGGCAGCGCACGTCCGTCATGCAGGCGCATCCGTGATCCATAAGTATTAAAAATCCGTACAATGCGCGTCTCAATGCCGTGGTAGCGGTGATACGCCATTGCCATCGCCTCGGCAAAACGTTTGGCCTCGTCATATACCCCGCGGTGCCCTATTGGATTTACATTGCCCCAATAATCTTCTTTCTGGGGATGTGTGAGCGGATCGCCATATACTTCGCTGGTGGACGCCAATAAAAAACGGGCGTCTTTTTCTTTGGCCAGACCCAGTGCTTTGTGCGTTCCCAGTGAGCCTACCTTCAAGGTTTGAATAGGCATCTCCAGATAATCAACGGGAGAGGCAGGCGATGCAAAATGAAGAATTAAATCCAGCTCTCCTTGTACATGGATAAAGTTCGTAACATCGTGCTTAATGAACTCAAAGTCTTCATTTCCCATAAGATGAGAAATATTTTCGGCACTGCCGGTAAGAAGGTTATCCATGCAGATAACCTTATAGCCTTCGTTCAAATAGCGATCACATAAGTGCGATCCAAGAAATCCTGCACCGCCCGTGATGAGAACTCGTTTAGTTGACATTTATTGAGGGCCTCCCCACGCTAATATAAGTGATCCCGGCCTGTTCCGCTCGGTCGAGGTCGTAGAGGTTACGGCCGTCAAAAATAACGGGGTCTTTCATCTCGTCGGCAAAATTATCGACGGTCGGCCGGCGGAACTCGTTCCACTCGGTGCAGATGACTAGCGCATCGATGCCGTCCAGGGCCTCTTTCTGGTCGTGGACGAAGGTGGTGGCCTCCAGAACGTTCTGGGTGGTCGCCTGCCTGAAGGTCCCAATGGCCTCCGGATCGTAGGCCAGCAGTTTGGCGCCCCGGTTGGCAAGTTCCTCGGCAATATACAGGGCGGGCGCCTCGCGGATGTCATCGGTCTCCGGCTTGAACGACAGCCCCCACAGGCCAAAGGTTTTGCCTGAGAAGTCGTCGCCGGCGAAGTACTCCTCCATCTTCTTCACAATGGAGACCTTCTGGGCGTTGTTCACCTGCATCACCGCATCCACAATCTTAAAGTCATAGCCGTGCTGGCCGGCTGTATGGTGGATAGCCTGCACATCTTTGGGGAAGCAGCTCCCCCCGTAGCCGATGCCGGCAAACAGGAAGCGCTTGCCGATGCGCGAGTCGGTGCCGATGCCGCGGCGGATGTTATCGACGTTGGCACCGACCTTCTCGCAGATATTCGCAATTTCGTTCATGAAGGTAATCTTGGTGGCCAGCATCGCATTGGCGGCGTACTTGGTCAGCTCCGCGCTGCGGCGGTCCATCACAATGATGGGGTTCCCGGAGCGGACGAACGGCTCATAGAGCATGGTCATCAATTCGGCGGCCCGGTCGCTGCCGGTGCCGATCACCACGCGCTCAGGGTACTTAAAGTCTTCGACGGCCGCGCCCTCCCGCAGAAACTCTGGGTTGGAGACCACATCAAATAGCTCGGGGTCGACATTCTCGGCAATGGCCTCTTCGACGCGGTCGCCGGTGCCCACGGGCACGGTCGACTTGTTGACGATGACCGTGTACTCATCGATCAGCGAACCAAGCTGGCCGGCGACCTGCATGACGGCAGACAAGTCCGCTTGTCCGTCACCGCCCGGCGGCGTGGGCAGGCATAAAAACACAATATCGGCGTCGGGGACCGCCTGGGAAATATCCGTGGTAAAATGCAGGCGTCCCTCCCGCTGGCTGCGGGCGAAGATCGTCTCCAGGCCGGGCTCATAAATCGGGATCTCTCCGTCTCTTAACTTTTCTACTTTGTCTTCATCAATATCGACGCAGGTCACGTTGTTGCCGGAATCGGCGAAACAGGTTCCGCTCACCAGTCCCACATATCCGGTTCCTATTACTGCTATATTCATTTATTTATCGTTCAATATCTTTAACTTCTAATTTTAGTTTGCCGGCAGGAACGTCTACTTCAAAGGTTTCTCCAATCTCTCTGCCAAGAATAGCTTTCCCGATCGGGGATTCAATTGAAATTTTATTCTTTTTAAAGTTTGCCTCATCCTTTGAGACCAGTGTGTATTTGACTTCCTTATCAACATTGTGATTGTGAATTGTAACCGTTGAGAGCAAATAGGCTTTATCTGTTTTAATATCTTCTTCATCCAAAATGCGGGCATTTGCGAGAGCATTTTCCAACTCAGCAATACGCTTCTCAAGCATTCCCTGGGCTTCTTTGGCAGCATCATATTCTGCATTTTCACTTAAATCTCCCTTCGCCCGAGCTTCGGCAATTTCTTCTGCGATCTCTTTGCGACCGCGCGTTTTTAAATCTTGTAACTCTTCTTCGAGTTTTTCATATCCTTCACGTGATAGATAATTCTTATCCACGGTACTTTTTCTTTGGTTTAAATCCTTGTTTGTGCAAGTGTTCAAATAATAAATGCCAGCCAATAATAGCTGACAGCGTTCTTTATGAAGCGCCTTAAAATACCATGATTTACGCTCTGTTTCCAAATCTAAATTTTGTACCTTTTTACGCAGTTTATAACATCAAATACACCATATTTTGCAAAAGTTAAGTACCAAGGAAATACTCGAGCAAAACCTTGAACGTACTATTCCGGATCACTTAAGCAAGCTTAAGATTCTTCTTCATAACGTCCGCAGCATGCACAATGTAGGAGCGGCTTTTCGCAGCGCTGATGCCTTTGGCATTGATGAGATACTTATGTCGGGATACACCCCTACTCCACCGCGGCCCGAAATTGCCAAAACAGCAATCGGAGCCCAGAAACATGTTGAATGGCAGCAGGTAGAACATCCCCAAAAACAGATAGAAACGCTTAAGGGAAAAGGATACCGCATTGTGGGACTTGAGCAAATGACGGACAGTATTTTACTACCTGATTACAGAATCCCTGAAGAGCAGGATATCTGCCTTGTTTTTGGAAACGAAGTCACCGGCATCGATGAAGATATTCTTACATATATCGATGATTTTGTGGAAATACCTCAGTACGGACACAAGCATTCATTAAATGTGTCTGTTACTGTTGGTGTGGCCTTATATGGTTTTTTAGTTAAATATTGGTAGAACACCTTCCTTCTATTCAATACATAACTCAGCAGAAATCCGAATTTCGGGAATAGGGATGGCTTTTCTCGATTTATATACCCTTGAAGGACTAAGTCAATAACCATAATTCGACAAGGATATTGGAACGGTTAATTAGTCTTGCTGTAGGTGTTTTATGTTAATTGTTAAATAACTTAAATAAGTATTTCATGCTATTGTTTTAAATACATATCCGTGGTAATATCAACAAAAATATCATTACAGTCTTTTATTTATTTAGGTGAAATCGGCATGAGCAAGTCCAATAAAAGTTTAAATCAATATTATAAAACCGGAAACTACAAAGGGTTCTATAAGATACGAGAGTGCGTTTACAAGCTGTCTGCCAAAACACACCTCACCTTTAGTAATGGAGAAAAAGAACTTTTTGCATCCGGCCAGTTTAAAGAAGAAGCACTTTCTAAGATCTTTGCTCAGATTGATGAAATTGTGGCAGAGAAAGAACTATCAAAAACCGAAGATGACATTCAATGCTCGTAGACAAAGTACAGGATTATTATAACCAGCCTTGGTAATTCTTTTACAATAAAGATTTCTTCAAAACAACTATGGTAAAAACAATCAATCCATAACCAGCGCGGATAAGATAAGCGTTATAAATACTTCTTTTGTTTAATAGATATCCTACCAAAGTGATTCATCAAAATTCCTCATTTGCCTATCCCTCACCTGTTGTCTCAGAGTTTTAAAATATTGAATTGATTAAAATTCAATATAAACCGTTTTTAATTTTAGGGCCGATACTCTTATTTTCGAGCTCAGAAAATCAAACGCCAAATTACTGTCCATGTCTAAACGTACACTTGTTACTTCTGCCCTGCCCTATGCCAACGGTCCTATACATTTGGGACATCTTGCAGGTGCTTATTTGCCTGCTGATCTTTACGTTCGCTATAAGCGACTAAAAGATGAGGATATCATTCATATTTGCGGATCTGATGAACACGGGGTTCCCATTACTATTGCAGCTGAAAAGGAAGGTATTAGTCCCCAGGATATTGTAGACAAGTTCCACGAACAGAATAAACAGATATTCGAAGAGTTCGGAATTCATTTCGATTATTACGGACGGACCAGTTCAGAGGTGCATCACCAAACATCACAGGAGTTTTTTACCAAACTTTATGAGGATGACGTTTTTGTTCAGAAGACCGAGGAGCAACTATATGATCCCAAAGCCGAAATGTTTCTGCCCGATCGTTATGTAAAAGGTACGTGTCCCAATTGCGGATACGAAGAGGCTTATGGAGATCAGTGTGAGAGCTGTGGCACATCTCTTTCTCCTACGGAGCTCAAAAATCCCAAGAGTGCTATTACGGGTGATACTCCGGAGACCAAAGAAACGACGCATTGGTATCTGCCGCTGGGTGATTTCCAGGAGCGACTCGAAAAGTGGCTCGATACCCGCGAAAACTGGAAGCCAAACGTAATGGGTCAGGTTAAAAGCTGGCTTAACGATGGTCTTGCTGATCGGGCCGTAACCCGCGACTTGACGTGGGGCGTGCCTGTTCCACTTGAGGATGCTGATGGTAAGGTGCTCTATGTCTGGTTTGATGCTCCCATCGGATATATCTCAGCAACAAAAGAATGGGCGGCTGAGCAAGGTAGTCCCGACAAGTGGAAAAAATACTGGCAAGATGAAGATACAGACCTGATCCATTTTATAGGTAAAGACAATATTGTTTTCCACTGCATCATGTTCCCCGCTACACTAATGGCTCACGGTAATTATGTACTACCTAAAAATGTACCGGCTAATGAGTTCCTGAATTTGGAGGGTAAGAAACTCTCAACTTCTCGGGGATGGGCCGTTTGGTTGGATGAATATCTGAAAGATTTTGACGCCGATCTGCTCCGTTATGTATTAGGTACTACCCTTCCGGAAGCAAAAGACTCTGACTTTTCCTGGGAAGATTTTCAAAACAAAGTGAATAGTGAGCTGGCCGATGTACTCGGTAATTTCGTATACCGAACAACCTCATTTACCGAAAACTATTTTGAAGGTAGTGTCCCCGAGTTAAACAATCCGACGGAAAAGGATCGCAAGACGCTGGCAAAAATTCAGCAACAGAAGCAAAAAATTAGCGAAGTGTATGAACAGTTTAAGTTGCGCGAAGCGATTGGAGAAACCATGAATTTAGCACGTATCGGCAATAAGTACTTTACCGATATGGAGCCTTGGCAAACCCGCAAAGATGACCTTGAAACCTGTGGGAACACCTTGCACGTATGCCTGCAGATCACCGCGGCCCTGAGCATCCTTTTTGATCCCATCCTGCCTGATAAAATGGCAGAATTGCGCAGCGAGCTCAATATCGCAGATGATATCAACTGGGATACAATTTCAGATACTATTTTAACCGGTGGTTCTAAGATTAAAAAGGGAGCTATTCTATTTGAAAAGATTGAAGATGAAGAAATCGAAAAACAACTGAATAAATTGAAAGAACGGGCAGCCGAATCCAGTGATGACTCCACGAAATACAAACCTCTTAAAGAAAACATGGAGTTTGACGATTTTATGAAGATGGACTTGCGAGCAGGCAAAATCATTGAGGCTTCAGCTATCGAGAAAGCAGATAAGCTGCTCAAAATAAAAGTAGATCTGGGCTTTGAGGAACGAATCATTGTATCAGGCATCTCCAATGATTTTGTGCCTGACGAAATTGTGGGACAAAATGTTTGTGTCGTAGCAAATCTGGCTCCAAAGAAACTTATGGGTGTTGAAAGCAACGGCATGATTCTGATGGCCGAGGAAGAAGACGGCTCACTAAAATTTGTAGAAACAAATGCTGAACCCGGAAGCGTTATTAAGTAGCACTTTTTTACCACTAAAACACTTAAAACACAGAAATGTATTTTAGAATATAACCACAGGATCAGCTTTCTGAATAATTCAAGGGCACGCGTCACCCTGAATTCCTTTCAGAGTCTTAAAATGTATTATTTTAATTACGAAAGTTACAGATACTGAAACAAGTTCAGTATGACATACAAGATTAACATCTTTTCAAAAATTTGATTTGTAAGTAAGCTTCTTGCATTACATTTTACGGCGACAATTATTTCAATGTTTATAAACCAAAAATAAAGAAACGGGGATCTGACTTTTGGCTGAAACAACATCTACAACTCGGGGAAATTGGAATTCAAAATTGGGATTTATTCTAGCAGCAGCCGGATCGGCCGTTGGCCTGGGTAATATCTGGCGGTTTCCCACTGAGGTAGCATCTAACGGTGGTGGGGCTTTCCTGTTGATTTATCTGCTTTGCTGTTTTGCGATTGGCTTTCCGGTGATGGTGGCAGAATTAAGCATCGGCCGAAAAACAAATCGTAATCCCGTAGGTGCATTTAAAGCATTAAGTTCCAATAAACTTTATCCGCTCATTGGTTTCTGGGGCGTCCTTTGCGGCGTGATGATTCTCTCCTTTTATACGGTAGTTGCGGGCTGGACTTTCAGCTATGTTTTTGAGGAAATTCTCTTTTTTACGGGATTTACTGAATGGGCGGCCCTGTTTGCTGACGTCGAACACGGCGTCAAAAATGCTATTTTTTCGGTGCTGTTTATGGGTGCTACTGTATCTATAATATTGGGAGGCGTAAGTGATGGCATTGAACGGGCAACCAAGTTTTTAATGCCCGTTTTGATTGGGATACTAATGATAATGATTGGCTACGTTGCCTTTCAACCGGGAGCAGGTGTAGGATTTGCTGAATATCTTAAACCTGACTTTTCGATGATCTCCGCCCCTCTTGTCTTTAGTGCTATGGGACAAGCTTTCTTCTCACTTTCTTTGGGGATGGGGGCTTTAATTACCTATGGATCTTACCTGAGCAAAAAAGAAAATATTCCCGAAGCAGCAGCTTATGTTACCCTTGCTGATGTGGGCATTGCCTTTTTAGCCGGGCTACTTATTATGCCAGCCATGTATATGGCAGAATCTTTTGGAGTAAATATTTTTAATGATGCCGGTGAATTATTAGCAAGTACAGATCTTATTTTCCAGGTTCTTCCCGCTCTTTTTCATAGCTTAAGCACTACGGCGGGTATTATATTTGGCACAGGGTTCTTTTTACTATTATCAATGGCTGCTCTTACATCAACCATTTCACTTCTCGAGGTTCCTACATCGTATGTAATCGATGAATTTAATATACAACGCAAAAAAGCAGCTACTATGATCGGTGGAGGTATTTTAGTGATATCGCTTATTATTTCATTTGATATTTCCCTCATCAATACTATCGATTTCATCTTTAGTACAGTTGGGTTACCGCTTGGCGGATTCTTAATCTGCTACTTCCTGGGATATGTCTGGAAGGTTGAAAATGCTTTGGAAGAGTTAGAACAGGGATACACAGGGTTGCATACATCCCTATTCAAGACGATCTGGCCTATCTTCATAAAATATATTGCACCACTCGCTATTTTATACAATCTGTTAGAGGCCATTGGATTAATAACGTATATTCAGGAGCTATTTTAAGCTTGTTATCTTTCACGTCTCATGGTATTTTTGGGCACTGAATTTGAAGATCATTAATTAACATTTATGGCAAAAGTTTCTACATCGAATTTTAGAACCGGGATGGTTATAGAGCTCAATAATGAGCTTTATGAGGTTATTGATTATCAGCACGTAAAACCCGGTAAAGGTGGCGCCTTTCTGCGCACAAAATTGAAAGGCGTTGTAAACGAAAAAAATATTGAGAAAAAATTTCGTTCCGGTGAAGATATCGAAGAAATTCGGGTAGAATATCAACCCTATCAGTTCCTATATAAAGACGGGAATCTATTCTATTTCATGCATCAGGAAACATATCGGCAACTTCCTGTTTCAGAAGAAAATGTGAAGAAATCTCAATTTATAGCCGAAGGACAAGAATGTACCTTGGTCATAGATGTTGACAACGAGGAAGTTCTTTATGCTCAGCCACCGGATCACATCACGGTAAAAATTGCCAAAACTCGTCCGGGACTTAAGGGTGATACGGCAACGGGTGGCAGTAAGCCGGCAACACTGGAGTCAGGCGCCACAGTACAAGTACCGCTTTTTATTAACGAAGGCGAAGAAATAAAAGTTGATACACGAACATCAGAATATATTGAACGCGTAACATCAAACTAATTTTATATCATGGATTTAAAAGAAATTGAAAATCTTCTGGACCTCATTGCCAAAAGTGAAGTAAATGAAGTGTCTATAGAAGAAGGGGATTTCAAAATTAAGGTTAAAAAGAAACCTGATGTCAAAGAATCAGCTGCACCGCAGCATATGCCGATGCAATATCAGGTTCCTGCCCAACCACAACAACCACCGCAACAGGCCCCACAGCAACAGCCTCAGCAACCTTCCGGCGGAGAATCTTCCCAAGAATCCGGTGGTGATAGTCAGCCATCAGGTGATGTAGTTAAATCCCCTATCGTGGGAACCTTTTACCGAGCTCCCTCTCCCGACGATGATCCTTTCGTAAAGGTGGGGGATACTGCTGAAAAAGGACAGACATTATGTATTGTCGAGGCCATGAAAATTATGAATGAAATAGAATCTGATTACTCCGGAGAGGTTAAAAAGATTCTTGTCGAAGACGGTGAACCAGTAGAATACGATCAACCCTTATTTATCATCGGGTAAAATCAGTAAAAATTCATGTTTAATAAAATTCTTATCGCCAACAGAGGCGAAATTGCACTTCGTATCATCCGTACATGTAAAGAGATGGGCATTCCCACGGTAGCCGTATTTTCAACGGCCGATCGTGATAGCCTGCCCGTAAAATTTGCTGATGAAGCGGTCTGTATAGGTCCTCCTCCCAGCAAGGATAGCTATCTTAAAATTCCAAACATCTTAGCAGCCGCAGAAATCACGAATGCAGATGCCATTCATCCCGGCTATGGATTTCTATCCGAAAAAGCCGAATTTTCACGAATCTGTGCCGAGCATGATCTGAAATTTATCGGTCCAGCTCCCGAAAGTATTGACGCCATGGGGAACAAATCGATGGCTAAGGAAGCAATGGAAGACAGCGGCGTTCCTACCGTTCCCGGCAGTAATGGCGTTGTAGAAAGTCTTGAAGAAGCTCGCAAAATCTGCGGCCAAATTGGCTATCCCTGCATTATCAAAGCGTCATCCGGCGGCGGTGGACGCGGTATGCGTGTTGTCGAAGAAGAAAGCAGTCTTAAACAGGCATACAGCATGTGTAAGAATGAGGCTGAAACAGCTTTTGACGATCCCGACGTATATATTGAAAAGTTTGTGCAAGATCCGCACCATGTTGAAATACAAGTTTTGGCTGATCAACACGGGAATGTAATCCATCTTGGAGAACGGGACTGTTCGCTACAGCGTCGGCACCAAAAGATTTTGGAGGAAGCTCCCTCTCCCCTTATGACCCCTGAATTACGCAAAAAAATGGGTGATGCTGCTGTTGATGCAGCTAAAGCTGTGGATTATGAAGGAGCGGGTACAGTAGAGTTTCTGGTCGATAAAGACCATAATTTCTACTTCATGGAGATGAATACCCGTATCCAGGTTGAGCATCCGGTAACAGAAGAAATTACCAATTACGATCTTGTGGCCGAACAGATTAAAGCTGCGGCCGGCAAAAAGATGGAGCAAAAAGAGCTTAAAATGCGCGGACATGCTATTGAGTGTCGCATTAATGCTGAAGATCCAGAGCATAACTTTCGTCCTTCTGCTGGGCAAATTGAAGTGTTTCACACCCCGGGCGGCCATAGTGTACGGGTTGATACCCATGCTTATGCCGGTTACCGTATCCCCCCACATTACGACTCTATGATAGGTAAGCTTATTGTTAGTGCACCTACTCGTGAAGATGCTATAAAACGTATGAAGCGATCGCTGGAAGAGTTTATCATTGAGGGTGTTAAAACAACTATTCCCTACCATATCCAATTGATGGAAGATGAAAACTTTAAGAAGGGAACATTTAACACTAAGTATTTAGAAGAGTTTAAATTTAATCCTGACAACTGATCAAAATAACCTGATATGAGCTATCCCGCCGATTTAAAATATACCAAAGAACACGAATGGATCCGAGACAACGATGATGGTACGGCAACCGTAGGTATAACTGATTTTGCCCAAAGCGAACTTGGTGATATTGTATTTGTCGAAATTGAACCGGAAGGTTTTGAATTTGACCAAGATGAGGTTTTCGGTACCGTTGAAGCTGTTAAAACAGTTTCTGAGCTTTTTGCCCCTATAGCTGGTGAAATTCTTGAGATTAATGAGCAGCTTGAGATGGAACCGGAGCTGGTTAATGACGATCCCTATGGGGATGGCTGGATGGTTAAGATATCCATTGAGGACAACTCTCAGCTTGACGATTTAATGTCCCCTGACGAATACGAAGAAATCGTAGCTTAATTTCCACTGGCACCCTATCGGGTGCCTTTTCTATTTTATTTTGTTTTATGCAACACCGCCCCCAAAACTGGATACTTATTCTCGATTTTGGTTCTCAATACACACAGCTCATCGCTCGACGTGTACGCGAGTTAAATGTATACTGTGAGATCCATCCCTTTAATAAAAATCTGGCAACCTTTTCTGATAATCCACCCAATGGAGTAGTTCTTTCTGGGGGACCGAGCAGCGTTAATGATGAAAACGCTCCCGAATTAAATGAAGCTATCTTTGATTGGGATGTGCCCGTCATAGGTATTTGTTACGGGCTACAAATTTTGGCCCACAACGAAATTCCGGGAAGCGTAGAAAAAGCAGATCGACGCGAATTTGGCAGGTCTGAACTTATTGTTGACGACGATTCAAATCTGCTCGCAGAAATTCCCGAAGAGTCGGTTGTATGGATGAGCCATGGGGACCATATCAAAGAACTGTCTTCGAATTATGAAATTATTGCTCATACTGATAATGCAAATGTAGCAGCCGTACGTCATGCCAAGAAGCCCATATATGGCGTTCAATTTCATCCGGAAGTCATTCATACAGTACACGGGAAGCAGATTTTAAAGAATTTTGTGTACTCCATCTGCAAATTAAAAGGAAGTTGGACAGCACAGTCATTTATAGAGTCTACCATTCAAGAAATCCGGGAAAAAGTAGGAGATGACCGCGTTATTTGCGGTCTAAGCGGCGGAGTTGACTCTACCGTTGTTGCCACTTTGGTACACGAGGCTATTGGTGATCAGCTAAAATGCATCTTTGTGGATAACGGGGTATTACGCAAAAATGAATTCCGGGATGTGCTCGATGTGTATGAAGAACAACTGCATCTGCCTGTCAAAGGAATTGATGCCAGCGATAAGTTTCTGGAGCGCCTTAAAGGAATCATAGACCCCGAAATGAAGCGAAAAATTATCGGGGAAACCTTTATTGAAGTATTTGATGACGCCATAGCTCACGATAATTCCTATAAGTATCTGGCTCAGGGTACACTCTATCCTGATGTAATCGAAAGTATCTCTTTCAAGGGACCTTCGGCTACTATTAAATCACACCACAACGTGGGCGGTTTGCCGGATGAAATGAATCTCGATCTCATTGAACCTGTTCGTGAACTTTTTAAAGATGAAGTTCGTAATGTGGGGCGAGAGCTCGGGATTCCCGAGCATTTTATCAAGCGTCACCCCTTCCCCGGTCCGGGATTGGCTATCCGTGTCATTTCTGATGTCGACCGCCACAAGCTTGAAATATTGCGAGAGGCTGATGACATTTTTATTAGCGAATTGCGCAAGCAGGATCTTTATGATGACGTGTGGCAAGCACTTGCTGTGCTGCTCCCGGTGCAAAGTGTGGGCGTTATGGGTGATGAACGCACCTATGAGTTTACCATAGGCTTACGGGCGGTTACAAGCGTTGATGGCATGACGGCCGATTGGGCTCACCTGCCCCATCCATTTTTAGCTCATGTATCAAACAGAATTATCAATGAGGTTCGTGGTATCAACCGTGTAGTGTATGATGTTAGCTCAAAGCCCCCTTCAACAATTGAGTGGGAATAGAACAGAGAACAAAACCACTGCAATTTAGTTAGTATAAGCAACACTGTTACTGCTCCTAATTATTATTCAACTATGACTTTTTCAATTCGAAAACACTTCCCTGCATTTTGTCTGTTAATGGCTTTATTTTTGATACAATTCCCTAATCTTTCTCATGCTCAATCTATGGATGAGGGTATTGAATATTACCAGCAAGGAGATTTTGAACAGGCTTTACAAATATTTAATAATATTGGTACCCCTCAGGGAAGGTTATTTGCAGGAAAATCTTATTACAGCCTTGGACAATATCTGACGGCAAAAACATATTTAAATCAGATTGACCAAGAAGCTGAGAAGGAAATCTATCTTGAAGCAGAATACACAACCGCCCTGGTTGATTTTCAGCTTGGCTTGTATGGAGATGCGTTAAACCGGCTGTACGACCTCAAAAATCAATCCGTTAAAACACGACTGGTAACAAAGGGTCGCCAGCTGTATAACGAAATATTGAGCTTTATAACGCTCGATCAACGAAAGCGAGCCTTTCAGCAAGCACAATCAGCGGAAATTAAATACAATCTAATTAAAGCATCTATAGGATCTGTTCCTCTTGAGGATGCCCGCACTCTCTATACACAACTTGTTCAATCCAAAATTGATACCGCAAGTTCGTCTATGCGAGAGTTATCTAAAATTATTGCTGATTCTGTGACTTACGCTACAGAACGCAGGTATGGCAATCAGGCCAGCGCTCCCAAAGGTATTGTTTATGATCTTGGGGCTGCCCTGCCCTCTCATTCCGATTCGGGTTCTGAATTCGAGGTTGCCCGGGGTTTACATTTCGGATATGTGTTAGCAGCCGAAGAGTTCAACCAGCAGCACACTAATAAAAAGGCATTTATAAGGCATCAGAATACCGCGGCCAATATGGATTCTGCCGGACACGCTATGACAAATTTAGCATGGAATTATCATGCGGATGCTATACTCGGCCCATTATTTTCAGAACCGGCGCTCAAGATGGCTGATTTGGCTGAGCAGTATCAGATTCCACTGATAGCCCCTCTGGCTAATTCCGACTCACTTAATTTAGACAATCCCTACGTATACCAAGCCAATCCAACGTTTACCTCTCATGGACGCAAAATGGCAGAGTACGCAGTCCAAACCTTACAGATGGATACCTTGGCTATACTAGCAGAGAAAAACTCCTTGGGAGAAGCATCAGCCTTTGCATTCAGAGACCGAGCTGAAAGGTTGGGTGCCAAGGTAACGCATTTTTTTGTTGAAGATTTGCAATCAAAAGGATACGATCTCACCGATTACACCAAGTTTTTTACTACGGATAGTACGAAAATTGACAGCTTAGGTAATTATCACTACTTGGATGGAATTTATGCACCATTTACAGGTCAGGCTGCTTCTACCCTTGCCGAACTGCTACTGGTAGATATGGAAGCCAAAGGCAGCAATATCCCCGTAATGGGTTCACAGGAATGGGGCAACTTTGAGATTCCTGAAATCCAGCTTAAAAATCAGCCCATATATTTTTCCGAGAGTTATTACATCGATCAAAAAAGTGAGCAAGTAGAACAATTTAAAGAAATGTTCAAACAGCGGTTTGATACCGAACCCAATCGTTTTGCCATGATTGGATACGATGTTGCTTCGTACGTGTTGGAGACTCTTGATCGCGTTGAAAATCCGGCTTATTTGAAGAATGCTTTAAAAACACAGCCCATGTATGAGGGAATTATTAGTAACATCAATTTTGAAGGCAGTCACATCAATCAAGAAGTAAAAATATTTGAGATATCTAAAAATGGAATCCGGCCGGTCTTAAAACAGGATTAGTTTCCATTTTGTTTTCGTTCATTCATCCGCTTGATGCGGTATTGCTCTTGTAGCCATTCTCGCCATTTGGCACTTTTTCGTTTGTGCTCTTCAAAAGTTTTTGAGAAAGCGTGCTCACCGTTTGGGGTTGCTACCATGTATAAAAACTCATGGTCTTCAGGATAAACGGCCGCTCTAATGGATGCTAAATCAGGATTAGTAATGGGTCCCGGAGGTAATCCGCGGTATAGATAGGTGTTATAGGGATGATCAACCTGATAATCTTCATACAAAAGGCGTCGGCGTTCCCCTACGGCAAAATTTACGGTAGGATCTGCCTGTAAACGCATCCCCCTATTTAACCGGTTCCAATAAAGTCCACTAATTGATCTTTTCTCCTCACTGTTTCGGGCCTCCCATTCAATAATTGAAGCAAGGGTAACAATTTCATCTACCGATCGATCCAACTCCTCCAACTGTTTTTGGTATGACTCAACAACTGCCTTGTTGAACTCTTTTAAAATCCGCTCAAAAAATGATTGCGGTGAAGTCGTCCAGTATACAGAATAGGTATTGGGAAATAGTCTCCCAATAACATCCTTTTGATCCAGATTATACTGTGCGAGTAAAACCGAATCTTCAATGGCTTGATGAAAAGCAAGCGAATCAAATTTAAGCTTATTTGCTACCCTGGCAACAATATCCGCTTTAGATCTGCCCGGCAAAATGGTTACTGAAACAGGATCTTGCATTCCCCTGGCCAGCTTTGATAGAAATGCCTCGTAACTCAATGGTTCATCAACCAAATAATGTCCCTTCTGAAATATCTTCCATCCAAAAATATTGGCGGCCCATTTTAATTCCTCTTCACTTTCAATCAGAGACGAATCCACTAATAGTTGAGCCAAATCATCCAGCTGCGTTGATTCCTCAAGATAAATTTGTACGGGTTTATCCGTCGAAATAGCCTGCGAATTGTATAGGCGGGACCAACGCGATTCTGCTATAAAAAATATTGTTGCAAGCAGCACCAGCATCCCAAAAATAAATTCATCGCCGGAAAACAGTATGAAGCGCTTCTTATTCAAAATAGATGAGTGATTCTCAAATTATCTGCGTTGCAACTTGGCAAGTAGTCGTAAAATTTCGATGTATAACCAGATCAGGGTAACCATCAAACCAAAAGAGGTGTACCATTCAAAATATTTGGGAGCGTCTGCCTGAGCTCCTTTTTCAATCATATCGAAATCCAGTGCCAGGTTAAGGGCAGCTACGCCTACAATAATAAGACTAAATCCTATGCCCATAAGCCCTGAACCGTGGATAAGACTTATATTTATCCCGAAAAAACCTAATATAAAGCTGGCCATATAAACCAGAAAAATTCCACCTGTAGCAGCAACAACGCCTGTTCTAAACTTTTGAGTTACTTGTATCATCCCAGAACGATAAGCAAAAAGCATGGCCGCAAATACGCCGAGCGTCAATAAAATGGCATTATAGACTATCCCAGAGTAGGCAGCCTCGTACATAACTGAAATGCCACCCAGAAATAGCCCCTCTAGTCCGGCGTAGAGAGGAGCTGTAAAAGGAGACCATTCTTTTTTGAAAATAGTAGCTAATGCAACAATAAATCCGCCGATTGCTCCACCCCAAATAAGCAACTGCGATGGTTGATACCAGCTTATAGATGCTCCCACCAAAAGAATTAAAAAGAGCATTCCGGTTTTGTTAATAGTACCGCTTACCGTCATGGTACCTTCTGATGACGCCCTGGTCCGATCTAAATTTTGGAATGTCTTTTCGCTTAGCGTAGGATTTCCGGTTCTCATATAAATAATTGCATTAAATTTTTTTTGAGTGCCTAATATACAATCTCACCAATAGGAATAACAATATTTGAGGGCAAAAATTTTGTATTCACTTATCGTGCAACAATGTAATTTTTAATTCGTAATGATTAATGGAAGAGCAACAGTTTGGAGTTACTAGCTCCAAATGCCCTAAAGAAAGAGCTCCCGGCTTTGATCAGCTGGGAGCTTCTATTTTGCCCCCCTTTTTCTTCCTTTAATTATTTTGCTTTGAGGCAACCCTTTCCATTAAAGTCTTGTATTGTTAAATAGAAGAAACAAAAAATCTATTAACGGGATAGGTTCTGTTTTGATCAAAAAGATCATACAAGGCTGTAGAAAGAGACAGCGGAAAAGCCAAAAGGAGCTTTACAAAATGTTTTATGCCTATGGCATGAGCATCACCCTGAGGTATGCCGATTCCAGAGAACAAGCTGCAGAAGTATTAAATGATGCTTTCATGAAAGTTTTTACAAATATCGAAAAGTATGATCCTGACCGTCCCTTTAAGCCTTGGCTAAGGCAAATAATTGTGAATACAGCTATCAACCAATATCACAAGAATCAGAACAAACTCCAGAAGACAGATTTGGAATCAATTAATCATAAGCCAGCCCGAAAGCAGGAAGTCTTAAGTGGGATGTCTTATGATGAGATTATTGAGATGGTTCAACAGCTTACCCCTGCTTATAGAACGGTTTTTAACCTCTATGTGATTGAAGGGTTTAAGCACAAGGAAATTGCAGATATGCTTGATATTGCAGTTGGTACTTCTAAATCGAATTTGGCTAAAGCCAAGAAGAATCTGCAATCGATTGTAGAGAAAAATTTTATCTAAGAATATGGCTAACGAACAACATAACGATCCGCTTGAAGAGTTCTTCAGAAAGAAGGTTCGGGAATACGATATAGAATATAAGGAAGAGGATTGGCTTAAGCTCGAACGCAGGCTTGACGCAGCCGATGCTGACAAAAATAAGCAAAGTTATTGGAAGCGCTATTCAGCAGCTGCAGCAGTTATTTTGCTGTTTTCTGTTTTGGCATACTACACGTATCAACAACAACAAAGAATTGATCAGTTAAATGAACGATTATCAAGAAGTGAACAGGTAACGAATCCTCAAAACGGACCTGTTGTGATATTACCTGATGGACTTTTTGACTTTTCTTTACCTGATAATCCATCAGATACTCGATCGGAAGAAAGGATACCCACTGGGCAAAGTTTGGAAAATGTGGCTGATGCTACTCAAAACAATAGCGGCAATTCCCAAAGTGATGTGAAGCCGAACAAAGATTTACAGCAACAATTCTCTTTACCAGACTCATACCAGCAATCTGTATCGCTGGCCAGAATGTCGGAACCAACCCAACTTGCTGTCAGAGATATTCACTCAAATATTGAAACTCCCGATTTCACCGGCAATAATTTAACTCCTATAAACCCCGTTGACCGATCCACGTTTGCTGGCAATGCCCTGGAAAATTCTAATACATTTAATGTACAGAATCAGCTTCCCGAACGCCAAACACCCCGTTTTACAGTAGGATTGCTGGGAGGACCGGACATCAGCACCGCTGGTGGAATTTCCGATTTCTATGATCCCGGTTATAAAATAGGGCTATCTGTTGAATACAATCTATCCAAAAACCTTGCACTGTCTGTCGGTGCTATTCATTCCAAGGTGCAATATACGGCTAGTGGGAATGATTATAGACCGCCTGAGGGATACTGGTCGTATGGAAATGCTCCGGAAGAAACAATCGGTCGGTGTTTTCTTATCGATATTCCGATAACCTTAAAATACAACTTTTTGCACTTTAATAGTTCAAGGCTTTTTGCTTCCGGCGGGGTTTCCTCGTACATCATGCTTAATGAAGATTATCGTTTTAAATATAACAGCTACGCTGCCGGTCAACAGCAGCGCTGGCAAGAACAAACCGGAACCCGCCACTGGATGAGCAATGCTGTTTTCTCATTGGGATATGAAATGGATATCAGAAAGGATATCAGTTTACGCGTTGAACCATTTATTAAGATTCCCATGCAGGAAGTCGGCTGGGGTAATGTTAAACTTTATTCAATGGGATCATTTATTTCGGTCAACTACAACATCTTTTAGCGCTACGTATATCCAAAATAGAATGACATACTAAAATCTGAGGATACCAATGAAACATTCAAGCTTTACTTTTCTACCTGACACATGGCTTATTAACCGTCTGTCAATTACATCCCGCTTACTTTCTGCAGTATGTATCTGCTTTCTCATTCTTGCACTCGTTTCCTGCGGTAGTGATGGGAACAGCACCGGCCCTGACCCCGATCCGGATCCCGACCCTGATCCAGATCGACATGTAAGCTTTTCGCAGGATATATCACCTATTTTTCAGGCTTCGTGTGCCGTAAGCGGGTGTCACGACTCAGGAACACAAGAAAGCGGTGTCAACTTAAGCTCATATGATGATGCCATGAATAGTGTAGGCAATAAATATGGAGAGAATGTTATAAATGCTGGCAATCCCGATGAAAGTCCGCTGGTTGATAAAATTGAGCCGGACCCGCAGGAAGGCCAACGTATGCCCTACCAGCGCGATCCATTATCACAGGCAAATATAGATTCTATCAGAGCCTGGATAGAAGACGGTGCCCCAGATAATTAATCATTAATATTGCAATTAACATTAAGCAATTGATGAATAAAACTACGTTCATATCGTCCGGATTCTTTTTTGCTCTCTTAATTGTTGCAGCACCCTTGTCAGGTTTAGCGCAGAGTTATATAACAGAATCGGGGCATGTGGAATTTGACTCATCGGTACCGCTTCACTCCTTTACAGGAGTATCAGATCACCTTGTGGGTAAAATAACGCTGACAGACTCCATCGTAGATTTCTATGTAGACGTAAAAACCTTGAAAACGGGAATAGACAAAAGGGATAATGATATGCTGAGAACGCTTGAAGCCCAAAAATATCCCTTTGCAGAGTTCTATGGAAAGATAGTTTCGGATTTTAAACCCATTGACGATCATCCACAAGAAGTTACTGTAGAAGGTGAATTTACAGTTCACGGCGTCTCAAAACAGACAACAATTACCGGAACACTTAAAAAAGCACAAGAAGGAATCCACGTTGAGGCTTCGTGGACACTTAATATGAAGGATTACAATATTGAACCTCCCGGAATTTTATTTTATCGCGTGAGTGAAAAGATTGATGTATCCATTTCTGCCACATTACCCCCTAACTAATTATTAAAAACCTATGAGAGCTCAACTAAAATTTTATTTGGTTCCTGTTATTATACTTCTCTTCTCGATGCAGTGCATGGCTCAAATGGAAAGAGAAAGAGCAAATATTGTGGAGCCTGTAGAAACATTCTGGACACCTACGCTGATTTCTCAAGCTACCACAGAACATTTATCGGCTGGTAATTTGAATGTTACCATAATGCATAGTTTTGGAATAGCAACGACTAATACTATCCAGAATTTCTTTGGGTTAGACAATGTGCAAAACGTGCGGTTAGGGCTCGATTATGGGATTACTGATAAATGGACGGCAGGAATTGGACGTTCTTCGCTATTTAATGTAGTTGATTTTCGTACAAAATACGCCTTAGTGCAGCAACACACAGACGGATCAAAACCAATTAGTATTTCTATAAAAGCTGATCTGGGCATCGTTACACAGCAAAATAGACAACCATTTAAGGATGATCTAAGTACGTTGACATCTGCTATTATATCCAAAAAAATCAACGAACAAGTTAGGTTTCAGTTGTCTCCGATGTATGGATATTTCAGTTCAGTCGATACTGGAGATAATAACCATCTCTTTTCTGTTGGTGTGGGATCTCAAATTAATTTATCCCAACGCTTTGCATTTATGGCAGAATATTATCCGGTAATTGGAACACAGAATCCAAATACCAATAATGCCTTTTCATTGGGATTAAATATTCAGACCGGAGGGCATGTATTCCAATTGTTTTTTGCTTCAACTCGATGGCATCTGGAACAATATACGATCGCCCAGAATCGTGAACAATTCTGGGCCGGTGATTTCCGCTTTGGATTTAATGTCAACCGAATATTCGGCTTGTAAATACTATTCTATCAGTGAAACAGCTTCCCGGGCAACTTCTCTATTATATTCAAAAGCCAGATTTTTATAGTTAATAATATCCACTATCGTCCCGATAAAACAGAGACCTGCAGTAAACAGATATAACAGCCCCATTCCCAATTGGCCAACGAGAAATCGATGTACACCCGCTACCCCGAAAAAGCCAATAAGCGCAGTTAATAATACGGTTTGTGGATCCTGTCTTCGTGCTCTATAAACTTTGGTAAACCGATCAGCTGATTTATCGTCCATAGATTCCATCACTTTTGAGATATAAGCCGCCTCATCTCCCTCAAGTTCAGGTAAATAGTCTATCACATTAGCCATAACACTATAATATTTTGTTTTGATTTAAATAATTTTGAGAAAACAGGTAAAAAATTCTTCCTGATAAAATGATAAAAGCAAATGGTCCTAACATATTTGCTTCCAATGCATTATCAAACTCACCTCGAAAAATAAAAGATATTGAATGCCCCAACCCATCTCCCGGGCAATATGAGAAGCCCATGTTTTCCAACAAGCACAATCCGGGGCCACTGGTGGTATTCGGATCCATTAAAGCCAACAACAATAGCCCTACACTAAAGGCAGCAATTTCAAAGTAGTTTCGGTATAAATATGAAACGATTTCTTTCATTACTATAATAAGTACGACAATTCATCACCTGAGGTTACGAAAAACAAGTAAATAAAAGTTAAAAGTGTAAGAAATTTTTATTTGATTTAAACCCGACAATTAGGAATTACTATCTATTCCTGTTTGTTATCACGACTAATTTCTCAAGTGATTTAAATCTTCAATATAAAGCATGATTAACCAAATTCGATTAGCCCGTAGACCACTGCATCTTTTTAATACTTCCATCCGCTGTGCGATTTTATGTACGGTTTTATTCGCATTCTTCCCAATTTCCACTCAAGCCCAAGAGATTGATGACAGTTTAAAGGTTAATCTTGAGCCCATAGAAGTTACAGCAATGCACTCTGTTATCACTTCATCGGATGCTCCAGCCGCGTTGAGCACCGTTTCCCGAAATTTAATGGATATTAACAGCAGTGCAACCCTGTCCCTTGAAGATATTAGTCAGCAAATGCCGGGTATTTGGGTTAATGATCGGCAAAACTATGCGCTGGGAGAACGACTCACTATTCGGGGTGTAGGCTGGCGTGCTGCTTTTGGCGTTCGCGGCGTTCAGGTTGTGCTTAATGATATCCCTTTGACTGTAGCAGATGGGCAGACCATGCTCAACATTCTAGATCCGGCTTTTATCCGTCGAGCTGAGCTTCTACGAGGTCCTGCAGCAGCCTATTGGGGAAACAGCAGCGGTGGGGTTTTATATCTATCTACAAAACCACGGTATGAACAGGAGAGTAACTTTCGGCTAAAAACAATGGCTGGATCTTTTGGGACACAAAAAGTTGAAAGCGAATTTTCTATCCGTAATCCAAATCATAAGATGACGGGATATACCAGCTACTTGAACACTGATGGATACAGAGACTACAGTGCCGCACAAGTGCTGCGATCAGGCATAACAGGATCTGTAAACCTTACATCAAACAGTCATCTAAAATATCAGGGAGCAGCTATTTATATGCCTAAAGCACAGCATCCCAGCGCTTTAACTTCATCCGATGCGCAAAATAATCCAACCAAGGCGGTTTCTTCTTTTGTGGATGCTGAGGCTGGGAAACAAATTATGCAGGGACAAGCTGGACTCTCCTATATGCTGCAAACCGATGCCGGAATACTCAATATAACGGGATACACTATTTACAGAGATCTCACAAACCCATTGCCATTTGGAATTATTACTGTAGGCAGATTGGCTGGTGGGCTTCGTGCTACTTTTGATAAAGAATGGGACTCTTTAAAACTAAAATTTGGGGTAGAATCAAAGTTCCAAAATGATGATCGGGAGGAGTTTGTAAATATCGGTGATGCCACACGTGGGGCTACAACCGTTGAACAAGTTGAACAGGTTTGGAATCAAGCAATTTTTTCAACAGCAACCTATTCGTTGGGCAAATTCAATATTCTTGGTGGACTTCGGTATGACAGGATAAATTTCAGTACTGATGCTAATACAGCTTCACAAACGGGCAACCGTACTTTTCAGTCTATGAGTCCAAGCTTGGGAATTAACTATCGCCCTGGCAATCAAAATATATTTGCGAATCTTAGTACGTCTTTTGAAGCACCCACTACTACCGAATTGGTAAACAGACCCGGGAGCGGTAACGGTTTCAATTCTAATTTGAAACCTGAACATACCCTTGGTTTAGAAACAGGGATTAGGGGTAATATTCTAACTAATACATTCACCTACGATTTAACCTTCTATCGACTCTGGATTGAAGACTTGTTATTCCCTTACCAACTTGAAACAGATGGACCTACCTTCTATAAAAATCAGGGTGAAACCCGCCACACCGGTGTGGAAGCACAGCTCGGATGGCAAATTCACCAAAATCTAAAAATATCGGCCAATACAACCGTTACGAAAGCTGAATTCAATCGGGCACAAACTGTTGACAGCCTCTCATTAAAAGGTAACGAAGTACCGGGTATTGCGCCCTTTCGATTGAATGGAAAAGCAAGCTGGACCCCCGGGAACTTTTTGCTTTCGCTCAACTACAAACATGTAAGCAGTTATATGGCTGATAATCTTAACACGGCAAAAAACGAAGCCTATAATATTTTTGATGCTTCTTTTAGCTTTAGAAAACTTTTTAACTCCCAAGGTGTTGAGGTGCAGCCATTTATAAATGTCAATAATCTGTTTGACACTCGATATAATGGCTCTGTCACAGTAAATGCTTTCGGGGGTCGATATTTTGAACCCGCCCCCGGCAGAAGCTGGCAGGCGGGTATTTCAGTAAACTTTTAAAAAGGACTAATCAATATAAATCCTTTCTAACTTGTAACAAATAGTGCTTATGCTATCTTGTTAATACAGACATGATAGTAAACAGGAGCCTATTATGATTAAACACTTTCTTTTTATCGTTTTATTAATTGGCGGTGTCTACTACTACTGGACAACACGTCCGGTAGAACATGGACCCGGTGTAGTAGCCCCTGAAACCCCTGTTCAGGAAGTGACCTACAACGCTGACAAATTTACTTACGAAGGTTTTAAAATAACCCCCAAGGCCAATATTGATCTCGAAGCTCGGGTACTCTCAATTAAGAATTACTATTTTGACAAATATTCTGAGCTTGTGCCTACTGACATTGTTGTTGGTTGGGGACCGATGTCCGATGAGCGTAACTTAAGCTCATTAATGGTTCGTCAGTCCGATCGTTCGTTTTATTTTGAAATGGCAAAACCCCCTATCAAGAAAAATGCCATGTGGCAACACGCCTCAAATATGCACCTTGTTGGATCTACCAAGAAAATACGCGATAAAATAAATTCGCTCAGAGAAGGACATGTTATTCGTATAGAGGGATACTTGGTGAATGCCACCTCACCAAAAAAAGGATGGACCCTAAAAAGCTCCTTGCGACGAGATGATATCGGAAAAGATTCCAGCGAATTAGTTTGGATAAAAAGCCTTACAATTCTTTAATTGGATGCTATAAAAATCACATCCAATTAAGAATTTTATATCCTATGTCATGGCTTAAAGATGTTATTGTTGACATCCTGGCAACAGTTGCTATTATCGCTGCAGTATTATCTTCTAACATATTCCTGAATGGTCTTGTTTGGGGATACACGGGATTGCTGCTTTTTGTTAAATTGCTGGTCTATTTTGGGGATGGTTTCATGAATATGATGAATAAAGCCAAAACCTCAGCTCCCGATTGGTTTACCCATTTCTTATATGCTATCAATACAGGCGTACTATTATATTTTCACTGGTGGTATGCTGGCGCTGGCTGGGGTATAATTTGGCTCATTTCTTATTTAACTCAACAAAAGATAGATCAAAGATAGCTGATTGATAGATCCATTAAATTTCTTGCCAAGATAAATATCTATACCTGATGTGAAATAAAAGTTGCACTACCCTATCTTTTATTTGGCAAACTGGAATATCTCCTTATTGGTTTGATAAATTTATGTTATGTTTTGAGCTGAATTGAAATTCCGTATTAAACTATTGATAGCTATGGAAAAAATGGATCGGCTTCGCGATGCGATTACAGATTACATCAACGAAAACGGCGTAGAATACCAACGGTTACTTTTGTCGAGAACTTTTTATACAAAATTAAAAAAGGAGGCAGACGAACACGATGTACCCATAGATCTACCAAATATGGAGATTAAAGACAAGGTGGATTACGATTTTAAACTTCTCCCCTAATACTGTTTTTTTCGGAACACCCTGATCCATTTAAACCTATAAAGCTAAAAAAGTTTTATGTTTTGGATCGGTTCTGGTGCCCTGATAATCATCTTTTTGAGTTTTCGAGCTTATATTAACAACCGAATTAAATTTCATAAGAAAATTATTCGTGATCAGCATTCAAGATTGTATTTTTATTTGATGCAAGGGATAAATATCACACTCATTATTTCCGGACTTCTGTTTCTGATGCTTGCTATAGTAAGCCATGTAAATGGGTTTGAAGTAATTTTTTCCTCGGAATACGATTATCACATAAAGTTGAATAGTAGCTAAACTTTTCAGCAGAAATTCTTAGCAAACTTCTAAATATATTCTATTAATACAGGTTCAAATTTTGTAAATATTAAATAGAATCATTATTTATATAAGACGTTATAATTTTAAGCAAATAAAGGTATCTAAGCTTTATGCCAAGATGTGAAATGTACCAAGATGCCAAAGGGGAATGGAGATGGAGACGAACCTCCAAAAATGGTGATATCGAAGCCTATTCCGATGGCGGATTTGAAGATAAAGAAGAATGTAAAAAAGACGGAAAGGAAAACGGTAACTGCACAAGCTATACACGAAGTAACTCCTATTAATCACTTTTTGCTTCTATAAAGCTGCTCTCCAATCCCGGGGAGCAGCTTTTTATATTTTATAAGTCGCTCGGTATAAAGCATTTACCAAGACAGCGGCAAACAAATTATTGATATGGGAATTTTATTAGTATTTAAGTAGTTATTTTTACTATACTTAAAGCTAATTTGTACGAAGGAAAATTTACTCATTTGCTAAATCCCTGATAGTTAATCCATTATCAGTTTAAATCTCCCTTAATATCCTATCTATGGAAATACGACTCTACAAAAAAGGTGATATCAAACAGATTGCCCATCTGCTTGGCGACTCGGTAAGCATTTTAAATGCTGAAGGTTTTTCAGAAACAGAAAAACACTCCTTTGCTCCCAGTAATATTCATTTCAAAAATTGGGAAGAAACCTGTTTGACAAATTTTACTGTCGTTGTTGAAAAAAATAATCGTATTATTGGAGTTGGCCAACTTGGTTATAGCGGCCATATCAGTTGCTTTTATTGTCATCCCGACTATAGAGGGCAAGGCATCGGCAAACAACTATATACTGCACTCGAAGAGTATGCTGTGGCCAAAGACATCTCTACCATCCATACCGAAACCAATGCCCTATATCGACCATTCTATTTTAAAATGGGCTTTTCTACGGTTCAAAAGCAGAAAGTTTTATTAAATGGTGAGATTGAGTCAACCTTTGTGGTGCAAAAAGAGTTATCCACTTGACATAAAAAGAGGTGACTCCAATATTTTATGATATATTCTTTTGTCAGCATGTATTAAAGCTCTATTCGCACAAAAGCTTTAGCTATGATTGAAGGATTATATCAATCCGAATATTGGCTTAGCACTTTCATCATTCAACGTGGAATAGGATTCATCTATGTAATTGCATTTCTGGTTGCAATTAATCAATTCAGACCGCTATTGGGAGAAAAAGGTCTGATGCCTGTCCCCCGTTTTTTAAACCGTATCACTTTCAAAAAATATCCGAGCATTTTTCATTGGCACTATTCTGATCACTTTTTCGGTATTATTGCATGGACGGGATTTGTCCTTGCTTTACTCGCTGCTTTAGGAATTTCAGACGCAGGTCCTTTATGGCTTTCAATGCTGGTCTGGCTTTTGCTTTGGATACTATACCTCTCAATTGTAAATGTAGGTCAGCTCTTTTACGGCTTTGGATGGGAATCATTGCTTCTGGAAGCTGGATTTTACGCTGTTTTCCTGGGTCCCATAAAATACGAGAGCTCCTTAATAATGGTATTTATTCTTCGCTGGCTTGTATTCAGAGTCGAGTTTGGAGCAGGACTTATTAAGATGCGCGGTGATAAGTGCTGGCGTAACTTAACCTGCCTCAACTACCACCATGAAACACAGCCGATGCCTAATCCACTAAGCAGACTCTTTCACCTACTACCCCAAAAACTACACAAGATTGAAACACTGTTTAATCATATTGTACAGCTGGGAGCCGTCTGGCTACTGTTTTTACCGCAACCATTTGCTACTATCGGAGCTTTGTTGATCATTTTATCTCAGCTTTACCTTATCATAAGCGGAAATTATGCCTGGTTGAACTGGTTGACGCTCATATTGGCATTCAGTGGCATAAGTAACCATTATCTGGCTTACCTGATCCCAATTTCTCCGCCCACAGAACTCTTCGCCAGTTCGATACTGGGTGTTCTTACGATTATTGTTGGGATCATTGTAGCCTATTTAAGTATTGGTCCTATTAAAAACATGATCTCTCCTCATCAGCGGATGAATGCAAGCTTTAATCCACTGCACTTGGTTAATACATACGGTGCTTTTGGATCGGTAACCAGAACACGATATGAGATCGTAATTGAAGGAACGACTGACGATCTAATTGATGCAGAAACAATTTGGGAAACATACGAATTTAAGGGAAAACCGGGTAACCCAAAACGGATACCGATGCAGTGGGCTCCCTATCATCTTCGACTTGATTGGCAGATGTGGTTTGCAGCCATGAGTTCCATTCGGGCCAACACCTGGCTTATGAAATTTATTCATCAATTGTTAAAAGGCGACCAAGAAACCTTAAAACTTTTATCAAATAACCCTTTTAACCACAAAGATCCCAAATATATACGGGCACGACTTTTTAAATGTAGATTTACTGATCAAAAAGAGTACAAAGAAACCGGCAACTGGTGGAAGCGGAGCTTTGAACGTATGTATCTCCCTCCACAATCAATTGATGATTTACAGCATTTTAGCCATTAATTATCTTAAAGGTATCATGAATTCTTTACTTGTTGTTAAAACACTTAACCAACACAACAAATTATTACATTATGTTTTTCCTAAAATCCGATGAGTTTCAAAAGCATATTCAATCTATAATCCACAAAGAAACCCAGCAACACGAAACCCATCTTGATTTAACCGTAGATTCGATTCACAAATTTGCAAATGCAGGTTCACTGGATTTTGGTGGCAGTGAGTTTGAAGCAGCAGAAAAGGAATTGATCAATCCACAAAAGAATCAAGGGGACGACTATGGATGGTGGAACCTCCCCAAAGGGCACTATCAAGCTACCATGAATGAAACTGTTAAAGAAGTAGACGACACCATAGCATTCATAAGTTTACATTCACATGCTAGAAAAGCGGGTGTCATTGCCAATTCATCGATGTTTTCTAACCAACAAAAAGGGAATCCAATATCGCTCAACTTTTTTGCGCCTGATCCCGGCTGCAATATCAAAGAAAATGCGCGTTTTGCCGTCTTATATTTGTTGGCCACCTAATATTTTGGGATACTAAGGCTGATTTTTAACACACCAATTGTTTATGAATACCGTAACCTGGGGTATCCTGAGTACTGCAAAAATAGGTATAGAAAAAGTTATTCCTGCAATACAACAAGCTGAAAAGTGTATTGTGAAAGGAATCGCTTCCCGATCGAAAGAAAAAGCGAACTTTGCGTCAAAAAAACTCGATATACCAAATTCGTATGGCTCATATAAAGAACTATTAGCAGATCATTCCATCGATGCTATTTATAATCCCCTCCCCAACCACCTCCATGTCACAAAAACTGTGGAGTCATTGGAGGCCGGAAAACATGTACTATGTGAAAAACCGATCGCTTTGAATAGTCAAGAGGCTCAAGAGCTGATACAAAAGGTAAATGGATATCCGAATCTCAAAGTGATGGAAGCATTCATGTATCGCTTTCATCCCCAGTGGAAAAAAGCCAAGTCACTAGTTTCTGATGGAGAGATAGGTACCCTCAAGACTGTAAGCTCATTTTTCTCTTATTATAACGATGATCCCAACAATATCCGCAATAAGCCTGATATGGGTGGCGGCGGACTTATGGATATCGGTTGTTATTGCATTTCCTTGTCACGATTTCTTTTTGATGAGGAACCGACTGATATTTCGGGATGCTGGAAAATAGATCCGAAATTTAAAACTGATTATTTAGCATCCGGAACATTCGAATTTAACTCCGGAACCGCAACATTTACTTGTGCTACGCAAACAGTATCCCATCAGCAAGTGACCATTATAGGTACAGATGGTAGAATTATTATTGAGATTCCCTTTAATGCTCCATCGGATCAAAAAACAAAAATTTGGCTCTTTAAAGGCGGAGCGAAGGAAGAGATTACCTTTCCACCTGTAAATCAATATACCCTGCAGGCAAAAGCATTCTCCGATGCTGTTATAAAAGACTGTCCGGTACCGACCCCACTTACCGACGCAGTGAACAATATGATTGCAATGGATACTTTTAGAAAAAGTGCAATGAATAAATCAAATTCTTCTTTATTACACTGATAAAATTAATATTTTTAATATCTATCAACGAGAATTTTCTAAGGATTTATGGGTCAAAAGACAGAAAAAATTTATAACCGGGCTAAAGAAAATTTAGAAAAACAAAACCATGAACATGCTCTGCGCCTGTTTAATGAAGTATTAAACAGAGAGCCAGGTCATCCACAAGCCCTTAGAAATAAGGCGCTCATCAAAGTTATGAATGAAGATGACGAAGAAGCTGAGAAATTTCTTCTGTTTGCTATAGATCAACAGCCTGGCGACGATCAACTTTATCAATTGTTAGGTACTTTATATCACAATAGTGGAAAGCCTCAGAAAGCGCTTGCGCAATTCAAAAAAGCCCTCGATGTAAATGCTGATAACACTATTGCCCAACAAGGTGTCGGAATGGTCTATGCACAGATGTTGGGAGAGCATGAACAAGCCATTATTCATTTTACCAAAGCACTTGAGGATAATCCGCAAAATGTGGAGTTGCTCTTTAACCGTGGATGCAGCTATATGATATCCGAGCATATGGACAAAGCAGAGCAAGACTTACAAAAGGCAGCCGAACTTAATCATGAAAAAGCCAGTGAGATGTTAGAAAAATATTTCTAAGAATTTGTTTTCACTATTTGATTAAAAGCCCTCTTGAGAAAAGGAAATAATGAAGAAACCTCACTCCCATTTTTTCTTAGCTGATTTCCTATTTCAAAAGCAACCTTCCACTGATTCATCAAGATATTCTGTGCGTCAATAAAAGAATATTTATCATCATAAATATTTGTTGATTCAGAAGTTACGCCATTCACCTCAACTATTTTTAATCCTTTACCATCTTTTAATTGTTCGTAATCTGGTACTTTGATATCAAATCTCCCAAATTGAAAACCCTCTGCTGATTTACAAATTTTATTCATTTTCTTTGTCAAAGTTTCAGTAATAAACTCACTCCCGTCAAAAAAGACAGCACCCCGGGCATGTGTTCCTACATCAACTAATGTAATTTGTTCTCCATCATCCGGTATCTCAAACAAATGTTCTTCATTTTGCTTGAGATATTCTTTGCCCATATTCACGGTAACATTATTAGATAAAATAAGTTCTTGTACCGTTTTTTCTCCGTCACCAACAATTTGTGGTAAAACCTTTTTGGTAATGGAAAGAATATGTCCCTGCTCCTCTTGGGGTTTTTGATAATAGAAAATTCCTACTTCCTTGCCTTCTATAAACTCCTGTATGATGATATCCTCTGAACAATCAGAAAGATAATCCTGCAAAGCATATCGATCTTTTAAAATTCTAACCCCTTTGCCTCTTTCTCCTACATCCGGTTTTAGAACAACCGGAAAGCTTAAGTTATTTTCTCTTAAAAATTGATCGGCAGCATCAAGCATATTTCCAGTTTCTTCACTAAAAGGAATTTTCTTATACGAAGCTACCGCTGAGGAATCCTCAAATAAATCTAGAATGGCACTTTTGGATTCTCCAATAAATCCACCATCGGGTATAGCAGGATTAACAGCTGTAAACAACGTCAGGCAGCGATATTTAATCCCCAAATAAATAATATACAGCGTTACGGGTGTATAAATGATAATAGGCCACCAGTATTGCCAACGCGTTAATTTTCGATATCGGGACAATAACAGTCGCCGACCTTTATAGCTAAAGGCGGGAATAATTAGCTTAATAAACATAATGATGAAAGCCACGGCCCCTAGAAACACCCAAATGGCATAATCCTGATAGACCGTAAAATAGCGTAATAACTCATTCCCAAGCAGCTTAGAGATCCCCACAAGCATAGGTGTCCAAACAAGTCCTGCGAGGATAAAATAAAAGATAAACATCCAAAAGCCCGCCCGTATTACCCCTGCACTAAAATATGTTGGCATCCTGCTGCCCGGCAAAAATCGAGTTGCTATAATAATTGCAGGACCCTTGACCTTAAACCACTGCGCACTTTTTTCAAGGTCTTTTTCTGAAATAATCCACTTTAAAGGTGCCCTTTTGATCGCGGGCCGTCCCAATACCCTTCCCGCCACGTAAAGTCCTACATCACCAATAAAGATCCCGAGAAAACAAGCCAATGTTGCAGGCCAAAACCCAATAAGTCCACGGGCTACCAGTAATCCTGCACCGATGCACGTCAAGTCCTCGCTAATCAACGTACCCAAAATGATGATCAGCATAATAATCAGAAGAGAAATACCTTCGAATTTTGCAAACTCGACATTAGAAAACGATTTTTCAGCCTCTTTTATACGTTCTTCTGAGGCGTTATCAGCCGTAGTTGCAATACCTTTCTCAGCTTCAGTAACAAATGATTTAATAGTCTGACTAACCGAATCGCTGTGGGTCTCCAAGAGATCGTGATTCGCATTAAATAACTGCAATTTGCTTTGTGGAACAATCCTGTAATGCTCTTGTGCAGCGGCCAGTGGCACCAAGGGATCTTTCTTACCATGCAGTATGATCATGGGCTTGCGAAGCTGTTTCAAATTGGATCTGAGCGGCCTTTGATCAGACTCATAGTGCCTTTTCGCATAGGAGACATCAATATTAATGGCTTCAAAAAGTCCGAAATGCGGAACGGCATTGTGTAACAGCCATACTGCTCCCAACTGCAACCCATGCACCGCATGATTTAAGCGATAGCTTCCTAGCAGCTCTAACTCTTGCACCCCTACTGAGGCAATAAGCCCCACTGATTTTATTTTATTAGGATGATCATGAGCCAAATAAATGGCGCTTGGGCCACCCAGTCCAAACCCAAAAACATGAGCACTGGAAATGTCAAGCGTATCTAAAAATTGTGCGGTATATACTGATGAGGTCTCAAACGAATAGCTCGGCAGATTATCATTCCCACTTCCATAACCCGGCAAATGGGGTGTTAAAACCCTTATTTCAGAGGACAAATCTGAGATTATTTCTTGAAACACTTCGGGACCATCTGGTCCACCGGGCAAGAGTAATAAAACGGGGGGATTATCTTCTGATCCGCTATATATGTCCTGATAACCGATGGTGATCTCTTTATCAGATAGGGACTGATCAGCATTGACGACGTTCAGCTGTATAGTTTTATTAGGTTCTTCGTGATCGGGCAGCGGACTTTGGAAAAAGCTTGTAATAAGATGGGATAGTACCAGAGCAACGACATAAATAAGAATGTATTTTTTCCAGCCTTTTATGCTCTTTAACATCTAATCAATCTATGCAATTAATTCTGAGAATCAACAATGGGAATAAACAATTGTGATACTTGTTTATGTAACTTTTTTGAGAGCTCTTTTCTGTCATTGGCAGTAACCTTATCTCCAAACCTGACTGTAACATCCACCTGTTTTATTTTAAGCAGCTCCCAAAAATGAGGCAAAAAGGCCATATCTCCCCACCAGCAAATGTGTGACCACGCTGGACGGTCGGCATCCGACGTACGATATGAAATTGCCACAGAACTGGCCGGTATTTCTTTTTCCGCCGGATAGTTTAATAAAGAGGAATTAAAAGGTAAAATCCTTTCCCCTTTAGAGCTTGTTCCTTCGGGAAATAAAATAATCCCCTGAGAATTGGATATGGTCTCTGCAATACGATTGTTCATCCGGCGAACATCACCCTGCAACTTACGATTTATGAAAAGAACTCCCAGGGTTCGGGTCCCCCATCCAAAAAACGGCCATGAGGCAACTTCACTTTTAGCAATAAATGTGCCATCTAAAAAGTACCATAGTGGTACCACGTCGATATAACTTAAATGATTGGATATCAGAAAAAAAGGTGGATTGGGCGGCGATCCTTCAGAAGTAATATTCAGCCCAAGAATATTAGCTGTTAACCAAGCCCAAAGAGTTATTATACGATTTTTCGATTTGGCAACCATCGAAGGTTTTATGAAACCAAAGAGTATATTGCCAAATGCAACTAAAATTACTGTAACTAAAGAAAGAAGAAAGAAAAGTATAAGGCGTATTAATGCCCTTACATTTTCAATAATTTTTTTCATAACTACCGAAAAAATAGTGTTCTTGAGCGCTCATCAAGATTCTCGAGATCTACCAATATTAAAAAGTCAATCGTTTTGAAAGCTGTGTCCAAAGCCGGTTTTGATAAGGTTTTAGCTCCCAGATTGATATATAGACTAAATAGTTGTGGCAGCGTTACGTTTTTCCAAGCTTCAGTATTCCTCTCAACATCCGGACAGTGATAGTCGTCTTTGGTATCAATACTTAAAGAACTGTGAATGTGATTATTTTCCCGCAGGTAATCCCATACCGTCCATCCTTCGGCAGGATCTGTACTTTTGATAGAGCAGCATCCCAGCAAATAGCGTTGTTCGGTTATTTCCATGTACTTTGCTATTCCCCGCCATAATAAATACAGCACGCGCCCATTACGATGCTTTTTCTGTATACAAGCGCGACCTACTTCTACCGCCTGATTTAGAATCTTCTCTGGGATTACAGACAGATTGAATTCATCCGCTGTATATAACCCATGTCTCTGAATTGCTTTCTTATAGGTCTGCAATCGATAAGTACCTATTACACGATCTGTTTCACGATCAACAACAATAAGATGATCGCACTGAAAATCGTATTTATCAATATCCAGACACTGCCTATGAGATTCGTCAAGTCCTTCGCCAAGCTCTACGTTAAATACATGGTATCGCAGTGATTGAGCGGCACGCAGCTCAGCTTCCGTTTTGGCAAACTGCAGCTTATACCGATTGGTAGTAAGTAGTGGTCCCGATACTGTTTTTTCCACAGAACTAAAGCTCTTTTATACTTATCGACCCCTTAGGATAAGCAACTGAGCATTAAAAAAGAATCGAAAATGGTATTTCCAAGCTGATTCCCAGACAGACAACCAAGAAAATCAGTTATTCTTAGCGATCCAGTTTTTAAGAGCCGAAGTCACCAAGGCAGAATAATACATATCCTTTTTATCAGCCAGCGATTTTATCTTGTCTATTAAATCGACTTCTAAGTAGTAGCTGACAATTTTCTTTTTAGGCTTTTTATCTTTTTTGGATGTTTTATTCTTGTTCCTCTTTCTATTCCTGTTGTCCCTAGGTTGTTTTTTAGCTATAACAGCAGTATCAGCATCCTTTCTTTTATCTGATACCCCTCGATCAGGAATAAATCCCATTGCACTTTTTTTTGATTTAAAGGCAATAGGACTACTCCCTAAACTCTTCTTCTTTGACATAATAAGCTGATCCCTATTAATATTCTACGCGTGCTGCAACTGGCCATTTCTGATTTCCTTAGCCAACGATTTGTAATCTTTTGCTCCGTGGCTATCTGGTGCGTATTCAAAAATGGTTTTATGGTGACTCGGTGCTTCTGCCAGCGCCACATTATCCCTGATTATCGTATTAAAGACTTTGTCACCAAAGTAATCCTTAATATGATCGACGACCTCATTGTTGAGATTTTTCCGTCCGTCAAACAATGTACAGATGATACCACTTATTTCTATTTCAGGGTTCAATCGCTCTTTGACAACCTGAATAACATCCATCAGCTTTGAAAGCCCGTGTAAGGCCAAATACTCTGACTGGAGCACAATAAAGATCTCCTTAACAGCTGTAAAAGCATTGAGCGTCAGCAACCCCAAGTTGGGTGGACAATCAATCAGGATATAATCGTAGTCCTTGGATAAGGTACTCAACTTATTTTTAAGCAACATTTCTCGAGCAGGTTCATTGGCAAACTCCATTTCGGCTCCTGACAAATCAATGGAAGAAGGCATTATATCAAAACCATTGTGATTGATAATTGCCTCATCAGCCTCAATATCACCCTTAAGCACATCGTAAATGCTAGTTTCTAAACGATTAGAACTAAGCCGGAGCGAATAAGTAAGATTTGCCTGAGGATCCAAATCAACAAGCAAAACCTGGAATCCCTCTTGGGCAAGTCCAGCACCAACATTAATTGTTGAGGTGGTTTTTCCTACTCCTCCTTTTTGATTGGTAAAAGCTATTGTTTTCATACGTACATACCGTTTGTAGATTCCCGAAGTCAATTAATAATTATTAATTAGGGCAATGCCCTCTTTATTTAAAAGAGTACTCCAACCGTAATTTGTTACAGGAATATTAAAATTTTTTAATATTTCCAACAAAAAAGTTCTCTGATAGTTCAAAGCTGTCTAAAAAAGGAATTAAGATCAGAAATAATCAGTGAATACTGTTGGAGGGAGGAGCTATAGATTGGGGAAGAAATAACCAATGATAAATTGGATGGCATAAATAAGTGCAACCAACCCGGCAGCAAACAAAATAACGGCAATAGCAATTGTTTTACCTTCAGAATCTTTCTTTTTTTTAGCCATAATATAAAGTATTTGTTTTACCCGTTTCCTGACTATTTACTGTATTAGAAATCTATCAGACCAGATGTTGAGTTGCAAGTGTAAATCGATATCTTATCTTCAATTTAACTGTTAACCACAAAAATGCCTAATGGACAAATCGATTACTATTTCGGAAGAGAATTACGACTTCTGGAAAACAGGAGCCATTATTTCAGGTGTGTTATCAGTAATTACATTTACTGTATTCTGGAATTTAGAAGACCCATTTTGGTTAAGTATTGCCAGGTTAGGAGCATTTATTTTTTTTGCAGTAACAATTCTCTGCTACCTGCAAATTATGAACGGTCCCATTGAAATAACATTGAATGTGACGGACAAAAATATCCTGGTGTCGTATTTGAAAAATGGAAAGAAAATTCATGAGGAGCAGTTTGCGAAAGAAACCATCAAAGAAGTGTTTCCGACCACATCAGGAGTAAATTTTTTAATATGCAAACTTAAGCCAACGCTAAAAACCTTTAAGGTAAGCTTTACTGATACTGACAAGGAGTTATACCTGTTTGAATTCAGCGGACGTCCCCTCCTGTTCAGCAAAGCTTCACAAGAAAAAGTTCTCCAATTATTTAAGAACTTTTCGTAAGCAAATATTGTAAAATGTTTTTTTAATATTTGGAAAGGAACATTTTTTGATCAACATTCAACCAAACTTCTAATTAAATAAATTAAAGGATGAAGAGTATAAAAAATATTAGTGTTGTACTTTTATTGGTACTGGTATTCGCCAGCTGTGCCGAAACCAATCAGTATCAACAACAGGCAAATGAGCTTGCTCAAAAAGTAATCATTGTAGACGGGCATATTGATGTCCCTTATCAGCTAAAAGACGAATGGGTTGATATCTCGAAGGCAGCGCCCGGTCTGGATTTTGATTATCCGCGAGCCAAAGAAGGTGGCCTGGATGCACCGTTCATGTCCATTTATATCCCCGTAGAGTATCAGGAAACGGGTGGAGCCAAAGCTGCGGCTGACAGCCTTATCGATATGATGGAGGGAGTTGCCAATGATAATCCCGATAAATTTGCAATTGCCACTTCTCCTGATGAGATACAAGCTAATTTTGAAAAGGGATTGATATCACTGCCTTTGGGAATCGAAAATGGAGCTCCCGTAGGGGAAGATTTATCCAACGTACAACACTTCTACGATCGGGGAGTCCGTTATATCACTCTTGCTCATGCAAAAGATAACCGTCTCAGTGATTCTTCTTATGATACAACTGCAGATACGCACAATGGTTTAAGTGATTATGGTGAAGAAGTCGTAAAAGAGATGAACCGATTGGGGATGATGGTGGATGTATCTCACATTACCGACAGCGCATTTTATGATGTCATGGATGTAACAGAAGCACCGGTTGTGGCCACACATTCATCCTGCAGACATTTTACACCTGAATTTGAACGGAATATGAGTGATGATCTTATCAAGAGACTTGGTGAAAATGGCGGTGTTATCATGATTAATTTCGGTTCTACATTCTTGGATAGTGCCTCTCAAAATAGTCAAGACCAAGTACGGCAGGAAATTGCACAAAGAATTAAAGAGAAAGAGTTAGATCCGGACAGTGAAGAGGCTGAACAGTTCCGATCTGAATATTTTCAGGAAAACTTCAAATTTAGTACCGTTGAAAAGGTAGCCGATCACATCGACCATGTTGTTGATCTGGCAGGCATTGATCATGTTGGATTGGGCTCAGATTACGATGGCGTGGGGCCAACCCTGCCAACAGGTCTTAAAGATGTTTCCACCTACCCCAACCTATTTGCTGAACTCTTAGAGCGTGGATACACGGAAGATGAAATTGAGAAAATTGCCTCCGGAAATGTTTTCAGAGTGTGGAATAAAGTAACCGAGGTTGCTAATAACATGCAGCAATCTGATAATTAATCTTTAGGTATTACATTTTAAGCCCTGGCTGAGAATATTGGTCAGGGCTTTTTAAAATCCCAAAAAAATTCTACTCATGCAAAAGATAACAACTCCTACCCTTCTGTTGGATGAAGATATTTGCAAGGCTAACATTGGGAGGATGGCGAAAAAAGCTCAACAACATAATTTAAGATTAAAACCCCATATGAAAACCCACCAGTCGAAACGCGTGGGAGATTGGATAAAAGATGCAGGCGTTTCAGCTATCACGGTCTCTTCAGTTGATATGGCCCGGTATTTTGCTGAAGACGGTTGGAAAGATATCACTATCGCTTTCCCCTGTAATATCGGCCGGGTTCAAGAACTAAACGAACTCGCTCAAAATATTTCTTTAACATTACTGATCAACAAACCTGAAACTGCCAATTTCTTAGAAAAGCATCTAACGACTTCGATTAATACCTATATTGAAATTGATACCGGATCAGACAGATCAGGGTTGGCCTCTAATGATATCACAGCAATAAAAGAACTAATTACTGCTATAGAGAAGACCGAATATATCAACTGGATTGGATTCTACTCACATGCAGGTCATTCATATAGTTGCCGTTCAAAACAAGAAATAGCGGAGGTCCAGAATTCAGTTATTACCCAATTTGAAAATTTAACAAAGCATATTGAACCTGATTTTGGGGCCTTTGAGATATGTTCCGGAGATACGCCTTGTTGTTCGATTACGGATAACTTTGGTCCTATTGATACTATAAGTCCGGGCAACTTTGTGTTTTATGATCTAATGCAAAATCAAATTGGTAGTTGTACCCCTGCTAATATAGCTGTTGCGATGGGTTGTCCTGTTGTGGATAAATATCCCAAAAGAAAAGAACTAATTATTCACGGTGGAGCGGTTCACTTTTCAAAAGAATCAATAACTGAAAATAAGATTACTCATTACGGGACAGTGGCCCAGAAAGTTGATAACTACTGGGAACCCTTAGACAATAATTCGCATCTAATAAAACTCTCCCAGGAACATGGTATTATCCATTGTTCAAATAATGTATTCAAGAATTACGATATCGGTGATACCATAACCATCTTGCCTGTACATTCTTGTCTTACTGCCAATCTTATGAGGCAGTATCAGTTGATGGATAGAAACGGAACCACCGTTGATATGATGCAATAAAACATAAAAAAAAGGCACTCAATTACTTGAGTGCCTTTTAAAGTGTATAGTATAGTTAGTGATTCGAACTAAATTTATTTCGCTTTATATACCCAGGCTTCCGAATTCTGATTTTGTCTAATGTCAGCAAGACCTTTTTTAGCACTGTTCAGATCATCAAATCCCTGATAGGTAACCAAATGGATGTCTGTTTCCGGCATCCTAATAATTGATGCATTAAATCCTTTCTCGTCAAGCTCCTGTTTATGCTCTCTTGCATTTTCCATTACACGGAATGATCCGCCAATAATGTAATAGGCAGAAAGCGTATCACTGTTTTTTTCAACATCGCCATCATCATCGGATTCGGGAGTTTCAGGCTCAGACTCGCTACCTTGGTTTGCGGTATCAGCTTGAGCCTCATCTTCTCCTGCACCTAGATTAAGTTCGACCTTCTCTGTTTTTACTTCCGGATCCTTCATTGTTTCCGGTGTGTCCTGCTGGTCATTTTCCTGATCTAATGAATCCGGTTTGGCATTCTCAGATTTTTGATCATCAGTCGAATCTTTATCCTCAGGTTTAGGTTCTGGTTCAGCCTTCTCTTCTTCCTGTTTTACCTGGGGCTCTGGCTCTTCTTCCTCCGGCTCACCATCAAACATTTCCTGGAGGTCTTCATCCTTTTCACGATTCATGATTTCTTGGCCTTTTGAAGCTTCTTCCTGCATTCGATCTCGTTCATCCTGCAGAACTTCATACTTAGTTCTGAAATCTTTTTTACCATATCGATCGGGTATAGTAGGCTCTAAGGATGCTTGTATTAATATTACAAGCTCCCTCATCTGATAATCATGAGATTCATATCCAAACAGATATCGCAATCCGAAAAACCACGGCGGAAGATCTTTCAATATAGGAATTCCTCGTCGAACATTGGCCTTTTCAGTCCTGTATAATCCCGCAATAACTGTTGCCTCTCCATCCAGCAGCAAGGCCTGCGTTTGGGCTTCTTGCTTGTTAATAATAGTACTTACCGGATCGGGCTGAGCTGATGATCGCTCGGCCTCAATATCCAAGTGGATGAAGGTAGTATCACGCTGGGTAAGTACCTGCGGAGTAACCGTAAGAATAGTACCAACCGAGAAAAACTGTTCAACAACATTACCTGCGATATCACGCTGCTTAATAGAAAAGTCCTGTCCTACCTGGATATTACCCTCCTGACCATCCATCACTTTTACGGTAGGTGATGCTAGAATTTCACCAAGATTATCCGCTTCAAATGCACTAAAAAGTGTTTGTACCTCTATTCCGGTATTGCCAATTTCACCCACATTGATCAATGCGTTAAATACATTTTGCGATACACTCTGGGCTCCTTTTGAATTCACCTGCACAAAAGGTCCATCAAATTCAGAGTTAGGTACTTGAGGAGTTTGGCCCTGCTGGCCACCCCCTTGGCCGCCACCTCCTCCACCTTGTCCGCCTTGGCCACCCCCTAATACAGATTCGGGAACATTTTCTGAAATAGTTGACCAGTCTACACCAATTTCTTGCAGGGCACGACGATTCCCTTCAAAAAAGATAGCATTAATTCTCACTTCGTGAGTTTGGGTAGTAGCTACCGGACCCTCACCTTCTCCACCGCCTGCTGCAGGTTGAGATGCTGCCTGGCCTAGCGCTTCCGCTTCAATAGATTCACGGGTCACAATCTCAAAAAACTCCTGTTTATCAACTAAATGTAGCTCTTTAACACGCAAAATTAGCTTTAAGGCATCCATCCAATGCATAGGTGGAACTGAGATGCCTATTTCGCCCTCTACATCCGTACGATTGATAACCGCCTTGTTCCGGAATTGCTGCGAAAATTCATTTATCACATCAACAGCACGAGCAAAAGAGGTGGTTCTGTCAAATCGAACCACTTCCTCGGGATTGGTATACTCTCTGAACTCTGCAGGCAGATTGTCCCGGTTTTGACTATTCACACTACCAATAGCAATAAATAGCAATGCCAGTGTAAAAAGAATAAATTTATGGTATCTAAAAGATTTCATATCAATTACTGCTTTCATTTTCATCTTCTTCATCATTATTTACCTGCAAGGTTATTCGCTCAACGATTCCACCTTTATTAAGAGTAAAAGAAGCGGTTCCCTCATCAATATCTATTGATGAAAGTTCTCCAAGATATACTTCATCTCCTTCGGTAAGTCGTTGCATTATCCCCTGTTGATCGAGTAAAAAGATCTTATTGGAGCTTATCGCCAAAAGCTCACTATTTTCTATGTTCACAAGATTGTCCTCATTTTCTTTGACTGACCTAATAAATGGATAGAATGGATTATATACCGATCCAAGTAAATTATTATTAATTGTTAAGTCAGCTTCGCCCAATAATTTAACACGGTCATAAAAGCTTTCCAGAGAAAATTGGTAATTAACTTTTCCGTAAGAATCGAGTTCATTAATGGGATTTACAGTAACCTGACTAACTTTATTTAACGGTTTACTTAATTCGATCTGACGAATAAAATTTATAAAATTCCGGTAGTATCCCTGCCCGGTAACCTTCATCGAAATTACCCCATACTGATTATATGTGGTCGAATCTGAAAAACTAAAGGTAAACTCCGTATATGCAGATCCTGTACTTACCCGGTCCAGAAAATCATATACATTATCTTCGTTACTGTTGGGATATAACCCTTTATTGTAATTATTGAAAAATTTCGTGGCCTCTTTAAATTGGTTTTCAAGCATCGGCAATTGATCAGCTTTCTGCTGTTTCTGATTTAACTCTTGCCGCGTTTGCTCAACATTTTGCTCCAAATCTTCTAACTTTGGCTGCTGATAAAAGTAAATATAGCTCCATCCCCCACCTATAAAAGTGGTCAAGACAACAAGAAGAATGATTGTATTTCGTAGACCGTAGGACATATATCGTGTTTACTAAATTATTTGCCTATCAGATTTTTAACTTCTTCTGGTGATGAAGGTGAATAAATAGAATCGGATTCGGCAAAAGATTGTATCAGAATTGAAAATGTATATACCTGCTTTTCACGCATTTCTTCATTATTGACATTCAGCAGCGTAGCCTCATCAAAAATATTTACGATTCTGGGAATTCTGTTTCTGTACAATGTGTATCCCTGAATAAAGGTACCATCCCCAGACTGGGAAAAAGAAGCTAACCATGAATTACCTACTGATTGAATGCCTTTATTCAACAGATCAAGTTTAGCAGACCACTCTTTGCTGCCTTGTGTGAGCGTATCCAGCATCGTCAGTTTCTCTTGGAGAGTCGACAAATCCTGCTGCAGAACATCCACTTCATCTACAATAGGCTCCAGTTGTTCGAGCTGTGAATTCATTTGAGTTAAATCACGCTCATAAGAATCTATCTGTTGGGCATTCTGTGTATAGAAGTAATTAAAAGTAATGGGCGTCAAAAATATCAAAAATAGAATGAGCATTCCGTGCCATTGCAGCTGAAATATCTTCTGGCGGTCCTCAACATATTTAGGAACAAATGATAATTTTGGGAAAACCTCATCTTTTGCACCCGAAGCGGCCAATGCAGAACCAATGGCAGTTGTGAATGATGGGATACTGGAAGAATCTACGCTCAGATTATCAATAAACTCTTCCTTTATTGCCAGGTTTTCTACGTGAATATCCGGAAAATTCTGTTTAAAGAAATCTACCGCATCACTTCCCCTCGTATTATTAGCCAAGAGAATACGATCCAAACTGGGCACTTCTCCTGTATCCAACTGGAAAAGAATTTTACTAAATACCGTATTCATGAAGGATTTCTTTTCCGTTCCCTCATTTATTATGGGAGAAACCAGCCAAATCTCTTCTCCTTTCATGAAAACTACGCGACAGGTTTCTTTCCCAAACTGGATAATACCCGTCATTTCATCAGCATCAAGCTCATAGTTAGCCCTTACCAGTCCAACAAGCGCAATCTCATCAGGAATAATACTTTGTATGTCAAGTTTCCCCGTATAAAGCTCACGTGCCCTGTTTACGGCTTTTAAGGTAATCGATTCATCCTCCACAGAACCGAGTAACAGGGAACCGTCTTCCCGAACTTCATAAGAATATTTATCAGGGGATTTAGGAGTGCCGTAAATTGATTCGAGTTTATCCTCGAGGTCCTGAATGAGATCTTTCTCTTTAACCTCAGAAAAATCAGTATCCCTGATAAGCTGAAAAATAGTATGACCGGCAGGAATATTTAATCCCAAATAAACTTTCTCACTGTCAATATCAGATAGGATATTATAAATAAGAAGCTCATTGGATTGAGGCGTGTCGGCCTCCTCAACCATATCGAGCTCCATATCTTCTTCATCCTCTTCTTCCTCCTCTAGTTCCGACAGATCAAAATCATCTTCAATATCCTCTTCTTCGCCCTCTTCCAAGCCAAATATTGAATCAGCATCGTCGTCTTCTTCAAAAGCAACTTCTTGCTCAGCATCAGTATCCAAGTTCTGGGCCTGTGCATGCTGCTCTATCTTTTCAACAAGTGAAAAGCGATCCAACTTAATAATTTTAGCCGAACCACCTTCAACACGCAGCCGTGCCACACGGATAAGGTCATCCTGAACTGTAAGTCCTACATATTCTTTTTTTCCAAACATCCCGTAAAGTTATCCGTCGTAGATTAATATTGGGTTTCTGAAATAAGCTGTTTTAGCCGTTTTTTGTTATTGGCATTATTAATGGCTTCCTCTTGTGAAATTTTCCCCCGATCATAGAGGCGTTTAAGATCCTGCTCCATGGTCATCATCCCTTGCTCACTACCTTCCATCAGCATCTGGTAAATCTCATTGACATTATTATTTCTGATAGCAGCTTTTACAGAGCTCGTTACCATTAAAACCTCTTTAGCCAATACCCGTTTGCCGTCAAGACTCGGAATCAGCTTTTGACTTATCACACAAGTTAGAACATCTGCCAAACGTGTGCGCACACGATTTTGCTCATCGGGTGGTACCTCACCAAGAATACGCTCAATACTTTCCATCGCAGAACTAGTATGGAGCGTTCCAAACGTTTTATGCCCGGAATCTGTAATTTCAAGAGCAGTCATTATCGTTTCGGGGTCCCGAAGCTCCCCAATAACAATAATATCAGGGTCTTGACGCAGTGCCTGTATAGCGCCTTCCTTAAATGACTTAACATCCCGACCTACCTCGCGGTGGCGGACTACTGACTTTTTGGGCTCATGAACAAGCTCAACCGGAGAAGCTATGATAACAATATGAGAATCAACCGTCCGGTTGTTTGCGTCAATTACCGTATCAAGAGTTGATGACTTACCTGAACCCGTAATTCCCGTTACAAGCGTCATTCCATACTTATAATATTTAAGACTAAGCGCTTTTGCTACTTCGGGATGCAGATTAAGCCCTTTAAACGGTCGAATTTCGTTATCGATTTTACGCATGTTCAATGCCAAATGCTCCAAGTCAAAATACATATCGGCACGATAACGGCGAGCACCTGATATGGAATCAGTTCCCGACAAGGAATAAGAGAAGTCTAAATTACGATTCTCAAGCAGATGCTTTCGCTGGCTGGGCATTATTAAATTATGCAGCAAAAAGTCGGTTTCGATAAGAGAAAACTCAGGCGCATTTTTGGCCGGTGATTTATCACCGTGGATGCGATACCAGACCTTATTACCACAGCCGGGTCCTCCCAGATCAATATCAGAAGCTTCATTCTTATACATCTTTTTGAGCAGGCGCTCAATAGCGTCGCGCAGTTCCGAACGAGTCTCTTCGTCCTGGCTGTCAATAATTTTACCAATTTCTCGATGCCGTTCCAATCCCTTTAAACTGTCACTGAGCTGAGCAGCAAGCGGTTTTATAAGTTCTTTAACACTATCTTTTTGTACCCCTACTTCCATCAATTAATCTATTTTTTCCTATTTAATCATTTAATATTCGTAGTCTGCTGTTAATTAAGAACTGCAATGAGGTTCTTTGTTACGAAATATTTTCAATATTAATGAACATACATCTGTTTATTAATCCAAATAAATGATCGGCTTTCTTATATATACCTCAAAACATTAAATAATTTTAATATTTCCAAAAAAATTTTTCGTTACCGTAATTTTGGAGTTCTAAGTATAACAAATGGAGCAATTACCAGTTACTATCGTCTAAAAGACGCTTTTTGAGCTGCAACAGCTGCACATTCATATTACTGATCTTTTGCTGCTGAATCTCAATAATATTACGGGTAAAAATATTAAACAGTTTTTCAGGTTTTTTTCGGAAAAAGTTCAAGGCTTCGTAACGATCAAATTTAAGCAGCTGTGATTCCCCTTCCGAAACAACCTTTGCCATCCTGTTATTTTTACTAAAGAGAAAAGTTTCACCCAAAAAATTACCCTTATCAAGGGTTGCGAGCTGAATATTATCTTTCCAAATAGAAACTTTGCCCTGTGTAATAAGATAAGCAGAATTGACATACTCCTCTTCGTTAATAATCACATCATCCTGCACAAACCGTTCTTCAGACCCCAGATTTAAGAATTCCATTATATCTTCGTAATGAAAGTTCCTTAATAGCAAGGGCGGTTCTTTTAAGAACTGCCGAATGTGCTCTGGCGTTGCCTCTTTTTCTGCTTGGTTATCAGTTGCCATAACTTATCTCCAAATTTAACTTATGCTAACCCCTTAAAGACATTAATAATATTAATGATTATTTAGCTCTACCCTAAACGTCTAAGAGTTTTTTAATCTTCAATTGTAATTGCTGCAATTTCTTCAATGGTTGTAATTCCGTTCTTAATACGCTCCCGGCCAGAACCTCGCAAACTTAACATTCCCTGGCTCATCGCATACTCTTTAATAGCGACCTCATCTATCTCTTCTCCTGACTCTAAAATCATTTTTCGAATCTCTTTGTCAAAATACAGGGCTTCCATAATAGCAGCACGACCCTTATATCCATTTGAGCATTTATCGCATCCGACTGCTTTATAAAAAGTAGTTTCTTCGTACTCTTCCTCTGTAAAGCCAATTCCTTTTGCAGATTCAATATGTGGTCTATACTCTTCCTTGCAGCTCTTACAGAGCGTACGCACCAGACGCTGAGCCATTATCAAGTTTACGGCATTTGCAATAAGAAACGTTTCAACTCCCATCTTATAGAGTCTTGAGATGGCACTGGGAGCATCGTTGGTGTGCAGTGTAGAAAAGGTAAGGTGACCGGTATTCGCCAGTTTAATGGCGATTTCTGCCGTCTTAAGGTCACGAATCTCACCCACGAGCACAATATCAGGATCGTGACGCAAGATACCCCGCATCGCCAGATCAAAGGTCATGTGGTTGTTAATTTTTAGCTGCCGGGCACCTTCAATAAGATATTCTACCGGTTCCTCAACCGTAAGCACATTAACTTCGGGAGTAATCACATAATAAAGTGCGGCAACAAGCGTCGTTGACTTACCACTTCCCGTAGGTCCCGTAACAATGACAATACCCGAAGGCTTTTCAATCGCTTTTACAAAATCCTCTTTCGCTTTCGTCTGGAGCCCCAACACATTCAAATCCGTAATAACTTCACGGTCATCCAGAATACGAATAACAATAGACTCAAACTTTCTATCGAACTGTGCCCCAACCATTGGCATAATGGAAACACGATAACGGATGTTGTGCCCATCTACCTGGCGCTGAATAAAACCATCCTGCGAAGCATCGCGCTCAAAGCGGTCTACGTTACGCGTCTTATCTTTTACAACCGCCGATATTGCTTCGGGCTTTACATTATTTTGCTGATGCCAAAGCTGAAGCTTACCATCAATACGAAATCGAATATCGGTCGAGGCCGGACCACATGGTATAATATGAATATCACTTACCCCTTTACGAACGCCCTCTACAAGAAAACCCTCAACCAGAGAGTTAAGCATACTCTGGTTGATTTCTGCATCTATTTCTTCCTCGTCAACTTCGTCGGACTCTTCCTCGAGGTCCGGCTCTTCATACTCAATTTCCTCAAGCAGGTCCAGGAATTCGTTCTTCTGTTCGTAAACCTGCGTTAAAATCTGTTCTACCAGCTCATACCGGCAGTAGACAATATGGTGCTGCTTGAAGTTTAACTTACTGACGATGTTCGAGAGCGTAGGGTCGGAAGGATCGGCAGCAGCAATCGTTAAGGTGTTCTGGTTTTGACGAAGGGGCACTGCTTTTTGGTGCACTAACTCATCCACAACCTCGGCAGGAAGTTCGTCAATATGAGCTTTAATCTCTTCGATATCCTCTTCATCAATAGTCTCCTGATCGGCAAACTCCTCTTCAAATGCATATATTGAGGCGATTTCGCTCATCACCTCGTGCCTGTCAATACCAAGATCCTGATATAAAATTTGGCCCAGCCGTCGGTTCGACGTTTCCGGTTCTTCCCGTAAAATTGCCAAAGCCTCATTAAGCTGATCTGCGGTAATAATATCCCTGTTCACCAGGATATCACCAATATGTCTGCGAGTATTAACTTTTCCCATTAATAAACCAACGGTTTGCTGAGTAGTCTAACTTTCATGCAAAAATACTTCCACAATATACATGTTCATTATCGAAATGAAAGTAAAAAATCGGAGTCTGCATTATTTTCTTATAACAATACAGTAATAATATCTTTGGCAATTACTAAAAGAATTTCGGCTGATTACATGGCTCCTGTGTTAGGACTAATTAGTGCAGATTCGGCCGATACAATCGTAATAGCGATGAGGGCCACCATAATAAACAGGTTTACGCCCAAACTTATCATATCCACAATGGTATCCATTTTATAGGTGGTTTGGGTTTCATAGTATTCTGCCAGCTGCTTGGCATTTTGTTTGAGTGCCCCCGATTCGGCCCCAAGCTTAAACCTGCTAATGGCCGTATCCGTAAACACTCCCGTGGCCTTCAGCGATTCAATCAGTCCGGCCCCCTCCTTCAACATCATTTTGATCGCCACTTCTTTAATCTGCTTCTCCATATATTTATTGCGGCAGGCTTCCGCAGCTACTCTTATTACTTCAATATTTTGTCCCGATCCACTATACAACGTATAAAATACCCGCGCAAATATTTCGATGCTGGTCTTGTGTATGAGATCACCAATGACAGGTATTTTAATGATATTTTTATCGCGCCATAACTGTCCCTTAGCTGTTTGGGTCAGCCAGTACCACGCTGCCGTAATAGGGATAACATGCGCCAGAGTAAGCATCAACCAGTTATCCTGCAGCCAGTAACTAAACTCAAGAGTAGCAGCCGTCATGGGAGGCAATTTAATATCCATTTCTACAAAGGCTTCGGCGGTAGCAGGAAAAATATATCCCACATAAAATAAAATCACGCCTATTGTTGCCACCACGGTAATGGCTGGCATTAACAGTGATCGGCGTAGATTGCTTTTAAACTCGGCATCGCGCTCCAAAAATTTTGCCGTACTCCTGAATACCTGGGCCATGTTACCACTGGTGGAAGCCACGCTGAGCATGTAGGAGGCAAAATCTCCAAAGACATCTTCATGCTTGCTATAGACCTCATCGCCCTCTTTTCCATCTTTGAGATCCTTTTGAATGGTTCCGATAGTCTCTTTCATGCGGGCGTTGGTGGTGTCCTCATACAAAAGCTCCAGAATTTCATCATAGCTGAGCTGTTGCTCCAACAGGTCGGCACTGAGACTAATAAAGGTAACCACCTCTGATTGAGGCACGCCCCCTTTAAAGTCGAACCACTTTTTATTGATGCGGATAACTTTATACCCAAGCTTAACCAGGGCTTTCTCCACTTCTTCTTTGGAATAAGCCTCCTGTTCCCCGGTTACGGCATCTTTATTCCCTTTTTGAACCTTGTATTGGTAGGTTTCCTTTTTATCAACCCCCTTAACCTTAAAACCATTTTTACGCGATAGCTTCTCCACCCTGTTTTCGGCTTCTTTTTTACTGTCCGCCTCAAACTCAGATTTAATAAGCTTTCCCTGAGCCGAAACAGCACGTAATCTAAATTGCGGCATAATCCGTATTACTTTTTTGTAGATGAATTTACATATACAATGATCAGAATAATAAAACTTTGTTACAAATTAGATTCATTTATTGTTTTGGGTTTTCTCTGGGGAAACTCATCTAATCCAATTTTTCCCTGCTGCCAAAAACGGGGACGTAAAACATGCCTATCTGTTTTTTCCACAAATCTCTTCTCATTTTCACGCAAATGTGGGATATCTTTTATCAAGACACTTGCTAAAGTAATTGATGCTAATAAAAGTGTTAGTTTAACACCAACAACTTTATACAACTTTATAGGTTCTGCATTCTCCACTTTTGAATCATTCTTAAAATACAAACCAAGCATTGTACCGGAAATCAAGGCCAACCATAATTGACTCAGAGGCATTACGATCACACCACTGAAAAAACTGTATATAAGTCCTCCTACTGATGCGACTGTAAGAGAGATTCGAATAACTACCTTTTGTTCGAAATCTTTTTTTATAACCTCGAATTGTTCTTTAGTCTGATTAATCCATTTTTTTAATCCATAATAAATACCAGCTACGAATGTGATAGTTACTGGATACCCATACTCATAGAGCAATTGTAATACTGAATTATGTGGATGGCTTGGTGTAAACCCAGTGTTTACATTAGAAAATGACATTGGGCCATGACCAAATATTGGTTTTCCCAATGATGCTAAAAAGGTTTGGGGCCACATTGTCATTCTTGGACTTCCTCCTCTGAGTATTGATTTTGTTGCTGAACCGGTATCAGGGGGGATAATATCAAATAAAAGTATGTTTGCTAGATATCCTATCAATAGCGTTCCAAGGAAATACCATGTCCAACGGTGGGTATATTTTTTTAAAAAGTAAAGTGTAGCCAAAGCTGCTGTCAAGGCACTTAAAATAATTCCTCGACCTGCTGATTCAATGAGTGACATCCACCAAAATACAGAAAGAAACAGTAAAAAATAGCCAGCCAGCTTTTGTCTTCGTAATACTAAAAGTGATCCACCTAATAACAAAGGAAGAGTGAAAATCTGTACTTGATTAAAGAAACGAATGTTTGCAAAACCAATAATCCCGGTTTTTAAACCATCAGCAGGCCAAAGTGGAAAGTCTTTAAAACCTGATAAATAAAAGGAATAGCCGAGACCAAACTTTAACGAATAAAAAAAGATCATTACACAAGCAGAGGCAATTACTACATACCTTCCATAATAATTAGTATTAACAACATCGGCTGTAATAAATACAACCCACAATAACAGTACATATAAACTAATCTCAACAATACCGTAAAAAGGATGCTCGGTTTGAAAAAGAGAAATGATTATAAATAGAAATGAAATTATCACTCCCCAGATAAAGTAAACAGGTAATAAAGATGCTATTTTTTGTACGTTTTTACCCGATGTAAAAAAAGTCAATACTCCAGCCATAATTAAAAGAACGGAAACAATAATTCGTTTCTCATTGTAAAGAAACATCAAATCTGTGAAGTAGAGTACTGGTAGATTCACAACCAGTACACAACAAGCAACAAGAATAACTTTATTCTGTAATTGCATAACCCTGACTATTTAACAATAAAAAAAGGCTCCAATTTTAAACTGGAGCCTTTTCAATATGAAATTTAATATTTTAAGAAATTAAGATCCGATTGTTGTCCCAGAATCCGGGTCATATTCTATGCCACCGTCAATGTCATCGGCAATAACATCTGCAGTTAACAATCCACCCGCAGTGGCTGGAGTACCCCGAAGAGTAAATTGAGTTTCAGTTGGACTTTGGATGTCATAAGAACCATTTTCAGTGGTGCAAACAGTTCCAGAAACTGTGCCTGGGCAGATATCTTCCACAGTAATTGCGTCACCATTTGTATCATCAAATGCATTTCCGCCACCACCCATCATAGCTGGCTTCATAAACCATCCTTGAGCATTAGATGCCATTGTTAACATATCCTGACGAGCAGCATCTACGTTAGCGCTGTCAGATGCAGCAGAGAAAGTATTAATAGCTACGACCGTAGCGATACCTACGATAATCGTTACAAGTATTACGAGTAAAAGTTGTTGTTGTCCCATGGTTAGTTACCTATTTGTTAGATGATTGTTTATTAGTTGTGTCGTTTC